>CP051238.1:1620764-2832119 GCA_017794925.1 Aestuariibacter sp. | reverse complement strand
AAATACGTGGGCTATAATATCGAGCGAAGCGAGGACAGCCCACGTGTTTTTGTCCCAGCACGCCCCGCGTGCGTCTACAGCGGTTTGTTATGTGCGTTACTCAACATATCCCCCGGTAATTGTACCTCGAGGCAAGTCCGTATGTTTGAGTAAAGACCTAGTAATTGGGCTATTGTCTCTTTCTTATCCCATCCATGACTTTGCTCCATACCATTGGCTATATGTCGTATTGTATCGGCGAGCAGTTCCCCCCAAGCATTACGTTCATCAACGTCGCAGTCTTCTGCGTCTTCCCACATGCCAAGTAATAGAGATACATATAGTTCGTCATGTGCTAACCAAATTCTCATCATTTCAGTGGCTTTCTCATCACCACCTACTTAAATTGGAATTCTTAATTCCCTCATAAACTAAATATCCTTAAAGCACATAACACTAAGCTAAGGGGCAAAAGCACAGTGCGAAAATGGCGAAGCCGCACTGTGTTTTTGTCCCAGCGACCCGCGCAGCGGGTTGCGACTTGAGCGTTTTGTTATATTTTTTTTCGATCTTTTTTAAAAAGAATTCCATTGTCTTCTAGCTCTCCAAGTCTAATAGACTTCCATACAATCAAATACACTGCGCTGTAGCAAACAACACTCCATGACAGCAGGATAAAAGAAACAGCTTTGATGACGTTAATTAACTCAAAGTCGCCTCCTTTCATAAAAGAGGCAATAAAAACTAAAGGTAAAGTCAAGAAAGTAGCGTAACGCCAAAGCTGAAATGAATTTTTCAGAAAAGTTTCATGACTTGTTTTAATGTTCTTAACCATTCCATGCTCAAAAAATATAACGCCTAAATATGGGGCACAAATAGGCAGGCTACAATGGCGAAGCCGCCTGGCTGTTTGTGTCCCAGCCCGCCTGCGGGCGACATGATTTTTTTGTTATGTACTGGTTTATTACAACCTATCAAATTTCATTACTCTGTAAAACTCACCAGTCTTAGAACATTTATAGTTACTATCATTTAAACCACCGCCTTTAACCTTTACCAAAGTTTTGTCCTCGAAATAACACGTATTCAAAGTGGAAGTGAATATAGCCTCACCTCTGTAATGATTAAAACCAGCATAGATGGGAGCACCATTTTCAGTCATCTGTGATATCGCAGTTACAAACTTTAACTTTCGAGGCAAGTGAGAAACCTTCCATGAGTACATAACACTTAAATATGGGGCACAAACAGGCAGGCGATAATGGCGAAGCCGCCTGTGTGTTTGTGTCCCAGCCCGCCTGCGGGCGACATAATTTTTTTGTTATATGTAAACCCTATAACAACCTTTGAATATTGGTTAAGAGTTCCGATATGTTTTTTTGAAAAAGATCTTCCCCTGACTCTGGAACAATTGGTTTTAGCATTTCCCATTGCCCTTTTCCTTTGTACTCTTCCACACCGCCAAAACCTTCCTCGCCATCCCAAAACACCATGAACCGAGATTTACCATTGGCATAAATACATTGCATTGAACCACAATAATCCGTTTCGGTGTCCTTTGTACATTCCCTGTAACCATTGTTTAGTAACAACTCTACAACTGTTTTTTTAATCTTGTGATATTCATGCATTCTGATTTACGTATAACATCCCGCTTAGGGGCAAAAATACGTGGGCTATAATATCGAGCGAAGCGAGGACAGCCCACGTGTTTTTGTCCCAGCACGCCCCGCGTGCGTCTACAGCGGTTTGTTATGTGCCGCCTTAAAATAACCTTAATTGACCCATTGGGCTAATAACCAAAACCAAAACTACCAACAAACCCGTATACAAAGACACACCTGATATTTTGGACGCCAACTTTGTTGCCTTATCACTTGAGGAAACGTTTAGGTAAATACTAAAAAATAAACTAGCGATAGATACTATAACCGTAAACCAAAACATTTCATGGCTCATCGTGGTGTATCCATCACTACTGAATTTATAAGACATCCATAGTGCATGCCATAACCTTTCCCCTACTCCATATATCTGAATAGCAGATACGGCCAATAAGAAAAAAGAGGATATTCGGTTAATTAAACCCATAGGCACATAACGCCCCACTTAGGGGCACAAATACGCAGGCTAAAATACGGAGCGAAGCGAAGGGAGCCTGCGTGTTTGTGTCCCAACGAGCGCCAGCGAGTGACTACAGTGGTTTGTTAGTGTTCTTTGCTTGCACCGTATGTTTGAGTGAAAAATAAGTTAGAAACGGGACTGCTAGATAAATGGTTATTAAGGTGTCAAACGCCACCAAATAATAAACTAGATTTCCCTGCCCTATAGTGCCGCAAAAATCCCAGTATAAGATTGTAATGCACTCGTATACAGACGTTGACCAAACGTAACCAGTGAAGCCAATAATTGCGCAAAAAATGACAGTACTTCTCAACATTTTGAAGCGAAGAGATTTTGATGGTTTTACTTTCACTACCGTCCCTGCAATGAACACTAACTTTTAAATAAGGGGCGCAGACGTGTGGGCTAAAATCCGAACGAAGTGAGCAGCCCACATGTTTGCGTCCCAGCCCGCGTAGCGGGCGTGCTTGATTTTTTTGTTATATTGCATTTTTCAATACCGCCCTTGTTTTACCAAGCGGGTTAACCGCTAGGCGCTGAAGCTGTATACCAAAGTTACAAATTGCTTGAGGCTCGACTTTCATATCAAAGTTTACTTTATAGTTTTCGTTTCTTGCATTTGTGAAAGATTCGATGTGAGCAATAGTAACAGCAAACATTGTATGGCCAGAATTGTCTGTACAGAAAGCATGAATAGAAAAATAAGAAAGATCAGGGGTAGAACGGCTTGTAAACTTGAGCTCATCTTTTGTAGTTCTAGGAAACTTCTCAAGAAGCCTTCCTAGATGGTTAATCTCCTCTCTATTTGTATAGCAATTTGCTTGACCAGAGAACTGCCCATTACTACCGAATATAGAGATTTCAAATAAAGATTCATCTTCCCATATTGATGAAACTACGAGCCGACTTTCCATGTTACTCCTGCAATATAACACCCCGCTTAGGGGCAAAAATATGTGGGCTATAATACCGAGCGAAGCGAGGACAGCCCACGTGTTTTTGTCCCAGCACGCCCCGCGTGCGTCTACAGCGGTTTGTTATACGCTACCTTTGGCTTTGATAATAGCAGCCTGATGCTTTGGTGAAATAGGCAGCTTTTTAAAAGGACTGATATTTGAGCCACCAGTATTACCCGCAGGAACCAAACCGATTGCAGTTTTAGTTGCTGCGCCAATAACACGAACAATTTGGCCGATACATTCTTTAATATCTCTTTGGCGAATTGCCCAAAGAAACATGAGGACATGAACTTTGACATGCCACCAAGTGGATTCTTGCCCTAGCACGTGTGCATTTTCCAAATGATGAAAGGATGCTGAAAGCTTTCCTTCAGCTTCCAATTCATTTGCTAAAGCAATTTCCGATTGCACATCGGAGGCAATATTTTTAGAGAACTTGCTAATCATATTTTCATCCTCTCAACGGCGTATAACAATTTAATATCTGCCCAAATGGTGTAAAAACTTACACCAAAATGGGGTATATAATTCCTTCATAATAGTCCGATAACTTCTTTTCTTACAACCCTTTAATGCGCACTGCCCTAGTGCAGTCTAAATTTTATTGCGTTAAATACACCACTCTTGGTGATTATTTTTTGCCTTGGGAAACTCTAGCGGATTTTACAACTTCTAAGAAATAATCAGCGTAAAAACTCGCTATAGGTTCAGTTAGCGCATAGCAGTTAGCGTGGTAAGTTTCTGCAAAAAGGAATTTACATGAAGTCACCTTTCATCAATGCAGTCTATGAGCTCATGATGCTCAAACGGTATGCAAAACGCACTATTGAGAGCTATTTGGTTTGGATTGCCGACTATATTCGATTTCACAAGTACCAACATCCAAAGAAAATGGGCGATCAGGATGTACGTGTTTACTTAACCCATTTGGCGGTAAAGCGAAACCTGTCGGCAAGCACCCAGGCGAGTGCGCTTAATGCATTGGTATTTTTATATAGCAAGTACCTTGAACAGCCACTTAGTGACGACATTGGTTTTGTGAATAGTGGCCGAAAACCCAAATTGCCCACGGTTTTAACCATTAGTGAAGTACAGCAGTTACTGGCGAATATTCCTGAACGTCAGTCATTACCCGTGTCTATGCTTTATGGAAGCGGATTAAGGCTCATGGAATGTGTTCGGTTACGCGTTAAAGATATCGACTTCGACTACCGCTGCGTGAAAATCTGGAACGGCAAAGGAGGAAAACACAGGGTTGTTACGCTATCAGACACCCTTGTTGCCCCACTTCAGACACAAACAGAAAAAGTAAAATATTTACTGGAACGGGATAGAGCTAACCCTGAATACGCTGGAGTATGGCTGCCTCATCAACTAGCTAAGAAATATCAAGGCGCCAATAAGTCTTTGGAGTGGCAGTATTTATTTCCTGCAAGCAAAACCAGTATTGATCCAGAATCGTCGTTACGACGCCGACATCATATTGATGAAAAGCAATTACAACGGGTAATACGCAATACAGCCAGGGAAATTGGCCTGAAAAAATCCGTTACACCGCATACGCTACGCCATTCATTTGCTACGCATTTACTATTAAAGGGCGCGGATATTCGAACAGTGCAGGACCAGCTGGGCCATAGCGACGTGCGCACTACCCAAATCTATACACATATATTACAACGGGGAGGAAACGCAGTAGTAAGCCCGCTTGAACTGCTATGAGTAAAAACGGGCCAACGAATTAAAGTGGTTATTCTTTGTCGTAAAGAATATCCATAACAGCAGCAAGTTCAGTTTTGCCGGCGCGCACTTCTTCTTCGCTCATATCAGCGATTTCGTGCGGGAACACTAACCAGTCATCGCTTTCGTTTACAAAGTAATCTGGCACGATGTCGGTTTTGTTGTTTGCTGGCTTGTAATAAGGGCAAGCAATACGGATGTCTTTTGGCATATTCAAGCGCATCAGCTTTTTGATTTGCTTAATAAGTGCGTCAACGCTTCGGCCTGAGTCGAACACGTCGTCCACAATCAACAGATCATCGTCTGCATTGGCATTCTCAATTAAATAATGCAGGCCGTGAACGCGAATATCTTTGCTTTGCTTATTAATGCCATAGTAAGAGGAAGTACGTACGGCAATATGATCCGTAGGGACTTTCTTAAATTCGAAAAACTCCTGTACAGCAATACCAATTGGCGCACCGCCGCGCCAGATACCCACTATAAACTGCGGGCGAAAGCCATCTTTGTACACTTGCGACGCGAGACGAAATGAATCCTGAAGCAGATCCTGCGACGTAATAAAAACTTTATTCATAGTGTCGGAACCGGGCGAAAAATAAAAACGAGATTATAGGTAAAATTCAGTAATATTGCACGGATATTACGGCATTTTCCTGACCATTTATTCAAGTTTTGAAGCGCGATTAAAATTTAGCACGCTAAAGCACTACCCTTCTCGCTGCAAAATTCTGGCAGGCTGCACTTTCATGGCGCGCTGTGCAGGGTACCAGCTGGCAAGTAAACACAGCAATAACGAAAACAACGTAACCCACACTACTTGTTCCCAGCGCATATCTACGGGTAAGCCGTTACCATCTGCCGACAGTGCCAGGTGTATACCTAACAGATCCAATAAATCGTTAATAAACAGCACAGCTAAAATACCCAGTACCGCGCCAATGGCCGCCCCTTTTAACCCATTTAACACGCCATTGATCATGAAAATAGCTCGTACATTACTGACTTGCATGCCTTGTGAGAGCAAAATGGCAATGTCGCTGTTCTTTTCAGACACCACCATTACCAGTGCAGACACAATGTTGAACGCCGCGACGGCAATAATGAGCAGCAGCATTAAAAACATCATGTTTTTTTCCATTTTTACGGCGTCAAACAAGGGGCCCTGGCGAGAGCGCCAATCAGAGGTAGCGTATCCGGCAGCCTGCAGTGCCTGCACGACTCCCTGATACTCAAACGCGTTATCTAAAAACAGTCTTGCGTCGGCTACGCTGCTGGGGGGCTTACGCAACAAACGGCTCAGGTCATTTACATGTAAATAAATCACCTTGTCGTCCAGTTGTGAACCTAAATTGAACACACCGGTTACCGTTACCAGTCGCTGGCTCGGCATTCTGCCATAGGGCGTATACACACTAGCACCTGCAACCATAATGCGAATTTGGTCGCCCGGCGTGACTTCCAGTTCCATGGCCAGTGCCCGCCCGATAATCACACCAAATTTAGTGGTATTGAGCCTGTCGAATGTACCTTCCAGCATATTCTTAGCCACAATACTGTGCTGTTGCATGGCTTCAGGATCCACACCTTGCAGTTGAACGCCACGCAACGCCTGACGCGACTGCACCAACCCTTCCGCTTCACGAAACACGCTCACGGCTCGCACACCCGGCAAGGCTAATTCGGAAATATTTTCAACCGGTGTATCATGGGCGACAACCTGTGGCACTATGCCCAGAATTCGTTGGCGTAGCTGAGCTTCAAAGCCGTTCATTACCGACAGCACCACAATTAACGACATCAACCCAAGCGCAATACCGGCAATGGAAAATCGGTTTATAAACGCCACAAAACTATTGTGTTTACCGGCAGTAGCGTATCGCGTTGCTATAAATGCAGAGAGTGGTAATTGCATGAAATCGGGTCCCGGTACAGTGTTTTCGTGCTTGCTATCGACAGGGGCGCGCCGCTGCGCGTATTTATCAAAACACTATTATAATAAACAAAAACTTAAGCTCGCTGCATAATACGTGTAAGCTAACCAGCGCACAAGTCAGCCCGGAGAGGTAACGTGGATTCACTCACACTGGAACAGAAGCAGGCACAATTTAACGAATTCTTTTTAATTGGCCATGCACTAAAGGTAAATGTTCGCACACTTGCCAGCGATTTCGTGTTACCCGAACCGGAGCAACTTGAAGAACACATGCCTTATGCGTTTCGCATCGCCAGCGAAATGTCAGCCATCGAAACCCAGGCGCTACGCCCCTTAAGAAACCTAAGCAGCCACGCTTCGGATTTGGTGAATTACCTCACCCATCAGTCGCGTAAAATCGATTTGATGATGTCTTATATTTTGCATCAACAGGACGATCCAAATTACCGCACTGAAAGTATCAGGTTCGGCGGTGGTGGCGTGGTCATAAACCACGATTCAGAACTTGCGGTTGGCACTATCGCAGAGCTTAAACTGTTTGTTACCGAAGAGGCCGCTGCGGTTTTTTGCTACGGCGAAGTTATTGCTTGCCAGCAAGAGCCGAATGGCTACCATATAGCCTTCATTTTTACCCGAATTCGAGAACAGGATCAGGAGTTATTGGTGCGAGCCAGCCTGCACTTACAAACGCAGCAACTTAAAAAGCGTAACCAATCGAATCAGCCCTAGATCCGCGCACTTTTGCCGTTGAGCCAAGTACGCCTTAATTACACTGAACAGGAATCATGACAGCCTCGCTTCTTTCATTGCCGTTACCCAAAGCCAGAACGTCCGCCAGTCATCAGGATCACCAGCAATGGGGTCATTTACAAGGCAGTAGCCGTGCACTAGCTGTGGCACAAGCCAGTCAACAAGCACAAAAGCCGCTGGTACTCGTCACTGCCGACACACCCTCAGCACTAAAGCTAGAAAAAGAAATCCGCTATTTCCTGGGCAACGACGCGTCCAACACGCCGGTTACGCTGTTCCCCGATTGGGAAACCCTGCCCTACGACACGTTTTCTCCGCACCAGGATATTATTTCACAGCGACTGGAAACCTTATTCCGTTTAACCCAGGACCCAACGGGTATCTTCATCGTACCGGTGAATACCTTAATGCAGCGCCTGGCACCGGTGGAATACATCGGTCAGCATCTGTTGCTCCTTAAAAAAGGTCAGCAGCTCGACCGCGATACCTTCCGCAGACAGTTGGAACAAGCAGGCTACCTGCACGTAAGTCAGGTACTCAGTCACAGTGAATTCTCGGTTCGGGGCAGTATTATTGATTTGTTCCCCATGGGCAGCAAACACCCTTACCGAATCGACCTGTTCGACGACGAAGTCGACAGTATTCGGTTATTCGACACCGATACCCAGCGCTCAAGCGATGCGGTTAACGAAATCCGTATGTTACCGGCCAGGGAATTTCCAACCGACAAAAACGCCCTGAACCTGTTCCGTCAGCAGTTTCTGGACTGCTTTGAAGGCAGCAATAACGAAGGATCAATATTCGGGCAAATTACCCGCGGCACTATGCCCAGCGGCGTAGAATACTACCTGCCGTTATTCTTTGAGAAAACCGCCACACTGTTTGACTACTTCCACCCCGACACACAACTTGTGCTGCACGGTGATGTCAACGACGCCAGCGAGTTCTTCTGGGCAGACGTGTCTGAACGCTACGAACAGTATCGCTATAACAAAGACCGCCCGCTATTACCGCCCGAAGCCTTGTTCTTACCGGTCAATGAATTGTTCTCAGGCATTAAGCAATGGCCGCGGGTTTCGTTAAGTCAGGAAGTGTTGGAAGACAGTGCAGGTAAACACAATCTGCACTGCGAAAAGCTCAACGACATCGCGCTGAACCCGCAAAAGAAACAGCCGGCGCAGGCGTTATTAGCCGCTATAGACGACGCTAAAACCCGAGGGGCAAAAGTACTGTTCTGTGCCGAGTCTCAGGGCCGGCGTGAAAACCTGCTGGGCGTGCTGCGCAAATACCAAATCAAACCGGTAGAATTCAGCCATTTTAACGACTTCTTCACCAGCCATGAATCGGTTGGGATCAGCATTGGTATGGTCGAACACAGTTTCCGCTGGTCAAACCCGGACGGCGAGCTGCTATTTATTACTGAAACACAGTTACTCGGCCACAAAATCAGCCAGCGCCGTCTGCGAACAGCGCAGAAAGCCACCGACGAAAGCGCCATAATTCGCAACCTGGCCGAACTGTCTGTGGGCCAGCCGGTGGTGCATCTGGATCACGGTGTAGGCCGCTATATTGGTTTGCAAACCCTCGACGCGGGCGGCATCCCCACTGAATACCTGTGTATTGAGTATGCCAAACAGGCAAAACTGTACGTGCCGGTGTCGTCACTGCATTTAATATCGCGCTACAGCGGCGGTGAACAAGACAGCGCGCCTTTACATAGCCTGGGCTCCGATGCCTGGGCCAAAGCCAAGAAAAAAGCCGCCGAAAAAGTGCGCGATGTGGCTGCAGAATTGCTCGATGTCTACGCCAAACGCGCCGCTAAACCCGGTTTTGCGTACCCCATTAACTGGGAAGATTATCAGTTATTCTCCGATACCTTCCCGTTTGAAGAAACGCCCGACCAAATGCAGGCAATCAATGCCGTTATTCAGGATATGGGCGCACCACAGGCCATGGACCGCCTGGTATGCGGTGACGTGGGCTTTGGTAAAACAGAAGTTGCCATGCGCGCGGCCTTCCTGGCAGCCAATCAGGGCAAACAGGTCGCTATTCTGGTGCCCACTACCCTGCTGGCTCAGCAGCATTACGAGAATTTTAAAGACCGTTTTGCCAACCTGCCGTTCAGAATTGAAGTAATATCGCGCTTTGTAAGCGGCAAAGCACAAAAGTCCGTACTCGACGGTATCGCCTCAGGCAACGTCGACATTGTGGTTGGTACACACAAATTATTAAGCGACGCCGTGCAGTTCAACGATTTAGGCCTGGTGATCATCGACGAAGAGCACCGCTTTGGTGTACGTCAGAAAGAGAAATTTAAGTCACTGCGCGCCGATGTGGATATTCTGACCCTAACGGCCACGCCGATACCAAGAACATTGAACATGGCCATGTCGGGCATGCGTGATTTGTCTATTATTGCCACCGCGCCAGCACGACGTTTAGCCATTAAAACCTTCGTACAGCAGCGCGACAAAGCGGTGATCCGTGAAGCCATTATGCGTGAGATTTTACGCGGTGGTCAGGTGTATTTCCTGCACAACGAAGTCGACAGTATAGCCAGAACGGCAGAAGAAATTGCCGAAATCGTGCCAGAAGCGCGCATTGCCGTTGGCCACGGTCAAATGCGAGAGCGCGAGCTGGAGTCGGTAATGAGTGACTTCTATCACCAGCGCTTTAACGTGTTGGTATGTACCACCATTATTGAAACCGGTATCGACGTGCCTACTGCTAACACCATTATTATGGACCGTGCTGACCATCTCGGTCTGGCCCAACTTCACCAGTTACGTGGTCGTGTCGGCCGTTCGCACCATCAGGCCTACGCGTATTTGCTAACCCCACATCCCAAGCGCATGACACGCGACGCGGTTAAACGCCTTGAAGCGATTGCCAGCCTGGAAGACTTAGGCGCAGGCTTTGCGTTAGCTACCCACGATCTGGAAATTCGCGGTGCCGGTGAACTGCTGGGCGAAGACCAGTCAGGGCAAATTGCCACCGTGGGCTTTACACTGTACATGGATATGCTGGAACAAGCGGTAGAAGCGCTCAAAGCCGGTAAAGAACCGTCATTGGACGAAGCCGCCAGCCATCAGACTGAAATTGAGCTTCGCATTCCGGCGCTGCTGCCAGACGATTACATTGCCGACGTTAACACCCGATTGTCGCTATACAAACAGCTGGCCAGTTGCAAGAACAACGACGACATCGAAGCCTTCCAAATTGAGTGTATCGACCGCTTTGGGTTACTGCCTGACGCGGCTAAAAACCTCATCGCCATTGCCGAACTGAAATTAAAAGCACATAAGCTGGGCATACAAAAAATGGACTTCACCAGCGTCGGCGGCACCGTGGAATTTAAAGAGACTACCCCGGTTGATCCCGGTTTCATCATTTCGCTGGTGCAAACCCGCAGCAAAATGTTTAAGTTTGAAGGCAGTCAAAAACTCCGGATCGTAAAGAAAACCGAGACAGCGCGCGAACGATTAGCTATGGTGGAAGCGCTTATTGAAGAATTTGCCAGGGAGACAAAATAAGCATGAGGCGGATTATCGGTTGTCTTATCGCACTCAGTACCTTTTCAAGCGGCCATGCTATGGCCCAGGATGACGATAAATGGTGGTTCGATGTAGAAGTGGTGTTGTTTTCACGCTCCACTGACGTCGGCGATTTATCGGAATCTTTTGAACAGCAATCGCGGCTCACCGCCCCCAAAACAGACTGGGATTTGTTGTCACAGTATTTCCAGCCGGATTTACAGTGGGTCTATTCGTCTTTGCCTGTATGCGGAAAGCCTGAATCGCCCCTTTGGGCTGAAGCCCCTGATCTTGAAGAAATCATTGCAAAATACTATGTGCCAGAGCCAGAACCTGAAGTCACCGAATCGGTAGACGGTTACTCAGCCGAAGCGGTTGAAGACACCAGCGAGACGTTTGAAGAAAGCGCAATCGTAAATGAACAAGACACCACAAACCCTCTTGTAACTGTTGACCCAACGATGTCTGACACGGTTGCAGACACGGAAGCGGTGATTATTCCCCCTTCACCTGAAACCATTGCCAGCTATTGGGTAGAATCTCATGTGGGTGACATTATTTATAAAGAAGCAATGCCAGCAAAGCGTGACTTAAGCTGCGTTGCTCAACGAGGCCCAGCGTTTGTCACCAATACTCCGCAGTGGCATTGGCAGGCCCCTAACCTGCATGTGCCGTTTCCTGATCAAACGCCATTAATTATTCACGGTGCAGACTGGGCGCGCGCCAATGGACCGCATTTACTGTCTGAAGAACAACTCACTCAACAGGATTTGTTTACCAGCGTTCGCTGGCGCAAAGGTATTGATCGCCTAGCGCACTTTAGCTGGCGTCAGCAGGTTAAGTTCGGGCAGGATAACGCTGAAACTCTGCGCCTGTTTGCTGGTCAGAACTTTGCGGAACAGTTCACCGTTGAAGGCGAAATGCGTCCCGAGCCCATCGAAGGCCTGCTGGACTCGCCTGACTCAATGAATGCTGGCAGCGACTCAGCGTATATCGATCCCGACACCGTAAAAGCCGAAAAAACCGCTGCATTTTTCAATGAGCTCAATACCCGTCTTGCTCAGCCTCAGCCAATCAGTTACGCGGCTATGACTGCCCCGCAGGACGAAAACACTGGCTTAAATATCGACCCTTACAATACCCAGCTACCCCCAATCTGGGAGCTGGACGGATTTATCCAGGTATTCCTGAAATACATCAACAGCGTGCCCTACCTGCATATCAACAGTGAACTGTTTTACCGTCAGCCGGTAGCAACAGGTGTGAAGCAACAGAGCGATTCAACCAGCGCGCCAACGTATGAACTGGTATCGATTCCGTTCAGGCAGGTTCGCCGCGTGATCAGCACACAGTTACATTATTTCGATCACCCGCTGTTTGGTATGGTTGTGCAAATTCGCCGCTACGACCGCCCGGCCGCAGAGCAAAGTAACACAGACAATATACAATGAAGATTTACACCAAGACCGGCGATGCCGGCCAGACTCAGGTTTACGTAGACAAAGCCATACGGGTAAGCAAACACGACCCGCTCATTGAATGCTACGGGGCAATAGACGAACTGAATGCGCATGTTGGCCTGCTTCACGCGCAACTGCAGGAAAGCTGGTCACAACAGACCAGCGAACACGGCGTATCGCTGGCCTGGTTAACCCAGATTCAAAATAACCTGTTTAGCGCCGGGTTTGCTATGTCGGCTAGCTCTCGCTTACCAGAATCCGCTGTGGCTGAGCTTGAAGAGCAAATCGATGCCATGCAGCAAACACTCGCCCCACAAACGCAATTTATATTGCCCGGCGGCAGCGTTCAGGCGTCTCAGGCACATGTGTGCAGAACAGTGTGTCGTCGTGCAGAACGACAATTGGTAAGCGCCAGCGAACAAACCGACATTGCCGCGCCCGTGTTGCAGTACGTCAACCGTCTGTCAGACTGGTTGTTCGTGTTTGCCCGTTACCTGAATTTACTGGCAGCCGTACCCGATACGCCCGTGTCGTCGAAGTAATTTGGCGCATATAAGGCTAATCGCTAACACAATTACGTGTGTTTTATGACATTCAGCATCGATCAAAAATTAATTTTTGCGGTACGTGGAAAAAACCTCGAATTAGTAAAAGAGAGAATAGCCGCAGGCGGTAATTTAAATTATCAGGATGTTAGTCACGGCTCTGCTTTGGTTGCAGCAATTAATAATAATGATGTCACAATGATTCAATATCTTATTGATCATGGTGCAGACGTAAATGCAGAAAATGCTCACGGTATAGTACCAATTGAAATTGCACTTCATCATGCTACAGATGAGGTGGTCAGACTTTTAGCCTGGTCAGGAGCGAAATTACATAGCCGCTCGAGACCACATTGGCGAAAACGTTTAGAAGAATGTTTAAGCAGCCGCTGACCATCTCGTTACGTTGTGTAGCGCGATACTCTGAAACTAAACCAGGCTGAGACTTAACCAAAAAAGCGTTGATTAAGGCTACTGTCTGAAGTCTTTACCGCTTCTTATTTAAACTACAATCGCGTTACCACCACAACGCCGGTGATCACCAGCCCGACCAGAATATTCAATATGGTGCCTTCGCGCACCATAGTCTGAATAGGAATGCGTCCACTGCCGTACACAATGGCATTGGGTGCAGTTGCAACCGGCATCATAAACGCGCAGCTAGCGCTGATTGCCGCAGGCATCATTAACACAATCGGATCGACCCCAATCGCCGCGGACGCACTGGCCAATACTGGCATCAGTAATGTTGCGGTAGCGGTATTAGAGGTAATCTCAGTCACAAAGCTTACCGCCAGGCATAACAACAATAACGTCAGTACGACCGGTAATGCCGATAAACCCGTTAAAGCTTCGCCCAACAGCTGACTCAGGCCCGACGCGGTAAACGCCTTTGCCATGCAAATACCACCGGCGAACAGCAATAGCATGCCCCAGGGAATCGATTCAGCGGTGCGCCAGTCAAGCAATTGGCCCGGCTTTTCTTTATCGCCGTCAGGGACCAGAAACATTAACACCACGCCGGCAATCGCAATGGTACTGTCGCTCACCAGTGTCATACCGGTCCATGCCGACCAGTAAGGGCGGAATATCCAGGCCAGCGCCACAATACCAAATACGGCTAATACCCGCTTTTCAGCAGCACGCCACCCACCCGCTTTGGGTAAATCACACGGCGGCATTTCGCTTAAGTGACGGGTTAACCAGAACGACATAATTGGAATGGATATCAGTACCACGGGCACGCCGGTCATCATCCAATTCAGGAAGCTCAGCTCAACCCCAGTGGTTTGCTGATACACGCTCATAAAAATAATATTCGGCGGGGTGCCGATAGGCGTACCCACACCGCCAAGACTTGCAGCATAGGCAATACCCAGTAACAGCGCTGTCGCCAGTTTAGGCGAGTCCATTGAAGTAATGATTGCCATCGCAATGGGTAACAACATAAGCGCCGTTGCCGTATTGGAAATCCACATACTCAGCACAGCTGAGGTTAGCATAAACCCCAACACTAACCGTTTGGCGCTAGACGATCCGCATAATCGCAACATGTATACCGCAATACGTCGGTGCACCCCGGACTTTTCCAGCGCTTTAGAGAGCATAAACGCCCCCATTAGCAATAAAATCACATGGCTTCCCAGCGCAGACGAGGCCTCTTTGTAGTCAATCACCCCAGCCATGGGGAACGCAACAAAGGGAATCAATGAGGTAACTGGGATCGGTAACGCTTCGGTAACCCAAAGAATAGCAATTAGCACCGTCAGCGCCGCCGTTAAGCTTAATTCAGAAGAATAGCCGTTAGCGTCCAGTAGCCACCACAGCAACGTGCTCACAACCGCACTAAAAAGAATGACGTTATTTTTTATTTTCATAGTTTGCCAACCCGTACTAAGCGTACGTACTCCTGTTTACCTGAGGTAATTATGGCGTCCTGAGCCTGTCGTAATGGGCGCTCTTAACGATTAAAGCCCTGTTGTAGCGGTCTTTGCCTCTTTGTGAATACTGTCGGATGGCATTGCTACTGATTGATTTTATAGCTTTTCTTGTTATTACAACCAGCTTAACCCGAGACACTGCTCGCGCCAATACCCCTTCGTCGCATCCCGGTCAGACCTGTTAGTTATAATTCACTGGCCTTTGCAATTCATCGTCTTGTAAACTGGTGGTTATACACTGCGTTTTAAAGCAGAAAGGTATTTAAAAGGACACTTCCCATGCTCAAGTGGATCAAATGGTTGTTCATTGCAGTCATTGCCATCTTACTCATCGCCGGTGCAACCCTGTACGTAACGTTATCGCAAAGCTTACCTGTACTGGACGGTCAAAAGCAGCTGCGCGAAATCAGCCACCCTGCCAGCTTGTCACGTGATGCATTGGGTCAGGCTGTCATCACCGCCGCCAATCAGTTGGATGCTGTTTACCTGTTAGGTTATGCCCACGGGCAAGACAGACTTTTCCAAATGGATTTACAGCGCCGCGTGGCGGCTGGTGAGCTGTCTGAGTGGTTGGGTGAAGTCGCCCTAAACGTCGACAAAAATAACCGTTTTCATCAGTTTCGACGCCGTGCCGAGCGCATATTGCCGACCTTACCGGATTGGCAACAACAGGCGCTGTCGCAATATGCCAAAGGCGTGAATCAAGCCATCAGCGAGCTTGGTGCCAAACCGTTTGAATATTTGCTAACCGGCTTTGACATCAAGCCCTGGACCGAAGTTGACAGTCTGTTAGTGGTATACAGCATGTACCTGGACTTACAGGGCAATACCTTGTCCAGAGACTTAGCGCTCACCGAGCTTGCCAAACACTATGGTCAGCCGATGGTCGATTTTATTTTACAGTCCAGTCAGTACCAGGCGGCACTGGATGGTAGTCGTCAGCAATTTAAAGCAGATATTCCCCCCCTGCCCGGCAACGATGTAACCGCAAAACATACCGTCGAGGTTTTACCTTTTGTGCCCGAAGTAGGCAGTAACAACTGGATTGTCAGCGGTGAGCTTACCGACGGCGGTGGCGCTCTACTTGCCAACGACATGCATCTGGGCTTCAGAGTACCGATTATCTGGTACCGTACTCAACTTAATTACGCCCGTAACGATTACGATGTGAATATCACAGGCGTGTCTTTACCCGGTGTGCCCGGCATCATTGTCGGCACCAATGGTCATGTGGCCTGGGGCTTCACCAACGCCTATATCGACACGGCGGACTGGGTAGAAATCAGCGACCCTGGCAGTCTTACCGAAGTAGAAGAAACCATACTGGTAAAAGGCGAAGCGCACAGATACACCCGTTTGGAAAGTCAGTGGGGGCCGGTTAAACAAATCGGCGACCGCTACTACGCACTGCAATGGGTTGCACACCAGCCGTACTCTGTAAACCTTAACCTGATGCTAATGGATACCCAGTTGAGCGTGCTCGATGCGATTCCCGTGGTACGCAAATTGGGTATTCCGGTGCAAAACTTCGTAATGGGTGACACCCGCGGCAACATTGCCTGGATGCCAGGCGGTGCAGTGCCCGGCCGCCAGGAGCCCAAAGACATCGCCGTACCTGAATCACAGGCTGCCGGTGGATGGGACATTGACGAAATGGATTTACCGGTGGTGATGAACCCTGACACCAAACGAATCTGGACGGGTAATTCCCGGGTAATGAGCACAGAAGATGCCACGCGTTTTGGTGACGGCGGTTATGCACTGGGCGCCCGAGCCCAACAAATTCGCGATCGCTTGTTCGACTATCAACAATTCGATGAAGGACGCTTTTACCAGATTCAGTTAGATAACGAAGCGCGTTTCCTTCAGCCCTGGCATGCATTGCTTCGCCAATTACTGAATCGCAATAGCGGCTATTTTGCCAACGACATTGCCGCGCTGGAAAACTGGGGCAACTGCGCCTGTGCTGATTCAGTGGGTTACACATTGGTGAAGCATTTCCGCCAACAGGTAATTTCCGCCGCGTTTGATTCAGTATCCGACACGCTAACGTCAAAGGATCTATCATTACGCCCTCTAAGCCGTTATTTGGAACCCGCAATCTGGCAGCTTATTCGTAAGCAGCCACCTGGCTGGTTACCAGAAGGACAGAGTGACTGGCAGGCGTTTATGCTGGCGCAATACGAAGAAGCCAAAGCGTCTTTGGAAAAGCAATATGGTAAAAGTGAGGACCTCTCTACCCTTCGTTGGGGTAAAGTGAACACCCTGGCCATTACCCACCCGTTTGCTAACCAAATTCCGCTGGTAGGTAAATACCTGAACATGCCGGAAGTGGAAGGGTTTGGCGATACTTACATGCCGTCTGTACAACAGCGTGCATTTGGTGCATCCGAGCGTTTATTTGTGCGCCCGGGTAAACTGGAAAGCGCGGTGCTGACGTTACCAGGTGGTCAGTCGGGTCACCCGCTATCGCCCTTTTACCGGGCGGGCTTTATGGATTACGCCGAGCAAAGGCTTACGCCGCTGCTTCCCGGCGACGCCATTCACACGCTTTCATTTACCCCGCAGTAGGAGCAAATATGACACCGGGCATTGTGGCTGCCGAGCGTAAAAAAATCGCGCATAAGGTGCACAAGTATACACACGACAAACAAGCGGCCTCCTATGGTTTGGAAGCCGCTGAAAAGCTCTCGCTGGCACCCGAACAGGTCTTCAAGACACTCGTCGCCGAACTGGATACCGGCGCGCTGGTGGTTGCGGTTGTACCTGTTACACATCAGTTAAACCTTAAACAACTGGCCAAAGCGGCCGGCGCGAAAAAAGCGCAAATGGGCAATCCGCAAAAAGTAGAGCGCACCACAGGCTATGTGCTGGGTGGTGTCAGTCCGTTGGGCCAAAAGAAAGCCCTGCCCACGTTTATCGACGCATCGGCCGAGCCTTTCGACACCATCTACGTGAGCGCGGGAAAACGCGGTCTGGAAATTGAATTAAGTCCACAGGATTTAGCTGGCCTGACACGCGGCAAATTCGCCCCACTCGCAGGCTAGACAGACTAAATGGCTGCTGAGCATAGTAACGCGCTGCCTGTGGGGTATGAACTAGTGAAAGGGTACTTACCGCCAGCGCAGTGCCACGCCATCAGTGAAGCACTGTCATCACACCACGTCTGTGCCGGTACGGGTGGTATTCGCAATGCCGAGAAGAAGTTTACTGGCATCCATGAACTCGCCCACTCAGCCTGTTTGCTGAGTCTCGCAGGCCAATACCTCAATGGTCCCGCGCAGTTAGTCCGCGCCATCGTATTTAATAAAACCGTCGACAATAACTGGCTGGTGACCTGGCATCAGGACAAAACCGTCTGCGTGTCAGCGAAATTCGATGCCCCTGACTGGGGCCCCTGGAGTGAAAAAGACCATACCCTGCATGTACAGGTACCACTTGCTGTTTTAAATAATATGGTTACGTTGCGAATCCACCTGGATCCCGCTGACATTAGCAGCGGCTGTCTGAAAGTCATTCCCAGTAGTCATCGGGCTGGATTACTCTCGCAAAAAGACATCGGGCATATAGTTCGACAACAGCCGGAAGTAGTATGCGAAGCTGGCGTAGGAGATGTACTGGTAATGCGACCCCATTTGCTTCACGCCTCGTCAAAAGCGCAAACCCCGTCTCAACGACGGGTTTTACACTTAGAATACAGTGGCTACTCGCTGCCTGACCATGTTAGCTGGGCCTGAGTTAAATACCAATCCGCATAGAATATTACCCTATCAGCGAGACTGACAGGTTTTATGGCGAGGCTTATTTGCGCAGGATTAGTGTTGCTAAATCAAGCAAATGTAACGAAGGCAGAAAGCCTGTCAGCCTCGCCCGAAGGGAGTGGCCAAATCGACTTAGCTCTGTGTTGCGGTTACTGGACGTAGAGCGACTATGCCTCAGTAACCGCGTCGTGATCTAAGTCGATTTCGACTCGCCCTCAGGGATCACTCTGCTAGGGCAATATTCTATGCGGATTGGTATAAGCAACCAACCGCGCTTAGTTACTTTTGAAGCGCTGTTGCCACAGGCGTTTCGCTTCTTTAAGCGCTACCTCGCCTGGTGGATTTGTCCCGTCCAGCTCTATCGCGATTTCATTAATAATCGCATCACGCTGCGCTATCATGTTGTCTGCTTTGGCAAACAAATCCTGTGCTTGCGGGTATTGCGCTTTTAAATCCTCAATACCGGCTAAAGCATGATAACGCTGTTCAAATCCATCATTAAACAACGCGCGGTTTGCATGAAACTGCAAATACTCCAAACCTTCCTGTGAAGCAATAAAGTCAATATCCTGCTGACTCAGTTCAGCGGCCACGGCAACCTCAACCGCTTTTTGTTGCCAGGTTTGCAATGCCTGCGCATCCTGCTGCTGAATAGCTTGCTTTACGCCTGCCAATAAATCGCTGGCGTGCAGAATTTGCTGGCGAAATGAAAGTGACGCTAATGCGGCATCGTTTTGTTCATCTTCAACAGGCGCTTGTGGTTGAGTAAACCACACCCCTGCTACGGCAATTAGCAATACGACGGCCAGTATTAAGCCTTTGCGAAATGTCATAAAAAGTGCCTACCCCAAAACTACGTGTAGGTTAGAAGATCTGTTAGTCAGCAACTCAACCAACAGCATAAAAAGGCCAGCAGAGTGCTGGCCAATGATGTATTTTTTAAAGCACTAAATCTCTACTCAGTTGGCGGTTTGGAGTTTTCAACCCGACTCTTGAGTTTTTGACCTGGGCGGAACGTAACCACGCGACGTGCTTTGATCGGAATGTCCTCACCCGTTTTCGGGTTGCGGCCAGGCCGTTCATTCTTGTCACGCAAGTCAAAGTTGCCAAACCCAGAGAGTTTCACTTGTTCACCGGATTCCAGTGCGCCTTTGATTTCTTCAAAAAACGCCTCCACCAAATCCTTAGCGTCTTTCTTGTTGATACCCAGTTTTTCGAATAAGTGTTCAGCCATCTCGGCCTTGGTTAATGCCATAATTTACTCTCTTAACGCTGCCCCGAATTCAGATTCAAGCCCTTTAACCACTGAATCTACCACCGCTTGGATCTCTGCATCTTCCAACGTTTTGTCGGGATCCTGCAGGATCAGTGATAACGCAAGGCTCTTATAGCCGTCGGCTATTCCTTGACCAGTATACACATCGAACAAGTTTAGGCCAACTAATTGATTTGCGCTATTTTTTTCAATAAATTTTATTACATCGCCAACAGCCACGGTTTCAGCCACAGTAATCGCTATGTCTCGGCGGTTTGCCGGGAACTTAGAAACCGGCTTCGCAGACGGTAATTCACGCTGCGTAGCGGCACTTAACAGCAGCTCAAAGACAAACACACGTCCGTTGGTGCCCAGCTTTTTACTGAATTGCGGGTGTACCGCGCCCAGCCAGCCAATGTGCGCATCATCAAGATAGATTGCCGCTGACATGCCCGGGTGCAAGGCAGTATGCATTTCAGCTTTGAAACTCACTTGCTTGCCTTTACCGGTGAGCCCCAGCAGCGCCTCAACATCGGCTTTGGCATCAAAGAAATCGACAGCCGAATCAGTACCATCCCAATGCTCTGCTATACGACGACCAGCAAGCACGCCCGCCAGCATTGGCTCCTGATTAATGCCATTCGGTGCATCGGCATCAGGTACAAAGCGAAGGCCCGTTTCGAACAAACGAATGCGGTTTTGCTGACGCTTCTGGTTGTACGAGGTTGCCTGAAGCAGACCCGGCCACAAGCTCACGCGCATAATAGACATGTCAGCTGATATCGGGTGTGGCAATACCAAACCATTGCTCTCCGGGAATAACAGGTTCTGTATTTTCGGATCAACAAACGAATAGGTAATGGCTTCGTTGTAGCCGCGGTTAAGTAGTACCGCTTTAACCGCATCCAGCGACAATGTCGCTTCGTTTGCCGGAATCATTGACAGTGCAGCCACAGGGGCAACATTAGGAATGCTGTTGTAACCGTAAACGCGGGCTACTTCTTCGATTAAATCTTCTTCAATGGCAATATCGAAGCGATACGACGGTGCTTTAGCAACCCAACCTTCGTCTGATTCAGTCGCCTGCATGCCCAGTCGAGCCAGAATTTCAGACACGGTGTCGTCAGCAATATCAATGCCTAGAACACGCTTCAGGCGCGCTTTACGCAGTGTAACTTCGGGTTGTGCTGGTAACGTAGCGTCATTCAGCGCTTCAACCACCGGGCCGGCTTCTCCGCCACAGATATCCAGAATCAAACGCGTCGCGCGTTCCATTGCGGTAGCCTGTAATTGCGGATCTACACCACGCTCATAACGGTGCGACGCATCGGTGTGCAGACCGTATTGGCGTGCTTTGCCCATAATGGCATCCGGCGCGAAGAACGCACTTTCCAGCAAAATGTCGGTGGTGTTTTCGTCGGTACCTGAATGCAGACCACCAAAGATACCCGCCATTGCCAGCGCTTTATTGTCGTCGGCAATCACCAGGGTGTTATCTTTAAGTTCTACCGTGGTTTCATCGAGCAGCGTCAGGGATTCACCGGCATTAGCCATACGCACATTGATACCGCCTTCAATAGAAGCCAGGTTGAATGCGTGCATAGGGTGCCCAAGTTCAAGCAATACGAAGTTGGTTACGTCTACAATCGGGTCGATGCTGCGAATGCCACTGCGGCGCAGTTTTTCAGTCAGCCAAAACGGTGACTGCGCTTTTACGTTAACGCCTTTCACCACACGCCCCAAATAGCGCGGGCAAGCTTCAGGCGCACTTAACGTAATCGCCAGCTTGTCTTCAATCGTTGGTGCAACCGCCTCAACTGCTGGTTCGGTGACGTCTGTGTTATTTAACACGCCAACTTCGCGGGCGATACCACGAAGCCCCAGGCAATCTGCTCGGTTAGGTGTTAAATCAACCTCAATGGTAACGTCATTGAGTTCAAGGTAGTCGCGAATATCAGCCCCAATCGGCGCATCCAGAGGCAATTCAATAATACCGCTGTGATCATCGCTAATACCCAGCTCAGAGAAACTACACAACATGCCGAACGACGGCTCACCGCGCAGTTTCGCTTTCTTGATTTTAAAATCACCTGGCAGCACTGCGCCCACTTTGGCAACAGCGACTTTCAGGCCAAGACGGCAGTTTGGTGCACCACATACGATGTCCAGCAACTCGTCTTCGCCTACATTAATTTTGGTCACGCGCAGTTTGTCGGCGTTAGGGTGTTGTCCACACTCAACCACCTCGCCTACTACTACGCCTGAGAAGTCACCGGCAACCGGCTCTACGCCATCGACTTCCAGTCCGGCCATACTTAGCTGCTCGCACAGTTCATCCTGTGACGCAGCAGGGTTAACCCATTCTCTTAACCACTTTTCACTGAATTTCATGTTGATGCCGCCTTAGTTGAACTGCTTGAGGAAACGGAGGTCGTTTTCGAAAAACGCGCGCAAATCATTTACGCCGTAGCGCAACATGGTTAAACGCTCAACGCCCATTCCAAAGGCGAAACCAGTGTATTCTTCAGGGTCAATGCCCACGGCACGCAGTACATTCGGATGCACCATACCGCAGCCCAGTACTTCCAGCCACTGGCCGTTCTTACCCATTACATCGACTTCTGCTGAAGGCTCAGTAAACGGGAAGTAAGACGGACGGAAGCGAACCTGCAGTGACTCTTCAAAAAAGTTTTGCAGGAAGTCGTGCAGAATACCTTTCAGCTCAGTAAAGCTCACATTTTTGTCTACCATCAGGCCTTCTACCTGGTGGAACATTGGTGTGTGAGTCTGATCGTAATCGTTACGGTAAACACGTCCCGGCGAGATAATACGCAATGGCGGCTTTTCTGCTTCCATAGTGCGGATCTGTACACCAGACGTTTGCGTACGCAACATGATTTCCGGATTAAAATAGAAGGTATCATGGTCAGCACGAGCCGGGTGATTAGCCGGAATGTTCAGCGCGTCAAAGTTGTGGAAGCTGTCTTCTACTTCCGGACCGGTCTTCACTGCGAAGCCCAGCTCGCCAAAGAACTTTTCAATACGGCTAATTGTGCGTGATACCGGGTGCAGGTTACCTGCAAACTCGGTACGACCCGGCAGGGTCACGTCAACGGCTTCTTCAGCCAGCTTCTTATTCATTTCCGCTGTGCGCAAGGCATCGCCTTTCACGCTGATAGCCTGTTGAATAACTTGCTTTGCTTCGTTAATTTTCTGTCCGGCAAGTGGACGTTCTTCAGCAGACAACTGCCCTAACCCCTTTAACAGGTCAGTCAGCTTGCCCTTTTTACCCATGAACTCCACCCGAACCTGGTCGAGCGTGGCTGCGTCGCTGGCAGCATCAATCTCGGCTTTTGCCTGATTGACTATCGCTTCAAGCTCCATGTTTACCCCAATTTGGTACAAAATTACTGTGTGGCAGACCCGGTGTAGCTATTGGCAATATATATTGCCCAGCGTCCGGTTCTGTAAAAGGCCGACATTTTACACAAAGGATAAAAGGCACGGCTACCCTAACGGGCTGATTTCAGCAAATAAAATGCAAAAACCTGCAAATTTGCAGGTTTTTATAGCTCAAATCTCATCAGTGACTTATTTAACGAGCGGCAGAATAGATTTGAATTCCGGAATATCTGCCCGCTCGAGCAATTCGTACAAGGCCATCTCTACACAGCTCAGCTGTGCCCCGAGGCGTTGCATCTTGTCCAGCGCCAGCGCTTTATGTTGTGGATTTCGTGAAGACACCGCATCGCTGATAACATGTGCGTGGTAACCGTTATCGAGTAAGTCACATACAGTCTGGTATACACAAATGTGAGTTTCAATGCCACATACCAGCCAGTCTGTGCGCCCTGTTGATACAATCGCCTGTGAAATTGCCGTGTTACCCAGTGCACTAAATGTAGATTTAGCGAAAGGCTCAGAGTCTGACAAATGTTCAGCTATCGCCGGCACCGTTGCGCCCAGTTTGTCTGGCAGTTGTTCTACCCAGATCACAGGTAGCCCGAGTACTTGCATGCCTTGAACCAATGTACTGATTGATTGAATCGTCTCATCGCTATTGGCAACCAGGGTAGCCAGCTTCCCTTGTACATCAATGATGATCAGGCCGGTATTTTGTTGTGCTAACACAGTAATATCCTTTTCATTCGTCCAACCTAATTATAACCGTTTAGCGTGATTTACTTGCACAATTAAAGAGATTCACCGCAATTTTATGAGCATTTAACGTGCATTCACTGTATAAATTTGGTGCAAAATTCTTCAAAAAGCCAACGGAGTCTTTCATTTGTTCAGTCTAAACTCACAATATTTCTTTTTTTCAAATCTTATTACCCCATCCTTCAATAGCATTTCAAAACATTGAATTCTATAAATTTATTATTTTATAACAGCGATCACCAACAAAAGCATCCGGACTTATTTTTGAATTAATCTGACCAACTGGTCAGGTATTGGCACGCGTTGTGCTCCATAGGGTCGGGAACTCCTCTAACACACTCAACAGGGAATACTAATGAAACACTCTCATTCTTTTCATCCCATAGCTGTTGGTATTGCGCTTTTTCTTCTTGGCAGTACCACAGCACTAGCGCAGGAAACATCAGAAGTCAGCGACGCTGATGTAGAAAAAATAGATGTACTGGGCAAAAAAGCAGATTACTACTCCATTATGCCAAACGGCGAAAACAGCAGTGCATTCGGATTAGATAAAACATTGTATGAAACCCCTCGCTCAATTACCGAAATCAGCGAAGACCTGGTAGACAAATTCGCACTGCGTAGCGTTGATGATTTGGTTCGTTTAACCCCGGGGGCGTTCACCAGCTCTTTCTTTGGTATCAAAGGTGCAATGGATATCCGTGGCGAGCCCGCAGACAACTATTTCCGTGGCTTCCGTCGAATTGCCAACCCGGGTGCGTTCAACACCATTGTTCGTGGTGCAGAGAAACTCGAAGTCATGCGCGGACCGGTATCACCACTCTACGGTAGCGGCAGCGTGGGTGGGCAGCTGAACTACACCCCTAAATCAGCCAAAGTGGGCGGCAGTAAATACATCGATGAAGTCACCGGTGATATTTCAGTTACCGTGGGCTCTTACAACCAGCGTATCATCTCTGGCAGTCTGGGTATTCCTTTAGAAATTGGCGGTAAATACGGTGGCTTACAGTTATTTGCTGAAGTCGAGGATTCTGAGTCATTTTATGACGGCTATGAGCCATCAAGTGAGCTGGTGCAGGCGGCAGTCGACTTTGACCTGTCTGACAGCACCACACTCCAGTTTGGCGTACAATACCAGACTACAGACAGCATTCAGGTTCCCGGCTGGAACCGCGTCACGCAGGATCTGATTGACAACGGTACCTACATTACCGGTGCTGCACCAGTGCGTAATTCAGACAATGCAATCGGTGCAAACACGCTCCTGCCTCAGGAGTCAGCGTTCATTGCGTCGTTTGCGCCCAGCTTCCTGAACAATGCTTTTAGTAACGTAAACAGTTGGTGTACGGCCGCCGAATCCGGCGCGGGCAATGCGTCGTACAATGGCTTTGAAATTAGCTGTGCCGGTGGCTTTGGTAATTTCCTCGCGGACCGAACGTTAACCAACCCCTACGCCTTAACTGATGTAGGCACCACGCAAATCGATCATCAAACCACCTTTATTGACGACCAGGATTACGCCGATACCACAGCGATTACTGCGTATATCGATATCACCCATGAGTTCGAAAGCGGCACGGTATGGAAAAACGAGGCGTTTTACGACTACATGGATCACACCAAGTACCAGAGCTGGGGTTTTACTGCCTATTATCCGGATGCATTCCTGTATGAACTACGCAGCAGTCTGACCTTTGAATATGAGGGCGACAGTTTTACAGCAAACAGCATTGTTGGTGTGAACTACCGCGAAGAACATCTCGACAACTATGCAGCCTGGATGGATGAGACATTTGACTTCCGGGATATTTCTGTGGGACCCACTGCCAATGACCGTATTTCGCCTGCGTCATTTGATCCCTATGAAAATGCCACACTCATTTATGATGAAGATGGCAATGTTACCGGCGTAGATGGCACGCTGACCCGTAACTTTAACGAGGTGCAACTGTCTAAATCTGCCAATGCCGGTACGTTTTTCCTGACCGATATTGCTTATGGCAAGTTCAACGTATTGCTTGGTGCGCGATTCGACTACTTCGACGTTGAATCAGAAAACGGTTGGGTGGCCTATTTAGGCGATCCTCAGGGTAATGGCGTAGTCACCGGTGACGATACGGCATTTAGTTTTAATACCAGCGTGTCTTACAATGCCGACGGTATTATTCCTTACGTTACCTACGCAGAAACCAATTCCCTGAGCACCAACCAGCTTGGCGGTATTATTCCTACTACCATTGAAAACAGCCAGTACATTCAGGAATCGGTGTTGCAGGAAGTGGGTGTTAAAATGAATTTGCTGGACAACCGGTTGTACACCGCTATTGCCTGGTATGATCAGGAAAAAACCTATCGTGACAGCCAGACCGGTGCGCTGGTAGCCGTTTTCGGCGACGGTCTGGAATTCGAAATGCGGGCTCTTGTAAGTGAAAATCTGTCGATTCTTGCAACAGCCACACACACTAACACCGAAGAAGTCAGTAATGGAGCCTTAGCGGTTATCAACGGCGCTGATTTCGCGGCTCAAAATGGGCTAAACCCGGAAGATGTGTATGGCGGCCGAATTGCGGGACCCCGTTCAGCATTTGTGGGCATGAATACGCGTATGGAGCGCGGTGGTCTGCCTGACAATATCGTGAGTATTTCCGGTACCTGGGCACAGGAACTGGGAGAAGGCGATGTGACAGGAAGTATCGGTCTGACCTGGGTTGACGAAACTTACACAGACATCATGCAAACAGTAATGTTACCAAGCTACAGTATAGTGAATGGCTCTGTAAGTTATGCACAAGGTCCGTTTGTTGGCTTGTTACAAGTGAATAATCTGCTGGATGAGGAATATTATACCTCAGCTGACTTGTTTGACTCCGTGGTGGTTAAACCCTCTGCAGGAAGAACCTTCTCGTTCACTGCAACGTATAAGTTCTAAAGAAAACAGCCCCTCAGTGTTGCTGAGGGGCTGCCTTTAAACCTAGGCCTGCAAGGCATCAAACTCACGGCGCGCTTTGTCTTTGCTCATGCCGTACTTTTCCTGCATTTTACCGTAGAACACTTCGAACTTACCTTCCATTTGCTCTACTTCATCGTCAGTGAGCTTACCCCACTTCTCTTTGACTTTACCGGTTAACTGCGTCCACTTACCTTTTGCAATATCAGCATTCATCGCTCGCTCCTTTAATAAGAAAATAAATAAGAAGAAATAAACATTATCAGAGCACATAGCGCTATCGATTTTCGATTACATAGGCTAATGCTTACTCACTCTAGACATTGCGAAAGGCGTACCAGATTTAATTCCATGAAAAACAGCAAGTTATATTATTTAAATAAAAGCAGGCGTGTAGAGCACGCCCACCTGAGTGAAAGACTTACAAAAAAGCCCGGCGTGATACATCAGGCCGGGCTGCTTTCAGAACAACGTGTTAGTTCGAGGGCTTTATTTTAAATACCAGGCTATACAACACTGGTACAAATACCAGTGTCAGCAAGGTAGCAAAGCCCAAGCCGAACATGATCACGACAGCCATGCTGGCAAAGAAGTCATCAAACAACAGCGGTATCATTCCCAGAATAGTCGTAATGGCGGCCATACAAACCGGCCTTACCCGGCTCAGCGTGGCATGAAACAACGCTGAATAAGGCGCTTTGCCCTCTTCCAGTTCAAGTTTCACCTGCTCAACCAAAACAATACCGTTTTTAATGATCATGCCCGACAGACTTAAGAATCCGAGCAGCGCCATAAAGCCAAACGGCGCACCGGTTACCAGTAACCCATAGCTCACGCCAATCAGCGCTAATGGAATACAGGCCCAGATAATCCCTGCAATCCTGGCTGAGGCAAACAACAATACCGTTGTAATAAACATGATCAGGTAACCCACCGGCAGCGAGCCAAAGATAGCTTTTTGCGCTTTACTCGAGGCTTCAAATTCACCGCCCCACTCCAGCTCATAACCCACAGGAAGCGGAATGGCTTCAATTTCACCACGAACACGAGAGAATAACTTCGCTGCCGTTTCACTGCCCAGAATATCGTGATCGGCCATTACCGTTAGCGTGCGCTTTCTGTCTCTGCGCATGATAATCGGGTCTTCCCACACCACATCAAACTCGCGCACTATTTGGGTAATCGGAATAAACTGTTGTGCAGTCGACGAGAATATCTGCAGATTCTCCAGATTATCTGCGGTCAGACGTTCTTCCGGAGGTGGACGGCTGATGATAGGCAACAAGTCCGTGCCATCGCGGTACACACCAATTTGCGCGCCGCTGAAGCTGGTAAGCAACAGGTTATCCAGATCAGCTTTACTGATACCAACGCGACGCGCTGCGGCTTCGTTAAATACCGGGCGAATTACCTTGGTTTGCTGACGCCAGTTGTCACGGATATTGCGTGCACCTGGGTCAGACCCCAACACGCGTTTTGCTTCCGAAGCCAATTGACGCAACACCTGTGGATCCGGCCCACTAAAGCGCGCTTCAATCTTGGCATCCGTAGACGGACCAATTTCCAGGCGCTTAATTTTGTAAAACATTTCGCTGTACTCAGCTTCCATGTAATCACGCAATTTAGGCAGCTGTGCTTCCAATGACTCGCCATCCTGCATTCTGATCACCAGCTGTGCGTAGGTCGGATAGCTCTTTTCCGTTTTATAGGTCAGCATGAAACGCGGGAGCCCCTGCCCAACCGTTGTAGTCACTTCCTCTACCCCGTCCTGCTCAAGCATATGCGCTTCTATTGCACCCATTTTTTCGGCGTTTACCCGAATGTCGGTACCTGCTTTATGCCAGACATCTACCAGGAACATCGGTGTGGTAGACGGCGGGAAGAATGCTTGCTTAACCTGACCAAATGCAATCACAGCACTCACCAATAAGCCAACCATGGTGACAACGGAAATGACACGCCAGCGCAATGCAAAGCCTAAAATGCCACTGAACACATCAAAGATAACGCCCTTGTAAATATCTTCACTGTCTTTAATTTCGTTGTTTTCAGTATTGGTGTCATCCTTGAACAACAAGGTCGCGAAGAATGGCGTTAAGGTAATCGCTGTTACCCAGCTCAACAACAGACTGACAAAAAGTACCCAGAATAAACTTCCGGCAAACTCACCGGTCGCATCACTGGACAAGCCAATAGGTGCAAACGCAATAATGGCAATCACCGTCGCTCCCAGCAGTGGCCACATGTTTTGGCTAACAACCTGCGCGGCAGCATCGCGTTTGTTTAGCCCGCGCTTCATGGCAATCAGTATCCCTTCGGTCACCACGATGGCGTTATCCACTAACATACCCAGTGCAATGATCAGTGCCCCCAGCGAAATGCGCTGCAAGTTAATTTCCATTTGCTGCATGAAAATAAAGGTGCCCAATACCGTCAGCAGCAAAATTAAACCAATTAACAAACCAGACTTGATACCCATAAATAACAGCAGCACCACGATCACAATGCCTACCGCTTCGGCCAGGTTTAAAATAAAACCCGACACCGATTTGTCGACTTCAATGGGCTGGTTATAAATAAAGTCCGAGTCCATGCCCACCGGACGCATGTATTCGAGCGCCTGCATACGCTGCTGGATACGCTCACCGACTTCCACAACATTCACCCCGTCGGCAAATGAAATACCCAGCAGCAACGCCTGGTGGCCGCCGTAGTGAATCAGATTGTCAGGTACCTCTTCATAACCACGATAAACACGGGCCACATCGCCCAGATAAATACGCTCAGAGGCGCCAGCCTGACTAATAAGCAGGTTTTCAAGTTCTTCGACCGTCTCAAATTCGCCGGTTGGGTTTATGCGAATGTATTCATCACCAATTTTTACCTTACCGGCGTTAGAAACCTGGTTCTGAGTAACCAGTAATGAACTTATCCGACTCGGACTGATACCCAGAGAGACAATTTTAGAACGGGAGATTTCAACAAATACCTGCTCTTCCTGCTCGCCTTGCACACTGACCTTACCCACGCCATCAACCAGCACGAGTTCACGCTTTAAAAAGTCGACATAGTCACTGATGTCTTTGTATTGATATCCATCGCCAGTCACGGCGATAAGCATGCCGTACACATCAGCAAAATCATCAATGATTTTGGGCGGGTAAACACCAGAGGGCAAAGACGGTGCCAGGTCGTTAATTTTACGACGCATTTCTTCCCAGATACCGCGAAGATCTTCTTTGCGATAAATACTTTTCATTTCTACCGTTATCTGGGATTTACCTGCCGTCGATATAGACTTGATGTTGTCGACGTACGGCAACTGCTGAATTGCATTCTCTATGGGATAGGTCACTTCTTCTTCAACCTGAGTCGGCGAAGCGCCAGGGTAGACCGTAATGACCATGGCTTGTTTAATCGTAAATTGGGGGTCTTCGAGGCGTCCCAGGTTTAAGAATGCAATAAACCCACCCAGTAGCAGGATGAGTGTCACCATCCAGCTCGATGTGCGGTTATTAACAAAATAACTGGCTATATTCACGACTACAGCCCTCGTTCTTTATGCCAGATTCTCACCTTGTCACCCGCATTTAAACGGTGAACACCAGCCGCTACGATTTGCTCTGACGCCTTCAGGCCACTGACTACCTTAAAGCCCTGATCGGAAATACCACCAATAGTCACAGGGCGCTTCTCCAGTGTCATATCCTCTGAAATGACCAGTACATAGCTCTGTTGCGCATTTTCTGCGTCAGCAAACACAGCTGAAGCGGGCACATTCCAACCTCCGCTTTTTACTTTCATTACTTCATCAAGCTGAGCTCGCACCGTTGCCGACATACCTGGGAACACGTTAAAGCTGTCAGGGCGAGGTAGTTGAAATACCACTTTATACGTGTTGGTAGCGGGATCGGCATCCGCATCGTATTCTTTTAACGACGCGCGAAAGACTTCATCAGGATGGGTGTCAAAGCGGACTTCCGGCTGATAGTTCGCTTCTTTATCCAGATTCGACAATAAGTCTTCCGGAATCTGAATAGCCACGTCGACCACCGTATTTTTCTGTAACGAGAAAACCGGCTGTTGTGCAGTAACACTTTCAAAATTTTCCACAAAACGCTGAGCAACCTGCCCACTAAAAGGCGCGTGTAGCTCGGTATAGGCAAGATTGGTTTTTGCAGACTTCAATGCTGCTGCCGCGACCTGTAGTTGCGCGTTGGCTTCATCGAAGCCGGCTTTAGACGCCAATTGCTTTTCAACCAGGGTTTTAGCCCGGTCATACTGCACCTTGGCCAAATCATAATTGGCCTGTGCCTGGTCGACGGCAATCTGATAATCCGTAGGATCTAATTTAGCGAGCAGCTGCCCGGCTTCAACCAACTGACCTGACGTGACAGAGAGTTCAGACAGTTCTCCTGATACGCGAAACGCCAGTGTCGCATCTTCACTGGCCTCAACCACGGCGGGGAATTCTCGATATCCACCGCTATCCCCTAATGTTAACGTAATGGCTTTTACCAGTTTGGTCTGCTCACCCGTTGCTTGCGCAACCTCGGCCTGACCACCACAACCTGCCAGCACGCTAATCAGGGCAATCACCGCCCCAATCTGAACATGAAATTTTTGAATCACACACATTCTCCTAAGCTAATGCTGGCAATATACGCCAATCCATACCAAAATAATATTTAATCTATTTTAGCTATATATTAAATTTAATTTATGACGCTTGAACAACTTCGTATGTTTGTCACCGTTGCCGAGCTGGGAAGCATTGCCCGGGCCGCAGAACAACTACATAAAACCCAACCGGCGATCTCCATTGCCATCAAACGTCTTCAGGAAGAGTTTAACCTTAGTTTATTGCAAAAAAGCGGGAACCGCCTGCAGTTGACCGAAGACGGGCATCGCATGTTACCCCACTGCCGCTACCTGTTGCGTCAGCAATCAGAGCTAACAGGCCTGGCAAAGCACCTGAGCCGCGATCATGAACGCAAGGTCGAACTGGTATACGATACGATCTGCCAGCAACTTTCGATTTATGATCCGGTAATAAATACTCAACGCGCGTTTCCACATACAGAGTTATACCTGAGTTCCGTCGCCCGTTTAGGCGCATTACAACGTGTGATAGACGGTCATGCCGACATAGCGATAACACCGTGGATGCACAGTTTTCACGAGCTGGCGACCTTCGATACGTTGCCTTTCGGACAATTCGAAGTGATTGCTGTAATGCACGCCAGTTGTCTGGATAAACTTGATACTCCACCCACACACTCACGTCATCTGCACGATATTCCCTTGTTGATGCCCCAGGCTTTTGATATTGATATCAATATCGAGAAAGTCATGGGGGTGGTGCCCGCTTTTACCATTCGTTCAAATGACAGTGACACACAAAAAGCGCTGCTAATGAAAGGCGCTGGATGGGGGTATATTCCTCGTGACCGCATTGCTGATGAACTCGCTCACGGTGAGATGATTGCGCTCGAATTAAGAGATGTTACTTGCAGTATTCGTGGCGAAATTAGCGTCGTGCGCAAACTCGACGAACAATACGGTCCGGTCAGTGAATTTCTGTGGGATCAACTTAAGCAGCAGGCTTTCGCACAAGGAGAAAGGGAGTGAAAAACAAGTGGTACACACAGCCAGAGATGATAGTCGCAATATCGGCTCTGATAACCAGCCTGGTCGCCGTTATTGTTGCCATGTATTCAGCTTACATTGACCGGGCCTATGCAAAAGCGTCGGTCTGGCCAAGTGTTGTAATTGCACGAAGCTGGCAAAACAACCGCTACGAGTACATTGTATTAAATCAGGGAAACGGACCTGCTATCGTTAACTATGTCACTATGAACGTGAATGGCCTGTCCGCCACCACATGGGAGGAGGTGTTGCAAATAGTCGCGCCAGAGAAAAAGGTTAGCTATCAGCAATCGCATATAAGTAACGGTGTGATTCGGCCAGGTCAAAAAATCCAGGCCTTTAAAACGGGTGATTCCGCAATGGTCCCTTTGCTACTTAATGCAACCTTTGAAGTCACCATGTGCTACTGCTCGATTTACGAGGACTGCTGGATTACCTCAGGAGTAGAAGCCCCAAAACCCGTTTCTGCCTGTACACTTCCTGACGATAGGTTTTTGCAATAAATCATTATTAGCCAGAAACGAAAAACGGCGAGCATCCTGCTCGCCGTTTTCCGAAAGAACTTAAACTTAATTAATTAATAATTAAGCTAATGCGCCTTTAGCCGCGTCGACTAATGCGCTGAAAGCCGCTTTGTCATGTACTGCGATGTCGGCAAGGATCTTACGATCGATTTCAACAGACGCTTTCTTCAGACCGTTAATGAAACGGCTGTATGACATGCCATTTTGACGAGCCGCAGCGTTGATACGTGCAATCCACAGTTGACGGAATTGACGCTTGCGCTGACGACGGTCGCGATAAGCATATTGACCAGCTTTAGTTACAGCCTGTACCGCTACGCGATAAACGCGTGAACGAGCACCGTAATAACCTTTAGCTTGTTTTAAAACTTTTTTGTGACGTGCACGTGCGATCGTGCCGCGTTTTACTCTAGCCATTTTTCAGTCTCCTCAAACTTAAACGTAAGGCAACATGCGCTGTACTAATTTAGTATCAGAGTCATGAACCAGTTTTTTGCCACGTAAGTGACGTTTACGCTTAGAGCTCTTCTTAGTCAGGATGTGACGTAAGTGAGACTGTTTGCTTTTAAAGCGGCCTGAACCAGTTTTCTTAAAACGTTTGGCAGCACCACTAACAGTTTTCATTTTAGGCATTGCTAAAACTCCGCATTGTTAATATCGGTATGGGGTGTGCAGTCACCTTTCCACCGGTTAATATTTGCAGCAGGGTGTTTTGGGTTGCAGATTCCCAAAAACTTTAAACCACTACTACTTCTTAAGTGGGGCGAGCACCATGATCATCTGACGGCCTTCCACTCTACGAGGGAAAGACTCACAGTTGGCAATGTCTTCTAAATCGCCTTTAACGCGATTCAGCAGCTCAATGCCGATCTCTTGGTGAGCCATTTCACGTCCGCGGAAACGGATCGTAACTTTGGCTTTATCGCCACCTTCCAGAAAGCGACGCAGGTTGCGCAGTTTTACCTGGTAATCGCCTTCATCAGTGCCAGGGCGAAATTTAATCTCCTTGACCTGAATTTGCTTCTGTTTTTTCTTCTGCTCTTTCTGAGCTTTACTTTTTTCAAAGAGGAATTTGCCATAGTCCATAACTTTACAGACTGGCGGCTCAGCATTAGGACTAATCTCAACAAGATCTAAACTTGCTTGTTCGGCGGAGCTGAGTGCTTCGTTAAGCGTTACCACTCCTACCTGACTTCCGTCCGCGCCGATTAAGCGAACTTCTCTTGCCGTAATTTCATCATTAATTCGGGCTTTATCGCCCTGAGCCTTATTGTTAGCGCCTTTAATGTGCTAATCCTCCAACTTTTTTAATCTTCACCTGGTTTGATATATTTAAAAATCTCTTGTAAACCAGATACTTATATTTTTGCTGTAGCCAACGAAATCGCGCGCCACAAATGTAGTGCGCGAGTATACCGTTATTTGATGGTTTTTCCAGCGATTTCTTCGTTCGCCAGGCTAATAAAGGCATCGATTGGCATACTGCCCAGGTCTTCACCCCGGCGAGAACGCACTGCCACCTGACCCGATTCCATCTCTTTGTCACCGACCACCAGCATGTAAGGTACGCGTTTAAGCGTATGTTCACGAATTTTAAAGCCTATCTTCTCATTTCTCAAGTCAGACTTCGCACGGAACCCTTGCGCTTGCAGTTTTTCCACGATTTGCTCGGCATATTCAGCTTGTTTGTCGGTAATATTCATTACCATCATTTGCTTAGGCGCCAACCAAAGCGGGAAGAAGCCCGCATATTCTTCGGTAAGAATACCGATGAAACGCTCCAGTGAGCCCAGCACCGCACGGTGAATCATTACCGGTACTTTGCGCTCGCCATCTTCTGCTACGTAGGTCGACCCTAAGCGACCAGGCATAGAGAAGTCGGCCTGTACCGTACCGCACTGCCAAGCGCGATCAAGACAGTCGTACAACGTAAACTCAATCTTCGGACCGTAGAACGCACCTTCACCAGGCAAGTACTTGAATTCAATATCTTTGCTGTTAAGCGCGTCAGCCAGGGCTTTTTCAGCCTTGTCCCAAATCTCGTCACTACCTACACGCTTTTCAGGGCGGGTAGACAGTTTTACTTCGATCTTTTCAAAACCAAACGTGCGATATGCATCGTAAATCATGTCGATACAATTACACACTTCATCCAGCATCTGCTCTTCGGTACAGAAAATATGAGCATCGTCCTGCGTAAAGCCACGGACACGCATCAGGCCGTGCAAGGCACCAGAGGGTTCGTTACGGTGACAGCAACCAAATTCCGCCATACGCAATGGCAGGTCACGGTATGACTTCAACCCCTGGTTAAAAATCTGCACGTGACCCGGACAGTTCATGGGCTTAATGGCATATTCACGCTTTTCAGATTCGGTGGTGAACATGTTTTCGGCGTACTTGTCCCAATGCCCTGATTTCTCCCACAGCACACGGTCCATCATCAACGGGCCTTTCACTTCGTCATAGCTGTACTTGCGAAGCATGTTACGTACAAATTTTTCCAGCTCGGTGTAAACCGACCAGCCGTCGTTGTGCCAGAACACCATACCCGGTGCTTCTTCCTGCCAATGGAACAGGTCTAGCGTTTTACCGATTTTACGATGGTCACGCTTTTCCGCTTCTTCCAGACGGGTTAAATAGGCTTTCAGCTGCTTTTTATCTGCCCAGGCTGTACCGTAGATACGTTGCAACATTTTATTGTCGCTGTTACCACGCCAGTATGCACCAGCCACTTTCATCAGTTTAAAGTGCTGACAGAACTTCATGTTCGGTACGTGAGGACCACGACACATATCAATGTATTCTTCGTGGTGATACAAACCCGGGAAAGAGTCCTTAGGAATATTCTCGTCAAGAATTTCTATTTTGTAGGTTTCGCCGCGGGCTTCAAACGTATCTCGCGCTTCCTGCCAGCTCACGTTCTTCTTAACCACATCATAATTCGTTTTTGCCAGTTCCAGCATACGCTTTTCAAGCTTTTGCAAGTCTTCCTGGGTCAGGCTTTGCTCCATATCAACATCGTAATAAAAACCATTGTCGATTGTCGGACCAATCGCCATTTTCGCATCAGGCCATAGCTGTTTGATTGCGTGACCAATTAAGTGAGCACAGCTGTGACGGATGATCTCCAGACCGTCTTCATCTTTTGCGGTGATGATTTCTAACGCTGCGTCAGACTCAATTACGTCGCACGCGTCTACACGCTCGCCGTTTACACGACCGGCAATGGTCGCTTTTGCCAAACCAGGGCCGATATCGGCGGCCACATCTAATACAGAAACGGGGTTGTCGAAAGTACGCTGACTTCCATCAGGAAGAGTAATAACAGGCATGAATCGTCCTTACAGTGGTGACACCTACTCTGTGCCACTTGTGTTTGTTTTTAGTCATAAAAAAACACCCTGAGATGGGTGCGTGAGCGGGCGAATGGCCCGTTGTTTGCTGGGATTATAACGCCTTCGACCTGTCATGCAACGCCTAATAATAAAATATCGTTTTGACTCAAGCTTTCTGGTGAAAAGCGAATAACCCTTGGCCCCTATCAAAAGGACAAAAATCCGTTAAAAAGCCCACATTCTTACTGGCAAAGGCAACAAAATATTCCATACTCAAGGAAAACCCATGACATCGCAAGACCATGTGGCAATTCATTAGTGAAACCATTTCAGAAGTAACAGGGAATTTGTTCGTCTGTCAGCATCGTCAGGTGCTTCACGGAGGCGATTCACACCAGAGCGTCATGATACGTGACGAATCCCGGCGTTTTTTTGTTAAATACCGTGACATGCGCCATCCCAATGACTTGGAACTGGATGCGGAAGCCGATGGTTTATCGGCGCTGGAAAAGTCCGACAGTATTAAAACCCCTTCTGTTATCTGCCACGGGGTAATCGAAGAAAACGGTACCCTCCACGAATATCTGGTTTTGCAGTACTTAAAGATGCAACACGGAAGCAGCGAGTTATGGCGGCGCTGTGGTGAGCAGATAGCTACCCTGCATCGCCAACCAACCACCAACCGCTTTGGGTGGCAGCGCAATAACTTCATAGGCAAAAGCAGACAAATAAACGAATTCCATTCAAGCTGGGCCCAGTTTTACGCCGAGTTTCGCATTGGTACAATGCTGGAGTTACTTGCTGCAAAAGGCCATAAGTGGTGCAACATCGACGTCTGTGTTACCCGGATTCACCAGTATCTTCAGTTCCACCAGCCCCTGCCCTCACTGGTGCACGGAGACCTATGGCACGGTAATATTGGTTTTCATCATGACGTCCCGGTAATTTTCGATCCGGCCGTGTATATTGGCGATCGGGAGACCGACATTGCAATGGCAGAACTGTTTGGTCGTCTGCCCGATGCGTTTTACGAAGGCTATCAGGCGACCTGGTCTTTGGATCCGGATTACGCTTCCAGACGTAAACTCTATCAGCTTTACCACATACTCAATCATGCCGTACTATTTGGCGGTCAGTACTTAAACACAGCGCAACAGGACGTACATCAGATTTGTCAGCAGTTGTAACCTTCCTTTTCATTATCAGCACAAGGCAGCTCCGCGTTGGCATTTGCGTATTTTACCTATTTTTGCTGCTGTCACTGACTGGCTGCACACCAAATGATGCCGCGTCGCAACTACAAGACTACCAATCCCGTTTGTCGCGAACGCTCGACACAACGTTGCCTGCAATGCCTGACCGAGCAACGCTGAATTACCCGGATAAAAACGAACTTCTGCTCACAACAACGGCTATCGAAATTGACCTTACTGAACTTTACCAGATACAAACCTGCCGGTTAGGGAGTCTCGTGGCGGAGCGCAATACCGCATTGGGTAAAGTGCAGGCGTATTCGGTACGTTTGATCTACGAGTACCGTCTTATTCGGGCACTTCAGCAGTGCATTGATTATTATCAGCAGACTACGACCGGCATCGACAATCGTGAATCACAATTGGCCACAATGCAGCAATGGCTGAATATTAAGACCGCTGATTTTCACTTGCATTGGAGCAACATGCTGACATTAAGTGACGAAACAAAACAGGCTTTCAGCCGTCCCCTGCCCGGCTTGTTGAGCGCTGACCATTTGGATATCACCGGGCAGGTCGCAACTTTACAACAGTTACAGGGCTATAAAGAGACCAACATCAACCTGGACGAACGCCTGGAAACGCATCTGAAGCAAACAGCACTGCTGCGCTTACCCGCCAGTATCTGGCTTGCCACAAAGCAGTTGGCACAGGGCCTTCCTATACTCACTCGTGAGCTCGCCAGACTGTTACCTGAACAACACTGCGGACAAGGCCATCCCGATGATACCGCCAGTATTCTGCGCAATGTATTTTACTTGTCCTTTATAGAAAACATTCAACCCGTTGGCAGCCGAATTAATGCCTTTCACTACGCGTTTGAACCACTCTCGGAGCAATGGCAAAACGACCCGGTATTACCCTACGCCTTCAAAGCGTATTTACGCCAACAAACAACAACCTTTGAGGAATATCAACGTGCAATGAAAGCGCACATAAAGATATGGCAGACGTTTCTGGCCCGTTGCAATATGTCGCCGGGAGGATCGTAGAAGATGTGGTTATAAAGTATGCTGAATGGACAAAAACGAGCCAAACCCAATCGTGAATAAGAAACATCCCCATAAGGAATGTTCCACAATAACCACCACTGTTGAGCGACTTTGCATATAGCGGAACCCAAACACTGCCCCCCCTATCGCCGATACCACTACGGCAATCCAATTGCCGTAAATGGCGTGGGCAAAGCCAAATAACGCCGTACTGGCCCCGAGCCGCACATAACGTGATGGCAAAATTTGCTTATATCGATGAAAGAAGTAGGTTCGGTAAATAATTTCCTGTGGAACCACAGACAACAATGGGTACAACACCAGTGTCATCAGCCATAGTGACGTTTGCTCGGCGGGCCATTGCAAAAACGCCTCGGGCAGCCACCAATACACAATAACCGCCGTCAGACAGGCCCAGGGGACGAACAACTTTAAGGAAGCCAGTAGATGTGGCTTCCCCTGTTGCCAATTCCACAAACGAAAGCGCTTAAACGTACTGTCTTTCAATAACAGCCACAGGCATCCCCCTCCAATGACGACAAGCACCGCCATGAGGTAAGGCCCGGCATATTGAATACCGGCTAAAAACAATAAAGGAACCAGAACAAACAGAGCAACCAGCTCCGTCCACAGCTTATTCGGCGACATGCTCAGGGTAAAACCACGCTACTATGAAATAAAAATGACAACTGTGTGAATTTTACACGACATCTGTATCATTCGCGAATACGCGTTAAGCTTGTAATAGATGCCGTCACTTAATAACTCCCTATCTAGCTTTATATTTAGTAAATAAAAACAACATGTTAGAGTTATCCCTTTTTTGTGAACAACTACATTTCTTATCTCTTACCTTTCTTAATTATTGAGAATTTCAAATTAAAATCAGCGTGTTACTGTTGCGATTTACTTTCTTAAGATATTCTTAAGGAAACTATGCGATCTTTTTTGCATACGCCTGTAACCAACGCTTAAGTATTGCCGCATGAATATATTGTTAGTCGAAGATGATCTGGCTCTTTCTGGCGCACTCGGTGATTCGCTGCGCAGACAAAATTATGCGGTCAACGCTGTACACACCGGGAAAGAGGCACTCGCCGCAGTAAAACAAGGCGAAACAGACATGGTGGTGCTGGACCTGGGGTTACCGGATATGGATGGGCTACAGGTGCTGAAATCACTGCGAAGCCGGGATGCGTCGTTGCCGGTGTTGATTCTGACTGCCCGCGACAGCATGAATGATAAAATTCTCGGTCTGGATGGCGGTGCAGACGATTATTTACCAAAACCCTTTGATATGGCTGAATTGTTTGCCCGATTGCGAGTACTGGAGCGCAGACTGGGTAACGTCGCGTCCAGTGATATTAGCTTACACGGCGTTTCTCTGAATCTCGCTGAACATTCGGTAACAGTGAATAATTCGCCCGTGTCACTACCACGCCGGGAATTTATGGTCTTGCGCATATTAATGGAAAATGCCGGCCGGGTACTGTCAAAACAACAATTCGAAAATAAGCTTTATGAGTGGGGCGACGAGGTGGCGTCGAACACTATTGAAGTTCACATCAGTAACCTTCGCAAAAAACTGCCCGATCAGTTTATTAAAACCATTCGCGGTGTGGGCTACACCACGCCCAAAGGACAGTAACTGCGACTATGAATTCCATCCGCCGCCAGGTGACCTGGTTGTTGATAGCCCTGATAGTGCTGGTGACCTTTAGTGCAGCCATCACCGGTTATCGCGCCAGCATGGAAGACGCGACCCGACTGTTTGACGGTGAATTACAGGCCATCGCTAATACTCTGGTCGCCTTACCAGCCAATCACGCTGGCAATACACTGGAAATCGAAAGCCCCCCGGATGTAGCCTGGCAGTTATGGCAACAGGATCAGCTGCTCATGCGCTCATCCAATGCGCCCGATAAGCGTATCAGTTCACAAAACACAGGGTTCAGCGCTGAGAACTTTTTGGGCAACCGGTGGCGCGTGCTTGCCAATACAAACCCTGACAATGACAACGTCGTTATTGTTGCACATCCTTTAGGTAGCAGAGACACGCTAACCGAAAACCTTATTCTGGCAGCGATGACACCACTCATCGTAAGTATTCCGGTACTGGCGGTGCTTATTTACTGGGTCGTCAATCGCGGCGTACGTCCTCTTAGTGCGTTATCTGCGCAACTCGAAAACAAAGCCAGAAATAACCTTGAACCGATTACACTGCCTAACACCCCGAGTGAATTAACGACGGTGACCGACACGCTGAACTCGCTGTTTTTAAGACTCAACAAGGCCTTTGAACGAGAACAGTTATTTTCAGCCAACGCCGCGCACGAATTACGGACTCCCCTGAGTGTATTGAAAATCAATCTGCATAACCTGCATGCCTCAGAAACACCCGGTAAGGAAGAAATTGCCAAATGCCAACGCGATACCGACAGAATGATTCGGGTAGTAAACCAACTTTTGTTATTAAGCCGTACTAACCCGGAAACCGCTCACGCCGATTTAGAAGCCGTTGAAATAGAATCCCTGCTGCAAGAAGTGATTAGCGACCTGTATGAAGCCATTGATGCAAAACAGCAGTCGATTTCGCTTAACAGTGAACCCTGCACCGTACAAGCCAGTCCGTTTGCACTGCAAACCATGTTATCCAACCTGATAGGTAATGCCAGCAAATATACTCCCGACGGTGGCGAAATCGAAGTATCTGCGCAGATCCGCAGCGCAAGTCTGGAAATTCAAATAGCTGACTCCGGGCCGGGCATACCCGAGGAAGATTACTCTAAAGTCCTCACCCCATTTTTCAGAGTGGCAAATGTACAAACCCAACGTCAGTCAGGCAGTGGCATAGGCCTCGCTATCGTTAATCAGGTTGTGATGTTACACCATGGATCATTAACCCTGAGTAAATCCACATTGGGAGGGTTATCCGTCACCCTGTCCCTTCCGGTTAATCCCGACGTAACCCGTTCGGAAACTGATGAACCGAAACCGCAACCACAGGAAAAATCATGCTGAGGTTGTTGTTATCGGCTTGCCTGATTGTGATTAGTCTGGACGTACTGGCCGCCAGGCCCGAAGTCGTCGTTCGGCTTAAGGACCATCTGTTTCATCCGGCCAAAGTGTATGTGCCGGCAAATAAGAAAGTTAAATTGATCATTATTAATGACGATGATGACCCGGAGGAATTCGATAGCTTTGCCCTAAACCGTGAAAAAGTCATTTTTGGCCAGTCAAAAGCAAACCTGTTTATTGGCCCGCTGGCACCTGGGACCTATCCATTTTTTGGTCAGTATCATCCAACCACGGCCCAGGGAGAAGTGATAGTACTGTCGCCCGGCGAGGAGGTAGCGGATGTTGATTAATACGGTCATATTGATGCTGCGCGACGCCTTACCCATCGCGTTACTGATGAGTTTTGTGCTGTCAGCATTCCGGGTACAGCCTCGTACACTCTGGCTGTTATTACTGACCAGTTGTGTCACTACTGCGATACTGGTTCTTACCCGGAATAGCATAAGTGACTTATTCGAAGGTGCCGGCTATGAGTGGCTAACTATCGGCCTGCTATTCACCGCTTATCTGGCCGCGTTAGCCAGCGTAAGAGAAAAACAACAGATGCTCAGTATTCTTGTAACAGCCACGCCGATAATCAGTCTCCACCTGGCTGATTTCATGTTGTATCTGGTTGCATTTGGCAGTCATTCTGAACGTATTCCAGCCATCTTTATTGGCTCCGTGCTGGGGAGCGGTATTAGTGTGAGCCTGGCTATTCTGCTGGTCGTGTTACTGGCGCCCTACCGCACAGCCGTAGCTATAAGGAGTATCTGGATGCTGTTTATTGCTGCTCAGGCCAGTGACATCACCCCTTTGCTGCAGCAGATTGGCGCAGTTGACGAATATTCACCGCTTTGGGACAGCAGTGCACTGGTCGCTGACGCCAGTGAATACGGGCATCTGTTTAATGCGTTATTTGGTTACGAAGCTCAACCGGGTTTGCCGTATCTGTTAACGTGGACATGTTTAGTTTTAGTGGCGCAATGGATTGTCTTGCGCCGGTATCTTTTACTTCGGCAGCACAACGCCGAAGGAGTAGCGTTATGAGATTATTTAGCTTATTACTTTTTTCCTTGTCATTATTGTGGGTATCGACAGCGAAAGCTGAGCCTTCCGAAGGCGTAGTCGATCGGGTTTACCATCCTTATATTTTGCCGTTCGAACGAGAGTTGGAGTGGCGCTTTATGTCCCGACAGAACGATGAAGGAAACGAACTACTACAGCGAATCGCGTTTGGTCATGCGTTAAGCGAGACGGTGATTGCCAAATTTTACGCCGTTGGCTCACGGGACGAACAACACGATGACTTCGGGTTAGAAGGCTATGAGTTCGAAGTGCGCTGGATGATGACAGAACAAGGTAAATACTGGGCTGACTTTGGCACCCTGTTTGAAGTTGAAAAGTTTCACAATGAAAAGCGCTGGGAGGTGACCACTGGCCTGGTCATGGAAAAAGAGTTCGGGCCCACCAGCTTAACGGTCAACACCCTGTTTGTGTATGAATGGGGCGATGTACCGGATCAGGAGTTAAAAACCCAGCTACGGATGAAATACCGGTATCGCTGGATGCCATTGCTGCAACCTGCTGTTGAACTTTATACGGGCGATGATTTTATTGGTATCGGACCTGCCTTTATGGGTATTCAGCGATTCGACAGCCGTCGCCAGCTAAAATGGGAACTGGGATTTATTGCTGCCGTAGACAGTGTCACCAAAGACCACACGTTCCGCTTTTCTCTGGAATATGAATTCTAGCGCGGCCTGACTTCCGCGCTAGCACTAATTACTCGACCACGCCATTAAAGTTGATTGACGATTCCTGAACAAACACATCTATCACGTCATTAAAGTCGTCGATGTCAGATTCAGCCAGGGTTACCTTTGGCATATCCAGGGTGGTTTTAATTTCCAGTTCGTTGGGTTTCACCAGTCTGACTTGCCTGTTTAGCTTCCCAAATCGAGTTGACAGTGCCATAGCAGACGGACGACTACGCACTTTCCAGCCTGGCGGTAAGTGTAAACGATAGGTAGAGCCAATTTTCAGACCGGGAAATCCATAACCAAAAGGTGCTTCAGATAACTTCATTAAGCCCAGTTCATAGCGTACCCAGGCATCGTATTCAGTTAGTACAAATTCTTCTGCAGCATCAAAATAGGGCTCGTACTCCGTTTCACTGGAAACGACAATGGGTTCGCTAATAACATCAATACCACTGACTTCAAAAGTGGGTTCAACACCGCTGGCTACCACATCTTCATAAACCGACGTTAACCATTTATTCTGCTCATCAGCTGTTTTACTGGCAAGGTTGCCACGCATGGAGCTGGCATATTCATTGGTAAACGTAACAGTCTGCTGTTCAGTTTGCCCACCACCACTTGTGTAGTTGATATCCGTGGTTTGGGTGATTTGCCAGCGGTACTCTGACTGTGGCAGAAGCGCGGGTGCGGCGCCCGGTTTTAAGGCCAGTGAGACATGCCCCTGGATCCAGTCTGAAACGTAAAACCAATCGCTGTTCGCATCCGTCGCATCAAGGCAGAATGTCTCGTTCCCCATTTCAAAACACGCCACTGCGTGGTCGAAATAGTTCATTCCTGGCAACGAAACCGGCGCAAGCGACTCACGATCGGTAGAGACTAATACCGGATACGCCTTAACTCCAACTTCGTTTAACATGGCTACCAGTACTGCGGTTTTATCCTTACAATCGCCATAACGGTTGTAAATGGTATCGTCGACCGCGTGCGGAACAATGGCGTGACCATTGTCCGACATCGACACATACCGAATATCCCTGGCAGTAAATTCATGAATAGCCGAAATTTTTTGCTGCACAGACATAGCCGGTGAAACTAGTTGTTTCAACGTACCTGCAACCGTATCACCTTGTGACAACGCCTGTTCAAAACCGGCGCTAACCCGGCTTATCAAACCCTGCCAATCTGGTGTTGTGGTCACCACAATCTGGCCAATTTGATCATACCAGTTCACATTTTCTTTAGATTCCAAGGCCGGTAGCTCCTGCCCTTCACACACCAGTGTATCCTGCGAGCGATTGCAGGCCAGTACATCATTGAATACCTTATGATTAAAGTGAGAGCTGTCGTCTGACTTAACTGTCAGACGATAATGTCTGACCGGAGAAAACTGCTGAGGAAAATGGGTACGCGACCAATCCTCAATGCCATGGGTACGGTCATGCGTGATGGTATAAGACAGTACCGATATCCCCTTCTCCTGCAATCCGGGAAAACTAATCACTTTGCGCTTGCCGTCGGTGAAAATATTGTAGCTGTCGTCTTCAATTTCTTTTATGTTGTCGTCTTTTACCCAGGTAATACGGCCGTCTGGTGCAATCGAAAACGCCTGAATATCAGACACGACCTCTGACAACTGATTGTAGTTAAGCGTTTCATAGCCCGACTCCTGCACGAGTGCTTTGGTCGGATAATACCAGGCTTTAGTCACGTGGGTGACAATGCTGTTTTTGTTAATGGTGTGGGTGACATCCGTGTGCACTTTGGTCAACGCATCAGTGGCATAACGCTCCGATTCTGTCATCCAGTCTTGTGCCAATTGCGTCAGCGGCGTCGCTGCAGCATTGGCAGCGAAGGCGGTGTGCATGCCTATCAGGTAGCACAATGCCGTTAGCACACGGTACAATCGATTATTTTTCATAAGGGACAAGTCCTTGCGCCTGGCGGAGGAATCCCGCTTCTTGTTCTTTGTAGGTCAGTTTTGTCGTGCTCAAATAGCCGTAAAGTTCATAGATATGCTCGTCGACACGAATAAAATGATGCGTCGCAATAGTGGGATCTCCCATCGACGTACCTTTACAGATCACAACGCTTTCGACACGCAAGGTGCCTTCAGTAAACCGGCGGTTCTCCGAACATTCTTTTACATTGAAATCATCGTAATTTTGCCCGATACGCCATTGAGTGAGGTCAGTCAGGCTGTAATCAGGGTCGTGGTCAAAGGCAATGAAATACTGAAAATCCAGCGGGCCGGCAATTTCAAACAACCCACTGCCGTCGGAAAACGTGCCTATCTCGACTTTATGCCAGTCCGAGGACAATACCGTTAACTGTACGGTGTTTTGTTCATCACTGATGACGGTATTTGTTGCTAACGGGGCCACCTTTGCCAGGTAGGGTGTCAACACCATGCTGTAGACGATAAAGAAGATAAAGGGTACGCCCAACACCACCAGCGGCCAGTGCCACCAGGCATAGCCAGCGTAATATTTACGTCTGGGATTGGACACTGAATTTCGCAATTTGTCCATCCGCTGATTAAGCACAGCAAAACACCCTGCCCATATTATCAGCCCCAACAGTACCCATCCGATTGAGATATCGATTTTACGGGTAATCGCGAAAAGCAATCCGACACCGCAAGCCAGAATTAACCAGATTCGACTTTTTCCTTCACTCCACCCCGTTACATTTTGTTCTTTCTCTGCATCGCCAATGGCATTGAGCAATCGAGGCAACATAAATACCTGAGCCAAAAATACCACCGGCACGAAGTACCAGACCCAAGGGGTAAATTCTTTGTTGAAGGCCCGTTTTAAGTCACGGGTGGCAGTAACACACCAAAAGCAGGTGTAAACACCGAACGTACAAAAGTGCAGTAAAAACTCAAGCACCATATGTCGTTCTGGCTTAATTGGAGGCAGCGCATCAGCGGCCGGAACCGCCGCGGGAATTGTGTCAGTCACGTCTGACATCCTTATCATTATTAACCACTTAGCGATTTATACCAGAAGCATTAATAGATGAAAACAGAAATCCCTCAAACATAAGTTTTCCTTAAGCTTCGGCTTTTACACTGTTAAACAGTATGAAATTCGAGGAAGTTTTAATGCGCTTTTTACCACGCATTGCCCGCAAATTGTGTTTACCCGTGTTAGTGCTCGCAACACTCTTTACCCCTGTTGCGATGGCCAAACAACCCGCCCCGGATATATTACTCACTATGACAGAGGGGCAGCATAAACTGTCTGATTATCAGGGTCAGGTGGTGTATCTGGATTTCTGGGCAAGTTGGTGTAAACCCTGCCAGCGTTCGTTCCCCTGGATGAACGCGATGCAAAATAAGTACGCTGAGCGTGGTTTCACCATTATCGCAATTAACGTAGACGCCGAACGTGACCTTGCCGACCAATTCCTGGCTAAATTACCGGCCGACTTCCCCGTTGCATTTGATCCCGAAGGAAAAGCCCCTGCGCTTTACAGAGTACCGGGTATGCCTACCAGCTATCTCATCGATCACACGGGTCAGTTACGACTGGCTCACCAGGGTTTCCATGTACATAAACAAGATCAGTACGAGCAGGAAATCGTTACCCTTATAGAAGAAATGGAGTCATCAAAATGAAGCGTAAAGCGTTATATGTTTCGGTGTTAATTGCGCTTAGTCAACTTGGCGGTTGTGCCTCTCTCGGCGTGCAACCCTGGGAACGCGACTTGCTGGCAAAAGACGAAATGGCCTTGGGTGCTGAAGGCATCGACCTGGGTTTAGATGACCACATTTATTTTAGTAAGGAAGCGACGAGTGGCGGACGTTCCTTTGCAGGAGGCGGCTGCGGATGCAACTAAGTAACAAAGGCAGTATTGCCACAGCTCTGGCGGGCGCGACATGTGCGCTGCTTGGACAGTCTCCGGCACATGCAGAAACCGAGACGTCGATGTTAAAAGACTGGAAGTTCGACACGGCAATTTTATATTACGGTGAAACTGATCGGGTGAGCCTGGCAGAGGGCGTCATCAGCGCAACCAAAACTAACGATGATGACAGTATCTTCAACGTGAAACTGGTACTCGATACGCTGACCGGCGCGTCTGCGAATGGCGCTGTCGCGCAACCCACCGTTCAAACATTCTCGCGACCTTCCGGTAAGGACTCGTATCAGGTGGCAGCGGGCGAAACGCCGTTGGATGATACTTTCAGGGATACCCGTGTGCAGTTGGCCTCGTCATGGATGCAGCCTTTTGCTGATACCTGGCGTGGTACCGCTGGATTTAATGTGTCTAAAGAATACGACTATATGTCACTGGGTGTGAATGGTTTGCTGGAAAAAGACTTGTTTCAACGCAATACCACGCTGTCAGCCGGCTTGTCCTATCAATTCGACAGTATTGACCCCGTCGGTGGCAAGCCAACACCGTTGTCCAGCATGATGATCCCCGCCGATTACGACGATGAATTTGAAGATGAAGGTGAAGGTGAAGACGACGACCATGGAAGTGGCAACAACAGCGGTGAAGACAAAACCACCCTGGATATGCTGTTTGGTGTCACTCAGGTTATTAACCGACGCATGCTAATGCAATTTAACTACGGCCTGAGTCTTGTCGATGGCTACACGACAGATCCCTACAAAGTACTGAGTGTGATCAATACCAATGGGGTGACGCAGGACCTGATTTATGAAAATCGTCCGGACACCCGCACCAAGCATTCATTCTTCTGGCAAACCAAGTATGCAATGGATAACGGTGTGGTAGACCTGTCTTATCGTTTTGCTACCGACGACTGGGACATCAACTCGCATACGATTGATTCAAGACTGCGTTTTAATTTGTCGGACAACAGCTATATTCAGCCTCATGTCCGTTACTATCAGCAGTCTGCCGCTGACTTTTACCAGCCTTATCTGAACCAGTCAGACGAGCTACCTATGTATGCCAGTGCGGATTATCGGGTGGGCGAAATGGCAGCCTATACCTTAGGTCTTAAGTACGGACGTAAGCTGGATAATGGCCACGAGTGGGCAGTGCGTGCTGAGTACTATCAGCAGGATCCGAAAAATGCCGGTTTCGCACAACCTGGCGTATTAGCCGATTTGGATCTCTACCCCAGTGTAAAAGCGGTTATACTGCAGTTCAATTATCACTTTTAATGACTGTGACTATGGCTGATAATCCTATACCGGCGGACTTCCCGCCGGTTTCTGTTTCATCAAAAGAAGACTTCTTCCTCGGTGAATTCGATGCCATGGCCAGCCCCTGCGAAATCCTGATTGAAACCCAGGATAGTCGAACAGCCCGCTCAATCACCGAGCAAGCGGCACGGGAAGCCAAGCGTATTGAATATAAGTTCAGCCGTTACCGTCAGGATAGCGTTGTATCAAACATCAATCGCGCCCAGGGGAAAACCGTTACCATAGATGAAGAAACCTACCGGTTGCTCCATTTCGCCGATATCTGTTTTACCTTAAGCGAAGGCATGTTCGACATTACCGCGGGTGTACTTCGAAAAGCCTGGCGATTTGATGGCAGCGACAATGTTCCGGATAAACACAAGGTGGCCCCCTTATTAGCGTATATAGGATGGCAACGTACTACGTTAACGCCGACGCAGTTTACCCTTCCAACCGGGATGGAAATAGATCTGGGCGGTATTGGTAAAGAATATGCGGTGGATAAAGTCGCTGACTTGATAAAAGCCAACCACCCGGGCATTTCAACGGTGGTAAATTTCGGCGGTGATATTCAGGTAACCGAGCGCCGTAAGCAGGATAAGCCCTGGATGATTGGAATTGAAAATCCAGCAGCGACATCAGGCGATACGAGCACGATAGTTAAAATCTATCAGGGGGGACTGGCAACCAGTGGTGACGCCCGGCGTTATTTACTCAATAAGGGGCAGCGGTACAGCCATATACTGAATCCGTTTACTGGCTTCCCGGTAGTGAACCCGCCGCGCTCAGTCACCGTAGCTGCAGACAACTGCACACAAGCCGGATTATTGGCGACGTTGGCAATGCTGCAGGGCGAACTGGCAAAATCATTTTTAGAAAGTCAGGGCTTAACCCACTGGGTCTATGTTTAATCGTCTAGTCATCGGACACCTGAACCGCGTGATGTAATGTCTCGTTAATAATCTGCCGAATATGGTTCCCTAGCTCGCGAAAGAAAATGCGTCCGGGAGCCGTATTTCGCCAGATGAGATTGTGCTGTCGTTCAATCGGTTTATCTTTTAACTCACACACATGCAGTTCGTCAGGCCGATGCAGCTCGGAATGCACATACAGACCAGGCAAAAACGAGACCCCCATTCCCATCACAACCATTTGACGTAAGGTATCCAAACTGGTGCCCTCATAATCCCGGGCCATCTGCGCACCAATTTCTGCACAAATGTCCTGTACCTGATGATGGAAATGGTGAGTATCTTCGAGCGCGAGCACCGTCTCGCCTCTTATTTGTTCTGCTTCAACAAATTGATTGCCTGCCAGTGGATGATCACTGGGCATGACAAACTTCAATGGTTCCACGAAGAGCTTGGAAACGATGAGCTGCGATGATTCTTGCGATGACGGTGATATAATTAAGTCGTAGTCACCATTAAAAATACCTTGAATGAGCTGCGATGGGGCCGCTTCGCGCACGTAAAATTTCAATTTGGCGTAGCGTCTGTGAAGTTCCGGCAGAATAAAAGGCAATAAATAAGGCCCCAGCGTGGGAGGAATGCCCAGGCGATAGGTGGTTTGCGCGCCACCCGCCAGGTCTTTGGCTTTCTCCTCAAAGCGCACGGAGGCCTTTAACGTATCTTCTGCGTAGGGTAGCAGTACCCGCCCTTCAGGCGATAGCAAGGTGCCACTTCGCGATCGCTCAAACAGAGCGAGCCCCAGTGTCTTTTCTAACGCGTTAATTTGCGCAGTCAGTGTTGGCTGGCTGATACCCAGAACCTGGGCAGTGCGCCGGTAACTAAGATTGCGTGCCAGAGCAACAAAATAGCGCAATTGCGTATTGGTCGCACCTTTAGAATGTAAAGCCATATCAAACCTAACATGTACAAAGATAAATCAACATATAGAAAAAGACTATCACGAAGTAAGCTATAATTCTATTAGCCTATCAAGTAAAACTAAGTCGTTGTTTAAGAAATGTTAATAAACCTATTTAGGAGTGACAAAATGGAACACGTAATCTCTGGCGTCGCTAAATTTCAGAAAGAAGTTTTCCCCAATAAAAAAGCGGCTTTCCAAAAGTTAGCAAATGGCCAAAATCCAGAAGTATTGTTCATTACCTGTGCAGATTCCCGTATCGACCCTAACCTGGTAACTCAAACCGAGCCGGGCGATCTCTTTATATGCCGTAACGCAGGAAACGTTGTCCCCCCACACAGCAACCAGACAGGCGGTATGACAGCCTCTATCGAGTTTGCTGTTGCCGCACTGGGTGTTACTCATATCGTGGTCTGTGGACACTCGGATTGCGGTGCAATGAAAGGCGCTATCAATACTGATGCGTTATCTGCACTACCACACGTTAAAGAATGGTTAGGCCATTGCAGAGTCGCCACAGAAGTAGTGAAAGAGCGCTGTGGTTGCAGTGACCTGAATGCTGAAGAGCACTTACAGCTGGTGACTGAAGAAAATGTTGTCCAACAAATGCAACACTTGCGTACTCACCCAGCCGTTGCCGCAAAAATTGCGACCGGTCAGGTAAAACTCCACGGATGGTTCTACAACATTGAGACTGCAGCAGTGACTTGTTACAACGAAGAGTCAGGCCAGTTTGCCCCAATGAGTGAAACCTACACAGAAGAAATGTTGGCAACCAGCTAAAACAAGTAGGACATAACAATGAAAAATTTACTTTCCAATGTTAGAGGCGACATTACCGGTGGTATCACTGCCGGTATTGTTGCCTTGCCGTTGGCCCTTGCCCTCGGTGTTGCCTCGGGCGTTGGCCCGATGGCAGGTTTGTACGGTGCTATTGCCGTTGGCTTCTTTGCTGCATTGTTTGGCGGCACCCCTTCTCAGATCTCCGGGCCGACTGGCCCGATGGTCGTGGTACTGGCCGGGTTATTTGCCAGTTTGTCCGGCGACGTTGAGCTTATTTTCACGGCGGTAATGCTAGCCGGTATTTTCCAGATCCTGTTTGGCTTTCTGGGTGTCGGTAATTATATTCGCCTGGTTCCCTACCCGGTTATATCCGGATTTATGACCGGTATCGGGGCAATCATCATTATCCTTCAGATTGGCCGGTTACTGGGCCATGAACCACCAGGTGGCACATTAGGTGCACTGGGCTACCTGCCAACTGCGCTGGCTGATATCAACTTCTCTACCCTGGTGTTAGGTGTTGGTACGTTGATTATTGCTTACAAATGGCCTCCGGTACTCGGTAAATACGTACCAGGCGCCCTGGCTGCACTGATCATTGGCACACTGGTAAGCCTGTTTGCCTTTGAAGTACCTGTTCTGGGTAACATTCCAACCGGTCTGCCTAGCCTGCATTTACCTGTGTACAATCAGGAAAAGCTCCTGTTAGTCCTTGAGGCCGCATTTATTCTGGCCGTGCTTGGTGCTATTGATAGCTTGTTAACCTCACTGGTTGCCGACAACATGACTCGCACACGCCACGACAGCAGTCAGGAACTAATTGGTCAGGGTATCGGTAACACAATCTCTGGTCTTATCGGCGGTATTGCCGGTGCAGGTGCAACCATGCGTACCGTGGTAAACGTGCGCAGCGGTGGTAAAGAGCGTCTGTCTGGTATGATCCACGCTTTGGTTCTTCTGGCGATTGTGTTGGGACTGAGCCCGCTGGCCAGTGTGATCCCCCATGCCGTACTGGCGGGTATTCTGGTAAAAGTGGGTCTGGACATCGTGGATTGGAGTTATATCAAGCGTGCCCACACCGGTCCTCGCTGGGACTTCGCACTCATGCTGTTGGTTTTAGGCCTGACGGTATTCGTAGATCTTATCACCGCTGTTGGTGTTGGTGTGGTACTGGCTGCACTGGCTTATGTGCGTCAGATTGCTCAGCTTCAGATTGAAGAACTGCGTAAAATCCCTGACATTCTGAGCAACCCGGAAGAAAGCGCTCTGCTGGAAAAAACCAAAGGCAAAGTCAGTATCTTTAGTTTTGGTGGCCCGTTGAGCTTTGGTGCTGCTGCAGATCTTGGGCATCACGTCCGTGAGCAGGTGAAGCCTGGTTCACAGGTCCTGATTCTGGATTTCTCGCGGGTACCCACCATGGACGTATCTGCAGCGATGGCAGTTGAAACGGTAACATCTGATGCAAAAGCATCAGGCAGAAAGCTGTATGTTAGCGGTGCAACTGAAGAGATCCTGACAGTACTGCACAGAATCAATGCGTCATGGCCAGAAGTGGACACCTATCCGACACTGACCGAAGCCCTTGAAGCGGCCAGTAAAGTGGTGGAGGGTTCCGCCTCAAAGGAAGACAAGCGTCTGAATAAGCAGGCGCTATCCCACGCATAATTTGCTTTACTCATATAGGTGCATCAAACCGATGCACCTAAATTTCTTGACACCTTCCCCACAGTCTCCGCTACACTAACCTTGTGTATTCATAAAATTTGTTGGCTGTTAAGTGTCTGAAAACAACGGTGTACTAGCCAGAATCAGGGAAAAATACCCCGAACTTTCCCCGTCTGCGAGAACGATCGCAAACTACCTCCAGCAGTTTCCGCTAACCATTATCAGCGACTCTACGTCCGAGATCGCGGCTAAAACCAATACCTCGAAAGCGACGGTCAGCAGATTGTTCAGACAATTAGGTTATGCCTCTCATCAGGATGCAAAACAAGATGTTGTGCTCCAGCGTGACGCAGGTATTCCGGTAAAACAGATCCTTGATCAACATGACTACATTGCCGCTGAGCTGGGTAATTTACAGCGCACATTGGAAGCCATTCCCGCCGAGCAAATTAATCAGGTGGCAGAACTGCTGGCCAATGCCCCACGAATAACCCTGATTGGCTACCGAAACAGTTACCCGGTTGCCCTGCACTGCCGCCAGCAACTTAAACAAATCCGTCCAAATGTTCGTCTACTTCCCCAGCCAGGCCAAAGTTTGAGTGAGGACATCATGGATTTGTCTGCAGACGAGATCATTCTGGTATTTGGTTTTCGTCGACGCCCGCGTATTTTTGCCCGCATGATGGAAGCCTTGCCTCCGGAAAGAACGCTGCTATTCACAGATCCTACCGGACAGGTCTACCAGGACCGCGTAAAACACCTGTTACTCTGCCAGTTAGGTAATCAATTTGCGTTTGACAGCTACGCCGCCCCCATGAGTCTGGTGTCAGTGATTTGTAATCAGGCTTATACCCTGCTTGGGGATGAAGGCGACCGCCGCGTCTCCACCATTACGTCGCTTTATGCACAAATGGGCGAGCTGGACCCCGAATAGCGTCACCTTGTTAAGAAAAAACACATTAATTTAACAAACGTTTCACTTGACTTAATCCTGAAACGATTGTTTCATAGAGCTATCCCCCTGCAACATTTCAGCTCATGAAACACCATAGCGTACAATCGCCATTTGTTTGGGTGCCCGACACTCAGACCAACAACATAATCAGTATGCCGTCGACCACCGACATGGCAGGTCATCTGTTATCTGACAAGCGTCTGGCAGTTAAAGACCTGTTTCATATTTCAGGTTTGCCGACTACTGCGGGCAATCCGGATTGGGCAGCCAGTCATGACATAGCCAATGAAACCGCGTCTGCCGTGAGTCTGTTATGCCACGAAGGTGCCACACTGGCAGGTAAAACCATCACGGATGAATTGGCTTACAGTCTGAACGGCCAGAATATCCATTACGGCACACCGATTAACCCGGTGACCCCAGACCGTTTGCCGGGCGGTTCCTCAAGTGGTTCAGCCACCGCGGTGAGTGCCGGATTAGCCGACATCGGATTAGGTACCGATACCGGTGGCTCCATTCGCGTTCCTGCCAGCTATAACGGCTTATTTGGCCTGCGCCCTACCCATGGGCTGGTAGATGCAGATGGGTTAGTCGCCCTGGCTCCCGGCTTTGACACGGTTGGCGTGTTGACCAGAGATCTGGAGACATTAGCAGTATCCATGCAATGTTTACTGGCAGGTAAGTCTCAGGTTTCATTTAATGCACCGAAGTTATGCTCACTGGATAATGCGATTGACCGGGTTGAACACCGTGATCAAATCAAACAATGGTTATCGGTAAGCCGCATTGAACAATGTTCAGCGGATGAAACAGCACTTGAATCTCTGTCGTTATCAGAGGCCTTTCGGGTACTTCAGGGATACGAAATTTGGCAACAACACGGTGAATGGATAACTCAGTACTCCCCTGTTTTTGCCAGTGACATTGCCGAACGATTCAACGCATGCGCAAAGATCACAGCACAAGACGTTGAAGACGCCAAATCCGTACAGCAACGCGTAAAGGAGTGGGCGGCACATACCATGACGGCTGACACCATAGGTGTACTGCCAACAACCCCAGGCAGCGCACCGTTACTCAGTACACCTGCTGCTGCGTTGGGAGAATACCGAAAACAACTATTAAATTTAACTGCCATTGCTGGTCTGGCTGGTTTGCCACAACTACACCTGCCGTTATTTACCCTAAGCGGCGCCCCTTGTGGTTTATCGCTTATCGGGCCAGCCAACAGCGATTTAGCGCTCATTGCTCTGGCACAAACCCTACTGGAAAAGTAAAGCATGACAACAACACAACATACTGCATTTACTGCCCCCCACTACGCTGCGTCGACGGTGGGCAACGAAATATTACAACGCGGTGGCACAGCCATTGAGGCAATGGTCGCCGCAGCGGCCTCCATTGCAGTGGAATATCCTCATATGAATGGCCTGGGCGGTGACGGCTTCTGGCTGATCAGCGAACCGGGTAAAGCGCCTGTCGCCATCGATGCGTGCGGTACAGCCGCCGGTCTGGCTACACCGGATTTCTATAAAGGCCAGTCGACAATCCCCTCTCGTGGCGGTCAGGCGGCCTTGACGATGGCAGGTGCTGTTGCAGGTTGGCAGAAAGCACTTGAAATCAGCGCAAGCTGGCAACCAGCCATGCCAGTATCTGAATTACTGGAAACCGCCATTAGCCAGGCGAGCTGGGGAATTGAAGTGACCCAGAGTATGTCCGATGCCAGCTTTAAAACCTATGATGATTTAGCACACAACGAGCACTTCGCGCCATTCCTGATAAAAGGTAATGCCCTGAAAAAAGGCAAAATCGTTAAGTTGACTCAACTCTCTGCCACCTTACAACACCTGGCAGATAAAGGCCTGAACGATTTCTACCACGGTGATATCGCACATCAGTTGGCCGCTGATCTGGAGGACGCCGGTTCACCCATCCGTCTGGCCGATTTCCAGCAGTATCAGGCTTTGCAAGTGTCGCCGCTGTCGGTAACCACAAAACTGGGCAAGCTTTATAATCTCCCAGCCCCGACTCAGGGAATAGCGTCACTGATGATTCTGGCACTGTACGATCGCGTTGTGCACTTAGGTAAAACCGATGCCGATATGGTGCACTTGTTGATTGAATGTACCAAACAAGCCTTCATAAAACGAAACCAGTTTGTGACTGATCCGAGTCGACTGTCTGTTGATTTTGACAGCCTGCTAACCGATGACGCGTTAGACGAGATGGCGGCAAATATTCAGCTCGAAGCGGCGCTGCCATGGCCGCATGAAGCGAAAACCGGTGACACTATTTGGATGGGCGCCTGCGACAATCAGGGTCGCATGGTGAGCTACATTCAAAGCCTGTACTGGGAATTTGGCAGTGGCGTAGTTAGCCCGCAAACTGGCATTGTGTGGAACAACCGGGGAACGTCATTCAGCCTTGAGCCCGGCCACTTGCAATACCTTCAGCCCGGTATGAAGCCCTTCCATACCCTGAACCCGGCGTTTGCTGAATTGAACGACGGCCGTCGCATCAGCTACGGCACCATGGGCGGTGAAGGCCAGCCACAAACCCAGGCCGCTTTATTTAGTCGCTATGTTTACCACAACCAACCGCTGGACAAAGCAATTTCATTGGGCCGCTGGCTGTTAGGCCGGACCTGGGGTAATCAGTCTCACAACCTTAAGGTGGAACGTGACGTTGCCGAGTATGTAGGTGACGATCTGGTTTCCCGTGGACACGACATGGTCGTGGTCGATGCGTGTAACGAATTGATGGGCCACGCCGGCGCTGTCGTTCTTCACCCGAATCAACAAACCGAAGCCTCTACCGATCCACGCAGTGACGGTAAAGCATTCGCACAACGTTTTCAGCCAGCTTCAGAGGCGTAATTAATGCAAGTAATAATAGATTTACTCCCCACTCTGTTAGCCCTGTTAGCCACCGGGGTATTTGCAGGCTTGTTAGCCGGTTTACTGGGTGTGGGCGGCGGTATCGTCATCGTGCCGGTATTGTATTTTTTGTTTCAGGCATTAGGGGTCAGTGCTGACTCGGCCATGTTAATTGCTACGGCAACCTCACTGGCGACGATTATTCCTACCTCGATTAGCTCAATTAAAGCGCACCGCGCAAAAGGCAATGTCGATGTCGATTTGTTGAAACGCTGGGGTCCGTTTATTCTCCTGGGTGTATTACTGGGCAGCTACGCAGTGACACAAATCGACGGTGAAATCCTCACACTGATGTTTGGTATTATTGCCAGCCTGTCAGCGTTGAATATGTTTATTGGCAGTAAATCTGCCTGGTTTAACGACCTGCCCGGCGCCATAGGTCAGCGAATTATTGCTGCGTGCATTGGCTTGTTCAGTGCAATGGTCGGTATTGGTGGCGGAACCCTAACGGTACCGACACTGACATTTTGTAATTACCCTGCTCACCGTGCGGTGGGTACGGCAGCTGCAGTAGGACTGATTATTTCGCTTCCTGCCGCTATCACCATGTTAGCGCTTGGTCAAACACCCGCTGACGCCCCAACCGGTACATTTGGTCTGGTCAACCTGATTGGCTTTGCCGCGATTGTACCGCTAACTGTGCTATTTGCGCCTGTCGGCGCAGGCCTTGCCAGCAAACTGGATGCCAGCAAACTGAAAAAAGTGTTTGCGGTTGTCTTGCTGATCACCGGCGTGCGCATGCTTGCCCAAAGCTTACTTTAGGAGCAACGATGAAGCCTTTGACTCTTCCTCCACGTTTACTGATGGGCCCCGGCCCGATTAACTGTTACCCGCGCGTGTTACAAGCCATGTCGCAACAACTGGTGGGGCAGTACGACCCGGCGATGACCAGTTGCATGAATGAAGTGATGTCACTGTATCGCCATGTTTTCGATACTAAGAACGAACATACCGTATTGATTGATGGTACCTCTCGTGCCGGCATCGAAGCCGTCCTGGTCTCATGTATTGAGCCCGGTGACAAAGTGCTGGTCCCTATTTTTGGCCGCTTCGGCCATTTACTGTGCGAAATTGCCGAACGAGCCGGTGCTGACGTTCACAGTATTGAAGTGCCCTGGGGCGAAGTATTCGAACCAGAGCAAATCGAAGCCGCAATTAAGCAAGTACAACCGAAGGTCCTGGCTGTTGTGCAAGGCGACACGTCAACAACGATGCTGCAACCATTGGAACATCTGGGCGAGATTTGTCGTCGCCACGACGTCTTGTTTTATTCCGATGCCACGGCCTCGATCGGCGGCAACGCTTTTCATACAGATGCCTGGGGGCTGGATGCTGTATCTGTTGGTCTGCAAAAATGTCTGGGCGGTCCATCCGGCAGTGCGCCAATTACCCTGAGTGAGCGCTACGTGGAACTGGTGCGCACTCGTCACCATATCGAAGCCGGTATTCGTGAAGACGGGCACCAGGCTGCACGTGGCAGCCGTATTCGCTCTAACTATTTTGACATACCCATGATTCTGGATTATTGGGGGGAGTCACGACTGAATCATCACACTGAAGCAGCCTCCATGCTGTTTTGTGCACGTGAGTGCGCCATTAATTTGATGGAAGAAGGCATAGAACAAAGCATAGCGCGACACAAAACCGCCGGTGACGCGATGCTGGCAGGTATTCAGGCTATGGATTTAATGCCGTTTGGTAATCTGAATCACAAAATGAATAACGTGGTGGGCGTAGAGATTCCTGACTGCGTTGATGGCGAAGCCATTCGCCAGCAGTTATTGCTGGACTTTAACATCGAAATTGGTACCAGTTTTGGCCCGCTAAAAGGCCGGATATGGCGTATCGGCACCATGGGTTATAACGCGCGTCAGGATGCCGTTTTACATACCCTGCAATCCCTTGAAACCGTGCTGCGTCGTGCAGGCCATAAGATGGCATTGGGCGAAGGGGTAGATGCCGCTTTAGGTGTGTATACCAATGCAGGAGCCGATCATGAATGAGTTTGCCGAACTGGCTAATGAAGTGTTAAGCCGTTGCGATCAGCTTGGGCTTATCAGTCAATCGCCGGGTATGGTAGACCGTCGTTACCTGACACCACAACATCGCCAGGCTAACGATATGGTAGCCCAGTGGATGCAACAAGCGGGAATGCAAACCTGGCAGGACCCTGCAGGCAACCAATGGGGGCGCTACAAAAGCACCAATCCGGATGCCAAAGCCTTTGTATTTGGCAGCCATTTGGATACCGTACCCAATGGCGGTAAATACGACGGCATGCTGGGCGTCGTCGCGCCATTAACCATCGTTCAATATTGTCACGATCAGGGTATTCGATTCCCATTTCACATCGACATTGTCGGGTTTGGTGACGAAGAAGGTACGCGCTTTGGCTCGACCCTACTGGGTAGCCGTGCCTTGACCGGACGCTGGCAGGAAGACTGGCGCAACCTGCGAGACAAAGATCAGGTTTCACTGCCGGATGCTCTGAAGAATTTCGGTTCATCGTTTGACAATATCGCCCACGCTAAATTGGATCCAACGACCCTGCTCGGGTATCTGGAAGTGCATATTGAACAAGGGCCGGTATTAGAGAATCAGGCATTACCAGTAGGCTGGGTGACGGCTATCGCGGGTGCCAAACGCTACGACATAACCGTAAATGGGATGGCGGGTCACGCAGGAACGGTGCCAATGCCGATGCGACAGGATGCCATGACAGCCTGCAGTGAAATGGTGCTGGCCATTGAATCAATTGCCACTGAACATGCAGTAGTCGCAACAGTAGGCCGCATGGATGTCAAACCTGGCGCCGTTAACGTAATCCCTGGTCAGGTTGCATTTTCTCTCGACATTCGCAGTGAATACGACGACATGCGCGATAAAGCCCTTGATGCCATTTTGGCAAAAATGCGTGACATTGCCGAACGCCGACGCGTTGACATTAACTGGCAGATGACACACAAAGCCAATGCCGTGCATTGCAACCCTGCGTTGTCTCAAACGCTCGCACAAGCCATTGAGTTAAATGGCATCAAACCGCTGAGTTTGCCGTCTGGCGCCGGTCACGACGCCATGGCGATGGATGCCATATGCCCTGTGAGTATGTTATTTGTGCGCTGTAAAGGCGGGATCAGTCACCACCCCGGCGAATCGGTAACTCATGCCGATGTACAGGCAACGTTGCAGGTGCTACAACGATTTTTGGACACTTATTCTCAACACTAACAAGGAAAAAACGTGAAAATACCTCGAATTTATCATGATGAGCAAGGCAAGAGTCACTTTGGTGAGGCAGACATTCCTTTGACTGATGGCGGCCCAATCGGCCTGTTATCAGAGAAGATACCTGCAGGTTCGATCATTTTTCGCGAGACACCGGCAGATTATAATTTTAAGTGGCACCCTGCACCGGCCCGCCAATTACTGTTCATTTTAAAAGGGCGTGCGGAGTTCACCGTCTCTTCTGGTGAACGTCATGTATTTGGTGCAGGTGATGTCTTATTGTTGGAAGATACGGAAGGTGAAGGGCATTGTAGCCGGGCCATGTACAACGAAGTGCGGCATTCGATTTTTGTTACTTTACCTGACGGTTTTCCTTACTGAGGCAGCACTGTATAGCGACGAGAATACCCGGTTGGTTCGATATGAACCAACCGCGCCCTTAATTGGTGCAAGCCACCTCACCCACCTTCATATCCAGTCTGACCAATCATCCTAAAACATATCAATTTCAATATCTTACAATCATTGACACCCAATAGACCAAGTGGTCAGGTTTTTGCTTTATTTCTCTATTAATTTTATGTAACGGGATGAAGTAAGGCATGTGGGGCAAATATGTATGTCAGTGGGGTACCAGGCTGTTTATAGGACTTAGCCTGTTGAGCTGCTCAAGTATGGCAGCAACAACTGACATGGATAAGTGGTTTCGCGGCTATAAACAACACGCAACAGACAAAGCACTGTACCAAGTGTTGTGGGCGCTACCCAAAGGCGGCGATCTGCACCATCATTTAAGCGGCGCAGGCTTTAGTGAATGGTGGTATGACATTGCCACGGCACCTGACCGCAACGGTGGTTACCGGTACTATACCAAAACGCGTATTCTGCAATGCCGTGGTTATGGCACCAATGAGTACGGTCCCAACCCGCAATTCCTGTTATTCCGCACCATTCAGGCTTCGTCCTGGCAGGCACTTTCTGAATGCGAGAAGAAAGAATACCAGCAACTGGACACGTTAACGGAAGAGCAAAAACACGCCTTCTTAAACAGTATCCGACTCGACCAGTCTCACGAAGGCCGGAACGAGTTTTTTGAGACTCACTGGCAGCGCCTTAATGAACTTGTCGTTAACCCGTATATTGGCGCTTATATTCTGCTAAAGAATATGCAGGCCTTTTCCGAGGAAGGACTGCAGTACCTGGAAACCCAGGTCAATGTTGACCGTGCGCAGGACAACAAAGGCAATCCACTGTCTCCGGAACAAACGTTATCCATTTACTTAGCAATGCTGGCGAGTCCCGAGGCCAAAGCCACCGGCGTTACCGTGCGGTTTCAGTATGCCTTATTGCGCTTTCTGCCACATGCCGAAAAACATTTAGCGTGGATGTATGACTTTGTCGATCAACATCGTGATATTTACGTTGGTATCAATATGGTTGGCAGAGAAGACAATGATAAGGGGTATCCCCTGCGCTTTTTACCCACGCTGCGCAGTCTTCGACAACGCTACCCCGCCATTAATTTGGCCATTCATGCAGGCGAAGTGGATGAACCTAATCAACACGTCCGCGATACACTGTTACTGGGAGCCCAACGCATAGGACATGGTCTGAATACCATCACTGACCCGGATACGCTGTTACTTATGCGGCACGGCCCGTACCTGATAGAGATAAATCTAATCAGTAACAAGTTGCTGGAATACACACCTGATTTATCAACACACCCGTTCCCCGAGTACCTGCGCACGGATATTCCTGTTGCATTAACCACAGATGATCGGGGCATGTGGGACAGTACGTTAACCGATGAATATTTCCTGGCAGTAAGACACTTTAACTTGTCTTGGTCTGAGCTGGTGTCCCTGGGCGAAAATTCGCTGAAGCACAGTTTCCTCGCGCCAGAAGATAAAAAACAGGCACTGCAACGCTATCAGCAAAGAGTGGCTGAATTTGAAACGACTATTCGTTCAGATAGCAACACATTACCCGCACTTCCTGCAATGCGTGGGTTTATGTGTAAGCACTATCCGACACTTTGTGAAAAAGGATAACCCCATGTCACAATCCCAGGTTTTATATGGTCTGGAAGACCGCCCAAACTTTGCAGTCAGTCTTACAGCGGCGATTCAGCACGTTCTGGCCAGTTTTATCGGCGTAGTGACCCCTACCCTGATTATTTCTTCGGTGCTGGGATTACAAGCTGAAGTCCCCTACCTGATCAGCATGGCGCTGCTGGCAACCGGGCTGGGAACCTATATTCAAACCAAAGGCGTCGGCCCCGTAGGCAGCGGGCTGGTTGCCGTGCAAGGCACCAGCTTCGCATTTTTAAGCGCCTTGATTCTGGTCGGCAGCACTGTGAAAGAGCGTGGAGGCAGCAACGACGATATCCTGGCCATGATGCTGGGCGTGTGTTTTTTTGGGGCCTTTGTTGAAATCATTCTCAGCCAGTTCATTCAGCAAATTAAACGCGTTATTACACCGGTAACAACCGGTGTGGTCATCATTGCTATCGGGATTTCACTGATTAAAGTGGGCATGACTGACCTGGCTGGTGGATTTAATGCTGATACTTTCGGCAGCGTAGAAAATTTATCTCTGGGCCTGGGGGTCCTGTTGGTGATCATTTATTTTAATGCCTGTAAAAACCAGTGGTTGCGCTTGTCTGCTATTTTTATCGGCATGGCAATAGGAACGGTTGTCGCCTTTTTCATGGGAATGACCAACTTCGCAGGCTTAGTTGATTTGCCATGGTTTAGCGTACCCCAGCCGTTTAAATACGGTATCAATTTTGAGTGGGACTTATTTTTACCCATTGCACTGATTTACTTTTTTACCGCGATTGAAACTGCCGGTGACTTAACGGCCAACAGCCTGTTTTGTAAGCTGCCTATCACCGGTGAACGTTATCTGAACCGCATTCGGGCAGGCATTCTGGGCGACGGTGTCAATTCGCTGATTGCAGCGGTGCTGTGTACGTTTCCCAACACCACATTTGGACAAAATAACGGGGTAATCCAAATGACCGGTATCGCCAGTCGAAAAGTAGGTTGCTTTGTTGCCGGCGTCTTTGTCGTGCTCGGGTTATTCCCTTTTATAGGCGCGTTGTTACAGGTGATCCCGAAACCCGTTCTGGGTGGTGCTACGCTGGTCATGTTTGCCATGGTTGCGGTCGGTGGCGTGAAAATTTTGACCAGTGAACCACTCAATCAGCGAAATAGTCTGATCACGGCATGTTCGCTGGGTATGGGGCTCGGCGTGATGATGGTGGGTAACGTCGTGTCTCAATTACCCACCTGGCTCGGTAATTTGCTTACGTCACCAGTCACCACAGCGGGGCTAACAGCCATTATTCTTTCTGTCATTTTGCCCAATCAGGCTGCCACGCAAACACCGGTCACGTCAGAATCATAAGTCCGAGTACTTAAATGTGGCGGTTTAAAAATCCGCCACTATGTACTGCCACTATCCCAAAACGTAAAGAAAACAGGACGCTGTTGAATATCTGACCACTGGTCTTACGTTTGTGGTGCAATTAGAATCCGCGCCTCACCGCATTGGTGCATTCAGGCATGGATAATAGTAGCTTTAACATCTCGCTAACAATCCCATTCTTTGCCATTGATTTTTTATTCAAAAATATCAATCACTTACATTCAAGACAAATCCTGACCATATGGACAGGATTCTGGCATCAAAACTGCAATATAGCAGCCGTAAAGCTAGAACGTTTAATACTCACAAGAACTCTTAAACTCGAGGAACACCATGAAAACCACTAACTTCAGTGTGGCGCCTATCGCGCGTGCCGTCACTACCGGGTTACTGCTTCTCGCCCCTGTAGCGGGCTTCGCTCAGGAGACACCCAGTGACTCAGAGATCGAAAAGATCGAAGTAAAAGGCTCACTAGGCAGTTTGCCTGGACAGGACGTTGAAGCCGTTTTCGGATTTGGGAAATCAATTTTAGAAACGCCTCGCTCTGCATCCACAATCAGTGACGAGCAGATGGAGCGTTTTAACGTATCTGACATCGACGAGCTGGTTGCATTTGCGCCGGGTACGTTCACACAGTCATTTTTCGGCGTAGCCGGTTCGCTTGATATTCGTGGTAATCCTGGTGAAGCCTACTTCCGTGGCGTAAAACGCCTGGACAACCCGGGTAACTACCCGACTCCAATTGGTGCATCAAGCCGCATCGATATTGTACGTGGTCCGGCATCACCCATTTATGGCCCGTCAAAAATTGGCGGTTACCTGAACTTTAACCCTAAATCTGCACGTGCCTCATCAGGTCAGTACCTGGACGAGCCAACCGGAGCACTGTCATACACGCACGGTACCTGGGAAAAGAGCATCCTGACGGCTGAAGTAGGTGGGCCTGCCACTGTTGCGGGCAAGGAAATGGGTTACTACGTTTATGGTGAAGTAGAAAACTCAGGCAGCTACTACGAAAACAGCGCTACCGATCAGTCTATTTTACAAGCGTCATTTAACGTAGACCTAACTGATAACCTGCGCGTTGAATTTGGTGGTATGTACCACAAATACAACGGTAACCAGGTTGCAGGTTGGAACCGTCTGACACAGGAATTGATCGATAACGGTACTTATATCACTGGTACAGCGCAGCCACTGGATACTGATGGTGACGGCTCTATCTCTCACGATGAGTACGGTGCTGTGAATCTGGCAGGTGCTGGTTACTTCTATGTACCTGCGGCGGCATTTACTGACGCGGATGCGTTGCCATTAATGGGTCTTGAGAACGTTGGTACCACAACCCTTCGCGGTGACCAGGTGCTGGTAGCCCCTGATGACCAGTTAGGTAACGTGGCAAATACGTACTACTTCGACGTTATTTACTACGCAGGTGACTGGGAAATTAAAAACCAGTTATTCTATGATGCCTACGATAACATCAACGAAAATGCCTACGGTTTCTCACAGTTCCATGACAGCTGGGTTGTTGAAGACAAGCTGATTTTTGCCAGCAGCTGGGAAATTTCAGATCTGTTTGCACAGGTACAAATTTCGCCGTCGATTCGTTATACCGACTTCCTGCACGGTGACGACTACACTTACGAATATTTTAACCGTCGCGACCTGACCATGCCATCTTCGGCTTTGGACCGTCGTGAACTGGCTACCCGTATCGGCCGTAACTTCGATAACTACGACGAAGGTAACTACCTGGATCTGGGTTTCGCCGTCATGACTGACCTGACCTGGGATTGGGGTCTGAACGTCGTGTTGGGTGTGCGTTATGACACCATCGACATCGAAAGTACTTCCCGTGTAGACCTGCTGCTTGGCTCAGATGGCACTGAAGCCCCCGTGACTGAAAAAGAAACCGTTGACGGCGTATCGTGGAACTCCAGTATTTCTTACACCACGCCTATTGGTTTGATCCCTTACATCACGGTTGCTGAACAGGCTACCCTGGTTGCTGGTCAGGGTGCTGAAATCAATGTTGATCAGTTAAATAACCCAGACGGTAGTGGTGCATTTGATACCTCTGAATTGCTTGAGTACGGTGTAAAAGGCTCTCTGCTGGACGAATCTCTTTACTTCGCAGTATCGTTCTTTGAACAGGAACGTGAAGATTACAGCACGCAGAACACCGTAACGAATAACACCACTCATAACGAAGGTGTTGAATTTGAACTGCGTTGGGTAGTTAACGAAAATCTGGTTCTGTCTGCCGGCTACACTAATGTAGAAGTCGTTAACTTAACGGCTCAGGAAAACGGCACGCAATTCGGCTTCCTGGGTGCTGAAGACCTGGTTAACCTAAGCGATCCTTCATTAGTATTCGGTGGAAACGTTATTGGTTTGAACCTGGTTAACCCAGACAGCAGCAACCCGACAGCGAAGAAAGCGGGTATGCCGGAAAACATCTACACACTAACTGCGACGTATGACTTCCAGAACGGATATGCGACCAGTTTGAGTGTAATTGATGTTGACTCTGTTGCATCAGGCTTCTCAGGCGCGGTAATGCTGCCTGCTTATACCCTGGTAAATGCGGGTCTGTCTTATCAGGATGAAAACTTCGGTGTTAACCTGACAGTCAAGAACCTGACTGATGAGCGTTATTTCCGTGCAAACTTCCCTGACCTGTTCGGTAGCCAAATCGTACTGCCAGAACTGCCGCGTCACTTTAACGTGAAGTTCTCTTACAAGTTCTAATCGATTTGTAATAAACGCAACACACAAAGGCATGCTCTGGCATGCCTTTTTTATGGAGTAGATTATGCGATTTTTAGCAATATTAACGACGTTGCTGTTGTTGGCCGCCTGCCAGCCTGGGGGCCCGGGTCCCGGCGAACACGGCCCGGGTTTCGAAGGCGGAATGCCACCGCCTCCCATGCCCGCCCCCATCGAAATAAAAGCCGTAGTGGTAACCATGTTCGAAATGGGCGAAGACACCGGTGATAAGCCCGGCGAGTTTCAGTTCTGGCGCGAGCGCTATGGGCTAACCGAACGATTCGCTTTTCCTCAGTCTTTCCACGATATTTATTTAAACCGTGAAAAAGGCGTTCTGGGTATTGTAACGGGTATGGGCATCAGCCGCGCTTCATCAGCGATCATGGCGCTAGGACTTGACCATAGATTCGACCTGACTAAGGCCTATTGGCTGGTTGCCGGTATTGCAGGTATTGACCCTCTCGATGGATCAATTGGCTCTGCCGTTTGGGCTGACTATTTAATCGACGGTGATCTGGCCCATCAAATTGATGCCAGAGAAATACCGGAAAATTGGAAAACCGGCTATTTCCCGCTGTTTGCAAACGAGCCGTATCCCGACAATGGCAGCGAAAATGTCGCGCGCAACGGTGAAATGTTTCAACTGAACACCGCATTGATAGATTGGGCGTTTAATCTGACAAAAGACCTCTCCCTGGGCGATACGCCGGCAATGCAAGCTTTGCGTGATCAGTACATTAGCATGCCGAACGCGCAAATGCCGCCCAAAGTCATGCGCGGTGACCATATGGCCGCATCCACATTCTGGCATGGCAAGCTATTTAATGACTGGGCGAATGACTGGACCCGTTTTTGGACCAACGGCAAAGGCAATTTTGTAACCTCGGGTATGGAAGATACCGGCGCTTATCAGTCTATGGTGTATTTAGAGCGGGCCGGAAAAGTGGATAAATCCCGTTTCATGGTGTTGCGAACCGCCAGTAATTTTACCATGCAGCCGGACGGCTTAACCGCGGCTGAAAACCTGGCAGCGGAAAGCACGGGGGCCGGTTATGCCGGTATGCGCCCCTCGTTAGAAGCTGCATTTGTGGTCGGCAGTACCGTGATTGACGAAATTGTTGTTAATTGGGACACCTATCAGACTGCCCTACCAGGCACGAAATAGGCCAAAAACAGATTAAGACAAAACAGCCTGCGACACGCAGGCTGTTTTATTATTGCCCGGCGACAAGCAGATCTATCTTTCTCAACCAGCTGTTCTTCTCTTCCGGTGGCAGGAATGAAGCTATAAAACTGTTTTTTACCAGCTTCACCAGTTGTATCTCATCCATTGCAAGGTGCGTCATTAGTGCACGATAGTTATCGTTTAAATAACCACCAAAATAACTTGGATCGTCAGCATTCACTGTCACGCACAAATCATCGTCGAGTAGTTCAAGAATATTGTGCTCTTTCATATGGTCGAAAACACAGAGCTTGATGTTACTCTGCGGGCACACCGTTAACGGTATCCCTTCATCTTTCAGACGTTTCATTAATGTTTCATCTTCGATACTTCGCACGCCATGATCGATGCGATCGACACGTAACAGGTCCAGCGCCTGCCAGATATATTCCGGCGGTCCCTCTTCTCCTGCATGTGCAACACATTTAAAACCCAACGCCCTTGCCGCGGCAAACACTTTGACAAATTTTTCCGGCGGGTTGCCCAACTCCGAGCTATCCAGACCAACAGCCTTGATCATCGGGTAATACGCCCTGGCTTGAGTCAGTGTCTCTATCGCGTCTTTTTCTGGCAGATGACGAAGAAAGGACATGATCAAATAAACCGACATCCCCCATTTTTGCTTCGCCTCGTCCATTGCGCGTTGAAAGGCCGGCATAAAGACATCAAACCCCACTCCCCTGCTGGTATGGGTTTGTGGGTCAAACATGATTTCAGCATGCACAACATTGTCTTCATAACAGCGGGTCAAATACGCCATCATTAACTGATAAAAGTCGTCCTCATCACGAAGTACATCAGCCCCTTGATAATACAAATCGAGAAAGCTCTGCAAATCTTCAAACTGATAAGCAGCTTCAATGGCTTCCACTGAATCAAAGGGAAGCGAAACACCGTGTTTACTGGCCAATGCCCACATTAAAGAGGGCTCGAGCGAGCCTTCAATATGCAGGTGCAATTCCGTTTTTGGCAGTTTTTTTATTAATTTTATTAAGCTCATAATTTCCTTCATGGCTATTTGGCGCACATGTAATTGGCAACATCACCATATTGGTGCAATCCTATCCCCATTTATGCCAAAATACGCGGCAGTAAACGGGTTATTTCTAGCGTTCGTCGCGACTAAAGAACGCGTTTTGTTACTAACTACGGAGTCTAGCAGATACCGCACCAACTCATTGACTAAATGGTCAGTTTTTTGCTTGTGTTCCGGTAACACTGAACCATAAACATACACAATAAAGAGAATATCTATGTCATCCCCGCTGATAGAGCGCCTTTTTAAACTCCAGGCCCATGGCACCACAGTAAAAACTGAAGTGATTGCCGGCTTAACAACCTTCGCAGCCATGTCTTATATTCTGGTAGTGAACCCCGGCATATTAGGCTTAAGCGGCATGCCTGCTGCGGGGTTGATTACCGTTACCGCATTAGCGGCTTGTCTGGGTACGCTGCTTATGGCGTTCATGACAAATTACCCTATTGCACTTGCTCCGGGCATGGGTCTGAATGCCTTTTTCGCCTTTACCATCTGTATGACCCGTGAGGTACCATGGGAAGCCGCTTTGGGTATCGTCTTCTGGAACGGCATCTTATTTTTACTGCTTACACTTACCGGGGTACGGACACTGATTGCAGAAGCCATACCACCTTCGCTTAAAATTGGTGTGCAATGCGGTATTGGTTTGTTCATCGCCTTTATTGGATTAAAGAATGCGGGCTTAATTGTAGCCAACCCGGCAACGTTCGTTACGATAGGTGACTTGGCTGATCCGGCGGTTATGCTGGCACTGGCCGGTATCCTGTTAACGGTTGTATTGGTCATGAAGCGCGTTACCGGCGGTATTCTTATTTCTATTATCCTGCTGACGTTAATTGGCACCATGATCCCTACTGAAACCGGTACCCTGACCGCGACACCAGACGCCATAGTCGGTATGCCTGAGCCCATCAGTGACACCTGGTTTGCCATGGATATCATGTATCCGGTGGAACATTTTGCAGAAACCTGGGATCTGATTTTTGCGCTGATGTTCGTCAATATGTTCGACACTATTGGTACCCTGATTGGTGTATCCCGCCGGGCCAACCTGCTTAACAAAGACGACAAGCTGCCTAAAATCGGTAGTGCAATGACCGCAGATGCCACTGCCAGTGTTGTTGGTGCTGCACTGGGGACATCACCGGTAACCAGTTATGTTGAATCCGCTGCAGGTGCTTCTGCAGGAGGTCGCACAGGACTCACAGCGGTAGTCGTAGCCGTGTGCTTTTTGCTGGCATTATTTTTAACCCCGTTAATGAAGGTCATTCCATTAATGGCCACTACCCCAGCGCTGGTTATGGTGGGTATATTGATGATGGAATCAATTCGTCACCTTGAATTTGACGATTTGGGTGCAACCGCAACTGCGGTTGTTGCTCTCATGGCGATGCCACTGACCTTTAGTATCAGCGAGGGTATTGCTCTGGGCTTCATTACTTATGTCGGAGTGAAACTCGGCGCAGGTAAATACAAAGACATTAGCCTGATTACATACCTACTGGCTGGCGTATTTATAATGCGGTATTTGCTAGGATTATAAAGGATGAAAGAACGGGGCATGTGCCCCGTTTTTTATTTTTCTATATATTACAATGGAAAGTGCGTTTGCCAGTGTCTGGCTATTTGTTCCCGTGTACACATCCATACCTGATCATGGCCCTGTACGTATTCAACAAACCGTTTTAACGCGGCAAATCGAGCAGGTCTGCCAACAATGCGGTTATGCAGGCCTATCGACAACATTTTAGGTTGTGCAGCCCCTTCTTCGTACAGCACATCAAAGGCGTCTTTCAGGTAGGTATAGAACTGCTCTCCACTGTTAAAGCCTTGCGGTGTACCAAAGCGCATATCATTGGTATCCAGCGTATAAGGCACCATGAGTAGTGGTTTACTGTAGTGTTTGTCATAGTAAGGCAGATCATCAGCATAGGAGTCTGCGCAATACAGAATATCATCGCGTTCCGCCAACAGTGCCAGGGTATTGGGACTCGTTCTGCCGGTATACCACCCTGCCGGCTTTTTACCTGTAAGCGACTGATGTATGGCAATGGACTCTTCCATTTGCGCACGTTCTTCTTCGATTGGCATCGACTGATAATGAATCCATCGCAACGCGTGACTGGCGATTTCCCAGTCGGCATCCAACATGGCTTTTAGTGCTTCAGGGTGGCGCTGTAATGCCATAGTTACAGCGAAAACCGTGACCGGAATATTCGCTTCGGTAAATAGCTTATGAAGTCGCCAGAACCCTGCCCTACTGCCATACTCGTATATCGATTCCATACTCAGATGACGATCCGGATAAGGCTGAGCGCCGATGATCTCCGACAAGAAAATTTCGGAATGGCTATCGCCATGCAACACGCAGTTTTCTCCGCCTTCTTCGTAATTCAAGACAAACTGCACAGCAATCCTTGCGTTACCCGGCCATTTTGGATGAGGCGGGTTCGCGCCATAACCCACTAAATCACGAGGATAATCGGTCATTCAGCTTTCTCCAGGTACTTCTGAGGCACCGCAAGTCCACAACCAGTCAACACTAATTGCACCAATTGCCTGGTCGCTTCATCAAAATCGGCCCGCTTCATTGTTTTGCCACGTAAACTGGTAATCTGCGCAGAAAAATCCGCATAGTGCTGTGTGCACGCCCAAATATGAAACAGTAAGTAATTGGGGTCAACTGCCTGCATTCTGCCTTGTTCAATCCAGCTTTCTATAATCGCAACCCGTCCATTCATCCACGCTACGTGCTCGTTGCGAAAGAACTTATTCAGGTATGGCGCGCCATTCAGTACTTCCATTGCGAAGATTTTGGACGCCAGAGGATGTGTCCGGGACATGGTCATTTTCTCAGCAATATAGTCAGCCAGTGATACGGCGGGATCATCGTCGCTGGTCACTTTATCAAAGCGGGAGTTCCACAATGACATAATGTCCTGAAGCAACGCGACGTAAAGCCCTTGCTTCGATTTAAAATAATAAAGAATATTGGTTTTGGGCAACTCTGCTTCGTCAGCGATTTGTTGCACCGATGTTCCCTTAAAGCCATGCGTCGCAAACGCTTTCTCGGCAGCAGCCAGAATATTACGCTTATTCTTAGCGCCAATCGTGCCTTCCATTTTTGATTTGCTTACCATCGATACCACTTTTTTTAATTAATCTGATTCACACACAGCAAAATCCTGACCAATTAGTCATCATTTTTGCATAATTCGTATTAAGTACTGGCAACTGCGCAGCGATTAATTTTTTAATTAGCGTGAATCGTATCACATAATCTGCCTTAGTTTATCGATATAAATCGTCTTGCAGCACGCGTCTGACCAGTATTTCAATTAAAAAATCTGACCACATGGTCTACTTTTTGAATAGATTATGCTTATAATATTCAACAATTCCCGGGGGACGCCCCCACACAGTGTGGCTCGGAGCCAGTAATGATAGAATTTTTACTTAATAATGAGCGAGTTAGCCTTGAAGAATGTGACACAGGGATATCCGTGCAACAATATCTTCGCCAACAACAACAGCTAACCGGCACAAAAGAAGGCTGTGCCGCGGGCGATTGTGGTGCATGTACGATCGTTCTTGGTGAAATTGCCGCCGATGACGCGTCAATAACTTACCGTTCAGTCAACAGCTGTATTACGCTTTTGGCCAATTTGCATGGCAAACAAGTGATTACCATTGAACATTTAGCGCAGGGTAAAGTACTTCACCCCGTACAGCAGGCATTGGTTGATCACCATGGTAGCCAGTGTGGCTTTTGCACACCGGGCGTTGTGATGTCGATGTTTTCGTTATACCACACCGACATCGCCCCCAGCCGGGAAGTCGTTAATAAGTCACTGTCTGGGAATTTGTGCCGCTGCACCGGATACCGACCGATTATTGAAGCCACCACTGAAGTGTGTGAAAACCGGCAACCTGATCAGTTTACTGCCATGCAACAACAGACGCTGGATGCACTTAAAAACATTCGCGCTGAACATAAAGATGTGTTTGCTAATAACGTGCATTTACCCGAAACCAGAGAAGCGATGGCAACGTTACTTGCAGAATACCCGGATGCGCGTTTGGTGGGGGGCAGTACCGACTTAGCACTTGAAACAACTCAGCAGCTAAAAGCCCTGCCCGAACTCATCAGCACGCAGCGAATGCTGGATTGCAGGCAGATTGATGTGACCGAAGACACAATCTCAATTGGTGCAGCGTTACCCCTCAGCGATATTGAAGCGGTATTGGTAGCGCATTTTCCTGCATTGCACGAATTAATAGAGCGCTTTGCCTCACTACCTATTCGCAATCAGGCCACACTGGGAGGTAACGTGGCAAACGCGTCCCCCATTGGTGATATGCCGCCGGTACTTCTTGCATTAAATGCCAGTATCGAAACAGACAATGGTCGCCAAACGCGCCTATTACCAGCCAGTGCGTTTTTTACCGGGTACCGGCAAACTCAGTTAGCCAAAGGAGAATGGATTAAAGCGATTCATTTCCCTCGGTTGGGGCCCGATACTCAATTGCGTGCCTACAAGGTATCCAAACGACATGAGGACGATATTTCTGCGGTTTGCGCCGTCTTTACCGTAACCACAGTAAATGGTGTTATTACCGCGATTTCTTCGGGCTTTGGTGGCGTTGCCGCTACACCGGTAAGCTGTGATGACCTCGCCACGCAATTTACCGGTCTATCCTGGCAGGACGAGCAAGTCAGACAACGAGGTAAACACATTCTGATGTCTGCCTTTAACCCTATCGATGATGTGCGGGCAAGCGCCGCATACCGAAACCAGGTATTGGGTAACTTGTGGCAGCGTTTTTGGTTTGAAACGCAAACGGCATTACTGGCTACAACGCGGGTACCTCATTATGCGTAAATTAATCAGTCAACCAGACATTCAAAGCAGTGAGTCTCCGCTGTTAAAACCCTCAAAGCATGAAAGTGCAATTCGTCAGGTCATGGGCAACGCGCGATATGTCGACGATATCCCGGTACCTGCGGATATTGCTTATGCCTGCGTTGGGATAACAGGCGTTGCCAGCGGCACATTGTCGGGACTGGACTTAAGTGCAGTAAAACAAGCACCTGGCGTGATCGATGTGATTACTGTGGCGGATATTCCTGGTCACACCGATATCGGCCCCGTGTTTGGGGGCGATCCCATATTAGTTGATGGTGAAGTTAAGTTTCACGGTCAGCCTGTATTTGCCGTTCTGGCAGGCACTGAAGAACAAGCGCGCTACGCTGCTACACTAGCCTCTATGGATATTACTCCGTCTGCAGCCATTCTCACGGTTGACGACGCGTTATCGGCGAATAGCACCGTACGTCCTCAGCATATTTTTGGTCAGGGTAATGCCCTGGATGCATTGCAACACTCGCCACTTACCGCAGAAGGCTATCTGAGTGTCGGTGGTCAGGAACACTTATATCTGGAGGGTCAGGTGAGTCTTGCGCTGCCCGAAGAAGAAGATCGGGTCATGATCTACACATCCAGCCAACACCCCAGTGAAGTGCAAAAACTCGTCGCTGAGGTGCTGGGCGTAAAACTGCATAAAGTCACAGTGGATATGCGCCGCATGGGTGGTGGGTTTGGCGGTAAGGAATCTCAGGCTGCACAATGGGCCTGTCTGGCAGCGGTATTTGCCATGCGTCAGCGCCGGGCTGTGAAAATGCGCCTTCCGCGCATGTTGGATATGCAAATTACGGGTAAACGACACCCTTTCGAAAATCACTTTAACATTGGCTTCGACGGTGAAGGGAATATGCTCGCGGCCGATGTGACAGTAAACGGGAATTGCGGACACTCCCCTGATTTGTCAGATGCTATTGTCGATCGCGCTATGTTTCACGTTGATAATGCCTACCAACTGGGTGCATCAAAGGTGACGGGCAACCGACTCAAAACTCACATGGTCTCACACACTGCATTCCGCGGATTTGGTGGTCCTCAGGGTATGATCATGGCAGAACACATGATGGATACCGTGGCAAGACGCACCGGGCTGGATCCACTTGTTGTGCGTCTGCGTAACCTGTACAGCGAGGAAAAAGGCCTGACAACACCTTACGGTATGACGCTCGAACAAAATGTACTACCCGATCTCATGAAACAACTGTCAGATTCCAGCCAGTACTGGCAGCGACGCGAACAGATCACCGCATATAATCAACAAAGTCCGATTATCAAAAAAGGCCTTGCGCTCACACCGGTGAAATTTGGTATCTCATTTACCGCCAAACACCTGAATCAGGCGGGTGCACTTATTCACCTCTATACAGATGGCAGTATCCAGGTCAACCATGGTGGTACCGAAATGGGACAGGGATTGCACACTAAAATCGGCCAGATTGTTGCGCATGAGTTTGGTGTTGAACTGGATAACATAGAGGTAACCGCGACCCGCACGGATAAAGTCCCAAATACCTCGCCTACTGCAGCCTCCAGCGGCACAGACTTAAACGGCAAAGCTGCGCAAAACGCCTGCCTGACTATTAAAGCCCGTCTGGTCGAGTTATTTGCAGAGACCTATCAGGTGCCGCCCGATACCATTGTCTTTGAAAACGGCTGTGTCAATGCCGGCGAGCACAGCATTGCATTTGCAGATTTGATTCAGCAGGCTTACATGGCGCGTATTTCTTTATCAGCAACGGGTTATTACCGCACGCCCAAAATTTATTACGACCGGAAAAACGGCACCGGGCGTCCATTTTTCTACTTCGCCAATGGTGCTGCCGTCTCTGAAGTCAGCGTCGATACATTAACCGGTGAATATACCGTTGACGCCGTGGATATATTGCATGATGTAGGTACCAGCCTGAATCCGGCTATCGACCGCGGTCAGATCGAAGGCGGATTTATTCAGGGGATGGGTTGGGTCACTACCGAGGATTTACGTTGGGACGACAAAGGTAAATTGACCAGTAATAACCTGGCAACCTACAAAATTCCGGCTGTGGGCGACGCGCCTTCTCACTTCAATGTAGCGCTATTTGACCGCCCGAATAATGAAGACAGTATTTATCATTCGAAAGCCGTCGGCGAACCACCGTTCATGCTGGCTATATCGGTATGGTGTGCTATCAAAGACGCCGTCTCAAGTCTGGCGGACTACCGAATAGACCCGGAAATTGCTGTACCAGCGACACCGGAACGTGTACTTGCTGCCATCACTGCGCTCACGGAGAACGATGATGTATCAGCCTGACCCATCGATTCAGCCACCCACCTGGCAAGTTCAGCGCTGGTTTGAAGCGGTGAATTATTGCGAGAAAATGGCAGAACCTTATGCACTCATCACCGTATTAAGCGCAGCAGGTTCAACTCCCCGGGAACAAGGTACCAAAATGGTCGTCACCCCGGACCGCCAGTATGACACTATTGGCGGAGGACACCTTGAATACAAAGCGATTGAATTAGCACGGGACGCGTTAATTAACGCCGCCAAGGAACGCAACAATCAACAGTCTGTTCATTCGTTTCCCCTTGCCAGTTCATTAGGACAGTGCTGTGGCGGTGCCATGAAACTGCTCATTGAAACCCATGTGAACCACCAGCAGGTTATTGCGCTGTTTGGGGCCGGGCATGTTGCCCAGGCCTTAGTCCCCATCCTGGCGCAGATGCCGGTCCAGGTAAGATGGATTGATAATCGCGAAGCATTAACGCCAACGACGCCATTACCGGTGAACGTCAGTTTTATGCTGGACGACAGCCCAACCGGGGAAATCCCATTATTACCCGTCGATAGCTGGGTTATCATTATGACCCACGATCACCAGTTAGATTTTGAACTGGCAGAAAAAGCGCTTAAACGTCAGGATTTACCTTATGTGGGCATGATTGGGTCCGACACGAAAACGCGTCGGTTCCATCAGCGACTAATAGCGAAAGGCGTACCACCAGCCAGGCTGGCTGCGTTTTACTCACCTATTGGTGAGCAATCGATACCCGGCAAACTGCCCATAGAAGTGGCAGTGTCAGTGAGTGCGCAAATTATTCAGCGTCTTCATACCCAACACACTGTTACTGCACATCAACAATCTATTCAACAGGAATCCCATGACGCTTGAGCAACTGAATTCAATAACAGCACAGGGTGCTTATCAATGGTTTGAGACCACTTGCAGTGCGTCAGCCTGGTGTCGTCAAATGACCGCACTACGCCCTTTTAAAACCATTGAATCGGTCAAAGAAACGGCCATAAAAGTATGGGCAACAATGGGGGCTGATGACTTGTTGGAAGCTTTTGAAGGCCATCCGATGATTGGCGATGTAAACAGCTTACGGGCCAAGTACGCCAACACTCAGGCGACCGCCGCCTCTGAGCAACAAGGCGCGCAACAAGCCAGCGAAGAAACGCTTCAACAATTGCACGAACTTAACCATGCCTATAAAGCTAAACATGGGTTTATTTTTATTATTTGTGCAACGGGTTTAAGCGCTGAAACCATGCTCAACGCACTGAAAGCAAGATTGCCAAACGACAAGCAAACCGAGTTGCAAAACGCGGCCGCTCAACAGATCAATATTACGTTACTTCGCATCGACAAAGGCCTTGGGCAGTCAATCGCGCAAGACACTAAATAGGACTCCATCATGATCAGTTTATCCAGTCATGTATTAGACACCACATCAGGTAAACCTGTGGCTAACCTGCCAGTTACTCTTACTTGCCCCGACGGCGCGCAAGTTACCGTTGAAACCGATGCAGATGGCCGCTGTAAAGTATGGCCAGACATTCAGTTTGACGACGGCACTTACCAGTTGCGCTTCCATTGTGAAGACTATCTGCTCAATACTCATGGCGACTCCTTCTACCCGTTTGTGGATATTCATTTCGCCATGAAGTCTTCGGGCAAGCACTACCATGTGCCCTTGTTAATTTCGCCATTTGGCTTCAGCAGTTACCGGGGTAGCTAGTGTCTGACAAGCAGTTGATTCGCGGTGCAGTGCACCACTTCCCGGTGGTTACCACCGACTACCACGCAGACATCGAACAGTTCAGTGACGGCGCATTGCTTATTGAAGCAGGCAAAGTCGTTGCAGTTGGTCATTTTAAGACATTACGCGCAGAGTACCCCGAGGTAGCCGTCCAGGATTATCAGGGCTGCCTGATTTTACCCGGATTTATTGATACCCATTTGCATTTTCCTCAAACCGAAATTATCGCTAAATACGGCGAGCAATTACTAACCTGGCTGGATAATTATACGTTCCCGGCTGAACAACAATTCAGCGATACGGACTACGCCACGAAAATGGCGGATGTGTTTCTGAATGAATGTTTAAAAAACGGCACCACAACGGGCATGGTTTACACCAGTGTGCACAAAGTCTCGGCAGATGCCCTGTTTCAGGCAGCCAGCGAACGTAACATGCTAACCATTGCGGGAAAAGTTTGCATGGACAGGCATTGCCCAAGCTGGTTACAGGATACGGCGGCATCTGCACAAACCGACAGTGCAGCGTTAATTGAGGCATGGCATGGAAAAGGGCGAAACTATTATGCCCTGACACCACGCTTTGCCCCAACAAGCACACCAGAGCAAATGGCGGCATTAGGTGAGTTAGCCCAACAATATGAGGATGTGTTCATTCAGACTCACCTTTCAGAAAATCACGATGAGATCGCCTGGGTGAAAACACTTTTTCCGGATTGTGAAGACTACCTGGCAGTATACGAAAAATACCACATGGTGCGTAAACGCGCGGTGTTTGGCCACTGTATCCATCTGTCAGACAGTGAGTGGCAACGCATGGGAGCTAAAGGTGCCATCGCCGCGTTCTGCCCTACATCCAACTTATTCCTTGGCAGTGGCTTGTTTGATATGGCTAAAGCCAACCAGTTCAACGTGCCTGTTACCCTCGCCACTGACGTAGGTGGAGGCACCAGTTTCAGTATGCTGAAAACCCTGGGGGAAGCCTATAAAATTTGTCAGTTGAAGCAATATAAACTGTCTGCCCTTGAAGGCCTTTACAAACTCACGCAAGGCGCTGCAGACAGTCTCGGCCTGAGCGATAAAATCGGAAACTTTAACGCCGGCAGCGATGCCGATTTCGTGGTACTGAATCCGCGTTTCGATACCATTACCTCTCTACGGATAGACGACCCCACTCTGGCTGAAGACGCATTATTTGCGTTAACGATGCTGGGTGACGACCGCGCCACCGTAGCAACCTGGGTTGCAGGAAAACCCGTATATCAACAACAGGAGTGTAAGCATGCCTTGGCTTGATTGGCTGTCTTTATTTGTTCGCTGGTTTCATGTCATTGCCGGGGTAGCCTGGATAGGCGCTTCATTTTACTTTATCTGGCTGGATAACAGCTTGGAAACGCCCCCTGACTGGAAGAAAAAACAAGGCATTAAAGGTGACTTATGGGCAGTCCATGGCGGTGGCTTTTACGAAGTCGCGAAGTATGCCTATGGCCCTCAAACCATGCCCAAAACCTTACACTGGTTTAAGTGGGAAGCCTACTCCACCTGGCTAAGTGGTATCGCTCTTCTGGTCATTGTTTACTACTTTGCTGCTGCAGCATATTTGATTGACCCGAGTGTAATGGCAATGAGTGAGGCCGAAGCCATTGTTCGCGGTATAGCCTTAATAGCAGGTGGCGCGATTATTTATGAAACAGCTTGTCGGACTAAATTGGCAAACTACCCTAAATTGTTCGCTGTTGCCCTGGTAGCGCTATTAGTTATTGTCAGTTATCTGGCTACCCATTGGTTTAGTGGCCGCGGCGCCTATATTCATGTGGGTGCATTAATCGGCACTATTATGGTTGCCAATGTGTGGCTCAATATCATGCCTGCACAGCGTAAGATGGTGGACGCTGTCGCTAATCAACAGCCTGTAGACCCCTCCTGGGGAGCTGGCGCAAAACTGCGTTCAGTTCACAACAATTACCTGACGCTGCCCATCCTGTTTATCATGATCAGCAATCATTATCCCATGACCTATCAACACCCGCAAAACTGGCTGGTACTGGTTGCGCTGATGGCGGTAGCGGCCTGGATTCGACATTTCTTTAACCTGCGTCACTTGGGGCAGATTAAACCGTCGATTCTTATTTCGGGTGCAGTAGGCATGCTGCTAATCGCCTTGTGGATATCATGGCCCCGCTCTGCGCCATCATCAACGCAGGTCGAAGCACCTGTGACATCACAGACAACGGTAACCGATTCAGCTTCTCCTCAACCTGTTAGTGAGTTGGATAAGCACGTTATGGCGTTGGTAGAGACCCATTGTCAGGGATGTCATGCGAGTGCCCCTACCGATGAGGTTTTCCGAGTCGCGCCTTTAGGTGTGAAGTTTGACAATTGGGAGCAAATTACACGACAAGCACCACAATTGATTAATCGTACTACTGTAACCCGTGACATGCCGTTTCTGAATAAAACCGGTATGACCGACGAAGAGCGTGCAATCATTGCGCGTTGGGCAGCGCAGCAATAGCCACGATGCGCTGATCACTGCGCAAATGTAACGCCACAGCCTGACCAAATATAGAGGGCTGTGGCGTTGTAATGCCTCAACCTTACCCGCATATCGTAGAGTGTTTCACCGCTTTTACCTCGTACATGCTTTGATCGGCCATGTCTATCCAACTCTGTACATCATTGAACCCTGTCTGCCATTGCGAGATGCCAACTGAACATCGAACCGTCACCACTTCACCCTGTTCACTTTTAACTTCAACGGGCTCTGCAAAAAGACGTTCTATGACAACCTGCGCGTCATGCTGTGCGGTATCACGTAGCAATAACAGAAACTCATCGCCGCCATAACGCCCCACTACATCATTACACCGCATGGTGCTGGTCAGTCTTTCTGATAAGGCTTTTAATGCCAAATCCCCCACATTGTGCCCGTATTTATCATTGATGCCTTTAAAGTCATCTAAATCGATAAACGCTAATGTCGACGTTGTTTTTTGACTGATACGGGAAAGTCGCTGGTGCTCTTCTTCCACACGGCGCAAGCACTCTCTGCGATTATCAATCCCGGTTAACCCGTCAGTTCGCGACAATACATTCAGTTTGTGATTAGCGGATTTTAGCGCTTCGTTTAATTGCATATCCTTACTAATATCATCGGCAGTAATTACCACACTGGTCACATTACCTTGTAAATCGTGTATCAACTGACCCCGCTCACGAATGTATCTTAAAGTACCGTCATCACGCATGATCCTGTATTCATGAACCCATGGCTCTTCTATGCCTTTCTGGTAGTGTTGCAGGATTCGGTTGCGGTCTGCGACGTGGATATGTTTGATAAAGCTGCAGGGGTCATCGTACATTTCTTTGCCTGCACGCCCCCAAATATGAGTATAACCTTCATTTAAATACGTGAGATGCTTCATATTCGGTGTTACCACCCACACTGCCATCCGGTCAGATAGTGCACTGACAATCAGCCTGAAGGTTTCCTGAGATTCCTGAAAGCGCGATTCGAATCGCTTCTTCTCATCAATATCCTCAACCACAGAGATGAAATACTGAGGCTCACCCTGTTCATTTCTGACCAGCGTAACCGTGAGTTTGCCCCAAATGGTGTGGCCATCTTTGTGAAGATACATCTTTTCCATCTGATAGGAATCATAAATCCCATCGATGAGTTCATTAACGTGTTGTAAATCACTATCTAAAAAGTCGGGGTGAGTGATGTGTTGAAAATCCAGCTTAATTAATTCTTCCGGACAGTAACCCAGAAAATCACTAAGTGCTTTATTTACCCTGATGAAATCACCGGTCGGGCTTACATGTGCCAGCCCGATACCACATTGTTCAAACGTTGATTGGAATACGCCTGATTGAACCTCTTCTGCCATGAACTCCTCCGCTCAATAGAGCCTGTGCAAGAAACCTTCAATTAAAGTTAGGCTTCGTTGCTATCCTTTCGTGAAAACAATCCTGTTTTGTATTCAATACTGCTTGTTAAATGAGATACCTGAAAAATGAAATTACTCGAGTAATGGTAAGCGAATCAGAAAAGTCGAGCCTGACGGTCCTGTTGATTCAAGCTGCAATTCACCACCACATTGTTCAATAATAGCTCTGGATATGGATAAACCAAGTCCGGTTCCCAGGCCAACCGCTTTGGTTGTAAAAAAGGGATCAAAGATACTGGCTTTTACCTGCTCGTCGATACCCGGGCCATTGTCTTTTATTCTACATTCAATGTGCGCCATCGCTTCGACAACATCAATATTAATCTGCCCAGTGCCATGATTCACAGCCTGAATAGCATTTGTCACGATGTTAATGATAACTTGTGCCAGCTGATTCGCGTTGGCACTGATCATTGCCGTTTCCAATATAGTGTCGAATTTGATTTCGACGATATTTTTTGCCTGTGTACGCACGATGGTCAATGCCTGGCGCACCACTGCCAAAAAATCCAACGGCTTTATGGTTTTTTCATCCGGATGGGAAAACGCCTTCAGGTTCTGAATAATATCGGTGGCCCGACGCATGCCATCGAGTGACTCATCAACCAGATCAACCGTATCAGTTAATATATAGTCCATATCTGAAGCATGAAATTGCGCGTTTAGTTGCTCATTCGTCGAACTCGCTGTTCGGGCAAATTTGTCAATGCGTGACACATAGTCATGTAAACTCGATAAATTACTATTAATGAACCCTAATGGATTATTAAGTTCATGTGCAACACCTGCCGCCAGTTGTCCAAGCGCAGCCATTTTTTCCTGATGTACCATACTGCGTTCAATCCTTTCACGCTCTTCGAGTAACGCTTCTTTTTCAGTAATCAGCCTGCGCTTTTCAAACTGAGAGAGCGTATTGGCAACAAATGCACTAAACGATACGAACACTTCTTCGTATTGCTTGGAAAACGCACCAATTTTTTGCTCGGAAATCAACCAGATATACTCAGCCTGAGCAGTATTAATTGGATGAATCAGGACCGATTGTGCCTCGGGCAACCACCGGCCAATTTGAGCTGACCAGTCAGGAACCAATTTCACATTCGACAAATTCACCGTATGTTCAAAATAATGACTCAAATCAGAGTAGCGCAATGCACTGGGTTGCCCTTTATTGTGTCTGCGACATACCGGAACAACGGTACTTTGATTCCCGTCGTGCTGGGCAATGAGGATTTGATCACACGGCAAAATATTACTGACCACGTCAAACAATCGGGCAAACACTTCGTCGTGATTCTCAGAACAAAGTATCGCATCCAGCCCTTCAAGTATTAGCCTGTTTATTTTTTTAAACCGACTAAGCTGCGCGTTTTCATAGCTAAGCTGTTGAATTGTTTCGTGAAGCTTTTCTACATCAGTCACGTGACATTACCCAAAAACAGTGGCTGAAATCATTAAGTTACCGTGACGGCTTTTGCCATCGGGAAAGCACCCTTGTTCTCCGAACGTAAAAGCAACCAAAAAAGGTAAGCCTTGCGCCTTACTAAGTATAGACCGATGAATCTGATCCAGTTGATCTTTTACCGCTAACATACAGCCGCCACAAAATACCAAGAGTAAGCCCTTAGCCTGACTTTCATAGTTTAGCTCGTGTGTCCTCAGCACCACTTCAGTAACTTCAGCAGCACGGGAAATGAGGTTGTGTCTCTCGCCATGCATTAATGTGAGTATTTCGCCTTTCTGTACCGTGGCAAAAAGTTCCAGGCTATCGTCTTCGTTAAGCTTAGAGGGATGGCTTAACAAGGGGATGGGTTCAGATTTACTTCCCATATCACGGCCTAATGGGAAATACGTGCTATCTGACAAAATACTTCCCGGCTTCAGTGGGGCCTCTCCGTACATCTGTAGCCACTGGTTGTATACTTCTCCAGCAGGTTTGTTGTCGAGGGTATAGAGCACTCTTCCATCCACGGCGGTCACTTCTGCCTTTTTTTGTGTAAAGGTATATCCTGAACTGAAATAACAGGATATTGGCTTCTCAGTGTATAACGCTGCGATCACCAAACCGTTACTGTAAAGTTGCTTTCCGTCAAACTGTAACCATTTTCCTTCTATGGCATCATCAGCACTGGAACCGCCAAAAATAGGCACTGAATTCCCCAGTATAGCCTGAACACCTTTTAATACTTTTTCTTCCTGACCCGGCGCTTGCACAATCCAAACCAGGTTTGGCATTTGGCCTAACCGGTTAGCCCGCTGCATCGCCGATACAATGGTAGACTCCGCCTGCTCAGTGACATCGCCTTCTCCGATGTCGCAAGACGCTATCCCAATTGCTCCCTGTGTATTTGCCACCGACATGACATGGACAAAACTCGCTCCCATATCATTGCCAAGGTTGCTCATCGCGCCCTGACAGCTGGAAGAAGCAATCCAATTTGACTTGTCTTTGATGACGGTTGCCAGCGCTGAAATTGCATCCACATCGCCAAACGCTATATTTAAGTCAGCATGGTTGATCTCGCTACCGTGTAACTCGTCAGAAAATTGTGGAGAATCCTTTAGTTCAATACGCTTGAGCGTTACTTGCATGCTGCAACCCTTAGTGATGTCGCAAATGTCACATTTGACACTTCGTTTTATTGCAATTTTTAATTTATATTGATTTATATAGGTTAAAGTCGGTAAACTTGCAATATAATTTGGTATGTAAATACATAACCATTAAAATCCAGAAACAGTAGATGAAGGATACACATGAGGCCGGATGCCATCACAAATTCCGGTGCATGACAGAGCAATTGCGATGAATGATAATTACGCAGTATTCATAGACGATGACGATTTAATGCTTAAAGCAATCAGGCGAACAGCCAAGAGGTTGTTTGCAGACTGGCAAGTATCGTTAATCGATTCCCCTCAGTATTGGCGTAATGAAATCAACGTTCCTCCGACACCTGATATTGTATTTTGTGATTATAGAATGCCTCAGATAACCGGGGCTGAGATACTCACCGAAGTGGCCGCTGTATACCCGCTTGCCATAAGAGTACTCGTCACAGGTGATACCAGTGATGAAGCCATTGTGACTTGCAATCAGGTTGCACATACCCTCTTGGCAAAGCCATTTACCGACGATCAACTGATTGAATTTTTGAGCCATGTTGCAACGTTGAAGTCACTTTCACTTTCAGACAACGAGCGTCAACTCATATGTCAGCTTAGTCAAATTCCCGTATTACCTGACGTCGTGACAAAACTGCGCGAGTCTTTAACAGCAAACAACACTGATCTGCCCCACCTGGCTGCTATCGTAAGCCTCGAGCCAATAATTGCAGCGCGATTATTGCAAATGGCTAATTCTGCATACCTGGGATATCACCGCCCTACCGACTCACTTGAAGAAGCCATTGCCCGCATTGGTACCCAGTTACTGCAGGCTATGACCATGAGTTTCGCCATTGAAAAAGCAACTGAACACCTTTTGACACCAAAGGCTCACCAGGAGGTTTGCCATTACACTGAGCACTATGCGCAGCTGTCACGTCGCATAATGGCAAGGGTATCAAGTATCCCTCAACTCACCGAACGCACTTTCATTTGCGCCGTATTAAGTGGGATTGGCAGATTAGTGATGGCGTCTTTATATGAGTCTGACCGGCAGGCGTACGACGAATTTTGTAATGAACACCCTCAACCCGCGATGTTGATAAGTGCTTTTCTTTTAATACTGTGGTGTTACCCGGATAACTTACATGAGGAACTGTTAAACGTGCAGGCGTCACCTGTCACTGATGATGTGTCCATTGCGCAAACACTGTTGCTTGCACAACAATACATATCCCTTGAAAAAGAATCGGTGGCACTACAGGAGTGGATGAGTAAATTGCCAGAACAATATGCAAATGCGTTTTTAGAAGAACAACGTTAAGCACTCAAACTGTCTGCAATTGAGCGTGTATTCACATTCACCAGTTCCCTGCGATGCCCTTCAAAACGAATCGATTGAGCACCACATACCGATAACAAAGCCCGAATTGATATACAGGGCTTTTGCTCAATCAACGTAGTTAGCGATTCGATATAGCGTGTGCTGATTGGCATAGCCACAGGTAAAAAGCTATTGTCAAAATAACAAGCTCGCTTGGTCGTATTGGCCAAATTGAGTAAGGTTGTTAAGGTACCCGATTCCAGGCATGGCATATCAACCGGAAGAAAAAGTGCTGTGCCCGTATACTGCCTGGCTAACTGAATTAACACATCAGCAATGGCTCTACCGGGCCCGTGTTGTCGGGTTAGCTCGGGGAAGGTACTAAATTGCCCTCCCACCACATAATGATGATGGAGGGGCGCTGTATCCAGTAATTGCCGGGCGATATCGAGCATGGCTTGCCCGTTTATGCTGACCGTTGATTTGTCTTGTCCCATTCGGGAAGACAAACCACCAGCCAAAATAAATCCCAGCTGTCTGTACTGCAATGTCGACGTGTCCTGAAGACCAGATACAGCGCACATGATGACCCCGAAAATTAGAACTTAGTCGCTACCCATAACCACAGTTTATCAGTATCTACTTTAATGTCACCTGCAGAGTAGTTAGCGTATTTCACACCAACACTGTACTTTTCAGCGACTTTAGTGGTGTACTGCAGATTGATTTCGCTACCTAAATCATCCACTGTAGCGCTTGCTTCATCCGCATCAAATTTATGATAAACCGCTAACCAGTTACCACCTGCAAATTTAGCAGCCACACTGGCGTAGATGTCTTGTAAACCCTGAGCTGGTGTACCTAACCATTGATCAGACCAACCATTAAATTTATGCAGTGTCGCAAGCGGAGTAGCGAAACCATATGCACCATCGTCTGAACCTAACAGCTCATAGCCTAATTTTGCTGTCACACCTGAAACACTGGCACCCGCTTCCAGCATCAGATAGCTGGCAGAAAAATCGGTGGTTGCCGTTTCACTGGATTGTTGTGCGAATTCAGCATTGTATAACCATTTAACAGAATCAGCCTGATAGGCACCGCTGTAGCTCACACCAAAGGTATCCAGACTGTTTTCAGTATTGTTATCTACTTCAAGTAAATAGGCATAAGCAGTGAGTTTGCCCATATCTGACTTGTAGCTTACGTTCAACAGGTGATCATTTGAATCGATGTCAGCTGCTTCACCGAAAATACGGTTACGCTTGTTAAGATAAGCGTAAAACGCGTTTAGCTTTTCACTCGCTTTGTAGTTAACCGAGATGGCATCGTAAGTCTGCCAATCCTGGCGCCAGCCTACATGACCAACAAAGCGGTGTCCGTCTAATGCAATAATCTGACGACCTGCTTTTACTGTAACGCCATCACCTTTGTATTGCAGGTAACCCTGATTCAGCTCTGTTGTTTCCGGATCAGCAATCACTGAGTATTGACCCAGGTTATAACCCGCCGGACCTACAGTGTAGTCGCCCTGCCCCATTACGATGGTCACATCTTCCAAGTCTGCTTTAAAAGAGAATCCTTTGTAGCTGCCAGACTCGTAGCTCAGCAAAGTACGCAGCGTCAGTGCGCTTGCATCTTTTGCGGCGTTGTCTTGTGAAGCACCTTCATAGCGAAGACGAAAACTGGCTGACGCTTTAGAATCAGACCATGCATCATGCAGGCTTTCTGCTGATGCTACCGGCGATAATGCCGATGCGATGACTAAAGAAAGTACTGCACGTTTAGTTGAAAAAAGGGTTGCGTTCATCGTGTTTTTCCTAAATTTAGAGTGAGATTGCCTGACCCGACCCCGAAGGGCCGAGCTAACTCAATGTTTTTATTAAAATTCTTTACGCAGCGTTAGATTTCTTTGAATCGCTGCTTTTTTTATCCGATTTGCGACTGGAAACGGTTTCCACCTTCTTCTGTTTTTCGTACAGGAAGGTAAGTACCTCATGTCGGTAATGGTTGTATTCCGGGTTATCGGCCAATGCCAGACGGTCACGAGGTCGCTCCAGCTTTACGTCCAGTACTTCACCGATAGTGGCTGCAGGGCCATTGGTCATCATCACAATGCGGTCAGACAGAAGAACTGCTTCATCAACATCGTGAGTAATCATGATGACCGTATTGCCAAGCTCCGCATGGATCTCCATCAGTGAATCCTGCAAATGTGCACGGGTCAGCGCGTCCAATGCACCGAAGGGTTCATCCATCAGTAACACTTTAGGTTCCATGGCCAACGCCCGGGCGATACCCACACGCTGCTTCATACCGCCAGAGATTTCTGACGGGAGTTTGTCCAGAGCGTGGGTCATGTGAACCAATTCCAGGTTGTGCAATACCCAATCGCGAATTTCCTTTTTGGACTTATTCTTTTGGGTTTGCTTAACCGCCAGCTCAACGTTTTTATAAACCGACAGCCAAGGCAGCAACGAGTGGTTCTGAAATACCACTGCGCGCTCAGGGCCAGGCTCGCGAACGTGTGTGCCGTCCAGAATCACACCACCAGTGGTTGCAGTATGTAAGCCAGCCACAATATTCAGCACCGTTGATTTACCACACCCTGAGTGACCGATAAGTGAGATAAACTCGCCTTTTTCGATCTTCAGGTTAACGTCTGTCAATGCGGTAAACGGGCCTTTAGGGGTAGGAAAATCAATACCTACCTGACTCAATTCCAAATGTCTAGATTGCATGGCTATATCCTCTCAATACCAAGCGCGGCTTAACGAAGCACCGCATTTTTATCCCAACTGACCAAGCGCTGAACTGATAACATCAGACGGTCAAGCAGGAAACCGATAATTCCAATCGTGATAACAGCGACCATGATTCTGGCCAGTGATTCGGAACTACCATTTTGAAATTCATCCCACACAAACTTTCCAAGTCCGGGGTTTTGCGCCAACATTTCTGCAGCAATCAATACCATCCAGCCGATGCCCAGGGAGAGGCGTAATCCGGTGAAGATCATTGGAATTGATGCTGGAAGCACAATTTTTTGTACATGGCTTAGTGGCTTCAAGCGAAGTACTTTACTTACGTTTACCAAATCAGAGTCTATATTCGATACACCAACTGCCGTATTGATCAGTGTTGGCCATAAACAACACAAGGAAACGGTAAAGGCGGACGTAATAAAAGACTTGGAAAACATCGGATCCTCACTGACGTAGACAGCGCTGACTACCATCGTCACCAATGGCAGCCAGGCCAACGGAGAAACCGGTTTAAATATTTGAATCAGAGGGTTCATTGCCGAGTAAGCAGAACGGCTTAATCCACATAAAATACCCACAGGTACTGCCACAATACTGGCAATCACGAAGCCCACCATCACGGTGTACAAACTTGTCCAAATCTGGTCAAAGAATGTGGGTGCACCTGTGAATGGGCGGATTTTAGGCTCATAGCTAGGATCTTTTGCCATACGCGCCGCATTGCGTTCTTCCTGACGGGCGTAAAACGCGTCCGCTTTATCACGCTGCGCAGAATGTTCATCGATGAGCGTCATAGACTGTTCCCATACCTGCGCCGGGCCAGGGAACTGACCCAGTGAAGTATCAATGGTCTTAGCAACGCCATTCCATAGGGCCAGGAACAGGAGCAATCCTACTACCGGCATTAACAATTTCGGTACGTTTGACATAACACTTCCAAGTACATTTTTGCTTCGAATCTGGCCAATTTGACTAACAACGCTTGCTGATTTACTCATCGATGTAACCCTCTTTGATGGACACGGTTACAGAACCGTGTCGCCTTTCAGACCGATGCTGAACTGTTCAAGGTAAGCGTTAGGCTTAGTACCATCGAACGTGACGTCATCGATAAACTCAGTTTGCGGCGGCTTAAAGCCAGTTTCAGTAGCAAACTCAGGGAAGTCAGCTATCGACGCCTTACCTTCAGCGATTAACGCTTTAGCCGCTTGAGCATAAATGTCAGGACGATATACTTTCTTGGCCGTTTCCTTGTACCAGTCATCTGATTTCGCTTCTGAAATCTGACCCCAGCGGCGCATTTGCGTCAGGTACCAGATTGCATCGCTGTAGTACGGGTAAGTCGCGTTATGACGGAAGAATACGTTAAAGTCAGGCACTTCACGCTTGTCGCCTTTTTCGTACTCAAAAGTACCGGTCATGCTGTTTGCAATCACGTCTTCATCCGCACCTACATAGCTGCTCTTAGCAAGAATTTTCACTGCTTCAGGACGGTTTGCGTTGTTGTTCGCATCCAGCCACATTGCCGCACGGATCATCGCTTTTACTACGCGAATGTGAGTGTTCGGGTTTTCATCGGCCCAGGCTTTGCTCACACCAAATACTTTTTCCGGGTTGTTTTTCCAGATTTCATAGTCAGTAATTACCGGTACACCAATACCTTTAAATACCGCTTGTTGGTTCCAAGGCTCACCTACGCAGTAACCGTAAATAGTACCGGCTTCCATCGTCGCAGGCATTTGTGGTGGTGGCGTTACAGACAGTAATGCTTGTGCATCGATCTGACCCGACGTATCACCTTTGTGCGGTGCGTAGTAACCCGGGTGGATACCACCAGCGGCTAACCAGTATCGCAGTTCGTAGTTATGGGTAGAAACCGGGAATACCATACCCATTTTAAATGGCTTACCTGCACTGGCGTAGCTGTCTACAACCGGCTTCAGGTAATCGGCTTTAATTGGGTGAACAGGCTTGCCATCCTTTTGAGGAATGTGCTTTTCCATTTCTGCCCAGATATCATTTGAAACTGTAATACCATTACCATTCAGGTCCATACTGAACGCGGTAATAATGTGAGACTGCGTACCAAAACCAATTGTTGCACCCAATGGCTGACCTGCCAGCATGTGTGCACCGTCCAGCTGACCGTCGATAACGCGGTCCAGCAATACTTTCCAGTTTGCTTGTGCTTCCAGTGTGACATACAGGCCTTCGTCTTCGAAGTAGCCTTTTTCATAGGCAATAGCAAGAGGCGCCATATCGGTCAATTTGATGAAACCGAATTTCAACTCTTCTTTCTCTGGCCAGCCGATATCTTCCGCATTCACGACACCAGACACAGAAGAAGTCATTACTGACGCAGCAATTACCAATGAAGAGGTAATTTGTTTGAGTCTGGTTTTTATTTGTTTGTGTAACATGTGCGTTCCTTAAACCAAAAAAAAAACCCACCAGTAATGACCAATCATTACTGGTGGGCTTCGTTGCCTGTTTCCCGCTGACAATCAGCAAGAACAAAATAAATTGTGTGCTTGAGCGTGCTAACGCTTGCACAGATTACTAATACATTTTTGATGCCAATATTTATAACTCAATAAAAGTCATATACTTAACATTTTATAAACATAACCTGATTGATATTGTTTGTGTCACGACGGTGCGTTTTGTACAAAATCCGTGCAAAACGACCAGTATAAAGCAGAGACAATGGATCAAGATGGGGCGTCACTTTGCACCGCGATCGCACGTTCAACACGCAAAAAATAGCGATGAATGCCCAGAATATCATCAAAATTTAACGCAAACGGGCGGATAGCAGGTTAAATTTAAAGACGAATACAACAAGAAACAAAAAGCAAACTGCCGCAATATGCGGCAGTCGATTAATAGGATAAAGAGAAAAGAAATTAGCGTGCTTCGAATGGCAACTGTTGAGTTTTGCGGTTCGCCCACATATCGGCAGCCTTGATCGCCGCCTCAGGCAGTTCGATGTTTTCCAGTAACATCAGATAAGCCGATAAACTGGCGATTACCGCTTGCTCAGCATAGTGATGGGTTTGCTCACCACGCCAGACAGCTAACATAGTTGAAGTACTTACATCGCGCTCTTTCATCGACCAACCCGGTGAAGCGGGATAGATCACGTCACGGGTTTTACCGCCCTGAGTAAAATAAAGGTGCGTGTCCCGCTCTGTATTGACTTCAGGATCGCCACCATCACCTCTAAACACCAGTGATGATTGTTCAAACTGTTCATTGACCAACGCATGGCGTTCATCCAAGTGAGTGTGGTACACCCCCTGCACCGCAAATGCCGCTCGGCTGGGATTGAGTAACCGTGCCAAGGTATTCGCGCAGGAACGTAAACCAAACAACTCCCGTAGTTTAATTAATCGGTCCAATTCAGGCAGGGCAATACCCAGATCCAAGTAACTCACGTTGTAGACAGACTGGTGGCGAATCGCCTCTTCAATGGATTGAGCAAGTGGCAAACCCAATTCGGGTAAAGCGTGGCTGGCATAAAAACGCTTGGAACCAGGCTCCGATGCACCATGCAAACACACTTTGACCCCATGAGCTGCAAGTAAGGCGACACTGAACAGGTACCATGGAAGCTGTCTTCGCTTGCCTGCATAGCAGCCAATGTCCAGTTGAGCGTTAAGGTTAGATAAATTAACAGGTAAACGCTCCCGGCATGCACGGATAAAGGCGTTTAACTCTTCGACGGATTCTTCCTGCATGCGCAGTAACATTAAAAATGCCCCTGCTTGTTCCGGGGCAATGCTATTATCGAGTACGCGGCCCATGGCATCATAGGCTTCTTCAGACGTAAGATGACGCGCACCCTTTTGCCCTTTGCCAAGGGCTTTAATATATTCGCTAAATGGCAAGCTTCTCATAGGATTGATTAAGCAGCTCTAAAGAGACAGATTGGCGAGCGTTGACGACATGCCCTATTACTACCAGCGCGGGGCCTGTCATGTTTGCTTGCTCAACGTGTTGAACTATATCGCTAATAGTCGCAGCGATGACCTGTTGTTGATTACAACACGCGTTCTCAATCACCGCAACTGGCATATTCGCATCTACGCCATTTTCTTTTAATCGCTGGCACAACAGTGCTAAGCGTTTAAAGCCCATATAAATAACCGTGGTTTCACGTTCAGCATTGCGGGCGATAGAGGCCCAATCAGCTTCTTTTTCAGGGTTTTGAAATTGTGCGGTCATGAGTCTCACCGACTGAGCCACTGCGCGATCGGTTAGCGGAATCCCCGTGTAAGCAGACGCCCCCGATGCAGCGGTAATACCCGGAACGATGGCAAAAGGAATATTCGCATCGGTCAACGCAGCGGTTTCTTCGCAAGTACGGGCAAACACAGCGGGATCGCCGCCTTTGAGACGCACTACCCGCTTACCCGCAAGCCCAAGCTCAACCAAGCGCGCACAAATTTCGTGCTGTGGCACACTGTGCTTTCCGCACCGCTTGCCGACGAATACTTTTTCGATGTGACGCGGAATGCAATCGAGAACTGACTGATCCACCAGCCAGTCAAACAGCACAATATCCGCGGTTTGTAACAAGCGATAAGCTTTAACCGTTAATAATTCTGCATCCCCTGGACCTGCGCCCACGATAAACACTTCGCCAAGTTTAGCTGAACCGGAATAGACAGTGTTCACACTACCGTTGGCTTCACCAGAATAACGCGATGTAAAGTTACGCAATTTGGACTGAATACGTAACGCCCCTTCAATCAGTGGCGCGGTAACAGGATTAAATAATACGCTCATAAGGGGTAGATTCCGTGTCAGTTGAAGATTCGGCCTCAGCAGTGAGTAAGGCCGCCAGCTCGGTTTTGCACGAGCCACAATTTGTGCCGCATTTGAGATTTTTACCTAATGCTTCAACACTGTTACAACCGTCCTGGATAGCCTGCTTGATGGTGTTTTCACGCACACCAAAACAGCTACAGACCAGTTTCCCTAATAAAAATGCGTCATCCGGCTGTTGATTCAACAACGCAGATACCTGTTCGGACGACAATTTATCTGCTGAACTCAGACTATCCAGCCAGTCCAGCGGTAGATTCAATGTGGTATCGCTGAGCAATACAGCCAGCACCAGCACATCGTTGCGAGTAGCCACAACGCTGACGGTCTCTGCTGACTGTTTGGTTGACCACTGCGTGTCTTTTGGCAATAACGTAAACAGCATATCCACCAGAGCCTGGGGCGCTTTGATATCTGCCACCATGGCACTGTGTGCGACTTCTGTTGGGCATGCCAGCCAGTAGGAAAATGCCTCGCGCACAGGACCAACATATTCAGCGTTTCCATACACCAGTCCGTGGGTAGCCATTTCTGCTTTTACTGCTTTGACCGCACCGTGCTTAAGTTCGGGCTGCCCTGATAACGGATCATTAGCACCGTTTAACAATGCCCCAACCTTACAGTGAGAGCCCCAGGTAGCGGACCAGTGAAATGGTGCGAACATGTCGCCTTTTCGCTGCTTATCGTCAATTTTTACCGGTAAAATAACGGAAGTGTCTTTTGCACATTCTGCGTTTAACTGCAGTAAATCGCCTTCACCGACATCCAGTTTGTTAGCATCTTCACTGTTAATACTCAACCACGGACGGTCCATGTGTTTCAATAGACGTGCGGTATTACCAGTACGGGTCATGGTATGCCATTGGTCCCGAACACGGCCCGTATTCAATACAAAAGGATATTCCGCTGACGTAGCCTGTGTCGGCAATGCCGGTGTAACAGCAATCATGCGCGCTTTACCGGTTGGCGTATAGAAAGTGCCGTCAGCAAACAATCGGCCTGAGCCTGCTCTGTGCACCTCACTGAATGGCCATTGCTGAGGGCGCATCGCATCGTATTGTTGTTCAGTCAGGTCTTGTAATGGTGATAAGTCCAGCGCACGGCTCCCACCATTTTCGATGCCAGTTAATGCACAGTGTTCACGAAAAATCTCTGCCGGATGTTGATAACTAAACGCTTCTTCAAAGCCTAATGCACAGGCCACTTCACTAATGATTTGCCAGTCGTGCTTTGCTTCACCGCTTGGCGGCACCAATCCGCGTTGGCGCGAAATACGGCGCTCTGAATTTGTTACGGTGCCGTTTTTTTCAGACCAGCCGGTTGCCGGTAAAATAACATCGGCGAACTTAAGTGTATCGGTTTGTGCTGCGGTATCCGACACGATCACCATTTCACAGCGCGACAGGGCCGCTTCAATTAACTCGCGGTTCGGCATGCTTGCTACCGGGTTGGTCGCCATGATCCATAAACACTTAATTTTTCCATCTGCTGCAGCTTGAAACGTATCAACCGCTTTCAGACCATTTTTTGTTGCCAGATTTGGCGCCTGCCAGAAATCGCGAACAACTCGCTGATGCTCGGTATTATCGATGTCCATATGCGCCGCTAACATGGTCGATAACCCACCCACTTCGCGACCGCCCATGGCATTTGGTTGACCGGTTATCGAGAATGGGCCACACCCGGTTTTAGCGATTTTACCACTCGCCAAATGGCAGTTAATAATGGCATTACCCTTATCTACACCGGTGGTAGATTGGTTAATACCCATGGAGAAAAAGCTGATCACGCGTGGAAGTTGCATAAACCAGCGATAAAAGGTTTCAACGATGGCCAGAGGTAGCTTACAAACGTCCGCCACTCTGGCCAAATCCCATTCACTGGCGATTGTAAGCGCATCATCCAGACCCGCTACAGACTGTTCAATGTAAGTTTGGTCCAGACCATCATGTTGTGAGAGGTAATTCAGTAACCCACAGTAAAGTACAGAGTCGGTGCCCGGTGCCAGTGGCAAATGTAAATCAGCCAGCGTACAGGAATCCGTTTGGCGCGGGTCAACCACCACAACTTTCATATCGGGGTTTTGTAACTTGGCGCGTTCAATGCGTTGAAACAGTACCGGATGCGTCCACGCCGCATTGCTACCTACTAATACCAGCAAATCCGTGTGCTCTAAATCTTCGTAGTCACACGGCACAATATCCTCACCAAACGCCCGTTTATGTGCGACAACCGCAGATGACATACACAAACGAGAATTGGTGTCGATATTGGCGCTGCCAATGAAGCCTTTCATCAACTTATTGGCAACGTAGTAGTCTTCAGTCAGTAACTGACCTGAACCATAAATGGCAATAGCATCCGGCCCATCAGTTTCAAGAATATCGCGGATCTTATGTGAAACGGTATCAATGGCTGTTTGCCAGTCACTTCGCTCACCATTAACAATTGGGAACAACAAGCGGCTGTCCTGCCCCAGCGTTTCCAGCAAGTGAGTGCCTTTAATACACAGGCGTCCAAAGTTAGCCGGATGTTCCCGGCTACCTTGCAGGTCACTGAGTTGTGGCCCTGCAGCCCCCTGGCGTACTACATCCACGCCACAACCTACACCGCAGTACGGACAGGTTGTTTGCAGTAACCGTTTACTGCTTTGGGGATTCGCTGTTGGGGGTAATGAAGTCATTGCAAGTCCTGGCTGTTACAGTTCAATCAATACACGTTGTGCGTCAACACGCACGGGGTAAGCATTAACGCTCACGTCATCGCGCTCAAGGCACGTGCCGGTAGCCAGTTCGTAATGCTCTTTATACAACGGCGATGCCACCACTGTCTTACCGCCCAATGAACCGACAATTCCGCGGTAAAGGACATTGGCTTCGCCAATAGGATCCCAGTTGCTAATCGCAAAGTACTGTGTGCCTTCGCCGTTCACAATCCGGAAGATAGCAACTTGTTCCTCACCGATCAGTGCGCAAACACCGCTGTTGGTAACCAGGTCGTCTTCATGGCACACATCATGCCATTGTGGGGTGTAACTTTCTTGTGCTTGCATGATTGTTCTCCTAAACAATTTCTACCGGAATGGCTTTTTCACCTGAAAACTTTTCGGCTTTGGTAGCCGGACGAATCTGGTCACGCTCTGTTACAAACTGAATGTTGCTGTCGGTAGCTTCACTGTTCACAAACTGACGGAAACGCTTGAGGGCATCCGGCGATTCAATGGTGGTTTTCCACTCACACTGATAGGTATCAGTAATTAACTGCATCTGCGCTTCAAGTTCGTCGGCAATGCCCAACGAGTCTTCAATCACGACCTGTTGCAGGTATTCCAAACCGCCTTCCAGGTTTTCCATCCAAACAGATGTGCGCTGTAAACGATCTGCGGTTTTGGTGTAGAACATCAACACGCGGTCGATGTATTTCACCAGAGTTGCATCGTCCAGGTCTGTTGCAAATAGGTCTGCATGGCGAGGCTTCATACCGCCGTTTCCGCATACATATAAGTTCCAACCGTTTTCGGTTGCAATCACACCGATATCTTTACCTTGTGCCTCGGCACATTCACGGGTACAGCCCGAAACGGCAAATTTAATTTTGTGCGGCGCGCGCAGGCCTTTGTAGCGGTTTTCCAGGTCGATGGCCATGGTGACTGAGTCCTGTACTCCGTAACGACACCAGGTGCTACCTACACAAGACTTAACCGTCCGCAGTGCTTTAGCATAGGCATGACCCGTTTCAAAGCCACCGGTAACGAGGGCTTCCCAGATACCCGGTAACTGGTCTACCCGAGCACCGAATAAATCAATTCGCTGACCACCCGTAATCTTGGTATACAGGTTGTATTTCTTAGCCACCTCACCCAGTAAAATAAGCTTATCCGGGGTAATTTCACCACCGGCGACACGCGGCACGATGGAATACGTACCGTCTTTTTGCATGTTACCCAAGTAAGTATCATTGGTGTCTTGCAGGGGTTGATGCTGCTGTTGCAGAATGTAGTCGTTCCACACCGACGCAAAAATAGAACCGGCAGCAGGCTTACAGATGTCACAGCCCATGCCCGTACCGTGTTTTTCCAGTAACTCGTTGAAGCTCTTGATACCTTCAACTTGAATCAGGTGGTACAGCTCCTGACGCGTAAAGTTAAAGTGTTCACAAATGGCTTTCGACACTTCAACACCGCGTTTTTCTAACTCACTGTCGACGACGTTTTTCAATAAGGCTGCACAACCACCACAACCTGTACTGGCACTGGTTGCGCCTTTCACGTCACCCACAGAGCAGCAACCGCCGTCGATAGCATTGACAATGTCGCCCTTAGACACGTTATAACACGAACAGATAGTCGCACTGTCGCCCAACGCATCCGCACCTAATACCGGCGCTTCTCCTGAAGAAGGTAAAATAAGTGACTCAGGCGCTTCCGGAACGGCAATTTCATTTAAGGCGTACTGTAATAGCGTGTCGTAGTCACTGGTATCCCCCACCAGAACGGCACCAATCACGTGGGTTTTGGTTGGGTCTAAAACCAGCTTCTTATACACGCCATCAGGTTGGTTGTGATAGGTATAAACTTGAGCACCCGGCGTTCTGACGTGGGCATCGCCAATCGAACCCACTTCAACACCCATCAGTTTTAGCTTGGTACTCATATCAGCACCAGCAAACTCGCCTTCACCACCTGTTAAATGCGCTACCGCAGCACGCGCCATGGCATAACCTGGTGCAACCAGGCCGTATATGCGGTTATCCCACAATGCACATTCGCCAATGGCGTAGATGTCAGAGTCTGAGGTTTGACACTGATTGTTGATGACAATACCGCCGCGCTCACCCATTGCCAGCTCACTGCTGCGACCTAGCTGGTCACTGGGGCGAATACCGGCAGAGAACAAAATCAGGTCGGTTTCTAAATAGCTGCCATCAGAGAAGTTCATGCGGTAACGACAGTTTTCACCAGCCACAATTTCCTGGGTCGCTTTTTGGGTATGTACCTGTACGCCCAGCTCCTCAATTTTAACTTTCAGTTGCTCGCCGCCCATCATATCCAGCTGGACCGCCATTAATTGAGGGGCAAATTCAACAACGTGCGTTTCAAGACCCGCTTGTTTAAGTGCGTTGGCAGCTTCCAGGCCTAATAGTCCACCACCCACAACAACGCCGACCTTACTTTGCGCTGACGAAGCGCTAATGGCTTCCAAATCTTCAATAGTACGATAAACAAGACAATGAGGCTGATCATTGCCCGGAATAGGCGGCACAAACGGGTAAGAGCCTGTCGCTAAGATCAGTTTGTCATACTCAAATGACTCACCACTTTCCAGCGTGACGATTTTAGCAACGCGGTCAATGTCGCTTACACGCGCGTTCGTTCGCGCATCAACACCCCACTCCTGGTAAGTTTCAGGTGTCGTCATGGCTAAGTCTTCAGCCGTTTTTCCTGCAAAGTACGACGATAAATAAACCCGGTCGTAGGCCAAACGGCCTTCACCGCTTAAAACCGTAACGTGGCAATCATGCTGGCTGTTAATTAACTGCTCTACAAAATGATGGCCTACCATGCCATTTCCGACGATGACGATGCGTTGTTGTGAAGAAGAAGTCATTTTGTTCACCTTTCTTGGGGACAAAAAAAAGCCCACGACCAGTTATGGTTGTGGGCTTCGTTGCCTGTTTAGCGTTAGCTTTAAATTGTTTGATGGCTCATGTGAATGAGTCAACATCGTATTATTCTACAATCAAGAACAATGCCAAAACGTAGAAGTGTTTATTTTCATAGAGTTAGCAAGCGCGCTCATAATCTCCAGCACCTGAATTGCACCAAATCAAAGCACCCCCCCCCAATTTGAGTGCACGGCCTTGGTGAGGACGTGAATTAGCGCATCAGTGAATAAGCCAACAATACAGCAAGAACACCTGACACCGTTTGCCAAAACCTTAGCGGGTTTCGGTCAGCTAAAGGCAACGACTGCTGGTAACCCGGGTTAGGATGTTGCAGGTCGTATAAGAATTCAGACAAACTCGGATAGCGTTTACCAGCCTGTGGATGGCAACCTCGTTTTATCGTTTCGTCTAACCATACGGGCACCGACACGTCCCTTTGAAGCAATCTTTGATAGCGCAATTTGTGAAGCGCACTAAAACTGGTGGTCTTTGCCACAGACGTACCATAGGGGTGAGCACCTGATAGCGCAAAATAGACTATTGACGATAAGGCGAACTGATCGGCCTGTTCATTCGCCCACAATCCAACAAAGTATTCAGGCGCACTGTAGAGAAGATCGCCGGGAATCATAAGCTGGTTGGGGTCTTCCAAAAAATTATGGCCGCTAATGCTGGCGCTGCCGAAATCAATTAGCACCAGTCTGCCGGATTCTGTGAGCATGATATTTTCAGGCCGCACATCCTGATGCAATATGTCTTTGCGATGAAGTGCCGTTAATCCAGACACCATTTGCGCTGCCCATTCTCTGACCTGTTTTACAGAAGCTTTGCCATTATCGAGCAGATATTGATGTAAGGTCTGCCCGTCCAAACATTCTGTTAGCGTATAAAACGCCGTCCTAGATTCATTTATTCCAATCGCTTTCATTAAGTGTGGATTAGTGATCCGTCGCGCCACCCACTCTTCCTTGGCCATATCATCCAGAAACGCGTTGGTGTCGCAGTGGGTGGTTGCGGGTACTTTAAAGATAGCCTGTTGTTGCGTCTCGGAATGTTTCGCAATGAACACTTCACTGCGGTCGGAACGGTGCAGGCACTTCAACAAATGCCAATTGTCTATAACGGTCCCCACTTCCGGACTTGACACTCTCGGCAGCAAACCTGCTTCGTCGTAACGTGTTTCAGAGTGGTTTGATATGTCAGTAACAACAACGGCCTGGATAGTGAGATTGTCTGCACTTCCGGCGGAAAGAGACTGCTCAACGATTTGTTCACAATATACCGTTAATGCCGACTCAGTCTGTGGCATTTCACTGAATAACGAGTCTGCATCAACAAAGTCAGCCACACCATCTGTCATCAACACAAATTTATCGCCTGGCTGGATAGCAATGCTGTGAATATCGACATCCAGTTCAGGTTTTATACCTAATGCATTAGCAAGATAGCGTTGTCCGTCTTCCGACGTCCCGGCGTGCTCCCGGGTTAGTGTCGAGATCTGATCATCGCGACAATGCAGAATCACACTATCGCCACAGTGCACTATCGTAGCGAGATCCTGGTGCAGGATAAGACTGGAAAAGGTACACACATAGCCCCTGTCCGGGTTTCCCTGGTAGGGACTTTGTGCAGTTTTAACATATAACGCGGTGTTGATGGTTTCCAACACTTTTTTTGCGGCTCTGGCACTCGACCAGTTTTCACTGGTAAGCAAATAGTCGCGATTAAAATGCGTAACAGCCAGTTCACTGGCGTATTGACTGACCTGACTGCTACTTATGCCATCTGCAATACTGGCAACAATGCCCCTTCGCCCTAAAACAGCACAATCAGGCACTGTCAATTTCTGACAGTCCTGATTGATAGGTTTAATACCACTGCTGGAGCATGCTCCCCAGCGGACAGCTAACATGGATGTTATGCCTTATCGTTTACCTTTGCTGCGGGTACGGCTTTTGGTGCACCACCACCTACCAGTGTGCGCTTAGGCGCAGTTTTGTAGTGTGTTGAGTACAGTGTCAGACCAGTAAACGCCAGACCACCAACCAGGTTACCCAGTGCAGTCGGGATCTCGTTCCACAGGAAGTAATCCATGATGGAGAAATCCCCCCCCATAATCAGACCAAACGGGAACAGGAACATGTTAACAACGGAGTGCTCAAAGCCCATGAAGAAGAACAGCATGATTGGCATCCACATAGCCAGTACCTTACCGCTCACGTTAGTAGAAATCATTGCGCCTACTACACCCAGTGATACCATCCAGTTACACAGCATACCGCGGATAAAGATAGTAAACCAACCCGCTACGCCATATTCTGCATAACCCAGTGTACGCGCTTCACCAATACCAGCAACCTTTGTCGCGATGGCGCCGCCGTCAGTGTTGTAACCCATGGTAAAGATGAATGACATCATAAACGCCACAGTCAATGCACCGGCAAAGTTACCCACAAACACCAATCCCCAGTTGCGCAATATTTGTGGCCAGGTGACACCGGGCCGCTTAGCCAGCCAGGCTAATGGAGCAAGTACAAACACCCCCGTCAACAGGTCAAAGCCCATCAGGTACAACATACAGAAACCAACCGGGAACAATACAGCTCCAATCAGGAAGACACCGGTCTGTACAGCAATCGTAACTGCAAACACCGCTGCCAGGGCCAGGATTGCGCCCGCCATATATGCCCGAATTAATGTATCACGGGTAGACATATATATTTTTGATTCACCCGCGTCGACCATCTTGGTCACAAACTCCGAAGGAAGTAGATACGCCATAATCAATCACCTTACTGTTAAAAAAGAGTGCACAGCGTTCACTGCTACGTTCGCTGCTGTTTTTTTACGCACAAAAAAGCGCCCGCACTACTCCACGTGGGGAGCAGTTGCGGACGCCTTTGTCCAATTCTGTGCTTTCGTCAAATCCCTAAGACTTGCCCTTCACATGTTCCAATTTTCTTGCCAACTTTTCAAAAACAACAAAAAACCCTATACAACAATGACATAGATAAAATCACATAAAAGGCAATACGACATCACACCTACCCAAAATGCGCCAACATAGCGCAAATTCACCAAAATGGTGCTAAACATCCGGTATCATTCGTTTAATTTATACTCGACTAAAGTCTTAGATGGCCTAAATCGACTACAAACACTGCAAAAAGCCACATTTTCAGCGAGATTAATGAAACAAAGTAAACAGGAATGGCTTTTGCTTACTAGTTTTATCAATACGTTGTTTGAGGCCACTATGGGAAAACACAGCGAAATAACAAAACGCTTTTTGCTGGCAGCAAAGTACCAGGAAATACAAGCTCTTCAACACCTGTCGTCGAACTGCCGCACCGTTGAAGCCATAAAAGATATGATTCACCAGCTACAACGTGAACGTGGAATGTCGAACGTTTTCCTGGGTTCAAAAGGCGATCGCTTTTCAGAACAACGTGAACATCAAATAGAAAATAGTCAGGAATGCGAGCAGGATCTCCGAAGTCTGCTCAAGTCATTGTACTTGGGTAACCACGACAACGGTCAGTCTATGCGATTATTAAGCAGTATCACCTTTGCGTTGCAGGGTATGGATCACTTACCCAACCTGCGCGACAAAGTGTCCGCCCTGCAGGTAAATACGCTGGAATCCACTAACGCGTATTGCCGGTTAATTGCCGGGTTGCTTGATGTTATTTTTGAAGCCGCCGACGTTGCCAGTGATCCCGAGATGACCCGCTTGCTGGTTGCCTTATTTAACTTTATGCAAGGCAAGGAATACGCAGGACAAGAACGCGCCTGGGGGGCGATTGGTTTTTCTGAAAGTCATTTCGACAAAGACATTTGCGACCGAATTCACGCACTCACCGACTCTCAAAACCAGTGTTTCGAAACCTTTTCCAACTTCGCCGATGAAGAAGAACAAACGATGTGGGCTTCACTGGCCGAAAGTGAAGTCGCTGCGAACATCCAGCGTCTTCGAAAGATGATCGATGCGTTGGCGAATGGCGATGGCTGTTCATCGGAACTCAGTGAAGTATGGTATGACATTGCCACCCAACGCATTGATGCGATGCAATTAGTGGAAGAGCACCTTACGACGCGTTTAAATCAGCAGGCTGAAATCCGTATCAAACAGGCTGAAGATGAATTAAGAAATCACGAATTACTGGTTGCCTCACTAAACAGCACACCTGCTCATGCCGGTTCTCCATTCACTATGTTATTCGATACGTCAGTCAGGGGCTTACGCGGCGCGGACATGTCCGAAGAGGAACTTAGTGAATCAGCGACCCTCTCTGCACATAAGTCATTTTATGAGTTAATCCGCGGTCAATCTCAGCGGATTGAAGAAATGGCGGTCAGCTTGCTGCAGCAAAGCAAGCGCTGAATGAGCAAAAAGTCATCGACAGGGCCAAGTTGTTACTCATGCAACAGGGCAAAATTTCGGAGCAGCAGGCATACCGAAAATTACAAACCTCAGCCATGGAGCAAAATATTCGAATTGCAGAGCTGGCACAGCGTGTGGTTCACCGGGTAGAAAAATAACGCTTTACTGTTGTTGTGAATATTAAGTTTCACATTTCGCACAAATATTAATAACAGTTCGCTTACGAATTGAACTTGTGTTTTTCTCACAGTGTTGTCTCAACACTAAAACGAGTAAAGCATGTTGCAAAAGCAATTAACACCACTACTGCTGAGCGCGATACTGAGCATTTTTCTGGTACCGTCAGCAGCGATGGCCGGGATAGGTGATACCTTTCCGTCCGAGCGCAAACTCATCAAAGACCCAGTGACCGGGGTGAAAATAGCGTTTCTAACCAGCCAGCCGATTGGTGATTCAAAAATTTACCCAACCCACCCTCAATGGACAGCCGATGGCAAATGGCTGGTATTTCGCTCTAATCGCGTGTCGGGCGAAGCGATGGCGGTGAATGAACAGGATGGCACCCTGGTACAGGTAAGTGAAGGTGGCTATTTTGGCATGTTGGTGAACTCCCAAAAATCCAACAAGTTATATTTAATGCGTGATCCTAATTTTGCAGCCAGCAAACAACCTCGCTACGGCAGAAGCGACAATAATAAACAGATTATTGAAGTGAATATTGGCGCGTTGCTGGCCGATGTAACCACCAACAAAATCAAGCCCGCCGACCAGTATCAGCGTGTGGTGGGTGTTGTTCCGGGGAGTATGGGGGCCGGCGGGGATATGGCATTGGATGCTGCAGAAGATATCATCTATTTTCGTATCGGTCGCGAGGAAGCTGCCCGCCACCTGCCGGATAACACCAAACTCGAAGCCAATTTTGGCCCCAGAAACATGGGTGCCGGACCGACCGGTATAGCGAGCATGGATTTAACCACTGGCAAAATTGAAATGGTGGTCGCTTTACCTTTTCAACTCGGTCACATTCAAACTAACCCATGGGTATCCCGAGAACTGGTGTTCTGTTGGGAAACCGGAGGAAAGTCGCCACAGCGTATGTGGACAATGAAGGTCGGCGGTGAAGTAAAACCGCTTTACCCTGAAGCAGAATACGAATGGATCACCCATGAAGCCGTCATCACGCGGGATGAAGTCGCTTTTGCAATTATGGGTCACCGCGAGGTAGGCACGAATGACGACTGGGGCCCCTCTGCCAGCCGGCTAAAACCCACCGGACTTGGCATCGTTAATTTACGTACCAATGAAATGCGCATCGCTGGGCAAACCAGAAGCGGCAGTGGTTTATGGCATGTACACGGTTCGCCTGACGGTCGCTGGGCAGTAGGTGACGATTTTGAACGTAGTTTGTACCTCATCGATCGCACCACTGATGAAATGATGCTGCTGAGTGCTGGTCACAAAAAATCCGCCAAAGATCACACCCATCCCACCTTCAGCCGTGACGGCACCAAAATACAGATTCAGTCAGCTATGCTCTCGGACGATGACCGCACATTGAATATCGCAGTAATTTATTTACCTGCAAGTCTGTTAAACAAAGACTATAGCCAGGTCAAACGACTCGACTAGTTGCTTTGCCCCGCCCTGCTTTTTATCAATGCAGGGCGGTACGTCTGGCACTTTACCCTTCCAAATCCCTTACTCGTCGCACTGCCCGATTTACACAGATTATTGGCATAGTAACTGCTGCCACTAGAGTTATTTCGGTCTGAGCCTTTTATCAGGCTGCAATTGCGCAAAGAGAGTGCAGATGTTGATGTGTTTCTCCCCAAAGTTGGTCTTTGCCCCATTCAGGGTCTCTGTGGTCTTATCAATCATGCTCTTAAACACAAGCTTGTCGGTGTGGTCTGATACGACCGGTGCTGACTTTACCGCCAAACAGGCCGACCAATTGCTCTACGACCGCTGCGAAGACTGCCACAATGACTATATCTTTGATGGAAGCTGGTCTATTGAAGATATCGACGTAAATGATATTGCTCAGGGCCACAACCTGAAACGTTGGGAAGCAATTCTAAAATCCGTCGCCATGGGCGACATGCCACCGGCAGATAAAAAGCAGTTATCTGCTCAGGAAAAAGCCGCTTTGTTGCAATGGTTGGAAACATCGTTGGACAATTACAGCGAGCTACACCCCAATCCAGGGCGTTCTACTTTACGCCGCCTGAACCGAAGCGAATATGCAAACTCAGTCAGGGATTTACTTGCATTGGATGTAGCTATTTCTGAGTCATTGCCAGGCGATGATTCTGGTTACGGATTCGACAACAATGCCGATGTTCTGAGCGTGTCTACCACCCATTTGGAGCGGTACCTGTTCGTGGCCGGAAAAGTGAGTAAGTTAGCTGCGGGGGTTACTCCTGAATCGGCCAGCAAAGTGAGTTATGTTGTACCTAAAAATGGTTCGGTGAAAAACAGTGGTGTACCTGCTTTCGACCTCCGAATGAGTGACGAACTGCCTATCGACTCCAGGGGCGGTGGTAGTTTCTCATTTTATGCGCCAGTAACGGGGGATTATGAAATTGCCGGTTTTCTGAACGCCAACACCAACAACGAAGTCGACCGTCTCAATATACACCGCCATAGCTACACGCTTACGTTGACAGCGGGTAGCCACACTATCGGGATGGCATTTCGTAAACGTCTCGCACTCACAGAGCACGTCCCCACCGTGCGCAAAGGAACGGATTACGTTGTCTTACCCGACAGGGCACCAACAAATCTAACCCTGGATTTTATTGTTGATGGTACCCGTGTTTCTACCAAACAAGTCCCCTCTTATCATATGTCGTCCCGTTTTTCTCAGGCCGCATTTCTACGTGACGTGATGGAAATAGAAGTCATTGGGCCAATCTCCCCCGACGCTCACATTGCCCGTGTTGTGGATACGCCTAGCACACGTAAAATATTCACCTGCTTTCCCGACAACGCGCCAGCGGGTTCTGACATAACAGCCGATGAAATTAGCTGTGCAGAAGCAATTTTTACCCGACTAACGGCTGAAGCCTATCGACGTCTGACCAATTACGAAGATGTTCAGCCACTGATTAATGTTTTCAGGCACGCCCGCCAGGACCTGGACTTCCGAGGAAGTATCGCAACAGCACTGCAAGCACTGTTAGTCTCTCCGGGTTTTCTGTATTTACAAGAACCTGTGCCTGAAAACATCACGCCGGGTTCGGTATATCAAATAAGTGATACGGAATTTGCAGCGCGACTGGCATTATTTTTATGGAGCAGTATTCCCGATCAAACGCTGACAGACCTGGCACAGAGCGGCAAATTACGGCAGCCTGAGATCCTGCGGGGAGAACTTAAGCGAATGCTGCGCTCAGAAAAAGCCGAGGCACTGACCGACAACTTTGCGGGTCAGTGGCTGTATTTGCGAAACCTGCCCTATCACTCACCGGATGTTTTTGAATTCCCCCAGTTCACCGTGCCACTAAGACAGGCTATTAAGGGTGAGACGGCGCTCTTCTTTACCCGGATATTGCAAGACAACCGCTCTGTATTTGACTTTCTGAATGCCAATTACAGCTATATAAACGAGCAACTTGCCAATCACTATGACATTGAAGGTGTATATGGTCAGGCGTTCAGAAAAGTGACCTTGAGCGAACAATCCGGTCGAGGCGGACTGTTGGGACAGGCCAGTATTCTCACTCTGACCTCAAACCCGAATCACACGTCACCGGTGAAACGCGGCAAATGGATCCTAGATAATTTGCTGGCCGCTAGCCCACCGCCTCCTCCGCCAGATGTGCCGGCGCTGGTTGCCGAACACGATGGCGTAGCCCTGTCTGCCAGAGAGCAACTGAAGCGTCACAGAGCCGACCCCGTTTGTGCAGCATGCCATAAACGAATGGACCCGCTTGGCCTGGCCTTAGAACAGTACGATGCTGTGGGTGCGTTCAGGACGGAATATGCCAATCAGCTTATTGATGTCTCGGCACAAATGCCGGATGGCACCCAGTTTGAGGGCTTGTCCGGATTGCATGACATATTGTGGGAGCGTCGAGAGCGTTTTGCCCTGGCGTTCACTGAACGCTTGTTGACCTACGCACTTGGCAGAGGCCTGGAAGCTTATGACCAGCCCACCCTGCGCGCCATTGTTTCCCAGGCGAAAACAGATGATTACCGTATTCAACGTATCATCGAAGCCGTTGTAACCAGCACCCCGTTTAACTATAAGAAAGCACCTGAGGCCCCTGATGAAAAAGACCAGTTCGCAACAGCACGCTAAGCCAAGCCTGTCTCGCCGATCTTTTTTGCGAGGATTGGGGGTTACGGTGGCATTGCCTGTCATGGAGTCACTGATTCCGAAAGCGCAGGCCCAATCATTGGAATACCGTCCCAAACGGATGACGGTGTTCTATTCACCTAACGGGGTCAGGATGCAACGCTATACGCCATCTGAAATAGGTAAAGACTATGCCATGACCCCAATACTGTCACCGCTTGAAAAAGTACGTGATAAGTTCTCTGTGATCTCCGGACTGGCTCACTATCAGGCCAGTGCATTCGGTGCACCGCCCGCGGGCCATGGCCGCAGTTGCCCGGCGTTTTTAACCGGCGCACACGCCAAAGCCACAGAAGGGGCTGATATTTACTGCGGGGTGTCGGCTGACCAGATAGCCGCCCAGTTCTTTGCGAAAGATACTCAGCTTGCTTCGCTGGAATTAGGTATAGAGCCCCCCAGTTTACTGGGCAGTTGTGATATTAATTACAGCTGTACCTACACGAATACGATTTCCTGGAAGAGCCCAACACAGGCATTGCCTGCCATGGTCGCACCCAGTGATGTGTTTGAACATTTATTTGGCGACGGCAACAAAATCGATGAAAAGACACGCCAGATGCGATTGGCCCATAAGAGCAGTATTCTGGATTTCATCAATGACGAAGCCAAGCGCTTAAATCGTCGCTTGGGCAGCAATGACCGCCATAAGATGGAACAGTATCTGGAGTCCATTCGGGATGTTGAGCGACGTATTGTCAAAGCCAGTCAAACGCCAATTGAAATGGACTTGGCTGATCTGCGCGTCCCGGCAAGCATTCCTCATGATTACGAGGAACACGTAAAGATAATGCTGGATTTGCAAATGCTGGCATTGCAAACCGATATAACTCGCGTAAGTACGTTCATGCTAGGGCGTGAACTGAGTAACCATGCCTACAACAACCTGGGGATACCTGATGGGCATCACGCATTAAGTCATCACGCTAACGACCCGGATAAAATTGACAAGCTGGTTAAAATCAATGCTTATCATATGCAGTTGTTTGCGGACTATCTGGAAAAAATGGCCAGTATTCCCGATGGCGAATCTACACTTCTGGACAATACATTTGTGATTCGAGGCGCCTGTATCGGCGAATCTAACGACCACGACCATATGAACCTACCGATTTTACTGGCCGGAGGTGGCTCGCAAGGTAACCAACACATCGCGGCCGAAAAGCATACCCCCATGTGTAACTTTCTGCTTTCGGTATTGCAAAACATGGGCGTCCCCATTCAACAGTTTGGTGACAGTACCGGACCGCTTGCTGGTTTAATGGCCTGAGGACGCACCATGATGAAAAAGACATTACCCACCCTGTTGTTACTTACACTCTTGGGCGGATGCCAAAGCGAAGTAACTCACTCTGACTCCAATGCAACACTGAATCAGTCATCTCAGGAAAAACTCCTTGATGCAAAACACGCGCTGTTGGCGCTGGACCTGAATCGGGTCAGAGCATTGGCGTCACACATTGACGTCAATGCGCCACTGCCCGATAAATCGAGCCTGCTAAGCTGGGCAGTCGAGACCCAAAGCCCTGAATTAGTAATGGTATTACTGGAAAACGGCGCCAATGTGCAGAGCCGAACGGGTAATCGCTTTGGCCCAATGATACAGGCTTGTCGATATGGCAACGAAGCTATCATCCAAGCGCTACTGGACAATGGGGCGGATCTTACATCAGCAATAGAAGACGGAACCAGTGCGCTTCACCTTTGCGCGGGTACAACGTCAGCACCACTTTTGAGCAAAATCCTGGATAAAGGGTACAACATCAACGCAACCAACGTGTATGGACAGTCACCTCTGATGTTTGCAGCCAATGCAGGAAACAGCGACAACATGGGTTTATTGGTCAAACGCGGCGCAAAGATTAATCAACAAACAAAGGAAGGTTACAGCCCGCTGTTTTTCGCCATTAAAAGCAAACAGCTTTCTGCAGTGACCAGCTTAATCGATCTGGGGGCAGACCTATTTCACCAATCTGCTGACGGTACAACCCTTACTCAACTCGCCGTGTATACAGACAATGTCGAGTTCTTAACCTGGTATGCGCACAATATGCCATCGCTGATGTCACAGGAAGCTATACAAGCCGTAATTACCCAGTATGACCGTGACGGTTATCAGCTTTTGCACAAAGCCGTAAAAGCCAATCAGCCATCGTTGGTCAGTGCGTTACTTGATCTGGGCGCTAATCCTCACAGCCTGAGTGAACCATCCACTCTCACATGGCGCTATGAGGCAAACTTTAAATCAGAAAACTATATTCCGCCGCAGTTAACGCCGGTGCAAATTGCTGAGAAAAATAAACTAAGTCAGATTACTGCGTTACTTGAAAACAGCAGAAATACAATCTGAGAGAATAATGAAAAAAATAAGTAAGATGGTGCGTCTACCCTGATTCGAACAGGGGACCTCTACCATGTCAAGGTAGCGCTCTAACCAACTGAGCTATAGACGCATAGGTCATCGGTGAATACCGAGTGGCGCGTATAATAGCGATGCCGCACGTCTGGTGCAAGCAGAAATTCTTTATTTGCCAATTGATTGACCAAAGATTACCCAGCGAGACCAGACAAAACCATTTAAGACCAGCTAAAACGCATAAAATCAGGCAACGGTCGGACTAACCGTGGGCTTACATGCAAATGGCAACGGTTTTATGTAGCGCAGCATTTCACCTCTGGAAATCGCTTGCATCAAAAACTCCCCCAACCTGTCTGATTCAGATAAAACCTGTTGCCAGTATTTTATTCTGGTGGGTGCATCAAGAGTATCAAAATCCTTGCGATCCGGAATCTTACCGTATGGCAGGCTAGCCACAAACTCTTCAGAAGGTACCAGCATCACGACATTGTCAAAACTCGATTGATGGGGAACCCGGTGTTTCAGCGCTTTATCAAACCAACCAGGAATCGCTTTGGGATAAAAGTGCGGATACAACACCAGCCCGGGCGACGGACCGAATTGTAAATCAAAGTGGTAATCGATAATGCCGCCATCGCGATAGACGCCTTCTGGCGCTTGCGTAACCGCCTCTACCCCATTCAATACTAACGGGATTGAACCGGAGGCCAGTAACGCATCCTTCACATTATTCAACGCCAAATCGATGTATTCAGTGCGCAAGTTATAGGGATCATAAATCTCAAACTTACTCTTTGGCACTGTGAATACGCTGCGCGTATACATTTTTTGCAACAGCTTTCGGTTTACCAGGTTCGCCGCGGCGCTAATTCCCAGCCCTACCATCTGACTCGGCTTATTGTAGTGCTGCATTAAACCGTGACATCGTGCAGTGATAATCTGCAATTTGTGATACCGGTTAGTCATTACTTCAACAACGCCATGCTTACCCATCACATAGTTGATAAGATCACGCGCTTTTTGAGTAATCTCCCAACTGGAAGGTTTGTCAGAATAAACGGTTGTTGAATAACACTCTGCAAGACGATTGATAGCGGCATAGGGATCTTTTTGTACAAAACAGGCTGCACGAAACGCGCCTGCTGAAGAGCCAATTACATTTAGTCTATGGGCACTATTTATAAAGAGCTCGGGAAATATTACCCTGTCGAGCCCGGCAAGTACGAACCACTTAGGCCCACCGGACGCACCCAGAAAATGATGAAATAAATGGGCTTTGAAACCGTATTGTTGAATTTGTCTTAATGCTTTTGGACCAGCATAAATATTTAACGGCGCGCCCACGAAATGATTCCTGTCTTTTTTCTATAATTGGGTAGTTATCCTATCCTAAGGTAGAGGTAAGGTAAATCGACCTTAGGTACAGGTATTAGCGATGTTCTGTGATCAATTTTAAACGCACACCGGAGACCTATCCCGCTCTGCACGCCGCTTCTAACGGATCTATCTGACGCTTTAGAATTTTTCATAAAAAAGTGGTGGATATTTACCAAAAACTATGCCCAATCCACACTGTGCAGAATATAACCAGCCAAATTAAATCATTTAAATACAATGAATTACAAGTTACCACAGAACTACTCAACAAAGTTATCCACAGATATAGTGGATAACATTGAACAACCTATTTCAAAGTAGGATATTGCCGAAATTATTGTTACATTGGGGCATGTTTCTTCTGCAACATTGCCATGAATTATTGCTTTGATCCCAAAATAACCGACAGCGCACCTGTCGCCAAAAAAGCCGCATTACGTATTGTGAGCCCGGCAACGGGAACCGTTGTACCGCTTTCAGAAGCAGATTCTCCTTTATACCGCAGCAGAATACTGGGTGAAGGCGTTGCCATTGTCCTAACCAGAGGAGAGATCTACGCCCCATCTCAGTTAGTCGTCACCCGCGTTGATGTGGCAAAAGGTGCTGTTTTTGCCTCGACCTCCAAAGGGCTTAAGTTGCTTTTTCAGCTAGGTCAACCCGAATATCATCATCACGGGGAAAGAATGCAGTTTCATATTAAAGCGGGTGACAAAATCAACGCCCGGCAATGCCTGGTTACTTGCGATCCCTTGTGGATGAAACAACAAAGTCTGCAGCCATGCCTTTATTTTACCTTACTGAATGCCAGGCAAATTGCGGCTATTCAATGCCACAGTTTCAGTGACATACGCGCTTTGGAAGAGCCCTTATTTACCTTGTTTGTTAATGCTAAATAATCGGTGTCATTGCCTGTAACACAATATACAGCCTCTGATAATGCACATAATTAACCAATCCTTTGCAAGCCACTAGCCAGCAATATAGACTTGCACCACATCAGACCTATTTGAACCAAAGAGACACCTTCATGAATGTAGTAATGTACGGCATCCCTAATTGCGATACGATTAAAAAAGCAAAAACCTGGCTAACTGATCAAGACGTGACATTTGAGTTTCACGATTACCGCAAACAAGGCGTACCACAGGATACATTTCAGCAAGCGCTGACAGCACTGGGTTGGGAAGCGCTGCTGAACAAACGCGGGACCACCTACAGACAGTTGTCAGACGAACAAAAAGCATCCGTTTCTGCAGACACCGCGCTTGCGCTGCTCACCGAATACCCAGCCATGATTAAGCGCCCGCTTTTGCAGGTTGAACAAGATTTTCACGTTGGCTTTAAAGCAGCCCAGTACGAAGAGATATTTGCAAAATGAGTGATGTTTTAGCGGTCACCAAAGACTTAATAAACCGACGTTCAGTAACCCCGGAAGACGCGGGTTGTCAGGACATGATGAAGGACTGGCTGGCTGAGCTGGGCTTTAACAATGAAACCATGGTATTTGACGATACCACTAATCTGTGGGCGCGCCGGGGCAATGACGGCCCAGTATTCTGCTTTGCCGGTCATACGGACGTTGTGCCAAGTGGCCCTGAGTCAGCCTGGAAAACACCGCCCTTCAGCGCAACAGAAAAAGACGGCGTATTGTATGGCCGGGGCGCGGCTGACATGAAAGGCAGTCTGGCTGCAATGCTTACCGCAACCCGCCAGTTTGTGAATGACTACCCTGACCATCACGGCAGTATCGCTTTTTTGATCACTAGTGATGAAGAAGGTCCATTCATTAACGGTACGACTCGCGTAATCGATACCCTTGAAGCCCGTAATGAAAAAATCAAATGGTGTATCGTAGGCGAGCCGTCCAGCACAAATACCGTAGGCGATGTAGTGAAAAACGGCCGTCGTGGCTCCCTCACTGGTGACTTAATCGTTAAGGGTATCCAAGGTCACGTAGCCTACCCGCACCTGGCTAAAAACCCGGTTCACGACGCATCGCCTGCGTTAGCTGAGCTGGCAAATTCACATTGGGACAACGGCAATGAATTTTTCCCGCCTACCAGTTTTCAGATCTCCAATATTCATGCAGGAACCGGTGCAGGCAATGTCATTCCAGGTGAGTTGCATGTGTGCTTCAACTTCCGGTTCTCAACCGAAGTTACCGACCGTGAACTTATCAGGCGAGTCGAAGACATTCTTGCGCGCCATAAATTGGACTACGAGATAAAGTGGACCTTTAATGGCCAGCCTTTTCTAACCGACAAAGGCGACCTTGTCGAAGCTGCACAGAAAGCCATTTCGTCTGAAATGGATTTTGAGACGGAGTTGTCGACGGCGGGCGGCACGTCAGACGGTCGCTTTATCGCGCCTACCGGCGCTCAGGTAGTTGAATTAGGGCCGGTAAATGCCTCAATTCACAAAATTGATGAGCATGTACGTATTCAGGATCTCTACCATCTTGAGCGTATTTACTACCGCATTATGGAGCATCTGCTTACATGATCCACGCAGACGCATGGCTGGGCTTAAACGATCAACATCTGACCGAGGTAGGAAACGGGCATCAATTGCATCCGGATGTTGCTGCCGCGTTTTTAGCCATGCAGTCTCATGCAGCAAATGAGGGACAAGACATCCAGATAGTCAGCAGTTACCGGGGTTTTCACCGGCAGTTGTCTATCTGGAATCGCAAATGGACCGGTGAACTGCCGTTACTCGACGAAAACGATCAACCGCTTGATACCCACTCGTTAACCGATGAGCAGAAAGTGTATGCCATTCTGACCTGGTCGGCGCTGCCCGGTGGTAGTCGCCATCATTGGGGAACAGATTTGGATGTGTTCGACAAAGCAACCGTTGATGCCTGTGGCGGCAAACTGGATTTAGTCGATGCGGAGTATCGCGAAGGCGGACCTTGCTTTGCATTGGCAAACTGGATGGATGCTCATTTGGCAGAACACGGATTTGTCCGCCCCTTTTTGCAAAATAACGGGGGGGTTGCCACTGAGCTTTGGCATCTATCTTATGCCCCTACTGCAGCCAGATTCGAAGCGCTGCGCAATCCGGAACAACTTCGAAAATGCATTGAACAGGCAGAAATGCACGGCAAATTAACGGTTCTGGCTCTGTTTGATGAATTGTATCCACGATATGTGTTAAATGAAGGATTAACCGCATGAACACCTGGTTTATCATTGGCATCATTGCACTGGTGCTGGGCGTGATTGTAAGCAACATTATGTTGCTCCGGTACAGTGCTAAATTTAAGTTACCGCCCGCTTATAAAGTCCCCGGGAAACATACCGACAGCGAAGACACTGAATCAACAGGTTCGGCAAAGCCTACAGACGAAAATAAACAATAAGTACTGGGCGCTCAAAGCAATAACGCGCCCATTCAATTAAAACTCGTTACTCTACTGTTACTGCCGTACCGCTCATACTTACCATCAGCATGCTGTTTTTATCACCCAGCACTTCATAGTCCAGGTCAATACCCACTACCGCATTGGCGCCCATATTTCGGGCTTCCTGTTCAATTTCACGAAAGGCAATTTGACGGGCTTTGGTTAACTCGTCTTCATAAGAGCCTGAACGTCCTCCCACGATATCGCGGATAGAAGCAAACAAGTCTTTAAAGATATTGGCTCCCATTACCGCCTCACCAATCACAATGCCGTGATACTGCTTAATGGTTTTCCCTTCAATGGAGGGCGTGGTTGTTAAAATCATGATTCATCCTTAATCGATAGTTGGATCTGAAACTGCTTAACCAGTGCTGTTGCCTGTTCTGGCGCGTAGGGCTTTGCCGGGTATTTCCCCCAAATGGGTCCTGGCCAGGCAATATCATTATTAAAGCGCGCAACATGGTGAATATGCAACTGAGACACAACATTTCCCAGCGCAGCGATATTCAGTTTAGCATCCGGATACACGCTCAACATGGCTTTAGCAACCAACCGACTCTCGCTGCAGTAGGTCTGGTAGTCTGCATCGGATAAATCCGTAAATTCCACTGCACCTGCAACGCGAGGCACCAAAATAAGCCAGGGATACTGAGTATCGTTCATTAGCAGTACCCGGCATAACGTCAGGTCGCCCACACAATACGTATCGCCGGCAAGCCGGGTATCTAGATTAAACATCCATTGTCTCCAACGTGGTCGGGATCACGGTTAATAAAGCGCGTTGTCCAATTGCCACTTTGGCATTCGGAAACACGATCGCTTCACCATCCTGTTGCGCCTCATAACTTACACCCGGTTCACTGGCCAACAAAGTGCCGGCCGTAAAATCGGTAAAGTTCGGGGTATCGTCACTAAAATGCAGCGAAAAGTCTTCTTGCTGTCGATTAATCACCTGATTCACCTTGTACAACGTCAGGCTGTTTACATCGACAGAAGGTGCGAAGTCATCCTCACTGATCAATCTAATCAGGCTCTCGCGAGCAGCCGCAAAGCGCGCCATGTCATTTTCACCGAAAGGCTTTACTCTGCCTAATTCAACGGTAAACCCCCTCGCCTTGTGTGTGGCGCTGGAATAATAACTAAACGTTGTCGTAGGTGCTGACGACAACAGGTAAGTCTGAATGCCACACGCATGTAAGAAACCAAATTGCTTCGCACTGTGGTGACGTCCATCATTTAAAAACGGCATGACCACAAACTTTTCGTTTTTGGATTCGCGAATGGCGGTATGCAGATCGTAATGCAACTTCTCTTCGCCTGCAGCTGCGGTTGCGTAAAAAGCCGTTACAAAAGCTTCTAACTCTGCTGCACGCCGTCTTTCAGCATTCGACGGACCATTGGCGTGTTCACCACTGAATAAACGGTTCATGTTCTCTTCAACAAACCGCTTGGCAATATTCATCGCAGGCAGGTTGCCGAAAATCAGTAACACACGATGAACCAGCTTAATATCTCCAGTAATAACACTGTCGAGTAAATCCGAGCAAATTTCGATAGGCGCAGTTTCATTGCCGTGAATACCACAGGAATATACAATGTGCTTTAAGCCTCTCGACGGCGCGGTTGCAGGTGTGAGTTGCATCACGCCGGGCGCAAGTACACTTAATACGGTGCCGTCACGCAGTGTATAATTTTCGCCGCAGGGAATGCGTTCAGGCGAAAAACGGGAAAGGTGTAAAAATTGGCCGTTGGCCAGTGACTCAGATGTCATGATAAAAATGCAGGATCAGTGATAAAACAATAGTGTAACGTGTCGGGAAAGGTGAAAGAAGTGTCCTGCACGGAAATGTGCATATCTGCATCAAATGTTGTAGCGAGATGCTTACAGTCGGATGACGTTAGACAACCTTCTTTTGACGATAAGGCGAATCACCAACAATAATGTCTTGCTGAGCGAGAGAAACAAACGCCTGATGAGGGATCGCTTTTGAGAATAAATACCCCTGGCCGTAACGAATACCGATATCGCGCAACAGATGTAACTGCTCAATGGTTTCTACACCTTCGGCAATCACTTCACTTTGTTTAGCCTCACCAATTATTCTGGCTGCTTCAATAATTGCCTTGTTAACCGAATTATCGGTCAGCTCCATGACAAAGGTTTTATCGATCTTAAGCGTATTGAGCTCTAAATCACGAATATAGGCCAGGTTTGAGTAACCTTTTCCAAAATCGTCCACTGCCACCTTTATACCCAACTGACGAAGTTCAGCTAACTGCTTTTTCACCATTAATGAATTAGAAACGGCAATATCTTCAGTCAGCTCTAGTTCAAGCTTGGTCATATTAATGCCGTATCGGTGAGTAAGGCGTTTCAGTGTAGGAATAAGTTTGGTGTCGTAAAGTTGCGTAGGAGAGATATTGACAGAGAGCGTGATATCGAGTCCGTGAGCCTCAAAACCCACTAAGCCTCGGATGGCACTTTCAAGTGTCCAATAACCGAGCTCGTTCATCATATGATAGGACTCGGCCGCTTCAATTAACGGACCAGGAAACAACAGACCGTCAGTCGGGTGGTTCCAGCGAAGCAGACATTCTGCTCCAACAATTTTAAGGTTGGCCAGATCAACCTTTGGCTGATAGTACAATTCCAGCTCGTCACGTGCCAACGCCCGTTGTAAATCCGCTTTTAAAGCGAGGCTACGACCGGTTTCCGCCTTGTCATTCATACTAAACACGGAAAAGTTTTCGTACTTGTTCTCTTTGGCTTGTTTAAGTGCTGCTTCTGCCCGCGACACAAACAACGTCAGATCAAAAGCGCCTTGAGACTTACTCACCACGCCTACATTAAAATCAGCAATAAAAGCATGACCATCGTAGTACATGGGCGATTTAAAATGCTCTACCAGGTACTCAAACTGCTGTTGAAGTACAACCGGAGAATGTATGCCTGGTAATACCACACCAAAAACGTCGCCACTGATACGGCCAAACTCAATATTCTGATGGAACAAACGCTGCAAGCGATTAGCAATTTCTAACAGGAACTGATCACCCACTTCTATGCCAAAACTGGTTGTAACGTCAGAGAAACGCACAACGTCAATCAGCATTAGCGAGAGCTGCGAATGTCGCTCACCACACGCCGCAATCTTGTCGATAAATGCGTAGCGGTTCGGTATTGTCGCTAATGTTGAATGAGAAACGGTCATAAAACGCGTTTGGCCTTAAAAAGCTGTATAAACAGTGTGTTATTGATTAATGGCTATGGAAACACTGAACTAAAGTCTATGCAAGTACTAATGTGTATTAAAATATATACCCGTGTATCCCTTCGCAGCCCCTTGCCAAAATCAATTGGCAAAATAGTATAAATTATTGATCTTTAATACAGTTTACTAATATCGACAAAATAAGCTGACGAATAATCACAGGCCACTAGTATAAAGGGACACAGCCTTGTTCGTTTATTCATACTCACCTAATGCGTAATCATAAACCCAATGTAAAATGACTCGACATCAGCCAATTCCAAGGTCGCTAGTGTACCTGTAAAACCACACAGGTCATACCTCTATATACAAAATTTTAACAAAAAAGCCGCGGTATTTAACCGCGGCTTACTGGGGTCGCCAAAACCAACGTTATGCTTAGGCTTTATTCACCGGACAAGATTTTAATTTCCAAACACGCTCTACGTAATCCTTGATAGAACGGTCAGAGGTGAATTTACCCATCTTCGCCGTGTTAATAATGGCCATACGTGCCCAGCGCTCCTTGTCTCGATACGCTTCATCTACACGTTTCTGTGCTTCAGAGTAAGCTTCGTAGTCGGCAAGAACAAGATACTGGTCACCGTGATCAAGCAGACTTTGTTTAATAGAAGACAACGCGCCAGGTTTACCTGGTGTGAAGTAATCCGTTTCCATCCAGTCCAGAACAGCCTTGATCTCAGCATTCTTGTAGTAGTAGTCATAAGGCTTGTAACCTGACTTCTTCAGCGCATTCACTTCATCCACAGTTAAACCGAAGATAAAGATATTGTCATCGCCAACTTCTTCAGCGATTTCAATGTTTGCACCGTCAAGGGTACCAATCGTAATGGCGCCGTTAAGGGCCAGTTTCATGTTACCGGTACCAGATGCTTCTTTACCCGCAGTACTGATTTGCTCGGAGACATCCGCTGCCGGGATCATTTTCTCTGCCAGACTAACGCGGTAGTTCGGCAGGAAAGCGACTTTCAGCTTATTGTTCACACGTGCGTCGTTATTGATTTTCTCAGCCACTTTATTGATGGCAAAAATAATGTCTTTTGCCAGCTTGTAGCCCGGCGCGGCTTTCGCACCAAAAATAAATACACGCGGATGCATGTCGTAATCCGGGTTTTCCAGTAAACGACGGTACAACGCCATAATATGTAACAGTGCCAGATGTTGGCGTTTGTATTCGTGCAAACGTTTAATTTGTACGTCAAAAATCGCCGTGGTATCAACGTCCAAATCCAGTGAGCGCTTAATCTCAGCCGCTAACACTTCTTTGTTTTCCTGCTTCACCTGCATGAATTGCTTCTGGAAGGTTTTGTTGTCTGCGAATTTCGCCAGGCCTTCCAGCTGTTTCAGATCCAGTGGCCAGTCTGCCCCTACCTTTTTGTCGATAAGCTTTGACAGAGATGGGTTACAGGCTTTCAACCAACGACGTGGCGTAATACCGTTGGTGACGTTGGTCAGCTTACCAGGCCAAAGTGCATCAAACTCTGGGAACAGGTTTTGTTTAACCAGTTTAGAGTGAATTTCTGCCACACCATTTACCGCAAATGAACCAATGACCGACAGGTTACCCATGCGAACCATTTTTTCGTTGCCTTCTTCAATGATCGACAGCTTCGCCTTCACTTCATTGTCACCCGGCCACTTTTTATCCACTTCTTTCATAAAGCGGTGATTGATCTCGTAAATGATTTCCAGGTGACGTGGCAGGATTTTTTCAATCATGCGAGCCGGCCATCTTTCCAGCGCTTCAGGCAGCAATGTGTGGTTGGTGTAAGCAAATACCTTGGTACAAATGGCCCAGGCGCTATCCCAATCCAATTCTGCACGGTCTACCAGAATACGCATCAGCTCAGGAATGGCGATAGCCGGGTGAGTATCGTTCAACTGAATAACAACCTGATCAGTAAAGCGGCTCCAGTCATCGCCATGTGCACGCTTGTAGCGACGGATAATGTCTTTCAGTGAACAGGCGCAGAAGAAATACTGCTGAATTAAACGTAATTCTTTACCTGCTTCAGTTTCATCGTTCGGATACAATACTTTTGAAATGGTTTCCGCTTGAACGTTTTCAACCTGTGCATCCACATAACCACCGGCATTAAATACGTCCCAGTTAAAGTAACCTGATGACTTACTCTGCCACAAACGCAGTACGTTCACATTTTTACCGCCGTAGCCCACTACCGGGATATCCCATGGTACACCTTTTACAATATGGCCAGGGTGCCATTCTTTTTGGATTCGGCCATTTTCACCGTATTTGGTTTCAACGTAGCCATACAGTGAAACTTCCTGAATAGACTCAGGACGGCAAATTTCCCAAGGGTTGCCGTAATCACGCCAGCTGTCCGGACGCTCAATTTGCGCGCCCCCCTGAATTTCCTGGCGGAATAAACCGTGCTCGTAATGAATACCGTAGCCAATAGCAGGCAGATCCATTGTCGCCAGTGAATCAATAAAGCAAGCCGCCAGTCGACCCAGACCGCCGTTACCCAGCGCCATATCCGGCTCTTCTTCTAACACATCGCTCAGGCTCACACCCAGTTCATTCAGTGCGTCATTGGCAATATCGAATAAACCAAAGTTTTGCAGGTTATTTGACAGCAAACGTCCCATTAAAAATTCAGCAGAAAAATAATGTACTGCACGGGTATCATTCAAATAATGTGTTTTCTGTGTTTTGCGCAGGCCTTCCAGCACTTGTTCTTGCATTGCCGCACAGGTCGCTTTCCACCACGCGTGGCTGTTGGCTTTATTTTCGTCGGTGCCTAGGGTGCAATGAAGGTGTTTTACCACCGAAGCTTTAAATTCGCTTTTATTGATTGTTATTGCAGGTTCGAGTTTTGTTTTTTTGCCGCTCATGGACGTTCTCACTCTATCGGTCAAAGTTTAAACACTTAATGTAATTAACTTACAACTTATAGAGCGAATATAGCAGCCCTAAAAAATTTTTTTTGTAATTTTTTTGTTAAAAAAACAAAAATCCAGCTCAAATCTTAATCGACCGGCTGGATTTTAACAATTTATTAACAAACATGAACTAAAAACTCATGCTTTGCAGACGTTATTTGATAATTTTTGCGACTAACTCTTCCGCTTCCTTAATCAAATCCTGTAAGTGACTTTCACCATTAAAGCTCTCAGCATAAATTTTGTAGATTTGCTCCGTGCCCGATGGACGAGCTGCAAACCAACCGTTTTCGGTTGAGACCTTAACACCACCAATGGCCGCGTTATTCCCCGGCGCATGGGTTTGGACATTAGTAATTGGCTCGCCGGCCAGGGATTCACTGGTCACCACACTGGCGTCCATCGCTGACAGCTTGTCTTTCTCTTCCAGACTGGCTGCGACATCAACGCGCTGATAACAGGGCGCACCAAACTTCTCGGTCAACGCTGCGTAGTGTTCACCCGGATCCTTTCCGGTAACCGCCAGAATTTCTGCTGCCAGTAAACACATAATGAAGCCATCTTTGTCAGTTGCCCAGGTTTCACCATCGCGCTGCAGGAATATCCCCCCTGCACTTTCTTCGCCGGCAAAACCAAGTTCACTGTCAGACAGCCCCTGAACAAACCACTTGAAGCCTACCGGCATTTCAGCCAGTTCACGTCCCATGTCATTCACAACGCGGTCGATCATGCTGCTCGATACCAGCGTTTTACCTACTTTCAACGATGCCGGCCAGTCAGGACGATGTTGGTAAAGGTAGTTAATCGCTACAGCCAGATAGTGATTGGGATTCATCAAGCCACCGCTCGGGCACACAATACCATGACGGTCAAAGTCGGGATCATTGCCCCAGGCAAGGTCAAACTTATCTTTAAGTTCGATTAAACCGGCCATGGCGTAGGCTGAAGAACAATCCATACGCAATTTGCCGTCTTTGTCACGGCGCATGAAGCCAAACTGAGGGTCCACTTTGGGATTCACTACCGTAATATCCAGACCATAGTGCTCAGCAATGTGCTGCCAGTAACCTACCCCCGCACCGCCAAGAGGGTCAGTACCCAGTTTTAAACCGGCTTTGGCAATGGCTTTCATATCGACCACTTTTTCTAAGTCGGCGATGTAGTCCATCATAAAATCGTCTTCACTAACGAAATCAGACGCCATAGCGGTTTTTAGATCCAGACGCTTTACATCTTTATTACCCGAGGCAATTAGTGCGTTAGCACGCTGTTGGATAATCTTGGTCACATCGCTGTCGGCAGGACCACCATGTGGCGGGTTGTATTTGAAGCCACCGTCAGAAGGCGGGTTATGAGACGGCGTGATGACAATCCCGTCAGCAAACGCGTCGGTACGATCGCGGTTGTAGCGAATAATAGTCCGAGAGATTACGGGTGTCGGCGTATACCCTTTTGACGCATTGTCGGCGCGTTGGATAACCACACTGATATTGTTTGCACTGAGTACTTCAATGGCGGTAATCATAGCCGGTTCAGACAGCGCATGCGTATCTTTACCAATGAACAGTGGGCCGGTAATTTGCTGATGTTCACGGTATTCAGCCAATGCCTGACAAATCGCCGCGATGTGCATATCGGTAAACGTCGTATTCGCAGCAGTACCACGGTGACCAGAAGTACCAAAGCTTACTGCCTGTGCAGGATCGGTTGGATCGGGTTGATAACTAAAATACTGACTGACCAGTTGAGCAACGTTAATCAGTTGCTCTTCTGCTGCGGCCTTGCCTGCCTCGGGGTGTAACGCCATGAAATTGTCCTTTTTACGTTCGTACAACGGAATGTGAATTACTGCGCGGAGAACGTCTCCGTAACGGATGCTACTACCTTATCGCTATATCCCAGAATCTGCAAAACCTGCGACAGCATAGCCAGCTTTTTGGCGGTGTTGTTATTAGTTACAACCCAATAACCACTGTCAGGAATCGCTTTTGGATTCGTGCTGCTGCCTGTAGCAAGTAATTCTTCTTTACTGGTCGCAAAGTATTTGCGGTTCTTGCCTTTAATGGTTTCAACCTGAGCAAATTCAGCCGGCTGTAATACATAAGCCTGCTGCAAAATAAACAAAAACTGGTCAACACGTTTGTCAAACTGCTTCAACGCATCAGGGTTAACCTGCTTCAGCAGTGCTTCATCATCTGCATTCGCTGGAACAGCGTCAACGTCAACTGTTGTGGCCGGGCTTGCAGGCTCGGCAGCTACCGTCTCACGTTTTGCTCGTGTCGGTTTGGCTGTCGCTTTCTTAGCTTCAACTGGCGCTGGCACGGCGGCCTCTTCGGAAACGGTTTCTACAGGTTCAGCAGAAGTCGATGTATCTTCAATATCGTCGGCCATGAGCAATCGACGCAAAATTTGCGACGCGCTTTCGCCAATATGCTTGGTTTGACCGGCAATAAAGGCATATAAATCATCATCTATTTCTATTGTTTTCATTCTGACTTCCTTTTTTTGGCGGTCATTATAATCAACCCCGTAAAGGATCACAGCCCTTTATCTGCACAAGTTTTCGTCCCATCGCAATTTGTCTGTGTCAGCAATGACAAAATCCAGACATCTCCTATACTTACGTATCAGTCTGGTTACGTTAATAAAATTATTTGCCGGTATAGTAGTCCAGTAAATACACAGAGCGTATTGAACAATAAACCAACGCGGAATGGCGAATGCATACAGCACTTTCTCAGGCAATAGAGACTCTCAATCAACATATATTAGGTAAGCCGCACCAATTGAAGCTTGCCGTTACCTGTTTGTTGGCCGACGGCCATTTGTTAATTGAGGATTTACCAGGCATGGGTAAAACTACCCTGTCCCATGCGTTAGCCAATGTGTTCGGGCTCGGCTTTTCACGTATTCAGTTCACATCCGATCTGTTACCCGCCGATATGCTGGGAGTCAACATTTACAACACGCAGCAGCAGCGGTTTGAGTTTCATTCGGGTCCAATCTTCAGTGAAGTCGTACTGGCAGACGAAATCAATCGCGCCAGTCCCAAAACCCAAAGTGCGTTACTTGAGGCAATGGAAGAAAATCAGGTAAGTATCGATGGCACAACGCATACGCTACCCACCCCTTTTTTCGTGATCGCCACACAAAACCCTGCCTATCAGGCAGGCACCTACCCTCTGCCAGAGTCACAACTGGACCGCTTCCTGATGCGCATCAGTTTGGGCTATCCGGATACCGAGGCGGAAAAAGCCATGTTGAGACAACAGACGAACACTGAGACAAAACAGGTGTCAGACAACAAGGCAATCATTAGCCCGGCTCAATTGACAGACTGGCAGCACAGCGTACAACACATTCATGCCAGCGAACCGATCCTGGATTATTTGCTGCGACTGGTTCAACGTAGTCGGGACCATGCTGAGTTTCCCTACCCGCTTTCACCCAGAGCTACCAAGGCACTATTAAGAGGCGCGCAAGCCTGGGCCTTTTTGCATAACAGAGACTTTGTACTACCTGAAGATATTCAGGCAGTATTCACCTCAATTGCAGAGCACAGGTTACGCGGAAGCCAAACTGATTACCGCGAAGACGGCTTATTGAGTCAGCGCATTCTGGATCTTACCGACCCTCTGGCAGCGTAAACATGTTTGGAGGGCTATCTCAGCGGTTTAATCGAATCCACGAGCGCTGGCTGCGTCGGCGTATACCAGCCAATAGTCGTTACACTCTGCATTTAAAGAACGTATTTATCTTTCCTACCCGCTTTGGATTCGGTTATCTACTCACCTGTGTGAGTTTATTTTTACTGGGTACAAATTATCAGAACAACCTGATGTTGTTGCTGTGTCAGTTTTTACTGGCAGTATTTTTACTGCATCTATTCGTTAGTTACCGAAATTTTACTGCCACCACGCTGGCACTCAAACCCATTACGCCAGTCGTCGCAGGTGAACACGCCCTGTTAGTTGTACAACTCGAAGATAAAAGTCCACAGCACCCTTTTTTTGGCGGACTTCAGATGCAGATTAGGCATACTAACCTGCGCGTGCTTAACCGCCGTGCAGATCAAACAAAACAACTTAAGCTGTTATTGCCAACGTCTGTCCGTGGCCTGTTTACGCTTCCCAGGATTACCTTTCAGTCGACTTACCCATTGGGGCTATTTCGCTGTTGGACGCATCTGGACTTTAATCAACAGCTAGTTGTGTTTCCCTCTCCCATTCCTTCGTCGTTGCGCTTAGACAGTACAGACGCAGCACAAGGCGATACCAGTGGCCCTACGCCAGGCATTGACGAATTTGAGAGCCTGCGAAATTTTCAGCAAGGTGATCCAATGAATCGGGTAGCCTGGAAACAAGCTGCCAAGGGCGGAGATTTAGCCACAAAGACATTTACCCAATCTCGTCAGGAAAGTGGCTGGCTAAGTCTGGCACTTTATCAACACGAGCCTTTGGAAAAGGCACTAGGCTTATTGAGTTACCAGATCAACCGACTAACCCAACAACAGCAAACCTTTGGTTTGAGACTCGATACTCAGTCAATCGGACCGGGTAGCGGGGAGCTGCACAAATTAACGTGCCTGACACAACTTGCTCAATATCGCACAACGGTAGTGCCGTATGCAGCAGATTGATAAGCCCATCCGCAATCAAACCGCCAGCCTGTTGATGGCCTGTGTGTTTTGTATTTTAAGTATCAGCTTGTTTGAACCGCTGCTGTTTTGGGTACTGTTAATCGCAATTTGCGCCACGGTGATGCGCGTGGTGATGTATATTGGGTGGTATCAGCCTGTGCCGAGTCCTCGCACCATTAATTTGCTGGGATTACTGTGTTGTGTGTGCCTGGTGTGGTTCAGTTTTTCCATTGGTTTATTGTTGACCATGGTGAACTTATTAATTCTGGCTGGTGCGCTTAAGCTAATGCTTTTGGATTCACCCCGGGATCTTTTCCACCTGTTTTGTACCTCGCTGTTTGTGATAGGTATCGGATTTACCTTTCACCAGTCTTTTATCATGACCTTGTTTTACGGCCTGTTGACAATCGCCCTATTGGTGGCGCTGGCCCGTTATTTTACGCCGTCACAATCGTTGCCATGGCACACCAAACGCATACTCACCATGGGATTACAGGCTCTCCCCATTGCGATACTCTTGTTCCTGATTGTGCCCAAACTGCCGCCACTGTGGAAAATGCCGGTAGCCAAAAGCACCGAAACAGGCCTTACCGATACCGTGTCGCCAGGCGACATTGCCTCGCTGACACAGTCATCAGAACTCATCTTCAGAGCCACGTTTGAAGGGCCGGTTCCCGACCCGCATGAACGTTACTGGCGCGCTATTACGCTGGAACATTTTGACGGTAAGCAATGGACTGTCAGCCCCCTGAGAAAGCAGGCCCGGCAGCAGTATCGATTACTCAACTACGAATTCAATCCCAAATTAAGTGGCAGCTGGTGGCAATATGAAGTGATAGCGCAACCAACTAATAAGCACTGGTTGTACGGTATCGATATTGCCGTCCCCGCCGATCACGCCAGTGATGAAATGATTTGGCGCGGCGCAGATTACCAAATTCTCAGTGAATCGCCGTTGTCCACAAGGCGGGCATATCGTTTGCGTTCCTATCCCAACGCGGACATGAGTCAAACGCTGGAGTCGCTGGACCAACGGGTAAATTTGCAACAACCAGCCACCACAACACTGAATCCACTAACCCAGCAGTGGGCTGCAGAAATCGCAATGCGCCACCCAACGGTGGCAGCGAGAATTCAGGCCGTACTAAACTACTTTGTTGCAAAGGGGTTTACGTATACGCTGACACCACCAGCCATGCCAGACCAGCCTGTAGATGATTTTCTGTTTACCCACCAGCAGGGGTTTTGTTCGCACTATGCCAGTGCCATGGCTTATGCACTGCGTTTAATGGATATTCCGGCCAGAATGGTCGCCGGCTATCACGGTGGCGAAACCCTTCAGCCAGGGGTGTTAAGTGTGTATCAGTACGATGCCCATGCGTGGATTGAAGCTTGGATGGGTGACCGCGGTTGGGTGAGATTCGATCCAACTGCGGTGATTGCCCCCCAGCGCATCCAGTTTGGTATTCAACAAGCGGTAGAAGAAGAAGCCTTCCTGGCTAACAACCAATTAGCACGATTAAAGCAACTGCCTTTCCTGGCAGATCTGCAAATACTCTACAGCTTAATGGATTACCAATGGAGCCGATGGGTGCTGGGTTTTGATGCTCAGCGCCAACAGAACCTGTTAGCACTGTTACTGGGCAAAGTAACGGGCGAAAAAGTCACCTATCTGGTACTGGCTATCTTCGGTTTGATCGGCTTATTATTAGCACTTTATTTTATTCCACACTGGCGCAAGCAACGCGTTGCCCCTGTTCAGCAGTGGTATCACAAAGCCGTAGCCGCGGTAACCAGATGCACTGGGCAAGTACGCGCAAACCGGGGCCCGGAGGCGTTCGCGAACGCGGTACAATCACACCTGCCAGCTTCTGCATCAGCACAATTCAGTGCATTGAGTGAGCAATATATTCAGTTGCAATACAAACCAAAACCACAACAGCATGAAGAAAAAGCCTTTGTGCGACATTGCCGGGCGTTTATCAGACAAATTAGCCGACAACCCGCAGCGTAGTTGCTATTTCAGTCGTAAGCCTACCTGTGTCTATTCATCAGGAAATGAATTTAGGCTCTGCTCTGCCCTATTGATGAGTAACCTCATAGCCGTATTGGTATTCGGGTAGCGTGAATGCTCATCAACCTGCGATAATAATGCGTTGGTTACTAGCGCATTCTGGGCAAGCGAATTTGCGCAATGGCGCCTGGTGCGCCGTCTCGGTTTTGCAGGGTCAACTCGCCGCCTTGTTGTCGAATAAGTTCACGACTTAGCACCAAACCAATTCCGTTTCCCTGCGCTTTGGTGGAATAAAATGGCACAAACAAATTATCCGTATTCGAGATACCCTCACCGCTGTCGATGACATTGATAAGATGAAATTGCTCATCTATGTCAAATTCAACCAAAATAGCCTGTCCGCCGCTATCTGCGTCACATGCATTGTTCACGAGATTAATCAGCACTTGTTGCAATTGGCCTTCATCGGTGAAAATGGGGGTATCGTCGTTGATTGCAATGCGAACACGAGGGTTAAGTGCAGCTATACTGGTTTTTAAACTATCGATAGAGATGGCCTGCTTGTTGGGTTTCTGAATTCGATTAAACGCACTGTAGGCGTCCACAAAACCCAGCAAATGCTGCGCGCGTTTATCGATAACCTGCAATAGTTCATGCCCTTTTTCGTCTTTGAATTCCGTCATCTGCTGAAGAGACTGGGCAATAGAAGAAATAGGCGTCAGCGAATTTCGCACTTCGTGATTGAGCACCCGAAGTAAGCGTTGCCACACGAGTTTTTCGTTGTCACGCAGACTCTGTGCAACAGAAAAACACATAACGATATCGAGTTTTCGACGATTGCGAATAACATGATTTTCATACAATCGATAGTTGGCAGCCAGCGGCGACGACGACACAATGTGCCATTTGTCACCGTCGTGAAATAGTCCGCATTCGGAAGCGAAACGCCCGGCAAGATCCCCCTTTCCAATCAGTTGCGTGTAGCCATAGTTTGCTGAATACACGCGTTTGTGGGCATCAATGACGACGACAGGAATGGCCAACTGCGCAATCAACGCTAACAGTACCGTTTCCTGTTGTAATATCGCTTCGCGCTCCTGCTGCATTTTTTGGGTCAGACGCTGGGTGTCTGCGCGTAAGCTTTCTACCCGGCCTCCCCGATAGCTTGCTAAATGCCAGGTGTTGTATTCTTCGTTGCGCAATGCATCGAGCTGTAAACCGATGCGATCGACTACATCCAGCGTTTCCCGATACAGTTGCCAGCACACACCGCCAATCAGGCTCAATACCAAAAGAAACAAACTAAAGCTGGTCAACCCGTCCCAATCAGCCAGGAAGCTAACTAAAACACACAATAACGTGCCAATACCGCCTAACAGCCAAAGTCTGATTTTCAGATAACGTTCAAAGCTGATGGTCGGTTTCAAGATGCAAACTCTTTTGGCTCAATACTCAGTTTTTCTAAACGTCGATACATCGCAGATTTACTCAGCCCGAGATACTCTGCTGCACTAACGACATTGCCTCTGTAATGAGTCAGGGCAGCCTTTAGAACACGCCGCTCACCTTCTTCAAATGTCATTAACTCACTCTGATTTGAGGCCATTGTCTGGGAGTGCTCAAGGGCCAGATCTTTCGCGTTAATGCTGTCACCAGACGCCAAAATCACGGCACGTTCTATACAGTGACTAAGCTCACGGACGTTACCCGGCCAAGGGTATTCAAGTAACGCCTGCTTAGTAAACTCGGTAAATGCAATACCAATCCTGTGATACCTGGCAGCGTGCTGCGCCAAAAAATGTTCAGCCAGCGGTAAAATATCCTGTACCCGCTCACTCAAGGCGGGTACATGCAGTTGTACCGTATTTAAGCGATATAATAAGTCTTTTCTAAACTGGCCAGCGCTGATGAGTTGTGACAGGTCCGCATTCGTCGCGGTAATAATTCGCGCATTCGTGCGCATTGTGCGACTGCTTCCCAAACTTTCGTATTCCCCGGTCTCCAATACTCTCAGTAGCTTGGTTTGCAGTTGCCCCGGCAAGGTCCCGATTTCATCCAGAAACAAGGTGCCATCCTGTGCCAAATCAAATCGTCCCAACCGATCCTCTTTAGCATCGGTAAATGCGCCGCGCTTATGGCCAAATAATTCACTTTCGAACAACGAATCGGGGATCGCGCCCATATTGGTACTAACGAAACGCGCGTTAGCACGGCTGGAACAGGCATGAATGTGACTAGCCAGCATACTTTTCCCGGTACCGTTATCACCCGTAATGAGAATACTGGCATCGGTTTGTGCCACACGCTTTGCCTGAGCCATCAATTGCTGCATCCTGTCAGACACTGCCAATGGCGCAGGCGTATTTTCACCTTCTCTCTGCAACTGGGAAAAGCGCTTATTTTCCTGCGACAAATGGGCGTTCTCAAGCTGATGCTTCACGATACTGAGCAAGCGGTTGTTTTGCCAGGGCTTCTCTACAAAGTCACCGGCACCTAACTGCATGGCTTGAACGGCAATATCAACACTTGCCCACGCCGTCATAACTACAATGGGTAAACTCAGGTTCATTTCACTCAATTGCTTGAGCAACGCCAGCCCTTCCTCGCCAGAGGTCGTATCTTTATTAAAATTCATATCGAGCAACAACAAATCTATCTGTTGTTGCTCGATAACGGCCAGAGCCTGTAACGGTGAATCGGCCTCTAAACAATGATAACCATGATGGGTTAATACCAACGAGGCAGACAATCGAATGTCCTGTTGATCGTCAACAATTAAAATCTGCTTCATCTATCCCTACCAGATTACTACTATTTTTCACCGAAATTTCCCAATTACTCGTTGCGCAATGCGCGCATTGGGGCGCGTTTGATTATGTTATGTAGTGGCACCAAACCACTGATCACAGCAATAATCAAGCTGAATAAAACCGCGGGTAGCGCAAACACCGGGGAGTATTGCAGCCACGCAGACAACACCGTTGATTGCATCAACAGCACCGCAACGGTAACAATTGATGCCCCTACACACCCAATGAGTAACGGCGCAAGAACATCGGTTCCCAACAGCCGGTACAACCTGGAGGTTTTCGCCCCTAATGCCATACGCAAACCAAATTCAAAGCGACGCATATTCAGGTTATAACTTAACACACCAAATATACCGATACACGCCAGAATCAACGTAAACGCAGCCAGTAAGTAACTACCAAATAACGTAATATTGTCAATATGAAGCATTTTAGCCAACTCGCTTTCCAGCGACAGGTACTCCCATATCATAAAGCGCTGGTCGTATTCACGAACGTATTTAAGCAGGGCTTCCCGGCTTAGTGTTTTACCGTCTTGCAAGGTTAAAACAAAGTTATAACCATTTGGCCCTGTGCACCACCACAGGTGGCGCCCCTGATGCTCCTGAAAGAAATTCGGATGGTTGAAATCGGCGCTAATCCCAACAATGAGATGGTCCTCGCCATTACCATTGTATGTTTTACCAATAACGTCACTTTCGGGATCGAGTAGCGCAGCGACTGAAGCCGACACAATAACCTCAAACGTTTCACCACGCATAGCTTCTTCGCTGAAGGAACGCCCGGCAATAATCTCCATGCCCACCTGCTCAAAGTAGTCTGTACCCACCCAGGTTTGTGGCATAAAGATACTCTCGTTGCCCTGAGCGTCGGTTAAGGTTGCCGCAAAAATATTCTGACGCACCGGACTGCGACCAAAGCTCACCGATTTAACACTCGGATGCGTAAGGATTTTCTCTCTTACTGCATTACGCCGCTCTACGCGCTCTTGTGGAGTCATTGCGCCCTCGTAGGGCACAAACACTGACAAGTCATGGATGTTTTTTATGTTTAGCCCCATGTCGCGATTCAGCGTGTCATGGGTCCGGCTTAACGAAAATGCTGCAACAATAATTAAGGCAGTCGCGACAGCCATTTGGGTTCCTACCAACAACCGTGTTTTACCCGCAGAGAGCTGCTGCCCGGTGTTTTTACCACTTTGCTGTAACTGTTTTCGTAAGTCGGAAAAATTCACCAGTGACGCCGATACCGATGCAAAAACAAACGACAACAGCAAGCAGGTGACCAGCGCCACTAAGACAACAACACTGTCAATTGACACTGCACCAACCAGCGGTAAATTTCCCATGGTGAGCGCTTTAAACCCTTTAATTCCCCAGGCGGCCAGAAACAGCGCCAGTGCCACCGATGTCATCATCAGTAGAAACGACTGGGCAAAAATACTCATAAAGAGCGTGTTGCGTTTTGCCCCCAACACCGCCTGCAATGCCAACGTCCGATGCTGAGACAAGGCTTTAGATATAAACAAATTACTGACATTGAGAACGGCGATGATCAAAAGTCCCAGCGTGGCCGCCAGCAAATACAGGCTCAAATGGCCCTTGTCGCCCAATTCAACGGTGCGAAAGTGTCTTACGATGGGGGCGATTTCCGTTGCTCCCGGGTACCCTTCTATCCACTCAGCGCGAATTGATTCGATGCTGGTATCAAAGTCGTTAAACACATCCTGTTGGGATAGCCCGGCTTTGGACGTACCGATTATCTTCAGCGATCCATACGTATTATTCCAAGGGTTATCCCATCGACCATCATTAAAATAACGGGGGTCCGCACCGAAATGCATCCACAAGTCTGACTCGCCATCATAAAACATATAGGGAGGAGAGAATTCATTGCCGACAACGCCAATAACCTTGTACATATCCCCGCCTTGGATAGTAATAGTCTGACCAATGACGTCTTCAGCACCATCGAAATAGCGCTTCCATAAGCGCTCAGAGATCAAAACATCGTTATTGGGCTCATCAAACTTTAGCGCGTTACTCAACGGGCGCCCCAAAATAACGGGGACATTCAATAACGTAAAATAGTCAGGAGACGCGAATGTCACGACATACTTGGGTTCTCCCGGAAAACTGCTTACCATAATGTCCGAAGGACTCACTGCGGCCGCTTGATCAAAAGCAGTTTGGGTACGCATCCAATGCACAATGCCTTTATAACTTTGATACCCGTCATACACGCCGGCATCAGACTCAATGCGTTGTTCGATAACGTATAAGTTATCTTCATCATGCACATCCAGTGGATGGATAAAATACGTGTTCACCAATGACACCACTACGAACACAATGGCGAGGGTGAGTGACATGGTGGCAACAACAGAAAATACGAAGCCGGGTGATTGACGTAGTGATTGAAATGCCAGGCGGCTTTGCGCCGCAAAACGATTCATGAGTATACCGCCGCGATTGGCTCTGGAGACTGAAAGCTCGGCTGTGTCGTAACGATTTTGCCATCCAGTAAGGCAATTTGGCGTTTAGCGTGACTGGCATAGCGAGGATCGTGGGTCACCATACAAATAGTGGTGCCTTGCGCATTCAATTGACTCAGAATGTCCATAACCGCATCACCATTCTTTGAGTCTAAGTTACCGGTGGGTTCATCGACCAACAATATACTGGGCTCACCCGCCAGCGCTCTTGCAATCGCAATTCGCTGTTGCTGACCACCCGAAAGCTGATTGGGCTTGTGAGCAATGCGATGCTCCATGCCCACCTGACTTAACGCTCGTACGACTCTGTCTTTTATCTCTTGTTTTGAAAGCGCCTGGTCACGGTACGTAAGTGGCAGCGCAACGTTGTCGTACACACTGAGTTCATCTATTAAATTAAATGACTGAAAAACAAACCCCAAATGCAAGTTACGCAATTCAGCTTGTTGATCACCAGACAATTCACGGGTATTTACCCCATGAATCAGGTATTGGCCTGACGTGGGTGTGTCCAATAACCCCATTAGCGACAATAGCGTGGATTTACCGCAACCAGACGGTCCGTTAATGGCGACGTATTCACCCTGTTGAATTTTTAGTTCAATGTCCTGCAGTGCAGTAATCTCAACGTCATGTGAGACAAACTTCTTGGTGACATTGTTAAGATGAATGATGGTTTTCTCAATGTTGTCAGTCATAGCGTTTCCTTGTCATTATAGTGTCAGAGTGATTCGTTCTGTACCCAGCCATTGACTGGTATCAGATATAACCACCTGCTCGCCTTCGGCTGCACCGTCGAGTACCTCAACCTGACCGCCGGATAGATTACCAAATTTCATCTGGCTCTCCTGTGCAAAGTTTTGATCTGGGTGCAATTTAAAAACTTGTCTGGAACTAAAAGCCGCTATATTGGTTGGCGCTTCCAGTATTAATACATTTTCCAGGTAGGCGACCTGTATCCTTCCTTCCACGGTCAAATCAGGTCTCGCATTGGCGGGTAACTTGCCGGTCAGGTCAACTTCCACAATGACTCTGCCGTCAGTCACGATGGGATCAAGACGAATTACCTGTCCCGCCACCTCTGCGCCTTGCGTCAGAATATTCACCGTATGCCCGGGTATTACACGATCCGCTTCATCCTGAGCGACACGCAACTCTGCAATCAACTGTGATGTTGAACCCACTGTCGCCAATTCGCTGCCCTGTGGCACACTTTGGCCAATCTCCACTGCCAGTGCTTGCACCACACCATGGAGGCCTGCCCGAACATTGAGTCGCTCAACGCGCTGGCGCAATGAACGCAAACGATCTTCATAACGCGCTAACAAATCGGCATGGATTTGCATTTGTTGCTTTGCTATTTGTGTCATGGTGTCGCGCCGCTGATTGGCAATTTCTACGCGCGTATGAAGTTGGCGAACCGTTAATTTGGACTCCTGGTAATCCAGCTCACTGACGATCCCCTGGTGCACTAATTCCGTTTCGGCTTCCACCTTCAACGATGCCAGTTCATAGTCAGTTTGCAGTTGGGCGATGGTGGCTTCCTGAGCCAGCAAGTTGTTCTGCTGCTCTAATTTTTGCGTGTCATAGTCTGCTTTGACCCGGGCAAACTCCAACTCAGCGTCAGCCAGACGCTCCAACAGCTCGGGGGCTGATAACACTAAAATGACAGAATCGGGGGTGACCACCGCGCCCGGCTTTAGCAGTACCTGCTCGACAACACCTCTGGCCTCCGACGTTAACAGCCGTTGATATTTCGACTGTAAACGACCATAGCCGTAAACCTGTACAGCCAAATCGCCCCGCTCAACTTTTGCCAAACGCACATTATCAATATGAGGAGGTCGCTCTCCTGACACCAGCCACGCAAGCAGAAAACCAAATGTCGATATTGCAGCAGCAATACTCAACCACTTGTTCACATACCGTCGCTTTGGCTTTTTACGCTGAACAATATCAGCAATACCTTTCATAGCTACTCTTCAACAACGTTTCCTAATGCAACGAGTAGAGCGACAAACGTGCCAAAACATAAAACACTGATATTTATAGAGTTTGTAATTTATGAAGTTATAATTTTCCCAGCAATGGGAATAAAAATGGGAAATGGGATGGTGTTCAGCAGGTTTTGCATGAGCCACTTCTCTGCGCCTGGTACATACCCCCTGTTGCAAGGCGTTTATCAGGCAAATTAGACGACAACCCGCAGCCTAGTTGACAAAACCCTGTCGGCCATTATGGTGTTGATTCAATAATCATAAATCAATACGACAGGGACGATTCCTATATGCGTCTTATCACACTAATAACTTTACTTGGCCTGAGTGCCGGCAGTCTGGCCAATACCGGCTATTACCGCGATCCCTCACTACACAACGACACACTGACGTTTACCGCCGAAGGCGACATTTGGGTGTATAAGTTGGGTCAGCAGTCTGCCAGTCGCTTGACGACTCACCCGGCAGAAGAGCGCGAATCCGCTATTTCGCCGGACGGAGAGAAAATTGCCTTTGTGGCGAATTACGAAGGCACTAACGAAGTGTACGTAATGCCCCTCTCTGGCGGGTCCGCCAAACGGGTCAGTTACGAAAATAGCGCAGTTAAAGTGCACGGCTGGACGCCAGAAGGTCACATTGTGTTCGCAACCATGTCACGAGTTGGTCCAACTGGAAACTGGACGCTTAAAACCGTCGACCCTGCCACCCTGATCAGTAAAACGCTCCCTGTAGCCGATGCGGTAGAAGGGATCGTTGATAACAATAATGCGTTGTTTTTTATTCAGTTTGGCTTGCAAGTTTCCAACGATAACGCGCGCTATTACCGCGGTGGCGCTCAAGGCGAATTATGGCGTTTTGATTTAAACGACAGCAATGAAGCATCGTTGTTAACCGGCGATCACGATGCATCAGTAAGAGAACCGATGCGTTGGAATGATACGTTGTATTTTATTAGCAATAAGAATGGCAACGACAACCTCTGGCAAATGACGCTATCAGGCAAACGCAAGAAAGCCATTACGGACTTCAGTGACTACCCGGTTCGGGATGCATCGCTGTCGAACGGTAAAATTGCTTTCCAGCACGGAGCTGATATTAAAATTCTGGATTTAACCAATAACCGTATTGAAACACTCCCGATCACACTGACGTCAGATTTTCCGCATAAGCGCGACAAGTGGCTTTCCACCCCTACAAAATATATGACTCACGTGGGCTTTTCCGGACAGCAGAAACAAGCCGTCATTACTGCAAGGGGTCAGATTGCCGTTGCCAGCTCAGACGGGCGCCGCTTAAAACCCATCAGCACGCCGGCGCAATCACGTTCTCGCAAAGCAATTTTGAGCCACGACGGCAAGTGGGTCTATGCCATTAACGATGCCAGCGGCGAAATGGAAATCTGGCAGTTCGCGGCGGATGGCTCCGACGAAGCAAAACAACTCACCCAGGACGCGACAGTGAGCCGCTGGAACCTGGTTTTATCACCTGACGGTAAATATATCGCTCACGATGACTTTAATGGTGATTTATGGTTACTGAATCTGGAAACACTAGAAAACACTAAAGTGTTTGAAGGGCAATCAGAAATGAACCCTTACTCGGATGTCGTTTGGAGCAGCGACAGCAGACTTTTGGCACTGACCATCAATACCAAAGGCAACCAGCGCAGCCGTCTGTATTTACTGGATACCCAATCAAAAGAAGGCTCGTTACTCACCAGCGATAAATACAACAGCTATGACCCCGCTTTCTCACCCAATGGCGACTGGCTGTATTTTTTGTCTGATCGTGCTTTTACCCCCTCTACCCGCTCGCCCTGGGGCGACCGTAACATGGGCACCAGCTTCGACAGTAAAACGCTAATTTATGCTTATGCGTTAAAAGAAGACGCAGCGTTTCCTTTTCAACAGCCAAATGAACTCGCTATGTTAGAGGAAGAGCCGGAAGCTGACGACGCAGAGCCTGAGTCCGCAGAAACAGCGGCAGAAGATAACGGTGAAGACGTATCGATTGAAGCAGAAGAAATATCCACACCAGTAAACGTCATTGACTGGCAAGGATTGTCGAAGCGGCTGTGGCAAGTCCCAACAAGTGCCGACAACTACGCCAATTTACACGTTAATAGCAAATACCTGTTTGTGAGTCAGCGAGAACAGTCAGGCAATAAAACGGCATTAAAAGCAATTAGCCTTAAACCTAAGCACGAGACCTCAACCGTTGTTTCACCTATCACGGGCTTTGACCTGAGCCCGGATGGCAAACAACTATTGGTCGTCAGACCCAGCGGCAATAATGATCAGATTTACATCGTACCGGCGGCGAAGAAATTCCCTTCAGACAGTAGTAAATACAAAGCCAATGTAAAAGACTGGCAGCTGCGTATTTCGCCGGAGCAGGAATGGCAACAGCTATTCCACGATGCCTGGCTAATGCACCGGGATTTCTTTTACGACAAAGCCATGCGTGGCGTTGACTGGCCTCAGGCAAAAGCCAAATACACTCCACTCCTATCGCGTATTACCGACCGATATGAGCTCAATGACGTGTTGGCTCAACTGATTGGTGAACTGAATGTGTTACATTCACAGGTATATGGCGGTGATGTACCGGACACCCCGGATCGTCCAAAACCTGCCAGCCTTGGCGCTATGCTGTCGCAAACATCAGATGGCATTGTGATTGAACACATCTATCAGTACGACAGTGAATTACCGGCCAATGCATCACCGTTACAAAAGCCCGGTACAGATGCACGCAACGGCGACATTATTCAAGCCATTAACGGTCGCACTGTGGTTGATATTAAGGATGTGCACAATGCCCTGCTCAATCAGGCCGGTAAGCAGGTCGTGCTAACACTGTTGCGGGACGGCGAGTCTCACCATACGGTGACCTACCCCGTCAGCAGCCGTCAGGCATCTCGTCTTCGCTATCAGGACTGGGTTACCACCAACCGCAATAAGGTCACTGCGCAAGATGACAACATAGGTTATATGCATATTTATGCCATGGGCAGCAATGATGTCAGCGAATTTGCCAGAGAGTTTTATGCCGCAAACCAAAAAGGCGGGTTAATTATTGATGTACGACGCAATCGAGGCGGTAATATCGATAGCTGGTTAATTGAAAAGTTATTACGCCGGGTGTGGATGTTCTGGACCATTGGCAACGCCGATCCCTCAACAAACATGCAGCAGACATTCCGGGGACATTTGGTCGTACTGGCTGATCAGTACACCTACTCCGACGGTGAGACGTTTACCGCAGCAATTAAGTCTTTGGAGCTAGGCCCGGTAATTGGTAAGCAAACAGCCGGCGCAGGTATTTGGCTACGGGGATTAAATCGTCTGGCTGATAAAGGAATGGCGCGTGTAGCTGAACTCCCTGTCTTTGACATGGATGGCAACTGGGTAGTGGAAGGCCATGGTGTCAGCCCAGATAAAGAAGTAGACAACCTGCCCCATGCCACCTTCAATGGTGAAGACGCACAGCTGGACGCCGCCGTTAATTACCTCAAAAAACAACTGCGGAAAAAACCGGTAAAACCACTTAAACCCAAATCCTACCCCGCGGTAGACGAACCGGCGAAAGACGTTAAATAAACAATACACACAACAAAGGGGCAATGATGCCCCTTTGGTTTAGTTGTTTTGGCTCGATTGACTCCGCCCCTACATCGTCAACATATTCACTCATTCTCTTTTTTCTGAGACACCATTTACTTTAGGTAGCACCTTAATTTTTTAATGGCGACGACGCCATTAAACACCTCCGGAGACCAACAGAATCATAAGCCACATAGAAGGCGCTGAAACCTGACTCGAGAATGGTCTGCTCGAAAACAACAAAGAAAGCATTGAGCCATCCTGATTGAAACGAAGTTGAGAATAAAGATTGGTAATCATTCCGGTGAAGAGAATATTCGGGAATTTAAACTCATTGATTATTCTTAAGTTTTATACCTAGCAAGGAAAAAGTGTGATAAAAATGACAGCGCTGTGTCATTGAGTAACAGATAGCGAAGAATCAAACACTGTTAGACCTATCTGTAAGGAAATGGCGATAGAAACAGAGCCGGGGCGGGCTGCAATAAGAAAGGATCCAGCCTGCTGATACCGGATAGATAAAACCTACAGAATTATAAAATTAGCTTAAGGACAAGTCATGCAGCATTGTCAGCAACCCGTTTTTGGTCAGGAATCTTTTTGCGGTTATTGTGGTGATCAGGTTGAAAGTGGCCATTTAGCAGTAAAGGGAATCGAATCACTTAACCCGGACATTATGGAACATCTGCGCACGGTTTACCCAGATGCAAAGATTATCAGCGGAAAAGTAAAATCCACTTACTATTACAAACGTACCTTCAAAAGCAGTAACAATAACCTCACTTACGGGTACTGGTGGATTGAACTGGAAGATGAGCAAGGCAATACAGAGAGCACTTCCATTGAAGCTGAAGATGAGTTTTTTAACAGCATTAAGAAAGGCGATGTGCTCACCCTACTCTCCCCGGTTGCCTACCGACTCTATTACAAAATTGCAGACAGCAACGCCCGTAAAATCGTAAAAAATAACTCGATGCCGCTGTGCGTTATTAACCATTTACCTACGGAACAACGTTCAATTCGCGACAGCGCGCTCAACCCGCCTTCGTGGAAGACGTCCTGGATATGGACGTTGGTATGGATAGTTGTCGCACTCGGACTTAATTATGGCCTGGATTTACGCGAGCCGTTGATCGGGGTCGGTGCTGGCGCCATGGCCGCTTTGGTTTGCTACCTCTGGGAGCGACGCAAAAATAAAGCCAGCTACGAGCGAGGCCAGCACCGGTTTTCGGTTTTGAAGCAAACCATAGAAGCCTTACTACGAATCAGCCGTGATGATTTGGGGTACCACTTGCAATCCCGCCCGACGCTCGACACAGATATCAACTGCTCAGGCTGCCACAGTCGCATCCCAGGCTCGCATAGCTTTTGTGTGAAATGCGGTTTAAACATCAATACAGAACAAGATAATGTTCAAAGTATTGCTGAGCAAGAGTCTGCGTTAATGAGTGAATACAGCCTGTCTTACACCGAAGACTATTTGCATAAGAACCTGTTAAGTGCCAGCCCAAAAGGCCAGGTAGAAATACAGGGGTTTATGGCAAAAGTGCTGAGTAAAGATGTCGAGTCAGACGTGTCTGATGTCTCAGTGACCACAACACAGACCACCAGAACCGATCACTACTATGGCAATCGATTCAGTCACAGTTCTTACGACACGACTTCCAGTACTCACCGCACAAGACGGACTGGCATAACGGGTAATGTGTGGCTATTGCGTGAAAATGGAGAAATAGTCCAATGGGAGTTCAGTGAGCAGGTCCTTGGCGATCTGGATATCGGGGACTGGCTGTTCTTCAGTTACAGTGACGTCAATATAGGTAATAGAAACGATTATAACCGTGAATGCGCTATCAATATTACTAAAGATAGGACCTATTCTACCAGTAGCTTTCAGGGTATTAGAGGTTTAGGAAATCAGCTACTCTGGTGGCTGCTTGCAGGTGTGTTTGCGATGTGGTTTTTCACCGAGTATCGCGCACCTCAGTACGCACTGCGCGATATGATGAAAAATACCTCTGCGGCGCCTATTTTCGACGACCGCGTTATTATTAACTACACGCCATTAATCCTCTTTGGGCTATTGAACATATATTTTCTCATTCATGGCTCCGTCTGTTCCCGTCGCAACAAAAAGCGTCAGGTTGAAATCCTCAGACCAATGAGAGAGACCATCGCAAAATTACGTTCGAATCTGGCGACTATTCAGGAACAGGTGAAAATCTGGGGCTGAAGCTATAGAGCGAGCCAGGTTAACCAGCTCAATCCGGGGCTTTCCATGTTGCATCACTCACAGGGAAGATGCCCCGGAAAAATACCAATTATTAATGGTAATAAGAATGGGAAACGAACTTCTGGCGCTTTTGCAGGCACTCGGTCTCAGTTTGCTTCAGGTTAAACTGGGCGCGTTGATCTTTGCTGTACGAATTTTGGTCTATATGAAAGCATTTTAATCGCGAAACAGCCCTGCAGGCATAGTTGTTCTACGCCAAAGGGCTGTGACAAAGAGTAAAATGCTTTCATGACGACCCCTTCGGGCAGCGCCCGGTAACCGGCCAGTGTGCACCATTTAGGCAAGGCGACTGTTTTTGATTTAGGCCCACTAGACCTGCAAACAGTCGCCTTGCCTAAATGGTGCACACTGGCCAGCTATGGACTGCTGCAAAAGTGTACAGCAAAGATCAACACGCCCTAGGTACAAACCTGGGTCAGACGTATGCGCAGATAAATAAGGTGCTCATTCATTCATAGCGCGGATAATTTTTGGTAATCTCACTCGACTGATGGGCTATTCATCAAAGCTACTTGGTATTCCCTCGTAAATTCATTATTGCGTGAGTTGAGGCGTGTTAGTGTTGTTGTTTCTTAACGTTGAATGAGCCCTTTGCTGTCATGCTGAAAATGTCCATTTTATTGTCTGCGCTTAGTTTATCTGTATTGCCATACAAATCATTTGCTGAACAAATACGGGTCCGTGAGCTCGGCATAGTCCCTGGCATCCTGGCCACTGGAAAAACCAATACCATCGTGGATGTGCCGGGCGTAAAAGTGGGCCATATGACCAAGGTGGAGGGAGACTCCATTCGAACCGGCGTCACCGTGGTAATGCCTCACAGTGAAAACCTTTATCAACACAAAGTTCCCGCCGCAATTTATGTAGAAAACGGCTACGGCAAGCTAATGGGGTTATCACAAGTGACCGAATTGGGCGAAATAGAAACCCCCATTGCCCTGACCAATACCCTTTCGGTACCCACGGTGGCAAATGCGCTTATCAGATACACGCTTGAACAGACAGGCAATGAAAACGTTCGCTCGGTGAATGCGGTTGTTGGTGAAACTAATGACGGGCGACTTAATGATATTCGAGGCCGCCATATCCAAATCCAGGATGTACTGACGGCAATCGAAAAAGCCAGTAACGCGCCTGTCATCCAGGGTAACGTGGGTGCCGGAGCCGGCACGGTAGCCTTTGGCTGGAAAGGCGGTATTGGCAGCAGTTCACGACAACTCCCGTCCAAGCTCGGTGCCTACACCGTTGGGGTGCTGGTGCAAACCAACTTTGGTGGTGTACTGCAAATGAATGGGATACCCGTAGGCCAGAAGCTCAACCAGTATTACCTGAAAAATGAGCTGGATAAGGGCGATGCAGATGGTTCGGTAATGATTGTGATTGCCACAGATGCACCACTCTCGGATCGTAATTTAAAGCGCCTGGCCAAACGCGCCTTTGGCGGCATTGCCCGCACAGGCGCTTCCTTTACCAATGGTTCAGGAGATTACGCGATTGCCTTTTCCGTTGCAGAATCGGTACGCAGGACGCCAGAGCGACGTTCAACCATAACTACCATGGAAGCATTACCCAACGGCCTGTTCTCACCGCTTTCTCAGGCTGTTATCGAAGCCACCGAAGAGGCGGTTTATAACTCACTGCTGATGGCTGAAGATGTCACCAGTCTCGATCCTGTCACGGGTAAATGGCGTACCGTAAAAGCACTGCCTATTGAGGAAGTGAAAGTTTTATTATCAACGCAATAGCCCTTATCGCTTAAATACCACCGGGAACCAGTCTTCGCGAAGAGGCTGGCCGGGTTGCATATTATGGCCGGGAAAGGGTGGCGAGGTTCTACCCGGCCGCTCGACATAACGCGCATCATCCCCCACAAAACGTAATGAAAAGGCGCGCCGTCGTGCAGACGTCGTATTTCCTCGGGCTCCGTGGAGAATATCAAAATTAAACGCCACTGCGTCACCGGGCTCTAGTTTCCATTCACGTATTGGCATGCCCTCAGCATCCGGATCAGGGACCGGCATATACGCATCACTGTCGGCAAAAAAATTGCTGTCTGCCAACCACTTTTTGGGCAGTACCGGCTTATCCCATAAATGACTGCCAGCCACACAGCGCAGCGTGGCATCACTGACCGGATCCACCGGCGACCAAAAACTCACGGTCTGTTTACCCTGCACAAAATAATACGGAGCATCCTGATGCCATGGGGTCGCTTTTGTTGTGCCCGGCTCTTTTACCAGCACGTGATCGTGGAAAATTTGCGCCTGACGGGAGCACATCAAATCAGCCGCAATTTCTGCTGCCGGTGATTTGTTAATCACCTGGGAAAACTCAGCAATACGCTGCCAGTTGCAATAGTCATCGAAGAAACGCCCGGCCTCACCCTTATGCAAATTTTCAGCAGCATAGGGGCCAGGCTCTTCCATATTCTTTTCTATGCCGACTCTGATATGCTCAACATATTCAGCAAATAACCCTTTGACCAGCACAACGCCCTCTCGTTGAAAGGTTTCAATATGCTGTTGGTTTATTAAGTTGTGCATAAGTGACTTATCCGCGCATTTCAGGTGACGTCATGATGCCAGCCACCACGCGATGCAAACGCAATTCTGCTTCCAGCAGCGATACCTGCGCTTCTATCGCTTTTAATTTCGATTTTAACACCCCTGATTCACGAGCGTTGAGTTTAAACATATCGCTGTCACCCGCATCAAAGCGCTGGCGTTCCAATTGAGAGAGTGTCACTGACAAGTCAGCATTTTTGCGCTGGAGTTCGAGAACTTCATTGGCCTGTTGCCAGTATGCATAGGCTTGTTCGAACTCCTGATTGAGCTGATCCTGGGCAAGGGTCAATTCATAATCCAGTACCCTGAGTTCAGATTTTAACGTCGCCTGTTTTGCCTTAGCTTTGCGGTTGCCGAGTGTATAGGAAAAAGACAGGCCAATTTTCCCTTCAGTTTCAGCCAGAGAAGTTGGACCGCTGCCCATATCTTTCGCCACCAGCGCTTTTAAATCGAGTTTTGGCAATAACTGATTTTCGGCTAACCGATAGTTGTTCTGTGCCACGGCTTGCTCTGTGCGAATGACTGAGAGTGCGGGGTGCCGGTTTAAGGCGGAGCGAAGCGCTGCCCCCTGCAAAGGCGTAATAGTATAAGGCCAATGAATATCACTGGGGATAGCCGCATCGGAGGCAATAACCTGAGACTGTCCCTCTTTGTCGCGCCAAAAATACGCCAGCGCCTGCGCAGCGGTTCGCTGTATCTGATACAGCTGCGATAACGCCAGTTGCTGTTCAAGCACACTGGCCTCAAATTCAGTGAGTGTTACTTCGGCAAGATCGCCACGTTTAACCCGGGTTTCTAAACCCTCTTTTCGTGTTTTAAGGGTATCAAGAAGCGAATGGACAGCTGATATTTTGAGACCCACTTCATACCACTTCAAGTAATGACTAAGCCCTTTGTACAAAAACTCATTCATCTTAACGGTAAGTTCAGCCTGATACTGCTCAATGGACAATCTGGCGTTACTCACACCAAGACGCCGTTTATCAATGCTGCGGTTTTGCAATAAAGAGAGTGCCACACCAATACTGGCTTCACCACCAGATAGCGTATTGTACTGTTCTTCGTAAATCGGAAAATCCCCTGTGGCAACACGGTATTCGGTAATTAGCTTCGCATTCATGTCGCCCAAGGGCTTAATAAAGCGCTGGGAAGCGGCAGAACCGTCATAGTAGCCGGCAAGCCGCCCACTAATGTCCTGCTCCAGCTTAAGATCAAATTCACTTTCAGCACTGTCTAATTTATACAGCAGCTGATTATTTTTCTCGCTAAGCACCTGCACATAAGGGTGATTGCTTTGCATGCTCTCAAGCAAATCAGGCACCGTTGGCAATGTCTGCCCTGACGCACGCCCTGCAAAAAGGCAAACACTGCTGAATGACAAGGTGAGTAGAATACGCGCTACCATCAATCGGGCTCCTACCAACTCTTGGTGTTTTGATTCGTTTGAGCGTCTGGCTTCTGCGGCGGGAAATTATTCAGCTGTCGCCATAGTTCGTAACCTAACCGCACTTCTTCCAGCAGGATCCAGGCTTTCACCCGACTCCCCAGCCGTGCAATAGACTCTTCCGGCCAGGGCATTTCCGTGTCGTCAGGCTTTATCCATACCTGAAATGCACCGGTCGCATCAGCTACAGGTTCAACATAAGTCACAACCCCGCCAAACGTCCCTACGGCCGTCCCCGGCCAACCACTGAATTGAAACACCGGCCAACCTTCAAACTGCAACCGTGCTTTGGCGCCCGGTTTCACCAATGGCGCATCCAAACCACTAATAATCACCTTCACCGTGCGCTCAGCATTTTTTGGAATAAACTGGCCCAGTACATCACCTGCTTTAACAAAAGTAGAGACGCCGCCGTTAAACAACCGCAACATGGTCCCGTCTACCGGCGCGACCTTAGTCATAGTAGCCTGACGCGATAAGGTCATAGACACCTGATTGATATCAGATAATGACGACGCCGCCTTCGCTTTTAATTCCTGCACTTTAATCAATGCTGACTCAACGTCTTTGCGTGAGACCAACCCCTGCTCTTGCAAGGCTCTTTGACGCGCCAGGTTACTTTCAGCGTTGGCTACCGCGGTTTCGTTGGCCTGATGGGCTAAGCGTGCTGCTGTCAGCTGAGACTGAAGCTTCTCCAAGCGCTGCGCGTCTACATCAATGAGCGTTACAATAGGATCGCCGGCTTTAACTTCCATTCCTTCACGCACATGCCAGGTTTGAATTTGCCCATCAACCAATGCCGAAATGGCTTGCATCCGGTCAACAGGATCTAAAGAGTCCACCGCGCCGGTGCCATAAGCCGTTTGGATCCACGGCGTAAAATACAACCCCGCCACCACAGCACACACTAAAAAGGCAATCATCCAACACACGACTTTGTGCACACTGGGAATAATCTGAGCCGGTAGAGAAGTAATATTTTGCATAAATCGATTTTCGGATTTACTCATGATTCTCTCCCTTTTCACGCTGATTATCTTCCTCCACGTATAACACATCCTGCAGATTCAACGTGGCGTTAAATACACCGGATACCGGCATATTTGTGAAATATAAAACGGTACAATCCATCCTGGTGATTCGCTGCAACAGGCGTTCTTTAATGCTTTGCGGGATGGCATCAAAATGTTGATTAATCACCAGTACCTGAGGTTTGGATAACACCACAGCAGCCAGTTTTAGCAGTAAAAACTCCAGTGGCTGTAGCGGTGCGCCTAATGCAGATATGCGCGTAAAAATACCGTCCTGTAAACTATCAACCGTTTCATCCAGCCCAACGTATTCAAGGGCATGGCGAATATCCGCGTTGGTGGCATCGGGTGCAGCCAGGCGCAGATACTCTTCAATACTGCATTCAACAATGAGTGAACGGTCCAATGTACTTACAGCCTGGCGAAGTTCATAGATATCGTAATCTGACAAACTGTACTCGCCCAGTAAAATATCGCCCTTAGCGGGCTTTTCATAACGTTTTAAATAGCTCACCAGTTGCTTTTGAACCCAGCTTTTTCGAGTAGTAATAAAGTATTTTTTACCAGCATCCAGAGTGACATCCAGATAACAACTGTCTTCCAAATGTGCCATGGCTAAACGCTTGAACACTAATTTTGAAGAGGATGGCATCCGTGCACCTTCATCGCGACTTTCTTCCTGAGGAATGACAAGCGCCGATCCAATCTTATCGGCCGCACCATAGAGCTCATAATACAGCTTGAGATACTGACTAAAGCGGGAAATCCCAAAAAATACCGCTGACATGATCAGTTCCGCTGCCACTAACTGACCGATTGATAATTGTCCCTGCACCACCAGAAAACCGCCTAAGCCGAGCAGCGTTGCGCTCGCAAACGCGTAAAGCAGTAAGAAAGACACCGCCTGAGAGAACGTAAACGTAAAATGTCCTTTGTGCTCAGCGATGTAGTTTTTGATGAAGTGTTCAGTGTTGCGCCCGCCATAATCGAGGTGATCCGCTGACTTAAAAAACTCATGAGCAGCAGCAATGTCGTTTAACCATTTAGCGGTGTCATATTTTGTTTGAGAAAGTTTAATGGCTGTGCGCTTAGCCCCAGGCCCCCAAATTTTCCAAACCAGATACATCACCAATAAAATGATCATGTTTAGTACGAATAAAAACGGGTGGTAGAAAGACACCAATGTAAAACCCACAATAATTTGCAGTACCAGCGCAAACCCATCCACCATTAACGCCGGGATATTTTTTTGCAGGGTCATAATGTCGAAATAGCGATGGGTAATGGAGGTATTGCGACGCCCTTCAAAGAAACTATGCGGGGCCATAATGGTTTTAAGCCCCAGTTGTGACACTAATCGCGTGTAAATACGGCGTTCGTAATATTCCATCACGCGCATTCTCAGGGCGCTAAAAATCCCAGATATAAATAATGTAGAAAATAAAACCCCCGCCAGTATTGTTACCGCCCTGACAGAGCCAATATTCGCAATACTGTTAATCAGTGTTTGAACCGCAATGGGTATCGCAAGGGTGAGTAAACTGATCGCGATGCCATAAACCGCTGCGACACCAAAAAAACCACCCTCCGGTTTTAGCAGCGAGACCAGGTACTTTTTGGTTTGTCGCAAATCGATATGCTTTTCCATTAACTATTTATCCAAATAACAAAAATAAAACCCGACCATTTATTAAAAGCAATGATACGCCATCATTTACAAAGCTTAAAACTGTTATATTCTAATACAAACATCGAAAAAACCTTATTATGCATCATTTAAACTACCATCATCTGTATTATTTCTACCTGATAGCCCGTGAAGGCAGTATCGCTAATGCTGCAAAAATTCTCCACGTTACGCCTCAAACGGTCAGTGGACAGCTCAGTACCTTTGAAACTACCCTAGGCTATCCCTTATTTGATCGCATCAATAAGCGCTTGTATCTGAACAACAAAGGAAAGCTGGCTTATCAGCATGCCAGCGATATATTTCAAAAAGGCACCCAATTATCTGAACTTCTGCGAGCGGACAATGAGACCATAGAGCAAACCTTTGTAGTGGGTATGACAGATGCTATTCCCAAGGTCCTGGCCTATGACTTTATGCATAACACTATGAAGGACTCTCCTAATGTACGTTTTATTTTTCGGGAGGGACCATTTGATTCGTTAATCAGTGACTTAGCGATAAACCTGATCGATCTTATCATCGCCGATCGCGGTATAGCACCGGGTACACAAATTAATGCGAATAGCTATTTTTTGGGTGAATCGCATCTCAGTTTTTTTATCAAACAGGTCGAACATAACAAGCATGAAACGTTTCCTGACGTGTTAAACGGAAAAAACCTGTTGTTACCCGGTGTGAAGTCAGGTATTACCCTTGGCTTAACCAGTTGGCTTGAAGCTAATCAGGTCTTTCCTAAAATCGTCGCAGAATTTGATGACAGTGCGTTATTGAAATTATTTGGCAGTGAGGGGTTTGGGGTATTTTGCGCACCGACAGCCATAGCCAGCCATGTCGCCGATCATTACAAAGTTGAGTGTATTGGTGAAACGACGGACATTACCGAACGCTTCTACGCCATTACCGCCAAAAGCCGCGCCCAACATACACTGGTAAACAATATTGTGGCAGAGGCCAGAGCATTGTTTGCATAACGAAAACTTTTTATTGTCTGCATTACTACCTACTAAACAATGCTCCGCGTATGCATTTCACGTATACTATACGATAAAGAACTGGCACGTTTTGCCACATTATTCAGGTCTTTCTGCCACTTAGGCTTATCTCATGTTTGAGGCAAGGTTTAAATTGAATACCGCAGCAGATCGCCAAACTAATAAGTCTTACTATGAATCACAATGATGTTTTACGCAGAGTGCGCTTTGCCCTTCGAATAGATGATATTGCGGCCATCAATATCTTTAAATTGGCTGGCTACAAAATGGATATCGAATATCTCAAAGCCAACATGAAGAAGGAAGAAGAACCGGGTTACCTGCCTTGCCGTGATAGCATCATGGCGACGTTTCTTGATGGTCTGATCATTAAGATGCGCGGCGCACAATCAGAGACGCCGCCACCACAACTGGCAAAAGGTGAATATCTGAGTAATAACGAGATTTTGCGGAAACTAAGAATTGCCCTGTCATTTCGTGATGACGACATGCTTGAAGTAATGAAGTTGGGTAATTTCAATATGAGTAAAAGTGAAATGTCGGCGTTTTTCCGAAAACCCGACCACCGTAATTTTAAGCCCTGTGGCGATCAGGTATTACGCTATTTCTTACTTGGCTTAGCCCGTAAATTGCGTCCTGATGTTGACAGTCCGGTTGCTGACAATGGCAAACCGATATACTCTCCAGCGGTGAAGAAGTCATTAAATAAAAAGTCAAAACCCAAACGTTCAGCGTCGTCTCAGGAGCATTCGAAAAAGCCGGCCAAGCCCGCAGGAAGAATCAAGGTCTGGCACAAGCCAGACAACAATGAAGACAAAAAACGCCCGCCAACGAAACGCCGGTAATACGCGTTAAAATTTACGTTCAATCCAAAGTAACAAACAAATCAGCAACAGGCCCCACCAGAATGGCCAGAGCGAAAGTTCTGACCATACAGCGTGGGAGGCTGTTACCGGATTAGTACGAAGTATCCGCTGCCCGGCACGTTGCTTTAATTGCTGTTGCCATGCCTTCCAATCATTGTTTTTATACACGTAGAACGACTGGGTTACGGTTTCACCTGAGTTTGATAAGTGAGTATGCTGCCAGCCAGAATAAGCCGGATAAACCGTACTACAGGCAAGATTCTGGTTAACCTCATCAACCCGAGGCGATAGTTCTATCGGGATATTCCCTTCCCCCTGATAATTAAACGAATAAGCATGGATGTCGCTTTGCAAAGCGGCATTGGCAGCAAAACATTGCGGCAATGGTTGTCTTACCTGCGTCAGGTGCCCATCCTCTGTCGGAAGCACATACATTGCGCTTGATTGGCGAGCCAGCGTTTCAATCAGATAGTGCCAGTGTCGACTAAACAGCGGCGCCAGCCCGGCGGTCCGCCATTGATGCGTTTGATTCGTCAGGCTTATCGCTACCTTACCCAAACCATAAGACGTGCCAGGTACAACCACCCGCCCATCAGTGCCGCGCACCAAACTAAACCCGTTACGGGTCGCTATCTCGGCCGGTAAGACATTCAGGGGCTCCCCGACTCGATCAAATTGCCAGGTCAATAAACGTTGGTCGCTCTCACTGGTTTCATTACGACTTATCTGAAAAGCGTTCAGCAAGGCTGGCATGTTGCTCTCAGTGAACAGTGTTGAATCACCAATAACCAGCAACCCCAAGCCGCCCTTAACCGCACTCTCCAAATTCCCTTGCTGGCTGTCAGTCAGGTTCATCAGGCTTCGACTATCCATGATCACCATATCATATTGGTTCAGTACACTGAGCGTATCCAGTGAATCCACTTTTGCGGCGTCGTTCTCACTGCGCTCACCCTGAGGATAATTGGCGTGTTCTGAAATATAGCGCTTTTTACTGATTTGGGTTTCAACTGTGACTTGTGCTCCTTGGTCAACTGCCCAGTTTTTTAAATGCCGCGTTTCAAATGACGGGGCAGATTGCCGAATAAGGAGTTTTGCCAGCGTTGGGCGCGCCACCTCAAAAGCCACGGTTTCATCAGCAACAGGTTGATCGCTCAAGGCGTTAAAAAGCTGTAATTGATATAACCACAGGCCTTCGGTTTTGACGTTAGCCACCAAATCAAACGCCTCGCCGTTACGCACAGTTTGCTGTGCCACAATCTGCCCCGCCGGATCCTTAAGCTGCACCTGATACAAGGTTTGCTGCAGGTTGCCTTCGGCCTGGTCTTTCGCAACTTGTAACATGCCACTGACATGCTGCCACTGACCGCGGGTTAGCCGCCGGTGCCATCGCATAGACACCGGCCCGGTGACGGTTTTCACGTCGTCCAGGGAAACCTTCATAGCTGACGACTCGTCAGGTTTTCGCTGGGTAAATCGTTGCCATTGTTGCGCCGTCAGGCCATCGCCCACTACCCGAAGATGCTGCAATTGAGGCTCCGCCCAAATAATGTCTTCCGGTTCACGCACAATGTTCGGGCGCTGGATGTTCAATTGCTTGAACCAACTCGTTTGCGAGAGCCTTAACCAGGAATCCTGGGTAAACCACAAGGATGCGTCCGGCTTAATGTCGTCAAACAAAGCTTCACTTAGGAGCAATGCACTGGAGGTCACCAAAACGGTTTCAGGCGGTTCGTCATCACGCAGTTGTACAGGGCTCAGTATCGCAATTAGCATTAACCAGGCTAGCAGGTTAAGGCCGGTAACGAGCACTAAGCGGCCTTTGCGCAGTTTGAGACGGTTAAACACTAACCCCAGAGAAACCACGCCACAAAGGAAACAGATGATGGCAAGAGGCAGTAACCATGACGAGGGTAGCCGGCCGAGCAGTTCGATATGGACAGTCTCACTCATATAGCTGTTCATGGTTGCGCCTTGTCAGAATTGAACAAATGTTCACTATAGGCTTTCACCATCGGATTGACCGGACGGTAGCCGGAATTTGACTGACCGGGTATTGCTAACGGTTCCAGTTGTTGCCATAACTCGTTATACAACCGAATCATGCATTCACCGCAATCGCGCACCCAGAGGCGATTCGCCAACTGCATTTTCTCCAGTGCTGCGACATGGCTTACCATGGCGGGTCGGTTCTGAGCCTGCTCAATAAATGCCGGTTTTAAAAATTCAATACTGTCTACTATGTCTGAATCGAGCGCCACCTCAGCATGCTTTTCGGATGCTATGGTTTGCCTGGCCTGGTTTAACACATTTAACAGGTGTGTCAGATGACTGATGTAAGGATCATCAGGATCCGCATCCCGATAACGCTGATAGCTGAGGATATCGCTCAAGTCGCCCTGATAACGACGTTTTTCAGTCACCGGTGGCGGTTCAAAGCCAAGGCGTTTTATGTATATTCGCTCAGCTTTTCGCGCCCTGTTAAGGTAAGTTAAGGCGTTTTCTTCATGGGGCAACGCGCGTTCCGGCTCACCTAGTAACAACTGAAGTTCAGCATCCCACATAAAGGCAATCGCCCGTTTCATTAGTGCCTTGGGGCTTAACGCGTTCATTACGCCAACATCGGTATCACCATGAGAATGGCCATACGCCTCAATGACCTGTTGATAACCAGACTTGTCAGTCTCGTGTGATTCAGGTTCAGCACCATGATCATGATGGGCCAGAGCATTGTTGCCTGCTGCCACTTGCGGGCTGTCATCGTGCTCCTCTTCGTCGTTGTGATCACCGTCCTTAACATCAACGTGCGGCGAGGCGACATCGTCTTCCATTTGATGACCACCACTGCCATCGTCAAACTCGTCACCCAGGTATTGCCCGTACTTGAGTTTTAAATCACTTTGAGACTGCCCGAGTGAGCGAGAGGTCGCGGCAAACTCAGCATCAGATAAAATGTCCCGTTCAGCAATCAGTTGTTTGGTTTCAATAATAATTTGTCGCTGGCTCTTAAAATACTCCGGCATAAAATCAATTAAAATACCGTCCCCCATCGCCAGGGCTTCTTCATCGTCGAGCCAGCGTAATATTTTGGTTTCCGAGCGACTCATTTGAGGCGCTGGCGCGCGATTATCCCAAGCTCTTACGGTAAAGTAGATCTCATCGCCGGGCTCCATATCCAGCTGACTAAAGTCCCATTGCTTTTCAACGCGCCACATTCCCGGCTCACGCTCTATGGTGTCGAACTGAAATATCTCATCGCGAAACTTTACTGACTCGCCCGACCCTTTTGCCACCGACGCAAGAATATCAACCTTGCTAATACCAAAGTCATCATTAATCTGAGCGCTTAGTACTGGCGCAGGCTGTGCCGTTTTGGCAAAGGTCGTAATGGTGGTTGTAGGTTCGGTAATGCGAATTTTCGGCTCGTCATCTGCTATTACGGCGATACTGTGAATGCTACCAATGATCCCCTGTTTATCACTGATATGATAAACACCAGAACGTGTAACCTGCTGAGTTAATACAATGTCATCGCCCTGTCGTTCAAACGCTATGTCCGGTTGCCCGGCCAATTGTAAGAAGTAAGATTGCTCAGGGTGGCTTAACGTTAGCTGCCACGTAACGGTGCTCCCCTTCACTGCACTAATATCCAGACCAGTTTGCTGAATATCGGCTTGCCGGGTGTATGCTGGCGGAGCAATGGTGACCAGAATACGTTCAATACTCGCCTGAGCCGGCTGAATCTGAAGCAATGTTTCAGAATTACCGGGTAAGGCTGTTTGCTCAGGAGATAGGCCAATCTTAAGATTGAAATAGCCGGGAGCCACAATCAACGCACCTATCAACACAGCCACGCACAGGTTTGCCCAACCCGCGGACTGCCATGGATAGGCAGGCAATAACTGCACTTGAGGGTCGTCTAACAGTGTCTGTAAAGCTTGCTCTGCGCGCTCACGCTGTAAGGTTTTTAACAAAGCCTCTGCTTGTACCGGCTGAGTTAACAACTGGGCGCTGTGCTGTAAGATCGGAAACTGCTGGTTAAGATACAGCAGTACAGTCTCGGTATGAAGCTGCTTTAATGCACCGCGTGGTAATTCGATAACAAGCCACAGCATAATGGTTAGTGCAGCCAGCAGTGTGGCAAGCCACCCCATCCCGCTAACAACAAAAGTGAACCCGCCTAAAGCCAGCGCAACTGCACTGATACGCAATGATAGCCGGCGAACATACGCCCGCCTCGCCGTGTTAATTCGCTCCTGTAGCCGATGAAGCACTGATGGCTGCGTTGGATTCACTGCTGAGTCTCCTTACCAGCAGGCGCAAAATATTCACTCACCAGTCGCTCAGCGCAAAATAACAGTACCAGTAACATTGCCAGCCAAGGCACCGAAGATCGCGCTGGATCGTCTCGCTGAACACCAGAACCCATCGCAGGGACTCCCGAGGCGGCCTCGTTATCAGGTAATTCTGCGCGATACTGAATTTGCTGGGCAGACAGGACCGGCGATACACGTTTATCCTGCTGTTCGGTGATGAGCAGAAGCTGGTCTGCAAACCACAAAGGAAAGTCAGGCGAATTAACGCGTGTTAGTGGCACGACTTCTGAGGAATGTTGAGTGAAGACCGTCATTTCACTGATATCAATCCATACCGAAAACTGACTGAAGTCGGCTTGCTGCTCAGACGGCTGGTTCTGCCATGTTAGCGTTTTAATACCGTACTGCTTAATCAGCGATAAGGCACTTTGCCAGTGTGAATTGATATCAGGCTCGTCAGATTCAATAACACCGATGCTAATGGGTTTAATTGAACTACCCTCTGAACCAGGAGAAGGCGTATCAATCCGCATCCATTCAATTCTGTCAGACTGCGAGGTCAGTAATGCTCTGGGCCCGTTGAACTGTTCAATCTGCCCAGTGTGATAAACGGCAACCTTGCCGGCCGTATTATTTAGCGTATCGTCTAAAGCGACCCAAAGATTTATTAGCTTACTGGTGTCTTCCCTCACCTGCCAGTTTTGGATCTGCTCGGCACTAAGCGATGTGGAAGGATGACCGGCTAACAGGGCCTGCGCTCCGTTACTTAATCTGTCGAGCAGGTCTTCGCGCTGCGCTTTGTCGGCAGATTCAAGCCACTGTGAAGTGATTAGCAGCCTTGTTTGCTGAGGGCTTACTGAAGTCGGCTCTGGCAGCAGTGGCTGACTTAGCAACAACGCCAGGATCACCAGCATTAAAATTCGCAATAACAGCAAAAACCATTGTGTGATAGTCAGTTGAGTTACCGGCTTTTGCTTGCCTGATGGGATCAAATCAAGGTGACCAAAGAGCACTGGTTTGGCTTTGCTTTTACTCAACAAATGAATAATGATGGGAATACTGATGGCCAGCAAACCTAACAGCGCTATAGGGCTTGCAAAATAGGTGGTTAACCAACTCATCATCACCAGGCACTCACTGACATTACCTACCCGCCTTAGTGCGGGCAAGCAGGAAGTCATAAAGCACTTTATCCAAAGGCTGTTCGATGGTGGTTCGCAACAACTGGATCCGTTGACCTTGCAGTTGGTTAGCCAGGGTATGATTAAAGGTTTTCCTGGCGTGTAAATACTCGGATTTTACCTGGCTGGCATTGACCAGTTTATGCTCACCGGTTTCACGATCTTCAAAACGAATCTGGCCGGAATAGTTAAACTCAACTTCATCCTGGGTTTCCAGTTGAACAGCAATTACATCGGTTCTGGGACTCACCAACTGCTGCATAAAATCAGTCAGCTCCTGCTGCCGTTCGTAAAAGTCGCTCACCACAATAACAATGCCCTGTTGGCGCACACTGGCGATTTGATTAATCATCATATCAACGTCAGGAAACGCGTCGCCACTGGTGATACGGGCTAGCTGCAACATGAGCTTTTGCCAATGCTGCTGGGTGTTCAGTGCAGGTAAAAAGTCTACCTGCATACCAGATACGCCCATTAGCCCTACGGCATCGCCCTGTTGATGCGCAAGGTATGCGATACTGGCCAGCAAATAACGGCCGTAATCTAACTTTGTGATGCTGTCAGCCCCTGCAATTGCCTGGGACTTTTTTGGCTTGCGACTTTGCATCAGCATCGACGCACTGGCATCCAGAACAAGATGAACATTAATGTCACTTTCACGCTCCGCTTCGCGCACGAAGTAACGATCTGACCGCGCAAATAGCTTCCAGTCTACCCTGGATAATGGATCGCCCGGCTCATACACCCGGTACTGACTGAATTCGACGCCGGTTCCGCGCTGCGCACTATTATGTAAGCCGTGTAAAAAACCTTGCGCGATGGTCTTGGCCACCAGCGGCAGGTCTTTAATACGTGAAAATGTCAGCGGATCAATTAACGAATGCATTTCGCTGTCAGCTTAACGGGCTAGCGGGCGCTTTAACATCGTTTAATAAAGCTCCAATCACCTGATCGGCCGTGACATTTTGTGCTTCGGCCTGAAAATTCAGCAATATCCGGTGTCTGAGTACCGGGTAAGCAACCGCGTGAATATCGTCCAGTGTCGCGGCAAAACGCCCGTCAATCAGAGCATTTGCTTTGGCGCACAGCACCAGGGCCTGACCAGCTCGGGGGCCAGCGCCCCATTGCACAAACTGATTAACCGTGTCACTGACACTTGGCGTATTGGTATTGGTGCGCGTATTACGGGCAAGCTGACTGACATAACTGAGCAGCGGTTCCGAGATCTCTACATCACGCACCAATTTTTGCAGCACGATAATGTCATCTCCACTGAGGATTTTTTGCAGTTCAGAATGCTGTGAGCCCGTGGTGCGGCGTAAAATTTCCACCTCGTCTTCAGCGCTGGGGTAACCCACTGACACATACATTAAAAACCGGTCTAATTGCGCCTCTGGTAACGGATAGGTGCCGGCCTGTTCTACCGGGTTTTGCGTAGCCAATACAAAAAATGGCTTGGGTAATTCGTGTCGTTGAGCGCTGTAGCTGATGGCTTTTTCCTGCATCGCTTCCAGTAGCGCCGCCTGTGTCTTGGGTGGCGTACGGTTAATTTCATCAGCCAGCAGAATTTGCGTAAATACTGGCCCTTGCTGGAATTTGAAGAAGCGTTTGCCAGAGTCGTGATCGGTTTCTAAAATCTCGGTGCCAATAATATCGCTGGGCATCAAATCGGGCGTAAACTGCACGCGCTGAAAATCCAGTTCCAGCGTTTTCGCCAGTGAACTGACCATCAGGGTTTTGGCCAACCCGGGCACGCCTTCTAGCAGACAATGTCCCCCGGCGAGAATGCTAACTAGTAATTGTTTAATTACCGTTTGCTGGCCAACAATGACCTTGCCAATTTCATCACTCACTTGCTCTAGACGAGCCAATAACTCTTGTAATTGTTGCTGGGTCAGTGTTTCCAAAACTGCTTTCCTAATCAGGTGGCGTACTTACGCCGTCATGGCATACACCACAATATTCACCGCAAACCGGGTGTTATCGACTTTTAACCAGCGTTTATTTCTGAAGTCGTAATCCCATTCACAGCCTAAGTCTTTGTTACTGTAGAGCACGCCAATTCTGCCGTTCACCTCTATTGCCTTGAGGTAGTTATGCACTAAATCATCCCCCCACCCATTTAGTTCTATGGATGTTCTTGGCGGACCGTCGAATTCAAAGAACGCACTGTAGAGTGGATGATCATTGGGGATTTTCTGCAGTGCCTGCGGGCCAAAAATATCGGCCATCTGCGCTTCGAAGGTGCGCGCAAACATACCATCAATGTCATGATTGCAGTCATCGACAAACACAAAGCCGCCGTTCTCAACGTATCGCTTAAAGTTCTCTCGTTCCTGCTGATTAAACTGTACCAACCTATGCCCGGCCATGTAGCAAAATGGCGCGGTCAACATAGTCGGATCAGACAGCGGTACAATCCGCTCCGTTAAATCAACCCGTAAACTGGTGTATTCAATTAACGAATTGAGCACATTGGCCGGCATTCTCTCGTCGACCTCCCAGTCCCCTGACTCATAACTCAAACGGGTAAAGTAAAAATCGTAATCAGCACCTTCCAATGCCCTTGCCACTTTTGGCATCGCCAAAGCACAAAACAGGGCACCACTGGATTTTAAAATCGCTCTTCTGCTGTATGACATAGTTTGACAAACAAATTACGACGTCAGGCGCTTTGGCACGCCTGACGTTAGTGAAGAAAAAGGCTATACCGCGTCAGATAAACTGCTGAAGGTAAAGTCCCGGATCTTCATAGGCGGGATCATATTGCCATTAATTCTTACCGGTTTTCCCAATGCTTCAATGTTATTCAGCATCACTATGGGGCTTTCATTAAACCGGAAGTTTTTGATTGGATATTTGATTTTGCCATTTTCAATATAAAACGTGCCATCCCGGGTTAAACCGGTATATAACAGCGTTTGTGGATCCAGCGAGCGAATATACCAAAGCCGTGTAACCAAAACACCTCGGCGGGTATTTTTGATCATATCCTCAAGGGATTCGTCGCCACCAGCCATGATCATATTACCGCCAAACGGAATATAAGGCATGCCGGTTTTCTTCGCCCAGTACGGTGAATTAGGCATATTGGTCACCACACCGTCTTTGATCCAGTCAACACGTTTACGAGGGTAACCATCCTGACCAAACGGCGCTGTGGGTACCTCCGGATGCTGAGGGTCGCTGTAAATGTGCACGCGCTCGTCAAACATCTTCTGGCCAAGCTTGTTAGTCGGACCTTCTTCCCCCTCCTCAAGCTTGTTGCTCAAAAAGCTACGCCCCTCATCAGCGGTTCGCTGACTAAAGTTACGCCCCATATTTTCCAACAATTGCACACTGGCGGCAGGCTCAAGAATAACCGTATATTTACCTGGCTCCATCTCCTTGGCATCTACAGAACCACCGGCTTTCTGAATAGCAATCTGCGATACTTTGCCGGTATCCAGTTTTTTCACGTCGGTCACGTCCTGACTTGCCCAGCCTGAACCTTTGCCATCCTCAGTTCGAATGGTTACCGAGAAATCCACATTGGTGGCCGTGTTGTAAGCAAACAGACCTTTATTGTTCATAATGGCGGCAAAGGTCACTTCTTCTTCAAGAAAACCTGAGGAAACCATTTTGTTTTTCTTCGACGGCATAATGCTCGCACCGGCTGCATCAGCGCGGTCCGCGGGTGTTACACTGGCCGTTGATGGCGCATAACTCGGCGTATCAAGGTATTCCTGTTTTCCAAATACCGGCATATATTCTTTGTTTTCAGGCGCCAATTTGGCCAGTTGCTCAGAACGTCGAACAACCTTCTCTAACGACGCATCATCAAATTCGTTAATAGACGCAGAGCCCATACGTTTGCCAAAAGTCGACTGGACAATAAGCACAACATCGCTCTCTTCACCTGCAGTTGAGACGGTGTTTCTGGCGTAGCGAATATTACCAGCGCTGCGGCCATTGAGATTACATTCACATTCGTCCGCTTTAGAGAACGAAAGCACTTTAGTCAGCAATTTTTTTGCTGTTTCTTCAGTCATCATGGTCATGATTTGTAATTCCTATTCGTTCCTGGCTATCACACGTTACGCGCAGTGTTGATCACGTTAACATTATTAAATCTTGTGGTAGCACAACCATGAGAAACCGCGCTTACCTGTGCAGGCTGGCCTTTACCATCAAAGAACGAGCCACCGAGTCGATAATCTGATTTACCCGCGGTTTTTACGCAGTTATTCCAAAATTCCTGGGTATTAGATTGATAGGCAACGTCTTCGATTTGGTCGACAATCTTGCCATCTTTGATCTCGTAAAACAGCTGACCACCAAACTGGAAATTATAGCGCTGCTGATCAATGGAAAATGAGCCCCTGCCCGCAATGTAAATACCATCATCCACTTCTTTAATGATGTCTTCAGCTGAAATGTCCTTTTCATTAGGTTTTAGCGAGACATTGGGCATACGCTGAAACTGAACATCGGCCCAACTTTGCGAATAACAACAGCCATGCGACTCTTTTTGGTCAATCATATGCACCTGATCGCGAATCGCCTGGTAGTTAACTAAAATGCCGTCTTTAACAAGATCCCATTGCTTGGTTTTCACGCCCTCATCATCGTAGGCCACATTACCCAGTGAATATTCCTGAGTTTTGTCGGCGAACAAGTTGACCATTTCTGAACCATACTGGAATTTACCGCTGCGCCACTTATCGAGTGTCGCAAAACTGGTGCCGGCATAGTTTGCTTCATAACCCAATACCCGATCGAGCTCAAGTGGGTGACCCACTGATTCGTGAATGGTAAGCATTAAATGCGCCGGGTCCAGTACCAGGTCGTACTTACCAGGCTCAACTGAGCGCGCTTTCAGTTTGGCTTGTAACTGCTTACCTGCAGCGGCAGCATCTTCAACCAAATCGTAAGAGTTTTTATAGCCTACATTCGCACCGCTAATTTTAATTTTATCTTCTTCTTTGCCATCCAGGTATTCGAACCCCATTCCTACCGGGTTACCCAGACCGTTACGCTGTTTGAAACCACTTTTCCCAACAGCCGTGGCAAAGAACGGCGCCCACAGACGATGCACGTCCTGATCAATATAAGAGCCATCAGTAGACGCGAAATATTTTTGTTCATTAACCAGGAACAGGATAGAAGTGATGTAGTTAGCCCCATTGCTCATTGCCGCATCATTGGCGGTTAACAGCATTTCGACTTTTTCCTGAATCGGCACTTCCATGGCGTTCTTTTTAATAGGCGTTTGCCAACTTACTTCACCGGTGCCTTTTACCGGAGCAAGCACAACAGGGCTGGTTTGAAATTTTGAATTCGCCATTGCCACCGCAACGGCTTGTTCAGCCGTTTTAGCCACACTGTCAGGCGTCATGTTTGACGTGGATGCAAATCCCCAGGTGCCATTTGCAATAACGCGAATACCGATGCCAGCTGACTCGGTATTCACAATATTATCGACATTCGCTTCACGCGTTGTGATGAATTGATTGAGGTAGCGGCCAATTCGGGCGTCTGCATAGGTTGCACCTTTTGCTTTCGCCGCATTCAATGCGATATCAGCCAGCTTTTTTTTGTAAGCCACATCCATTGGCTTATCCAACAATTGTTCGGCTGATACGGCGATACCTGATACCGGAAGCATCATGGAGGCCATACCAACACCCCCCAATCGAATAAAATCTCGTCTTTGCATTTGGGTTTCCTTCCTGTCGTCATTATTTTTATGCTGATTTCTACTAAGTTTTATCAAAAAGGCCCGCAGGTCAATAGCTGGGCCTTCAATAAGGTTAGTTACGAGCGTTTACACTTGCCATAAAAATGTAAACTAACGTAAATAGACGCAACTCGTCGAACGTAGGCGAATGCCTGTTGGCACATCCTTAAACATGACTCACGTTATGACAACGCGGTAACCTACTGTTAATTAATTAGAAAAATAGTTGAGTAAAGAAGATGAGCAGTCCTCTTTCAGGGAGATGAATTTGAAGATGCCGAAATTGTTACAATTAGTAAATAATTGACGTTTTTAAAATGACCATAATGCCTGGCTTTTATAGGAATTACGATGAAGAGGAATAGCTCGTTCAAATCGTTCCCGGCGATGTTCTCGAATCCTGGAACAGGATTATCATCTGCCTTTTCTCCAGACATAAAAAAACCGGCAAAAGCCGGTTCTTTTATATCTGGCGGAGAGAGAGGGATTCGAACCCTCGATACGCTATAAACGTATACACACTTTCCAGGCGTGCGCCTTCAGCCACTCAGCCATCTCTCCAAATTGTATGCAAACTTCGATGTTTGCAACAGTCAGGCGATACAACACCAAACTGTTAAATCTTTTCAGCGCGCGTATAGTAGGGAAAGCTGTTGTGTGAATCAAGAACTACCCGTAAAAAACTCTCTAACCGCACACTTAATAAGCATTTATGCTGATTTTTTGGCTTTCAACTGCGCAGAAAAGTCGAGCATACGATTAAGTGGTATTAAGGCCTTTTCCCTTAACGCAGCATCAACAGAGATTTCATGCTCTACCGGCGTATCAGATGACAGCGACTGGTAAATAGCCTCAAGGCCGTTCATTGCCATCCACGGGCAATGAGCGCAACTCTTACACGTTGCACCGTTACCGGCTGTTGGCGCTTCAATAAAGCGCTTCTCAGGCATCAGCTGTTGCATTTTATAGAAGATACCCTTGTCGGTAGCGACGATAAAGGTTTGGTTTGGCATATCTTGCGCAGCCTGAATCAGTTGGCTGGTAGAGCCTACGGCATCAGCCATTTCCACCACGCTGGCAGGAGACTCAGGATGAACCAGTACGGCAGCATCAGGATACAATGCTTTCATGTCGTTCAGGGCTTGTGAAGAGAACTCATCATGCACAATACACTCGCCCTGCCACATCAGCATGTCGGCACCGGTTTTCTTGGCAATATAACTACCCAGGTGACGATCCGGGCCCCAAATGATGGGTTTGCCCAGGCTATCCAGGTGCTCAACGATTTCTAATGCAATACTTGATGTGACCACCCAGTCTGCGCGCGCCTTTACCGCGGCGGACGTATTCGCATAGACAACAACGGTGTGATCCGGGTGCGCATCACAAAATGCAGAAAACTCTTCGATTGGGCAACCTAAATCCAGTGAACAGGTCGCTTCCATTGTCGGCATGAGCACTTGCTTTTCAGGGCTAAGGATTTTAGCGGTTTCCCCCATGAACTTAACACCTGCAACCAACAGCGTTTGTTGATCAGCATCGCGTCCGAATCTGGCCATTTCCAGCGAGTCGGCAACGCAACCACCGGTTTCCTCAGCAAGCGCCTGAATTTCCGGATCGGTATAATAGTGAGCCACCATCACGGCGTTCTTCTCCACTAACAGCGCCTTAATTTTATTTTTGAGTTCTTGCTTACGCACATCACTCAATACAGCGGGCTTGGCTGGAAAGGGGTAGTCTATTTGCTCAATACGATACGCTAATGTCATGGATTCTTTTACCTGCACGGGATTAACGGTCAATCGGGCCGCGATTATACCTGAGTGTCACAAAAATTTCATATAGAAAGCATCTTCAGCCATCAAACAGATAGATATGCACTATACGTTATCCATATAAGGGCTGGAGAGCTTAAAAGCAACAAGACTTGTGCAATGTTGAGTTTGCCTTAAAAGCGCCTGAGACGCGTTTAGGAACGATTAAACGAGAATTGCCGATAGATTGATAGCAGACTCCTTCGCATTACGTTGCATCTCTCATGTCGAACCGTTTCGCTGGCTGAACCTGTGCCGGCAATGTTTGCATTTTTGAAATAACGTATTTAAAAGAGAAAGTAATCTATTGTGGTAGACCATGTCGAATTACTCGTTTCTTAACCGCTGACTCACCAGTTAGAGGCTTACATGCTTGGCCGTGCTAACGCACGTTCATTTCGGTACGCTCACGTCGAACAGGTTTGCTGGTTCAAGTGCTGCGTGAGTAGTATTTGTTTTTTGGGATTTTTAATTCTGAGAAGAGAGATTTGAAGTGGTGGGTCGTGCTGGATTCGAACCAGCGACCAATTGATTAAAAGTCAACTGCTCTACCAACTGAGCTAACGACCCATCAAGTGACACACAGATAAGTTTCGCAATTCAAATGATGGTGGGTCGTGCTGGATTCGAACCAGCGACCAATTGATTAAAAGTCAACTGCTCTACCAACTGAGCTAACGACCCTCTTCAAATTGGGACAATCGATTTAGGATGGTGGGTCGTGCTGGATTCGAACCAGCGACCAATTGATTAAAAGTCAACTGCTCTACCAACTGAGCTAACGACCCATCGATTATCGCTGTCACCTTGTCTTGGCGACGGGCGCATATAATACTTATTTCCGGCGCGTGTGCAACCTTAAAAATGCTTTTATTTTCACTTTTCTGCCAAAAAAAGTTTAAACGCTCAAAAACAAAACAAATCGCTCAAACTTTAGTCCCAGAAAACCGGATTCGCAAATTCCTGCACAGAAAATCTTGTTTCAATCGGGATTTCCGTAAGAAACAAAAAAGGAGCCCGAAAGCTCCTTTTATTACATTCATTGCAAATAAAATGATTACAAACGTGCTTCAGCTAGTTTTCTAGCTGACGAATTTGGATAATCTGTAATCACCTGCTGAAACAGTTGTTTAGCTTTTGCTGCGTCACCGGTTTTTTCGGCAATCACACCAAGCTTAAGCAACGCATCAGGGCGTTTAGCCGAATCGGCAAACTTATTTGCTACAACGTCAAACTGTGCAGCTGCATCCTGCCATTGTTGTTTGTTAAACAACAACTGACCAAGCCAGTAATGTGCATTCGGTGCATAACTACTGTCAGGGAATCGAGCAATAAATGCCTGAAACTCAGGAATCGCTTTATCGTACTCTCGGGATTTGAGAATAAGATTCACCGCTTTCTCATAAGCTTCTGATTCAGATAAACCCGACATAGCAGGTGAAGGTGTATTAGTTGTTGTGGAGGTTTGTGTTGGTACTGTATTGCCAGGTGTGGCAGTGGTACTTCCCGTTCCCGCCGGCACGACAGCTGTTTCTTTCAAGGCTTCGACGCGTTTGTCGATTTCCAGATACAGTTCCCGCTGGCGATCCAATACTTTTTGTAGTTGATTGGTATGTACTTCTACAGCACCACGCAACTCATCAAGCTCCAACTGCATATTATCAATTTGCTGTTGGAGGCGGTGTTGCATTTCCGCTCTGTTTTTTACCTGCCTTTCCAGTACCGTCAAACGTGACTCAACATCACTGTCGCCAACCGTATAAACCGGGGCGCCGTCTGACTGACCATGCGCGACGGGGAGACACAGCAAAGCCGTTGTTGCAACAACAACGGCTTTTAACACGTTACCTTTACGGTTCGTCATCTTACTGATAAACGATTACGCCACGGCGGTTCTGAGCAAATGCATACTCAGATGACCCCATTACCGCAGGCTTTTCTTCACCGTAAGACACAACAGTAACCTGGCTGGAGCTAACACCAGCGTTTAACAGGTAAGTCTGTACAGATTGTGCACGACGCTCGCCCAGGGCGATGTTGTACTCAGGTGTACCGCGTTGGTCACAGTGACCTTCGATAACAACTTTCTTACCTGGGTTTTTCATCAGGAAGTCAGCGTGCTTTTGTAATACCGGATAAAACTCAGACTTGATGTTTGAACGGTCAAAGTCAAAGTATACAGTTTGTTCGTTCTGCAGCGCAGCTAAGTCACGTTTGGTCTGCTCTTCTTGCATTTTAACGCGTTGGGCAGCTTCTGCTTTAACTTTAGCTTCCTGAGCTTCTTGTTGCGCTTGCTCTTCAGCCGCTTGTTGCTGGGCGATACGGTTGCGTTCCGCCGCCAGTTCCTCTTCGCTAGGACCTGATGAACATGCCATCATAGTCACCACTGGCAAGGCGATGATGAAGCTCTTCATTACTTTATTCATTTGCATCCTCTTAATCCTTATACTTATTTATTTCTATGTACTCAAAAATGTTAAAACAAAAACGGTGACCAACTGGGCGATTTAACCTGCCCGTCAGCTGCCGGTAACCTCGCTTTAAAGCGCCCATCCAGTGACACTAAAGACAATACCTGGGTATCCCCGAATAATGTACTATAAATTATCATGCTTCCGTTCGGAGCGATACTAGGAGATTCATCTAAAAATGTTCTCGTGAGTACCTGAATTGCTCCACTTTTCACTTCTTGCCGCGCGATGTGGTAGTCGCCACGGGTACGGTTAACCAAAACAATCTCGTCGCCGTCTGGTGTAAAGGTGGCTCCAAGGTTCTGTTCACCCTCGAAGGTTAAACGTCTTACCATGCCAGTATCTAAATTTACGCGATAAATCTGTGGTTTACCACCCCGTTCGGAGCTAAAAATCAGACTCTTACCGTCCGGAGACCAGGATGGTTCCGTATCAATTGCCCTATTTCGGGTAATCCGGCGCAAATTTTTACTGGCCAAATCCATCACATAGACTTCAGGGTTACCATCTTTAGACAACACCATGGCCATCTGTTTGCCGTCCGGAGAAAACACCGGACTACCATTTATGCCTGGAAAATCAGTGATTTTCTCGCGCTGCATGGTGTAGATATCCTGAATAAAAATCTGTGGGCGCTTGTTTTCAAAACTCACATAAGCCAACTTGTTACCATCCGGCGACCACGATGGCGACATCAGTGGCTCTGGCGACGAAAGTAAACGCGTTTCGTTAAAGCCGTCATAGTCTGCTATAACCAGCTGATAAGGCAGTTTTTCCTTCTCGCGATCGCGTACGATAACGTAAGCAATGCGGGTCAGGAACGCACCGCGCACGCCAGTTAGCTTTTCGTACACGACGTCACTGATACGGTGGGCGTATTGTCTGAAGTCACCGCCACCAATTACGACCTGGCGTTGGTCTACAATATGGTCTTTGCTGTTAACCAGCGTGCCGTCACTGCCCAGGACCTTGGACTCCCCGCCGGTGATCTGGCCTCGCAGTACATCAATAATTTCAAACGAGACTAAATAGCGATCTACGCCTTCACTTTCAATTTTGCCAACGACAATGGTATCCAGTCCCATTGACGCCCAGGCCGAATAATCGACTTCACTGTCAGTAGACGGATATTGTGGCATTGACGCAGGCACAACAGGGTTAAACTTGCCGCTTCGGCGCAGATCCGCCATCACGACATCAGTCAGGTTATCTGGCAGGATGCCCTCGCCTTGCCATTTAAATGGCACCACGGCAATTGGTCTGGCGCTGTCTACCCCTTCAGTGATCACAATTTCCAGTGCGGCGTGCAATGACCCGATACAACTAAGGTATGTTAACGCTATCCACAGACCCAATTTTTTCATAGGCTCTACAACTCCACCTTCAAATTAATATTCTTCAACTCTTCGTACACTGCCGGATCGTCTGACACCGGCAGTCTGTCTGGTCTCAATACGGCGCTTTGCGCGGCCCGGCACAAGGCAGGGTCACCGTCCAGAACAGACACTTTAGTTACCAGACCGGTCGTTGCCAATCTAATATTCAATCTGCAGCTCTTTCCTTTAAAGTCCGCGTTTAAGTAGCGTTTGATAGTTTGATGTATCAATGCCTGGTAACGCTCTTTTTCCGACAATACATGTTGCCGACGTTGCTGTTGCATGGCTTCCTGCTCTTTGGCAAGTTGCTCTTGCATAATTCTTTCCATTTCCGCACGTTCAGCCGCCTCTTTCTCTTTACGTGCTTTTTCTGCCTTTTCGGCTTCTTCCCGTTCTTTGCGTTCACGGGCCTTTTCTTCAGCCAGTCGGCGTAACTCAGATTGACGTTTCGCCTCAGCGGCTTCTTTTGCTGCTTTTTCCTGACGAGCCTTGCGTGCTGCGGCATCGCGACGACGTTTATCTTCTGCAGCCTTTTGCTTTCTCTGCTCTTCCGCCCTTGCCTGGGCTTCTGCCTGCGCTTGCGCACGCTGCGCATCAGCTATTGCCTGTGCGTCAATAAACGTCGCTTTAATCACGACGGGTGCTGCCGTATTACTGACAACTGGCATGATGGGTGACGATGACAAACTGACGCTAATAAGCAACAGTCCGGCTATCACAACATGTAAGCCAAATGATTTCAATAACGCGGATTTGTCAGCTTGGGTCACGTGGGCAGCCTGTCATTAATTATCTACCGGATCAGTCATCAGTCCCACCGACGGTACGCCTGCTTTTTGCAGTAGTACCATTAGCTGAATAACTTCACTGTAGGCCACGGCGCCATCGCCTTTTACCACCACCGGGGTTTCAGGCGCCTTTGCTAGTTGCGCCTGAACTAACGCTGCCATGTCTTCGCCATCCACAGCCTGTTCCTGGTTGTCACCTAAGTTCAGGTAGTAATCGCCTTTGACATCAACAGATGCAATGATGGGTGGAATATCTTGTTGCTCAATAGGTTGAGCACTGGCTTTCGGCAAATCGACTTTTACGCCTTGTGATATCAGCGGTGCGGTAACCATAAAAATAATTAACAGCACCAGCATGACGTCAATGTAAGGAACCACATTGATTTCTGATACGGGACGACGACGTTTTCTTACGTACATGTTGAATTCTCCCTGCTAACGATGGCGTTAGCCATTAGCCTGAGCAGCAAGTGCCTGACGCTGAAGAATGGCGGAAAACTCTTCCATAAAATTGCTGTAGCTGTTTTCCAGCTTTTCAACCTGGTGACTAAAGCGGTTATAAGCCACAACAGCCGGAATCGCCGCAAACAGCCCAATGGCCGTAGCAATCAATGCTTCAGCAATACCCGGGGCAACCATTGACAATGTAGCTTGCTGAACTTCACCCAATGCAATGAAAGAGTTCATGATCCCCCACACAGTGCCAAACAAACCAATATAGGGACTAATAGAACCCGCGGTGGCCAAAAACGATAAACGACTTTCCAGGTTATCGACTTCACGAGATAACGCGACACGCATTGCACGGTATGTACCGTCAACAATCACATTGGCGTTAGTGTTACTTTTACGAAGCCTGACAAATTCTTTAAAGCCGGCACAGAAGATATTGCCCATACCACGCACGTCTTCTTCAGCAGATAGCTGTTGGTAAAGCCGGTTCAGATCCGTACCAGACCAGAACTCGTCTTCAAACTCCTGCATTGATTTACGTGCACCGGACAGTGCTTTTTGGCGCTGAAAGATAAACGCCCATGAGGCAACTGACACACTAAGCAAAAGCAGCATAACCAGTTGAACGACGAAGCTGGCCTGTAAGAACAAGCCAATAAATGTTAAATCAGATGACACGCGAAAGTTCCCCTAAAATAGCCTTAGGTAGCCGGCGTGGCCGCATAGAGGCCAAATCGACACAGGCAACCTGTACTTGCACGGTAACCAACAGTTGGTCCTGTGCATTTTTTATCTCTTGTTGAAATGTCATACTAGCGCCCTTCAATTCTACAATGTGAGACTGAATACTCAACAGCTGATTAAAGCGAGCCGGCGCAAAGTTCTGCATTTCGACCTTTTTGACGACAAAAGCGGTGTTTTGTTCCAATAAAACATCCTGCTCGAAACCTAATTCACGTAACCATTCCGTTCTGGCACGCTCGGCAAACTTCAAATAGTTCGCGTAGTAAACGATGCCACCCGCATCAGTATCTTCGTAATAAACACGTACCTGCAGTGTATGCACAACCTGGATTCCTGTTATCTCAATGGTCGCATAGTAGAAGATTGCAACGGGATTAGTCCAGTGTGGTCAACCACAGGATTCCATTTATTAAACAAAGTCTAAATAAGATTGAGTAAAGAGAAGACTGAACAGAGGAGCAGAAAGCGCACTTCGACGACATTCCTGCAAATCAATTGAACTACGCACCTAATTATTTAAGATACATAAATTAATTATTCAGGATATCGTAAAAAAATAACGATTTATCGCAAAGCCATTAATATAGGGCCACACAGACAAAAACACAATAATTAACACCACGTTAACAGATTAGTTTTTCTAATTTGAAAACAAAATTATTCTCAATTGTCGAAAAACAACGACGCTCTATAATACGCAGCATCAAGTCGACACAAGACGAGTTCTTATTGAATTTCCTGTTAGACATGAGTTCCCTGGATTTTTTCCTTCAACACTTGTTGTTCTCAGCCCGCTTCAATGAAGCGGGTTTTTTTTATCTGATTTTTGGCAGAGACGTCCTTTCCTCTGCTGTGATGATTAGAGCTCTACCACCATTTTGCCGCGATTTTCACCACTAAATAACATGTTTAATCCAGTAACGGCGTTTTCCAGTCCATTGACCTTGTGTGCACGATACTTAATTTTGCCTTGTTGTACATAGGGTGTCAGCTTCGCCAGGATTTTCGGAATGTCGCCCCAATGATCCGGCATGGCAAAGCCGTGAATAGAGATACGTTTTTTGATTAGCGGGATCCAATTAGGTCCCGGTGACGGTGTTGCCGACTGATAATCTGCAATCATACCGCAAACCACTATCCGGCCATGCGCGTTCATACGGTCAACAATGAGTTGCTGAATCGGGCCACCGGTATTTTCAAAGAACACATCAATTCGATTTGGTGTCAGCGCTTTTAGCTGACCAGCCAGATCGTCGGTTTTGTAATTAATGGCACCGTCGAAACCCAGTTCATTGACAATCCAATCCGCCTTTTCGTCACTGCCTACGACACCAATCACCCGTAAACCATCAGCTTTAGCCAATTGCCCGACAATGGTACCCACTGATCCTGCTGCACCAGTCACAATCAGCGTTTCACCCGCTTTAGGCTTACCAAACTCGTACAGTCCCGTGGTCGCCGTCAAACCAGGTAACCCAAACACACACAACGCCATTTCTGCGTCGACACCAGGTTGCAATTTATTGAAGCCCTGCCCATCAGACAGCACATATTCCTGCCATCCGGTCATTCCTAATAGCCTGTCACCCACAGCAAAATCAGGATGATTAGATTCAACCACTTCACCCACACCGCTGCTGCGCATGACTTCGCCCAGTTCAACCGGAGGAATATAGCTTCCCCGGTCTTCACTCATCCAGCCCAGCATTGCGGGATCAAGCGACATGTGGGTTTGCTTTATCAAAATCTGGCCGTCACCAGCAGTAGGAATATCCTGTACTTTCTTCTCAAACAGGTAATCCCCAATTTCCCCATTACGAGGCCGGTTTACCAGCACCATGGATTGGTAGGTTGCCATAATAATCTCCGTAGAACACTGTAAGCGGGTGAATGTATGCCGACCAAGATTAACAAAATTAATACAGAAACTTAAAATTTCATTTACTTATCAGGAAGTATTAATAGAGCAAACGTGGTTTACCTGATAGCAAACCACATTTTTTATTGATTATTCGGGTTGGAACCCTAAATGTAGGAAAGCCCGTGATGTAGCAATTCGGCCTCGGGGAGTACGTTGCAGGAAGCCCTGCTGAATCAGGAAGGGTTCAATCACGTCTTCAATGGTTTCTTTTTCTTCACCAATTGCCGCAGCCAGGTTTTCCAATCCAACCGGGCCACCGTCGAATTTTTCGATGATGGCAATGAGTAATTTGCGATCCATGTAATCAAAGCCTTCTTTATCGACGTCCAGCATATCCAGTGCAGCCGCAGCAATATCGCCATTGACGGTGCCATCCGCTTTGATTTGCGCATAATCACGCACACGACGCAGTAACCGGTTAGCGATACGCGGCGTACCACGAGAGCGCTTAGCCACCTCGTGGGCTCCGGTTTGGTCCATATCGAGCTGCAGATAATGTGCGCTTCGCGCCACGATGTCAGTAAGATCTTTTACTGAGTAAAACTCTAATCGTTGAACAATACCAAATCGGTCGCGCAGCGGGGATGTCAATGAACCAGCGCGCGTTGTGGCACCTACCAGGGTAAATGGCGGTAAATCCAGTTTTATTGACCGCGCGGCCGGACCTTCACCGATCATGATATCCAGCTGATAGTCTTCCATAGCCGGGTATAAAATCTCTTCAACTACCGGACTCAAGCGATGTATTTCATCAATAAACAACACATCGTTGCGCTCGAGGTTTGTTAGCAATGCAGCCAGATCCCCTGCTTTCTCTAACACCGGTCCGGAGGTGGTTTTAATATTCACGCCCATTTCATTGGCAACAATATTTGCCAGCGTGGTTTTGCCCAGCCCTGGCGGACCAAATATCAACAGATGATCCAGCGCATCTTCGCGTTGTCTGGCAGCTTCAATGAAGATTTCCATCTGGTCGCATACGTGTTGCTGACCTGTATAATCCTTCAGTAACTTAGGGCGAATCGCGCGGTCGATAACGGCATCTTCGTCGTTTTCGCTGGCGGATATTAACCGATCGGCTTCAATCATTTTGATTCCTGTTTACTTACAGCGATGCTTTTAAAGCCTGACGAATCAATGCTTCACTGCTCATACCCTCTTCAAACACGCTATTAACCATTTTACTGGCCTGAGGCGGCTTATAGCCAAGGGCAACCAGCGCACTAAGGGCTTCTTCTTTTACGTCATTTACGGGCACAAACGTGTTGTTATTACCAGCGTCTGGGTCCTGACCAAGGGTAAATGACTCTGAAACCGGCAAGGACTGCGTAAATTTTGCCAGTCTGTCACGCAATTCAACCACCAGTCTCTCCGCGGTTTTCTTACCAATACCAGGTAATGACGTTAGTGCGGACACATCTTCATGTTGTACCACTTGAAGAAACTGCGATGCCGACATCCCAGACAGAATTGCCAGTCCTAATTTAGGCCCTACACCATTTGCTTTGATAAGCTCACGAAACAATCCTCGCTCCAGCTTATCTGCAAAGCCGAACAACAGCTGAGCATCTTCGCGCACGACAAAGTGGGTGTATAACGTGCACACTTCACCCACATTGGGAAGTTGATAAAAGCTCGTCATGGGTAATTGTAATTCGTAGCCAACACCGGCTACATCAATAAGCACTTCAGGTGGTGCTTTTTCTAATAATACACCGTGGATTCGGCCGATCATGGTTGTTAAAACACTCCGTTATCGCAAGCGACCGCGCACCGTTTTCCGTGCTTGTCCGGCCAGCTTCACTAAATTTTGTTCACTGTGTGCATGACACAAGGCCACGGCCAATGCGTCTGCCGCGTCTGCCTGAGGTATGCCCGAAAGGCTCAGCAAATGCTTTACCATGTGCTGCACCTGTGTTTTATCTGCGCCTCCGGTACCGACTACGGCCTGTTTGATTTGGCGGGCTGAGTACTCATGCACGCTAAGGCTTGCCTGAGTTGCCGCTATCATTGCCGCCCCTCTGGCATGACCCAGCTTTAGTGCTGAATCAGGATTGCGAGCCAGAAACACCTGTTCAATAGCGAGACAATCAGGACTGAATTGCGCAATTAACTCACAAACCCCAACAAAAATTTTGTCCAGACGCGGTGCCAGGGGCTTATCGGTTAATCGAATACAACCACTGGCAACATAGGTTAATTTGCCCTGGCTTCGTTTGATTAATCCATAACCGGTTACCCGTGAACCTGGATCTATACCCAGTATTACCATTATTTGGGCTCTGGCACAAATGCCATTATGGCGGCGCGATTAGAAGGAGACCATACCCGCCCCAACGCTGCAGGTTTATCCAACCACTCATAGGCGGAATGTTCTGTCAGAATAATGGGGGAATCTGAGGGAATTTGGGTAACGAACACATATTCGGTATTAACGAAATTGTCCGGCGGATAACGGTGCTGCCACTCTTTGCGAATTTCGTACTGATTGACGTGCTGACAATCGACGATATCTCCAGCGTGCGGTGACAGTATCACGCCCGTTTCTTCGCCGACCTCGCGGTAAGCGGCGTTAATGGGCGACTCACCGGCTTCAATTGTGCCTGTAACAGACTGCCAGAAATCCGGGTCGTCATTGCGCTGCATCATCAGTACCTGATTGTGCTCGTTGTAGAGCACAACCAGTACTGATTCCGGACGCTTATAGGTCATTATTCCGCGCTGTCTTTTTTAACCGTTGCAATAGCCAGATCAGCTAACTGCTGAGGATTCGCAGGACTTGGCGCGTCGGTTAACGGACAGGCTGCCGTGGTCGTTTTAGGGAACGCCATTACATCACGAATCGAGCTTGCACCCGTCATCAGCATAACCAGACGATCCAGACCAAATGCCAAACCTGCATGCGGTGGTGCACCAAAGCGCAACGCTTCCAACAGGAAGCCAAATTTGAGTTCCGCTTCTTCTTTGTCTATACCCAGAATACTGAATACCGCTGACTGCATTGCCTGATCGTGGATACGAACAGAACCGCCGCCCAGTTCAACACCGTTTAATACCATGTCATAGGCATCTGAAATTGCATTAACCGGATCGGCCGCTAATGCCTCCGGGCTCATGCCGCGCGGTGAAGTAAACGGATGGTGAAGTGCGTGTAACTGGCCATCAATTTCTTCGAACATTGGGAAGTCCACAACCCACAAAGGTCGCCACTCACCTTCGAGCAATTCAAAGTCTTCGCCCAGTTTAAGACGTAAGGCGCCCATTGCTTCGGTAACCACAGTGTAGCTGTCGGCACCGAACAGTAAAATATCGCCGTCTTTCGCGCCAGTGCGTGAGAGAATGCCGTTCACGATATCTTCATTAAGGAATTTAAGAATCGGTGACTGCAGTCCATCCAGGCCTTTTGCCAATTCATTGACCTTAATCCACGCCAGCCCCTTCGCACCGTAAATGCCGACAAACTTGGTGTACTCATCAATTTGTTTGCGCGACAGGCTCGCACCGCCCGGTACGCAAATGGCAGCGACACGGCCCTTCGGATCGTTCGCCGGACCACTGAATACCTTAAAGTCTACAGACGCCAGCAAATCAGCCACGTCAGTAAGTTCCAGTGGGTTACGTAAATCTGGTTTGTCACTGCCGAAACGCGTCATTGCTTCTGCATAGGTCATGCGTGGGAAATCGCCCAAATCCACATCAAGCATCTGCTGGAATAAGTTACGAATTAACCCTTCAGTGATGCTCATTACCCCATCAGCGTCAAGAAACGTCGTTTCCAAATCGATTTGGGTAAATTCAGGTTGACGATCAGCACGCAAATCCTCGTCGCGGAAACACTTAACGATTTGGTAATAGCGGTCCATTCCCGACATCATCAACAACTGCTTAAACAGCTGTGGTGACTGAGGTAATGCGAAAAACTCGCCTTTGTGTGTGCGGCTTGGCACCAGATAATCACGAGCGCCTTCCGGTGTGGCTTTTGTCAGAATCGGGGTTTCAATATCCAGGAAGCCTTCGCCTTCCAGATAACGGCGAACCGCAGCCGTTACATTTGCACGAAACTGTAAACGCTGGCTCATCAGTGGGCGACGCAGATCCAGATAACGATAACGCAAACGCTGTTCTTCTGAGTTTTCCTGATTCCAGTCCAACGGCAATACGGCTGACTTATTGAAAATTTCAAGGCCTGTGCCAATGATTTCAATTTCGCCGGTCGCCATTTGCGCATTTACCTGACCTTCAGGGCGCGCACGCACGATACCGGTGACTTTTACACAGAATTCGCTGCGCAATGTATTTGCAATGGCTTGTACTTCAGGGAGATCCGGATCGAACATGACCTGTACGATCCCTTCGCGGTCACGTAAGTCGATAAAAATCAGGCCGCCTAAATCGCGACGCTTATTTACCCAGCCACACAAGGTGACAGTTTGGCCAATATAAGATGCAGTAATGTTCCCACAGTAATCTGTGCGCATGGTCTCAGACCCCTAATTTCTTGAGCGTTCACGCCGAAAGCCGCGGGCTTATAAGTATGCCTGCTGTATTTTGCGAAAATGGCAAATGCCCTGCCGGCCTTGCAGCGTTTTTGTTATCATTAAGTTTCGCGAACCGGGGAATAAAATGCGTTAAAAGCAACCATTCGCAACCGATTAGCGGTAAAGGCCGCATAGTATAAACAAATGCTTGGCAAAGCCCAATGACAAATATCCAAACACCTGAAATATTACCTGATGTGTATATTGGTTTACCCCAATGGCAACATGGCCGCTGGCCTGCTACCTGGTTCGGTCACAGTAAAGGCAGTAGTTTGAGTCGCTATGCCAGCCAGTTAAACAGTATCGAAGGGAATACCACGTTTTATCATTTGCCAACGGAAGATACGGTAACAAATTGGAATAACGCGACACCTGACTCGTTTCGCTTCACGTTTAAGTTTCATCGAAGCATTAGCCATGAAGGGCGGCTCAGCCACAATATCCACATGGCAGTGAAACAGCTAACGCTGTTAAGTCCTCTGGAACAGAAACTCGGTCAGGTTATGTTACAGTTGCCCGCAGGATTTGGTCCGTCAGATCTGCCGGAACTGGTTCGTTTTTTAACTGCGTTACCCAGCGAATTCCGATACGCAGTAGAAGTACGAAACTTAGGATTCTTTGCAAAAAATGACGATGAAAAAGCGCTGAATCAATGTCTGATTCAGCATGAAGTAAATCGGGTCATCATGGATACCCGAGCCCTGTTTACTGGCAAAGCAGATTGTGATTTGACTACTGAAGTTCGTACTAAAAAGCCAAGAGTACCGGTAAATGTTATCGCGACGGCCGATCAGCCCATCATGCGATTTGTTGGTAATAATAGCGATGAAGACAATTCAAACTGCTTATTACCTTGGGTAGAAAAGTGTCACCAGTGGCGAAATCAGGGCAAATCCTGCTACCTGTTCTTCCACCGACCTGACAATCAGGATGCGCCCTGGCTGGCGCAACAATTTATCGGGCTTTACAATGCGCGCTTCCCTGAGCATACATTGCCTGCTATAACGTTTGCACCGAGTCAACAAGCGTCTCCACAATCGACTCTTTTCTGACTGGTTCTGACAGTCAGTTTATGCTGAGCGTCGACGTCGGCGCGAGCTCTGTTTTTTGTTTTTAAGCCTAACGTAAAAATAGCCCAAGCCAGCGATAATCAACGTAAGTACACACACGATAACAATTAACATATTATTGAATGTCGCTTCCCGTCCTACTGACTCCTTTTGCATAGCAAGGGACTGACTTAATGACGCAATTTCACGTTGGGAGCTTTGCTGAAGCGCAGCGAAGTCAGTAGATATCTGCTCCATGGTTAATGTCAGTACCCGATTGCGTTCCTCATCAATCCATTGCAACAAGGCTTCATAGGCTTGCGTAGTACCAGCAATGTCATTTTGTGCCACAGCCAGCGCTACCTGATTCAGTAAATACTGTCGTATTGTAAGATACGCATCTTCTCCGCCGCGCAGATCATCCAGCGAGGTTTGCTCCTGCAAATGCTGAGCGATTAATAACTCACCGGTTTCTATGTAGTAAGTCGCTTTATCTAACGCAAATAACGTATGCGGCTTCAACTGTGGATATTCAGCAATCCAGTCGTCCAGCTTAGTCAGCCATTTATTCACCATATCAATTTGCTGACGTTGTAAACTCACATGCATTAACCAGAACGACGCGGTAAATTGCGCCTGAATATTATTACTGCCTACCCCTGCATCCAGCATCCGTATTGCGACTTTCTCAATCTCTTCCCACTGACTTTCGGCAGCCATGATTGATAGCATACGGTCAGTTAACTTGAACGGCATGTTACCCGATTGGGTTTGTAAAAAAGACACCAGCTGTTCGGACTTTGTCAGCGCTTTGCTGTACCACTGCATGTCGAGTAACAATGTTATTTGCAACTCAATAACGTCCCGCCAGGCAAGGTAATTCGAAAGGTCCCAAAATGCCTGCTGCGCTTGCTCAAGGAAATCAAGCGCCGACATAACATTCCCGGTTTTACTGTCTGTTTTGCCGATATCGTACAAAATAAGCGCTTTGTCGCTGTCTTTGATACGTCTGGAAAGTAACGCCATCAGTTGTTGCTTAGTTGCCATTGTGTCACTGGGAGAAACTGCTGCCTGATAAGCCAGTAAAGCCCTCAATGCATACCCCTGGGAGCGGTAATCCTGTGAGCGGATTGCCCTTTGCAACACTTGCTGAGCAAACGTTTTTACAGCTTCAAACTCGTTCTGTTTTGACACAAGCAATAACTTGTATGACAACACCGCATTTTCCGCCGTATCGGCACGCAGCGCATTAGCATTGGCAATCAGCGTATCAAGCTTGTTTATCTGAAGATCGTAACTGGTGGTTTTATCGCGAATGATGTCGTTCAGTTTACTGAGAATTTGTCCTTCGTTCACCGCTTGCGCCGATACCCAAAGCGGGGCCATTAAACAAATCAGTGTAAATAACCGGGTGAGGAAGTTAACCATTGCCGAGCGTGCATCCATGTGTGTGTCGCGATAATCTGTTAAATATTTTAACACTATCCCATGCCAGCAAAGGTTTGCCAATAGTTTCTGGTATTTTGGGGAACAACGGTGTATGGCCCGGCCAGCAAAGACCGGGCTGGATTTACAGCAGATTTTTTATAGGAAGCCTAGCGGAAATCCCCTGCATCCAACTCATGCTTTTTCATGAGCTTGTGCATGTCTGTACGATTCCTGCCTGCCAGTTCCGCGGCACGAGTAACATTGCCGTCTGTCATTTTTAGTAACTTAAAAAGGTACTTTTGCTCAAACGCGTCTCTGGCTTCAGTCAGTGTTGGCCAGCTTTGGCGGGTCGCAGATAACGCCTGCTCCACAAGGTGAAGCGGAATCACCGGAGTTTGGGTTAATGCGACACACTGTTCAACCACATTGACTAATTGACGCACGTTACCGGGCCAGTCACTTTTTACCATGTGTTGCAGGGCGTCTTCAGAAAATTGAGAAACCTTAACACCATGGCGCTCTGCACTTTGCTTTAATAGTGAACGAGCCAGCAATGGGATGTCTTCTGAGCGTTCTTTTAACGCCGGCAGTTTCAGGTTCACCACGTTTAAGCGATAGAACAAATCTTCGCGGAAGGTGCCCTCTTCCATTTCTTTATGTAAATCTTTATGTGTTGCAGAAATAACCCGCACATCAATATCAACTGACTTGCTACTGCCCACCGGGCGAATTTGACGCTCCTGCAATGCCCTCAGCAGTTTAACCTGCAGTGTCATTGGCATGTCACCTATTTCGTCCAGAAACAACGTACCGCCGTGCGCCTCCCTGAATAAACCGCCATTGGCCTGAACCGCACCGGTAAACGCGCCCTTAACATGACCAAACAATTCAGACTCAAGTAAATTCTCTGGCAGCGCACCACAGTTGATAGCGACAAACGGATTCCCTGCACGGTCGCTTGCACGATGAATAGCGTTTGCCAACAACTCCTTACCTGTACCACTTGCACCGGTGATCAGTACACTGACTTCACGCTTCGCAATCCGGAAAGCCTGGTCAAGTACATGTAGCATATCGGCAGAACGGGTAATAATGTCTTTGCACCACTCGCCGGGCTCTGCTGCTTTTGACTGCTGTAGCGCACGATTGAGCAACTCGCGCAGCTTTTCATGTTCAACCGGCTTGGTTAAAAAGCCAAATACACCGCGTTGTGTCGCTTCAATCGCGTCGGAAATAGTGCCGTGCGCGGTCATTAAGATAACCGGAATATCTGAGCGTATTGCCATGATTTCTTCGAATAAACTCAAACCATCAAGGCCCGGCATACGCAAATCACTCAGTACTAAATCAAAACTGCCGGTTTGAATTTTTTTAAGCGCTTCCTGACCATCGTCTGCCGTGGTCACTTCATATCCTTCGCTTTGCAGACGTATTGTCATCAGTCGTAACAGACTGCTGTCATCATCCACTAAAAGAATATGTGACTTCGGATTTTCTTTACTGGTCATTGTTCTGTTTCCTCCTGATTCATCAGGTTAGATTCAATTTTCATCAACGCTTCTAACTGGGCTTTGAGTTGCTGAATCTGCTGTTCCTGCTGGGTCAGTGTTTTGTCTTGCTGATTATTAATATTACTTAAAATTGTGACCGCTGATTCTAGTTCGAGCATATGGCCACTGGGTTTGTTGACCACCGTAGTCAGCCACCCCTGCGCCCCGGGAGTAAGCCGCGGCATAACTTGTTCAATCCAGTGCTGTGCACGCAGCCTGGCTTTGTATGGTGTATTGACCGGTTGTGAGAGTATTATCTTCTGCAATAACTGGTCTGGTGAGTCGGCTAGTGATTCTATAAGTGTCTGGCGCTCTGGCCAGCTTACCTGGTCAACCTGAATCCAGTAATCCTGCCAGAAATCCATCTCGCATCGTGCGTCATCCATTGGCTCAACAAGGAAAACACAGTCGGTCTCCACGACTTTCGTCTGTTCCATTTTGTTTTCAGAAATATCGGTCACGGTGGTCGTTGAAGGCAATAACTGACACCCTGCCAATCCAACGACAACTGCTAACACGCCGTAACGTTTCATTAATGTCTATCTTCCTGTTGTGGTATGCGGACTCTAAAACACACATCGGCATAGTCCACGTCTATAACGGTTGCATCACCATGCATTATCCTTGCGCAGTCAGCAACAATTGATAACCCCAGCCCGGTTCCAATCACGTTGTCATTGCGGGCACCTTCCCCTCGGATAAAGGGTTCAAATAAGCTGCTAATTTTTTCTTTCGGAATCTTTTTCCCATCATTGGCCACATCGATGTAAGCGAAGTCTTCATCAACAGACAACCTGATATGAATCGTTTTATCCAATGCGCCATGTGCCACGGCGTTGGACAACAGGTTGTCCAGAATACGTCGAAGCAATTCTTCATCTGCTGTTATCGACCTACAATCAATCTGCATATCCACATTGTGCTTTTGCAAAGCGAGTTTGTAATCGCCTATACACTGCTTCACCATGTGGTCGACATCTACCTGGGTAAACTTTGGTTGGGCTTGCTGCAGTAACAGGTTGTAGTCCAGCAATTTTTCGATCAGCGTATTTAAACGCATCGTGCTGGCATTAATCAAACTCATTACTTCCTGTTGTGATGCACTCAATGCACCGACGGATCCATCAGTTAACAGGGCACAGCCCTCTTTCATACTCGCCAGCGGCGTTTTTAATTCATGTGCAGCATGACGCAGCAATGCAGTACGAATATGCTCTAATTGCGATAGACGTTCACCCAGCCAATGTAAATCCTGCTCAACCCCGGCCAGTTCACGTGGAGCTTTGGTAGATAGGGGTGGCAGGTGCCCCTGCTGTCTGGCTAGCATTCTGATGATTAACTTGAGCTTTCTCACCGGATTAATCACTAACTGGCTACCCAGCAAAATCAGCGCCAGTGATACAGACACCAATAAGGCACTCAACCAGGATTGCCTTACCTGCATGGCCGAGACATCCTGTTGTTGTGTCACCAGTCTGTCGGCAATAGCGTCGTCCACGCTAACATCGATATCCGCCAATTGCTGGCGCATTAACGTTAGCTGGTTCGCCAGCATATCGGCATTATCAAACGCTCTGAAACCGCGCAGCGTCGTAACGGTTTGCCGCAACTGAACACATCCGTTCACACGCTTTTCAACGTCACAAATTGCCCGGTGCTGTTCTGAAAAACGCCCTAAAGCATTTTCAACCAATCCGGCTGCCACGTCATTTTTTAACACCTGGTATTGGCGCAATGCTCTTTCCAGGACAACGCTGGCGCTCTCGAGCTGTTGCACTTTAGAGACAAGAGAAGCAATGTGCTGTGTCTCTTTAACGGTCAGTTGGCTCACCCTGGCAAGGTCAGTATGGCTTTGCCACAGCAACGCAGCCAGCGGCATCAGAGCCACCATAAAACTGCCCAGTATTAATTGTCGTAACGATCCTAAACGCAAAAGTGATCCGCTCTCAATCAAAGAAGTCGCAAGCATCGCATAGCGTTGAGATTTCGACAATGTGTTAGCGCCTATTCAATCAATTAAAACGGTCAGCGTCGCCCTTAAATAGGCAGCGATAGGACTTCACGACCGTAATCTGAGGCTATCAACTCTGCTTCAGAAATTTTTCCGTCTTCATCGATATCAATATGACCAAACTCTCGTAATAAATCCGTATTTTTTACTGCTTCACGCAGCGTGATGTATCCATCATCATCAGAGTCCATTTGTTCCATAAACTCAACACCCGACAATGTCGCCATTGAAGAAAAGCTGGCTGTGGCAAAACAAAGAATCAGTAATTTACGCATGGGAAAAACTCCATCACTATTTATTGTAGTAGTTAAGCTATTGCACCGAGCGTACCAACTATTAAAAACACTATTTATTCAATAGCTTATCAATCATTTCCAACATTTAACTGAAAATAACACCGGGTAATGGCTACGTTAATGTTGCAAATAGGTAACAGCCATTGAATTTTTATTAGGCTGAACCTTGTAGAAAGCCCAACTGTGTCTTACTTTTTAAAGAGCAAGAATGAATAAGATATCCTATGTTATTGAATCATCGGTTAATGAACCTGCTGTTGTTGTCTGCATGCCTGTCAATACCAGCGAAAGCCACTGAGTCGCCTGTACAAATATCGGGCTTCGGAAGAGTTGTAAGTGGTTATCTGGATGACCCGGAATTATCCTACCAAGGCTACGAGGATGAATTGAGCTTCGATAGCCAAAGTCTCGCAGCGCTGCAAATCGATTGGCAGGTCATGCCTAAAGTCACCGTGACCTCACAACTTTTAGCGCATAGCAATAATAACCGCGAGTCTGGTATTGAATGGTTATATTTAACGTATGATGTCGATGAACAATGGCAAATTCGAATAGGCAAACAACGCACGCCCTTCTTCCGATATTCAGACGTGCTAAACGTAGGCTTTGCATATCATTGGATTACGCCACCACAACAACTTTACAATGGCGTTCTGTTTCCGACTTATGATGGCCTGAATGTTAAATACCGATTTGGTACTCAGGAAGTACAAATGTCACTGGAAGGCTATTACGGTGAATTCAATGACCAGTATGACATTGCCAACCTCACCGTTCAGCCCGATGTAGAAAACTTCGCGGGTTTAATTGGTAACTTACGATGGCAATACCTGTCTGCTCAATTAGGTTACCACAGAGGAGATATCGACTTAGTGTTGGACCAGTTAAATGGTTTAGCGGGTGTTTTGCAGCAAGCGGGCTATCAGGCAACCGCAGATTCATTGTCTACAAAAGGTAAGGTAGAAGTACTGTTTGCAGGTGTAGCCTATCACGATATGGATTATTTTATAGAAGCAGAGGTCATTAAGCTGCTGAGCGAAGCGTTTGTCTTTCCCACGTTGTCCAGTGCTTATATCTCTGCCGGGTTATATCTACCGCCATTCACACTGCACAGCACGGTTGCAACTTCGCATGCGTCTTACCCGGCCCCTGTAAACGAGATCCCAATGGGACTCGCGCCGCAGGTTGATCAACTGGCAGCCACTTATACCCAGGTATACGCATCCCTTGCCAAGGATTCACTGAACAGTCTGGCTTTTGGAGTTCGTTATGACTTTTCTGAGAATATTGCGCTAAAAGCAGACATGACGCTTCTGCGTGGGCAACCCGGACAACGAAGCTTTTTTGACACAACGCATCATGAAGCATCTCGTTCTGCAACACTGTATCAATTTGCTGTGGAGTGGGTATTTTGATGAAATTGCGACTGCTTCTTATCCTCCTGCTCTTTATGCCCTTATCAATATGGGCTCAACAGGATGAACATATTATCGTCATTACCCAAAGTGACACTGAATTGCAGAGTGTCAGTAAGATCATGCTAAGAAATTTATATATGGGCAACCTCGGGCTTGGCGAGATTACCCCTATTGCCTTAGCGCCAGGTGAATTAGCCAGGTCAATTTTTAACGTTCGCGTTGTTGGCCTCACCGAATCCAGGATCCAGGCTTACTGGGCGCAAATGCGTTTCAGTGGACGTAAACAACGACCAGTTGAAGCTCTCAATCCCGAAGAAGCGATTCTTATGGTGCAATCCACCGATAATACTGTCGCCTACCTGCCCGCTGGTACACCGCTCCCGGATAATGTGAAAGTTATTTTTGAATCCCAGTCACCGCAATAGCTAACTTCATTCAGTATGCAGACTGGGGAGGGGTAATTTACCTGTTATTACAAGTCGATGTTGTAGTTGGTAAAATCGTGAGGAATTTCTTGCTTATTATCTTTCAGCTGGTCAATAGGTACCGGCTTACTGAACAAGTAGCCCTGCACCGTATCACAGCCTTGGTCACATAAATACTCCCATTGACTTTTGGTCTCTACGCCCTCGGCACAAATCTTCAGGCTCAGGCGTTTTGCCAAATCAATAATCGATACCGTGACCAAGCGGCAACGCTCAGAAGTTTCAAGCTGCATAACAAACTGGCGGTCGATTTTGAGAGTATCAATAGTAATTTGGGTTAGGTAACTTAACGAAGAGTAGCCGGTTCCAAAGTCGTCCAGTGCAATTTTACAACCCAGATTGTGCAGACGTTTAAATAATTTCTCACTGGATTCGAAGTTATCAAGGTATGCCGATTCGGTCACTTCAAACTCAATATTTCTTGGGTTGACCTTGTACTCATTAAACGCGGTGTATATCCAGTCAAATAAATCGCTGTGCCGTAAATCATGCACTGATAAATTGATTGCCACCCTGACCCGGCTCGAGAACCGGTCAGTAATTTGCCCCAGTTCCTCACATGCCCGTCTTATTACCCATTGTGTAATCGCCGTTATTTTACCGGATTGCTCCGCGACTAAAATAAATTCACCCGGCATAATGTTACCCATTTCGGGATGATGCCAACGAATTAAAGCTTCAAACCCAACCTGAATACCGTTGCTATCTACTTTCGGTTGGTAGTAAAGACAGAATTCATTTTCAGCAATCGCATTATCGATACTGTTGGCAATCATGATTTTACGTTTATGCGACTCAGACATCTCCGGACTAAATATTGTATACACACCTCGCCCCCGGGCCTTGGAGCGGTACATTGCCAAATCGGCGTTGCTGACTAATTGACTTAATTCATAGCCCGCTTCTTTCGCTTTCGCCACCCCAATACTGACACCCAGTTTGAGAGAAAGCCCATTGAGTTTGAACGGTTCACTGAATGCAGACAATACACGCTCTGAAACCGTGATCATATTAAGCTCTGTGGCATCTCTATCAGGAATAATTAAAAACTCGTCGCCACCTAATCGCGCCAGAATGTCACCATCCCGCAATATCGATTTAACCCGCTCTGCTACTTCAATCAGGATCAAATCGCCCGTCTCATGCCCAAGTGAGTCATTGATCCCCTTAAAACCGTCTAAGTCAAAAAACATTAAAATCAGATCATCGTTAGACCGCCTTGCGCGCGCTAGCTCAATTTTAATGGTATCCATAACGAATTGCCGGTTAGGCAACCCCGTCAGACTATCGAAGTTAGCCAGCCGGGTCATTGTGACCTGCTGCTCCATCAGCGTTTTCGTTTGCTGCTGATTAATATTAAGCTCTTCTTCTATCGTTTCCATTAACCGGTTAATGTGCTGCCCCAAACGACGAATTTCTGCTGTCCCCCTCACCAGGTGGCGTGACGCATAATCTTTATTCTCAGTGACGAGTTGGGTAAACCGAGTGACCGCATCAAGCGGCCTGAAAGCTTGCCTGAGCATGGCAAACGAAAGCAAAATCGTCGATGAGAGTAATAACACTGCCCATGGCATGGTTCTGAAGATGAGTGAACGCCGGCTTTCAGATAAACTTTTATTCAGATCCAATGCAATAAGCAGATAACCAACTGGAAAGGCCTGTTCACCGATGCGTTCGAGACTGTATAGTTTGCCATCAGAAATACTGATCCCCATTTCCATTTCGGCTGGCGAATATTTTGATGCCAGAATATCCTGACTATCTCTTCGTCCCTGCAAACCAACATAAAACTCTACCAGCTCCCCGTCGTTATCAAAAATGCTGGCATTAATCACGTTGCGATACGGCTCTAAACGCAGCAACACCACACTCAGTGAAAAGGTATCCCGTGACTCTTGTTCCATGAACGGCACCAGATCGTTTGCCATATTTCTGGTTAGCGCAAATAGATTATTTTGTTGCGATTCTAAGAAGAGTTGCTCATGTTCAGAAACAGTGAGCCATAGCACACTCGCAGATGATGCCATCACCACCACGCTGAGTATGACTACCATTGCCGTGCGAATACTGCTGAACATAAGAGGCGACCGGTTACATCATATTATCTTGCTGACTGAACAGTTAGCTTCGCCTGAATGTACTGGCTATGCGGTATATATAATAAATCTGCAATTTTACGGATAATGTGTTCCTCCAAAGGCTCCAGTTCGTTATCTGCATACGCAACTTTCCATAGCCCCAGAATGACCTGCTGTTTATCCGTGTCATTAAGTTTTTGGTTCAATACCTGAGTAAACTGCACTAAATCTACTGCGTCTTCAGACTGCTTGCTCCCGCTTTCGTGAACCAATTTGAGCTCGCTTGCACTCAACGAAAAGGTTTTCTCCAGCATAGCAGACAATTCAGCTAATTCACGTTTATCGACGTCATCATCAGCTCTGACGACTTCGTACAACAATGCTGCTGTTGCGACTTCAACGGTATGTGTATCTACCTGTTGCGATTCTCCGCTTTTCAATTTTGAAAGGATCGCTTTTAACATCTACTTCTCCATTTTGCTGAGTATTTAAACGTTTTGACAATGCACTCAGCAAAAAATGCCCTTTTATGTTTAATTAAAGCCCTGACGGCTTTCAGAGCGATGCGTTCAATAACATATCAGCAGTTTTGCGATAAGGGCTGTTTAAAAAGACAGCGTTACAACGGTCTTTCTACCGCCCTCTTCAATAGCCACTGATTCGCAAAATTCTTCCAATAACAAAAGTCCCCGGCCATGGGTATCATCAGATAAATCAACCACCGGTTCAGCAATGTACCCCTCACCGGAATCAAACACGGAAATAGTCAATAACCGTTGTATGGGTTCACAATTCAGGCTTATTTTAACGTGTCCCATCGTGAGCTGTTCCAGCCGTTCGGCCCGCAGGCGGTAATATTCTTCGAACCCTTCAGAGCTATCCTTCAGTCTCGAGTCTAATTTTAACAAACCGTGTTCAATGGCATTATTTAGCAGCTCGGTAATTACGGTAAAAACCTCAGATCGGATTGCTTCCAAACCCTCGAGATTGGATAACTTCTGAACGATAAAGTCGGCGACATTGGTATGCTTTAAATGCTGGTTTGTTAACACCATTTCGGTTTTAAAAGGCACTAACAATACACTATTAATATCGGGCTCGTTTATCACCCTGAATGGTTCACAACGATAGAGCACTATCGTGATGTCGTCGGTTGCAGGTTGCCCCTGACGATATTCCGATGCTAAATCTACGAAAGCCCGTGCAGAGGTCAGGCAGTGCTCGGAAAACCACTTTTCCACGCCTTCTTCACCAAGACCACCCAACTCAGGATGCGTAGACTCCATAAGTCCATCTGTATATACCAGCAGCCTGTCGCCTTCCTGCGCATCAACGTGCTCTACGTTTCGTTCAAATTCGTGTGTACCCAAAATGCCCAGCGGCATATGCCGGGACTCAATTTTGTGCCGTATATTACCCAGGGTATCCCGAACCACTAACCTTGGCAGCCCCCCATTCCATACGGTAAAGCGTGTACCGGAAGGTGCAATCTCGACAATACATGCCACACAAAACATGTCTGCTGGCAGAAATTCCAGCAGAATTTTATTTAACTCAGCAGCGATTTCCTCAACGGCCAACCCCTTTTTTGCCATCGCAGTGAAGGCTTTTGCAACAGGAATCGCCCCGATCGCAGAGGCAAGGCCATGACCGGTGAAATCGCCTACAAATAAATAAGCGCCACCTACCGGGCTTTTTTCACATAAAAGTACATCGCCATTGAAACGGGTTTCAGGTTGGATGTAATAGCTGAAGTGTTTGTCGAGGGTTTCTGACTCTGCCATGGCATTGGCAAAAATATGCTCAACAATGCGATGATTTCGCTCAACATCCTGTCGATACCAAAATAATGACTCGTTTTTCTCTGCCAATTCAAGGCTCATGGTTCTGGAGCGCTCATGTGCCTTGATTTTAGCGATCAGCACTACACTATCGAAAGGTTTCGAAATGAAATCATCGCCCCCCGCATCCAGGCACTTAACTAAACTGGCCTGATCGTCCAATGCGGTGATAAACAAGATGGGCAAATAGCAATCCGGCGAGAATTTCTTAAGTTCCGGAGCAACCTCCAGACCGCTGAGACCGGGCATCATGACATCAAGGAGCACCATATCCGGCGTGTGCTCCTGCGCCATTTCCAACGCACTCTGTCCATCGCCAGCTTCAATAACATCCTCATAGCCAGCGGCGACGAGCATTTCTCTCAACATACAGCGGTTGATGTATTCATCGTCGACTATCAGGATTTGAAACATGTGCTTCGACTACACTATGTCGAATTTTTTGTTAAAACGCGATATTTCAAGAATTCTGGCTACCGCCGGGCGACAATTAGAAATGACATAACGCAACTGCTTTCCAGCCAGTACCTTTTGCATATTCAACAGCATGCCTAACGCAGAACTGTCCATATAAAGCGTATCAGTCAGGTTAACCTCAATTTCCTTGATTGATGCGGGCATGTCGCTGTATGCCTCCCGGAAGTCAGTAACGACGGAAAAATCAAACTTTTCCCCTAACTGAATTTCCCAGCATTCTCCATTTTTAACGGCAGTATTTATTGTCATCTTCGCTCCCACTGACTAAATGCTTTTGCTACCATAGACAAAATTATGGGGGTTCATTCCCCTATACTCATTATAGTGTAGACAATTATTTGAAAGGCAATAGAAAAAATGCAAAACAACAATCTTGTTTACAGCACCGAAACCGGTCGCATTAATAACGACAAGAACAAACCGGATACCCGTTCGGTTAATAAGGATGGCATCGCCCGGATTCACCGGGAAACAAAAGGCCGAAAAGGTAAAGGCGTATCTATCATCACCGGGCTGGATCAGGATGCCGCAGCGTTAAAGGACTTGTGCAGCACGCTAAAAAAGAAATGTGGCTGTGGGGGTGCGGTAAAAGACGGCACCATTGAAATGCAAACCGATGCAAGAGATAAAATTCAGGCATTACTTAAGCAACAAGGTATAACGTCAAAAATAGCTGGCGGCTAAAAGATTTAGAAATTATCTTTAGTCTATAATGCCGATGAAGTCTGTTTTTCGCAGTATGCAGTTTGCTATGATGTATCAATAAACGGTTAATAAGTAACGGTCAGTGCCTTTTCACTTAGTCGACGCTCCTACGGGGAGCAACTACAAGTTACTGACAGAGAAAAAGAGAATATAAATGGAAAAGTTATCAATTGCCGACCTCAATATCGTGTTGGTGGAGCCGTCAGATACACAAAGAAAGATCATTTCTACCTTTCTGACTAAAGAAGATGTAAAACAAATTGATACTGCTGCCAACATCGCTGAAGCGAAACAGCTTATTGACCAGCACGGCGCAGATTTAATTATCAGCGCCATGTATTTTGAAGATGGAACAGCCATTGAACTACTGAAACACGTCAAAGATCACGACGCGTTAAAAGCCATTCCTTTTATGCTGGTATCCAGTGAGAGCCGGACCAGCAAGCTTGAGGAATTTAAGCAAGCAGGTGTCGCCGCGATTCTTCCCAAACCATTTGAGCCTATTCATTTGCAGCGCGCACTAAACGCCAGCCTGGATTTACTCAATACTGACGAGCTGGTCCTGGAATTGTTTGATATCCACGAAGTACGTGTTTTATTGGTCGATGATAGCCGCCTCGCACGTAATCATATACGCAGGGTATTGGAAGGCATGGGGCTGCAAAAAATTAAAGAAGCAGAAAATGGTGCCATGGCGCTAACACTTATCAAAGACGAAGCCTTTGATTTAGTCGTTACCGATTACAACATGCCGGAAATGGATGGGCGAGAGTTGTCTGAATTTATTCGTTTTAATCCTGAAACATCACATATCCCAATCATAATGGTGACGTCTGAAGCAGCGGATAGCATGCATATGGCCAACATTCAGCAAACCGGCGTAAATGCACTGTGCGACAAGCCATTCGAACCGAATGAAGTACGCACAATGCTCGCAGCATTGCTTGGTGACTAGTTCATTCTGCAAACCTAAAAATTTGTCAATACCAAAGACTGAAAAGTTATTGCAAATCTGTAAAAACGGGTTGACAGAAAGCACCTACCACAATAAAGTGCAGGGTATGAAAGTACGTAATACGACACACACAGCGTTATTCTTTATGTTTATCACCTTCAGTTGAGGGGGGTACGCTGTGCGTGACATAAACCTCCCCTCAAGGGAGGTTTTTTTTTGCCTGAAGTGTAAGAGAGATACTATGTCTGCGCCTGAATTAGATACCATCCGTGAGCGAATTACCTCACTCGATACCGAACTACTCGGCCTGTTGGCAGAACGCCGTGGTTTAACCAACCAGGTAGCCGAAACAAAAATCAAGCACCATATCCCGGTGCGTGATCAGGCCCGGGAAGAACAGCTGTTGATTCGTCTGATAAAAGAAGGTCAGCTGCACGGGTTAGACCCTCATTATGTCACTCAGATTTTCCATGTCATCATTGAAGACTCTGTACTCAATCAACAAGCTATGCTGGCTGAACGCGCTAACCCTGGCAGCGCACTGCCCCTTAACCGCGTGGCATTCCTGGGTGATCGCGGATCATACAGTTACCTCGCAACTCAGAAGTATTTTTCTCGTCGCCCGGGCGACCTGCTCGAAATTGGCTGTCAAAGCTTTAAAGAAGTAGTAGGCAAGGTAGAAAACAACGAAGCTGATTACGCCGTGTTACCTATCGAGAATACGACATCGGGAAGTATCAACGAAGTCTACGACCAACTACAGCATACAGAACTCAATATCATCGGCGAGCTTACGCATGCCATTAAGCACAGTTTATTAGTCGCCAAGGAAACCAACTTGTCGAATATTAAAACTCTGTATGCGCATCCTCAGGTGTTCACGCAATGTAGTCACTTTTTGGCAGAGCTAGGCAACGTGGAAGTGAAAACCATGGACAGTACCTCGTCGGCCATGCTGACAGTCAGTGAAATGAACAGAGACGACGTCGCAGCCATTGGCAGCGAAGCCGGTGGAAACCTTTACGGACTGATGGCGATCAAGTCAAACCTGGCCAATCAAAAAGAAAACCATAGCCGTTTTATCGTTGTTGCGCGCAACCCAGTAGTGGTTCCACTTCAAGTTCCTGCTAAAACAACACTTGTTATGTCTACCATCCAAAAGCCAGGTGCACTTGTAGAGGCCTTGTTGGTGCTACGAGAGAACAGCATCAATATGACGAAGCTTGAATCGCGTCCTATTCCAGGTAATCCATGGGAAGAGATGTTTTACATCGATGTTGACGGCAACACCCAGGATGGGCCAATGCAAAATGCCATTACAGAACTAAAGAAAATTACCCGTTATGTAAAAGTACTGGGCTGTTATCCAAGTGAAGAAATCAGCCCAACTAAAGTTGCCGCAGGTAAAGCACTGACTTCGTAAAAGCGCTGTATGTTGTTCAAAGGAAAAAATGGCCACTTGCGTGGCCATTTTTTTAGGTTCGGAATCGGTTAACCATGTCCTGTAACGATACCGCAATTCTGGCCAGCTCATCGGCGGAATTCCGCGTATGCACCGCGCCACTGTGTATGTCTTCTGACAATTGATTGACTGCACTAACGTTTTCACCAATAGCATTGGATGTGGCATCCTGCTCTACAGCAGCACTGGCCACGACACTGACTAACTGTTGTACCTGCGCAATCGTTTGACCCAGCTCGTTCATCGCAACCGTTACCAAATCGACAAGGTGAATACCGCCACCCGCTGCCGCTTCTGCTTTTTCCATCGCAATCACTGATTTCTCGGACGACAGGTTCATCTCCTCAATGATCCGTTCAATTTCAACGGTGCTCTCCTGAGAACGATTTGCCAGCGTTCTTACCTCATCTGCAACGACCGAGAAGCCCCTGCCCGCTTCGCCGGCTCTGGCGGCTTCAATAGCCGCATTTAACGCCAACAAGTTAGTTTGATCAGCAATACTCTTGATCACATTTAGCAGCGACGTTATCTGGGAAACCTCTGACTTAAGGGATGCTATTACCGTTGAGGAGTCTTGAATGAGCTTTACCAACAATTTAATGTTTTCTGCCGCCAGATCTGCGCGTTCCATGTTTTCATTCAGACTGTGTTCCGCTCTGGTGCCAAAGTCACGGGTTTCCGACGTTGATTCTGCAATATTAGTAATGGAACCCGACAGCTGCGTAATAGCAGACGCCACTTCCTGCATTTGTTTGGCCTGATTGTCGGTTGTCGCTTCACTTTGATGCGTAATAGCACTTAATTCCTCGGATGCTGATGCCAATGACTCTGACGAACTTTTCACGCTGTCAATAATGTCTCTGATTTGACCGGTAAACTGATTAAAGGCCACAACAATTCGATTGATTTCAGCAATACGGGTTTCCTGTAGTTTAACTGTTAAATCCCCATCGCCACTGGCCAGTTGTTCACAGGCGTCACCTAACCGGGTTAAAGGTCTCACCAATCGGCCAGATAGCCACATAATGACAATCACTGACAGGCCCACGATGACCACTATAGCAGTCATGGAACTGGCAATTAATTTATCACGTAATTCAGTGGCCGGTCTTAATGCTTCCTCTACATCAATTTCAGCCAGCAATGCGTATTTATTGTCGCCAATGGCAAGTTGTCTGTAAGCCGAAAATACCTCAACGTCGCGATAGTCTCTAACGATACCAAAGCCCTTCTGGCCGTTTAGCGCCCTTTCTACAGACACAGTATCGACATCCTGAATACCGACACTGGTCCCGGCGTCTGCCACCTGTTTGGCTGTTGCAGGATACAAGCGCCCTACTGCGCTTAAATAGTCATCAGGGTTTTCTAAAAAGAACCGGCTTTCCGTAACCAGTTTCTTGTCTTCGCTTACCAGGTACGTCTCGCCTGATTCGCCATAACCGATTTCCTGCCATTTTTGACCATGGACCAAAATATTGCTGATCACGTTCAGCGGAATCTGAAATATCAGCACACCTGAAGTATTGCCGTTTTCATCAATGATTTGAGTACTTAAAAAGCCCGCCATGGCCTCGTAAGAAGGTAAGTAATTGTTCAGCGCGCTAAACGACACCTTATTTTTGTTGGTCAGCGCTTTGCGATAGGCTTCAGCAATTCCGGTCTTCGCATAGGGCCCCGACACCAGGTTAGTCGCGTAGTCGAGTTCCTTAAACACCGAGTAAACAATGTTGCCGGTTTTAGGATCCGCGATAAAAATATCGTAGTAACCAAACTCCTGTAAAAACGCCCGGAAGAAGCCATGATAGGTATTGTGCACAGACGCATAATCAGAATTATTATTGGGTTTAAAGAGAGTATCTTTCTCTCCTATCGGAAATCGCGAACCAGCAATAAAATCATATTGCAGTTTTTTTGCTGTACCTGACAAACCATCGACTAATGACAATGGATTGCTGACAGACGTGCCGTTGCGCTTTTTGTATAGATCGGCAAAATCTGTGTCGTAGTATCGTTGTAGCGTTTTTAACTCAGCACTCTGTAATGCCGGTCGCTGGTTGCTGTATTGGTTATAGGCGTCAACAAACTGTTTCGACGCTTCAATAACGAGTGCTTCCGACGCCTTTAAACGCATTTGCTTTTCAATGAATTCGAGATATTGCGTCACCGACTCATGGGTTTGAGCGGTCTCGACCATCAGCTTTTTTTCAGCACCAACCGTTAACGCTTCTTTCGATTCATTAACACTGACGTAAAGGGATATCCCGCCAATCAGCAAAACAATAAGCACAACCAAAGGAATGAGGGAGAACAGCAATCTCTGTTTCAGAGTCATTTGAATGTTTCCATAAGGCAGGAAAACTCTACACTAAGCAGTTTTTCGGCCTGACGCAATTATTCTTTAGGTGGGGACTGGACCGACCTTAGCATCTGATTATCATCAGCTTTTAGTAATAATTGCTTGCTATCGACCAGGCAGGTTTTAGCATAATCACCGAACCACTCACCTATCTCGTTAAATTGGCGAATAAATTCCGCTTTATCGCCCTGCTCAAGTAACGTTAATGCATCGCCAAAACGCGTATGAAAGCGGCGCAATAACGCAAAATTATCGGGATTATTATAGATGATATCAGCATAAAGGTTAGGCGACTGTGCGAACAAACGCCCCACCATAGCCAGCTCCAATCGGTAAATGGGGGAACTTAGCTGAGTGAGCTGAACCAAGTCGGGGTTTTCACCTGCCAAATGTGCACCATAAACAAAGGTGTTGAAATGGCGCATGACCTGAATAAAGGCCATCGCGTTATCGTGATCCTGTGCCGTTGTCTCAATTAAATTTGCCCCCCAGGTTTGCATTTGCTGCAGTAACCAATCGTACGTTTTTTCGCCGCGGCCGTGGCATACTACAACCACTTGTTTAATCATGCCGGGCGCATCGGGCCCAAACATGGGATGCAACCCAACCACCGGCCCGCTATGAACCGCCATCATGGCTTCAAGAGGTTTGTCTTTAATACTGGTGATATCAGCTAGAATGCAGTGTTCCGGCAACGCCTTCAGACTGGCTATGACGTCAACCGTTAAGTTAATGGGGACAGAGACTAATACCAGGCTGGCTTGTGAAAACAACGCCTCAGCCTCAGACCAGCCCTCTTTTTCTAATATGTCGACAGCGTAACCACTACGACTAAACAACCCGACGAATACACTGCCTAACGCTCCTGCACCGCCAATCACCACGATGCGCTTAACACCGGGATTCACGCAGCGGTAGCGGTTATTCTGAATATGGTAAGACTCTCGCATGATGCGACGTAACAGGTCTTCAACGAGCGACGGAGATACCCCAGCTGACTCAGCTTGTTGCTGACGATCTGCCAGCATTTCGGCTTCACGGGCAGGCACATAAATTGGCATACCCGTTTTAGCTTTAATCTCCCCTACCTTGCCGGCCAAATCTGCGCGTTTGGCTAACAAATTAACGAGCTGGCTATCCAGCTCGTCTATTCCCTGGCGAAGTTCACTCAATTGTTGAGCAAACTGTTCCGCTGCGTCTTTTGACATATGATCAGGCTACGTCCGTTCGCTTATTTTGGCGTAATGGTAACACAGTAATCAGCTTATCCCGCATTTGCCCAAGCAGAGTTTCCGTTGTGTCCCAATCAATACAACCGTCGGTTATTGATACGCCGTATTCCAGTGACTCAAACGGCACACCGTCAGACTTCTGATTGCCAGCCTTCAGGTGACTTTCCAGCATCACACCAATAATCGATTGATTACCTTCCAAAATTTGATTCACCACGTTTTGTGCAACTAATGGCTGACGACGATAATCTTTGTTCGAGTTTGCATGGCTACAGTCAACGACCAAACCGGCAGTCAACTTCGCATTGTCCATCCATTCTTCGCACTCCGATACACACACTGAGTCGTAGTTAGGCTGCTTGCCACCGCGTAGAATGATATGGCCGTCCGGGTTACCCTGAGTCTCAATAATACTTACCTGCCCCTGCTTATTGATACCCATAAAGCGGTGCGATGAAGCAGCAGATTTCAGCGCGTTGATGGCGATATCGAGGCTGCCATCCGTGCCATTCTTAAAACCAACCGGCATCGACAGACCACTGGCCATTTCGCGGTGGGTTTGTGACTCGGAGGTACGCGCACCAATTGCACTCCAGCTAAACAGTTCTGCCAGATACTGCGGGCTGATCGGGTCAAGCGCTTCAGTGGCAACCGGCAGTTCCAGTTCAGCCAACCAAATCAGGAGTTCACGTGCCTTGCGAAGCCCCGCTTCAATGTCGAAAGTGTCATTGATATGCGGGTCATTGATCAGGCCTTTCCACCCCGTCGTTGTACGAGGCTTTTCAAAATAAACACGCATTACAATGTACAAGGTGTCTTTGTAACACTCGTGCAGTTCTTTTAAACGCAGCGCATAATCCTTGGCAGCTTCAATGTCATGGATTGAACATGGGCCACAAATCACCAGCATACGGTGATCACGGCGATGAATAATGTCAGCGATGGTCTGACGTGAATCGTGAATTACCGACAGCGCACGCTCTGAAACAGGTAATTCCTGAGCCAGTGCCTCAGGCGTGATCAGAATGTTTTCTGCACTCACGTGAATGTTGTTAATAGTGTCCTTAATCATGTGTCGCTCTTGGTCTTGGGAAATAAAAAAATACCTTACTGGCCTGTTGCTATGGTTGATGACTCCGTCCTAACAACATCCGTTAAGTAAAGCAGATACAGGCAAAAAATACAGGCGTATAGTTATATTTACATCAAAAAATTTCAACCTGATGAAGTAACGTTGACTTTTTATCAATAATTGATATGCAAAGCAAGTAAAAACTCCATATCTGAAGCACTTTGCTATATTGTTCGATTGAAATTTGCTTAACCTCTCCTTAACTTCTATATCGTCACAATTGGTCATAATTCAGCTTATACTTGTCAACGCAGGGCATAACACATTGCGACGAAACAAATTTTATTGCGGTGAACGGTAGTGTCTTGATGTTACAAAAATGTTGTACTGGCGATGTACAGATGTTTACTCAGGCAATTAACACTTGCGCAGAAATAAATGTAGGGACACATGATTACACTGAAAGATATTCGCAAGTGCTTTTCTAATGGTGAAGAGCAAATCGTTGCACTAGACGACGTTTCGCTGACGATCCAGCAAAATGAATTCGTTGCGTTCATGGGCAGCTCAGGCTCCGGCAAGTCCACATTAATGAACATATTGGGCTGTCTGGATACGCCGGACGGTGGTCACTATACATTGAATAACGAACGCGTTGACAGTCTGAGTGACGAAGCGTTGTCGAGTATCCGCAATCGTCACATCGGCTTTATTTTCCAAACGTTTCACCTGCTCCCCAAGTTAGACGCAATCGGCAACGTAAAATTACCACTTCGCTATTCTGATATCAGTGATGAAGAAGCACATGAGCGTGCGGTAGCACTGCTAACGAAAGTAGGATTGGGACATCGCCTGACCCACCGCCCGTTTGAAATGTCAGGTGGGCAGCGTCAGCGTGTTGCCATTGCTCGCGCGCTGGTTAATCACCCTACTATGGTGCTGGCAGATGAGCCCACTGGTAACCTAGACAGTAAAACGTCAGAAGACATTATGAACTTGCTCACCGAATTGCATCAACAGGGACAGACCATCGTCATGGTAACCCACGAAGAAAATATTGCTGAATATGCACAACGTGTTGTCACCATGAAGGACGGCCGTATTTTAAGCGAGCGGAGTAGAGCGAAATGAACCGCCTGTTAATAAGCATAATAATAATGTGTTGTAGTCAGAAAACGTTCGCAGACGCTCCCCCGTTAATTCTTACTGGCAAACTATCGTCATCTAACGTCCAGACTGTGACCGCGCCACGCACCGACCGTTGGCAAATACAGGTCCAATGGATGATTGAGGAAGGTAGCGTTGTATCACCAGGCGATGTGATCACCGTTTTTGATTCCGGTAGTGTCGATACCCAGCTCGAACAAAATGAAGACAACCTGGCAACACAGCAACTCTCATTAAAAACAGAAACAATGACACTCGACCAGGCAGTGCGTGATGCTGAAGCCGCCCTTAACGTTGCTGATTTACAAGTTGAAAAAGCGCGAATTGAAGCCAGTATTCAAACTAACGACATCAGTGACTACGACAAAGGCCAGTATAAACTAGCGCTGGAACGTGCATTGGTAGAACAATTTAAAGCCCAGCAGGCTTTACAACAAAAGCAGTCTGAACGGGCAACATCACTGGAAAAAGCACAGATTGAAATTGTGAAGCTGGAAGAAACCATCGAATACCAGCGCTATCTGTTAACCCGCCTTCAGGTTAAAGCCAACATCAGCGGCGTAGTCAGCCACATGTACCACCCTTGGAATAACGAAAAAATTACTGCAGGGACAACATTACGCGCAGCGATGAAAGTCATGGAAGTGCAAGACACCAGTGGTTTCAATATTGATGCCTGGGTTCACGAAATTGACGCAGATCGTATTCAAGCCGGCCAACATGCCACGGTGACACTGGATGCATACCCACAACAACATTTCAGAGCCACTGTCGCGACTATAGTATCGCAACCTGCAAAAAAATCGGGGTGGGGTGACAGCGCTTATTACCAGTTACAACTTGCCTTCGAATCCTTACCCCAACAGAAACTGCTGCCTGGGATGAGTGTCCGGGTGGTATTTCCCAGCAAGGAGTTAGCACATGCGAATTAGTTCATTATTGCTGTTAACGGCGCTGATATCAGGCTGCTCCGATCAAACTACGCTATCGACAGAAACCGTACGAGTCATAAAGCAACCGCTTACCGCATCCGGGGAAATTGTATCCCTCAATTCTGCCAGTATATCGCCGCCCTCCGTGCGCGGTATGTGGCAAATGAAGGTACAGTTTTTAGTTCCCGAAAATGCCCATGTTAAAGAAGGTGATATGCTGGTGAAATTCGACGACCAGCAACTTAAAACGAAATTAATCGAACAGCGGAGTGAGCTGGAGGCAGAGTCAAAAAACTATCAGACCAAACAGCTGGAAAACGAAGCAAAACAGGAAGAGCTCAAGCTGGCTCTGGCTGAAGCGCAGATGAATTATGACAAACAAAAAAGGCTGGTCGAAATTGTAGATGTAGCCACCAAGCGTGTTGAAAAAGAAAAGCAGCGTAAAGAGTTTGAAATTGCAACCGCCAAACTGGCACAGGCTCAGCAGCAATTAACGCAATTCAGTACGGCTCGTTCCCTGAATGATGAACTAGCCAGGAGTAAGATAAACCGCCTGCGTACCAAACTTAGCCGGACTCAAAGCAATATTGATAAACTCCAAATAAAATCGCCTAAATCCGGTTTAATTATGTACAAGGCCGACCCTGAGGGAAATAAAACGGCGGTTGGTGACACTGTCTGGATGGGACGTACGTTGCTTACCATTCCCTCGTTGGACGCACTGGCAATTAAGGCGCAGTTTGATGAAGCAGATACCGCCAAATTAGCGCCGGGAACAGAAGTAAAGGTGACATTGGATGCCTACCCTGAAATCCCCTATTCCGGCACCATTGTCTCTTTGGGCGAGGCCTATAAAGAAAAGTCTTCCACCAATTTGAGTATTGTTTTTGATGTGGAAATATCATTGCATCAAATAGACGACAAACGCATGCGTCCGGGTATGAAGGCCAAAATAGAAGTGCTGGAGGCCAGGTCATGAAGCGTTTATTCATTATGTCTGTTTGCAGCTTGTTGCTCTGCGCTTGTGATGACACAGAACAAGTCATTCCTACCTATCAGGTACGTCAACAACCCTTCGAACTGTCGGTACCTATGAAAGGTGAGCTTGAGGCCGCTCAGGCAACCGCGATTGGCGTCCCCAGTCGTCGCCCTATGACGATTGCCTGGCTTGAGCAGGAATACACTCAGGTAAAGAAAGGCCAGTTGGTTGCCAAATTTGACGCCGAACAGCTCAGTTTGGATCTACGCAAGGAAATGCTTGCGATCATGCTGCTCGAAGAAGACATGAAATTAAACCGCGAAAGCCTCACTACTGCCGAACAGGAAGTCAATGTCGACAAGGCGCTGGTTGTCAAAGAGTTTGCGTTCGCCGACGAATTCAGTGTAGACGACTTGCGGGTATATTCGCAGTTAGAAATCATTGAAAACATGCAGAATAAAGAATACCTGGGTGCTAAGGATGAATACCTGGACTGGAAAAAGGACAGCGTCGTAGAACAAAACACCAGTGCCATCGATGTAATAGCCATCCGCAAACAAGGCAGTCAGGCTAAATACGATCAGTTAAAAATGGCCATGGATACACTTGAAATTCGCGCGCCTTATGATGGCATGCTGGTCTACGAATCAAACTGGCGCGGCGAAAAGCCAGCCATCGGTGAAACCGTATTTCCTGGTCGCCCTATCGCCAAGATCCCGGATATGTCGGCAATGCAGGCAAAAGGCTTTGTACTAGACAAAGAGGCCATTGATTTGGCAACCGGACAACCTGTTTCGGTCACGTTAGACGCCTACCCTGATCACATATTTACCGGCAAGGTGAAAGAAGTGTCCGGGTTTTCCCGTACTATTTCACGTAATAACCCTACCAAGTATTTCGAAGTTACCGTGAGTATTGACGATCAATCTTCCGTATTACTCACACCAGGAAGAAAGCTGCATGCCAGTATTCAGGTAAGTCAGGGTGATACTCGCCTTACGTTGCCAACTCAGGCAATTTACAGTGACCAGGGCGTCAACTTTGTGTTCAAGCAATCAGGCGGCGAGTTCATTAAGCAGCAAATCGAGATTGGTCAGAAAAACCTCTATATGGTGGAAGTGACCGAAGGTCTGAAAGACGGCGATGTCATTGCACTAGCCTACAAGGAGTTATTGTAATGGCGGGCACACTGAATGTAGCAACACTGAAACTGTTGATTGGCGATGCCTTGAACGAATTGCTTTCGCAAAAGCTGCGCACGTTTTTAACCTTGTTAGGTATGATCTTTGGAGTAGGCGCCGTTATCGCCATGCTCAATATTGGCAAAGGTGCAGAACGCGAAGCGCTAAAAATGATAGGTGCAATGGGCTTACAAAACCTGATTGTGGAAGCGCACACTTATAACAAAGAAGAATTGCAGGAGATTCGTGAGGAATCGCTGGGACTTACCCAGTCGGATGTCGACGCAGCTTTGCATACCCTGCCCTTCATTACCGGCTACAGTGCAGAAAAGCAAATTAAGCTATTCGCGCTCTACAGCGACTATGCAAAAGCCGATGCTACTGCAGTAGGTGTCACGGCAAGTTACTTTACCCTTGCCAGTATGCAGGCTGGACAGGGGCGCCTGCTGACCCCTGATGACGAAAAACGCGTTGCCCAGGTTGCTGTATTGGGCTCCGACGTTGCAAGGAACTTGTTGGCCGACCAAGATCCGATTGGTCAGTACGTTAAAGTGAATCACCTGTGGTTTGAAGTAGTCGGCGTCCTGGCGACACCTGACTTTAATAAAGACGCGTTTCAGGGTGTAAAGCTCGGCGGCGATCGCAACCAGGTTTTTGTGCCGTTAGCCACCAGCCAAATGAAGCTCAGCGCCGAGCCCTTGGCGAATGAACTAGACGTAGTGAAGCTTCAGGTTGACGAAAATTACTCCACTGTGCTCGCAGCGAAGGCCGTGACTCAGTTGCTTAACCAACGCCATGCCGGCATTGAGGATTACCAATTAATTATTCCGGTACAACTATTGGCACAGCAGGAGAATACTCAGCGTATCTTTAACATTGTGATGGCTTGTGTTGCCGGTATTTCGCTACTGGTTGGCGGTATTGGGATCATGAATATTATGCTGGCCAATGTGCTGGAGCGCACACGGGAAATCGGTTTACTCCGCGCGGTAGGCGCGACACAGCGCGACATAAAATTGCAGTTTATTACTGAAAGCTTTGTTATTTCTGTTGTCGGTGGGTTACTGGGTATTGTATTTGGCCTGGTGCTATCAGAGATCATTGGGTTTTATTCTGAATGGGCGGTAAGCTGGTCCCTTACGGCTATTGTGCTTTCTGTATCAATTTGCTTGTTGGTCGGTGTCGGCTTTGGCGTATTCCCGGCAATCAAAGCATCGAAGCTCAATCCGATTGATGCGTTACACACCGATTAGGCGTCGATTCTAAGCTAGCCGGGCGTAACCATTGTTCATAAAGAAAAAGAATGAAACATGAACAAACTATTGAGCAGTTTACTGTTATTCATTGTCACGACATCAGTCAGTGCATTTGATCAAGCCAGGTTGGACGCTTACCTGACATCACTGGAAGAAAACAACAAAGCAATGCTGTCTGTGGCCATTACCAAAGACGGGAAGCCGGTCTATCAGCGCGCAATTGGCTATGCAGATACAGCCAGTGAGACAAAAGCCAACCCCGACACGCTGTATCGTATTGGCTCCATCACAAAAGTGTTTACTTCTGTGATGATTTTTCAGCTCATCGACGAAGGCAAGCTGTCGCTAACCACCCCACTCGCGCAATTTTACCCCGACGTGAAAAACGCAAGTGATATCACCATTGCCATGCTGTTAAGCCATCGCAGTGGGATCCACAATTTCACCAATGTGCCTGACTACGTGGAATACATGACTCAGCCAAAAACCAAGCAAGACATGCTGAGTATTATTGAAAACATGGACAGTGATTTTCCACCAGGGAGTCAGGCAAGTTACTCCAACAGCGGTTACGTTTTATTGGGATACATTTTGGAAGACGTCACCGGTGATAGCTATGCAAATCAGTTAAAGCAGCGCATAACCAGTAAGCTTGGCCTGCAACACACGGTATTTGGTGAGCCCATTCAGGTGCAACTCAACCACGCCAATTCATACAGTTTCAAGGCGTCCTGGACACCTGCTACCCTAACCGATATGAGCATTCCTCATGCTGCAGGCGCAATCAGCGCGACGCCCACTGACGTGGCAGTATTTTTAAGCCATCTGTTTGAAGGTAAGTTACTGTCTGCCACGTCATTGGCAAAAATGAAGGAGATTAATCAGGGGTACGGTCACGGTTTATTTCAGTTCCCGTTTTTTGAACGCAAGGCGTATGGCCATACCGGCGGCATTGATGGGTTTAGCTCGCAAAGTGCTTATTTTGAAAGTGATGATGTAGCCGTGGTACTCACTGCCAATGGCCTGAATTACCCGCTAAATGATATTAGCATTGGTGTGTTGAGCCTGTATTTTGGCATCCCCTTTAAGGTACCAGACTTGTCGATTCGGGCCATCACGCTGGCTGAGGAACTACTGATTTCCTATCAGGGGGTATTTGCTTCAAATGCCATGCCGATCAAAATAACCCTCAAGGTAACGGACGGACAATTGACCGCACAGGCAACAGGCCAACCCGCTCTCCCGTTAACCCCCTTTTCCAGTGCCGAGTTTCGTTTCGAACCTGGGGGTATCATCATCAGCTTTGAACAAACTGAAGACGGCATCAATTATGACAAGTTCCTATTGAAACAAGGCGGCGGCACTTATTCATTTAACAAAGAATAAGCGTTAAGAGCTCTCCCGGTTACTTACACGGAATAGCAAAGTCCACATGATAATGTTCATCGTGTCGGACCCAGGAGCGTTTTTTAGAAAACTGAATATGTTTAGCCAGATAGGAACCGTATTGTGTTTTATACAAGTGAGGCTGGAGTTCCGGAGCAAAAATCACGCGCCACAAATTGTAGCCACGTTTAACAGACGCTTTGTGTAGTGCAACGATGTGTGCAGCCATGGCTTCATAGTCTATTCGCCATTCATCAAGTCTACCGTCGTTATCGAATTCAATATCGTAGCCAAAGCGATTGAATGGATGGGTTGGCAGGTGCACTGATTCACCAGAGGGATTGACAACTGGCACCATAAAATCAATAGATAAACCGTTCTGGTGTGTTTTATGGGGTTTAAATTTTCCGCCAAGCTCAAACCCGGTTTCCGCGTATTTAAAGACCTTTTCCGGCTGTTCAGATTCCAACGTCGCATAAGCGTTCAGCACGATGTCTTGTACCGTCGAGTGCACATAGGTTCTGCCAGCAAGCCTGGCTATATCACTGTAGCCTTCATAGTTCTCTCCGGATGCAGGTAGCTTCACACCATGTTCAAGTCGGCCATTACTGGTTGTGCCGAAACAAACACTATCTTCCGCTCCTACCGACGTCACAAAAAATAAAGCAATAAAAGAAACGAGAGCCGGTTGTTTATTCATGATGCATACATCGACTTCGTCACCACGGTTCCTGCTGGCACGTGTGTATTATCAGGAATAGTGACACCGGGTAATACGCTGCAATGCGCACCAAGCGTTACGTGATTACCAATGTGAATGGCGTGGGCCTGTTGCCAGCCGGCTTTTCGCTTTTGCTCTTCAAGAGGATGGGTGACGGTAGCGATTACCACGCCGTCCTCAATGACCACATGCGAACCAAGGTTCACCATGTTGTGATCCAGAATGACCACATTGTTTTTAATGCGTAGTGGTCCATCACAGAAAATATTACTCCCAAAGTCACACGCGAAATGTTCGCCTATTTCGACCTGACTCACATTAGGCAGTAACTGCTTTATGGCATCTTTTCGCGCTTGTTCAGTCTGATTCGGCTTATTCATTGCCCAACACCACTGTGAGGCATGTTCTCTCAATACCTTTAACTCAGGGGCACGAGCTAAGTACCAAGCACCCTCTTGCATGGCTTGCCAGACGGGGTTTGAAATGTCCATTTTCCCATTATTTTATTGTTCTACAGGAGACTTCATCATACTCGATGCCCTTTCCTAATGCATGTGCAAATGTAATGGCTAGCGGACAGACGTCTTCAGGTATGATTTGAATAATGCCGAGGTTTGTCCCTACCCAGCCATCTTCTTCGAGGAAGTAATAAAATTCCCACACCACGCCGCTGGGATAGTTTTCATAAATAATGTAACAGGCGACGGTATCCAATAAGGCAGAGTCGTGGTTCTGTTCACACTTTACCAGCGTGATCGGCCCATTTTCGTTTAGCGTTTGCTGAAACAGCGCCACTTTTTCCGGCGTGTAGTACGCAGCCAATTCGTGAGAAGGTTGCTCGTGGTTTAATATGCTTTCTGTTATTGGTACCACATTAGCAGGCCCGGATAACAGTGTGAGTGAGGCTAACACAATTGATATCATTTTCTCTCCGGCACTAAAAAGCCCGCAACAAGTGCGGGCTTTTTCGAAGTTAACAGTAACGCAAGGATTAGTAATCTTAGTTAAGCTTCTCTTTGATACGTGCAGACTTACCTGAACGCTCACGCAGATAGTAAAGCTTGGCGCGACGAACTGCACCGCGACGTTTCACTTCGATAGAAGATACCGCCGGGCTGTGTGTTTGGAACACACGCTCTACGCCTTCGCCACTTGAAATTTTACGTACTGTAAAAGACGAGTGAAGACCACGGTTACGCTTAGCGATAACAACACCTTCGTATGCCTGAAGACGCTCTTTGTCACCTTCAGTTACACGAACTTTAACAATCACTGTGTCACCTGGGCCGAACGCAGGAACATCAGATTTAAGCTGTGCTTGCTCAATTTTTTTGATGATATCTTGACTGACTTTGCTCATCATATCCTCTCATCCTAGTTAACTGTCATCTTGCTGCAACGACGCCTGAAATGCTTCTAGCAAGCGTTGCTGCTCCTCAGTCAGAGCTAGGTCGTTTAATAACTCGGGGCGACGCAACCAGGTTCTACCTAAAGATTGTTGCAATCGCCACTGTCTGATTTTTTCGTGATCACCGCTCAACAATACTGGCGGCACCGCTTTCCCATCCAGAACTTCAGGTCGAGTGTAATGGGGGCAATCTAGCAAACCATGGGTAAATGAGTCTTCAACTGCTGAGTCGCTGTGACCGAGTACTCCCGGCACTAACCGTGCAATTGCATCCATCATTACCATGGCAGGCAGTTCGCCGCCACTTAGCACGTAATCACCGATTGACCATTCTTCGTCAACATGGCTTTCAATTACACGCTCATCGACACCTTCGTACCGACCACACAACAAGATTATGTTGTCGTGTGATGCCAGTGACTTAACACCGGCCTGGTCAAGTGGTTTGCCCTGTGGAGACAGGTAAATCACTTTACTGTTCTCACCACCCGCCTGTTTGGCAGCGGTGATAGCGTCTGTCAGTGGCTTCACCATCATCAGCATACCCGGACCACCGCCATAAGGGCGATCATCGACAGTACGATGACGATCGTGCGTAAAATCACGAGGGTTAAAATGTTCAATGGTCAGTTGCCCTTTTTTGACTGCCCGGCCAATCACCCCTTGTTGGGTAAAAGGACCAAACATATCAGGAAACAAACTGATTACACCAAACCATTTTGCCGCGGTCACTTAGAACCCCGGTTCCCAGTCTACTGTGATAATACGTTCCACTTTGTCGACCGTTTGCACGACAGAATCGAGTACAAACGGCACCAATCTTTCTTTTTGACCAAAAGCGTCGTTCCCTTTAGCGCGGATGCGTAGTACATCATTTGCTCCGGTATTAAACACTTCTGCCACCGTACCCAGGTTGTAACCTTGCGTTGTTACGACCTGCATACCGGTCAGCTCCCGCCAGTAATATTCACCTTCTTCCAATTCAGGAAGTTGCTCTGCCTGAATGGCGATATCCAGATTTTTGATGCGCTCTGCATCATCCCGGGTATCAATCCCTTCCAGCTTTGCAACCAAGGCTTTACCGTGCGGACGCCACTGGTCAATCTGGTATTCTTTTCCATCAGCCAGTATCCACGGGCTGTAGTCAAAAATACCTTCTGGTACATCGGTATAGCTGTTGATTTTGACCCAACCTTTCACACCGTAAGATGCACCGATTTTGCCAATAACCACTTTGTCAGACGCGAGACTCATCTATACCACCAGTTATGCAGCTTATGCCGCAGATTTTTTAGCTTCTTTTACCAGAGTGGTAACTCGGTCAGACAAGCTCGCGCCTACGCCAACCCAGTATTCAACACGCTCAAGATCTAAACGCAGACGTTCTGCCTGACCTTGTGCAGTTGGGTTGAAGAAACCGACGTTTTCAATGAAACGACCGTTTCTTGCACGACGGCTGTCAGCCACCACTACTTGATAAAATGGACGCTTTTTGGCGCCACCACGCTGTAAACGAATAGTAACCATAAATGCCTCAAACTCGTTGTAGCGTTACCGTTAACTTACCTTTTGCCTGCGCTGTATACACAACGTACAAGGCGAAAGGCCGCGGAATTATACGTACCCAGCAACAAATTGCAAGGTTAAAGCTCGATAAAAGCGCACAGACATTAAAGTTTTTCTCCTTGTTACATTAATTGCTACAGGTACATCAGCTGTACCCACTGAATGAAAAGGTGAAACTGTGATCGAATTCGCAAAATCGAGGTATCATAATGACATCAATAATGCGTGGCCGTTTGCGTGTATCAATTCTATTAAAAGACGCAATGACAGCCACTTGCCTAATTGTTACAACACCCAGAGGCTACCTTGATCACCACAAAAGACGTCCTTAAATGGCTGCTGAGCCTGCTATCTCCCTATAAAAAGCACGTGGTACTGGCGCTACTGGCTCTGTTTGTGGCTGCATCGTCGTGGTTGTTACTCGGGCAAGGCATCAAACTGACCGTCGATGAAGGGATGAATGCCGAGCAACTGCATAAACTTAATACCGCCATTGGCTGGGTACTGGCATTTACCGTGCTGGGATGTCTGGCAACGTATTTTCGTTTTTACCTTATGACCTGGCTGGGCGAGCGTATCAGCGCTGATATTCGGATTAGCGTATACAACCATTTATTATCCCTCCCACCAGGCTTTTTTGCAGAAACCCGCACCGGCGAGGTCATTTCGCGCTTCACCAATGACACCGCGGTAATTCAAACGGTAGTGGGCATGAGTTTATCTATGGCCATTCGCTCTGTGATTGGATTTACTGGCGCGCTTGTCCTCATGGCCATCACCAGCCCACTGCTCACACTCTGTGTACTCGGTGCAGTGCCATTAATTCTCATTCCCCTTCGTATGATTGCACCTAAAGTACGTACCTATTCCAGATTAAGTCAGGACCGCATTGCCGATATCGGCGCTCAGGTAGACGAAACCCTGCATGAAATCATGGTAGTACAGGCGTTCACGGCTGAAGCAGCTGAACGAAGCAAGTTTACAGGTACCGTTCACTCAGCATTAAAAGCAGCCTCAACACGCATTCATTTTCGCTCGATGCTAATTGGTATCATTATGCTGGTCAGTATGTTGTCTGTTATCGGTATTGGCTGGTTAGGCATTCGCCAGGTTTTGACCGGAGAAATTTCTGCCGGACAGCTATCCGCTTTTTTGTTTTACGCCGTGTTTGCCGGAAGTAGTATCGCAACCGTTAGCGAAGTGCTGGGCGAAATTCAGCGTGGCGTCGGCGCCAGTGAGCGCCTGCTGGAATTGTTGGCCACCCAACCTGACAACACGGGAGGAGAAACACAGCCTGCGATATGTAGCGAACCTCCGGCGATTCAGTTTGATCAGGTTGAATTTAGCTATACCCCCTCATCTGCCCTTTTTACAGACCTGAGCCTTACCATTCAGCCTGGCGAGTGCGTGGCATTAGTAGGGCCAAGCGGCGCAGGAAAATCAACGTTATTCCAGCTATTACTTCGCTTCTACAACATTAAACGTGGCTGTATCACCATTAATGAACACGACATTAATTCAATGTCCTTACACCGTTTGCGTGAGCACATTGCCATCGTCCCGCAGGAGCCGGTTATCTTTGCATCTACGGTCGCAGACAATATCCGCTATGGCAGACCCTCTGCCACGGATGAAGACGTAAAGCTGGCAGCACAACAAGCCTATGCCGATGAATTTATTCAGCAGTTATCTGACGGTTATACTACCGAGTTGGGTGAGCGAGGCGTGAAGCTTTCAGGTGGACAGCGCCAGCGTATCGCCATTGCCCGCGCTATTTTGGCCGACCGTCCTATCCTGTTGCTGGATGAAGCCACAAGTGCACTGGACGCAGTCAGTGAGCATAAAGTGCAGCAGGCACTGGAGAATTTAATCAAAGGTCGAACCACGTTAGTGATCGCACATCGACTTGCCACAGTACAAATGACAGACAGAATACTGGTGATGGAAAATGGCGGGATTAGAAACGCCGGAACCCACGCAGAATTAGTTAAAAACGACACACTGTACCGGGAATACGCCGAACTACAACTCATGGGCTAGAGTGTCCCGCTCGCATTAGTAATAATACGCATTATTATTTGCCAACACCGTTAAAGAGGAACGGGCAAGGCCCTTGCCCTCAATAACAATGGATAAATCATGCGAAACCTAAAAAAAATAACAACGCCTTTATTTCTTATTCTGGGCCTGTCTTTAACCAGTGCCCCTGTGCATGCGCAAAGCTGGGGTGGCGGCAATAGGCCCAAGCTGGTTGTCCTTAACAAAATTGAATTTCAGAATGAGCTAAAAACAGTGCAGGCCGTCGGTACAGCGGAAGCCATTCGTGCTGTTACACTATTCCCGGCTGTCGCCGATGAAGTGACCGCCATTAATTTCAAGCCTGGTCAACGCGTTAAAAAAGGTGACGTGTTGCTGACACTCGACGATCGCCGACAAGTGGTCGCCGTCAAGCGAGCCGAAATACAGTTAAAAGAAGCAGAACGCGCCCTGCAACGTTTACTCGATAGCCAGTCCCGGGGCGCAGTAGCCCAAAGTGACATCGACTTAGCCACCACTACCCGGGACCTTGCAAAAGTAACACTGGACGAAGCTAAAGCCGACCTAGCAGATCGCCGTATTGTGGCGCCCTTCAGTGGCGTTGTCGGTCTCACCGACGTTGAAGTGGGCGACCGAATCAACACAACAACGGCCATCACAACACTGGATGACAGAAGTTCACTCTACATCAACTTTCGTGCTCCTGAATCTTCAGTCGGTTTATTACAAAGTGAATCTTCTGTTGAACTTCAACCCTGGTCTAACCGTGATATCAGTCTCACAGCCAGTATCGCCCAAACGGATTCCCGCATAAACACCACTGACCGGACCATGGCAGCTCGCGCTTTATTGGACAACAGCGACGATCAGTACCGGCCTGGTATGAGTTTTCGGGTCAATTTAACCCTGCACGGTGAACGTTACGCCGCCATACCTGAATCAGCCCTGCTATGGGGCGCAACAGGTGCCTACATATATAAAGCCATTGAAGGTAAAGCCAAGCGGGTCGATGTTAGCGTACACCAGCGCCTGCGCGGCACCATTCTGGTGTCCGGTGATTTAGGTGAAGGTGATTTGCTCATCGCGGAAGGTATTCAACGTTTACGTGAAGGTCAGCAAGTCACCACGTCATTGGCCCGAGGCAACACTAATGAGTAACCTGAATCAGGCTGTCAACGATTTACCGTCACTGTCGATTCGCCGTCCGGTTCTGATTATCGTATTGAATCTGCTGATCGCCATTGCCGGTTATGCGGCCCTCAACGGACTGGAAGTACGTGAATTACCCGATGTAGACACACCGACTATCACTGTCACAGCGCGCTTTCCCGGCGCATCCCCAGAGACAGTGGATGCTGAGGTAACTGCCGCCCTGGAGGGTGCAGTTGCCCGGGTCAGTGGCGTGAAAAACATCTATGCACAAAGTGAAGAAAATTCTGCACGGGTACGCGTGGAGTTTCGGCCGGGTATAAATCTGGAAGATGCCGCCAACGAGACCCGCGAATCAGTCAGCCGTGTACAACGGCAGTTACCGGATGAGGTAGAACAACTCTCTATTATTAAAGCCGATAATGATGCACAGGCGGTTGTTCGCCTGGCGGTATGGAGTGACTCACTGGATTTAGAAACCCTTACCGAAAAAGTCGATACCGATTTAGCACCCTTGTTCCTCAGTATTCCCGGTGTCGCCGATGTCCGCTTGAATGGCGACCGCGAGCGCGTGCTGCGCGTGTCTGTGGATCCATTACGTCTGACCAGTTTCGGGCTATCTATGACTGATGTCGCCAACGTGTTACGACTTGCCCCATTCGATGTGCCCGCAGGTAGCATTCAATCCAGTGACCAAATGCTTATCGTCCGTGCCGATGCAACGTCAATTACAGCCGAAGATGTGAAAGATATCATCATCAGTGGCGATACCCGAATCGGCGATGTAGCCAGTGTCTATTTCGGCCCGGCTGACTCAAGCAGTGTGGTTCGCCTTGATGGCACGCCAGTGCTGGGGGTCGGAATCATCCGTCAGGCCAGTTCCAATACCATTGAAATATCCGATGAAGTTTTGGCTATGGTGAACAGTCTGGATAAACGATTTCCGGATATGCACATTGTGGTTACTTCCGATGATGCCGAATTTATTCGCGATTCCGTCGAAGAGGTGGCGTTTTCTCTTGCACTTACTATTGCCTTGGTTGTGTTTACACTACTGGTATTCATTGGCTCGTGGCGGGCAACCATCGTCCCGGCTTTGTCTATTCCGGTGTCCCTGACTGGTGCCCTGGCTATTATCTGGATGCTCGGTTTTTCCGTGAATATTCTGACTTTGCTAGCACTGGTGCTGGCTACCGGGATGATCGTTGACGACGCGATAGTCGTATCTGAAAACATCCAACGAAGACGCACCATGGGCTTAGGAGCTCGCGCCGCTGCCGTCATCGGCACGCGGGAAGTGTTTTTCGCCGTAGTTGCTACCACTGCTGTGCTGGCTTCGGTATTTATTCCTATTGCATTTCTGCCCTCTACCGCCGGTCGGTTGTTCCGGGAATTCGGTGGTGTACTGGCTGGCTCCGTCATCATCTCGTCGTTTGTTGCTTTGTCATTGGTGCCTGCTTTGACGGCCCGCTTACCGGTCAAAAAAGACACCGATAAAAAAGGTCTCTTTGACAACACCCTGGGCAAAGTTGGCCACGTGTTTTTAGGTGGATATCAACGCAGTTTACTGTGGTCACTTAAATACGCCTGGTGGATTGTGGCGTTTTCTATCCTGGCTGCGGTAGGCGCGTATTTCACTATGCAATCTATCGACAACGAGTTATTGCCCAGCGAGGACCGTGGCACCATTCGTATCTTTGCCCGGGGTCCTGACGGCGTTGGCCTGAATTTTATGGACCGCCAGGCCATAAAAATGGAAAACGTGTTAATGCCCTATGTGGAAAATGACACTATCGATTCTATCTACACAGTGGTGGGACAGTGGGATCCGAATATCGTATTCATCACCGCCAACCTTAAGCATTGGGACGAGCGAGACAAGTCGCTGCAAGACATCGTTGGTGAAATCCGCCCTGCCTTGCAATCCGTGCCAGGCGCACCTGGTAATGCATTTGGTGGTAACAGTCTGAATTTACGCGGTCAGGGCGGCGGTCTTGAACTGGCGTTGACCGGTGATACTTACGAACGCATCTACAATGCCGCGGTCATCTTTGCCCGTGAAATTGAAAATCGTATGCCTGAATTAGGCACACCACAAATCAGTTACGAGCCTACTCAACCACAACTACGGGTAAACATCGATCGTCGCCGTGCGGAGGAGCTCGGCGTGCCGTTAAGCGATATTTCAGCCACCCTTCGCGCAGCCATCGCCGGCAACGACGTAGTAGATTTAAACGTTGGGGATCAGGCTATTCCAATTATCCTGCAAACCAATAATCGCAGTACCAGTAACCCATCAGATTTAACCAACCTGTATGTGAAGTCCGATAACGGTAGCCTTGTTCCGCTCTCCAGCGTAGCCTACATTACCGAAGAAGGTGTCGCCGCCGAGTTAGAACGCCAGGCCCAGCGTCGTGCTATCAAAGTGGAAATGGATTTACCAGAAACCATTGCCATTAATGATGCGGTTGAACGTCTTCGTAGCATTGGCCAGGAAACGCTGCTCGATGGTATTGGTATGATTTTCCTCGGTGAAGCACAGACCTTCGAAGAAACATCGAAGCAAGTAGCACTCACCTACGTACTGGCATTTGTGATTGTGTTTTTGGTTCTCGCGGCACAATTTGAAAGTGTAAACAGCGCTGTCGTCGTTATGTTAACCGTGCCATTTGGTATTGCTGCTGCGGTCTACGCGCTGTACATCACAGGCACAACCATTAATGTGTATTCTCAAATTGGCCTGGTGATGTTGATTGGTCTGCTGGCGAAAAATGCCATTTTGTTGGTGGAATTTGCCGACCAGTTGCGCGATCGTGGCTATGCAGTTTATGACGCTATTCTAGAAGCAGGCCGCGTGCGGTTACGTCCAATAATGATGACACTGGTCTCGACTATTCTTGGTGGACTGCCGCTGATCTTGTCTACTGGTGCAGGTGCTGAAGCCCGCAACGCTATCGGTTGGGTGGTGTTTGGTGGTTTGGGTATCGCCGTCGTATTTACCCTTTACCTGACGCCCGTTATCTATCTCGGTCTGGCAAGGTTTACCAAGCCCCGTGCCGATGAAACCCGTCAGTTAGAGCAAGAGCTCGAAGCCGCCGAGGTATAAAAAAATACCGAACAACGCCAGCCAGGCTAGTTGGCCTGGCTGGTACGTTGCAGAAAATCCTGTAACGACGACATCATGTCATCAAAATACGGATTAAAGGTTAATCGGGTAACGATTTTTCCGTCCCCTTCCTGCCCCCATGGGCCATACCACAATTCCCCTGGTGAAGCATCGGGACACTGCTGTTCAATGGTTTCTGGCTGCCCGTTATCGCAAATACGCACACTGCCACCAGGGCCATATAACGCATTATTCGGTTCGAACAACATACTCATGTGAGAAGCAGCTAAAACGCGTTCGGATATCAGCGGTAACAATTGTACTTTGGCAATTTCGGGCGCAGTATCGTTTGCGCCCATCCACAAAAGCTGGCTTTGTGGTGACGTAAAACATTCCGTTAATTGCGATGCCACAGACTGCACGTCCACCACACTGTCACCCTCGGCCAAAACTGCAAAATAGGGTACGCTCAGTTTGTGGTTGTCGAGCACATGCTGAACGGCATCAACACTTCCCTGGTAGGCCGCGAATCCTTGCATTGCAATAGAATTGTAGCGCGCGGGATTATCTTCCGGCTCCACATTTGGCCAAGGAAACAGCCCCGTTACCCAGGGTGCCAATCGTGTAACGAAAAAATTGGGCAGCATCGCAGGAGAAAACAACAGGAGACCGGCTATATCCTCGCGGCTCGAGGCCGTTACGGTAACCAGATTAGCGCCGGTAGAAAAACCTCCAAGATAAAGCGTGCTAACCTGATGAGAAAACGCTTCAACATGAAAATCTACCGTACTCTGCCATAAGCGGTATTCAGCATTCAGCATGTCCCCCGGCTGAGAACCGTGGCCGGGTAATAAAATGGTTCTTACCCAGAAACCCTGCTCACACAGCGGTTTACTGATATCCCGAAAGAAATAAGGCGAGTCCCCCAATCCATGCACCAGTAATATTCCCCTGGTTGAATGCTGGCCACATTCAAACGGCGTATTGAGTTCAACTTCATCAGATACATCAAACTTCACCGCCTGACGGTGCTCGGCAAGCCAGGTTTTAACGGCAGATTGATAGTCTGTAAAAGGCATCACGTTGGTAGGTAACACACTGTTCGCAGCCTTAAATGGCGGAGTTTGCACCGACTGACACCCCATAAGCCAACCGAATGCGATAAGCAATGCCAAACCTGCCCACCCACACACTTTGGCTATTGTTCCCACAATACCCGGTTTATGCATAACGAAACTTACTCCACCGCATTTATTAGTTTGTCGGCTTAGCCCGGCCGGCCTCTAAACGTTGCTTTAAATCGTTAGACAGTTTTTCCAGTTCGGGCACTGCCCCTCTCATGTGGGCTACGAGCTTTTCTCTGAACGCACTGGTCAGTTGCTGGGATTGATTGCGCATCTTCTGCCCGACAGGTGAATGATAAAATGCCAGAATTTGATCCATTTCCGATTCGGTAAAATGGGTAAGGTAGATGCTGGCTATCGCATTATTTAGCGCTGGTTCATTCAACTTATTACGCAAAATGGCGTCCAGGTCCTTCATAAACTGGTCCACCATAGGTCGTTCCTGAGGCGTAATCTGCAAGCGATTAATGGCGCTGCCGGTTGTATGCTTAAACTGGGCAATAAGCATTTCTTTAGAGGTCTCACCGCCAAGTGCCTGAGCCACTAACATGGCTTTTTCCATTGCAGGTTCTAACGCTGACGCCTGAGTACTTAACAGTACCAGCCATAAACAAAACCAATTTCGCATCACGTATCCAATCAAAGATTTTCAGATGTGACAAAGCCTACCACAGGGTGGCAGGCTAAAAAGCATAATTTAATGTCGTTTTGACCTAAGAAACAGTCTCGGTCAGCGCTTTCGCCAGTAACTTATGTGTGAGCAAGCTCAGCAGTTCGGTTTCTTCATCGCTACGCTCACCGTCTACACCGGTCATAACAGTAGCGACTTCCACCGAGCGATTGGCATCTTTCACCAATTGCGGCTGCAGGGATTTAAGTACATCGGATGCTTCACCAGCATCGATGGCCGTTCGGGTATGATAGATGACGTCATTCACAAATGCGTCTCGGCTTATCGGACTATCCCAGTCCAGTGATTCAAGTAGTTCGTCCAGATAATCCTGTTCAGTCAGGGTTATTTTGCCGTCGACCTGATAAAACAAAACCGCCATTTTTATCAGTGCTTCTTGATATTGTTGTTGTGTTGATAATTGCATAACGACTCCAGCTATTTCTATCGGCATCCAGCCAATGACAACTACCGTAATTATACTCAAAAATGTAAATTTTAGGTTAATATTTTTTTAAAATTTCATCGCGAAATTTCGCAAACCCAACGATACCACTTACAACTCAATACGTTATCTAAGCCCTACCAACACATCACTAATAATAAAATTGCCATTAAATACTCTGTCAGGCTCGCCCAGTGTATCGATGGCGAAAAACTGCTTATCTTCATCCTGAAGCCCCTGATATCCACCTATGACCTGATAAATCCATACCTCAGGGTCAAATTCCAGAGACTGTTCGCTATAAAATTCAAGCGCTGACATAGATTGCCCGGAATCAATAACCTCGCAAAAATACGCGTCGACCGCTTGTTGCAATGGGTCCCGGGTTAACTCAACTTCTTGCTGGGCACTAACCTGAATTTCAGCACTCTTCTGCTCTGCGCCGGAAGTAGGCTTTCTGCGGTACACCGAACTTAATGCACCAACTAACTGCTGTAATTCCTGCTCATGTGCCACCTGATTTACATCAACAGTGGCCGGCTCAATCAATGCGGCAGCCTGATTAAACAGAATGGGCACCTGAGTCAGATTTGGATAATTGCCGGGCGCAAAGTCCGGCTGTTGATCCATATGCAACAGAAAACCTTTGAGCAATCGGGTACGCCCCTGAAACTCTCTGAATCGCCCAAGCAAATCAATAAGTCGGGCCTGTGCCACGGATAATTCTTGTGTGGCTTTTGAGAAGCTTTGCTGTAACGCCACCACCAACAAGTGCCGCAGCTCCCGGTTGCCTCCTGCAATTTCACTGAGTTCATCAAAGCGGAAGCATTCCAGTTGATTCAGTAACTCAGAAACCTGTCCTTGGGCCAGTTCGTTCTCTCGAATTTTTGCCTCAACCGAAGAGACATAACCAAATTCATTATTAATTCTGCTGAACATGACACGTACACTGTTTGCCAACGATTCTGTCAGTTGATAGACGTGCTCAGTCAGGTCGGTCATGTACGCATGCGCTTCATTAAAGCGATTGTAGTGCAGCGCTTCCTTATAGTGCTCTGCCAGGGTTTTTAAACTCGCTAACGCCGACCCGACATTCGCATCGATATTCCGGTTACGCTCGTCTTGTAAGCCACTTTCCAGCAGTGTTCTGACGGCGCTTTTTAAACGCAAGGCACTTTGCGGGTCGGGGCGCCATAAAATACCAAGCTGCACCAACTGCTCAAGGATTTTTTTGCTGTGCGCAGATTCGTCGACCACTCCATTAACATAGGCCTGCATAATGAGGTCGCTATGACGCCCTAACGCGTTCAGCAACCGGGTTCCGGCCTGAATCAGCACCTGACTCATAGCAAACTACCCTGTTGAATGGCGGCTTCCGCTTGTTCTGACAGTGACAAGGACTCGGTTTCATCAATAAAGCGAATCACTTCGTACAAGTGCTCAACTTTACCAGTAGCAATGTAAATTTGCTTATCCGGGTTTGGCTTAATCAAATAGCCGATATCAGTAAGGCGTTTGAACACCTGCTTCAACTGGCCATCGACATTCACACTGGTGGAACCGAATAAACGATAACGGGAAATCTTCTCTAATTGCTCAGCGTAAGCGGGCGTGTCTTCAATCACGGTTTGCACTTCGTTCATTCGAATCGCATTGCCCATAATTAATGGACGATCACTCTCACTGGCTTGCTGAACCAGCAACAGCCATTCAACCAATGGTACCAACCCGGACGTCGTTTCCTGAAACTGCTGCAACAGGACTTTGCGCTCTGGCTCACCCAGCGTCAGATAAGCAGCGAAAAACACGTCGCCTTCTCCGGTAGTCGCCAATGTTCTATTCAGAATGTTCAGATGCGGCTCTAACTTCGTTGCGTTTTCACGGCTCTTTAGAAAGCGCCAGCCCTCTTCATCACTGACCTGGCAAATAAATTGCCCTTCTAATAATTTGCTCAGCACGCGGCCTTGTTCTGTCATCATGCTGATATCTCCTGCTGTTGCTTACGGGCCTGAATTCTGGCCGATAAATCGCTGGTTTTAGGCTGTACGACCTGCAACTGCTTGCTCACTTTGTCGATAAGGTAACGATTTTCAAATAGTTTTAGCACATCAGACTCCGGATTCGGGAATGCGCCGACAACACTGATGTTATTGCTTTGACAGGCATCGAAGATTTTCTTCACGTTACTTTGGTGCAAGGTACCCAGCTCATCGATTGGCCAGTGAATGATTACGTCGGCACCGCCGCGTAACAAACGGGTAAAGGCTAACAAGAACTTACATAGAATAAGGTAAGCCATACCGTGGCTGGACGATTCATTTAGCTGGCGGTCAGTACGAATGATCAGGTCGCTATTGCCCTCGCGTAAATGCAGTTCAATATCAAGTAGCTTACTGATACCGCCGGATAGCGCAGCCCGGCCCAGAATATCCAGTACGGTACGCATACTCTGCCCGTATTCATCATCCGGTAGTTCATGCGCGCCATCATCCATCCATTGATCGTAAAGCGAACGGAAGCGTTCGAGTTCAGGCCAGAATTCAAGTTCACTGATACGCGAGCGTATCTTCACTGCAGAGTCAGACACGCCGTCCAGGAACAACTCCCCATCGACTTCTTTCGAAATGCGGCGACTCTGGCTCACGATGCGCTTGTCGATATCAGCAAGAACAAAGTAATACTGGCTTAAGTCTGCACCAAAAATCCGCCCCTGCTCACGCAAGCCCTGCATTTTTTGCGGCACAATCACATTCAGTAACTGAGCCAGATGCGTCACCATTCGACGATGGTCCACGCCTTTCACACCGTGTGCATTGATCACGGCACACTCTTCGCGCGCACGCTCCCAGGTATCCGATAAGCCGGTTCCTGCCTGAGCAGCAATCAGTTGGTCGAATCGTTCAACATAGTTACGCACATCGCTTAGCAGCTCTTCGCGCTCTTTTAATAAGCCCTGCACCCGGGACAATCGCTGGGTAATACTTAGCTCGTCGTGTTGCCACTGCTCGTTGACATCTACTTTAGGCAAGCTCTGTTTAGCGAGGGTTTTACTGAGCGTATCAACCTGAGTAAGCTGTTCTGCGGCGGTCGATGACGTCTTTTCCAGTTCTACCTGCTGTGCTTTTAAGCTATCACGACGTTCTCGATACTCGTTTTGTAATTGCGTTAATTCACGCTCAGCGTCACTTAGTACTTTACGCGCCTTATTCAGGCCTTGTTGCCACGTCACCTTATGGCCAGTGAACACCGTCTGATACCAGCGATCATAGTCACTGACTTTATGGCGATGTGTTTCAGTGCGGTAAATGGCATCTTTCAGTGCTTTCAGATCTTTCTTTAATTTACCAATTTCATCGACATCGACACCGCGCTGATTCAGCTCATTTTCGAGCCAGCGCGCCATTTCCTGCTTATCTTGTTCCGCGGACTGGCGAACACGCTTAATTTCGCCTTCTACCTGTGCAATACGTGCATCGCTGTCGGCAATCAATTGTTGCCAGTGAAAGCTGTGCTCTGTTTCCGCTTCACGTTGCTGATCTTTGATTTCGTCGCGATCCAGTTCAAATTGTGCAGTGAGCTTTTTCTGTGACTGCTGGTTATTGTCAAGCTGGCTGCGCGCTTGTTGCTTGCGTTCTTTCAAGGCATGCTGATATTCACTCAGCACCGCTTCTTTATCCTGATTCGCGCGTTTTCGGGCTGCCTCGGCACTCCGCACCGCGTTATCCTGCTTGGTCACTGCCAGTTCGGCAATGCGTACCGCTTCATTGGCTTTAGCCAGTTCAACTTCAGCGGCATTTTGTGACTCAGAGGCATCAGCAAGTTGTTGCTCAGCATCTGCCAGTGCCTGTTTCAGGCTTTGCTCTGTTTGCGCATATTCCGGAGATTCAAGACTATCCAAAGACAGCTCAACACCAAAGAAAGACGCGGCATCGCCTTCGGCTTTTGGCGCTAAATCTGTGCGTTCCAACAATTCAGGGCGAATCAGTTTACCTACAGAGCTTTCCCAGTCATCTACGTTAGCTCGCAAAAATTCGAGCAGCGATCCTTCACCGGGATAGAGTAAGGCGTTCACTTCCGCAACACGCTGTTCTACCTTACGGTATTGGTTACGCGCTTTTTCGAGGGCCTGATTGGCACTTTCCCGTGCCTGGACCGCTTTTTGATATTCAGATTGTGTCTGGCGATGCTGAGCTCGCACCGTATCTTCGTGCACACTGGCTTCTTTTACCGCGGCATCAAGCAATTCAAGCTGTGATTGTTCAAATTCATTGTAACCCGCGTTGTTCAGTGCTGCTTTGCATTCAGCTTCCGCCACTTTTAGCGCATTTAATCGGGTTTGATAGGTCTCAGTCAGTGTCGTGATTTGCTGTGCATAATCTTCTTTGATGTTTTGTAATGCGTCGCGCTCCTGCTGTTGTTGCGTTGCACGCTTTTCCTGGGCTTCCTGACGAACCGCGGCAAGCTCATCCAACTGTTCTGCCGTTTTTTCACCCAGCTCCGCAACCCGTCGGTTGTAAGTCGACTCAATATCCTGATGTTGTTCAGTCACCAGCGTATAACGACTCGACAGCAATTCTAAATCACGTTGCCACTGCGGCAATTTCGCAACATCGTCTTTGAGCTGCTCGATGTCCTGTTCCTGCCAGTTTTCAAACTCGCGTTCAACCGCATCCAGTTCCGCCGTGTATTTTTCAACATCGGCGCGAGAGCCTGAAATTTGCAAATTCAGTTCGTCACGACGCTCGCTCCAGCTGTTGTCGTTTACTTTGCGCTCGTGCTGCACATCATCGAGTTGTTGACGCCCTTTTTCAACGCGAGCGGTAAGGTGTGATTTATCCAGCTCAAACGCTAGCTTTAATTCACTCAACGCGGCTTCCGCTTCCTGTAACGCCAGATCAGCCTGCTCCAGGCGGGTAAATTCTGGACGAACCTTATCGAAGGCGCGAATTAAATGGCATTCGCGAATCCAGTCGTCAACGCGATTTCGCGATAAACTGGACATAGGAGGCTGCACACCATCTTCTTCCAGAATAGCCGCTATCATGGCCTTGATGGTTTCCATCTTGCCTTCTTTCGAGTGCACGGCTTTTGCCAGTTTTTCGATGTGGCGCAAGTGCTCTGACTGCTGGCTCAAACTGAATACCTTCGCGTAGCCCAGCAGTTCACGGGAACTACTACTTTGATTCAACACACCCTGGTCGTTTTGTAATACCGCTCGGAAATCTTTGGTGGTGAGCAAGCTGGACACGATCACGTTGTTGCGTTTCATTGCTCGCGCGACTTCAGTGCTCGACAAAGACGCATGTTTGCCGTTTTTCTGCTCGAAAAGATAGTCATCCAGCGTAAAGGGTTTAGCGATAAACCGATAGTTCACACCCGTGCCATTTGACGTTAGCACAGCCTGGCATAAATCCCCTTCAGCCCGGGTGTATTCGTAAATAATAAATGAGGATGTACGCGGTAAGTACCAGCGCTCAAAACTGTCCCGCGTGGCAGGAACTACCCGACTGGGATATTCACCGTAAAAAACGGGAATTAATCGCTGTAAGGTGGTTTTACCTGAAGCGTTGGTACCACAAATATTGGTGTGTCCGTCTAGTTTTAGTTCTACTACACCAGGTAAGTGGGTATCGATAAGAATTATGCGTTTAAGGCCGGCCATAAGATTCCTGTTTTAATGTCATATTCCGCAAACTGGCAATGTGCCAATGTCGGGTATTCTTTACCCGATGCAGAAGGGCCTGAACTATGTCCACTCGTACCACAAGCACGCAAGTGAACCAGTCATGAAAGACTGCGGCTATTTTAATCGTCTTCAATGGAGTCCTTTCGGACCACATTGACTGGCATTGATGACGAAACCAATTAACGTATCAGTGTATTATGAATTAGCTTCAATGCGAAGCCATACGTCGCTTTCAGGGTAGGCGGGAAGGCTGTTTGCCGATTTTTCAACCAATACTCAGTAGATCGAATGAAGCAAAGCGAATTTCAGGGCGTATTTAACCAGAATGTTTGATTTTTGCGGTAGTCAGGATCGGCCTTTAATTTGTGAAGTACGCCGTTAATATGTTCGATAGCCTGCTGGCCCCACGGGTTATTCGTACACCCAATGGCGCCATCCACGAAGGCATCCCCCATTTCGATGGTCGGAATAAAAACCAGTGAGTCGTCATTTTCGGTGATGGAAAAATATTTAAGGACCGCAGGGTAATCTATCGTATAGTCCAGACGACCCCGGGCGATCTGGCGTAATACCCGCATTGGCCCTTCTGTGCCCGCAATCTCTATAATGTGCGGCTGCCCAAGATGCTCATTCAGCGCGGCCTGAAGTGCATCCGGGTACTTTCTCGAACCGGGTAAGCCAAACGCCAACGTATGGATTGATAGCAATCGGGCAAACGAAACCGGGACACCTTCCATTAAATCCAGTTTGTCCAGTGATGCCCTGTTAATGATGACGCCCGAGGCGGGATAGCGCGTTGTCGAATCACTGTAAGTGAATGTGCCTGAATCAGGCCGTTTTATCATGCAGGGGAAGCAAAGATTTTCAGCCTCACTGATGTACTTGTTCACTCTGGGGTGCGGGTATATCACTTCACTGGTGCTAAGTTCAGGTAATAACGCATCAATTTTATCTGTCATCACATCGCAAATACCATATCCCTGTAACTTGCCGCTCATGATGTGGAAAGGCGGCGAAGGATTTTTAGCCCAGATAATAGCGTCTTCAATGGCATTAGCCGATACTGAAACAAGCAACGTAGAAGCCGTTAAGATCATTGTGATTAACTGCTGAACCCGCAACGCTACCTCCATTTGTCTCACCATACACTGCTCCGGTTAATGTAATAACAAAACGCAAAACCCATTTCATCTGTTTACATCATGTTAACCAGTTCAGTTTACTCAAAGAGTAAAAAATAGCCAAATTCAAAAAAACCGGCAATATGCCGGTTTTTTTAGTTATCGTGGAGGGAACATTCCACCTGGTCCGCCCATACCACCCGGGCCTCCACCCGGCGGCATCATGCCTTTCATCTGGCGCATCATTTTCTTCATGCCACCACCCGACATCTTCTTCATCATCTTCTGCATTTGCGTAAACTGCTTCAGCAAGCGATTAACGTCCTGTATCTGCGTGCCTGAACCCGCTGCGATTCGACGCTTTCGAGAGCCCTTAATCACTTCGGGCTTTTCGCGCTCTGCAGGCGTCATGGAATTGATGATAGCTTCCATCTGCACAAACTGCTTATCGTTAGCCTGGTCTTTGATCTTGGCGCTCATGCCACCCATCCCCGGCAGTTTGTCGAGCATGCCCATCATGCCGCCCATATTGCGCATTTGTTCGAGCTGCTCTTTGAAGTCCTGAAGGTCAAAACCTTTGCCTTTCTGAACTTTCTTCGCCAGTTTCTGCGCTTTGTCTTTATCGACTTTGCGCTCAACTTCTTCGATAAGGCTTAATACGTCGCCCATCCCCAGAATACGTGACGCTATACGCTCGGGGTGGAACGGCTCCAACGCATCGAGTTTTTCACCCATACCAATAAATTTAATGGGTTTACCGGTGATTTTACGCACCGATAGCGCTGCACCACCACGCGCGTCACCGTCTGCTTTAGTGAGGATAACACCGGTGAGTGGCAGCGCTTCGTTGAAGGCTTTAGCTGTATTCGCCGCATCCTGCCCCGTCATTGCATCAACGACAAATAACGTTTCAACCGGTTTCACCGCAGCATGTAACGCTTTGATTTCGTCCATCATGTCGCTGTCGACATGTAAACGACCCGCGGTATCCACTAACAGGACATCAAAAAACTGTTTGCGCGCAGCATCAATGGCATCGTTGACGATATCGACAGGCTTTTGCAAAATCGTGGAAGGAAAAAAGTTTACACCGACATCTTCCGCCAGCGTTTCCAGCTGTTTGATGGCGGCCGGGCGATATACGTCGGCACTAACCACCATGACTTTTTTCTTTTCCCGCTCGGTCAGGTATTTCGCGAGTTTACCCACTGAGGTGGTTTTACCCGCACCTTGCAAACCTGCCATCAGCACAACGGCTGGTGGCTGCGTAGACAGATTCAGCTTTTCATTGGCTTCACCCATGACCGCTTCAAGTTCAGACTGAACGATCTTGATGAATACCTGACCCGGCTTCAGGCTTTTGGTCACTTCCGTGCCCACTGCACGAGCTTTCACCTGATTGACGAATTCTTTAACGACTGGCAACGCGACGTCAGCCTCGAGCAACGCCATTCTGACTTCGCGCAGGGTTTCTTTAATATTGTCTTCGGTTAAGCGGCCCCGACCACTGACATTACGCAGTGTCTGCCCTAACCTTTCGCTGAGATTCTCAAACATTCTCTGTTTATCAACCCAATCAATGAATAATACCGGGAGTATACCGAAAATTGACCAGTTAACGTAGTGTGGATTAAGGATTTATCATTTTACGGCAGACAGGCAGTTGAATTCTCTGTTATTCTGCAGTATCAATACCACGTTATTTTTTACCAACAGGCTTTATTAAACACATGGCTACCTTGTTCGCGTTGCTGGCAGTTGTTGCTTATTTTGTGGCTGCAGCGTCTATGACGGGGCGATTTTTTCACAATCAAGGCCCAAACAGGATGTTTGCGCTTAGCGTTGCTGCGGTTGCAGTGCTTAGCCACAGCCTGTTTTTAGGTGATGCAATTCTGGCTGCTCAGGCAGGGCAAAACATGAGTATTACTAACGTGTTGTCGCTGGTTGCCTGGTTAATCACCCTGTCTATGCTGATTAGCAATTCACTGCTTCCCAATATTATTTTGTTACCTGTGGTATTTGGATTTGCTGGTTTTAGCGTGCTGGCATCCGCTTTTATTCCCGTCGAGCACATCATGCATATTGAATTGCGGCCGGGGCTGGTAGTGCACATTACACTATCGCTATTTGCTTACGGCACACTGGTGATTGGTTTTTTATACGCCCTGCAAATGTCCTACATCACCCATCAGCTAAAACACAAAGGCGCTAGTATACTTCATTCGTCTCTGCCGCCTCTGATGTTGGTTGAGGGAATTCTGTTTAAGCTGATTCTCATTGGCACAATTCTGCTTGTCATTGCCCAGATCACCGGATTTATCTTTCTTGAAAACATGTTCAGTCAGGGGTACGTGCATAAAACGGTATTATCCATAGCCGGTTTAAGCGTATTTATTGTCCTACTGGCTGGTCAGAAACTGTGGGGATGGCGAGGGAAACAGGTTATCGCATTAACCATTATTGGCGTAATGCTGTTATCACTGGCCTATTTTGGCAGTCGATTTGTGAAAGAAATTCTGCTCTGATAAACATCATCACCAATTAACACTTGAAACGCTTAGAGTGACTGACTACATTGGTGTTTCTAAATACTTGAAGGGATCCCTAGTTGGACGACATATCAACCAGTGCGTTGCTGATTGCACTGGCAATCTTAATTGCTTTATCCGCTTATTTTTCCAGTTCTGAAACCGGCATGATGTCGATCAACCGGTATCGACTCAAGCACCTGCAAGGTGAAGGTCACCGCGGTGCGAAACGCGTTCACAAGTTGCTGGAGCGTCCCGATCGCCTGATCGGACTGATTCTGATTGGCAACAATCTGGTCAACATTGCAGCGTCTGCCATTGCGACTATTATTTGTACACGCTGGTTTGGCGAATACTGGGCCGTTTTTGCAACCACCATTGGCCTGACGATTATTCTGCTTATATTTGCTGAAGTCACGCCGAAAACGCTGGCCGCCCTTTATCCTGAAAAAATTGCTTTTCCGAGTTCAATTATTTTGTCCCCCCTATTGGTCATTATGTACCCGCTGGTGGCAGCCATTAACGGTATAACCAATGGCATACTTGCTTTATTACGCATAAAACCATCTGGTGATGGTGGAGATTCTTTGAGTCGCGAGGAGCTGCGCACCGTGGTTTACGAAGCAGGCACAATGATCCCCAAAAAACACCAGGACATGTTGGTAAGTATTCTGGATTTAGAAAATGTGACCGCCGAAGACATTATGGTGCCTCGCAGTGACATTGCCGCTATCGATATAAACGATGAGTGGAAGGACATTCAAAAGAAGCTGACACAATCACAGCATACCCGGGTATTGCTGTACCGTGACAGTATTGATGATTCCGTTGGTTTTGTGCATGTTCGCGATGCATTGCGCCTGTTGTCTAAGGATCAATTCACCAAAGCGACCCTGCTTCGTGCTGTTAGAGAAATCTATTACGCCCCGGAGTCAATTCCACTGCACACGCTTATGTATCAGTTCCAGGCAGAGAAAGAACGCATTGCCCTGGTTGTGGACGAATATGGTGACATTCAGGGGTTAGTCACGCTGGAAGACATACTTGAAGAAATTATCGGTGATTTCACCACCACAACGTTGCCAGCTTACAGCAAGGAAGTGGCTGTTCAGCAAGACGGCAGTGTATTAGTCGATGGCAGTGCCAATATCCGCGAATTAAATAAAGAAATGGATTGGAACTTCCCTATCGAAGGGCCAAAAACATTAAATGGTTTAATTCTGGAGTATTTGGAAGAAATTCCCGACAGCAACGTGAGCTTAAGACTTGCCGGTTACCCGATTGAAATTATTGATATCAATGAAAACATGATTAAGACGGTCAGAGTCATACCGGAATACTACCGTTCTACGTCACCTTCTACAGCAGACTAATACGGTCATCTACAAGGTCAGTTCAAACTGACCTTGTTGTTGACATCATTTAACCTGACTTTCTCTTTGCCAACACTTTCGCTTTAGCCGCAGCGACTTTCGCCGACAGGTCCGACAGCTTGCTCATTATTTGTGCCATTTCTTCGTCGTCATGAAGATCCGACTCTTCCATATGTCGTTCTAACGATTTACGAAGCTGTTCTGGAATAGACTGACTCGACATACTTTTTTGCACTCTCAACGGCAAGCGTTGAAATAATACCTTTGTTCCTCTCACCTGATTCTTATATCGGAAGAGAAACCAAAAGCTAAAGCAAAAAAACGCATTTCACGAATGGAATAGTTTATCTTTGAAGCACGGCTTTGTTATCTAGGCTGTCCTTGAAAATGACCCATCAATGCGCCTTTCCCTTTGGACAAGTTGTATTTCACCACCGCCACTGAACCAGTGGCAAATAGCGTCATCTGATGGGAATCACACAGCGCGTCGAGCAAAAAAGACACAAATGGCATGTGACTCACTATCAATAAAGGCTTTCCTTTGCGGGTCTTGGCCATTTGATGTGCCAGCACATCGATATAATCATGTGCAAGTCTTACGTTTCCTTCAGGCACGATATCATCACACACCTCGAATTGCGCGGCATGGAGTGTTTGGGAAACCTCTTTGTACGTTTGGCGGGTTCGCATGTAAGGACTGACCAATGCGAGCGACAATTCACTGTCCGGACAATAAGTGTCTTGCAGCCAGTTTGAACTGACATGCACTTCGCCCTTGCCGTTTGACGTTAGATTACGGCTTTTATCATCCGACTGCAGTGATTCTGCCTCACCATGGCGCATGATAAAAATAAAAATGTCGTCTTTGCTGCTTTGACCTGACATAACATTGCTAATATGATGAGGAGTACATACTAACGATAGCAAAGGTCAGCCAACTCGCCTAGTACTATTATGAACTCTTAGACTAAGGTGTAATCGGTCATTCGCCTGCTGTTAACCTGTCCACCGGCTAACTGCAAACAATAACACGTAGACAGAACGAAGATATTACATTGAATATTACACAGGACTTAGACAGTACCTATTCCCTACAACTGGAAAATGGCTTAAGGGTTATTATTATCCACAAACAGGAATTAACTTCCTGTTGCGTCTCGGCCTGTATCAAGGCAGGTCATTTTTTTGACCCTGAAGACTGTCCTGGACTTGCCCATTTGCTTGAGCATATGTTGTTTATGGGCAATGCAGTATTGCCAGAACCGAATGCGATCAATGAATTACTGGAGCAAGCCGGCGGTAACATTAATGCCTGGACCGGAACAGAATTCGCTAACTATCATTTCCAGGCTCATGCTCAGGCCCTCCCCAGAATACTACCCGCATTTGCCGCCATGTTAGGCGCCCCAAATTTCGAGATAGAGCAAATACGCTCTGAAATAAAGTCTATTGATGCCGAGTTTAAGTTCAAGCGTAAGGATGACCTGCGTCGTCTGTACCAAATTCATAAAGAAACGGCAAACCCGGAACATCCTTTTACTAAATTCTCAGTTGGCAATCAGCAGACTTTCGGCCAATTTACAACCGACGCATTGCAGGAAAAGTTACAGGCGTTTCATTCTGAGCTTTATTGTGCGGCCAATATGACACTGGTCATCCATTCGCCTTTCACTGTAGGGCAGCTTACTCCCTGGTTATCCCAGGCATTCGCCCCATTACCTGAAGGCAAGTGCGCTGAACTGATTTTGCCTCCGTTGTATACGCCTGAACAGCTTGGTGTAGAAATTAGCATTACGCCACTGCAAGCCGCGCGCAGAATGATTGTGACGTTTGCATTACCTGCCTTGCAATTAGAGATCAACACCCGTCCACTTGATTTTATTAGCCATGTGCTGGGAGACGAGGGGGCAGGAAGTTTATTCGCTTACTTAAAAGCAAAGGGCTGGGTAACCAATCTGATAGCCGGTTCTGGGATTGAAGGTCAGGGGTTCAAGGACTTTAATATAAACCTTCAGTTAACTGAAGCCGGGCTGAATCATCAGTCCCAAATTGTATCGGCCCTGTTTGCGATGATAGAGCAGCTAAAACTTGCTGCCGATGAAGATTGGCGATTAAGGGAAAAAGCCAAACTTAACCAGCTGGCCAGACAGTACGATGATTCACATAAACCGTTGCAGTCAATCTGCGACCTGGCAGAGTTACATCAGTACTTTGACTGGCAGACCATTGCAAATGCATCTAAAAATGAAGCGCTCACCAGCGACGCATTGCAACAGGCACTCACGCATTTCGTGCCAGATAATCTGCGAATTAAAATCATCGCCCAAGGCCTCAGTACCGATTGCCGCTGTGAATACTACGACGCAGCGTATTCAATTAAGCCGATTGCGCCTGAATCACTGGCGCAATGGCGGACGCCAGATAAAATCAACGCGATTTCCATGCCGCCACCCAACCCTTATATCGGTGACAGCTACAGCCTGTGCCAACTGGACAATCGCTATGCATTACCCCAACAAATAAGGGAAGAAAAAGGCGCCAGCTTCTGGTTTTGTCAGGACCATACGTTCCGTGTCCCCAAAGGTGATGTCTTTATCTCGTTTGATATCCCTTCCCTGGCGCAAAATATTCACCAGGTCGCAGCGAAACGCCTTTGGCTGGCTGGGTTAAATGATTACTTACAAGGCCAGTTTTATCGGGCCGAAATAGCTGGGTTACATTATCGCATTTATGGACACCAGGGTGGCTTCACACTGCATACCCGCGGGTTTAGTGCTCAACAGGGCCAGTTAGTCCAGAAACTCACCAATGCGATTTACAACTTCGAGCCGGATCCGCAAACATTCCATCACGTTAAAAGCATGCAGTGTCAGAGCTTGCAGAATACGTTGCTGAATAAACCAATCAACCGGTTATTCTCTCGTTTGAGTGTGCTGATTCAGCGCAATACCCATGCGCCCGTTGAGTTGTTACAGGCGGTAGAACAATCCCAGTTCAACGATGTGAGTCGGGTAAAAGAACGCGCATTTGATTATTATCACCTGGAAGGGTTAGTGCATGGCAACTGGACAGCCGATGCTGCCGAACGAATTGCTGATAGCGTGCTAAGTATTAGCCCGGGTGCCAAGGCATCCCCACTGCCCCGCGCCGTAGCGAAACTGCCGGTTGGTCGAACTATGGTACACGAGGTTATCTGTGACCACGACGATGCAGCTGTGGTCTTGTATTTGCAAGCCCCCAGCAATGACATCTGGAATGTTGCTATGTGTATGGTGCTCGAACAAATGCTCGCGGGTTCGTTTTTTACGACCCTGCGCACTGAAAAGCAATTGGGCTATTTGGTTGGTTCAGGTTATGTTCCACACAATCAGCATCCGGGCATTGCATTTTACATACAAAGCCCGAGCCATGGACCGCAGGTGCTGATGTCACATATCAGTCAGTTTTTGCAGCAGCAAACCCGGGAAAAAGACTTTTACGAAGGATACTGGCCCAGTATTCAGCGCAACCTGCTTAAACAATTACAGGATGTCGACCTCAATCAGTCGATGCGTTCTCAGCGTATCTGGCAAGGTTTAGGGGCAAATGACAGTCAGTTGCATCGCAATCAACAACTGGCCAATGCCATTGAAGCCATGACATTCGATGACATTATTCGATATGCGACCAATATGAATTTAAACCAAACCTTCGGTGAATTAGTGCTGTTCTCTGCCGGGAAGTTTGCTCCCTTGCAAACAGCAGAACCCGACAAAATCTCGCATATTGCTGACTTTAAATCCAAAGTTGAATTTTATTTATAGCCACATATTCAGGGGCTGAAAGCCAATTTTCAGTCCCATTTGTTGAAGTTTTATTCACCCACTTTCCCCAAGCAAAAAAAACCTTGTAGAGCGCCTTGTATTTCGGCATATTGGTGATTGGCTAGAACGGACGCTAACCAATTCAAATTAAAAGAAAGATAAGGCATGCATTGCCAAAGGTGTATGGTGCGCTCAACCCATAGAACGACGTTAGCACTGTTTTTAGTCACAGTGATAATTTTTGTTGCCCGCATAGCCAGTGCTAGTGCGACGGTCAACGACATCCGCTTTAATGAATATACGCGGGAAGATGGTGTATCTGAAGGTACCATCACGTCGATCGTCGAAGATCAGTACGGCTACATTTGGGTAGGCTCAGTCGACGGTCTTTTCCGCTTTGACGGATACGATTTCAAGCACTACCAGCACTCGCCTAAAAAGCCCGATTCTATCCCCCCCGGCTTCACCCGAACCATGTTCGTTTCATCCAGTAAAGACTTGTGGATAGGAACATACACTGGGCTGGCAAAATACCAACCAGAGACTGACAATTTTCAGGTTTACAATACCGACAACTCCCTGATTCGAAATAACGACATCTGGTCTATCAGTGAAGACGCCAAGGGTAACATTCTGGTTGCAGATACATCTAATCTTTACATTATTGATGCGAAGACTCACAGCCTGGATTTGCTGGACGAACGCATCGACTTTCCCGACGATATAGAAGTCATTCGCAATGAGCCTACCAGAATCTGGATCGGCACTTACGGCTCTGGTGCATACATTTATGATAAAACACGAAGACAGTTATATTCGTTACGAACGGTAAACCCTTGGGGCATAAACCTTAACGTTGATTCCGTGTTTGATATCCAGGTGATAGGCGGTGAGTACTGGCTTGCTTCTAACAGTGGCGTCATCGTTATTAATAATCAGGGTAGCCAGGTCAAAACCATAAACGAAGACTCTTACCCGAACATGGTCAACCAAACGGTAAGAACGATTCGGGAAATAGAAGAGGATGTGGTTTGGCTTGGAACCGAGGCGGGTCTGGGTGTGTACAACGGCGTGAAAGATACGCTGGTTGTGTTTGGTGAGCAAAAACAGATATTTACCAATCTCGGCAATCAATTTATCAGAGAAATTTTTACCGATTCGACACAATCTATATGGCTAGCGACCTATGAAGGGCTTTATCGCCATAGCCCGGCAGAAACAATTCGCCTGTACTCTCATAAAACGTCAGACGAAACCGGAGGTTCAAAACGCATCTGGGCAGTTGAAGAAGATACTAATGAATTTCTTTGGATTGCGACACAAAGCGGTGGCGTAGGACGATTCGACATCAACAAAAGCACGCTGGATTATTACCTTAAAAACCAGGAAAACCAGTATTGGGATTTAGTTGTTGATGACCAGGACAAAATTTGGCTGGCGACCTCAAAAGGCATCGAGCTTTATGTTTTTCGCAATGCTGATTTAATAAAAATTGACGAATTTCTGAGTGGAGAAATAGTCGATTACCTTTACTATCACGACCAAACTATTTGGGCCTGGACACAAAGTCAGGGGTTGTTATCCATTTCCCCTGCTCCTACTTCGCAAGATAAAATTAACAGTACTTCACAATACGAAGTGGTTCATCACGCAAGTAGTTTCAAGAACACTATCTATTCACCTATTTTCAATGACAAAGATGGAAACCTTTGGCTAAGTACAATTGGGAAAGTAGATATATACAGTCCGGAACAGGACCGCGTGTTGACGTCGATAAACCTAAAACTGAGCAATAATGCGTCGTCATTGGTTAAGTCAGTATATGAATGGGGTAACTACTACTGGCTGACCACACAGTCGTCGGGCATCTATCAGTTAGATAAGCAAACGCTTAAGTTAATCAACAAAAAAACCGTCGACATTCACTCGAATTTGATTCTCGCTGCAACCGGTTTTAAAGATTCCATCTGGATTTCAACAGACTCGTCTATTCAACAATTGTTGTTGCCCTCCCTGACAACCGGCCTGAGCCTGTCCGAAGAACAGTTAGAGTATAACAATTATTCTGAAGGCGTTGTATCCAAGACCCATGACAACGCGCTGGTATTTGGTGGAGACAAAGGCTTTCATTACTTTTATCCCGAATTTCTATCATTTAACGAAAGCAGTAAAGAGCCATCGAGACAACCAGAGTTACTCTCGTTAAAAATCTGGGGTAAAGAACAACAATTTTCACCCGATAGTACTCACCTGAACAAGCCTCTATACCTAAAGGAATCACTGACGTTAGGGCATCAGGACGCGAGATTTAGTTTTGGTTTTGGAATGATAAACGCCCTTTCTCCCGCAACGGTACAATACCGCTATCGATTAACAGGACTCGACCAAAATTGGACGGAAGCAGGTACCGAGCGACAGGCTTTTTATAACAATGTGTCATTTGGAGATTACCGCTTCGAAGTTCAGGCACTGGAAGATGGCAAAGCCTGGTCTGCGTCCAGAATATTGAATATAACCATCTCCCCTCCTCCTTGGTTACATCCCGCGGCTCTGGTTTTCTATGGCTTCTTCGCGGCTATTATAGCGTTGTATGTGGTTCGTCAGTATCACGTCAGGCGCTCACAACGCATCGCGGTATCAGAATCAGAAGAACGGTTAAAGCTTACGTTGTGGAGCAGTGGTGATGAGCTATGGGACTGGGATGTATTTCGCGGTCAGGTTTACCGCTCCAACACATGGGGAACACTGGATTTTCCACAAGACGATATTCGAACCAACAGCGCATACGACGCCAACATCCATCCCCACGATCTCATTCGGGTACAGGAAGCATTAAAAGCGCACATGGACGGACAAACTGAATTCTTCGAACTCGCCTATCGGGCCCGCACATTTAGTAATCAATGGGTTTGGATTCTGGATCGTGGCAAGGTCGTACAACGGGATCACAACAATCAGCCGGTTCGTATGACGGGGACACTGAAAAACATTCAGCATTTGAAAGATGCCGAAGAGCAGTTAAACCTGTTTAAGCGATCCATTGAAAACATTTCTGAAGGCGTTTTCATTACCGACACCAAATTCCGCTTTATCTCGGTAAACAATGCTTATTGTACTTATACCGGCGAAACGCGGGAGCAAGCCCTGGCCAGCTACCTGTATTTCCACCAGTATCCTGAAGCTTTTACGGAAGAGATTAAAAAGACCCTTAAAGCCCGGGGTAACTGGAGTGGTGAAGTAGAAAGTACGCGCGTAAACGGTGAGCGGTATGAAATTGAACTCAATATCGATGCCGTACATGATGACGACGGACGCATTTCCCACTTCGTAGGGGTATTTTCCGATATCACCTCACGTAAGAATACCGAGAAAGAACTGTTAAAACTGGCAAACTCTGACCCATTAACTGAGTTACCTAACCGTTCATTCTTCCAGGCAAGCCACAGTAATCTGGTACGCAAAGCGTCGCCACACGCTCTGCTCTGTCTGGACATGGACAACTTTAAGAAGATTAACGACTCACTGGGTCACCAGACAGGTGACATTCTCATTAAGCAGATCGCGAAGCGTATTCAGCGCATAACCGATGCAAACTCAACCTGTTACCGCCTGGGTGGCGATGAATTTAGTGTTCTGATGGAAGATATTTCTGACATACACACGATTACACATTTCGCTCAAAGTATTCTGAATACGTTGTCCCGCCCGTTTATTATTAATAAGCAAGAGTTTGTATTGGGAGCCAGTATTGGTATTGCCCTGTTCCCTGAAGATGGTTCCTCACCTCAGGAGCTATTGAAAAATGCTGATACCGCCATGTATTTTGCCAAGAACAACGGCGGAAACAGCTATCAGTTCTTCAGTGGCGAAATGAACCAGAATGCGGTTCGCCAACTACAGATCGAAAACCTGATTCGTCAGGGTATCAAAGACGACTTATTTACCGTTTACTATCAGCCCAAAGTTGATATCACTACCGGTAAACTGGTGAGTATGGAAGCGTTGGTGCGTTTCGAACATCCTCACAAAGGCATCGTCAGTCCCGGACAGTTTATTCCACTTGCTGAACAAACCGGTCAGATTATTGAGATTGGTGAACAGGTACTCAGAAAAGCTTGCCTCGATACAAAGCGTTGGGTAAGCGAGGGTTTATTCAGCGGCCGCGTTGCCGTAAACATTTCTGCCAAGCAGTTTGAGCTACCCGACCTCGACGACCGGATTGAAAATATCTTGCGACAAGTGGGCCTCTCGCCTCTTCACCTTGAATGTGAAATTACGGAAGGGACGTTAATGGAAAACCCGGAAGAAGGTTTGCGTATGATGCAACGCCTTCGCGATCGCGGTATTCACCTGGCGTTAGATGACTTTGGTACCGGTTATTCATCACTGGCTTATCTAAAACAGTTCCCGTTAAACACGCTGAAAATCGACAAAGCATTCATAGACGATATTGCTAACAGTAACGTAGACCGACACATGGCTGCCGCCATCATTAACATCGCACACAATCTGGGCCTGAAAGTGGTTGCAGAGGGTGTGGAATATGAAGAACAACTGAATATTCTTCGTCGCTATGACTGTGAGATGCTACAGGGCTTTTTATACAGCAAACCGCTGAATGCCGAACGCTTTGAAAAACTGTTAAGAGAAAACAGTCTGCTTCACAAGATTATCAATAAAGTCTCTCCGGACGCGTAATCGGCTGCAAGGCTTTTAACGCTTTACAGTTCATACGACTCAATTATCTCTCCATAAAGCTTCTTAAAGGCTTTACAGGCGCATATAACGGCTTATTTAACCGCACATCTGCACATTGCCTCCGCCAACCATATCCGTCTCGGTAAGACAGTAAAGTTGGTTTATTGCCTATTTTAACAATAGCGGCGAAAAGATAAGGTTTAGATAAATTCAATTCACCTAATGTATTTATTTATATCTGCTTTTCTTTTCACAGTCATGCCAGGCTAATTCACTTCAATAGCAAAAATTTTGACTTTCAGGCAAAGAAAAGCAATTTTTTGACACCCTTCCCTCAAGTTTTCTGACAAGCGGCAGATAAATGCATAGAACGGCAATAATTTCCGGCAACGGAATTTTGACGCCGCTCAAAATAACATCCCAACTTGTTGTTTTAAAAGGAATTATAAAGTTGGCACAGTGTTAGCTATAGACATTGTGACGACAAAAACAATGTCAGTCAGTTTTGTTTGTTTTGTTTGATTATAATAATGAGGAATGAAAGATGTTGAAAGCATATGCAGTAGCCTTAGTTCTTTCTACTACAGCACCTGTCGCGGACCAGAAACAAGAAGGCGCTCAAAAAGCACCGGTCCAGAAAAAAGAAGTTGCAACTGAAACTCAGCAGTTTCGCCCAAAGACTAACGGCGTTCGTCTTTAATTTGCAACCATACGCGTACAAAAAGGGAGCATAGGCTCCTTTTTTTATGCCTGAAATTCGCCTCTACGCGCGTAATACAGCATTATTGAACCCGGTATCACGACGCATTCTGACGTGGCGGGAAATGGTAAACATCGGCAACAATAATGGCCCAAGAATAAATCCTGCCAGTGCCCAACGTTTTGCAGCTAAACCTGATTTCAGTGATTCGATGTAAAAAAACAGGCTCGACAATACTGATACCAACATCAACGTCAACATTTTGACACCCTCCCCGAATAGATAAAGCGCGACACACAACGTGTGAAATCGGGCGAATAATAAACGATCGCGTACACAAAACCATCATTTTTATTCGTTATAATGAAAAAAACCGGGCAAAGCCCGGTTTTTATACATTTAATTAACAGTTAATTAATAAAATGTTTTACTTTCTTTTGCCATCTCTTCAAGAATACTTGCAGGCTGGTACTTCTTATCCAGCTTGTCAGCATAGTAATTCAGGCGCTCGACGACCTTTTTAATACCAAGCTGGTCCATATAACGGAATGGCCCGCCCAGGAACGGCGGGAAACCAATACCAAATATGGCACCAATATCACCATCACGCGGATTGCGAACAACACCTTCGTCGAGACAACGTGCTGCTTCGTTGAGCATCATGAGCACACATCGCTCAGAGATTTCAGACTCACTGCGGCTCTTGTTCGGTTGAATACCTAACAAAGCATAAAGGCTCTCGTCGACTTCCTTACCTGGCTTTTTACCCTCATACGAATAGAAGCCACGCTTGTTTTTCTTACCCTTGCGATCATCTGCCAGTACTTTATCGAAGGCGCTTGGCGCGGTAAAACGCTCACCAAAGGCATCTACCAGAATAGGAATGATTTTGGTACCTACATCGATGCCGACTTCATCCAATAGCTTCACAGGGCCAACCGGGAAGCCGAAATTCAGCAATGCTTTATCGATGTGATCGATAGGCTCGCCAGCCAGTATCAAATTAGCTGCTTCATTCATATAAGGCGCGAGTATACGGTTCACGTAGAAGCCAGCTCCGTCTTTGACGACAACCGGCGTTTTGCCTTGTTTCTTAGCGAACTCTACTGTTGTTGAGATCGTCTGATCAGACGTTTTCTCGTGTGCGATAACTTCAGCCAATGGCATCTTATCTACCGGCGAGAAATAATGCAGGCCTATTATGTTTTCAGGACGCTGCGCCCCTTCCGCTATCTGGCCAATAGGAATAGACGACGTATTCGACGCAAAAATCGTACTTTCTTTGCAGTTGTTTTCAACATCAGCAACCATTTGTTGCTTCAGCTTCACGTCTTCAAAGACGGCTTCAACCACAATGTCGACATCTTGCATACCGGCGTAATCCAGTGTGCCAGTCAGCAGTGACATTTGCTTCTGCATTTCAGACTTCAGCATAAATTTACGCTGTACCTTCTTGATTAGCAGGTCATAGCTGTATTTCATGGCATTGGCGATACCAATTGGCTGGATATCTTTAATGCGCACTGGCACTTTCGCTTTGGTCGCCGTAACGAACGCAATACCGCCGCCCATCAGGCCACCGCCCAGTACGCCGACTTTTGCCACTTTTTCCGGTGCAACATCCGCTACACCTGACTCTTTCTTCATCGCGGTAGTCGCAAAGAAGATTTGTCGCAGCTGTTTTGATTCTGGCGTCATGACCAGTTGACCAAACGCTTTTGCCTCGGCCTCAAGGCCTGCTCGCATGCCTTTACTCAGGCCTAATGCAACCACATCAAGAATTTGCTGCGGCGCAGGGTAATTCCCGCGTGTCTTTGACTGAGTTTGCTGTGCCGCTTTGTTAAACAGAATATTGCGACCCGGGCCAGTGCCTTCTAGGAACTTATTGACCAGTCCTTTTTGCGGCATCTCGCGATTTGGCTTGCCTTTAGCTGCAAAAATGCTGGCTACTTTTAGTAACACCGACTGGGGAACAACGTCATCGACCAGGCCGTATTTTTTAGCCTGCTTCGGACGCACAGCGCCACCGGTAAGCATCATTTTAATGGCTTGTTGAATACCGACCAATCGCGGTAAACGCTGTGTTCCGCCACTGCCCGGTAATAGACCAAGCTGTACTTCAGGCACACCGAGTTGCGTTGCTGGCGCGTCGGTACATACTCGGTAGTGACACGCTAATGCCAGCTCTAAACCACCGCCCAATGCCGGACCGTGAATGGCGGCAACAAAGGTCGCACGCATCTTTTCGATACGGTCAAAAATGTCCTGGCCACCTTTTGCTAAAGCCTGAGCTTCCTCGGCCGTTGTGCAGGCGTCTAGCATAGTAATGTCAGCGCCGGCTACAAAAGAACTCGGCTTGCCACTGATCAACACCACGCCTTTAATGCTGTTGTCTGCTTCAATTTCATCCAGGATCTTCGTGATGTCATCGCCGAATGCTTGTTTCAGCGTGTTCATCGACTCACCCGGAACATCCATCGTGAGCACGGCAATGCCGTTGTCCTGGCGGCTTAAAGTAAATGCGCTGGTTGCTGCTTGTTCAGTCATTACGCTGTCTCCAAAATCATAGCTGCGCCTAAACCACCTGCCGCACAGGCAGTAATCAATCCGGTACCACCGCCACGGCGGTTCAATTCATTCAGCATTTGCGTGATCATACGCGTACCGGTAGCTGCAAACGGGTGACCATAGGCAATCGAGCTGCCCATCACGTTGAATTTGTCCATATCGATTTCGCCGGTGGCTTTGCTGCGTCCCAGTTTTTCCTGAGCAAATTTATCACTGGCAAACATCTTCACATTTGCCAGGGTTTGAGCAGCAAACGCCTCGTGCATTTCAATAAGAGTCAAATCGTTTAGCGTCATGCCTGCACGCTCTAGTGCTATAGGTGACGCATAGGATGGACCCATCAGCATATCTTCCCATACATCAATAGCGGCAAACGCGTAGCTCTTAATGTAACCAAGCGGGGTGTAACCCAGGGCTTTTGCTTTGCTTTCGGTCATCATCAGTACAGCTGATGCGCCATCGGTTAATGGTGTTGCGTTGGCCGCCGTTACTGAGCCGTATTTACGGTCGAATACCGGGCGTAACTTCGCATAGCCTTCCAGCTTTGAGTCGAAACGGATGTTATTGTCTTGCTCCAGCGCACCTTTAAATGGTTCTGCATAGGCAGTCATCACTTCACTGGCCAATTTACCTTCCTGCCAGCTTTGAGCTGCCAGCGTATGAGAACGGTGAGCCAGCTCATCCTGCGCTTCACGGGTAATACCGTGGGTCTTGGCCATTTGCTCTGCAGTCTGTCCCATCGACAGACCGGTTGAGTATTCGGCAACCGCCGGCGGCACTGGCAGTAAATCTTTTAAGCCAAGGCGCTTTAATACCGCCCATTTTTGGCCCAGGGTTTTGGTCTTTTGCAAATCAACCAGCGCACGAGCTAATTTTTTGGACACGCCGATAGGCGATACAGACGTTGAGTCAGCACCACCGGCAACGCCCACTTCTACCGTGCCAGCCATCATAGATTCTGCGATATTCACCGTAGACTGAAAGCTGGTAGCGCAAGCGCGTGATACGCTGTAGGCGTCGGTGTGCACATTCATGCCGGTGCCCAGCACGATTTCGCGAGCAATATTGGGGGCTTCAGGCATTTGTACGACCTGGCCGTATACCAGTTGATCAACCAGCTTGGGATCAACCGCGTTACGGATCAACAGCTCGTTCACCACCATTTTGCCCAAATCTACGGCTGGAACACCGTGAAAATAAGTCGCCATTTTTGCGAAGGGCGTTCTAAGCCCAGCGACAATGGCAATGCGATCGCCATCACGCGTTGTAACCGATTGCTGTTTAGCCATTATTTTAAACCCTTATTAGAGACCCGGTAGTGGTCTGACCTGTTAGTGATGCGCCGATTTTTACAAACAATTAAACAAATAGCAAATCCGCAGTAGAATATTTTGCAACAATTAATCTCTTGAAGCGAAAAAGTAGCTTGAAACAGAATAAGGGAACCTTATATTGACTTAACAGTCAGATAGCTTCATTCCCAACGCGGAGCCATAAGTATAGGCTCTGTGGTTCAATAACGATAACAAGGTTAGAAAACTCTATGGCAGCTGAGCAGTTCAGGCAGTTACACGCCTATCTTGATTCACAAATTATCGGTCAGTCCCAATTGACACTTAACATGCTGATCGCACTGCTGGCCGATGGCCACTTGTTAGTTGAAGGGCCGCCTGGATTGGCGAAGACCCGCGCAATCAATGCATTAGCTAAAGGCATTGACGGTGACTTTCACCGGGTTCAGTTTACCCCTGACTTACTGCCTGCAGATTTAACCGGTACGGATATCTACCGACCCGAAACCGGTCAGTTTGTGTTTCAACAAGGCCCGCTATTCCACAATCTGGTGCTGGCAGACGAAATTAACCGTGCACCGGCAAAAGTGCAGTCTGCACTGCTGGAAGCCATGGCCGAGCACCAGATTACCGTAGGCAACAAAACCTACGCGCTGCCGGAACTGTTTCTGGTTATGGCCACGCAGAACCCGCTGGAACAGGAAGGCACTTACCCTCTTCCCGAAGCGCAGCTTGACCGGTTCCTGATGCACCTGGAAATTGATTACCCTGATGCTGATACCGAATTACAAATCCTGCAATTGACCCGTAACGAAGAGCTGAGCAAGCCAACTACGCAGCCACCGACGCTGAGTCAACAAGACATCTTCGCTGCGCGCAAAGATGCACTGGCCTTACACATGGCACCTGCGCTTGAGACGTACCTGGTACAGTTGATTATGGCTACGCGCCGTCCGGAGAACTTTTCGCCTGAATTAGCTCAGTGGATTGAATTTGGTGCCAGCCCTCGCGCCACCATTTCACTGGACCGCTGTGCTCGCGCACACGCCTGGTTAGCAGGAAGAGACTTTGTTGGACCTGATGACATTCAGGCCGTGTTCCACAACACGCTGCGCCACCGTTTGATTCTGTCATATCAGGCTGAAGCGGAAGGCGTGACCGCAAACCAGGTCCTGGACACCATTTTAAATCTGGTCGCAGTGCCTTAATCAATGACGGGTGCACAACAACAGCTCAACAGCCTGCAGTCCAATGGCATTCAGCTGAATGTAAAAGAACTGCTGCAATATAAGCAGTTTGCAGGACTGATTGACATGAAACCCACACGCACACCCCAGGCGCGTTTGGCAGGGAGTTACCTGACCAAACACAAAGGGCGTGGCATGGAGTTTGATGAAGCCAGGCACTATCAGGCAGGCGATGACATTCGTGCCATCGACTGGCGCGTAACTGCGCGTACAGGAAAGACCCATACCAAGGTGTACCGCGAAGAACGCGAACGCCCGGTGTTTGTGTTATGCGATTTGTCTGGCTCGATGCAATTTGGCACCCAACTGCTGCTCAAAGCTGTTCAGGCGGCACACCTGAGTGCATTGATCAGTTGGGCCGCAGCGCAGCGCGGCGACAAAGTGGGCGCGTTGGTCTATTCAGATTATTCCCACAAAGAATGTAAGCCGCTAAGTCGGAAACGCGCAGTGTTGACTATCTGCCACGAACTAATGCAATGCCAGAATGAAGCCATCCTGGCTCAGGAGCAAGCTCCTCAGGCAAACCTGGAACAAGCTTTATCGCGGCTACGTCGGCTGGCAAGGCCCGGTAGCCTGGTGTATATCATCAGTGATTTCCTGCAACTTGATGAGCGCGCGCTACAGCATTTGACCCAAATCAGTCGGCATTGTGAAGTGAGCGCGATTGCGATCACCGACCCCCTTGAGCATACCCTGCCGAATCTGCGCCACACACAGAGTGTAAATGTGACCGACGGCGAGCAAAAGCAAACCTGGACTCTGGGTGATCCGGTTTTAGCTAAACATTATTCGGCCAGTCAACAAGCGCGCTGGCAACAGGTGAAAGACAGCCTGGGGCGCTGTAAAACAGGGTTAGGCTTTATCGATGCCGGCATTCCTCTTACCGAACAACTTGAACGCTTGCGGAGGCAGCCAGTATGGACCCGTTAGCCCAGTTAAATGATATCCAAACACCAAGCGGCGTGGACTGGTGGCCGTTGGCTTGGGGGTGGTGGGCAGTCATTGCGCTAGCACTGCTTATTATTGTGCTGACCGTACGCGCCTGGTATCGTCACCGCCAATTTACTAAAGCCAAACGCGAAGCGCTGGCAACGCTGGCTACCTTTTCCGCTGAACCGGCTCAGGCAGCGGTAAATACCAATCAATTACTGAAACGAGTCGCAAAACACTATTTCGGCGCTGAAGCCGTGTCTGCGTTATACGGCGACAAATGGCTGCAGTTTTTACAAAGTACGGTTAGCAACAAGCACGCGGCATCCATGGCGGCAGGACTTGATGTCATGATTGGCAAGGTATACCAAGAGTCACCTTGCACTGATACAGAAGCCAGCGATATTTTTACCGCTGCGTCAGTATGGTTAAAACAAGCCAACCTGAAGCAGATACCTGCCGAAACTGCGACCGTTGAATCACAGGGGGCCAGCCATGTTTGAGTTTGCCTGGTGGTGGGCCCTGTTTGCCCTGCCCTTACCCTTAATTGTTCGTTTGCTGAGTCCCAAAACCCAGCAAACTGATGTGGCACTTCGCGTGCCGAATTTAATGAACAACCTGCCACAATCGAGTTCACCCAAGGCCGCTAAGCGCGGTTGGTTGATATTGGCCACTGTAATGTGGATTTGTTTGGTGCTGGCTGCTGCCCGGCCCCAGTGGTTGGGTGAACCGGTAAACGTACCAAATGAAGGGCGCGAAATGATGCTGGCGGTGGATTTATCCGGCAGTATGAAAATTGAAGACATGATGGTAAACGGCCGTCAGGTTAATCGCCTCACCATGATTAAGTCCGTCTTATATGACTTCATACAGCGCCGGGTGGGTGACCGTCTTGGTTTAATTTTGTTTGCCGACACGGCCTATTTACAAGCCCCCCTTACCTATGACCGGGAAACTGTCGCGACCCTGTTGGACGAGGCGGTGATTGGCCTGGTGGGTGAACAAACGGCGATTGGCGATGCCATTGGCCTTGCTGTTAAGCGCTTTGAACAAAAAGCCGAATCAAATCGCGTACTGATCTTGCTAACAGACGGCCAGAACACGGCTGGGAATATTACGCCACAGCAAGCCAAGGAGCTGGCCGTGGATGCGCAGGTTACTGTGTATACCATTGGTGTCGGTGCCGATGCCATGACGGTATCCAGCTTTTTTGGCAGCAGACAGGTAAACCCTTCGCAAGAGTTAGACGAAACCATGTTAACTGATATAGCGAAAGCGACGGGCGGCCAGTATTTCCGTGCTCGCAATGCCGCCGAATTAGAAAACATCTATGCCATGCTGGATCAGCTCCAGCCTATCGAAGGCGAGGCACGTAAAATGCGGCCATTAACCGCATTATTTTACTACCCTCTGGCGTTGGCACTTTTACTGAGTGTGCTGCCAGTTATTGGCATTTTCCTACGTAACATTTGGATGAGGCTTGCAGGTAACAAGGAGGCAGTGTCATGAATAGTGGCTTTGGTTTTCTGCCTGCAGACTTTCACTTTCTGCGCCCTGAATGGTTTTATGCTCTCATTCCGTTAGCCCTGATGCTATGGGTAGTCTATCGTTGGCGCCGGACAGCGACTGGCTGGCAAGGCGTGATTGCAGGACATCTTTACCAGTATCTGGTGACAGGCCAGCATACGGCCAAGAGCAATACGCTGGTCAGTTGGCTGGCACTGGCCTGGTTGCTGACGGTTATCGCGTTGGCAGGCCCCAGCTGGGAACGCATTCCACAGCCTGTTTTTCAGGTTAAAGCCGGACACGTGATCGTGATGGATATGTCGTTATCCATGCGGGCCACCGATGTTACGCCAGACCGGTTGTCCCGGGCGAAATACAAAGCCATCGATTTGGTTAAGCTCATCAATGAAGGCGATATGGGCCTGGTGGCTTACGCAGGTGATGCTTTCACCATCAGTCCACTGACTGAAGATGCAACCACGTTAACTGCACTGCTCCCCAGTCTGAGCCCGGAAATTATGCCCACATCGGGCAGTGAGCCAATCCTGGGTTTAAAAGCCGCGGCCAGCTTACTGGAAAGCGCGGGCTATCAGCGTGGTGCGCTTTACTGGATCACCGATGGTGTTGAACTGGAGCAAATGAAAGAGCTCAGCGACTTTTTATCGTCGACGCCTTACACCGTGAATATCCTGGGTGTCGGCACCCAAACGGGCGCACCGATTAAACAACTCAATGGCGAACTCTTAAAACGCAGTAATGGCGCAATTGTGATCCCGAAAATGAATCCATCGGTGTTGCAACAGCTCAGTCGTCAGGGGGGCGGAAACTTTTCTGAGATTACCGCCAACGACAGTGATATACGCCGTATTGCCTCTGTAAGTCGGTTCGATAACGCCGAAACAGAATCCGAAGACGACAACAAACAAGGCGATAAATGGGCAGAAGCCGGACCGTATTTACTGCTGTTATTACTGCCGATTGCTGCACTGTCTTTCCGGCGCGGTTTACTGTTCGCCATTTGCTTATGTGTACTAGTACCCATGCAATCCCCTGTTGCGGTGGCACAAACGCAACCTGTTTCAACACCTGAAACCAGCGAAGCGCCACAACCAGAGGCTGTGAGTTGGTGGCAGAAGCCTTTCTTAAATGCCGATCAACAAGGCTTCGAGCAGTACAACAGCGAACAATTTCAGGGGGCCTCCGAATCCTTTGAAGATTTATCGTGGAAAGGTGCAGCTCAGTATCGCGCCGGTGATTACGAAGGGGCCGCCGAAACCTACGGCCAGTTAAATAGCGCAGAAGGCTTTTATAACCAGGGCAATGCACTGGCCAAAGCTGGTCAGCTGGAGGAAGCCATTGCGGCTTATGAGCAAGCGTTGGCGAAGCGCCCTGATTACCCTGAAGCGGCTGAAAACAAGGCTTTGATTGAGCAATTAAAAAATCAGCAGGACCAACAACAGCAAGACCAGCAAAATCAGGGCGACAATCAGAATCAGTCTGATGATCAACAAAATCAAAGTGAGCAGGACGGCGAGAATCAGCAGCAAAATGGTGAGGGTTCTGATCAGCAACAAAACGGGGAAAGTGACCCCTCGCAAAGTGGCCAACAAGACAGTCAGAATCAACAGCAGCAATCATCAGACAGTCAGCAAAATGCTGATCAAAACGGTGAACAGTCTGACCAGCAAGATGCTCAGGAAGAACAGCAACAACAGGCACAACAGCCTCAAGAAGGCGAGCAGGAAGCTGGCGAAAGTGAAATGAAACAAGCAATACAGGGTGACGCCGAGCGCGATAAAGAGACCGAACAACGACTCAATAATCTGTTGCGTCGCGTGCCTGACGATCCCGCTTTTCTGCTGAAACGCAAAATGCAGTTAGAAGCGCAGAAACGTCAGTATCGTCGTCCCCCCTCTTCAGATCGGAGTGATTGGTAATGATCAATAAACGCCTGATAGCAGGCTTACTCATAAGTTTGCTGCCCTGGTTAGCTCAAGCCGAGGTAACCAGTGTCACAGCCACTATCGACAAAAACCCGGTTATGCTCGACGAGGCCATCGTGTTAACCGTCGTAGCAGAAGGCGACGCCGAGCGCGATGCGTTCGACAGTTCCGTACTCCTGGGCGATTTTGTGGTGGGCCGCACTTCAGTGGGCTCTCAAACATCTATCGTCAATTTTTCGACCCGCCAGACCACAACCTGGTCCACGACACTGTTTCCTCGTAGTGTCGGCGATTTCACCATTCCAGCCTTTACCATTGAAGGAAAATCCAGTGCGCCTATCAAGGTCAAGGTCATTCCTGTACAACAAGGCAGTGACGCACCGGCACGGGAGTATTACGTTGCGACCGAGGTCAGTCAGTCTGACGTTTATTTGCAGCAACAATTGCGCTACACGGTAAAGTTGTATCTGGCATCACAAATCGAACGCGGTAGCCTTCAGGCGCCGGAACTGGAAAATGCGCAAATACAGCAGTTGGGCGAAGACAAGCAATATACCGAATTAGTCAATGGCAAACGTTATCAGGTCATTGAGCGCAACTTTGCCATCCTGCCACAGCAGTCCGGTGAGTTTACTATTCGCGGTCCGGTGTTTTCAGGTGAAGTCATTGCGGCCAATACCAACCAGCGTTTTGGCTTTTTTAACCGCACAAAAACCATCAACCGCGTTGGCCCGGATGTCGACATCAGCGTAAAACCCATCCCTGCCAACATAGATTATCATTGGTTGCCCAGCGACTTTGTGCAACTCGATGAAAACTGGCAAACCGATGACTTTGTGGTAGGTGAACCAGTCACTCGTACCCTTACACTAACCGCGGTAGGCGTCGTGGAAGAACAGCTTCCGGAAATAGAACAAATCTATCCGCCGGCCTTCAAGCTTTACCCGGACCAGCCCGGTAGCGCAACAGCCGAACGTGACAACCGCTTAATCGTGCAACGAACAGAGTCAGTAGCGTTGATTCCAACACAACCCGGTGAATTTATTATCCCCGAGGTGAAAGTCCCTTGGTTTAATACCGCGACTGGGAAAACAGAATATGCGACGCTGCCTACCCGTACGATCACGGTAGCCCCCGCTGCCAATATGGGTACTGCGTCACCTGCGGCAACATCTCAAGCCCAATTGACACCTCCAGCCTCGCCTCAGGTTGTAGAAGAACAACCTACGTTGTCTTCGCAGGACAACCAACCCACAGCGTCAAATGCGCAGCCATCATCTATAGCTGAGCAAGGCATAGATCTGTGGCACTGGATATTGGCAGGACTTTGGCTACTTACTGCAGCCGGTTGGTTTGTTTACGCGCAGAGAAAGCGCACCGTTGACCCACAACCATCATTGCAAAAATCAGCGATAAATAGCGATGTTAAATCACTTATTAACACTATAGAAAAAGGCAATGTGGGAGAAATTCAGGCTGCAATTCGCAATTGGCTCTCACAGTTTTCAGCGGCGCAGCGCTGGCAAATTCAGCAAAGCATTAAGCCCGAGCTTGACAAAATGATGGCCTCCGCTTTTGCGAACCCGCCTAAGGCCTGGGACAAAACAGCGCTGATTTCAGCAATACAACGTATCACAACAACCAAAACAAAAGACGGTGGATTAACCCCGCTTTATCCAGTAAATCAATAGGGGCTGTTGACCTTTGATGTATCATTTTGTTCTATATAGAAGCGTTTTAATCGCGAAACAGGCCTACAGGCATAGTCATTCTACGTCAAAGGCCTGTGACAAAGAGTAAAACGCTTCTATGACGAACCCGAAGGGCAGCGTTTGTGCGCCATTTATGCTGCGTTATCGTCCACTTATGTAGAGCAACTACACTACGTGGACTCTGCCTTGCCTAAATGACGCACAACTCGCTGCAAAAATATACAGCAAAGGCCAACAGCCCCTAGGATTCTTATGTACAACCTAACACAGAAAACACTTAAGATTAGCGCCATTGCAATTGCGATAAGTGGGCTAATGGCCTGCTCTCCGGAGCCTCAATCAACGTCACCAGCCACCACAGCTGACACTGAGCGCCCCGCTCAAATGCAATCCGAGTCCGAGCGTCTTGCCGCGTTTTTTGAACGCACTTTTCAGGACGACCTGAAGCGTTCCCCACAGTTTCAAAGCTACCTGGGTATCAAATGGGACTATGACAAATGGGGTGACATGAGCGATGCCTTTGCCGACGAGACTATCGCGATTGCTAAAAACCGATTACAGGAAATATCCCAGTTTGATACCAGCAAACTAAGCGAACAAGAAAAAATGAGCATTCGCCTGTTTAAGCTTGGTATTGAACGTGATTTAGAAAACGACAAATACCGTCACCACACTTATATCGTGCATCAATTCAGAGCGGCACACACTTCCGTGCCCAGCTTCCTGATCAATATTCATCGGGTAACCAATGTTGACGATGCCAAAGCGTATATTGGTCGTTTAGACAATGTGAAGGGCTATTTCGACCAAGTCGTTGACCAAATGCAGCTTCGTGAAAACCTAGGGGTATTTCCACCGAAATGGGCCTATGATCAAATGATTGAAGCATCGCAAAATGTGATCAGCGGCATACCTTTTGATACGTCAGACAAACCCTCTACCCTGTGGAAAGATTTTAGCGACAAGGTCGACGCCCTTAACCTGAGTGAAAGTGAAGCAGAGGCGCTAAAAGGCGAGGCCAAAGCAGCGCTACTCACTTCAGTTAAACCGGCTTATGAAAAACTCATAGCCGCGTTTTTCCATCAGAAAACAGTCAGCCCCGAAGGCGACGGTGTATGGCGACTACCCGACAGTGACAAGTGGTACCAAAACCGCCTGAACTGGTTTACCACCACAGACCTAACAGCTGATGAAGTTCACCAGATTGGTGTTGAAAACGTTGAACGTATTCATACTGCCATGCGCGACATCATGAAGCAGGTTGAATTTACCGGCACGCTACAAGAATTCTTTGAATTTATGCGTACCGATGAACAATTCTACTACCCCAATACCGACGAGGGCCGCGACCGCTACCTGGCTGAAGCCACAGCCGCTATCGATACCATGCGTGAAGCATTACCCAACTATTTTGGTTTGACGCCAAAAGCGCCCATGATTGTAAAACGCGTAGAAGCGTTCCGAGAAAAATCAGCAGGCAAAGCCTTCTATCAAAACCCGGCGCAAGACGGTTCGCGCCCGGGTATCTACTACGCAAACCTGTACGACATGAACGCCATGCCTACCTATCAAATGGAAGCACTGGCCTACCATGAAGGTATTCCGGGTCACCACATGCAACGTGCTATTGCCCTTGAGCTGGATGGCATTCCTCAATTTCAGAAATTCCTGAGCTTTACTGCCTACACTGAAGGCTGGGGCTTGTACACAGAAGAACTGGCCAAGGACATGGGCTTTTACCAAGACCCCTACTCCGACTTCGGACGCCTGGCAATGGAACTATGGCGCGCCTGTCGCTTAGTGGTAGACACCGGCATTCACGCTAAAAAGTGGAGCCGTGAAGAAGCCATTGACTACCTCATCCAAAATACACCTAATCCGGAATACGATGCGATCAAGGCTATCGAACGCTATATCGCCATGCCTGGGCAAGCCACGGCGTACATGATTGGTAAACTCAAAATCATGGAATTGCGTGAAACAGCCAAGGCTACACTGGGCGACAAGTTCAGTTACCCTGAATTCCATGATGTCGTACTGAAAGACGGCCCGGTGCCCCTGTCTGTACTAGAAGAAAAAGTGAATCAATGGGTGGCTGGCAAACAATAAACGGACCACCACGTCTACACACTGGAAAAGGAGCCTCGTGCTCCTTTTTTGTTTTTTTGAAAAAAAACGCCTAATGTTGAAATTTGTTTTGAAGCGTGTCGGTCTATAAGGACATGAAAGAAAAATCTCAACGCTATGAAGCTTTAGTACGCGCCCTGCATGCCGATGTGTATCGCTACGCTTACTGGCTCACCAATGACAAAGCGACTGCCGAAGACATTGTGCAGGAAACGTTTTTGCGCGCCTGGCGTGCGCTCGATTCACTGCAGGATGAAAAAGCGGCGAAGTCCTGGCTTATTACTATTCTGCGGCGTGAAAACGCCAGACGCTTCGAGCGCAAGCAGTTTGACTTAGTGGACATTGACGATGTGTCTGTCTCTGTGTCTTCAGGCGATTGTCAGGATAACGATGCGGAAATCAGGCAATTAAGACGCGCAATGGCAAAACTGGATGAGGATTACCGTGAGCCACTCGTGCTTCAAATTCTGTTTGGCTTTAGCGGCGATGAAATAGCCCAACAACTGAACTTAAATAAAAACACCGTAATGACACGACTATTCCGTGCCCGCGCGCAGTTAAAAGAAGCGCTGGCACCCAATCAACCAGAGCGAGGACGCCAGAATGGATGAATTAGAATTTCGGCGCCGCATTTATGCTAACCCTGCGGATACCGACGAAGCTTTAGTGCAAGCAGCAAACGACGATCAAGGGTATGACGACTTTTGGCAGGATGTTAAACGTCTGGACGAAAAATTAACGCGCGCTGTTGATGTGCCCGTGCCCGAGGATTTAGCTGACAAATTAATATGGCAACAAAGCGTGCGTGAGTACGCGCACCAGAAACGCAAGCATCGCTGGTATATCGGTTTAGCGGCAAGCGTCGCATTAACAGTCGGGGTTGGTATTACAGCCTGGCAACAACAGCATGTGTCGTTAGGCGACGCTGCCCTTGCGCACATGTACTATGCCGAACATGAAACACCGGTTGGCGACGTGCCAGTAACCGCTCAAATTGCCAATGCAAAGCTAGCACAATTTGGCGCAGAACTGGACCCGGCCATTGGTAAAATTGCGTCAGTCAATTATTGTCACCTGGACACGATCCGCAGCTTGCACTTGATCATCGAAACCGCGCAGGGTCGCATGTCAGTATTCCTGGTTCCCGAGAAAAGCCACCCGGTGAAAAATGGGTTTGCTGACAGCGTTTACGAAGGCATGTCCTATGCGTTACACCAAACCAACGTGTTAGTGGTAGGCGAGAAAGGCGCCGATATTCCAGCGTTCCAGAACGTACTTAAGCAACGCTTGAAATTCTCAGCGTAAAGCTAATTTTGATTATCAGAGCAATGCGGCTTGTTCTCAGATGAGCCGCATTTAATCTGACCGCCTCACAATTCTCATTTTAACTCCCTATACGTCTCCCCTACCGTTAATTCGGGTCACTCGCTGGTAACGCATCACTCCATCCTGATATAGTAAAAACAAACACTATAACGATAACGATTGAAGGAAGCGCTAATGGCAGTTGGCACCATGGTCTCATTGGGCCTGTATTTTTTAGTGATGTTAGGCATTGGTTGGTATGGCTACAAAGAAGCTGACACCAGTGTAGAAGGCTACATGTTAGGTGGCCGGAAGTTGGGGCCAGCGGTAACCGCTTTGTCTGCAGGTGCCTCAGACATGAGTGGCTGGATGCTGATGGGATTACCCGGCGCCATGTACGTCGCAGGTATTTCTGCAGCTTGGATAGCAATAGGCCTTACCATAGGCGCCTTTTTAAATTACATTCTGGTCGCCCCCCGTCTTAGGGTTTACACCGAAATCGCAAACAACGCGATTACCTTGCCCGACTACTTCGAAAACCGTTTTGCTGACAACAGTCGTATGCTTCGTGTTATTGCCTCGATCGTGATCGTGATTTTCTTCACACTGTACACCTCATCAGGTGTAGTTGCCGGCGGCAAATTATTCGAGTCATCATTTAACTTAAGCTACGAGCTGGGGTTGTATGTTACCGCTGGTGTAGTGGTGGCTTATACGCTGATTGGCGGCTTTATGGCGGTGAGTATGACCGACTTTGTTCAGGGCTGTATCATGTTCGTATCGCTTATTCTGGTACCTGTTGTGGTGATCATGGAGCTGGGCGGCTTATCTCAGGCCAATCAGGTGATAAACAATATCGATCCGGCTATGTTTGATTTATTTACCGATGCAGCTAGCGGTACAACGCTGTCGTTCATTGGTATTTTGTCGTTGCTCGCCTGGGGATTCGGCTATTTTGGTCAGCCGCACATTATCGTTCGCTTTATGGCAATTCGCTCTGTCAAAGCGGTTCCGGTAGCCCGCCGTATCGGCATGAGCTGGATGATTCTGTCAATCACCGGCGCATTGATGACCGGGCTTTATGGTCTGGCTTATATCACCCAGCAACCCGGTGTCACCATCGATCCGGAAACTATCTTTATTTATTTGTCACAGATCCTGTTTAACCCTTTAATTGGCGGGTTCTTGCTGGCAGCGATACTGGCTGCGATTATGAGTACTATTTCATCGCAGTTGCTGGTAACGTCCAGCTCATTAACCAGTGATTTTTATCAGATATTCCTGCGCAAAGACGCCTCAGAAGGCGAACTGGTTATCGCAGGTCGCGTCTCAGTGGTATTGGTTGCTGCGGTTGCTATTGCTCTCGCTTACGATCGCGATAGCACCATTTTGTCATTGGTCAGCAATGCCTGGGCCGGGTTCGGTGCCGCATTTGGCCCGTTAGTGCTTTTCAGTTTATTCTCCCGCAACATGACTCGCGCAGCGGCATTTGCAGGCATGATCACCGGCGCCGCCACCGTGCTGTTGTGGATTTACCTGCCAGTGCAAATTCAGGGGCAAAGCCTCAGTCAGTGGATGTACGAAATTGTGCCCGGCTTCGTGTTATCCAGTATTGCCATTGTCATAGTGAGTAAGCTCACCCAACCGCGAGAAAGCGTGCAGGCCACCTTCGCCAAATTCGAAGAAGCCCTCCACCAACAACGTTAATGATCATGCTGGCGGCTTGCACTCTGTAAGCCGCCATCTGACAAAATATCTTTACTCCCCGGTCTCGTCATACCACTGCAATCAGGCGTATACTGTACTACCCTGTATGAACGCGTAAAACCTTAATCCCTTAGCCAGCAAGGCTTCTGACGCTCACAATTCAAAGTGAACCTGAATCCTTGTGACAACTTTGTGGCAAAGGAATAAAAGTGCTATTTCAAATAGCTAAATGGCATAGCACAAACGCTTCTAAATATGTTAGGGTTCTATGTATATAATCATTTCGTATATAAACCTAAACTTCGGACTCGATAAATGACTGCAAGTATCCCGTCAACCACCCATTTGAAACAACTCGAAGCCGAGAGTATCCATATCTTTCGTGAAGTCGCTGCGGAATTCGAAAACCCAGTGATGCTGTATTCCGTAGGCAAGGATTCCTCGGTGCTGTTACACCTGGCACGCAAAGCGTTTGCGCCAGGCAAAATTCCATTCCCGTTATTACACGTGGACACCACGTGGAAATTCCGCGAAATGATAGAGTTTCGTGACCAGCAGGCGAAGAAGCACGGTTTTGACCTGCTGGTACACATTAACCAGGAAGGTGTGGACATGGGCATGGGCCCTTTTTCTCACGGTAGTGCCAAGCACACCGACGTAATGAAAACCGCTGCACTGAAACAAGCACTGAACAAGTACAAGTTCGACGCTGCCTTTGGCGGCGCACGTCGCGACGAAGAAAAATCACGCGCCAAAGAGCGTGTTTATTCATTCCGTGACAGCAACCACCGTTGGGATCCGAAAAACCAGCGTCCAGAGCTTTGGAATATCTACAACTCGCAAATCAACAAAGGCGAGAGCATTCGTGTATTCCCAATGTCTAACTGGACCGAACTGGACATCTGGCAATATATCTACAAAGAAAACATCGATATCCCTCAACTGTACCTGGCCAAGCCTCGCCCAGTTGTGAAGCGCGATGGCGTTCTGATCATGGTTGACGATGACCGTATGCCGCTGGAAGAAGGCGAAGTACCAGAAATGAAATCAGTGCGTTTCCGTACATTGGGTTGCTACCCTCTGACCGGTGCTGTTGAATCGACTGCGGCGACACTGCCAGAAGTTATTCAGGAAATGCTGCTGACCAAAACCTCCGAGCGTCAGGGTCGTGTGATTGACCACGATAGCGCTGGCTCGATGGAGAAGAAGAAAATGGAAGGGTACTTCTAATGGCCACCAATATCGTTTGGCATAAGCACGAGATCAATAAAACGACGCGTGCAGAAAGCCTGGGCCAGAAGCCGCGCGTGTTGTGGTTAACCGGTTTAAGCGGTTCGGGTAAATCTACCCTGGCCAACTTGCTGGAAAAGAAACTACACGAACAAGGTAAACACACCTATTTGCTGGACGGCGATAACGTGCGTCACGGCCTGTGTGGTGACCTTGGCTTTAGCGACAAGGACCGGGTAGAAAACATCCGCCGCATCAGTGAAGTCGCAAAGTTATTTGTAGACTCTGGACTAGTGGTGTTAACCGCATTTATTTCTCCGTTTCAGACCGACCGCGATTTTTGCCGCAATTTGCTGGCAGAGGGTGAATTCATCGAAGTATTCGTTGATACACCATTGGAAGTCTGTGAACAGCGTGACCCGAAAGGCCTGTACAAAAAAGCGCGCAGTGGCGAAATCAAACACTTTACCGGTATTGATTCTGCCTATGAAGCGCCAAGCGCGCCTGAAGTGCATTTACCGTATCAGGAAGAATCTGCCGAAGACACGGCTGAGCGCTTGTTTAATCTGTTAACTGAAAAAGGATTGTTGTAATGGCCATTACGGACCCTCTCGCTTTACAAGTACTGGCAATTGCCAAAGAAGCGGGTGCAAAGATCATGGAAATCTATCAGCGTGATTTTGCGGTGTACGAAAAACAGGACACCAGCCCGCTGACAGAAGCCGACCTGGCTGCACATAAGTGCATCGAGGCCGGCCTTGAAGCCATTTCCGATCTGCCTATCCTGTCTGAAGAATCAGCCGACATTCCATGGGAAGAGCGTAAAACCTGGACCCGCTACTGGCTGGTCGACCCACTGGATGGCACTAAGGAATTCATTAAAAAGAACGGTGAATTTACCGTCAACATTGCACTGATTGATGGCGGTCAGCCAATCATGGGTGTGGTGTATGCACCGGCTTTAGAAAAATCCTACGTCGGGATTGTTGGTCAGGGCGCCTGGACTGAAACCGCGGAAGGGGTAAACCCCATCTCGGCCAAGTTACACAGCGAAGGCGAAGTGTGGAAAGTGGTAGGTAGCCGCTCGCACCAAAGCCCCGAAATTAAAAATCTGCTGGAACTGCTTGGCGGTGAATCAGAGCTGGTTGCCATGGGCAGCTCTCTGAAACTGTGCCTGGTAGCGGAAGGCGAAGCGCATCTATACCCTCGCCTGGGCCCAACCTCTGAATGGGATACCGGCGCAGCGCACGCTGTGGCACTTGCCGCAGGCGCTAATGTAACCGTACTGGATGGCGCAAACCCACTGAATCCTGACGCTGAGGCTCTTACCTACAATCAGAAAGAGTCTGTGTTAAACCCTTATTTCCTCGTGAGTGCATAAGCATGAATAACGAAAACGAATTATTGAAAGAAGACATTCTGTCTTACCTCGACCAACACGAACACAAAGATCTACTGCGCTTTTTGACCTGTGGTAGCGTTGATGACGGTAAAAGTACCCTCATCGGCCGCCTGCTGCACGACTCAAAAATGATTTATGAAGATCAGTTAGCCGCTATTACCCAGGACAGTAAAAAGGTCGGTACGACCGGCGACAAAGTTGACCTGGCATTATTGGTAGACGGTCTGCAATCTGAGCGTGAGCAAGGTATCACTATTGACGTAGCCTACCGCTACTTCTCAACCGACAAGCGCAAGTTCATCATTGCCGACACGCCGGGACACGAACAGTACACGCGTAACATGGTTACCGGTGCCTCTACGTGTGATTTGGCCATCCTGATGGTTGATGCGCGCGCCGGAGTGAAAACACAAACACGTCGTCACTCCTTCCTGGTATCGTTGTTAGGTATCAAGCACGTTATCGTTGCCGTCAACAAAATGGACCTGATGAAGTACAGCGAAGAGGTGTACAAAGAAATTCAGGCCGACTACAAAGAGTTCGCCAAGCAGTTGGATATCCCTGATATTCACTTCGTGCCTATTTCAGCGCTTGAAGGTGATAACGTAGTAAACCTGAGCGAACATACGCCTTGGTACGACGGTAAAACCCTGATGGAAATGCTGGAAAGCATTGAAATCAACAAAGATGCAAATACTGACGACTTCCGTTTCCCGGTGCAGTACGTCAACCGTCCTAACCTGGACTTCCGTGGATTTGCCGGTACCGTTGTGTCTGGTCAAATCAAGCCGGGTGACGACGTAACAGCATTACCTTCAGGCAAGACCTCTAAGGTGAAGCAAATTGTCACCTTCGATGGCGACCTTGAAGAAGCCTATGCGCCGCTGGCAGTTACCCTGACGCTGGAAGACGAAATTGATATCTCTCGTGGCGACATGATTGTGAAGTCAGACAACAAGCCGTTGCTGAGCACACAATTTAAAACTCACCTGGTATGGATGGCTGAAGAGCCTATGATGCCGAACAAGCAATACATGTTTAAGTTCGCCACAAAAACCACGCCAGGCAGTGTTGCCGCTATCGATCACCTGATCGACGTAAACACGCTGGAACAAAGCCAGTCTCTGCACATGAATCTGAACGAAATCGGTGTGGTTGATGTGAAGTTTACCCAGCCTGTGCCTTGTGACCCGTATAAGCGCAACCGCGCAACCGGTGCATTCATCGTGATTGATCGCTTAACCAACGGTACCGTTGGTGCAGGTATGATCATCGATGAACTGGCGAAGGATAAGCTGCACGGTGCCACTGAGTTCTCAGCCTTTGAGCTGGAATTCAATGAACTGGTTCGTAAGCATTTCCCTCACTGGAATGCCATCGATATTAGCAAGCTGTAGGAGCAGGATCTTACAAGATGGATCTGAACCACCTCGTGGTACTGAGCTTTTTCTTCGGTACCATCGGGGCGCTTATTTTTTCAAATCTGCGCCCCTCTACGGTTTTCGCGCTTGCGGTGTTGGGTCTGTTAGTGACCCAACAAATCACATTCGATGAAATTCTGGTAAATCTCACCAATAAGGGCTTAATTACCCTGATACTTCTGCTACTTGTTAGCAGCGCAATTGACAAGACCGCGTTTATAAAACGTCTGGGCCGAAAGTTAGTCACGGCTAATTTCACTCAGTCTTACTGGCGTTTATTCGGTCTGACATTTTTCTCCTCGGCGTTACTGAATAACACGGCGATCGTAGCCAGCCTGATTGGACCGGTAAAACAAAACCAGTACCATCCGGCGTCCCGATTGCTTATTCCGTTGTCCTATGCAGCCATTCTGGGCGGTACCGTCACCTTAATTGGTACTTCTACCAACCTGATAGTAGACAGCTTTTTGCAAGAGCACGGACACCCGGGTTTTGGCTTTTTAGACTTTACCGTGATTGGCCTGGTGGCAGGCTTAATCTGCGGCTTGCTGATGTTTCTGCTCACTCCCCTGTTACCCACTATTGCCAATAAGCAAAATGATTTCAGGGAATACATTGTCGAAGCAGAGGTCAGCGATGACTCTGAGCTGGTCGGCAAAACGGTTGAGCAGAATCACCTGCGCAATTTGCCGGAGTTATTTCTGGTTGAAGTTGTGAGGAAAGGCAAGCTGATTAGCCCGGTTGGCCCGGATGTGATCATCCAGGGTGGCGACAAGCTGATTTTCTCAGGCAACGTCAAGAACCTCGATACGCTATCGCATATCAAAGGGTTAACCACCTTTGCTGAAGCTGACGGTTTGTTACGGGAAAACCTGACCGAAGTCATTGTGTCAAATCGCGCACAAATCATTGGTCAGACAATAAAGGCACTGGGATTTCGCGCCTTATTTGACGCCGCGGTCGTGGCTATCCGTCGTGATGGTGAACAGCTATCAGGTAAGCTGGGAGAAATTAAACTGCAGGCGGGTGACTTCCTGTTGCTGGCGGCAGGCCCCGACTTCCATACCCGACACAACCTGTCGAAGAACTTCTTTATCCTGTCTGAGCAGCGGATTTCCCGTCCACTCTCGACACCACAGGAATGGATTACCGTCGGTGGTTTCTTAGCAACCGTAGCGTTAGCAGCAACAGAAGTACTGCCTCTGGCCATTGGCCTTTTGTTCTTTGCGGCAGTGCTGATTGGTGCAAAAGTCACCTCCAATGGTGAAATCAAACGCAATATGCCGCTGAACCTGATTGTGGTGATTGTGGGAGCGCTGTCACTGGCGAGTGGACTTGAAAACTCGGGGGTCATTGCACTCAGTACAGAGCAATTGCTGCCCTATCTGGCCGACACAAACTGGCTATTGGCCCTTGTAGTAGTCTACGTGCTGACTCTGGTACTTACGGAGTTTGTCACCAACAACGCCGCTGCTGCGCTGATGTTTCCGTTTGCCTATGGATTAGTTGAAATTATTGGTGCGCCACTATTGCCATTTGCCCTGGCGGTTGCCTTTGCGGCGAGTGCGAGTTTTATCTCACCGTACGGCTATCAAACCAACCTGTTGGTCTATAACGCAGCCAATTACAAGTTTGGGCATTTTATTCGTTTTGGATTACCCATTTCTATTGTGTACTCCAGTATTGTTATTACTATGCTCAACGCACTGTATTTGTAATGCAAAACGGCCCTTCAAGGGCCGTTTTACCTAAACTCAAACCGTTATCTTACACGGCTACCATTTCAATTATTCTGTCCTTACCCGCATGTTTCGCTTCGTATAAGCGCTTGTCAGCAATATCAATAAGTTCATCGAGACTACCCGTATCACCTGTGCTCACGCCAATACTACATGTCATCGTAATCTTGTGTTCTGTTAATTCCAGACCACGCAATTTATTCATGAACATTTCTGTCGTATTAATAACATCCTGGTAATGACGTTCAGAAATTACAACAAACTCTTCACCACCATAACGGGCCACCAGATCTGAAGAGAAGTAGCGTTTCAACAGGAGTGAGAACACCTCAAGCAAGGTGTCACCTGTTTTATGACCGTAAGTATCGTTAATCGGTTTAAAGTCATCGACATCGATAATCGATACCGTGATATTAGTGTTCGCAGCAAGCAAAGACTCACCATATTCGAACAAATAGCGACGGTTGTAAGTACTGGTTAACGGATCCAGATTCGCAGCATCTCTTACCTGGGTCATCATTTCCTGAAGTTCAAGATTGTGTAAAACGCGGCAGAAAAACTCTTCGTGATAAAACGGTTTGCTCAGGAAGTCGTTTGCGCCGCTTTTAATGAATTTCGCCGACAACATACTGTTTCCAGTTGCAGATAAACCAATAAAAATCAGGTCCTGATAACGTCTGTCCTGACGAATCTTCTTTACCAGTTCAAAGCCATCCATATTTGGCATCATATAATCTGAAATCACTAACTTGATGTCTTTGTGCACTTCCAATGCATCGAGGGCTTCAACACCATCATTCACGCAGATGACTTCAAAGCGAAATTTGCGCAGAAAGTTATTGAGAAAGCTTTGACTGGTCAGAGAATCGTCAGCCACAAGGACCTTAGTCGACATGTTTTTTCTTAACCTATCGATAAGCTTGACCACTTGCATATAGGAATAGCGGGACTCCTTGGTAATGTAATCCAATACCCCTTTGTCCAGTAGCATGTGGCGTAAGTGTTCGTCGAAATTACCGGTTAACACAATAGTGGGTATATCGTAAGGAAGGATAATATCAACGATTTCTCCATTGGGCGCATCCGGCAAGTTTAGATCAACAATTGCAGCAAGAAACGTTTCACCACTGTTTAACTGCTTCTGCGCACTTGCCAAATCTTCACATAACACGCTTTGAAAGTGAGGATTGTCTTCGATTAATTTAAACAGAATTTTTCTGACAATCGGACTGTCTTCGGTTACCAGTACCTTGTACATATTGCATGCTCATGTCGCAATGACTATCCTTGAAGAATAACTCAGTTCTCAGACAAAAACCTGCGAAGAAGAGCAAGTTTATACTGATGTATAAGCCACCAGCGACCATTTGGGCTTATTCATTGAACATAAAATAGCCACACATCACCTCATGTATTCAAATTGAAAAATATGATCGCAATGTTAGCCGGAGCAACAGAACAGACAGGTAAGCAAAAGTCAAAAGCCATCATACCGTTGAGAGGTATGATGGCGGTTCTAATGGTTAATTGACGTATTGTTTTATAATAGGCTCAATTTGCTTCGCCCATATATCGTAACCATATTCCTTGGGATGCAGCAGATCAGGCATCACCTCTTCAGTGAGCACGCCATCCTTGGTTAAGAACGCCTGACCAAAATCAACAAACTTCACTTGCCGCTCTTTGGCTAATGCTTTGAGCAAGGCGTTGGCTTGATTGTTGTTCACACGCAGCTCGTCATCTGGCTGCGCACTGCGAGGGAATATTGCCTGAATGACCACTTGTGCGTCAGGCACCTGAAGCGCCAGCTCATCCAGAATCGCAGCCACGCCATCCCGAATGCGGGTTGGGGCGTCAAACCGATGACCGGTGTTGTTAGTCCCAATCATCAGCATCACCAGATCGGGTTTTACATTGCCCAGTTCGCCATGGCGTAATCGCCACAATACGTTTTCAGTACGATCGCCACCGAAGCCCAGGTTAAGCGTGTCGATATCCCCAAAATAGCGCTCCCACACCGCTTTACCGTCACCTTCCCAGCCATGCGTTATGGAATCGCCAATCATTACCAGCTTGGCCGTACCTTGCTGTGCCTGCGCAACCTTCTCGTTGTGGCGCGGCATCCACCAGTCCACAGCCCAGTATTCGTTGAGCGTATCAGGTTGAGTTGCAATATTGGCCGGACACTGAATTTGCTGCTCTGCCGGTACGCTGGCTTCACGGCGGAAATGTACGTTAGCCAGGGCGAACTGCCCGTCACCACCGGTGCGCAAGGTGAAAGCTCGCTGAACTTGCTTGCCATGTTCCGCGTTTTCCAGCATACAATGCATAGGAATACTCACCTGTTGCCAGCCTTTGCCTTGCTGTTCAACTGCCCAATCACGCATGGCAATCATATTGCGACAATTAATATTGCAGTCCAGGATCACATCCAGGCGGCCTTTTTCCATGTCATCAATACGAATATCGAATTCCAGCGCGCCATTCGGGTAGAAAGGCGACAGGTCGATATTGCCTCCCGCAATAAACATTCCCGACATCCAGTCTTGTTTAAAGGTCACCAGTAAGGCATCTTCCTGAATGTCCTTGTCGGTGGTTTCAACGGTGACAGTGCCATCCGGTAACTGCGCAAACGCACCACTGAATATCTGATCGCGCTGACTGTTATTTAAAAACACATTGAACGGCTGAAGCGGACGACCCGCATACAATGCGATATCCTGCCCCCCCTCACCAGCCACACCGGGCACATCCTCGTTTAACGGCGCAACGGTCTTGCCTTTCGCATAGGTCAGGCCATAGCCGTAGGCAAACAGCGGGTCGTAGTTATCATCACCCACATTCAGCGTATCTTGCAGCGGGGTTTTCGGCCAGGAGAAGGCCAGTGTGCCGCTAAAGTCATACACGGGTTTACCTTCACTATCACCTACCAATACATCAGCGATCCCTTGTGCTTCACTGCCCGGTAACCAAGCAGCAACAAAAGCATCAGATGCGTTAATGTAAGGCGTTACCCACAGCGGCCGGCCAGACAAAAACAACGACACAACCGGAATGCCATCAGCCTGTAATTGCTTCAGCAGTGTCAGCGTTTCATGCTTGCCGGGGGAGAATTCCAGCGTATTGATGTCGCCCTGCCCCTCGGCGTAAGGGTCCTCGCCAAACACCACCACAGCGACATCGGGTTTCGTTTCATAGTCGCCTTGCGCGGAATAAGTGACATTACCACCAGCGGCAGACATGGCTTGCTCAAACCCTTGCAGAATACTGGTTGCGCCCACGTAATCAGCTTGCTGCGTGCCGGTACCCTGCCAGGTAACCGTCCAACCGCCGCTTTGCTTGGCCAAATCATTCGCACCATCGCCCGCCACCAATACGTTGGCATTGCCAGCAATCGGTAGCGTGCGATTGTTGTTCTTCAATAGCACCAACGACTCGCGAACCGCCTGACGAGCCACGTCGCGGTGAGCTTCACTACCAACAACGGCGTTATTCCCACCCAATTCGCGCTCAAGGGGACCTTTGCCATTAAACAGACCCAGTTGTTTTTTAACCAGTAAAATACGGGTAACCGCTTCGTTTAAACGGCTTTCCGAAATGTCACCCGCCTGCACCTGCGCCAAGGTATTGGCGTACATGGCTTTCCAATCGTAGGGCACCATCACCAAGTCCAGGCCGGCGTTTACCGTTTGGTAGCAACTGTCGTTGGTACACCCCGGCAATTGCCCGTGACCATTCCAGTCTCCGACCACAAAGCCGTTGAAATCAAGCTTGTCGCGCAGAATGTCATTCAGCAAATAGCGATTGCCGTGCATTTTGTCACCATTCCATGACGAGAAGCTCGCCATTACGGTGAGTGCACCTGCATCCAGCGTCGAGAAATACCCTGGTGCATGCAAGCGGATGAGGTCGGCTTCAGACACTGCGGTATCGCCTTGATCATCACCTCCTGTGGTGCCACCATCGCCCAGGTAATGCTTAACCGACGCAAGCGTGTGCGACTCATCCAGAAAGGTTGACGTACCGGGTTTGCCTTGCATACCGGTAACCAATGCCGCGCCCAGCGACGCAACGCGATCCGGGTGCTCAGAATAAGACTCATAGGTTCTGCCCCACCGATCGTTCCGCGCAACGGCAACCGTAGGCGCAAAGATCCACTCGATTCCGGATGCGCGCACTTCCCGCGCAGTCACTGCGCCAATTTGCGTCATTAACTCAACGTTGTTGGCTGCACCTAATCCAATGTTATGCGGAAAAATAGTCGCGCCGATCAGATTGCCGTGGCCATGCACAGCATCTGTTCCCCACAACACAGGGATAGCCACTTCGCCGTTTTCACTGGTTGCCGTGGCATCATAAAAAGACTGGGCAAAGACTGCCCAGTCACGGGCGGTGGCAGCGGCCTGTCGGTTGGGAACAGAGCCACCACCATTTAAAATAGAACCGATATGGTATTGCCGGGCTTCGGCAGGCGTAATGGTTTGAATTTCCGCCTGCATTAGCTGACCCACTTTCTGTTCAGTGCTCATTCGGGCCACTAAATCAGCCACAAACGCCTTGTCTTCCTCGGCATAGCTGATCGGGCTTTGCAGTGTCGGCCAGCTAGTTGTTTCAACGGAATCCGCTTTCGATGTTGGATTCGGTGCCGTTGCACTGGTACAAGCTACCAGTGCTACACTCGCAAAGGCTGCCGCAATCAGCGACAGCTTGCCCTTAGTAGAAGGTGTATTCATAAACAGTATCTTACGCATAGTTACAGACTCACACTCTGCGCAGTACCCTCATAGCGCACTACGGTGGCAGGCACCACAGAGAAATCAGCGGCATCGGTTTGCTCACCGCGAATCACTCTGACCCGGATATCGCGCTGTTCTACCATGCCTTCAAACTCGCCCTGCCGCTCGCTAATCGCCAGCGTGCTGTTTGCGTCATCCCAAGTGAAATAAATGGTGCTGAACGCCCCCTGTTCGTAGCCGTAGGTTTTGCCATCATCTTCATACAAGGTGTAGTCGCCATCTGCACCGGCGTAAATTGTCAGTAATAATGGCGCATCGGGTTGTTCGTATACGGTTTGAATAGCCGGTCCGGTGGGTAGGATGGTGCCCGCTTTTACAAATAGCGGCATCCGCGATAACGGCGCATCAGCGGTAATAGTCTGGCCACCCTGATAGGTTTTACCTGTGTAAAAATCGAACCAGCCCGTTCCCTCAGGCAAATACACATCGCGGGTTGTCGCACCTTCTTCATGCACTGGACTCACCAATAATCCAGGGCCAAATAGATACTGGTCGTTCAGGTTGATTGCAGTGGTGTCATTCGGGAAATCCATGACCAAACCGCGCATCAGCGTATTGTGGTCGTGGTATTGTTTACCGGCTTCACTATAAATGTAGGGCATCAGGCGATAACGCAGACGCGTGTAGTACACCATGGAGTTGTATACCTCTGAGCCTTCATCCGCAATATTGTAGATTTCGCGATAGGGGTTTTGACCATGTGAGCGGAAGAGCGGCACAAACGCACCAAACTGGAACCAGCGCACATTGAGTTCCTGCCACGGTTGCACATCTTCTGGCTCTAATCCCGAGAAGTGCCCTACGGTACCATTACTGGTATAACGATAGTGATTTTCTGGCGTAAAGCCGCCGATATCCATGGTCCAGTTTGGCATGCCCGCCAGACTCGCACCCAATCCGGCAGCGATTTGCTCGCGTAAGTTTGACCAGCGCGGTACGGTGTCACCGCTCCAAATGGCAGCGCCTGCACGCTGAATACCACCAAACCCGCTGCGGGTCAGAATAAACGAGCGCTTATCACCATCATCGCGGCGTTCACCTTTATAAACACCCTCTGCGTTAGGTACGGCATAGGAGTTAAAGTATTCTGCACCATGCCCAACTGACATTGGCGTCATGATTTCCTTGCGTTTGGTAAACGACAGGTTTGAGTGAATGTCTGGCTCAGAGGCATCCAGCCACCAGGCATCGATACCCACCACATTCAATTTGTCCCGGATCTGGCGCCAGAAAATCTCCTGCGCTTCTTCCGGATACGGATCGTAGAACCCGTTCAGGTAACCTTTACCAATCCAGTCGAGGTTTTTCTCAATATTGACGTTCTTATTGAGCATGTAGCCTTTGGCATCCAGCTCTTTGTAATGGTCGGTGGTTGAGTAAAACTTCGGCCATACTGAAATCATAATGTTGGCGTTCAATGCATGTACTTCGTCGACCATTTCTTTTGGTTTCGGAAAGTGCGCTTTGTCGAAATCGTGACTACCCCAGGCATCCTGTGGCCAGTACGACCAATCCAGCACAATGTTGTCGAGTGGAATACCGCGTTTGCGATACTCTTTAACCACGTCTACCAGCTCCTGCTGATTGGTATAGCGTTCGCGACTTTGCCAGAAACCATAAGCCCACTTCGGCAGCAATACAGCCTCACCGGTAAGCTCCCGATAACCGGCCACTACGCCATCGTAGTTGTCTGCGACTACCACGTAGTAATCAATGGATTTGCCAGACTCAGAGGCAAACGACAGCGAATAGCGATCTTGCTCCGGCTGCGGCGGCATGTGCTCAACATAGAAATAACCGCCTTGTGAATCCCACTCCATTTCAACCGGTACGGACTCACCGGCTTTCAGCGGTACTTTCACATCGTGGTACCAGGGGTTCCAGTTCATGCGCCAACGATGCAGCAACTCTTCGCCATCAATACGCAGTGTCGCATAGCCGCTGGAATACATCTTAAACAGATGCTCGCCATCGGCATCGGCCTGCATACTGCCCTTCCACACCACGCGTGGCTGTGTCACGTCACCCAACTCTTCCGGGAAAGGCGTTTCACGCGTGTTGTTATTGGCTAAAAACTGGTAGTCCGGTTTGGCTTCTTTTTGCTTGTGAAGCAGCTTGTCGCCATCGTAGTAATAAGCAGTTAGCCCGCCAGGGTTACCGTCTTCATCAAATAAGGTCAAATGCTTGTCTAGCGGCTGTGGTCCGGCAGGATCACCAAAATGCGTCATGGAGGCGTTATCCCACAACACGCCATAGTTGCGATTCGACACCACCATAGGAATGGTGATTTCCAGGTTGTGGGTGGTCATAAACAGGTTTTCACCGGCGTAGTTCATTTGACCATTCTGATGCTGCCCCAGTCCGAAGAAGCCTTCTTTTGAACCCCGGTTCCATTGCTGGCGCAGGGCATAACTGTTCGCCTCAGGCGTAATAGGATCGGTTGTTACCGGGCCAAACTCCCCACTGTTTACCGGTTTAAGCAATGACTTACCGCTGGCATCAAACACTTCTACTGCGCCGGTAACCAGACTGATTTGCGCTTTGCCGCCAGACGCAGAGAGGGTGACAACACCATTCTCGCTGGAAATGTTAAACGGCGCTTCTGGAGACGCAACAACCTGAATACTTTCGGCAACCGCATCGAGTTGCTTGTGGGCCAGACTGGTCACCCGGAAAATATTGTCTCGATACACTTGTACCTGCACGGCCTGGGCTTGCCCTTGCGAAGGGTACACCACCACGCCATGCTCGGTACGTTCAAAGTTACCGGCTTGCTGCTGACTGCTAACTGCACTGGCAGAGTCACTGGCTGGTTGGCAGGCGGGCAGCAACAATGCTGCAGAAACGGCAATGGCAACACTGCCTAATAGCCTGGTTTTATTATTCATGTTCAAATACTCCCTGGAAAAACTTAGCGCGAATAAGTGGCCATACGGACTTTGAGTACGTGCGGACGCGATGTGAAATTCAGACCCCAATCAGTCTGATCACCATTCCAGACACGCTCAAACACCCACTGTTGGCCATCAAAATGGCCTTCTTCCACTCGTTCGATCATGCTGTACTGGCCAGCCAGTTCATCTGAGGGAGTCAGGGTGACACGCGCCCGAAAGGCGGTAATTAAAAATTCGTTGTCGCTCAAGCGAACAATGGCGGCACCGCCTGACGCAGGCGTGTTACCGGTAGGTGGATTAATCCAAAACATTTCCCGTCCATAGGTAACTTCTGCATTCCATAAGCCCAAATCGGCACGTTGCGTGAAGTGCTCACCCGGCGCAGGTGACTCAGTATCAGGCTCAACCTGACTGGTACCTTTGGCGTTCCACACGTCGCCACTCATGGCTTTTGCATCGGGTTCAGCGAACCCCCACACCGGATGGGTAAACGACAACGCCGCCCAGGCTTCTGCCATGGGGCCAAACAACGCATAATTATTGGCAAACGGCGCAATCACCTCGTCGGTTACTGATTTTGCGCCTAGCGGGAAGTTAGCGTAATCGGTGTAGTCCATACCAAATGGCGCAAAACCGATGCCCTGCTCTCCCAACATGGAAAAGAAGTAGCGGGCATAGGGCTGGTCGTTGCCTATTTCCGCTACAAACAACGGGTTGTCATCACGAGCATACAGCTCAAGGACTTTGGTGGCGGTTTTGTGATCGCGAAAATAGATGTCGGGGGAAATCATATCGATATGTGGTGCCGCCACCTTCCACAAATCAATCACATTGTCGGTTGGCCCCCCCATAGAATAACCATCGCCGGGATTGAACGGATTGCGCAATGCCACATTCACATTCATGGGCAGGTCTTTGATTGCCTGGCCTGCTGCTGCAATCTCATCCACATAACGGCCAATGTGCCAGGCGTGGAAATATTCATCGGCATCGTTACCGAATACCATTTGCCATGATCCGTTGTTCACACCCAAAGCCTGAGTAAGCTCAACGGGCACGGGTTGTTCAAAAATCTCATTCGCCAATTCAGAAAAATCGCGCTTACTGCCGTAGGTGCCCACTTCGTTCTGCACTTGCACCATGATCACCTGATGCGAAGGGTCGTTGTCACGCAAGTAGGTCATTAACTGCACAAACGCTTTTTTGTCTGCCTCCAATGTGGCTTTGCCGTGTGGCGACAAGGAGTTAAGCAGCTTGCCCTCTTTGGTTACTACCCGGGGAAAGCGCTGGTTATCCAGCTTTACCCAGGCAGGTGCGTAATGAGGCGCGTTGTTTTTCCAGGTCGCAAACCACAGCAGTACCACTTTCACATCGTGGGCCTTTGCTTCGGCAATGAGGGTATCCAGATAGCTAAAGTCAAAGCGCCCTTCCTCGGGCTCGATTTGTTCCCAGGCTACCGGGATCCCCAGGGTGTTGGCGTGCATTTTTTCTACGACTGGCCACACATCGGGCAGTGCCGCAGGATAATTTGCCGAGTTATTGGTTTGCGCACCCAGCATTAAAAACGGTTTTCCGTCTACCTGAAACTGGTGCTTTCCCTGTTTAGTAACAATGACCGGAAGTGGTGTGGTTGAAGCTTGTAGGCCACTACTTTGTGCCTGCTGCGCGGTACTGCTGCAACCTGTCAATATGGCGCTTGCTATGAGTCCTGCGCCGAAGAGGGTTTGTTTAAATGTGTTCACGTCTACTCCTGAAAACGTTAGCACTGGCTTACCAGTGATTGAATTTGTGTCGCAATGCGCTGCAAAAACTGTTGACCCGACGCTTGAGATACCGCATTCAATAGCGGCTCGAAGGCTTGCTCATTGCTACTGGCTAATGCCAGTGCGTCTAACCAGCGCTGCCGGTGGATCATGGCATCTGGCGGCACTGTGCAGCGGGCTGACTCGTTAAACAAAGTAAGGGCCTGATCAAGCGATTCAGACAGCTTGGGTAAAACCTGCCAGGGTTTGCCTGTTATCTGCTGCCGAGTTGCCATTGCACTTAGCAGCAAACAACCAAAGTCTCTGAGGTGTTCGCAGTCTTGCTTCGTGGTGCGGTTGAATGCCCGCCCCCAGGTAGCAGGGGCAGGCAGACAGGGCACCACGTTTAAAAATCGTTCTATAATTCGATGTGTAGTGTGCAGTGTGGACATACCCGGCACATCAATGTGATAAGCGGCTGGACCAACGGCCAGACAGTTGTGCGACACTGGATCACGAAAGCCTGCCTCACACTCACCGACACCGCTGTGAACTGCGGTAAATGTCGCCGTCCTTTTTTTGCCGCCCAGGTACTGGACTTGCTGATAGCCTGTATCGTTCACGCTAACGGCTATACCCGGTGTGTTCGACGCACTCTGCTCTGTTGTTTCGCCTGACAGGCTGATAGGTGAATAGGCATGCCAGCTTTCAAAGGGGCGTTTTAAAGCCTGCCCAATTACACGTGCTTGCGGCCCGGTTGCATCCACTACCCAATCACACTGAATTCGCTGGTTATTACTTAACAATAATGTGGTGATATCGCCACTATGTGGACAACGTTCAAACGCAATATCGTTAGAAGGCACAAACGTGACACCACGCTCTAGCGCTTGTTGTGTTAAAAACGCACAATAGGCCTCTGTATCGACAACGGCGCCCAGTTCAAAACTGTTGCCCAAAGTGCCCTGCTGACCCGAGGGAAACACTGTTTTTCCGGCTTTAGCGGCGGCGGCCGCAAATGACGTTTCCACAGAGGCAAAATCACTCAGCCAACGCTTTACCTGATGCAGTTCAATGCCATTGAATAACGGCAACCACGTATCGTTTGCCAGCCAGACAGGCTTGTTTGGACGACTGGCAGTTGCAAGAGACATGGCAGTAAAAAACGCCACGCCCTGACTTTGCATAAAAGCCCGTTCGGGTAGTTGATAGCGGCGATGAAACGCAAAAAGGTGCCCGTTACAGGAATGCAGAGACGCCTGTTTAGCCGTTACTGTTGGTAATGAGACGACACCAACTTTAATCCCGAACGGTTTGAGCGCCGTTGCAAAGGCGACGGCAGTGCTGAGCCCGTGTACATCGTCACCGACCACCCAAATCGACTTCAGTGCCCGGCCATGGGTATTTGTTGGCGTCTCAAACAAGTCTCGCTGAAATAATTTGCTCATACCTGCCCTCCGGCCCGCATGCCGCTTTTCTGAAGCGGTGTCTGAGCAACCAGTGACGACAGGTAATCATCCATATTGGGCAGCGTGGCAACCTGAGCCGCTATGTCTGATTTTAACTGATTCAGCATGCCGATTAGCTGTTGAGGTGGAATAGCGGCAACCCGGCTATCGACCTGTTTTGGATGCAAACGCTGACCAATACACACCGCAGGCCAGAGTCCGTATTGTTGTTTATCTACCAGGCCACAGTCGCGGAAAGCCAAAATCAGCTCGGTCAGGCTATCGGGTAAATTCATGGCCTGATAGTCGCGCCAAAATGGCGTGTCATACCGCTGCGTGAGGTAATAATGCAAAATAATGAAGTCGCGGATAACCTGATACTGCTCGGTTAATTCGCGATTGTACTGATTGCGAGTCGCATCATTGTGCGTGCCCGGTAAATGCTCCAGAAACTTGGCGATCCCCATTTGAATGAGGAAAATACTGGTGGACTCCAGCGGCTCCAGAAAGCCAGCAGATAATCCTATTGCCACACAGTTTTGTACCCATAACTGTTTGCGACAACCCGCTTTAAAGTCCAGAAAACGCGCGTCTGCCAGGGCTTCACCAGGCAACGTTGAGCGCAACGTGTGTTCTGCATCTTCATCGCTAATATAATCGCTGCAATACACGTAACCATTGCCAATGCGATGTTGCAGCGGTATTTGCCATTGCCACCCGGCCTCTCTGGCCATGGCTTTAGTATAAGGCCGACTAGGCCCGTCTTTTTCACACGGTAACACGACCGCCCGATTGGTTTTCAACCATTCTGACCAGTCAATAAACTCAGCTTGTGAGTAATCACCTATCAACAGACTGCGAAAACCGGTGCAATCGATAAACCAATCAGCGCTTATTTCCTGCCCGTTGTCTAGCGATAGCGCTGTGATAGGGCCGCCCTGGTGGTCGCGCTTCACTTCTCGAATTTGTGCTTCAACGCGAGTTACCTGGCGTTGTTCGGCATAGTCTCGTAAGAATCGCGCGTAGGCACTGGCGTCCAAATGATAGGCATAAGTATAGGTAGATAGCAGGTGTTCACGGGACGCATGCGGCGGCGAGAACTTGCGCTGCCTGGCTGCGACGGCCGCTACACTGAATGATTCAATCGGTACGTCCAGTCCTTGTAGACTGGCAGCCTGCCACAAATGATGAAATTCAATGCCCGCCAATGGCCTGCCAAGTTCACCAAACGGGTGGATATAGCTGTCGCCCACCTTTCCCCAATCGGTAAATTCAATCCCCAGCTTCCACGTCGCTGAGGTAGCTGCAATAAATTCTTCCTCGGTAATCCCCAAAGCACTATTAAACTGTCGTATATGCGGAATGGTTGACTCCCCGACACCCACAGTGCCAATTTGCGCCGACTCCACCAGCGTGATGCGATAGTGAGAGTGCGGCAAACGGTTAGCCAGCGCCGCTGCTGTCATCCAGCCTGCGGTGCCGCCACCAGCGATGCAAATGTGTTGTGGGGTAGTCACCAAACCGTATTCCTTTTATCGGGCAGCTTTTTCACAAAGCCGCCCTTGCTCCTGATTAGAAGTTAGCACGCAACGACAATGCATAACGCACGTCATTCACGTGGTAAGCCCCGTAATGATTACCCGGGCCATTTTGCTTCATAATATTCTTGGTAACCGTGTCTGCCAGATTATTGGCCTCCAGTACCACGGTGTAATTATCATTAATCTTATAAGCAATTGAACCGTCGAGGTAACCGGTAGGTGCGTTAAACAATGGCAGCGCCCATGAGCTGTCATCGGCCTGGAAGCCATTGGCCCGGGTAGACATCAGGAACTCGTCACGCCAGTTGTAGGCTAAACGAATCGACCAGTTGTCTTTTTCATACATACCCACCAGGTTAAACGCCTGCTTTGACAATCCCTGATAAGGCATGGTGCCATAGGTAGAACCATCCGTATCGTAGGGGCGTGTATCATCCCCAAGTTCCGTACTGGAATCGATATAGGTATAGTTTGCCTGAATGCCTAATCCATCGAATGGCGCCGGTAGATTGTTAAAGAAGTGGTTAATGGTTAGCTCAGCACCGGTGATATCGGCTTTCCCTGAGCTAACAGGCCAGGTGGCATTGTAGCTGTAACCACCGTACTCAACCTGACTGAGTGAGTAGACCTGATATCCCTTTATGTCTTTGGTAAACAACGCCGCATACATGGAGTTTGAGTCGTCGTAATACCACTCCAAAGACATGTCGAACTGAGTTGATTCCATTGGATCCAGATAAGGGTTGGAATTCGCGCTCAACGTCAAATCGTAATCATCCGGTCCCAGCGGTTCTCCGGCTTCCTGCTTGCCTTGACTAGACTCTTTAACAGAGGCACTTAACGTAAGATTCGCGCCCATGGAACTGAAGTCTGGTCTTGCCATGGCTTTCGATGCGGCCATACGTAGTAACAAGCCTTCAGCCAATTCCACTTTCATATTAAAGCTGGGCAATACCTTGGAATAAGAATGTTCGGCATCCAAATCTTCATAGGCCCCATTGCCAAATTCGGTGACAAAGGGATACTGCAGGTGGCCATGCGCCACGTTTTTAGTATGCACGTAGCGCACACCAATGTTACCGCTTATGGGGAATTTGCCATCCACGTAGTCATAATCCACCATGGCGTACAACGCAGTGGTTTTCTCCGACTGATTATTTTGCCACTGATCATCGCCCAGATTACGCTGTGACCAATAGGCCCAGCTAGCCCAATCTGCGTACACAAACTTGTTTTGCAGGGTTTCGTAGCTTTGCGGGTAATCACGGGCATAAGCCACAACAGGCGCGTATACGTTGGCAGGTGATGGTACGCGGCCTCCGAAGAAGTTATCAAAGGTATTCAAATTCAGGTCGGATGCGTCCGGCGTGATATTCTCCTGCCCTTCGACAATGCCGCCTTGCAACCAGCTCACCGCCAGCGCACTCCAGTTATAACCTGTGTCTGCATTGTCTGCGCGAGAGTCACTGTAACGACCACCAAACCTTACCGCAGATAACAACTCCATACCGGTGTAATACGTCACATCCAGATCAAATGCCGTCATGGTCGCTTCGCGGTCATACTGGTTATCCATCTGGAAGTTCCAGTTGTAATTTTCCGGTGTGGCCAGGTAGGTTTCGTCAGAGTTAACTTTGGGTAATGAGCCACGGAAATCCACATCAATGTAAGGCACCAGAATCTCTGTTGCAACGGTAGAGTCCAGACCTTTCGAGCTGGAATTTACCCGCTGCAGCGAGCTTTCCACAGCCCAGGTGTCGTTGTACCAGCGATAGCGAAGCGCAAAGTCTTCGGTTTTCGCTGTTTGGTCAGAAACCCGCACGTCTGAACCCATCGGAATACCGCCGTCCTGATACAGGCGACCGTATTCCAGCACATTGTCATCGCCAAATACGGAATCTGTTGTCGCCTGAACAGCAAACGGATCATTACCCACGAAAATGGCATCTTCGTTCCAGGTCATATCGTAATCACTGACAAAGTACGTGAAGGTCAGCTCATGGTTTTCTTTTGGCTCCCATTGCAACGCTGCATAACCACCAGAACGCTTGCGATTGAAGTACATGGTTCGCCAGTCTGCACCGCGTGGCACATACACGGTTTCACCTTCGTGACCTTCGATGTCATCGCGATAGAAGAACGGACGCACATACATTGAATCGTTACGGGTAGACAATTCAGACTGGGCAATGTCTAGCAACAGGCCCATTTTACCCGCGCTGGTATCCCAGGTATTGGAATACAACGCCGAGAATGCGGGCTTGGTTTCTTCAATGAGATCGCCGTAATTTGCAGTTAGCGTCACCGCTACACGCTGCTGGTCGTCCTGAAATGGCAGACGAGTTTCCAGGTCAATGGTGCCACCAATGCCGCCTTCAATCTGGTCAGCGGATGGGCTTTTATACACGTTAACGGCACTCAGGAGTTCCGGAGGTACGTCACCAAAGCTCAGGGTACGGCCACCGTTTGCACTAAACGTACTGCGGCCGTTTAATTCGCTTCGCACCTGGGTTAAACCACGTACAATAACGCCGTTACCTTCTACCGAGAAATGCTCTGGGTCGCCTTGTGTCATGTAGCGGTCAATGGCTACACCCGGTACACGTTGCAAGGTCTCAGTGACACTTCGATCCGGCAGAGCGCCGATATCCAAAGCACTGATCCCATCCATGATTTTGTCTGACGACATTTTTGCTTCAGTGGCAGTGATAATGCTCGAGCGCATGCCGCTGACTTCTATAACCTCTACCGTTTCATCTTCCTCAGTTGTTTTCGGATCGGCTTCTTGCGCCAGTGTCGCTGAGGCATGGGTAAGCAGCCCCAGTGCACTGAGCACGCATAAGGACGTTCGTGTTCGGCTGAACACGTCTCCTTTGTGTTGGTCGGTGTGCGTTACTTTCATTGGTATCTCCCATTCGCTTTTGTTTTTACTGCCGTGCTGGTAAGAACACTGGCAGACTTCCTGAGCAAGATGTCCCAGCAGGGACAATGCGCTCTAAACTTTGCCCTTACGCTGAATGCGGTATGACTGTCCTGCGCTGATAGTCAGCGTCACACGACGACCTTGCTGTGACACCGCAATACGATTGCCAGTCTTGTCCGCAATATCAAAAAACCCGGCTTCATCCAGCAACGTAATGGTTACCTTCTGAGAGCGGGGTGAGTAAAACGACGCGTCGGCTAATTTGCCGTTCTCCCACGACATAGAAACCGTAATATTGCCCATGGCTTTGATGCCGTTGATCCGGCCGTTTGGCCACGCAGCCGGTAACGCAGGTAACAACTGCATTGCTCCCGGCTGACTCTGCAGCAGCATCTCGGAAATACCTGCCGTAGCGCCGAAATTGCCATCAATTTGGAAAGGCGGATGGTTGTCCCATAAATTTGGCAAGGTGCTGTGACGCAATTGTTCTAACAACAGCTTGTTGGCTCTGTCACCATCATAAAGACGTGCCCAAAAGTTGATTTTCCAGGCCTTACTCCATCCGGTGCCACCATCGCCGCGGGCCTCAAGGGTGCGCCTGGCTGCCTCGGCAAGGTCTGGCGTGCGAATTGGTGATATTTCCTGATCCGGATGTAACGCATAAAGGTGGGAAATATGCCGGTGTTGGCTGGTCATTTCATCGATATCTGCCTGCCACTCCTGTAATTGACCGTATTGGCCTATATTTAAGCCCGAAGCCAATGATGAAAGTGTGCTGGCCAACTCAGAGGCTTGCTCATTGAGCCCCAGTTGCTTTGCCACTTTGTAAGTATCTCTGATCAACGCGCCAACAATTTGTTGTGACATCGCAGCCCCGACACTGAAATCTCCGTGTTCCGGAGAATACGACGGTGCGACAACTAACTGCCCGGTGGTTGGGTCTGTGACCAACGTGTGCATCCAGAATTGAGCCGCGCCCCACATGACCGGCCAGGCGCGATCGCGCAGAAAGGTCTCGTCAAGTGAATACAAATAGTGCTGATAAAAATGCGCCGCTAACCAGGCATTTGCTTCTGGTTGCCAGAAAGCGGTTGGCCAGGAAATAAGTCCGGTGTATCCCCAAATATTAGTGTTGAGGAGCAACGTCCAACCCGGCGCATCAAATAACCGCTTTGCCGTCTCTTCAGCTGGTTCTCGCAGCCCTTCAACAAAGTCATACAATGGCAGCCCTGCTTCCGACAGATTCGTCATGTCGGCCAGCCAGTAGTTCATCTGCAGGTTGATATTGACGTGATAGTCTGAACTCCAGGGAGCCTGGGTGTAGTTATTCCATACACCTTGTAAATTGGCTGGCAAGGTACCCTGGCGCGATGAGGCAATCAGAAGATAGCGGCCAAACTGATAATACAGTTGCGTCAACTGGCGCTGCATGGCGGGCGTTGCCGTATTGTCTGTGACGGTAGCCAACAAGGTGTCAGTAGTACTCTTGCCACCTGTATCTTCGAGGCAAAAGTTCACTCTCGAGTACAAGGCAGCATGATCGGTAACATGTTCATCACGAAGCGCTTCGTAGCCTTTGTTTACAGCCTCTGACAAACGCGATGTGAGTAAAGCATGGGGGTGAACGGTACGGTAATCCGGAAAGGAGTTGGAATAGTTAGTTGCACTTACGACCAGTAAGGTGACGGAATTCACGTTGTTAAGCTGCCAGCCTTGCTGAGTCGGAATTAACGCTCCGCCCTGATTTTCGGCTGCAATCTGAATTTCATAAGCCAGTTGGTTGTCGTGTAATTTACCGCTAATGACGAGGTTGCCATCCTGCCATCGGGTTTCGACGGAGCGATTGTCGGGCAGTTTTGGCACTATACGCCCTGACAGACCTTCAGCGCCATTGGCTGAATAACGGGCAGCAACTACCTGGCTGGGGTAATTCGCAAAAAACTCACGATAATAGTGCGTTTGTTGATGCTGGAAAGTCACACTAGCCACCCCCTTGGCCATATCCAGCTCACGACGATAGTCAGACACCTGCTCTGAATGTTCAAATTCAACGTTCAGATCAAGCATTGCCTGATAGCTGCCATACCCCTTCGGGTCCCGGCCCAGCTTTCCGGCGACTTCCTCGGGGGACAACGAACGTTCACTTAACAGCGTATCGGTAACCAGTCTAAGGTTTTGCTGGTAGTGATGAGCCTCTTCCGGCCAGCCAAAATCATAGCCTTCGCTGCTTCCAGGCCCGCCTGTCCATAGGGTTTTTTCAGCAATATTAAGCGTGTCTGACTTAATGCCGCCCAGCACGCTTGCGCCCATATAGCCATTACCAATTGGCAAACTATGCGCTTCCCACTCCGTACCCGGTGTAGCAAATTTCAGTCGATGATCAACATGGCACTGCCATTCAACTTGCTGACTATCGGTACCTGCAACGTTTACTCGCTCAGAACAGCCTGATAGACCAGCTGCCGCCAGCACCAGCAAAGAACAGCGAGAAAGCGCTTTCTTAAAAAGACAAAATGAAAGCACAGCCGCATCACACCGAGAGAAAAGGCGTAAAAGGAAAACGTTTACAAACTGAGAATCAAAAGCCATGCGATATGTAAAAATTTTGTGAATACGATGAATTTTGAAAATACTACGTAGCTGAAAATTGATTATCAATGAAATTCATAAAGATTAAAAAATAAAGTAACTCATTTGTTAAATTTGATACATTTCAACGCGAGTTACCATCACTGTTATCAATAGATTCCCATAATGAAACGGCAGTATTGAGACGGCTTAACGATAAAAATGAAAAAGCATGTAAGTGCTAATTGTGTCCTCATTGAAGAGCTTTGACCAATGGCATCCTGTATTGGCAATCTGTGTGCTGATACGTTCAGATTCACCCTACCTGGAAATGCAAACGTTTACATTTGAAATTAATTTTCTTATTTGGAATGACAAGTAAAAAAGCCCGGTCAGAACCGGGCCTTTGATGAAAGGAGAATATCTATCTAAAGAGTACTTTTTCTTTGTTAAACCAGTACACGCAGAAGTACAACAGTCCGGCCGCAATAATGGCAGTAGACGAGAAGATCGCGACTAACTGGAAGTAATCCATGGTACCTTTGATCAGCTCTTTGATCGCCAGTGCGACATTGGTAAGTGGCACCCACGCCCAGCCACCTTTGAGCTCTACGCCTGGTAGCATTGCAAGGATAACCGGCACAATTACCGCGAACACTAAGGGCGTCATGTAGCCTTGTGCTTCTTTAAAACTGCGGGCATAAATTGACAAACTGAGTAACACGGCAGAGAAAATTGCCACCACTGGCACCAGCATCAGGAACATCAGAATGAAGTCGATTGCGCCAATCGCACTCATAAACTCCGCGACAACTTTTAGTGCCATGCCCTGACTAAGAACCAGTCCCCATACGGCCATACTACTCACCGTTATCAGGGCCGATGTAACGCCCGCAAAAGCAATGGTAAAGAACTTACCCAACACCAGGTGATGTCTTTCTATTGGCGAGATAAGTAAGGTTTCCAGTGTCCCCCGCTCTTTCTCACCCGCGCCCAGGTCAGTTGCGGGAATCATGGCGCCTTGCAGGCATAACATAAAGATGAAGTACGGGATCATACCGCCAATTTTTTCGCCCCAATTTTCTCGCTTGTCGGCCACATCGACTTTCTCAATAACAATAGGCTCAATGAGCGCAACTTGTTGTTGCTCATTTAACCCCAGTGTTTCAAAGGCTTTTGTCTGACTTTCCTCAGAGAACCTGTCTACAATCTTATCCAGGCGCTTGCGCACCATATTTAGGCCCGCATCATTCAGATAAAGTTTTAGCTTCACCTGCCCGTTTGCCAGCGCATCGTCGCTAAAATTACTGGGTATCACCAGCACGAAATCGGCATGTTGTGCTTTAACAAAAGCCGTAATGTCGGTATCAGCGTCAATCGCGACTTCATTGAACATATCTGAAGCAGCCAGCTCCTTCGCAAGGGCTGGGGCATACTGAGCCCCTATCACCGCATAATCCAGCACTTTATTCTCAGCTTTGTCTACGGCTTTGCCACCGAAAAACACCACCATGCCAATAAGTAAAGGAAATACCAGGATAGGCAGTGCTATCATAAAAAACAGGGTTTTACGGTCGCGTAATAACTCTTTGATTTCTTTCAGCATGACCTTCCACATATTACTCTCCTCCCTGTTCTATTATGCGCATAAACGCCTTGTGTAATGAGCCGTCGGATTGTGCTTTAAATGACTCAAAGGTATCGGAAAAGTGTGTCTTGCCATGGTGAATAACGGTAACCCTGTCGCACAGTTCAGAGACTTCATCGAGATGGTGAGTAGAAAAAATGACCGGTATCCCCTTCTCTTTCAGACGTTTAATAAAATCCAGTACTGTCTGAGCAGCCATGATATCAAGCCCTGTTGTAGGTTCGTCCAGAATCACCACTTTAGGATCGTGTACAACCGCCCTGGCAATGGCGGTTTTTTGTTTCATGCCGGTAGAAAAGTTGTCGCACTTGCGATCTAAGAAACTGTGCAAGTCCAATACATCTGCAAGCTCGGTGATCTTGCTGTCGATTTGCTCAGCGGTCATGCCATGAAGCTGACCAAAATAAGCGATATTTTCGCGTCCGGTCAAACGTCCATACAAACCGGTTGAACCTGATAAAAATCCAATCATCTTGCGCGCAACTACGGGCGTTTTAACCACGTTGGTGCCGTCTATCGTAATATCACCGGAATCAGGTGTCAGCGCAGTGGACAACATTCTAAGTGTGGTGGTTTTACCTGCCCCATTTGGTCCCAGTAAGCCCAGCACTTCACCCGACGCACAATGAAACGACACATTCTCCACAGAGTGGAAAAAACGCCCTTTTAGCCGTGGATCTTTCTTTTCTTGTTCACTGAGTTTTTTCGGGTTTTCCACCGTAAACTTCTTGGCAAGATGAGAAATTTCTATCATGAGTTTTCCCTATTGTTATCGTTATAAACGCGTACACGCTTTGCGTTATTATTTACTTCCGCCGTTAAGGGAAAGGAAAAGCGTAAATATGAAAATTCGTTACACTTTTTCACTCCACCTCTCCCTTAATATCAGTATACTGACAATCAAATTACAATAATTCGATTAAATGTTACAAATTATAAGGAGTCACGGATGTCTGAAGTTACCAACCCTATTCAGGCTTGTAACGATATATTTTTCAAGCCAAACGGGGTTTTCAAAGCCGTAAACGAACACAACAACTGGTCGTGGGTCCCCTTCATTATCGTCACTATAATGAGTGTGTTACCCGGCTACCTGTTCATCAACTTTGTTGATTTTAGCTGGTATCAAAACATGTTAATTGATACCCAGTACGGCGACATGAGCCCGGCAGAGCAGGATCAAATGCGCGCGGGTATGCAGCAGTCCGCAATTCAAATATTCATGTTAGTCGGCGGTATATTAGGTCCTATTATCGTTAACGCCGTTGTCGCGCTGTATTTGCATCTGATGACCAAATCCGACGAACAGAACCTCAATGGCTTTACAGATTGGTATGGTTTCACCTGGTGGGCAAGCATGCCGGCGGTAATTAATGCGCTTATCGCGATTGCATTGATTGCGCTTTCAAGTGACCACCAGATTCTGCCGACCATTATCAGCCCACTGTCAATCGCTTACTGGGCCGACGTACAGATGTCTTCTGACTGGTTTGGCTTTACCCAATCGCTACGGTTAGAGAGTCTCTGGACCATTTATTTGATTGCCGTGGGCATTGCGCAATGGACAAGTTTTTCGACCAAGAAATCCACCATTATTGCGTGTGCGCCATTCGCGATCATCTGGGCAATCTGGTTTGTCGTAAACCTGATTTAAGCCGAATTTTTATGCTGAAAAAACGGGCCGGGTTCATACCTTCAGGCCCGTTTTTTATTGACAAGTCAGAGGTAACTGTAAGGTAGGTAAGGCGCTTGCCGACAGCGGCCGGAAATAATCGGTATTAGCATAAAACGCGTCATTTTGTGTATTACTCCAACCTGGCACGCCAAGGACAGGCAAAGGCTTTAACACCTGCTTACTACTCAACCCATCGAATTCCAACAAGCGCAGCTCAAGTGCACAGTCAACCATTTGGAACTGCTGATTTACGGATGATTCAGTAAACTCATCGGGCACCACCACCGCCAACCATTTTGCTGTCAGACCTATAAACGGATTGAGCAGCATTTCATAAATCGCGTGTCCAAATATAAACGGATACACGTGTGAGCCCCACGCTTGTTTAAACTCACAGAATGCGCGTTGCCATTGGTGCTGTGCCAACGCCTCTAACAACTGATTGGCTTGCTCAAGATATGAAGCCGGGACCGCTAATACCACACCGCATTCATCGAAGTGAGTCAGCCTGTTGCGCCGGGGTGTGCGGGGGTGCGCACCGTACTGACTTATATCTGCGATATGAAAACGGTTTAATCGATGTTTGGATTGCGGGAACAACATCCAAATCATTGCGTTAAAAGCATCATGCCAGTGTGTATTTCGGGTTGGTACCTGACTGGCTTCAGCCACTATGGTTTCGTAGTACCTCGGATCCTGTTCAAAACACCCGGCATCGACAAAAGCGGGTATCTGCCTTGAATTAGCGCCGGAAAACCGTTGCGCCAGATTATTGAGCTCATCAATGTCGGGGGCATTCTGAACGTCCTGCATGCCAAAACAGGCAAACAAGGAGGATAAAGGCAATGTCGAGCAAGGACTTTGGCCCAATGCGTGGCTAACTGCGACAGATTTCATGCTGAATGATTGGTTGTTACGACTGATTTATCTATACTGGGACGCTATTGTAATGCAATCAGAGACAATAATATGAAAAAAATCCTCTTGCCTCTGGTGATGTCAGGCTGCGCTATGGTTGCCGCCTGTTCACCCGAGACCCCGACAGAAAAGAATAACTTTGATGATGTCTACGCATCAATTACACCAGAAAAAATTGCACCGCCCCTCAAAACCCTGGCATCAGATGAATTTGAAGGCCGTTTACCCACCACAGAGGGCGAACGCAAAACGCTGGATTACCTGACAAAAGAATTTAAACGCATGGGCTTAAAGCCGGGTAATGGCGATAGCTACTTGCAGGAAGTGGCGCTGATGGAAATCACCGCCGATCCGAATATGACCATGACGATTGGTGACAATGAATTCGATTATAAAACCGATATGGTTGCCTCTTCTAAACGCGAGCAGTCTGTTGTGTCGCTGGAAGGTTCAGAGCTGGTATTTGTTGGCTATGGTGTCAATGCGCCAGAGTACGACTGGAACGATTATGAAGGTCTGGATGTCACCGGCAAAACCGTGGTGATTCTGGTAAATGACCCGGGTTTCGAAAACCCCGAAAGCGGTAAATTCCAGGGCACCACCATGACCTACTACGGTCGCTGGAGCTACAAATACGAAGAAGCAAGCCGTCAGGGTGCAGCCGGCGCTATTATCGTTCACGAAACTGCCCCGGCTTCTTATGGCTGGTCGGTAGTAGCCAATAGCTGGAGCGGCCCGCAATATGGTCTGGTTAGCCCGGACAAAGGTGCAAGTCGCGTAGCGGTTGAAGGATGGCTGACTCTGGAAGCCGCCACTAAAGTGTTTACTGATGCTGGCCTCGATTTTTCTGCTGAGAAAGCCAAAGCCATGCAAGGCCCATATTCAAAAGCACTTGGTCAAGCGATGACAGTGACCGTGAATAACACCTTTAAAGCATCGAAAAGTTACAACGTTTTGGCCACTTTGCCTGGTTCTGAAAAAACCGATGAACATGTCATTTACACCTCACACTGGGATCACCTGGGTAAGGACGAGAGCCTGGAAGGCGACCAGATTTACAACGGTGCCCACGACAATGCGACAGGGACAGCTGCCGCACTGGTGATGGCTGAAGCCTTTACCCAACTAACGCCAGCGCCCAAGCGTTCAATCTCATTCCTGATTGTCACGGCGGAAGAACAAGGCTTACTGGGTTCAAAATACTATGCGGACAACCCGGTAATCCCATTAGACAAAACGGTAGCCAACATCAATATGGACGCCATGAACGTACTGGGTAAAACCAAAGACGTGGCGGTCATTGGTATGGGCAAATCAGATCTGGAGCAGGAACTGACTGTTGCAGCCCAGCGTCAGGGCCGTGTACTGGCACAGGAAGACCGCCCTGAAGCCGGATATTACTACCGCTCAGATCACTTTAGCTTTGCTAAGGCGGGTGTACCTGCGCTGTACGCGAAAGGTGGAAAAGAGCCCTTTGACGAAGCCACGGCAAAATACCGCAAACACATGAAAGTGGTGGTCACAGGGTGCTATCACCAGGTCTGCGACAAATTCCGCGATGGCTGGGATTTAAGCGGCATATCTCAGGATACCCAATTGCTCATGGAAGTGGGTTACATGGTAGCCAACAAAGAGGCCTGGCCAACCTGGAGTGAATCCAGCGAATTCCAGCGTCCTTAATTGCTGTTTTTGCGGTTGTGCTCCACGCTGGGCATAACCGCTTCCCTTCCCTTTATTTGCGCTACTTTCACGCAGCATTCACGCTACCCTGGCCATCCTGCTTATTTTTTATACTTAATAGCGAATTAATCAAAGATTAAGCTTGCATTTTTATCTCATGCTGGCACATTCAGTACTCGCGAGTGAAAAGGTTTTATCCTGCAAAAAAATAATCCACCGCTGTATATCAAATCGAGCACCGACAGAAAACATTATCCTTTAACTATGTGACAAGAGAGAACGCTTCCTATGTGTGGTATTTTCGGTATCTTAGATATCAAAACCGATGTGTCTGAACTCAGAACCCAAGCACTTGAATTAACCAAAACGCTGCGTCACCGTGGCCCTGACTGGTCGGGTATCTGGAATAATGACAATACCATCTTGTGTCACGAGCGTTTAGCTATCGTCGATGTCGACACTGGCGCACAACCGCTTATCAGCGATAACGGTCAGCAAATCCTGGCGGTTAACGGTGAAATCTACAACCACAAGCAGTTGGCTAAAGATTTGGCTACCCCGTATGACTTTAAAACCCGTTCTGATTGCGAGGTAATTTTACCTTTGTATCAACAACGCGGTGTAGAGTTTATTGACGATTTACAAGGCATGTTTGCCTTCGTTCTATATGACGAAGCGCAGGATTCCTACCTGATTGCCCGTGACCATATTGGTATTATCCCGCTATATACAGGTTACGACGAGCACGGTAATTTCTACGTAGCATCAGAAATGAAAGCCCTGGCGCCTGTGTGTAAAACAATCAGTGAATTCCCTCCGGGCCACTACATGTGGAGCAAAACCGGCGAATTAGTGAAATACTACAAGCGCGACTGGATGGAATTTGATGCCGTTAAAGATAACGAAACCAGCATCGACGACCTTCGTCAGGCGTTTGAAAAAGCAGTAAAATCTCATCTGATGTCAGACGTGCCTTACGCCGTATTATTGTCAGGTGGTTTGGATTCATCACTGGTGTCAGCCGTTGCTGCCAAGTACGTTGCCAAGCGCGTTGAAGATGAAGACAAGTCTGATGCCTGGTGGCCACGTCTGCACTCGTTTGCCGTGGGCCTTGAAGGCGCACCTGACTTACTGGCTGCCAAAAAAGTAGCCGACATGATTGGTACTGTGCATCACGAGATCCACTTCACGATTCAGGAAGGTCTGGATGCGATCCGCGACGTTATTTACCATCTGGAAACCTACGACACGACCACTATTCGTGCCGCTACGCCTATGTACCTGATGACCCGCAAGATCAAAGCGATGGGTATCAAAATGGTACTGTCTGGCGAAGGTTCTGATGAAATCTTTGGTGGTTACCTGTATTTCCACAAGGCGCCTAACGCCAAGGAATTCCACGAAGAAACCGTGCGTAAGCTTGACCGCCTTCACATGTTTGACTGTGCACGTGCCAACAAAGCCACGTCAGCATGGGGTGTGGAAGCACGTGTGCCGTTCCTGGACAAAGAGTTCATGGACGTTGCCATGCGTCTGAACCCGAAAGACAAAATGTGTGGCAACGGTAAAATGGAAAAATACATTTTGCGTGAAGCCTTCGACAACGGTGATACCCTGCCGCCAGAAGTACTGTGGCGCCAGAAAGAACAGTTTGGTGACGGTGTGGGTTATTCGTGGATTGACTCAATCAAAGATTTCGTTGAAAACGAAGTGAGCGACCAGCAACTTGCCTCTGCTGAATTCCGCTTCCCCATCAATACGCCTGACACTAAGGAAGGCTACTACTACCGCACTATCTTTGAAGGTTACTTCCCTCAGGAAACAGCAGCACGCTGTGTACCGGGCGGTAAGTCAATTGCCTGTAGTACGGTTGAAGCCCTTGAGTGGGACGAAAGCTTTAAGAACAATGCTGACCCATCGGGTCGTTCAATGAAAGACGTTCACGGACAGTCTTAATTACGCATTGATACAGACACAAAAAAACCAGCGACTTCGCTGGTTTTTTTATGTATTCACTTCGCTAGTCTTTGTTGGCTTCCGGCGCGTGTTTTTCCGGATCAAACCACAGTGCTTCATCGTCCACTGGGGTGCCGGGTGGCAAAAGAGGATTTTCCAACTGAAAAATCTTACGGTTGGCAATATCCACTTTCAGCAACGCCTCCCGATGATGACTAACAAAAATATTGTCGAACGACCCATCTTCCAATGCACGCCGCAGTCCGGTTTCGATCAGGCGGGCCATAGTTGGATTCGACCGGTTTACAAAATAATACATGGCCGTTGGATAGTGAATAACCAGATTCTCTTCCAGCACAATATCCGGATCGATAGACTTAGCATTTAACTCCCCCAGCACTTCACTGACCGCGCGTGGGAAAAAGTCCCCTTGGTTGAGTACCAGTCTGGTAAACGCTTCGGGAAAATCAGTGACAGTATGCACGTTAAAGCCATTAGACTGAAGAATTTTGGTATCAGGCCACTCCGCGCCTTGTAGCGGTGTCAGCTTGGTCAATGACTGAAAATCACTGATACCGTCAAACCGGTCGGCAAAATTTTGATTGATCAAAAAGACCCGCCAGCCAATGAGTCCTTTATGAATTGGGATCCGAATTGGCAACAATTCCTTTTCCCGTTGCACATCAGTCATCACCCATAAGATATTAATCTCGCGGTTTTCCTTCAGCTGCCGAATCGATTTACCCTGCAACAAAATCCGCTCAGACGGCGTAAGCGTGTAACGCACGCCAGTTTTGCTTAACGCCAGCTTAAGCAACGTCAGGGGATAATCATGGCGCATGTCGCTTTCGTTGATTGGCCTGGGATAATGAATAGACCAATTTGCCGCAGACGCCGAACCGGAAAACATCAACGAGCTCACCATCGCGACGCAAAATAAAACTGGTTTAACATTCATTGAAATAACCCCGCTTAGCCAATCCACTACAAAGCGTATCAAACATCAGGCGATTCCCACATATTTATGCGTTTGCAGCGATAAGCGCCAGTTACGGTCAATACAGGTTTTTATTGCCAGTTCCGTTGCTCTGGCTTGTTGGCTGATTGGCTGTAAGCACACCACTTTATCAGTCAGATCTATACCCTCCAACAGCGCATCGAGTTCCTCAATATGCTTTTCCATGGCGATGGGATGCTTAATCTCATTGGCACGTTGTAATGCACTGGTGAGGACATCATAGCCGCCCTTCATGTTTACCTTAGGTGATACTGTTACCCAGGTTTGTGGAGCGCATTTCACTTCAAATGTGCCACTGGTCTCAATTTGAGAGGTAAAACCGCGTTCATGCAATAACTCGGTTAATCCTGTGAGATCGTACATACAGGGCTCGCCACCGGTAATAACAACATGTTTGGCGTTGTATCCTTGTTGTTCAAACAGTGCAAGCAGGCCTAAGTCAGATATCCCGAAGAAGCGCTCAGATTCCTCGCTTTTATTAATAACTGCATCCACACTGTCGATCAGGTTTTCATCGAGCGTCCAGGTGTGTTTGGTATCACACCAGGGGCACCCTACCGGGCAACCTTGTAGTCGTACAAAAATTGCAGGCACGCCGGTGTAAACCCCTTCGCCCTGAATGGTTTCGAACATTTCGTTAATGTTGAGTACCTGATCTGTCAAATCTGTATTCCTGTCGTCTATATAGTTGGGATTTTAGCAGGGATAGCTTAAAATTCCGTTATGTTTTCTATAATTATACTCCGTTATGTCTGAAAAAGTGATTGTGATCTACTCCGGTGGCATGGACAGCTACACCGTGCTGAATAAAGCCATTGAAGATGGAAAGACGCCCTACGCCCTGTCGTTTGACTATGGTCAGCGTCATAAAAAAGAGCTTGATTATGCAGCTAACGTCTGCAAAGAGCTGGGCATCTCCCACAAAATAGTAGATATCTCTGCTATCAATAGTTTAGTTGGCGGGTCAGCCCTTACCGACGATATTGAGGTACCAGAAGGACACTATGAAGAGCCGAGCATGAAGCAAACTGTGGTACCTAACCGCAATATGATCCTGTTATCTCTGGCTGTAGGTTATGCCGTGAGCATGGAAGCGAACAAGGTTTATTACGGTGCACATTCAGGTGATCACGCGATTTATCCGGATTGCCGCCCTGAGTTTGTCGAAAAAATGAATGACGTTTGTGCTATCGCGAATTACGAAGCTATCGAAATTGTCACGCCATACCTGGAGGTGAGCAAAACCGCGATATTGACCGACGGTTTACGCATGGGACTGGATTACGGAAAAAGCTGGACGTGCTATAACGGCCGCGAACATGCCTGTGGTAAATGTGGTGCTTGTCAGGAACGCCTGGAAGCATTTCGTGACAATCAGGCCACAGATCCATTACAGTACGAAAGTTAATCAACTATAATCGGGACTGGCTATGAAAAAAGGATTATTCGGGCTCACACTATTGCCCCTTATTTCGATAGCCAGTTCGTCCACAATTCCCGTCAGGATTAAAGGGCTGGACGACGGTATTAAGACTACGGTTCAACAGGACTACAAAGAAGCCGTATTATTTGCCAAACGCGAAGCCATTGAGCGCGCGGGTGGTAAAATTCAATCTGTTACTACCGCAAAAGACTTTATAGTCCAATCTGACGTTATTGAAAGTCAGGCAGAAGCCATACTCGAACCTGGCTATGACATACTGGACATAGGCTACCAGGCCGACGGGAGTTATTTGGTTGTGCTTACCGGCCACATTCGAATTACCGACACAGCCTCTGAGAGTAAACAACTTCAGGTCAACCTCAGCTCACCGTTAAAAACCGGGTTAACCGCATTGGCATCTGCCCCCGAAAACTACATGTTCACCATTGAAAATGTCGGTACCTTCCCTATCGAAAAAGCCTATTTTGCCAACCCGACGCAATTTATTGTTCACTACGATTATCGCAACGGCATGTTGACGTTAAATGATATCGACAAAGGTATCAGCGTCTTAACCGGTTCTTACGATACCGATGTAGACAGCGGTGGGGTAAAACTGGAATTTGAAACCGATGGCACGGCGAAAGGAAACTGGAGTTTTGGCTTTCTCAGCGGTGGTATAAACATTAACCGCAAGCAACACGATGAGTAACCAGAGCCAAAAAATAATCAGGCCAAACATTGATTGTTTGGCCTGATACTTTTTTCTTTCAGCAGGTCACTACCAGGTTACTTTTGGCTCTCAGTAATAAAGTAACCCAACTCTTTTATGCAGTAGCGTAATACTGGGTTAAGGCGGGTATTTTTGCCATTCATGACGAACAATTCGTGACTAAAATTAAACAAGTTACCATTCGCGATAGGCACTAAGCCCAGCGCAACACCCTGCTCTTTTGCCATGTAGTCAGGCAGCAAGGCAACATACTCACCCGTCATCATTGCTGACATGGCCGCGTCGAAAGAATCTGAAAATGTCTGGATAGCCAGGCGGCTGTCGCCATCGATATAGTTTGCCGAAGACAAGCCTGAAATCCCAATGGCCGGGTAATCTTCAATGCGAACATTGTCGGGTAATGCATCAACGTCGCGGTATTTCGCTAGCGGGTGCGAAGGCGCGCAGTAAAGGCGACCGTTACACGAGGTACCGATGGTATGAAATGTGACCGATTCTGGTTTTACCATATCGTATGTTGAGACAACCAGGTGACATTCACCCGATAATGCAACGTGTTCTACTTCATTGTACAGGCGTGTCTGAATATTCACATGAATATCATCAAACTTTTTCATGGTACTTTTCACTGCCCGGCTTACGGCCAGATGAATAGAGAGTGGCAGACCGGCCATCAATACCAATGTGATATGACCTGAATAATCATCGTGCAAAGATTTAAGGTTAAATACAAAGTTATCAAACGCGTTGAAAATACGTTTGGTTTCCTGAAAGACAACCTCGCCTTCTTTAGTCATTTGAAAACCACCGCGACCGCGGTGACACAATACCAAATCCAGTCGCTCTTCCAGCTTTTTAATGGCCGCACTGATATTGGGGCGTTGCATACGTAACACCGGTTCAGCAGCGGTAAATCCATTACAACTTGCTACCGCGTAAAACACCCGTAGCAACTTAATATCTGACTCTTGCAATCGATTTAACATGGTCGCACCGTCTTTTGTTTTAGGTATAGTTATTGATACTCAAACCATAATAGGCACAGATACCAACATTTACAATCACATTTTGAGCAGAATTTTTGTAAATTTTTGCGCAGGTTAGCTGCACACGGTAAAAAATCCTTACACATTCACACTGACAAACGTATAAACAGCAGCAATAATCATCCCAACCTGTGTAGAGAGTGCGTGTATAAACCCAATTTTACAAGCCTGCCCAGTACCTGACTGATAACGTCTTTTATGGCACTTATCAGTGCCTGTGTCATGCAAGGCCATCGCCAGCCACTCGTTGAAGAATATATCCAGTTGCGCATCGAATTGACCGTTAAGGAAAATAAGCTGTACGAGCTGGTTATCCGACGTATCAATAACAAGGTAAATTACCAGTACAAGTTAGAGGGTAAAGACGCCGTTTTTGATAAACAGGCTCAGGAATGGATTGCTAAGTATGTGCCGATGATTGCTGAAGCGGTCACTGCCGATTTAGCAGAATTTGGGACATTTATTTCCGCCAGGGCGAGCTTTCACTGAATGTGGAGATATAAAGCTGTTCCACCTTATCACGCGCCCATTGGGTTTTACGCAGAAATTTCAGTGACGATTTAACAGAGGGGTCGCTCTTAAAGCAATTGACATTCACTCTGGCGGCTAACCCATCCCAGCCATAATGCGCTTGTAAACGGGTTACTATGGCTTCTAGCGTAACGCCATGCAACGGGTTGTTTGGTTGTTCTGTAGTCATTGTTTTATCAAAACTCTTATTCAGTCACTGACTATTATACGCATCTCGTTAAGACAAGGTGACGACCTGCTTCCGCAGTTGTTCAATTTCATCGCGCAGCGAAGCGGCTTTTTCAAACTCTAGCTCTCGGGCGTATTCGAACATTTCTTTTTCCAACTCGCCAATTCTGCCCATGATTTCCGTTGCGGATGCCGCTTTGGCAGCCTGTTTCGATTCTGCCACTTTGCGAAGTTTAATTTTACCTGCCTGTGGTGCAACCGAATCTCCCAAATCCATAATGTCGGTAATCGGTTTGTTCAGACTTTGCGGGCTTAAACCATTAGCTTCGTTGTGAGCAATCTGTTTAGCGCGTCTTCGTTCAGTTTCATCTATGGCTTTGCGCATAGAGCCGGTAATGGTATCGCCGTACAGAATGGCTTTACCATTGATGTGACGCGCAGCGCGACCAATGGTTTGAATTAACGATTTCTCTGCACGCAGGAAACCTTCTTTGTCGGCATCTAAAATGGCTACCAAAGACACTTCTGGCATGTCCAGGCCTTCCCTGAGGAGGTTGATACCCACCAGTACATCGAACTTACCCAAGCGCAGGTCACGGATAATCTCGATACGTTCAACCGTATCAATGTCGGAGTGCAGGTAACGCACCTTCACACCGTGTTCGTTGAGGTACTCACTGAGATCTTCTGCCATACGTTTGGTGAGCGTTGTTATAAGAACCCTCTCATCTACGGCCACGCGCGATTGAATTTCAGACAGCACGTCGTCCACCTGTGTGGCCACAGGGCGCACTTCAATAACCGGATCCAATAAGCCGGTTGGTCGAACAACCTGTTCGACGACTTCGCCATCTGACTTTTCCAGCTCGTAATTACCCGGGGTGGCCGACACATAAATCGTTTGTGGTGATATATGCTCAAACTCTTCGAATTTTAGCGGCCGGTTGTCCAATGCCGACGGCAAACGGAAACCATATTCCACCAGCGTTTCTTTACGAGAACGGTCGCCTTTGTACATCGCACCAATCTGCGACACGGTCACGTGTGATTCGTCGATAAACATCAGGCCATCGGCGGGAAAATAATCCAACAAGGTCGGTGGTGGCTCGCCAGGCGCTCTGCCAGACAGGTACCTTGAATAGTTCTCGATACCGGAGCAATAACCCAGCTCCATCATCATTTCAATATCAAACTGCGTGCGCTGACTGATACGTTGCTCTTCCAGCAGCTTATTTACGCTTAGTAACTGCTTTTTACGGTCTGACAATTCGGCTTTGATATGTTCAACCGCATCGAGGATTTTTTCACGTGGCGTCACATAATGGGTTTTAGGAAATACGGTCGCCCTCACCACGTTTTTGTCTACTGAACCGGTAAGCGGATCGAACAAACTAATACGGTCGATTTCGTCGTCAAATAACTCCACTCTCACCGCTTGCTTTTCAGAGTCTGCAGGGAAGATGTCAATCACATCGCCGCGCACCCGAAACGTACCCCGCTCAAAGGCCAGGTCATTACGCTTATACTGTAGTTCTGCAAGTCGACGCAAAATATCCCGCTGGTTGATTGTGTCACCCTGACGCAAATGCAGCAGCATTTTCATGTAGGACTCAGGATCACCCAAACCATAAATTGCGGACACACTGGCAACGATGACAACATCACGACGTTCCATCAGTGCTTTCGTAGCCGATAAGCGCATCTGTTCTATGTGGTCGTTAATCGACGCGTCTTTCTCAATAAAGGTATCGGTGCTGGGTACATAGGCTTCTGGCTGGTAGTAATCGTAGTAAGACACGAAATACTCTACAGCATTGTTCGGAAAGAATTCCTTCATTTCACCGTATAGCTGTGCAGCCAGGGTTTTGTTGTGGGCCAATATTAATGTAGGGCGCTGTACCTGATTAATAATGTTAGCCATGGTGAAGGTTTTACCCGAACCGGTTACCCCTAGCAGGGTTTGCTGAGCAAGACCACTTTCCAATCCATCAACCAACGCTTCTATTGCCTTTGGCTGATCACCGGCAGGTTCATATTTCGATACCAGTTCAAAACCTTTCGTCATAATGCACTACCTACTAATCAGTCTGAGTTTGTAAAACACGTAAAGAGCGTCGGAACCAATACATTGACACCAAGGCCATACATAAGTTGGCAACCACAGCACCCGTAAAGATGCCGGTTAAATCATATACCCAGCCCATCGCGACGGTAATGGGTACAAAAAACACAAATAACCGAATGATGCTTAGGGTTAACGCCGACATAGGTAAATGACACGCGTTCAACGATGAGTTAGTCAGAATAATAATGCCTTGCAGTCCGTAACCAAAAGGTACAATCAAAAGGAAAAGTTGGATCAATTCGGCCACCGCCTGTTCTTTAGCAAACAGCGCTGCGATTAATCCCGACAGTAACCATAATAAGATGCTGACCAACAGCTGCCAGCCCATCACAAATTTTACCGAAGACCAGTAGGCTTGTTTAACGCGATCAAATTTATTAGCGCCCAGATTCTGACTGACAAAAGGCGGCAGTGTCATCGACAATGCCAACACTAAAATCGTGGTGAATGACTCCAATCGACTGCCAACCCCCCAGGCTGCAACGGCTTCCTCACCGTATCCCGAAACTACTCTGGTCAATATAGCGCCGGCGATGGGCGTTAACATGTTGGCGCCTGCAGCTGGCAACGCAATGTGCAATATTGAACGACTACTAATGATAAACTCTTTAGGAGTCAGCAATCGAGGAAGAATGTACCCGCGCTGTTTTGCTAACAAGTACAAAATCCATACCGAACAAATAATCCAGGATATTAGCGTCGACAGCGCGGCACCACCTATTCCCATCTCAGGAACAGGACCAAACCCAAAAATAAGAATGGGGTCGAGTACGGCATTAATGCCTCCGCCTGTGGCCATGATAATACTAGGCGTTTTTGTGTCGCCCCTTGCTCGCAGCACACTGTTACCTACCATCGGAATAGCAAGGAATACCGATGCGAAGTACCAGATATACATATAATCCTGAATAAACGGCATCAGGTTTTCCTGAGCACCTAACAAAGAGAAGATAGGCACAACTGTCAGGCCACCAATCACAGCAAGAATACCGACTAACAGAGACGATAACATAATAGCCCCTGAACCGGTTTCCCTGGCATTATCCTGATTCCCTTGCCCTGCCAAACGTGCAATAACGGCAGACGTCCCCACTCCCAGGCCTATATTCAGACTGATCAGCGTGAAGGTAACCGGAAACGTAAAACTAATGGCAGCCAGAGGCTCGGTACCGAGTAAACTCACAAAGAAAGTATCGACCAAGCCAAAGCTCATCATCATGATCATGCCAACAATCATAGGCACCGTCATACGCTTCAGCGTCTGGCTGATATCGCCATTAATTAAATCTCTGGACTTATTGTCGGTTGCGGGCATGGCTTTAATCACATTTTGAGATGAACTAACGTGCGGAGGAGGCGTATCAGCCAGCCGAACTCACACGGGTGAAAAAGATAAAGGATTTATTGTACTGGAGTGCTGTAAATAACAACAGTATTTTATCGTGAAATTAATATTGCGTCCCGAATAACGCTATTCATCGCATTTTTATCAATTACGAGGTCAATAACGGAATCTTATTTATTCATCTGAAGCACGAGTCGGCCTGTATACGCATTTTTTGCCACCGATAGCGCGTGTAACTTAATAAATACACTTTACCGGGCCTATGCGGAGCAAGCCTGACCCACTACCAGGTGAGATACGCATCTGCTTTTGTGTAAACGGATTGTTAAACTGTCGATTTTTCGGACCAATTGGTGAATGAGTAACACACAAGCCTTCAACTGATCATTTTGGTGCAAAAAACATTGACACTTTGTTACAAAGATGTGCACTAAAAATGATAAACAAATAAAAATCATATAGTTAAACCAAGATCAACATGACAGCCACATGACAATTTTTTGACATGCACTGAGCATGACTTGCTTTGAAACACATCTATCAACATAGTTATCCACAGAATTCGTGGATAAGTCGCAAAGACCCAGTATTGGCGCGGCTTTAAGCCAGATCGTTAAAACTTTATGTAAGTAACGACTAACCTTCTAACTTCACACAATAGGTTACAGATTTATGAAAACCTGTATGCAAGAACAGTATTCAACGTTTTTTTAATAGCTTTTAGATATAAATATATCACTTTATATGCAATTATTGCTTTTTAAAGGAATTCCCCTACCTCAACAATCTACTAAAACACTATTTTTCAATGCATTAGACTTATTCACACAACCAAAAGTATAAAAAACAGCCAGTTTATGGCAAAATTGTATTAAAGATCGCCTAAATGACATTTTTTGAGCAAACGAAATAAAAATATAACGAAGTATATTGACACATCCTCGTTAGCTCATTAATATTCGCAGCCGTTGAAACACAGGTCCCCCTTAGCTCAGTTGGTTAGAGCGACGGACTGTTAATCCGCAGGTCCCCCGTTCGAGTCGGGGAGGGGGAGCCAACTTCAGCAAACAACTTAGGTGTCGATTCCCCCTTAGCTCAGTTGGTTAGAGCGACGGACTGTTAATCCGCAGGTCCCCCGTTCGAGTCGGGGAGGGGGAGCCACTTCTGGCTCCATTCTTTTACACTTATTGTATTGCTCAGTTAAATAGCTTCTTCTTCGAAGTTTACATTTCTATATTAATGTTCCTCTATGCTCTTAGATCACTCAGCGCATATTTCCAGTATACGTTTTTAATTACGCGAAAAATAAGAGATAATACCGCGATAATGAATACGATGATTTTTCTATAATCCACTGGCTTGATTAGTGATACTGAATCTAAATGACTGAATTTTTCCTGCTTCTTATCAGTACTGTGTTAGTCAACAATTTTGTACTGGTTAAATTCCTGGGTTTGTGTCCGTTTATGGGGGTTTCCAGTAAATTGGAAACAGCTATCGGTATGTCCATGGCAACCACCTTTGTGCTTACACTGGCTTCAGTGTGTAGCTACCTGGTTGAGACTTATTTACTACAGCCACTGGGAATTAGTTTTTTACGCACGATTAGTTTTATTCTGGTCATCGCTGTGGTCGTTCAATTTACTGAGATGGTCGTTCACAAAACCAGTCCGACGCTCTATCGCCTACTGGGTATCTTTTTACCTCTGATCACCACTAATTGTGCTGTACTAGGTGTTGCTCTGCTAAATCTCACTGAACAACACAATTTAATTCAAAGCATTATTTACGGATTTGGTGCTGCCGTCGGTTTTTCATTGGCAATGATTTTGTTTGCCGCTATGCGGGAACGCCTGGCGGCAGCGGATGTCCCAACACCATTTAAAGGCGCATCCATAGCCATGATTACTGCCGGGCTTATGTCGCTTGCATTTATGGGCTTTAGCGGATTGGTGAAAGTGTAATGATTGTTGCAGCACTGCTCGCCTTAGGACTATTAGCACTGGGGTTTGGTCTGGCCCTTGGCTACGCCGCAATTCGATTTCACGTTGAAGGCGATCCGCTGGTCGAACAAATTGATCAGGTATTACCTCAAACCCAATGTGGTCAATGCGGCTACCCGGGTTGCCGCCCCTATGCCGAAGCCATCGCTAATGGCGACGATATAAATAAGTGCCCTCCGGGCGGAGAAAGCACCATTAAACAGTTAGCTGATTTAATGGGCGTTGAAGCCAAACCGTTGGATGCAGCACACGGCGAGGAAAATGCGCCAAAAGTCGCTTACATTCGCGAAGACGAATGTATTGGGTGTACCAAATGCATTCAGGCCTGCCCGGTTGACGCCATCGTGGGCGCAGCTAAACAAATGCATACCGTCATAACCGACGCCTGTACGGGATGTGACTTATGTGTAGAACCATGTCCCGTCGATTGTATAGATATGGTGACTGTTAACCCGACTACCGCATCCTGGCAATGGGATTTTTCGCAGACGCCTAAGGGTGACATTCCGGTGAAAGTGATTTCCTGATATGCCAAACGATTTTTCACAGATACTGCAACGACTCGATTCGCAAAAGCTATGGGATTTTCCGGGAGGCGTGCACCCTGACGGACGCAAAGGGCTATCGAACCAAACAGCAATCACTACGATATCCTTGCCTACTGAACTGGTTATTCCCATTCGTCAGCATATAGGCACAGCCGGCACTTGTCTGGTAACCGCTGGCGATCATGTATTGAAAGGTCAACCTTTAACGCAAAGCCCCCACCCTTTCTCTGTGCCTGTGCACGCGTCAACATCTGGCGAAGTGTTAGCCATTGAAGAGCGCACGACCGCGCATCCCAGTGGGCTTACCGAGTTGTGCGTGGTTATAAAACCCGACGGCCAGGAGCAGTGGACTGAGTTAAAACCCCTTAACGATTACACCAAGGCTGAACCTGCTGAACTGGTCGCCGCAATCTGCGACGCGGGCATTGCCGGCATGGGCGGAGCCGGTTTTCCAACCCATATAAAATCGACAGCCAGAAAGACTGTTGAGTTTTTAATCATTAACGGTATCGAGTGCGAGCCCTATATTACGTCAGATGATCGTCTGATGCGTGAACACGCCTGGCAAATACGCCAGGGTGTCGATATCTTACGCCATCTACTTTCACCAAAAGTGACAATCATTGGTATTGAAGACAACAAACCTGAAGCGTTTGAAGCAATGCGTAAAGTGTGTGAAGACAACCCTCATATTCGCGTTGTGTCAGTACCCACAAAGTACCCCGCCGGGGGCGAAAAACAGTTAATTCAGGTACTTACCGGACGCGAAGTGCCGCGAGATGGCCTGCCTGCCGATATCGGCGTAATGATGTTCAACGTCGGCACCTGTTTCGCCATTGCCGATGCTATCCTCTACGGTAAACCGCTTATTCAGCGTGTTGTCACTCTGACGGGCGAAGCGCTTCAACATCCACAGAATGTGTGGGCACTTATTGGTACCCCAATTCAGGCATTACTGGCACAAGGTAGCTATCAGCCCAAACGGCAGGCCAGTCCTACCGTGATCATGGGCGGCCCCATGATGGGATTTACCCTGCCCTCTGTCGAAGTCCCGGTAGTAAAAACCACGAACTGCATTTTAGTCCCTGCGAAAAAAGAGCTGCGAATTAACCAACGGGAACTGGCGTGTATTCGCTGTAGTGCGTGCGCTGACGCCTGCCCGGCAAGCCTGCTGCCGCAACAACTTTACTGGCACAGTAAAGCGGGAGAGCTTGATAAAGCCGAAGAATACAACCTGTTCGATTGTATTGAGTGCGGTGCGTGTGCGTATGTGTGCCCCAGTGAAATTCCATTGGTACACTATTATCGCAAAGCAAAATCGCAGATTCGTATTCAAAAAGACGAAAAAGACAAAGCTGAGAAATCAAAACAGCGATTTGAAGCGCGCAAAGCACGTCTCGAGCGCGAGAAAGAAGAGCGGGAAGCAAAACACCGTCAGGCTGCAGAAGCCCGTAAGCAAGCCGTGCAGGCACAACAAAGCACGTCAGCAGGAAGCACGGTAGCTGGAAACCCAGAAACAAGCAGCACCAACCCGGCTAAAGATAAAGTTGCTGCTGCACTGGCACGAGCCAAAGCGAAAAGAGCCGCGCAACAGACAGGCACCGAAGTGGCTGACAACAATGCACAGTCAGACACCGCCCACACCAGTGAAACCAAGCAGGACAAGGTCGCTGCGGCTATTGCCAGAGCAAAAGCTAAAAAAGCAGAGCGCGGGAATGATACTGCCGAAGCAACAGATCAGCGCGATGAGAAAGCTGTGCAGGAAACGAGTACCGGGCACGACGCAAACGCAGAGCGCAAAGCCAAAGTTGCCGCCGCTATCGCCAGAGCGAAAGCGAAAAAAGCGGGACATAGCGCAGTGGAAGACAACACAGCCATGCCTGCAACCGAACCGGATGACACCGCAAAAACGGTAGAAACCAATACGGCCTCTACAGCCGACCCAACCGACTCAGCCGCTGAGCGTAAAGCAAAAGTGGCGGCAGCGGTCGCGCGAGCTAAGGCTAAAAAGACTGCGGCACAAAACGCAGAGGAAACCTCCGCCGAACCTCAAACTGACGTTGAAAATACACCAGCTCAACAATCCGATGAAACATCGAGCCCTGAAGCACAGCGTAAGGCCAAAATTGCAGCAGCGGTTGCCCGCGCAAAAGCAAAAAAGGTGGCGGTAAGTCCTGCAAACTTGGCCGAGCCGTCAAGCGCCGACACCGATGCACAAACGCCAGCACAAGAAGCAAATGAAGCGTTAAGCCCGGAGGCACAGCGAAAAGCGAAAATTGCCGCCGCGGTCGCTCGTGCGAAAGCAAAAAAGGCAGCGGTAGAAACGACGTCAGAACAGGCAGATAAAGCTGAGGACAACGCGCCAGTATCTTCTGACGCCGAATCCGCTGCAGACACCGCTACAGACGTCACAGAAGATGCCTTATCCCCAGAAGAGCAACGCAAGGCAAAAATCGCAGCAGCCGTTGCCAGAGCAAAAGCAAAAAAAGCCGCTAAACAAGATAACAGCAATGATCAGGAGCAAGATAACGCATGAAGTTAACCTTATCGAGTTCTCCCCATCAGCACGTAAGACGCACCACCGACCAGGTGATGCGTTGGGTATTATACGCCATGATACCTGGCGTCATTGCTCAGGTTATTTTCTTTGGCTGGGGCGTGATGTTGCAAATGCTGTTAGCGGCAATCACCGCCGTGGTAACTGAAGCAATCATAGTTGCCCTGCGCAAACGCGAGATTGGCCAGGCTCTGGCTGACTACAGTGCCATCGTCACTGCATTATTGCTGGCAGTTAGCTTACCTCCGCTACTCCCCTGGTGGATGACAGTTCTGGGCACCTGGTTTGCCATTGCAATCGTCAAACAGCTTTATGGTGGTCTGGGCTTTAACCTGTTCAATCCAGCGATGGCTGCGTATGTAATGCTGTTGATTTCTTTCCCCGCTGCCATGAGTGGCTGGTTGCCCCCCTCCTCAATGGCATTACACGACATGTCATTTGGCGATGCGATTTCAGTGATTTTTACTGGGTTTAGTCAGTCCGGCTACGATCTGACTCAGCTTCGCGCCGGGGCTGATGGCTATACGATGGCTACGCCGCTTGATTACGTAAAGACACAGCTAAGCCAGGGCTACACCTACACGGAAGCACTCAGCCACCCACTGTTTGGCAAAGGGATTACTGATGCAGCTGGCGCAGGCTGGAGTTGGGTCGCACTGGCCTATTTGGCAGGCGGGATTGTACTTATTCAACAGCGCATCATAAGCTGGCACATTCCGGTATCGCTGATTGCTGGCGTCGCGGTAACCGCTACGTTTTTGCAGCTCATTAATGGTGATCTGTTCGGCTCCGCACTTTTTCACTGGACCAATGGCGCGGTCATGTTGGGTGCATTTTTTATTGCTACAGACCCGGTATCTGCCTCAACCACACCAAAAGGGCGACTGGTATTTGGCACAGCGATTGGTTTTTGGGTAGTTATTATCCGGACCTTTGGCGGTTATCCCGATGCCATTGCATTTGCGGTTGTGATCATGAATATGGCAGTCCCTCTGATTGATTATTACACCCAGCCCAAAGTGTATGGCCAGCGCCCTAAACAAAAGCCGCATCAGGGAGAGTCATAATGCCAAACAGTATCATTAAAAATGGCGCTCTACTGGCTGGGTTTGCGCTTATTACTACGGCACTCATTGCATTTACCTTTGCTGGCACCGAACAAAAGATTGCAGAACAACGCGCGAAGCGACTTCTTTCTACATTGAACGAGGTAGTTCCACCTGCGCTATACAATAATCAATTGGCACTGGACTGTTTACAGATTGATGATGCAGCCCTGGGACGAGGTTCACATGCGGTTTACCGCGCCCGGTTAGACGGCGAAAATCAGGCTTTAGCCGCCGAGTTTACGGCTCCCGATGGCTACAGCGGTAACATCCATTTAATCCTCGGTGTGAATACGCGCGGAGAAGTATTGGGTGTCAGAGCACTCGATCATGCAGAGACTCCGGGGTTAGGAGACAAAATAGACATGTCAGTTAGCGACTGGATGCTGTCTTTCAACGGCAAAGTCTATAAAGAAGAAGACAGCAAACGCTGGCAAGTCAAGAAAGATGGCGGTCAGTTTGACCAGTTCACCGGCGCTACCATTACCCCAAGAGCCGTTGTCGGCGCAGTGTCCAGAGCATTAGCCTATTTGAATCAACAGCAGGCAACCTTGTTTAGTTTACCTGCCAACTGCCCTGCCCCGGCAGAAACTCAGGAGTAAGTGCGTATGTATCAACAGCTCACACTCGAAGGTTTATGGAAAAATAACCCGGCATTAGTGCAGTTATTAGGTCTGTGCCCGTTGCTGGCGGTCACATCAAGTGTCATTAACGGCCTCGGACTGGGTATTGCCACGACGTTAGTCCTCATTGGCTCTAACGCCACTGTGTCATTGATTCGAAACTACGTGACCTCGGCGATTCGGATACCGGTCTTCGTTATGATCATTGCGGCTTTCGTAACGGTCATACAGTTACTGATGAATGCCTACACCTACGAACTCTACCTGGCTCTGGGTATTTTTATTCCTCTTATTGTCACCAACTGCGCCATAATTGGCCGTGCCGAAGCGTTTGCGTCGAAAAACCCGGTATCCACTTCAGCCTTTGACGGATTTATGATGGGCCTGGGCTTTACCCTGGTTCTGATTGTGTTGGGCGGGATTCGGGAAGTACTGGGGAATGGCACCTTGCTACACGGCGCAGAACGTCTGTTTGGCCCGTTCGCAGTTAACTGGCAAATTACGCTGTTTAGTCCTGAAAACCCATTCTTGCTGGCCATACTACCGCCAGGTGCGTTTCTCGGTCTGGGTTTTCTGATTGCCCTTAAGAATATTATCGATAAAAAACTAGCCGACAAAGCCGCAGCAAACGCGCCGAAGAAAGTCGTCCGAGCGCGCGTCACCGCCGAGAATTAACTGTTGCGTCACGTATTATTTGGTACCCAATATGAGTAGTTCCCTGACAAAACAACAAAAAGTACAAGCCATCATGGATATTCTGGATGAATTGTACCCGGAAATACCCATTCCGTTAGATCATAAAGATCCCTACACACTACTTGTAGCAGTGCTGTTGTCTGCCCAATGCACCGATGAACGAGTTAACCAAATTACCCCTAAACTATTTGCCAGAGCCGATAATCCCTTCGATATGGTGCAGATGAGCATTGAAGAGATCAAAGAGATCATCAAGCCTTGCGGCTTGTCACCGATGAAGTCAAAAGGGATTTGGCACCTGTCGGATATGATCATTAAACAACACGGCGGTGAGGTCCCACAGGATTTTGAAGCACTGGAATCCATGCCCGGCGTCGGGCATAAGACCGCCTCCGTCGTGATGTCTCAGGCATTTGGCATACCCGCGTTCCCGGTTGATACCCATATCCACCGATTGATGTACCGGTGGGGCTTATCCAATGGTAAAAGTGTGGAGCAAACAGAACGTGACGCCAAACGATTGTTTCCCAGAGACCGCTGGAACGATTTACACCTGCAAATCATATACTATGGCAGAGAGTACTGTCCTGCCCGGGGCTTCTCGCTGGACAAGTGCATTATTACCCGCCAGTTTGGCCGAAAAAGTTTTATTAACGAGGTACTGAAAGAGCAGGAAAAAAAGCGTCAGGCTCAGCAAAAGAAAACGGTCAAAAAGCAAAAAAATAGCTAAAGCTTAAAATAAGTACGAAAGGCGTATTGACGGATACGCCCTGTTTTCTGAGATATTATCCAATGGTCAACGGACCCTATCATCATCGTTTTTTCAAGGAGAATGCAATTTGGAAGCTTGGGTTGAGCGCGTTATGTATGCATCGCGATGGTTACTCGCGCCCATTTATATAGGATTAAGCCTGGCACTGGTGGCACTGGGCATTAAGTTTTTTCAGGAACTGTTTCATCTGCTGCCTCATGTTTTTGAGATCAGTGAAGCTGACATTGTCCTAGTGGTTCTGTCACTTATCGACATTGCGCTGGTATCCGGCCTCATCATTATGGTGATGTTTACCAGTTACGAAAACTTTGTGTCGCAAATCGATCTGAAAGAAGGGACTGAAAAACTGGCCTGGCTGGGCACATTGGATACCAGCTCATTAAAAAGTAAGGTAGCCGCTTCCATTGTTGCTATTTCATCGATTCACTTGCTGAAAATCTTCATGAATGCGACCAATATCGGTAACGACAAACTTATGTGGTACGTGATTATTCACCTTACCTTTGTCATTTCAGCCTTTGCCATGGGCACACTGGACAAATCCACCCGCAAACATTAAACGTCATGCCCCTGAAGCCTGTTTCTTAAAACTGGTTTCAGGGTGCAAGCGCACTACGCTGTCGCAGCTCGCAGTCGTTCAACCGGCCGCTCATCTATCCACAAATGCAATAACGCTGTAACAACAGCAATAGCACAGGCAGCCCACCACACAACGTCGTAAGAGCCGGTCATATCGAACAGGTAACCACCTAGCCAAACGCCGCTGAATGAACCTAACTGATGACTTAAAAAGACGATGCCATACAGCAACCCCATAAACGGTAAGCCAAACATTTGTGCCACCAGCCCTGAGGTCGGTGGTACCGTGGCCAACCACAACAGGCCCGTAATAATCGAAAAGGCATAGACTGAATAAGCAGACATAGGAAAGTACATGAAGGCGGCGATGGAAACAGCACGCAGTGCATAAATACCCGTCAGTAATTTCGCCTTCGAATATTTGCCGGCCCAGGAACCCGATAGCAAACAGCCAACAATGTTAAACAAACCAATTAATGACAAACTGGCTACAGCAACATTGGAAGCAAATCCCCGATCACTTAAAAATGCGGGCATGTGCACGGTAATAAAGGCCAACTGAAAACCACAAACAAAAAAGCCCGCCACCAGTAACCAGTAGTGTGAATAGGTGCAGGCTTCGCGAAGCGCTTCTGACATGGTTTGCTTTTTAGCCGGCGTGCCCGTCTGGCTATCCGGCGCAGACGCGTCTTTAAGTGGCGACGCCAGCACCATCATGAGCATTGCGCAAGCCGCCATCAGTAGCAATGCGGTACTCCAACCATAGCCTGCAATAAAAGACTGAGCGACAGGCACCACCATTAATTGTCCGGCTGACCCTGCAGCACTCCCCAGCCCTAACGCAAAAGACCGTTTTTCCGGTGAGACCATACGTGCCATAGCAGGCAACACCACACCAAATCCGGTTGCAGCAATCCCCATTCCCATGAATAAACCGGCCCCCAGATTAAGGCCCTGAATACTCTCCGTAGTAGCCGTTACATATAAACCCAAAGCATAGAGCAGCGTCCCCATCATCACTGTCTTGACGGTACCAAACCGGTCGGCAAACGCCCCCGCTGCGGGTTGAAACAATCCCCAACACAAATTTTGTAACGCCAACGCAAAGGCAAACACCTCTCTGCCATAACCAAATTCGGCAGACACCGGTGCCATAAAAAAGCCCATCGAAGAGCGCAGACCAAAGTTCAGAGCCAACAACACACAGGCCAATGCAATAGCAATGCTGAGTAAGGATTTATATTGAGACATAGGAATTCCGTGTCATATAGACAGTTAGTGTGCGGAAACAAAACACAAGCAGTGTGCACAAGGATTGCTGCTAGTATCGCCGCTAGGACTAACACTACTATAACGCAATTCTGTCTGGTATTTCGTATTGAAGATTTATTGAGCCGACTTATGCCAGTTCAAACCCGGTGGTCGCTGGATAAATGCACAAAAAGCAGTTAAGTTATAATCAGATAGCATCATGTAAAACTGATTGAGAGCCGGATAACCATAATAATGAAAGTCTTTTTAACTGAGCTGAAGCGCCGGAATGTCATTAAATCAGTTTTGGCCTATTTGGGGATCTCCTGGCTGGTACTCCAGGTAGTTGAAGTATTCTCTGGTCTCATCGACATGCACCCGCTGGTTGGGCCCGCGGTCATTCTTACCCTAACCTGTGGATTACCGGTCGTCGCTTATTTGTCATGGCATTTCGACATCAGCCTCGACGGTATTGAACGCACGCCCGAAGCCGACGGTCAGGCATTGAAACCCCTGGGCCCGGGAAGTTGGCTTGGTTTGGGTGGCATCGCAGTATTGTGCGTGTTTATTGGCCTGCATTTCTTTACTGCCATAGAAGAAAACTACAAGGCAGAAAGCGAAGGTCAGCAGCAGGTGATGGAGGCTGACTCTATTGCGGTTATTCCTTTTACCGACCAGAGCCCGGAACGCGACCAAAACTACCTGGCATCCGGTTTAGCCGAGGAGCTTACCAGCCTGCTGGGACGCACTGATGGATTTCGGGTAGCAGCCTCTAAATCCAGCCAGATTCTTGCCGAAAAAGGCCTGTCACCGGTAGATATAGGCCGTCGACTGAATGTGCAAACCGTGTTAACCGGCAGCGTGAGAGCGCAAGGTAGCCGCATTAAGATTCGGGTTGAATTGGTTAACACACAGGATGGTCACACACTTTGGACTGAAAATTTCCTCAGAGAATTTTCAGACGTTTTTGAGTTGGAAAGCGAGATTGGCCGGGCTGTGGTTAACTTGTTGCAAGACAAATACATTGAAGCGGGTTCCTTTCAGGCTTTCGCTACCACCACCAGTACCGACGCCTATGTGATGTACTTAAAAGGCAAAGAACAATACCGGCTGCAAACCACCGAATCGATGAAAGCCGCCCGTACCTTGTTTGAACAATCCATCGCCCTCGACCCGGAATTTGCACAAGCTTATGTAGCGTTGGCCGATACCATTGCACTGTTAGCCGAAGGAGAAAGCCGCTTTGGAGTGCTTAACACCGACATAGCCGCTCAACTAGCGAAACAAAATCTGGATAAAGCCATAGTACGGCAACCCAACAGTGCAGAAGCATTCGCAGTGAAAGGGTATGTGGAGTTCATGACCGAAGACTATGACACCGCCCTGACCGATTTGAGCAAAGCGCTGTCACTCAATAAAAACCTGTCAGTCGCCTTAATGTGGCGATATTTAGTCCATCGCTCGTTAGGCCATTTCGACCAGGCCCTGGCCGATCTTGAACAGGCGTTATCACTAGACCCGGTATCCAGAGCCAACTTGGCCAATCTGGGGTTTGAATACTCCCGTCGCGGGGAATTTGAAAAAGCCAAATCCTATCTGACCCTGTTAAGCAAGGATTTCCCCAATTACCCGCAAACCTACGTTAATCTGGCAGATGCAAATTATCTGGCCGGCGAGCTAGCGGCGAGTCTGGAAAACTGGTTAAAAGCCTATTCACTGTCTAAAGATAACCTCAACTATCGCAAAAGCGCAGTCAGCATCCTTATCGAACTTGGGTTAACGGAGAAAGCCAAACAGCTTATCGATGAAGACGATTTAACCTATCAGGCGTTTATATTGGCCCGGGAACAAAACGTAGAAGCGTTAGAAACGATGTTAGCGTTTCAGGTAGCCAGTAATCCCGATGACTACTGGGCAAAACTGGAGCAGGCCATTTATTTGGGCTGGATGGGCCAGGTCAACAAAAGTGCAGCGTTATTCGTTGCACTTGAGGCCTCGACGCCTGAACAAGAAATGTATGCGATGCCCTATTGTTCACCTGCAATCGAAATCGCATGGGCACAAAAACACCTTAATTCTGCGGCTTTGGATGACAGCCCCTACGTACCAACATGCAAAAAACAACTGAACAACGAAATCAGTCTATTTAAAGACAATGTCCTGATGTATCTGGCTGCACGAATTAGTGCACTTAATGGCGACAAAGACGCCTTTGTTGAACACTTTCGTGAAGCACTGGATAACGGTTGGCTGCAATGGTGGACTGAACTGGACCCGCTGGTTGCCGCCATGTTTGTGGAAAACGAACAAGCAATGGCGTTATTACAAAAACATAACGAGAAGATTGCGACAGAAAAACAAAAGGCCGACAACATCGACCTTTCTTTATATTTGTAGCAATTTACGATGTAGTCCTGCGACGCCGTATTGCAATAAATGCGGCAAATGCCCACATGCCTAACATTGTAGGCGCGGCAACCTCTTCAGCTCTCGCCATAATACGCAATGTTTCGGTAAACCCGCCGTTAACGCTAAACGTCAAAGTGTCAGAGGCATATAAACCAGAGCTAATAAAACAAAAGTCATCAGGGTCAGTAACGGTAATACAATCCACTGACAAATCACTGTGTTCATCCTGATAATAGAAAAACGTTTTATCACTTCCCGACTGCATAGTAACATCAACAGTTATGTCGTATTCACCCATCGGCATATCAAAGGGAATAGCCGCGTTCAGAAATACCATGCCTCGCTGCGAATACACAGGATTACCCCAATCATCATAATAGATAAGCTGGCTGCCCCCCGCATGATCGATGGAGGTATCAGAATCAGTGAACTGCCACATTTGCCCGGCATCATTTGACAGTGTCCAGGTTATATCGTAACTGGCCGCGCCAACTAAGTAAGCAAAAAAACTACCAAAGGCGAAGATATTCTCGTCATCGTAAAATTCATAGCTACACCCATCCCATACGGGTAAATACTGAGGCGGAATGCTGGTGTACGTCCCCCAGTCCATCTCTTCGTAACAATCCTGACTGGGTACAGGTAACAGGTGCTGATTGCCAGACGTAAACCCATAGTTGGGTGACTGGCTCATAACTGAACCATAGTTTTCCGCTGACAGGGTAATCCCGTTTGGCCCCATAATGGTATCGGCATCGTCAATAAGGTAATAACTCTGCGGCGCAGTAGACGTTGGGGAACCCCGGCCTCCACTGCGGATTAAAGCGGACTCTGCAATGGTGGAATACAACATTCCGGACATGACAACTAACAGTAATACTCGATTTCTGAACTTCAACATGGCGTGCTCCTGCCAACGACCGACGGTCTGGTGTGTGGTGTAATTGCTGCTTTTATTTTTATTGTAACTGTTATCCTAGACCAGTCGACCGAGACGTACAATTTTTAATCAACAGATTAGACCAATTTCACGATTTTTCGGTTGATGACAGGCTGAATACGCTCAGTTTGACCCGACAACCTGGTGCAGATGTTATGCTACTCATCAAACTTCGTTGTAACTTCTGGCAAAATGACACGGGCTTGTCATCAGGTTGCAACCTGCTTCAATTAACGTACCCCAAAAAGGAGAACGATGATGCGAATGCTTCATACCATGCTGCGAGTCAAAGACTTAGAGACATCGCTGGCTTTTTATATCGATACCATGGGCATGAAATTGCTGCGCAAAAGCGTAAACGAAGAATATGAATATACCCTTGCTTTTGTGGGTTATGCCGATGAATCAGAGCAGGCCGTGCTGGAATTAACCTACAACTGGGGCGACAACGAATACGATATGGGCACGGCTTATGGACATGTCGCGTTCGCCGTCGATGACATATATGGATTTTGCGAACAACTGGAAGCCAAAGGCGCTGATGTATACCGCAAACCCGGGCCGGTAAAAGGCGGTAAAACGGTCATTGCCTTTGTGCGTGATCCGGACGGTTATGCCATTGAACTTATACAACCGGAATAACTTACGATGCGAGTAGCCCGATTCCTTACTGGTTTTTTGTTAACGTCAGCGAGCCTGACGTTGTCTGTTCAGGCATTCGAGATTATTGCTCATCGGGGCGCGTCAGGGTATCTGCCCGAGCACACCCTGGAAGCCATGGCGCTGGCGCATGCTCAGGGGCCGGACTATGTAGAACAGGATCTGGTGCTCACACGGGACAGTCAGTTGGTCGTGCTCCACGATATCCATTTGGAAACGGTCACTGACGTTGAACAAAAGTTTCCTGAGCGGGCTCGTGAAGACGGTCGCTTCTACGCGCTGGATTTCACGCTCACTGAACTGAAAACCCTAAACGTTCATGAGCGTCAGAATGCCGATGGCACGCCAGTGTTTTCCAATCGCTATGCGGGTAATGGACACTTTACGATTGCGACGTTTGAAGAGCAGCTTACTTCGATAGCAGAACTGAACCGTCTGTCTGGCCGCAACATTGGCTTTTATCCGGAAATAAAGTCGCCTGCCTGGCATCGGGCAGAAGGCTATGACATCAGTAAAATTGTGTTGGAAACTCTTAGATCCAACCGATTGGATGACCCCAATGCCAATATTTACCTTCAGTGTTTTGACTTTGAAGAGATAAAACGTATCCGGAACGAATTGGATGCCAAGGTGAAAATGGTGCAACTGATTGCGGACAATGACTGGGGAGAATCGGATACGGATTACTCAGCGCTCAAATCCCCGAAAGGAATAAAAGAGGCTGCAAAGTACGTTCAGGGTATCGGCCCCTGGCTGGGCCATGTCACCACGTCTACCAATCCGCCCTCATTTGAACTGGCTGACTGGGTCACTACTGCGCAAGCCGAAGGTCTGCAAATACACCCGTACACGTTCAGGCTTGATGCTTTACCCCCCGGCATAACGGCTGAGCAATTGCTGCAGCTAATTGTAGGTAAATGGAAATTTGATGGCGTGTTTACCGATCAGGTGCCGCCGGTAAAAGCGTTTATTGAACAGACAAACCGGTAAGTGCTTCAATAGCCCACACATAAACACGGCCGCGATATGCGGCCGTTCTTATATAGTCCAGTTTAACTTTACGATTTCGCCAGCCTGACAACCACCCGGCGGTTAGCTGCCCGGGAATGGCTGGTCGTATTCGGGGAAATGTGACGCTTTTCGCCGTGCCCGGTAATTTCAATACGGTCTGGATTTACCCCTAAATCGGTCAGATAACTTTTCACTTCATTGGCGCGACGAACTGACAACTGCTGGTTGTTCCAGGAGCCACCGTAGCTATCGGTATAGCCGTCTAACAAAACCAGCTCCAGCTTGTTGTCTTCGCGCAGGTAATCCCCAATCATGGCCAGGCGCTTCTTAGAGTATTTAGACAGCTCCACGCTGTTTTTCTCGTAACTTAATACTGTGTAACTGATATCTTCGAAACTGTAAGGCAACAGGTTCGACACGCAGCTCACAAATTCCTGGTACACCGGCATGAAGTTACTGGCATTAAGGCCCACCGCCACTTTGTCTGTCGGGTTGTACCAATCCTGATAGTAAATAGTCGGCCAAAAGCCCTTTTCAAGTTCACTGAGCATGGTCCAGGCAGTATCTTCCGGCAGATCACCGTCATACTGAGTACGAATGGTCATGTCAGCAATCTGACGGGCTCGCTGCCCCGGCATCCACGCAGGAGGCACCGAATAGACTGATGCAGTATCGAACCGCTTGGGCAGTCGCTGCATATCCAGCACAAACTCCATATTGAGCTGTTTGGACGCAACACTGGTAAACTGCGCTTCACCGTAACCAGGCAACGCATGTGACAAGGTACAGCTCAACCTTGACGGTTCACTGATCTGCCAGTTAGATGACTCTACCGTGGCATGATACTGACGCAACGCTCCCTGTGCAGAAAGTGTTGTCAGGCCCAGTGCCAACAGAATTGAACTATGCAAAATGGATTTACCCATAATAGCCTCTGAATATGCCTCGTTAACTTATCGACAATTGCCAAGAAAAGTTTAGTTGCAGGTAGATACTCTTGCTTAATGTTGACATAATTTGCCCCTGAATGAGAACTGACTTTACGTTTAATTCGCGACTTCCGCGTTATTCGATTCGTCCACAACGTTATTTTGAGTGATATGTCCCACACCAAACCTCAGCTTGCCAATCGATTCAGAGGCTATTTCCCCGTTATTATTGACGTAGAAACCGCCGGCTTTAACGCGAATACCGATGCACTTTTGGAAATCGCTGCCGTTACTCTTCACATGGACGAAGACGGTATGCTGCACCCGGACCAAACTTATCATGCCCATGTTACCCCGTTCGAAGGCGCCAACCTGGAGCCTGCTGCGTTGGAATTTAACGGTATCGACCCCAATTGCGCATTGCGCGGTGCGATTGATGAAGACGAAGCCATGAAAGAACTGTGTAAAACCATTCGCAAACAACAAAAGGCCGCAGAGTGCCAGCGCTCTGTGATTGTCGCACACAATGCCACCTTTGATCAGAGCTTCGTCAACGCTGCTATTGAGCGTTGCAATATCAAACGCACGCCGTTTCATCCTTTTGTATCTTTCGACACCACTACCCTGTCCGGGCTGGCTGTTGGTCAAACTGTGTTGGTAAAAGCCTGTCAGGCAGCCGGTATCGACTTCGATCAAAAAGAGGCGCATTCTGCCCTTTATGATGCACAAAAAACCGCAGAACTGTTTTGCTATATCGTAAACCGATATGCCGCATTAGGTGGTTGGCCGCTTCCTTAACAGGCCATCTCACCCACTTCGTTAAATAATTGTAAAAAAGCATTGTATCTTGACTAATCGGTTGTACACTTAATGAAACTTAAACGATTAAGATGCATCTATGCTAAGTAATAAATTAATGCTTTGGAGCATAACCGTTGCCTGTGCGGGCTTTCTGTTTGGGTTTGACACTGCCGTCATTTCTGGTGCCGACCAGCCCATTCAGGCACTCTGGCAAACCTCAGACCTGACGCATGGCTTATTCATCATGTCCTCTGCCCTATGGGGAACCGTAATCGGTGCGCTAGGAGCCAATATTCCCTGTGACCGTTTTGGTCGAAAAGCCACGCTGATTGCCATTGGCGTTTTGTACCTGGTATCCGCTGTGGGTTCGGCATTAGCAAATGATCCAATTACATTCAGTTTAATGCGATTTATTGGCGGTATCGGTGTGGGTGTCTCGTCGATAGCGGTGCCTGCCTACATTGCGGAAATCGCGCCAGCGGCCAATCGGGGCAGATTAGTCGCGCTCTACCAGTTTCAAATAGTGTTCGGTATTTTGATTGCTTTTCTGTCGAACTACCTGCTATCAGATATGTTTGCTCTGGACTGGCGGTGGATGCTGGGTATTGAAGCACTTCCCGCAGCGATTTACCTGTTACTGGTGATGTTTGTTCCAGAGAGTCCCCGGTGGCTGTTGCTCCACAAGCAGGATCACCAGGCTGCAAGCCAGATACTGCATGCAGTCGGAGAACAATCACCACAACACCTGATCACCCAAATTGAGAGTGAACATCAGCAACGCGCCAGCGAGAGCCTGTTTAGCCATGCTTATCGCTGGCCGATTCTCCTGGCTTTTTTGCTGGCTTTCTTTAATCAGTTATCTGGGATCAATTTTGTCATTTACTTTGCACCGCGTATCTTCAGTCTTGCGGGTCTTGATAGCAGTGCGGCGTTGTTATCCAGTGCAGGCATTGGCTTAGTCAACTTACTGTTTACCGTGTTGGGCATGCTTCTTATCGATAAAGCGGGTCGCAAAACCCTGCTTATTATTGGTTCAATTGGCTACATTCTGTCTTTGGCAGCACTCACTCTGGCATTTCAGTTGTCGCTGGCCGGTAATCTGGTCGTTGCGTTTATTTTTATGTTTATCGCGTCTCACGCGGTCGGCCAAGGCGCCGTGATCTGGGTCTTTATTTCCGAGATATTTCCTAATTCGGTGCGCACTAAGGGGCAAAGCCTAGGCTGCGGTACCCATTGGGTTCTCGCGGCTTTGATTACGCTTGTGATGCCAGCTGTGTTAGGCAGTTTTACGCCCACTGTCATCTTTGGCTTTTTCACCGTGATGATGGTTCTGCAACTGATGTGTGTGCTGTGGTTGTTTCCGGAAACCCGGGGCAAATCCATTGAAGAGTTGGGAATGACGTTATCCGACAGTCGATAACGAAAAGCAAAAAGGCGCCAATCGGCGCCTTTCGAATAAAATCGTAAGCTTACAGCTCTTCAGATTTCTCAGCCAGATACTTAGCAACACCTTCAGGGCTTGCATCCATACCTGACTTACCTTCAGTCCAGCCAGCCGGACATACTTCGCCGTGCTCTTCATGAAACGCCAGTGCGTCAACCATGCGCAGCATTTCGTCAATGTTACGGCCCAGTGGCAGATCGTTAACAACCTGGTGGCGAACCTGACCAGCTTCGTCGATCAGGAATGAACCACGGAACGCAACACCTGCTTCCGGGTGTTCAACGTCATAGGCCTGACAGATTTCGTGTTTTACGTCAGCAACAAGTGTGTACTTAACCGGACCAATACCACCTTGGTTAACCGGCGTGTTACGCCACGCATTGTGTGAGAATTGAGAGTCGATTGATACACCAATCACTTCAACACCGCGCTTTGCAAACTCGTCATAACGTTTGTCGAAAGCAATCAGTTCTGAAGGACATACAAAGGTAAAGTCTAATGGATAAAAGAAAACAACGGCTTTTTTACCCTTAATGGCATCGCTTAAAGAAAAGCTATCAACAATTTCACCGCTACCTAGCACTGCAGCAGCAGTAAAATCCGGGGCCGGACGGCCTACCAGTACGCTCATAATTTGCTCCACTTGTGTTTGTGATTATTCCTAATGGCAATATCGCCATGGCTGCTATCGCATTTGCGGTAGCCATTCTATTATTGGTGCGCTTTCCAATAACACAACCGTTAACAAACAATCTTTTTAATAATCCGACCAGTTTTTTATTTCAGTGCGTTATGAGCGCCGTTCTGAGGTATTTCCCCTATTGGTTACTTATACAAAATGTTCAAAAATTGATACACCAAATCCGCTTTGCAATGCAGAAAATTTGATCAAAACAGAGAAAATCATTTGCAATGAGCACAAATAGCAATTATTATCATTTGCAACACTAGTTAGAGGCTTTTTTATGTACGTGTGTATGTGCTACGGCATTACAGATACTGCTATTAAACGCGCTGTCACTGAAGACGGTGTGGGCAACATGCGTCAGTTAAAAGAACAACTTCAGGTTGGCTCGCAGTGTGGGCGCTGTATTCAAATGGCACAACAAATCATCGACTCCACCATTATTGACGAATCCCTTTTCAAAGACGTCGGCTAATTAAATAGCTTACTGGCTCAGTAACAAGCAGCCTTATCGCTACCATTTAGCATTCACAGCGGCAAAATAATAACTTCCATCAATACCGCCCGGACTGGTCGACGGGTACTTTGCACCAGCAACAAATTGGTACGGGTTTACGTCCGGCTGACTGTCGAATAAATTATTGACCCCAAGCGTCATGCTCCACATTGGATCAAACGCGTATTGCCAACGCGTGTCGAGCGTAAACCGACCGCCGGATTCAATATCAAGTCCTGCCGCGGCATCAAGATGGTCTTCATAAAAGCTGCCATAGTAATTTAATCGCCAGCTTAATTCTGATGCCCCAAACTGCTGGTTCAGTGTCAGATTTGCGCGCCATGCCGGTAAATTGTCTTCGAGCATGCGGATACGCTGCCGGGTAAGATTACTGATGTCATTATCGCTATCAGACTGGTGTAAGGAGACACGGGTCACCTGAGTATCGGTCCAGTTAATGCTGGCGAGTACATCATTTTGCCAACCGTTGGTGGCAAAACGCCAATGGAAAATAATATCCATCCCGCGGGTCAGAGTGTCGAAGTCGTTAGTAAAATACTTCGCACTCCGGTAGGTTTCTGCTTCTTTGAATCCTTGTGCCAACAACAATTCAATGGTGTCTTCAGAAAGGGGAATGGCTGACGTGGTACTTATTCGATCATTCAGCCGGATCTGATAAAAATCCAGGGTAAATTGCGCAACTGATTTCACTTTTGCCACGAATCCAACACTGATATTGGTCGACTCTTCTGGCTCAAGTGCTGACGCGCCTAATTGCATTGCAACCGGGTTAGAAGGGGGTAAGGTTACCTGGTCCTCCAAACCATTCAGACCAAACTTTGTAGAGATATTGATAATATTACTCTGTCCTACTGTGGGCGCTTTATAGCCGGTACTCACAGAACTTCTCAGTGCCATCGTTGAGGCAAATTGCCATCTCGCGCTGAATTTACCATCCAGATGTGTACCAAAATCAGAGAAATCTTCGGCGCGAATAGCCGCTCCGAACAACCAGCTTGCCGAATACGGGATGGTTGCATCCACATAGACCGCCCGATTATTCCGCTGCCACTGACCGGAGGTTTCTGGCCGGTAGCCAGGAAATCCGTTTGCGCCCACAGAAAAACCTGAACTCACGCCGGTGATGTTCTGTGCAAATGGGCCCACAGCATAAGACGCTTCTTCGCCCTGAACTTGTTTATATAGCTCACTGCGCCACTCAATACCCATCGCCAGCGTAACAGGCTGGTACAATTCTGCATCCACTTCCTTAACCAAATCCAGACTGGCATTTTTTTCGAGTTGAGCAGCGCCACCGGGATTAAAAGACGTAGGAGAATCCGGCCCTAATGACGGATTGACGGTGTTCTCAATATAGTACTGGATACCTGAATACCCTACCCCGGCACTCACGTCGTAAAACCAGTCATTGCCTAGATCGCCCCGTATACCGGTATACCAGCTACCATCTTTTACTTTGCCCCCAAAGCGAGGGGTAAACCCGCCGGGAAACCACTCGTTATAAGCGAAACAGTTGCGGCCAACATCTGTCGTTGGATCACTTATGAGCAAATACTCTGGTGTTGTTAAGACATTTTCAGGCGTTATGGTGATGGCTGGACACTCAACGCCTGTTCCAATACCGTCCAAATCGGCAATCAATAGCTCGCGAGGCCCTGTTACATTGTCGGTAACAAAGACCCCCTGACGCGTCTGTGGATTGCGATAATAAAACTCACCCTCCATCTCTCGCTGTGTGCCCAGTGCGAAACTGTACCATTCGCTGCCATTCGACAAAGGAAAGGCAGTGTTGATGGCCAGTTTGATATCACTGTCCATATCTGCACTCCCCCATTGCTGGGCAGGCTCTGCAATAAAGGTATTTCCAGCGTCTATCAACGCGCGTGCATCACTGCGCTGAACACTGCGGGATGTAGGTTGCTGTTGCTGATATTCCGCACTGAAATGCAAAAAGCCCCCGTGATTAAAACCCAGCCCCTGACTGTAATGAACCCCCATCATTTCGCCGTCGCCTGCGCTGTATTGCCCGCCGGTCAGGGTAAACGATCCGCTTTCAGGTGTACTCTTTAACTTAAAATTCATCACACCAGCAATGGCATCTGAACCGTATTGCGCAGCGGCGCCGTCCCGCAGTACTTCAACCTGTTCGATTGCGCTAACCGGCAATACAGAGATATCCGGCCCTTGCGCACCGTCAGACAGGCCGCCACCAAGAAAAGTAATCACCGCTGAACGATGACGACGTTTACCATTCAACAGTGTTAACGTGTGATCCGATGCTAAACCTCGTAAGTTGGCTGGCCGCACCAACATGGCGGCATCGTTGGTTGTCTGGGCATTGACGTTTAACGAAGGCACCGTTTGCGTCAAGGCGTCCAGCATATTCTGACTGCCCTGAAAAAACGGCTGATCAAGGGCAATAATATCCAACGGCACTGCTGAGTCGTAAGCCCCCCTCGCAGACGCTCTGGTGCCCAGCACAGAAATGCGTTCGAATTGTGGCAATGGCTCTTCCAGCTTAGCTGCGACATCAGAAACAGGTCGCTTTTCTGGCTGAGGCGATGTATTTACCACTTCTCGTTGTACGATGGTAAGAAAACCGCCTTCGTCGAGATTTAATGCCAGTGGTGTACCTACTAATAATTTGTGCAGCACTTCTTCTAGTGTAAACAGGCCTTCCACGCCGGGAAGTACCACTTGCTTAGCCAGTTCAAAAGGGAAAAGCAGCGTAGTTTTAGTTTGTGTGGCAACGTCAATAAGCGTTTTATCTGCCGTTTGGGGGCGAAGTGAGAAACGATAACGCTGTGCTGTTAGCTGGCTATTTATGGGGTGGTTACCCGCGCCTTCAGTGCTTTGGGCATAGGCAATCACTGGCGTGGCGGCACCGCCTGAAACCAGTAACAAAGAAATTAAAGCGCTTGTCCAATGCCTAACGTACAAGGATAAATGTAAATGCTGCGTAAAATTCCGCTAATATTTACATAAACTCCGAATGAGTGCACCCATTCTCTGTAAATAGCTGAATGAGTGCGATTAAATTGAGCTACCTGCCCGATGTAGGTGAATAGTTTGCTCACTGTCCTGATAGGATTGAATATCAAAGCTGTTTTCCAGTGATGCCAGTAACCCTTTAATGTCGCCTACCCGGAAGTAACCGGCTATGCGGGTATCGATGATTTGACTATCATCAATGACAAATTTCACCTGAGTATAGCGACTTATTTCATCCAGGGCCTTGGTAAGTGCCTGACCGGTAAACACGATTTGGCCGTCCTGCCATGCCAGACTCTGGGCAATCTCAGACTGTGTTAACGCTGTTCTGGTTGATACATCCTTGCTCACCATTGCTTGTTCACCGGCGAACACCATGACACCTTCGAGTTCTATAGGCAACGGCGCTCGATTGCGTAGCGCAGAGGTTTCATTGTCAGAAACGGATTGCTGACTCACTCTGACCTTGCCTTCGGTCACGACCAACTCAAAGGCTTTCTCTTTGGTGAACTCCATATTGAACGCAGTACCCACCGCCGTAACAGAGCTATCGCCCGCGAAAACGGTAAATGGGCGCGCAGGATCGTGAGCTACATCAAAGTGAGCTTCGCCTTTCAATAGTTCAATTTGACGAAATCCCGGGAAAAAGTTAACCCGAATCTGCGTATCGGTATTAAGAAAAACTTTGGAGCCATCAGCCAATAATACGGTTTTTTGCTCACCGACTTTCGTCATAGACTCCTGGGTAACGCTGGCTACAGCGCTTTCAGGTTGCAATGCGGGTAACTGGTTCCATGTCAACATGCCGGTAACAGACACAGCAACAAGCGCAGCTGCGGCCAACCACTTGTTCACCTTACGGGCTTGTCTGCGAGGCTGATGAGTAACCAGGCCTTGTAACGCATGCATCACACTCATGTCATCCCAGAGTGTTGCCATATCAAACAGCATTTTCTGATGGGACGTATTTGCCGCCATCCAGTTTTGAAGGTCAGCAGTTTCATCTGCCGACAGGCCGCGGTCAATAGCCGCTATCCATTCACAGGCCTTTGCCTGAATGGTTTCTTTGCTGTTGAATTGACTAACGTTACTCATGACTACTGCTCTGCTCTACCCCAGATTAGACTGGCTTTCGTCCCTGTTATGGGGCTGCTGTTGCCTCGCTAAAAACTGTGCACACTGCATCAGACCTTTGGCAACATGCTTCTCTACTGTGCTTTCGCTGATTTGCAAAAGCTCTGCAATGTCCCGCTGACTCATATCGTACACTTTCTTTAACAAAAATACGCGTTTTACTTCGGCCGACAGATTTTCCGTTGCCTGGCAAAAGTGAATAAATCGTTGTTTGCTCTCAACCTGCCGCTCTATCATTTCTTCGTTAAAGTCCGTTGAGAGCACATCCATATTCTCAACCTGATCGTTGAGTTTATGTGCTGAACGGTTAACATGATTCAGCGCCAGATTCCGCACGGTTCTGAGCATATAAGTGCGTTCGTACTGTATTTCTTGTTTTAACTCTGCTTCGTAACTTTTTACAAAAGCATCCTGCACAATGTCTTCAATGTCGTTATCGTCCACAATGGAACTAATCGCGCGCATCAATTTGCTGCGATATTTCATGTAAGTGGATGCGACTTTCGATTTTTCGCTCATTGTTCAGTCTTTAAAACTCGTTCTTACTGCTTAGTATAGTCCCGACCAAAATGGCCGGCCGGCATTATACCGGTCGGCCAGGGTCACAGGGAAAATAAATACCTTAGAAGGTGTAAATGCCTCTCAGGTAATAGAAGCCACCGTTAATACCGATTGGCGACGTTGTTGGGTACTGAGAACCGGCAATTTCATTGTCGTACAGTACGTTTTCGTCAGGACGCTCGTCGAACAGGTTTTTCGCACCAGCAACCAGCTGCAGGTTGTCTGTGAAGTGGTAACCCACTTCCAAATCGAACGTGTATTCAGAGCTAACTTGTCCGATTGGCAGACCTGAATCCAGGTGATCCTCGTAGATACTACCTGCGAAGTTCAAGCGACCCAGTACGCGCCAGTCACCATTGGTGTGGTTCGCAGTGAAGCTGTAACGTGTAGCAGGCAGGTTGTTTTCCAGCATGCGAACACGCTCCGCAGAGATGTTATCCGAAGCTTGGTCTACCGTGGTTGACGTCCAGTTGTATGCCAGTGAGAACTTGGTATCACCACCTAACATGTCCATTGAGTAGTTAGCTACAATGTCCACACCTTCAGTCGTGGTATCGAAGTCGTTGGTGAAGAAGCTAACTTCTGAGAAGCTTGATGCATCTTCAACACCTTGTGCTAACAACGCTGCGATATCTTCTTCTGTTAACTTGATACCTGACGTAGTACTGATACGGTCAGTCACTTCGATGTGGTAGTAGTCAACTGTCAGGAACAGACCACTGTCAAATTCAGCAATCATACCAACGCTCATGCTTTCTGATTCTTCAGGCGTCAACTGTGTACCGCCTTTTTGTACAGAAATCGGGTCTGTTGGAGGCAAAGTCGCACGGTCAATTAGCTTACCATCAGTACCAAACGCAGTCGTTACGTTACGTACGTTGCTTTGACCAATGGTAGGTGCTTTAAAGCCTGTGCTGTAGGCACCACGGAAAGCAATGCTGTCAGTAGCCTGATAACGGAGTGACACTTTACCTTTGGTGGTATCACCAAAGTCTGAGAAGTCTTCGTAACGCAGGGCAGCAGTCAACAACAAGTCATCAGTCAGATACGCTTCTGCATCAACATATAAGGCGATGTTATGACGAGATGCTTCACCCGCACTACGTGCAGACAGACCAGGGAAGCCGTTTGAACCGATACCGAAACCTTGTGAAGCCAACGGACCAATCGCCCATGACGCGTCATCACCCGCAATGCTTTCATACGTTTCGTGACGGTACTGGAAACCACCCGCAAGATACAGTGGCTCAGACAAACCCACTTCAATCGGCTTGTTCAGGTCAACGTCGAATGATTTTTCAGTTTGGATATATTTACCCGGCTTGAAAGACGTCGGTGTATTTGGGCCCAAAGAGGGGTTGATCGTGTTGCTGATAGCGAAATCAACTTCGTTCTGACCAAAGTTCAGGCTAACGTCGTAGCCGATTTCATCACCAAACTCACCACTGGTTCCCAGAATTAATGACATGTCTTGCACTGTGCCACCGAAACGCGGTGTGAAGCCACCCGGGAACAGTTCATTGAAAGCAAAACAGTTTGCGCCAATTGCCGTAGAGTTATCGGCAATTAATGCATAATCAGCGTTGTCCAGTACATTACCGTCGGTAATGCGTACAGAAGGACACTCCAGACCAGTACCTACACCATCCAGATCACCAACTAGCAGCAGCGGCGTGCCGTCATCGTCAGTACCACCGTCATAAACACCACCACGGGTGTGTGGGTTACGGAAGTAGAATCCACCTTCCACTTCACGTTCAGCGTAGTTACCGAACAAGTACACGCGTGAATCAGCACTCAGATCCATACCCAGGTTAGCAAATAATTTCACGTCGTCTTTGATTTCAGGGCTACCCCAAATCTGAGCAGGGTTAGCAACAAACGTGTTGCCTGCAGCAACCAGTGCCGCGGCATCGTCACGCTGAACGCTTCGAGAGGTTGCATCAGAGGTACGGTATTCCGCCGTGAAGTTTGCGAAACCGTCATCGCCCAAAGGCATGCCCACATTACCAGTGAGCTGCAGCATATCGCCGTCGCCTTCGTAGTAAGAACCTGTACGTGCTTCGAACATACCGCCTTCTGCGTTGTCTTTCAGCACGAAGTTTACAACCCCGGCAATCGCGTCAGAGCCGTACTGTGCAGCAGCACCGTCACGCAGTACTTCAACCTGCTTCAGTGCAGCAGCTGGAATAGTTGAGATGTCAGGACCTTGAGCACCGTCTGACAAACCGCCACCCAGGAAGGTGATAACGGCAGAACGGTGACGACGCTTACCGTTAACTAATACCAACGTGTGGTCAGAAGCCATACCCCGCAAGTTCGCAGGACGAACCAGCGTTGATGCATCGTTGATAGGCTGATCGTTTACGTTCAGTGATGGCACAACAGTTTGCAACATGGATACCATGTCAGTGGAGCCCTGGTTTACAAACTCTTCTTCAGAAATGATATCAATAGGTACTGCTGAATCGCCGATAGAGCGAGGTGCTGCACGCGTACCTACTACAGCAATTTTTTCTACATTTTTTGCTTCGCTTTCTTCTTGTGCAAGTGCTGGTGTTGCCACCACGCTTCCGGCAGCGACTGACGCAGCCAGAATCAGCCGAAGCTGAGAAGATAGTTTCGTCAAACTTGTGTTCATAATGGTTTCCCGGTTTTTTGTATGGCCATTTTTGAGGTGACATTTGCAGTGCAAAAATCACCGGCCTTTTATCTATAAATTTAACCTTCAACACCATCTCGTGGATCCGAAATAGCCCTTGCGTTATAGTCGCTAAACCACTAGAAAACAAACAAAAAATAGCAAAATAAAAATATATTTTATTGTGATGGAGGATCGCTAAATACGACTTGTCTATAAGATATTAGGCAGGGTAAAAAGCATGTGTTTTTACGTGAAAAACGTATAAAAAATACGCAGTTTTCACTTATAAAAAAACCGGCTGATTAAGCCGGTTTTTTGAATTCAATCTTATGCGCTAACGCACTTATTCACCCTTATTCTGCTTTATTTTTCTCAGCAGCTTCTTTGATCAGGGTTTGCAGTTCGCCTTGCTGAAACATTTCCAGCACGATATCACAACCACCGACTAATTCGCCTTCAACCCATAGCTGTGGGAAAGTTGGCCAATTGGCATATTTTGGTAATTCAGCACGAATATCGGGGTTTTGTAAAATGTCGACGTAGGCGAATTGTTCGCCACATGACATCAGCGCTTGAGATGCCTGTGCAGAAAATCCGCAGCTGGGAAGTTTTGGTGAGCCTTTCATGTATAACAGAATCGGGTTCTCCGCGATTTGCTGTTGAATACGCTCTAATGTGCTCAGTTCACCGTTGTTTTCCATGAATGCCTCGTTTAATCAAAATCTGAATGACCAATATGGTAATCGTTTGTGTTTTTTCAAGCCACAACAATTGTAATATGTCACATTGCAGCACCGTAACACTTACATTATCACCTTTTTGCCCCCTACCCTATGCCCCCGGACCGAACATTAATAAGCGCCTTAGATCACATCACTCTATGCCATTCTGTTTTGGATTGATCACTTTCAGCAACAGCAGGGTAATATAGTTGGATATAAACAAACATTGGCAATTGCTCAAATCATCATATAGTCTGATGTTTCTAAGCAGTCGCGACCGGCGAATCAACCGTAAAATAAGTACACTCATAGAAAAATCCTTATTTTGTCATTGGGTTACTAAAATTCGTCCTTATATATCAAAACAGTCGGGGTAACTCCCATGCATAACACAATACTTACTCTGACAACAGACTACGTACAATCAATCACGAAAATGGAGACTCAAATGGCTTTTGAATTACCAGCGTTACCTTATGAAAAAGATGCTCTGGAGCCACATATTTCAGCTGAAACGCTTGATTTTCACTATGGCAAACACCACGCCACTTATGTGACCAAGCTGAACGGTCTGATCGAAGGCACTGACCTGGCGTCAAAAAGCCTTGAAGAGATTGTAAAATCTTCTGAAGGCGGCGTATTCAACAACGCGGCACAAATCTGGAACCACACGTTTTACTGGCACAGCCTGAGCCCAAATGGCGGCGGCGAGCCAACAGGTGCACTGGCTGATGCAATCAAAGCCAAGTGGGGTTCATTCGACGACTTTAAAGCGGCGTTTAACGACAAAGCAGTAAACAACTTTGGTTCAAGCTGGACCTGGTTAGTAAAAACAGCTGACGGCAGCCTGGACATCGTTAACACCAGCAATGCAGCTACGCCACTGACTGACGATAGCCTGACTCCGCTGATGACTGTTGATTTGTGGGAACACGCTTACTACATCGACTATCGCAATGTTCGTCCTAAGTACCTTGAAGGTTTCTGGGCGCTGGTAAACTGGGAATTTGCAGCAGCAAACTTCGCAGCATAAACCTGATTTATCTGTAAATATTTGAAAATACCCGGCCACTGCCGGGTATTTTTTTGTCCTTTGGTTAACAAAAAACGCGTTACTTTATCTTCCCTGATTGCACAACAAATGGCTGCTAACATTCACAAATTATCAGTTAAAATCGACGAATAACCTTACTGCCACCAGCCCAACAAAAGCGTGGTCTGCATGATTTCGTTAACAAAATTGTTGCAAAAATAAACAACAAATAAGCGATCGTACCCCTTTGTTTTCTCGTATTTAAGGTCTATGCTGGAACTACGGGAGACCGTTTTTTATACAGGGGTATTTATGGGTATTTTCGAGCATTACCAAGAGCGCTATGAAAAACATAAGCAAGAAGAGTTCACAATCCAGGAGTTCTTAGACATCTGTAAAAACGACCCGATGGCCTATGCGAACTCCGCTGAACGTTTATTACAGGCTATTGGCGAACCGGAGATGATCGACACGTCTACGGACCCGGCATTAAGTCGTATTTTTTCAAATCGTATCATTTCGCGTTATCCGGCTTTCCATGAATTCTTTGGCATGGAAGAGTCCATCGAACAAATCGTTTCCTATCTGAAGCATGCTGCACAGGGTCTGGAAGAGAAGAAACAAATTTTGTATCTGCTGGGGCCGGTTGGTGGTGGTAAATCTTCACTCGCCGAGCGCCTGAAAGAACTCATGCAAAAAGTACCGATATACACCTTGCAGGGTTCACCTGTAAACGACCACCCTTTCTGTCTGTTTGATGTCAACGAAGATGGCAATATTCTGGAACAGGAATACGGCATATCGAAACGCTATCTGAAAACCATTATGTCGCCCTGGGCACGCAAGCGCCTGCATGAATTCAATGGCGATATCACCAAATTTAAAGTGGTTAAAACCTATCCTTCAATTCTGGATCAGGTCGGTATTGCGAAAACGGAACCCGGTGACGAAAACAATCAGGATATTTCGGCGCTTGTAGGTAAAGTCGACATCCGCCGGCTTGAACAGTTTGCACAGAATGATCCGGATGCATACAGCTATTCCGGCTCTTTGTGTAAGGCTAACCAGGGCCTGATGGAATTTGTAGAGATGTTCAAAGCACCCATTAAAGTGCTCCACCCTCTGCTCACGGCAACACAGGAAGGTAACTACAACCCGACTGAAGGCTTCTCTGCATTGCCTTTTGATGGCCTGATCCTGGCGCATTCTAACGAGTCCGAATGGCAGACGTTCCGCAACAATAAAAACAATGAGGCTTTTCTTGACCGTGTGTACATTGTAAAAGTGCCTTATTGTTTGCGTGTTTCAGAAGAAATGCGTATCTATAACAAACTACTGGAAAACAGTGAATTGACCGGCGCACCATGTGCTCCGGATACATTGAAAAGCCTGGCCCAGTTTATTGTACTGTCACGGTTAAAAGCCCCTGAGAATTCCAGTATCTATTCAAAGATGCGGGTGTATGACGGAGAAAGTCTCAAAGACACTGACCCGAAAGCCAAGTCCTACCAGGAATACCGTGATTATGCGGGTGTTGATGAAGGTATGGAAGGATTGTCCACGCGATTTGCATTTAAGATCCTGTCGCGGGTATTTAATTTTGACCACACCGAAGTTGCAGCCAATCCGGTACACCTGTTCTACGTATTGGAGCGTCAGATTGAGCGCGAACAATTCCCTCAGGAAACCGCTGACCGCTACAAAGAATTCCTGAAGGGCTACCTGATCCCACATTACGTGGAGTTTATAGGCAAGGAAATTCAAACAGCTTACCTTGAGTCCTACTCTGAATACGGCCAAAACTTGTTTGACCGTTATGTCACTTATGCTGACTTCTGGATACAGGATCAGGAATACCGTGATCCGGAAACCGGGCAATTATTTGACCGGGCTTCGCTGAACGCCGAGCTCGAGAAAACCGAAAAGCCCGCCGGTATCAGTAACCCGAAAGATTTCCGCAACGAAATAGTGAATTTTGTACTGCGCGCCAGAGCCAATAACGGCGGTAAAAACCCAACCTGGACCAGCTATGAAAAACTGCGTACGGTCATTGAGAAGAAAATGTTCTCTAACACCGAAGATCTACTGCCCGTTATTTCGTTTAACACCAAAGGCAGTGCGGAAGACAAGAAAAAACACGATGACTTTGTCAATCGTATGGTGGAGAAAGGCTATACCCAAAAACAAGTACGCTTATTATGTGAATGGTACCTTCGCGTCCGTAAAGCATCTTAAGCCAATAGCATTACGCGTGTAGAGCTTGAATGAAGGGGTTGTATGGCACATTTTATCGACCGCCGGTTAAACAGTAAGGGAAAGAGTACGCTTAACCGGCAGCGTTTTTTAAAACGCTACAAGCAACAAATTAAACGCGCCGTTTCCGATGCTGTGGGTGAACGATCGGTGACCGACGTAGACTCAGGCGAGCAAATCAGCATACCGAAAGGCGATATCTCCGAACCGGTTTTTCACACAGGTAAGGGCGGTAAGCGCACAGTTGTACATCCGGGCAACGATCAATTCACTGCAGGCGACCGTATCGATCGGCCGCCACAACAAGGTGGCGGTGGCAGCGGTCAGGGCGACGCCAGTGATTCAGGCGAAGGCCAGGACGACTTTAGCTTTTCTATTTCTAAGGACGAATACCTCGATCTGTTATTTGAAGATTTGGCCCTGCCAAACCTGAAAAACAGTCAGTTTGATCAGGTCGTTCAGTACGAAACCTATCGGGCAGGCTTTCAAACCGATGGGGTTCCCAGCAATCTTGATATTGTTCGTTCACTGAAAGGGTCAATGGCCCGCCGCATTGCGTTAACAGCCGGCGATCGCCGTAAGCTTCGTGAGTATGAAGAAAAACTCGAAGCGCTAAAAAACGACAAACACGACAACACCATGGCCATATTGGAGCTGGAGCAAACGATTGCTGCACTTAAGGCAAAAATCGCCGGTGTTCCGTTTATCGACACCTTCGATTTGCGCTTTAAAAACTATGCTAAAAAGCCGGTTCCTACCAGCAAAGCAGTGATGTTCTGCTTAATGGACGTGTCGGGCTCAATGGACCAGGCCACCAAGGACATGGCAAAACGGTTTTATATTTTGCTCTATCTGTTTTTAACGCGAACGTACGAAAACGTGGAAGTGGTGTATATACGCCACCACACACAAGCCAAAGAAGTCGATGAACAGGAGTTCTTCTACTCCCAGGAAACTGGCGGAACCATCGTGTCCAGTGCCCTGAAGTTAATGGACGAAATCATTCAGGCACGTTATCAGGATAGCGATTGGAATATTTATGCGGCCCAGGCATCCGATGGTGACAACTGGGCAGACGACTCACCACAGTGCCGCGAAATTCTGACTAAGAAATTACTGCCAGTGACGCGTTATTTCGCGTACATCGAAATTACCGAGCGCCAGCATCAAAGCTTGTGGCGTGAATATCAAACTGTCGAAGAAAGCTGCGACAACTTTGTTTGTAAACATATTATCTCGGTAAATGATATCTATCCTGTATTCAGAGAGCTGTTCGATAAAACCAACAATACATCGAATGCTTCAGGAGGAAGTTAATGGCTGCAAATACTGCTGTTAAATCACAGCCCTTGAGTGATGGTCCCGACTGGACCTTCGATATGCTGGAGCAATACGAGACAGAAATAGATCGTATCGCAAAAGCCTTCAGACTTGATACCTATCCCAACCAAATTGAAGTGATCACGGCAGAACAGATGATGGACGCCTATGCCAGCATCGGTATGCCAATCAACTACACGCACTGGTCGTTCGGCAAAAAATTTATTCAAACGGAACAGCAATACCGCCGGGGCCATATGGGGCTGGCTTATGAGATCGTGATTAATTCAGATCCATGTATTGCCTATCTCATGGAAGAAAACACCATTACCATGCAAGCCTTGGTCATGGCGCATGCCTGCTATGGACATAACTCATTTTTCAAGGGCAACTACCTGTTTCAAACCTGGACAGACGCCAGCTCAATTATCGACTATCTGGTGTTTGCCAAAAACTACATTGCCAAATGTGAGCAAAAATACGGCTATGAGGAAGTCGAACAAACCCTTGATTCCTGTCATGCGCTGATGAACTATGGCGTAGATCGCTACAAGCGCCCGCAAAAGCTATCACTTCAGGAAGAAAAGAGTCGCCAGAAACAACGCGCTAAATACCTGCAGTCTCAGGTAAACGAGCTATGGCGAACTTTGCCCGAAGTGAAACACGAATCCAGTAAAGAAACGCCCCGCTTTCCTCCTGAGCCTCAGGAGAACCTGCTGTACTTTATAGAAAAGAATGCGCCGCTGCTGGAACCCTGGCAACGCGAGCTGGTTCGAATTGTACGCAAGGTGTCCCAGTATTTTTACCCTCAAAAGCAAACGCAGGTGATGAACGAAGGCTGGGCGTGTTTCTGGCACTACCACATATTAAACACACTGTATGACGAAGGCCTGGTCACTGACCGTTTCATGCTGGAGTTTTTACACAGTCACACCAGCGTGGTCACTCAGCCAGAGTACAACAGCCCGTATTACAGTGGCATCAATCCCTATGCATTGGGCTTTAACATGTTTATGGATATTAAGCGTATTTGTCAGGAACCCACTGACGAGGACCGCTACTGGTTTCCGGATATTGCGGGTAAAGACTGGCTGGATACCGTGCATTTCGCCATGCATAATTTCAAGGACGAAAGCTTTATCAGTCAGTTTTTATCACCTAAATTAATGCGTGATTTCAAGCTGTTTGCCGTTGAAGATGACGAGAGTAAGCCCTATGTAAGCGTATCGGCGATTCACGACGAACAAGGCTATCACGCGATCAGGGAGAAGTTGTCAGCACAGTATAATCTGAGTAACCTGGAGCCAAACATTCAAATCTACAACGTAGATGTACGTGGTGACCGTTCTTTAACCCTGAGATATGTGCCTCAAAATGGCATCCCGTTAGCCAATAGCAAAGAAGAGGTCATGCGCCACTTACATCGTTTGTGGAAATTCGATGTTAAATTGGAACAGGCAGAAGAAAATGGGGAAACCAAAGTACTCGCCAGTTGCTTGCGAACTAACAGTAAGTTCTGAGTCAGCGACATATTTCAAAGGGCTGCATCCGCAGCCCTCTGCCGAGAATCTGAATCACCATTTAAGCGTGTTGAGCAAACCTACGACGATTTATTGCTGATGCAGTGGATGACGCTCACTCATTGTGGTTGGTTTCAGCAAAAGTAACAGTAACCCACCCAAAACCGCACATACAGAAGCCGCAGCGAACGTATCAAACGCCCCACTGCCCTGCTCCCAGATCTGGCCTGCGGCATAATTGCCAACCGCACCACCTAGCCCAAAAGCCAATCCGATATACGCAGCCTGAATCCGGCCGTGAATGTGTGACGGAAAGTAATGGTGGATAAAATGCATGGACGTTGAGTGATTTAACCCAAAGCTGAGAGCATGAATGAACTGACTAAAAAACACCAGCCAGAAATATTCAGCCAGCGTACCGAGCAACCACCAGCGCAACCCTGTTGCCAATAAACACAGCATCAGTAGCCGCCACACACCAAACCGGGTAATGAGCTTTTGTGCAATCAAAAAGATACCCACTTCCACCAGCACCCCCAATGCGATCAGCAGGCCGGTTTCCATCCCCGTGTAGCCTAAATCCCGCATATACAGTGCAAAAAAGCCATAATACGCACCAAAGCTTACTTGTAATAAGCCGTTTACTACCAGAAATACAATCACGACTTTGTTGCGCAAATAAAGCCAGACACTGCCTTTTTGCGCGTGATTACGCTGCATGGACCCTGGCTGATTCAGTGCCAGGGTACTAATGAATAAAGCGGTGAGCACCAGCATTGACGCATAGATTGGCGTTTCGGTAGAAAAAAAGTCCAGCGCTTGGCCAACCATAACAGTCAGCACAATAAATCCAACACTGCCCCACAGACGGACCCGGCCATAACGCTTGGAGTCGCCGTCTACGGTGTGTAGTGTTAAAACTTCCAGTTGAGGCAGAACCGCGGTCCAGAACATCATCATTAGTCCCATGGTTAATGTGAGGTACCAGAATGAAAATGCCCAAAACACGCCGATAAAGCTCAACACCGTAAGTGCACAGCCTAATCGTAATATAAACAATATCTTACCGGTCTTGTCGGCGATCCCCGCCCATAAAGAAGGTCCGATAATCCGTGCCAGGGTAATCACAGCAAACAGTTCGCCGATTTCAGCTGAGGTAAATCCCCGGCCGTCTAAAAAGACGCCCAGATAAGGGGTTATGACACCCAGTTGGCCGAAGTAAAGCGCGTAGGTAAGGCTGAGCGCGACAACGGTAAAGCGGTTTACCGTTGTCATAATTGTTTCTTGAGTGGGGGGATCACTTCAGCGTGTTGCCCGGGATCACAGGGGTCTGACTTAAGACATCAGCATTCTGCGCACGGTGACGCAGACAATGGTCCATCAGGACTAATGCCAGCATGGCTTCAGCAATTGGCACTGCACGAATGCCCACACACGGGTCGTGACGACCTTTTGTTACAATATCGATAGCATTACCGTCGATATCAATAGTTTTACCCGGTACAGAAATACTGGACGTGGGTTTGAGTGCCATGTGGACTACCAGATCCTGTCCGGTAGAAATCCCACCTAACACGCCACCAGAGTGATTTGATTCAAAGCCTTCTGGTGTGAGCGTATCCCGGTGTTCGCTGCCTTTTTGTGTTACGACATCAAAACCATCGCCCACTTCCACGCCTTTCACTGCGTTAATACCCATCATGGCACCAGCAATGTCAGCATCAAGGCGGTCAAATACAGGCTCGCCCAGACCCACAGGCATGTTGGTAGCCACGACTGACACCTTGGCACCAATAGAATCACCTGATTTCTTCAGGTCACGCATGTATTCATCCAGCGCTTCTAACTTGCTTTCATCCGGACAGAAGAACGGGTTTGTATTGATGATGTCGTAGTCGACGCTATCGATACCAATAGGCCCTAACTGCGACAAGAAACCATGAATCTTGATGCCATAAACCTGTTCAAGGAATTTTTTGGCAATGCCCCCCGCCGCGACGCGAATGGCAGTCTCACGTGCCGATGAACGGCCGCCACCACGGTAATCACGCATACCGTACTTTTGCTGATAGGTATAGTCAGCATGTCCGGGACGGAAACGGTTGGCGATATTGGAGTAATCCTGACTACGCTGATCTTTGTTTTTGATCAGCAAACCGATGCTGGTACCGGTAGTTTTACCTTCAAACACACCAGACAGAATTTGTACTTCATCATCTTCACGGCGGGCTGTGGTGTAACGCGAGGTACCCGGCTTTCTGCGGTCTAAATCAACCTGCAGATCTTCTTCACACAGTTCTAATCCTGGTGGGCAACCATCTACGACGCCACCTAAAGCAATACCATGACTTTCACCAAAGGTGCTAACGGTAAAAAACTTTCCGAATGTATTTCCGGCCATTTACACACTATTCCTGTTGTTAAATCGTACAAGTGCCGCTTTGGTTACGGCAAAAATCCCGTGCCCCCCTTGTGCCAGCTCAACCCACTCCAGTTCCAGTCCCGGAAAGCGGCTGTCCATATGCACCAGAGAATTCCCCACTTCGACCAACAATACACCTTGGTCAGTGAGGTGCTGAGGGGCCTGTTGTAGGATGGTTTCGACCAGGTCCAAACCATCGTCGCCAGCGGCGAGAGCCAGTTCTGGCTCATGTTGAAATTCATTCGGTAAATCTGCCATATCTTCAGCATCCACATAGGGTGGATTCGATACGATCAAATCATACTGCTGACCTTCGAGCTGAGTGAATAAATCAGAATACAGCGGGAAAACACGGTGAGATAATCCGTGCTCCTGAATATTCATTTCTGCCACAGTCAACGCGTCTTCACTGATGTCCACTGCGTCAACTTCTGCTTCGTCAAACGCATAGGCCATCGCAATGGCAATACAACCACCACCAGTACACAAATCAAGCACTCTCGACGGCGGCTCACTTAGCCACTGACTGAATTTATCTTCGATCAGCTCAGCAAAAGGCGAGCGCGGAATTAAGACCCGCTCATCGACATAAAATGGCAAACCACAGAACCATGCCTCATTGGTGATGTACGGCAACGGCAAGCGAGTTTGTACACGCTGAATAACCAGCTCTGCAACTTTACTTCGTTCGCTTTGCGTTAAGCGAGCAGCAAACAAACCATCACCGGTTTGCTGTGTCAGGCCATGTGGTAAATGCAGTGCCTGAAAGACCAGATTTACCGCTTCGTCCCAGGCATTGTCGGTACCGTGTCCAAAAAACAAATCCGCATCGTTAAACCGACTCACCGCCCAGCGCACCATATCTAAAATTGAATGCAAATCGGCAATGGCCTCGTCGAGGTAAAATTTGTCTGTCATGTCGCTTAAAATGCCCGGTTCAAAGAAAGGTGGTATGATACATAATGTTGACCACTTCGGACATGCTTAATTTGTCCAATCTACGCAGTAATTTGACAGAGGAAAGCCAGGCGTGAAGAAGACCCCGACAACGTCCAGTGAAGATCAGGACGACCTGTCTCTTTTTCAATCGGAAATTAAAGGGGTAAAACCACTCAAGCAGGATACGTATGTGGCGCCTCAACCCGCCCGTAAAATTGCGATCAGACGTCAGCAAAAGTCGGAACGCCATGCCAATGCAAGCTTTGAATTTTCTGATGCGTTTGAAGGATTTATTCCACCACAGGGAGCGCTTCGTTATTGTCGCGAAGACGTGCCAGCCTATGAGTTAAAACAACTCCGTCGTGGCGACTACAGTCCCGAATATATTCTGGATTTTCACGGCATGACTCGCCAACAAGCTAAACTGGAATTGGCGAGCTTGCTGCACACAGCGCAACGGGAACACATCGACTGTGTGTGTTTGGTACACGGACACGGCACTGGCGTCCTCAAACAGGCGATACCGCACTATTTAATCCAACACCCTCAGGTACGGGCGTTTCACCAGGCTCCACTTGAATACGGCGGTCAGGGAGCCTTGCTGGTGTTATTGACGGTAGATTCGCCGTTCGCTAAAAAGCGCTAGCGATGCTCACCGGTTTTATTTGTGATCATCACCGCTGTTGTGAATAAACAGATAAGTGTAATAAGCCATCATCAGACAAACAATAAAAATACCTAACAGAGAGCCCCAGACCACTGGATCTTTAAATAACATACTCCACATAACGTTCACCTTTTTTGCAATTTCTATGGGGTAAGTGTGCGCGCTTTCCTCATAAAAAATGCTGATCCAAATCAATACTGCCGAGCACCCTGCGCAAACAATATGATGTAGATCAAAGGTTATAGTGAATCCCGGTTTTTTTAGGTAATTGACGTTGTGTCGATGACGGATTTTTAGAGATGAAAGCCAGATTGATGACGAATATTTTGGCAATAGTAGCAACGCTTGTTAAAAATTATCAGACGAAATACCTGATTCGACAGACATGATGCCCAATCACGGCCTGAGCATCATCGAGGTAATTTTCCATGTCGTTTATGTTTTACATTACAATGCTAATTTTTCAATGCCTTCATCGTATGTGCCTTTGTACAATGCCAGCTCTTTATCATTGTAGATAAAATAAACGTCTGAAAAAGAGGTAGGCGTTGCGTTAGATGTTGAGCATCGTTGCTTCAACAATTGAAGGGCATGCTCCAAATTAGCAAACTCGTCAATAAAATAGTCGCTATAGTCATACTGGTCATAGCCTACAACACGATATGTTCCTGACGTCGCTTTTCTCGTGAATTTATCTACCATACTCTGCCTCTAACTGAACGCGCTGCTTAGAGGTAATAGTTTGAAGTCTGAAATGGGACCAATGTTTTCTAAGGTCAACATCCCCTGGTCAGCCTTATTTTTCATCAATATTTCTATTGTGATTTGTGTGACCTCATCCTGAACAGACTCATCATAGTGAATTGTTCCATCGTCCCAGATTTCATATTCTATTTCTCTTTTGTCCAATTCGACAATCAGCATTTCAAGCTGTTCACCCCGTATGTTGGAACCGGGTTTCATTGGCTCAGCGCAAGAAAAATAAACAAAATGCTAAAGACTACGAGAACATGCCTCATATACGATTCACCATATAACAACTCGCTGTAACAAATTCACGGTGTCAGGCTGTTTCACCCTTCCCTGATTTTCCTTTATAACTCTGGGATAACAAAACTTTACACTATCATTTCAATAGGTTTCTATTTATTAATAGCGTTGAGTAAATAAGGCTGTTTATCGTAATTCCGTCTTTTTGAAGATCCCGGATATCGCGTCGCGATTCCGGGACGACGGAAATAGCGGCTGTTTATCGTTAGAGCTGACGTTGGCAACGTCTCTGATGTCATGCAGGGAAGCGGTTACGAAAAAAAGATCATAAAAAGCCATAACACCACTTGATAATAATTATCATTTAGATTAACGTAAGTATGCCTGTTGGGTATCTGATGATTGACGGTCTTGGGCAGATACCCACTTCTTTGGGCAGGCATTTTGCCTGCCCTATTTTTCTTTTTTATAGTCTGTTTTCATACCCACTCTGGTATTAATCAAACAATTTCCAGAACCAGCCTTTTTGAAGTTCTTTCTCGCAACTTTTAAGATGCCCGGCGTAACGCAATGAACGATCTTTCACTTTTTGGGCGACCTTCTTCAACCAGGCTTTTTTGTTATACGTTTTTTTACGGTAACCGCCCCAGCCTTCGTGATAATTCAGGTATTGTGCGTACGCATCCCATTTGGAAATGCCGTTAACCGTATGGGTTTTACTGATAAACCAGCCCATAAAGTCCATCGCATCTTCAAAGTCATCACGGTCAGCGCCACTGTTTCCGGTCTCGCGAATGTAATCACTCCAGGTGGGCGTCTTGGCCTGTGAATAGCCATATGCTGAACTGACCCGTCCCCAGGGAATCAAACCGAACAAAATGTAATCACGGGGTGGCAAGGCATCATGACGAAAAGAACTTTCCTGATACATCATTGCCATAGGAACGTGGATAGGCACGCCCCATTTCTCCCGCATATCGGCGGCAGCATCGTACCAATCCTCTTTTTCAAAGAAGATTTCACACAGGTTACTGGTGTCTTTTGGCGGCGTTGTGGCACATCCCACAAGAAAAAACGGAATCAGCACCACCCAACCTGAAAAAAAAATACAAATTTGTTTGAACTTTTTGTACATACATTGTCCAACCTAGTGTTCCGAATGTGTGTTTCCCTGGAACGAATTCTTTATGCCTGACTCGTGTCAGGCATTTTTTTGCCCTAATTTTGCGGTGGACGGGCAAAGTATTCCTGGATAAACGCGTCAAACGACTCAGTGTCAGCTGCTTCAATGTCTTTCTGAGCCGCATGTGATGTCACGGCTTCTTCAACAAACTCTGCAGCCGACTTGTAGCGGTACTCAAACGCTCTGATTTCATTGCGATAAGTATCAGCTAATGCGCGTCCGACCACTGCATTGTCACCTTCGCTCAGCAATTTACTTAACCAGCGACCGGAATACGTTTTATCCGGATCGGTCACTTTCTGCCATTCGCGCTCAATTGCCAGACTGTATCGGTTGTCATCGTAGGCCTTATCCATGAACTGAGCCACTTCACCAAATTTAGCAAACAATCTTTCAGCCCAGCCTTGCATGCTGACTTCCTGATCATGGCTTAACAGCGTGAGGTCAGGTTTACGCCCTTCTAAGACAATGCGGTTTAAATTTATTTCAGTTTCTTTGTAACGTTCCGCGTTAAATTCCGGACTGTCCATTAACAGGCAGCTCATCAGGAATACATCCAGAAAATCGATTTGCTCCCGCGATATTCCCGTAGCACTGAATGGATTAACGTCCAGAGCGCGTACTTCGATGTAACTTACACCGCGGGAAGCCAATGCATCGGTTGGCTTTTCCATGGAGCGGGTCGGCTGTTTAGGGCGGATTGGTGAATAAAATTCGTTTTCTATTTGTAATACGTTTTTACTCAACTGCTGGTAATGACCACCTTCTCCGGCTGCGAAACCGGCATAACGCTGGGAAGGCTGATACATAGCCTGACGCAACAATCGAATGTAATTATCCAGACTGTTGTAACAAATTCTCAGTGAGGACTGTTCTGTGCTGGTATAACCTAAACCACTCATGCGCAATGAGGTCGCATAAGGCAAATAATAGGTTCCCCTACCCAGCTGCTTAAAGTCCAGACCGTGTTCACGGCCCGCAACGAATGAGCTACACAATGCAGGAGAAGCACCAAACAAATAGGGAATTAGCCAACAGGTGCGTCGATAGTTGCGTATCAGGCTAAAATACTGCGCAGAAATCCAATCCTGTGTGGGCTCAACGTTTTTCTGTGCAGCCAGGTATTGCCAGAGACTATCCGGTACCGAGAAATTAAAATGCACACCAGCGATAACCTGCATCATGCTGCCATAGCGATTACGCAATCCAACACGATAGGCCTTTTTCATTTTGCCTACGTTTGACTCACCAAAGTAGGCAATTGGAATTTCGGCTTCATTTTTTATAAAACACGGCATGCTAAGCGGCCAAAGACGCTCTTCGCCAAGATTATCCAGGGTAAACTTATGCACGTCGGCCAATTGTGCCAGCGTCTTATTCACATCGTTTTCTGGCGGCGTAATGAATTCAAGTAACGATTCAGAATAATCTGTAGTGATACTGTCGTGTGTCAGCGCCGCGCCCAGCGGCTCCGGATGAGGAGTCTGAGCCAGTGAACCGGTGGGGGTTATTCGAAGACATTCTCTTTCTACGCCGCGCCGGATACCCTGAATACTGGTAATGGCTGTCGAATCACTCAGCGCGTTTAGGTCGTAGTTAAAATCTGAAATCAATGGAAACAATGTCAATATCCAGCTGTACTGCCGCAGCATACCCGCTACGGAGTGGTTAGTTCTGCGGGTATCTTATCAAATAAATGACAGCTGTTAATGCCTGATTGTCTGAATTTCGCGTGGGTTTATAACCCATAGACATTTGTTTTTGCAGTGCTTCGGCGCATTCAATCTCAGTGCGTTTCCGTGCAAGCTAATTAACCACCGGCAAAAGAGACTTCGTGAATGGGCATTGAAAGCGCCTCCAGTTGGGGTTGCAATGCCTGTTTGTCCCCTACAATAATGATTTGTAAGTCGCTGGTATTCAGGAAACGATTGGCAACCTTGTCGAGTTCCGGCTTAGCGATATTTAAAATAATCGACTTCTGGGTTTGCTTGTAGTCACTGGGTAAATCGTAGGCTACCAGACGGCGTAAAAACGCGGCCTTATCCATAGGCGTCTCATATTCAAGTGCTTCACTCAACGTGAAGGCATTTTGCATGAACGCGAGCTCAGCTTCGGTTATTCCCTGCTGTCTGTACTGATTAATTTCCTTTATCAGCTCGACGATACCGGCTTGTGTATATTGTTGTTTAAGCTCTGCCCCCGCCTCAAACCAGCCAAGTGACTTACCACCGTTAAACGAAGAGTAAGCACCATAAGTATAACCTTTGTCCTCTCGCAGGTTTTGGTTGATGCGACTATTGAAATCGTCGCCCAGCGGGAAGTTCATGAGTTGTGCGTAAAAATAATCACCGGTTGCATCGTAAGGTAAAGAACGCGAAACCATTCTCACCGTACTCTGGGTTGCACCAGGTACATCCACAAGGTAAATCTGATTTGACTTGTATTCCGGGAAGCTCTCATAGCCAGGAATCGGGTAGTCAGCGCCTTGCCAGTCCGATAGGAATGCCAGACGTTCAATCAGCTTTTCCTGTGACAGGTCGCCTACCATCACGACGGTGCTTTTTGCCGGCACATAGTATTTTGCATAGAACGCTTTTACATCGTCCAGGGTGATGTTCGAAATCGTTTCTGCCGTGCCGGTTTGCGACAGGCTGATTCGGTTACTCTCTCCCCACAAAACCAGTGAGGTCGCGCGCTCAGCCAAGGCTGATGGATTTTTTGCCTGAGAATTAATGCCATCAATGATCTGCTTCTGCAGTCGTTCAAAATCAGACGCAAGAAACGCAGGGCGAAACAGTTTCTCCTGCAATAACGCAAGAGTTGCATCCAGATTTTCCGTTAAACTCGACACAAATATCTGGGTAAATCTGCCGTTGCTTGAAAAGCTAATTGAAGAGCCCAGCTTAGCTAACGCATTAGACATGGCTTCGTTACTAAAGCCCAGCGTGGTCTCATTCATCATCATGGCCGTCATCTGCGACAGCCCGGCCTTTTCCATTGGGTCCAGCAGCATGCCCCCTTCCATATCCAGTGTAAAGCTCACTGTCGGGGTTTCATCAGTGGTCACACCGATAATCTGCATGCCATTTCCGAAACTGTCCTGCCAATACTCAGGCACATTCACCACGGGAGCGGGTCCTGCCTTTGGTACCATTGTTCGATCAACGTGACTTTCAATTTTGTCAGTTGCAATCACAGCCTCAGTTTCAGATGCATCATGCGCTTGTTCAGCGTATTCGCGCGAAGGGGGTTGATAGTTTTGTGGCGCGGCTGCCAACTCTGGTTGCCCATTGGGGACAACGCTCAGTACAACCGCCTTTTTGCCTTTAATGTACTTTCTGAACACGCGGTACACATCTTCTTTGGTCACGCTGTTGTAACGCGCAATATCCTCATTGATCAAATCAGGGTTGGCAAAAAAGGTTTGGTTATATGCCATGGTCGAGACTTTGCCACTGACGCTTTGTAAACCATAAATGGTTGATGCCTTTATGCTGGCTTTCACCCGCAACAGTGCGTCGTCATCAAACGGGCGGGACTCAAAGTTGTCCAACAGTGTTTGAATGGTCTCAAACATCTGCGCCATACTCAGCTCGGATTCAGGTGAAATCAACGCCATTAAATTAAAGTCGCAGGCCAACTCGCTGCATGGATGAGACACACCTGCCTGCACGGCCTTACCGGTTTTTACCAACGACTCGTAAAACAGTGATGTTTTGCCACTGCCGAGAATATTGGAAAGCACATCCAGAGCTGCCTCATCGTCGTGTCGCGCATGAACGGTTGGCAGGACTATTTGCAACAACGGCAAATGAATATTGTCTTCCAGGGTAATAAACCGGTTTTCAGGCAACTGCGGAACGCCAGGCTGTTGTGAGATAACTTCAGGCCCCTCAGGTATCTCGCTGAAGTACTTATCAATCCATTGTTTGGTTTGCTTAATGTTGATATCACCGCCAATAGTCAACACAGCGTTATTGGGCCCGTACCAGCGTTTAAAAAACGCTTTCAGATCATTGACGTCAACGCGTTCCAGGTCATCGACATAGCCTATTGTCAGCCATCCGTATGGGTGCCCTGCCGGGTATAATGCCTCTGCAATCTTTTCATGGCGCATACCATATGGCTGATTGTCTACCCGTTCAGCACGCTCGTTTTTAACTGTCTCTCGTTGTATTTCAAACTTTTCCTGGGTAACCGCAGGTAACAGAAAACCCATTCTGTCAGCTTCCAGCCACAGCACCTTTTCCAGTTGATTGGCTGGTACGGTTTGGAAATAATTTGTACGGTCGCGATTCGTGGTACCGTTCAGTGTTCCCCCCGCATCGGTGATGATTTTAAAGTGCTGTTCATCCGCGACGTGTTGTGACCCCTGAAACATCATATGCTCAAAGAAATGAGCAAATCCCGTCTTGCCCGGTAGCTCTCTGGCAGAACCAACATGATAGGTCATGTCTACATGCACCAATGGGTCTGACGTGTCCTGATGCAAAATTATGGTAAGTCCGTTGGCCAGTCGGTACTTTTCATAATTGATGTGAACAGGGTTTACCTCATTGTCAGTACGGTCACGTAAAGGCTGTGCATTAGCTGAACTCTGCGCTTGGTGGGCATATTGACACGCAGACATAACACAAACACACAAACCAACTAAAAGGTATCTAAACAACATGAAGTAATTCCAGGGAAAATGAACGCCAGTAAAGGAAGACAGGGAAACGTTAAACTAAAGTTGTTCACTTTAACAAAAAATATAACTAAAAGTGTACAGCAATTACGACTACTATATACAAATACATTACACAAAACTTCACAGTTGAAACGAACGACTCTATGACAACGACTAACGAACCAATCAACTTCGAATTTGGACTTAAGCAGCTTAATGGTAACGAGGCGTTACTCCACCGTCTGTTACGTAAGTTTGCCGATGAGTACAGAGACATTGCGCAACGCCTGACAGCATTGCTTAATCAGCAGGATTTTGCTGGCGCTGAAATATTGGTTCACACCCTTAAGGGGGTTTCTGGTAATTTGGGGTGTAATGCTGTTTTTGACGCAAGTAAAAGCGTTAACAATCAAATAAAAGCAGCAGAGTCAAGCGAAGAGGATCTAACGTTCTTATTTGAGCAAGTTCGTCAGACAGTAGCTATCATCGATGCTTTACCCACGGATTCAGCAATAGACTCCACTTCGCCTGCGAGTGTTGGAACCGGGCGAAAAACAGCGATAAAAGCATTATCTCAGGCCCTTACCAATCACGAATTTGTTAGCAGTGAGAAACTCAATGGTTGGCTCGATGCCATGGAAGCCACACCGATGCAACGCCAACAAATTACTGAGGCTATCGATGAATTAGATTACGATGCCGCTCAGCAAGTGCTCTCTTCATTAGACTAAGCGCAGCTATTTAATTTGGATATTCTGTTTTCTCATCCGGACTTTGTCGTTGTTGATAAAGCTCCCGGAGTTACTATGCACGACTCGCAATCCGGCATTGTTCAACAGGTGCAGGATAAGCATGGTCTGGAAAACCTGCATTTAGTCCACCGCCTTGACGACGGCACATCCGGCTGTCTGATACTGGCGACCAATCCGACGGCAGCAGCCCAATTTGAAATGCTGTTTCGAACTCACCAGGTTCAAAAATACTACCTGGCATTGGGTGATAAAAAGCCAAAGAAAAAACAGGGCACAATTGTTGGAGATATGAAAAATCGCCGCCAGGGCCAGCATATATTATTAAAGAGCAGGAATAACCCGGCTATTACCCAATTCTTTAGCTATGGTTTCGAAGGCGCACCCCGCGCATTTATTGTTTGCCCATTGAGTGGAAAAACTCATCAAATACGCGTTGCGTTAAAGAGTCTGGGTAGCCCGATTCTGGGTGACACGTTGTATGCAGGCAATCAATCAGATAGGCTGTACCTGCATGCCTGGGGCATTAACTTTACCTGGCAAGGTTCCCCAATAAGCGTCTTCAGCGAACCACATCATGGCAAGGAATTTCAGCGCCCTTATTTTGTAACCTGGCTAGGAAAACAACCTGATCCGGCAACGTTACCATGGCCTGCTGTGCCTGGTCACAAAACTTCATCATAACGGGAAAAGGAAGCATGCCCAGGCGAATCAACATACTTGGTAGTGGTGCAATTGGTGGGCTTTGTGCAGCAGGTGCGCAAAAATCCAATTTACCCTATTGCTGTAGTACCCGGGACCAGCGCCCTCCATTAAAATATGTCGAAGATATGGGGGGACAAATAACGACACTGACTCCCCTCCCCTGTAATGATGAAAAACTGGATAACAATGACCTGTTAATTGTTCCCCTGAAAGCCTTTCAACTTGAACATGCCCTGCGGCACTGGCAGAGTCGAATTAGCCCGGATACCGCCGTTGTGCTGTTGCACAACGGCATGGGCGGCATAGAGTTGGCGCGCGATTCGATACCACATAACCCGGTTTTACTGGCGACGACCAGCCACGGCGCATTAAAGTTAAAGGCAGATACCGTGAAACACACCGGAATGGGCTCGACTATGTTGGGTATGGCTTTTCATCATGAATCAGCCACGGTATTACGGACACAAATTCAGCCTCTGATGGAGGCCTGTATCGGCCCTGTTATCTGGCGTGACGACATGCACACTGCACTTTGGCAAAAGCTGCTTATCAACTGTGCTATTAATCCGCTGACCGCATTGGCCGATGTGAAAAACGGTGAGCTGGCACACATCTCGTATCGCCCGACTCTTCAGGCCATATGTGAAGAGGTATGCCTGACTGCGCAAGCTTGCGGCATATTTATGGATGCCGATTCAGCATTGGAGCAGGTCCTCACGGTTATCGAAAATACCGCAAACAACTACTCCAGCATGCACCAGGATATCGCCCATAAGCGCCCCACTGAAATCGATGCAATAAATGGCTATGTAGTAAAACAGGCACAAAAAAAGGGTATTGACGTTCCCGTCAATACCCAGATGTTACTCGCGATTAAAGCGTTATAAGCGTCGTTTACTGATCCTGGCTCTCTGGCTTCATGTGCGGGAACAAGATCACGTCTTTAATGGTCGGGCTGTCTGTAAACAACATGGTCAGACGGTCAATACCAATCCCTTCACCGGCTGTAGGCGGTAAACCAAACTCCAGTGCACGGATGTAGTCTTCATCGTAGTGCATGGCTTCGTCATCACCTGCGTCTTTCTCTTCCACTTGTTTGCGGAAACGTTCAGCCTGGTCTTCCGGATCATTCAGCTCGCTGAAGCCGTTTGCCAGTTCACGGCCGCCAACAAAGAACTCAAAGCGGTCAGTGATAAACGGATTGTTGTCGTTACGACGCGCCAGCGGTGATACTTCCCACGGGTATTCAGTAATAAACGTAGGCTGTTCCAGCTTCTCTTCCGCCGTTGCTTCGAAGATTTCGCAAAGGTATTTACCTGCACCCCAGATACCGTCAACTTCCGGCTCTTTGATGTGCAGTTGTTTAGCCATTGCTTTCAGCTCGTCCAGATGCGCTTCCGGATCGCGGATTGCCGCTTCGTTCGCTTCCGGCCAGTATTTCAGGATAGCTTCACCCATGCTCAGACGATCAAACGGCTTGCCAAAATCGTACTTCACTTCGCTCAGCACATTGCCTTCGGCGTCTTTGGTGGTGTTTGTAATGATCGCAGTACCCAGAATATCTTCTGCCAGTGTCCGCAGCATGTCTTCTGTCAGGTTCATCAGATCATTGTAATCCGCATACGCCTGGTAGAACTCCAGCATGGTGAATTCAGGGTTGTGGCGCGTAGACAGACCTTCGTTACGGAAGTTACGGTTGATTTCGAACACACGCTCAAAACCACCGACTACGAGGCGCTTCAAATACAGCTCTGGCGCGATACGCAAATACATATCGATATCCAATGAGTTGTGGTGTGTAACAAACGGCTTTGCAGTCGCGCCGCCTGGAATAACCTGCAACATTGGCGTTTCCACTTCAATGTAGTCGCGGGTAGTTAGGAAGTTGCGGATACCGTTTACAATTTTGCTACGAACCACGAACGTTTCACGGGTCTTTTCACTGGTGATCAGATCAACATAACGCTGACGGTACTTGGTTTCCTGGTCGGTCAGGCCGTGGAATTTTTCAGGTAACGGACGCAGAGACTTAGTCAGCAATTCATACTGGCTCATGTTGACATACAGATCGCCTTTACCCGACTTGTGCAACGCACCAGCCACACCGATGATATCGCCGATATCCAGCGAGCCGTAGCGCGCTTTAATGTCTTTTTGCGTGTCTTTGTCGGCATAAGCCTGAATACGGCCAGTCATATCCTGTAATAACAGGAACGGGCCACGTTTAGCCATAATACGGCCGGCAATGCTCACCTGATTGTCTTGTTCAATCAGGGTTTCTTTGTCCAGTTCGCCAAACTGCTGCTGTAATTCGTCGGCGTAATTTTCACGACGAAAGCTGTTAGGAAAGCCATTGGCACGGCAGGTTTCCCGAATCGCGCTCAGTTTCGCGCGGCGCTCGGCAATCAATTTGTTTTCGTCGAGTTGTTGGTCGCTCATAATCTGTTCACTTTCTGTTAAATGGCTTAAAGACCTGATTTAAGGCTGGCCTGAATAAACTTGTCTAATCCGCCGTCAAGAACCGCTTGTGTGTTGCGGGTTTCAACGCCGGTGCGCAAATCCTTAATACGGGAATCGTCCAGAACGTAAGAGCGGATTTGGCTACCCCAGCCGATATCAGATTTGTTGTCTTCCATCGCTTGTTTTTCGGCAGTTTGCTTTTGCAGCTCAAACTCATAGAGCTTGGCCTTTAATTGCTTCATTGCCTGATCTTTATTTTTGTGTTGCGAGCGGTCATTCTGGCACTGCACTACGATATTGGTAGGGACGTGCGTGATCCGCACCGCGGAGTCAGTCCGGTTAACGTGCTGACCACCTGCGCCTGACGCGCGGTAGGTGTCAATACGCAAATCCGCCGGGTTAATGTCGATTTCGATATCGTCGTCGATTTCCGGATAAACGAACGCCGATGCAAATGACGTATGGCGGCGATTACCCGAGTCAAAGGGCGATTTACGTACCAGGCGATGCACGCCGGTTTCCGTGCGCAACCAGCCAAAGGCATATTCGCCTTCAAAGCGAATAGTCGCACTCTTAATGCCGGCAACGTCGCCGTCTGACACTTCAATCAGTTCGGTTTTAAAGCCGTGTTCCTCACCCCAGCGCAAGTACATTCTGAGCAGCATATTGGCCCAGTCCTGCGCTTCGGTGCCACCAGAACCAGACTGTATATCGAGGTAGCAATCGCAGCTGTCGTTCGGGCCGGCGAACATGCGGCGAAATTCCAGCACTTCCAGTTGCTCAATCAGTTCATCGAGCTCACTTTTCGCTTCGTTGAAAGTGTCTTCGTCTTCGGCTTCTACGGCTAACTCAAGCAGACCTTCGACATCTTCGGCACCTTGCTCAAGACGCTGAATGGTTTCGACAACCTGTTCAAGTGCGACTTTTTCTTTACCAAGGGCCTGCGCGCGCTCTGGCTCATTCCAGACATCCGGACTTTCCAGCTCGCGGTTAACTTCTTCTAGACGCTCCGACTTAACATCGAAGTCAAAGATACCCCCTGAGCGCTTCACTACGCTCCCGGATATCCCGAATCGCATTTTGCACTGGGTTAACTTCAAACATGGGTAACCTTAATACGTTGGTGTTGTAGATAAGACGCGCGATATTACCGAATTTAGCCGATATTTAACAGCCGTTTGTCAGTACCGCGCGTTATGGATTATTCGCTTTTAAGCTTAGTAGCCAGGTCGACAACCTGTTTAGCCAGATTGGCCAGTTGCTTTTTCGTTTTCTCGTCGCTGATAGCGCCCGACTCATCGAGCTTGTCGGCGACATTACCCACTGCGACCTGGGCTGGCGCAACAATACAGCTCAGGTTCTGCATTAGCATACGCAATACCACCAGCACGCGCATGCCGCCCAGCGCACCTGGCGAAGCTGCCATTAAGCCAACCACTTTTTGCTTATAGGCTGCAAGGACTGGCTCGTCACCCGCTTTGCGCGATGCCCAGTCAATGGCGTTTTTCAGGACCGCAGGGTAGCTGCTGTTGTATTCCGGACTGGCTATCAGGATACCATCGTGTTCAATCATAAGCTGTTTAAACGCCTGAGCGCGCTCCGGAATACCGTACTCAGCCTCTTCATCTTCGTTAAAGATCGGCATCGCATAGTCAGCCAGGTTAATCACGGTTACTTCAGCACCGGCATCTTTGGCAGCCTGAGCCGCACATTCAACCACGGCCTGGTTGTAAGAATTTCGTCGGGTACTGCCTGAAAACGCAAGAATCTTAGTCATGGTATAAGCCTTCCTAGGTCTGTTATCTGTCAATAGGGTGAGAGTGCGGCTTCTCTGAGCCGCTACATTTTATCCAGCGTTTCGATGCCAAGCAGGTCTAAACCCAGCTTCAGCTGTTTGGCGACCAGCGCAGACAACGCCAAACGGCTTTGACGGGTGTTACTGTCTACGTCGTCCTTGAGAATCGGACAGGCTTCATAGAAACTCATGAAGTGGCTTGCTAAATCGTACAGGTAACTACACAGCACGTGTGGCGTTGCATCGCGGGCAACCACAGCCAGCTGCTCTTCAAACTGCAGTAGTTGAACAGCCAACGCATGTTCCTGAGGGTGTTCGATATTAATAGCCTGAGACAGCTGTGTTGGCGCAACATCCGCCTTGCGGAACAAGCTTTGAACGCGGGTAAACGCGTACTGTAAATACGGTGCCGTATTACCTTCAAAGCTCAACATGGTGTCCCAGTTGAACATATAGTCGGTGGTACGGTTTTTACTTAGGTCTGCGTATTTCACCGCACCGATGCCCACTTTACGGGCTACCGCGTTCAGTTCATCTGCAGACAACTCCGTGTCGCGCTGTGCAAGCAGTTTTGCCGCGCGTTCAACCGCCTCGTCCAGTAGCTCAACCAGTTTTACCGTCCCGCCAGAACGGGTTTTGAACGGTTTGCCGTCGCTGCCCAGCATCATACCAAACGGGCAATGCTCGTAGCTTTGCTCTGGCTTCATAAAGCCCGCTTTGCGGCCTACAATTTCGGTTTGCTTGAAGTGCAGAGCCTGACGCGCATCAGTCAGAATCAGGGTTCTGTCGGCGTTCAGTGTACCGCTACGATAGCGGATTGCGGCTAAATCCGTGGTGGCATACAAGTAACCGCCACCGGATTTTTGTACGATGTACACCGCTGGATTACCTTCTTTGTCGGCCAGTTCAGGAATAAACACGACCTGTGCTCCCTGATCTTCTACCGCAATGCCTTTTTCTTTTAACTCAGCAACCACGTTAGCCAAATCGTCGTTATAGGCTGACTCGCCCATGATATCTTTTCGGGTCAGGCTAACGTTCAGCTTGTCGTACACTTCTTCACTGTGTGAAATCGAGACGTCGATAAACTGCTTCCACAATGCCAGACAGTGTGCATCACCGCCCTGAAGTTTTACAACGTACTCACGGGCACGGTCGGCAAAGCCGTCTTCTTCGTCGAAGCGGACCTTGGCTTCACGATAGAAATCTTCCAGATCAGACAGCGCCGTTTCTGCAACTTCGTTGTGGCTGAGTTTGTCGCTTAAGTGTGCCAGCAACATGCCAAACTGCGTGCCCCAGTCACCCATGTGATTCTGACGAATAACCTTGTGACCAAGGAATTCCAACAGTTTAACAACCGCATCACCAATGATGGTTGTACGTAAATGGCCAACGTGCATTTCCTTGGCCAGGTTAGGCGAAGAGTAATCGACCACAACAGTTTGCGGTTGTTGGGCTGGAATGCCTACCCGCGCGTCGTCCAGTGCCGCGTTACATTGTTCAGCTAACCAGTCATCGCGCAGGTGAATATTAATAAAACCCGGACCGGCAATTTCCAGCTTGCTGGCAACATCGTCCAGTTTCACCTGTTCTAAAATTTGCTGTGCGATATCGCGAGGTTTTTGCTTCAGCGTTTTTGCCAGCGCCATAGCACCGTTGAACTGATACTCACCAAATTCCGGGCGACCACTGCGCGCAACCGGTACCGGTGCGTCAGAGATACCCATTGAGGTTAAAGCCTCGGAAAAACGTGATATTAGTAAAGCGTGAATATTCATATCGGTGATTAGTGCTCGCGTGTTGTAGTAAATTCAATATCCGGGTAACGCTCCTGCGCTAACTGCAGGTTTACCATGGTCGGGGCGATATAGGTTAAGTTATCGCCGCCATCCAGTGCCAGGTTTTGCTCCGCCTTACGCTGGAATTCGTCGAGTTTTTTAGCGTCTTTGCTGTAAACCCAACGCGCTGTCGCTACGCTGACGTGCTCATAAATCGCGTCAACGTTGTATTCCGCTTTCAAGCGGGCAACCACCACATCAAACTGCAGCACACCCACTGCGCCCACAATCAAATCGTTGTTAATTAACGGGCGGAACACCTGCACAGCCCCTTCTTCTGATAGCTGAATCAGGCCTTTTTGCAGTTGCTTCTGCTTTAGCGGGTCTTTCAGGCGAATACGCTTAAACAATTCAGGCGCAAAGTTAGGGATACCGGTAAAACGGTAATCCTCGCCGGAAGAAAAGGTATCGCCGATGCGAATGGAGCCGTGGTTGTGCAAACCAATAATGTCGCCAGCATACGCTTCTTCAAGCAGTGCACGGTCACCAGCCAGGAATGTCAGCGCATCGGAAATTCGCACATCCTTGCCAATGCGCGTGTGACGCATTTTCATGCCTTTTTCGTACTTACCAGACACAATACGGCAGAATGCAATGCGGTCACGGTGCTTCGGGTCCATGTTGGCCTGAATTTTAAATACAAATCCACTGAATTTAGGATCTGTCGCTTCGACTGCGCCGCTGTCGGTTTCGCGTCCCTGAGGCTCAGGCGCCCAGGCCACAAGACCATCCAGCATATGGTCAACACCAAAGTTACCCAATGCCGTACCAAAGAATACCGGTGTAATTTCACCGGCCAGGAATAACTCCTGATCAAATTCATTGGATGCGCCCATCACCAGTTCAAGTTCATCTCGAAACTCCGCAGCCAATCCGCTCCCAACGGCTTCATCTAGCTCAGGGTTGTCTAATCCTTTGATAATACGCACGTCCTGAATGGTATGGCCATGGCCAGACTGATACAGGATCGTTTCATCGCGGTGAATGTGGTACACACCTTTGAATTGCTTACCGCAGCCAATGGGCCAGGTAACGGGTGCACAAGCGATATTCAGCTCGGTTTCCACTTCGTCCAGCAACTCCATAGGGTCACGGATGTCACGGTCCAGCTTATTCATAAAGGTAATGATCGGCGTATCACGCAGGCGGGTGACCTCCATGAGTTTACGCGTGCGATCCTCTACCCCTTTCGCGGCGTCGATAACCATTAAGCAGGAATCAACTGCGGTCAGTGTACGATAGGTATCTTCCGAAAAGTCTTCGTGCCCGGGGGTATCGAGTAAGTTCACCAGATTGTCGGCGTAAGGAAACTGCATCACCGAGGTAGTTACGGAGATCCCACGTTCTTTTTCCATCTCCATCCAGTCAGATTTTGCGTGCTGACCTGATTTTTTGCCTTTCACGGTACCCGCTGTTTGCAGGGCATTTCCGTACAACAACACTTTTTCGGTGATGGTGGTTTTACCGGCGTCCGGGTGCGAAATAATCGCAAACGTGCGGCGACGACTAATTTCTTGTTGAACTGTACTCATTAATCCAATGCTTTTCGGTTAAAGAACTGCAGATTGAAGCAGTAGCTCCAATAATTTATTGGCCGCGATTATATAGGTATTTGGCTGGTGTTGGTAGGCTAGTCCGCTTGAATCCTAATTCAGTTTTAAGCTTACCGTATAATCTGACAATGTAATTGCTTCGTAGTACATCTGGTGTTTTACATAAACAAACTCAAACCATTAATAAAAAACAATCATTCCAGATAACAAATTTATATTTTCCTATGATCCAACCCCCCCCACTCCGACGTTAAATAATTGTTAACAATATAAACGACACTGGAGAACACCATGAAGTTATACAAATTCGCGGTCATAGGGTGTGCGGCATTGCTTACTGCCTGTATGCATGACGACGATAAAAAGGAAGAAACGGTAACCCCGCCTCCTGAACCCACTTTCACGGCAAGCACAACCTTTCAGATAGACCTGAGTGGTAAGCAACAAGTACCAGCCAACATGTCTATGCAAATGGGCACCGCAACCATAGAGCTCGACGAAACCCTGGGATTAGTACGCGCATCTGTTGACGTCAGCAGTGTCGAAGGTGTTCAGGCAGTTCACATCCACGATGGCGATATTGGCCGAAATGGCGATGTGGCATTTGGGTTTGAAAGCGCTGGAGACGGCACCTACACGCTGGCTGAAACCAGTGTTGATGCAGACCTTATTGAAGACTTGTTGGGAGGCGAATGGTATGTGAACGTGCATACTGAAACCTTTTCAGACGGCGAGCTTCGCGGCCAGATTGTATCCGACGACATGGCTGTGGTGACCTTCATGCTGGATGGTAGCCAGGAAGTTCCAGCAGTATCAACACTTGCAGATGGTTACGGGTACGCATTGGTATCCACCGCAACGTACGATCTTGATTTGGTTGTTTATACCGACGGCATTGACGACGCGACTGCGGCTCATATCCATACCGGTCGCGCTGGGAACAATGGCGATGTGTTGGTGGCTCTCGAGCAATCAATGGACGACATGACCATGTGGATGACACCTGAAGGCACTATGATCGACGAAGACATCTTCACTGTGTTGGCATCAGGTGGTCATTATGTAAATGTACATACCACCAGCCAGCCTAGCGGTGAAATCCGCGGCCAAATCCTGACTGATGATTATCAGTTGTCCACCTTTGCCCTTAGTGGAGCTCAGGAGGTGCCCGCAGTCGAGACCGACGCCTATGGCAGTGGTTACATACTGGTAAATACGTCAACCTACTCTGTTGATATAACAGTCGTTACCGAAGGCGTTGATGATGCCACTGCTGCACACATTCACACCGGTCGTGTAGGTATGAACGGTGATGTGTTAATTTCGCTGTCCCAATCAGCAGATGATATGGGTAAGTGGGTAACACCCGAAAACCTGGCCATCGAAGCGTCAATCTTTGATGTCTTGTTATCAGGCGGTCATTACGTCAATGTGCATACGCCTGCCAACGGCAGTGGTGAGTTACGTGGCCAAATTCTGACCAACGACTATGCGCTGGCAACGTTTGAGCTCAATGGCGATCAACAAGTACCAGTGGCCTCGACCTCCGCTTCAGGAAACGGCTATGCTGTCGTTAACACCTCAACGTACGATTTGGAATTGGTCGTTCATACCAGCGGTGTTGATGATGCGACTGCAGCGCATATTCACACCGGCGGCATTGGCATGAATGGCGATGTATTGGTTGCGCTGGAACAGTCCATGACCGACCCAGGTATGTGGATGACACCGGCAGACACGGCAATTGATGCCGACATTCTCACCGTGCTGGTTTCTGGTGGTCATTACGTCAATGTTCACACACCGGCATTCCCTGGCGGTGAAATCCGCGGCCAAATTGTGACCCCTGAATACGTTATTGCCACCTTCGCTCTAAGTGGTACCCAGGAAGTGCCAGCTGTGACAACAACAGCATCAGGTAATGGTTATGCATTGGTAAATTCAATGACCTATGCGTTAGATCTGGTGGTGCACACCGACGGCGTCGATGATGCAACCGCTGCACATATACACACTGGTCGTATCGGCATGAACGGTGACGTTCTGGCTGCCCTTGAGCAATCTATGGACGACCCGGGTATGTGGATGACCGCAGATGGCACCATGCTGACAGCTGAAATATTTGATGTGCTGGCGTCTGGTGGTCACTACGTCAATGTGCATACGCCTGCCAATCCGAGTGGCGAATTAAGAGGTCAGATTCTCACCGACAACTTTGTAATGATTGCGTTTGGCTTAAGCGGATCACAGGAAACACACGCTGTTACCACCACAGCAACAGGCAGCGGTTATGCGCTGGTTAATACTGATGATTACAGTCTGGAACTTCAGGTGCTAACAAGTGGTGTCGCGGATGCCACAATGGCACACATCCACACCGGCGCGGTCGGTGTAGACGGGCCAGTTTTACTGGCACTTGAACAAGACACGAGTGATGCAAACCGTTGGATGGCACCTTCAAGCGCAATGCTCGATGCGACAATCTTTGCGGTACTTGCGTCAGGTGGACATTACGTCAATGTTCACACACCGGCTTTCCCTGCAGGGGAACTACGCGGGCAAATCCAGTAAAACGTAACAAAGTCAATCAAAGAGCGCTTTCTAGCGCTCTTTTTTTACGTTACGCTTTTTAAAATATTGAGTATTGCGATTCGGGACGTTAATCAGTAACGTGTACAAAACATACAATAATATAAACTCACGCTCGCATAGGAGTTGCCTGATGTCCCGCTTAAAAGCTGGTTTGCTGTCCTGTCTTTTCATTCTTTCACCCAATGTTTTGGCCGATCAATATCACTATGGCAATTTACTGGTTGGCGGTCGGGCAATCGGTTATGGAGGGGCTTTTATTGCTGTAGCGGACGACCAGTCAGCTATGTATTACAACCCTGCGGGATTAAGCTTCCAGTCAGGTGCAAAATCAGCGTCTGTTAACACGATGGCATTTGAGCGAACGCGTTTTGAACAGGTATATTCAAATGGCGATGATTTTGAACGATCTTCATTTGCCGTGGTACCTGGCTTTTTGGGGATCAGCACTGAATTCGATAACTGGCACATAGGCAGTTATTTTACCGTTACGGACTTTTCCCAGGAACGCGTAGACAGTGCATCGTCTTATTCATTACCGGCAACGACGATATCAGCACCACAACAAGTTACAGAATCAGTGGTCTATGACTTTGACAATGCTGCCTATCGGCTGGGTGGCGTGGCGGCTTACAAGGTTAACGAGCATTTTTCACTGGGTTTTGCGCTGAATTTGCAATACACCGAAACCGTGCTCAATCAATCATCAGGAGCATCCGTTGTAATCAATGCGCTTGATGGCGATATATTCACTGGCTTTGACGCACGCCGACGTATTACCGAAAAACAGTTTTTTATCGCCCCCCAAGTCAGTATGCTTTACCGGGCAGATGCCTGGCGTTTCGGTGCATCGTTTACCTCAACGGCATCGTTGAATCGCAACTACCGCTCGAATAACGTTATTGTTGCTCCTTTGGTTACACTGTTGACGGGTTCGTTAAACACGACGTTCCGCGATACCGTAAATACAGACCAGGATCAGAAGCAACCCCTTAAATTCTCTGTTGGCAGCGCCTACGAAGCAAATGGATGGTTAGTCACCGGGCAGATAAACTACTTTACCAAAGTCGATCTCAACAATAAGAACAGCACCGAAGTGCCACTGAACCGCGAATTAAAACAAGTGACCAATTATGCGTTGGGAATCAAGATCCCCATCAATAATGACGCTTCGGTTAAATTGGGTATTTTCACCGACAACAGTAATAGCCTGATTGATTTATCCCAACCTTTTCAGCGCGAAGAAGCCATTGATACCACCGGATTAAGTATTGCTTACGAAACTCACATAAAAAGCTACCCATTAACGCTGGGCTTTTACGTTAAAAAAGGCGATGGCAAGGTTCGCTACGCCGATGTGAGATATGTTGAAGCCGTCACCGGATTGTCGCTTTATCCTGAAAATGACACCTTTGATGTAAAACCGGCATCAAAGCGCTCTTTTGTATTGTTTGCCAGTATGGATTTTTAAGCAATCACACCAGAGCGCTTATCAATAAGTGGTAAAAGCCAGGTTTTAACGCGCTGCGGCGTAGACGTCGCAGACACATCTTGTTACAGTCAACGTTGTTGTAAAATCAATAAAAACGAGTCAAATGGACAACAACGCAGCCTCTGCCTCTCATAAAATTTTTACTATCACCAGCCTGTCTCATTCTGGTTCCACTGTGTTTTCTATGGCGTTAGCCTGCCACCAGCAGTTGGTGACTGTGGGTGAAGTCTTTCAGGTGGTAAGACAACATCCACGAGCGATGCTAGAGGATCAGGCAAGAGACTGTAGCTGTGGCAAACACGCCAGTGAATGTGAGTTCTGGGGGCCGGTCCTAAAAGCCCTTGAAGGGCTTGAGTATCAGGAAGGCAATGAGAAATACGCGCATGTACCACGCGCCTATGAAATAGTCGCTCAGCACTTTCATTCACTGTATGGTGACGACCGTTTCATGGTCGATACATCAAAAGGTCTTCACCATATTGAAGCCATGATCGCGTCGGAGCGATTAACCCCAAATGCTGTCTTTTTGGTACGCGATGTCAGAGCGTATGCCAATTCTCAAACTCGTCTCGCTGGCAAACAGAATCGTAAAGGTTTTAAGAAAGTTAAGACGCATTTTTGGTTCCAGATTCTAAAATGGTACTTTGGCAACCGAAAACGAGAAAAACTGCTCCAGCAAACACAGACTCCCTACACAACCGTCGGCTATGATGCCTTTTGTTTTGAAATTGGCAAAACTCTTGCCGATGTTTATGAGGCGATGGCGCTTCCTCCGGTATGCCAGGATGAAGATTTATCCGGCTCAGCACATCATGTGTTGTTTGGTAATCCAATGCGTCTTGAACCCTGTGCTCATGCAGAAATCCGCTACGATAGCCGTTGGTTCAGTGAATCCGGCTACATCATGCCACTGGCGCTGATGCCATTTATTCAGCGGTACAACCAGAAAAAGGTGTATCAAAAGGGTTCTTAGGGTAACGAATAAAACCGACGAACCATGACTATTGCATCTTCCTTACCCGAGGCTGTTGGATAATAGCCTTTTCTCGTTTCGACCGTTTCAAATCCACATTGCGTATAAAGGTGAATGGCGCGTTGATTAGATGCCCGTACTTCCAGCCAGCAACTGTGCATGTCTTTCTGTTTGCAATGTAACAACAGTGCCTCAAGCATAGCATTGCCAACACCCTGCCCCTGAGCATCGGGTGAAACGGCAATTTCCATTAGCGTCACCTCGTCCAGTACAAACAGTAAAATACAAAAGCCCACTACCCTGTCATTTTGTTTAACCATCCATCCTTCATATGGCTGGGTTAAACAGTCTTCAAAAGTACTTCTGGACCAGGGTTTAAACTGAACGGCCTGATGAATGGCGTGAGCTTCAGCTGCATCAGTCGCTGAAAGAGGGAGAAGTTTTATTGTCATTACCGTTTTTAATTCAGCGCGGACAATGATTGCCACAGCGCCCGTTTTTGTGCTGTTGTCAGCTTATCGGGTTGAGATGGAAGTTCAATTTCGTCTCTGTTTGCGGTCATTGTCTGGCCAACAAATAGGGCGGGAGTCGCCGATACATTTAATGCGTCGAGCGCTACCGTTATGTCTTGTGTAAAGGCAGAAAACTGAGGATTAACAGACTGCTTCACCACGTTGTGCTCTTCTTTTACAGTGGCATTTGACGTTGGTTTAGCATCGGCTTTATTTTCAGGAGCCATGGCCGCTTTTAAACTGGCTAAACGCGACTGCGCATCCGACTTTGAAACTGCTTTGGATGCAATTGTAGGCTCAGGAGCAGGATTAACTTGCTGAGATATTTGCGTTGCCGATGTTTCGCCCTGCCGTTGGAACACCTGGATGTTCATGGCCTGTAACACAGCAATTTGATAATCAGATAATCCTGTCGTCATATACGACACCTGAAGGAAATTAACAATGGAAAAGAGTGTATCAGGTTAGAAAGAAAAGTGGCAGGGGTGGAGGGACTCGAACCCCCAACCATCGGTTTTGGAGACCGCTGTTCTACCAATTCGAACTACACCCCTAGCGCGCTGTGAATTATACGTATGCCCGATCAAAGGTAAAGTACTTTTAGCGGAATTTCACCAATTTTGGTTTAAGCGGGCAATAAATAACCGCATTTGCCTTCATCAGGGTAATGCAGCGGTCCATAAGTCGTTGGTAAATTGAACAATTGGCAGAAAGATGTCCGTTTGCTGACGTACTTTCGCAGGTTCAAATCCGGACACCCCAGCATAAGCATCGCACAAGGCGCTGATTTGTGCTGAATCCAACTCATTGATTACAACGCATGCCGCAAGATCAAAATAGCGATTGCCTATTGCCGCGTATTCCCAATCAATGACCTTATCCCGTTGCATACCGACCAGGTGTGCAAATGAGAGATCATTGTGGCAAAAACAATAATCATCATAACGACTATGTGTTGCAAGTAACTGGGTAAGCCGGTCTCGTTGGGCGACAAAAGGGCGTGCTTGTCGGGATGGAAGTTGTTCGAGGTAATGTTGCCAAACGGGGACAAGCGCCAATGTTGGGGCATTGACATCACACTGGTGAACACGCCAGAGCGCCGTTGCCAACAGCGAGGTTTCAATGATGTCCTGTTCAGGTGTTTCAACCCAGGTTTCTACCCACACTCTGGCGTCTTTATCGAAACCTGATAGTGACGGCGCAACACCTTGCTCGCACAACTGCTGTTGAAGGCAATACACATTGGCATAGTCGACGGCACTGAACGTGTCAGGCCCAAGTAGTTTTACTGCCCAGGCCTGCTTTCCATTGCTCACTTTAAATACGCGGTTTGCGGGACCTTGCCGAACCAAATCCCAGTGCAGCCCGGTCACATCGGGTAAAATGGGCTCCAGTATCCTTACTAACTGATCGCCGGGGAATGACTCACCCACTCTTTTTTCCACTGCATATATCCATAAAGAGAGAATCCCACATAGCCAACGAACAGGCAAGCAGACAATACCAGGCCGGATTGCCAGTACAAATACACAGCCGCGCAATTAATAAAAAACCAGTAAACCCAGTTTTGTAGCACTTTATGGGCAACCATAAAGGTAGTCACCACACTAAACACATTCACTGCGGCGTCCAACCACAAGTGTTCATGATTAAACTGTGTGGCCGCCAGCTTACCCAATAAAACAACGATTCCTCCCAACGCCAGTACCAACACGCCGTGAACCTGAATGGGCCAGCTAACGACACGTCCGTTATCGCTTTCCTTGTGGTGCCACTGCCAATAGCCATAAACAGCCATGACCATGTAAAACACGTTCAAGGCAGACTGGAATGGCAGGGACACCTGCCAAAAAATCCAGGTGTACAGCGCTGTGCTGGTAAATGCAGCAAACCAGCACCATACATTCTGGCGAGCAGCCAGCCACACATAAGCGATGGCTAATATCACAGCTAACCACTCCAACACGGAGGTCTGTAGGAATTGCGACATAAACTGTGTTGCTATCTGCTCCATGCGCCTCTACCTGCTTTGCATTGCATCAAAATTCAGGAATTTTGCGACAAACACGGCCTGCCCGACGTCTTCGTGCACTCGCTGCATCTCGGTGCCGAGAATCTGCATCACGGTCTGATAATCTCCCGTGACCTGCGTACTGGTAGAGCACGTTGTTACAGACAGAGCCTGATACGTATTCAACCTTTCAATAAAGTCCCGGATTGGCGGAATAAATTCATTCACCAGTGGATAAAGCGACAACTCAACCATGACTTGCATAATGACCTCTCCTAAAACTGATAGCGGACTGACACGCCAAATTGACGACCGTTACCTAGCTGATAGTAAGGTTCTGCGAATTCATAATAATCCCGAGGGTCATTACTGAAACCGCCGAAACCACGTGTGTAATAAGTTTCATCGAACAGGTTGTTCACCCACAGAGTCGTTTCCCAGTCAGCTTGCTGCCAGACTAACTGAGAATGAATCAATACAGTAGAGGGTGACTTCACGTCATGCCCGTCAGAAAAGCGGTAGCTGCTGGTATAATCCACTTCAAGGTTCCATAACCAGTCCTGGGTAATAGCAAACTGACTGAACAGATTTGCTGTTACTGACGGTGCCTGAGCTTGGGTTTGTCGTGCAATAAAGCTGCCGTCTGCGCGAGTATACTTTTCAATATACGCATCCAGATACCCCATGGAGGCATTAACAGACCAGGCGTCAGTGGCCTGCCAACTCAGCTCAAGCTCGGCGCCCTGGTTAGTGCCCAGGTCAGCATTATCGATAATGTCGATAAATTCTGCTGAATTGTCTTCGCGATATTGAACATCATAGTCGCTTACCTGGGTGTCCTCACGCTTCATTACAAACACTGCAGCACGAAGATTTACCCTGTCAGTAAGCGATGTTTTCACCCCGACTTCATAGTTCCAGTTAAACTCCGCGTCGTAAAAACGACTGACCTCCTGAACATTTTGATCCGGGTTAATTCCTGCCCCTTTAAACCCTCTGGAAATACTGGCGTACCACAATTGTTCGCCCATCAGGTAATTCAGAGCAAGCTTACCGCCTAACATGGTCTCATCGTGTTCACGAGCGAGACCAGTATTATCTGCATAAGAAAAATCGTAGTTTTCTGCGCGAAGCCCGAATGACAGATTCAGGTTATCAGCCAGTTCACTATCTAGCTGCCCATAAAACGCCATCGTGACTGGCTTGTATTCACTCAGGAAGTCACCGTCAGCGTAGGTGTATTCGCGCAACACCTGTTCTTCGGTACCTTCCAGGCGCGCCCCTACTACCCAACGCGTAGTGTCATTAAATAGCTTCGACTGTTCGCTACCGACAAAACGAATTTCTGCAGTTTGCGTCTCGATTTCCCGATAATAGTGGTCGGTAGAGGTATAACCCCAGGGATGAAAGCCAGTGTACGTCCAGTCTTCATCATAACCGTAACCGATATTATGACTGGCATGGGTAACAATAAACTGTAAATCGCCACTTTGTAACGCAGTAACCAGGTTTGCGCTCACCGCATGGGTTTGCTGGCGGTCAAAACCGGGTTCGTCAGACTGCGTTACATTATCGTTATCAAGTGAAAAGGCATCATAACCATTGTCAATGTCGTACCAGCGGTACGCCACGTTTAATGTCGTTGCATTGTCGATTTTCCATTTAGCTGCCAGTTTTACTGCAGATTCATTGATATTATTGGTGTCTTCGCGCTGAAGAAACGCGTTCTTAACAAAGCCATCACTGCGATTGTGATAAACCGCGGCTCGCACTGCCAGGTCATCATTTAAAGCGACACTATTGGCTAATTCAACCCGGTAACTGTCTTTGCTACCAACCCGTGCGCTGACATAATTATTGTCCGTCGCATCAGCGTCGTTAGATTTAATTAATACCGCACCGGCCAGTGCGCCCGTGCCAAATACAGTTGCTTGTGGCCCGCGAAAAACCTCAACTTGCTGGGTATCAAACAAAATGCCAGAAGCACCTAACCCCGAGAAATCAAAATCATCAACCATCAATGCGACAGATGGATTGATCGGCTCTGCATATTGTGAACGTTCACCAATACCGCGAATTTGCAGGAAGCGGCCACGTGAGGCGCCCGCATTAAAGTTGACGTTTGGCGCGACGCGTAAGAGGCCGTCCAGGTGATCCGCCTGACGGGATAACACGCGGGTATCGCTGATAACAGTGGCACTGGCGCTAAGTTGGGCTAAGCTTTGCTGGTAAAAATCACCGTAAACGGTGACGCGTTCTACGTCGGATTCAGTTTGAGCAGCCGCCTGAAATGCGATGCTTAACAAAGATAATGAAAACAGTTTTTGTGAAACTTTCATACTGGATCTCTTGTGCAATAGTTGACCAAAAGATCCGGCTTTTACGGCAGGTGATAAGGCTGTATTGTAAACCATCCCTACGCCGGTATTATCCGGATCAGGTAAAAGGGTTCCCACATTGTGGATCTCAGCCATTTAAGGCACCCCTTGGTACGCGCTCTAACCTAAAAATATAAACAGGTATCGAAACGCGTGGGCAGTCTACCAATACGCAGCGTGATTGCAAGAGATTCTGCGCCACAAAATAAAATGCCCGCCTGTGACGTGGCGGGCATAACTGTTATCGCTGTCCGTGACGGACAGTTTCCGGTGGTGACGTCACCGGTCGTTACTGACACTAACTACCTGGAGTAACTTCGCGGTTGGCATCGCATACTCTCTAGTGCCGGTAACGCAATCCGTACAACACATATCGGATTGGGTATGTTGTCACTATAACGGTGACAGAAAACATAAAGTAGGACATTTATTACAAGACTTTAGGACAATTTTGTCCAACGTTCTTCGAAATTTGAGCGTTATATGCAATGATTGACCCTGACATATAACAAGGAGCTTTTCGATTGGCCTATACAGGAACGTTTTGGTCCGCCGTATTGCGCGCATTGCTCAGCCTGCGTCGGGACAAACAACTCAATACCACGGTTGATGAACAAGTCGTTGCGTTGTTACCTCGGGTAGAATCCACGGAGATGAGTCCACAGCAATTGGGCCAAATTTGTGATTCTCTGATTGCCGATAACCCCGTGCTAATTGGTCAATCTCTGCTTGGTTATCTGGATTTCAACAAAATGGGCGCAGTACATTGCTATGCGTCGTTAAGCAAAGACATCCGCTCAGCATTACAAGCCAGTGAAAACATTACGCAAGCCTGGTTTCAGCCTTGTGAAACGCTGACACTTTCCACGTTAGAGAGCAAAGCAACGATTACCCTGAAATCATCCCTTCCGGCTGCCCTTGTTCCCTTTCAGATCGCCTTTTTCTTGTTGTTATTCCGGCATCTGGCAGGCCGTGATTTTGAGTTTACCCAGGTAAGTGCACCGGCAATAGGGAACGACTTATTACTCGAACCTATCAGCCACTCTCCGGTTAACGTTTCAGGTGAAGGGACAGCGCTTCAGTTAGACTTTGATACTCAGTGGCTGGACAGGCAGTCCTTTTTTCACAGCCCCAATTTACAACAAATCCTGGCCAGAAACTTCCAGCAGTACACCCATCAAAACACGGAGAACTCTTTACTGGTTTCCTTGCTGAAAGCGTTTGATAGCTTCAGCCACCCCGCCAGGATCCGAGCCGAAGGGATTGCCGACAAACTGGGAATGAATATGTCGACATTCAGGCGCAGTCTGCGAAATGAATCAATCTCGTTTAGCGCTGTGCTTAAAGGCTATATCCATGAAAAGAGCGTGCATTACCTGTTGAGTGGAAACAAGGTGGATGACGTTGCAGACAGTCTGGGGTTTTCAGATAGACGGGCATTCGACCGAAGCTTTAAAGAGTTTACCGGCGTAAGCCCGGGTCAACTTCGTCAGGTTGGCAGCCGACTGCGGTTTCAACGCGGCAATCAGGCATTGGTTGAAGTGTCAGATAACCTGCCACCGTTGCCAGAGACTATCAATCAAATAATTCAACTACCGGATGAACAGCAAACCGTGTCAAAACTGGTGTCATTAATTGCCAATGACCCGGTGTTTCAGGCCCATATTATGGGTAAAGCAAGCCGGGCAATTTATGGTTCATCACCTGCGTCGATTCAACAAGCAATAGGCCGGAATCTGGGTGTCAGCCAGGTCCGTCATCTGGCTGTATTATTTGCGGCTCAGCAATTTTTAACGGTACAGAGTGTTCATCCGGATGTTGCCAAACTGATCGACGCTATGTTGCTCGGTCATTCTTTGTTTAATGCATTGTTTGCCAGTGACTATGATGAAGACCAGCGAGAAGTACTCAACCAGGTTGTCATGTTCGGACCGCTCTCACTCTTGCTACTATTTCATGTTGAACATGTTGGGAGTGAATCCATCTACCGCACTTGGACCGAGTCAGCGGATTTTGAAGCTTTTGTACGACAACTCGATAGCGAGTTTAATGTTTGTCTTTACGGTGCGTCGTCGTTATTGCTGATTAACTGGGGTATCACCAGCGAGGTCAATCAGATGCTGTGGCAGCTGTGCCGTGGCGGCGAATCGCAAATGCATCATCGTGTGTTACTTTGCCACAACCTGGCTTTTAACAGCCTGCTATTTGAAAATAGCGATACCAGAAAACAGATAGAAGACACAGAAAAAACGCTGACCGCAGCACAAAAAAGCGCAATGCAATCTGTGCTGGAACGTTGGTAGTTCAATGAGCATACCGGCGTTCATAGCATGAACTTAACGCCGGCATCGGCTTAACTACGCCTCTATATTCAGCTTACCGATTTCTTCGGCAGTCTGTTGTTCAAGCACCTCCATGGTTTTACCATGTGGCGAAGGCAGACGCGTTTCAGGATCAACTTTCACAAAGACAATATCATCTGCCAGACATATGGTTTTCTTGGTCGCTTTATTCCGCACCAGGCAGGACACACTGATAGAGGTTCGTCCCACAGACTTAGTCGCCAACCCGAACTCAACGATATCACCTTGTAATGCTGGCGATTCAAAGGAAATCTCACCAATATGCTTTGTTACCAGGCAATTCGTTTCCAACTGACAAATTGCATATATCGCCGCTTCTTCGTCTATCCATTGTAATAAGCGGCCACCGAATAGCGAATGGGCATAGTTCAAATCATTGGGCATCACCAGCCGACGCGTTAAAAATCGCATTGTTCATCTCTGTGTAGTATTGCAATACCACTTATTTTACCTCATAGCAGTTGGCAAGCCCATGTGTGAATGGAGGGAAAGTGGTAAACTCAGTTGCGTTAAGTAATTAATGGAACATGGCCGTTATGATAGCGGATGAATCGAATAAGTCGCATCATCACATTGAGCAGTGGTTGGAAGCGCGAGGCGCCTTAAAATGCCATCGACAGCTTGTCATTATTAGTGGCCGTAAATCATTCTGTGAACAAAAACGAGCGGTGTTCACCGACTATTTTGTTAATAGCCACATTCATGCTTTGGGCACGGCAATGACAGTATTGCCAGGATCATTCCCCTTAAAACAGGCAACCCAACTACTAGGTAAAACTTGTTTACTGGGCGTTTATGATGCGTTTGATGGATTCAGGCCAAGTGCCCTGCTCGCCTTGGCTGGCACGATCGCACAGAATGGACTGCTTGTTATTTGCACACCGTCGTTAGATATCTGGCATCAGTACCACGAAGAAACAACAAATCATTACTTAAGTTTTGGTCAAACGATCCAATGCAGCCCTTTCAGGCAATACTTTGCTGATCAATTTAACGCTAATTGCGATATTGCATTAATAGAAGAGAATGGACAGTGTCGACTACCGTCTCCGCGCCCTGCCCCTATCAAGCCAACCGCACCTGACCCCTTTGCGTCATTGGACCAAAAAACGGTATTTGATGCGCTGGCGGTACCTGAAGAAACAGGCTTCAGCCTGTTAACTGCTGACAGAGGTAGAGGAAAATCAACTCTGCTGGGCATACTAGCTGCCCACTGGTTATTGGCGGGAAAGTCTGTGCGGATATGTAGTCGTTTTCCGGACTCTGTTACTGCTATTTTTGATGGTATTGGGCGTTACTCATCCAGACTAACGATAACCCAAGACAAAAAAGTCAATCATAAGCAACATTCAATAGCGTGGCTGCCGGTTGATCATCCTGATTTGGTTAATGACACCAAGGCGATATTGATCATCGATGAAGCCGCGAATCTGCCTATTCCGACACTCAAAATACTGTGTAGCCTTCATTCCCGGGTTATTTTGAGCTCGACTCTGAGAGGTTACGAAGGGACAGGACGGGGCTTTATAACCCGTTTTATACCCTGGCTCAGACGTCAAAATACCGATACAGACATACTGACACTCTCGAGCCCCTGTCGTTGGGCTGAAGACGATCCTGTTGAACTTTTTTTGAATCAAGCCCTTCAACTTGATTCACCTACAGTCGATGAATCAACTTTCAACGAAAACCCGAACAACAAGGATAACGGTGACACTTTGACCGACATTGACGTTACGTTCCTCACCAACAAAACACCAGAAACCTTTAGGGACGCACTTGCACTGTTAATGACAGCGCATTACCAAACGTCGGTTGATGAGCTTGTCCGGCTTTGTGATGCACCTGACACTCACACCATAATCGCTACGCTGCATGGAAAGGTTATTGGCGTGCTTAACGTGCAACTCGAAGGCGGTGAATTGCTGAGTCCTCTGGGAAACGAAATAGCGTCAGGTAAGAGACGAGTAAATGGGCATATGTCAGCGCAAGCGATGAGTTTGTTCCTTGCCGACCCGGCTGTTGCTAACTATCGCTATTGTCGCATCAACAGAATAGCAATTGATTACTCTTATCGCCGCAACGGCTTCGCGACACACTTATTAAATACACTTAAACATTGGCTGTCAGATAAAGCCATCGATGCTGTGACTACATCCTTCGGCACAACGGCTACCTTAGTGAACTTTTGGCTGAACTGTGGTTTTTACCCGGTAAAAGCAGGGCTCAAACAAGATGCCTCCAGTGGCGAATACAGTCTGTTAATGTGGCGTCCTGTATCGACGCGCGCAATAGCAAAAAAACCGCTTGTTAATGCTCGCTTCGCTCAGGAAATCGGATTACACCCCGACACATCCACTTTCGGTAAATTACACGCGTGGAATATGCAGGAGCCAGAAAACAACATTGACAATAATGCGGCATTGTTTGACTGTAATATGACAATATTACAGCAAGTCGCAACAGGCCAACGTCAGATACAGCACGCAAGAGGCAGCGTTGCCTGGCTAATAGCATATGTAAATAAAACCAACATTAAGATGCCAGAGAATAGCAGCAAAGCGTTAACGTCACTCACGGATTTTATAGCCCATTGCGACAGTCTTACTGACTTTATTCAACAATATGGTTTAACGGGAAGGAAACAAGCGTATGCTTTTGCATCATCGCAGTTAGCGCACGTTCTGAATTCAAATAAACTATACGCTGAGAGCTAATCTACATACAAGGCTGATATTGCAGATAATAAAAAAGCGCCCGTAGGCGCTTTTGTTATTAGATATTGATGCCGCGATTCTTCGCTTTTTGCTTAATGTAAGGTTCCCATGCATTCGCGTTACGACGCATAGATGAATCCTTCTTCGCTTCCTTCACGTGTTCGTAGGCTTGTTTAAAGTCGCCTGCGTAGAAGTTAGCTTCCATTAAGCTGAAGTGCACTTTACCTGGATCATCAGTACCACGTGCAAGGGCATTGTTTAATGCCTTAATTGCACCTTTGTAGTCTTCTGCTACCAGTAACAGTACGCCTTGCTTGCGATAGAACTCAGGGTCCGAAGACATTTCAGCAGCTTCTTCATAGTACTTAGCTGCTTTCTGATATTCCATTGCCTGGTGATAGCTGTTAGCAATCGCCGCAAGGTTTTCTGCAGTTTTCTCAACAGTACCTTTATTAATATTCTCTGCTAACACTTCAGCAGATTTAAAAGGCATATTGTTCGTAGAGTATAACTGCGACAACATCTTAATAAGATTTGCTTTGGTTAAGAAACCCTGGTTGTAGGCAATTTCCAGCGTAGACAAAGACTTTTTATAGTCCTCAACCATCAGATAGAATTGACCTAACTGAACCCACCACTTTCCTTCTTCAGGAAACGTGTTAACAATATCTTCTGCAACTTTAACCGTTTCAGGATACATCTTACGCTCATAGTAAGCTGACAGTTTCAGAACATACGGGTTCTTGTTGGGCTTCTCGTACAACGCAATAGCTTTATCGGCCGGTGCGATCAGTTTATCGTATTGCTTTAGCTCGTAAAAAGCGTTAGCCATACGTGTATAAACTTCTGGATCTTCCTTACAGGTAAAATCCAACCACGCTTGGTAATATTTCACCGCTTCAGTGTACTTTTTCTCCTGAAGACTCAAGTCAGCAATAAGCTTTAACGTTTGAGCATGTTCAAGATCGTTCAGCACTTTAGGGTTTACTGCTGATGTCAGATAACCAAGCGCTTTTGGGCCTTGTTCATCTTTCGTCGCCAGCATGTTACCCAACAGGCGGTTTACATACGCTTTGTCGAAGTCTTCAGACGGCTCAATGTCCATCAACTGGGCAATTGCATCGTCTACCAGATCTTCGCCATAAGCTTCGTACGCTTTTTGTACTTTCTTACCAACGCGTTCGCCAACCAGGTTAGTTGTACCCTTCTCGTAACCAGGACACACTACCGGCGAAGATGACTGCGCCAGTGCAGGCGCTGACACAGCAGCGCCCAGTGTGAATGCAACGGCTACAAGTGACTTCTTGAACATTGCTGATTTCATCATCATTATTGCTCCAGTTTAAAGTCAAGTTGTACAAACATATTAGGTTGTTTAACAGGCTTACCGTCAACGATCTTAGGCTTGTACTTCCACTTTGCCAAAGCACGTCGTGCTTCGCGGTCGAAAATACGCTTCGGATCGGCATCCATTACTTCGATGTCGCCAACCGAACCATCTTCGTTAATAGTAAACTGTAGTTTAACCCAGCCTTCTTTACCATCACGTGCAGCTTGAGGCGGATATTTGGGGTCGATACGTACGATAGGTGTAGCATCACCATCGCTTTGCATCGCGCCTACGCCACCAATGTTTACACCAACACCGCCGGTGTCAACATTAGGGATATCCAGACTAAAGCCATCAGCATCCGGCTCCGCGTCTTCCGGCTCAACAGGCTCCATTTTTGGTGGCTGTTGTGGCGGCGGCGGTGGAGGGGGTGGTACACGAGTACGCGTTTGCACATCCTCATCCGGAGCTTGCATCACAATATCAATTACTGGTGCTGGTGGTACTTCGTCTGCCGGGCGGGCGGAGTTTTCAATCAACTTCGCCATTACCACAAACAGTCCGAAAGCAACCGCTGCACCTACTAAAATAGAAGCAATCAATCGTCCCATGTTAATTCCTCGCTGCTACCGCAATACGGTCAATGCCTGCAGCTTTAACCTGGTCCATAACTTTAACAACTACACCGTGCTTTGCTTTTACATCAGCTTGAATAAAAACATAGTCAGTTGGTTGTTCAGTTAGCAGACGCTCTAAATTTGCCCTTACGCTGTCTGGCGCAACCTCACGTTTATCCAGCCACACATCACCATCTTCTGTAATAGCAATGAAGACGTTGGCATTTTTGTGTAGGAACGCTTGGCTCGCATCGGGCTTGTTAACTTCAATACCGGCTTCTTTTACGAAAACCGTTGTCACGATAAAGAAGATCAGCATGATGAACACGATGTCCAACATGGGCGTCATGTCAACCTGAGCATCTTCTTCTTCGGTTCTGACTTTTCGAGCCATAATCTCTCTCTCTACTCAAACGGCAGGCTATCGACTAGCTTTTCCCGCGCAATCTTAACTTTGGCCTCTATACGAGTACTGATAAACAGACCTGAGAGCGCAGCTACCATTCCAGCCATAGTTGGAATAGTTGCCATCGAAATACCACCCGCCATAAGACGTGCGTTACTCGTGCCCTGCGTTGCCATTGTTTCGAATACGTTGATCATACCGGTAACAGTACCAAGTAGACCGATAAGCGGACACATGGCAACTAACGTACGTATAATCAGCATTCTGGCGTTCAGTTCATCAGATGCCTCAGAGATCCACGCTTCACGGATTCTATGCGCATACCAAGACTTGGTATCTGACCGTGCTTTCCAATTATGAATAATTTGATTTCTCATTTTTGGAAACACTGCTGTCACAAACCAGTAGCGCTCAATCATTAATACCCACATGAGAAAGAGCGCGGCAGCAACGAAATAAAGTACGTCACCGCCGGTAGCGATAAAGTCCCTGACCGATTCCCATAATCCAATCAGGTAAACCATATTATGCTTTCTCCGACTCTGCGTGAGCAGCAATGATACCCGCAGTCTGCTCGTCCAGAATGTGAACGATTGACTTGCTCTTAGAAGCAACAATGCTGTGAGTTAAGATCAACGGCAGAGCTGCAATAATACCTTGAGCGGTAGTTACAAGTGCCATTGAGATACTTCCTGCCATCATACGTGGGTCACCAGTACCGAACAGTGTGATAGTCTGGAAGGTTGCAATCATACCCAGTACTGTACCTAACAGACCCAGTAGTGGTGCAATTGCAGAGAAGATCTTAATGATGTTGATACCCGCTTCGATACGAGGCAGTTCTTTCAGAATTGCTTCATCCAGTTTCAGCTCGATGTTCTCAGCATCAGTACCTTTGTTTTCCTGGTAAACTTTCAGGATACGGCCCAGAGGGTTAGATTCTGAAGGTGCACCTGGGTTCTTAAGTTGTGAACGGATTTTACCGCCAACCAGCGTCAGAGTGATCACTTTGTACAGACCAATCAACAGACCCAGAATCAACATACCAGTGATAACGTAACCTACCACACCACCAGCGTGATAACGCTCAGACATGGTTGCTTTCTGCTTCAACAGACCCAGGATTTGGCCTTGAGAAGGGTCAGCATAGAAAGGCACGATACCAGAAGTTGCAGTACGCAGATCTTCTGCTGAAGCAACTAAGTGGCTATCAGGCTGACGACCAAGAGGTTGAATAACTTTGTTTTCGCTATCGTAAGTCAGGTAACCTTCATCACCGATCAGGTTAAATGTACCAACACGAACAACTTCCTGTGTGTTTGTACCACCGTCCAAATCGATTACGTCAGCAGAGAACTTAACAACCTGACCTTGTTCAGTCATTTCAGTTTGCAGTGAAATCCACAGCTCTTCCAGTTCGTTAATGTTAGGAAGACCTTTAGATTCCTCAGACATGCGAGCCAGGAACTCGTCACGACCCGGGTACTGAGCACTTACGATTGACGTAGCAATACGACCGAACGCTTCAGAAGACGCCTGACGTACCACACCGAACATCTCACCCAGCGTACCAGTCGCTTGGTCAAGTTCAGCTGCTTTTTCGTTCAACGTTACTTCGTTGTCAGAGAATTGCTTCTGCAGACGATCACCACGCGCTTGTTCTGCTTTCAGGTCAGATTCAGCTTTGCGAAGCAAAGCTTGCTTGTCTGCACGAGCAGAGGTGAACTCAGCTTCGCGTTGAGCATTGATTTTTTGATCAGATGCGCGGGTAGACTTAACAGAATTTAATAAGTCTTGCAGTGAAGCAGGCTCTTGCGCCTGAACCGCTGTTGAAGACATAACCGCTACTGTTGCTGCGGCAATTAGAGATTTAAATACTGGTTTCATTAACGCTTACTCCGCCGCTTTGATAGGAAGTTTAATCAACTCAGGTGGGGTCAGACCTTTCGCCATTTTCACAGCGTCATTTACTGAACCAAGATATTCATCACCTAAAGTTTCCCATGAACGCGTGTCATTGTTCCAAAACCAAGCGTGTTTTTGGTCCAAAGACAGCGCCAACATTGCCGCACGGCCTAAGTTAAAGAAATCTACAGTTACAGACGTACCTGCATCGTCCAGGGTGCCCTGGTAAGACGCAATACGTGTACCGTATTCTGTTTCGATCAGATATGCATCCAGCACCTGACGGAACTGTTCAGAAACAGTAACGTTAGAGTTAGCCATCAGGTCACGCAGACGTTCGATACGCGCTTTACGCTCAGTCAAACGGATTGGAACGTCCAGTTCAACGAACTTTTCAAGGCTATCGATCATACGAAACATCAATGGAACGATACCTTTTTTGGTATCTTCGATGCTGTCGATCTGCTTTTGTAAAGAATCGATACCGCGCTGCTGGTCAGCAACCAGGCTTGCAAGGTAATCGTTGTAAATTTTCAGGTTTTCCGTTTCGTCAACAACTGCACGGTATTCAACCAACAACTCCTGTGACTGTTCGAAAAGTGAGTTGATTTTTTCTTGAGATTTCGCTGCAGCCGCATGCATCTTCGCTTCTTCTTTGTGAAGATCGCTCAGAGTAGTTGCAGAGACGACTGCGCTACCAGTCAGTGCGAATGCACCCATCACAGTAGAAGCAATAAGAGTTCTCTTGCTCATTTTGGACATAGTTCCCAACCAATTTCTTATTTGAATCCTTGCGCTTGTAATAAAAATACTGCGACGCAAGGGGCGTATAAATTTCTATATTTAGGAAGGTAGTAATTGCCGTAAGGACGCCAATACTACGAACGTCTTATAGTCACACGAGATTGTGGAAAGAGTCAAGTAACAAGCTCTTTACACACACCCGATCACTAGCTGTTTGCTCAGTGAATAAACAATAGCTACGGGTCTTATGTGAATAAATACAGTAAAAAGTGTAAATAAATTACAAAACCTTAACAACACATACGACTATAATGCGATTAAACATCCGACCAGCTGAATAAACGTTAATTTTATTTCAAAACTGTACCGAACAGGCAGAAATGCACAGTCAGAAGTTTGGTTAACTTACGAAAACAACCTCGTCATGATTTATCTGACGCTTTATGCTTGCACAGTGAGCAATTATTGGGGATGCTGTTAGTCTCTTAAAATCGCTGATATAACTCAGCAACCGCAAATAGTTATCATCTTTATTTATTAATTCGGAAAAATACTAATAACAACCCACTATGCATATTCCAACACCTACGCACAGTAAACAGATCGACGGAAACCCCCTATGGGTAGTAGATAATCTGGCAAGCAGCACTGAAATCACTAACTTATTTCACGGGCTGGAAGCCAGCGCATTCAAACGCAACGAAGTTGCCCGGCCGGATACAGCCAGCTTCAAGCACTGGGCGCTAAACCTTCAGCCTCAGCAATTTAGTCAGTTGCCTTTCTTTCCCAGGCTCATCGAAACAGTACGTCAGCTAACAGGCCAGGACTATCAGGTTTATCGCGGCTATGTGAATTATAGTAGTTACGGCGATATGCTGTTTACGCATACTGACTGTTTGCCCGAAAGCGATGAAATGACCGCGCTGATGTATGTTGCGCCGCAGTGGGATGTCGAATGGGGCGGTGAAACGCTGTATTACAATCAGTACGACGACTGTGAATTTGCCTGTACTCCAAAACCGGGACGTTTAGCCGTGTTCCATGGTGCAATTAAACACGCAGGCCGACCACCGAACAAAGTATGCACCATGCCACGTTATACGCTGGCTTTTAAGCTCGAAAAGGCCAAATAAACAACACCCACCGTTGTGCTTTTCTGCACTAACGATATCGTTTGGCCGACTCTATTGTCGCTCTGTAGCGGGAATTAAATCAAAAGCCACGGTTAGCCGTGTTTCATCAGATGCAAAGGCTCTGGTACCATGCCACAGATAGGATGGAAACAAAATTAACCGTCCAACCTGTGGCTTAACCACGTATTCGGGTTCGTCGTGTAATCCGGTTATATTAGGGCGACCAAACTCTATCCACCCCTGCCCGTCTTTATTAACGGCATCTGGTACGCCTAAATAAATCACACCGCTTAACCAGCCAGCGGGATGAAAATGCGGTTTGTGGTAGCCATTTTGACGTAACCTTACCGACCAGGAGCCTGTAAAAAAATAGTCATCTGACTTAGGAATACGGGACAGTAAAGGATGACCTGATTGTTGGGATAACGTATTCACATGCGTCGTAACCATATCGAGAATATGCGCTTTAAGATTCACGATCGGCGCATCGGGAATATCGAACAACTCCTCCAGTGTTTGAGTACCGGATTGCAATGACTGACCAATGGGCTGACGCTTTCCAGAATGACTTGCTTGTAAATAGGTAATCAACGCATTTACCGTGTTACTGTCAGCCTGCCAGTCGGTAATACTAACCAGCGTCTGGTAATCACATAAAGATTTGTATTCTTTAGATTTATTTAATTTTCGCAAACACGTCACATAGAGGTTCCACCACCCCTGATCTTTTGGCTCTCGCTTAATCAGTACTTGTGCGAACTTCAGTGCCTGTTGGTACTGCTCTGTTGCAAGCAAATTATAGCTATGTTCGTTGATTAACGCCGCAGTTTGCGGTTTAGGCTGCATCGCCATTGCCCGCTCAGTACACAGAAGTGCTTGCGATGCATTGCCACTTTCCCGTTCTATTGTTGATTGTAATAAGAGTATCTCGGGCGTTGTTGCATGATGCGTTTGAAGCCTGTTTATCTCGTCACTGGCTTGCAACCAATCGTCACACTTAATCAACAGATGAATGAACGCCAACCAAAATGCCTGATTATCCGGCTGAGCCTGTATTACTTGTTTAAAATAGCGGAACGGATCAGCATCACCATTGAACCACAGCCAATTGGCTAATTCGATATGTACCTCACTGTTAGCACCCGCTAGCGCCAACGCTCTGGTGTAGGCTTGGAGCGCCTCTTCTGCATGGCCGGCAAGCGCCAGACTACCACCAAGATTTCGCCAAGCCCCCATATCCTGCGGATAGAGCTGGATACGGCGTTTATCCAGATTGATTGCCTCTTCATATTTATGCAGTCGCCGGCAGACCATGCTGGCATGTTGCAATAATCGAGAGTGCTGGGGAGCATGTGGAAGGAGTTGAGCGACAATCTCGTAACTTTGTTGCAATAAGCCCCGACTTGCCACACATTCAGCGATACAGACTCTCGCCTCAAAGGCATTTGGATTAAGCTGTAACGACTGTGTAAAATACTGTTGTGCAGTACCATATTGCGATGCACGCTGGAATGCCCTACCCGCATTGAAATAAAATTCAAACTGGGGCCCTATTTGTACAATGCCCTTTTTGTAAATTTCAACAGCACGTTCAAACTGGTTAGTCGCAATTAACAAATTGCCAAATCCATTCACCACAAAGGGTAAATGCGACATTTTCTTATAGAGTCGCTCATAGCCTTTTTGAGCTTTATCTGTATACCCTCTGTGACGTAATGCATTCAGGTACAATGAATTGACTAAAGCGTCTGTTTTAAGATTATTCTGTGGTGACTCATAAGCAGTAATGAGCTGACCATACTGCTTTTGTTGATACAGGGATTGAAAAAGTTGTTGATTCACGGCGAATTAATAGGTTCCTCTGTCGACATTGGCCAGCATACCATAGCTTTTATGCCACTGCTGCTGTGCGTGAATCAATGCGCTGATGGCACTGCGTTCATCTTCGCTTAAATCAGGGTGCCACAGGTCAAAAATTAATACCGCTCGCTCTTCGTGATGGGGATTTCCTGCAGAATGTTGCAGTGAGTCATCAAAAATCAAATAGTCCCGATCTGCCCAGTTCTGCTTTTCACCTTTCACTTCCAGCCAAGCATATTTGTTTACCTTTAGCGGTAAATGGGCAGTGACTTTCACGTTAGACAACCCGAAGTGAGGCGGAATATAGGCGTCAGGTTTTAACACGGACAAAAACATTTCCGGGGCATGAGGCGGACAGTCAGCCAAGTCATTTTTGGCCACGACGTCTCGTATTTGTATCAGAGAATCATCGTCCAACGCCAGAGGCTCACCCCCTTTTATCAGTGTCGTAGACATCCATTTGTTCTGATTTAGCGCCCGCCAGTGCGGTGTATCAGGCAAATTACCAAAATCATCTAGGTAATTCTGGCTACCGAGTTGCTCCATAGACGCCGCATAGGCTTTCAACAGCGGTGCAGCTTGCTCGCGTATCTCCGCAAAATCTTTAAACTCAGACTCATCGTAAAATGCGTTATCGCGTAAACCGGGAACATAGAAATAGGACGGACGTTGCAATGAGGGAAGCTGAAGTGGCGTTTTTCCCACAAAATGTTCAATAGCTGCTTTTACCCTCCCTGAGACTTCACCAAAAGGCTGAATCTTGTGGTACAAGGTAAGACGGGCCAGATTGGCCGCATTCCTCACATGAGTAAGGTGGTTTTTATCTTTAAAAGGGCGTTGCAAAAAAAATTGCGGGGAGAGGGCATAAAGCTCAGCGTAGCCTGTCAAAGCACCATCATAATCAGTAATAGCCAGCGTTTTTTCAATGTGAGATAACAATTCATTCATAGATAACAAAAGAGGTGCTTACGCACCTCTTATCAATTCGGTAACGATTAATTGTCGGCACCTGACGTCATGCGAGTACGACCATAACGTGTCATCGCCTCGTTAGCGGCTTCACGTTCAGCCTCACGCTCTTCTGCTGTGCGACATACTTTAGTCATCATATTCGAACCAACGCGTTTTTCAAGCTTACACACAACACCGTCATGTTCTTCAGCGTTGGAATCTGCTTTCGCTGTGGTTGCTGAATCTGTCGAATTACAGCCCATCATGACAAGGCTTACCATGCCTATTACTGCCAATTTTCCTTTCATTATTATTTCCTCTTTAGAGTGTAAATACTTTGACCATAGCGCGTTGTTTCCGCTCTTATCCATTTGGTCATAATCCATTTTATGCCGTGTTCTACGGGCAAGCCCGCATGATATGACGCCGTCAGGACGTTATTATCGTCATCGACATTGTCGAACATCAGTACACTGCCTACTGGCGGATTAACCGTCATGCCTTTTCGCGTGAACGCTGTCTCCCCCCCTTCATGTGCCGACTGTAGATAACAAATCTGCGTTTTAACGCGCTGACCGCCATCTTCGAGCATGGCCTTTACAGCTTCATCTTCGCCAACAAAAGCATCGTAATGTGGCTTGTATTGCTGATTTGGCTCATATTTCAACACACTCAGTGGCTCTCCCCGTGAAGCGGGTAAACCGGCTAACGCAGCCAGACGCTTCTCAGCTTCAAGAGAAAACCAGTCAATATGCATACCGTTAACCTGAAGATAGGTGCTGGTCCGAACCGAATTAGGTTTACCGCCCCCCGTCTTAGGATCGTAAATTAACGACGGCTGCATATGAGGATTAAACTTTAGTACAAAATGGCGACACATCATAGGGCTTAACACATTTTGATACAAAGCCATGCCAATATCTTTTGACACTAGCGTGGGTTTTAATATGCTGTTTTCATTATATTTATTGGCCAAAAGCGAAAAATCGGGACGATGTGTTTCACTCTGGTTTGCGACAGGTTGCATTAACGTAAGCTGGCGAGCGGTGTCAGGCGACCACAACCATAATTTTTGCACGTAATAATCGTAACAAGGGGTATCTTCGCTGATCATGATCAGCACTAACAACGCTTCTATATTTTGCTTCTCACATTCAGCATCAAGCAACGCAAGATCGTCTTCATCCAAATGTTGCTCAGCAAAAAACACCTTGCTCAATACCGCCCGAAATGCAGCGCCAATAAGACCCGCCTTAAACTTGTCTGCCAGATACAGGAAAGCATCTGAAGGGCTGTCCTGAAATAGCGCGTCAGCATAAGCAAATGTTGCTGGCACATGACGTTGCTCTGCAAGTTGTCGTAATGTCACCATGGCTTTTGGGCGAGACTCTCCCTGCAAAGCCTGTAATGCGTTATTAAATAATTGATCCTGATTCATATGCCTATGATTAAGTAAATTCAGGCAAAAAAAAAGCCTCTTTTCAGAGGCTTTTTCAATTTTCTAGCTAAGTCTTAGAAGCTCAGGTTTACGCGAGCGTAACCGAAGCGTCCAGGTACTTCGTACATTGATGGGTCGAAGCTGTTAGCAAATGTGCTGTAAGACACTTCTGGATCAGTATCCCACAAGTTGTTAACACCTACAGTAAAGCGCAGGTTGTCAGTCATGTGGTAGCTGAATGATGCGTCGTGGTAAGCCATTGCTTCCAGTTCATTGTAGCTGTCACCATCTGGGTTGTAGTCAGAACACAGTTCTTCTTCGTAACCACCACCAATTGAACACAGCTCAGTTGTGTTACCGATATAACGAATCAGGTAAGTAGCTGAGAAGTCTTCGTAGTTCCAGATTGCAGAGATGTTAGTACGTACACGTGGTACAACATCACGGTCACCGGCCTGACCAGCATCGTTAAACTTAGTCACTTCTTTAGATACAGGGTCGATTACCAGCGTAGTACGCTCATCAACGTAAGTACCGTCCATCTGCAGGCGGAAATCACCAACAGAAGATTCGAAGTTATAAGCGATTTCCCAGTCGAAACCAGAGGTAGTTTGACCACCCAGGTTAACCAGACCGTTGTACAGGTCTACAACGTTACCAGCAGAACCACGCTGAACCAGTGAACACAGAGTCACACCGTCACCAGCACACGCGTTAAGGATAGTTTGCGCACCAACAGAAGATACTGCGTTATCAACTTCGATTTCAAACATATCGAACGTTAATGACAGACCTTCAATATACTCAGGGCTGTATACAAAACCAACCGTAGTGCTTTCTGCTTCTTCAGCTAACAGATCAGGGTTACCACCGACAGTGATACGGATCTGAGAGTTAGGCTGTTGGTAGCCAGCTGGTACGCCAGCACAACCAGGCAGATCAGGGTTAGCTGCTGCACCGCCATTACATGGGTCAGTCAGTGGAGGGAAGCTGTCAGATTGACCTTGGAACAATTCTGAAATTGTAGGTGCACGGAATGCTTCAGACCAGGTACCACGCAATAACAGGTCTTCAGTTACCTGCCACTTAACGCCTACTTTAGAGTTAGTGGTGTCACCGAAGTTGCTGTAATCAGAGTAACGAGTAGCCAATTCAAGGTCTAAACGCTCAACACCTGGCAGGCCTTCCAGTACAGGAACAGCAAGCTCTAAGTAAGCTTCTTCTACGCTGAATGAACCAGCAGTAGGTTGACGAGAGTTACCAGAAGTAATACCCGCAGCGATCAGTGCATCAGGTTGGTCGAAACCAGACTGCCAGCGTTTCTCGTAACCAGCAGCAAATGCCAGGTAGCCAGCAGGCAGTTCGAACAGGTCACCAGTGATGTTAGCGTGGTAGCTTTCTAATGAAGTACCCGCTGCATCCTGTGCAGTGAAAGTAATGTAATCAAGCATTTCCTGCGTGATTGAACCTTCGTACAGTGCAGTCGCACCACCGAACAGGTTTAAAGGCACACAGCCGTCGCTTGAGCTGGTACATGCATCAACGTCACCGATAGCATTTGCTACGCGGTCCATGTTCAACAGACCTTCAGTGATAGTGTTCTGCGCGATGTCTGCGTAGGTATAACCTGCGTCCCAGTAGAACTCAGAGTTACCAACTTCGATAATACCTTCGAAACCACCGTTGAATTGGAACTGGTCAACATTCTGTTGGAAGATACGGTAGCCCGCTTCCATCATACGACGACCAACCAGGAACATAATCGCTGTACCGTCAGTACCATCTACGTCTGTGCCGATGTCCAGACCGGTTGGGTTGTATGGGTTGTTTGCAGCAATAGTGAAACCTGAGTCACCGAATGCAGTACCGATAAACAGAGGCGTAGGAGCAAGTGCCTGTGCAGACTTACGGTTGTTGTAGAATGCAGTAGCCGTCGCGGTAATGTTGTCAGTCAGCTCGTAACGACCCTGCGTATAAATTGCAGTACGTTCCTGAGGTGTAGACAGGTAGTTAAATGGTGCATAGTTGAAACGGCTGTCTGGCTCAACCCAGCTGTTTACGCCGCCATTGCCATCGCCCTGACCGTTAACCACGAACAGGTCACCTGCCTGATCATAGCCATAGTAATAGAAACGACCTTGAGGTGGAGCTGAAGAACCGCCGTATGTAGGCGCTGTACCAAATACAGGCACTGCAGAAATCGCACGATCACCTGCCAGTGTTTGTTCTTCTTCAACGTAGCTCACGTTCATGTAAACACTGCCGCGATCGCCAGTGAAACCGAAACCTACGTCATATTGTTCTTTGTTACCGTCGTTGTAGCTCAGGTACTGACCTTGGTAAGCACTTGCGTGGAAACCTTCGAAATCAGTACGAGTGATGATGTTTACAACACCCGCGATTGCGTCTGAACCGTAAACCGCAGAGGCACCGTCTTTCAGTACTTCGATGCGGTCGATGATGCTAGCCGGGATGTTGTTCAAGTCAACAGCACCGCCCAGACCAGGAGCCCAGCGCTTACCGTTAACCAGTACCAGTGTACGACCAGAACCAATACCACGGATGTCGATAGTAGTAGTACCATTACCGCCGTTGTTGTTATTGGTGTTGATTGCAGAACCAGCAGAAGGAATTGCCTGAAGAACGTCACCGATTGAAGTAATACCGAATTTTTCGATATCTACCGCTTCCATTACGGTAACTGGGTTTGCACCCTCGATTTCTGTACGTTTGATACGAGAACCTGTTACGGAGATTTTCTCAATCGGCGCATCAGCTTCAGCTTCTTGAGAAAATGCAGCGTTTGGCGCTACTAATGCCGCAGACGCAGCACCGAAGGCACAGGCCAGCTTTACTGACTTAGCCAGTTTAGAGTTTGTAAACATGTATTGTCTCCCTGGACCACTATTTACTTGTTATGTTTGTCGATTAAACACGACTTTTTATAGACGAGACGCAATGCGTCAGCGACGATAATAACCAGATAGCGCCAAAGGGGTCAACAGTGATAGAGGCTTGTATTCCGAAAAGTTCCGGAGAAATACTAATAAAAAATTCTAAGCGTAAAGTTTTCCTTACGTGGTGTTAATAAAAATTCACTAAAATGATGTTGCTATTTTAACCAGACCAACGGACTTGACCCAGCATCTTTATATAATTTTACCTTATATTTCATAACCTTTACGTTAAGGTAATAAAAAGAAAGCCCCTGAAATCAGGGGCTTCGGATTAATTAATATCTCAGACTTGCACTGAAACGGAAGTATCTTGGTGTTTGCCAGTTAGTTGGCTGACCATAGAAGCTATCCATTGTTGGCATAACGCCTAACGCGTGATCAGAACTTTCATCATCATAAATCTCATAGACTTCAGTGACAGTATCGTTATTGAACACATTAAAAACATCGGCACGTAGTGTCAGATCGTAATCTTCGCCCAGATCCATGGAATAACTCGCGGTTAAATCCAGTGACCAGTTGCTTGCAGTTGTTCCCATTGAACCACGGGGAACCAGTTCACCCTGAGCATAGAAAGACTCTGAACCATATTCACGTGCAAATTCGTCAGTTGGGTGATAACCAAATGCGTTAATTGGACGACCACTCTGCCATTGCAGATTAGCACCGATTAACAGGCCTTCTGCAACCTGATAAGAACCAAAAATCTTCACCATGTGGCGGCGATCGTTTGGCAAGTTACCGTAAGCACCATCGAGCAATCCTGGTTGGTCAAACAAGGTTGTTAAACCAGCATCATCCTGACCGTTGTCTGAACGAATGTAACCTTCGTTGTTACCCCAGCTGTGAGACCAGGTATATGCGGCATTCAACAGCCACTCGCCATCCCAGGCTTTCTGGAACGTCACATCAACGGCCGCATATTTACGAATTGATTCCGGGTAGCCCAGGTCATCCGCAGGAATAGTATAAGTATCCAGTGCTAACGGGCCGTCACCATCCGGATCAGTCGTAATCGTAATGGCTGTGCCTGGGTTGGTCAGTACGTAGTAGTGGAAACCAGTACATTCGGTACAGGATTCGCCGTACTCGCGCTCAAGGTACTCGTTGAAACCGTAGTCAATTGCCACGTCTTCAATAGTAGTAGCCAGCTCACGGTAGGTCCCCTGAATCGCCATGCTCCAGTCGTCAGTCAGTTGGAACTGATAACCCGCGATAAACTCATCGGAATACATTGGATCAATATCGGCATCTACGATTTCATCTGGTGATGGAACGTCGCCGTCAGAGTAGATAATGGTTTCACGTGTTTGTGCGCCATCAAAGTTTGGAATGTCCAAAGACTCATCCGCATAGCCGGTCCATGCGCGGAATTCGTGAATATAGGTTTCTGCGCCCGACAAACGAATATTGGTATTCGCAGCAATGGGTAAGTAGTAACGACCGAAACTACCCCACACTTTGGATTCACCATCGCCGTTTACGTCATAGACGAAGCCAACACGTGGTGCCCACAGGTTGTCCAGCTCTATAAAGGTATCACCGGCACCGTTAAAGTTTTCGAAGGTGTCGTTACGAAGGCCCAGGTTTAATACTAAATTATCCGTTACCTGCCATTGATCCTGAACGTAGAACGCCAGGTTCTCAGATTCAAATGCACCGCCTGAAGAGTAAGTACGGCGACGAACTTCCGTTGGGGTTGGATTAGCCGGGTCCGTTTCATCATCAATATAGATAAGGTAATAAGCACCGCCAGAGTTAATCGTAGTCTGTACCGCGGTTAACTTTTCGAAATCGACACCAAATCGCACTTCGTGATCACCCAGATACCAGTCTGCATCTAAACGCAATACTTCACGCTCGTCATTACCCTGACCGTAGGTAAAGTTGGCCCAGTTACCAACAGCAGTATAAAGCTGGTTAGCATACGAGTATTCGTAGACTGCCGGGTTAACGTCAAGCGCACTTGTTACAGAGCGGTTAGCTTTGTTAAGACCCCATTGGGCTGATACCGAGAAGTCGTCAGTTAAGATACTGGTGTATTTTACGGTGTAGTTCTTACCACCTTCTTGTGTCAGGCCCACGGCATCTGCGTCGGCATTGTAGACACCATTCTCGTAACGATAGGAATAGTTTACCTGGTCACTTTCATCTGAGAAGCCGGTAAATTCCAGGATATTTGAGTCATTGATATACCAATCAAGCTTCACGCCCCAGAACGCGTCATCGTCTTCATCTTTGTACTTATAAGTAGTGTCACCCAGCGTGTTACCCGAATATTCAAACACATCAGAGCGAGGGTTATATAAAACATAGAAGAACAAGGTATCTTCGATAGCGGCACCACTAGCCCACAGGTTCACATCCCAATAATCATTTTGGTCATCGGTATTGTTAACCCGCAATCCGTCACCTTGTTTGGTGCTTGGCTTGTCTTCGCGTAGAGCGTCTGGTTCGTAAATCGCATTTACGCCCCATTTAAATTCGTTAGATCCTGATTTTGTTTTGGCGTTAATAACACCACCGGTAACACGACCAAACTCCGCAGAATAGCCACCCGTTTTAACTTCAAATGATTCGAACATTTCAAATGGTGGGTTTGATGAACCAACACCGGTACGGAAGTTAGTCAGGTTCAGGCCGTTGACGTAATACGCATTTTCCGCAACGGATGCACCACCAATTGAAGGCAGGTCTCCAAACGCAGAGTCACCTTTGGTTGTACCTGGAGCTAACAGTGCAACACCGGTAAAGTCACGAGGTACCGGCACTTTTTCAAGTGTCAGTGAGTCAACAACAATACCTGTACTGCTGCTGGTGACATCAACCATGGCAACAGCAGAACCGGTTACTGAAATGCGCTCAACGTTGTCTGCCAACAACGTGATGTCAATGTTGGTTTTACCGCTGATACCAACGGTTACGGCGTCTTGAATGGTGGTTTGGAAGCCCGCTTTTTCTGCGGTAACTTTATACGTACCGGGTGGTAAAAGAGGGAAACGAAATACGCCGTTTTCCCCGGTTGTTACCTTACGTACCAGACCTGTATCAACATTTTCAATCGTAACGGTAGCACCGGTTAAAACCGACCCTTCGCTACTTACCGCATTACCGGTAATAAAACCGTTGGTATTTGCTGCCAGTGCAGGCATTGCCATTCCCAACGTTGCCGCAACTGCCAGAGCAGTAAGGCTTTTTTTCATACTAATCATATTGTCTCCCTGGACCACTGAAGTGCAAACTTCGTCGTAATCAATTCGTTTTTTTAAACGATTTTTTTAGAGTTAATGTGGGAAATCCCCGGGAGCATGGTAATCGCCAAATAGACTTTAGTTCAATTTGCAGGGTGAAAAGATTGTGTAAAGTATACTATTTAAGCAATTGATTAGAATGAATTAATCTACTTTAAAGAATGAGTTTTACAATAATTTTACACACCCGGCACACGAAGAACGATTTTACGAACAAATAGTAGGCTAAAAAGGGAAAGCGTTTTCATTAGGCCTGATTTCAGGACGATTTGTCGCATCTTTAAAACTTCTTTGCATTTGATGTATTTTTCATCAGAATTTGCATGACTTTTCATCTGAATTTAACGTTCAGTTTGTATTTTTGATCACTTGAACTCGACATCCCCTTCAGACAAGCTATAAATGAAGAGGACATTACAACAAGGAATATACCGTGAAGTTAGATGACGACATCCATAATTATTACGAGCATCTGGTATTAGATCGCATTTCGCATTTGGGGCTGGACCAAACAAAATCGTCAGATTATCTGGCTGATCTATGCTGCCTGGCATTAAATCAGGTGCCACCTCGCTACATTCGCTATGAGGTCGACATGGCGTTTTACCTGCCTCAAAGCGAACGACAGCAAATGGAAATGAACGTTGAATACGCGGTCGAAAAAGCGATTAAGTTTCTTGATCAGGTCGTGAAGAAAGATAAAGAATAACGAAGATGATGGTGTGAGGATTTGGGTGGCAGGCTCTCAGCCACATCCCGGCACATGAGTCGTCTGCTGCGGCTGCTCCCTTCCAGGCCTGACCGGGTTCACAGAGTATCATTGCGAGAGGACCAAGAGCCCACCATAGAAACCTGCGCTCCTTTCCAGGAGCGCGGCGCATTATGACGACTTGTGTCGCAAAGTTCAACCCTGAGTTGTAAAACGTTCCTCAGCAATTTGATTGGCAACCAGATTGGTCGCGCGATTTTCCGCTTCTGCGCGTTCGTAAACTTCTACCAGCGTATCGCCTATTTTAGCAATATGTGCCCGCATCGCGTCGTCTGAAGAGTCATCCAGCTTCTGATGGTAGATATCGATGATACCACCTGCATTAATGACATAATCCGGCGCATACACAATGCCTTTTTCTTTTAAAGCGGTACCCAGTGACTCGCGGGCTAACTGATTGTTTGCCGCACCGGCGATGATTTTAGCCTGAATGTCGGGAAGTGACTCATCGTTAATCGACGAGCCCATTGCACAAGGTGCAATGACATCAACAGGCAGCGTCAGAATTTCTTCCGGCGCAACAATAGTGGCTCCCAGCTCTTCCTCGGCTTTTGCTAAACCTTCAGGGTAAATATCTGCGACGTACAGCCTGGCACCTTCCGCGTGCAATTGCTTAGCCAGACGGTAACCTACGTGCCCCATGCCCTGAATAGCGACTTTTACGCCGTTTAAGTCACTTTTTAGCACGTGTTGTACCGTGGCTTTTAATCCCACAAACACACCATAGGCGGTTGACGGGGCAGGATTGCCAGTCGGCGTTTCACCTAACGCATTATACTGTGCAGAAGTGCCTGCAATGTGTGAAGACTGTGTCGCCATGGCCTGCAGGTTTTCTACGCTGATGCCAGAATCTTCCGCTGTAATGTAACGCCCACTGAGACTTTCAACGAATCGCCCCATGGCCTTCATCATGTCATCGGTTTTGTGTTTACGGGGATCACCAATAATCACTGATTTACCACCGCCTTGCTTTAGATTTGCCATTGCCGCTTTATAGGTCATTCCTTTCGACAGGCGAAGCACATCGGTGAGTGCTTCTGCACTGTTCAGGTAAGGCCACATACGACAACCACCCAGCGACGGACCAAGGTTAGTGTTGTGAATCGCAATGATGGCTTTAAGACCGCTGGCTTTATCGTGGCAAAATGCCACATGTTCATGACTATCGAATTCCGGGTGATCAAAAACAGACATAGGGTAAACCGTTCCTGGACAAGAAAACGCTATACTAGCGCACAGTGCTGAGGACAGGTTTTGCGAGTTTTAACCGTTTAATTTACAGCATAGAACGCCAATTTTTTTCGTCAGTACTTTGTAGGATGGATATCCTAGTATTATAATGTATGCATAATAACTATCATAACGACTAATTCACGAGCACATTGATGAAACTGGATAAATTCGACCGCGAAATCCTACGCGTGCTGCAACAAGATGCCACTATCTCTATGGCAGATTTAAGCCAACAGGTTGGCTTATCGCACACCCCCTGCTGGCGACGTGTTAAACGCCTCGAAGCCGAAGGCATTATTCTTCGTAAAGTCACATTACTCAATGGCAAGAAACTCAATTTAGGGGTATCAGTCTTTATTTATGTATCGCTGAAAAATCACGATGGTGATTCGCTGACAGATTTCGAGAAAGCGGTGCAATCGATTGATGAAATCGTAGAATGTCACACTACCAGTGGCGAAAAAGACTATCTGCTGAAAGTCATTGTAGAAAGTATTGAAGAGTATGAGCACATTCTGAAAACCAAGCTCACCCACCTGCCCTGTGTTGACCACTTAAGCTCAACCTTTGCCCTTAAGCAGGTTAAGAACACGACGGCTTTGCCCATCAAAAGCCAGTAATCAAAGCCAAGCGTATAGTTAATACTCCCGACGCTATTGCGCGTCGGGTTGATTAGCAGGCTCAGCCTGCTGAAAGGCTTCTAATGCTTGACAGTTTTCGTAAATACGTGAGATCAACGGATACCGCGTCATGTCCACACCGAAACGTTTGGCGTTATACACCTGAGGTACCAGGCAGACATCGGCCATGGTGACATCAAAATCAAAACAAAAACGTCCAGCCTGAGTTTGCAGTCGACGTTCAATGCCGTCAAAACCTTTTTCAATCCAGTGTTTACACCAGTCATTCGTCTGTTCAGAAGACAAATCATACTGTTGAGACAATGATTGAAGCACCCGTAAGTTCGCTAAAGGCTGAATGTCACAGGCGATGTCCTGTGCAAGGCTTCTCACCCGGGCTCGTTCAACCGCATGAGCCGGAATAAGCGAATAAGGATCAGGATAACGTTCGTCCAGAAACTCAATAATACTTAAGGATTGATTAAGAATGATGTCTTCGTCATCATCAACAAAGGTTGGGACCAGGTGGGAAGGATTCAGCGAATCGTATGCCGTTTGGTGTTGTTCTCCGCCATCTTTGACCAAATGCACAGGCACATATTCGTATTCTAAACCTTTCAGGTTCAATGCGATGCGCACCCGGTAAGTCGCCGAGGAACGCCAGTATCCATATAACTTCAAACTCATCATGGATTTCCTAATTGTGCGGTACCTGCAACGCAGGTACCGGTTAGCACGTCGCCGTTAGTTCAGCACACGAACACGCTGTTCAATGGCGCCAAAAATGCTTTGCTGTTGGTCGTCGAGCATTTCAATACGCACTGTGTCGCCGTTCGCCATAAAACTGGTCGATGGCTTACCATCACGAATGGTTTCAATCATGCGTACTTCGGCAATGCAGGAATAACCAACCCCTCCCTGAACTATAGCAGAACCATAGTCTGTGCCCTGTTTATTTGACACGGTGCCGGAACCAATGATCGTTCCCGCCCCCAAATTGCGGGTGCGCGCAGCATGCGCAACTAGCTGAGCAAAGTTAAATGTCATATCCACACCAGCATTGGGCTTACCGAACAATTCATTGTTGTAATGCGTAAGCAGCGGCAGGTTTAGTTTTGAATCGCACCAACTGTCACCCAGCTCATCCGGCGTTACTGCCACCGGTGAAAACGCACTGGCAGGCTTCGACTGATAGAAGCCAAATCCTTTGGCCAGTTCACCGGGAATCAAACCTCGCAATGACACATCGTTTACCAGCATCAGCAACTTAATATGTTTAGCGGCATTGTCAGCCGTCACTGACATAGGCACATCTCCGGTTACCACCGCGATTTCAGCCTCAAAGTCGATTCCCATGGACACCTCAGGAACAACAACGTCGTCGTATGGGCCAATAAAATCATCACTGCCGCCCTGATACATCAGCGGGTCTGTCCAGAACGATTCAGGAATTTCTGCACCACGGGCTTTTCGCACCAACTCTACGTGATTCACATAAGCACTGCCATCAGCCCAGTGGTATGCGCGTGGCAGGGGCGAATGACAACGCTGAGGATCGAAATCTTCGCTGTCAATTTCTCCGTTATTCAGCTGATCATACAATGCTTGCATGGACGCATTTAACGCATCCCAATTATCGATTAACTGTTGCATGGTTTGCGCTACAGGCGCTGCAGACACAGTGCGCGTTAAATCCTTGCTCACTAACATCAGAGCGCCATCGCGCATTTCGTTCTTATACGTAGCAAACTTCATTCTGTTCTCCTGTTAACCTTTCCAGCTATACACGTACTCGGCGTTTTCCACCGCCTGACTGGCTGCCGTGATGTCAAGCGCATCACGGGTATCAAGCATGACTGCCACTTCATCGGTGAAGGTCTTCTTGTGCGCCTGTCCGGCAGCAAAGGCTTTTGGATGAGGGCCGTGCGTAAAGCCAGCCGGATGGAATGTCACCATGCCCGCCTCGATATTGTCACGACTGAAGAAGTCTCCCGCGTGGTAAAACAAGACCTCATCAAAATCGTCATTACTGTGATAGAAAGGCACTTTCAATGCCCCTGGATCGCTCTCAATGGGTCGGGGCACAAAGGTACATACCACAAAACGTTTTGCCACAAAGGTGGTGTGCGCCGAGGGTGGTAAGTGATAACGGTGACTCATCAACGGGCGTATATCGCGCCAGTTGATCTTCATTACCGTTAGATCACCGTGCCAGCCCTGGGCATCCAAAGGATTATACGGGTAAGTAATACGTGATAATCTTTGGTGTCGCTTGACCTCGACCTGCCAGGTGTTTTCATCTTGCTGATCAAGGAAAAGACCGTTGATCTCAGGCACTCGAAGCATCGCAGGGTCGAAAATAGCGTGGTTGCCCACTAACCCTTTTTCCGGTAACTGGTAGCTATCATCCGTTGCTTCTATCATCAGCAATTGCATGGGCGTGTGAGGCTCCAACCGCCACATGGTAGAGCGAGGGATCACAACGTAATCGCCTTCTGACACCTCGAAATGACCGTAGTCACAATAGAGGTCACCATCGCCTTTGTGGACAAACAACAGGTCATCACCGTCTGCATTCCTGGCTAACTTTCGCATTGGTTCGTTGCAATGCCAGAATCTATACTGACAGTGCGCATTGTGCAAAATAACCGGCGCAGAAAACGGCGAGTTACCTTCGGCGAGTTGATTGAGCTGCGTCAGGTCAAACGCACGGGGCCGTAATTCACCCTCCCACTCTGACCAGCCAGTGGGAGCATGCTTATGATGAATATGAGAAGCCGGACCAAAGAAGCCTTCCCGACCCACTTCTCGTTCATATAATGCCTGCTCGGGCAGATCTGCATGGGCCTGACTGGAATGCAGACCTTGCCTGATGGGAAAACGCGCTGGATTACGCATTGTCACCCTCGGCATTCAATACACCGCGACGAATCTGATCTTGTTCAATGCTTTCAAACAAGGCTTTAAAGTTACCTTCACCAAACCCTTCATTGCCCTTGCGCTGAATGATTTCGAAGAACACCGGGCCAATTACCGTGTCGGTGAAAATTTGCAGTAGAATACCGTCCTGCTCGGGCGCACCATCAATCAAAATACGAAGGTCTCTCAGTACATCAACCGATTCGCCGTGACCAGGGATACGGGTGTTCACTGCATCGTAATAGGTATCAGGTGTATCCATGAAAGCCAGTCCACGGCCTTTCAGCTCTGACACCGTTTTATAGATATCGTCTGTCGACAGTGCAATATGCTGAATACCTTCACCGTTATAGGCTTTAATAAACTCTTCGATTTGAGAATGGTCATCTACCGATTCATTGATTGGAATGCGGATGCGTCCACACGGCGACGTCATGGCCTTACTGACCAGCCCGGTCAATTTACCTTCGATATCGAAGTAACGAATTTCACGGAAGTTACCAATATTTTCATAGAAACTCGCCCAGACTGCCATGTTGCCGCGCTTAACATTGTGGGTCAGGTGGTCGATGAGCTGTAAACCTGCATCGGCTTTCGCTACACGCTCCTGCCAGTCAGGATAGAAAGTGAAGTCAACGTCATAGATGCTTTCAGAGCCGTAACGGTCGACAAAATAAAGCGTGCTTTCACCGATACCGTAAATCGCCGGAATATTCAGCTCCATTGGACCAAGGTTGCCCTGGAACAGTTTACCGCCGTTGGCCAGTGCTTGCTCAATCGCGACACCTGCGTCTTTAACACGGAATGCCATACCACATACACTTGGACCGCGCAGACGCGCAAACTCTTCAGCTTGTGATGCTGGCTCCGCGTTAATAATGAAATTAATATCGCCCTGGCGGTACAACCAAACGCGCTTCGATTTGTGCTCTGCGACTTCTGCAAACCCCAGTGAAGTAAACAGGTCTTTTAAGGCATTAATGCCCTCGTCATTTGCTGCTGTGTACTCAACAAATTCGAAGCCGTCAGTGCCCAGCGGGTTGTAATTATTAGAATGAGTTGTCATTGATGTCTCCGATTAACATGTTTGCAACAATATAATCAGAGAACCTGCTTGGACAGAAGCCCTGGCAGTGAGAGAGAGAACAACGGGGATTTACAACATTTGTAAACAAAAAGTAACAGATTGACGATTGCTTTTTTTCATCCACAAAAAAGCCGCGCAGAGCCCGTCAGCGCGGCTTTGACACAACATCCGAGTTGTAATTATAACTTTACGGTTGCTTTATTGATGCCATATTCGCGTAATTTATTCGCGATGGCCGTATGGCTTAGTCCCAGCTTTTTCGCCAATTGACGGGTGCTTGGATAAGACGGGTACAATTTTTTGAGCAAATCACGCTCGAATTTTTTTACTTCCTCGTCCAGCGTGCCTTCAAAGTTCTCATCCACATAGGTCATACTCGGAGTGCAGCTGGGTAATTGAATGTCTTCTTTGGTAATTTCATTGCCATCCAGCAACGACAGTGCTCTAAACAGCGCATTCTGCAATTGTCTTACATTACCAGGCCAAGGGTAATGTTGAAGGAAATCCACACAGGATTTACTTAGCTTAGCCGGTCGGCGGCCCAGTTTCGCACTGTGTTGCATAATAAACGCTTCAGACAAAGGCACGATATCCGAACGACGCTCACGCAAAGACGGCACCACCAGGCCCAGCACATTTAACCGGTAATAAAGCTCCTTGCGGAACTTACCTTCCTCGACCAGCTGTCCTAAATCATGGCAAGTAGTACAAATAAACCGCACATCTACACCTACCGGATTAACATCGCCAATCCGACGAAACTCACCATCTTCCAGTACACGCAGTAATTTTGCTTGTAACTGGGTCGACATATCCGCAATTTCATCGAGTAATAACGTGCCGCCGGCTGCTTGTTCTAACAAACCCGCTTTTGCCTGGGTCTGGTTAAATGTACCGGCCGCATAACCAAACAACTCGGTTTCAGCGACGTTATCGGGAATCGCACCACAATTCAGTGCCAGGAAGGGCTTGTCTGCACGCCGGCTGCTTTTGTGACAGGCTTTGGCCAGCATTTCCTTTCCCGTACCCGTTTCACCAAAAATCAAAATGGGTGCATCGAGATCAGCAATGCGCTTGGCTTCGTCAATGGTCTGCTGCATGCTGGGTGATTGTGTTATGAGCTTGTCAAAACTGCCAGTGTCATGTTGTTGAAACACCGTAATTTGCTGGCCTAATCGAACTTCGGACTTCAGCATCACCACGGCCCCAGCCAGAATAGTCTTATCGTCAGCATCTTCCACGGTGATGGGCAGGATATCGGCAACGAAATCCTGTTGGATAAATTTTACTTTCGTACTGTGGGGCGCAGGATTTTTACTTTCCAGCCATCTGCCAAAATTAAACCCTTTCACATATTCGCCAATTTCAGTGAGCAACAGATCGTTTTCGTCCATTTCCAAACCACTGGTAACAGCGTCGTTACAAAGCAGCAATTTGCCGCGATTGTCTATGGAAAACACCGGGTCAGGCAGAGTCTGTACAATAGCAAAAAGCTGGTTTCGCTCTCGTTCACCCGGCATGAACAACGTTGTTTTCACGTCTTCGATACCTGGGATACGACGGATTTTCGGCATTAAGTGTTGAAAATCCTCGAACTTAATATTAGGGAAGTTGAGAAAAATTTTACCGCCTTCGTCTATCTCAATACCGCGGAGGTCAATGTTGTGGGTAACTAAAATATCCAGAACATCCTGAGTGATCCCCAGTCTATCCTGACAACTGATTTCTAAACGCATCCAAACACCTGGCAGCTGTAAACTATATTTTACAGAATATCACATTTTAATAACTATTCTAGCGTAATACGCAATTAGAAACTGAAATGTTCATTTTTCGATAAAAAAGTAAAAATCCGTGCATGCGAGACATGCACGGTAGCTAATTTTAGTACAGTTAACTTGCTTTTTTCTTGGGCTCGAAGAGAGGATCAAACAAACCGAGTTGTTTTGCGTCCTGGACATAAGCCATTAAGTCCATGGCTGAGATATCCAACAGCTGGTCAAAATTTTCCAGTATGTAGTAAAGAGGTTGGAGAATATCTATACGGTATGGCGTTCTTAAAACGTCCATCACATTAATATCGCGACGCACTGGCACATCACTTTCAAGCGCATATTGTGTTTCCTTGGGTGACGATAATATACCGCCGCCAACAATACGCAGCCCATCGTGTTGCTTAACCAGTCCGAATTCGACGGTAAACCAATATAAACGCGCAAGGAATACGCGATCTTCCTTACTCGCAGCCAGCCCCAGTTTGCCGTAGGTCTCGGTAAACTTGGCAAATGCAGGATTAGTCAGTAACGGACAATGCCCCATGACTTCATGAAAAATATCCGGCTCCTGTAAATAGTGGAAATCTTCTTCACTGCGAATAAACGTGGCAACCGGAAACCGCTTATTGGCGAGAAGCTCAAAGAACTCCGCAAAGCTAATAAGCGCGGGGACGGCCGCGGTTTTCCACCCTGTCGCAGCGTGTAACGCGTGATCAATATCCGGCAACTGTGGAATAACGTCAGGTTGCAGGCCTAACAACGTTAGCCCATGAAAGTATTCATCGCAGGCTCTGCCCGGGAGCAGTGCCATTTGCTGCTCGTACAACGCCTTCCACACCCGATTCTCTTCATCTGACCATTGTATAATTCCGCCAGGACCGGGATTTTTTGAATGATATTTTGATTGCTTAGCCATACACCGAATTTAGTTAACAATTTATTCACTAAAGTTTAATGGTTTTGGCCTCCCGCAACACTCCCCAAGCCATTGCATATCCTATTTTGATGTAACATTAAATTTACAAAAAACACAAAAAGACGGGAAAAACCAATCATCACCACGCAATAAAAAAGCCGGTTAAAACAAGGTTTAACCGGCTTATATTGGTCAGGTTTTGGTATCGTTAAAGGCGACTGATTTCGCGGTTCAACTGATACTCTCTTGACGTTACGTATGTCTCTATTTTGCGCAATCGTTTTTCAATTCCCTGAAAGCGATTAGTAATGTCATGAAACGCTTGTCTTGGTGGCTCACCAGCCTGCCAAACCTTGGTTTTCACTTCCACACGCTCGTTGTCATCCACACTACCTGCACTGCTGCTGTTGCGCCATCCCTTACTCGTATCGCTGTCATTGCGATGAGTTGGTACTTGTTCAACATTGGCGGGGCGTTTGTCAAAAATAAACCAACAGGCTATATAGGTGACAAATATAAACGGCCCTGCAAGTAAGAAAAACGCCGTGACGGTCAGAATCCGAACTAACCAGACTTCCAGTCCAAAGTACTCGGCGATGCCGGCACACACCCCGGCAATTCTGCCGTGCTTGGTGTCACGATAAATCGTTTTCTTGGTCATGCGCGGTTTCTCCATTCAGGCGCCTCAGAATCAAGAATCGCTTCCAGGGTTTTAATTCTGTCTGCCATCACTTCGGCTTTACCAGCCAGTTCCTGCAGTGCGATTTGATCTTCAGCCGTTAAACCCTGGTTCACTTGTTTTTTACTGCGATAATGCAGAATCAACCAGATAGGTGCGACAAAGATTAAAAATATAATCAGTGGTGCGAGTATTAATGCAACCGTGCCCTCATCCATAATATACCTCCGATATGAAGCGCTGAACTGAATCAGCCGAATACGTTATTTGCTTACTTTGCTTTAGCTGATTTGCCAGCAGGCTTTGCAGACTGCTTCATTTTGGCTTTTAACGCTTCCAGCTCATCATTAATTTTATCGCCTGCTTCTAACTCTGCAAACTCATCGTGTAACGATTTTTTACCCAGGTCGTAAGCTTCCACTTGCGATTCAATATCGTCAATTTTGCGCTCGTATTGCTCAAACCGACCCATCGCTTCATCAATTTTACCGCTGTCCAACGTTTTACGTACTTCCAGGCGTGACGACGCTGTTTTCTGACGCATAACAATGGTTTTCTGACGCGCTTTTGCATCAGCCAGCTTTTCCTGTAGCTGTGCCGTTTCGGTTTGCAATTTACCGATTTGCTCTTCTACAATCTGCAATTCCTTGCTGAGAGACTCAGCCGCTTCATTGCTCTTTTTCTTTTCCTGTAGCGCTGCGCGAGCCAGGTCTTCACGGTCTTTGCTTAACGCAAACTCCGCTTTTGCCTGCCAATCTGCCGCATCCGCTTCAGTTTTGCTAATTTGAGCCACAATATCCTTTTTGTTGGCAATGGTTTTGGCTGACGCTGAACGCACTTCTACCAGCGTGTCTTCCATCTCCTGGATGATCAGGCGAACCATTTTCTCCGGATCTTCAGCCTTATCGAGTAATGCATTAATATTTGAGTTCACAATGTCTGTGAAACGCGAGAAGATACCCATAATTACTTACCTCTGGCTCGTGTTGAAAATGAATGGTTAATCTTGGTTCTAACCATACAAATACCCTGCCAACTTCATAAAATAATTTAAACTATTGATTTTAAACAATTTAAAGCAATAAAAAGAAATGCTCGAATCGCCCTGTTTTTTAATCTACACTATTAATTGGTCGATTTGGCTACTTTTTGAGGGAATTAATGAGTCGGTTTCGCCAACAAGACAATTTACTCGGGCAAGCGAATAGCTTTTTAGAGATTCTGGAACAGGTTTCACAAATTGCGCCGCTTAATAAACCCGTACTGATTATCGGTGAGCGTGGAACCGGTAAGGAACTGATAGCAGCCCGTTTGCACTTTTTGTCAAAGCGCTGGGATCAGAACTATGTAAAACTGAATTGCGCAGCCCTGAACGAAAATTTACTCGAGAGTGAGTTGTTCGGTTATGAAGCGGGCGCCTTTACCGGTGCAGCAAAGCGTCGGGAAGGCCGTTTCGAAGTAGCCCACAATGGCACATTGTTTTTGGACGAGCTAGCCAATACCTCTGGCCTTATCCAGGAAAAATTGCTGCGTGTTATTGAATACGGTGAATTTGAGCGTGTGGGTGGCAGCCGAACGTTAAAAGTGGATGTTCGACTCATTGCTGCGACCAACGAAGACTTACCGTCGCTGGCAGACTCAGGCGAATTCAGAGCCGACTTGCTCGACCGACTTGCTTTTGATGTTATTACCATTCCCCCGTTGCGCGAGCGAAAAGAAGACATTTTGCTACTGGCAGAAAATTTCGCCATTAACATGGCGCGTGAACTCGAAATGGAACTGTTTAGTGGCTTTACCGAAAAAGCCAAGCGCATCCTACTGGAATACGACTGGCCGGGTAATATTCGTGAATTAAAAAACGTGGTAGAACGCGCAGTATACCGTTGCAATAATCCAAACTTGCCGGTTCACGAAATCATTCTCGACCCCTTTGAGTCTGCTTTCCGCCCTCAGGGCAGGGTCAAAACCCAGGACAGGATGGCTCAGCCGTCGAATTCAGGTTCAGCGGAACCAGAGGCAACGCAAGCCCCTTCCAATGTTCCGGCTCCTTCAGCAGAGCCTGTTTCACTGATACCGGCTACTATGGACTACCCACTTGATTTAAAACAATTAAGTCAGGATTACGAAATCAATATGATTCAGCAGGCATTGGCTGACAGCCAGTACAATCAGAAAAAAACCGCAGAGAAGCTCAGTCTGACTTATCACCAACTGCGCGGATACCTGAAGAAGTACAATCTGCTTGACTCAGCGGCCGAGGAAAACTAATCATGAGTTTTCCGTCAGCCAGACAATTGCTTACGGTTATTTGTTTGTTTAGCCTGGCTGGTTGCTCACCGCAAAAATACAGTGAAAAGTTTCAGGAAGGCTTGGTATATTGCTCTGAAAGTGATCCGCTGTCGATGAATCCACAGCTTGATACTTCAACCACCACGGCGGATGCCACAGCGCATCAGATATACGATCGACTGCTGGAATTTGATACCGAATCCGGTCGCATTCAGCCTTCGCTGGCAAGCCAGTGGTCGGTTAGCAACGATGGTCTGACATACAGCTTTACACTCAGAACCGATGTGGTGTTCCACAGTACCCCCTATTTTTCACCGAGCCGTCCGTTTAATGCATCAGATGTGGTCTTTTCGTTCAATCGTTGGCGTTTGCAAGACCACCCGTACCACCGGATCTCAGGTGGATATTACCCTTATTTTGAGAGCCTGGGTTTAGCATCAAACATTGCAGATATTCGCCAGCTTTCGTCGAATCAGGTAGAGGTCGTGCTCAAAGAGCGTGACAGTTCGTTCCTTGCCAATATTGCCAGTGACTTTTCTGTGATTTTATCAGCCGAATACGCTGATTTTCTGATGTCCATGGGAACGCCAGAAGACCTTGATGAGCTGCCCATCGGTACGGGTCCCTACCAGTACAGCAGCTATAAGAAAGATCACTATATTCGCTATCTGGCAAACCCATCCTACTGGCGCGGTAAACCCGACGGCGATGCACTGATTTTTGACATCACCCCCAAAAGTTCGTTGCGCTTAGCAAAATTAATGACCGGTGAATGCGACGCAATTGCTTTCCCAGCAAGAGTTGACCACGAAATTATTCGAGAGCGCGAGGATTTGGTCTTGGCAGAAAAAGCAGGATTAAATATCGGGTTCTGGGCATTTAACACGGAGCGCCCGCCTTTCGACAACCCGGATGTCCGCAAGGCCCTTGCCTATGCCATCGATAAAAATACCTTAATCGAAGCCGTTTATTTTGACAGCGCAACGCGAGCCCGCTCTCTGTTACCTGCAGCGAGCTGGGCATACCAGTCTGATGCTGACGACACCGGTTACAATCCTGTGCTGGCAAGAAAGTTACTGGACAACGCCGGCGTGCCACCTGGATTTACCATGAATGTCTGGGCCATCCCGGTTGAACGCGCTTATAACCCCAACGCCAAGAAAATGGCTGAACTTATCCAGAACTATTTGGCTGAGGTTGAAATCAACGTCAACATCGTAAGTTATGACTGGACCACATTCCGTCGCTTGCTAAGAGAAGGCAACCACGATTCGGTATTAATAGGCTGGTCAGCAGACAATGGTGATCCTGATAACTTTTACAGACCACTACTGAGCTGTGATGCCATTCCTTCGGGCACGAACCGCGCCCGCTGGTGCAATCCAGCTTACGACGATATTCTCGACAGAGCAATACAGACTGAAGACATTGAAGTACGAAAGGCACTATATTTACAAGCCAATCAATTGATTTTTGAAAAGCTTCCGTTAGTCCCTATTGCCCATGCATATCGTTATCAAGCCTACCGAAAAGAGCTGAATGGTATGATTATCAATCCTTTCGGCGGTGTCAGATTAGGCGGGGTAACCAAAAGCCGTGATTAATATTCTGCTCCGATATACAATCTTGTTCACTCTGACATTACTGGCATTGTCAGCGTTATCGTTTACGCTTATTTATCTTTTCCCTGCTGAGCCCATCATTAACTTGACAGGGATTACGCCGCAAAATGACATTCAGCACGACGCATTGATTCGCCAGTATCGCCTGGACAGTGCCTACCTGATTCAGTTCTGGCATTATCTGGAACAGCTTTTCAGTGGTAATTGGGGTTATAGCTTACTTTCCGGCCAACCTCTGAAGGACGAAGTTCTCACCGCGCTACCAGCAACCGTAGAACTCAGTGCCTATGCCATGTTGATCGTGTTAGTTGTAGGTATCCCCATTGGCTGTTATAGCGGATTGCGCGCCTACACCAACGCTGATTTCACGATTAATTCCCTAAGTGTTACCGTTTATTCTGTCCCGGTTTTCTGGCTCGCAGTGTTATTTATACTAACCTTCAGCCTGCAATTTGGTTGGTTACCGCTATCAGGCAGATTGAACCTGTTGTTTGATATTCCTAATCAAACCGGCTTTCTGTTTATCGACATTTTGCTTGCTGAGGACGTCGACACTGCGGTGGTAATACGGGACGCTTTCCTTCACTTAATCTTACCGACACTCTCCATTGCCTGTATCTCAACTGCGGCCATTATCCGGGTTACACGCAGATCAATTATTGATGTGTTAAATCAGCCTTACATCACAGCAGCTAAAGCAAGAGGACTGTCCAATCGCCAGATCTTTTTCCGACACGTGTTACGCAATGCTCTGCTGCCAATCCTCCCGCTGATGGCCATGCAAATTACAACACTGATCACAAACGCCATGATTGTGGAAACGCTATTTTCCTGGCCTGGAATTGGCAACTGGCTGATACAGGCTATTTATCAGCGGGATTATTCAGCATTGAGAATTGGCATGCTAGCGGTATCAACACTGGTTGTCATTATTACCATTGCGATTGATTTGTTTAACCGGTTAATAGACCCAAGCAGGGAAAAATTCGAAAGTGTCACGATTTAGCCTATACGAAGATGAGATTCACCCGTCACCGTGGCACCACACCTGGCGGGAATTTAAATCCAGTCACGTTGCCCTGCTGGGACTGGCCATCCTGCTACTGTATGTATTTTTTGCATTCTTTGCCCCACTGGTCACACCTTACGATCCTCTGTTTCAGAATACTGAAGCGATTCTGGTTGCACCAAGCTGGCACCCTAATGGCTCGATATCACATCTATTTGGTACTGATGCGCTGGGTAGAGATCTATTCTCACGTATCATGTATGGCTGCCGGGTAACCTTTGGAACAAGCTTATTGGTGGTCATAATTGCCATGGCTGTTGGCGTATCAATTGGCACTATCGCGGGTATGTTAAGTGGTGTCCGTTCCAGCGTGGTAAATCACCTGCTGGATGCATTGATGGCCATCCCTACGTTGCTTATCGCTATTATTATCGTGGGTATTTTGGGCAGCGGCCTGGTAAATAGTATGTGGGCCATCACACTGGCACTGATTCCACAGTTTGTTCACCACACGCGGACGTTTGTGCGGGCTGAAATGAAAAAAGATTATATCCAGGCATCGACACTGGATGGTGCGAATCGCCTGCAACTTTTTTATTACTCTATTCTGCCGAATATGATTGAAATGCTGGTCGTTCAAGGCACCCTGGCACTCTCGATTGCCGTGATAGACATCAGTGCTCTGGGGTTTCTAAACTTAGGGGCTCAACCCCCCTTACCAGAACTCGGGGCCATATTAGCCGCAGGGCTGGATGTGGGGTATTTATCTCCCTGGAATATAGCTATTCCCGGTATCGCTATCTTTTTGATGGTGTTATCTATCACCATTGTGGGTGACGGGCTTCGTTCAGCCCTCAGAAAAAGGGTAAATCGCTAATGCCATTATTAGACATTAAAAACCTTACCCTGGAAATCAATACCGGCACCCAGTCGATCAAAGCGCTGGATAAAATTAACCTGACAGTAAATTCCGGTGAGATTCGCGCACTGGTCGGCGAATCAGGCTCAGGCAAGAGCTTAATCGTACAGGCCATCGCGGGCGCAACGCCTGGCAATTGGCACCTGACAGCTGACCGCATGAGTTGGAACGGAGAAAATTTATTATCAATGTCGGTAGAACAGCGTCGTAAGGTGCTGCGAAAAGACATAGGTGTGGTGTTTCAGCACGCCATTGCATCACTGGATCCATCCGTGCCTCTGGGCGAGCAGCTTGAAGAAGCACTACCGGACGAACTGATTGATGGCAGGTGGTTCTGGCAGCGCGCTCAGCAACGTCGCCGGGAAGTCATCAATACCGTGCACAAAGTGGGCATTAAAGACCACAATCAGTATTTGCAGGCCTACCCGCATCAAATACCCACGGATATCGGTCAAAAACTCATGTTGGCCATGGCGTTAGTCAATAAGCCCAAAATGCTGATTGCCGATGACCCTACCCGGGGTATGGAAACCACGACTAAGGTGCAAGTTTTAAAACTGTTGTCGCGTTTAAACCAGACGCGTTCCCTCGGGATCTTATTTGTCAGCCACGACTTGCTGGCCATCGCCAGTATGTCGCATACCATGACAGTGTTGTACTGCGGTCAAACTGTTGAGTCTGGCAAGATGAAGCACATTAGAAAGCGCCCCCTGCATCCCTATACCAAAGCGCTGTTGGACAGTGCACCGAGTTTTAGTAAAGACTTACCACCGAAATCACAGTTACCCACCCTGGCCGGCACAATTCCGACACTTCAGCATTTGCCCATAGGCTGTCGTCTGGGCCCTCGATGCCCCAGGGCACAACGCGCCTGTGTAAACGTACCATCGGTACGAAAGATTCACGATCATAACTACAGCTGCCACTTTCCGCTGCATATGGAGAAGTTATGAAGCAGGTATTGGATGTCAGCGGCCTGACATTTCGACACAGCAGTAAAAAGCGCTGGTTGAAGAAGCCTGAAATATTCTCACTTGGCCCTATTGATATGCAGGTCACGAAAGGTGAAACCATCGCCATCATCGGGCAGAATCGCTCTGGTAAATCTCTACTGGCGAAAATGCTGGCTGGTGCTGTTGAGCCCGATGAAGGGCATATTCATTTGATGGAAGAGAAGTACTGGTCGGTCCGACATCGTGCAGCACGAAAAAATGCGGACATCACGGGTATCAGAATGATTTTCCAACACAGCAGTGAGTCAATGAACCCGGGTATCACGGTTGGTCAGATTCTTGATGAGCCGCTAAGACTAAATAGTGGCCTGAATGAACAGGACCGCAAAGCGTTAATTGCAGATACGCTGGTAAAAGTCGGCCTACTCCGCGAGCATATTTATTTTTACCGTCACATGTTATCGGATGGTCAGCAACAGCGTGTCGCGCTTGCTCGCGCTATTTTGCCTGAGCCTAAAGTACTTATTGCTGATGAACCATTTGCAGCCCTTGACCCTACCATTCGCTCACAAACCGTGAACCTGATCTTAAAGCTTCAACAGGAAATGGGCCTGGCATTTATTTTTATTTCGCACAATCTGGGTATTGTTCGACACATAGCCGATAGAGTTATTGTGATGGACGGCGGACAAATTATTGAGAGTGGAAAAACAGAGACCATCTTTCGATGGCCTCAGCATGAAACGACCAAGAAACTGGTCATGTCTTATCAGTCTCTGATACCGCAACACTCGTTGCGGTAATCAGGAGGCCATTCAGGCTTGTTAGCCTACTAGCGCAAGCAGAACACCTGCAGCTACAGCAGAGCCTAGTACACCGGCAACGTTTGGCCCCATTGCGTGCATAAGCAAGAAGTTATGCTGGTTAGCTTCAAGGCCGACTTTGTTCACTACCCTAGCAGCCATCGGTACCGCAGACACGCCGGCTGCACCGATTAGCGGGTTAATGGAACCGCCGGTCAGGCGACTCATCAGTTTAGCCATCAATACACCGGCTGCGGTGCCTATTCCAAATGCAACTGCGCCCAGTCCGAGGATCCCCAGCGTTTCCACGGTAAGGAATTTATCAGCTGACAGTTTAGAACCGACGGCTAAGCCCAGGAAGATAGTAACGATATTGATCAGTTCGTTCTGCGCAGTTTTGCTTAAACGGTCAACCACGCCACATTCTTTCATCAGGTTGCCAAAGCAGAACATGCCAACCAGTGGCGTTGCCGATGGTAAGAACAAAATCGTCAGCAACAACACGCCTAATGGGAACAAGGTTTTCTCTTTCTTGCTCACATGACGTAATTGCGCCATTTCAATTTTACGTTCTTCAGGCGTTGTTAACGCCTTCATAATCGGCGGTTGAATAATAGGAACCAATGCCATGTAAGAGTATGCGGCAACGGCAATTGCGCCCAGTAAGTCCGGTGACAAACGGGATGCAAGGAAGATGGCTGTAGGTCCGTCAGCGCCGCCGATAATGGCAATGGCTGAAGCGTCTTTCAAGGTGAAGTCAAAGCCGGGTATAAAGTTAAGCGCAATCGCGCCGAACAAGGTGGCAAAAATACCAAATTGCGCTGCTGCACCCAGCAATAACATTTTGGGATTGGCGATCAATGCACCGAAGTCAGTCATTGCCCCAACGCCCATAAATATCAGCAAAGGGAAAACGCCTGAATGAATACCCACTTCGTAAATGTAATACAGCATCCCACCGGGATCAGTAAAACCGGCCAGCGGAATGTTTGTTAAGATTGCTCCAAACCCAATAGGAAATAACAACAGCGGTTCAAAGCCGCGCACAATGGCGAGATAAAGCAATAACGCCCCAACTGCCATCATGATCACCTGCCCTAGTTCAAAGTGAGCTAAGGCGGTGCTGTCCCATAAAATTGCTAACTGTTCCATGGGCTTACCCTAATTCAATTAACGGCTGGCCGTTTGTCACACTGTCACCTTCTTTCACCAGCACGGAAGACACTGTGCCGTCGAATGCACTTCGGATTTCAGTTTCCATCTTCATGGCTTCCAGAATGATGACCACATCGCCATTACTGACCTGATCACCAGGGCCTACCAGTACTTTAAACACGTTACCGGCTAACGGTGCATTGATTGCCTGAACACCTGCTGAAGGTGCTGGCGCAGCGGCTTGTGCTGGTGCCGCCGACGCAACGGGTGTAATCGCGCCCAATTGGCCTGACGCTGCGACTTCCACGCTATACACTTTGCCGTCGACACGAACATCGTAACTGCTCGGCGCCCCGGCGCTTGCAGTAGCTGCCGGAGCAGCAGGCGCTGTTGCTGATTCTTCAGAAGGAGCCGGCTCAAAGGCATCCGGATTACCGCGGTTTTCCAGGAATTTCAGGCCAATTTGAGGGAACAGTGCGTACGTCAGCACGTCGTCAATTTTTTGCTCCGCCAAGGTAATTGACTTCTCAGATGCCAGTGAATCCAGTTCTGTTTCCAGTTTTTCCAGCTCAGGAGCGATCAAATCAGCCGGGCGACATGTAATGGCTTCACCGCCATCCAATACACGCTGTTGTAATTCTGCGTTTACTGGCGCCGCTGTGGCACCATATTCACCTTTCAACACGCCAGCGGTTTCTTTGGTAATGCTCTTGTAGCGCTCGCCGGTCAGTACGTTCAGTACTGATTGGGTGCCGACAATCTGTGATGTTGGTGTTACCAGCGGAATAAAGCCTAAATCTTCGCGAACACGCGGGATTTCTAACAATACGTCGTCGAACTTTTCTTCTGCGCCTTGCTCTTTCAGCTGATTTTCCATGTTTGTCAGCATGCCACCCGGCACCTGAGCAAGCAAAATTCGTGCATCTACCCCTTTCAAACTGCCTTCGAACTTCGCGTATTTTTTGCGAACTTCGCGGAAATAAGCGGCAATTTCGCTTAAATCTGGCAACGACAACCCGGTATCACGCTCAGTGCCTTCCAGAATAGACACCATCGTTTCCGTCGCAGAATGACCATAGGTCATGCTCATTGACGAAATCGCGGTGTCGAGGATATCAATACCGGCATCAATGGCTTTCTGATAAGTCGCCGTACTCAGACCTGTTGTCGCATGACATTGCATCGCAATAGGTACATCAACGGTTTTCTTGAGCTCAGTGATCAATGTTTCGCATTCATAGGGTTTAAGTAACCCGGCCATATCTTTAATACAAATAGAATGAACACCCATATCTTCGAGCTGCTTGGCCATATCGAGCCACAATTGCAGGTTGTGAACAGGGCTGACCGTATACGAAATTGTTCCTTGCGCATGAGCACCGCAATTTACAGCAGCTTTTACTGCCGTTTCCAGATTTCTGACATCATTCATCGCATCAAAAATACGGAATACATCGACGCCATTGTCATGAGCTCGCTCAACAAAGCGTGTTACCACGTCGTCAGCATAGTGACGGTAGCCCAGTAGGTTTTGACCTCGTAGCAACATTTGTTGTGGAGTATTGGGCATTGCCTGCTTCAACAGACGAATGCGCTCCCAGGGATCTTCACCCAGATAACGAATACAAGAATCAAATGTTGCACCACCCCAGGATTCGATTGACCAGTATCCGGCCTTATCCAGTTTTTCAGCGATTGGCAGCATATCCTCTATGCGCATTCTGGTGGCTAACAGGGATTGATGTGCATCCCGAAGCACCAGTTCGGTAATGGCCAGTGGCTTTGACATGTGAACTCCTAAAGTGTGTTAACGGTTAGCTTGACGGTGTGCATGAACGGCGGCACTAATAGCGGCAACGATATTTTTGTCTTCATTTGCCTGTGCCGGGCTTGTCGCCTTTTTTGACGCTCTGGATGGCGCCTGTGGCTCCTGACCTGGAAAGCGTTCACAAAACGCTTTCAACAAATTCACTGCCGCGATCAAAATGGTAAGAAATACGAACACGAAGCCCATACCCACCAAAAGTAAGGAGGCGGCTTCGAACAATAAATCGTTTATAGATTGTGCGGACATAATTTTTCCCGGCCAACATTTTGGAAACGAATAAGTACCATGTCGGTCTGCAAAACACAATACAAACACCCGTTTGAATTGCATAAAAAACCAATATAGACGTTTTAAGCGAAATAATTATTCGTTTTTATGAATAATATATTCACTGAGTGATGAGCACCATAAATTTAATGAATAGTATTCCCGCCTAGTTCTTGTACAAATAAAACACAAGCATTAGCATAAATTATATTTATACACCTCATAAATGCAGGTGATAAATAGTGCTTTAGACCTATTTTTCATCCCACGCAAATACCTGATTAACTTCTACGTTAAACACCCGGGCGATGCGAAAGGCGGTTTCCAGAGACGGGGAATATCTGCGTTGTTCTATTGCAGCAATAGTTTGACGTGTGACACCCACAGCTTCACCCAATTCCGTTTGTGTCATTTCCCCGTGAGCTTCTCTCATTGCTTTTATGCAATTACTAATTGGTAACAGCTTAGCCATTAGAATATCGCACTCCGGTGCAGCACAATGCGATAGACATAATCAACAATAGCCGCCACAGCCATACTGCCTAAGACCATATAAAACAACATATCACCATCGTTCCAGTGAAGATAATGTGATAATGAGATAACAACGCCCACTCCCATGATCCAGCCCGAGGTATACCCCGCACGTCGCTCAATATTAATTTCGCGTTCATCTGCAGGTGTTGACGCCTGTTTAGGCGAACGAATACTTATCACTATCTGCCCTGTCACAACCGTAACAACCAAAAACAGTGTATATGAGGAAATTATCCCAAATGACGGCGGCACCAGTCCTCCCTCGGCCATAGAGGCATCATAGACCGACCATGTGCACATCACCGATGTAGCAATTAACGCCAGCGCCATTATCCACGCCGATTTTTCCTGAAATGACATCTTAATTCTCCATGTTAACTATTTTTAACATGATCATTATTTGCCCACCCGGCATCAATGTCAAAAATTTTTAACACGGTTATTGTTAACGAATGTGTCAGTCTGGATATTGACTATCTTATTGCGGATAGCAGATAGCAGCACTGATCCATGTCAGCTAAACGCGATACTCAGAGAATATTCAGAACCTGTTTTTGAAATACAACAGGGGTAAGGTTAAAGCGGCTTCACACTGCATGTCTGTTCGGTGAACAGTAAAACATGGATGGTCTGAGAATCGCTGTTCAAAGGAAAGATTATTATTCTGAGGCCAATTCAGTAAGCGATAATAAGCCTGATTCACACTAAGCGAAAACAAAAAAGCCCGTTCGCATTGAACGGGCTTTTGCAATGTGGCGCGTGTGGAAGGATTCGAACCTCCGACCGCCTGGTTCGTAGCCAGGTACTCTATCCAGCTGAGCTACACACGCGAGGTGCATTTTAGTGANTGGCGCGTGTGGAAGGATTCGAACCTCCGACCGCCTGGTTCGTAGCCAGGTACTCTATCCAGCTGAGCTACACACGCGTAAACTTGTGTACTTTTGAATTCTACCTCAAAAGGTGACGCTTTAAAATAAGTGGCGCGTGTGGAAGGATTCGAACCTCCGACCGCCTGGTTCGTAGCCAGGTACTCTATCCAGCTGAGCTACACACGCGCAATATCACTAAAATTAATGGCGGAGAGGGAGGGATTCGAACCCTCGATACGTGTAATACGTATGGTTCCTTAGCAGGGAACTGGTTTCAGCCACTCACCCACCTCTCCGTCATGTGGGGCTGCATTCTAATGACTAACGGGTAGAAGTCAATGCTTTTTTAAGGAAAAACAAACCGGATGCCGGGATTTTGTTCAATCCGCTTTTTTTGCCTAAAAAGCAAACAAACCAAACTGCATTACTGTTTAAATATAGCGCAATCCCCGTTGATTTCACCCCTTTTCACTATTGGCTGTCATTTTTCTGCCGGGCACAAAAAAGGCCGGATAAAACCGACCTTCGTTTGATTATTCAGCGTCAGAGGGTTGCGACCCTTTTTCAGCCTGAATTCTCATATAGATTTCTTCGCGATGAACTGATACTTCTTTCGGCGCATTTACGCCAATTCGTACCTGATTACCTTTAACACCTAAAACGGTTACCGTGACATCGTCACCAACCATCAATGTTTCACCCACACGACGAGTTAAAATAAGCATTCTTTTGCTCCTGTTCCTTTAATACGGGGGCCTCCTGGCAAATCTTACGTCTCCGTCCCTACAGACGCCTTGATGGACCCTGAAACCCTGGTGTCACGACAGGGTTTCTCCATCGATACTTGCATTATAGCTTATCTTTTAGCCATGTGTTAACAGACTGTAAAGCTTCGGGTAATTTATCTGGCTCACTGCCACCGGCCTGAGCCATATCCGGACGACCGCCCCCTTTACCGCCAACTTGTGCAGCAATAAAGTTTATTAGTTCGCCGGCTTTCACTTTATCTGTTAACCCCTTGGTTACACCTGCTATCAGACTTACTTTGCCATCCGCTGGTACACCCAGCACAATGACACCTTCGCCAATGCGATTTTTCAAATCGTCTACCATGCCGCGTAGCGATTTAGCTTCAACGCTTTCCAATTGTGCAATCAACGTTTTAACACCATTGATCTCAGTCACATTCGACAACACGTCTGCGCCCTGTTGGCTTGCCAATTTCTGCTTCAGCGCCGTCACCGTTTTTTCCAGCTCTTTCTGCTGTACCTGCGACTGTGCAACTTTCTCAGCTACACCCATTGCATCTGTCTTCAACAGACTAGCCGCTTGTTGCAACACAGCTTGCTGCTGCTGAACAAATGCCAATGCACCCATACCAGAAACGGCTTCAATACGACGGACACCAGAGGCAATACCGCCTTCCGATATAATCTTAAACAAACCAATGTCACCCGTTTGTTTGACATGCGTACCGCCACACAGTTCAGTCGAAAACGGGCCCATTGAGACAACACGCACCTTTTCGTCGTATTTCTCACCGAACAACGCCATGGCCCCGGATGCTTTTGCTTCGTCGAGATCCATTAACTGAGTGGTCAGTGCGTGGTTAGCCTGAATCTCTTCGTTTACACGTTGCTCAATCGTTTGCAATTGTTCTGCGGTTACCCCTTCAAAATGTGAGAAGTCAAAACGCAGGCGATCCGCATTAACCAAAGAGCCCTTCTGTGTCACGTGATCACCGAGTACTTCTCGCAATGCTGCATGCAATAAATGCGTTGCACTGTGATTCTTACGAATAGACGTGCGTTTTGTATCATCAATTTTTGCAGCGGCTTTATCGCCTTTCTGAATAACGCCTTTCACAACGCCTTTATGCGCAAATGCATTCCCCAGCTTTTGTGTATCAGAAACGAGGAATTCACCATTGGCAACCTTGAGCACCCCCGTATCACCTACCTGACCACCAGACTCCGCATAAAATGGCGTGTTGTCTAATACCACTACGCCCTCTTGTCCGTCAGTCAACTGTTCGCAGAAGTCGTTACCGCAAATCAGTTCAACGACATTCGATTCTTGTTCGCCGTTGTCGTAGCCGGTAAACACCGTTTCTGACTCGACTCTCAGAGTATCGTTATAATCTGCACCAAACTGACTGGCTTCCTGTGCACGCTTGCGCTGAGCCTGCATAGCCGCCTGGAACCCTTCTTCGTCGATGGTGTAATCGTGTTCACGGGCAACGTCAGCCGTTAAATCCGTCGGGAAACCGTAGGTGTCGTAAAGCTTAAATACTAACTCACCCGGAATCACCGTCCCTTCCAGTCCTTCCAGAGCTTCGTTCAGGATGTTCATTCCGCGAGACAAGGTTTTACTGAATTGCTCTTCTTCAACACGCAATACTTTTTCAATAACTGGCTTCTGATCTTTCAGTTCAGGATATGCTTCGCCCATCTCTTTGATCAGCGCCTCAACCAGCTTGTAGAAGAAAATATCATTGGCGCCTAACTGATAGCCGTGTCGAACGGCACGACGAATAATACGACGCAATACATAACCACGCCCTTCATTACTCGGCATCACACCATCGCATACCAGGAAGGCACATGAACGGATGTGGTCGGCAATAACACGCAACGACTTGTTCGACAGATCTTCAGTGCCCACAATCGACGCAGCGGCCTTAATTAAATTATCAAACAGGTCAATCTCGTAGTTACTGTGAACGTGCTGCATGATCGCAGAAATACGTTCCAGGCCCATACCGGTATCAATTGAAGGCTTTGGTAGCGGCTCCATGGTGCCATCAGCCTGGCGGTTGAATTGCATGAATACCAGGTTCCAGATTTCGATAAATCGATCACCGTCTTCTTCTGGCGTCCCCGGAGGCCCCCCCCAAATATGTTCGCCGTGGTCGTAAAAAATTTCCGAACAAGGCCCACAAGGGCCAGTATCACCCATCGACCAGAAGTTATCTGATGTTGCGATACGGATGATTTTCTCTTTTGGAACGCCGATTTGGTTTTCCCAAATATCGAAGGCTTCGTCGTCTTCAGCGTATACCGTTACTAATAGTTTTTCCTTTGGTAGCTTTAATTCGTCTGTCAGAAAAGACCAGGCAAACTGAATGGCTTCCTGCTTGAAATAATCGCCAAAACTGAAATTACCCAGCATCTCAAAAAACGTGTGGTGGCGAGCAGTATAACCAACGTTTTCCAGGTCATTGTGTTTGCCGCCTGCGCGCACACAGCGCTGTGACGAAACGGCACGGGTGTAGCTGCGCTTTTCTGAGCCCAGAAACACATCTTTAAATTGATTCATACCGGCGTTTGTAAACAACAAGGTAGGATCATCCGCCGGAACCAGAGAAGAACTGGAAACGGCCTGGTGGCCATTACGACTAAAATACTCGATGAATTTACGGCGAATATCGGCAGTTGATAGTGTCATTGAAAACCTGAAATCCTTTGTTGTTTATAAAGCTGCTATGCGTTCTTGAAACGGCTGAATGTTTGGTCATGCAGTATCAAAAGCGCACATTCTTGAGGGACGCAACAATATCATGGATGATGGCGCTTTGTTAAGCAATGGCAAGACCAGAGGACAGAAATAATTACTATCAGGCAGATTAATTATATCGATTAAATACATGCCTCTAGTCTTCGGCTACCGAAAGCGCATAGTCAATGTGGTCCTGATAAAACCCCCGGTATTGTAGAAAGCGCATTTGCTTGTAGCGCAGCTCCCTCTCAGTAACACGATTCACACCAAATTTTTTCGCCCGTACCTGAAGAGCCAGTTCAAACCAATCAATCTCATTTTCGCGCATTGCTTGCTCTACCAGACTTTCGTCTATATGCCATTGCTGACAATCCATTTTTACCCTTCCCGGTCCATGCCCTTTCGCAGCGCCAGCTCGCACTTTCATTTCGGCAAATCGTGCGTCGCTTTGAATACCTGCCTCGCGATATTCATCCAGTACAGGTATAAAAGCGTTGTGTTGAAAGCCTTTTTGCTGGAGCTTGCGTATAAGTTCATCGTACGCATGTTCTCGTCGTGACAACATGCGGGTAATCGAATCCATAATGATTTTGCGGTCGCTATCTGTCATGTTTACATTAATTCAACTTATTTCCGGGGCATACTAGCGAAATGGCGTACGAAGTAAATATTCAAGGGTATCGCGTGCGATGCCTTGATGCCATTTCAGACATTGGCCAGACCGAGTGGGACACACTGGCAGCTCACGCCCCAACAGGTGGACCATTTATCCAGTATAACTGGTTGGCGTTAATGGAAGAAACTGGCTGTGTAGGACACGACACAGGTTGGCAGCCTGCACACTGGGCGCTTTATCGGGATGATATACTTCTCGGTGTCATGCCTGGCTATATAAAAACTGACAGCTATGGCGAATATGTCTTTGACCACGGCTGGGCCAATGCATACCACCAGCATGGCTTTGCCTATTACCCCAAATGGATTGCAGCCGTTCCTTTTACGCCAGTGACAGGCCCACGTATCCTGCTCCGTCCCGATACTGATACCGAAACCTGTTTAACGATCTTTCACGAAGCCCTGGAAAGTTGGGCTGAGCCGTCAGGTATCTCGTCATTTCACTGGCTGTTTCACGCGCATGATTACACGCAGTTTGAAAGCCAGTCCATCCCGACCCGCTTTAGTGTGCAGTTTCAATGGGTAAACCGCAGCTATACCTGCTTCGATGATTTTTTAGCCGCACTGACCTCCAGAAAGCGCAGGGATATTAGAAAAACCCGCAAACGCGTGGTGAGCGACGGAATCGTCATTGAAACATTAACGGGTGACATACTAACCCGGGAACACATAAAAGCGTTTATCGCCTGTTATCAGGACACTTATTTAAAGCGCAGTGGTCACAAAGGCTATCTGACACCCTCATTTTTTTATGGGCTGTTGGAAAGAATGCCGGATAATGTGAGTCTGGTAATGGCAAAGCTCGGCGATGACTACATAGCAGCAGCGCTGTTCCTTTACGACAATACAGGACTGTATGGTCGTTATTGGGGTTGTTTGCAGGACGTTGACTCATTGCACTTTGAGTGCTGTTATTTCAGGGGCATCGACTTTGCCATCAAACACAAGCTACCGATTTTTAATCCAGGTACCCAGGGAGAGCACAAAATATTAAGAGGTTTTGAGCCTACTTTTTGCTATTCCCAGCACGCTATGCGTCACCCGGATTTTCACCAGGCTGTAGAAAAGTTTTTACATCAGGAAAAGCCAGTTATCCAGCAGTATTTCAATCAGGCGCAGGATGTATTACCTTTCAACAACGACTATTTAACCACTTTTGTAAACACTAACAATAAACCGTCGGATTCCGACCATACCTAACGCAGAGTAGTAAAAATGAAGTACACCCTTATCGCTGCATCAGTTGCCGCCACCCTGGCACTGACCGCTTGCAGCAAATCTGAGAACCCACAAGTACAACAAACCCAGGCTCAAGCACCTGCTGGCGCTGAAATCGGCACCTTTGGTGTTGATTTAACCGCACGAGACATGAGCGTGAAGCCCGGAGATGACTTTTTCATGTATGCCAGCGGCACATGGTACAAAAACTATGAATTGCCTGCTGACAAAACCCGTTTTGGCGCTTTCAGCGAATTGGCTGATCGCAGCGAAGAACAGGTGAAGCAAATTATCGACGACATCATGGCATCGGATAACCTGACAGCCGATGAGCAACTGGTTCATGATTACTATCATGCGTACATGGACACCGATACCGTAAATAAGAAAGGCATTACGCCAATCGAGCCCATTCTGGACGAAATTCAGACTCTGAGTTCAGTAGATGCACTCACTACCTTCTTCGGTAAAAGCTGGTTACATGGCGCCAACTCCCCGCTTTGGGGCGGACTGTGGTACAACCGCCTGGACCCTAATGAATATCAGCTGAGTATTGGTGTAAGTGGTTTGGGCCTACCCGACCGCGATTATTACCTGAGCGATACAGAGCGCTTCGTGAATATTCGTACTGCCTACCTTGCTCACATTGCGCAAATGCTAAGTTTTGCGGGTGAAGCCGATGCTGAACAAAAAGCCCAGACCATCCTTGCGCTGGAAACCGCCATCGCTGAAATCCAATGGCCGCGTGAAAAACGCCGTGACCGCGATTTGACGTTAAACCAGATTGCGCGGGAAGAATTGAGTGATGCTTACCCTAACTTCAACTGGAATGCCTGGTTGAATGCACAGGGCTATAAAGCGCCTGAGCTAAATATCACACAACCAGAGCCCGTTAAGGCCGTGATCAAGATTATTAATGACACGCCAATGGCTGACTGGAAAACCTATCTGACCTACCACACTATTTCTAACAACGCGTCGATGTTGTCTGAAGATATTTATCTGGCCAACTTCGATTTCTTTGGTAAGACGCTTTACGGGCAGCAAGAACCCCGACCTCGTTGGAAGCGTGCTTTAAGCGCAATGTCAGGTACTGAGTCACTTGGTTTCGCCATTGGTAAAAGCTACGTAAACCGTTTCTTCCCGGAAAGTTCAAAAGCACAAATGGCAGAGCTGGTAGAAAACCTGCGCACTGCATTAGGCCAGCGTATTGACGGTCTGGATTGGATGGGTGAAGAAACCAAAGTTAATGCCAAGGCCAAGCTGGCGGCATTCCGTCCGAAGATTGGTTATCCGGATGAATGGTTGTCTTATGACGGCCTGTCCATTACCGCTGATGATTTGCTTACTAATGAGCATAACATTCGCAAGTTCTTCCGCGCTCAGGAGTTGGAAGAAGAGTTGCAACCAACAAACCGCGAACGCTGGGGCATGACACCTCAACAGGTCAACGCATATTACAACAGCTCGTTTAACGAAATTGTATTCCCTGCAGCGATTCTGCAACCGCCGTTCTTCGATCCCAATGCGGACCCAGCGGTAAACTACGGCGCGATCGGTGCCGTTATTGGCCACGAAATGGGCCATGGATTCGACGACCAGGGGTCAAAATCAGATGCTAATGGTATTCAGCAAAACTGGTGGACCGACGAAGACCGCGCGGCCTTTGAAGCAAAAGCCGATACACTGGCCGCTCAATACAGTGCCTATGAACCTATCGAAGGTAACTTCGTCAACGGCCGTAACAGTCTGGGTGAAAACATTGGCGATGTCGGTGGCTTGTCTATGGCCTATCACGCGTATCAGTTAAGCCTGAACGGCAAAGAAGCTCCAGTGATCGACGGATTAACCGGTGACCAACGCTTCTTCCTGGCCTGGGCTCAGGTGTGGAAAGAAAAACGCACTGAACAAAGCATGCTGAATCAATTGCGTGCAGGCACCCACGCGCCGGGACAATTCCGTGCGCTTGCACCACGCAACCACGACGCATGGTATAAAGCGTTTGATGTTCAGCCTGGTGATGCACTTTATCTGGCACCTGAAGATCGCGTGCGTATTTGGTAAGTCAGATACAAGCTAAGTAACAACGTAAAAGGCCAGCTGATTTAGCTGGCCTTTTTTTTTGAATATTCACTATCTGCGTGCTTTTCCGTGCTTTTGATCTACCAACTCAGTCAGGCAATGGATAACGTGGGAGCTGGCATTTTCTGCGGCCTCAACGTGGTTCAGAATGCCCTGGAATATGCCGTCATCTCGCAACCAATCCTGTTTAACCAGTGCAATGGCCTTATGCACATTCTGGTGCACACCGGCATGATAATTTTCCAGCGTTTTGAAGGCGGGTAACCCATTGAACATGTCTTTGCCACTGCCCTCGTAATACCATTTGCCCAAACGACACGAGAAGTGATCGACTTTTACTGCATCCGCCTCTGCGCCCTCGCCATTGCGCTCCATACCGATATAAGCATTCTGCATATACACAATGTGGTCCAGCTTTACCAGGGAAGCAAAGGAGCGATCTTTGGTCTGCCCGATTAAGTGTATGGTTTTGTCTGCCGCATCGGCGACAAATTCAAAATTGGTATAAAACTTACTGACCTCTTCACCAATCACTTTGGTACTTTGTCCGACCTCCAGGGTCTGGCTTACCATGGTGTCAATTTTTCCGGTCAGATTGTAAATAATATCGCTGATTTCGGCCGTAGACTGGCGCGTTCTGTCAGCAAGGTGGCGAACTTCATCAGCAACCACCGCAAAGCCTCGGCCGACTTCTCCCGCACGGGCCGCTTCAATCGCCGCATTTAATGCCAGCAAATTGGTTTGTTCTGCAATGTCACTGATTAATTTTACCGTTTCCGCGATACGCCCGCTCTCCTGCCCCAGTAGATTGGCCGTGTCTTCTACAGACACCATTTTTTGATTTACTGAGTCCAGTGAGACTTTCAGGTCTGCCACAGTTTGACGGCTCTCGTCTGCGCCATCGCGGCTTTCATTCGCAATGGAAAGTACATCGTCCATATCAGAAGACAGTTTCACCATTTCCTGCTGGCTGTTCTTGAGGTTGTCCAGCAGATTACTGGTGTTCAGGTGATGCATCTCGCTGAGCAAGCGATTCTGACGCGCAAAATTATCCGCCTTTTCCATGGAAGAAATGGCCATGTTGACGTTTTCCATTATGTCAGCAAATTCGCCCGGCAAGCCTTTAACCAGGCCTTTTCGATAAAACTGCCGCTTACTTGCACGTTCAAAACTATTGGATAGTTCTTTAAAGTTAGTTTCGACGACATCGAGGAAGTCGTTTAACTCCCAGGCTACCTTGCCAACTTCGCCCAACCCCTTGGTTTGTGTAACCCGAACGTGAGTGTTGCCCTCTATCGCACTGGACAGTGTCTCATGGATAGCACTCAGTGCCTGGATGGGCTTTTTATGATCACGGTAGGCATAAACTGCGAACACAATCGCAACAACAGGTGACAGAATATTAAGTAGCGCAAATCCATTGGCGTATACATTACCTGCAGCAATGATCAACGTAATGCCGACGAAGACAACACAGCTGATTAAGAATTTTTGTGTCAGAAAGGGAATGTGTTTACTGACTTTACTGGTTTGGTCAATCATGCTGGTCCCTTATAGGTGCTGTTCGTACAAACCCAGAATGAACTCGTCGTAGCTCATTCCATGTTGTTCCTGAATCGTATCTGACATCCACTGCCACGACGTTGACGCGGCAGTATCTTTCGACGCTCTTGATTCCAGTTGACGCATGTTTTCATACACTCTTTCTATGTGCTTTACCGCTGCTTGCGGTGCTTTCCTGCGCACAGAAAAGAAGCCTTCAACCTTCCCGTCTACGACGTCTGGAGTAACATTTGCGAAGACCCAGTAGTAATCGCCGTCAGCAGTAAGGTTTTTGACAAAGCCAAAAAACTCCTGCTTCGCTTTCAGTGTTTTCCACATGGCGTAATACACACCCCGGGGCATATCCGCATGGCGAATAATACTGTGAGGTTTACCCAACAGGGCGACCTCAGGGAAGTTGGAAATTCGCATAAAATGGCGGTTTGCGTAGGTAATATTCCCTCGCAAGTCAGTTTTACTGACAATGAGGATGTTGTCGGAAAATGTGATTTCTTTGGCAACCTGAGACATGCATATCCCTTTTTTACTTATTAGCAGGCTTTGTCACAATAACGTAAAGGTTGCACGTGTTATGTGAAAAGTCCATTACCGATAGTAAAGACGCTCACATTTGCACTAACCTAAAATGACCCGGCAGTCTGACAGGCGGCGATGTATTAGTCTTTGACCCAGATTAATAAAAGGTTATTTGCTGGCATAGGGATGATTTGTTGCAGGGTTAACAGTTCATCAGCCCAAACCTGAAGCTGGCTAATATCTTTATATCCGCCAAGGCCCCGGCTTAACAAATTATGGTGAAATTGCAGATTGCTCTGGGATGAAAACTCGCCGTTGCGGGTAAACGGTCCGTACTGACAAAAAACACCTTGGGCCGGCAATCTCTCGCCAATGCTTTTCATCATCAATGCAACTTCTTCAGCAAACATAATGTGGGCGGTATTTGCAGAATAAACCGCATCAAAGGGAATATCGGGTAAGGCATGACGACCAATCATTAATTCGACAGGCGGAAACAAATTGTCGAGCCGGGCTTCTGCCAACCACGCATTTATGCCATCGTGATTGTGCACAAGATCACTGGTATGCCAGTGCAAATGCGATAAGTGACGGGCAAAATGCACAGCATGTTGCCCGGTACCACTGCCAATTTCCAACACCGCACTGCGGTTGGAAAAAGCCTGCGTTAATTCAGCCAGAATAGGCTGCTTGTTATTTTCACAGGCTTGACTAAACGGTTTAGTCATTCAGATTGGGGCCTAACCAGCGCTGCGCAGTTTCAATATCCCAACCTTTACGCGTGGCATAATCCTCTACCTGATCCTGCTGGATTTTCGCCACTGCGAAATAACGCGCTTCCGGATGCGCAAAATACCAACCCGAAACCGACGCACCTGGCCACATAGCAAAGCTTTCAGTGAGCTTCATGCCGGTGTGTTCTTCCGCGTTCAACAGGTCCCAGATCAATTGCTTTTCGGTGTGCTCAGGACATGCCGCATAACCAGGCGCCGGACGAATGCCCTGGTACTTCTCGCGGATCAGATCGTCATTGCTCAGCGATTCGTCCGGTGCATAGCCCCAGTATTGCTTACGAACCTGTTCGTGCAGGTATTCCGCAAAGGCTTCAGCAAGTCGATCGGCTACAGCTTTTACCATAATGGCATTGTAATCATCACCTTTTGCTTCATAGGAAGCTGCCAGTTCATCTTCACCTATGCCGCCTGTCACTGCAAACGCGCCAACATAGTCATTAATGCCGGAGCCTACCGGTGCCACAAAATCACTTAAGCAATAGTTTGCGCCTTTGGGCTTGTCAGTTTGCTGACGAAGGTGATGGGCAATGCCCAGCGTTTCTGTTCTGCTCTCGTCAGCGTAAACCACTACGTCATCATCCTGACGATTGGCAGGGAACAAACCAATAACGCCTTTCGCCTGTAAGCTTTGGTCTGCAATCACGGTATCCAGCATAGCATTTGCATCATCAAACAAACTTTGTGCCTGCTCACCAACGACCTCATCCGTTAAAATACGCGGATATTTGCCCGCCAGCGACCAGGTAAGGAAGAATGGTGTCCAGTCAATATAATCACGTAAGGTTTCCAACTGCACTGATACTGGCGTAACACCGAGCTTATTAGGTGTCACTGGTGCTGTGCTGAAATCCGGAACATGCGCATTGGCTCGTGCCTGCTGCAAACTTACTGGTTTACTGCGAGGCTGTTTACGCGCATGCTGATCACGCACAATGTCATATTCCTTACTAAGCTGCTCTGCAAACTCAGCCCGGGATTGCGCATTCAACAATTTTTGACATACGCCCACTGCGCGGCTGGCATTGGGTACGTATACAACCGGAGCATGATAATGTTGTTCAATTTTCACGGCGGTATGCGCTTTAGAGGTCGTTGCCCCACCAATCAGTAACGGCAAGTCATAATTCAAGCGCTCCATTTCCTTGGCAACATGGACCATTTCGTCCAGGGACGGGGTAATGAGCCCCGACAGCCCAATCATATCGACGTCTTCTTCTTTGGCTTTTTGCAGAATACTGGCGCACGGCACCATCACGCCCATGTCGATAACTTCAAAGTTATTACACTGCAGTACCACACCCACAATGTTTTTACCGATGTCATGAACATCGCCTTTCACGGTCGCGAGCAGGATTTTGCCGTTGCTCTTCTGACCTTCTGATTTTTCCGCTTCAATGTAGGGCTGTAAATAGGCTACGGCCTTTTTCATGACACGTGCGGATTTTACTACCTGCGGCAGGAACATTTTTCCTTCGCCAAACAAGTCGCCCACCACGTTCATACCGTCCATCAACGGGCCTTCTATCACGTGTAGTGGCTTTTCTGCAGCTTGTCGTGCAGCTTCCGTGTCGTCTTCGATATAATCCGTAATACCTTTTACCAGCGCGTGTTCCAAACGCTTATTAACCGGCAGCTCACGCCAGGCCAGGTCTTCCTTAACAACGGTTTTCCCGTCGCCCTGATACTTAGGCGCCAGTTCAAGTAACTTGTCTGTCGCGTCCTCGTGGCGATTCAGGATCACATCTTCCACAGCATCACGCAGCTCTTGCGGGATCTCGTCGTACACTTCCAACTGGCCCGCGTTAACAATCGCCATGTCCAGGCCAGCACGGATCGCATGGTAAAGGAAAACCGAGTGCATCGCTTCACGCACCGGGTTGTTACCGCGAAACGAAAACGAGATATTCGATAGGCCACCTGAAACGTGTGAATACGGGCAAGTCTGACGAATCACTCTGGTTGCTTCGATGAAGTCAACCGCGTAGTTGTTGTGCTCCTCAATACCGGTCGCAACCGCAAAAATATTAGGGTCAAAAATAATGTCTTCTGGCGGAAAGCCGACGTCTTCAACCAACAACTTGTAGCTTCGCTGACAGATCTCTACCTTACGCGCCTGAGTATCTGCCTGGCCCGTTTCATCAAAGGCCATCACAACCGTTGCAGCACCGTAGCGTTTAATCAATCGCGCCTGTTGTAAAAAAGGCACCTCGCCTTCCTTTAAGCTAATCGAGTTAACGATTGCTTTGCCCTGTACACACTTAAGACCGGCCTCGATGACTTCCCATTTAGAAGAGTCAATCATAATTGGCACACGGCTGATATCGGGTTCAGAAGCAATAAGGTTCAAAAAGGTAGTCATTGCACTCACTGAATCCAACATGGCTTCGTCCATGTTGATATCAATAATTTGCGCACCGTTTTCCACCTGTTGACGAGCTACGTCCAGTGCGGTTTCGTAATCGCCATTTAATATAAGGCGTTTGAACACAGCGGAGCCCGTTACGTTGGTACGTTCGCCGATATTTATAAAACTTGAAAATTCTGCTGACACGTTAATACCTTAATGCACGAAAGGTTCTAAACCAGACAACCGCATTTTGGGTTCAAATGCAGGAACGGGTCGAGGGATGACACCATCGACAGCGTTTGCCAAATCTCGGATATGGTCAGGTGTACTACCACAACAACCACCGACTATGTTGACCAGACCAGAGCCAGCCCACTCTTTAATGTGACTGGCCATTTCCGGACCTTCCATGTCGTATTCGCCAAATTCGTTTGGTAAACCTGCATTGGGGTGCGCAGACACAAGGCACTCAGATACCGTAGAAATCTCATCAACATACTGACGGAGCAGGTCCGGCCCGAGCGCACAATTCAAACCAAATGATACCGGCTTAATATGACGCAGCGAGTAATAGAACGCTTCCGCGGTTTGACCTGACAAGGTACGTCCGGATGCGTCCGTAATCGTACCGGAGATCATGACTGGTAAGCGGAAACCCAGCTTTTCAAACACAGACTCAACGGCAAATGCAGCCGCTTTGGCGTTCAGCGTATCAAATATCGTCTCAATAAGGATGATATCAGAGCCGCCCTCAATAAGGGCTTCACAAGACTCCATATAGGCTTCGACCAATTGATCAAAGGTTACATTGCGCTTACCCGGATCGTTTACGTCTGGCGAGATGGATGCCGTTCTGTTTGTCGGTCCAAGAACACCTGCGACAAAGCGCGGCTTATCGGGTGTTTTGGCAGTAAACTCGTCCGCAGCTTTTCGCGCCAGCTTTGCCGCTGCAATATTGATATCCCGGGACTGGGCTTCCATGTCGTAATCGGCCATGGCAATCGTTGTCGCGTTAAAAGAATTGGTTTCAATAATATCTGCACCCGCATCCAGATACTGACAGTGAATGTCATAAATGATGTCTGGCTGGGTAATGGACAAGAGATCATTGTTGCCCTTGATATCACAATGCCAGTCGGCGAACTCCTTGCCCCGGTAGTCTTCCTCTTCCAGCTTGTGGCGCTGAATCATCGTACCCATTGCGCCATCCAGTATCAGAATACGCTTTGCCGCCAGGGCATAAAATTGCTCGTCAGTTAACCTGGTCACGTGTTACCTCTTATGCTGGTTTTTTTCTACCAGCTGATTCAAATCGTACGGCGTAGTCTGGTAAACATAGTAGTTTATCCAGTTTGTGAAAAGAAGGCTGCCGTGAGAGCGCCATCTTACTAGAGGAGACTGGGTCGGGTCATCCCCGGGAAAATAATTACATGGAATTTTCGGTTCCAGACCAGCCTGTACATCACGTTGATATTCGTCAGCCAGGGTTTCCGGGTCGTACTCAGGGTGGCCGGTAATAAAGACCATGCGTTTGTCATCTGAGGCCACCACATAAGCGCCAGCCTGCTCAGACTCAGCAATGACTTTCAATCCGTCAACACTCTCGTAATCTTCAGTATTGATATAGCCATAGCGAGAATGGGGAGCGTAAAACTCCGGATCAAAGCCCCGCAGTAACTCGTTGTGCGGATCTTTGACAAGATGATGGTACACTCCTGACAACTTTTCTTCGCGAAGTTTACGCTGTATACCGTAAAAGTGATACATCGCCGCATGCGCTGCCCAACACAAATACAGCGTTGATTGCACATGACGATTAGCCCACTCAAGAATAGTTTTCATAGTGTCCCAGTAGTTCACATCCTCGTAATCGAGCAGGGCAAGGGGCGCGCCGGTGACAATTAGTCCATCATAACGCTTATCTGCAACCGCATTAAAATCATGATAGAAGGCATCCATGTGCGATTGTGGAGTGTGCTTTGGCGCAAGGTCATTAATTCTAATCAAGTCAACATTGATTTGCAGCGGCGTATTAGACAATAACCTTAACAATTGCACTTCTGTCTCAATCTTATTTGGCATCAGGTTGAGAATAGCCACTTCCATGGGGCGAATATCCTGACTCGCGGCACGCTGGCTATCCATGGTGAAAATGTTCTCACCCAGTAACACGTTTTGTGCAGGCAAGTTTTCTGGGATCCTGATAGGCATAGTCACTCCGAGCGATAATCTAGTCCTGCTATTGTCGCTAAAGCACACGCAATGTCAACATCTTTACGTCTAGACGTCTAAATGTTTATACGGACGTAATAGTTTACATCTGACTTAATGCGTTTCACATTCGGAAAGAATGTGAAGTTCTTTTCCCATTTTCCCTGTTACGCCTTCTGCAAACTCGCATTATCGATTATTTGTGCTGTATTGCCTCACTTCACAAAACAATAATGAATTCCGCTTATGACTCAATTAGAGCCCAGCCATGACATTACTCGCAGACGATTTTTACAAAGTAGTCTCGCCTGTGCTGTTTTATCAGGATGTACATTTATGAATTACCCAAAGCATAATAAGTCCGTTCCCACTATGGAAAGCATCGGGATTAATGCCCCCTTCCCTATACCGACGATTGTTATACCTGACTTCAATCAGTCTGCCACATTTGACATTCGCGACTTCGGGGCCGTGCAAGATAATAAAATTGCCAATACCCTGGCAATAAAAAACGCGATTGCTGCCGCCAATGGGTCCGGGTCGGGACAAGTCATTATTCCCGCCGGGGAATGGTTGTGTGGGCCGATTCACTTGTTAAGTAACGTCAATCTGCACCTGCTTGAAGGCGCGACATTATTATTTTCGGAAGATCCTGAAGATTACCTGCCCGCGGTGAAAACCACTTGGGAAGGTATGGAGTGCTACAACTATTCGCCGCTTATCTATGCCTACGACTGCATCAATATAGCTATTACCGGTAAAGGAACGTTGCAAGCAAAACTGGATATCTGGCAAGACTGGTACGCACGACCAAAAGCGCATATGGATGCGCTGGCCAGCCTCTACCACATGGCCTCTCAGGATATTGCTGTCGAAGATCGGCAAATGACTTATGAAGGTGCAAACCTTCGACCTCATTTTGTACAGTTCAATCGCTGCCAACATGTATTAGTTGAAGGGATACATATTCAGGACAGTCCATTTTGGGTACTGCATCCATATCTGTGCAAAGATGTCGTAATACGAAAAATAAGTGTCTCAGCTCATGGACATAACAATGATGGTGTCGACCCTGAAATGACACAAAATATGCTGATAGAGCATTGCACATTTGACCAGGGGGATGATGCCATCGCCGTAAAGGCCGGGCGAAATCAGGACGCGTGGCGACTAAACACGCCGTGTAAAAATATTGTCATGCGTCACTGCCGAATAAAACGCGCACATCAACTTCTAGCAATCGGCAGCGAGTTATCGGGTGGAATAGAAAATATATGGGTGCATGATTGTTACTTTGATGGCGGCGAGGCATTTACGTCTGAAGAGCACAATTACCGGGGCACCGGAAATATTGTGTTCATAAAAACCAATGAGCGCAGAGGCGGCTATGTGCGCAATATTATCGTCGAGCGCGTAAAAGCGGATTCAATTGGCGGTGGGGTATTGGCTATTGATACCGATGTTCTTTATCAGTGGCGTACACTGGTCCCAACCTATGAACGGCGGTTGACAGCAATTGAAAATATAAGGGTGTCAGACGTCACCGTTAAACATGCCGGTTTCGTCAGCCAAATCGACGGACAACCAGAATTGCCGGTGAAAGATGTGACGTTAAAAGGCGTGTCTGTGGCCAAGATATCGGGAACACCGAATAGCCACCAGCATGTCGATAACGTTCGAATTGAATAAATGGCAGACTCAAGGCGCCCTGCATTACTAAGCAGGCTTGTGAATGTTCATCAATAGCTGTAATTCCGCAGCGGGTAAATCACAGCTATGCATAACTTCTTCAATACTGGCGCCGGCCTGTAACATTTCGGCAGCGCGCTGGTAGAGACGACTATCCGGATCCTGCTCACTTACCGTTTTAATCTGCTTTGCCAGAGCTTTGATTTCATTTTCCATTGAGGAAACAGATCGCGCCACGGCCATAGTGCGGGCCTGGCCTTCTTCTATCGTATTATAGAAATTTTGCTGGGCTTTGGTTAGCTGCTGAATAAGTGCCTTGTGTGCATCTAATTCAACGTGAAGCTTTCGAATGTGCTTTCGCGTTATCAGCCAGTTAACAACAAAGCCTCCTGTCGCCAGGAGGCAGGCAAATAACGCGATAAGAAGAGGTTTTGTGACTTCCATGTAAATGTCAGACCGTTACAGGCTGCTTAACTCGTCCCATTCCTCATCGCTTAACAGTTTGTTCAGATCGACCAGAATGAGCAGTTCACCATCGCGATTACTCACCCCCTGGATAAACTTGGCACTTTCTTCAGTACCCACATTTGGCGCACTGTCGATTTCAGACGAGCGCAAATAAACAACTTCAGCCACACTGTCTACGAGTATGCCGACGACTTGTTCATCTGACTCAATGATGACAATACGGGTGTTGTCAGTCACGTCTTCCGGGGGCAAACCAAATCGTGCCCGGGTGTCGATGACCGTAACTACATTACCCCGCAGGTTAATAATACCCAGCACGTAATCCGGTGCACCAGGCACAGGCGCAATCTCGGTATAACGCAGCACTTCCTGCACCTGCATAACGTTGATGCCATAGGTTTCATCACCTAAACGATAGGTGACCCATTGCAACACCTCATCGTCTACGTTTGCTGCGTTATTATTTCTATCATCACTCATGTACTTGGCTCCAATTGACTATGGCACCTGGTCTTTACTGCCCAAGCCATTATTCAGCATTGCTATTAACTCATCAACGTCTAGCAATGCACACATTTTATCTTTCACCATGCCCGCTAACCACGGACGCTTACCTGACGCTTCACGCCATTTTACGTCGGCTTTGGTTAACGAAACGGTATTCACTAATTTTTCGCTGGCGAGCCCCCAGGAACTATCGCCTAACATAATAAGATATTGATAGTTTAGCTGATCTGCCAGATTTTGATCGTATTTTTCAGGCATGACCCATTGCGCAGTATCAACAACACTTAATTTCTCTTCACGATGCAGCATGATACCCATAAACCATTTGGGCTTGCCAAACAGCGGACCAAGCTTGGTCAACTGATGAATACCGCCCAATGTAATCAAAGGCACCGCCAGTGTTAGTCCTGCAACCTCAAAAAACAGCGCCTGAAACTTGTCGTCTAATCGTCTTTCCAGCGGCAACGTCGGTGCGTTGGGTGGTACATCTGCTTTTTGTTGCGCAGCAACGTGTTCTTCGACTTTCTTAAGTACGTCATCTTCTGGCTTAGATACTTTGGCAACGACACGTTCACGCGGTTTTTCGACTACAGGCTTTTCTGCTATCGGTTTTTCAATAACCGGAGGCAAATCTGCAGGCGGCACATCCGGCACATCAACGGTAGCCTGTTCCAATAATTTAGCCGTGCGCGCAGTGGCTTCTGCGGGGTCTTCTACATCCCGCAGTAAACTGCTGAGGTATTCTTCCATTACCTCTTCTTTCGCAAACGGCGTATTTTTACTCATCGTTAGTCGTCACTGTCCAATGTATTCAATAACTTTTGGTATGCAAAAACGCCACGAGCCTTTGGATAAACTATCGACGCTGGCGCTTGCATCTGGCTGGCATCCCTAAACCGGGTATCAACCGGTATCATGCCCATCCATGTTTGTTCTTTATAATCTAATAACAATTGTTTATGCGCTGCAATGGCGGCGTTGATTCTTCGGTCAAACATAGTCGGGACGATGATTGTGTCAAATTCACGCCCCAACATTTTACTCATGATGGTCATGGTGTGCATCATTCTGTCCAGGCCTTTCAACGCCAGGAACTCCGTCTGTACCGGCACCACCACCTTTTCACATGCGGCCAGCGCATTGACCATTAACACCCCCAGTACCGGCGGGCAGTCAATCAACACATAATCAAACTGTGATTCAATCTGCTTCAACGCTTTCTTTAGTACCAGCCCCATTCCCATTTGATTACCCATGGAACGGTCAAGGGTGGCCAGCGCCATGGTAGATGGCAATATAAACAAGCTGTCCAGTTTACTGGAACATAAACAATCTAAGACTTTATCGTCGCTCAAACCGGAAGGATTAGCAAAAATATCGTAAATTGAATGTGAAAGCTCTTCTGAATCAATGCCAAAGTAATAACTTAGCGACGCATGAGGGTCCATATCCACTAACAACACATTGTGGCCCTGCTTCGCCAGTAAGCCTCCCAGTGTTACGGTTGTGGTTGTTTTCCCTACCCCGCCTTTTTGGTTGGCAATGGTCCAGATTTTCACTGCTACTCTCCCACCAGCGCTAATATTGGCTCACCGGTTACATCTCGGTGATAATGCAGCTACCTATATCATCTATGTTAATGTTAATTTCCGCCAGCTTATCGACGGTCACAGCCTGCGGCATGCCATAGACAACACTGCTGGCCTGATCTTGAGCCCATACTTTGGCTCCAAGCCCTTTTAGTGTTCTGCAACCTTCCCGGCCATCTGCGCCCATACCGGTTAATATAACCGCCAACGTGTCGCCACCATAGATTTTTGAAAGACTATTGAATGTCGTATCAACACTAGGCTTATAACCAATATCTGAAGCATCAGACTCTGTTATTACAATTTTAGGTTGTCCAGCTGACTTATCCACCGTCATTTGCTTACCGCCTGGCGCCAGATAAGCCCAACCATTTTGCACCACATCGCCATGTTCAGCTTCTTTGACGCGTATTTTACAATGTTGATTCAGTCGCTCTGCAAACGCTTTTGTAAACGTGCCGGGCATGTGCTGAACCAAAAATATCGGGTAGCTGAATCCCTCTGGCAATGCACTTAGTACTTTTTGCAATGCAACAGGACCTCCTGTGGAGGCGCCAATCGCCAGACAACGATACCGCTTACCACTGCGTCGGACTTGCGAAACAATCTGAGGCTCAACCGCTTCAGTTCGACCTGTTAACAGTGATGAACTTCTGACAAAAGACGTTTTTGGCGCATTACTGGGCAACGGTCTTGCCGGCGGTGGTGGCGGAGCTCGACGCACGGTCCCACTGGACGGTGTGGTTAACGGTCTGCGGAGATTTGACAACGGTGTCCTTCGCGCCAGCAGCCTCACTTTGGTACGCAGAATCGTCGCCGCATCGCTGCGATCTTTCGCAATTTCTTCAAAACGTTTGGGTAAAAAATCCACCGCACCCGCATCAAGGGCGTCTAGCGTCGCTTTGGCACCCTGATGAGTAAGTGATGAAAACATGATTACGGGAACAGGACATTCATCCATAATCCGTCGCACTGCGGATATGCCATCCATAACAGGCATTTCGACATCCATGGTGACGACATCAGGACGCAGCTTTTTGATTAATTCAATTGCTTCGCGTCCATCTCTAGCTTCGCCAACCACATCCAGTGAACGGTCTTCATTCAGAATATCTTTAACCCGGCGGCGATAAAAACTCGAATCGTCGACCACCAGGACTTTGAAGGCCATTTAGCAAGGTTCCTCTGTTATTATTTTAGTGCTTTTCGCGCGTAGCGTTTCAACAGGCTTGGAATATCCAGTATCAATGCAATGCCACCGTCAGACGTAATCGTAGCTCCAGCCATACCAGGCGTGCCTTGTAGCAAGGCATCCAGTGGCTTAATCACAACCTCTTCCTGTCCAATCAGCGCATCGACAACAAAGCCCACCTGCTGCGTACCTATTTGCACGACCACTACGTGACCTTTATGACGGTCAATATTCTTAGGACCGCGAATCAACCATTCCCCCAGGAAAAACAGTGGGATTGCCTTTTGGCGGACGATCATAGTGAGCTGGCCATCAACCGTATTGGTTTTCTTGATGTCCATATTAATGATTTCGTTCACTGCACCAAGCGGCAAAGCAAACGTTTGTTTACCAACGACAATCATCAGCGTAGGCAGAATCGCAAGCGTTAGGGGTACTTTAATCTCAAGACGAGTACCGCGCCCAAGCTGTGAGTCAATATTGACGGAGCCGTTCAACTGGTTAATTTTTGTTTTAACCACGTCCATGCCTACACCACGACCTGAGATATCACTGATCTCAGTTTTGGTAGAAAAGCCTGGGGCAAAAATCAAATTAAACGCTTCAACGTCAGACATACGGGCTGCAGCGTCTGCATCAAGTACGCCGCGAGAAATAGCAATTTCCTTAAGCTTTTCAGGGTCCATGCCTTTACCGTCATCTTCAATGACAAGCAGGATATGGTCACCTTCCTGTGAAGCTGATAACTTCACGGTACCCATACGAGGTTTGCCGGCCGCAGCCCGGTCGTCCGGCATTTCAATACCGTGATCAACCGAGTTTCTGACCAGGTGAACCAATGGATCGGCAAGTGCTTCTACCAGGTTTTTATCCAGGTCGGTTTCTTCACCTTCCAGCTCAAGGGTAATTTCTTTTTTCAGACTTCGTGCCAAATCCCTGACAACACGAGGGAATCGACCAAATACCTTTTTAATAGGCTGCATGCGGGTCTGCATGACCGCGCCTTGCAAATCACCCGTCACGACGTCGAGGTTAGCAATGGCTTTTGACATTGACTCGTCGTTAATATTGATACCCAGACTTAGTAGTCGGTTCCGGACCAGTACCAATTCGCCGACCATGTTCATGATTTGGTCCAAACGACGGGTATCAACACGCACTGTTGTCTCAGCAGCAGGCGGTGCTGGCGTCGCTTTTTTCTCGTCTTTCTTCGCAGCAACGGGGGCTGCTGCTGGCTTGGCGGCAGCCGCTGGTGGTGTTGCGGGCTTGGCCGCTTGTACAGGCTTCTCTGGTGCTTTTGAAACCGGTTCCGGCTTACTTTCGTTTTCTACTTTTACCCGCGGCTTTTCAGAAGCTGCAGGTTTAACAGGTTCTTCAGATTTTGCTTCACCCGGACCTTTACCCTGACCATGGAGCTGGTCCAGCAACGCTTCAAATTCGTCATCAGTGATCTCGTCATCACTTGCCGTTGACGGTGCAGGTGCTGGCGCAGCTGGAGGCTCGCTGGCCGCTTCATTTTCACCGCCAAATTGCCCTTTGCCGTGTAACTCATCCAGCAAAGCTTCAAATTCATCATCGGTAATATCTTCATCGCCGGATGCGGCTGACGATGCAGGGGGTGCAGATACCGGAGCAGGCGATGCTTCTTTCTTACCTGGCGCGCCGCCCGTTCCGTGAAGCTCATCCAGCAGTGCTTCAAATTCGTCTTCAGTGATATCGTCAATAAGGCCGGATGTATCACCAGCGGAAACACCTGCCGCTACCGGCTCTTCTTCCAACTCAAACGTTTCCTCGACGACTTCTTCAGCCGCGGGCGCAGGCGCTGGAGCACCGTCAAAAATATTTTCGTCTGCTGTCTCCGGACGACTTAACTTGTGCAGAATATCAACCAGATTGGCATCAGCAGGTTCCAGAGGCTCGCGCAACTTGACCTTTTCGAACATCTCCACAACGACATCCGTTGCCTGCAGAATAACGTCCATTAGTTCAGGTGTAAGTGAGCGCTGGCCATTTCTCATGACGTCAAATACATTCTCGGCGCCGTGACAAATTTCAACTAACTCGGTTAGTGACAAGAATCCGGCACCGCCTTTAACCGTGTGATAACCACGGAAAATGGCGTTAAGCAGATCTTTATCTTCTGGGTTGTTCTCCAGATCTACCAGTTGCTCTTGTAATTGTTCGAGGATTTCACCGGCTTCAACCAGAAAATCCTGCAATATATCTTCATCGACATCAAAAGACATGTACCCGCTCCCCTAGAACCCTAAGCTGGACAAAAGGTCGTCAACATCATCCTGACCAGAGACCACGTCATCGCGTGATTCCGCGTCAATAATTGGTCCCTCGGCTTTGATTTCATCCTTATCGGCTTGTTTAGTAGAAGCTTTGACGTTTTTCGTCACTTCAGAACCACCAAACATAGTCAGCATGTGAACCAGACTGTCTTCAACCTCTTTCACCAAATCGATGACACGGCGAATAACCTGCCCGGTCAGGTCCTGATAACCTTGAGCCATCAACACTTCAGTCAGCAGCGACATCATTTGCTCTGCACTCTCGGAGGATTGCTCCAAAAACTTGTCCAAATCCATGCACAACGACTTAAAGTCTCCGACTTCCATCTCGCGGTTCATCAGTTTCTTCCATTCCGGAAGCACACCATCGATTTGCGCCTTCATAGTCTCAACAATCGACATACTGTTTTCTACAGCGTCCATTGTAGTATTAGCCGCTTTTTCAGTTTCTTCAATAACGTAAGTCAATCGACTTTGCGCATCAGGGATGTCTTCGTTTGCAAGACCGGCAATACGCTCATCGAGTTGAAAATTGTTAAGCGCATTATGTAATTGGCGGGTAAGTTTGCCTACTTCGGCAAATAACTCGACAGACTCTTTCATTGCCACGGCATCTAGTAATGCATTGGCTGATTCGTCGTCTCCATTCTCCAGAAATACGACCAACTGCTTTGCTTCTTCCAGAGTCATTGGAACTTTTCGGTTTTCTGTCATCCAGTTATCCTCAGGCGGTTAAACACTTAACTGGATTAACCTAAGCGTTCAAAGATCTTTTCTAGTTTTTCTTTTAATGTTGCAGCAGTGAAAGGTTTAACGACATAACCGTTAACACCAGCTTGTGCAGCCGCAACAATTTGTTCTTTTTTCGCTTCAGCAGTAACCATAAGCACTGGTAGGTGCTTCAGTTTGTCATCGGCGCGAATGGCGCGTAACAAATCAATTCCCTGCATACCCGGCATGTTCCAGTCAGTAACGACGAAATCAAAATCGCCCTGCTGCAACATTGGCAATGCCGTGCTGCCATCATCGGCTTCCTGAATATTGGAAAAGCCCAGGTCTTTGAGTAAGTTTTTGATAATACGTCTCATTGTAGAGAAATCGTCTACAACAAGAATTTTCATATTCTTATCCAAAATTGCCTCCAGTGAGGATAGTCATATTGTTAGTATAGTTATACGAATCCGTATAGATGTTACTCACCAGTCCGCCAGGACTTCATACGAGCTTTTAATTTTAACATTGCCTGACTGTGAATCTGGCTCACTCTGGACTCACTGACTTCAAGGACTTCCCCTATTTCTCGCAGGTTCAGTTCTTCGTCGTAGTAAAGAGCGAGAACGATGGCTTCACGTTCTGGTAATGTAGTAATAGCATGCGCCAGCGCTTTTTGAAATGCGCCTTGCATTAAATCATCTAATGGCGAATCAGTACCACGTGTATCTTCCGTGGTTATCACGTCTTCCGACACACCCAAATCTTCAATACCAACCAGTTTGCCCGCATTTACTTCGGAAAGCATCTGATGGTACTCAGCTAATGTTACATTCAGTTTTTCTGCAATGTCTACATCACGGGCATCTCGGCCTGTTTCTCTCTCAACCTGGGCTATCGCATCTGATATTGCCCGGCCATTTTTGTGAACTGAACGCGGCGTCCAGTCACCTTTTCTGATTTCGTCGAGCATCGCTCCACGAATTCGAATTCCTGCAAAGGTTTCAAAACTTGCGCCTTTGCTACCGTCAAAATTTTTGGCGGCTTCCAACAGACCTATCATACCGGCCTGTATTAAGTCATCAACAATTACACTGGATGGCAAGCGCGCCATTAAGTGATGGGCGATACGTTTAACTAATGAAGCGTGTCGCTCAACCAGCTGCGCTTTATCTATTTGTTGTTGATACGCTGCTGCTCTGCTATTCACACTCAGTTTCCTGCCACCTTACCTGCAACCAGTTGTTCCACAAAAAACTCTAAATGGCCACCCGGTTGCGCGGGAATCGGCCAACTTCCGGCTTTGCTTGCTAACTGGCTAATTGCTACTGCTGCCGGCGATGCCGGAAACGCATCGACAATGGCGCTTTGTTTGCGAACTGCACGACGAATATTTTCGTCAAACGGCACCGTCGCCACTAATTCTAATGCAACATCAAGAAAACGCCCGGTAACTTTCGATAATTTACTAAATAATTCCTGACCTTCCCGCACATCGCGAACCATATTGGCAACGATCTTAAAGCGGAATACGCCGTAATCACGATTCAGAATTTTAATTAAGGCGTATGCATCCGTCAGAGAGGTCGGCTCATCACATACTACAACCAGAATATCCTGAGAGGCCCGGGCAAAGCTCAGTACCATATCAGAGATACCGGCGGCGGTATCCACAATCAATACGTCAACCTGTGAGCGCAATTCACTAAACGCGCGGATTAAACCGGCGTGTTGCGTAGGCGACAATTCAGTCATTGATTGTGTGCCTGACGTTGCAGGCGCGATTTTTATGCCATGAGGCCCGGTAACCAACACCTCATCCAGCGTACATTCACCAGACAACACATGGGACAGGTTTTTTTCCACCCTCAAACCCAACATAACGTCTACGTTTGCCAGGCCAAGGTCGGCATCCAACACCATCACACGTTTACCCTGCTTCGCCATTGCTATAGCGGTATTCAGGGTAATGTTGGTTTTCCCTACGCCACCTTTACCGCCGGTCACGGCGATAACTTTGATTAATCGAGATTGATTCATCTTTCTTAAGCTACTCGCTTGGTCTTCAATCATACTGCCTGTGCTGAATTTACTGCTGTATTCCCACTAGTATGATTCAATCCATACTTTTTATAAAGCTTTGCTGCTAAAGAGATTATAGATTTTGCATTTGCCACATGAATATCTTCTGGCACCTGCTGTCCATCCGCTACGTAACTCACAGGAAGCTGAGCTTCAATTACGCTGCTTATTACCTCTCCTAAACTATAGCACTCATCTAACTTCGTGATGATGCAACCTTTTATATCAATGCTGCTGTAAGCACCAATAATATGCTTTAGTGTAGCCTGTTGCGTATTGCCCTGCACAACTAAATAATTTTTAATTGTCTGACCGCCAGCCTGCTGGAACGTTGCTAACTGACTGATTAAGCGGCTATCGCGCTGACTGAACCCCGCTGTATCAACCAATACGAGGCGTTTTCCACGGAATTGGAACAGTAAATCAGCCAACTGCTCACCCGATTGGGCCTTGCGCACGGGGCAGCCAATTATTTTGCCATAGGTCGCTAACTGTTCATAAGCTGCAATCCGATAAGTATCGATGGTAATTAACGCAACCTGGTCTGCACCGTACTTTTGCGCGTATTTGGCAGCAAGTTTGGCAATGGTGGTGGTTTTACCCGTTCCGGTAGGTCCTACCAACGCAACAACACCTTTTTGAGATAAGATATCATCGTCGTTAGTCATCAGGCGATTAGACAGAAGTTTTAACAGGTATAACCAGGATTCCCGCTCATTGGCCTGCGCTGGAGCATAACTTACCAATTGACGAGCCAGTGGTGCGGATATGCCCATATCAATCATTTGTTGATTCAGAAAACGTTGCTGAGGCTTCATTCGCGACTGGTGCTGTTGCTGCATATCGGCTAATTGAAATTGTAAGACATTGCGCAAAGAGGCCAGTTCTGCCCGAATATCTTCCAGTCCACCTCGCGGCGCATCTGGTGACGCAACCTGATGGGCAGGCATATCGAAGTCATCATCAAAACCGCCGAACGACGGTTCTGGCGAAGCGGAAGGCTGAGGTCGTGCCGCTTGTTGTGGTGCCGGTGACTGAGAAGGTACCTTGGTTTGCAACGCTTTAGCGATCGACTGAGCCTGTTGTTTGCCCGATTGTTTTTCCAGCAACTCACGTAAACTGTCCGGGCCATCATCACCAATGATTTCACTCAGTGTGGGGAGTGGTTTTTCGCCAGGCTGCGCCGTTTTTCCATGCTGAGCCTTATTGCTCTGCATAGATAACTTTGCTGCCGGCTCTTTATCGTACGCAGCGACCAGTTCAATACCGTCTGCCACCTTGCGATTTGACATAATGACAGCATCTGCACCCAACTCGTGCTTTACCTGATTCAGCGCTTCGCGCATGTCTTTGCCAAAAAAACGTCTGATTTTCATAATGACCTCTTTGAATCGGGTGCGTCAGTTTATTGACCCACCGATGCCACAATTTTTACCTGCTTGTCGTCGGGAATTTCCTGGTAAGACAACACATGAAGCCCGTTCACTGCATTCTTAAGGAAGCGCGATAACACCGGACGTAGCATGCCCGATGTCAGTAATACTGCGGGCTCACCCGCCAATTCCTGTTGCTGTCCGGCTTGTTGGAGTGATTGCTGTAAACGCTCAGCCAAACCCGGCTCAATACCGGCACCATCATCGCCACCTGCTTGCAGAGACTGATGCAACATTTGCTCCAACTCTGGCGCCAGAGTAATGACAGGTAATTCCCGGCCACCGCTGTTTATTTCCTGAACAATCAGACGTTTCAGAGCAATCCTGACCGCAGATACCAGCACATCAGGATCCTGACTCTTCGGCGCGTATTCAGTCAGCGTTTGCACAATGGTGCGCATATCCCGAATAGGTACGCCTTCATAGAGTAAGGTTTGCAGTACTTTCACAACCGTAGACAACGACAGCAGATCCGGAACCAACCCTTCGACCAGCTTAGGACTGTGCTTGGCAAGCATATCCAGCAGTTGTTGTACCTCTTCAAATCCGAGTAGCTGATAAGCATTGGTAGTCAGTAATTGGCTGAGGTGTGTAGCAATAACGGTAGCCGCATCCACCACGGTATAGCCCAACGTTTGCGCGTGTTCACGCTGATTAGGCTTAATCCACACAGCGTCCAGTCCGAAAGCAGGATCTTTAGTTATCCGCCCTTCTAATTTCCCGAATACCTGCCCCGGATTGATGGCAAGCTCTTCATCATGGCTCACCTGGGCATCACCAATAGTGACGCCCAACATTGAGATATGATACGCATTTGGGTCTAAATCGAGGTTGTCGCGAATATGTACGGGTGGTACCAAAAAGCCCAGTTCCTGAGACAGCTTTTTACGCACGCCTTTAATTCGGCTTAGTAACTCTCCGCCCTGCGCTTTGTCTACCAGCGGAATCAATCGATAGCCTACTTCCAAACCAATGGTGTCGACATGCTGCACGTCATCCCAGCCCAGTTCTTTCACCTCAACCGGGGTATTCTCCATATCGCTGGACACTACGGGTTTTGGTGGCTCTTTGGCCTTTTGCTTTTCCTGATAGGTCTGATAGTAAGCATACCCACCTGCTAACGCTGAGAAGGTAAGGAATGCCAGGTGCGGCATACCTGGCACAATCCCCATGACAAACAGAATAACTGCTGCAATGTATAGTGCTTGTTTGTTGCCCAGTTGCTCCTGTATCTCAGAGCCCATTTCCTGAGTTTCATTTTCACGTGTCACAATAATGGCGGTGGCCACCGAAAGCAGCAATGATGGGATCTGAGCAACCAATCCATCACCAATGGTCAGGATGGTATAAACTTCCAACGCATTGCCAAAGCTTAAATCATGCTGGATCATGCCGATAAAGAGCCCGCCCACAATGTTGATTAACATGATGAACATGCCGGCAACGGCATCACCTTTTACAAACTTTGAGGCACCGTCCATCGAACCGTAAAAATCGGCTTCCGCAGTAATATCTTCCCGGCGGCGACGGGCTTCGTCCTGGTCGATATAACCAGCATTCAGGTCAGCATCAATGGCCATTTGCTTACCCGGCATGGCATCAAGGGTAAAGCGCGCACTAACTTCAGATATACGGCCCGCACCCGCGGTTACTACCTTAAAGTTAATAATCAAAAGGATAGCAAAGACGACCACACCGACCGCGTAGTTGCCGCCTATCACGACTTCTCCGAATGCCTCGATAACGCGACCAGCAGCATCGCCCCCCTCGTGACCGTATAACAACACGACCCTGGTTGACGCCACGTTCAAAGCAAGACGTAAGACGGTGGCAATTAGCAGCACCAGAGGGAAAATACCGAAATCAACGGGGCGTTGAGTTAATACGGCAACAAGTATGATAACCAGTGAAAGTGCAATATTAAAACTGAACAGCACGTCCAGTAAAAGAGGTGGCATAGGCAGGATAACCATGCCCATTATTGCCAGCAATACTAACGGAACACCCATTCCCTGAGTCAGCTGTTGCAACTGCGCTTTATCAAAGCGTTGTAAATAATCAGATAGCACCATAAGTTAATTTCTTACCAACAGATTTTTGACGCAAACGGGTTTCTTTCTGAAGGTATATCAATCTACGTGCCAGCTTTTACTGCTGAGGTGCCAACTGTTTATTAATCAGCCATAAAAGCACATCAGCCCACTGGAGCGGGCTGATGTCATCAATTTAGTAACGCATATCCGTTGGAATTGGCAGGTTATTTGACAGCGGTTTGGGCCGCTTGCCCTTACCTGCTTTAAAAGCTTTAAGCTGGAATACGTAAGCCAGTACCTGAGCCACCGCCATAAAGAGCTTGTGAGGAATTTCCTCATCGACTTCGGTCGTATAATAAATGGCCCGGGTGAGCATAGGTGTTGCGACCAGCGGCACATCATGAGCGTTAGCAATTTTTCGGATATGCATGGCCAGCTCATCGCCACCTTTAGCTACCACCACTGGCGCTCGATTACCATTCTGATCATACTTCAATGCCACTGAATAGTGTGTCGGGTTAGTGACGACCACATCGGCCTTCGGCACTTCCTGCATCATACGGCGAGCGGCAGCCTGATATTGCAATCGACGAATGCGACCTTTCACCTGAGGATCACCATCGGCGTTTTTACGCTCGTCCTTGACCTCCTGCTTGGTCATTTTCATTTCTTCTTTGTGCTTATAAGACTGATATGGCACATCGATCAACGCAATGGGAATCATACCTAGTGTCAAAAAGAAGAACGCCCATTCAATCATATCCAGCGCGTGGAACACATTCAGCGGGAATATCTCCTGATCAAGGTGTAACGCCTCGTCCTGGAAAAAGGATAATGACAGCAGTGCCATGCCACCTATGACGAAAAACTTGGCGATAGCTTTCAGCAATTCAACCAGACCATTCATACCGAACATACGCTTAAATCCCGCCATTGGGCTAAGCTTATTCCAGCGCGGTTGGGCCGAGTACCAGGTAAAGTTATAACCTCCCAGCGCAATTGAGCCATACACGCCGGCCACCATAGCGACAATCATGTAGCCCAGCACCGGAATACTGACCGCGGATAACGCCTCTCCCCAGGCGGAAAACATATGCGTCGGGTCGTAGGTTTCATCACGGGATAAAGTGAAAACACGCTGCATCACGGCAAATAGCGCATCGGCAATGTATCCACCCATCAACAAAAACATGACACTGCTGACAAGCAATACCAATGCAGTAGACAATTCACGGGAGCGGGCAATCTGCCCTTTTTTACGGGCATCGCCCAACCGTTTCGACGTCGCGTCTTCTGTTTTATCACTCGTATCAGCCATACTGGCCTACCCCCATTTAGGTTGGGCACACAGCGAGCAGTTCACACATAAACTGCATCGCGCGTTGCCATTGGTTTTCGAAGTGACTGGTAAAATTGTCCAGTGTGAGCCAGATAATGATCAGGCCCATAATTTGTGCAATCGAAAAACCGATACTGAAAATGTTTAACTGTGGTGCGGCCTTGGTCATGACACCAAATGCCAGATTCACAATCAGTAATGAAATAATGGGTGCCAGCGCCAGGGTGAGAGACGCGACAAACATCCACCCTGCCCAATGGGCAATATCGCGAAGTTGCTCTGGCGCAAACCAACTTTCACCAATGGGAAACGCATCGAAACTCATCACCATCATTTGAATCATTGAGAGGTGACCATCCAGTTGCCAAAATAATAGCGTCGCCAGAATCAGATAAAACTGACCGACCGCAGGCACGTTAATACCATTCACCGGATCGACAATACTGGCGAAACCCAAGCCAGTTTGCATAGCAATAACCTGGCCAGCCAACACGAACGTATTCAGCACCATCATGGAAATAAAGCCAATGGCAATGCCGATAAGTAATTGCTGAATGCCCAGTAAAAACACACCCACATCAACCAGATTAGTGACCGGTGATGGCGGTACCACCGGCATGATCACCAGCGACAAAAATATGGCTAATAAGGCGCGGACTGGCGTGGGGATCGACTTGGCACTAATGCCAATCATAGCGGCAAACATACCGCTGATGCGCATAAATGGCAGCATTAAATCAGCTAAAAACTGATTAATAGCAACCAGAGAAACATCCATTTAGCCAACCACCTGTGGAATTTGTTCTACCATGTGGAAGGTAAAGTCCATCAGCTTTTGTACCAGCCAGTTTCCCCCCCAACTCAGCGCCAGCAATGTGACGATTAGACGAGGCAAAAAGCTCATGGTTTGTTCGTTAATTGACGTTGCCGCCTGAAACACAGCAACAATAAGTCCGACTATCAGGCTGGGTACAATCACCGCTGACACCAGCAGGATAACCATAAACATGGATTCACGTAGAATTTCAACAAACACTTCTGGTGACATGACGTTCTCCTACACACCCATACCAAAACTGGTCGCCAGAGTACCAAATATCAGATTCCAACCGTCTACCAGCACAAATAACATAAGTTTAAACGGCAATGACACAATCATGGGCGACAGCATCATCATACCCATGGCCATCAGAATGGAGGCAACGACCAGATCGATGATCAGAAAGGGAATGAATAACATAAAGCCAATTTGAAACGCGGTTTTAAGCTCACTGGTGACAAACGCTGGGATCAAAATATTCAATGGCACATCGGCCGGATCCTGATATTTACCTTCGTCCCCCGCAATAGACACAAACGTTTCCAGGTCCTTCACCCGGGTTTGTGACAGCATGAACGCCCGCATTGGCCCTTTCGCTTGTTCAATGGCCTCCATGGAGGTCATCTCTTCTTCCAGATACGGCTGCAATGCGCGTTCATTAATTTCGTCAAATACCGGCGTCATAATGAACATAGATAAAAACAAACTGACACCGATCAGGATCTGGTTCGACGGAGACTGCTGCAAACCGATCGCCTGGCGCAGAATAGACAACACCACAATGATTCGGGTAAACGACGTCATCATCATAATAAACGCAGGCAGCAGGCTGAGCGCCGTCATTATAAACAGCGCTTGCAGCGTCATGGTGTAATCCTGACTACCGTCATTGTTGGTGGTTACGGTTACCGCTGGAATTCCCTGCTGAGCAAGTACTGGCGCAGCCAGCAAGTAAATTGGCAGGGCTATCCCCAACCATTTTATGAGTTTACTTGTCATCGCCGCTCTCCTTCAGTGATGGATTCATTTTTTGTGCCATCGCCTGGACCAGTTTCTGTTTGAACATCGCGCCGCCCTGACCGTTCTGTTGAGTAACGATCGGAGTGTCTAACTTGCTTAAGTGATTTATGTTTTGTGCGGTCACGCCGATCAGGTGCTGCTCGTCGCCAACCTGAATCACCATCACGCGTTCTCGAGCTCCTGCAGACAGGCTTGCAACGACTTTTAAATGCTGGCTATTACCGGGAGTGACATTAAACCGACGCATTACATATGCCAGCGAAAAAATGATGCCGACAATCAGCAAAAGTGATAGAAAAATTGACAGTACCGAGGTTGGGTTGGTGATACTGGCGGCGGCGTTTGCCGCAGGTGATAAGAGGAATGTCAGCGGGGCAACGAAATACCCCACTGATTTTAATAGGTTTTTACCTGAGCTTTTTAATTCTTTCGATTTGACTAATAACATCCGTTAACCGAATACCAAATTTATCGTTGACCACTACTACTTCTCCATGAGCAATCAACGTGCCATTTACAAGCACGTCCAGTGGTTCACCGGCAACCCGGTCCAACTCAACCACGGAGCCCTGGTTAAGTTGCAGTAAGTTTCGGATGCTGATCTGGCTACGGCCCACTTCCATGGAAATAGTGACCGGAATGTCCAGAATCGTATCTAGTTTTTTCTTTTCTTCTTGTGTAATCGGCGCATCATCAGAGAGTTCGTCCAGTTCTGCGACTTTTACATCATCATCGGCACCGCCTTCATCTGCCTCTGCTTCAGCCTGCTCAGCCATGGCTGCGGCCCAATCGTCCATACCGTCTTCTTCACTCATGATCCTGCCTCTTTCTATCGCTTAGGATTATAAATCTTCTTCTAACACCTGCAGCTCAGCATCATTATCAATGATGCGTCCACCACGGGTAAGTAACTGTAACTCCGACTTCACGGAAGTCGGCCGTGCTATTTTCTCGGTGATCTTTAATGCCAGGTTTTCTCTGGAGCGCCCTAATTTCGCTCTGAACGAAGGCAATTCCTCGATTAACACCGTAATATGCTCAGGCATTTCCACCGGAATAATATCGCCCGGTTTAAAGTTCATCACGTCGCGCAGAGTCAATTCGAAATCCAGCATGTGCGTGGTAAGTTCCACTTTGACATCCATAATTTCGTCGCGTAGCGCTTTACTCCAACGCAGGTCAGTATCTTCCTTGTCGCTTTGAACACCTGCATCCAGTAATTCGCGAATAGGTTCCAGCATTGAATACGGCAATGACACGTGGAAATCACCGCCACCACCATCCAGCTCTATGTGGAATGAACTGATTACCACTACTTCCGTAGGACTCACAATATTCGCCATAGCCGGGTTAACTTCGGAATCGAGATATTCAAACGAGACGTCCATCACTGGCGCCCAGGCTTCTTTGTAATCCTCAAAGATAATCTTCAGTAACATCTGAATAATACGCCGCTCGGTTGGCGTAAATTCACGGCCTTCAATCTTGGCGTGGTAGCGACCGTCGCCACCAAAAAAGTTATCGACCAGAATAAACACCAGACGGGCTTCCATGGTAATAAGCCCGGTACCTTTTAACGGTCTGAAACGCACCATGTTCAAACTAGTAGGGACGAACAAGGTGTGTATGTATTCGCCAAACTTGATCATTTGAATGCCGTTAATGGACACTTCAGCGCTGCGACGCATCATGTTGAACAGGCTTACACGCAGATGTCGGGCAAAACGTTCATTCACAATTTCCAGCGTTGGCATGCGGCCACGAACAATTCTATCCTGAGATGAGAAATCATATTCGAGTGCAGACGTATCCCCAGGTTCCTGGGTAACCTCTTCTTCTTCGACATCATCAACCCCGTGTAACAGGGCATCAATTTCATCTTGAGATAATAAATCGCTCACGGTTCGCTCCGGTTACTGCATCACAAAGTCGGTAAACAGCACTCGCTCTACCACTTCACTACCCGCAATGTCTTTCAGTGCTGACTGTACTGATTCCAATGCGTTCTCTCGCAGTTCAATTTTTCCAGCTTCAGTGACCAAATCGTCGGCATTACTGGAACTAAATACTTGTAACAAGGTCCCCTCAATTAAAGGGATATGCGTTTTGGCCGCTTCTTCATTATCTGAACCACGTACCATCAATTGCACCTTAATTTGCACCAGGCGATCACGACCAGAACCCGGTACGTTAAAAACGATGGGGCGAGGCATAGCCACATAAAGTGCTGTACCTACACTGGCATTAGCGGGTGCCGCCGATGCAGCCGGCGCTGCGCCACCCTCTGCAGCTAACTGTTCCGCCGCTGACGGTTCCTCTTCTCCTGCAAACAGGAAGAAATAGGCGCCAGCCCCACCGCCAATTAACACCACGGCAATGATGATAATTAGCATCAGCTTGCTTTTCTTGCCACCCGCTTCTTCGATCTGTAATTCTTCTTCCGCCATCTCACGCTTCTCTCAAACTAAACTAGGCGTATTATCTATCACAGTCAGTAAATGGCAACGACAAATGCCATACTTCTACTGCTTAGCATTAAACATAGTCATCAATCAGGCCATTTGCCTGTCGAACCACCCGGGTTTCATTCACTTTTGCGTCTTCGGGCAAGTTATCATTGAAACCACCACCCGCCTGGCCACCGGCTTGTTGCTCGCCCTGTTCGCCAGATTGCTGCTGACTCACAAATGACTCACCCAAATCAATCCCCTGTTCAGAGAACATATCTTTTAAACGTGGCATCGCGTCAGCCAGCATCTCTTTAGCGTGTTGAGACTGAACGATAAAGCTAACCGATGCCGAATCACCTGATACATTCAACCGAATCTGCATACTTCCCATTTCAGGGGGGTCCAGTCGAATTTCAGCCATCGACTGACGGCCATTCACCATCCAACGAATTTTTTCAGCGATCTGTTGTTGCCCCTGCGGTTGATTAAGTGACACGGGTTTGTCCAACGCCGCTTGCTGCTGAATCGACTTCACCGTTTCAGTATGCTGTTGCCGGGTCTCCTGAGTCATCAGATCTCGCGTTGAATGCAATAATTCATTTAATTGCTGTTCTTTTTGATCTGACATAACCGATGTCGCCGCTAACTGTGCAATATGTTGCGCATCCTGCAACAGTTGTTGTGGCAATACTGGCTGCTCAGGTTGAATTTCAGCAGAGACCTGTGCAACTAACGCGGTCAAATCTATTGCCGGCTGATGGCCTTGTTTTAATTGAGCGCGCATTTCTTCCATACCGCTTACCAGCATGCCTTTCATTTGGGCCTGCTGCGCTGCACTCAGCGCCGGATTCGCTGCCGACGCAGTGTCTGTAATGACCTGAGCCACCTTGGCAATCGTGTCATCGCTGGCTTGTTCCAGCATAGACTCTAGCGCAACAGTAGTGTCTGCCGGGCTGATTGCCGCTTCTGCATTCGATACCGTCACCTGACCCGACGAAGCGGTTTTGTCAGCCGTTGGCTGTGTCATTAATCCCACCAGCAATGATGCCTGGTTTAACAGTGGATCGGCGCTTTCCTCGACCTCAATAACCGATTCATTGAACTGCTCAACATCCAGACTGAGAATAGTGTCGGAATCTGCTAATTGGGTTACGAGATCCTGCTCGGGTGAAACCTCTGCGTTGTCGTTTTTATTCAGCGCCTCAATTTTTGTCAACAAACTAATCGCGACTGACAAAGGCTGTGGTGCCAGCTCGGTGTCGATATCAGTGTCGGCCTCGGCATTGTCAATTTTCACTTCCACCGGTAATACGATGTCAGTCATACCCAGCGTTGGCTTAACGGGCTTTTCCAGACTCACGTCATCATTACCATCCGCACTTTTGCCTTCTGATTTACCCGCTTTACCTTTGAGTTGTGCTATCAGGGCCATAAAATCAGCCAGGATGGCTTCCGACTGCTCCACGGTGATTGCTGCTGACTGGCCACTGGCATCAAACTCTGGCGCTTCGGCTATTTGTGCCATTAATGCATTGAGGTCTTCAATGATTTGCGCTTTACCATTTTCGAGTTGATGCGCATCGATTCTGTCAACGGGGACTTTCACTTCCGGCGTAACCTCAGATGGCAGCGGTTGCTTGTCGCCAGTTACGCCCGACCATTTTTGCTCAAATGCCCTGAGTGCATCAACAAGCGCCAGATAATCCGTGTCACCCGTTGTCATATCTACTTCGACGGCAGGGCTCAATGACTCAATATCGTCGCCCAATGCAATGTCAGTGGCGTCTATGCCGTAAGTTACAGACTCGCGTGTATTAGTGTCATCACTGTTCTTTTTCGCTGATTCAGACGAAGAGACGAGGGTTTCTGACGATGCAGGCTTATTCTCCGGCTTATCATTTACTTCAGCCAACGGCTTATCCAAAGAGAGGGAATCAGCTTCCTCCTGGGTATTGGCAACAGCCTGCTGTTCGGCAGTCTCTTCCCCTTTTGGCGCTGGCTCTTTTACGACAACGGTCTCTGTCTTAGCGCGTACTTTTTGTTCGGCTTCAGCGCTCATCAGCGCGTTACGTTGTTGAGAGAACACGTCAGCAAATTGACCCGGCTCAGCGCCGGCTGGCGTTGACTCAGGTGTTAGCGTTACCGGATTATCCGGCAAAGCGGCAATTTGTGAACCCTGCGTGGCAAGCTGTTGCATCATAACCATGTCCTCATCACCTAACTACTTGATAATTGGTGTTTGTTGCTTTGATGTTAAGGATTAGAGCAAAGACCGTTCCAACTTTAGGAAGGGTAAGTCCGGGTTAACGTTGACCAGCGAAGAATTGATTGCGCAACAACCGCTGCAACGCAAACTCGTCCATCGCTTGCTGTTCAAGACGATTTTCAAGTAGCTGTAAGGTGCCTTGTTTTTTCTCGATGAGTTTTTCCACTGCCTGACGTTTGCGTTTTTGCATAATCCATTGACGCTTGCGCTGATCGGCTACCACACTTGCCTGGGCAATGATTTGATTCTGTTGCTCGCAGGCTTTATCCAGTTTAGCGACAAATGACAACCGCTGCTGATAATGACGCGCACCAACCCCATTGCCGCCCTCTTGTTGTAACTGACGAAAATAGTCCAAGCGATACTGCTGCAGACTGGCAAGTTTCGCCTTTTGTTGCTGGTAATAATCCTGAGCAACATTGAACGCATGCAAGGTATTCTTTTCTTTGTCTGATTCCAGACGCAGCACGACAGCCATTTGCTGTAAAGATTTACTAACCTGAGAACGACTCATCTAGCTACCCCTTTCCTAACCCGCCAGCTAATTGCGACATGCCGGCAAGGCATTCATCATAGGGCAGTACCTGTTTCATGCCCTGCTGTAACAGCGCATTGATAGCCGGTTCTGCATTAATAGCCAGGTCCACTCTGGGATCCGTACCACGGGTGTAAGCCCCCAGGGTGATTAAGTCTTTATTTTGCTGATAGGTCGAGTAAACCTGACGTATCCGACGCGCTTGCAACAGATGTTCTTCGCTTACGACTTGTGGCATCACCCTACTGATTGAGGCTTCTATGTCGATGGCCGGATAGTGGCCACTGTCGGCTAATTGACGCGACAACACCACATGCCCATCTAAAATAGCCCGTGCCGCATCGGCGATGGGATCCTGCAAATCATCACCTTCTGTCAGTACAGTATAAAACGCCGTGATGGAACCTTGGTTTTCACTGCCGTTACCTGCACGCTCCACTAAAGCTGGCAAACGGGCGAATACTGAAGGCGGGTAACCTTTGGTTGCGGGCGGTTCACCCACCGCCAGCGCAATTTCACGTTGTGCCATGGCATATCGGGTTAATGAGTCAATTAACAGCAACACGTTCATACCCTGATCGCGAAAATACTCTGCGACCGTCACCGCCGTTTCGCACCCTTTCAGACGCATCAATGGCGAGGTATCAGCAGGTGCCGCTACCACAACAGCGCGTTCACGCTCTTCAGGCGACAGAATATCGTGGATAAATTCTTTAACCTCTCGTCCCCGCTCTCCTACCAGGCCGACGACGACCACATCAGCTTTTGCGCCGCGGGTCATCATGCCCAGCAGCACACTTTTTCCCACGCCACTGCCGGCAAACAGGCCCATGCGCTGGCCTATCCCAACGGTATTAAGCGCGTTAATGGCTCTTACGCCAACGTCCATGGGTGAGTCAATGGGTCTTCGGGTGAGAGGATTTATAGGCGGTTTAACCGTCGGTACACGAGTGGTACTTTCAATAGGCCCCAACCCATCCAGAGGCTGACCATTGCCGTCAATCACCCGGCCTAGTAACCCCAGTCCAACCGCCAAGCCGCTCTCGCGGTTCAACGGTAATACCCGGGAGCCGGGTACAATGCCGCGTACGGCTTCAGTTGGCATAAGGTAGGTAATGTGTTCGCCAAAGCCGACGACTTCGGCTTCAATCTCACCGTCGACCGTTTGCACCATGCACTGGCTACCTACCGGTAGCTGACAGCCCACGGCTTCCAGCGTGAGTCCAATACCGCGAACCAGTTTACCGGCCGCGACAACAGGCGGTGTTGGCACCTGTTTTTGCAGTTGTTGCAAATGCGACAACAGACTAGTGGTCATCCGGCAGCCCTTGCTCTAGCAGGAATTTGTCCAGTACATTCTTACAACGGCGTTCAATCGACAAATCCACCGCGTTATTTTGCGTAACGATGTCACAGCCGCCCCTTGCCAGAGCAGGCGTATCAATTAATGTCCAGCCTTTTGCCTGAATGGTTTCTTCACCGAAATGCTCGGTAACCAGGGTGATGTCTTCAGGATTGAGATGTATCTTATATTGGGTTTCTTCAACAGGCAGGGCTTTCAGGCCTTCACTCAGCGCTTGTAAAATCACATTTTCAGACAGCGTGACCTCGGTGCGAATAACCGAACGAGCAAGCGCGACCGATAGTTTCACAATTTCTTTTCGAACCTGCTCGTCAGCCTGCTGTAACGGCGCATGCAACTTTTCTATCAGTGATTGCCAGAGTTCAGTTTGCCGGTCGATTTGCGCTTTGCCATCTTCCAAGCCTTGTGCCAGCCCTTCCTGATGGCCCTGTTCAAGACCTTCGGCCTTACCCGCTTCTAATCCTTCGGACTTCCCTTCATCAAAGCCGGTTTGCTTGCCCTCTGCAAAGCCTTCATCGTAGGCGGCTTGCCGAATCGCTTCAATTTCTTCTGCCGTGGGCGGAAGAATTTCCTCCTCCTCTTCCGGTGGTTCGTACTTCCAGTCGCTGCGACGGTTTAGTGCGTTTGTTCGGGTCAGGTCCAGCTGATCCGTTGTATCTACATGCGGCAGATCCCAGCCTTTGGCCTCTTCAAGTTCTTCTACCGTAAAACGTTTAGTGGTTGCCATAGTTTATGCCGGTGTTAGAGGAACTCTTCACCACCGCCTCCACCAAGCATGATTTCACCGGCGTCAGCCAGACGGCGTGCCACCGACAGAATTTCTTTCTGAGCCGTTTCAACTTCACTGATACGTACTGGTCCCAAGGCTTCCAAGTCATCCACCAGCATTTCAGCTGCACGTTTAGACATGTTGTTAGTAATTTTGTTTTTAAGCTCTTCGTCTGCACCTTTGATGGCTTTAAGCAGCGAGTCTTGCTGTACTTCGCGCAAGATTGCCTGAATACCGCGGTCGTCCACATCCACGAGGTTGTCGAATACGAACATAAGATCCTGAATTTGCTGACTCAGCTCTTCGTCCTGCTCGCGGATAGCATCCATTAGCTGGCCTTCGATGTTGGTATCCAGGTAGTTCATGATATCGGCTGCCGACTTCAGGCCGCCCATCTTCGCGGCTTGCGTACCCGCCTGACCAGCGAATTGTTTCTCCATGATTTCGTTTAGCTCTTGTAGTGCCGCAGGTTGCACTTCTTCCAGGTTCGCGACACGCATTAACAAATCGAGACGGACTTTTTCCGGGAACTGCGACAAAATCTCGGCGGATTGTTCTGGCTCCAGATACGACAACACAATGGTCTGAATCTGCGGGTGCTCGTTGCGAATAATGCTGGCAACCTGTTTGGAGTCCATCCACTTCAATGAATCCAGACCTTTGGCGCCCGAGCCCATCAGAATCTGATCGATAAGGTTTGCCGCCTTGTCTTCGCCCAGCGCCGCGGTTAACGCACGCTTCACGAAGTCCTGACTCTGGAAACCAATGGTCGAGTAGTTCTGAATTTCATCAATAAAGTTTTTGTGCACAGCGGTAATTTTGGCCTGGGTCATATCATCGATACGCGCCATCTCTGCGCCGAGCTTTTGTACCTGCTTGGGCTCAAGATGCTTTAAAATTTGTGCAGCATCTTCTTCCGACAAGCTCAGCAACAAAATAGCCGCTTTCTCGACGCCTTCCAGTTTACTGACGTCGTAGGCAGGTTCTTGTTGTGTTGCGAGTTCTTCTGCCATGCTTTACCCCTTACTCATCCTGCATCAACCAGCCTTTCACCACTTGCGCGGATAGCTCTGGCTCATTGGCCACCAACGCACGCACGGCTTTCAGGACATCTTCATCTTTGTGTAAATCAGGTAACATCAGTGATCCATCCGGAGCAAATCCTACTTGACCTTCATCAAACTCTTGTGACAGCATATTGATGGTGTCATCACCCAAATCCAAGCCTTCATCGGCGTCGAAGTCATCGCCAGCCTGTGCATCAGCCGGGTTAATCAGACGAGACAACATAGGTCTGATTACCGCGAATATTAGCGTAATCACGACCAAACCGCCCATGACCCACTTCACCAGCGGCATAAAGAACGGTTTCTCCCAAAGCGGAAGCTCTTCTTCCATACCCGCATCAATACGACTGAACGGCATGCTTACCACTTCCAGGCTATCGCCCCGGGTCACGTCGAATCCGATACCGCCTTGCAACAATCGACGGATACTCAACAGCTCTTCCGGACTGCGCGCTTCACTCGTGACCGTACCGTCTTCACCGGTTGTTTGCAGATAATCTACGGCGACTGATACGCTCAGTCTGCGGATCACGCCCGTTTGCTGCTTAGTATGACTAATTGTAGTATCCAGCTCGTAATTGCGCGTTGATTCTTTCGTCGTTCTTCCAGGTACTGGCGCTACCTGGCCATTGCCACCTGCCTGTTCAGGAATATTCGCATCCAGCGGCGGCTGATTACTCACAGCACCAGGAATACCAGCAGCAATGGACCCTACGGAGTTTTCTTCTACCACCATTTCACTGCGAACAGCAGGTAGGTCAGGATTGTAACGACGTTGGGTTTGCTCAACGGCAGTAAAGTCCATGGTGACATCGACCTGGGCGGTATAGTTACCAATGCCGATAACCGGTATAAGGATAGAGTCGATTTTTTCCTGGTATTCGGTTTCGCGTTGACGTTCAATTTCATATTCTTTGCGGGCGCGGGCGCTGAGTGAATCCTGAGAGCCTGAATTCAATAACCGGCCGTTGCTGTCGGTAACCGTTACACGTTCTGGTTCCATGCCTTGCACGGCGGAAGCGACAATATCAACCACGGCATCAACTTCTTCGCCACTGATAACCGCACCGCGATTTGCAGTAAGTACGACGGTTGCACTGGCTTTTTTCTCGCGGCGGGCAAAGACATTTTCTTTAGGCAGTGCCAGCAGAACGCGGGCCTTTTTGATACTGGCAATGTCTTCGATAGTCGCAGCAATTTGCTTTTCGCGGGCGTGTTTCAGGCGTTCCATTTCAACACGTTGGCTAACACCAAACCCCATATCCTGCATGATAATATCCGCACCCGCCTGTTCAGCTTGTGCCAATCCTTCGCGGCTCATCCCGAGTTTGATTTTCTGATATTCATCAACACGAACGTGAACGATGTTGCCTTCCAGTTTATATTCAACCTGGTTCGCATCGAGATAGTCGAGGGTTTCGATTAGCTCCTCTGTATCCATTTTAGCTAGTGGACGGTAATCCGGTTCCTGCACAAACAATACAACAAAAATAGCTATGGCTACGGAGATCACCAATACCACAACCAACGTCATCTGCCGCATCATATCGGTATTGCTAATAGTATCCATGAAGCCAGATTTTTGCTCTGTCTCACTGCCAGAACCCAAGGAGTCACTTACTGTCAAATTTGTACCCGTTGCATCAGCCACAGTTCACTACTCCACTTATACAGGCATGTTCATGATTTGTTTGTAGGCTTCCAGCACTTTATTCCTGACCTGCACAGTCGCTTCAAAGGCTATTCCGGATTTTTCCTTTGCCAGCATTACATCAGCCATGCTCAGAGTACGGTCACCCATTTCAAAACGCTGCTGCATATCTTTGGATTCCAACTGCATGTCGTTTACCTTCTCAATGGCATTACTCAACAACTGCGAGAAATCACTTTTAGAGGTGTTGAGTTCGACCTGCGGCTGCGGATTTACGTCCAGACGAGTCTGCGCGATCATAGCCTGCATTTCCTGATACAAACTGTTGGCTTTAACGTCCATAACGGCTCCTGATAAATGGTGTTTCACCGGGTAACATACAAACGGTGACAACGCTTTGACGATTATGGTTGGTTACAGCAAAAGCCAGACCAACTTGCAAAAGCTAATAAATTCAATTAGATAAATTTAAATGCCAAAAAAATGGCGGCGAGAAAAGTCAAAGAAAATCAAACACAAATAAATGCAAGGAGCCTGCCTTGTGTAACAAGGCTTATTAAAATCATGCGAAAACGGTGATGATTAAGACGTGTAACATGCCAGGCTATTATTCGCCCCGCACTTTTCTATTCTGTATTTACACTTACCAATAACATCAAGTGTCATGTCAGATAAAGGAAATACTTTACAAGCCAGCACGATGCCAGTACTCAACTCATCAGCATTGATGTGCTGTACACTCATTTTCTTAGTTTGATATTGTCCGGATAGCACCTTTATTTTACACACGCCGCAGCCGCCGCCCCGACACCCAACCGGGATGCCTTTACCGGCATAGCGCACCATACCATGCAGCAATGACTCTTTTGCCCCACAAAGAAAGTAATCCTGTGTATTGGCGATCTCAATCCTGAATGGCATGGTGCACCTCACATTGTTGCGGGTCAATCAGTCGTATTATTGATTAGCGGCTCTGGCTTCAATTTCAGCCTTACGCACTTCGGAAGCCAGCTCCCCAGCGATACACCAGTTTTCCGCCTCAACCGTAAAGCAATTTCCTCGGACGTCACTTTTATTCACATGTAAGACTGAAACCAGCATATCTGTGAAACGGGCGGCAATGGCTTGCCGTTGAGCGACAGTTCGCCCCTTAAGCACAATAAATTCAAAAAAGGGCGCGTTTGGGCCGCCTCTACTCACCAGCTTCCCGCCCACACCACACAGATTTGGTGCGTGAAGTTCAATAAACACGCGGATCCTGTCGATAGGGCTGTCTAAAACATCAGCATAAATGGCAGTCGCTTGCTCAACGATTTGCTCAATTTGCTCATCACAAATATCGCGGTCTACCAGATGAAATTTAACGATTGGCATATTTAAGTACTCCTATGGCAAGCCTTTGCGTCGCCCGGCATCCAACATGATGGTAGACCCGGTCATCCCAATCGCCCTGTCATCCAGCAAATTACACACTGCCCAGGCGACTTGCTCGGCGGTGGTGAATTGATGAACTGATGATTCATCAAGCAGCTCTTCAAGTACGTCAGCCACATCAACACCCCGCTGTTCAGCCCTTGCCGACACAACCCGTCTCAGGCGCTCACTGTCAGCCGGGCCAGGGGCGATAGTGTGCGCACTGATACCACGACGACCATACGCAATAGACAACTGCCGCATTACGTTGACTAATGCCGAATTCGCCACACCGGCAGATGCTGCATACTCAGTGGGTTCCAGCCCATAATGACCGCCAATCGCGACAATGCGCGCCGATGGGGTAAAGTGGTCATCGGCCGCTCGGGTGAGACGTAAAATACCGCCCACTTTTATATTTACAGCGTCTACCATGGCGGAGGTGGGAGCAGTCAGGATTCCTCCTGCAACAGCTACCCCTGGTCCATGGACGACAATTTTCACCGGCCGATCGATGGCTGCGCTAATATCGTTTATTGCACTATCGTCACTGATATCAGCCTGACAAATGCTGACCTCACTAAATTGTGAAGCAAGTGTTGCCAGCGCATCTTTATTTCGACCAACAGCCAATACGTGTAACTCCTGTTCGATCAACTGTTTGACGATTTCGGTGCCGAAGGTACCCGTAGCCCCTACGACAATGGCTAAATGTTTATACGACATCGGTGCACCTATACCGCTTCTTTCAGCAAACCTTTGGATTTAGCCAGTGTCATGGCGGTATCCTGAATCATATCTTCCTGACCACCAATCATCTTCCTTCGTCCCAGCTCAACCAGAATGTCACGAGCCGATAATCCGTACATTTCTGCCGCGCGTTTAGCGTGCAATAAGAAAGTAGAATAAACACCCGCGTAACCCAGGGTTAAAGAATCCCTGTCAACGCGTACCATGTGATCCATCATTGGCGTAATAATGTCTTCGGCAATATCCATAAGTTTGAATAGATCCGTGCCAGTAGGTATTTGCATTCTTTCCAATACCGCAGCCAATACCTCCAGCGGGGTATTCCCGGCGCCTGCGCCAAGGCCCGCTACCGACGCATCAATGCGTGTCGCCCCAGCCTGTATCGCAGCAACTGAATTGGCTACGCCCATTCCCAGGTTGTGATGCCCATGAAAGCCGATTTCAGTTTCCGGTTTCAGGGCATCTTTCAGCATGGTTATGATTTCAGTGACATTTTCCGGCAACATATAACCCGCAGAGTCAGTGATATACACCGTATTCGCACCATAGGATTCCATCAACAATGCCTGCTCCGTTAAGCCTTTCGGCGTGTTCAGGTGTGACATCATGAGAAACCCTGATGTATCCATGCCAAGCTCTCTGGCAAAGGCAATATGCTGTGGTGACGTATCAGCTTCGGTACAATGCGTAGCAACATGAACACTTCTGGCTCCGGCTTCATATGCTGACTTAAGTTCACTCATGGTGCCCAGACCCGGGATCAACAACACGGAAATAATGGTGTTTGATACCGCATCTGCCACGGCACCGATATATTCTTCATTACTTGCCAGTGCAAAGCCATGCTGTAAAGAGTTTCCGCCAAGCCCTGCACCATGCGTGACCTGAATGTAAGGTACGCCCGCATCATCCATTGCCGTGGCGACTTTTACCATTTGCTCTACGCTGATTTGTTCTTTCTTAGCATGCATACCATCGCGTAAACACATGTCATGCAAAATGATATTTTTACTGGTCATTACGCAGCCTCCACCGGACTTAGAGTGATTGTGCCATTGACGATTTCTTCGGCGAACATTTCCGCTGTGCGCGTCGCGGCAGCAGTCATGATATCCAGGTTCCCTGCATACTTAGGCAGATAATCCCCCAACCCCGCCACTTCCATAAAGACGGCGACCTTGTTGTCGAAAAACGTTGGCCCGTTAACCAGCTTATAGCCAGGAACATATTTCTGAACCTGCTCGATCATGTTCAGAATCGAGGCCGTGATAGCGTCTTTATCCGGCTCACCTTCAGTGAGACAGTAAATGGTATTGCGCATAATGATCGGCGGTTCTGCGGGGTTAATGATCGCAAGCGCCTTGCCTTTCTTAGCGCCGCCAACCTTCTCTATGGCATTAGAGGTGGTGTAAGTAAATTCATCCAGGTTTGCACGCGTACCCGCTCCTATCGATTTGCTTGATAAGCTGGCAATGATCTCCGCATACTCAACGTCCTGCACCTGGGATACCGCATTCACAATGGGAATCGTCGCTTGCCCGGCACAGGAAATCATATTGACGTTCATTTCCTGTTTATCTGCGTGTTCTTTCAGATTGACCGGAGGAACACAAAGGGGCCCAATCGCAGCTGGCGTAAGGTCAATCATCATGACACCTTTGGCATTCAGCTTGCGGCTGTTCTCAGCATGAACATAGGCACTCGTCGCATCAAACGCGATCTGAATACCGTCTTCCTCAACGTGAGGAAGCAAACCATCAACACCCTCCGCCGTTGTTTTCAAGCCCATTTTGCTGGCTCTCGCCAGGCCTTCCGATGTGGGGTCGATACCGACCATCCACACAGGCTCTAACCACTCGCTGCGCATTACTTTGTACATTAAATCGGTACCGATATTGCCCGACCCAATCAAAGCACATTTTATCTTTTTCATTTCATTTCCCCTCTGCATTTGCTTGTAAGGTCTGATATCCAGACTGTTGGGCACTCGCTCGTTCCGACATGGTCATGCCTGATACAAAAAAGTCGTGATCGCCGTGTTCCGTAATTAAAATTCGAACTGATTCGCGCTTTACGCCAAGGGACTCAACTAAGGCGTCAGTAACCGCTTTGGCTGCCGTCGCTTTCTGTTCCTTGGTTCGCCCGGACATCAGGTGCATTTCAAGAATTGGCATGTATGCTCTCTCCCATCGGCCGGCTTATTCGAACCGAAGACTGACACTGCCCAAATCCTGATAACGTGCGATGACGTTATCTCCGGGCTTTACCGCAACGGCAGCGGTAATACCGCCACTCATTACAAAACTGCCAGCAGGCAGGGTTTCGCCCATGTCGTGCAGAATATTTACCACCATGGCCACGGCATCAGCGGGATGTCCCATTACTGCAGCTGATGACCCCATTTCAACGATTTCACCGTTTAGCTCCATCGCGACACCAATACCGTCGACTTCAATATCATCGACATAGCGGGGACGACCACCAGCGACAAAACGTGCCGATGAACTGTTGTCTGCAATCACACTGGGCAAATCAAACTTGAAGTTTTCGTAGCGTGAATCGATTACTTCAACTGCCGGAATAACAAAATCCGTAGCTGCCAGCACATCTGCCCGTGTACAGGCAGGACCGCTTAAATCCGCTTTGGTAACAAAGGCGACTTCACATTCCACTCTTGGATGAACCATATCGTGGGTGCTGATTGCCGTATTTTCAGGACGAGACATCGCGTCGGTTAAAAAGCCGATGGAAGGTTTATCCACGCCCATCTGCACCATTTTCGCTTTGGACGTTAAGCCAGCTTTCCAGCCAATCAGCTTTTCACCCTGTTCAATAAAGCGTGCCCGTAATGCGTTCTGCACGGCATAACCGTCTTCAACGGTCATTTCCGGGTATTCGTTGGTCAGTTTCGCTATGTCGTTTGCGCGACGCTGTGCACCTTCCACGCGCTCACAAAAGCGAATAATCTGTTCTTGCGTTAAGCTTGTTTTCATACTTTTGTGCTCCCGGCAAAATTCACTTTACAACCACCAACGCCGGCGATGTAACACTCGAGTTCGTCCCCATCAGTAACAGGTACCAGCGCTGACTGAGAACCAGACAGGATCACTTCACCGGCTTTAAATGGAATCCCTAATTCACCTAGCGTATTAGCAAGCCAGGCAACAGCGTTGAACGGTGAGCCCTGAACCGCAGCGCCAACACCGGTAGAAAACAGCTCACCATTTTTGTACAGCGTCATACCCGCCATCGTGATGTCGACCTTGCGAGGGTCCGCTTTGATATTGCTTACCACGTAAACACCACAGGAGGCATTGTCGGCAACGGTATCCTGGATTTTGATTTTCCAATCGTTAATGCGAGAATCGACAATTTCAAAGCAAGGGCTGACATAATCTGTAGCGCGGATAACATCGACCGCAGTAATACCCGGGCCAATCAAATCCTCTTTTAAGACTATAGCGAGTTCGGCTTCTGCTTTAGGTTGAATCAGTTCGTTCAGGTTGATAGTTTCACCTTCCTGATACACCATTTTGTCAGTGAGCTGGCCAAAATCAGGTTGGAATACACCAAGAAAATCCTGCACCGCTTTACTGGTAACACCGATTTTCTTGCCGACGATTCTTTCGCCGGCATCCAGGCGACGCTGAATGTATTGCAGCTGGATTTGGTAAGCCTGTTCCAGTGTGATGTCAGGGTATTGGTCAGTAAAAGGAACCAATGTATTTCTTGAGACCATGGCCTCATACAACTCATTACCCAACGTTTTAATCTGTGAATTATCCATAATCCGTTCCCTATAATTTGATGCACACATTGCGCAGTTCGGTGTAGAACTCAAGGGAATGCACGCCCCCCTCACGACCAATACCGGATTGTTTCGAGCCGCCGAATGCGGTTCGCAGATCTCGCAGGAACCAGCTGTTCACCCAGCAAATACCCACATCAATGTTGGCCGCCATGCGGTGCGCGCGGGGCAGGTCTTTGGTCCAGATAGTCGTGGCGAGGCCGTAGTCTGTGTTATTGGCCAGGCTAACCACTTCTTCTTCCGTATCGAAAGGGCGAATATGGCAACAAGGTCCGAAGATTTCTTCTTGCACGACAGCCGCGTCATCGGCCAGTCCGGTCCAGATGGTAGGTTGAATCCAATTCCCGCCTTTAAGCGCTTCAGGTACATCAGGCACGCCCCCGCCAGTGACGACGGTTGCGCCTTCTTCTTCGGCTTTTTTGTAATAAGACAGGACTTTGTCCTGATGCTCTTTACTGATTAACGGGCCGTAATTAACACCTTCATCGGTGGGCTTACCATAGTTAACCGCTTCTGCTTTCTCTTTCAGGGCAGCAACAAATTTGTCGAAGATAGGACGCTCTACATAAACGCGCTCGGTGCCTAAACACACCTGACCGGAATTTAAGAATGAAGAGCGGGAAATACCCTCGATTGCTTTATCAAAATCACAATCGGCGAACACGATACCTGCATTTTTACCGCCCATTTCAAACGACACATCACGGGTGCCTTCAGCCGCGGCTTTCATAATTGCGGTTCCGGTGCGGGTTTCACCGGTGAAGGTAATCGCATCAACATCTTTGTGTTCGGTAAGGAATGCGCCGGCAGACTCCGGACCAAAGCCATTCACTACGTTGTATACGCCTTTAGGCACCCCCACTTTATTCATTACTTCACCCAGCAGTACAGAGGTCAGCGGGGTTTCTTCAGACGGCTTAACCACAACGGTATTACCACAGGCCAGTGCAGGGCCTACCTTCCAGGTCATCAGCATAAAAGGCGCATTCCACGGGCTGATTACCCCAATAACGCCTTTCGGGGTGCGAACACCGTAGTTCAGCGCGCCAGCGCCATCAGGTGTATCCAGCATGAAACTTTCCGTCGGTACATTTTTTATGGTGTCGGCAAATATCTTGAAATTGGCCGCGCCACGAGGAATAAAAACATGGCGCATAACATGCGAAGGCTGGCCGGTATCTGCCATCTCAGCTTCTACAAAATCTTCGAAGCGACGGGTAATTTCATCAGCCACTTCATACAGCATTTCTACGCGCTGATTAGTGGTAAAAGTTGACCACTCACCTTGCAGTGCCGCCTTAGCTGCCAGGACCGCCTCATTCACATCACTACGTCCTGCTTCGGCTATGCTGGCGATAACTTCGCCTGTAACCGGAGATACTTTGTCGAAACGCTTGCCATCTCTGGCAGCAACAAACTCTCCTCGAATAAAATTATCTACTTGGCGCATATCAATTCTCGCTTATGGCTTTGAGCAAGCCTTTAAATTTATATTTACAACTCAATAACAACAAAATAAGTGTAAATGCCACACCACATACCGTCTAATACCATTTAACTGAGAAACCAATACCTTTTAGGTATGCTTTGGATAACAAAAAAACACATCCCTGTGTTCAATGGTTGGGTAACCTGATTAAATGTTTTTAAACAATGGACTGCGCACTTGTTGCGCATCGGCAGCCGAGATAAATTTCTCTGTATAGATATCTCGTTCGAACAACCGTCCCTGCATGAGCGTGTTTATGCAGGCGTCTATCATAAGAGGTGGCCCACATAAGTAAGCTTTGTGACCGCTGAAGTTGCCGTCAAATGCCCGTTGGGCAGCTTCATGTACAAACCCGGTTTCGCCTGACCAGTCGGGCTCATCGCCCGGATCAGAGAGAGCTGGAATGTAAGTAAAGTTGCTGTACTTCTCTGCTAACGCTAAAAACTCATCGTGATAATAGAGCTCTTGACGGGTACGCTGGCCATAAACCAGTGTGATAGGTAGGTCACAGCCTTCTTCCAGTAATTCGACAATCATTGAACGTGGGCTGGACAACCCGGAACCACCGGCCATGAAGATCATGGGCATGTGAGCGGACTTCTTTACAAAGAAGCGTCCATAGGGTCCGCTAAAGGAAATCTCATCGCCCTCTTTCAGCTCATCGTGAATATAGGCTGTACCCACGCCGCCGGGGACTTTACGGATATTGAGTTCAATTTCACCCGACTCGGCCGGCGTGCTGGCTATCGAAAACGCCCGGCTGCCAATGTCATCGGGTAAATTGAGATTGATGTACTGACCCGCCTGGAAATCAATACCGTCAGCCTCTTCAATTTTTAACCAGATACCTTTAATAGTTGGCGTGAGATCCTCAATGCGGCTCACCGTGCACTGGAAATCCTGAACGGGTAAATTGCGAGAATCCGGATCTTCTTCAATCTCGGCTTCGATCACCAGGTCGCTTTCCGGGATAGCGCAACAAGCCAGGCATTTGTTCTCATCCCGTTCAAAGTCCATCAATGCAAAACTGGACGCTTCGCCATGATCAACGTCACCTTCCAGCACGTCAATCTTACAGGTCGCACACAATCCGTGGCAGCAGGCATGAGGCAGGTAAATCCCTGCCCGCAGTGCCGCATCCAGAATGGTTTGCTCTTCCTCTACCTCAATAGTTTGCCCCAGTGGCTCAATGGTTACTTCAAAGCTCATGGTTATTCTCCCTGAGGCGGAACCAGTGTCGACAAACCAGGCGTTTTAAACCGGAATTGCTCTTTATGCACTAAGCCATTTTCCTTTATTGATTTATTAAAGTCGGGCGTCCACGGCTCACCGCTTTTGGTCCATTCAATGGCATCCCAATCGATGTTTTCGAAATCAGGATCGGGTTGCATTAGCGGCTTGAGTTGTTGTTCTATGATGTCACCGAGCTTTTGATCCGGCGAACCGAACAACATAAAGGGCGCAGCCATCAGCATGTGGTGATCCCAGCATGCAAATAGCAACTGATGTCCATAGTATTTTTCTACTCTGTCCTGAGAAGGAAACTTGTATTCCCCATTAGCAACAACTGCCATAATCATTCTCCTGCTATTGCCTGTGTTTACAGGCTTTGCCACCTGCACTACCAGGTGGCTTGTTATTAACGGTTATTAGTCGGTAGAAACCTGCTTACGCCATTTTTCAAAGTTGGCTTTGTCTTCGGAGTTCGCGTATTCCCCCGCCGCAGTAGGCTCAAGACTTACCCACTCCATCCAGGCAGCCAGGTCGCCTTTTAACGGTTCCTGCATCAGCGCTGGCATGGGTAGCCAGGCCTGTACGTACTTCTCAGGTTCCTGTTCAAACACATGCTGACAACCATCAGAACAGAAGTGATATTTCTCACCTTCGTATTCAGTTTCACGGTGACACAGTTGTGTTGGATCATCCGGCTCAGTAAACAAGCAAGGTAGCTGACAGGTCTGACACAGTTTAGGCAGACCAAAGTTGTTGTATTCCCCACCCGCTTCTTTTTGCGCAATGGCATACTCCCAACGTGGCAGATAGTATTTTTCGAAGGTGGTTGGATACTTCTCTTTCAACCATTCAATATCACTGGCAGAAGGCGTCCAGGCATGGAACGCTGTACCGAATTTCCATTGATACAGACCCAACATGATTTGGTGGGAGGTATGGTCAATTGACTTTTCAACGTCGTCCCAATGCATTGGCGGCTTAATGCCGTAGCGAGCCAGGTCACGGAACAACGCGTTACCGTTTTCCACGCCGTAAATGTTCCAGGCTTCACGCCAGGACATAACACGTTTAGGTAACATGTAATCCATCATCGCCGCCACCAGGGTGAGCAGACGACAGCCGCGCCAGAACCACTTATCAATCCATTTCTGAACAATAGGGATGTTGTCCGGATCCTGTTCAAGCATAAACTTGATACATTCCAGACCCAGCGTCATATGACGAGCCTCGTCCGACTGCGCAGAGAAACCAAACGTACAGGTCGCCATGTCACCGTTGTAGGCTGCGCCTGACATAAATGGTACGAACAGTAAGTTAGTCAATACGTATTCGAATGAGAAGCCAATCGCGATCAGGAACTCAAATGGCCCTGCTGACATGGCATCGTCAAAGAAAGAACGCGGTACAGAGGTGTACCAGATACGGTCACGCTGGGTCGCAAAATCCTTAAAGCCATTGTAGAACTTGTTGTAGTTCGACATGGCGTGCACCTGGGTTTGGGCATGGCGGATCTCGTCGATGGACTGCATCTGACACGCCACCTGCGGACCCACACCGGCAAATTCACGACCTACACGGGCAAAACCGCGGTGGGCCGCATATTCACCCGGGCTGATGCCCTGCAGGAACAGTTTAATTGCCGTCAGGTAACGCGCGTCAGTTACGTTCAGATGGCCGTTGTTCTGTGCATGGGCATCTATAATCGCATAATACTTACGCTCTTTTTCTGCCTGGTATTTCCAATAAGCGTCCATGGTTAAGCGGAACGGATCTTCCCACTTCGACCAGTCGTGAACCTTAATGCCTTCGTAATCAACATAGGGGTAGATTTCTTTCTCATCGCGATAGCTTGGCTCCCAGGCCAGATCGCGGGTCATTAAGCGATACTTCTCTTTAACGTTGAGTTTCTTTGGAGTCTTTTTAATATCCACGATAGTCTCCTAGCTGTTCCAGGTGAGTGTCAGAGCGTCTTCGTCTTCATCGACGTTGCCGCTCAGCGTGATTAAGTTGATGTTGAGTTCCTGCATGTCGAACTCTCGGCCAATCTCTTCTTCAATGGTCTCGCGTCGCACAACCAGACTGCCTTCAGCCTGCACTTTTACCATCGCCGGTTCATGCACGACTTCGGCATCCGGGTTGTCCTGCTCAATGGCTTCCACAATTGGCCGGGTATCTTCGTTGGCTTGTAAAATGATAAATACTTTAGACATGGGGCTTCCTACTTAAACAGGCCTGCTTTCGTGGCACGCTTCATTAACCCTTCGTGGACCTCACTAACCAGCTCATCAGTGTGGTTACCTTCAACCGCTAAACCGGCAACTGGCAGTAACACTGAGGTAAAGTGATTAGCAGCACTGTCGATCCATTCTTCCAGTACGGCTTTATTTTCAGCAGACTCTGCGGCCATGGTTTTCACTACCGAATCTACCCAACGGACCGATTCCAAATACCAGTTGGTCATGAACTGCGTGAGAATGGAGATACCAGAGCCGCCTAACTCCAGCAGGTGTTTATCTACAATGCGTTGATACACCAGTGGATAAAGCAGCCCGTCGAGGACAAAGTTTTGTTTGATAAACACTTCAACGGGATCACGCACGCACATGAGATCTTCAAGAGAGCGTCGAAGTGGTTGCCAGGCATCACTTTCCATCCAGTCCTGTTTGGCGGCTTCCAGCGACTCAACATCGCCGATCATCAGACCCAGACGGGACAAATACTGGGCAATACCCAGGTTGTCCATGGCGTGATACACGCAAGGTTGCGTAAACACCGTGCCATAGCCATAGCCGCAAACCAGCGTATTGTTCAGGTTTGAAGCGTAGTTAAGATGGCGGAGAGGGATTAACAAATCCTGAGTGATTTTTAGTACCGGATCAGGCATGCCTTCAATCAGGTTTAGCGACTCAACCGTTTTGAAGTTTGACTCCATGGTTTCCTGTTGCTTGGCGCGGTTAAGCGTATACGTACTGTAGTAGAACTGGCGCGGGTCTTTTAAGTCATACCAGTCCGACATGCGGATTTTACTTAAGTTAGGATCATACAGTTCCTGTTCCGGCGCCCAGGTAGGACGATAATGCAGGTTTTCAACTGCCTGCAAATCATAGCTGGCTTCCTGATAACGGGATGGAATTTTCTTGTCGCCGAAACGCTTCTTTAAATGCGTAAAGGTCTGATTCTTTTGTGCAATATTGACTGTTTGTACATCTATTTGCATAACTCTTTCCTCTTATTCTGGCCTGGCTATTCACCGCGAAAATGGTGAGTGGCATCATGCAGACTCCATTGGAAGGCGCTCTTTTCTTCGTCATCAGACACCTTGCTGTCCTGATCGAGAAAGATCACGTTTTGTTCAGCGCAGAACTTTTCAAAGTCCTGTTGCTTGAGCACCATTTCCAACGCCACTTCAGGCTGGCCGACACTGAAATCAAATTCGACAAATCCGTCGTCGCGCTTGCCCGTTACCCGCACATAATGAAGTGTGGTGTCGAACTGTTCTTTGGGCGCTGCAATACTGTCATTCATGATTTGTCCTCCGGGTTACTATTAGCTCACTACCGTCAGGAAGCTTTCGTGTAACTTGCGCTGCGGGTAATCGAGCCCCTGAGCAAAGTTATCCCAGGTCCAGGTGATGGTTTCGTAATCAGGGTAAGGGTGATAGCCGCCCATGAAGGTTTCAAAACGGTTGCCGGATGGGTCCCAGGCGTAGATAGTGCAGCCTCGGGTAATACCGTGACGGGTTGGGCCGATATCCACTGCCACTTCGTTCATCGACATGATGTCACCGGCGCGAAGCACCTGCTCCCAGCTGTCCATTAAGAAAGAAGTGTGGTGAAGTTTGCCTGGCTCAGGATATTCAACAAAGGCGATATCGTGGACTTTGTGTGAGCAGGACAACCAGATACCCGCTTCTGTCTCGTTGTCTTCTCCCAGTACACGTTCCACCAGGTAGAAGCCAAGCACGTCCTCAAAAATCGCTTTTACTTTTGCGATGTCTGGTCCATATAACAGCATATGGTCGAGACGAAGCGGGGCAATGCCGTGCTCGCTTTGAGAATACCAGGGCGCAGGGTTAGTCAGTCCCATGCCGTTACCCACTTTGGTCTTCTCGGCAAACAGCTCAAATTCATGTCCGGAAGGCAGGGTAAAGCGAACGCGTTCGCCGGTTTCCAGCATGTCACCAGCTTCAATGCGGCGGGTTTCAACGCCATAGGTATTCAAGTCTTTCTCAAGTTTATTGAGGGTGTCGCTGTCGAGTACTTTGAAACCTACAAAATCCACTCCTGCCTGGTCGGCTTCGCGAATGATATAGCTGTTGTGATCCTGCTCATCCCAGCATTTAAAATAAACACGTCCCTGGTCATCGCGGCCGGTTTCGACCAGTCCCATGACATCACCGTAAAATTTAACGGCTTCATCCAAATCCAGTACTCGAACTGCAACATGCCCTGGTCGTAATACACCTGTCATCGCCATAATATGTTCTCCACTTTATGTTTTTATTTCGCGTTTATCAGTTACATTACATTAACCATTACAGATACCATGCCAAAACAGCAAGTTCCTGTTTTATATGAAAAAATTGAAATAAAATGAGATAAAAACCACTAATTGTTAATGAAAAATTAACGATAATGTTAAACACCATTAACCGCCTTACATTTTTGTAAGCTTTGAGCAGGTTGGCGTAATGGTTTACAGCGCGATGGGTGGATTAGAAAAATCCCATGGCCGGTGAAGTGACTCGCAGATGGGGAAATTTAAAACGGTCTTGAATGCAAATAGCATTGCCACTGGCGATGACAAAAAAGGCACTGCCAGGTCAATCAATACAGTTAAAGTAAGGGTGAGAAGAACAGATTGCCAACACCGGCAGGCAATCTGTTCAGGCAGCGTTTTCTGCTTTTGCAGCGCTTTCTGCTTTTGTGGCGCTTTCTACTTTTGTGACGTTTAACGCGGTTTTTCGTTGATGCGATAGGCCAGTTGACGTCGGGTAACACCAAGGTACTGGGCTGCGTGGGTCAAATTGCCATTGGCTTTGCGCACCGCGGCTTCAAAGATCTGTTGTTCGTGTTTGTGCAGATTAAATTCACCTTGCTCGATGAGTCCGTCGTAGTACTGGTCGCTGAGCGGGTCCTGACTGCTAAGGGGTTGTACAAGCCCTTTATCATTCACCTTACTCATGTGGGTTTGTTCTACGTCAGTATCGACATCAGGCGGGCTAACGAACAGATGGTCCAATTCAATCAAACCACCGTCGGTCGCGAGCAGTACGCCGCGTTCAATTACGTTCTCCAGTTCCCGCACGTTACCCGGCCAATCGTACAGTCGGAGAACTTGCATTGCCTGTTCAGACAGACCAGCCAGACGCTTTTGATAACTTTGGGAAAACTTCTCTATCATGGCATTACACAACAGCAATATATCAGCCCGTCGCTCTCGTAAAGGTGGAATACTCACCGGATAGGTCGCAATTCGGTAATAGAGATCAGCGCGGAATTTACCCTCTTTTATTGCTTGTTGCAGGTCAACATTGGTGGCCGCCACCAGCCTGACATTCACTTTTCTTACAACATCGTCACCAAGGCGCTCGACCTCACCACTTTGTAAAACCCGAAGCAGTTTCACCTGTGCGGAAAGTGGCAGATCACCGAGTTCATCCAGAAACAGCGTACCACCATCAGCACGCTCAAACCGACCGGGACGAGACTCCTGAGCGCCAGTAAATGCCCCCTTTTTAACGCCAAACAGTTCGGCTTCGATTAGCTCGTGCGGAATGGCCCCGCAGTTTACCGCGATGAAGGGGTTTTCTTTGCGTCCACTGTGTTCATGCAGCCAACGCGCAAACACTTCCTTGCCCACCCCCGTCTCACCTAACAACAACACGTTAATAGGGGAATCAGCGGCACGTTTTAACAAGTTAAGCGCACTGGTAAACTCAGGAGACGCGCCAACCAGACCGTCAGTGTCATAATTCGCCTGACGCTTTCCCCGAAGCTGACTGAGTTCTTTTTCAATCTCACGTAGTGAAGGATTCAGGGGGTCATCGCGGAACAGGTCGATGTAACTTTCGTCGTCCCAACAATCCGCCGGCTTGCCAACGAACTTACAGTGGTGATCCCCGGTACACATACACTGGGTTTCTTTGAAAACAATAAAACGCCGAAAGAAGCGGCTGGTATACCCGGACGCATAGCCAATAATTGTCCAGCATGCGGGGTCGTCAGACAGTCCCATGGATTGCAATTGCGCTTCGGCTTCCCAGGAATTTTCAACAATGACTTCACCGAAAAACCGACCCGCTTCCCAATCGATTTCCGCTTCAGTGATATGCGAACGCACATGCCCTTCAAACGCATGTAATTCAGGCCCAATACGGAACACATCATAACTGTTAATGTTATCGGCGAGTTTGTGTGCCAGATCAGCGTCTTGTTCACCTGCGACAAAACCAATACGAATAAGCAGTCGCTTAACCGTATCGTCATCTAAATAATCAAACAGTTTGGTGCGCAACTCCATTAGCGCTTTGGCGTGCAGTAATAACAACCGGCTTTCGCCTAACCAAATTTTGCCGGTTTCCTGATTAAAGCGCAGTTTTGAGCGAAGGTCGAAACGATCGACGACGTCTTTTTCTTCCTGCGTGATTTTTTGAGCTGCAATCATACTTCTTCCAACAAACAGGGGTTAGGCGCGATTAGCCCATCATACCCACTAAACGCAAAAGTGTTAACACTTTGTAAATGCAAAATACCGGCCATAGCTCATATCTATGAAGCCGGTTCCACACTTACGCTGTTATTCACCGGCAGTAAAAAGCGGGCTAGCGCAGGTAGCAGAATAAGCGCACCTAACATGTTCCAGATGAACATAAACGCCAGTAAAATACCCATGTCTGCCTGAAATTTAATCGGTGAAAAGACCCAGGTTGCGACCGCTATTCCCAGCGTAATACCAGTAAGTACCACGACCTTTCCGGTAAAGAGTAGGGCATCGTAATAGGCTTCAGAGAGGCTTAAGCCATCCTGTAACCGAGACTTCATCACGGTCAGGATATAGAGTGCGTAATCCACACCAATGCCCACACCCAGCGCAATAACAGGTAATGTTGCTACCTTTACACCAATATTCAGCCACACCATCAACGCCTGACACAGAATAGAAGTCAGCATTAGGGGTAAAATGGCGCACACGACCGCCCTCCATGAGCGAAACGTAATAAAGGCCAGCACAATTACCGCACCGTAAACATAAAGCAGCATCTGTGTATTGGCTTTCTCAACCACGATATTGGTTGCCGCTTCTATACCCGAGTTTCCGGCCGCATTTAAGAATTGGAATTTTTCGGTATTGTTTTGTGCTGCAAAGGCTTCAACTGTTTGAACAACGTCGTTCAGCGTGTCAGATTTGTGATCTTTCAGGTAAGCAAAAATAGTCAGTAAGTCACAGTTTTGATTGAACATTTCTCGCGGTGCACGCGTGATGATTGCGTTTAGCATCCCTTGCGATCGCGGAATGCCGTACCACTTTAAATTCCCTTCGTTCATGCCGGCATTGGCAACCTTTGCCAGACCCGCTAACGAAGACGTTGTGACCACACCGGAAAGCTGCCGCAATTCCTGCTCCAATGCATCAACGGCCATCAGGGTATCGTAATGGGCACAGGCATATTGCGCTGTCTTAACCATTACCACATAGACATCCGAACTGGTAGCGTAGTTTGCAGTCATAAACGCATTGTCCAGGTTGTAGCGGGAGTCTGGACGAAGTTCTGGTGCCCCCTGGTCGGTGTCACCAATTTTCACATTCATACTAATGACACTGCCGGTTAAACCCAGTAGTAACGCGCCTATTACGGTCACCGTGGCGTATTTTTTTCGGGTAAACAGATCCAGAAAGGCCCATAAAGGGTGTTTTTTATGCGCAACGTCGGCTTCATCACGCAGCTCCGCTTTGATGCTGCGCTTAGCGGCAGACGCAGCAACGCCAGTGTATGACAGCAATACCGGGAGCAGGATCAGGTTACTGAAAATCAGCACCGCCACACCAATACTGGCCGTTACGGCAAGATCCTGAATAACCGGTATATCTATGACCATCAGCACGGCAAAGCCCACTGCATCTGAAATCAGCGCAGTAATACCTGCCAGGAAAAGCCGGCGAAAGGTATAACGAGCCGCCAGAAGTTTGTGAATGCCCCGCCCGATATCCTGCATAATGCCATTCATCTTCTGTGCACCATGACTCATGCCAATCGCAAACACCAGAAACGGCACCAGAATTGAGTATGGATCCAATTCGTAGCCTAATGTAGGCAATAAGCCAAGCAGCCAAATAACCGCAACCAGAGAGCAGCTGACAACCAGCAAGGTACTGCGAAGGCAGCGGGTATAAACAAACAATACGCCTGTTGCTATGGCGATGGTAATGGCAAAAAACACCAGCACTTGCTGCAGGCCGTCAATCAGATCACCGACTACCTTGGCAAACCCTGTGATATGGATTTCAATGCCGTCTTTTTGATATTTGGCTCGCAGTACTTCGAGCTTTTCGGAAAACGCCTGATAATCCAGTTGATTACCATCCGGATCTACCTCGCGCAGTGGCACCAGAATGACACTGGAATGGTAGTTACCCGATACCAACTGCCCGACTTCGCCAGAGCGTTCTACATTTAAACGCACTTGATCCAACGACGCCTGGGACCCGTCGTAATCATCAGGGATAACCGGGCCCCCATCCAGTCCTTCCTCGGTGACCCCTGTCCAGCGAACGGCTGGGGTCCACAGCGATTTCATAAAAGGTCGCTCAACGCCGGGCATTAAAAACAGCTCGTCATTCAACTGTCTGAGGGTCTCGAGATACTGTGCATCAAAAATAGACCCATTGGTATTGTGTACCGCAATACGCAGCGCATTGCTGGTATCGGATAGCTGTTTACGGTTATCCAGAAAATTAAGAATGTAAGGATGATTGCTTGGGATCATCTTCTGAAACGCCGCACTTAAGGTAAGCTGCGTAGACTGATACCCCAACATACTGGTCACCAGCAGACAGAGTAAAATAATCAATGGCCGGAAATTGAAAATAGCCCGTTCCAGCAGTCTGCCAGAGCTGGTATCGAAGTCTTCAAGATGACGAATGAGCGTTTCGCCTTGTGTCTGTGTTGTCATTAGCGTGATCCCCCACTCACCAGGTTATCGTTACTGAGCCTGTGTGCGCCGCGCGCTGTTGAAATGGCATAACCACTTTGCGACTGAATCACATCGGTGATCCCACCAAAGGGAGCCTGTCCCATCAAGCTGAAGCTTTTTGCTGAATCAGTACTCACGAACAGCTGCCCACTTTGATCAGCCAATAGAATCTGACCGTCGGCGGTAACCACGCCACTGGTGAGCGTAACTTCTGAACCAAGTTTTACCCGCTTCCAGCGACCTTTGCCCTTAGACTGGCGCCAGACATTGCCTCGCAGGCCATACAAAAGACGCGTGCCATCATCGAGTAAAAGACCGTCAAAGAAACTACCGTAATACGGCGTGTCCAGGGTTGAAAACGCACTGCCATTATCTGCAGAGGTAAACACCGCGCCCTGTTCGCCAAGGATGATAAGTTCGTTTGCTGAACGCACCACTTTGTATAAGTGTTTTCCCGCAGGATTGGGCAATCTCGCAATAATAGAATGCCAATGCGCACCACCGTCGTTAGTGGCGTAAGCCAACCCATATGCGCCAATGGCCCAGCCATCGAACTGATTGGCAAAATAGACATCCAGAAAAGGCTTATCGGCCCCTTCTTTGATCAGGTAACCGGCGTTGCGCTTTGCCCGTTCGCCACGGCTGTCACCGGCGGAGATCAGCGCTTCGGCTTCTTCCATAGCCAGCTCGGCAGCCTGATAACCGTCAAGTTGCTTATGCCAGGTGTATCCCCCATCACTGGTTGCCAGTATTACGCCACTGTGCCCTGCCGCCCAACCATTCAGCGGATCGCTGAATGTGACGGACGTTAAGGTCACGGATACAGGCACCTTTTTTGCCTGAGTCCAGTGCTGTCCTTCATCGTTTGACAACAAAATCACACCACGCTCGCCAACGGAAACAATGGTGTTACCGGCATGTGCCAGGCCTAGTTGAAGCGCGTGAATACTGGTTTCATTTTGTTTTGCGGGCGACACAAGGACATCTTCGAGTGTAGATTCGGCTGCGTCTTCTGCACCGGCTGTCAACGAGATAACCAGCAGCAGAATAATCAGTGAAAAAGAAGGCAGAGAAAAGCCGAACAAGCTATCTACATTATTTTGTTTCATGAACACAATCTCTGTTACTCAGTAGCGGAAAGGCCCGCTTGAGCGGGCCCATACGAAGGTTAGCGAACAGCATCTGCTGCAACGGCGTCACCGGTAAAGTAGGTTTCAGGCTTAGTCTCAACCACATGGAACGTTTCACCATTCAGAGACTGAATCACACTCATGGTTTTCGCTTGCAGGTTAAATACCGTGGCGGTTTTAATGAGCGTCGCCGGTACCGATGGCACTACAAACGGCGTAACCTGAGTCGTTCTCCATAGATTACCCTCGGCGTCGAAGCCATCCATTAGCAGGATTACCCAGGAATCTTCATCGATATAATACGTCCGCGTAGGTACAGCATGGCGTTTGCCGTCAGCCACCGTAGCTTTAACTTCCCAGACACGGTGTTTTTCCCAACGTACATGCTCTGGGTTTAAGTGAAACGCAGCAATGGCCTCTTCGACACTTGGTGCAATAAAGCCGTTGTTGTTGTAGGGCACCAGCAGCTCTTTCTTACCCACCAACTCCCAGCTGTAACGGTCGATGTGACCCAACAGTCCCTGTACTTCGTCGAAGTAGTTAGCGCCAGACGCAACAAAGTCAGGCGTGTCGTAAGCAACCGTGGGAGCACGACGAACACGGCGCTGTCCGAGCAGGTACTGCCAGGCTTTACGCGGGTTATCTGCATCAATACTGTCACGAATAACCAATGACTCCCCGGCTTTAAATGGCGGCTCCATGGTATTAAAACGGAACATTGAATATTCGCCATTCCAGTCGTCCGGATCGGCATCCCGGTAATAAGGAGGGTACTGGAAAGAAATTTCATTACGGGTGGCCAGAGTATGTGAACCATCTGCATTGCCAACAACGTTTTTAAACGTATATTCAATGGATGGCGCTTCTACTCGCAGTAAAAAATTCCACATGACCTCGTTGCCATTCTCAGGCATTGGAAACGGGATGCCGCCGATACAGCCTTCGATACTGTACCCTTCCTCTGCAAGTTCACAGTTAGCCACATTGGTTTTAATCGCATCGTAAACATACTTTGGTGCCGCGGCGGTGCGATGCGACGGATAGATATCCAGATAAAACGTGTCCGGGTACTTCTTCAGCAACGCGATGGTGCCTTCAGATAGCTGGTCGGCATATTGCTGGTAGTTGCCAGCGTCGATGCGATACAACGGCTTTTCATCGCTAAACAGCTCCAGCGGGATATCCCCTGCATGGTTTCCGGCTACTTTTTCAGTGAGGCCTCCGGTCCATGCCGGAATCGAGCCGTCGGCATTACCTGCGGCAATACCACCCAGTGGCGTTAATTCTGTGCCGAGTTTAGCGGCGTCTTTACCCGCAGCCATCGCGGCTGGGACAACGGCCAAAGTCAGGGCCAGCGTCATTGCGGTACGGATTTTATTAAACATCATGATTCTCCTGTCTTTAAGCGTTAGAAAGTGCGTTGAACAGACAGCGAAATGAAATCCCGATCGCCGTGAAAGTTCTTGTAAGAAAGTGTGGGTACCGGTGTGTCATATTGAATAACCGAGCCGGCTTCACCGAGGTATTTGGTAAAGTTCAACGCAAACCGCCATGTGCGGTTGTAGTCGCCTTTCAGGCCAATACTGGCATTACCGCCATGTTCAGCCGGAAACAGCACGCCGTTGACCGAAGAGCGGCCGTCCAGGCCGTAACCAAAGCCAATGGGTACCTGTAAATCAAGACCCGGCATAACCTGGAAGTAATCGGGTACAAATACAAACTGAATGGCACTGGCATTTTCGGTTGCCAACGGGTCGAGCTGATCGGCATTTTCTGAAATGTTGAGGCGTCGGTTAAACGCAAATTCGCCAATAAATGATGCAGCATCCCAAATACTGTTTTCGTTCAGTATCGTGATCATCGACGCATTAAAGTGGAAAGTGTCACCGCGAGGAAAGGCAGCGTTATCCCCCCCATCAGAGACCGTATCACCGGGCAGAATAACGGTGTTACCCGTTGCCACCAGTGCCATATCCTGACGTACTGACATTTCAGCTGCGATGTTAGTTTCGCCCACTAGGGTACTTACGCTCAGGCCGTAGACCTTGATGTCTTCAGCAAAAACTTGGGCGTAATCACCAATACCGCCGTCTCTTGCATTAATACCCGGACGAACATAAAACTGGGGTAATTTGTCGTGGAATTGCGCTGCATAGAGACCGACTTCATAGTCGTTGATTTTATAGCGAGCCTGAAACCCAAACTGACCAGAGTCATCAGCGGTAATATCTTCTGTGCGATGCACTATGGTACCAGGGCCCAGAATGATCGTCTCACCGCCCTTATCCACGAAATCGGCAAATGCAAAATAACTTCCCGCTGCCGGCAAGCGTGACTTGCGCCATTCAAACTGATAGTAAGCCGCCAGGGTTAGCTTTGAGTTGACCTGCAGCTGAGCCGCAAACTGGCCGGTAGGACGCGCCACTTCCTTAAATTCAGACTGAGGCACCGATAAGGCACGGGCCAGATCCAATCCGGTCATTGCGCCTGCAACAGCATTCGATCCAAAGAACAGGCTTTCCCCATAAAGCTGGGTAAAGCGACCAACTTTGACATTCAATTGCTTACGGCCAAAATTAAATCCACCGTACACAAAGGCGTCGAGAATCTCACCGTACTGGCCGTGTAGATTTTTAGTTTCTTCCGCAAACTCGCCTGCCGGAACCGATTGCGCGTTAATCAATGCGCCGCCTAATGCAGCCGGGTTATCGTTACTTTCGTGATAGACAGAGTCATACCAGGTGGCCGCACTGACACGGAACCCGTATTTTTTCTTGTAGCGAAGATCAAACTCCGATAGCAAATCAAGGCGATTCGAAATTAAGCCTTTGTCGAAGTTCAGATCGCCGTCGTTGGTATTTGCCTGGGGGCCGATTGAGGCATCGGCGACGTTTGGATCGACGTCGGCAACCCTGAAAGAGGCGCTGTATTTCACCGTATTGTCCCAGCGGACCCGTAAATCCCGGTTACCGGTATCAATCGTGGCAGCCTCAGTGTGCGCTGAAACCGTCAACCCTAAAGCGACGGCGGCGGCGAGTGCGTTGCGTGACAACGTTTTATTATTTTGTTTCACCCACACGTCATTCATTGTGTTCCTCCTAGAGTGTTTCACTATGCTGAGTTGCGTGATAGTGCGCCCCACCCCAACTACAATCGAACCCGCTGGATAAGCCGTTTTCGTTACAGAGTGTGATCTCAAAACCATCCAAACACACTGCAACAAATAGTGTTCGTGATGCCTTCAACACTGCATAAATCACGCGTTGTGAACGAAATGTATAATTACTGTTAATTACCTTCCAATACTATTGACACCCCCACTTGATACCTTTAGGGTATGAAATGTTCATATAAGGAGTTGCCCCTGATGGATGTTCGACAGCTGCGGTATTTCGTTGCAGTGGCGGAAGAGAGAAATATTGGTCGAGCCGCAAAACGGCTGTTTATTTCACAACCGCCATTAACCCGACAAATTCAGCAATTAGAAGATGAGCTGCAGGTAAAACTGTTTGAACGAACCGCAAAAGGGGTTGATTTAACCTCTGCCGGCCAGCTTTTTCTGAATGAATCCCGCAATATTCTGAGTCTTATTGAACTGGCTCAGGAGCGCACACAGCGTGCAGGCAAAGGGCAGCTAGGTCGGTTAGATGTTGCCATTTTTGGGTCGGGCATCCTCAATACCATTCCCGATATCCTGAAGCGCTTTAAAGCAGCCTACCCCGGCGTTAATATTGTGCTTCATCAAATGAGTAAAGCAGAGCAAATCGAAGCGCTGAGGCAAAAGCGAATATCAGTCGGGTTTAACCGTTTGCTGGCCCCCCTTCCAGACATTGATACGACAATGATTTTACAGGACTCGCTCATGGTAGCAGTTCGCGAGGATCACCCTCTGGCTAGTCAAAAAAGTATTGATATCAAGCAGCTGGATAATGAACCCATCGTGGTATTCCCGAAAGGCGCGCGCCCGAATTTTGTCGATTTGGTATCCCGGGTATTTCAGGAATCCGGCACCAGTATGAATATCTCACAAACGGTAATCGACGCCGTGACCGGTATTGCCTTGGTGTCAGCCGGCTTTGGATTTTGTTTGATCCCTAGTTCGGCCAGTGTGCTCAAACTGCCCGACGTTACCTATTTACCGCTTACAGGGTTACCCGAAAACGCCACGGTAGATTTAAGCTGTATTTATTTGAAAGAGGATAACTCGCCGTTGTTGAGCGCATTTCTGGCTATCGTTCACGAATACAAAGCGAGTTCACTGAATACCCGAACTGACTAGGATCTGATTTCTACTGCAAACAAAAAGGCGCTGAACGTTCAGCGCCTTTCTTTAGTAATTTGGCTTTAAGCCGGTACGTCAATACCCTGGTCGCGCATTCGCGCCAACTTGTATCGCAAGGTACGAGGGCTGATCCCCAGTTTTTCAGCCACGTCTTTCCGCTTGCCTTTGCAGGCGGTCAGGGTATCCAGAATGATCTGATGTTCCTGATGACGCAATTCATTGCCTAATCTGCTGTTGTCTTCTTCTGGCTCTTCGATGGTTGCTACCGCAACGGGCTGACCTGTTGCAGGTTCTATCATTAAATCGGTCGCATCAATCGTGTTGCCTTCACATAAAATTAATGCGCGCTGACACACGTTTTCCAGCTCCCTAACGTTACCCGGCCAGGCGTGTTGCAGCAGTTTATTGCGCGCTGAAGCACTTAACGTAAAGCTGCCAAGGCCTTGTTGGCTGGCATGCCGCGAGATCAGATGCTCTGCCAGGGGAATAATGTCACCACTGCGTTGACCCAAAGGTAACCAGGTAATAGGAAATACGTTCAGGCGGTAATACAAATCCTCACGGAAATCACCTCTGGCGACCGCCTCTTTCAGGTCGCGGTTACTGGTTGCAATTACCCGCACGTCCAATGAGATGGTTTTACGTGCACCCAGTCGCTCGACTTCTTTTTCCTGTAACACACGTAATAATTTGGCTTGTAATGCCAAATCCATTTCGGTGATTTCGTCGAGTAACAGCGTACCGCCCTGGGCTTGCTCAAACTTACCCGGACAGGCCTGAATCGCACCGGTGAACGCGCCTTTCTCATACCCAAACAAGGTAGCTTCCAGCATGTTCTCTGGGATAGCGGCACAGTTTATCGCAACGAACGGATTATTTGCCCGTTGGGAGTTGTCGTGAATATAGCGAGATAAGACTTCTTTACCTGAACCACTTGGCCCCAACACCATTACGGTCGCTTCTGAACGCGCGACTTTACGGGCTAACAGCAGTAATTCTTCGCTTCGCGGATCGCCTACTACCGGCTGTCGGGATTCGACCTTTTGTGCGGGTGCATACCGGCCTACAAGGTTTAACAATACTTCCGGCGCGAATGGCTTTGAGAGATAGTCTGTTGCACCATCACGCATGGCCTGCACAGCATCGTCGATAGTCGCATAGGCGGTCATCAACAGTACCGGTAAATTGGCATCTTTAGCTTTAATTGCCTTCAACAAGGCCAGACCATTCATTTCGCCCATTTGGATATCGCTCACCACGATATCAACAGGTTGACGGCCCAGCATCATAATGGCTTGCTCGGCACTATCGGCAGCAACGACCCGATAATCTGCTAATAACAGGGTATCGACTAATGCTTCGCGCAGACCGGCATCGTCTTCTACGATCAAAACAGTTGTTTTTGACATGATTTACCCCTCTTGTACCGACGTTAATGGTTCAACGTCGCTGGAAAACGCCCGAGGTAGCATCATGGCAAAACACGCGCCGCCCTCTGGCAAATTGTTAACTTGAATTTTGCCCTGGTGGGCTTTGGCGACCGATTGCACTACGGCAAGTCCCAGACCCGTGCCGTGGGTTTTAGTAGTGAAAAACGGTTCGAAGATCTTTTGCTTGGTAGCATCGTTAATGCCCGGGCCCTGATCGGACACGGCAACCACCAGCCAGCGATTACTGACGCGGAACTGCACCTGAATCGTACTTTCTTTCGGACTGATCTGACTGGCATTTTGAATCAGATTTAATACTGCGCCCTGCAACGCCGTGAGGTTGCCGGTAATGCGTGCGTCAATATGCTGACCTTTGAACACCAGTGTCTGATTCATTCCCACTGTCATGGTTTGTGCGGTGGACTCAACGGCGTCGAACAAAGTTGCTACGCTAATGTCATTAACTACTTGCTGTTCACCACTCTTGGCAAACAACAGCATGTCGTTAACCTGACTTTCCAGCTCTTTCAGGCGGTCCTGCAATTTATTGGCAAACTGATGACTGGCATCCGCGCCCAATCCTTTACGGGTCAAATTGGCTGCATATAACATGGCTGCCGACAAAGGCGTACGAATTTGATGCGCCAGTGATGCGACCATTTTTCCCAGTGACGATAAGCGTTGAAGGTGACTCAGGCGCGCCTGTAACTGCCGGGTCTCGGTTAAGTCAGTTAGCACGATAAGCTGACCTGGTTCATTGACTAACGGCGTAATAGACAGTTTAACCCGGCGTCCATCGTACAAAGAGACCTCGTGACCATCGTCGGCACGGGGTTTAAACGAGCGAGCAATAATGGTTCGCCACAGCTCGCCTTCCAGCGGTTCACCCAAAAAGACTTTTGCCTGTTCATTTGCCTGCCGAACAATTCCCTGACCATCAATAACCACCACGCCTGCCGGCATAACCTGCAATAAGTGGTTAAGACGGGATGCCTGCTGTTTCAATGAGGCTAGCTCTTGTTGCTGAGTTTGAGCCTTGTCTCGGGCAACACTCAAATCGGTGAGCGTTGCGCCTGCGCCGCTTTGGGCGTCGGTGATATCCTCAATAAGATTGGCAGAACGACTTTTTAATGCCATGGGATCCTCGTCAATTTGCAGACACTGATTAACTTACCCAATGATTTAGCATTTGCCGTGCCAGAAATTACATGTTTAATTTCATATAGTTACAACGGATTAGATGAATTGGTTTTACGTCAATTAACTGACGGCGGGATAAATTAGCAATTAACGGAGGGATGAATATTTGAAAAAAGTGGTGTTCAGAAGAAAATTAAGCCGCCTGAAACGTTAGTAATGAGAGGCAAACACTAACGCTGAATATCGTATTTACGCATCTTTTCAACCAGCGTAGTCCGGCGCATACCCAGTTTATCGGCGGCCCTTGCAACCACCCATTCCTGCTGCTCCAGCGCCTGTTGAATCAAATTGATCTCAAGCTCTGAAAGGTACTCTTTCAGGTTTACGCCTTCATCGGGCAAGAAGCCATTGATGGCAGGTTCCGCTTCCACATCGTCCTGTGCGGCGCTTTCGGCAAACAATTCATTGAATGCTTCGCGCTCAAGCACTTCTTCAGGGTAGTCCGGCTCGAAAGGTTCAACATCGCCATACTGGTATTTCGCCGGTAATTCCTGCACATCGACAATTTGGCCCGGATACAGAATCATCAAACGTTCGACCAGGTTAGACAACTCGCGCACGTTACCCGACCATGTATGTTCCATTAACGAGCTGATTGCGCGTTCGGTAAATTTAACCGGCTCAACGCCCTCGCCGTGAATACGTGTGATCAGCTCCTGCAATAACAGCGGAATATCTTCACGGCGCTCGCGCAATGCAGGGCTGTCGATTGGAAATACGTTCAAACGATAATACAAATCTTCGCGGAATTTATCGTCGGCGATCATCTTCTCTAAATCGCGGTGCGTGGCAGCAATGATTCTGACGTTACACTGCATGGGCTTGTGACCGCCTACGCGTTCAAAAGTGCGTTCCTGCAATACACGAAGTAACTTTACCTGCATTTGCAATGGCATATCGCCAATTTCGTCGAGGAATAATGTGCCGCCTTCGGCGAGTTCAAAACGGCCTTTACGGGCACTGATAGCACCAGTAAAAGCACCTTTCTCGTGGCCAAACAATTCACTTTCCAGCAGTTCACCGGGTATGGCACCGCAGTTTACCGGAATAAACGGCCCGTCTTTGCGCTCAGATAAAAAGTGGACATTACGCGCCACCACTTCTTTACCGGTACCCGACTCGCCTAAGATAAGTACGGTCGCGTCTGTTGGCGCTACCTGCTCCACCAAGCGGCGAACCAGTTGAATTTGTTCACTCTTACCGACCAGACTGCGGAACAGTCGGGTTTTCATAGGCACCGCACTATTGCGGACCGGATGGCTGCGAATGTATTCCTGACAACGGTGAATAGCCTGAGTGAGCACCGGGTAGGTTATGGGCAAACTGACATGCCCTACCAGGTTGCCAACCGTTGGCGTTGGTTGATCGTCAACATTAATCGCAACAAAGGGATGCATGGGAAAGGTTTTAACAAGGGCTAACGCCTGCTCACCCGATGCGATATCCAGTAGGACCGCGGTTGGCGACAGCTCAGTCAGTTGCGCAGACGCCTCAGATACCGAGAAGGAACGACAAGATTCACCCAAAAAGGTCAGAATAGTATGTAAATTCTGAACCAGAGCATTGTTGTCGCTGACCAGCAGGATATCCTTCATTCGTTCCCCGAAACGCTTTTGTTATTATTACTAGTTTATACCAATCCTCACAAATGTGTGCAGTCGCGCGGTAAAGTTCTTACCGTTTCCGCCGGCTTTGCTACGCAAAAACGAATTTGAATAACGATGCACTTTTGAAAAAGTATGAGAATTGCAAACTGTGCAAAGCAATTGTAGCGGTAACGCAGTGAATCGCAACGAAAAACCGGTGCTTCAGATACAAAAAAGGCAGGAAACCCTGCCTTTGATTAATTTTGCGACAATTTAGCCGTTTAATAAACTCAGTACCTGACCTTGTTGTTGGTTGGCTTGCGCTTGTACAGTTAAAGACGCTTGCCCTAACACGTCGTTTGCGGCTTGTTGAGACACAGCCTGGGCGTAATCCGTATCCTGAATACGGCTACGTGCTGCCGCTGTATTTACGTCGGACTGCGTCAGATTGCGCGCCGTGCTGGCCAGTTGGTTTTGCACTGCCCCTAAGTCTCCCCGGGCACTACCGACTGCTTCGACCGCCGCATCAGCTGCAGCAAGGACATCCTCACTGGACTGGCTGGTCACATCAATATTCAGTACGCCGTTTAACTCGCTGGCGATATCACGCGTATTCACGCTGATTTGCTGTCCAGCCTGTGCACCCACCTGAAAGTTAATCTCGCTGTCTGACGACAACAGCGGCTTACCGGCGAAATTCGTTTGCTCGATGGTCTGTGAGATATTTTCCTGGAGCTGAGTGATCTCAGACTGGATAGCCTGTTTGTCAGCCGCACTTAAAATACCACTACCGGCTTGCACGGACAGTTCCCGAATGCGGCTCACGTCATTATTGATACCTTCCAGACCGCCTTCAGAGACCTGAGCAAGTGAAATCCCGTCGTATACGTTATTTACCGCCTGGCGGTTACCTTCGACTTGCGAAGTCAGACGATCGATAATCTGCTGCGCAGCCGCACCATCAGCAGCGCTGTTGATTTTTTTGCCTGAAGCCAGTTTTTCAAACAGCGAGTCCTGCTTTTTTTGGACTTGCTGGAGCAACGAGCTTCCGGAATCTGAATTGAAGTTGATCATCATCCTCTCCTCTACCACTATCAAATATAGCAAAACATCGACGAAAAAGTAAGCAATCCCGGATTATTCAGTTATCCATTTTAATAACTATGTATAATCCCTCGCCAAGCGACGCGTCAATATTTTAACATCTGACGCTGGAACGATTTTTGAATAACATTGTAAATTGTGCAACTGGTGCGGACTGGGCATGCAATAAGTCCATTCGCCTGAAAACCTGTTTGTTAAGGCAAACGAAAAACAGGCCGATAACCTATATATCGTCGACAAAAAGTATCATGATGACTATTACAGCCGCCGTGCTCACTGAATGCAGTAAGCCATTGGAAATCATTGAAAATATAGCTATCCCTGAACTGGGTCGTGGTCAGGTACTGGTGAAGATTCACTATACGGGTGTTTGCCACTCTCAGCTAATGGAGGCGACCGGAGCGCGTGGCGAGGACCGTTACCTGCCTCACATGCTTGGGCACGAGGCAACGGCTACTGTGGTTGATATTGGGCCTGACGTATCTACTGTTTCGCCTGGCGACAAAGTTGTACTGGGCTGGTTGAAAGGGACAGGCATTGATGCTGGTGGATGTGTCTATGAATCCCCTATTGGCAAAGTGAATGCGGGCCCGGTGACAACCTTCAGCAATTACAGCGTGGTGTCCGAAAACCGCTGCTATTCCTTGCCGCCGCAAATAGGACTACAAGAAGGCGTACTGTTTGGCTGTGCGTTGCCTACCGGGATGGGGATGGTGCAAAACCAGTTGTCTCTGTCATCAGAGCACAGTATTGGAATAATGGGACTGGGCGGAATTGGTATGTCAGCGTTGATCGCGGCAGTAAATTGTGGAGCCAGACTCATTGTTGCCATTGATACTAACGACGACAAACTGGCACTTGCAAGACATATCGGCGCACATATCACCCTGAATCCGGCCACCGCATCACTGGCAGAATCAATTCAACAGGCCAATCAGGGCGAGTTACTCGATTTTATTGTAGAAGCGGCCGGCAGTTGCCGTACGATCGAATCTGCCTTTTCATTGATTCATCGCCAACACGGTAAATGTGTATTTGCTTCGCACCCCAAACACGGCGACAAAATTCATTTAGACCCGTTTGAACTTATTTGCGGAAAAACCATTGAAGGCTCCTGGGGAGGCGGCGCCAACCCATTGACCTTATTGAATCAGGCTGCAAACAATGAGCAATCATTAGCGCCTCTGCGCCATTTGTTGTCTGACGCATATCCGCTGTCACAGATAAACCAGGCCCTGGAAGATCTCGCCAATCAAAAGGTGGTCAGAGCCATCATAAAACTGGATGGTAACGAAGATGAATGATAAACACGCCTCGCTCCAACACATCCTGACTGAGAAACAGGCGGGGAAATCTGTTTGTTTTGTGTCGGGCAACTTTAACATCATCCATCCCGGGCATTTGCGTTTTCTGCTATTTGCAGCAGAGCAGGCAGATATGCTGGTAGTCGGACTGTATGACAGACATGAGTCCCTGAGCGCATGTTTCGACAACGAAGAGCGGTTGCTTGCACTAAAGGCGCTGACATGTGTCGATGAGGTGTTAGTGGTAAACGGCGATCGTTTGGATGTTATTGCCCAGATTCAACCTGACGTTATTGTGAAAGGGAAAGAATTCTCCAAAGCAGACAACCCGGAGAAAGCCATTGTTGAAACCTATGGCGGGCGCTTAATTTTCAGTTCCGGCGAAAAATTGTTTTCCAGCCGCGAACTACTGCAGCAACAGCTCCGTCAAAATTCACAGTTGTCGCAACAGCTACAGCGATATCACGAACGCTATGACGTAGCTCAGGATACACTGTCTCATTTTCTGGAAAACTTTGGCAATCTGAATGTCGCAGTACTCGGCGATGTTATTGTCGATGAATATCAGGAGTGTCTGGCAATTGGTATGTCACAGGAAGATCCTACTATTGCCGTTAGTCCATTAGAGTCTTTTCGGTATTTGGGCGGAGCAGGTATCGTTGCGGGACACGCCGCCAGCTTGGGCGCTAACGTGACCTTTTTTAGTGTCTGTGGACGCGACGAGCACGGCGAATTTGCCCAGCAAAAGCTTAATGAATACGGCATCGAAGCCGTCCTCAAATACGACGCTTCCCGCCCCACCACACACAAATTGCGCTATCGGGCCAAGGATAAGACGCTCCTGCGAGTTAACAGTTACCGCAGACACGATATTGACGCCCCACTGATCAATGAGTTTGTTCAGGCATTTGAAGCGAATGCGGCGCACTATGACATCGTACTGTTTGCCGACTTTAACTTTGGCTTGTTATGTCCTGCGCTGGTCAATCGAATCAGTGATATATGCCGGGCGAAAAACATCCCCATCGTGGCTGATAGTCAAACCTCTTCACAGGTCGGTGACTTAGGTAAATTTAGAGATTTACTGCTGACAACGCCAACTGAGGTGGAAGCGCGTCAAACCATGCAGGATGACAGTAACGGTCTGATTGAGGTGTCCAAAGACCTGGTAGAAAAGCTAAACGCACAAAACCTCATGGTGACACTGGGAGGCGAAGGTGTACTCATTCGCCATATGAACGAGGACGGTTTACTGGAAACCGATAACCTGCCTGCATTTGCAGATTCGGCCATTGATACCGCAGGCGCCGGTGATGCTATGTTTGTTACCTGTGCTTTAATGCTGGCCAGTGGTGCCAGTATCTGGCAAGCCGCCTTTGTCGGTAGCGTAAGCTCCTCCATTCAGGTAAGCGTGAGGGGTAACGTGCCTATCGCTAAACAAGCAATTTACCGCAAACTGGGAGAGCTCTGACCCATGCAGGCAGTTTTACTGGCTGCAGGGCTTGGTACCCGACTGCGGCCGATTACCAACTCGCAGCCTAAATGCATGGTGCCCATCAACGGACAACCGCTACTGGATATCTGGTTGAAGCAGCTTACCTATTCTGCATCAATCTCCGACATTTTTGTTAACACCCATTACTTTTCAGATGTAGTAGCAGCCTTTCTCAACGACAAATGGGCTGCCTTCCCGCAGGTGAAAAACTGGTATGAGCCTGAACTACTGGGAACTGCCGGTACTTTGAAACACAATGCTTCACAACTACTCAGTGAGGATGTTGTGGTGATCCACGCCGATAACCTATCGGTCTTCGACCTGGATGCTTTTATTCAGGCACATCAGCAACGCCCTGATGGCTGCGAAATGACCATGATGGTATTTGAAACCGATACTCCGTCGTCTTGCGGCATTGTCGAATTACAGGGAAAAACGGTGGTAGCCATGCATGAAAAGGTGGCTAATCCGCCGGGTAATCTGGCCAATGGTGCGGTTTACATCATGAGCCAACCAGTGTTACGTTGGATTGTAGAACATGACGCAGAGGATATCAGTACGCAGGTCATTCCAGCCATGCTGGGCAAAATCCAGGCCTGGACCAATCACACATACCATCGGGATATTGGCACACCGGAGAGTTATACGCGGGGGCAACAGGAATATAAAGCAATAGTCAGACATGACTAAATTTGCCTGCGCTTGCCTCCATCAATGGTAAAGTCGGAACCCGTGATATATGCCGCACCCGGCGATGCCAGATAACTTACCAATCCAGCGACGTCTTCTGCTGTACCCAGCCGTTTCAAAGGAATATTTGTACCCGCCTGTTGCCTTGCATTCGCTAGTTTTTGTTGTAAATCGTCATCGCCCAATGAGTGACGCATATGTTCTCGCCAGCCCTCGGTTTCGATGATGCCCGGTGAGACTGAATTGACGGTTACACCTTGACTGGCAGCGATCTGAGCAAAGTGTTTGGTGAAATTATTCTGTGCCGCTTTGGCTGCAGAGTAATGCGGGTTGTAATGACCCGGCTCGTTAGCGGTAATGCTGGATATATTAATAATTCTGCCGTCTTTGTTTATACGTGGCAGCAAAACTCTGCAAAGCCGTACTACTGAAAATACATTAACCTCAAACGTTCTATGCCAGTCTTCGTCTGTCAATTCACTGAAAGGCGCACTGGTTTCAACGCCTCCGGCATTGTTTACCAGCACCTGTAAAGTGCCGTTATATTGGCTTAGCCATTCCACGATCAGATCGGCAGAATCCGGATTGTATAGATCGGCGGACAAAGCAAATACATTGGTATTGGTTAACGCCTTAACTTCAGACTGACATTGCTGCAATTTATCTTTATTACGAGCAACCATTAATACATCAAAGCCTTGTTGAGCTAACGTTATGGCGCATGCCTTACCGATACCTGCACTTGCGCCGGTAACAATAGCTAAAAGATTGCCGGATATTGACACCATCGCGTTCAGCCCTTCAATTCAAAGTCGTTCAACTGGCACCACCCATCCCTAAGGTTAAGACCGCCATCAACACTGAGTGTCTGACCGGTAATAAATGCAGCATTCGACGATGCCAAAAATAACACTGCGTCAGTGACGTTTTGCTCAGAGCCCACACGATTAAGCGGATGTGCCTTACAGGCCTTTTCACGATATGCTGTGTTTTCTTCTGAGTTAAACCTGTCGCTGTGCGCATCTGCCACAATAAAGCCCGGCGCGACGGCATTCACTCTAACACCTTTTTTACCACCGTATACCGCCAGGTAACGGGTCATGGATTCAAGCCCGGCTTTTGCCAGATGGTAACTCACACTCTCTCCTGACACATAGCTGGCACACACCGATGAAATATTGACTATCGCTGTTTGCAGGTTCGTTTGAGAAGGAGACTGCATAGTTATGAAATGTTGTGAAAGTAATAACGGAGCCCGCAAGGCTATGTTTATACCCGCATCAAACGACGCCGCACTCTCTGCAAGAGGCGCATCGCCCCGGGGCCCGCGGGCAGTATTAATCAGAATATCAACACCCCTCTTCACCTCTTCATGTTTAAAGAGATTATCTATTGAAGTGACGTCAGCAAAATCACAGGGAATGTATAGCGCATCGCTTAACACATCTTCGGGCGCAGCCTTGTCGGCAATAATCACCTTTGCACCCGCAGCCAGGAGACGCTGGGCAATTTGCGCCCCTACTCCGTTGCTGCCACCAGTTACCATCGCAGATTTGTGTTTAAACGCCTCTGTGTTGAACATGATTAACCCTTATCTTTCATTGCCTGCAGCATGTTACTGGTTTCAGTCACGATATTATCAACCGTGTCGTGGGCGATACACATTTTTTGTCCCTCAATCGCAAACGGAAACTGATTGTTCTGATTGAGCTCTCTCGCCATGATATCTGTATGATGACCGATGTGTTTCCACACTCGATAAGGTTTAGCGCCCAGTATTGCCGCTGCGCAAAACGCACTGGACATGCCAATAAAAGCGTCGGCCTCACACACTACGGAAAAGTAGTCGCCAATACTGCCTTGGAATTTCTCAACACAATCCAATGACGCAATAGCAGTCGGAATGTCGTCGTCACCAACAATAACAAATTTGACGCTGCCATACTGCTTGCTGAGCATGACAAAAGCACTCAGCCACGCATCGTGATCGGCATTGCTTTGAATGTCATTCGGATTGTTTTTTAAGTGCACTGCCACCACTGCTTTATCGTTATTTTTGGATAAACAGTCGGATGTATTCGCGCAGGGTTGCACTCGATTGCTCTGGGCATACAAACGGCCAATCCATTGCATACTTCCCGTTCTACTGGTCGTTGACGGGTCCAATTGGTCGTGAATGAGTGACGGAATGTCTAACGTAGAAAGATCGTTTACCACGATACGATGCTTCGAAAATCGCTGACAGACGTCAATCAACCCTTGATGTTGTGGCAGAACATTTAAAAAATGTATCGTACCAGCACTTTTCTCAGCGCAATTTAACTCATGAATGAAGATAAACAGGCTGCCCAGCCTGGTATCCAGCTGTTCAAAATCCCAACAGCCAACAATACGCTCGTTGGTTTCCCACTTTCCTGTCGTTACCATACAGTAGTCTTGTTGGCGGACAGGAATAAACTGCCCTCTCTATGACTTACCGGCATGTCTTTAAGACTTGCGACCTTTTCCCAGCCGGTTTTCTGACTAAACATACTAAGCCCTATTGATTGGGCATGCTCAAAGATTCGCTTCGCGTTATCGTCACTCCCCACTTCCAGCATTACGTCGGTATGTTGCCAGTCTTCGGCGTCAGTTGCACAAATAGCATCGGCTTCTGCGCCTTCAATGTCCATTTTTATAAAGTCGAATTCTGTCATTAAGGGAGCAAAGGCAAGACACGATACGGTAAACTCTTCGGTGTCACCATACACGTCTTGCTTTTTGCCTTTGATATGACTACCAGTGCGGTTGCCCATCAGCCGTGTGAACACTAATTCAGCGTTTTCTGCACCAACAGCATTTTCCTTTACGGAGAGGGACGTTACCTGATTCAGTGCCATGTGTTGCTGAATCTTCTCAACATGAATAGGATCCGGCTCAAACGCAGTAACTTGCCAACCAATTTTTGACATCAACGTGCTGTGCAAACCTATATTTGCGCCCATATCAGCAACGTTTTTATAGCTTTCTTTATGACGCAAATAAAACGCAAACAGGATAAGTTCATCAAGACCAAATAATTTTAGCGAGTCGATATTGCCCATCGAATAATAAGGTAGTACCAGCGTGCCAAATGGACCAAAATCACACCCTTCCGGCTCGGTCCTGGCGAAGGCACTTGATGCAATATAGTCTGCACACACCTCATTTGTGAACTTATACAGTGGGGATTGATGACAATGAAACGCTGAAGTTTCAGAGAGCATTCCAAACAAATCTTTAAAATTAATCACAGCGAAAATCCTTCAAAAACGTTGGCTTGAAAGCGACGTTGTATAACCGACTGCAATAACGGTATGTTCTCATAGGACGTCACCAGCATGGCCGCCGTCTCCGGTATAGTTTGATCTGCAGGCAAGGACACCTGCACATTCGGTATGTTCTTATAGGTGAGTCCCGCTTTTTCCGCATCGTCATCAAGGATCACGTGAATTTCCTTAGATGCATCACCAATATGATAAAAAATCACGGGTAGCAGCAGGCTTGCCCCATAACCAAATACGATGTCTTGTTCTGTTATCCAATTGGCAATTGCATGATTGCGCTGCAAGAATGCACGCTTCGTTTCCTCAAAGCGTTGGACGCGATCAGTTTGTTGCGGTGTAGGTGCAGGGTTAGATTGAGTGTGCGAATTGCTCTGTTTAAACACTACCATAAGTGCCCCTCCGCAAGTTGGGACGCTGCTTGGCTGCATCGCAACAATCTCACCGCCACACTGGTGTATTAAATGTTGCAGGCTATCGACGTGAAAGTAATGCAAGTGCTGATGAAAGAATGCATCGAATCTCAACGCCCCTATCTGCCGGTCAAAACACGGCACTTCCAATGCGAAATACGTGGTTTCCGTGCAACTTTCAAATAGCTGTGAGATAAAGCCTTTAGGATCGACCATATGTTCAAGCACGTGAGAAAACACCACTAAGTCGGCATTCAATTCAGCTAAATTTATATGCTCTGCAAACGCTTTTACGAACGTGACGTCATTTTTCACTTCACTTTTTGGAATACTGGGATCAACGACATATCGCTTTGAACAGTCGAAGGTACTGACCAATGATTCGTCATTACCACCTATATCAATAACCACGTCAGGTAAGGCTGGAAGAAACTCACAAACAAAATCATGAAAACACGCGAATCGCTTTGGGGTTGCGCCTGAATTGGCGGTTTTGTAATGGTAGTCGTCCTGATTGTAGAGCACGGCTGGATCTAACTGACACTTCAGTTGAACATGCTCACAATGAGGGCACATCACCAACTGTTGATCAAAATGCCTGAATGTCGGGTCGTACTTACCATACGTTTCCGACAGAGGCAGCTGTGGCAGATCCCATAACAATGTCAGATCCGCGTTATCACAGAGCGTGCAGCGCTCAATCCACTTCATGATGCACCAGTGATTTCACGGCTTGTTCAATATTGGATGCAGACAATCCGCTGCGCTCACACAAGTCGTCGTAGCTACCATAGCCGTGAATAAAGTGATCTATAGCCAGCTGCGTGCTCTGCATTTTACCGCGGCCATTCCATGCCCGTAATACAGCATTATAGACACCATCTTGTGCCGACAATTCTTCAACTACCACTACGCGGCCCGTTTTGGCAACGCTGTTGACTATTGCGTCACTGTCGAAAGGTTTGACCGAATGCACGTACAGTACTTCAGCATCAATATTCTCTTTTGCTAATGCCTCGGCTGCAGCTAACGCATTTTTGAGTTGTGGACCCAATGCGACTATGGTGGCCTCACTCCCGGTTCGGGCACAAATGATTTTGCCCGGCTGAATGTCTTTCCGGTCGAATTCCACACCGTGCGGGTTTTCTGTTAAACGAAAATAGTTGATGGCCGATGCGCGATATTCAGCGCTAAACAAGACGTCAAACTCTTCTGCAGAGCCTGGGCAAAATACCTGACTACCCGGTAGATGCGACATAAGAGATACGTCGGTGTAGCAATGATGGCTGCAACCCAGCTGCGCGTAATCAAACGCGCCACCGACAGAAATAAAGTTACCCGCCAGATTTTGATAACCGAAATCGAGTTTCAGTTGCTCAAAAGAACGCTCAATCAAAAAAGGAGCGATGGTGTGTGTAACAGGTGTTAGCCCTTGTTTCGAAAAGCCTGCCGCAACGGATACCATGGACGGTTCTAAGATACCGATATTGAAGAACCTACCAGGGCATGCTTTAGCGAAAGGCTGAAGGATCCCATGACTGATATCCCCTACCATAACAACCAGAGAGTCATCCTGCTGGCCCAGTCTCAGCATAGTATCTGCAAATTGTTCACGTAAGCCTTTCATGACAGCACTTCCATTAATTCTTTGTATTCAGCGTCATTTGGAATACGGTGATGCCAGGGCCCATGCCCTTCCGTCAGGCTGGCGCCAAAACCTTTAATATTTTGCGCCACCAATGCCAGCGGTTTGCCCACTTTACCCACTTTGGCAAACGCATTTTCAATGTCTGCAGCATCATGACCGTTAAACACATGCACGTCCCAGCCAAATGCTGCCCATTTGGCGGGTAAATCATCTACCGGACACAATTGTGCACCAGACTGGTTCCAATCCACTACCACAGTCAGGTTATCCAGTTTTTGGTTTACCGCAATGTGAGCCGATTCCCAAATAGTGCCCTCGTGACACTCACCATCACCCACCAGGGTGATCACACGCCCTGGTAACGACTTGATCTTATTAGCAATGGCAATGCCTACCGAAAATGGAAATCCGTGACCTAAAGAGCCAGTTGACGCTTCTACGAATGGGACTGTCGTGCGATCGGGATGCCCACCAAGAATACCGTCTTTTAAGGAATAGTTCGCAAGGTCATCAGCAGATAGCAGGTTATACTTTTCCAGCACGACATACAGGCCGGCACAGCCATGACCTTTCGATAAAATAAACTGATCTCGTTGTTCCCAATTTGGGTTTGATGCGTCATATCGCAACACATGACCATAGATGTGTTCGATCACATCAACGATCGAAAAAGAGCTGGGAATATGGCCTTCTTTAGCCCGGGTAACGATTTCGACAATTCTTCGTCTTAGCGATTTATTCAACATAAGCTAGCCTTCAAAGAATACTCGTCCCTGGCCACCATCCAATAAAACGGATGAGCCCACTGCAAACGAGGCATGTTCAGATACTAAAAAGGTCACGAAATTACTGATTTCTTCTGGCGTGCCAAAGCGTTTAATGGCCATGCGCTCAGAGAGGTATTTTTCAACATGCTCAGGACGCTCCGATAATGTCTTGTCCCAATATCCACCTTCGGTGAACACTGCGCCTGGTAAGACTGCGGTCATAATGACGTTGTCAGGCGACACATACCGGCCAACACTCCGAACATAAGCATTGAGCGCAGCTTTGGCTGCGCAATACATGGGCGTGCCCTGATTCTCCAGCGAAGCAATGGACGAAACATGACAAATCCGCCCCCACTTTCTGGCTTGCATTTCAGGCATAAAAGCATTGTTGATTTCGATGGCGTTGAACAAATTAAATTCCATCACGTCGCGCCAGCTATCTGTAGGGCTGAGTGGGTCTGGCATATCAAGGTTACCGCCGACATTATTAATAATGATGTCAGGCGACAGGGCTTTTTCCTGCAGTTCCCTGATTAACGCCAGTGTCCCCTCTTTATTTTTCAAATCTGCCTGGATGGCATATTGCTCAGTACCATACTGTTTGGCAGCGGAGTCAGCCAGTGTCGTAAGCGTATCGATATTTCTGGCCACCCACACGACGCTTGCCCCTTCAGCGCAAAGCGCCTCTGCGATAGCCTGTCCCAGCCCGCCTGATGCGCCGGTTACCAGTGCAAGTTTGTTACTAATATTTAAATTCATAGTGTTTAAAAAGGTCCTTTAAACCAGTCGCCCGGCACATCGTGAGGCCGGATTGGCTCATCGCTCTGCTCTTTACCATCAGGTAATGCCACGCGAGCAGGCACGGTATTTAATACGCTGTTAACAATGTTATCGGCGGTTGGATAAAAATGCTTAGTCAATGCAACACTGGTTGGCTCCGGGTAATCCGGATAGCCCATGCGTTGTGGTGCCTGCTTCAGGTTGGAAAAGCAATTTTCAGTGACCCGACTAACGACTTCCGATGCAACAGAAAAGGACGTGTGCGCGCTATCGCACACCAGTAAGCGACCGGTATTGTTTACCGACTCATACACAGGCTGCCAGTGAGACGGCGACAATTCACAGGTTTCCAACACATCGACGCCTATGCCTAGTTGCGCCAAATGCCTGGCAGCTCGAAGTGCTTCGAGCACCATGTAACTATTTGCCACAATCGTAAAATCATTACCAGCGTGATGCTTTCTTACTGGTTGTGAAGGTACGTCAAGCGATACCAGTTGCGATTGTTCACATTGCTGTTGATGTAACCAGCGATGTTCGATAAAAATCACCGGACTGTCATCCATAATGGCAGAATACAGCTGATTAGCCACCGCATCCGTTGTACTGGGAACGATCACTTTCAAGCCCGGGATATGCGCAAACCACGACTGTAAATTCTGTGCGTGGGTGGGTCCCTGACCCCAGCCGCGTCCAATTATCAGCCTGATAGTCATAGGGACTTTCATCTGTCCGTTGAACATGTAATGCCATTTTGCGGCGTTGTTGACCAACTGATCCATGGCCAGTAAAAAGAAATCCAGGCGTTGGTGTGTCATTAACACCCTGCTGCCAGCTAACGCAGCACCAACAGCAATACCGGTCATGCCATTTTCGGCGGTCGGCATATCAAATGCCCGCTGTTCACCGAAGGCTTCGCCCAACCCGGAAGTTGTGCCAAAAATCCCTTTTGGATCAGTCAGACCTAATCCAAAAGCCAGCATTCCCGGATCGGCCTTCATGGCTTCATGCTGAGCGCGATTGACCTGCTCGGCGAAGGTCGTCATTGCCTTAGTCTGCATAAACATACTGCCCGTTATTAGCTGGATCGGGAAACGGTGCAGCCAATGCGCTATCGAACGCATTATCAATCTCGCGTTGTATTTGGCTTTCCACGTCGTCAAAGTCTGCATGAGAAACCCCTTGCGCAGACAATGCATCAGCCAACGCTTTAACGGGATCCTTTGCTAACCATTGTTCTACCTCCTCCTCGGGACGGTAACCTAAATCATCATCGAAGTTGGGGCCACAATGTTCGCGGTGCCGGTAGGTATGACATTCGATTAGTGCAGGGCCGTTTCCGGCGCGAATGTTGTCAATTAACTGTGCACTCACCGACGCCACTTGCTCGACATCATTGCCGTCGACATCAACGGCGTTCAACCCGATTGCTTTTGCTAATTGAACGATAGAGCGGTCCTCAGGTTGTCTGACCGACATTGGGCTATACACGGAGTAGCGGTTGTTTTCACACACAAACAGCACTGGCAGTTTCCGCAATGCTGCGAAATTTGCGGACTCGTAAAACGCGCCTTCTTCGGTAGCCCCTTCACCAAAGTAGCTCACCGACATTTCATTCAGGCACTGCACCTGCTGATGCAACGCATTTCCAACAGCCAGAGGAATACTGTTGCCCACGATTGCGGTGCTGGCCACAAAGCCAGCGGCTAAGTCACTCAGGTGCATAGAGCCACCACGGCCACCCGTGCACCCCGTTTCCTTGCCATACAATTCAGCAATAAGTCGCTCCAGTGACCCACCTTTAGCGAGGTAATGCGCGTGAGCCCGATGAGAACTGTACACTTTGTCGGCAGTCGTCAGGTTAGCGGATATCCCCACAGCAACGGCTTCTTGTCCTATCGACAAATGGGTAGGACAACGCATTTGTTGTTCACCGTATCTGGCCGCAATCGCCTCTTCGATTCGCCGAATACGCAATACCTGCTGATAGTGCTTGAATAATGCACTCATGGGATAAACCAGAAGTAATCGCCGGTGTAGCCGACTTCGTTAAAAAAGGCTTTCCACTCATCAACGTGCATAATCGTTTTAGCGGTGAGGTTCCACTCGTACATACGCGCTTCTTCTTCAGCATTGCGATATGCATCAACGGTAATGAAGGCGTTGCCACGCGATACGCGCATAATTTCCTGCAGGGCCTTCCCACACTCTTCTCTTTCTAGGTTGTGCACGGTATTGACACTCATCACCAAATCAAAGCTGTCGTCGCCGAAAGGTAAGTCGGTTGCACAACCTACCTGCATGTTGGCCGCCACTTCGGGTTTTGCATTGGCGATGGCGTAGTCGGATATATCAATCCCTTTACCAGTGATACCAGGAATAATTTGTTCCAGATCGTACAGAAAGAATCCTTTGGCACAGCCTACGTCCAGAACAGCACTTTCAGCACTTAGGCCATATTGAGCCTGAAGATCAGGGATAACCGGTTGCCAAAACCGGGCATTGTAGCTAAATCCACCATAACCATACTGGCGATCGCCATCGAAAAATTCAGCACCAAACTGGCGGGCAATGGCACGAACTTCTGGTGTTTTTTCTTCGCTTCGGGCCTGCGTGTTGCGCTTGGTTTTTGGATAATTTCTTAGCAGGTCGATTTCCATGTAACTGATTTCCTATTCTTTGTGTTCGTAGGAGAGCGGCTGATGCTTTAATACGTCAAAGTAAGTGTTTACCCAATTCAACGTTTGCTCAATACCACTCTCTAAACTAATTTGGTCACGCCAGCCCAATTGCGTTCTTAATTTAGTCGCGTCCAGTAAATACGCGGTATCTTTGCCCGGACGGTCTTCCGTGATCTCGCACACGTTGTGTATATCAACGTCCATCATCTCACAAATCATTTCGACTAAAGCCCGGATAGTGACTGTGCGTTCCGTAGAGATGTGATAACTCTCACCCAGCGTACCCTGCTCGCAAATGCGCTGTGTAGCAGACGATACATCATCAATGTGAATAAATGACCGTTCTGAATGACCACCGCCATGCAACGGCAGTGTTTGCCCCAATAAAATACTCATGATGGTTTTGGGAATGATTCGATAAAGCTGCTGGCCGGGGCCGTACACATTTGCCGCACGTGTCGATACCACCGGAAACTTGTGGACGTCAAAGAAAGTTTGCAAACTCAAATCAGCTGCAGCGCGAGAGACCGCGTAAGGGGTACTTGGACGATAATGATCGTGCTCGGCAACAAATCCCGACATAGAACCATAGACTTCCGGCGTGGAAATATGCACATAACGGTTTAGATAATCTTTGTGACGCAAGCGATTGTGAAACTTGATGGTTGAGACCGCATTGGTCATAAACCAGTGTTCAGGCCAGTCCCAGGACTGACCAACCATACTTTGTGCAGCAAAGTTTACTACCGTAGGCACTTTGTATTTATCGAGTAACGCATCGATAGCATCGAGGTCTTTATTTAAATCCAGTTGGTGGAATGTCAGATTACTGTGATCAACCCACTTATAAGGCAGAAGTGCATCAACCGGTTCTTCTGAACGACTGATTGCTATCACCCTTTTTCCCTGCGCTAACAGGTATTTGGCATAACTTGCACCTGAAAAAGAATTACTGCCTAAAACGGCGATGGTATCCGTCATTTCGCCAGCTCCTCATGCAAATATTGCATCAGCATATGCCCGACAATCAGCTGCAGATCTTCGGCGACCTGCATATCGTCCACTGCATTGTGAATAGCACAATCGGCCAGTGTTAACGCCTTGCCGCCGCTGTAGCCAAGCAAGGCAAATGACGTCATACCAATCTCTTTGGCCACTTCAAGTGCGTTAACAATGTTTGGTGAATTGCCGCTACCGGACAGCACAATAAGTACATCACCCGCCGAAGCTTTTACCACCAGCTGATGAGAAAAAATCTTGTCGTAGCCTAAATCATTACCCAGACAGGTAAGCACCGAGGTATTGGCGGATAACGCTTCCACTTTCAGTGCTCGCTCACCACTTGGGCAAATGCCGTAAAGAAAATCATTGGCCAGATGCACGGCATTACCGGCACTGCCACCGTTACCACAGATAAAAACCTGTTTGTTACTGACAATACAGGCTAAAAGCGCGTCGCCAAGCTGGCTGATGGCGTCCACATTCAGTGCAGCTACCTGCTCAGAAAGGCGCAACTGATACCGTTCAATTAACGCTTTCATTACAGCACTTCCTGCTGCATCCATTTCAGATTGTACCAACGGTCTTCGTTGGTTAATGCACCTGAATGGTATGCTGCGGTAATTTCATCAATGGCATTCTGCACCGTTTTCTTGGGAACAAAGCCAGTTGCCAGTAATTTATCTGAGTTCACACGATATGAGCGCGGGTCATTAGACGGTGTCACGGTAATCTGAGTATCGATACTCTTGCCGATACGATCAGCGATATCCATGATGGTGATATTTTCAAAACCGGCGTTGTACACACCCGTCACTTCCGGATGCTCAAGCAGGAAAATATAAAGATCGGTAATATCATCAATATGAATATTGGGGCGGGCCTGGTCGCCGCCAAATACCGTGATCTCGCCATTCATCAGTGCCTGCATGGTAAGCATGTTCACTGCCACGTCTAATCGCATTCGCGGAGACAAGCCGCACACCGTTGCCGGGCGTACAATTTGTACGGTCATGGCGTCAGCATAGCTAAGTAACACGCGCTCTGAGACCATCTTGGTTTTGTTGTATTCCGAAATAGGCTCCAGCGTTAAATCTTCGGTAACCTGCTCTTCTTCTTTTACGCCGTATACACTGCCCGATGACGCATAGATAAAGTGCCTGATACCTTCCCGGGCTGCCCTGTCGGCCAGCTGCATGGTTGCCAGTGCACTGACTTCCCAGGTTAATTTCGGATCTAAGTCGCCGCAGGGGTCATTGGCTACAGAGGCCAGATGTATAATGGCATCGATGCCAGACAAATTGATATTGGCCGTGTCGCGAACGTCGTGTTTTATAACGTTGAGCTTTTCATGTTCAGGCAGAAAGTTACCAAACCACTGAATATCCAGGGCATCGACCGTATAGCCTTGCGCAAGCAGTTTCGGAATTAAAACCGAACCTTTATAACCACAAGCGCCGGTTACTAATATTTTCATTGGATCTTCACTCCAAACTTTTGTTCTATTGCAGACAACACGTTTTCTACAGAAATGTCGTCCCAGCAGATGTACTGGTCTTCGCCAGCACCTGCGATTTGATCTTTACCCTTGACGATACCGACCTTTTCAAGGTGTTCGTAAGTATTTGATGTGCAAGAAGCATTATACATGCCAAAGTACAAATAGCGACATTGTGGCATCAGGAAGCAGAGGACTGCCGGGCCATTACAAACCCCCAAATTTAGCCATGCTGACTCATAAAGTGCGGTGCGCATTTCCACATCCAGTGCCGCTACCGGAAACTCTACAACATCACTCCAGCCCAGGTTCAGCAAGGCTTTGGAAGTATCTCTTATTACCACTACTATATAGCCACGTCTGGAGAGTGCTTCGGCGACTTTGCGCCATACTGCCAACTCACTATTTCTATCGTGATGCGCACTGGATTCCCGGAGTGTGAGTGTAATGAGCTTATCTGTACTTACGCCCAATTCAGTTTTCCACTCCTGAATCCGTTCACGACAAATTTCTGACGCCTGCAATATTTTGTGCTCAACATTTTGTTCAATGAACTCAAAAAATTCAGAGTAAAAGTGTCGCGCTACTGGCTTAACAAAGTTGTGTAGCTCAGGGAACCTGCATGGAGCTTGCAAAAACATCTCACGCGCCTGTTTCCGGCTGGAACACAAGCTAAACGCGGCAGTGGGGTCAACCAGTTTGATTAACGGCAACAATAGATGCGTTACCCGGAAGGCCATTTCAGAATGAGAAAAGAAATCTATATTTTCCCGAAAACCGCCTTTATCACCTGGCGCTATCAGGACATGCAGCCCATGCAGTCCTTGCTGTCGAGCAACTAATAAACTCTTTACTAAAAACACGGCAAAATCATAGGTGGGCGGAGCGATACGCATGTCGTAAACAACGGTAAGTCGCTGCGAAGCCAATGAATGGGAAGTCTCGTTATCCGCGAAAGGGTCAGTCAAATACATTAACTCATTCGTCTTAGCATTGAACCAATAAAGCTGAACACGTTCAATTTGGCGAATTAACGGCAACAATTCACCATAGTCGTACACAGCAAGGATAACCCTATCGTAATTTTCGGATACCAACTCCTGCACCGCTTGTACATTTTTCCCCTTAAACTCCCCAACACCTGTGGAGTTATAGAAATCACATACGGTTTCTGCGTTCAGATGCGTAAGCAGTGCTTCAGCACTGCTTCCCGTTCCAATAATGGCTACTTTTTCAGTTGCCATGACTACCTCTTTACAATTACGCCAAATACACGCAAGCGACACCCTGCTCTTCCAGTGGCTTAGCAAGTTGCGCTGAGGATCCCACCGATGTCAGAATAACCTGGGCGGCGGAATCTGTGTCAAAGTCAGCTGGAGTAATAACGGGTAAACCTGCAAACTGCTGCCCGGCTCGTGCCTGTGAATCAATAAAGCCACCTACTTGCACACCTTTTTTAGCCAGTGCCTCACAGACCTTCTGCGCAACCACACCGGTACCCCAAATGTGGATGTTGTCACGGCGTGCTAAATTCATTGCTTTCGCCACCAGCTTATTAACAAAGGATTGCGCCACCAGTTGCATGTCAGCTTGCACTGTAAGATCTGACGATTTGCGGTACTTTTCAACCAGGTTAAACAAGCCAAACCGTTTGTTCTGCTCCCATTCAGCAGCCTGACGCAAAATGTGAGAGGTACTTTGCGCATGAGATAAAGCTATCGCCATCTTATTGAGTAAAGCGCCAGCATCGAAAAGCTCGGCCATTTCCGACCACAGGAATTCGCCAATCTGATCCTGCTGCTGTTCAACGGCTTGTTTAAATACCGCCGTTGCTTCAAATACCAGGTGTTTACCCGTATTCAGTATGGCAGAAGCCTGTTCACGCTGTTCTTCGTAGAGGGCGATTTTGGCCAATGCAAAGCAGGCCTCTACCGCTTTGACATTGAGCACCGGACAGAACGCGCTGCAATTTGTATCCAGTACGCGTTGAAATAATCCCTTTGCCCGTAAAAAGTCGCCTTGCTCATAACACTTGATAGCGCTCAGATACGCCAGTGAGACTAACCAGCGTATTGCAAAAGGATGACGTTCTGTATCACTCTCGACCTGATCCAACGCCGTTTCAGCTGAATCCAGCCAAGCATTGATTTTGGTAGGGTTAGCATCCAGTGAATAACCCTGAATGGTTAACAGCAAGCATTGATCTTTTGCCCCGCTGGCTAACAGCGACTCCACGTAGCGACGCCGAATATCGGCATCTTCAATGCGTTGCCCAACCTGCACCAGCTGACGGTGTAACCAGGGATTGTGATAACCCGCGTCAAAGTCCACATAGGCAGGTAATGAAGCCTGTGGGTATTGTGGGTTGCTGTATGCCAACGACTGCTGAGACTGCCACAGCGGGTGAGTAAGATCCGGCGTCGCAACCACCACCAGCCACTCTGTTTCAATTTCCCCGGCGTCTACTGAGGACTTGTCGAATCGTCGCGGTGTTGAGGTTAATTTAAACCCACCCGGTGCAGTTTGATGATAGCGTGCTTCAATCACAAAACCGTATTCAGCAAATAAGGCAGCAAACTTTTTCCAGTCGAATTCGTGAAAGTGATAGGGATTGGGATCTTTGCCGGTCTCATCCACCCACATATACGGCACGCTGGCAATTACCCTGCCATCCGGCTTTAAGCTGCGCAAACACAGTTTGAAGAATGAGTGATAATCTTTTACGTGTTCAATGGTTTCAAACGACGTGATCAGATCGAAGGGTTCAAACTGCGTATCCGCATAACAATCAATATCCAGCGTTTCATAATGCAGTTTGCCATGACCATAGACCTGATTGGCGTAACTCACACTTTCACTACAAATATCAACCGCTGTAATGTTGTTCAGGCGGTCATTCAGTGACATCAGATAACTGCCGTACCCCAGGCCACAGGCACAATCCAGTAACCTGTCTCCGGGGCGAATAAAATGCTGTGCAAAAGCATAACGGAATACATGTGCATCTGAACGACAGGAGAACTCCCTTAGCATGTCCATGTGCAAATCGCGCTCTGCCAACAGGTTGTTCAGCGTGCACAACGGGTGACCGGTTTGTTTGATTCGACGAAAGGTTGTCGTATCAAATGCCCGGTTGTCCTGTAAGCCTGCATAGTCGCGATTCAGCCACTCCCGGGCGTCCAAATGAAACCCGGCCTGATAAAACAGGTTTTCCAACGCTTGCTGTCCCAGTTGATCGTTAGCGGACTTTGCCACCGTGACATACAGTTCATGTTGCGCCTGCCACTGCCCGGTTAACGTATCCAGATAGCCGAGCAGATCAGTAACATGCTGCTGCTCGCACAAAAAATGTTGGTCGCCTTGCGTGTCGGGATTGGCCAGCATGACAGGAGAATAATGCTTTGCCATGCACGCCTTAACGTGCTCGTTGAACACGCTAAACACGGGCGCATCTGTGTAAGGTGCCATTGGCAAACTTTGATCAGCAGACAGTTTCATGGGTATCTCACGCTCCGGCGTAGGTCGGTTAATTATGTTCTACAAACTCAAAATATTGAGGTTGCCCAGGCCACGTTCTACAGATTGCTCGTGAATATTACGGGCGATCTCTTCTTTAAACGCGAAAGACGAAATAAGAATGTTGCCACAGCCTTCATCCAGAGCCTGTTTTAACGGTTTAACAGTGTAGCCAGCTACTTCATATGGCCCTGAGATATCCGCTTTTCGATCAATCAGGTGCTCAATATTCAAATTGTACCTGTTCAGGTAAGGCAGAAGCTTTTCGAAAAACAACCCTGCGCCATACACCGAAAAGGATTGCCACTGTTGATCCAGTATGCGCTCTACCAGGTTCAGCACATCGGTATCGGTGTCCATCGACATCAATCCATACTGGCGGGCCAAAAACTTGTCATCACACAGGGTTATCACCGCCTGTGGCCAGTGGATTTTACCTACTTTAATTTTGGGGTACTGGCTGAACGTCAGGTAAAAATCAGCGATTGGCCACTCAGCCACTTCTTTACACTGGGCATCAGTAATAATCGGATATGCCAGATTAGAACCAAAATTATCCTGATGAAGCAGTTCGGTAAATAGCTGTGCTTCGGGTTTACACGGCAGTTGTAAATAGCGAAACAGGATAGGCAACACCTGATCTGCCGTGGCAGTTGGCAAATCATAACGGTGATGCACCGAAAAATAGGCATGTAACCCGGCAAGGAACGCCTTCACATGTGCACTGTTCTCTTCAATCCTGTCAGCCTGAACCGGTGTGGCATTGGCATCGTCGCTGTAGCCGGTCACCGTACCACAATCGCCCACCAGAAACGGTTCAATACATTCAGGTGAACGCGACAATAACTGGCGAACGTTGCGGCTATCAGACTGCGCACCAATGAAGGTGCTGAAATGGGTTTTCTGTGCGTAGCGGTAAATGCGCTCAGAACTGTAAAACAACAGGTTAGCCGCGCTCTGACAGCCGAGAATACATTCAATGTGATGAGGAATGGTACCGCCGTTCCCCAAATCCACCACACAACTCTCAGACAAAGGCGTACCAATGTGGTGTTCGTAATAACGTGCAAATCGCGCACGCTGCTCATTAATATACGCTTCAACTGCAGCTTTGTTATCTCTGGCTTTGTCAGTAAGCAGTTTCAGTAAATTCATGCCCTGATGAAACACGCCGTCAGTATCGCGAATGGCGACGGCTTCATACTGATGATAAATGTCATCCTGTGGCAGTCGAAAATCGCGATAGAAATCACTTACTGAGTATCCCCGGCGCTGGACAAGTACATACACCAAATCTTCAAACCACTGCTCAGCCGCCACGTCGATTGCAGGCCAAAAGGTAGATTTACGCGACGCATAAAGTTTGTGGACCGCGATGCCTTTAATCTGTCGATGTGCCAGTCGCCATTCGACAATTGGCGCGAATACTTCTGCTTCGCGCATCAGACACAGAATGCTGCGACTGTTTAACGCTCTGGCCTGGTCGATTATCCAGTCAGCAAAGGCCAGTAATATCGGCCCCCACACAAATGTTGCGAGGGAGAACGCTGTCCCCGCACCGGTTGGTGCATACAAGGTGCTGGCGATTAGGCGAGCGGCATTAAAAGGCTGTGGCGTACTGAACAGCCCTGCTTCCTGACGAAGGATCGCGGTTTGTTCTAACTTACTGCTCAGTAACACTGCGTGCATGCCAAGTTTGGCAGGCATGTCCTGATCAGCGACCCGGTTATCACCTACATGCAACCAATGAGCATAATCAATCTGGTATTGCGCCTGGACGAGGTGGAACAAGGTGCCCGAGGCTTTATTCTTCTGATATTCGCTGGAAACAAATAATGGCAATCCCAGCAACTGTGGATAGTGCGTAAAGAAGGCTTGTTGAATTTGCTTCTTGCTCAGATACATATCTGAAATAAGCACGACAGGCACATTCATGTCACTCAGTGCTTCAACCAATTGCACCATTTCTTCGCTGACAAAACCGTATTCGGCTTCGGAAGCGAGTTCAGCTTCAAGCAATTCGGCACGTATATGCGGCGGAAAGGGTAAACCCTCAATAATTGCCTCTAAACTCACTTCGCCGTGAGCGGTTTCACGTTTGACCCGTACTTCCGTACTGACGCGCAATTCACAGTATTCGGCTGCCGTCATGGGCAATGATTGCGCAGCTTGCACACGCTCAAAGGCGTATTTGAATATTTCCGTTGGCCGTGTCACCCGTCGGTATACCAAGGTATCAAAAATATCCAGAGAAACCCGTTGTATACCTTGCTCATGAACGGTTGCAAGCACACGCTCAACAAAAGGAGCATATCCGGATACGGTTGTAGTAAAACCACTCATGCGTGAATCACTCCGCGGGCCGACAACATCTGATAAAGCAAGGCTTTGGCATAGGCCTGTTCTTTGGTATCCAGCGTCTTACGCGTCTGGTCACTGCCCAATAATGAGACCTGATTGAACAGTCGGTCCATCCATAACAATTCGCCGTCGCGAATAAAGCCGAAATTTGCTGGAGAATTGCCTTTTAATGTGGCGGAATGAGCAAAGTACGCAAACTCGCGATCGTCGAGGCCTAATGGGTTGCCCAAGCAATCGTGGGAATAATCAATCCCCAGTAAATCGAAAAACGTCGGAAACAAGTCAAAATGACTCGAATGCTCAAGTGTTTTCGCAGGTAAATTAGGGTGACTGAGCATAAAGGGAACGTGTATCTGAGGCAGGATCACGGAGTTGCTGTGAAAGCTATAGCCAAACTCCCCAAAGGATTCACCGTGATCGCCGGTAAACACGACGATGGTGTTGCTAAGATCCAATTTTTCACCTAATCGACGTAAAAACTCGTCAAGAATATAATCAACTTCTTCTACCGCATTCAGATATTTGGCTTTTTGACTATTCCCGCGGTGGCGGTTAAAACGGGCGCTATCTACAATTTCGTACGGCATGTGGGTCTGATCGTTGATCACGTGTAAGAAAAACGGTGTGTCGGCGACTTCCTCTGCAATCACATCGACCATATTCCACAAGCGGTAGTCAGCCTGTAATCCGTTAGCCGGAATATCCTTGGTACCCCAAACACGATCAAAGCCAATCCGCGACAATAAGCGATGATAATCGTACAAGCCCGTGTCGGCGCTATCGACAAACAAGGCTTTGTAACCGTGTTTCTGCAGATGTGAGATATGCTGGGGTGACTTGCCCGGAAACAGCGAATCAGCCTTATTGTAAGGGTTGTTCGAGTAAAACCCCGTGTACATTTGATTGGTTGATACCGTGGTATTCGGACACAGGCTAAAATGCTGTTTCGACAGCCAACTGTTACCTGCGAGGCGTTCTGCCAGTCTGGAATGTGCGCCCTGGCCACTGTTGGGATTGATGTAGGGATTAATGTAACAGCCCAGCGATTCCATGGTCACCAGGATAATATTCGCCTGCTTACAATGCCCAAAATAATGGCTTTTTTCTTTGGGTTGTGTGTCAGTCGCAACGAATTTTTGATGCTCGGTACGAGCCGCAAATCCCAGCGGTGCATCAAACACGTCACTGGCAATAATATTGGCCAGTAAGGTGGGGGCTGTCAAAAATTCGTGCTGAGACACGAACAACTTGCGCATTAATAACATCAGGCCAATCAACGCAACGACACCAAGAAACGTACTGCCGGCTATGTCCATGGCAACCGCAGGAATCTCTGGTGACCAGCTCATTACCATCACCATCAGAATCAGCAATACGCCCACTTCGGCAATACCAGCCTGAATACGCCAGAGGCACACTGCAGTAAGCAATACGCAAACAACCAGTACGTTGAGCGGCAATGGTGGAACAATAAGTGTGACGATTGCCATACACCAGATAACCGGTATCAGTAACGTTACCGGGAAGCGGGAAAACAGCGCGAGTAAATGAGGCAAGCCTTTCGCTAATCCTTTGCTGCCTGTAAAAAACCAGGCCAGCGTCTGGCGATTTATTTCTATGCGATACTGCACAAACAACACGGCGTCCAACCACACCAACACACCGTACAACCCCATTGTAAAAACCGCAATCAGCGAAAATACCGGCCAGTTAACAACATGGGTAAACAGTACGATTGCCGATGGTACTAGCAGGCATACGAGGTCATCCAGGCAAATCTGCTGGGTTAACGCACCGCGCTGCCCGCGCAGTGTTTTTACCGCACGCAGCAGGCAGAGACTTATCAGCAGTGTAGTAAAAGCAAACGCAAACGGTTGAAGCATTAACCCCAGTCCAGTTGAACATAACGAGATAGAGAGACCAACAATCGATAGCCATCCCACTCTGGTGAAAATGTCAGCGCTTTACCCACCGACACGCACCGATCTACACCCTGTATCGACGGTTCGGCCAGTAACTTTAATAGCGCATCACGTTCTACCCCCCAATAGGTAAGGGTTTGCACGCGGGCGGGTAAACAATCTGCAAGGTCGTTCAGAGTATCCAGTGATCGCATTAAAAACAGTGCATCCCCACAATGCATAGCCATCATTTCTGCATTAATCTGATGGACCGGTATAACACTCACGCGGTTCATTACCAGCGGGGCATCGGCAAGGGCCTGACACTGTAACCACTGGGACATTACCAGATGTTCATTTACTCTTGAAATACCATCGCTTGGGGCAGTGTCCTGACCTATCGCCTGATCATTTAACAATCGGGCGAATTCACCTTGTAGTGACTTGTCGCCCAACCAAAACAGTACACGAGGGGATGAGCAGGCTTGCTGCGCATAGGGCTTAGCATCCTGCCAGAGCAGTTCGCACAAGGTATTCAGCTGCTCACCGTCAGTGAGTTCGTCACCATTAATGACCACTGCCGAATATCTGTCAGCAAAGCTGATATCCCGACAACGGGGTTTCGCTTGGTACTGCTTAATGCTTAACACACTGTCGTCACCGCCCCACAACACCCTTGCGTCTGCAACCTGAGCCAGAGCATGGTTACTTTCATCGCTTTTGGCGCCCTGAACAAACAGATTTCTGAGTGCAATATCAGCATGCTCTGGCAAAGAAAACAGTCTTTCCAGACAGGTCAACAACATTTGCTTTGCCGGGCTGTCAGCACTGCCAAGCCGCACCACATTTCGGTTCCCCATTAACAATGCACACACCCAACTGTATAAAAACATGGTATCCACATTGTTTGGCGTGTAATGCACTACCGTACCGACGGGTTTAATTAATGCCTGTTGAGCACTACTGTTTATCTGCTTGACCAGTCGTTTAATGTTGCCATCGCGCAGCCAGAAGCCAAGTGCGACAACATCGGGAAACGCTCGACATGCCGGGTCTTTAAGCAATGTGTCTGACAACGCCTGAATGAAATTAAGTATTGTGTGTGATGCAACTGGCATCGGCGGATGCGCTTGAAGTTCATCCAAAGACGAAGAGGCCGGCAGCACACTACTGAACAGATTCTGCTTATCCATTGCTATACTCCTGAGCCGGGCGAACTGCTGGTATCACTGCAGCCACGCACTTCCACTTTAGGCAACCGTCCTTGCACGGTAAAATAAGTGCCAGACCGACCGCACTTACAGTCACCCACGCCGTGTATGGTCCCGCGGTCTTCCGTTAAAATGCTATAGCCCGGATAGGAATACGGTAACGCTGACAGTACTTGAATCAGGCCGCTTTCACCTGTTTTAGCCAATGATAGATCATAGGGGTTTCTGACTATTACTTCAGCAGTTACCGGCGCGTGCAACATGCCCTCCTCGCATTCCATAAAGACTGAGCCAACCTGTTCAGCCATACCATAAAAGTTGGTTACGGCAGATATACCTGCCACAGCAAGAAGTTGTTGTTTAAACGTCTCATTACTGACCTTCTGCGCTTCCAGTTTTTTCCATCCGCCACTGTGGAACAAATGTGCATGCGGTAAATGCAGCGTCATATCTGACGTTTTTAGTGCGCTGACGAAATGTTGCCAAACCATGAAGGTAAAGCCGAATACCAATACAGGCTGGTCCTGGTAGCGTTGGCAAAACAAAGATATCGCGTCAGTATTGAGGGTCATATCCGGGTTAAGCGCATAAGTATGATCGCGCCCAAACATCGCCAGCCCCTGGATGCCGGCGGCTCTGGCATTGAGCTTTCCATCTGCGCCTTTAACGTCAGGACTATCAATAATCAGCATGGGCAGTCGCTGTTTGCCTAAAAACTGCTGAAGAATTTTCACCAGGGCCTTGGATTGCATGCGACTGGTCAGGCTGTCGAGGAAGATCCTTGACGGCACCTGCCCGCTGGTACCTGACGACATCAAACACTTCACAACGTCGTTATCCGGCACACTTTTAAGCGCAAACAGCTTAAACAAACGCACAGCCATGAACGGCAACTGGTCCAAAGGCGTATTGCAAGTCACCGGCTGTCTGAACATATTGTGGTAGGCACTGCAGTGCTGACTATGATGCTCGTGCAATAACGCAAACACCGCTTGCAAGCGGGTCAGTTTTTCCGACTGCGATAAGCCGTAAACCGGCTCATCCAACAATGCACTCAGCGCACTTTGGTAATCTTCTGCCATCGTCATAGGAACCCATTTCCTGACCTTAATCCACAGTTATTGTAATGCGTCATGACATTCATCTGACTCAGTCCTTGTGGAACGTGCGCTTTAAATTGAAAAACTCTTTTTGCGTTACGGTTTCCCCGAGCAGATGTTCAGCACTCAACGGCTCTTGCACCCATTCAGCTCGCCCGCCCAACGCATCTCGTATGGCCGGATGATTGGGGTCTCTGGGGATGGCGAGATAACCCGGATACAACACAAAGTTATCCCACGCGGGTAACTGTTCCACCAGCTCAGATAACCACGCCAGCGATGCCTCGCGGTTTCCTGCCACAAAGCTAAAGCGCGGGATAAACCACAGTGCATCTTCGCGCATTAAAAAGCACTTTTTCATTTGAATTTCGTACATATGCTGATTCATGACAGGCTTGAATCCAAGACATATATCGGGGGCATCTGCGTCAAAATTCGGTAGCGGGGGAACCATACTGTAACTGTGTTTGCCAGACACCTCTGGTTGCCAGTCTAAAGCCGGACTGACCAATGAGAGCAGCCAACGACTGTCAGACGCAAGTTGTTGCTGAGCCTGCTCCAACACACGCGGATTGTCGGCCCAATAAATGCCTGAAGGGACGGAGAGTAACGTATTCGGATCCGTTTCTGTTTCGAACCAGTTACTGTAATCAAATTCGGCACCAGAGCAACGGCCGGAATACTGCCTGACCAAGGGAATAACCGGCTTAACCGGCAGTGCCCGCAGATATTCCCTTTCACGTAAACCGCCAAACGATGACGTAATATCAAACCCAAATACATTGGCATTGATCTTAGCGGCAATTTGCGTGAAGCGTTTACCGAATATGGTCAGTGCCTCTTGCACCGCGTCTTCGTTATCCTCAGCACCATCAATTTTTAACAGAAACGCGTTCGCAAAATTAATCGTGCCGTACAGGTAGTAAAACAACAAGGAGCGGCCTTGTGAATAAGATGAGAAAAGCTGATTCTTAAGTTGCTCTACTAACCATGGAATATCTCGCTCTCCCTCTCGTGTAGACTCGATACACTCTGCCATTTTTGTTAGTTCACGATGTGTGATCACCGACTGATAACGCTGATAAAAGTCATCCTTATAGTTTTCGGTTTGAATTGGCGAGAACGCTCTCTGTTCGAGGCTTTTCATCGCGGATGCTTTCAGTGCCGGGGAAGACAACACCAATACGTTTTCGATTGGCAAGGGCTGGGTATAACTAATACGGGCGCCATTACTGGTGTTATAGCAGTCCCCTTTATAATTCCTCAGTAAATCTTCCAATAGCATCTTCGACACTTTAAATTCGTGCTTGGTACTGACTTTAGGTACAAAATTACCGGGAACAATTAAACCTGTATTGTTTTTCTCTTCGTAATCGTACAGTGGATTGCCCTGTTCGTCGTAATAGCCCGACGACTTAGAATGGTGATGGGATTTGTCAATAAAACCCAAATCGATACCAAACAAATACAGCTGTTTAAAACCCAGTAACGTGAACAGGTTCAGTGAGAAATTACTGACCGTTGGAAAGGCAAAGCTCAATTGCGCATAGTGCGACTGTTCCAGCAGATTCAGGTTTGACGACGTAGACGACTCGCCTTCCTTGAAAGAGACCATCGTCGATTTATACAATTCACACGTATCAGGGTGAATGCCGTTACACGACAGTAGCGTAACTTGTTTAAGATACTCTTTATCCCCCAATCGCACTGCCCAGTCGTAGGTAGAGCGATTCTGCTCAATCTCAGCGTGATAATCCGGCACTATGCCATGTCGATGCAGTGTTTGCAGTGCTGTGCCGCAACTTACCACAATGACACTGTCGCGATTTTCTTTGATGACCTCAATGGAATAGTCCAGCGAAGGGCCATTCCCCACCAGGAACACCGGACATTCTTTTTGTTCGGCCGACAGCATCTGCTCGGCATTTTTCAGCAGGTGCGGATACCCTCGACTGATCCCTTCAACGGTTTGATTTATGCCGTAGTAAGCGTGATCAAAGTATTCTCCCATCGCGATCACGACTTGTAATTGCTCACGCAACTGAGAAATAGCCAGATTTAATTCTGCGTTGTAGTACGCCTGATAAAAATAAGTCTGCGCAAGATTATAGGGGCCGATGGCATAAAACTGACTTAATAAATCACGAAATAAATTAGCGCCATCGTCGCCTATATTGATGTAGATACGATAGCCGGCGTCATCCGTCTTTTTGAGAATGCCAGCCCAATCGATCGCATGCAGTGATGCATAAAAGAAATCTTTATTCGGCTCACACAGAAACAGTTTTTCGACCTGGTGGTGGTCTAACAGCGACTCAAGTTGATACCCTGCTCCTAAACCAAACATGATCAACGATTTAATGGTGTCTGGCAGCGCCCCATTCTTCTCGCTGCTCGAGCGCAACAGTGCTTCGCTCTCCAACACCATTTTATAATGCAAATAGTGACGTAGTTTGGTGCCGTTATACCCCAGTACTAATCCATCTCTGTTGGGGTGAGACGCATAGGCCTGGTAAGCACTTTCTGATTCAGCTTTAGGAGAATCACCGTACCAGGTATGTAAGCTCGCCTTACTCAGTAAATTACATTCATCATTGAGTCCGCTAACGGTTTGCCAACACACAGGTTCGTAATCTTTAAACTGTTGGTATATATCGGGAAAGTAGTTTTCAAATGCAGCCAGATTGCGCTGAAAACGCTCAGTCTTTTCCGTTACCGGCGATAACGGTGACAAATCCACTGACTTCAGCCACAACGGCTCAAATTCGTCACGTTTAAAAACAGTCTGAACTGACAATCCTTGTTCAACGTTTTGTTGCCAGTCTTTCTCTTGTAACTGACGGGACACTGAGTTAAACACGGGGCTGTTGTAGTGCTGATACAAATAGAATTCAGTAAACGCAACGTGCTCCCGTAATTCGCTTATATCGGCAGGAATGTCACGACCGTCTTTTTCGAGCTGAATAAACAGTGCGGTCCCTTTTTGCTGCGCCAGCGAGAAAATCTCTTTCCAACTGCTGATCATACATGAACAGGAGAAGTACTGAGCTTCGGGTTCATAAATGATCATGTTGCTGATTTGGGTAGTCTGCAATAACTGCTTTATGTGCTCCCCTAACCCGATGCCTAATACCACAACAACATCAACAGCAGACGGAAGTTGCGGGTAGCGTTGCCATTTTTCAATTGGGTTTACTGGCGTGGAACTTGCCGAGAAATCAGATGACTGCGCTTCAATGCCAATACAAGGTGCATGGGCCACAAAGAGTTCAACCTGCTCCTGAACCTCGCGTTTTGGCTCAAAACCGTAAAGGACCCGACCGGTACCGTAGTCGACCACGTTCGGTTCGCCGGTCTTATTACAAAATATCGCAACATTGTGACTAACCGCGTTTCTGACAAATGGCACCAGATTAGGAATATTTCTTTGAAAGGCCTGAATATTTTCCTTCAACCTTAATTGAATAAGGTTCGCAAGCTGCGATTCCAAATCAGCTTGTAGGGCTTCGTTATCTTCAACGTGCAATTTTATATTTTTTAACATGCTCTATTGTCACAATACGTTGTTAACTATTGTTCGTTTAACACCAGGGATGCTAACTGTTGATAGTCTGGTTTCCCGTTCGCCAAATACGGCCAGGTTTCGACCGCAGCGGCGGTCACATTCCGAGCAGGCAGTAATGACTGTGTTGTCAGTTTTTCCTGTAATGCCGGAAGCTGCTTATCCAGTGTAATCAGCACGACCAGATTGTCTTTACCAATACACCTGACCTGTAAATCGTCATCACTGTAATGCTGTTCCAAGGCGTCCAGATTGACCCGTTCACCCGCCACCTTAATGATTCGTTTTGTGCGGCCAATAATAAATAAATCGCCGTCAGCATCCCGTCGCGCGATATCTCCGGTTGCCAGCCATGCCTCAGGTGTAAAGCTGGCCAATTGCTGGTTATTTTCTGCATAGCCAAGCATGACATTGTCGCCGTGATAATACAGCTCTCCCTCATCACTGCTCTGTGTATTTGAGGAGCGTAACTCAATTTGCCCACCAGGAATGGCCTGCCCAATAGAATCCGGTTTGTCGAGCACCTTCTCCGGCGCAAGAAAAGCCATTCTGGCGGTCGCTTCAGTTTGGCCGTACATCACGAAAAATTGCTTATCGTGCACCTTCGCGTAAAGCCCGAGAGCCTCCACGTTCTCTGGCGAAAGCCTGCCGCCGGCCTGGGTGAAATACCGCAAGTCAGGTAATGCCATGTGAGTGAAGCGCAAACGCAAAAGCATTTCATAAAAAGACGGTACACCGGCAAGGGAATGCACTGGCAGGGACTTAACCCGTGCCCAGAATGCTTTATCGAATACGGTATGTGCTGTAAACCCCGTACAGGCCCCTTTAATCAGATGAGTATGAAGCACCGACAAGCCATAGGAATAGCTCAATGGCATGGTCGCAAGCGTAATATCCGTCGTTTCGACAGGCAAATAAGCCAGAATCGATTCTGCATTGGCTACCAGGTTGCGTTTGGAAAGAGCAACGCATTTTCCAGCCCCTGTACTGCCCGATGTAGATAGTAAAACACTCACATCGTCATCCATCTCACTTTGCTGGCAGTGACACACAGTGAGTTCTCCTGACTGAATCACCGCATTGGGTTTGAAAGCGTCACAATATTGATTGCGAATTTCCTCGTCACATGACGGGTTAACCAACAACATTACCCAGTCCAGGCTAAGTGCGGTCAGATAATCCACAACGCTCGTGATACTGTTCTCTATAGTCAGCATCACGATACTTCTTTCAGGCAAAGGGTATGACAACCATTGTTGCCGGCGTTGAACAATAAATTCTGACAGTGCGCGGTAGCTCACTGCCTGCTCATCGTCAAACAGCGCCGTTGCCTCACTGTGCCGGTGAGTCTGTATAAACGGAATATGGTCTGGCTTTGCCATTTTCACGGCGCAAACATCCCGTCTACAGGCAGTATATGGCCTGTGGTGTAAGACGATTGGGGTGACAACAGATAAAGAATTGCCTCAGCCACTTCAGCAGGGTCACCCGCTCGCTGCATTGCAGTGCGTTGTAATACCTTATTGCGCGCTTCAGATTCAAAATGCGCAGTTAGCGGGGTATCAATAAATCCAGGCGCCACGGCATTCACACGAATGCCAACCGGACTTAACTCTTTTGCCAGTGATTTTGTCGCGCCGGTAAGTGCGGCTTTACTGGCAGCGTACGCACTCATACCTGCGCTGCCTTGTTCTGACACCATAGACACCACATTGACAATACTGCCTTTGCGCAATCGACTCATCAGGCGCGCAGCGTATTGCATGTGCTGGTAAGGCGCTAAAAAATTCACGTTAAGTTGCTGCTTCAGCTTATCCATACTGGTCACTGACAGCGGTGACTCCAACATAATACCGGCGTTGTTCACCAATCCATAAAGGGGCGGTACGATGCCGTCCGACACTTTTTTCTGGATCTGCCTGAACGCGTCTTTTACCGCGTGTTCATCCGTAACGTCATAGACGAGAGGGAATATTTGCTTGTCAGTAGAATAGTCGGCAGATTCCAGGGTAGCCTGGTCACGACCAGCAATGAAAACTGTTGCGCCCTGAGCCAGGCAACGCGTTACCAGGGCACGGCCAATTCCTCCGGTCGCACCGGTAATGAGTACCGTTGAATTATTCAGCGTGCCTTTAGGCGAAGTCGATATCATATTTCTGTAAGATCAGCCGTGCGTGTTTTACTGAACTCATATCAATGATGTCATCGGTATCCAACATCACGTCAAAGACGTTTTCCAATTCAGCGATGAGCACCATGTGGGCAGTTGAATCCCATTCAGCAATAGTATTGTACTGAAGCTCATCGGTTACCGTCTCAGGCTTAACACCCAATGCAGCAACAAATGCCTGTCGAAGTTTATCCTGATTATTCATGTCTTCCTCTTTACGGTGGTTGCCTTGCGTTCCCGGGAGAGAAACTGACGTATTGTTTTTGTATGTTGACGATAGTCTTCAATATTGAGTTCCAACACACACAGTTCGCCCTCCTCTACCTGTTGGTAGCCAAGTTTCTCATTGTAATGCATGGCTTGTGTATTCGACGATTTCACAATGGCTCGAAACTGCTGCACATTGAAATGTTCAAAACAGAAATCATACATAGCCAGCGTTGGTGCAAACGCAATAATATTGTTCTGGTAAGCCTGCTCACCAATATACAAACCCGGCTCGAGCACGGTAGCCTGTGACGCTGCTTTGCCCATTTCCAGCGACTTCACGTTTGTTACCCCTATCGGCCTGTCACGAAAATGTACTATCCAGTGCAACTGTTTGGGATCATACTTTGTCTTTTTAAACCAGGCCTGTTGCTGTTCTTCGCTGATTTCCTCGGAAGCCAGCATTTGCTGGCGAATTTCCGGCTGATTTCGCCACGCTCTGATTTGGGCCTGATGCGCTTCAGCAATGGGTGTTAACGACACCTGAAATGCGCTGAACTCCCATTGATTAACCGGCGTGTCACTGCGCATGGTATTGTCTCTTTTCAGCAATGGCATTTAGCACATTGAAGGCGCCGTCGGTCACAGCAAATTCAGCGGCTCGTTGATGCATAGCGAACAACATATTCGCATCATTCCACAAATTCACCACCCGCTGGGTCAGTTCAGTGACAGGCGATGCTGAAATAAAGTCAAACGCTTCACACCAGCCCTGGCTTTGCGCTTGTCGGGTTGCCTCGCACTGATTGTCTGCCACACAAAGCAACAGTGATGGAGTCTGACATGCTGCTAACTCAAATTGACTTCCTCCCGCTGCGGCAATAGCCAACCGGGCATTATTCCAAACGTCAGCCATGTCCTGACAGTTTTCGATGAGCTGTATGGCACAGCTGCTACGCCTTACAAAGTCCTGTAATGCTTCTCGCTGTTGCAGAAGCATTCCCGGACCGGCTATCACCCGTATAGGCGCATATGGCAGCGCATCAGCTACGGATTCAAGAACGGGCAGGGTCAACGCTTGAGGATCGCTCCCCCCCATATTGATAGTCAGACTGATCCGCTGATGTAATGGTAAAGTCAGTGTTACGGCAAACTCCCGGCGCAGCAACCGAAAATCGGCCCCTAGGCACAAGGTCGCAGCGCCATTTCCTTGTTCATATTGTAAACGATATTGTTCTCCAGCCGGATTACAAATTACATCGGCATACTGCCACCCGGGCTGCAATATATCGTCCATTAATACCAACGGCACGGGTAGTGCCGACAATTGCTGTAAAAACTGCTCAGAATAATCATAACCGTCAACCACGATAGCGACGGGCATTTCAGTGTCACAATACGCAAGAATATCGTCGGCAAGGGAGTGCTGTTCATTGTTGGCCAGGACAATTTTCCCTACCCAATCGTGGCGTGACAAGGCAAGCTCTCTTGCCCCTTGAGTCAACCAGAATACACTGTCAACATGTTGCTCTTCGGCCACTTGTGCCAGTGCCTGACATCGCATGAGGTGTCCGATACCACTGTTGGATGAACCACCTGCACAAAACAGCATGACACTCATTGGGCAATAAGCTCCCATGACAACGCGGTACCTTTCGCAATAAATCGTCCTGCCTGTTTGCCCTGCACAGCGTCCCAGTATTTGGGCGCTAATCCAAACGCCGGGCGTACAATTTTCAAGTTGTCCGGCCCAAGTGGTTCTCCGGGTTGAATATCCTTACACGCATAAATGGAACGGCGATATTGCTTGGACTTATCTTCTGCCGGGCTGCCGCCGTAACGTACTTCGCCGAGTGCTTGCCACGCCCGTTTTGATTCGAGCACTAACGCAGACAACTCGGAAGGCTCCAAAGAAAAAGCAGCATCAACGCCACCGCCATCACGGTCAAGCACAAAGTGTTTCTCAATGACTGTTGCGCCCAGCGCCACTGAGGCAACAGCTGCGCCGATACCGCCGGTATGGTCGCTTAATCCCACCTGACACCCAAAGGCTGACCGCAAATGCGGGATGGTAACCAGGTTGGTATTACCCGCTTCAGCCGGATAAGTACTGGTGCACTTTAACAAAATGATATCGTTACACCCGGCTGCGCGCGCGGTGCCAACGGCGAGTTCAATTTCACTCAGCGTGGCCATGCCTGTCGACATGATAAGCGGTTTTCCTTTACTGGCGGCTTTGCGGATCAACGGAATGTCGGTGAGCTCGAATGACGCAATTTTAAAGCACGGCACATTTAACTGATCGAGAAAATCAACGGCATGCTCATCAAACGGTGAACTAAATGCCAGCATGCCGAGGGAGTTAGCCAGAGAAAATAATTCAGCATGCCATTCATAGGGCGTCGACGCCTTTTCGTACAAACTGTATAAACTCGCTCCGTGCCATAGGCTGTCTTTTTCTTCTATAACAAAGCCTTTTTCCTGCACGTCCAGCGTCATACTGTCTGCAGTATAGGTTTGTAACTTAATCGCATGTGCACCACACTCAGCCGCGGCTATTACCATTGCTTTTGCTGTTTCAAGTGACTGGCTGTGATTGCCACTCAATTCGGCAATGATAAACGGAGGCTGTTCAGGACCAACTTTTCGATCACCAATCACAATATCAGAGGCTGTGTACATGTTAGTCATGGTTGATGTGCTCTTTGTAGGCTTTATACATTAACTCAGCGCGTATCCAGTCCTCTTCTGTGTCGATATCCTGAACCAGATAATGTGGTAACACGACAGGTATACTCTGGGGGCTGAACATAGGATGGTGATCAAGCCAGGCCTGTCTGCGTCCCCAGTAAAACTGCCCCGCATCATGGTATAGCGTTTCCAGATCCTGAGACCGTTTACCAATCTGAGCATAGTCAACAGGCGAGACGCCCTGCCCGTTCATACGAATCGCGCGTTGAACAGGGAAATCAAACGTTGTGACGGAAAATGCATATTGCATGTCGGTAGTCTGGCTGAGCAGATCGAGACCTTGGTTAAGATAGACAGCAGATAGAAAAGGCGCGGTTGCATAAATACAACAAACAAATTCAGCGTTTTCGGGGTAAGCTTTTATAGCATGCTGCACCACTGGCGTCGTGCCGGTGAAGTCATCAGCCAGCTCTGGTGGACGCCAAATTATATCCGTCGCACCCAGCGATATTGCCATTTCGCCAATGTCTTCGGCATCGGTAGAAACAACAATAGCATCGAATATATTGGCTTGTTGCGCAGCGCGAATGGAATACCCAATCAACGGCTGACCGGCAAATGCCCGGATATTCTTACCCTTAATGCGTTTACTGCCGCCACGGGCGGGGATTACCGCAATATTCAAACCAATACCTCGTTTAACTGCCGGATGACCTCCTGTTGGTTATCGGCCGTTAGCGCAGGAAATAAAGGCAGGGTGATCGCGTTGTTGTAGTAGTGTTCAGCATGAGGAAACTGACCCGCTTTGAATCCCAATTGCTGATAATAAGGATGTAAATGGATAGGGATATAGTGCACATTGACGCCAATACCACGCTCTCTTAACGCGTTAAACACCGTGGTGCGGTCATGTTCGGTAAGTTCAACGGTGTACAGGTGCCAGGCACTGTCCATATCCAGAAGAGGTCGCTTCACGGGCAACGATTGCAGCGCATCATCGTACGCTTTCGCCAGCGCTCTGCGTGCCTGAACAAAGGTATCCAGCCGACGTAACTGAGAACGCCCCAATACCGCGTGAACATCGCTAAGGCGATAGTTATACCCAAGTTCTAGTTGGGCATAAAACCAAGGCTCGCTGTGGTGTGAAGCGTCAAACAACTGCGGATCACGAGTGATACCGTGGCTGGCATAACGCCTGGCAGACTCGGCATACTCGTCGTCATTCGTCATAACAGCGCCACCTTCGGCACTGGTTATCGATTTTACAGGATGAAAACTCATCACCGTCATAGCCGAGTATTTACATGCCCCTACCCGGTTCCCTAACGCATCATTTGCGCCAAGTGCATGGGCTGCATCCTCGATCAATACGATACCATAAGGTTCAGTAACCGCTGAGATCGCCGCCATATCACAACTGCTTCCCGCAAAGTGAACCACAATTAACACTTTGGGAATACGTTCTTCAGCAGCGGCCAGGTGTAACTTATCAACCAGCGCGTTTACGCAAATATTACGGCTAACCGGGTCGATATCGACAAAGTCCACTTCTGCGCCACAATATCGGGCACAATTTGCCGATGCGGCGAAAGAATTGGGGACAGTCCAGACAACATCGGATGCTCCCACACCGGCAGCCAGACATGCGATATGCAACCCGGACGTGCCGCTGTTACAGGCAACGGCAAATGAGGCTCCGGTATACTCACACAACGCATTTTCAAATAAAGGGACCTGCTCCCCCTGAGTCAGAAATCCGTTTTCAAGTACGTCACTGACTGCCTGGATATCTTCTTCGAAAATAGAGTGCTTACCGTAGGGGATCATAATGTACTCTTATCTAATACCTGAAGTTCTTCCACGGTTAAAAAGTGCGGGTTAGTACCCGAATGGTACTCGAATTTGTCTGTCACAGGTTGACCTGTTTCCTGCAGGCGATTCACTTTATAGTTTACATTCTTGTCAAAAAAGATGATCGCAGGCGCAATCACATAGTGATCGTCAAACTCGATGGTATGGTGCGCCATTTCTTCAGGCACCATAACCTCGTGTAGCTTTTCACCCGGGCGAATACCTACCACTTTAAAATCGGCCTTGCCGCTCATCGCGACGACTAAATCCGTTATGCGAATAGAGGGAATTTTGGGTACAAAAATTTCTCCGCCTTGCATCCTGGAGAAATTCTTAACCACAAATTCAACCCCTTCGTCCAGAGTGATCCAGAAGCGGGTCATTTCCGGATGGGTGACGGGTAATTCATCGCAACCTTCACTCAGCAGTTTTCTGAAGAACGGTACCACCGAACCACGAGAACCGACGACATTGCCATACCGCACCACGGAAAAACGCGGTCCACTGGCTCCTGAAATATTGTTGGCAGCAACAAACAGCTTATCTGAGGCAAGTTTGGTCGCACCGTAAAGATTTACCGGGTTAGCGGCTTTATCTGTCGAAAGGGCAATGACACGTGAGACATCATTGGCAATGGCCGCGTCAATTACATTCTGCGCGCCATTGATATTCGTTTTAATACATTCATTTGGGTTGTATTCGGCGGCTGGCACTTGCTTTAATGCGGCTGCATGAACAACATAATCGACCCCCTTCATGGCGATTTTCAGCCGTTCATTATCCCGGACATCGCCAATAAAATACCGCATGCAAGGCGCATTGAACTGCTGCTGCATTTCGAATTGCTTGAGTTCGTCACGAGAATAAATAATCACTCTCTTCGGCTTTGATTCAGCTAGTAAATAACTAACGAAGCGTTTGCCAAACGAGCCCGTTCCGCCCGTGATCAGTATGGTACGATTATCAAACACGTTCATGTCTTCACCGTTGTAAATTATTATCAATGCACAGGGCTGCTTGCTGCCTGAGCATTGCTGCGAGGCGTATCAGCTATGCTGACACAGCGTCAAATAGTTGTCGCTGAATTCGCAATTACTCATCTGAATTTGTACGCCATTGTCTTTCGTTAACTACAATAATTACGAAATCTTATGGAATACAAACGCTTAAGTAGCCATTCCCAAAGCAAATATAGTCAGTCTGCGTCTAAAAAGCTATTTAATGTCTGGATTTGGGCGCTAAATGCCGCTTATTTATACTTTTTGATCGCCGCCTGGCTACGAATAAACTGGCTTACATCGTCCTTAGCAGACTTTAGCAAAGTTTGCGCCACATTCTTCAGGTTGTCGTTGACTACTGACTCGTTTTGAGCAAAAAGCCGGGCTTGTTCAGTATCGAGTTCAGCAAGGACCGATTGAATGATTTCGTCCCGTTGAGAAATAAGTGAATTGAAATGTTGGTACTTTTCGGGGGAATCAGAGAGTAAACACTCGCTGATTTGTTGATTTAACGCCCGCAAATCATCGGGCGTCAATGGATGATTTAATTCGTCGATATTCACACAGCTTCACGTTTTTGACGCTGCGCCTCGTAAGCTTCCTGTTTAGCTTGTTCAGGAATTTGAACCCAAGCGTCTCGAATTGGAGTTAGCAGGTTAGTCACTTCATCCAATAACTGCAAGCTATTCTTCATGTGCGCTTCGTTCAGTCTGTCCAGCATATAATCGTACAACGCATACAGATTTTCCGCCGTTTCGCCGCCAAGCTTCAAATCCAGCGTATCGCGTAAATTCATCACAATGGCAGAGACTCTGGAGATCAACTGAGACTTTTGTTCAAAATCACGCCTTTCCATTGCCCCTTTTGCGTAAGCTATGCGATCTAATGCGCCTTGCATTAACATCAGGGTTAATTTATGCGGATCTGCTGTCGCAATATCTTGTTTAAGATTACCTTTGCGGTAAGCATTAATACCGGTAAGTGCCATGTTAACTCCTATAAATTCGCATTAACCCAGTGCGGCTAACAACGCTGAACCTGTTTGATTCAACTTCGCGACCGTTTGGTCCAGGTTAAGATATTTATCACGCAGAATTTGCTCGTAATTGGTCATGCGTAGTTCAAAGCGTTCGCGATCATCATTAAGTTGATCACGGTCGTCTTTAGCCGCCCGCTCGCGCAGACTAATCAAACCACTAAAGGACGTATATTCTTTGGTAATTTCATACAAACGAGTCGCAATACCCTCGTTTTCATCGGTGAATAATTTCGCGATCTCATCGAAATTGTCATCAATGGCATCACTCAAACGTTCCTCACCGGAGCCAAGACCAAAATCCAGACTTCCGATTTCCAGCTTGCCATCTGAGTTCAGTTCAATACCCATTGCAAAAAGACTGCCAAGTGAAGAAGCGCTAACACTGGAACCAACCACGGACGCCAGACTTCCGCTAATTCCTCTTAACAACGAGTCTCCCGCTAACGCGCCGTCTTCTTCCAGCTCTGATTCACCGTAACGGGTCAACGATTTAATATCGGTAATAATCTTGTTGTAGTTATCAACAAAATCGCGAATCTTCTTGTCCAGGCCTTCTTTGTCGTAACCGATTTCCAGTGTTGAGGTTAATCGCGTAATGCCATCAACATCAAAAGGCGACTCCTTGGTCGCTTCAAACGACACGTTTTGAATCGTATTTTCGAAGTTGTTGGTTTCACTTTCTACTGCGATACCATCAATAGTTGCCTTGGCATTCGACGCTGATTTTACCGCTGATAAATAGGTCGCGGCTTCGGTTGAATCCGTGGTCGTAAGCTTGTCCAGCTCTGCCCGGTTGCCATCGTTAACAATTTTCAAATCGTTACCGGTGCCGGTTACAGTCGATGAAAATACGAGTTTTGCGCCGCCAGCAACAGTACCCGTGTCAATGATGTTGGCATTCACACCAAAATTGTCACTGTGATTATTAATCTCTTCACGCAACTCAGCCAACGTCATATTTTGCGAAACAGTCACGGTAAAGCTATCGCCAGTGCTGTCGATTTTGAATGTCATCGTGGCATCGCCGCCTGCGTCCGTTAACACTTCATCAGTGCTGGCAGAAAAATCTGCGTCGGCAGTCTCAATACGGCTTCCCGACGCCAACTGCGATACCGCAATTTCATAGGAGCCACGCAATGCTGAGCTGGCCGCTTCAGCGGTGAATATTTCGGAATCTTCTGATGGATGAGTAATAGTGGGCTCGCGGCCGTTAATATCAGAATCACGGCGCATTTCATCGAGCGTATCTTTAAAATCTGAGATTTTGGACTTTATTTGGCCTAATGCAGAGATCTCGGCCTCGATTTGCTCTTCTTTTGCGTTCAGGCGCTCTTCTTTCGGCGCACGTTCAGCATCGAGCAACTGCGAGACCAAGTCGTCAAGCGCAAGCCCGGAACCAACACCTAACGATTGAATTGTCATATTTCACCTCTACACTTTATTGTTTAAAAGAACCCCCACACTACTTCCGATGTCTTGTTGGAGATCTTTTATACGTTCTGCAAGCCTCAAGACTTCATCTGATGGAATTTGTCTGATGACTTCGCCCGATGAAGATTCTTTAACCGTTACCACAGACCGCTTGGTATCGTCGTCAATGGAAAATGCCAAATTGCGGTTTTGTACCTGCAAAAATGACTGAATTTCCTGAACCGCGATATCCAGGTCCTGGCTACGCCCCTCTCTTTGAAAGTTATCGGCAGAATCTGAATTAGCTTGAATGTCTTCTGCTGAAGGCGCGGTATTTTTTTCCAGGTTTTGCTGACTAAGGTTTTCCTCTGTACGCACCTGATTTAACGATTTATCGTTATTCAGCTCGTCAGCCCCAGTTACACCAGCAAAATTCTGGCCAATTTGTGACGTTGAAATTTCCACAATTAACCTCCTGATTACAAACGCCAAAACGGGCCTGCTAAAAGCAGATGCCCGTTTACCATCTTAACTCAATGCCGGAGTAACCCGGCTAGCTAACTTATCCCAGAAGCGACAACGCAGTCTGTGGACGCTGGTTAGCCTGACTCAGTACAGAAACAGACGCCTGCTGAATAATCTGGTTACGTGTTAATTCTGCAGTTTCTGCCGCAAAGTCAGTATCACGAATACGTGAACGTGCGCCTGACAGGTTTTCAGAAATACTGCTTAGGTTACGAATAGTAGATTGGAAACGGTTTTGCAAGGCACCTAATGACGCACGTTGCGCACCGATTGTAGAAATCGCTGTATCTATTGATGTCAACGCTGCTGATGCGCCGCCTACAGACGATACAGAAACAGAACCAACTCCCAAACCTGATGCACCGAAACCACCAGAGCGTGACAGGTTTACAGAGATCGTCTGACCACCGTTTGCACCGATTAGAAATTTCGATGAGAAACCACCCGTTAACAAATCAACACCCGCAAACTGAGTATCGGTAGATACACGAGAGATCTCATTAACCAAAGCGGTTACTTCTTGTTGCAGTGCTACACGGTCAGCAGAGCTGTTGATACCATTTTGTGATTGCACAGCCAACTGACGAATACGCTGCAAGCTGGTCGTTACCTCTGACAATGCACCTTCAGCAGTTTGCGTTAGTGAGATTGCATCGTTTGCGTTACTTACAGCCTGATTAAGACCCTGAACCTGAGTTGTCAAACGGTCAGAGATTTGCAGACCCGCTGCATCATCAGCAGCACTGTTGATACGGAAACCTGATGACAAGCGCTCAAATGATGTACTTAGCTTATTACTGACATCGAATAACTGACGCTGCGCATTCAGGGCCGAGACGTTTGTATTTACATATAAAGACATTATCTAACCTCCTGGGGTTTCAGCTAGTTGAATTCAGCGAATTCTGCTAAACTAAAACCTTACGTACCTGATTCAGCGGACTGATATCCAGCTAAACCACCTCATATTTGTAGCGCCCTCCGGCAACTACGCAATTCATAGAATGAATTACCCCTCAACTATAGGTATCGGCCATTCCTTGAGTTTCTTTAGTTTTTTTTCCATTTTTTTTAAATTATTTTCTAATTAACACTTAAACCAATGATTTTAAATGAATTTAAATCTTATGCTTTTTCGATTTATTTCGTAAAAAGTGCGCTGAATACCCCCGTTAAACCTTAAATTAGCAAGGTTAAAAAGGCACAGTTAAGGTAATGATCTGCGAACAACTCACATCATTTATCATCCTGAGATGGAATAGCTTGGTAAGAAGTCTTGGCGGCAAGCCGCCGCCATTTAGCATTGCCGGGTGGCAAAGTCTGTAAGATAAGCGGCAGCATTCAGAAAAGAATGACGCAGGATTGAAAAAAGTTCTGATGAGAAAAATTGGACAAAACAGTTGTCAGTAAAATTACGCACTGACTTACAGCCCGCTTCTTCTGCCTCACAAGCTATATATTAGGGCGTGTTGATCTTTGCTGTACACTTTTGCAGCAGTCCATAGCTGACCAGTGTGCACCATTTAGGCAAGGCGACTGTTTGCAGGTCTAGTGGGCCTAAATCAAAAACAGTCAACGCAGCATAAATGGCGCACACTGGCCGGTTACCGGGCGCTGCCCGAAGGGGTCGTCATGAAAGCATTTTACTCTTTGTCACAGCCCTTTGGCGTAGAACAACTATGCCTGCAGGGCTGTTTCGCGATTAAAATGCTTTCATATAGACCAAAATTCGTACAGCAAAGATCAACGCGCCCTAGTTAAGAAGGGTGGAGAATATACAGAGTCAAAAAAACGTTGGCACAAGACTTGTATATGTATACTCAGTAAGTTGACAGGCGTTGATTCGGCAATAAAAATAAAAAAGGCCGGGTCTAAAAGGCGACCCGGCCAACTTGCTCACGTTAGGAGTTTGAGCAAATTCGGTTTCTGCTGGCTGGCAGGATTAGTAGAAATATACTGGCCTCTCAACCTTAAATTCTACACTCTCAGTTCTGTTAGTCGGCGTTTTCTTCCCTTTATTGGTGGCCTTTCGGCCGCCATCCTTGGCTGGGGTTGGCCTCTCAGTTCCACCCTCTCTTTGTATTCAAGTTTAGCCTAATAACGACAATGCTGCTTGTGGTCGCTGATTGGCCTGACCTAGTATGGTTGTGCTTGCTTGCTGGATAATTTGCCAGCGGGTAAGTTGTGCCGTTTCGGTGGCAAAATCTGTATCTCTGATGCGAGATCTTGCCGCTGAGACGTTTTCAGAAATACTACTCAGGTTTCGAATCGTGGACTGAAAGCGATTCTGAATCGCACCTAAATCGGCGCGTTTGGCATCAATAATTGAGATTGCAGTATCTACCGTTGTCAGCGCGCCAGATGCTCCGGACGCGGTGGCCACTGACAGAGCATTGCCATTGGTTAATCCGGAAAATCCAAATCCTCCTGAGCGCGAGATATTTACGCTGATGGTTTGACCGCCGTTAGCGCCAACCAGGAAGGCCGCTGAATAGGCGCCTGACAAAATATCGACACCCCCGAACTGCGTGGTAGATGCAACACGTGAAATTTCCGTTTTCAGTGCTGAGACTTCTTTCTGCAGTGCCAGTCTGTCTGACGATGAGTTGATACCATTCTGGGACTGGATTGCCAGCACCCGTATGCGTTGTAAGGCTGTTGTTATTTCCGACATTGCGCCTTCGGCGGTCTGTGCAAGAGAAATCCCGTCATTCGCGTTTCGTACCGCCTGGTCGAGCCCCATCACCTGACTGGTCATCCGGTCTGAGATTTGCAAACCTGCTGCATCATCTGCGGCTGAGTTTATGCGGAAGCCCGAGGATAGACGTTGAAACGCGGTATCCAGACCATTTGAAGAGGTAAACAATTGTCGGCGAGCATTTAACGACGACACATTGGTATTTACGTATAGACTCATGGATTTCTCCTAACAGTTAAAGTAATTGCGTTGTGTTTATTGTTGTTATCAACGCAGTTTTTAAAATTCACTTCAACGTGTTGGCACAGCCTATGCATTATCTATGGCGTCAGTGATAAAAAACTGACGCTTTGCCTGGCAAATGCCTGGTTAAGCAGCGCTAAACTGAGCGAAAGCTCTTGCTGGCGGCAGGTATGTTGTTCAGACCTCATACCTCTCACTACCTCCTGGCTTCATTCCTGTCAGTCAGCAGCTTTAGCACAGCACAAAAACCCCAGGGTTTTCATTTAGCTTGCTTAATCACGTTGTCTTGCAAAAAACACTCTACTCACCGGTCGATTGCAGTCTGCCCCCACATATTGCAACTCGACCGTTTTTCTTAGCTTCTACTCATCGTTATTCGATTATCGACTGCAGTCTGCCCCCGCATTTTTACAGTCTTGAGCATCATCATGCGTTCACTCTGATTATTGCAGTAACTGCAATGCCGCTTGTGGACGCTGATTAGCCTGGCTGAGTACCGTAGTACTGGCCTGCTGGATTATCTGCCAGCGTGTTAGTTCTGCCGTTTCAGTGGCAAAATCTGTATCCCGAATCCGTGACCGTGCAGCCGACGCATTCTCGGAAATATTGCTTAAGTTTCTTATAGTTGACTGGAAACGGTTCTGTACCGCACCCAGATCTGCTCGCTTGGCATCGATAGCAGAAATTGCCGCATCGATAACAGGTAGCGTTGCTGAAGCCTGCCCGGCTGTCAGTACACTGGCGTCATACCCGTTGGTAAGACCAGAGAAACCGTAACCGCCTGAACGAGACAAGTTGAAACTGATAAACTGACCTGCTTGTGCACCTACCAGGAATGCGGTAGAGAATGACCCTGTCAAAATATCGCCACCAGCAAACTGTGAGGTTGCAGCGATACGGCTGATCTCAAGTTTTAGGGCTGATACTTCTTTTTGCAGTGCCAGTCGATCTGCAGACGTATTGATACCGTTTTGTGCCTGAATAGCCAGCACACGGATGCGTTGCAGTGCAGTTGTGATTTCTTGCATGGCGCCTTCAGCAACCTGAGCAAGAGAGATGCCGTCATTGGCATTTCGAACAGCCTGATCAAGACCCATGATTTGAGACGTGATCCGATCTGAGATTTGCAATCCAGCCGCGTCATCTTTGGCGCTGTTGATCCGGAAACCGGAAGACAAGCGCTCAAAAGCGGTACTCAAATGCAAATTAGAGGTAAATAGTTGCCGCTGAGCATTCAGCGACGACACATTCGTGCTAACGTATAAGCTCATTTTGTAATCTCCTAACGATTTTGTATTACCCAGGTTTTTATTGTTTTTGTTAACCTGGTTTGGCCGATCATGTTGTTGTTATTGGGGCGATCAGCCTGGCACTTTTGCGTATTTATTTTTATTCTTCGCAGTGCCTTTGTAATAGTTATCGTGCAGGCAGGAGAAATCCTTTAGCCTTTTTTTACTAAATTTTTTTAAGCTTATTTTTCAGTTAGTTAGAAGCAATAAAGCGCCGGACTTTCGTCCGGCTTTTGCTCTTTTTGAAGAGAGTGAGCTTACTCTCTGCTGTCAGGTGGATACCTGGTTCACTACCTCCTGGCCCCATTCCCTGACGTAGGAATCATTACGATTAACCTAATAACTGTAACGCTGTTTGCGGACGCTGATTTGCCTGCGACAAGACAGTGGTACTCGCCTGCTGGATTATCTGGTTACGCGTCAGCGCTGCAGTCTCTGTTGCAAAGTCAGTATCTTTGATACGTGAACGTGCGCCAGAAACGTTTTCTGCGATGTTACTTAAGTTACGAATGGTAGACTGGAAGCGGTTTTGCAACGCACCTAATTGAGCACGCTGTGCACCCACAGTAGAGATTGCTGTGTCAACTGCAGTCAATGCTGCAGATGCGGTAGCAAATGACGATACAGATACTGAGCCTACGCCCAGGCCTGATGCCCCAAAGCCACCTGAACGAGACAGGTTTACAGAGATGGTTTGACCGCCGTTTGCACCTACCAGGAAGTTAGCAGAATAGGAGCCTGTCAGGATGTCCAGGCCACCGAACTGGGTGTCAGTTGAAATACGTGACAACTCACTGATCAACGCCGTTACTTCCTGTTGAAGCGCGACACGGTCAGATGATGAGTTAATACCGTTCTGTGACTGAACTGCAAGTTGACGAATACGCTGCAGAGCAGTCGTGGTCTCGTTCAACGCGCCTTCAGCGGTTTGGGTTAATGAGATAGCGTCATTGGCATTACGTACGGCTTGGTTCAGACCTTGGATCTGAGAAGTCATACGATCGGTAATTTGCAGACCTGCCGCATCGTCAGACGCACGGTTAATGCGGAATCCTGATGACAGACGCTCGAAAGAAGTGCTTAATGCATTAGACACATCGAACAACTGGCGTTGCGCGTTTAATGCAGACACATTGGTATTGACGTACAAAGACATAAGTCTCTCCTACACTCTCAATCCAGCTGGAGCTGGCTGCCGGGATCTCCGGCGTTACATTGTATTAGTAGTCATCAAAACCTGAGGGGTAATTGATGAACTGGCTCTCTCAAGTCCTATATCGACATTCTCGAAATTCCCTTTAATAAAATTTTCAAAAAATCTTTAGTCGTCGATCTGAAGCGCTATACTGAGCCGGCGAAAAGTTGCTGATACAAATCAGCTCACCACAAAAAACAGTAAGAGTTAGCTTTGAATATTCAGTTAGATAATATTAAGCGGATTTGTAGCGGTTACAGCCATAACGCATTTGGTGATGCAGTGATGTTTCAAGGGACATTATTCATCAGCTATCGGTGTGGTACAGATCACATGAGTGAAGATGGCAAAGTCGTCGTGTTGCAATACACGCCCGATGGCCAGCGAATTTCCGGTCAGCAATTAGTTTTACCAGGCTATGATTTACGTGACCCTCATTTCACTGAGACCCGTGATGGCAAGCTCATACTCATTGCCCATACCCGCTCATCCCCCGCTCACCCGGTACCAGAAACAGTCAGTTGGTTTTCAACCGGCAATAATACCTGGTCAGGCATTCGCTTTCCGGGCCCCAAGGGTTGGTGGTTGTGGCGTGCAGCAGAATGCAATGGGAAACATTGGGGATTAGGTTATTTACGTCAGGCTAATCAACTGAATTTGTATTCAGGCAATCTTTGCGGGCGGATGGAAATTGCATGCAATGACGTACTTTCTCTGCGTAAACACGGTTTAGGCTACCCCAACGAAAGCGATTTGGCATTTACTTCCGAAGGAACGTTAATTGCTCTGGTCCGCCGCGATGCCGATAGCTTCACCGCTCAGCTGGGTACGAGTAAACCGCCCTACACCCGGTTCACATGGGTGGATTTGGGGATCTATATTGGCGGACCAGCCATGCTGTTACTGGATGATGAATCTGCGCTGGTGGCAGGACGATACTGGGACGGAAAGAAATTGCATACCCGTTTGTGGCATCTGGATATCAAAACGGCCGGCTTGAGGACACTGGCGGTATTGCCGAGTGCAGGAGACAATGGCTATCCGGGGTTAGCGATTTACGAAGGAAAATTACTGATGGCCTACTACTCCTCTCATATCGACAACCTAAGCCGAATGTATCTGGCCACATTCAGCCTGAATAACGAAAATCAGAGATAGTTGAACAAACTCAGGTTAGAAATCTTCGGAAAGGTCGACAACGCAGCGGTGAGTGCGGCTTCTTGTTTAGCAAACTCAGCCGATGCCTCAGCATAGTCTACATCCTGTATTGCTGAGCGGGCTTCTTTGGTGGCAACTTCCAGATCCAAATTGGTTTCGTATACAGACTCCGCAACATTTAAGCGGGCACCTAATGAGGACACTTCAAAACTAATTTTTTCCAGCGCATTATCAATACCCACCAGCGCATCACTCAATCCTTCACGGAAGTCTGAATCACTCACGTTTTCGTTATCCAGAACAGACTCAAGCTCATGTAATGTCTGGGCAATATTTTTCTTTTCCGGCGCATCTAACTGGAAGTTGAGCGTTGAACCGGTTGTCCCTGTTAAAGTGAAATCAATCCCCGCGAACGTAAAAGGCTCACCGCTGGTATACCCTTGCGTCGCGACCACATTACCGGTACCCGTGTTAGTAATTTGCACCTGGGTCGGTGAAATGACACTGACCTGATAATTGTTATTGGCTGCGGTAACCGGGTCATAGTTGTTGCGATAAAACTTATCGAAATCACCTTGGCCAGCCACCAGTGCATAATCGACCGTGATACCAGATGTACCGGTAATCGAAAAATTACGGCGCGCAGCCACGTCTTCGAAAACAGATTGACCCGAGGTACGACTGCGAATGGTGACGCTGCTGGATAACTGGACTTCGTTGGTGCCACTATCGCCTTGGAATGTATAGGCATTGCCAGTTGAACCGGGGTTAAACACAAACGGTTGGGTTTCAGACTGATAGCCGGAAAAGTAGTAATCACCGTCTGCATTTTGTGAATTCATCAGATCAAACACTTCGTCTTTAATCTGTGAAATCTCTGATGCCAGCGCCTTACGGTCCGCATCAGACAACAAACCATCACCAGCCTGCAGTGCCAGCACGCGTGCTCGGTTTATGGTATCGGTCATGTTGCGTAGTATTGTTTCCTGCTGTGCCAGCGAGCCAGTTACCAAATCATTGTTCCGTTGAAACTGTGTCAGGCTATCCAACTCTTCCGTCATGCGGATCACCTTGGCGGAGCCGACCGGGTCGTCAGACGGTTTATTAATGCGCTTGCCAGACGACAGCGCGAGTTGCGTATCCGCCAGTCCGGCCTGATTATCCATAATCGCGCGGATATTCTGATCGTAAAGCTGATTAGTGGTAATACGCATAATGACTACCTGACTGAGGACAATATAGTATTAAACAATTCCTGTGCGGTAGACAGGATACGAGCGGCAGCCGCATAGGACTGCTGATAACGCACTAAATTTGCGGCTTCTTCATCGAGACTTACCCCGGACACAGAATCAAACCATTCTGAAGACTGCACCTTCATTGCTTCCGCCGCTTGCAATGCAATTCCCGCTGACGACGCATCTTCGCCTACTCGGCTCACCAGGGTCGAATAACTCTCGTGCAACGTACGAGGCTGACTCACGCTGTTGGTACTCAGCTTAGTCAAGCCCTGCTTTTGCAAGTTGGCCAATGACAATGCATTAGTATTGTCGTAGTTACCGTCTGTGTTGTAGCTGATAGTAAAACTATCACCCGCTACCGGTTTCCCCTGTAAGCTGAAGTCGTACCCCGGGTAATCACTCAGTGCAGAAAACGATGCCGGCCACGCAGGCACACCCGACGATTCAGCTTGTGCAAGCAAATCTGTGTAATCCGTTACGCCACTCACACTGGTAATAACATTGGCCGGGTTTTCCCCGTCCAGTACATTAAAACTGGTTTCAGACGTGAATACGATTTGTACCGGAGCTCCGACGGCAGCACTGGGCGACCCTGCCAGGCCGTGAATCCCACCTGCACCATCAAAGGCGGAGGCATCCGCACCCAGTGTGGCGTCTACCTCGGTATTGGTGACTTTGGTTGCAACAACTTCGGCGTCGCCAAGGTTACCATTGTTTACATCAACCCGAATCGGACTGGCAAAGGCCAAATCTTCCGGACGCGTGGTAGCCATTTCAATATCGGTTGCGCTGTATTTTACCGGCTGGAATAGAAACTCATTGCCAACGGAGTAACCCGACGCAGACTGAAACTGGATTTCAATGCCGCCCGGCAGTTCAGTAAATCCACCAGTAATAGAAATCCCCGTATAGCTGACCGGCTGATTGTTCTCGTCCGTTTTCGGACTGCCATCTGCATTTAGTAACTCAACAGACACTTGAGAAGGCACACCACCAGAGACGGCCGTAACGGTAACACGGATGTCTGCATCAGTGACTTCGCTGCCCTGCCCTGGTGTAAATTGCCCGGCAACCTGCAAGGTGTCAGGTGTGCCTGAATACGGCAAGCCTGTTAGCTCTGGGAGGCTGAAAATATCGCCGCCCAACTGGAAGTCGAGATCCATACCCAGCCTGTTCTGGCTGTTAACAGCATCAGCAAACGCCACAGCCAACTGGCCGATATCGCGCTGTGCAGGGCCTAATACTTCATCACGATAACGGAACAACCCACCCAATGAACCACCTAAATCGTCTTCTGTAATACGTATATTGGTATTGGCTTTTGCACCGTCAAATGTCGTGCCCAGCTGCAGCTGCTTGTACATCACATCAGCACTGTCGGTGAGTTCGAACAGATTAAAGCTACCGTCTTCCAGTACCAGCGATTCACCGCTGGTTAAATTCACTAATAACGACCCACTGGCGTTGCTGCTTTCGCGGATCTCGATAGACATCAACTCTGCCAGTTCGTTAATGGCATTATCGCGTTCGTTTAATAACGCTGTCGGCTCACCGCCAGTGTGATTGCCCTTCACCACCAGAATGGCTTTGTTTAAATCACCGATGGTTTGAATCAAACTGTTGGAACGATTTACCATACTTTCGAATTCAAGGTTGAGCTCGTCTTCCTTGTAATTCATAAAATCAGCAATGGAACTCATTCGGCGCAACATGGCGTCGCCCTGACTTAACACTAAATCCCGTGAAGCCAGATTGGTAGGGTCATCCGCTGCGGTCTGAATAGAGGCAAAGAACTCACTTAAGCCCGTAGACAGCGAATTCGCTTCATTGGCCAGTAAATTATCGATGGCTTCGGTTTTATTGTAGTAGGTTTCCCATTCACCAACCTGCGTGATGTCGCGTCGCATTTGGTTTTGTGCGAATTTATCGATTACCCGTTCGGTCGTTGCCTTACCGACACCGCCTAACAGCTCATTAGTAAATACAGTCCGTTCGCGAACATAACCTTCAGAGTTAACGTTAGCAATGTTATTACTGGTTGTGGCTAACAGACGGCTGCTGGCATTTACACCACTGGTTGCAATGGAGTACAGATCCACATTACTGCTCATAGGCTAGCCCCCCGCATTACCGATTTCATGGTAAATAGTTCCGGAATTGATCACTGTTCAGCACTGACATAATCTTGTCTGCATACTGCGGATCAGTGGCATAGCCTGCCTGTTGCAAGGCATTGAAATAGGCTTTTGGATCAGCCGCTTGTTCTACTGCGCCCTGATAGCGTTGTTGGTCGCGAATAAAATCGACATAATCGCTTAGTCCTTGCTCCAGCGATTCATAACTCCTGAAGGCTGCTTTTTGCTGGCGCGCTACAGTGCCATCGAACTCAATGGTATCCACGGTTGCCGCATCACCTTTCCAGTGACTGTTGGCTTTAATGCCAAACAAATTGTTAGAGCTGTTGCCTTTGCTATCGTGAATAACATACTGACCCCAGCCGGTCTCGACCGCGGCTTGCGCTATCAGTGCTTCAGGGGCGACGCCCAACTTTTCGGCGGCTTTTGACGCGACCGGATATAACGCTTCAACAAACGCCGCAGGGTTTTCAAATGCGGCGGTCTTAAATGCTTGTTGCACGGCGTCTTCTGATACCGACTCAGCGAGTGCTTGCGCGTCTTCAACCTGTTCGCGGTTTTGCCAGTTAAGCGACGACAGGTTGCCATCATTGCGTAACACACTAGACGGCATATACTGCCCTTTCTCGGGTTGACCCAATTGCTGAACAATTAAGTCCGCTAATCCCAGGCCGCCACCGCTGGACATGTCAGCTGCCATCTGTTGGTCGTGCATGTCTCTGTAAAACTTCATTTGCTCAGAGTTAAACGGGCTGTCTTCGTCAGCCATGGCATCCTGCGCTTTACGCATAGACTTCAGCATCATCTGCACGAAAATCGCCTCAAACTGCTGCGCAGCTTCTTTCAGTACATCTTTGTCGTCGCTGTATACCGCTTCTTTTAAGCGGTTAATGCTCGACATATCGTGCACGTTACGGGCGTTTTCCAGTGTCGTTTTGCTGTTGAGTAAGTCCATTAGATCACCACCAGTTCGCCTTGTAAGGCACCTGCCTGACGCAAGGCCTCCAGTATGGCCATCAGGTCACCTGGCGCTGCACCGACTTCATTCACGGCTCTTACTAACTGATCCAACGTAACGCCTGGCTCGAATTTAAACATGCGGCTATCGGCCATATTCACATCGATAATAGATTGCGTCGTGACGACCGTTTCACCGTCTGCTAACGCGTTAGGCTGAGACACCTGTTGGTTTTCGCTAATTGTAACGGTCAGGCCACCATGGGTAATGGCCGCGGGTAACAAGCGCACATCCCGACCGATGACAATAGTGCCGGTACGGCTGTTCACTACAACCCGTGCAGGGGCATCTGCCGGGGTAAACTCAAAGTTTTCCAGCGTGGCCAGAAAGCCAACCCGCTGACCCGGATCGCGCGGTGCAGTGACCCGCACAGAAGCCGCATCTAATGGCTCGGCGATGGCATAGCCTTTTTCCGGCTGAGCGCCAAACCGCTGGTTAATGGTATCTGCTAACGCCTTGGCGGTAGAAAAGTCGGGATAATTCAGATTCAGTGTCAGACTATCACCAGAGGCAAAACCACTGGGCACAGTACGTTCAACTAACGCACCGTTAGCAATGCGACCCACCGTTGGAGTATTTACAATGATGCGCGAACCGTCGCCCCCCTGAGCGCCAAAACCGCTGACGACCAGGCTGCCTTGTGCAACCGCATAAATATTGCCGTCGACACCTTTCAGGAAGGTTTGTAGCAGCGTACCGCCTTGTAAGCTGCTCGCTTCACCAATCGATGAAACAGTCACGTCAATAGTTTGACCCGGCTTGGTAAACGGCGGCAAATCGGCATGCACCGCCACTGCGGCAACATTCTTAATTTTTGGCTTGGTGTTGGGATCCAGGCTGATACCAAAGTTACTCAGCATTGTACGGAAACTTTGTTCGGTAAATGGGCTTTGTTCACCGGTGCCTGGTAAGCCAACCACCAGCCCATAACCTATTAACTGGTTACTTCGCACGCCCTGAATACTGGCAACGTCCTTAATGCGCTGAGCAAAGGCCTGACTACTGAACAGCAAACTGCTGAGTAAAACACACATGAATAATCGCATAGGACCTCCTTACATCGGCCACCATTCAGAGGAGAAGAACTTGGTTAACCAACCCTTTTCCTGTGAACGGGCGAAGCTGCCGGTACCACTGTACTGGATCCGCGCGTTGGCAATTTTGGTAGACACAATTTCATTCGCCGGCGAAATATCAGAAGGCCGAATAATGCCGGTCAAACGGATATACTCGTCGCCGTGATTAAGGGTGAGCCACTTTTCACCGCGGATCACAAGATTCTGATTCGCCAATACGTCAACAACCGTGACAGAAATACTGCCATTCAGACTATTACTCTGGTTCGCCTGAGCATCACCAGTAAAGTCATTGGATGAAGTAATCCCTAACTGAATCGACTCAGGACCAATGTTAATGGCATTACCGCCAAGCCCGGTGATAGGCTGTAAATCAACCCCAGTGGCTTTCGACGACGTGGTTCCGGCTGACTTAGATGCAGCGGTATTTTCACTAAGAGTGACGGTAATAATGTCACCTACCCGCCGGGCTGTAACATCGGAATACAGACTATTAGCCATGTAAGGGCGAAACAAGCCACCGTCTTCGACGATGTGCTCACGCGGAATATCGGGGATCACCGGTGCGAATGATGGGTCGTTTGCCTGTACGTGGTCAGGCGCTGTGCTGGCACAGCCGCTGGTAATCAATCCGGCAATAGCAATTAACATTAGGCGCTGCATAACCGTCTCACTTATTCGCTATAACTGCTGAATGACCTGTCCAAGCATCTGATCTACCGATGAGATAACCTTGGAGTTCATTTCATACAAACGTTGGCTTTCAATCAGATTGACCAGCTCTTCGGTCACATTCACGTTGGACGTCTCCAGTGTGCCCTGCACGATAGTGCCAAGCCCCTGAAGTCCTGGAACGCCCTGGATTGGCGCGCCGGAAACAGCAGTCTCAACGTAAAGGTTTTGTCCGGTGGGCTGCAGACCCGTTGGGTTTACAAAGTCTGATACGGTAAGCTGACCCAGCACCTGCGGCTCAGCCTGACCACGCACAGACGCAGACACTTCACCGTCCTGAGAGATGGTGATTTGCTGGGCATCTTCCGGAATCGTGATTTCGGGCTGTAACAGGAAACCCGCGCCGGGGGTAACAATTTGCCCCTGATCGTTAAGCGTGAACTGGCCATTGCGCGTATAGGCAATGGTGCCATCAGGCTGCAGTATTTCGAAAAAGCCTCGGCCCTGAATCGACATATCCAGTGCATTGTCAGTGGTTAACAGGTTTCCCTGTGTATGCGCTTTTTGTGTCGCGACCACTTTTGAGCCTGCGCCAACCATTAGTCCTGAAGGCAATTCGGTGTCAGCCGACGAACGGCCTCCTGGCTGGTTGATGTTCTGATACAGCAAGTCTTCAAAAATCGCCCGGTCTTTTTTAAAGCCAACGGTAGACGCGTTAGCCAAATTGTTCGACACCACGGACACGTCGGTTTGCGCCGCGTCGAGTCCGGTTTTACTGATCCAAAGTGCAGGATGCATATAATTTCTCCTCTGCCTTGTTTCTGTTGATACCGACTGGATTAGATGATGCGCAGCAACATGTTGCCGCGTGTATCCAGGGTGTCAGCTTTCTTCATCATTTTGACTTGCAGCTCGTAATGGCGCTGCAAACTCAGCATATTGACCATCTCGTCAATGGCGTTTACGTTCGAACCTTCCAACATGCCCGTACGAATTGCGACGGTCTCATCGGCTTGTGCAATACTGCCGTCCTGCATGCGGAACAAACCGTCATTACCTCGCTCCATATCACGGTATTCCGGCTTCACTAATTTCAGTCTGCCGACTTCTTCCAATACCGACTCAGGCGCACCTTGCGGTCGAATTGAGATGGTGCCGTCAGCGGCAATGTTCAGGTTATCCAAAGGCACCGGCAAAAATATCGGACCGGCATCACCCATTACCATATTGCCGTGTACATCTTCCAACACGCCATCAGCCCCTAACTGAAAGTTACCGTCACGACTGTAGGCTTCATTGCCCTGCGCATCCTGAACGGCAAACCAACCGTCACCTTGCACGGCAACGTCAAGATCCCGACCCGTTTGAATCATTGGGCCACTTTCGTAGTTGTTGGTCGGACTTTCGGTCATGGCAAATGCCCGGGTCGGCAAACCTTCGCCGTATACCGGCATAGATCGGGCCTGTTCGAGTTGTGCTTTAAAGCCGGTTGTCTGTGCATTCGCTAGGTTATTGGCGCGCAAAGACGTTGCAACCAGGTCCTGATTGGCCCCACTGCTGGCTATATAGAGTAATTTATCCATGACTGCCTTTTGACGCTTTGATTACACTTACTAGTGAATGTGCAAAGGCAATGCCAAAAGTGCCAAAATAACGGAGATAAAAGAAAAGGGCCGCGGTTGCAGCCCTTTAGACGTAACGAAATCGTTTATCGGATATTCAGAATCGTCTGATTCAGCTGGTTGTTGACTTCCAGTGAACGAGAGTTGGCCTGGAAGTTCCGCTGCGCAATAATCAGGTCAATCAGCTCAGTGGTCAGGTTTACGTTTGCCTGTTCCAATGCTGATGAGTTGATTTCACCAAACGTACCGGTAGTCGCTTCGCCAGCAAGCGCTTCACCAGAAAGAATACTCTCTTTCCATTGCGTATTACTTTCCTGAGTCAGACCTTGCTCGTTAGAAAAACGGACCAGCGCTACGCGAACAATTGGCTCTGATGTTCCGTTTGAGAATGTCGCACGTACCAAGCCATCCGGTCCGATATCAATCCCGGTTAAACGTCCCACCGGCAAGCCGTCCTGCTCCAGTGACGTTACCTCAAAAGCAGACGCAAACTGAGTCGGTTCATTAGGTGTGGCGCTGTTAGGATCAAGGTTAAAATCAATAGCAATTTGTTGTGTTGGGTCTGAGCCGTTCGCCAGAATAGTACCACCCAGCGCTTCAGTTACAATTTTAAAATCTGACTGAGCAACACCGTCTGGTGACTCAATACCGGTAAATTCACCGCCCTGACTGAAGATTAACTTCGCAGCAGTTACGCCGTTACCGGTGTTTGTCCCTGCCGTATTAACGGCGGTAGTCGGGTCAGAATCCGTACCGTCGGAATTAACCAGATCGACCAGCACGTCATCTACTGCGGCAACCACATACCATTCGTTGTCGGTACCCACGGCATTGTCTTTAATGAAGTAATAGGTCATAACGTGACTGTCACCCAGTGAGTCATACACCGTAACCGAGGTTGCCGCATTGTAAGTCAGTGGATCTTCCGGGTCGAAGCTAGCCGGATCCAGGGCGCCGTCACCGGCTGGCAGGTTCATGCGAATATCAACTTCACCTGTTTGCTGTGGGTTACCCGATGAATCAGGAATACGAACAGGTACGGTGGTACTTAGTGCCACGGATGCGCTGGTACCGTCAGAGTTAACAGGGAAGCCAACTAGATTGTCACCTGCACTGTTAACAACAAAATTATCCGAGTCCAGTTTGAATTGACCGGCGCGGGTAAATGAGAAGTCACGTGACGTAATTTCCGGTACGGTGGCAAAGAAACCATTACCGGTAATTGCCAAATCCAGTGCAGTATTGGTAAATTGCAAACTACCCTGGGTAAATTGTTGTGCGACTTCCTGAGTAAGCACACCATCACCCACTTTGGTTTTACCACCTGCGAGCAAAGACGTTGCGTATACATCACCAAACTCAGCACGCGACTCTTTGAAACCTACCGTGTTGACGTTTGCAATGTTATTGGCGGTGGTGTCCAAATCTTTCTGTGCGGCAGAAACACCACTTAATGCAATATTAAAAGACATGAGTTCTTTCTCCTACTAACTGCCGATCTGAATGACGTCACTAAGATTAATGCTGACATCACCTGCTAAATTCAAAATAATACCCTGGCTACTACTCGCCAGGCTGACACTACTTACGTGACGGTTGATTGCGGTTGATATTGCCACGCCCTCTCCGTCCACTTCACCAGAGGCACTGACGACATATTCCCCAGCCGGCATAATATTGCCGCTACTGTCGGTACCATCCCAGTTAAACTGAATATTGCCGGCCGCTTGGGTACCGGCATTGATGACGCGTACCACCTCACCATTGGGACTGGTTATTGTGATTTCCATGTTTTGTACGGTTTGGTCGTTTACCACCACACCACTTACACCAGCACCGTCCGACGTCATATAGCCGACGTTACTCTCTACCAGCACATTCTGACCAATAAGCCCCGATGCCTGTAACGCCTGGTTTGACGTCATGGACGTGGCAAAGGTCTCGAACTTTTCATTGAGCTTGTTGATGCCATCAGCCGCAGTGAACTGAGTCATTTGCGACACCATCTGATCATTATCTACCGGCTTGGTAGGATCCTGGTTTGCAAGCTGCTCGGTCAACAAGGCAAAAAAGTCTTCCTGACTCAGTGACTGCTCTGAACCATCGACAACCGGAACTGTTTCTTCCTGCCAGTACAAATTGTCGGTTAAGCCTGTTGTGGTGTTAACTATACTCACAATACTATCCTCTTAATGGCCGGCCATTACTGGCCTTGACCAAGCATCATTACGCGACGGAAGATGCGTTTGGTGGTATCTGCTACCTGAATATTCGTTTCATATGCTTTTGACGCGGACATCATGTCGGCCATCTCTTCAACAATGTTGACGTTTGGCTTGTAGATATAGCCATTTTCATCTGCCAGCGGGTTATTCGGTGCATATTCAACATTGAGCGGTTTGTTGCTCTCAACGACACCCAGTACTTTCACTTCAGTCCCTTTCATTTGCTCTCCGGAAGCGCGTTGAAGTTCGGCAGCAAATACAGCATGACGAGCACGGTACGTGTCACCTTCACTACTGCTTACCGTATTGGCATTGGCGATATTACTGGCAGTGGTATTCAAGCGAACACTTTCAGCGTGCATACCTGTTGCAGAAATTGACATTACATCAAATAAACTCATTACCCTTGTCCTCCACCGCTTAGCGCTTTCTTCATGCCTTTAATTTTGCCATCCAGAAACTGAATGCTGGCCTGATAACGCATAGATGTATCTAAGAATTCATTACGTTCCATTTGCACTTCCACCGTGTTGCCGTCGCCCGTGTCCGGTTGTGACGGAATGCGGAAACCAATTTCCGCTGAGGAGGTCATGCCACCGCTAATGTGATTTTCGTGAGTACGTGTCATTTTCTGACCGCTGGAATACTGCGCTGACGCCATCGCTTGTTTAAAGTCGATACCTCGGGCTTTGTATCCAGGGGTGTTGGCGTTTGCCAGGTTGCCGGCAATCACTTCCATCTTGTCGTTGCGAATATTCAACGCTTGCTGATGGAACCCGGTAAGTTTGTCTAGATTAATTGCCATGAGCACTACTCCTAATACTTAGTTCTGACTAAGCAAGGGGAGTGCCAACAGACTACAAAAAGGAAGGATAAAAGGTAAAAATCAATTAATACAATGAATTAACTAATCTTTTTTAGCGTAATACAACCCGGGGTTACACTTCACCATGCGGTAACTCTCTGCCGCAGAGGCAACTGACTCTGATGCCCCAAGGAAGAGTATGCCACCTGGCTGTAATTGACCGGCAATTTGTTGCAGTATTTTTTGCTTAATCTCGGTTGAAAAGTAAATCAGCACATTACGGCAAAAAACAATGTCGAATTTACCGAGCATCGTATAGCTATGCAGCAGATTGAGGCTACGGAAGCTGACCATACTGCGAACCTCGGGACTCACCTGCATCATGCCGCTTTCGTGTTGTTTGAAATAACGCTGACGCCGTTCTGCCGACAGGCCGCGCGACAGTGACAGCTCATCATACAAGCCTTGCTCACATTTTTTCAGCATGTTGCTGGACAGGTCAGTGGCAACGATTTCGACGCTGAGACTCCTTGCCGCAGGGTTTTTACGCTGATACTCCAATACTGACATACCAATTGAATAAGGCTCCTGGCCAGACGAGCAAGCGGCACTCCAGATCCTTAGGCGACGCTGTTTACCGGCAAGCTCAGGCAAAATTTGATTAATGAGTAACTCAAACGGATAGGTGTCACGAAACCACAGGGTTTCGTTCGTTGTCATGGCATCGATAACCTGCTGCAACACCCCGCGGTTATGCCCGGAGATAGCGATACCCAGTAATTCATCCATGCTGGTCAGGTGATGTTCATACAACAGCCCCGCCAGGCGACTTCTGACCAAATATTGCTTATTATCGCCCAGGACGATTCCACACTGTTGTTCAAGAAAATCCCTGAACCGGCGATAAGCGTCAGGTGATACGTCCTTATTAACCAATCGGCTAGTACTCCGTTCGATTATTCAGTCGGCCCGAGCCATTTTTGCACGGCTGAAGCCAGTTCATCGGGGTGAAATTTCGCAATAAAATCATCAGCGCCCACTTTCTTAACCATAGCCTGGTTAAACACACCGCTTAGCGACGTATGCAACACCACATGCAATTTTTGCAGCTCCGGTGTATTTTTAATCTCTGCAGTGAGTGTATATCCATCCATCTCAGGCATCTCAATATCCGATACCAGTACACCAACCTTGTCTGTGACGTCACCGGTTTCCGCTGCAATCTCCTTCAACCGGTTCAGTGCCTCAAGGCCATTTTTGGCGACTTCGATTTCAAGGCCCAGCGTAGTTAGTGCTCGCTTAACCTGGTTTCTGGCCACCGACGAATCATCCGCAATAAAAATAATCTTGTCTTTGTGCGCGTCGGTATTCAGCGTACTGGCCACCTCTGCACTCACTTCGGTATTCAGCGGTGAAATCTCGTTAAGGATTTTCTCTACGTCCAGAATCTCGACCAGCTCTTTATCGACCTCGGTTACCGCCGTGAGGTAGCTTGCTCTGCCAGTGCCTTGCGGTGGCGGCATAATGGCGTCCCAATTGGTGTTAATAATGCGTTCAACAGCTCCCACCAAAAACCCCTGTACCGAACGGTTGTATTCCGCAATGACAATAAAAGCCGTTGAAAGATCTTCAATTCGGCGACCGCCAGTGGCCATACTCAGGTCAATAACGGAAATGGTCTGCCCGCGAATGTGTGCTACGCCGCGAACCAATGGGTTGAGTTTTGGCATTGAGGTGAGTGCCGGACATTGCAGCACTTCCCGGACTTTAAACACGTTAATTCCGAATCGTTGCCGGCCATTAAGTCGGAACAGCAACAGTTCTAACCGGTTCTGTCCGACCAGTTGCGTGCGCTGATTAACCGAATCCAAAATTCCAGACATACATCACCTCAGTGTTAAATGTGGGCACAAACCTTGCTGCCCTGATGGTATTGACGACGGTGTCAAATTACTGTCGCAGTGACAGCTTCATCGTCAAACTTGCTGATTTACTTTAATAATAGTCAAAATGAAAACATCTGAACATGAAAAAATTTGAAAGATTTTTTAAGCGCACCATTAATGCATTCATCTTGACCGCAGCTATCACAATAGCTCACTTTCCGGCAATTGCCCAACAAAACCCCTTGTCCGAACACGAAAAAATTGCACTGGGTGTCGAACAATTTATTACCCGGCAACTTGAGTCGAATCAAGCAGATGAATTCGCGGACAATCTCAAGGTAGACGTGACCCCGGTGGACGGTCGTATTACGGTGCCGCAGTGCAGCTTACCGTTTGAATATGATGTGGACCCGGCAACGCTTTCGCAGAGCTATCTGACAGTAAGAGTCAGTTGCAATGATAATAACTGGTATTTGTTCACGACAGCTAAGGTTACACGCACCAGAACCATCGTAGTGACCGCCAGCATGATCAGTCCCAACACGGTCATTTCGGCAGGAAACGTGACGCTTGCTGAAATCGATATTAAACAATTGCGTCATACACCCTACACGTCCGTTGACGATGTCACCGGCGCGCGACTGAAATACCGGGTACGTGAAGGACAGCCAGTACAAAGTAATATGCTGTGTTTTGTCTGCAAAGGCGATAGAATCACAATTAGTGCCCGAGCAGCCGGAATGGCAGTAAAAACATCGGGTATTGCCCAGCAGGACGGCGTAATTGGAGACACCATCAGGGTGGAAAACAGCAACTCAAAGAAAACCATTGTGGCAGAAGTCGCCAGTACTCAGGAAGTTGTTGTAAATTTATGATACGCTTTGCCTAGACAAATCCGGAATTTAGTTGTAATTAACACTAAAGAAAATCTGCCTGAGGCCGATATATATACTGAGGTTTCAAAGGTAGTGGAAATTAATTATGGCAATTAATAATGTAAACAATGGGTTACCCAAAGCGCCTGTTGACAATAATAAAGTCAACACGCAGCAGCAAACCCAACAGAATCAGTCTGCAGCTAAACAAGCCGCGACTGCACAGGCTCAGGCAACCGCCGCTCCTCGTCAGGATTCGGTGTCATTAACTCAGTCTGCGCAGCAGCTTAGCCAGGTGCAGAAAAAAAGCGCAGATGCGCCGGTTAATCAGGAAAAGGTCGACAAACTGAAGAAAGCCATTCAAAGTGGTGAGTATAAAGTTGATCCGCAATCGCTGGCGAAGAAAATCGCCCGGTTGGAATCTGAAATTTTTGGGCTGAAATCTTAGTACAAAGGCGACAATGGCTACAACTATCTCTGAGCAGCTAACACAGCAGATTGAACAACTGACGACCCTAAAAGCGTTGTTAGAGAAAGAGCTGCATTTAATTAGTACCAGAGATGCTGAGTCGCTCATGACGTTACTGAAAGACAAAGAGCAGCTCCTGACAGATATCCAACACCTTGATGAAACCGTAAACCCTCAATTAAAGGCGCTTCAGAATGAAGCGCCTTTGTCGTCTGATCTCAGTGAACTTGTCGAACAGGCTAAAACGCTCCTCAGCGAATGTCAGTACTGTACCGAAGTCAATCAGGTTGCCGTTGAGCAAGGTCAGCTAAGGCTGGCCCATTTGCGTAATCTGATGATGGAAGTTCGCGCCAAAGAATCACTCACGTACGACAAAGCCGGCAAGAAAAAAGGCGGCTTCTCCGGTAAAGGCGTGAGCGCCTGATTTAACCGGCTACTAATCCCCTATCCAGATATATTTTCTTATTCCTCTTACTGCGTTTATTTATTGAGCCATGGCTGTACCTTAGGCTAAATACATTCCATGGAATAAAGTCGTAGCCCTGAACCACGCTATGGTAATCTCGGATATCCGACGTTGATAGCAGCTAGATATTATAGTTAGGACTTGCCACACGTATGTCCGCGCAATTACTCACTTCACGCTCTCGTTGAGACGATTAATAATAGCGGACGTTCTTCACGCGTTGCGGACGCGCGGTAGAAAGATAAATGTTGTATACCTGTTGCATGTCCAGTTGCAGTTCAGTTGCATAGGTATCATCGCCAACTGGGTAAGCCTTAACCACTTTTGCGCCACGGATCACCCCCTCAACTGAAGCTTGAAGCTGTGTATTATTAATAACCATATTGGCCAGCGATTGCCTGCCATTGATGCGCTGACCATAAACCTGCTCTGCCAGTTCTCGATAAGCATCCAGCTTGGAGGCTTTCATGGCCATGATATTCTTTTCCGAGTCGTTGCCGCCCATTTGCGAGCCTATGGGCGCGTAACCAACGGCTGTTAGCACCGGATATTCACTGGGCTCAACAGTTTCCCACTCGACATGTTTATCGAACAGAGACGTACAGCCGGTCATCAGGAACATAGCCGAAGATAACGCAATTAGCTTTAAGAACCGAACGTGTTTACCAAAAATAATCATAACGCATTGCACCAAGTATTAACCGCTGTGATGGTAAACACTAGGCAATATTCGTGCCCGGGTAAAATACGGAACGAAAAATGCTACCTCTGGTTATTAATAGGTATTATTGACGCTGTACGCACCATCATACGGAACACTGCAAACTCACAGTATGATTGGCTAAGGCAGGAAATAGTAGCCGCAGCGAAACCGATAACACGCAGATATTGGGTATGAGTATGTGCAATAAATCAAACTATGCAACTTGGAACAAACCTTTTAAATGGGCGGCATTCTGCCTGCTTTATTGTCTTGTAGGGCAATCTCATGCCGCTTGGTTTGAAACTCAGGGTCAGGCCGCGGTGATGAACGGCAACAAAGTCCAGGCTAAACAACAGGCCACTCAGGAAGCGTTGCGTCAGGCTATGCTATTCGCCGGCGCCTCTGTCACCAGTGTTCAGCAGCTTACCAATGGTTTACTCAATAGCGAGCGGTTAGAAATTTCAGCCTCTGGGGAGGTCAAAGAGTTACAGCTGGTGTCGGAAACCTGGCATGACAACTATGTAACAGTACGAATCAGAGCGGATATTTTCCCGGCAGAACAGTACTGTGACTCAGCCAGCTACATAAAAACCATTGCGACCAGCTATTTTCCGGTCATGCAACGTCAACACACGCAGGATGGTCAAATTCAAGAAATTGGTCAGCAACTTGCGCTTCACTTACAGAGTGCTTTCGACAGTTCGGCACAATACGGCGTGATCTCTGCCATCGAGCCTTACACGGTGCGCTGGCAGGCTAGACAGGTGCGTGCACAAGCAACGGCATTGGCGGCTCAAACCCGGTCACAGTTCGTGTTGACCGGCGTCATTGAAGACATTAGCGTACATCGCCCGAATCATTCCTCACTCGCATTCTGGAAAGATAGCGATCCAACTCGTAGCTTCCGCTTCAGAACGGTCTTGATAGATGGTGTCAACGGCGCGCCGATTTTCTCTAAAACCTACAGTATGTCTGCAGAGTGGGAATTCGATAAGTTTGCTCAGCTTGATGCCAGCACTCATGCCTTCTGGCAGAGTGCGTTTGGTAAGGCACTAAACGAACAAGTGCAACAAATGCTAAGTGATATCGATTTATCGTTAGCCTGTGTCCCTGCTACCGGCCGGGTTATTCAGGTAGCGGCAAACAATGAACTTTCCGTATCGCTCGGCCGTCAGCATGGTGTCATGGTCGGTGATGAACTGGCTCTCTATCAGATGCAGGAAGTGAACAACCCACGTGGCGAGACCTTTCTTCAATACCGCATTCACCCGGTGACAGTAACCGTCGTTGAAGCCTATTCAGATAATGCGTTAGTCAGAGCCAGTGACGACAGCCTGCTGGGTAACATTCAACCTAATGACTTTGTGGCTAAACGGTAAATTACGTTTCAACAGGCATTCGCTGCTAATATTTACTTATAAAGCATCTGTTCTCGTGTCGTTGCCATTCTGCTCAGTAGCTGATTTTGCAATCGGTGCGGCACACCAGCTTTATTCATTGCAGCAATAAACAGATCTACCGTTAGATTAAATTGCGCTTCGGTGATGTTCATACCACCGTGTACTTGCTCCATAGTGTCGCCTGAATATTGGCATGGACCATCAGCGAACATACAAAGTTGTTCTGCGAATTTTTCTGAAAAACGCGTTATATCCGTGTCAGCAAAAAAAGGTAATATCGTGCTGTTGAACTCTATTTCATAAACAAAGTTCTCAACAATTTCATCTATCTTTTGCTGCCCGCCCATCTGAACATAAAGCGTATCTGAACGGCTGGCACAGCCACTTACCAACAAACAGCATGTCCAGATAAATAATATTCCTCTTACCACAATTGACCTCCAACAGAGAAATAGAGCCCTTTTTGTCCTGCAGCACCTGCGATAGTGCCCAAATCAGCCCATGCAAGGGTAAAGTTCACATGCTTTGATGGTATATACGTAACAAATACGTCCATCCAATCGTCTTCCCCTAATCCAAGGTTGTCCGGCTTTTGACGGTATTCGATACCTGCCGCAAAGTGGCGTGAAAACAACACGCCTACACTCGCTTCCAGCATCAGTTCGTAATCATCATTGGCAGCCCCACCAAAGCCCAACAAGCCAAGTTGATTAGCTTTGGTGAAACGCCCGGTAAGATTCCATACCAGGTTATATCCTGCCGCGGCACCTAAATGCACTTTAGTTGCGGCCAGGTAAACGTCCGTACCCGAGGTGTCTTCACTACCGACCAAGTTAGCCACCGCGGTATCCTCAAGATCTTTGTATTGAACCCCAACACTGAGTTGTGGCCAATCGGAATAAATCACATCACCATAAAGACGTACTTTGGCACCGTATACAGTTTGCGCTATTTCACCGCCAATCGTAGTAAGGTCAAACACATGGCGAGCCACACTGAATTCCGCACGATCGTAAACAGAAACATTCGCGCCGATCACATTCAGGCGGTAATCTTGCACGCTAACCTGAGTAATAAACGCACTGGCAGACAGCTGGTCCTGCGTGTCATACCCAGAAAGAGTAGCCCAGGGCACGATACCACCACCACCAGTTCCTTCAATGGTATTTAAACCCGCCGTACCGATTAGTTTTCCATCGCCCGCATATGCTAAATGGCAAACGAAAAGAAACACACACCCCAGACATTTTATAAATTGCACACAGACTCCAAACTCATTAAAAATATTCAGTGTTTTCTAACCAGGAAATCAGATCAGGTAAGGATAATGGGCGAGTAATAAAATACCCTTGAGCAGTATCACATCCCCACTCGGTTAAAAGTTGCATTGCTTCGGCATCTTCAACACCTTCAGCAACCACCTTCAAATCAAAGATATTTGAAAGGCTTAATACGGTATGAACGATTTGCTGATCGTCCGTATCAGAACTTAAATTTAAAACAAAACTCTTATCGATTTTGATTGCGGTAACAGGTAAGTGCTTGAGATAAGCCAACGACGAATACCCTGTCCCAAAATCGTCAATAGCGATGCAAAATCCTTTGTCCCGCAGAAGCGTAAGGTTTTCAATTGCTAGATTCGCATCCGCGACTAAATCGCTCTCTGTTATTTCCAGAGTGATATCTGTAGTAGACAAACCGTTTGTGTCTAGTAAATGAATTAGTCGTTCTAGCAGAAACCGATTCTGAATATCCTGCGTAGACAAATTGATGGCAGGCTGGATCGAAATGTTATTTTCCTTAAGGGTCAAGACATCTTTAACAACCTGGTGAAATACCCAATCGGTTATCTGCTCAATAAACCCTGCCTGCTCTGCAATGCCAATAAATTCATCCGGCGGAACGAAGCCGAGGACTTTACTGTTCCATCGAATAAGCGCTTCTAATCCGGTTACTTTACGTGACTGTAAATCAACCTTGGGTTGATACACGAGCGACAATTCATCCTGTTGCGTCTGTAATACGCGTTTGAGTTCAGTAATGATATTGAGTCGTCGTAAGTAACGCGCTTCAACTTCATTATTGAAGTACAGTAGCCATGTACTTCCTTTTTCAGCTTCGTCGAGCAAAATATTCATCTGCCTGAACAGGTCTTGCGTGTTATTTGCATCATCCGGACAATGAAATATGGTAAACACCACCTTCACCGGCATCACCAATTCTTCAGTGATGATAGGCTGCTCCAGCGCCGAATGAAATTGTTTGATCTGTTCCTGATTCAGAGGCAGAGTGGTGAACCAAACCAATTCGCCGCCGGATAACCTTGCTGCGGTACCTGGCCATTGCTGAGTTCTGTCAGCTACGGTCTTAATGCAAGTATCGCCATTTGAATAACCATATAAATCATTAAACGTTCGGAAATCGCGAATATTAATGCCAATAACCTGTAAGTGCTCACCTGCTGTCAATTGCTGTTCAATCAGGGTTTCCATATGTCCCCGGTTAAAAAGCCCGGTGAGAAGGTCCAGCCTTGATTGCGCCAGTATTCGGGATTCGCGTTGCTGAATTCTGTCTTTCATACTTACAAACGCATCAGACAATGCGTTTATCTCCCGGAGCTTCCCCTGCGTTCTAACACTGTTCTCGTAATCTCCACTCGCAAGCTGATTAGCAGCAGCAACAAGGTTGGCAACCGGTTTACTTACTCTCCGAGCCATAAACATTGAAAAAAGTAGTGAACCCGCAATAGCGAGTAAGGAGATCAGCAGAATACTGAACTGTAGCGCCGAAAAGTTTTCAAAATGACTGGATACGTCTACCGCTAACGTAATGGTGACTTCATCTCTGATTGAATCGGGTAGCTCGATTTGACGGGTTAAATAAGGATTCCTGTGGAAAAACGTCACATCAAACCAATTGAGTGTCTGTTGATTTGAAGTAATGACACGATGCGCTTCCTGAAACGGCAAACTGCTGTGCAACACGATGTCCTGGTGCATTTCTTCTGACTGTAATGAAACAATAATGTCAGCTTGAATGATAGACTTTACCTGCTCCAAAAATGCGTCGCCATTCAAAAAGCCGATGCCCGCAATCGCGATGGGATTGGGTGCATAAACGGGCAACATAATAACCTGATATAGCCCACCTTTTACGATTAGAGCATCGTCAGAGCCGCCATTTTCAATGACATTTCTAACAATGCCCGGAAAGGGAAATTCTGCCCCCTTTGAAAACAACACTGGCTGACTTTCGATAACCTTACCGGACAAATCCGTAATGACCATAAAGTCAGCGTTAATCCGTTGACTATGATTTTCTAAAACACTCTGGATAGTCGCGTGATCACCGGTCGCAACCGCTTGCTTAAAACCGAAATCGTCAGTCAATACACGAGCCGAGTTCAGCAGTTGCTCGCTGCGCTCTGACATCAACTGCTGAAGGACAATGTTGGCGACATCAATATTCTTAGTAACCTGGTTAAACGCGGCCTTGGATGTGACTGTCCAGACATTTACCAGAATCAACGAAGCGGTAATAAAAACACCAAAAAAAAGAAGCTGAAAAATTGATTTCCTGAGAGAGATCACCATTATCGATTAAACTTACTGCTACCGAACGTTTTCTTGTGGGCTGCAGGTGGCAACACTCTGCTGAAAGTGAATTCATTGGGGTTCCCGGCAACAAGATTACCTGACATACGTTGCAAATGATCAACTGAAAAATCAGGATGCCAAATAGTCACTTCGCCAATTGCCTCACCAATATCCGCTATGCCTTGCTCATTTGTCACCCAAACCTGTTTACTTTCCTTCACATAAATAAATCCGAGCATGGAATCATGGATGTTACAGCCTAATACAACAATCCCGGGTTTATCGAATAATATGGGGGGGACGCTTTCGTTGGCATAAAGTTTAATTTCAAAAGGCTTGGGTTCTGAAAAGCTATATACGTGATGACGAATGTTGTCACTGTTGGGGAACACGACAGTCGTGCCTTGATCTACAACCAGGATCGTGGGTGAAAATTGCTTTTCCAACTGGTCCATGACCGCTGTCGAGCCAGGTTGTGTTGATGTTGAATTCGGCAACGCCTTTGTCAGGCTAATAACGGCATTAGCAAATGGCTTTCCTTGTTCGTCAGTAACAAGCACGGAAGCAGCATGACTACTTTCACTCAGAAAACCTCCAATCAACCACATTATGTAAATGATGGTCATACATCTGAAATTAGTGCTCTGCATATAAAGACTTCGCCGTTTAATACTTACACGATATTAAATAAGGTGCAGATTCATATTTGTATGAAAGAGAATAACAACATTAGATTGAGCTATGCAATAAAATGATGAAAAGACAGCAACCAGTATCATAAGTCTTAACAGCAGTCTAACGCTCCATAGCGTTCAGCAATTTGTAAGTAAATCTCAATCCGAAAGCGTATAAATAACAAACAATTAAACGCCCAATTCGCAACTGGCAGTTAACATACCTTGAGATACTGGTTATGATACCTGCCTCGTCCCTGTAGTTTAATGGATAAAACAAGGCCCTCCTAAGGCTTAGATCCAGGTTCGATTCCTGGTGGGGACGCCATTCGACCAGCATTCTCTTTTCACTTCGATAATCTCAAACACCTCTTACGTACAGTTTCAAACATCACTTTGTTAGTTAACACTCTGTATTGTCGCAGTTGGCGACATCATTCTGAATTTCATAGAGGAAGAAAATATGAAAGTGTTAAATGAGCAAGATATGCAACAAGTAAATGGAGGCTTTGGCTCCTTGATTTATTGGGGTATCCGCGGCGGAATTTATTTATATCGAACCTATTCCGCGACGCAACTCGCTACAGGTGCCGGCTTTGCCGCAGGAGCAGGCGTTACCATTGCAGCTGAACTGGATGAGTAAAAACATGCGAGAACTTACTATTCAAGAAATGGAACAAGCACAGGGATCTCTAGCGTTTATACCGCTGGCTATTGCATTTGGTAAAGGGGCGATGACGGGTGCTGGTGTAGCCAGTTTGGTGATCGCAGTTGCCGATGTAGCAGATATTATTTAGCTAATAACCTTATCCCAAAATCCGAAAGGGAGTGCACGCCCTTTCTATTTATTGTGAGGCCGCAATGAGTGAAACAACAAATATTCCAATCTCCTTCTCCCAGAAACTGTGCTTTTATCTAACCGCAGGCTTCGCTTTTGTCTCGTTGCTGGCGTCCCTAAAATCAGCGCTTAATCATGGCAGTTATGAATTCGCGTTGGCTTACATAACCGTATTTGGCTTTGCGCTTTTTATTCTTCGATTTGGCGTTCAACATGCTAACCACATTAAATTAGCGATTGTCATGATTGGTTATTTTAGCGTGGCATTTGTTCAAGGCTTCAGTCCTTCGGTCACACTGGTTGTATTCGTTATTTCGATGGGTTATTTATTACTGGAGTTGCTAACTCAGCACACCAAAGACACATGATCGGGTAGCGCTGAAATGATCAAGATAAAACGGCAGCCAGTATATATGTAGTTAGGAGGGTGTTATGTACGATCACAAAGACGATTTTCAGGATTTCTTACAGGAAATGGGCGACGTTAAACCGATTAAATCGGACGACCGCGTGCGCCTGGATAACACCCAACAAACGCTTGCCAAACAACTGCGCCGTGAAGCGATTGCCGCGAATCAACAGCGCTTAAATCCCTTTACCATGGAAGGGGTGAAGCCGGTCGATCCGTTGGATTACCTGGAGTACAAGAAACCCGGCATTCAGGATGGAGTGTATAAAAACCTGCGATTGGGTAAATACGATATTGAACAAAAAGTTTCTCTAAGCGGCCTGTCGCTGCAGGACGCCAGTCAATTACTTTATACTAAGCTACAGAGCGCACATCAGCGCGGTGTAAGGACGATTTTGATTCAACACGGTAAAGGTGAGCAAAGCAAACCGTTTCCCGCACTGAAAAAATCTTACGTCAAACACTGGCTGCCACAATTGGATATCGTCATTGCTTTTCACACCGCTCAACCGCAACACGGTGGCTTGGGTGCAACCTATGTACTGTTGAAAAAGCATCCGAATCAGAAAATGATAAATCGCGAAAAACAGGCAAAGCGATAACCTGCCAGGACTGGCCGAATTATCGTAATTATTTGATTTTATTACTTACTTTGAAGTGATATGTTCTGCGTTGTTGCTGATTTCACTGGATTGAGCCGACGTGCTGAATGCCGCAGTAACGATCATAAACAATACCGCGATTGCAACACCGGTCAAACCGAAACCTTTACTAGAACGATTCATGTTCGTCTCTTATTATGCCAAGACCACTGCTAGGAGGTAGACAGCGATGATAACTCAACCCCTACAAGTCCTTGTAACCACTCAGCATTCCATACTGATTGCACTAATTTAAAGCAATATTGACATGCAGGCAAGGTGTCTGGACAAATTTTTGACACCTTACCGTCATATTTTTGAAATTATTCTACAAACACACGTGCGTTGCGGAATATACGCATCCATGGCGAGTCTTCTTTCCACTCGTCAGCGCGCCACGAATTCGCTACTGCGCGGAATACCCGCTCTGGGTGCGGCATCATGATTGTGGCACGGCCGTCGGTACTGGTTAAGCCGGTGATCCCCATTGGTGAGCCATTCGGGTTAGCAGGATAGTGGCTGGCGACTTCGCCGTAGTTATTCACATAACGCAGCGCAACGTGGGGTTGTGCAGCATGTAACGCGCCATCACTGGCAAACTCCGCACGGCCTTCACCGTGAGATACCGCAATTGGCATGCGCGATCCTGCCATGCCGTCGAACAGCACAGACTTGGATTCCACCACTTCAACCATCGCTACCCGCGCTTCGAAACGCTCTGACTGGTTGGTTACAAAGTGTGGCCAGTGTTCGGTACCCGGAATAAGCGATTTCAGATTAGACAGCATCTGACAGCCATTACATACCCCTAGGCTGAACGTGTCCTGACGGGCAAAGAATGCCGCGAACTGTTCACTGGCCAATTCATTAAACAGAATGGATTTCGCCCAGCCTTCGCCGGCACCCAGTACGTCACCGTAAGAGAAGCCACCGCACGCTGCAAGCCCTTTGAAGCTATCCAGCGTAACCGCACCACTTAACACGTCACTCATATGAACATCAATCGCAGTAAAGCCTGCGCGGTTAAACGCTGCCGCCATTTCAAGGTGCGAGTTCACGCCCTGCTCACGCAGAATAGCAATACGCGGACGAATGCCTTTAGCAATGTAAGGCGCTGCCACGTCGTGGTTAATGTCGTAACTCAACTTCGCATGCAGACCCGGGTCGGCCGCGTCCTGTTTCGCTTTGTGTTCTTGTTCTGCACAGCTTGGGTTGTCACGCAGGGTTTGCATGGCATAGGTAGTTTCAGCCCAGATTGTGCGGTACGCCACACGTGAGTCAGACAGTACCGTGTCACCATTTCGGGTGAAGGTTACTGTATCGTTCTGGTTAAGCTCACCAATTACGTGGGTAACCGAAGCAAGATCGTGCTGCTTAAATACTGCTAACACGTCTTCCAGTGCACTTTCATTAACCTGAATGACTGCGCCCAGTTCTTCACTGTACAGTGCCGCCAGGTCGTCAGCGCCCAAATCATCAAGGGCAACGGTAACACCGGTTTTTCCTGCGAATGCCATTTCAGCCACAGTGACAAATAAACCGCCGTCTGAACGGTCGTGGTATGCCAACAGCTTGCCGTCTGCCAGCAATGCCTGAATAGCGTTAAAGAAGTTGTTTAGCAGTGCTGGCGAATCCAAATCAACCGGCGTTTTGCCCAATTGATTGTATACCTGAGCCAGACAGCTTGCGCCTAAACGGTTTTGACCTGCGCCCAAATCTACTAACAGTAAACGCGTGTCGCCTTTGTCGGTACGAAGCTGAGGGGTTACCGTGCGGCGAATATCGGTTACCGCACCAAATGCAGAAATCAGCAGCGACAACGGAGACGTAACCGCTTTGTCGTTGCCCTGCTCGTCCTGCCAGGCGGTCTTCATCGACATCGAGTCTTTGCCCACCGGAATTGTCAGGCCTAAAGCCGGGCACAACTCTTCACCCACGGCTTTAACGGCTTCGTATAAACCGGCATCTTCACCCGGGTGTCCCGCTGCGGACATCCAGTTTGCAGACAATTTGATGCGTTTCATGTCGCCAATATGCGCTGCGGCAATATTGGTAATTGACTCACCAACCGCCAACCGCGCAGAGGCGGCAAAGTCGAGTAAGGCAACCGGCGTACGCTCACCCATCGCCATCGCTTCACCATGATAAGTGTCAAACGCTGACGCGGTTACTGCAACGTCGGCAACAGGTACCTGCCAGGGGCCGACCATCTGATCGCGGCTCACTAAGCCGGTTACACTGCGGTCACCGATGGTGATCAGGAAGGTTTTCTCTGCGATGGTTGGCAAACGCAATAAACGCTCGGCGGCATCGGACAGTGTGATTTCACTGCGGTCCAATTCAGGCGATGCCTGCGTTGCCGACGTCACGTCGCGATGCATTTTAGGCGCTTTACCCAACAATACGTCCAGCGGCAAATCAATTGGCTGGTTGTCGAAATGTTCGTCGTTCAGCAACAGGTGTTGCTCTTCTGTGGCTTCACCGATAACTGCAAACGGCGCGCGTTCACGTTTACATATGGCTTCAAACACGGCCAGTTTTTCAGGTGCAACAGAAAGCACATAACGTTCCTGGGATTCATTACACCAGATTTCCAGCGGCGACATGCCCGGCTCGTCTGATAACACGTTACGCAGTTCAAAACGACCGCCACGGCCACCGTCATTAACCAGCTCAGGCATAGCGTTAGACAAACCACCTGCGCCCACATCGTGGATGAACTGAATCGGGTTGTCGTCGCCTAACTGCCAGCAAGCATCAATCACTTCCTGACAGCGGCGCTCCATTTCAGGGTTGTCACGCTGCACAGAGGCAAAATCCAGATCTTCACTCGACTGGCCTGATGCCATCGACGAAGCCGCACCGCCACCAAGACCGATATTCATTGCCGGACCACCCAACACGATGAGTTTGGCGCCTACCGTGATCTCGCCTTTCTCAACATGATCCTGGCGAATGTTCCCCAAACCACCAGCAAGCATGATTGGCTTGTGGTAACCACGGACTTCGGTGCCATTAAAGCTGGTCACTTCCTGCTCGTAAGTACGGAAATACCCAAGGAGGTTTGGACGGCCAAATTCGTTGTTAAAAGCCGCTCCACCCAATGGCCCCTCAATCATAATATCCAGCGCGCTAACAATACGCGATGGCTTGCCGTAGTCTATTTCCCACGGACGAACTGCATCAGGCAGCTTCAGGTTCGATACGGTAAAACCGACCAGACCGGCTTTTGGTTTGGAACCGCGTCCAGTGGCACCTTCATCACGAATCTCACCACCTGATCCTGTAGCTGCGCCAGGGAATGGCGAAATAGCTGTGGGGTGATTGTGCGTTTCTACCTTCATCAGAATCGCAATGTCTTCGTGGTGGTACATGTATTCGTGGGACTGTGGCTCAGGGAAGAAACGGCCAGCCTGCCAGCCCTGCATCACCGCCGCGTTATCTTTATAAGCGGAGAAAACATACTCAGGGCACACTTCGAATGTGTTCTTGATCATTTTAAACAGCGACTTAGGCTGTACTTCACCGTCGATAGTCCAGTCGGCGTTAAAAATCTTGTGACGGCAATGCTCTGAGTTTGCCTGCGCGAACATGTAAAGTTCGATATCGTTAGGGTTACGGCCCAGCTTCACAAAATTGTCGTAAAGATAATCAATTTCGTCTTCGGCCAACGCTAAACCAAGGGTTTGGTTTGCTGATGCCAATGCTTCGCGTCCGTTGGCCAGAATGTCGACCGAAGTAAACACTTTGGGTTGCGCTTTTTCGAACAATACACTTGCTGCTTCAAGTGAATCGAATACGCTCTCGGTCATGCGGTCATGTAATTGAGCAGCAATAAGAGCACGCGTTTCGTCCGATACATCGCCTTCTACTTCTACGTAATAAGCACAACCGCGTTCAACACGTTCTACCGCGGCCAGACCACAGTTATGGGCAATATCGGTGGCTTTGCTCGACCAGGGTGAGATCGTACCCGGGCGAGGGGTAACAAAGAATAGGTTGCCTTGTGCGCTTTCCTGCGAGGCCTTTGGTCCGTAAGTTAACAGTTTATTCAGGACTACCTGCTCGGCATCACTCAGTGCCTGACTGGCGGAGACCAGATGCACAAATTCGCTGTAGAGGTGAGTTACCTTAACGCCAGCATTTGCCAACCGTTGAATAAGTTTTGCTGTACGAAAGTCAGATAATGCAGGTGCGCCACGTAGGACCAACATATTAAGCTACCCAAATTGAGAGAACACCCGCTGTTTAATCGCTAAGCAAAAAGCAGGGTTCTGGTTGTGAAGTCGTGTGGCGCGGATTATAGTGGAAAAGCTGCGGCTTGATAACCGCTAAGCGTTAATCTATGGGATATTTTTTGTCTGTTTCGCACTGCATTGCCGAAACTTATAAACACCTCAGCTGTACGGTCTGATAACAATGACATTGCGCGATAAAAAATGCAGCCGATTCTGGCAATCAATGATAAGGACATGTTGTGTCTTTATTACACTTACACAGTCCGGTTCACTGGCCGCCTCTACCCTTCCTGAAATACTAGAATCGAATCAACTTCGAGTGGGCGTTATTAATAGCCCGGTTACTGATACCATCGGGCGCACCGGTTATCAGGGTGAAAATATTGCGTTAGCAAAAGGGTTTGCTGACTACCTCGGTGTGCAGATTACAATCCGCCACTTTTACCAGCAGGATGCGATACAGCAAGCACTGACCGACAATAGTATCGACATTGCCTCTCCGCTGGTAATACCCGACACCGTGCCTAAGGGATTGACAACCGGCCCGGTATTTCAACAGCGAAAACAGATTCAATTAAGCTTAGCCAATAACACAACAGCCTGCACTCAGCGCCGATTAAATCTTAGCACACAGTCCGTAGAGAACGCTCTGCAATCCCTTGGACAACAGACAAAGCACTGTGTAATCGTGCCTCAACGCTGGTTTACTCGGCTAACCCACTTGGTGGGCAGTGACTTAGCGGCACATCCTGTTGCAGAGCAATTACCGCATCAGTGGTTACTGAGTGAGAATTCAACCGCTTTGCGCGCTGCGCTATTCGACTTTTCGCATCGCAGCCGCGTCAATGGTTCACTGCCGCTGGCATTAACGCCTCAAGAAATATTGCATTCTTTAGAAGGGCCTTTGCCGACACGCCGGTTCATTGGCCACAGTCTACTGCACCTGAATACGATTAAAGATGCATTTAGCTTTCCCGGACAAACATATCCCTGGCATGTACTCGCAGCCATCAGTTATGCTGATAACGTGTTGGCAGGTACACAACCGCACACCGAAGGTAATCCACTGGCGCCTTTCATCATGCCAGTATCAATGACTACGCCGTTGGCGCTAGAGCGCCCATACACGCAACCACAACTGGTTCAGGCCTTGGATACCTACTTAGCGACGTTGAGCAGAAAATTGCCGGCAAAACTGCAGCAGCCAGATAAACGTCCAATTCTATTAGCAGCCTATGCGCTTGGGTTGGAACATGTAACTGATGCCATTGCACTGACGCAGCAACGCGGTGCAGACCCTTTTCTCTGGGCAAATGTAAAGCAACAGGTTGCCCTGTTACATTCCCCTGATGTTTATCAAAATACCCGATATGGCTATGCCAATGGCCCTATGGCGGTCAGATACGTTGATTGGGTTACTCATTTTTCAGACACGCTTCAGGCCCTCGAAGGACAAAACTGATCACGCTGTGTTCTTTATATTTAGGGAACTTTTGCAATTTTTGTTGACCAAACAGTCAATATCAATGACAGTGTGTCAGTAAAGATGTCACCCGACTTGTTTTTTTGTCACATCACCTTCATATAACTTTCGTAGCATAAACAAGTCGGTCATAGTGACTGCTCAAGAAATAAAAGAAATTGTAAAAGGAATATATATGAAACATAGCCATCGCCGACGTTTCCAGTCGCGCAAAACGAACCAAAAGATTTTTCAACGTCGCCGTCAATTTTTAGCGTTTGAACTGCTGTTCCCAGCGAAGCCTAATTAGGCCTGCTTTTTCGCTGCTTTTTTCTCCGCTCTACGCCGCTTAAAAAAATCTGATATTTTTGTCGCACATTGTTCAGCTAAAACGCCGCCCGTCACATCAAGTTGATGGTTAAGTGCTTCGTGTTGGCACAATTGCATTACACTGCCTGCTGCGCCTGTTTTCTCGTCAAAGGCACCGAATACCACCCGGGAAATACGGCTGTGCACCAGCGCGCCTGCACACATCGGACACGGCTCCAGCGTGACGTATAACGTTGCATCAATAACCCGGTAATTCTCGCGCTTGCCCGCCGCCATTCTTATCGCTTTCAGCTCAGCGTGAGCTGAAGGGTCATGGTCAGAGATAGGCGTGTTCCAGCCTTCACCTATTACGGTGTCATTTGAAACGACGACCGCCCCTACCGGTACTTCTCCCGCAAGTTCAGCTTTATCGGCCAGTGCAAGGGCATAACGCATCCATTTTTCATCTTGGTGAATTTGCTCACTCATTAGCAAAATATACCTATTAGTTCGTCAATACCACTAAACCCCAAAAATATACCCGACTCCAATAACACGGTATTTTACTGATTTAATTGATTTTTATAATGTTGGCGAATAAATTGCTGTACATTGCGAAGAACGACGCCATCACGAATTATGACGTCATACACGCAACGGGCATTAACCAACAAGGGCATGTGCTGTTTACAGTGAACTAATCGTCACTGACGCACATTGTTTATACAAACGATAAAAGTTGCCCTATTATAAAACATTGGTGTTGGTATACCTATTGCGAAACGCTTTACTGGTTAAATAAGAAGGGAAAGAAAATGAGCTTTTTTACTGCAGCAGTCGCTATTGTGGCCATCGTCGCGGGTGTATTTATCACCTTGATTAAGCAGAGATACCGTCATGCAGAAGGTGCCGACATTGGTAAAGTTACCGCACTTGAAGACGAGGTGATCGCGCTGAAAGAGCGCATTGCGACACTGGAAAAGATCGTAACGGATTCCAGCTACGATCTTAAAAAACAGTTTAAAGACCTTGAACAGGACAAAGTAGCTTAGTCCCCTTCAAGTAAATATCGCTCGGCGCGTTCAACGCGTCGGGGTTTACCCGCAATGACAATCACATCACCCGGGTCAAATACCTGCGACCACTGTTCAGGCTCATAGTCTACTGCCCCCCGCCGCAATGATTTAATTTTTACTTTGTCAGTCAGTTTCTCTAACTCAGAAATCGTTCGACCAATTGCAAATGCATCTGCACCCAATACCACGGCGTGGATAAACTCCAGCTTGTCCATGGTGCCATAGCTGATTTCCGTCGTTTCACCAGGGTAAAAACCATGCAGATGATCATAACGCCCTTTGCGTTCTTCCCGCACGCGTTTCAGAATGCGCGACATAGGAATACCGGCGTAGTGCATAACCTGGGAAATCAACATCAGGCTGCCTTCTTGCAACTCTGGAACAACCTGACTGGCCCCTGCTTTATAAAGCGCATCCAGTTCTGCATCACGATGCGTTCTGACCATGACGTCAATGTCTTCCCGGCATTGCCGCGCAGCATCGATAACAAGTTTCGCTTTTTCTGCGTCGGAAAAAGTAATTAAGACTAATTTGGCGTTAACCACACTCGCATTGAGCAAGATATCCTTTTGGGTGGCATCGCCAAAAATAACGGGCTCCCCCGCACTGCGACTCTCGTGTACGCGAATGGGATCGACATCTACGACGACATAGTCAACGTCTTCCATATCCAGCATTCTTGCAACTGACTGACCTACTCTGCCAAAGCCACAAATGACAACATGTTGGCTAACATCCTCAGCTTCGAAGATAGCTTGTTCCTGCCCCTCGAGCGCGCGTCTGTCAGGTGCAAGCCATTGTGCGATCCCCAGACTCTTCTCAATAAGGAATGGCGTCAACGCCATACTGATTACACCGATGCAGACTATCACCGAAGACTGCGTTGGCGTAATGACACCATGGGTATTTGCCAGCGCCGCAATAACAAAGCTGAATTCACCCACCTGGCAAAGTTTAATACCAGCAGACCAGGCATCGACGTTAGAAATAGCAAACAAGCTCGCTGAGATACGCACTAACACGACTTTGGTCACCATTAATAATGCCACTCCGAGTACCATCCAGTACCAGTACTCGAAAAGCACACTCATTTCCAGTTGCATACCCACCGTGGCAAAAAACAGTCCCATCAGAATATCCCTGAAGGGACGAATATCAGCTTCAAGCTGATACTTATACTGGCTTTCTCCCAACATCATGCCTGCCAGAAATGCGCCCAGAGCCATAGACAATCCAAAGGCATATGTGAGACCACCAGCTAGCAACGCGACCAGAATAGTCGTTAACACAAACAGTTCATCGGTTCGGGTACGAGCTACTTCCCGGAATACCCAGGGCAAGAGCCATTTGCCAACCGACATCAGTACGGCCACCACCACCACACCTTTGATCAGCGCGAGACTCAGTGCCCAGGCCAGGCTGGATGAATCACCGCCAGACAATAAGGGGATAACAATCAAAAACGGGACAACGGCCATATCCTGAAAAAGCAGAATACTGACGGCAAGCTGGGTACGGACATTATTTAAAATGCCCATTTCGGTAACCTGTTTAATGACAATCGCTGTAGAACTTAACGCTAGCATCCCCCCCATAACAATGGCTGCAGAAACAGACACTTCCGTTACCAACAACACCACAACACAACCCAGTACCGTGGTCGTCAGCATTTGCATTAAGCCAGCACCAAACACTAAAGAGCGCATTGCCAGTAGTTTGGGTAAAGAAAATTCCAGACCGAGTGAAAACAACAAAAACACAATGCCAATTTCGGCAAGTAAGTGCATGTCTTCTGGATGTGCAAATAGAGAGATACCGCTGGGACCAGCAATAATGCCGGCAAATAAATAGGCAAGAATGGGCGGCAGGTGGATACGCTTGAATACAGCAACACTTACTACTGCGATAAGCATGAGTAAGACGATTTGAACAAAGCTGTTATCCACTACACATTACTCCGTTTGATAAGGCATATCGCGTCAAAAATAAACTAGGCATGCGTTTTGCACAAATCCTAATAAGGATAATCAAAGCACAGTTTGACAGATTTCACGACAAAATTTTGTCATTCATTTTTGATTAGTCCAAACATCAATACGTTAAGGGGCATTGTGTGGATATATCAATGATACAGTTTGAAACTACCGCAGATACTTCGTTTTCGCCAGTTACTGAGCGAGAAGTATTATCGTCGGACCAAATCAATAGCGTATTGAGCCAGCTCACATCGACCATTGAATTATCTACACTCGGGTCACTCTTTTTTACTCAGTTGGCGGTGTTTTTGCCGGTGGAAAGTCTTGATTTAAGTGAATTTGGTGATTCGTTAAGATTCGGCCTGCGTCCAAGAGATAACGTCGAAACCATTTCATTGCCGGTATCGACCATTAAATTTGGTGAGAGCAAATCAACAGCTTACATTCGATACCAGTTCAGTGAATCACTGACGCCAACCCAGCGTCGTATCCTGGCGAATCTTCATCACATCTTTACCCGACCATTGGGCCATGCGCTGGAATTTCGTCGCCTGAAACTCATGGCAACCAAAGATTCGTTAACCAATCTGGGGAATCGCAACGGATTCAATGACGCCGCTCAGCGCCTGATAAACCGTCATGTGCGCTGTGACAAGATTTTTGGATTACTGGTCGTGGACTTAGATAATTTTAAACAAGTTAACGACCGCTACGGTCACCAGCAAGGCGACAGAGTACTACAGGAAACCGCACAGATTCTATTAGACAGTATACGCGGCCATGAGGAAGCGTTCCGCTTTGGTGGAGACGAGTTCTGTTGCTTACTGGATGTAGAATCCACTCAGGAACTCAATACCGTTGCGCAACGGATTCAACGCGCCATGCATTCTCATCCACTGCTGACCAGCCATGGCGTGACATCAAGCATCGGTGGTTCACTATTTCGATCGGGTGATAGCCTGGAATTACTGTTTGAGCGTGCCGACAAAGCACTTTACGAAGCGAAAGATGGTGGCAAGGACACCTACCAGGCGGCTTAATGTACCGGCTGTCGGCAAAACATTGCCGCTGCAGCCGATGTTACCGATAGCTGAGATAGACGTTTTGGCCTTCGCCTGATCCTAGTGGAACCACTGTTTCTGCCGAAGGATTTAACAGCGCAACGGCACTATCCCCGTCCCACACCAATACCAGTTGTTCGCGTTGCCAAGGCGGTATTTCCCACAATTTACACCACTGCTTTAGAGGCTTATGGTGGCCCAGACCTAGTGGCTTTACCGGCATCGTCAGGCTAACGGCTTCAAGTTTCAGTTTGTCTGGATTAGCAGCAAACAAGGTCACGGCATTTTCGGATGGACTTGCCGACAGAAACACACGTGTCTCGCTAACAGCTGTCTCTTGCTCAATGCTCAGCGGTAATGACTCGGGCAATGCAGCACTGCTCCGATGGCTTGCGCCAACCAGATAGAGTTTATTTCGAAATCGCCTGACACTGAACAGGCCGAGCACCACCTCCGGTTGTCGGTCCGCGCTGGCATGTTGCATTAACAAAATTTGCTCCACCTGCGCAGCGCTCGGCATTGGATGATGATTCATTTCAATCCAGCGTCGCACCAGAGCCTGCTGCCAGCCTATTGCATATTCAGAAATCCCGGTAAGTAATAACCCACCGTCATCCGTTATTAACGGCTTTAGACGCTCGTCACACACTTCTTCCAGCAACTGCTGCTGCGATGCACAAAGCGCAGCACTGCGACTAACTGTTTGGCTAAACCCCGGCCAACGAGCCTGCAGTAAGGGTAAGATTCTGTGGCGCAGAAAGTTCCTCTCGTAGCTCGTATCGGCATTGGATTCGTCATCAATCCATTTCAATTGATGCTCATTGGCATATTGCTCAATGTCCGCTCTGGATATGGCTAATAACGGTCGCCAAACCTCGACCTCGCTCTGTAAACTGCAGGCAGCCATCCCGGATAAACCTTTTGGACCTGAGCCTCTTTTAAGCTGTAACAATACAGTCTCAGCCTGATCATCACTATGATGAGCGGTAAGCAGAGCTGCTGAACATTGCTTAGCTAACGTTAACAACGCGTCATACCGTTTCTCACGGGCGACGGCTTCAAGGCTGGTGCGCGATTTTTTTTCAACGTTCACCGTAGTATGTTGAAATGCCACATCCCATAACGCACATAGCGTTTCACAAAACGCTTGCCAATCTGCCGCATTTTTACTGATACCGTGATTAACATGCATAGCAACCAAGGGAGGTAAGTCTATTGTCGGCTCGTCACGCATTGTCACCAGTGCATGCAGCAAAACCACAGAGTCAATCCCACCGCTCAAACCAATAAGCAGTGTTGCTGGAGTATGTTCACGCAACCGCTGTGTCAGCGCGTGTTTTAAGGTCTGTAGCAATGATGACATGCAATAAAAAAGGAGCCTTTCGGCTCCTTTAACTGATTCTCAGTAATAACTTAGCAATAGCCAAAGGACATGATGCGATCATAACGCTCGCTCATCAGTTGATCCAGCGGCAATGACTGTAACTGGCTCAATTGCTGTTTGAGCGTCGCTTTCAGGTTCGCAGCCATACTGGCGTGATCGCGATGAGCGCCACCCAATGGCTCATCAACAATCGCATTAATCAGACCCAGTTCTTTGATTTGTTGTGCGCTTACACCCATGGCTTCAGCAGCTAATGGGGCTTTATCAGCACTTTTCCAAAGAATTGACGCACAGCCTTCCGGAGAAATAACCGAATAAGTGCTGTATTGCAGCATGTTAACGCGGTCGCCAACACCAATGGCCAATGCGCCACCTGAACCACCTTCACCGATAACGGTACAGATAATTGGCACTTTCAACTCGGCCATTTCTTTCAGGTTGCGAGCAATCGCTTCGCTCTGTCCGCGCTCTTCTGCACCCACACCAGGATACGCTCCGGGGGTGTCTATTAGCGTAATGATCGGCAAGTTAAAACGTTCGGCCATTTTCATTAAACGCAGCGCTTTTCGATACCCTTCTGGTTTGGGCATACCAAAATTTCGCTTTATCTTTTCTGGCACATCACGGCCTTTTTGATGACCAATAATCATCACGGCCTGACCGTCAAGCTTAGCCAAACCGCCAACGATTGCTTTATCATCAGCGAATGCGCGATCGCCTGCTAATTCGTCGAACTCTTCAAACGCATGCTTAATGTAGTCCTGCGTGTAAGGACGCATTGGGTGACGGGCGAGTTGAGAAATCTGCCACGCACCTAAATTTGAAAAGATTTTACCGGTAAGGTCGGCGCTTTTAGTGCGCAAGCGGGTGATCTCTTCTTCGATCCCCACATCAAACTCACCACCTTGATTTACCAGCCTTAGCTCTTCTATTTTTGCTTCTAGTTCGGCAATCGGCTGTTCAAAATCCAAAAACTGTATACTCATTACATGTCCTATCTTTACTTCCGGGCAAATTCACTGTGTTAATGAAAGGCCAGCTTCACTGCCTGTTCACCCAAACACTGCTTCAACTCGTGCAGTAACTGATCTTCGGGTGTGATGTACCAGTGTGCACCGCACTTAAGGGAAACTGCAACATCTGGATGTAAAATATCTAACTGTACCGGACAACTTCCGCCGGAATAAGATTGCAAAATTGATTGCAATGACGCTAACTTATCAGGTTTACACCATTGCGTATCAACTTGCAATGCTAGGGCCCGCGCGTTTTTCTCACGAGCCTGTACAATGTCCATTGTATCTCGGGCGGTGATTGTATTGCCCCCCGAGAAATCATCAAAGCTGACCTGTCCTTTTATCAGCAGAATCCGGTCAGATTCCAGTATAGATTCGAATTGTTCATACATATCGGGGAAAAATCGCACATCCATACGTGCACTTTTGTCATCTAACGTGACGATGGCCCAGCGACGCCCCTTTTTATTGGTCATTACCCGCACACCTAACACCAGACCAACGGCAGTGGCCATCTGGTCTTTTCCGGTAGGTTTAAGGTCGACCAGTCGCCCGTCAATATAATTTCTTATCTCATCTGCATACTGATTTATGGGGTGTCCGGTTAAATACAAGCCCAGGGTTTCTTTTTCACCCTCCAACCAGACTTTTTCAGGCCATTTGGGAACGTCTGCGAACGCTTGTTCAACCTGCTCTGGCTCAGTGGTTAACAGACCAAACATGTCAGATTGCCCAAACGACTCTGCCTTAGCGTGTTGATCCGCGGCGGCAATAGCTTCTGGCAAGGTCGCCATCAGTGCTGCACGATGCGGGCCGAGGTTGTCCATTGCGCCAGAAAGCACCAGTTTTTCCAGTACCCGCTTGTTTACACGCTTTAAATCCACCTTGGCGCAAAAATCGAATAAGTCTGAGAACGCACCATGGGTTTCACGAGCCTCAATAATCGCTTCGATTGGGCCCTCACCTACGCCTTTGATAGCCCCGATCCCATAAACAATCCGGCCTTCCGCATCTACGGTAAATTTATAGCGGCCTTTATTCAGATCCGGCGGCAGAATTTCCATACCCATGCGACCGACTTCGTCTACCAGCGTGACGATTTTGTCGGTGTTATCCATATCAGCCGACATTACCGCCGCCATAAATTCAGCTGGGTAATGTACTTTTAGCCACAAAGTCTGGTAAGACACCAGCGCATACGCGGCGGAGTGTGATTTGTTAAATCCATAACCGGCGAATTTTTCTACCAGGTCAAAGATTTTCATCGCCAGATCAGGGTCGATATTGTTGTTCTTTGCGCCATCCTCAAAGGTTGAGCGCTGCTTGGCCATCTCTTCAGGTTTCTTCTTACCCATCGCCCGGCGAAGCAAGTCAGCGCCGCCCAGGCTGTACCCTGACATTTCCTGAGCGATCTGCATAACCTGTTCCTGATACAGGATGATGCCGTAGGTGGGCTCCAGAATTTCTTGCAAACATTCGTGCTGGTATTCCGCATCCGGATAGGAAATTTCCTCGCGGCCATGTTTTCGGTCGATAAAGTTATCTACCATGCCCGATTGCAAAGGCCCTGGGCGGAACAGTGCTACCAATGCGATAATATCTTCGAAGCAGTCAGGTTTCAGGCGCTTGATCAGCTCTTTCATACCGCGGGATTCGAGCTGGAATACAGCAGTGGTTTCTGCCGCTTGCAGCGAGCGGAAACTCTTTTTGTCTTCTAACGGAATGGCAGCGATATCGACGTCTATGCCCTGTCCTTCCTTGATCATGTCCAGCGCCCACTGAATAATAGTGAGCGTTCTCAGACCCAGGAAGTCGAACTTAACCAAACCCGCGGTTTCCACGTCGTTTTTATCGAATTGGGTAACCGGATTTTTACCTTCGTCATCGCAATACAGCGGCGCGAAGTCAGTGATTTTGGTAGGCGCGATAACTACGCCCCCGGCGTGTTTACCGGCGTTACGGGTAACCCCTTCCAGAATCCGCGCCATATCAATGAGTTCGCGAACTTCCTCGTCCATATCATAGAGTTCGGGTAATCGCGGCTCGGCTTCAAAAGCCTTTTTCAGGGTCATCCCCGGATCGGGTGGTATTAACTTAGAAATGCGGTCAACAAAGCCATAAGGGTGACCAAGTACCCGGCCGACGTCACGCACAACGGCTTTCGCAGCCATGGTACCGAAGGTAATGATCTGCGATACCGCGTCACGGCCGTATAATTCCGCGACGTGATCGATCACTTCGTCCCTTCTGTCCATACAGAAGTCAACATCGAAGTCGGGCATGGATACCCGTTCCGGGTTAAGGAATCGTTCGAATAGCAGGTCGAACTCCAAGGGATCCAGATCGGTAATTTTTAGCGCGTACGCCACCAATGAACCGGCTCCAGAACCCCGTCCGGGTCCAACCGGGATATTGTTGTCCTTACTCCACTGGATAAACTCCATTACGATCAGGAAGTAACCCGGGAAACCCATCTGGTTGATAACCCCAAGCTCAATGTCCAAACGCTCATCGTATTCCGGACGACGCTTTAATCGCTCTTCCTCATCAGGGAACAAAAATTCAAGACGTTCTTCGAGGCCTTCCTGGGAAACTTTGACCAGAAAATCTTCGGTCGTCATTCCGCCGGTTGGAAATTGCGGCAGGAAGTATTCGCCAAGACGCACCGTAACATTACAGCGCTTGGCGATTTCTACGGTGTTCGCCAGGGCTTCGGGTATATCTTCGAACAGCTCCGCCATTTCTTCTGCGGTTCGCAAATATTGCTGCTCGCTATAGAGCTTAGGGCGCCGCTTGTCATCCAGCGTATAACCATCGTGGATACTTACACGAATCTCATGGGCATCAAAACCGGCTTGTTCAATAAAGCACACTTCATTGGTTGCGACGACCGGCAAGTCTGCCGATTCTGCTAAGGCTACGGCCCGATGATTATAATCTTCTTCACCCCGACGGCCTGTGCGCATGAGCTCCAGGTAAAAACGATCGGGGAAATGAGTCTGATAAAACGCTAGATTCTGTTCCAGCATGCGGGGATTATTCTTGGCCAGACATAGTCCAATATCACCGCGCATTCCACCGGATAACACAATGACACCTTCGGCGTGTTCAGCCAACCAGTCCTTGTCTATCACGGCACGCTGTGCGACTTCCCCTCGCAAATACGCTTTGGATATTAACAGGGTAACGTTTTTATACCCTGCGTTGTTCATAGCAAGCAGGGTCAGACGAAACGGCTCTTCGTCAAAGTCATCGCTTTGTACCCAGAAGTCGCAGCCAATGATGGGTTTGATACCGCGGGAATGGGACTCAGAATAAAACTTAACCAGGCCACACATGTTCATTTGGTCGGTGATCGCCACAGCGGGCATACCCAGTGACTGAACTTTATCCAGAATGGGTTTTACCTTATTCAGACCATCCATCATTGAAAAGTCAGAATGGACGCGTAAATGAACGAAATTCACTGACATAAATGTGCTGTACCTTAACTACTTTGCGGCTTTTTCAGCGTCTGCAAGCACCGCTTGCACAGGCTTAAAACTCTTGCGATAACAGGATAATACACCGTATTGGGCAATGGCTTCAAAGTGCGCTTTAGTAGGGTAGCCTTTATGCGCAGCAAAGCCGAATTCCGGGTGCAGTTTGTCTAACGCAATCATATCATCATCGCGGGCCACTTTGGCTAAAATTGACGCCGCCGAAATCTCTGCGTGTTTACTGTCACCTTTAACAACCGCTTCAGCAGGGTAATCCCACTTTGGCACTCGATTTCCATCCACCCTTACGAATTCCGGGGTAATGATGAGCCCCTCAACCGCTCGAACCATGGCTAGCATCGTTGCATGCAAAATGTTGATGCGATCAATTTCTTCTGGCGTTGCACGGCCGATAGACCAAGCCAGTGCATGCTGCTTGATTTGCTCAGCCAGCATCAGGCGTTTTTTTTCGCTCAGTTTCTTGGAATCCGCCAGCCCTTCAATAGGGTGATTGGGATCTAAAATCACCGCCGCCGTCACGACGTCTCCAACCAGCGGGCCACGACCAACTTCATCAACACCGGCAATAAAGGTCACAGTATTACTCATTAATTACCTCAATAACGGCCTCTGCAGCTCGCTCGTCAGCATTTTGTTTTAATGATTCGTGCAATCGGGTATATGACGCAACCAACTCCCTGGTATCTTTAGAGAAAAGAGAGAGCAGTTCCTGGCTTAGACGCTCAGGATTAACGTCCTCCTGTAATAGTTCTGGTATCAGTTGCTCATTCGCCAGAATGTTAGGCAATGCGAAATATTTTGGCTTGTACATGCGCTGCATCATCTTGTGCGTCAGCCAGGACAAAAGATAAGCGGCTACCATAGGGCGTTTACACAGCATAGCTTCGAGCGTGGCGGTCCCTGATGCCAGTAAAATGACATCACTGGCAATCATCGCTTCGCGGGACTTACCCTCGACCAACACAACGCGCTTATCGCTCAACCAGGCGGGTAAATGGTCTTGTAAGTATTCGTGAATCTGTTGCGTCCGGGCCTGATTTGCTGCGGGGATAACGATTTGACAGGCAGGCATTTCCTGCCACAGTTTCTCTACGGTTTGGGTAAAAACGGGCATTAACTTGCCCACTTCACCGCGCCGACTGCCCGGCAGCATGGCGAGACACGGGGTGTCGTGAGCAAGTCCGAGCGTCTGTCTGGCTTCAGCCTGATCCGGTACTATTGGAATAATATCGGCCATAGTATGACCAACAAACGTATAGGGGATCTGATATTTATCGTAGACTTCATGCTCAAACGGAAAGATACCCAGCACCCGGTTAGTTGCTTTGGCGATCTTAAAGATACGTTTTTCACGCCATGCCCAGACAGTAGGGCTCACGTAATGCACTGTTTTAATGCCTTTGGCTTTCAATGCCTTTTCGACGCGAAGATTAAAATCAGGGGCATCCACACCAATGTAGACATCCGGCGGATATTTCACAAAATGTTCAACCAGGGCGTTCTTCACATCGAGAATACGGCGGATACTGGAAAGCACCTCGACCAAACCCATCACCGACAAAACTTCGATATCAAACAGGCTTTTACAACCCGCTGCCTGCATATTGGGGCCAGCAATACCTTCGAATACGGCATCGGGATATCGACGTTTGAGAGCGCGGATCATACCCGCAGCGAGGACATCACCCGATGCCTCGCCAGCGACGACCGCTATCCGTAACGGTTTATTTGACATGTGCTATCGAACAATGCCGCGCTCAGCACCGGCTAAAAAGGTAATTAACATACCAATTTCCGGGCACTCGTCGGCCATTTCCGTTAGCTTTTTGATGGCTTCATCCAGCGTATTGTTGTCGCGGTAAATGATTTTGTAGGCGCGTTTAATAGCCATAATCGTTTCTTTACCAAAACCCCGACGCTTAAGCCCTTCTGAGTTAATCCCCTGTGGGATGTGTTTAGTTCCGCTTACCATCACGTAGGGCGGCACATCACGTAATACAATTGCCCCACCACCAGTGAAAGCATGTGCACCAATTTTACAAAATTGATGCACGGCAGTTGTACCACCTAAAATGGCATAGTCGCCAATTTCAACATGACCAGCGACTGCAACGTTGTTTGCCAGGATTGTGTTATCACCAATAATACAATCGTGGGCGATATGCGCATTGACCATCACCAAATTGTTCGAACCGATGCGGGTTACCCCTTCGTCCTGAACCGTGCCGCGATGCACAGTAACACCCTCGCGGAAAATATTATTGTCACCAATAATCAGTTCAGTACGCTCACCAGCGTATTTTTTATCCTGACAGTCTTCACCAATCGAAGTGAACTGGTAGAAATGGTTGCCGCGACCGATGCGACTAGGACCTTTGATCACTACATGCGATTCGACCCGGCAATCATCACCAAGTACGACATCGTCACCAATAATCGAAAATGGCCCTACAGATACGTTATTGCCAATTTTCGCGTTTGGTGAAATCACAGCAGTTGAATGAATCACGTTATTGTTTCTCTCTCATTGCACACATAAATTCTGCGCTGCAAGCCTCTTCGCCATCTACGCTGGCTACACCTTTGAACTTCCAGATACCACGGCGTTCTTTAACCAGGCATACGTCGAAATCCAATCTGTCGCCAGGGGTAACTGGCCGCTTAAAGCGCGCATTATCGATACCTGCATACAAGTATAGCTTATCGCTCTTACCTACGGTTTTAAAACCGAGGATACCCGCTGCTTGCGCCATAGCTTCTAAAATCAGCACGCCTGGAAAAATCGGGAAGTCCGGAAAATGGCCGGTAAAACACGGTTCATTCAGGGTGATATTTTTATACGCCTTAATGCTCACGCCCAGCTCGTAATCTGTTACGCGGTCGATAAGTAAAAATGGGTACCGATGAGGTAATAAATCCATGATTTCACGGATTTCAATAATATTAAGTGAACTGGCCAAAAACTCTCTCCTTTGACACGATAGTAGCAGCAGGCGTCCTTTACGGCTTATACTGCTATGACTTCATCTGGGCCGCAACCTTACGCGTTAATCACTTAAAAACAAATCAGACCAACACCCTCGTATTGGTCTGATTCGTGTAGCATTCAGATGAAGTCAATCAGAATTAGTTAATCTTGCTAACCTGATCTAAAACTTGCTGTGACATGTCGTGGCTTTCATCAGCATAAACAATTGCTGGCGCGTCTAACACGATGTCATAACCTTCTTTTGCAGCAACTGCATCAATGGCCTGCTTGATCAGCGCCAGTAACTTGTTGCGCTCTTCATTCTGGCGACGCTGGATGTTCTGCTGAAGCGGCTGAACTTTCTGGCTCAGTTGCTCACGAACCGAAAGGATTTTTTCTTCCAGTTCTTTCTTTTCCTGTTCACTCATAGTGGCGGCATCACGCTGAAGTTTTTCAGTGTAAAGCTGACCGTCACGTTGTAACAGGTTTACCTCGTCTACCTGCTCCTTGAATTCCATTTGAATGGCATTCTGAATTTCAGCAGCCTGAGGAAGGGCCTGAAAAATACCCTGTACATTTACCACACCAATTTTTTGTTCTGCCATTGCTGCAGTACTAAACATTGCGCTACCTAACATAGCCGATGCGATTGCGTATTTTGCCAACTTTTTCAAAAGGTGCTCCTTTTATGTTCTGGTCTATGCCAGCTTAATATTAAAATGTTTGACCGATATTAAAGGTGAAGAATTTAGCATCATCACCATCGCGCTCTTTCAGTGCTTTGGAGAAACTAAATACCATTGGTCCCATTGGTGAAATCCATTGTACCGATATACCGGCTGAACTTCTAAATAATGACCAGTCAGAGAAGTCCAATAATTCATTGCGACCGGCATTAGTTAATCTTGAATACTCTTCATAGTCAAACTCTGTATCCCAAACGTTACCAACGTCAACGAACATACTGGTTCTGACCGAGTTTGAAGAATCCTCTTCCACGAATGGTGTAGGAACGATTAATTCGATTCCCCCTAACGCCATCGCGTTACCACCCAGGCTTCGTCTGGACAACAGATAGGAGTCATTGGACGGGTCACCTGGAACGATGGTTCCGTCAGGTAGTGTAATGGTATTGCCAGAACTGCTTCTCTGAATACCACGTGGGCCTACTGTGTTATTTTCGAAACCACGCAGCGTGTCTGCACCACCGGCGGTAAAGTTTTCGTTAAACGGCAGGATTTGGTCACTACCGTTAATATCACCATAACCGTTTCCGTAGCCCAAACGCAACTTCGTTAAGAACGACCAACGCTGATCACGGGTAACCGGGAAGTAGAAACGCGCATCGTAAACCGTTTTAAAGTAATTTACGTCAGAGTTCGGGGTCGTGATACTGAATGACGCTCGTTGCGATGAACCCGCTGTAGGGAACAAACCGCGGTTTAGGGTACTTCTGCTCCAGGCGAGTGACGCCTGCAGGCTGGTATACTCAATTGGCGCGTCCGGGTTATCTTCGTTAGTAAACTGCTCGTAAAAACGGTTGGTTTGCTCGTAGTAACCACGATTAGACAACTCAACGTCAGAGTAAGTCAAACCAAAGCTGATCCGGTTGAACTCATCGATTGGGTACCCGATGGTACCGCCGACAGACCAGCGCTTAGAGTTATACTGAATAACGTTAAAGCTTGAGCCATCAAATTCACTGTACGCAACGGTTCCGCCCAGACTGATACCATCAATGGTGAAGAACGGGTCAGTGTAAGACAGTTGAGCCTGTTTCTGGTATGACACCGTACTCAGGTTCACACCAATCTTCTTACCGGTACCGAGGAAGTTGTCCTGCTGAATACCCGCCTGTAAACCCAGTTTAGTCTGATCGCCGTAACTAATACCTGCATTAAAGGATCCAGAGGGCTGTTCCTTAACGTTAAACTCTACGTCTACCTGGTCGTCTTTACCCGGAATACGCACGGTTTCGAACTCCACCTCTTCCATGTAGGTTAGACGTGACATGCTGTTTTTCGACGTTTCCAGCATTGAATTCGACAACCAGGTACCTTCCATCTGTACCACGTTTTGACGCAGCACTTCATCAGCCGTAATGGTGTTACCATTAAAGTTAATGCGGCGAACATAAATACGCTTACCCGGATCGACCCGTAACGTAAGTTTCACGGTTTTATCTTCGTCGTTAATCTCCGGCACCGTAGTTACGGTAGGATAAGCATAGCCAAACCGACCGAGGTACTTACTGATATATTCTTCGGTGTAGGTGACTTCAGCCTGGCTATATAATTCACCGGGCGTTAACGGAAGCACTTTTTCAATAAAATCTTCATGCCCAAGCAAATCACCTACTAACTCAACATCTGAGATAGTGTACTGCTCGCCCTCGGTAATATTTAACGAGATATAAATACCGTCTTTTTCGGGTGACATGGCAACCTGAGTCGACTCAACATTGAATCGCAGATAACCGCGGTCCATGTAGAAATTACGCAGTGTTTCCATGTCGCCTTGCAACGTCTGTTGCTGATAACGTGTTTCAGACAGGAAATCATACCAGGCTGTGTTGTATTGCAGTTCAAAGTCTTCCAGCAATTCTTCATCGCTGAATAACTCGTTACCTACCACGTTAATTTGCTTAATTTCGGCAGCATCACCTTCTTCGAACAACAGCTTCAGGTCAACACGGTTACGTGGCAATGGCGTAACAATAGCCGTCACGTCTGCGTTGTACTTACCAATACTGTAGAAGAAGTCTTTCAAACCGTTTTCAATTGACGTCAGCACCGTTTTATCTAACGGTTCACCCACGCGGATGTTATTACCGTCAAGACTTTCCTGTAACTGCTCATCTTTAATATCATCATTACCTTCAAAAATGATATTACTGATGGTTGGACGCTCTGCCACACGAATGATCAACGTGTTGCCATCGCGCATTACCGCAATATTTTCAAAGTGGGTGGATGAATACAGTGAACGAATAAGCTGTGTAATACGAAACGCATTAAGCTCATCGCCTTTCTGTACCGGAATGTAAGTCAGCGCGGCACCTAACGCCACACGCTGTAATCCTTCGACCCGAATATCTTCAACTACAAATTCGCTATTGCTGGATGCAGCGTTCGCTAAGCTAGCACTGGAGTACAAGATTCCGGCTACAACTAACTGATTAAACTTCATCTATTCTTTTTCTTCCTGCTGCGTTCGCGTTTTTCTTGCTAACGATTGGCTCGGTTAAGACAACCGCGTTATGTCGTTAAATATGGCGATGCTCATAATCGTAAACAACAGCAATGCGCCAATCTTAAATCCCCACTCTTGTATCTCTTCGGATACCGGCTTTCCAGTTAGCCATTCGATGGTGAAGTACATTAAATGCCCGCCATCCAACATTGGCAGGGGTAATAAATTTACTATGCCCAGGTTCACGCTAATTAAAGCAAGAAAGCTCAGGAAATATACCAAGCCATATCCGGCACTGTTTCCCGCCCCCTGGGCAATCGAAATGGGGCCGCTTAAATTTTTCACCGACACATCGCCAGTGATCAGCTTGCCAATCATCTCAAAACTCAGCGTCATTAACCGCCAGGTTTTATCTACCGCTTTACCCATTGCTTCCAGTACGCCGTACTGGTGAGTAAACACATATCCATCAGGCCATGCCTCGGCATATGGACTCACGCCCAGATAGCCATCTTGCCCTTCAGGGGTATCGCGGCGCCCAATTGTGGCAGAAAGGTCATAGGTTTGACCAGCCCTGTTTACACTTAACGTAACGTGTTCACCGGGATTTTCTTTCACAAACGCCACCAGGCTTTGCCAATCGTCCACTGTTTCGCCATTCAGCGCCACAATAGTATCACCAACCTGAACCCCCGCTGACTTCGCTGCACTGCCCTCACCGACATACGCGACATTAAGCGTTGCAGCCGGCGTAAATGGGGTAATGCCGACACTGCGTAAAGGAGACTCTGATTCTGAATCAAAGTTCCATCCATCTATTAATAACTGACGTTGTTGGGCAACACCATTGGCACTTTTTACGGTCACGGCCATGGTGCTATCGCCTACATGGGAGATCAATTCAAAATTCACCGCTTCCCAATCCGGCGTATTTCGACTCCCAACCTGAATGATTTCATCACCCGACGATAACCCAGCCTGTGCAGCGATACTCTGCGGGGCAATCTCCCCAATAACCGGCTTAACCGTACTGATACCAATTAAAAACATGGCGTACAGGGCAATGGCAGCGAATATAAAGTTTACGCCTGGACCAGCGGCAATGATAGCCATGCGTTTAGCGACACTCTGGCGATTAAACGCCTGGGAAGATAACTCTGCAGGTACGTCATCGACCCGCTCATCAAGCATTCGGACATAGCCACCTAAAGGGATCGCGGCAACCACAAACTCGGTACCATTACTGGCTTGCTTACGCCACAGCGGCTTGCCAAAGCCTATCGAAAAGCGCTTTACGTACACACCGCACAAACGCGCCACATAGTAGTGACCCCATTCATGAACTGCGACTAATATACCCAGCGCAACAATAAACGCACCGGCGTTACGTAAAAACTCAAATACCACTTAACCTTCCTCGACTAGTGCCAGCGCAGCTAAACGTGCTTGCTTATCCAGTTCTCGAATTTGTTGGATTGAAGAAACCTCGGTTGGTTCAAACCGATTTAGAATTTCTTCATTAATTTGTGCGATTTGAGTGAAACCTATACGATTATCCAGAAAAGCCTGAACGGCTATTTCGTTAGCTGCATTTAGCCTGGTCGTAGCCGACTGACCAACACGACAGGCCTCAATAGCCAAATAAAGATTAGGATATCGGGTTTCACATGGCGTGGTAAAACTCAAATCCGCCAGCGTCGCAAAATCCAGCGGCGCGACCCCCGCATCGATGCGATTGGGGTACCCCAAACCATACGCAATCGGCGTGCGCATATCAGGATTACCCAACTGGGCTAATACTGAGCCGTCGATATATTGCACCATAGAGTGAATGGTACTTTGCGGATGCAGAACGACCTGGATATCATCCTGACCGAGGCCAAATAACCAGCAAGCTTCAATGAACTCCAGGCCTTTGTTCATCATGGTTGCGGAGTCGACAGATATCTTGCGCCCCATGCTCCAGTTTGGGTGAGCACAGGCTTCATCAGGTGTTATATCGGAAAACGAGTTTAAATCTCGCTCTCGGAAGGGACCGCCCGAACCGGTAAGCAGAATTTTACTGATACCTGAGGCATCTAAATCCCCATAACGAAAATCAGCAGGCAAACACTGGAAGATTGCATTGTGTTCGCTGTCTATGGGCAGGATCGTTGCATTGGACTGTTTTGCAGCCTCAATAAACAAGGCACCGGACATCACCAGTGACTCTTTGTTTGCTAACAACACGCGTTTGCCGGCTTTCACTGCGGCGAGTGTTGGTTCAAGGCCTGCAGCACCGACGATAGACGCCATAACAGTGTCCACTTCAGCTGCCGATGCAACCTCTTCCAGTGCGCGCTGTCCGGCCAGGACTTCAGAACTTAATTCATAACGTTGGGCAAATTCATGGACTTTGGCATAGTCTTGCTCGTCAGCCACCACCAAATAGCGTGCGTGACATGCTTTGGCCTGCTGCACGAGTTTTTCAAACTGTTTATGACCGGTAATGGCAAACACCCGGAACAAATCAGGGTGTCGCTGAATGACATCCAGCGTGCTTTCGCCAATTGAGCCTGTTGCGCCTAATATTGTAACGGTTTGCATTACGCCATCCAGGTCACATAACAATAGGCAAATACCGGAAAGGCAGCAGTCAGGCTGTCAATACGATCGAGTAAGCCACCGTGCCCAGGTAAAATACGACCACTGTCTTTAATACCTGCACAGCGCTTAAACATGCTTTCATTGAGATCGCCCAATGCAGACACGCCAACGGTCAGTCCACCGATGAGCAGGTGCAACCAGATTCGTGAAGACTCTACCTGATAGTGGAGCGCAGCGAATGCAATGATGGCAAATGACGCCATTACCCCACCGAATAACCCTTCAAAGGTTTTGCCCGGTGATACATTTGGACGCAGTTTGTGGCGGCCAAATTTCACGCCAACAAAGAATGCGCCAATATCTGCGGCCCAAACAATGCCTAGTACGTAAAAGATTAAAGACGCACCGTAAAACGCGTCAACATCGTAAAGGCTCGCTCGTAAAGACACGACGGCGACCCAGGTAGGAATCAGCGTTAGTACGCCAAACAAGCAGCGAATCATCCAGCTTTTTTGCCAGAATTTGGAGTAGCGTGGATAAGCTATAATCATCACCAGCGAAACCAGCCACCAAAGACACGCAACCGACAGAATCCAGTGATAGATACTATTGAGTTTGCCCTGATACCAAATTAAATCGGTATCCACCAATCCAATTAAGCCCAGACACATTAATAATATGACAAACAAAAAAGCGATTTTGTGTGGCCGCTGTGGCAATCCGGACATATTTGCCCATTCGTAGCCACCCAATGCAATGACACCAGCGATGGCGTACTGAAAAGCATCCAGTGGCAGAAACAGAATCGCCAGAATAGCAAGAGGCGCTAAGATTAGCGCCGTAATGATTCGTTGCTTTAGCATAAGAGAAGTCTTTCGTAAGAGATTGTCATCAAGCGAATAAAGGTGTTCACCCTTCAACCTCTTCCGCTTCGACTTGTTCACCGATTAAACCAAATCGACGCTGACGTTCACTGAAGTCTTTTACCGCCAGATAAAACGCCTCTTCATCGAAGTCGGGCCAAAGTACATCAGTGAAGTACAATTCCGCATAAGCACATTGCCATAACAAAAAGTTACTGATGCGATGCTCGCCGCCTGTGCGGATTAATAAATCCAGCTCAGGAAGGCCTTTCGTTGACATATATTGGTCGAAGCCCGCTTCGTCCATGTCAGTTATTGATATTTTACCGGCAGCAGCATCCTGCGCCATTTGTTTGGCGGCGTTCAGAATATCCCAACGCCCACCGTAATTCGCAGCAATATTGAGGATCAGATCCGTGTTTTCGGCAGTCATATCCTCTGCTTTGCGGATCTTGGAGACTAACTTGTCGTCAAATCGACTCAAGTCACCGAGTACCTGTAAACGGACGCCGTTCTTGTTCAAGCGTTTGGCTTCTTTGTTTAATACCAGGTTAAACAAATCCATTAACACACTGACTTCTTCATCCGGACGCTTCCAGTTTTCACTGCTGAAAGCAAACAGGGTGAGTACCTGAATATTACTTTGACGGGCAAAACGCACCGCAGCTCGCACTGACTCCACGCCTGCGCGATGACCAAAGGTTCGAATTTTTCCCTTTTTCTTTGCCCAGCGACCGTTGCCATCCATAATTATGGCAACGTGCTTTGGCACCTTTAACGACGCGAGGCGATTAGCTTCCGTCGTTGCGATGTCATTTTCCGAAGGTTGCATAACGACAATTACACTTCCATCAATTCTTTTTCTTTGTCTGCCAGCATGTTGTCGACAGTTTTGATGAATTCATTGGTCAGTGTTTGAATATTCTCTTCACCAGCGCGGCTTTCGTCTTCACTGATTTCCTTTTCCTTCAGCAACTCTTTGATATCGCTGTTGGCATCACGACGAATGTTGCGAATTGCCACACGGCCTTGTTCAGCTTCGTTACGTACAACACGGATAAGGTCTTTACGACGCTCTTCTGTCAGAGGCGGCAGAGGAATACGGATAGTCGTACCCGCACTCATCGGGTTTAAGCCCAAACCAGACTGCATAATGGCTTTTTCAACTGCCTGAATAGCACTTTTGTCGAACACAGTCAGCGCCAGGGTACGGCTATCTTCAGCCACAACGTTCGCTACCTGACGTAATGGCGTATCCACGCCATAATACGGGACCTGAATACCATCTAATAATGCAGGGTGTGCACGACCGGTGCGGATTTTACTCAGTTGGCTTTTCAGTGCGCTGATACTTTTTTCCATGCGCTCACGCGCATCCAATTCAATTTCATCAATCACGGTTATATTCCTGTATTTTTATTTTTCGACACTGGCGCTGTGCGTAATCAGTGTGCCTTCAGGTTCGCCCAGCACTACCCGCTTCAGGCAGCCTGGCTTGTTCATATTAAATACACGTATTGGCAGGCTATGGTCACGGGCCAGTGTAAAGGCCGACAAATCCATAACCTTGAGTTCTTTTTCCAGGACTTCCTGGTAAGACAGTTGCGAATACATTTGCGCTTCCGGATTTTTAACCGGGTCATCGTTATAAACGCCATCTACCTTCGTGGCTTTTAAAACAGCATCTGCTTCGATTTCGATACCGCGTAAACACGCAGCAGAATCAGTTGTGAAGAACGGGTTACCCGTGCCCGCAGAGAAAATCACTACGCGTCCCGACTTCAACAGACTAATGGCTTCTGCCCAGTTGTAGGCATCACATACGCCATTCAGAGGAATAGCAGACATAAGACGGGCGTTAACGAAAGCACGGTGCAAGGCATCACGCATTGCCAAACCGTTCATGACGGTTGCCAACATACCCATGTGGTCACCAACTACGCGATTCATGCCAGCCTTTGCCAGCCCTTCACCGCGAAACAGGTTGCCACCACCGATAACCAGCCCCACCTGAACGCCCAACTCAACCAGCTCTTTGATTTCCTGAGCCATGCGGTCAAGGACTTTGGGATCAATACCAAAGCCTTCTTTACCCATAAGCGCTTCGCCACTTAGTTTAAGCAGTATGCGTCGGTAGGCGGATTTTGGTGTGATGCTCATTGTTATAGTTTCCTCTTGATTCGGCTTGGGTCATAGCTCGTCGTACAAATTATGAACCAAACCGACTTAATCGGTCGAAATGCCGCTCTTCAACACAGCAACCATGGCGGCTTACTCATAAAAAAGCACCCCCGAAGAGGTGCTCGTAAGTGTATCCGACATTGGCCGAATGCAAAAGTCAAACCGCCAATTATTTCTTAGCAGCTTCCATTTGCGCAGCAACTTCAGCCGCGAAGTCTTCAGTTTTCTTCTCGATACCTTCACCCACTTCGAAACGTACGAAGTTGATTGCGTCAGCGCCTTTAGATTTAAGCAGGTCACCAACAGAAACAGAAGGATCTTTAACGAAAGGCTGACCAGTCAGGCTGATTTCGCCAGTAAATTTCTTCATGCGACCAGCAACCATCTTCTCAGCGATGTCAGCAGGCTTGCCTGACTGCATAGCGATTTCGATTTGGATGGCTTTTTCTTTCTCTACTACTTCCGCCGGAACCTGTTCAGGTTTAACGAACTGAGGTACCGAAGCAGCTACGTGCATGGCAACGTCTTTAGCCAGGTCTTCATCGCCGCCTTCCAGGATAGCCAGAACACCGATGCGAGCACCGTGAGTGTATGCACCCAGATTGTTACCTTCAACAGTCAGTACACGGCGAGGAGAGATGTTTTCACCGATTTTAGCAACCAAAGTGTCACGAACGTCGCTTACTACGCCGCCTTCGACTTCAGACGCATTCAGTGCTTCGATGTCACTCAAGCCGTTAGCAAATGCAACGTCCAGTAATTTGTTACCGAAAGCCAGGAAGCCTTCGTCACGGGCTACGAAGTCAGTTTCACAGTTCAGTTCAAGGATAGTCGCTTTGCCACCCTCTACTTTAGTCAGGATTACACCTTCAGCAGCGATACGGCCTGCTTTCTTAGCGGCTTTAGCCTGACCTGACTTACGCATGTTCTCGATGGCCAGTTCGATGTCACCATCGGTTTCTACTAACGCTTTTTTGCAATCCAGCATGCCGGCGCCAGTACGTTCACGCAATTCTTTTACAAGTGCTGCAGTCACTGCCATTTTCAATTCCTCAGCAATAATTTTAAATTTAAGTTTAAAAGGGGCGACTGCCCCTCTTAGATAATTCGATAGTTAAGCAATGACCCCGAAGCTCACTGCCTCAGGGTCACAAAGCAAATTACTCTGCTGCTTCGACGAAATCGTCTTGTTCAGCTTGTACTTCCAGGTTGTTTTCACGACCTGAGTTTACTGCGTCAGCCGCAGCGTTTAAGTACAGTTGAACCGCACGGATTGCATCGTCGTTACCAGGGATGATGTAGTCAACACCGTCTGGGTTTGAGTTGGTATCAACCACTGCAACTACCGGGATACCCAGGTTGCGAGCTTCAGTTACCGCGATGTGCTCGTGATCAGCGTCGATTACGAACAATACATCTGGCAGACCGCCCATGTCTTTGATACCGCCCAGGCTGCTTTCCAGCTTGTCCATTTCACGCTGAAGCATCAGCGCTTCTTTTTTGGTCAGCTTTTCGAAAGTACCGTCCTGGCTCTGTTGCTCAAGGTCTTTAAGACGCTTGATTGACTGACGAACTGTTTTCCAGTTGGTCAACATACCGCCCAACCAACGCTTGTTCACGTAGAATTGGTCACATTTTTGTGCCGCTTCTTTCACTGCGTCGCCTGCAGCACGCTTGGTGCCTACGAACAGTACTTTACCTTTCTTAGCAGATACGCCAGACAGGAAGTTCAGTGCGTTGTTGAACAGTGGAACCGTTTTTTCAAGGTTGATGATATGAACTTTGTTACGTGCGCCAAAGATGAAAGGCTTCATTTTTGGGTTCCAGTAACGAGTTTGGTGACCAAAGTGCACGCCGGCTTTCAGCATGTCACGCATAGATACGTTTGCCATTGATATTTCCTCAATTGGGGTTAGGCCTCCATACACCCTTTGTATCGATCCGCAAGCGGACACCCCGACACGCAGTCATAGTGTATGTGTGTGTTTAATTTAAGTTTATACTCTTGAGTGTTGCAGCACTGTGACGGTTCGAAAACCTGACCTGAGATGCATATATTCCCAAAAGCGCGCGCTTTATACCACGAAGTACCCAAATACTCAAGGAAACAGGCCACATTGTATGCATAAAAGCGCGTGCAACTATACAGGCGCAGCGGTATTCGATACCATAGCCCCTCGCTGACCTGCCCTCCACCATTTGATAAGGGCAGATTTTCCAGTATTTAGATTTGCCAAATTAAAGAGGATTCGGGTGGCTGCAATTATCAAAACCGCTGAAGAAATCGAGAAAATGCGTGTCGCAGGCCGTCTTGCGGCTGAAGTATTAACCATGATTGGCGAGCACGTCAAAAAAGGGGTAACTACGGACGAGCTCAATACGATTTGTCACGAATATATTGTCAATGAACAGCAGGCTATCCCGGCACCGCTTAACTACGGTCATCCACCGTTTCCAAAGTCAATTTGTACATCGGTGAATCATGTCATTTGTCATGGTATTCCTGCAGATAAAAAACTAAAAGACGGCGATATCGTTAATATTGATGTCACGGTTATTAAAGATGGCTATCACGGCGATACCTCAAAAATGTTTGTCGTAGGCAAGCCTAGCATTATGGCAGAGCGGTTAATGCGGGTAACACAGGAATGCCTTTATAAGTCGATTCAACAGGTTCGCCCAGGTATGCGGCTTGGAGACATTGGTCATATCTGCCAAACTCACGCAGAAGCACACAACTATTCAATTGTTCGCGAATATTGTGGCCATGGCATAGGCGCGGGCTTCCATGAAGAACCCCAAATTGTGCATTATGGCCGACCAGGAACCGGTGAAGAACTGGTGCCGGGAATGTGTTTTACCATTGAGCCGATGGTGAACGCCGGTAAACGGCATTCAAAGATCTTACCGGATCAATGGACAGTGGTAACAAAAGATCGCAGTCTGAGTGCTCAATGGGAGCACACGCTGCTGGTTACTGAAGACGGTGTTGAAGTACTGACCTTGCGGGAAGAAGAATCACTGGAACGCACGTATCATCACTCTTAATGTCTTATAGCCCGAAACCGCACGGTTCCGGGCTTTTTCTTGTCAGGCAATATCGTCTGTTTCGCCAATCAGCCTGACAGTTAACCCTGAAGTCAACAAGTGGGTAGCTTTGTGAATTTACAACAGTTATGTGACAGCGTATCAACTCTGGATTCAGTAGACGACATCAAGTCAATTAAAGGCTTGGTACAAAGTAGCTATGACTGGCTGACATCGTCATTTAACCACCAGCCAATCGACACCCTCGTTACCGGCAGAGCTACATTTATTGATTGCCTGTTGCAACGTATTTGGCAACTTTACGGGTTAACTGACACCAAACACCTGGCGCTGTGTGCAGTCGGCGGATATGGCCGCGGTCATTTGCAGCCTTATTCAGATATCGACCTGTTAATTGTAAGTAAGAAAGCCCTCAAGCCTGATGTGAAAGAAAAAATCGGTATGTTTATTACCCTGCTTTGGGACATTAAACTCGATGTTGGGCAGTCAGTCAGAACCATTAAAGAAACGGTTAAACTCGCTAAAGAAGACATTTCCATCGCCACTAATCTGGTAGAAAGCCGCTTGCTTTGTGGATGCGAAGAGACGTTTGAAGATTTGTGGCACGCCGTCAATGTTAAAAGCAGTTGGAGCAGTCAGGCATTTTTTACCGCAAAGTACGAAGAGCAACAGGCCCGCCACGCTAAGTTTAATGGTACCTCTTACAACCTGGAGCCAAATATTAAGGAAAATCCGGGGTGTCTGCGCGATATTCAATCGATTGGCTGGGTTGCCAAAAAACATTTCAGAGAATATGACGGCTGGAACCTGGTCGGTCATGGTTACTTTACTGAGCAGGAACACGCTGAGCTAATAGAATCTCGTATGGCGCTATGGCGGATCCGATTTGCGCTGCATATTGTTGCCGGCCGCAGTGAAAACCGCTTATTGTTCGATTACCAAACCGATGTAGCAGGTATGCTGGGCTATGGTGATGAAAACAAAGCCGCCGTGGAAAAAATGATGAAAGCGTTTTTCCGCACGGTGCGACGCGTTAGTGAACTCAACCAGCTACTTCTGCAGCGTTTCCGCTACGATATGCTGAATCAGTCCATTCAGCGTCAGCAGCCAATTAATGACGATTTTTGTTTATCCGATGGGCGAATTTCACCTGTTCATGACGATGTATTCCCTACCCCAGAAGCCATTTTAGATTTCCTTAAAGTCATTGCCGACACCCCCGAAGTTGGGGGGTTGGACACCGATTGTATTCGACAACTGCGCAATGCACGCCGACGCTTCCAACATGCTTATTACGTTGAACGAAACAGTTGCCGGGTAAAACTCATAGAATTATTCAAGCACCCGCACTTCTTTGATTTTGCCTGGGACATCATGCACCAGTACGGTATTTTGCAATCGTACTTACCGCAATGGGACCACATTGTAGGCATGATGCAATTTGACCTGTTCCATGCTTACACCGTGGACGAGCATACTCACAGACTGGTAAAACACGTTAATCATTATTTTTCAGACACAAACGTTGAATTCCCGCGTTGCGGCAAAATTGTGAAAAACCTGGATAAACCAGAACTACTGTATATTGCCGCTATCTTTCACGATATCGCTAAAGGCCGAAATGGAGACCATTCCACCCTTGGCGCAAAGGATGTTGCTGATTTCTGTGCGGCGCACAATATCGATGAAAGTGACGCCGAGCTCATTGCCTGGCTGGTGGAAAACCACTTATTGATGTCAGTCGTTGCGCAGCGGCGTGATATTTATGATCCGGACGTTGTGAACGATTTTGCCACCGCAGTACGCAGCCACAATCACCTGAATTTGTTGTATGTCCTGACATTAGCCGACATTCGGGCAACCAACGATAATCTGTGGAATGACTGGAAATCCTCACTGCTGCGAGAATTGTATCTGATGACACAAAAAGCATTGGATAATGGCTTGCAGTGTGGCGTTACCATGCAAGAGCGGGTTGAACTTCACAAAGACAAAGCGCTGGCCTTATTACGTCAACGGGGTATCGATAACGATGCGCTGTTTACGTTGTGGTCTCGATTTGAAGACGATTATTTTGCGCGATTCCGCCCCGAGCAGATTGCCTGGCACTCTCGTGAGATACTGGCCTTTGAGCCAATCGAAGATGACGTTTTAATGCTTATTAAAACCAATAATGAGATTGCTAAAGGCGGAACAGAACTACTGATGTACGGTAAAGACCGTCCGGCTTTGTTTGCGCAAATTGCATCCGTACTGGATAGTCGCAACTGCACCATACGCGATGCGCACATCGCGGTTACCCGTGACGGTCATGTGTTCGACAGCATGTTGATACTGGAAAACGATGGTTCACGTATCGACAGTGAGTCTCGGATGCGTTCTATTGAATCCGCGATTGCCGATCAGTTAATAAAACCTGGCAGAAGCCATACCAATACGCGTAAACTGTCGCGCCAGCACAAACAATTAAACGTACCGGTAAAAGTACGTTTTTATTCGGCACAGGACGATGCCACATTAATAGAACTGGAAGCATTGGATGCGCCTGGAATTTTGGCAAAAGTAGGCCATGCTTTTGTCGACTGTAAACTTACATTAAAATTAGCCAAAATTGCCACCATCGGTGAACGCGCCGAAGACGTGTTTATCGTCAGTAATGAGCAAGGTAAAGCCTTAACGCCGGAAGAACAGACTGCGTTGAAAAAGCGCATATTGTTTAAACTTGATCAACTTGAAGATATCAACATACCATGACTGAAATAAAAGCCATTATTGAAGCGGCCTTTGAAGACCGCGAAAACATTACACCTTCTGCCGCCCCGGCTGACGTAAAACAAGCAGTAAGCGAAGCTATTGCCCTGCTAAACAGCGGCGAAGCACGTGTTGCAGAAAAAATTGCCGGCGAATGGGTTGTGCATCAATGGCTGAAAAAAGCCGTTCTGCTCTACTTCCGCCTGCACAACAATGATGTAATGGAAGGCGCTGAAAGCCGTTTCTACGACAAAGTACCTCTTAAATATGCCGACTATACTGCAGAGCAATTTGCCGCTGAAGGTGTGCGAATTGTACCTCCGGCAGCCGTGCGTACAGGTTCCTTTGTAGGTAAAAATGTTGTCGTCATGCCTTCTTATGTCAACATCGGTGCTTACGTCGGTGAAGGCTCGATGGTTGATACCTGGGCGACAGTTGGTTCATGCGCACAAATCGGTAAAAACGTGCACTTATCAGGCGGCGTAGGTATTGGCGGTGTATTAGAACCTCTTCAGGCTAACCCAACTATTATTGAAGATAATTGCTTCATTGGCGCACGTTCTGAGATTGTTGAAGGCGTCATTGTTGAAGAAGGCGCGGTTATCTCAATGGGCGTTTACATCGGTCAAAGTACGCGTATTTATGATCGTGAAACGGGTGAAATTCACTACGGCCGCGTTCCAGCCGGTGCGGTAGTCGTGCCTGGTAACCTGCCAAGCAAAGACGGCAAGTACAGCCTCTATGCTGCCATCATCGTGAAAAAAGTCGATGCGAAAACCCGCGCCAAAGTAGGCATTAATGCCTTGCTGCGTGGCGCTGAGTAATCGCGCACAAGCGGCTCAGTAAAAGCCAATAAAAAATCCACCCTCGCGGTGGATTTTTTGTTTCTGGGAATCAGCGATAAATTATGCCAGTTTGCTGACGAAGCCTTTCAGCCATTCAATAACATCGTTCTCTGGCTCCAGGGTTTCCATGGCATCCACTTCCAGCATATTTGCAAGCGGGCTGCCCTGAAGCTCGGTGAGTAATTCCTGCCACTGCTTACCTGCTCCACAGAACGACTCACCATAACTACTGTCCCCCAACGCAGCGACTGCAAAAGGCTTTTGCCCAAGCAGCGGAAACGCTGTGCGCAATTCATCAAACGTCATTTCAAGGTTGGGTGGGATATCACCTTGTCCGGTGGTAGACGTAATCACCAGTACACCGCTGGCATCAGTGATGTCGCTAACGTCGGCATCGGTACATACCTCTGACTCGATCCCTTCTGAAGACAAAAAAACTTGAACTGATTCTGCTACGCTCTCGGCATTACCGTATACCGAACCTACAATAATATTCACTGTCGCCATTTACTTACCTTTTTCGAGACTCCAGGTTAAAAACGGTTGCCAGCTTACCAATAACTCATCAATTTCGCTATCGGGTTGGCACTCAATAGACAGCCATTGACGGCTGACAGGATGATAAAAACCCATCTTCGTGCAGACCAGCATCAAACGCTGACATTTAAACATGTCACGTAGAAATTTATTGTGCTTGCCATCGCCGTGGGTGGTATCCCCCACAATAGGATGACGCAAATGAATAAGATGCCTGCGCAACTGATGTTTACGTCCGGAATATGGCCGCATGCCCAGCCAGGAGTATCGGGCAGACTCATAGCGCCCTACTGCATGGGGCAGTTCATAATGTCTTAACGGCCAGTAGTCTGTATGGGCGGGCTGAGGGGGAACCGCTTTGGTCCGATTCGCGTCGGCCATTTTATCCCATCGATATTTAAGTGCGTAGTCCACCATACCCGATGCTTTAACAAATCCCCTAACGAGTGCACGGTATTCTTTTTTAACGCCATACCCCATCATTTGCGCATTCATTACCGACGCCGTTTCACTTTGTAAGGCGAATAGCAATACACCGGCAGTGGGTCTGTCCAGACGATGTAATGGGTACACGTGCTGTCCCAACTGGTCCCGAAGGATTTGTACTGCAAACCGGGTTTCATGTTTATCAATGGGACTTCTGTGAACTAACAATCCGGCAGGTTTATACACTGCCACCAGCCAGTTATCCCGATATAAAATTTGCAAGGTTTCTGCACTCTTGGGCGGTGGCGCTTTGGCTAATTCATCACTCACGTCTTTGCGCTCCAGGCATCCAGGTCAACTAATACTTTTTGCACGTCCGGATACTGAGCGCCCCAGGACATTTCTGCCACCGGTTTGATCGCCATAACGGGAATACTGGCAGACGGCTGACTGAGTAACACTCGCATGCGTGGAATAAAAATAAACTGTAGCCATTGCTCCAATGCCAACGTATCACAAGCAAAGGGTTGCTGACTTGCTAACGCCGTGGCTGATGGGCGTTCACTACTCCATAGCTCACAGCGGCGAAGCGCATTCTCCAATGCTTCCAGTAATTGATTCCCCTGCTTTTCAGCATCTGACATTACGCCAACCTCCAATGCCTGTTAAACTAGCGGTAATTGAAATAAATTGAATTTGAAGCATGAATTCACAAGACATCCACTCTCTGAGTGAGTTTTTGTTACACGCGGGCACGGATTATCGCATTTTTGACCTCGGACGGGGAGTCTATCCGGTCGATTCTCAGACCTTTTTGGATATCGAAAACGGCAAAGTATGCCCGCCCCGCCCTCGTCAGCAGCACGCCTGGTACGCCGTTGTGTTCTGGAACACGAATGCACAAACTCAGCGTTATATCTGGTTTGTGAAATTTCCACTTGATGAACAAGGGCTGTTGATTCAGGCCTCGCGCAACCATTTCCTACAAATAATTGTTGATGCATTGGGCAATCAAATCACCGGTGAAGGCGATCAGGAAAGGCTGCCTGACAACCCCTATACCTTTACTCCAACGCAACAACAAATGGCTCAGTTTTCGGCTATCACCCGTCATGCCTTGAGTGATCCAAAACACCCGGGCGTTGAGCACGTATTTCACTATTTAAAGACCCCGAGTGTTATAGACTGGCAACAATTGCCTGTCCAAGCGATTGCTGATGCTGTGCTAGAGATAAATGACGCGACGGCAAACACCATTATTCAGCAATTAGACCACTACAGCGCGCCTTTTATTGACACTTTACTGAGCAGTCTGGAAAGCGTAACTATTCCCCAAAAGCTTACACAGTACTTTTGCGAGAAAGCCATTGAATACAGTAAAACGGCAGATAAACCCCGTCTTTATGGTTATTTGCGAGCAATTAGCCAACCGGCATTTTCCGCTGAAGTGAATAAATGTATTAATGAGATACTGGATAACACCGAGCAACCAGACATGGATTTACTGAGCGTCATTGCCGCCCGTCATGATGTGCAACTGGATTTACTGACGGCTCAACGCTTTTTAGAAGTCGCGGCAATAACAGACAAAGCGGGAAATTATAACCATCAGCTGTTCATCGGCCTGTTTACGGATTTGGTGCAGATTCCTTCATTACGCAGAACGCTACTGACACTGGCCAGGGCACATCAGCAGAGCCCGACAATGAAGGCTCCCCTGGCAGCGCTTTTTAAACAAGCAAGGTAATAACAGTGAATCTAGCTGACGTATTATTATTAGTGATCATTGCCGCTGGTGGTGCTCTTTTCTGGCGCATTCGTATGATTTCCGAAGCTGCCAATCGCTATCTTGCACAATACTGCGACACGCAGCAATTACAGCTCATCAGCATAGCACGCCGCCGCACACGCCCCATGCTATATCGCGGAAAACTGGATTGGCGTAGCGAATTCGACTTTGAGTTTTCGTCAACGGGTCAGGATTGCTATACCGGCTCCTTAACCATGAACGGGTTAACCGTTATCACTACAGAAACGCCCCCACATCGAATTCATTAAAAACAACAAGGAAGAAGAACATAATGCAATGTACACAGTGCAAACAAGGTCAGCTGGTCCCCAGTTTTCTGGACGATCTGTTTCGCGCTCACACCTGCAACCACTGCGGTGGAAACTGGGTGCTAGTTGAAGACTTTGTCAGCTGGAAAGAGCGCAATAAGGCATTTGAATTCGAACCTGCGGACATTTCAGAAGATACCAGTGATACAAAGAAAGCGTTGCTTTGCCCGGTTTCCGGTGGGATCATGCGAAAGTTCAAAATCTCAGCATCCACGGACCATCGTGTCGACTACAGTGCCCAGGTAGGTGGTATCTGGCTGGATAAAGGCGAATGGGCATTGCTGAAATCTGAAGGTGTTGCCGGCGCCTTGAACAGCGTCGTTACCCAGCATTGGCAAAACAAAGTGCGTGAAGAAAATACGACGTCTAATTTTGCCGACATCTATGCTGCGAAATTCGGTGAGGCTACCTACAAGGAAGTAAAAGCGCTGCGGGAATGGTTAAATGGCCAGCCTAACAAAGCCGATTTACGTGCCTACTTACTGTCGGATGACCCTTACTCCGCCAACTGACGTTCCCTCGACCGGGCTTATTACTCATTAAAAGCCCGGTTTTATAGTCACTCTGCAATGGCCGCTGCGTCATGCGCTTCAGGCTTCATGGCTTTATTACATTGGCGACTCAGACGGTATAATGTCTCGGGAGTCTGATATTGCGCAAATTCATCAGGAATAAATGACGTAGAGTGCGCCACTAATTCAGAGCAAAACCAACTGTCTGGGCAATGTTTAAACGAGCGAAAAAACACGCCCTTAATACCCACATTGTCGAAAGGCTTGCCAATTAGCTGGACTGCACGCTCAATGTCACCGTCAATCTCCCGGAACTCGATCTCACGGTAACGTGCTTCAAACTCACTCAGATTACTACGCAGGACACCAAAACCACCTTTGGCTTCAATAACATGTGCATCATCTTTGTCCAGAATTGCCACATGCGACCATTTTGACCCGGTTCTCCAGCGAATCATTCTGGAAATCCAGGAACGATTACATCCAAATACGATAATCATTTGTCATTCCCCATCCCAACATCCATAAAGCCCGTATTATGCTGATAACGTCATTAATAGCCAATAGCTTTGATAGCGCACATGAAGCCACGTGCACCCAGCTTTTACCAACAATGAATTGGTATTAGTTATATCGAATGTTTTTTAAACTGTAAATATATGAATAGCACGATGCAAATGAAAAAGGCGATAGCTCTCGCTACCGCCTCTTTATCGAATTTTGAAGATCCCTCTCAGCGTAGAGTGCCAAATAACCTCCAAGGTTACTCCCCTGCACGCAAATCCCTTTTTCTCATCCATCCTGAATGAGCAGCCAATCCTTAGCCGATCCCTTTCCGTTATCCGTGTTTACTTCACTTCCTGTTAAAGTATTCTTCGCTCCTGAAGTTGTCCGTTTTCAACCATCCCGGTTGCATCCGCTTCCTTGTAACCAGCCTCCTAGCCAGTTTACCCCGTCCTGGGTTGTCCAGTGTCATCCTTAAGTCATCCTGACTCAATGTTTCTCCCTGTGACATGATAATAATATCGAACTCAGAATTTGGCGGTAGCGCCTTTTTAAGCAAAAAGCCGTCACTCAATTAGCCTACGCCTTAGACTTAAGTAGAAAAACAATAAAATACAATGGGATAGAGTTTTTCGTAGGCATTATCCTTTTGTCTAAATAGACGATGCTTACAACGTTGTAGGAAATATCTTACAAGACCAAGACAAAACTGTGATGCAAAGGATAGGTGACCAACATGCGTATGTACTCAGATAAGCACTAAAGTTAGCGCGATCTCTTTTCATTACAAAAGTCATGTTGTCAGATAATCTTAAGTTTACCCTCACATAACTGAAATTCGAAGTTGACTATAAAATACAGAATATAAATAAGGAAAAACTAATAACAAACGAATTTCATACTAACTCTACTCGTTCGTCTACAAGAGTACCAAGTGACGGTAGCAGTTACATTCGCATCAATAGTAAATACATTAGATTTTTATTACTTAAAAGCAATGACAACTCTCCAAGATTAACCTAGTATAATAATTAAGCAGCTACTACTCGCAATTTTCGAGTTACCCGGAACATATCCTCTACCAATATCAATGGAACTTTTGAATTTTTTATACTTACATAAGATGAATTTGATGACTCACGATTGAGAATGACATCATTCATATAGGGACAGTGCTGGATTTAGGAAGAATCATGAAGTTGAATATTGTAGGTTTAGTTTTCCTCTTGGTCTCATTTCCGCTGATTGCATCATACGAACAATCTGATTTTTTATCTTACATAAAAGAAAAGCAACTCGCTTTGAACAATCACGCAAAAGCCGTTGAACTATTGAATGACCGTGAAGAGGCACTGACGATAACTGAGCAACAACTACTCTATGTTAAGGAGCAATTAGCCAAAACTGACGAAGAAATTGCCCTTTATGAATCACTAGCAAGCTCCAATGAGGACTATCAGAAACAACTTGAAGCCTCAAGATTTATCAAAGTTCAATTGTTAGATCGCCAAAGCAGCATTAAGTCCCAAATAATTAAACTTGAAGATCGTATAAATCTCGCGAAGTCACGCATGGAAGAAGCCAGCAAAGCTATCGATTTGGCGTCAAAAGAGCTCGAGGCGAAAATTGACAATGTGGTAGAAGAAACTGTTCGTGAAGAAATTGACCTTTATAAAAAGCCCAAATTAGTAGTAGTTAAATACACTGAGCCTTGTTCAAATAATGAAAACCTTGATGATTGCAAAGAGCGAGGTAAAGCATCAGCTCAGCGCAAGGCGATTGAGGAAGGAAGCCAAGCCATTGTCAGTTCATTTTCACAATTGGTAAACTTTGAATTAGAAAAAGACTTAGTCGTCTCTCAAAGTAAGGCTCGACTAATTTCACCGCGCTTCGAAACAGAAATGCAAGTATCTGGCGGCAGCCAATTGTCGTGGCATATAACACTGCGCACAGAAGTCACAGCGATTCCGAGCGAGGATATTAATAAAAGCCTGCTCAGAAACATATCAACCCAGGTTAATCAATTGGTATTCAACCTGTCTGAAACAGTAAAAAATGAATTGCGAACTGAATCTGAAGATATTCAATCTGAAACCGAGATAGCAATCAAAGATACAGAGTCATTACGAAACATTCAGCAATTAAATAATGCTACCGCTCAACTTGATTTTATTGAAAAGCAAATAAATCAGATAAGGCAAAACCTAAACATATCCAATGTTGATAAAGTTGCTGAAGAAGTTGCAATACTCAAGTCAAAAAATAAAGATATAATTGATTTTACCAGTATAGAGGAAGAGATAAATACGTACGGCAAGCAAAAATCTCTGTTTTACGAGTACATATCTAAGGCTAATAGCGCTATTAACAACCATAACTATTATTACGAAAACGGAGCTCACGAATACCTCAACTTAGCTAAAAAATTATATAGCGACTCAAGTGAAATTACCCGGCTGGAACAAAACCTGCGTTTTAACTTTGCAACGTTCCTCGATACTCTCGAAAGTGAACAACAACTAACAGAAATTAATTTAGCACTCGAAAAATTGGGGAATGACGAAAGCCTCATATCGCAAAGAAACAAAATTAGTGACATTTTAAAGCTAAACAAGAAAAAAGACTCATTTAAACTTTTAGTACGTCGCTATGCCGACCAAAGCGCATTCTTCGAGCCAGATAAATTTAACGCGTCTGCTTATCTTTCTAACCTGGAAAAAATGGGTATAAACAAAGAAGAATATAGCGAACTAAAGAACTACCTGTTAAACAAGATAAAAATCTTCGTGTCAGTTGAAAATGAATCGGGTTTAGAAAAGCAAATCCGGGTTATTCAACATAGCTTGGAAAAATATCCAGAAGAAGCCAATGACTTAATGCAGATACTTGTAGCTAAGACAAAAAAACTCAATGAATTAAACAAACCTGAAGAAAAGGAGGTTGTAAAAAAGAAACGTTTGACTGTTGGTGGATTTTAACTGGAGAAAATTATGGAAATCAGAAAATTATGGATAGGGTGCGCCCTAACAATGTCATACCAGGTGATGGCAGATGACTCAAACTTCACCTTCATCCCCAGAGCGGAAATCGGGCTTCAAAACTATGAATACTCATTCGAACGAGAAGAAGAAAGTGGGAATATTGAGAAAGATGTACGCTCTTACCGTAGTGATGTGGTAGGTTTTGGAAACACTATAGTATATAAATCTTTCTATCTCGATACAGACATTAAAACAGTTCTAAATAAACCATCAAACTCTGATTATAGCTCAGGCTTTGATAGTTATGAAAATGGTTATGAATCATTCTATGATTCTTGGGACGAAACCTTTAGCCGACATGACCTTGCGATCACTTTGGGGTGGGGTTTTGGAGCCAGTTCAATTTTTACAGGTTTTAAATATGGCGAAACGGAATTTGAAAGAAGTTACCTCTACAACAATGAAGAAGGTGATTATTCGGGAGATACCATAGAAACCTTCACCTATAGCTCTATTTCAAACTCGAAAGAGAAGTTAAAAACAACAGGAATCTTCATTGGCTTTGCTCACTCAATTTCTCTTGCAGAATTCGATAGCATTTCTCTTTCTCTTGCTTATTCGAAATTAAATGTAGACTGGAGCTACGCCAGTACTGATGAATATAGAATAGAAGCTCTTGATGAGAACTTCGATATTATAGATTTCGATGAAGGTATAGACAAATTGAATTGGAATGACTTCCCAAGTTATGACGGTGACGGCTTTTCCTTTTCAGCAAAATGGACGCATTACTTGGAAAGTGCGTATTCCATTTTTGTTAAATTTGACACACAAAAATACAAATATACCGTCTATGGAATTGAAGAATTAGAGTTGTATTCAAGGCTGAGCTTTGGAGTGAACTTTTAATTATTTCTTAAATGATCCTTATACTCATTAGGCAGTTCAGTATGAGGATCTATTTTTTGCCATTACATAACCTTTCCCCCTCTATGGCATTGATGAAAATACCACTAGACTGTACCTGATAACCCAAATACTCCTCATGCAGCAATTTTTCAAAATCTTCCCCACCCAGTTCATTTCCAGCACCACAAATCGAAATAAAATTTCCACAATATAAAAATTTGATTTTTATATTTCAAAGGTTTTACAGTACCGATAGATGAATAGTCAGTTAGGATAACAAATGAAAATAGGATTGGTTGGTTACGGTACCGGAGGAAGGCACTTCCATGCACCCTTTATCGACGCAGCTAAAGGTGTGAGCTTAGCCGGCGTTGTAGCCAGGGCGCCGGCTACCATAGACAAGGTAAAAGCGGACTACCCAAATGTTCCTATTTACAAAAGTTTGTCTGAGTTGATTGAAGCCGGCAACATTGATGCGGTGACGATTTCTACTCCACCGGCTACACGTAAAGCCTTAGTGCTTGAAGCAATTAGCGCTAAATTGCACGTCATTGCAGACAAGCCTTTCGCACCGGATCAATCAGGAGCCAGGCTACTCGCCGACGCAGCTAAAGACAAAGGCGTCACTTTGGGTGTGTTCCATAACCGAAGATTTGACTCAGATGTAGTGACACTTAAGCATGTACTCAATGAGAAAAAGCTCGGTAAAATATGGCGGTTACATACCCGCTTTGATTTAGATGATCCCGACACGCTTGAATTGGGTCCCGATGGCGGACTACTTCGTGATTTAGGCAGCCATATGGTGGATCAGACACTGTATCTGCTTGGTCCTGCAACGATGGTTTTTGCTCAAATGGATACCGTAGACACCGTCGAGGGCCGAACAAATGCCGGATTTAATCTCGTATTACGTCACGAGAATGGCGCACGATCCCACATTTCTGCAAGTAAACTGAATCACCAGGTCGCCAAGGAATTTATTGTCTATGGTGAAAAAGGCAGTTACGTATCACAATTCACAGACGTTCAGGCAAACGCCATATTTGCTGGTGAACGACCAATCGATACGCCCGAAAGTTGGGGTATGGAAGCACCAGTCAGATGGCCAGTGTTAAAAACCCATGCGGGGCTGGAAAGCGTTACCTGCCTTCCAGGCCGGTATCAGGATTATTACGAACAGTTTGCGCAGGCAGTCAGACATAACACGCCGCCCCCCGTAACGCCAGAAGAAGCAATCGAGGTCATTAAAGTACTCGATGCCGCAATGATAAGTGCTGAGAAAAATTGCATGGTACCCGTTTATAGATAGCCAGGCTCACGGCACCTGGTTGGGCATTTTGCTATTAAGGTCCTTTGAACAGCAATCGTGAACTGTACATAGCAAGAGTGAGAAGAAGCATATAAACTCACGGCTATGATAACTGATTGATTCACTCAATGTCCGATATAGCCATTTTCGTCGATGTCCAAAATGTGTATTACACTACTCGGCAACACTATCGCCGTAATTTTGATTACAACGCATTTTGGCGAAAGGTGACAAAAAACCACCGTGTTGTCGCAGCATTTGCTTATGCGACACACCGCGGAGACAATAAACAAACTGAATTTCAGAATATTCTTCGTGCAATAGGTTTCGACGTCAAACTCAAACCTTTTATTCAAAGATCTGATGGCTCGGCTAAGGCAGACTGGGACGTGGGTATTACTATTGATGTTTTGGATTATGCAGACGCTGTCGATAAGGTCATATTAGTGTCGGGTGATGGTGACTTTGACCTGTTGGCGCAAAAAGTGGTTCAAAGTAAAGGCAAGCGATGTGAGGTTTATGGCGTACAGGCACTGACTGCCAACTCACTCATCAAGGCAGCGAGTGAATTTGTCCCTATCGATACAGAGTTGTTGCTGTAACTTATTTTTGAACAAAAAAAACGATGGCCTGAGCCATCGTTTTCTGTGAATTTTGAGCTTCCTTCTCAGCGTTCCTTTGCGACTAAAATCATCCCGATTAAAATCCTTATACGCCCCTTTCCATCTTTTCTCACTCCATCCTGAGTGAGCTGCTCATCCTAAGCAGGTCCCTTTCCGTTAATCCTTATCACACTACACATCCTACGTGTAGCAATCCTCATCCTGAGGTTGTCCTTGCTAGCCTCCTGGCCGGTCCTTTTATCCTTAAATGAAACTGCCTGTTTCATTCTGCTCATCCCTGAACAGTCCTGAGGTCTTCCTTGTGTCGTCCTGACTCGTCGTGTTTCCTTGTGACAGGTTTAATATTACGCTGATAGGAATAGATTACTATTACCGTTCTGTCACAATTAAATAATTTATCAATTGCTACAAAAGTCTAAGATTATATTTTCTTTGTTTTTCAATTAGTTGAAAATTAAAGTCAGCCAAACTCAGTTGTACAAAACCACAATATCTCACAACCTTGTAAGATATTTCGTACAAGGCTGTGAGACACTGTCTTAAACTTTAGAATAATGATATAACGCTTGTTTCAAAAGCGAAAGAATGAGTGGCTTAATTATTAGGCTACGGGCGTGGTCTGAACATAACATGACCCACTTTTGTGGTGATTTCTACCTGAGCGACTTTCTGATAAAAACCATCAGCAAAGAAAGACTCATACTTTGGCACTGTCACAAAAACACCAACCCCTTCAGAGTCTCGATGTTCCAGTAACACGCTATCAATTGCCCGCATGAGCAAATGCCCCAAGCCATGAGACTGGTGGTCAGGATGTACGGCAATGAAACTCAACAGATGGTATTTCTGCGCCGGCATTGCACTACGAATTTTTTCTTCTTTTTCGAGCATTTGCCGAGTGCCGTAATAACCGGTAGTAAGTAACATTTTTAGTCGCCAATGCCAGTATCGACCAGCGCCAATTGAATTGTCGGGGCTTGTCAGACAGGCCACTGCCAAAAGCCGACCTTCGTCGAATAAACCAATTATTGGTTGGTCCGCTTCCCAGAAAGCCGTAAGTTCTTCACGAATGGCAGAACGCAGGCGCGACTCATACCCTTCACGCTCGGACTGAAATATCTCAAGGAATATAGGATCATCGTGATAAGCGTTGTAAATAATTGACGCAGCAACTTTTAAATCCTCGGCTGACAGATAGGCTGCTCTGACATTATCCAGCTGAGGTGACGTATCTGCTTGAACCATGATTCAATCTCCCGGTTAAACGCAATTTCGATCGTTTATACGTAAAAACACTGAATACGACTCAACGTCGAAAATACACAGTAATATCCACTCTATCCCAAATTCACCCAAAAGGTAAATTTTTTGTTAATTTTTTGTGTTAATCAATGGATGCTTTTGAACAAAAAAAGAGGTGTTCTCTCGAACACCTCTTCGGTTAATAAAAATCAATGGGTTAGTATTTGTCTCGTTTAATCCACAGCAGATTTATAATTTACGAAGCGCTTCCTCGCCCCAACCAATCAGACGATTGTCTTCAAATACCAACGGCGTGCACTCGTCTTTTGTGGTAATGCCATCATCTGCTGCACGTTGTGTACGGTAGTACAAAACGCGATACGTATGGCCGTCCTGGCGTAGTAATTCATTAAAATCAGCAACGCCCATGCTGCGGGTAACATCTTCATAGTGTGCGTCCAACTCAAGCTTGGAAATGTGCTTGCGATTATTGTATTCGCGTTGCTCCCAGCTTGAGTTGTAATGTCTGCCATCGTCATCACCCACCGAGATCACACAACCCGATAATAAAAGTGGAGCCGCCAGTGCCGTGCATAACAGTAATTTTTTCATGTTCAGTCCTTGTTTTGCTTATATAAATGAGTTTCGTTATTAAGCAGGGATAATCAAGATCAAGGCCAAAAATAAACTATTGATTTATAAGAAGTTTAAAAAATCACTCTTGGCGTAATTTAAACTTTTAGGCAAGATACGCAAATAATTAGTTTATCTGACCACAATTGTAATTTTTATGAACGATAAAGAAAAATTTGAAAGCCTGTTTGCTATATGTACCAGCCTGGCTGAGACCGGCCAAACCCCAAGCGTTGGAATACTCAGGGGCAAAGCACCGTTTAAAGTAAGTGTACTCGAGGCGATTGAAGTCATTAAACGTTTTAATCAGCATCAGCAATTACAAGCTGAACAACCAAAACCCAAAGTCTTGTCAGATCAGGAACGAATCAAAGAATTGGAAGCAAGAGTCTCCCAGTTGGAACACGCCTTAGAGGTAATGGAAGCCAGATTAGCAAAAATGGATTTAAAATAGTCTACAACTAACCCAACCCATCCAAAAACGTCGCCAGATCCGGTGCCAGACAGCGTACCGGATTTTTACCAACCTGCTCGAGCACAACTTCACCAGATGCATTGTCAACCGACAATATAAAATCGTCTTCGTCAGTCAGTCCGAAAAACAACGTAGGAGGCTGCTTTAAGCGCTGCTTCATCATCAGATGGCCAATCAGATTTTGCTGAAGCCGTTCAAAGTCATCCTGATTGCTGACTTGTAATAACTCACATTGTCCTTCATTCGCTTGAGTGAGCAGGTTAAAACTCCATTGCGTGGTAAAGTAGTGACAAAATTGCTCATTAAGCGTAATTTGCAACGCGTTTTCGATATTGGCAAAACTCAATTGCGTATCGATGGGAACAGGCTGCCAGCTAACCATTTCTCCGGCTTCTGCAGTCTGTGAATAACAGGGTGACGGCCAGTCTGGATCAAACTCAATCTGAAACCGAGAATCCGATGGCTCAGCCACTGACAGGAGTCTTTGTACTAAGTTATGCAATGATTGTTGAACGTTTTGCTCCATTGCTTTTCCATTTTCGTTATAATTAACGTCATAGTAATAAAAATATCCGGTAGTTGATACATCAGCGTCCCACCCGCCAATTTCGTGAGACGAACTGCAACTGCCCTAAACAGATACAAATGGAGCCAGATCGGTTGCATGACTGAACACGCAAATAAACCAGAATTATCTCTTCCTACTCACCTGACCCTTGGCCAAAGTGTTGACTATATTGAACAATACACGCCTGAGTTACTCCAAAGCGTGCCTCGCTCGCTAAGCCGTGACCAAATTGGAGTGGCTCATCCCCTGCCGTTTCAAGGTGTGGATATTTGGAATGGTTATGAACTTTCATGGTTAAACCGAAAAGGCAAACCTCAGGTTGCCATTCTGCAATGCCGGGTGCCTGTTACCTCTGAAAACCTGATCGAATCCAAATCATTTAAGCTCTACCTGAATAGCTTTAATCAAACCCGATTTGACTCCAGAGATGACGTACATAAGTGCTTACAAAAAGATCTTAGCGCCTGTGCTAACGAACAGGTTAGCGTGTCATTGTATGGACCAGAGCAATTTGATGAGTTACCCGTAAAAAACTTGTCAGGTACGTGTATAGACGATTTGGATATTGATGTAACGCATTACTCGCCGGCCCCATCCTTGTTAACCTGCGACAACTCACAGAATGCTGACGAAGTATTAGTAAGCCATTTGCTGAAATCAAATTGCCTGATCACCAGCCAACCTGACTGGGCCAGTATTCAAATTCGTTATCAAGGACCCCAAATTAACCATGAAGGGTTGTTAGCTTATTTGATCTCATTTCGTCAGCACAATGAATTTCATGAGCAGTGTATTGAACGGATTTATTGTGATTTAATGGCGTACTGTAAGCCGTTGAAATTAGCAGTCTATGCGCGATACACACGCCGCGGAGGGTTAGATATCAATCCGCTGCGAAGCAACTATACTATTGATATCGATAATGATCGTCAGGCCCGGCAGTAATATGCTCTGCCATTGCTAACAACAGGACATAACAAAAATGGACGCAAAGCAGTTGCAATCGCTCAAGAATAACAACGAGCAGTTAGCAAGTTTCATTGTCAGACTGACGAATTTTTACGAAGGCTTGTCTCCGGATATTGATGCAGAATTGAGTAAACTGCGAAGCCACCTGAGTGGTAACGTCGATTTTACTCTCGCCAAAGTCAGCATAAATAAAATTAACCAGCTTTTTATGCTGGAGCCAACGAACCTCAGAAACCTTACCCAGCAGTGGGTAAGACAACTGGAAAGTGATATAAAGGCATTCCAGCGTTATGTGGAAGACGAGGCCCTGGTTAAGAAAGCCGTTGGCGTAGCAACAGCCCTGAATAAACCAATCTCCTCAGTTGGTCAGGTATTACCCCTGTATGAAAAACTCATCAAGTGTTATCAGGCTGGACTGAAGGCGGATACACCGGTAATTGAGCCCAAAGACTCCCCTGCCGCCAGCAAAACAGTACAGCTTAAGCAGGATCTGATTGACGAGTTATCTCTCCTGTTGCAAACCTATGCCAGAATCAACCCGGAAGATACCTATATCGCTTCACTGCGCGAGCGCATTGACGAGGAATTGACCGAGGAAGAGTTACTCAGTAGTTGTCTGCTGTTAATCCGTATTATGGTGCAGGAAACGGTCACGGAAGCCACTACTGCGGGTAAAATCATCCATCGATTAAATAATGCTCTGGGCAATATTAATGGTGAAGTAACAACCAGTATCAGCAAAAGTGTGGAAAGTTTTGAGGCACGTCAGACACGCCAGAAAGCACTTCGTAACGTATTGGAAGACATGGAAGATGCGTTCGACGGCGAGCAAAATGTTGATCAGTTAAAAGAACAGGCGCAACATTATCTGGGCCAGCTAGCCAACTCACTTTCGGCAGGTGAAGATGCAGACCGGGAAGAACAGGAAGGCCTGATGACCTTGCTGGTTTCCATGCAACAACAATTGTCATCACTGCAGAAACAAACCGACTCCTACCGCAAGAAATTGGTAGAACAACGGGTCAACATGTACACCGACCCGTTAACCAAAGTCCCCAATAGAATGGCGTATAACGAACGAGCCAATAAAGAATGGCAGAAATGCCAGCAGCAAAATCAGCCCATGAACATTGCCGTTATTGACGTTGACCACTTTAAACGGATTAATGACCAATATGGTCACGCAGCGGGCGATAAAACACTACAGGCTATTGCCCGATACCTGAAAACCCGTCTGCATACCAATGAATTTCTTGCCCGATGGGGCGGTGAAGAATTCATCTTGCTGATCCCTGATCTTGCCACTCAACAGCTTAATGATCGACTGGATGAGTTGCGAATTGGGCTGGCCCAGCTACCCTTTAAGTTCAAGCAGGAAAGATTAACCGTTACGGTTTCTATTGGTGGCACGGAGTGCCGCACGGGCGAAGAACTCGATGCTGCGTTTGAACGCGCAGACAAATGTTTATACCAAGCAAAAGCCGGAGGCCGTAACCAGGTAGTTGTACAGGAATCCGCATGAAAAAAATTCAGTTAAACCCTGTTGGCTGGATGAGTCAGCTTTCTCAGGTTGAGGTAAGCAGACTCGAAGACACCACCAACAGTGAGCTGTACCGCATGTTTCGCAATTGCTGTTTAGCCGTACTAAACAGCGGTGTCGATGAAGATAACTACGAAGTCCTTTTCTCACCTTACGACTCATTTGATATCCGCCTGATCAAGCGCGAACGCGGCGTTAAATTAGAATTAATTAATCCCCCGGAAGTAGGATTTGTTGACGACAGGCTTGTTCGAGGCGTTCACGAACACCTGTTTTCAGTGTTGCGCGATATGCTCTACATGGGAAATAAGTACGCCTTTGTTCATCAGCAAGCCCCGCTTGATAGTAGCAGCATTACTGACATGGTATTTGACATGCTACGCCACGCTAAAGTCATCGAGCCGAATAATGAGCTCAATACCATCGTTTGCTGGGGCGGACATTCAATCGGGTTGACAGAATACAAGTACACCAAGGAAGTGGGTTATCAACTTGGCTTGAGGGAAATGAACATTTGTACCGGCTGTGGGCCTGGCGCAATGAAAGGCCCAATGAAAGGCGCTGCGATCGGCCATGCCAAACAACGCTTCAAAGAAGGACGCTACATCGGTATTTCTGAACCCAGTATTATTGCAGCTGAGCCACCTAACGCCATCGTCAATGAGCTGGTGATCATGCCGGATATCGAAAAGCGGCTGGAAGCATTTGTTCGGATTGCTCACGGTATTGTGATTTTTCCGGGTGGTGTAGGTACCGCAGAAGAATTACTGTATCTGCTCGGCATATTGTCTCACGAACGCAATGCCCAGCAGCCGTACCCGTTAGTACTTACTGGCCCGGCTGGCAGTGAGAGTTACTTCGAAGCCATTCACGACTTCATCGGTGCAACGCTAGGTAAAGCAGCACAAAGTAAATACCAGATCATTGTCGACGACCCCGCGGAAGTCGCACGGGTGTTATGTCAGGGAGGGAAGAAAGTTGAGCAATACCGTTTGGCTATGGGCGATGCATTCAGCTTTAACTGGTCGCTTAAAATTGAAGATGATTTCCAACAACCGTTTATTCCTACCCATAAAAGTATGGCTGCACTGAATTTGCACCGGGAACAACCGTTATCAGATTTGGCCAGTAATTTACGTAAGGCATTTTCAGGTATTGTGGCTGGCAATGTAAAAGCGGAAGGTGTGAAGCAAATTCGAGAGCTTGGACCGTTTAACCTCTCGGGCGAGGCCGATATCATGTCGCGCATCGATGCCCTGTTGAAGCAGTTTGTAGCACAACAGCGCATGAAATTGCCGGGTACAGAGTATCAACCATGCTATACCATTAACCGGGATACATAATCGGTAACATTCAAGGTGCTGACAGCTACACAAAAAGTAGGGTAGACTAGTTGCCGAATAGCGACGACCCATTCCCAAACAACGTATAAATAAATGAATAGTAAAGTTATTAAGCTTATTTTGTTCGGCGTGGCATCTTATGCCGTGCTGGCCTTTTTATTGATTGCATTTTACCCGGATAAACCAGAGAACATGGACTGGCAGGACCGGGAAGAATACAACAAAGTGCAGATTTCCAAATTGGCGCTGGGTATAACCCGTGCTGAAGTGCTGGCATTGCTAGGCGCGCCGGATATCACTGAAGCAAAGATGCAAGGTAGCCGCGAAATCCAGGTTATGTTTTATCGAACTCAGCACGTTCGTGCTGATGGCCTGACTACGCAAGACGAATGCACGCCACTACTATTCGAAAACGAAGCCTTGGTCGCGTGGGGTGAAGGGGCATACCAAACCTATCTGAGTAGCTAACTGATTTGGATGCCTTTGCCGAACAATTGGCTGATATTACAGAACAGAGTTTATCGCTACCTGTTCTACCAGCAAGGCAAACCAGTCAGATCAATGCCTACCTTACAGTGAGCGCAAACTGGCTTACGCTTGCAGAAACAGCCCTGCCCTTACTCACTGCCATAGCCTGTCTTCCTGCTTCGCAACAACAACCACAAAATAAACTCTGGCGCAGGCACATCTCCCTGTACTTGTTGTTGGGAATACGCGCCAATGCAAATCATCACACGCTTCAACAAGGCGTTGCTGCGCTATTAAGCTTTTATCAGTTAAAACAGGCACAAAGCCCGCCTTCTGCAAGAAAGCAATCAGCGGAACAGCTAAACAAGCTCGACCAGCATTACTGGGCATTCAGGCTCCTTTCCAGCGGTGCGAGAGCAGTCAATTCAGACGACGTATTCAGTGTTACCTGGCAATGGATGACAATATTGCATCGCCAGCCTGCATTATGTTTACCCGATATCTTGCACCACCTTGCAGTCCATGCCCAAAGCTCAAGGATGACTATGCTATCGCCAGTGGTTGTTTATCCGGGAGCAATGCATGAAGGGGTCAGGATTACGTTTCAGCAACAACCTGGGGTTGTCGTCGGTCAATTACCCGAACAGGTTCTGTTATTTCTGCCCCACAAAGAAAAATTTCAATGGGTTAGACCAGAAAGCGTTACGCCAGAATCAGGAAAGTCGATTTCGTTAACCCAATGGATTCAAATTGTAGAACGCCTCAATGTATTGCATTCCACATCATCTGAAGACACTAGCGAACAGGCGTTCACGTTGCCAGATTATCAGTGGGCAATACCAGCGAGCTACCCGGTAAGTCGCCCCCCGAAATCTCTGGAGCAATTGTTAAGGGCCCTCAACGACCCGGATATTGCGATCAAAAAAGTCGTTGACCTGATAAGCACTGAATCGGCTTTCACTGCGTTTTTAACGCAAGCGGCATCTCAGGATAACCGCATGCAGTTGCCAGTTCAGGATTTAAAACAGAGTATCCTTACCTATGGACTGGACCGCGTTGGCCATATGCTGGTACAGCATGCACTATATCAACGCCTGACTCAGCACCCGTTTCCATTAAGTGACTGGCTTAATCGTCTCACCCGGCTTGCCGCGCAAATTGCAAGTGAACTAGCCACAGTGAGTACCTCTGTCACGCCCCAGAGTGCGGGCCTGGTAGTTACGATTGCCTTGTCCCCCCTGTTCACGTTGCCGACTGCCAAAACAAGAATCACGTTTCCAACAGAGCCAAAATCGCTCTTTCATGTCGCCTCGTTACTCACCCCGGAGCCCGACAAATTATTATCTGTTATTCGTCAGCATCAACAATCGTTAGCCACCGCATGGCAACAACAAAAACTGCAAAGCAAGCTTATTGCTTGCTGCGGAAAGTTGCCGGCAGATGTACCTTCATCGTTGCGTCAGGCACATTGCATCACTGGACTGAGTATGATTTGGGCGCGCCAATGGCTCCTTGACCAGTCACCTTGTAAAGCAACGAAGCTATTTATTAACCAGGTAAACCAGGCCTATCCGGCTTTAATGAAGCTTGAAACTGCTATTCGCGATACCATATCGGCGCATTTAGTGTGCCCACTGAACGAATTTACAAGTAATCGCCATTCAGCAAATAAATAGCGGCTACACACACCCTACTAAAGGCATAATTCACTACTCATTTGAGGGCTGATCGTTTAGACTAGCGCCTGGCTGTGGAGGGTGTCGCCGCGTGCGAGACACAAAACAACATCACACGATATGGCCCCTCTGGTGTAGCAAAACCGGTAGTATGAATGAGCGTCATCGGTTCAAATCTGTAATTACAGAAATTTACGCTACACTTACCCCAAAGCAAAATTACCTAACGAATCAGTACAAGTTATTAAGGATCTCTGATGACTCAACAACGTATTACTGTCATCCGCGGAGATGGTATTGGCCCGGATATCATTGATGCTGCAACGCAAATTCTGGACAAAGTGGGTTGTGACTTTGCCTACGATTATGCAGATGCCGGTCTGGTAGCACTGGAAAATCACGGTGAATTACTGCCTCAGGAAACACTGGACCTGATTGCAAAAAACAACGTTACGCTTAAAGGCCCACTAACAACGCCTGTAGGTGAAGGCTTTACCTCAATTAACGTCAGCCTGCGTAAGCAGTTCAAACTGTATGCAAACGTTCGCCCAGTGCTGTCATTCAAAGGAACCAAGGCACGTTACGAAGATATCGACATCATCACTGTTCGTGAAAACACACAGGGTATGTACTCAGGCTTGGGCCAGGTTGTCTCTGAAGACGGCACAGAAGCAGAAGCACTGAGTAAAATCACCCGTGAAGGCGCTGAAAAAATCGTTACTTTTGCCTACGAATTGGCACGCCGTGAAGGTCGCAAACAAGTAACAGCGGTTCACAAAGCGAACATCCTGAAGTCAACTTCTGGTCTGTTCCTGAAAGTGGCTCGTGAAATCGGTGAGAATTATCCGGATATCGAGTCGAAGGAAATGATTGTAGACAACGCCTGTATGCAGTTAGTCATGAACCCGCACCAGTTCGACGTTATTGTAACAACTAACCTGTTTGGTGACATTCTGTCTGATCTTTGTGCCGGTCTAGTCGGCGGTCTGGGCATGGCCCCTGGTGCGAACATCGGTGGTGACTGTGCAATCTTTGAAGCCGTGCACGGCTCTGCACCTGATATCGCAGGCAAAAACCTGGCAAACCCAACCAGCGTTATCCTGGCTTCTGTACAGATGCTGGAATACCTGGGCATGGCCGATAAAGCCGAGCGTATCCGTACCGCATTGAAAGATGTGATTGAGACTGGTGACCGTACTACACGTGATTTGGGTGGCCAGCACGGCACCACAGAGTTTACTCAAGCGGTACTTGACCGCCTGTAAACGACATTTACCCCCTGTTCTAAAGCAAGCCAACTGGCTTGCTTTTTTTATGCCTGTCATTCCGTTTCCCACAACATGCGCTAAAACTGGTCTTTTTCAGTACTGCCCCACTTCTAATTCAAGCGTTAAGGTGTATGTACCCAGCCAGTGATGAGTTTGCGTTTACCTGTCTTACTCATGTTATGGCCAGGTACCCACTAACTCATGAATGAAAGGAATATACAAATGAATACTCGCATACTCACGTTTCTAGCCCTTTTGATGGCTACTATTTGTGGTGCTGGCTCAGCCTGCGCTGAGGCATTGGCAGCAACTGACAGCGTAAAGCATGTTGCCAGCAAACAAACGCTGTTAAACCTGAATGCCGCCAACGTAGAGCAACTGATGGCATTACCTGGTATTGGAAAGAGCAAGGCTGAAGCAATCGTCGCTTACCGTGACGCAGAAGGGCCTTTTAACACGGTAAATGATCTGATGAAGGTAAAAGGTATTGGCAAAAAACTGTTAGCGAAACTTTCTACCTCAGTGGAAGTACGATAAGCAATAAAAAAGCCGCCTAACAGGCGGCTTTCAATTCACATTACTACGACAGCATGCTAGGGCATAGCGTCCAGGTCTTCACCTTCTTTCTCAACCTGCGGTGGCATCAGATCTTCTTTACTGATACCCAAGGCAAGCGCAACTGAACTCGCGATGTAGATAGATGAGTAAGTACCTACTACCACACCAAACAACAATGCAGTCGCAAAACCGTGAATTAACGCCCCACCCACAAAGAACAGTGCCAACAGCACCAGTACCGTGGTTAATGAGGTTATAATGGTACGGTTTAAGGTTTGCGTTAGTGAGATATTGATGATCTCAACCGGCTCACCTTTACGGATTTTGCGGAAGTTTTCTCGGATACGGTCAGACACAACGATGGTATCGTTAAGCGAGTAACCGATAACCGCCAGTACTGCGGCCAGTACCGTTAAGTCAAACTCCAGTTGCAGCACGGAGAACAAACCCAGCGTTAAGATCACGTCGTGAACCAACGCAGACACTGAGCCCAACGCGAAGCGCCATTCAAAGCGAGCCGCTACGTAAATCAGGATACAGATTAACGCAACCAACATAGCGAGACCGCCCTGCTCGGTAAGTTCTTCACCTACGTTGGGGCCAACAAACTCAATACGGCGTTTTTCAACACCGGCATTAGCTGCACGCAAAATCTCGATAACCTGATCGCCAATGGTCGCCGCTTTAACGCCTTCCCGCGGAGCGATACGAATAAGCACGTCGGTACTGCTACCGAAGTTTTGCACTACCGCATCCGGGAAATTGTTTTCAGCTAGCTGCAGACGAATCGCTTCCAAATCAGCGGCGTCATCGTAACCCACTTCAATCAGGGTACCACCCGTAAAGTCCAGACCCCAGTTCAGGCTGTTTACGCCCAGAGACACTAACGAGCCAAGAATTAGCACGGTTGACAGCACCATCGCTGGCAAACGCAGCTTCATGAAGTTGATGGTTTCTTTTAACTTTAATAATTGCATGATCGTGCTCCTATATCGCCAGCTTACTTACACGGCGGCCACCCCATACAGCATTAACGATAACGCGGGTTACCAGAATCGCTGTAAACATGGAGGTTGCAATACCGATCATCAGGGTAATTGAGAACCCTTTAATTGGGCCGGTTCCCACTGCGAATAGAATAAGACCCGCAATAAAGGTGGTGATATTGGCATCTAAGATAGTCGAGAACGCACTGTCGTAGCCATGGTGTATGGCTTGTTGAGGACTTCTGCCGTCGCGAAGCTCTTCACGAATACGTTCGAATATCAGCACGTTGGCGTCAACGGCCATACCGACGGTAAGCACGATACCGGCCATACCTGGCAACGTTAGGGTTGCACCTGGGATCATCGACATAATGCCCACTATCATTACCAGGTTTATCGCCAGTGCAATATTCGCTACTACACCAAATGCTTTGTAGTAAATCAGCATGAACACCATCACCAGCGCCAGACCCCAAATAATGGCCTGCATACCTAAATCGATGTTTTCCTGACCCAGGCTCGGACCTACGGTACGTTCTTCCACAATCTGAATAGGTGCAATCAATGCGCCAGCGCGAAGCAGCAAGCTCAGGTCGCGGGCTTCTTTAGGCGAATCCAGACCTGTTATCCGGAAACTGCTGCCAAACTGAGAGCGGATGGTCGCCACGTTAATTACTTCTTCGTGACGCTCAAAAATTAATTTACCGTTGGCGTCGCGGTCACCGGTGGCTTTGTATTCAATGAATACCGTTGCCATTGGCTCACCAATATTTTCACGGCTGCCGCGAGACATCTTGTTACCACCTTCCGAGTCCAGAGAGATGCTAACCTGAGGTAACCCATATTCATCGACACCGCTATTCGCGTCGATAATGTGGTTACCTTTCACGATCACGCGCTTCTTCAGTAACACCGGACGACCGTCTTTGTCGTTCAGTAACTGAGAACCCGGCGGTACCCTGCCCTGCTGAGCGTCACGTACGTCGTTATCCTGGTCAACCATACGGAATTCCAGGGTAGCAGTCGCGTTAAGGATTTCTTTGGCACGCGCGGTGTCCTGAATACCCGGCAACTGAACAACAATACGTTCTGCGCCCTGCTTCTGAACTACAGGTTCAGCAACACCTAACTGATTAACCCGGTTGCGAATAATGGTGATGTTTTGCTTCACCGCGTAGTCACGAATTTCAGCCAGTTTGGTTTCGGCAAACTGAGCACGTAATACCAGACCGTCTAACTCCTGGTAAGTCAGATCGCGGTTGCGGTTTTCCAGGAAGAACTCCGCTTTACCAAGAGTTTCTTCGTCGCGGAACTGAATATCGATATGACCGTCGCGCACATTTACCGAGCGGTAACGAAGCTTCTCTTCACGCAACGCAGTACGAAAATCACTTTCGGCGTCTTCCAGTGCTTTCGCAATGGCTTCGTTCATATCCACTTCCATCAGGAAGTGAACGCCGCCACGCAAATCCAGACCCAGTTTCATCGGCTCACCACCAAGGCTTTCCAGCCACTCTGGTGTATCTGCCGCCAGGTTCATAGCAACCACATAGTCATCGCCTAATTCGCGGTCCAGTAAGTCACGCGCACGCAACTGGCTGTCAGAATCATTCAAACGAATCAGAATTTGCTCGTTTTCAAACTCGATGGACTTTTTGGCAATATCATTGGCTGCCAGAATATCTGACACTCTGGATTCGAGGGCTTCGGTCACCGTAGAGTTGCGTGATGCTGAAATTTGTACAGCGTTATCTTCGCCGTAAATATTGGGCAGTGCGTACAAACTACACATCGCCACCAGCACCAGGACCACCAGGACCTTAAAAATAGAATTTTGATTTAACACGGACATTCCCTTAACCGGGCACCTATGTCCAAGGTACCCGGTGAGCGGTTATTAAATAGACTTCATTGTGCCTTTAGGCAACACAGCGCTTACCGCTGTTTTTTGCACAACAATATTTGTTGCGTCGTTTAATGCAATCTCAATAAAGTCTTTTTCGTCAGACACTTTGGTTACACGTCCAACTAACCCGCCCTGGGTCAGCACTTCGTCACCTTTACCCAGTGAAGAAACCAGTGCTTTGTGCTCTTTCACACGTTTTGCCTGCGGACGATACAGCAGGAAGTAGAAAATCAGGCCGAATACGCCCAGCATGATCAACATTTCAAGACCACCGCCCTGAGCGCTTCCACCGGCAGATTGTGCGTAGGCGTTTGAAATAAATAAACTCATAATGTTCCCCGTTTAAATTGTTATAAAGCCGGTACCGGCATGTTTTTTTGTGCGTAGAATTCTTCTACAAATGCATCCAGCGCATCATTGGCGATGGCGTCGCGTAACCCTTGCATCACACGCTGATAATACCGCAGATTGTGAATGGTATTCAGACGTGCACCGAGGATCTCATTACACTTATCGAGATGATGTAAATATGACCGCGAATAGTTTTTGCAAGTGTAACAATCACAATTTTCATCCAATGGACCGGTATCGTGCTTGTGTTTTGCGTTGCGGATTTTTATCACACCTTCCGTGACAAACAAATGACCATTTCGTGCATTGCGGGTTGGCATCACGCAATCGAACATATCAATTCCACGACGAACCGCTTCTACAATGTCTTCCGGCTTACCCACACCCATCAGGTAACGCGGTTTGTTTTCCGGAATTTTAGGCGCAGTGTGATTGATAATGCGGATCATGTCGTCTTTGGGCTCGCCCACAGACAAACCGCCAATCGCGTAGCCGTCAAAGCCAATGTCTTCCAGACCGGCCAGAGATACGTCACGCAAATCTTCGTACATACCGCCCTGAATAATACCGAAAAGCGCTGAAGGATTGTCGCCGTGCGCGTCTTTGCTGCGCTTTGCCCAGCGAAGCGATAGCTCCATTGAAATACGCGCTTCCTGTTCAGTGGCGGGATATGGGGTACATTCGTCAAAGATCATGACGATGTCGGAACCCAGATCGCGCTGTACTTCCATGGACTTCTCCGGCGTCAGTAAAATCTTCTCGCCGTTGATGGGTGAGCGGAAAGTTACACCTTCTTCAGTGATCTTACGCAAATCACCCAGACTAAACACCTGGAAACCACCGGAATCGGTAAGAATAGGCTTGTCCCAGTGCATAAAGTCATGCAGGTCGCCGTGCTGTTTGATGATACCGGTACCGGGGCGCAGCATTAGGTGAAAGGTATTCCCCAAACAAATGTGTGCACCGCTGTCTTCCAGCTCTTCCGGGGTCATCCCCTTTACCGTACCGTAAGTCCCCACAGGCATAAACGCCGGTGTTTCCACAACGCCGCGCTCGAAAACGAGACGGCCGCGTCGGGCCTTACCATCGGTATGTAGTAATTCAAATTGCATTGTGTTGATTATCCTGTCTGAACCAGCTGCCCGCCACGATTTTGGCTCTAAAGCACCTGTCTGTGTTCAATTGAGGGCGGATTATACCAGCTATTAAGCAGAGATCATGCGTTTGTCGCTTTTTCGATAAACATACTGTCACCGTAGCTATAAAAACGGTATTCCTGTTCAATAGCCTGCTCGTAAGCATGCAGTACATTATCTCTGCCTGCAAAGGCACTAATAAGCATGATCAGTGTAGATTCAGGTAAATGGAAGTTGGTAAACATAGCGTCCACGACTTTAAACTCAAATCCCGGATAGATGAATATGTCGGTATCAGATTGATACGGTACCAGTACCTCGTCCTTGCTTGCTTCAAGCGCAGAGGATTCCAGTGAACGCACCGACGTTGTTCCCACAGCAATGACGCGTTTTCCGGCCGCCTTGGTTGCCCTGACGGCATTCACCACGTCTTCCGGTACAATGGCAAATTCGCTATGCATTTTGTGCTCGAGGATATTATCTACCCGAACAGGCTGAAACGTACCCGCACCTACATGCAAGGTGACGTAAGCAAGGTTAACGCCTTTCTGTTGCAAACGCTCCAGCAGCGCATCGTCAAAATGCAGCCCTGCCGTGGGCGCCGCTACTGCACCGGGAGCCTGATTGTACACGGTTTGATACCGTTCTTTGTCGGCTTGCTCGTCAGGTCGGTCAATATAGGGTGGTAACGGCATATGGCCGTATTGCTCCAGCTGCTCAAGTACGGTTGTATTGCCGTTGAAGCGGAGTTCAAACAGGGCATCCTGGCGCCCGGTTACCGTGACGCTTACCGCCCCTTCCAACAATAAGTCCGTGCCTGGTTTCGGCGCTTTACTGGCTCGTACGTGGGCTAATGCGTTATTGTCATCTACAATCCGCTCCACCAGCACTTCCACTTTTCCACCGCTGGATTTTTGCCCTAATAAACGGGCAGGAATCACACGGGTATTGTTAAAAACTAATAGATCGCCCGGCTCAACCAAATCCAGCATTTGCTGAAATTGCTTGTGTATCACCTCTCCGGTTGTGCCATTCAGATGAAGTAACCGACTGGCGGTGCGATCCGTTGTTGGGTACTTGGCGATTAAATGTTCAGGTAGTGTGAAGCTAAAATCAGATAATTTCATGAAGTGTCGATACTAAATTTATAATTTTCTATGGCTGTCTACGGCTAAAGCATTAGACAAAAGGTTAAAAAGAATACAATAAATATTTTATTCTCTTAATCGTTAAAGATTAACATATTCCCTGCGATCATACGTATTTACTGCGGTCCGGAGCGATGGGGAAATACTCCCATTAAGTTTAGGTATATTTTTTAATACTCAGGGATGCTCATTTATACATCAACACTCTTCCCTCTGGAAATATTAGGTTTAGTATATGTCCAGAAGCGATGATGTTCTCCCATCTTCCTTTCCTTTTTTACCCAGCCGATTGGCTGGGTTTTTATTTTATATACCCACATAGCAATTCTACGCTACAACAGGCAATTTTGGCTAACCCATCTATTGTTGTTCTTCCAGCACCGCCGTAATGGTATCTACTGAAAGCGCTCTCGCATTCAGCACAAATAATATTTGTAAAAGCAGGTCAGCCCCCAGAATGCCTTTATTAACCTTGTTTCTCAGGTTGTCCGCCGTTTGTTCAATACCAATTTCTGCCAGCCTGTCACTGAGTCCCTGATATTTAATACCGCGCATCGACATTTCAGAGCGAACAATGCGTTGTACGGCCATCCGCCATTGATTCCGATCTTTCACGAAAACCCCTTTTGTGAATTATTTTTTACATTAACACATCTTTTTACACATAAAGACATAATAATTATTGACAGCAATAGCTGTCTTTGTCTACACTTTGTTGCGTTGTTATCGAGAAAGCAACAAAACAAAATTTAGACTCATTAAGGTTTCGCTGTTAATTGTAGCAAAATTGTTGCATCGAACCGATGATTCTGACTAGAGTGGTCGCGTTGACTTTAATCGCTTAGGAGAGACGTTATGGATTGGGATCTGGAAAAACTCGAATCCCTGTTTGCAGACATGGATGACCTGGTAGTCACCCGCGAAAAGGAAGTATTGTTAATTGCTAATCAGGATGGGCTGGATGCCTGGCTTGCGATCAGCGGTGAGCAAATCATTGTAGAAAGTTTGTTGTTTGAGTCGTCCCAGGTTAAGGACAAGGCGGCACTCGACCATGACATACTGTCTACGCACATGTTGTTTCCACTGACAACGGTTGCTATCTCGAACATCAACGGAGAAGAGTACTATACGGCTTTTGGTGCGCTGAGTGCACAATCGAAAGCAGAGAGTATTCAAATTGAAGTTGCCACGTTATTCCAAAACGTCGCGGCATTTCTTGATGCGTATGAAGCGCACCTGAAGTAACCCCTTAAAGGAGAGTATTATGTCTGTGTGGAAAAAACTTATCACTGCGGTAAAAGGCGGCGCAACGGAAGCTGCTCAGGCTGTAGCAGACAGCCAGGCAATCAGAATCCTTGAGCAGGAAATTCGGGAAGCGAAAGACGAGTTACGCAAATCAGATCATGCGCGCACTCAGATTCTGGCCAAGTGTAAATTATCACAACAAAAGGTCGACGGTTTTAATCAATCAATTGCAGAGTATGAAGCCCATGCGCGCAAGGCAATCGACACCGACCGTCAATTAGCGCTTGATTGTGCCCAAAAGGTTAGTGAGTTAAAAGAAGAACGCGATCAGGAACAACAATATCTTGATCAGTTCAATGCCTCTGAAGCCAACCTGGCGAAAAACATTCAGCAGGCTAAAGCCAACCTGCGCCGCCTGGAGCAACAGGTAGACATGGTAAAAGCGACGGAGAGCGTGCAAAAAGCGCAGGTTGCCGTGTCATCGCGCCACATGGGTGCCAACAGTAAAATGAAAACGGCCACTGAGTCACTGAGTCGTATTCAGGAAAAGCAGAAAATGCGCAGCGCAGAGCTTGAAGCGGCGGAAGAACTTGCTACCAACGAGTCTTCCAGCGATTTAGAAAAACGCCTTGCCGAAGCCGGCATCAAAGGCGGCAGCACGTCTGCTGATGACGAACTGGCAAGAATCCTGGGTAAATAAGCACTACCATGCTGTTTTACCCCGGCCACCGGCCAACCAACGGGGCATACAACCTAGGCTTTTTTAGGTTGTCATGCCCCTTCTTTTTTTGCGAAGATGTTGAACTTGAGTTCAACGACAGGGACGAATAACTAGCGCATTATGTGGATTAAAATACGACGCGTTATGCTCCATTACTTTGCTGAATCCAAATGGTATACCATTGTATTGGCCTCGGCATTTTATGCAGCAACATCCTGGTTATTACTCTGGGCAGCTGAAGAACAAGCGTTGACAGGCAGTGTCGACTTTCTTTATTGGCTTGCAGTAACAGGGTCAACGGTGGGTTATGGTGACTTATCACCCGAAACCAACGCAGGTAAGCTTATCGTTGCGTTTTACGTCATTCCGCTGGGCCTGAGTATTTTTGCCATGGTTATTGGCCGGATTGCGGCCTTTGTGGGAAATCAATGGAGAAAAGGATTGATGGGATTATCTAGTCTGTCTGTAACTGACCATATTCTGGTGATTGGCTGGAACGAACAACGCACTTTATTGCTGTTAAAGCTCTTGCTTCAGGAACGCGAATCACTTCCGGAACGACCTGACATTGTATTGTGCGTCAGGGCCGATATTACCAACCCCATGCCAGGGCAAGTTGAGTTTGTGAAAGTAGAATCCTTTAATCGGGATGAAGACATGGACAAAGCCTGCATTGCAGATGCCTCAACAATATTAATTGATAACCCTCAGGACGACCTGACGCTCACCACCGCATTATATTGTTCGCAAAAAAATCCATCTGCTCATCAGGTGGCGTATTTTGCCGACGAAAGCCTGGTTGGATTGTTACAACAACATTGCCCTCAGGTGGAATGTACACCCAGTGTCGCAGTTGAAATGCTGGCAAAAGCCGCGTTTGACCCAGGCTCAAGCAGCTTGCATCACGATTTACTTAGCGTCGATGATGATGGCCAGGCACAATTTTCAATGACGTTGCCAGCCAACATTAACGCTGCAACGTATCAACAGTTATTCTTCGCGTTTAAAGAGCGTTATGACGCCACGTTAATTGGCTATGCCCCGGCAGGGCGCACCCAGGATGTTGCGTTAAATCCGTCGCTCAATACGGTTATTGCGCCTCAGGACAAACTCTACTACATCGCCAAACAGCGTATTACCGATGTTGATTGGCAGGCCGTAACGGAGTAATACTATGTTTAAGAAATGGTTTAAATCCGAACAACCCAAAAAACCTCAGGCACCTGAAGTCATGGGGCTATACCTTGGTGGCTCATTCGAACTGGATGCCCTCAAGCTTAAATTAATTACTCCGGAATTGTGTATCGAAAATCCAGCGTCCAAGCACCTTATTCAGGCAGTTGGCCAGGCTGAACTTGATAGCGGCGGAACACTACTTCGCTTTTACACCGACGACGACGCATTTTTACAGGTAGTTCTCGACGGCGGTCTGACCGAAAATCACATTACCGATGTGAAGCTTTGGTACTTTTATTCAACCACCACTATTGGTAACGAAGCACAGTGGAAGCAGAGCCTCTCTGATGGCATTTCAAAGCCAGTTTATGAGTTAGAAGGATACGAGTTTAGCCGTGTCTGGGATGCCGTTGGCGACGTATCGCCGCCGGTAGCTGTGACAGAAAAGACCTATGAAGAAGATGAAGACGTCAGCGAAACCGACCAGTTTATGATGCTGTATGAACGCGTTTTGTCCGATGGAAACACAGAGTCGCTGTTAGTGGCTGGCGAAGAAAAGATTGTGGGTCAGAATGCCGATCGTTGTTTAGTGATCAGCACTGGCTTTGATATTCAACCTGCGGATATCCGCATAAACGGCTAAAACAAGAGGAAAATAACATGGACATCGTAATGGACTCACTGGCCGGGTTAACGAGCTTTGCAATGTATTTTGCGATCTCAATTTTGTACCTGTTTATATTTAAAATCGTCTATGCCTTTGTGACGCCACACGACGAGTGGAAACTGGTAAAAGAGCAACAAAATGTATCTGCAGCCATCGGTTTTGGTGGTGCGATGATTGGCTTCAGCCTTGCACTTGCCAGCGCAGCCTCCAACTCAATGGGATTAATCGACTTCACTATCTGGGGTGTCGTTGCAGTGATTGCTCAAAGCTTTGCCTTTGCATTATTGCGCTTTACCTTTATGCCTAAGATTGCCGAGCGTATTAATAACAACGAAATCTCGGCAGGTGTTATGCTGGCAGCTGTGTCAGTGGCTGTAGGACTACTCAACGCTGCTTGTATGACCTACTAGGAGCGAACCATGAGCCACTCACAAAAACGTTCCAAACATATTGCATTGCACAGTATGCGCAAGGCTTTCTCGTTAAAGCCACTTGCGGTTGGGGTTGCTACGGTATTTTTATCTGCCTGCGGCGAAGATCGCGACGCATCTCAAATTTATGTGTCGGTAGATGATTGCCATAAAGACAATCCCGAGGCACTGGGCCAGTGTAAAGCAGCTTTCGAGTCTGCCATTGAAGAACACAACAGGACCGCGCCCCGATTCAACAGCCAAACCGATTGTGAATACGAATTTGGTAATGAACGTTGTCAGTATGTTCAGTCACAATCAGGCAGCTTTTTCATGCCCTTCATGGCCGGCTTTATTGTCAGCAGATTATTGCAACCCTCTCCCTACTATTCGCAGCCACTTTATACGTCATTTTCTCCTTACTCGCCTTTTCGGTCTCGTTGGGTAACGTCTAATGGCTATGTATTCGATGGAGATATACGTCGTCGGTCTTATTATGCACCGTCGTCAGTCTATAAGCCCAAGCCTACTGTCAACCGCACCATTAATCGCGGTGGATTTGGTAGTACAGTACGCGCGAAATCGAGTTGGGGAAGCAGCAGCAAATCCAGTGGCTGGGGCGGTTAATCGGTGTTTCGAATGGCGTGCCAGCCCAGAGCAAACTGGAAGCAGCTGGCCACCGAATACGGTTTTCATTTCCATACCATGTACGGGCAACCCTACTGGGACGAATCTGCGTATTATCAGTTCACATTAAAGCAGGTTGAACAGGATATCGAAGATCCCACTGCGGAATTGCACCAAATGTGCCTGCACGTTGTCGACAAAGTCATAAACAGTGAAGCGCTCATGCGGCGTTTTCAAATTCCGGAGCAGCACTGGGATTTTGTGGCAGAAAGCTGGCGCCAACAAGCCCCTTCATTATATTCGCGGCTGGATTTGGTCTACGACGGCAAACATCCGGCCAAACTCTTAGAGAATAACGCTGACACCCCGACTTCATTATACGAGACCGGATTTTGGCAATGGCTATGGCTCGAGCAACAAGTCAATGCCGGCAAGCTTTCACGGGGGGCTGACCAGTTTAATTCGCTTCAGGAAAAACTAGTAAACCGCTTTGCTGCACTAAAACATCAGTACGGCTTTCACCATATTCACTTCAGCTGTTGTCAGGATACAGTGGAGGACCGCGGTACGGTACAGTATTTACAGGATTGCGCAGTGACAGCGGGTATCAGTGCACCCTTTGTATTTATTGAAGATATAGGCCTGGGTGACACCGGTTATTTTACTGATTTGGCTGATGAAGCCATAACCCATTGCTTCAAGCTTTATCCGTGGGAGTTCATGCTGAGAGAATCGTTTGGCGATGCTTTGCAAGGCGCTGACGTAGATTGGCTGGAGCCCGCCTGGAAAGCAGTATTGTCGAACAAAGCGCTGTTGCCCTTGCTTTGGCAGGAATTTACTAGCCATCCCAACCTGCTTCCGGCTTTTTTTGAAGATGATGTCAGCCGTCCACGTGATGGAAGCTGGATTAAGAAGCCGCTATTTTCACGTGAAGGGGCGAATATCGCCTTATTAGAAGAAGGGAATAATGAAGTCGCCTTGTCTGATGGACCTTACGGTGAAGAAGGCTTCGTTTTTCAACAGTATCACGCATTGCCCCAATATGCGGGAAACTACGTACTAATAGGGAGTTGGCTGGTGAACGATGAACCTGCTGGCATGTCTATACGTGAGGATGCGTCTGTGATCACACAGGATTTGTCCCGTTATTTGCCCCATATTATTCTCTGAGGTATGTCATGACATCCTGGACATTATCTACCCAGATACGTTGGGTTGTAGCGATAGCGCTGAGTTTACTTGGTGTCGAATTTCTGAATCTACTATTGGCTAATAGCCTGAATCAGTTTGGACTGCGGCCCCGCGATATCACACATTTAAGTGGAATCGTTACTGCGCCATGGCTTCATGGCAACCTTACTCACTTTGCCAGTAACTTCCTGCCGTTATTATTATTTGCGGGCCTGGCGATGCAGTGGGGCCGTACTGTATTTATTAAAAGTATCTTACTCATTTGGCTGGGAGCCGGCATTTGTGTGTGGATACTCGGTCGAAACGCCATGCATATCGGGGCCAGTGGCATTGTGTACGGTCTTTTTGGCTTTATCGTTGTAGCAGGCTTCTATAGTAAAAAGTTACATTTATTATTAATTTCGCTGGTGATAGCATTTTTATATGGCGGTATGATATTCGGTGTATTGCCTACACAGCGATTTGTGTCTTTTGAATACCACCTGTTTGGTTTTGTAATGGGCGTCGTGAGCGCCAGGTTATGGGCTAGGACAAGTTAACCCGCAAGAGAAAATGTACCCCCTATGAGTGAAACGTCGCAGCAAGAGAACAAGCCGGTCAACCAGGGCTTTTTGCCGAATCTGGCATTCAATATTGTTATTCCCGTACTGGTTATGAGCTATACCAGTTCAGAGGAGTATCTTGGACCGGCATGGAGCATTGTCGCCGCACTAAGCTTTCCACTCGGGTATGGTTTATGGGACCTGAAACAAAGCGGCAAAGTAAATGGTTTCTCAATTTTGGGTATTGTCAGTGTCATTCTGACCGGTGGAATTAGTCTGTTAAAGCTCCCCGCCGAATACATTGCGATAAAGGAAGCAGCTATTCCCGGCATCATAGGGATTGCCGTGTTGGTCACACAAATGACTGAAAAGCCGTTAGTAAAGTTACTGATACTCAATGATCAAATCATCAATTGGCCGCACCTGAATGAAGTCCTCGACAAACAGGGTAAACAGAAAGAATTCGGCGAAAAAGTGAAGCACTGCTCGTATATTGTCGCCGGCTCCTTCTTTTTATCATCGGCACTTAATTATATTCTCGCCAAAGTGATTCTGGTCAGTGAACCAGGAACAACAGCCTACACAGAGGAACTTGGCCGGATGACAGCTCTCAGCTACCCGGTCATAGTGATCCCCTCCATGATCATGCTGGTAGGTGCGCTTTGGTATTTATTCAGCCAGATTGGCAAAATCACTGGCGAAGACATCGAGAGCTTTATTAATCAGTAAAAACACATAAACAGTGCCATTCCAAAGTAAAACGCCGGCTGTGAGCCGGCGTTCTTGTTTTACAAAGACGGATTATTGACAGCGCCAGTCTTTTTCAAAATCACAGGTGTCTGTTGGGACTGATTCACCAGTAGGTTCGCTTTCTGTCTCTACCTGCTTTACTGAGTCTGGTAACAAGGCGAAAATCTTTTTGGCAATATCCGTGTTGTCGTATTGGCCGTAAAACGCATTGTGTCCTTTACCAAACGCAAATACCTCAACATCAACACCAGTATGCCCTCCGGTTGTCCAGCCGGTATTTGAGCGGATATCCAAAATCGACTTAATGCCCGATTCAATTGCACGAGTGCTCTTAAGTCTGGCTAGTGACGCAACTTGCTGTGCTTCTTCATCATTGAGTTCGAAGCCCAGTTGCTGACTCGCAAAGGCTACCGGGTCGTCAGCTTGCGGTAATTCAGACGCGATCACCGCAGGTGAAGCAGACAACTTTTTAAGCCACTCTGGCGCCCAAGCATATTCACCACGTGCTCCTACGGTCAGTCCTCCGGTGCTGTGATCCGCCGTTAGCACTACCAGCGTGTCAGGATGTTTCTGGACATACTGATACAGGTACTCCAGTGTTAAGTTGAGATCATGCATTTCTGCCATTGCCGCGGCTATATCATTAGCATGCCCCGCCCAATCCACCTGGCTGGCTTCAACTAACAGGAAAAACCCATTGTCGTTCTCAAGATGTTTAATCGCATGTTCAGTCAGGTAGGCCAGGCGATTTTTACGCTTGTCATCCAGTACCCAAGGCAAACCTACCGGGGCAAACAAACCGAGTACGTTTTCACCAGCAGGAAGCGTCGCTAACTTGTTGTAAGTGTCGACATAAGCATAACCAGCATCGATAAACTGCGCGGTTACATCGCGCTCTTTCCGCTCAAAATATTGGGTTCCGCCCCCCAGCATAACGTTTGCAGTAAACTGCCCGTTTATTTTATCGTCATAAAAGCTGTCGGCGATCTCATTGTAGTTTTTACGGCTTTCATTATGTGCCATGTAGGATGCAGGCGTTGCATGCACAATTTGTGACGTCACGGCAATACCGGTTTTCATGCCAAGCGCTTTGGCGCGTTGCAATACGGACTCAACAGGCTGTTTATTGACATCAACGCCAATCGCGCCGTTGTAGCTTTTGACGCCAGATGCTAAAGCCGTAGCTGACGCAGCCGAGTCTGTCACAAACCCAGACTCTTTTGCCGGATAGGTGCTGGCATTTCCAACGAAGATACGATCAAAAATAACCGGGTCTACTTGCGGCGTGGCAGGATCATCACGAAAATTGCGATAAGCAGTTGTATACGCAGGCCCCATGCCATCAGAGACGATCATGATAATGTTTTTCGGTTTACCTGATTGTTGGGACGTAGTGGGGAATAATGCTGTAGACATGGCGTTAGAGTCGCCGCCGGGCGTTGCATTACAGGCAGTCAAAAAGAGTGTTGCGGCCGTTACCGCAAGCATGTTCTGTCGCACATTATTTTCCTTATGAGAATTCGGACCAACGCAGTTTACAGTGCCCACTGTTAACCACGAAGTAGCGATCCGACGAGCTGAATAATCAACAGGTTAAAAACTGCTCTAGTATAACGGGCAAGTTAAAGAATTCACATGGAAAAATGAAAAAATCAGACCAATCAGTCTGATTTCTGAAGTAACTCCCTCATGCGTTGCTGCACAACGTCAACTAACAAATCGGGCTGAAATTTTGAAATAAATCGGTTACAACCTACTTTCTCTACCATTGCCTCATTAAAACTGCCACTTAGCGATGTATTCAGTGCAATAAATAGTGGCGACATTCGATCATCGGCTCTGACTTCTGCAGTCAATCGATAGCCATCCATTTCAGGCATTTCGGCATCAGTAAACATCATCAGTAACTTGTCAGTGACATTGATACCTTCATTTGCCCACTCTTTTAGTAAGGCCAGCGCTTCGGCACCGTTATGGCACTCAATAATGTCGATACCCAACTGTTCAAGCGTATCGCGAATCTGCTTTCTCGCTGTTGAAGAGTCATCAACAATCAGCACTTTTTGCCCTTTGAGGTGCTCCACAACATTTGCATCGAGTACTTCTTCCGAGATAGTGACGTCATATTCAACAATTTCAGCAAGCACTTTCTCAACATCGATGATCTCGACTAACTCCCGTTTACCCTCAATATCAATTTGAGTGATAGCGGTTAAAAAGTTTGTTTTTCCAATACTCTTTGGAGGAGGCTGAATATCTTCCCATGATGTATTTACTATGCTGACGACATCACCAATCATAAATCCCTGAACGGAACGATTATATTCAGTAATGATGACATTGCGGTTTACGTCGGGTTGTGAGGCAGAAGCCCTGAAATGGATAGCCTGTCGCAAATCAATGATGGGAATAGTGAGGCCACGATAGACAGTCACCCCACACAAATTACCGTGTGCACCGGGCATAGTGTTCAATTTCGGAATGGTAATAACTTCCTTCACTTTGAACACGTTAATTGCGTAGGTATGACGTGTTCCTAAACGAAACAGCAATAATTCAAGCCGATTCTCGCCGACTAATTTGGTGCGCTGATCCACGGAAGAGAGAATATTACTCATTACGTATTCCTGTCGTTAGTGTCCGTTAATAATAGTTTTTTTTGATCGCTTTGCCCATTAATCCTATGGCTAGTAAGCGACTATTCGAAGAAATACCCGCCACCGAACATTCATACAAATTATGGCGATAATGAGCATTATATATTTCTTTTATCATCATTCTCCGCCTAGGATGGAAAAGAAGTCGATGACAACGCCCTCGGTGTTATCACCAACGCAAATACTATTTTCGGGAAGGAGAGACAGTCATGTCAGATTACCAAAATGCAATCGATCAGGTTGCCACGCTTAAGAGTCAATACAACGGTACTTGGGATGCTATCAGCCCAGATTTTGCTGCACGCATGGTTGTTCAAAACCGTTTCAAAACAGGCTTAGACGTTGCTAAGTATACAGCAAAAATTATGCGTCAGGACATGGCCGAGTACGATGCAGACTGCACTCAGTACACCCAATCATTAGGTTGCTGGCACGGTTTCGTTGGTCAGCAAAAAATGCTGGCTGTTAAAAAGCACCAAGGCACTACCAGCAAGAGCTACCTGTACCTTTCAGGTTGGATGGTTGCAGCGCTGCGTTCTGAGTTTGGCCCTCTGCCAGACCAATCAATGCACGAAAAAACGTCTGTTGCGGCATTAATCGAAGAACTTTATACCTTCCTACGTCAGGCTGACGCACGTGAGCTGGGTGACCTGTTTAAGCAGTTAGATGCTGCTAAAGCAAACGGTGGCGATGTTGCTGCTATCCAGGCGCAAATCGACAACTACGAAACGCACGTTGTTCCAATTATTGCAGACATTGACGCTGGTTTCGGTAATGAAGAAGCCACTTACCTGTTAGCGAAGAAAATGATCGAAGCGGGTGCTTGCTGTATCCAAATCGAAAACCAGGTATCTGATGCCAAGCAGTGTGGTCACCAGGACGGTAAAGTAACCGTTCCTCATGAAGACTTCCTGGCGAAAATCAACGCTGTTCGTTACGCCTTCTTAGAACTGGGTGTTGACGATGGTGTTATTGTTGCCCGTACTGACTCATTAGGTGCTGGCCTGACTCAGAAGATCCCAGTATCTACCAGCGAAGGTGACCTGGCTTCTCAGTACAATGCATTCCTGCAAACTACGCCTGTTAACTCAGTAGCAGACCTGAACGAAGGTGACCTGGTACTGAAGCAAAATGGCGAACTGGTTAAGCCTGAGCGTCTGCCTAACGGCCTGTTCCGCTTCAAGCCTGACACGGGTGTTGCGCGTTGTGTACTTGACTGTATCACCAGCCTGCAGAACGGTGCTGACCTGCTGTGGATCGAAACTGAAAAACCACACGTACGTCAAATCGGCGACATGGTTGACCAAATCCGTGAAGTTATCCCGAATGCGAAACTGGTTTACAACAACTCTCCATCATTCAACTGGACTCTGAACTTCCGTCAGCAAGTATTTGACGCCTGGTCAGAAGAAGGTAAAGACGTGTCAGCTTACGACCGCGCTAACCTGATGTCTGTTGAGTATGATGAGACTGAACTGGCAGCGGCCGCTGACGAGAAGATCCAAAGCTTCCAGGCTGATGCTGCACGTGAAGCGGGTATCTTCCACCACCTGATTACGCTGCCTACCTACCACACTGCTGCGCTGTCTACTGACAACCTGGCGAAAGGTTACTTCGGTGACGAAGGCATGCTGGCATACGTTAAAGGCGTACAACGTCAGGAAATCCGTCAGGGTCTGGCGTGCGTTAAGCACCAGGCAATGGCTGGTTCTGACTTAGGTGATGTTCACAAAGAGTACTTCTCTGGTGAACAGGCTCTGAAAGCCAGCGGTGAAGACAACACCATGAACCAGTTCGACTAGTTCCAACCACCAGCCTGCTTTTTCTGAGACGTTCGAGCAGGCTCTTGAGTTTTCTGGCTTCCTTCGGGAAGCCTTTTTTCTATCTGCCTCCCCCTCCTCCGCTAAGCGGTCTACAGCAAATATCGTGATATTCATCGAAATTATTTTATTGAATTCATTCACAAAAACTATCGCCCAATTCTAAAAATATAGAAAAACATTAACAATCAAACAGATAGATTAAATACAGCCAAAAGCACTAAGACTAATGGCCTATCTGACAAGCGAGTAATTACGCAGTATAATAGAAAAGTTTAATAAACTTGATACGGGCTATTATATAAATGAATATCGCAAAGGTTGACCTGAACTTATTGGTATATTTAGACGTTTTATTACGAGAAGGCAGTGTCACCCGGGCAGCGAACCAACTTAGTATTACACAGCCTGCAATGAGTAATGGCCTTAAACGCCTTAGAGATTTGTTTAAAGATCCGTTGCTGGTGAGAACCAGCGATGGCATGACCCCAACAAAACGCGCGCTGGAACTCCAACCCATCATTCGTGATGTACTGAGTAAATTGGAAAGCTCGATTCAGCCTGAAACCGATTTTAATCCCGCCACCAGTGCAAGAACGTTCCGTATTATGACCAGTGACTATGCCGAATCGACGCTGTTACTCGAACTGGTCGGTCGCCTTGCGGACTCAGCCCCGAATATCACACTGGATTTAATCACGCCAAGTGACGTTACCTTTCACGATGTTGAGCAAGGAAAGGTCGACATGGCAATAAACCGTTTCGACGAATTGCCTTTATCATTCCATCAAAAAGTCATCTGGTATGATACGTTCTCCTGTGTGATGAGCAAAACCCACCCTTTAGCCAGTCATTATGATCTGGAAACGTATCTTAAAGCCCAACATATCTGGGTGAGTAAAACAGGCTTCGGTGTAGGGGTGGGTATTGATCCGAATGAAGTACAAAAACTGGGTTGGGTAGATGCGGAACTCACTAAAATTGGCAAGCAGCGTGATATTCGTGTATTTACCCGTCATTATCACGCAGCGCTTCAGATTGCGAAACGCCAGAATCTGATCGCGACCCTGCCAAGTAAAGCAGCCAAAATATTTAAAGACGATCCAAGCATTGTTCTTCGCGAGCCGCCATTTGATATTCCTCCGATTGCGCTGAAAATGGCATGGAGTGCCCTACTTCATCATGACGCTGGTCATATTTGGTTGCGTCGTCTGATTGGTGAAGTGGCAGCTGATATGCAATAACCTAACGGCTTGGTAAATTAATGTTCCCTGAACAGCCGGGTAAACTGCTTATACCCGGCTGAAGAATATTCTAACATCTCCCTCGCCAATAATTCATGTAAATTATGGCAACAATAAAAACCATAAACTTAGAAATTACCAGCTAACCCTCTACACTGTAGAAAATTCTTTGATCCAGGGGACTATTATGCAGGATTACATTCAACGTGGCCATATGCAGGTTGCGTCCGTTCTCGACAACTTCATCAACGAGCAAGCACTGCCCGGCTCAGGCGTCGAGGCTGCGGAATTTTGGCAGGGATTTGAAGCCGTACTTGCTGAGTTTGTTGCCCCAAACAAAGCGCTTTTGGCAAAACGCGACAGTCTTCAAGCGCAAATCGATGAATACCATCAGTCAGAAAAACCTGCTACTGGTCCGGAATACAAGCAGTTTCTACAGGACATTGGTTACCTGTTACCTGAGCCTGATGATTTTAATATCGAGACAACCAACGTAGATGCCGAAATGGCGACGATGGCCGGCCCTCAGCTTGTTGTCCCGATTAACAACGCACGGTACGCATTAAATGCAGCCAATGCACGCTGGGGTAGCCTTTATGATGCACTATATGGTACAGACCTTATCAGCGAAGAAGATGGCGCAACGAAAAGCGGTGTCTACAACCCGACCCGCGGCGCCAAAGTAGTTGCAACTGCACGCGAGTGGCTGAATACCTTACTTCCGTTAGCGAACAGTCGTCACGAAAATGCCGTAAAATACAGTATCGCGGGAAATACGATCACTGTTAGTCTGAATAACGGCGAATCAGTGAGCTTGCAGAGCCCGGAACAATTTAAAGGTTTCCAAGGATCTGTTGAAGACCCTACCGCACTGCTATTCGAGCACAATGGATTACATTTCGAAATTCAAATCGATAGCAATCACCCTATTGGTAAGACTGACCCGGCAGGGATAAAAGACATTTTAGTAGAAGCTGCACTGACTACTATCATGGACTGTGAGGATTCTGTTGCCGCAGTGGATGCGGAAGACAAAACGCTGGTGTATTCAAATTGGCTTGGCTTGATGAAAGGTTCATTAAGTATCACCATGAATAAGGGCGGCCAATCATTTACCCGTAGCATGAACGCCGATCGCGAGTATCAAACCACGAGTGGTGAACAACTCTCCTTGTCTGGTCGCAGCCTGATGTTCGTGCGCAACGTCGGCCATCTCATGACAAACGACGCCATTCTGTTCGATGGTGAAGAAGTGCCAGAAGGTATTATGGATGGGGTTATTACGTCGCTTATTGCCAAACACGACTTGTTGGGCAACAGCCCATATAAGAATACCCGTACTGGCAGTATTTATATCGTAAAACCCAAAATGCACGGCCCGGAAGAAGTTGCCTTCAGTAATGCGTTATTTGGCAAGATTGAAGAAGTCGTCGGTCTTGAGCCCTTCACCCTGAAAATGGGGATCATGGATGAAGAGCGCCGAACCAGCGTTAACCTGAAAGCGTGTATAGCAGCAGCGAAGCAACGCACGGTATTTATTAATACCGGCTTTTTAGACCGCACGGGTGATGAGATTCACACATCCATGCTGGCTGGCACCTTTGCCGACAAAGCCAGTTTGAAAGCGATGGCCTGGATTCAGGCGTACGAAAAAGCCAATGTCGCTACAGGCTTGAGTTGTGGCCTGTCAGGTAAAGCGCAGATTGGTAAAGGTATGTGGCCTATTCCGGATCAAATGGCACAAATGATGTCGGCGAAAATTGGCCACCCGAAAGCGGGCGCAAATACGGCATGGGTTCCGTCTCCGACCGCAGCGACCCTGCACGCACTGCATTACCACCAGGTTGATGTATTTGGTTTACAGCAAACACTGGCAGCTGAAAAATTCGACGGTATTGATGACATCCTGACTATCCCGTTACTTGACGATAGCTCAACGCTGACCGACGAGCAGATCCAGCGCGAAATCGACAACAATGTTCAAGGGATCCTGGGATACGTTGTGCGTTGGGTACATCAAGGCGTAGGTTGCTCTAAAGTACCTGATATTAATAACGTAGGCTTAATGGAAGATCGCGCCACATTGCGTATATCCAGCCAGCACCTGGCAAACTGGCTGGCACATGGCGTGATTACCGAGGCGCGGGTTCAGGAATCACTTGAACGTATGGCGAAACTGGTAGATGAGCAGAACGCGGGTGATGCGGAATATATTCCAATGACACCAGACACTGCAGCATCAATAGGCTTCCAGGCCGCAAGTGAATTAATATTTAAAGGCAAAGAGCAGCCCAACGGCTACACAGAGCCCCTACTGCATCAAAAGCGTAAGGAAATGAAAGCCGCGCTTCGCAGCCAGTAATATCCGCTTTCTTACTCTGTATTTCGGAGCGGGCCTTATTCCATAGTATGAAATAAGGCCCGCTTTTTTATTATCTCTGTGTTTTCACTCGATAAACCCCATTTTTGGTATATGCTCATTAGAGAGTGATGAAATTTCATTAACTCCTGACCTTGCGGAAACTAACGCGTTTTATGCTTCCAACTAAGCTCATAGCGGCTTACAACACAGGTGAGTGAATGCCAGCAGTAAACAAAATTGTTCCTATTTTTTCCGGTGGCGGTACCCGCCTGCTCGCACACATTGGCATCCTGAAAGCGCTGAGCGACCTGAATGTTCAGTTTTCATCGCTGGTTGGCATATCCGGCGGTTCTATTGTTGCTGCACTACACAGTTACGGGATGTCGAATACTGATTTATACAACCTCGCGGTGAACACGGATTTCAGACAGTTCAGGGACTTTTCTATTTTTCGTTTACTTCGCTACGGTGGACTGTCGTCTGGTGTGAAATTTGAGCGCTGGATGGACAAACAAATAGAAGGCATGACCTTTGCTGACGCTCCGATTCCACTAAATATTCTGGCAACTGATGTCAATGGAGGCGGCCCTGTCATATTCAACAAGGAACATACACCAGATATGCGCGTATCTCATGCTGTACGTTGCTCTATGTCGATTCCCTTGCTATTCAGTTTTAAGGTATACGAAAAGCATATGCTGGTAGATGGCGCGATATTGGCCGAAGACGCCCTGTTCCAGGATTGGCAACGCGATGGCACACCCAATGTGTGTTTCAGACTTCGCAGCGAAGCCCGGGAACAACCTTTCAATCCTAAACGCTTTATTCTGCCGCAATATATTGGTTTGCTAATTCGCACTTTTATGACCGCACTCTCACGCGAATACGTGCACGCTGAGCATTGGCATAACACGTTAGTTATCAATACGGGATCAGCATCGTCCGTGGATTTCGATATGAATGAAACAGATAAAGAAGCCCTGTTTCAACAGGGCTATCAGACAGCAATTAATTTTTTACCCGCAAAGCTACAACGGTTGGAGAGGCCGGTAATGTCAGCTATGTAGCACTACTGACTATATATTGTAAAACTCGCGGTACCAGTCAACAAAAGCCTGAACGCCTTGCTCAACACTGACTGATGGCTGATACCCGGTATCTGCGACCAGACTGGATACGTCAGCGTAGGTGTCCGGCACGTCTCCAGGTTGCATTGGCAACAGGCGCTTGTCCGCACTGACACCCAGTGCTTTTTCCAATGTTTCGATGAAATGTAACAGGTTTACGGGGTTTTGAGCGCCAATGTTATACACTCTGAATGGCGCTTTACTGGTAGCAGGGTTAGGCGCACTGCCACTCCAGTTTGGATCACCGGTAGCGGTATTGTCTAATGTTCGAATAATACCTTCTACAATATCATCAATATAAGTAAAGTCCCTGCGATGATTACCATAGTTATACACGTCAATCGATTCACCCGCTAACATAGCTTTGGTAAATTTAAACAGTGCCATATCAGGACGTCCCCAAGGCCCGTAAACGGTAAAAAAGCGTAAACCGGTAGTGGGTAATTGATATAAGTGGCTATAGGTATGTGCCATAAGTTCATTCGCTTTCTTACTAGCCGCATATAGACTCACCGGGTGATCGACATTATGCGATTCAGAGAACGGCATAGTTTCATTCGCCCCGTATACAGAACTTGAGGAAGCATAGACAAGGTGTTTGATGGCGTTGTGGCGACACCCTTCCAGAATATTCATAAACCCAACAAGATTGGAGTCTACATACGCATGAGGATTTTCCAGCGAATAGCGAACACCCGCTTGTGCTGCCAGGTGCACGACACAGTCAAACTGCTGTGAAGCAAACAACGCCTCCATGCCTTCCCGGTCTTCTACGCCTAACTTGATGAAATCAAACTCTCCAGTGAAACTGCTCTCATCAAGCTCTTTCAACCGCGCCAGTTTCAGGTTTACATCATAGTAATCATTCAGGTTATCGATACCAATTACGGTATCTCCCCTGGTTGCAAGCGTCTTACTTACTGCCGCGCCAATGAAACCTGCAGCTCCGGTCACGAGCACTTTCATTATAAACTCCTGATATTTAATGCCTTTATTCTAATAGCACGGCTAGTAAAATGCGCGCCACAGTCGACATTTTTTTCACAAAGGGTAATCATCTCATCATTAACCGCTGACGATAAACTAAGTCCGAGGGCTTTACCAGCTAAGCTCTGTGAATGCTTTATGAAGATTATCACTTTGGTTAATTTCTATTTACAATGTCTATAGGTCGATGTTGTATTTTTTCGCCAGCTCTCGCAAATGAACAACCGGAATGGCATAGGAAATACCGGAAGGTTTGCTAAGCACATTTTCCTTCCCTTCAGCAACAAAGACCTTATTCATCACGCCAATCACCACACCGTCATCAGCCCTGTACATAGCACTGCCACTGTTTCCGGGATAAGCTGTTGCATCCAATTGATAAATCATGAACGTCTGCTTAAGACGGTCCAGCATATTGATGGAAAGCTGTGTTGAGTTATATGCAGGCATTGCATCTGGAGTTACAGCCGCGACCATGCCGCGGTGCGTAGCAGGGTAAAGCCCCAACACGGCCCCAATTGGAAAGCCGGTAAAGCCAATAATGGTGCCATCAGGCACATACTCATCGCTTCCGATTTGAAGTGGGGATAAGGTTTCATCAATTTTCAATATGGCCAAATCATGCACGGGATCGATACCTACGACTTCTGTACGCAACGTTTTAGTATTTTTGGCATTACCCACAAAAACTGCGCGGTACTGAACAATTTCCGGATCCAGAGGCTCTGCAATGACGTGATAGTTCGTGGCCACATATTTACCATTACCGATGACAAACCCCGTGCCCTGAAGTTGATTCGACGGTGCATTCATGGGGGTATGCAAACCAATACCTACCACTGAAGGTTTGACCTTCTGAATAACACTCACCCAGTTAATTGCATCCTGCCCGTTGGCAACAAAGCTGAGAAATAATAGAAAAAAACACAATCTCTTCATTGCAAGTCCCGTTCGTTTTAGTAAGGATGATAGCATGGATTTTTCAGGTCACATTGCATGGAAACGCTTGTAATAAGCTTTATAAAATATGCTGTAAAACTGCTGCTATCACCACTGGTGTTATTTTTTATAGTATGCGTTATTGCGCTCGTATGCCATTTAAAACGCCCGAAGACGTATTGCGGGATTAAAGTAGCGGCGTTCGGAATAGGATGGCTATTAATAAGTAGCCAGTATGTATTCAGTAACTTCCTGTTACACGATTTAGAATACCATTACCCTGTTGTAAAATTACAGGCTGAACATTGGAAAAGCGCAGACTATTTATATACGCCAGGCTGCTATTTTTACGATGTCGATACTGTCGAAGTCAGTCAGTGGCCGCGTTGCTCTCTCACCCGGCTCACTCAAACAGCAATGATGGCACGGATATCAGGGCAAACTATTATCGTTTCCGCCGGGCATTTCCTTGACGATCCCGACATTGACTACGCACGCGAAGCCAAACGCTTTGTAAAGCATATTACTGACTCACCGGTTATAGCTATTTCCAAAGGGACCAACACAGAAGAAGAACTGAAGGCACTGTACGCATTTACGGGAGACCGACCTATTGCAGTGATCACGTCCGCTACCCATATGCAAAGGTTAATGCTTATAGCAGAACGGATAGGCTTTTCACAATTGGAGCCTGTACCGGTAGAGCATTTAAGTCCGCCCACTTATGACATTACATTAAATATACCTTCCATCAACAGCATTCAGCATACTGAGCGAGCACTCTATGAATATTTTGGTTTGCTCTATGAGCGAGCAAGAGATGATTAGTTGTCAGATCGCACTTTTGACTCAAGTAAATGTAATTTAAAGCGATAACCTGCTTAGGGTTATAACTCAAGCGTCCTAAGTATAAGAAGGATTTTTAGCTACTTGTTTAAAAAGAGTGCTACTATTATTTAACATTGGTCGGCAGTATGCCGTTCAATATAAGAAATACCACCAGTAGTATCGCGCAACGTCAGAGGTAAATGTGTTTAAGAGTACGAGCAAAAAAATCGGTAAATTATGGCAGGCATACAAGCGCTTGCGGGAAGCTGATGCGATCTCAAAACACTTTTCAACCTTTCTCTCGCCTGTTATTGCGCAAACAGAACCTCTGTGTGAGGAAGTCTATAAAATTCGTCACAATGTCTATTGTGAAGAACTCGCTTTTGAACCGATCAGAGAAAACGGTCAAGAAACTGATGACTTTGACGCCTGGTCGCAATACTGCATGATTCAGCATCTGAATACGAAGGCCTACGCTGGAACAGTCAGACTGGTAACCCCAAAGAATGAAGGTGAGTTACTACCACTGGAAAAATTCTGCTTGCACTCCATATCCCATCCGGAATTTACGCCTGGACACTTTAAACGCGAAGAAATCTGTGAAATATCACGCTTGGCAGTGCCTGCTCAATTCAGACGACGGGCCATGGATAATTTTGCTGGGGCCGCGACAGGTGCGATTAATGAAACAACGTATTCAGAAACCGAATTGCGCTGCTTCCCATTCATTGCGATTGGGCTTTATTTAACGGCGGCCTCTCTGGCCTTGAGTCAGGGCATTCGCCACGCGTTTGTTATGATGGAACCAAGACTTGCTCGTAGTATGCGTTTTATCGGGATCAAATTTGTACAGATTGGGCCGACGATTGATTATCACGGCCAGCGCGCCCCTTATTATATCAACGCTGAGTTACTGTTAAAAAATCTGACACCCGGATTTAAGTATATGTTGAAAGACATTCAGACTCAGGTTAACAAGCAAATCCAGCACAAGTAAGCCACATTTAGCTCAATAAATGTTCAACTCAAAATTCAGGTCTTTTGAAAATGGATTGGCGTTCCTGAAATTTATCATTTCAGTCAGATGTACTTGTATCTGTATTTAAGGCCTAAACAATGTCAAAAAACTTTACAACTGACATTTCCTTACATTGCAAAAATATCACAAGTAATTGTTTTAAAACATATTTTCAAAACTGGCACACATGATGCAATATCTTTTGTGCGGTAACTTTCAAATTTTAGAGGACAGTACAAATGAAAGCATTATCAATTTTATCAAAAGCATTACCATTGACGGTTGCACTGGCTTTTGCTTCTTCAACTCAAGCAGCAACTATCACTTACGGTGGCGTTACAGCTAACGACGGTTCAGGCCTGACTAGTACGTACATCGATCCACTGACTGGTGGAGCCGCCGATTATTTCATCGAATCATTCGACCAAGCGACTAACTACTCTGGCTTCACGCCGTCTACTGATTACACTGTTGCTGGTTTTGAGCAAGAATGTTCTGTAAACAGTGCGAACAATGGCCCAGTTGGTGTTGCTGTTACAGCAGACCCATCAGAAGTTGGTATCCGTAAAGGTTCAGTTTCAAACGTTGCAGCAGCGCCACGTAACGATACTACGTGTTATGGCTACCTGACCAACAACGGTTCAGGTGTTGCAACTACAGTATTTGATTATACTGCTCTTTTAAATTACTACACAACACTGTATAGCGCAGATACTCTGCTAGGTATTACTTACCTGGGCTTCTACTGGGGTTCAATTGATACTTACAACGATTTCGAGTTCTATTCAGATGGTAACCTGGTAACGTCAATCACAGGTTCTCAGCTGGTAACTGGCACTCTGTCTGGTAACCAGTCTTCACCTAGCTCGAACGTTTATGTGAACATCGATTTCTCAATCGCTGAGCAGTTTGATACATTAGTTATTAAAACCAGTGGTGTTGCAGGTGAGTTCGACAACATCGTTGTTGGTCTGAGCACCCGCGAAATCTCAGTTCCTGCTCCAACAGGTCTGGCACTGTTCGCTTTTGGTCTGATTGCACTAGGCCTACGCTCTCGTTTGAAAAAATAACGGAGCAGAAAGTTTACCGCTAAAAAAACCGGCCTAGTGCCGGTTTTTTTTACAACTAAAAAATTCATCAACTTCCTTTCAATTACATCTCATTGAAAAATTTGCTGTTTAATTTTTGGCATATTTGATGCTTTCTTGTTCAATGAAACTTTTTTTAGTTACAGGGGACGGTAAAATGAACAAATTTTCAAGCTTCACAAAGACCCTTTCATTGACAGCGGCTGTCATTCTAGGTTCTTCAAATTTTGCACAAGCGGCATCTATTACCTTTGGCGGTGCAGTAGCCAACGACGGTTCGGGTCTCACCAGTACATTCATTGATCCGGTTTCAGGTGGATTATCTGGTTATTTCATCGAGACGTTTGACAAGGCGACTGGGGATTTGGCCTTTCCAGGCTCAACAGCCTATACCATTCCCGGTTTCGAAAATGAGTGTGCCGTAAATAGTCTTAATGCAAGTCCAATTGGTGTTGATGTTACGGCTAATGTGTCAGAAGTCGGCGTTAGAAAAGGCACGGTCAGTAATGTTGCAGCGGCACCAGCGAATGACACGACTTGCTATGGATATGTCACAAACAACGGTTCTGGAACGTCAACTATCAGCTTTGACTACAATGATTTACTGGCTTATTTCACGTCATCACTGAATTCAAATACAGTGTTGGGTATCACTTATTTAGGGTTTTACTGGGGGTCAATTGATACCTACAACGATTTCAAATTTTACTCTGGTGGCAACCTAGTAACGTCAATAACAGGTTCTCAGCTTGTTAACGGTACTCTGTCTGGCAATCAAACCAGTCCCGCGTCTAACACTTATGTTAATATTGCCTTTTCCATTGCAGAGCAATTTGACACGCTGGTCATTGACACAAGTGGTGTTGCCGGAGAATTCGATAATATTGTTATTGGTTTAAGCACTCGCGAAATTCCGGTACCCGCCCCAACAGGTTTAGCACTTATCGCTATTGGTATTGCAGCATTGGGGTTACGCTCTCGATTGAAGCGTTAAATTTGCAAGATAATTTGATTTTTTTAAGCCGGCAGTAAGCCGGCTTATTTGTTTTTGCCGAAATATAGCTATAGTAGGAGTATTGAGGACTACTAAAGCTATGTTATGGATATCTATCTTGCACTAGAAGAACACTTAGGGGAGCATCCTGATACTCAACTGCTTCCAGCTTCACAAGCCGAAAGTACATATGGCGGCACAACATTCAGTGATAATCAGACATTGGCAGGTGCAATCAAAGTCACTGATCGTAAAGTCATTCCAGCAGTACTATCCCTAGCAAACCAATTAAATTTTGTTGTTCATCCGGTTAGCTCAAATAAGAACTGGGGTTACGGCTCAATAACCCCCGATCGCGCCCACCGACCGATTGTACTGTTAGACCTATCCGGACTTTGTCATATAGAGGCGTCAAGTAAAGAACTGGGACTAATCACTATAGAGCCTGGCGTAACGCAGCAAATGCTCTATGACTATCTGAAAAAAAATAATTGGTGTCATATGGTCCCAGTGACCGGTGCTGGACCCACTTGCAGTATATTAAGTAATGCGCTGGAACGGGGATACGGTATAACGCCACATACCGACCACTTTTATGCATGCACCGCATTAAAAGCCTACTTACCGCACCCTGACTTATGTAAGCATCAATACGCATCTGCAATCTCATCGTTAGATAAAACAGAAACCGATTTTATCGACAAAACCTTTAAATGGGGTCTTGGTCCCTATGTCGATGGATTATTTACCCAAAGTAATCTGGGTATCGTTTCCGAAATGACCATCAGACTGGCCAAAAAGCCAAACGCGTTCAGTGCGTTTTACATACAGGTTTTTGATGGCGAAAAGTTTGAAGAGAGTGTTGAATTTATCAGAACATTGTTGGAGTCACAGGCAGGTCTGGTCGGTTCAATCAATTTGATGGATAAACGCAGATTAGTTTCCATGACCTGTCAGAACCCTAATATGCAACAATCTCCGATTGCCCCACTAACTGATGAACAGGTAAATTCCCTGGCTAAATCAAAACGCTTACCGGAATGGATGATAGTTGGCTCAATATACGGCGATCAGCCCGTCGTTAACTATGTAAAAAAATACATTAAAAGGCAGGCTGGTGGACTGGGTAAGGTACTGTTTTCAGACTCACCTTTACTCAAATTTGCACGTTGCTTTGCCAGACTACCGTTGGATTTCATACCTGCATTCAGGGATATAAAGGCGCAACTTGCTTCTTTAGAGGAAGGCGTTGAGATTATGTTAGGCAAGCCAAATCAGGTTGCACTTCCCCTACCTTACTGGCGTAATTCGACCAAAAAACCAGATAAATCAATCACGCTTCATCCAGCTAACGATCAATGCGGTTTGCTTTGGTATGCCCCTTTAATAGCGATGAACCCGTCGACACTGTCAACATTCGTCGAGTTTGTTCGTCGTACTATGCTGGCCTTTGATTTGGATCCCTTTATCACTTTTACTAACCTAAAGCATGATTGTATCGATTCAACTGTCCCTTTAGTATTTGAAAAAGGTGATCCTGTACAGGTCGAAAAAGCACATGCCTGTTTACGCCAGTTGATTGACGAAGGATGTAAACAAGGCTTCGTACCGTATCGATTGCCTGTGAGCGAACAGGCCCGATTAGATAAGGACACCCCATTTTGGAAATCTGTCGATGTCATCAAACGGGCGATAGACCCTAATAATATTTTATCTCCAGGGAAATACGACGCCTCGCCAAAATAACTTGGCTTGCAAATGGTGCTTTAACGCAATGGTCAGGCCATTCATTGGGTGGCTATAGCCAGCCCAGATGCAAACTGATATCGTGAGGCTGGAGAGTAGTAGTGACAAAAATGAGTAGTGTGAGGAAAGGATGCGAATGAAACGTCTTAATGCGCTGTGGGTAGTTTTAGCCTTAACGGCTTGTACACCGAAGTCGGCTGAAGAACAGATCGCGAATGCGATGCAGTTGGTGGCTGAAGGTGAAAAGGTAGCAGCTATTGTCGAACTGAAAAATGCCGTAATTACTGAACCCAATAACGCGGAAGCCCGTTATCAGCTTGGTCGCTTGGAATTTGAGCAAGGCTTATGGGAAGAAGCGGAAAAAGAAATTCGTCGAGCACTGGATTTAAATTACCCTCTTGTAGAGGCTTATCCAGTTTTAATTCGCTCAATTTTCTATCAAAACGATTTCGAACGAGTACTGGTTGAACTAGAATCCAAACCTAACATTCAGGATGCCCAGGTAACCAGTACATTAGCGTTATTTCAATACCTTTCTAAATTGAAAAGCGGAGAGCAAGACCCCGTCATACCGGCTGAGTCTCTTAAGCAAGAAGAGCTGTTGATCGCTCAGTCATATCAAACGCTTGAACAAGGTAACCCTGTTGTAGCGTTAAACATTGCTGAAAAGTTTACGACTCCATCTATAGAACCGTTTGAAAAGCTATTGCTAAAAGGCATGATTCACTCCCTGCAGTATGAGCATGTTGATGCCATTATTGCATTTACCGATGCGCTTGAAATTTACCCAACCTATCATGTCGCACGATTCTTACTGGCAGAGCAGCTCATAGAAGATAAACAGCTTACCCGCGCAGACGAACAAGTGGAGCGTTTATTACAGCTCAATCCAAACAGTGGCCACGCTAACTACCTTAAAGCGTTGATTTATTTCTATCAGGATAATTACGAGCAAGCACTTCAGCTGGCTAATGTCGCATTACAAAATGACGCCAAACCAGCTTTGGCAAGTTTTGTTGCAGGTACCAGTGCTTACCACACTGGCCGCTTAGAAAGTGCACTACGCTATTTAAGCACTGCTGCGACGACATTGCCCCCAGGACATCCAACTCATCGCCTGTTAGCTCAGGTAAAACTTGAATTAGGTTATGTTGAAGACGTTGCCAGCAGTCTCGACAACCTGAGTATCGAGCCTGGTCAAGGCTCTGAAATATATAGCCTTGCAGCATTGCAAAAGCTGCAAAAAGGCCAGCGTGCTGAATCGGCGCGCTATTTATCCAAGGCTCGCAGTCTTGATCCCAATAATCCGGTAAGTCTTCTCCGAGAAGGCTACATTTTGCTTGACGACAACCAGGCTTCTGCCGTTGATTCGTTGGCTCAAGCACTGGACATCGACCCAAATTTAAGCGAAGCCTGGATACTTCTGGCCCAGGCAAAATACGATGAAAGCGGCCTCGATGCAGCACTGGCTGTTGCGGAACAGTGGGGCGAGTTAAGTCCAGTAAATGGCGAGTTTCTTAAGGGTATCCTTTATTTGCGAGCAGGACAGGAAGTTCAGGCAAGTAAGTACTTTAGCCAGGTATTAAAATTTGATCCTGACAATACTGCCGCACTACGTTATATGATGATCGGTAAGGCCCGCTATGACCAGTTCGATGACGCGATGTTCTATGCCGAAAAATTGCTGGCACTGACCCCTAATGACTTACAGAACCTGATTGATGTCATTAACATTAAGATTGCCCAAGGGCAGGAATCTCAATTAGAAAGCTTCCTGACACAACGTATGCAAGCACTGCCGGAAGCGACAGCGCCGGTTTCGGCATTAGCGTTTATTTATCTGCGCTCAAATCAGCCGGACAAAGCAATTAGCTTATTGAAAAAAGTAGAAGATCCGCAAAACTTTGGTATTTACCAAGCGCTTGGTGATGCCTACGTTGAGAATCGCGAATATGGTCAGGCGATTGAAACTTATAAAGACTGGACTGAAAAATTTCCTACCGACAGACGGGGATGGTACAGGTTAATTTCTACTTATCAATTTATCAGTAATTTTGACGGCGCCATGGAGACCACTCAGGCAGCCCGCACTTATTTCCCTCAGGACAAACGCCTGGTATTACTTGAAGCGCATCTGGCCGCGTCAACAGGACGTTTTGCTCAGTCCAAACGGGCGATATCCGTGTTGGAAGAAGATGGCAGTGAGTTAGCGTCACTAGCTCACACCCGAGGCTTACTGGCACTAAACGAGAAACGTTATGCTGATGCAGTGACCCTACTCACCGCATCTTATGACAATAACCCAGGTTTTGCCGTAGCAAGGTTACTTGCCTTTGCTCTGGCAGGAGCAAAAGACGCAAAATCAGGGCTTACGTATTTACAAGCTGAAGTCGAAAAAGCCGCCGACAACATTTTGTATAAGTTTGTGACCGCAGAATATGCCGCTGCGAACGGATTCCTGAACGAGTCTGTAACCATGTACGAGCGTATTCTTGACGAGAAGCCGAATGACTTCGCCGCGCTAAATAATCTGGCAGGTGTACAAACCCAATTAGGCAACTATGGCAAAGCGCTGACATTAGCAAAAACAGCCCTAGGCCAGGCACCAGATTCTGAGTTTGTACTAGACACGATTGGCTATGCATTACTCAAATCAGGTGATGTAAAGCAAGGCCGTACATATATTGAAAAAGCACTGGGCAAAGCCGCCAACAACAAAGAGATTCAGTTGCACGCTGCTGAAGCCATGATACTGGATGGTGACAAAGCCCGGGCCAAAAATATGTTAAACAGAATTTATCCATCATCACCGTCGCAGAAGGCAATACACAAAGCATTGCTGAAACAACTTGAAGAGCAAGAATAACGGTAACGCCCAGCAATGCAACTGCAACTGGTAGTCCGACAATACTATGAGCTGGAAGACGTCGCCAATGCCACTTCGGCACTGGCGGCTACTATGCCATCAGTAACCCCTTTTATTGAGCCCTTTTGGCTAATTCCCTGGCTAAAACAAAACCAGGACAAACACCCCATTTGGCTACAATGTGTCTATGACGATACCCTGGTTGCGTCGATTTTCGTAGTCATGAAGGAACCTGAAGGGTTACCTTCGCCGTTTAGCAGTGGCTGGTTTAATAAAACCGGGGACAATCAACGTGATCAGATATGGATTGAGTTTAATGACCTGCTAGCTCATCCCCAATGGCATGATCAATCCGTTGGTTTAATTTTAAATTGGTGTAAAACCGTTGCCCGTGATTGGCGATTTGAAATTACAGCGAGCCCCGCGCCCTGGCTCACTCATTCCGACTTTTATACCGAATCAACTTCAATTCCGGGCTATGCCGTTACGCTTGAGAAAGAATTTGCGAACAAAGATGCCTATCTGGCCCAGTGTTCCAGTAATACTCGTAGCCGTATACGGCGCGCAATTAAGTACATAGAAGCACATTACGGTGCGGTGACGGTTCGTTCATTTGGGAATCGTCCGCCCGAGGCAGTCTGGGATGAAATTGCCCAATTCCACTTAGAGCGTTGGCAAGATACCGAGCAAGGCAGCGGCTTCGATAACCCTGATTTTGTGGCTTTTCACAAAGCCCTGATGATGCACAAATCCTCTGATACCCCCTCCCGTTGTGACTTTTTAGGCTTTTACGCCGGAGAGCAATGTATCGGCTATACCTATAATCTGCTTTCTAATGGTAATGTGTTTTTTTATCTTTCGGGCATTAATTACCTTGAGTCATCAAATCGATTCCAGCCCGGTCTGGTGATCCATACCTATGCAGTGAGTTATTACACTGAACAAGGATACACACGATACGATTTCATGGGCGGAGATAGTCAGTACAAACGTTCATTGTCTAACTACCAGTATGAATTGTTTATGATCAGGCTCATTCGAAAAGATTGGTTAACAGCCATTTTTCAGACCTTGAAAATGCTGAAAGCTAAGATTTTTAAACGAAATAGCCGTTAGATTTACATTTTCGGTATTTTTACACCGCAATAAACGGTAGAGTTTACCTATCAAATAATTAAACAGACTAGCTTTGTCCAAAGAGGCGCGTTTAGCGTTTCAACAATGATTAGTCTAAATGATCGATCAAGCAACCGTTGACACATGCAATCACAACATCATTTTACATTACGTGTGCCAGTTTCCGATAAAGCAGACACAGCATCGTTTTCAATCGGCATTCCTATGCCACAGGGGCAAGTCTTTGTTCACCAGCCCTTACAATGCAAGCGGAACGATAACCAACCGGTTAACTGTGTTTTTACCCCTTTAGCCTGGTGGCCGGACCATTCGATTAAGTGGGTATTTACACAAGGACATACCAGTACTTCGAATATTAACGACTGCCAGTTCTACATTGAGCCATTACAAGCGCCGGCAGTAACTGTCACGCACGAACACATAGCATCAGATGTCACTGAAACGGCCACAACGCTGCATACCAGCAACTGGCTATGTCATTTTAATACCAATACACTGTTGGACGGTCACTTTGAGCTTAGCGGCTACCGCTATGGTTTCTCAGCTAGCAATGCGCTTAAAGGCATTTTTAGTCATGCCAACAGTCAGTTGATTGACTGGCATGTGGAACAAAGATACTACGATCAGCATGACGGTCCGCCCGCTTTTATCAATTTGAAACTGTGTTATGCCATTACCCCCACGCAGGGCAATGTTGCGCCAGTTGAACTGAAGGTGTTATTCGAATTCGAGCCCCCAACCGGCACAGTAAAAGTGACATCGACGATAGTTAATACCAATCCGGCTGACCATGAAGGCGGTACCTGGGATCTGGGTGAAATGCGCAGTGTACTAATTGAACAGCTGTCACTCTCTATTACACAAGATAACGCACCAGCCTCCATTCAAACTGAACCTGCCGGTGATATTTTACCGGTTAGTCAGCATGCTGAATTATGGCAACGCGCCAGTGGCGGCGAGCATTGGGATAGTCCGAATCATGTCAATCACGCCAGAACATTATCCATTAGCGATTCATCGACGTTATTCAGTTGTGACAATGTGCCGACAGATACGCCAACGCGGCCCGTTCCCACAGCAAGGCTTATGTATGACGATGTTCAATTAGCAATTACGCCACATCGTTTCTGGCAGAACTTCCCGACAGCACTTGGTGTTACTCCGGGAAAAGTCACCTGGTCATTATTTAAGCCTGAGCCCAATTTCCCCGTTGAACTCCAGCCTGGTGAGCAAAAAACACATAGTATTACATTGCGCATAGAATCAACTTCTCGTTCAACGGATGCTATGGCTAGTATTAGCTCGGTATGGATCGGGGAGTGTAATGTCATTCCCCGACTGTCTGACAGGTTATTAAAAGACCCGCTTCAGTCAATTATCGACGCGGGTATTGAAGGGCCGGGGTCATTCTTTGCCAAACGTGAAGCCATCGACGAATACGGTTGGCGTCATTTCGGCGATCTGTATGCCGACCATGAAACAGCGGGCTATAACGGCGATACGCTTTTTCCTTCCCATTACAACAACCAATACGACCCCCTACTCGGTTTTCTCAAGCAATGGTTGATTAGTGGTGACCAACGCTGGCGGGAACTGGCTGACGACCTGGCCAGACACGTTATTGATATTGATATCTACCACACAAACCTGGATAAGCCAGAATACAATCAGGGACTATTCTGGCATACAGACCATTACTTGCCGGCAGAAACAGCCACCCACCGCACTTACTCAAAACACCATACGGGTAATGCATATCAGGATCACGCTGGCGGCGGCGGTCCAGGTGGACAACACTGCTACACTGCCGGCTTACAGCTTTACTATTTTTTAACGGGTTGCCAGGCTGCAAAGCAGGCCGTGTTAGGATTAACCGGGTGGATATCGACGGTTTACGAAGGGGATGATACTTTATTCGGGTTATTACTCAGTTATAAAAACCGGTATCGCATTGATCTCAAAGATATCAGTAGTGGCGCATACCCGCTTGACAGGGGCACAGCCAACTACATGATGGCCTTGCTGGACAGCTACGAAATCACAAATGATCCACATTATATTCAGCGAGTGGCGTATATTATTCGACAGACGATCGCCCCTCAGGATGACATATCGGCAACCAGAGACTTAGCCAACGTCGAGAACTGTTGGTTCTATACGGTGTTTTTGCAAGCAGTTTGTCGCTACCTGGATATTCAACTACACATTGGCAAAAATCACGACTACCACTATGCCGTTGCCTGCCTGCTGCATTACGCAGACTGGATGGCTGTCAACGAATATCCCTACCTGGAAAAGCCAGACATTCTTGAATACCCCAACCAAACCTGGTCGGCTCAAGACTTGCGCAAAGTCGCAGTGTTGAGTATCGCAGCGACTTATGCAGACGCATCACGTGCCGCGAGCTATCGTGCCAAAGCCGCAGAAATAAAGCAGTATGTTGTTCACGCCATTACGCATAGTGACGAAAAACACTACACGCGCATACTTGCGCTGTTAATGCAAAATTACGGTATCGATACCATTGAAAGTGACACGCAGCCTAATCCGGTAGATGTGTCCGTAGTGTTATCAACGAGCATTCAGCGGGATCAGGGATGGCCAGGTTACGTTGCGCATGTAGTGAAAAAACTGTCCGTGACACGTGAGTGGCAACAGCTACAGAAACGCATTCCTGCGCTGCGGAGGAAGTTACAATGACGACCAGCATGGTGACATTTGTTATTCCTCATAAAGGACGTGAGGAAATGCTTAAAGATACATTACGCTCTATTGCACATCAGGCTTATCCCTCAGAATTGATGGAAATTATTCTCGTATCGCAAAATACGGAAGTATCTGAAGCACTCAGGGAGGCCTGCGGACAGGTTGCATTCAAGGTACTGTTTGCACAACCTGAACATACCATTTCTGCCTCCCGGAATAGAGGTGCTGAAGCAGCAAAAGGAGACTACCTGGCATTTCTGGATGCAGATATCCAGTTGTCACCCAATTGGCTATCAGCGTGTATTTCGCTGTTGCAACAGCGGCCTAACACGAAACTTGTCAGTGCCATGCAAATACCCTCTGATGCACCTACGCCGTTAGAGCATATTCGCGTAGCACTTAGTAATGCGGTAGTGGATTGTAACGTTGACTTTTTGCCCGGCAGAAATCTATTGCTGGCGAAAGAAACGTTTTACGCGGCAGGGCAATTTCCTGAGCACCTGATCACTTGCGAAGACTATTACTTTACCGATAAGGTAAATCAACTTGGCGACCTCTATTACACCAGCAACGCCCAGTATGTGCATATTGGTGAAGACAAGCAGCTAGGGGCAATGTTTGAGAAAGAAATCTGGCGTGGACAATCCAACCTGGCGTCAGTGAAAGACCGGCACATTCCATTGAGAGAGTGGCCAAGTTTCATTGTGCCGCTTGCTATGCCGGCCTGCTTAATTGCTGCAATCATAAGCCTTGTTGCAGGTTTTCCGATGTTTGCGGTATTGTGTTTTGTCGCAGCCAGCCTGCCTGTAATGGCGTATAGTGCCAGACTGTACAAATTAGTCAGGCCCAAAACGTCACTGCTAGAGGTTATTAAGTTTTATTGCGTATACTTCCCTGCCCGCACCGTGGGTACTTTGGGAGGAATAATCAAGACCATTGGAACATCATCGTATGGAAAATAAAAAAATAAAAATATTACAGTTCATTTGTTCCACTGGATTTTATGGTGCCGAACGATGGGTTTTGGCGCTGGCAAGTCATTTGCCGAATGACACCACCGAATCCTTACTGGCCACCACACTGGAAGCAGACTCTCAGGATTTAGAGCTGGTAAAACAATTCAAGCAAAAGTGCGGCAGAACCTTTGAACTGCCTATGAAAAACAAGTTTGATATTTCTGTCGTTGACAAGTTGGTTGAACTTATCAAGCGCGAGAACATCGACATCATCCATACCCATGGCTACAAATCAGATATTCTGGGCGTATGGGCAGCAAAGAAAGCAGGTATTCCCTCGGTTGTTACCCCCCACGGCTTTGAAAACGCGAAAGATATTAAACTCAGAACCTTTATCTGGCTGGGTTGCCAAGCCATGAAGTACGGTGACGCCATTGTGCCATTGTCTACTCAACTCATGAAAGACATGCACAGAATCGGCGTCCGAAAAGACAAACTGCATTACATTCAGAATGGCGTTGATTTGTCTGAAGTCGAAGCGGTTCGCACCGATGATAGTATACCGGCTAAAACCGAAAAGCTGCGTATAGGCTTTATTGGTCAAATGATCAGCCGGAAAAACATCGACGACATCCTGACTATTTTTGACGACTTACATCAGGAAGGTATGCCTGTTGAGTTATTGTTCCTGGGTGACGGGGATGATCGTGCCAGACTGGAAGAAATGGCCGGTACACTTGCAAGTCAGGCTGATATTCACTTTTTAGGCTTCAGAGACGACCGGTTAGCGCTACTGAAGACTTTTGATTTATTTGTTATGACGTCAACCCTGGAAGGTGTTCCTCGTTGTCTCATGGAAGCGTGTGCAATGGGCACGCCGGTCGCGGCCTATCAGATACCCGGAATCGATCAACTTATAACGCATAACGACACCGGCTTACTTGCGCCATTGGGAGAACGCGAAACCCTCAAAGGCTATTGGCGTGAGATGTTATCTGATACCATCAAAGCTCAACAATTTGGTCTGCAGGCAAAAGCCTATGTAGAAAAGCATTTTTCTGCACAGCGTATGGCCAATGAATACATGGTGCTTTTTAAGGATTTGCTACGCTAAGGAATGGCTATGCTTCATCAACAACCGGCTTCCACAATATTTATACTCACCATCGATACTGAAGAAGAGTGGCAGTGGGATGGCCCGTTTCCGCAAGACAATTGTCAGGTTGAAAATGTACAGCGTATACCGGAGTTTCAGGCATTTTGTGAAGAGTTGGGCATCAGACCCACCTATTTCGTTGATTATGCTGTAGCAGCAAATCAGTCTGCCGTTAAGGCCATTAATCAGGCTCGTCAGAACAATGGCTGTGAAATAGGTGCGCATTTGCATCCCTGGTGTAATCCACCCTACTTTGGTCAAACTACCGAAGCCGAATCCCACGTTGTGAATTTGCCATTGCCGCAGATTGAAGCCAAGCTTGACGAGCTGATGCGGGTATTAACGGAGCAGTTCAATACCCAACCCCGTTCATTTCGCACCGGACGCTGGGGCATCGACAGTAAAGTACTCACACTACTGGCAGAACGAGGCTTTAGAGTGGACTCCAGTGTCTACCCGTTCTATCGCAATGAGTACTTCTCCTGTGAGGGCTCGCCATTGTCTCCGTACTGGCCTGATTTCAGTAATCCTTTAACCCCGGGCCATCAACGTCAAATTATGGAAATTCCTGTTACGGCCGGATTCAATCGTCAGGACTATGGTATTAGTGAGAAACTTCATCGTCTGGGTGAAACTGCCCCCATGAAGTTACTTCATACAATTGGGTTGCTGTGGCATTCGCGGTTGCTCCGAAAAATTTATTTAAGCCCGGAACTAAACGACGAAAAAAACCTTTGCTTACTGGTAGACACCGCAATAAAACGCCAACAACGCGTGATTCATATGTATTTACACAGCTCCAGTCTTATCGATGGCGCAACCGGCTTTTTTGAAGAGACAAACTCCCTGAGTATTATATGTGAGCGTATTCGTGCTACCGTTGAACACCTGCAGCGCCTGACGCCTGTCGAGTTTTGTACAATTACCGAAGCCTGTGAGCTACTGAATGCCCGCAGTGCACAACAAGCAGTATTAACATGAACATCAGACTCGCAACGCACCAAGACAAGAAGCGGTGGGACGCCTTTGTAGAAACTCACCCTCAAGCTACGCCGTATCATCGCTTTGCCTGGGGTCAGGCATGTGAACAGGCTTACAGCCAGCCCATGCAATATTATATCGCTGAAGATGAGCAAAAGCAGGTTTGTGGCGTGTTGCCCTGCATTAAATTTAAACGGCCTCTTTCTTCATCAAAATCCGTTGCATTGCCCTACTGTGATACGGGGTTCGCCTTAGGTGACGACGACAACATCTCAGCCACGCTAATGAAGAAGCTGGGTAGTGACTGCGATTATCGGGATGTCAGCCACCAACCAGCAGACGCAGAAACACTTCAACCAGGCCAAAAAGTCATATTACGTCTGTCACTACCAGAAAGCAGTGAGCAGCTAATGAGCAGTTTCAAATCAAAACTGCGCAGCCAGATTCGAAAAGCCGAAAAAAACGGCCTGACCATGACACTCAGTGAGAGCACCAACGAACATATCGCGATTCTTCCTCACTTTTATGACGTGTACAAACAAAACATGCGCCTGCTTGCTTCCCCGGCCCATGCATACAGCTGGTTTGAAGCTATTGTTAAACACTATGCCGATAACGCACGAGTATGTATTGTTTATCAGGCATCTACACCTATTGGTGCAGGTATCGTATTACTGAATGGCGCAGTTGCGGCCATTCCATGGGCATCCACTTTACCCCAGTATAATCGCCTCGCCCCCAATATGATGTTGTACTGGTCGTTACTGGCTAACGTGACCGACGCAGGTATACAAACGTTTGACTTTGGTCGTTCTTCCTACGGCGAGGGGACATACAAGTTTAAGACACAGTGGGGTGCGCTACCTTACCCTCTAAACTGGCACGATGGTGCCGTTGACCAGCAGCCTCAGGTCGTGGAGACCGGTCCTCCTGGCACGGTCAGACAACTCGCAGAAAGCATTTGGCCCAAATTACCTTTGGGGCTAACTGTTGCCATTGGCTCAGCTATTCGGCGTTACATTAGTTTATAAATCGGGAGAGCCTTATGTGCGGCATTGCAGGATTTAGTCGTTATCAATTCGAACCCGGTGATGAGTCATTACTGACTACCATGGGTCAAGCTATACTTCATCGCGGCCCGGATGCGGGCGGTACCTACCTGGATGACTATGTGGGTTTGTGCCACCGACGTCTAAGCATTCTGGATTTATCCGCTGCCGGAAACCAGCCGATGTTCAGCAAAGATGACCGCTACGTTATTGTGTTTAATGGTGAAATCTATAACTTCCTGGAAAGCCGGGCCGCATTGGAAGCTGAAGGCCATGTATTCTCCACACATACCGATACCGAAGTTATTTTGGCCCTCTATGCCAAACACGGTAAAGACTGCTTAACCGAACTCAACGGCATGTTTGCGTTTGCGATTTGGGACAAACAGGAAAAGTCGCTGTTTTTAGCCCGGGACCGAATGGGTAAAAAGCCACTGTATTATACCCACGAGCAAGGCAAACTGGCTTTTGCTTCAGAAATCAAAGCGCTGTTACCCGTGCCATTCGTTGAACGTGACATTAGGGATGATGCGGTGTATGACTTTTTTGCATACCAATACATTCCCGACCCCAAAACGATATTTAAAGGGGTACACAAGTGTCCGCCCGCGCATTACATGCTTTACAAAGACGGCGAGCTAACCTGCGAGCCATATTGGGATGTAGACTTCAGTCAGGTGAATCAGGGCAGTGAAGAAGCGCTGACCTCCCAATTACGAGAATTAACTGCCCATTGCACACGTCAGCGTATGATTGCCGATGTGCCATTGGGTGCATTTCTTAGCGGTGGTGTAGATTCCAGCGGCGTTGTGGCCATGATGGCACAGCAGTCCGACACGCCGGTAAAAACCTGCTCTATCGGTTTTGACGAAAAGCGTTTTAACGAAACTGAATTTGCCAAGGCGGTAGCAGATCAGTACCACACTGAGCACCATGAGTTTATTGTGCACGACAATGTCAGCGATAACCTTGAGCATATTGTCAGTTTTTTCGATGAGCCGTTCGCCGATCCTTCATTGGTCCCCACCTATTTTGTATCGAAGCTGGCACGTCAGGAAGTGACCGTAGCGATTGCCGGTGACGGCGGCGATGAAGTGTTTGCGGGCTACGAAAAATACAGCATTGATGCCATCGAAAACAACCTGCGTAACAAAGTGCCGGCATGGGTGAGAAAGCGCGTTTTGCCCAAAGTGGCCAATCTGGTTGCGGGTTCAGGCATTACCGTACTGAAAAAAGTTAAGTCGCTGTGTGACAGCTTGTCCTGTGATCCTGCCATGGGGTTTTATCTGACTAACTCTCAGATTGACGACCGTCAGTGGCAACAACTCGTTGCCCCAGATTTTGCGGCGAGGTTAGGAGAATACCACCCAAGTCAAATCACCCTCGATGCCTATGAAAAGGCCAATGGGCCTGATCACCTATCCCGCATTCTTTACACAGACATGAAGACCTATTTGCCCGGCGGCATTCTGGTAAAAGTGGATCGAATGAGTATGGCCCATTCACTGGAAGTCCGTGCGCCTATACTGGACCGCGATGTGATTGAATTTGCCGCTACCGTACCATCGGCATTTAAATTCAAAGATGGCGAGAAAAAACACATTCTCAAAGAAGCCTTTAAACCATTACTCCCAGATGACATTTTATACCGCAAGAAAATGGGCTTTTCTGTACCCCTGGATCAGTGGCTGCGCGAAGAAATTAAATCGATTGCTGAATGCTATCTGTTTTCGTCAGACGCCGGATTACTGCGCTATTTTAACACCAGTGCTATTCAGCAATTGTGGGATGAACACCAATCAGGTACGCATCAACACGGCACTGTATTGTGGAGCCTATTAATGTTTGAGATGTGGTATCAGCGCTATATGGTTACTACAGAGAAAGTGGCGTGAGTAAGGCGATTAATGTCATGCATATCACATACGATATGCGTATTGGTGGCACCGAAATGGTGGTTAAAAACCTAATAGAAGGTTTTGATGATCCGGCTTTTAAGATGTCTATATTCTGTATTGAAGCACCACTGGGACCATGGGGCGAAGACTTGGCCAGTGCGGGTATACCGATTACCACGGTGGCAAGGCACCCCGGATTTGATCGCGGGCTTATTAAAGCGATCCGACAACACCTCCGTGAGCACAATATCGATATCATTCATTGCCACCAATATACCCCCTGGGTATACGGTGTTTTAGCCGCAGCGGGCCTGAACACCAAAGTCATATTTACCGAGCACGGTCGTTTTTATCCGGATTTTGGTACCTGGAAGCGAAAGCTTATCAATCCGATACTTGCGTGGTTAACTGACGCGACCACTGCCATTTCATCTGCTACAAAACAAGCACTGGTGACGCATGAAAATTTGTCGGCCAGAAATATCGACGTTATTTACAACGGGATTAAAGCGGTTGAGCCGGTTCCGATTGAAACCCAATACGCTTTGAAAGCGGAGTTGGGCATTGGGGCCTCACAAACGGTATTTGGTACCATCGCCCGGTTCGACCCCATCAAAAATCACCTGATGATGCTGCGCGCGTTTAAAGACGTGCTGGACACAGGCAAAGATGCAAAACTTGTTATCGTAGGCGACGGTGAAATGCGCGCCGACATCGAGACTCTCATTAAAGAACTGGATATCAGCGACCATGTTGTGCTGACCGGATACCAGCCACAACCCGCCCGATATCTTTCGATCATGGATATTTTCCTGCTGTCGTCTTTCAGTGAGGGGACATCCATGACCTTGCTCGAAGCGATGTCTTTAGGCAAACCTTGTGTGGTAACAGACGCTGGCGGCAATGCTGAAGTCATTGCACATCATCAAAATGGTTTGGTAACTGGCAACGACAATCAGAACGAATTCGCGCGTGCAATGCAAACCCTGGCAAATGAACCAGAGACCTACCATGCATACCAGCAAGGAAGCCTGGCCCGGTTTAATAACATGTTTACTGTGCAAGCCATGTGTCAGTCTTTCCACAAAGTATATACTACAGTTACGCAGTGAGTTTCAGACTATTATCAAAAAGCAGTGAGAAGCAGATATGACAGTAGAAGCCAATCAAAAACCGGTTAACAAGCGGTTTTGGCATAAACGACGGGTAATTAAGTATACGCTTGTTTCACTGCTGCTAATTGGCTTATTTTCGCTATCGCCTCTTGTGCTACCCACGCATGATTTAAGCCCGTCGCAGGCAGCACAGGCCCGTGCTGGGGCAGCAAGAATCATCAAGCCGCTGATGTCGGCCCGGGAGCAAGCCACCATAACCGTTACCAACGATCAGCTCACCGCGATATCTGATACAGTCAGTTACACCGTTCCAGCACTGCAATTACGCTTGAACAGTAGCGCGTTGGGAATACTCATGGCCACCAGCGTAACGACCATTCCTGGCACTGTATACCTGAACGCCCAATGCATGCTAATGCCTAACCTTAACGGTAAACTCGAATTCAAGCAGTGTCAGCTGGGTAGCTTTCCACTCCCCGGCATTGCCGTTGAATATTTTTTCAAGGGAATTGCCCGGGTCTTTTTCGGGGAAGAAGCCCTGCTGACACTCAACAATATTCAGTCGAATGCACAGTTGGGTAACGACCAGCTTGTTATCAACTTCGAAAAACCAGGCAACCTGAAAGCATCGGTGGAAGACCGGATCACAGATACCTTTAAGGTGATTCAAGAGATAAGACAAATCGACAGTTCCGACACTGAAACTATCCAGCTTTATGTCGATTACATCCAATCTCATGCAACACGCACCGACACCACAGCCGAATTGGTTGGGAAAACCTTCCTGTATGCCCAGTCACGATCTGTATCGGAAGATCCGGTCGATGAAAACCAGGCCGCTTTATGGGCATTAACAATGACACTGGGCGCCCCTGAATTTGCGCGTATCGTGGCCATGCCTGTTGATTACAGTCTGCTGTTACCTGAGAAGTTTGTACTCAGAAATCGCATGGATTTGCGCCTTCACTTTTTCTTCTCGGTCGCACTACGCCTCGCCAGTGAAAAGCAATTAAGTATCAATATTGGTAAATTAAAAGAAGTAATGGATTCGGCTCAGGGTGGTTCAGGTTATAGCTTCCGCGACTTAACCGCCGATAAATCCGGTGTTGAGTTTGCCGACTTTGCGATTTCGTCCTCTGATAATGCAAGACGGGTACAGGCAATTCTGGCAGGCAGTAGCGATGAAAATCTGTTTATCCCCTTATTACATGACCTGCCGGAAGGGTTTAGCGAGAGCGCGTTTCAACGCACGTTTGGTAGTGAAAGTGACGAGCGGTATCTGGCAATGGAAAATACCATTGATGGACGGATTGCCGCCTTGCCCTTGTATAGTGATGGCACAGTGACTGCCTATCGCCGCACACCCAATGCCAATTCAGATATTCAGATCAATCAAAGTGACATTACCCTAAACCAGCAGTGGTTTCAGGTTGATACGCACATACATACCCGTTACTCCGACGGGGAATATACCGTCGCGCAGATTGCCCGTAAAGCCTCCGAGTATGGCTGTGACGCCATAGCAATTACAGACCACGGTGACCAAAACCTGAATAACGTACTCTCGGACACCTTTTGGCGTGACATGAACAATGCAGCTAAAGATAATCCGGATTTAACCATCATGGCGGGCCTGGAGTGGAATATTCCCCCATTTGCTGGTCGTGAACACGTCACTGTACTGTTACCGCAAAACGACCAAACGCCAAGGCTCCTTTCAGCATTCCGGGATCAGTTTGACCACTATGGCAACACCACGCCGGTAGACATTGACGAGTCTGCCGCCATGAATTGGCTTTCACAACAGTTCGGTCAGCAAACTGAGTCACCAGTGATCATGTACAACCACCCCAGCAGAAAAGATGCATCCGAAGGTGAAAATCAACACGATATGGAAAAGTGGCTGCAGCATGGCCCATATTTCATCGGATTCTCAGGCTCTCCTGGCCACCAAAAGAAACGGGGAGACGACAATGGCTCTTACAGCTTTAAGTTCAGGACCCGACACGGCTGGGATCCTGCCATCGCGACCCCGGGTAAAGATTGGGACGGGCTCCTGTTGTCTGGCCGCCAGGTGTTCGGTGCAAGAGCGCCGTCTGACTTTCACAATGACAACATGGATTACTGGCCTTGCGAGTTTTCAACTACCCACGTGCAGGCTACCAGTCGCGCTCCTCGTCATATTTTAGCCGGAATTAAGCGCGGTCATTTCTGGGCACAACATGGCAAATTTGTTGAAACGTTATCTGCAACCATTGAAAACGGCAGTGGCAAAGTCATTGCGTATGCCGGTGATGTTGTTTCAACGTCAGAAACAGGCCTGCAAGCGCGTCTGAGCTTAAACCTCGCAGAGAAGGACTGGCAGGGTTTCCCTACTTCACTGGATGAAGTCACAGCCGTCATAATAACCGACCAAGGCGTTGATACACGGACCTTCTATCCGGAAACGGCTAGGAATCCGTATGTATTCACAGTGTCATTGCCAGCAAGAAGCTCTCTGGTTGCCGTCAGGTGGTTTGGCAGAAGTATTCAGCCCGAGCAACACCACTACCAGTTCTTCACTAATGCAGTGATGGTACAGCGCTGACATCGCTACTCTGGTAGGGTGCGACGTCGCTACTCTGGCGGGGTGCGACGTCGCATCCACCAGAGCGGAAATAGAATCATGAGTGAGGGAAATAACCACTTTGCCACGTACGCGAACTTTTCGAAGTAGTATTTTTTCGTTATAAAATGGGATGTACCGTTCCACACCTGATAGCCGACATTTTTCAGCTCATTCGCAATCATCAATTCGCCATCGTTAACTCGCCCTAATTGAGCCTGGTAAGCCAGTGCCAGAGCTTCCGGGTGTTGTTGATAATAAGCAACACCGTGCTCAAGCACGACACCGAAATCAGCATCAAGCAGCATGGTTTTATCGGATAATTGAGCCTCCACCATAACATGCCCTGGCACTGTAATTATGGTGTTTGCTATACCTTGTTCATCAAGTAACCCTGATAACGTCATGGAGGCGTCTCCACAAATGCCTATGCCTCTTGCAAGACTTCGATGGGGATTACTGAAGTGATAACGCTCATACTCGGGAATACTGGTTAACACCCCCATTAGATACAAAATAAAGTTTTCCCACACGGGTACACGTTGGTGAAACGTATCGGGGTCATACATCAGCCACTCGACATGCGCGATACCACCCGCCAGAGCCAGTGTAAGTCGACGGGCATAGTCTTCATCGGATTCATTGGATTGACGCACAATCGCTTTATTGAGCTCGAGCGGGCTCATTGTTAGATCCTGTTCCCCAAAACGCAATACTTCCGGAGTCAGTCCTTCTGGCCGTATGTCCCGATTCAGGCCGTACAGATTTATCGCCATCAGTACACACCCCAGGACCATTGTCGCTGAAAGTCCAACTTTTACCGCGCACATTAACCCTTTCATTGTTGTTTTGCATCCTCAGCTAACATATCGAGCCCACTTGTACCTCTGATTTCTGAAAAAATTCAGGATTTGAGTCCCGTCACAATCTGATTAGGAATAAAAACGCGCTGTACACTTTTGCCATACTGGCTGAATCAACCTCAGGGTATATCGGTAACAGTGCACCTGCCTGAGTAATAATATTACTGCAAACTGTAATAACCCAAACAAGCCCACGGTGATAGAACAGTGTAATACCAATTGCCAGAATGATGTCACCTCAGGCACTACCTGAAATGCTACCCAACCGCCGCCGTTGATCAACACGATTGCAGGAATAACGGGAAGCAACAGAGGCAGAAAAGCCTGCTTACCAACGAAATACCCAATTACAACGATAAAAAACACTGCCACAGAAATAATATCCAGGCCAATCTTATACTCGGCCAATTCATACACGCTAGTGAAATCAATACTTATAAACAAAATACATTGCAGCACTGTCGAAAACAAAGAGTAGCCAAATAACAGCCGGGTTTTATCTTTCAACATCACTATCTGACTTAAGAAATTATTCCCCGTTGCAACGATAATAAAGAAAGCAAATATTCCCAGGAAATCAGAATACTGTATCCACTTTTCTCCCAAAATCAGCCCTACAAGGTAGCCAGAATGTACTGACATCAAATAAATAACTGGTGCAGTAATTAAAGAGAGGAAGAACAACACAACTTGTAATTGTTTCTGAAAATAATCTGCATTATTTTTGAACTCTGAAAACTGGGCTAATAATGGACCACTCAGGGGCGTGATAAATATAGAGGTAGGGATATCGGCATAATACCTCATAGAAGAATAAGCACCGACCGTAGCCTTTTCGAACGACACACTAACAAACATTGCATCAATTTGACTTCGAAAAAAATTAACGATGGATTGCGGTATTATCCATTTCGAAAAGTCCCATTGTTGTTTGATATTCTTTAAACAGAAACGTGGCATTTTGGGGGCGATGACATAGCTGGCAGTAAACATACTAAATGCGACCAAAAACTGTCCGATAACTAATGCCCAATAAGTCTCATAGATGACAGCGATACTAATAGTAATCGCAGTAGTAACAAATTTTGATATCACATCCCATGTTGTAATAGCACCCAATTCCTGCTTTTTCATTTTCAATATCATTCCAGGGCTATTGAATAAAGAAAGCATGGCTTGAAAACTGAAAACCAGAATAATAGGAAACAATCGCAAGTCATCGTAAAACAAAGCGATAGGATAGCTCGCCAAACCGAGTAAAACGGCGAAGCTTCCTTTAAGCATTAGGTTTAATGACCAGTTCGTGAACAGCATGTCATCCGTAATTTTTTCCCGGCTTAACAAGTAGCTATATCCACCTGTGGATGAAATAACTTCAATAAAATTGAGAAAAATAAGTGAAATAGCCATAAGGCCATAGTCTTCAGGCGTCAGGATACGAGCGAGGATAATAAGGCTTACCACACCAATTAAGCGTCTGCTCAATTGAGTTAATATGGATAACGCGCTAGCCGTTACACCTGAGCGAATGGTTAACATGATAAAGAGTACCTACGAGACTATTGAACAGCGCTGGTGATTTTGATCAAGCGATTATCGCTACGTTTCTTTTTTTGATTTTTTCAGAATTTTCGATAACCGTTTCTTAACTAACCGACGTTTCACATAACCTAGGTGCGACGTCAAATCATCAAAATTGGCCTCGATTTCGAGATTTATATTAAGCATCTCTCTTGGCCACTCTTCACAGGGCAACTTGTCCAGGAACACTTCCTGAATCTTACCTAATTCGTACCTCGCTATTCTATTGATGTATAAACGTATATCGTCACGTTTAAACACAGATAGCTTCTCGAAGTCGTACCCTACATTTTCAATCCACGTGGTTCTGTTGGGAAGATTAAAATTTGTAAACTTTAGATCTGTATTAGCTGCTTTAGTTAAAAAAGAGTCAATCCAGTTCAGGCCAATAGGCAAGTAAAAAGGTACTTCCCTTATTCGTTCGATAAAACTGTGCCTCATCCCGTATAAGTTTCCAAAAAAACAAGCGCGCTCGATCACGAGACTCCGGTAAAAATCGACGTTTCGACCGGATAGAGGCATGCCAGCAACAATCACCGTTTCCTCACCGACACCTGAGAGCCTGTCTGTCATCTTTTCAAAACAGTGCGGAGAAAACTGAACATCTGCATCGGTAAAAAAGTGTACATCTACGTCATCTGCCAACTCATGCACGTAAGTATTCCACGCATTACATTTATCCCCTAACGTAAGTTCAACGATGTGTAGTTGCTCGAACCCAAATTTAGACTTGATGAATTTTGCGGTATCCACTGTCTTGTCTGTGCAGCCATTTGCTATTAAATAAAACTTGTTTAACTGCCGGTTAATATTATTGTAGATGCTGGTTATGGACGCTTCTATATTGTCTTGCTCGTTATAGGCGAACATAACGATGTTATATTTGGCTTCTCTCACGCGATAATTTTCCCGGGTTTTACAACTTTCACATTCTTATCTTCGGCTATTTCAGCAGCGCTGTTATGCTCCAGCGTTTTTGAGTTTTTAACTAAGTAATAGTTTGCACTAATGAGCACTAATAAAAAATAAAATGGCTCAAAAATAATTAAATCGAGGAAAAATGCACCAGTAAAGTAACCACATAAACCGCTCATACAGGAGAAGTTGATATAGCTAAATGTGGAATTATCAGGCACGCGTTTCTTCACATATTTGAATTGCTTATATGAAATCCAAAAAAACGACAGATAGATGAAACCAGCTATTAATCCGGTGTTAGCGGCAAAGTTTAAGAATGTATTATGCGCAACGTGAGGGGACTTACCCGGATAAAGGTCCCTTGAAGCATACTGAAACCGTTGAGGGCCTGCGCCTAACAAAGGGTATTCCATTGCGATATCAATACCTACTGACCAGGATACTAGTCGGGGATTTAATGGCTTGTCGGAGGATTCTGACTGTGCCTGCTCAACAGTATTGGTTGTTCTTTCTGTGAGCATCCCCCCCTGCCATACAAGCATGACGACAAAACCTACAGCCATTCCAATGTTTAGCACTTTAGACTTAACAACCATTGCGAAAAACAACGTGACGGCCGCAGCACTGATGAGCGCACCACGTGAAGCAAACAATATCAAGGCATGCCAAATAAATGGAATGGTTAACAGCAACCCAATTTTCATCCAGTTTTTTTGGAAATATCGAGCGCCAAACATCACAAAACCGAGTCCACTGGTTAACACTATTGATGTCACATTACCATCGGCATATGGACTACCTCTGGGCCCTAGCAACCTACCCATAGTAAATTGCGACCAATTATTGGCTAAATAGTGGTCATTTGCCCAGTATGCATAGTAAACAACCACAAAAATATACATAAACCCAAAGAACTTTATCGTGTCTTCATCATTAATTAATGGGAGTACAATAAAGTACATAATCGCAATGGTGGTAAGTATATCAACAACCAAATCACCGCTTACGAGAGAAAAGTACGTTTCGTAAGGCGTAAGAGCGTTTGAAATATGAAAAATAATGGTAAGTAAAACAACGCCTTTGAATTGACCAGACTTATAAACTTCCCACCTGATATTGCCTTTGAATGCCTGCACAAACCAAGCAAGGATTGTAATCACCGCTGAAACTGTAAAAACAGAAAAATCTTCAAAAGCCCAAAACCAGATATACTGAGGCTGCATGACAGACACAATTGAATACACTAGTGCCGCAATCCAAGGCGCATTGAACATCATAAAGCTACTGATTAATAACGACAGATAAAGCGCCAGCTTAACCATATCTATACCCTAAATTACGTTGCAATGCGTTCACCACCCGCCCCCAGTTTTGGCGACGAAAAAAACGTAAACACGCCGTACTAAAACAAAATTAACGCTTATTCAACCGCACTACCCCATAACTAGCAATAGCAAATCACAAACAATTGTATAAATTCAGTCAAGTAGTTGTGGATCAGGTTCATTCACTACACAAAACAAGCTCAAATCCCGAGCGCTGACAGGTGTATACGCCGCGTTATGAAGCCAACAAAGCAATGAGGCTATATTCCAAGCTTTTTATACACTTTATGAGTATGAAACTCAGTTACTTTAGCAAGACCATAAGACAATAATACAATGCCAGCTATCACCGCAAAAAAGGTCAGCGCCGTCGTCAAATCAAAGGTTAGGTACCCTTCCCCACCAACGATCCATCCTCTGGCCAAGCAAAGTAAAGGGGTATGAATTAAGTAAAGCGAATAAGAAAAGCCAGCCAACTCAAATGATACGGATTGATGTCTCTTGCTAGCATTAATGTAATTGTCACAGTAAATCAGTGAGTAACATAATAAGAAGAACCCTGTGCCGCAGAGCATTTCCTCAAGTAGTTTTGACTCCATCTGCCCTGAAAGTCGAATAAAGAGCAAAATAAAGAAAAACATGGCAGAGGACACACCTAGCAACCACTTCCAGTTTACTCTTGAGTTAGCGCTTTTGGGAATAAATAGCAAAGCCACCCCCAACAGCCACACAACAAACAGCACACTAATTCTAAACCCAACCAATACCAGTAAAGCTGCGGCTGCACTTATCATGAGTACTTTGCTGTAGCGAGCACGGGCGGAAAAAAGGGGGATAGCGACTAAAGGGAAAATAATATAATACCAAAACTCATTTGCCAGACTCCACAAAGCTCCATTAGAGCCATAAGTTGGATTGACGATTGTCTGCAAAAAAAAGGCATTAGAAAGAAATACCTGAATAGATAATTCATCAGGATTTACTGAGCCAAACATACCATTCGCCTGATAAATCAGATCGTGACTGAGATAGGTAATCCCAAAAGAGTCCACAAAATAGGTTAAGACAAGTGCCGGAATAAGCACTAACCAAAGTCGAATCAGTCTGCGTAATGCATACTGGCGAAATACGAATCTGTCCCGTTGTAACTGACTTAGCACTGACTGGCCGATGAACAAGCCGCTCAAAACGAAAAACACCATTACCGCTTGAGCGCCATATCCACTAAATATAACTCTGAATACTTTCTCACTTAACGAAGGAGCTTTGACGTCAGAATACGGACCGAAAAAACGGGTAACTGCGTGCCCCAACACAACGGCCAATGCAGCAATAAATCGAATATAATCAAACGTAACTGAGGAAAATCCATTGCGTTTAACAGGCGTCATGGCTAACTTCAACGTATTCTACTCCTTGCAGATACTTCCCATTTACTTACAGGAATCAGTCATTCGTCGCAGCCTATCCAGATTTAACCTTAATAGCAAGAAATTGAACGACAGACTCCGTTGCGACCTATTTTTTTGTTATATAAAATGGTCGGTCAGAGAAATATTGCTTGCGGCTATATTTTGCTGCCAGATTCTCATGCCTTAATGGCCGTCTCAAAACAAATTCCGCTAATTTTAAAGCAATACTCCGAGTTCGAAATACATGTGCCTCGTTGTGCAAATATTTAAAAGGCGGCGATGTTTGAGTCACTGAGATTTGACCAGTGGCATGATCACCCCGAATGATAAACCCGGCTTCAGCGAGATTCACTTCGTATGATCCATTTTCAATCGGTAATTCAGCGGGGTCACATTGCCAAAAAATATGATCTGTTGGAAAGTAAAACGCAATACAGAGCGAACGTAACGACCAAAGGACGCTCCCTCTTCCGCTGTAGTTCTCCATTAGGTCGGGAAACGAACCGTAATAACCCTGAGTGCACGTTCCCCCCTTGACCGCATCATGCAAAATAAAATGACTCCAAACCGCTTCGTGAGCACGTTTTGAAATCGGAGCAAATGCTGGATTAAAATGCGCATTTATAAGCAGCGGGGTCGCCGCAGCACAGCGGTAAATCGCACTTCGGCCAAACATCGGTAAGCCATTCAGTGAAAAGAAATATTGATAGCCTTGTGCAAATGTCTCAATCGTTTCGCTTATAAAAGCTCGTTCGAAGTCCGGGTAAATCTCGGTAAACCAAAACAGGTAATAATGCATTTGCCAGGCATTATAGTAATCCAGCAGCCCATCTTCCCCATCACCAAACCATCCGTCACCTTTATAGAAGCCTTTGAAGGTGGCAAAGTCTTGATGAATTGACTCATGTTTATCCAGCCCCAATGCCAACAGAACACAATTGACGATTAATCGGAATAAAATCCAGTTACCACCGTACAGCTGAACATGATTAATTTTATCCAGCCATACAATAAGGTTTTTCTTGGTGCTATCAGATAACCTGGTTGCTTCATTTTGATTTAACAACCATGCAGTTACAGCGATATCACCAGCTTCAACTGCGCGCTGATCGAGATCTGTGATGTCACCCCAGAACCCTTTGGAAGACACATCCGTTCCTTGTGCAATGGCCGAGGTCAGATATTCTCGGATACAAAAAACGGGGCCGGAGCTGAGTGTAAATGTGCTTTTATGCCCTTTGATTAGCGTTGCAGCCAGCGTTGGTGCGCTCCTGGCAAAACCTTCAAGCGACTCAACCTGCGTGCCACGAGTACCCGCTTCACCAGGATATAACACACCTGTACCTTCCGGAGTTTTATAAGCGTCAATTCCTTCAACAAAATATTGTAATAATTCAATATAATCGCTGTGTTCAAAGTGAGATTTGGCTGACAGGTTTTTCAATTCATTGTCTAACGAGGAAAACCTTGGGGCAGTTTGAACCCGATAATTAAAACCGCTGACTGGTGCCAACTTCTTAAGCAGTGATTTAAAACGGGACATGATCAACTCTACTATTATTCTTAATCTTTTTTTAAAAGTTTCTTATTGCGACTCTACACTATGTTTTGTTCTTATCCATTGATTAGTCGATTTTTTGCTATTAAAGAAAGTCATTCATGGAAGGACATTGGCACCGTAATTCAATTAAATCAAGCTCGTAGCTATCCTTCAAGAGCTGTATTTGCGCGTCATTTAAAAACGTGTATCGCTCGCTTTCGTCATTAACACAATGCTCATGATATATGGCATCACATTCGGTTAACCAGGTTTGTTTATTTATGTCGCCTTTTTGGGCCCTTGATTCAACCAAATTTACCGCAAGCTTATTGGGTGTTATCGTTTCTTTCGGATCGTCAATACTAGGCACAACCAAATCCGGAATATTGAGCACGTTTCTAATTATGTCTGCAGGGTTACTTTTATATTTTTCCTGTGACCAAACATAAATATCTGCACCAGGCAATGCCGCTCTTACCCTGGCAATAACGTCAGTCCATCTTGGCATCATTTCATCATTAAGCATATCCGTTAACGATTTCCTGGCTTTGATAGCCACCTCAGGCTCAAACCTGAGTGCAGTTGTGTACGCGCCAGGATAAACACGCTTAAAGTTTCTTACTGAAAAGAGAATTTTCACTGAATAGCTTTTTAACAGACTACGAATAAATCCAACTCTCCTGTCCAGTCCCCGGTAGGGATGGATGCTCAATTCATCTACGCAACTTCCAATGATATTTTCGTCCGAAACAAAAACTTGCTCTGCATCACCAGGAATAAACATGTGCTGGCAAATACGGTTTTGTATGCCATATGGAGAATGTTTGAACGCAAAACTGGTAAATGGACTTGAGATGATTCGCCTGAGTTTACTGCGAACCACTCCACGAGAGTGATAAGTGACACCATATGACGCCAACTCATCGGTCATCAATGAAAGTGTATCCTGAAAATGTGTTGTGGCAGTCTTGTGAGCGCCGAGGTGAAAAATAAGTTGTGGTTTATTTACACTTGTCACTTCAACTGCCCTTTTCATCTGAGGCCAGGATTACAACTTGGTTATTTCAAAATCCTGAGGCACTAATTCTCGTTTATACGACTGCTTGGCAAGCACTTTGCTCTCTTTCCAGGCAGGCTTAATCACATTATCGATAAATGCTCTGTCTATTTTAAAGAGTGAAGGGTGACCATAACGCATCATTGACTTCAAAAATGCGGCCAGATGTCTGGGAAATTTAGTGAACTTCGACACCCCTTTTCGTTTTCGCGCCCATACCAAGTGATTTTGGTACGAAAAACGAAACCATTTATAGTCTAGTGTACGGTTATCACATCCTCCAGACTCCTGCAGCCGGTGAAATACAATACACTTTTCACCATCAGCAACTATCCCGCCCTGGTCAAGTATTCGTTCGAGCGCTTCCCATTCTTCACCCAAAAAATTGCCTTTGAAATCAATATCAAATCCACCGCTCTCCAATAGCGCTGTACGACGAAAAGACATATGGCAGCCATAAAGAGCGGTAACGGTTTTACTATTTTTCCTTGGCGTCCAAAAATTGTCACCGGGTAACTTTACCCTGCCAGCAGCCGCGGCGACTTTCGGATTCTTGTAAAGTTCTGCTGTTTCTGCGCAAAGATCACAAAGCACATCTACATCATCATCAAGGTACAACACCACGTCTTTAGTCGCTTTTAATAAACCTGCATTACGAGCAATGGTGAGGCTGGGCGCGGTCTGATAAATACTGACCTGTGAGTTATTTTTTATCTCATTCAGGTAATCCTGAGCTTCAGGGCTGTGAGACAAAGTCTGGTCAACAATAATCAACTCGTCTATTGGTCGCATACAATCGAGCAATTGTGGCAATGTAACAATCAGGTCACTACTGCGATTATAAGTGGCGATGATTATAGAAACACTAATGTCCTTTTCTTTCATTACTCATCCAAGTAGGGTTTTAGTCAACACGATTTCGATATCTTACGATAATACACATTGTGATGATACGTTACGGTCTATTTTTCAATACGTAGTGATCAACAGCCCAATAGACCTGCTTTACATCTGAGGGCTTACCCCATTTCAGTCCTTGCATAAAGACCTTCCACGCAAAGCTCCATTGTTTGTGAGCAAGGCATTGACCAAACGCAGTTGGCCACAGTAATCGTACTCTCGAAGACAGCGCGTCTTTGACGGCTTTATCTTTACGCAGACTTAACTTAACGGCTTCAGTTGCCACCACTACGGCAAACGATACCTGACGATAACCAAACCGTTTACCAATTCCATCGTCACGCCGGTCGATGCGAATGGTTATCGTATCGACAAACACATAAGGGCCTTCCAGCGCTACGCGAAGGCAAAAGTCGAAGTCATTTGAAGCAAGTACATGCTGACGTCCCTGCATCGCCTTCATAGCAGCAGCTTTGGTTGCCATCAGATTCATAGAAATAGTGAAACACCCGTTTTGCAGCAAAGCGACTAATGGATCAGCGAGTACGCCATTAGGATCAGTCTCTGGCAAAGCCTGTTCCTGATGCCAGTTGCCGTTCATCTCCCCTACCTTTGCATAAGCCATTACACATTCAGGGTGCTGTAAAAGGGCATCATATAAACGTTGCAGATAGTGAGGTTCAGCCACGTCATCAGAATCCAGAAACGCAATATAATTGCCTTGTGAAACGGTGACGCCGTGAATGCGGGCAGCACTGGCCCCCTGATTAACCTGATCGACCAGTCGTAGCTGCGGGTGATTAATACCACTGACCACCTGCGTAGTATTGTCAGTAGAACCATCATTAACCACGATGACTTCAAATGGCACATCGCATTGTTGTGCCAAAAGACTCTGAATAGCACGCTCAATCACATCTTCCCGGTTATAGGCCGGAATGACAACACTAATAACAGGCTGGATTGTGGCGCTCACATACGTTCCTTTGATACTGTCACTGACTCATTGCGCCCTACCATACGTGAAGGCATTTTCTTTAACAAGCATCGCTTTAACTGCCTTTTTTTCATCAAAGGCGCTATTAGCGCGGCCAAACACTTGTTATCAATGGAACGATTCATGTAATGTTGGGCCTATTCGGCATAGAAACACCTATTACCAGCCCGGCGTAAATAAGGCACCATTGAGCGATGAAGTACAGAAAGGATATTGACGGATTACGAGCGGTGGCAGTGCTTCCGGTACTCATTTTTCACGCCAAACTCGGCTTTTTCCATGGTGGCTTCCTAGGCGTTGACGTGTTTTTTGTTATCAGTGGTTTCCTGATCACCTCCATACTGGTTGAAGAGATTTCTCAAAAAACCTTCACGTTTGCGAATTTCTATGAACGACGGGTACGCCGACTGTTACCAGCGCTTATTTTTATGACAGCGGCGACCTCAGTACTCGCTTATCAGTTGATGATTACCGTAGACCTGAAAGGCTATGGCAATAGCCTTGTTGCAATGTCCCTGTTCTCCAGCAATATTTTCTTTTGGTTAGACAGTGGTTATTTTGATCGGGTTGCTGACTTAAAACCCATGCTACACACCTGGAGCCTCGCAGTTGAAGAACAATATTATTTTTTCTTCCCGCTAGTGCTTCTCATCGTGCTTCGCTGGTTCCCCCGGTTACTGACGTTGACGGTACTCACTATTCTTGTTATCAGTCTGTCAATGGCTGGATGGGCGGCGGTTAATGCACCGGACGCCAATTTTTACCTGTTACCCACACGGGCCTGGGAACTCATGTTCGGTAGTCTGGCCAGTATTCTGATATTCAATAATGCACGTATTCTGGAAAGATTATCGACGGCCAATATACTCAAGAACAGCGCCCTGATTGTACTCTTTGCTTGCCTTGTCTGGTTTGATGAAGCCATTCCCCATCCGTCACTTATTACATTAGTTCCAGTATTAGCCACGCTTATCCTTATCGTAATCCCTGCACCAGACAGTCTGGCACACAAACTTCTTACGCTTCGTCCGATGGTACTTACCGGACTCATCAGTTACAGCCTGTATTTGTGGCATCAACCACTGCTGGTGTTTAACCGTTACATCTCTGCCAAACCAGACGCCATAATACGCATTGCGATATTACTGGCCGCATTTTTGTTGGCTTATGTGTCATGGCGATATGTAGAAAAGCCTTTCCGCCACAGAAATATCACCAGCCGTAAACAGGTATACAGTTTTTGTGCTATAAGTTTTGCTACCATTATTGGCTTTGGGTTCTATGCCGGTCAGGATGGTATCCCTTCCCGATACAACAGCGAACAACAAACGTTGTTATCTTACCTGCAATACAACGCGCCTGCTGGTCAGCCAGAAAATAATGCGCACTGTTTCCTTGGCGAGAACGAAACTTATGAAGCAATATCAGATGTCTGCTTCAAAAAAGGAAAGGTACTACTGTGGGGAGACTCTCATGCAAACGCGTTGGCTAAAGGCCTCCGGTACCAGTTAGGCGAGCAGTTAAGTGAAATTACCAGCAGCGCCTGTCTGCCACTCATAGACACACACTTTCCACACCGTAAACACTGCCAGGCAACGAATCAGTTTGCCATTCAGTATATTCAACAGGGGCAGTTCGACACTGTGGTCCTCCACGGAAACTGGCTGAGTCATGAAGACAAGCTGGTATCCCTTAATAACACGTTAGCTGCATTGCAATCAGGTAATACCAACGTCATTGTTATAGGCGGTGTGCCGCAATACTTGCCCGATTTACCCAGCTTTTTGTTAACCAAGCGACTGTTACTAAATGAAAGTTCAGCGTCGACCTTGGTCGAGCCAACACTCTACTCTGAAATAGAACGTCTCGATCATAAATTGATCAACGTTATTGAACAGTACAGCAATGTAAAGTTTATTTCTGCCCTCGATGCATTCTGCGAATCGCCGCAACAATGCCGTGTTGTGTTGCCATCTGAAACACAGCAACAGCATTGGGTGCCTTCCGCTTGGGATTACGGCCACCTTACGCTTGAAGGGGCGATACTGTTGAGTAGCAAGCTTCAATTATCGAAAGATAAAAACAAATCAAACTAAAACAACAAGTTAGCGTAAAACCACCTTTATCCAGAATGTGATTTAGACTGGTATTCACTACACTTAACACGTATGATTTAGTTATTCTGGTCGCAATAAGCTGATTTAATTGTGAAAAAAACTATTGCCTTTGTGCACAGCGTCGCCGAAATTGGCGGGGCAGAAAGGATGTCGGAAGCACTCATAGATGGACTGGCTGCGCACCCGGAATTCATGCCGTTATTAGTAGTGCCTCATGAAGGGCCATTTTCGGTTCATATGGCACGTAAAAACTGCGCTGTGCTTGTCACAGGGTTATCCCAACCTGAATTCAGTTCTCCCTTCAGTACTATTAAGCACGCTTTTAAGTTGGCCAAACAATTAAAGCAGGCAAATATTGCCTTGCTACAATGCGCCGATCTGGTTTGTACTCGTGCGGTGTTACTTGCAGCCAGAATTGCCGGTATTCCGGTCCTGTGTCATATGCATTTCCCTGTTGAAGCCGGTTACGTTAACTGGGTGTTCAAGCGCATGCCGAAACCCGCGGGTTTCGTATATTGCAGTGAAGAATTATTGCACGCAACCCAAGGCCCCCTAGCTGAAGCTTGCCCTCAGGCAACACAGGATGTCATTCACAATGGCGTTGATATTAACCGTTTCTCACCTAATGAAAAGCATAATGACATTCAACGTGTCGGCATAGTCGCAAACTTACAGGAACGCAAAGGCCATATCGATTTTCTCGATATGGCAAAGCAGCTATCAGATCAAGGCTATCATGTTCACTACGATATTATTGGGGGTGATATCTTGCAGGCCCCACGCCAATCATTGCTGGAAGATTATGCCTCATCGTTGGGAATCCGTGACAGCGTAACTTTCCACGGTCAGGTTGACAACGTGCTCGAGTTACTAGGTAATCTTGATATCTTGGTATGTGCCTCACATCAGGAAGCTTTCCCGGTGTCAATTTTAGAGGCGATGGCTATGCAAAAAGCGATTGTATCTACGAATGTAAATGGTATTCCGGAAGCGATTGTAGATAAAGAATGTGGCTTATTAGTTCCCCCTCATTCACCCAATGAGCTTGCTAAATGTGTTCGGGAACTGTTATTAGATAACGCATTGAAAAGCAAATTAAGCACCGCAGCCAGAAATCGAGTTGTAACAGAATTCAGTATGGATGCTTACTTAGCAAAGTTTATTTGTCTGTACAAAAAAACCTTTAAGAGTTAATAATGAACAGTAAATCTCAGGTCGTTGTGGTCCCTGATTTCAGAGAGGGGAATCCATACCAGTCGATTCTTTCTGAAAATTTAGAAAAACTTGGTCATGAGGTTACTTTTGACAAATACCCTGTTGGCTATTTTCCTTTTTCCGAGCTCTGTAAAAAGCACCCTGACGCAAAAGTTATACATTTACATTGGCTTTCGCCGTTACTCACTATCCTGAGCTGGACAGCTTCCCCTTTAAAAGCAAAGTTGCGCTGTTTACTGATTGCATTGGATTGCCTGAAACTCAGGATGTCTGGAAAAACGATTGTATGGACAATTCATAATAAGTTTGCCCATGAAGGGTTTGATCGCAACACAGAACTTTTCTTACGAAAACTATTAGTTTCCTGCGTATCCCAAATCATTGTCCATAGTGAATCTGCAAAAAGTCGTTTAGCCGAAGCGTACAATTCAACAACGATAAAACGAAAAGCAAAAGTTATCTTCCATGGTAATTACACGGGCATGTATCCTGCAGCAGATACGTCAAGAGATGCATTGCTAACTAATCTCGGAATACCTGTCAGTTCTACACTGATCTTATGCTTTGGAATGCTGAGAAAATATAAAGGCATTGAAAAATTAGCGACCATTTTTAATACCGCAAACATTCCTGATAATTTTCATTTACTAATTTGCGGTAAAGCCGACGATCAAAAATATGCTGACGAATTGATCGCTATTTGCGAACAAAGTCCACAAGTACACTTGCAATTAGGCTTTCTCTCTGATGCCGAATTGTCGAACTGGCTTAGTGCTGCAGACCTGGTTGCTGTCCCTTTTTCAGATACGCTGACATCGGGTTCAGTCATCCTTGCCATGACAGAAGGAAAAGCACTGCTATTATCTGAAGTTTCAAAAGTGTTTGATTGCGTCCCCGATAACGGCGCAGTGTTTTATAACAGCGAAAATGAAATTGCAAATAAACTTCAGTCACTTTCCCAACAAGAAATAGCAAATATGGGCGTCATCAACAAACGAATAGCAGACACCATGAACTGGGAAGAAGTCGCAAAATTAACCTCTGACTGCTATGACCATTAGTTATATTAGATCGTATCCGGCTTCGTTCAACTTTTGACCAATGAGTTCCATCGATTCTGGATACCCCGTGTCCGGACAAGCCTTTTTCCTTTCAACCCACTTTTTAAGCTGAAGTCGCTCCCGTTGTTTGAATTCCTCATCTCGCCAAAGGTTAAAGTTGAGTCCCAGTGCTTCAACGAGTTGTTGAAACCCATCTATTTCAAGAATTGATATTCCATCCCACTTGGCAAGTCCACCAGCCGGGGTTAACCCATGAATTAAGGTAGTAATATCGTGATATCCAACGTGAGGGAATCGTTTTTTAAATCCATCTTCCATCACCCTGTAACCGCTTCGCCTGTTTATTACATAAATTGATGTAGACGTTTCGCCAAGAAACTGTAACCCATGTAATGCAGAGCCTTCCAAAAAAACTAATGCTTTTGCATCCCGGTATAATTTAATCTGCTCAACCAGAGACAGATTTTCCGGATAGACAACACTAACACCATTCGCTTGAAAGAATTCATCAAGATAGGATTCACCGGCCAGCTCACCTCCGGTAATTTTACTTCTGGAAATGTAGTAAATGTTGTTGTTTTTTTCTGCCTTCCCCAGATTTTTTTCTGCCTGAGCACCCAGAAAAGCAATGTATTGATCGTTAATTGGTATGGGAGAACCGTTTAAGGCAAGTACTTCTAACTGAGGGGTTACAAGTAACTTTCTGGATTTAATGGGCTTATCTACGATATAGATTTGCTCTGGTTTAATCTCGTGCCATTCGATTATTTGTTTAAAAAATGCAGGTGTATCTTCGAACTGGCTGATACCACTACCAGGCTTTACAGCAAAGCAGTAGTAAAATGACTCACCATTATGCTCTTTTTCGTAAATTTTATAGCCGACTATTCTTGAGGTAAAATCTGCGACCTGGTGACCAAAATGACTTACAATTGCGCCGCACCAGAACAAAGGGGTATGTTCAATTCTATCAATTGATGCTGGCGCTGCAGGGCGATCATCTTCAAACGCAAATCGTCGGTGCCGTAGATTATTCGTATCATTCCAGCTATACCAAATCGGACCGCCTTTGTGGTCACTTAAACCAACAGGTCGATCTAACAACTCTTCGAAAGGAACAATGGTTATATTCTTACGCTTGACTACTTCAAATGGCTTCACAAGCTGTAATTGTCTCGCGGTGTGAAGTAGCGTTTTTATACCTTTTCTTACTCTGCGCACAATGCATCCATACATTGATGAAAAACAAATTCAGTACGGTTCATTTTTTACTCTCGAACAAGTCCTTCGCAACGCTAGCAGCATTATCCCAATCAAACTGATTCACAGCATGCTTACGCCCAGCCTGACCAAACTCAGCAGCCAACGCCGGCGACTGTAAAAAGCGAAGAACTACGTCTGCCAACTCATCCGTGTTTGTGGCATCGACAATTTCGCCAGTTTGCCCTGCTATCAGTGCTTCTTTGGTTCCACCTGAATTACCTGCTATTACCGGTTTTGCACAAGCCTGCGCTTCTACAAGCACCATGCCAAAACCCTCTATATCCTGCCCTTCGGTTCGATTAGGTAAGATAAACACATCACAATGCTGATAGCACTTTATCATAGTGTCATCATCGCAGGATGTAAGAATTTCAACGTGCTCCTGTAATCCCAGACGACTCACTGTGTCTTTGAGCAGTTGTTCACATTCGCCATGCCCAATAACGACATAATGCGCATTCGGGCATGTTTTCAGGATTTGAGGCATGGCTTCAATCATTTTGTCCTGCCCCTTGCGCGCTTGTAGTCGCCCAACGGTCACAATTAGTGATTTTTCCTGCCACCCCATCTTTGTAAGAAAATGGTTGTCAGGTTGCGTCAGAGGTACAAATTTATTTGTGTCCGCTCCGGGATGCATAACCACAACATTTGCCATCACAGTGTTATCTACACGCTCAACAATAGCTGCACTGTTGTGACTATTGCAGATAACGTTACTTGCACTGCGCATTACCATTTTAGTCAGGCTATTTAACTCTCTGGATAACGCACTTGCTTCTAAATCTTCGCCATGTACATAACACACATAAGGAACGCCCATGGTTTTGTTCAGAAAAAAGGCCATCAGACCTTCAGGCAGAACACGACCACAGTGAATCATGTCAATGTTTTCTTCTTTGATTATTCGGCGGAGTTTACGATAACTGCGGTAGTAATATTTCAGCCCGTCCAGGTTTGCCAATCCCCACTGCTGACTGTAGAGCGGTATTCGCTTTATCGTTACAGGCGCCTGAGCATCAAACTCTGATGCGTGGGGCTGTTCATCTGCGACAACCAGATAACTGCTGCCTAAACGGGAATAGAGCTCCCAAAACCATCGGCCACTTCCCCCCGAAGCCGGGGGGAAATTCTGACTAAGCACCAGGGTTTTCAATGTGAACTCCAGACTTTACTTCTTATTGCACAAAATATAGATGCAGAATACCCGTGCCTCTTTCCACTGTAAACACTAATTGCCAAAGAAAGCGGCTTACTTGTCGCAATCAATCTCACAAAAATAGCCAATACCGATACATGTATATTTTCACCGTACAGACAGTTGTTATTAACATTCGGAATTTGCAAGAATAATGTGCCTTTTTATTCGCAATAAAGCGTAATACACTAACGTTACTGTAGGTCACCTTCACAAAAACAAGGACTTCCTTTGCATTGCCTGTACCTCGCTCAGCGCGTCCCGTTTCCACCGAATAAAGGTGAAAAATTACGGTCTTTTCACCAGATCAATTTTTTACGACAGCAAGGTATTGCAATCACCGTTGCAGCACCATTGGAAAATGAAGGGGAATTACCTTACTTCCATCAACTCAAAGCCGGATATGGCTGTGAGGTGCTACATGCTCCGTTAGGCAATAAGATAATGCGTTATGTATCCGGTTTGATTCGCAATGCCTCGATGAGTGAAGCGCATTTTTACAGCAGCGAACTTCAGCAGCAAATCGATACGTTAATCGCAGAAGGCAAGATTGATGCAATAATCTGCACCGCCTCCAGCATGGCCGGTTACGTATTCCGTTCCTCTACATTAAAAGCACTGACTAAAAACACTACACTCATTATGGATTTCATGGATATGGACTCCAATAAATGGGACCAGTATAGCGAGGCTGCGAGTTTTCCGATGAGTTGGGTATACAAGCGAGAAGCAGCCTGTATTCGCCGACTGGAAAAACAAGTTGGTGACACGTTTGACGCTTGTTTCTTTGTCGCCGAACCAGAAACCCAAATGTTTAATAGTGAAAATCCGTCCATCAAAGCGCAGGTCATCACTATTGGGAATGGTATAGACCCTTCAGAGTTTTACCCTGCGGCCACGCCCGCTGAGACTATGGCCCCAAGGTTGCTATTTGCCGGGGTAATGGACTATGCGCCAAATGTCGATGCCATGATCTGGTTTTATCAACACGTCTGGCCGAATGTGAAAGCAAAATGGCCCGATGCGACCCTTACTATTGCAGGCATGAATCCAACCCCCGAAATAAGTGGACTCGATGCTCAGCCGGGTATTACGGTTACTGGCTTTGTTGAAGAGATTTTACCTTACTTCCATCAGAGCAATATATTTATCGCCCCTTTCCGCATTGCTCGCGGCATTCAAAATAAGATATTACAGGCATTTGCCTGTGGCCTCCCCGTGGTAGCGACGTCAATGGGTGCAGAAGGCATTATTTATACCGATGGTGAGAACATTCGTGTAGGTGACAGTCCTCAAGCCATGTTTGAAGCCATTGAGACTTACATGACGAATCAGGCGATTTATCAGCAAACTCGCCAATCAGCAATAGAAACGATTGCGACACATTATTCCTGGCAAAGTAAACTGCAGTCTTTGCTAACACTCTTGCCCGAAAAAATGGAGCGATAGGACATGAAAGCGCTGATTAAAGCCATTTTACGCTTTTCATTTATGTTACTGGCCCTCCCTTTTTGGTTCGGCTTCATCCTGCAGTCACTACTATTGGGGAAAGATCAGGCAACCAGTAGCTGGTCCCAGTTACTGAGTTTATTTCCCGGTATGTTCGGTACTTTTCTTCGAGCCGGTTTTTATCGACTTGCGTTTACTGAAACCAGTCAGGAAATCATCGTTGGATTCGGCACATTATTTTCTCAACATGACACGCATATCGGCGAAGGCGTGTACATTGGCCCCCAGTGTAATATTGGTAAATGCCGTATCCAGGAAAACTGCTTGCTTGGCAGTGGTGTACATATCATGAGTGGAAAAGGTCAACACAACTTTGCTGACCCGGATAAGCCCCTCAGAGAACAAGGGGGAACCTTCACTCAGGTAGAAATAGGTGAAGATTCCTGGCTAGGAAATGGCGCGCTTGTGATGGCTAATATTGGTAAAAAGTGTGTCGTCGCTGCTGGCAGCGTAGTCATTTCTGACGTCCCTGACTACGCCATTGTAGGTGGCAATCCGGCAAAGGTTATAGGCAGCCGAAAACCCGTAGCATCATGACCGCGAGCAAACATTACCATGCTGTAATTTGGCTTTTGTGGATGATGGGGGTAACGCATCATTCCGTGACGGCCTCTGAGCGCCAAATCACCGTAGAACATACCGACGCCCTTTACGCCGCAATTCAGGATGCGAATCGCGTGGGTGGTAACACAATTATTCAGTTGCGCCGTGGCCTCTACACCATCCATAGCCCCATCATTATTTCTTCTCCAGGCATTACCTTACAATCTGAATCCCTTGACCCGGCCGACGTTATCCTGCGCGGACCTGGCATGATGCAAAGCAATAAACCATTCAGCCTGATAAAAGTAAATGCCTCACATTTTAGCTTCATTGGGATCACTGCCGAAAAAGCGCCTAATCATATTATTCAGGTAGCAGGAGAAAACAATGCGGACTACCCACACTTTTCGCGCTGTATTTTAAAAGACAGCTATGAACAGCTACTCAAAGTCAGCCACCGGCCAGGGCACCCTGAGGCTTCAGATTTCGGCGTTGTCGAACACTGTACATTCGCGTACTCCGCAGGTATTGGCCCTCAGTACTATATTGGTGGGATTGACTTGCACTTAGGCCAGCACTGGCACATCCGCAACAACCAGTTTTATGGCATCGCCAGTCCTGCAAGAAGGGTGGCAGAACATGCTATTCACCTGTGGTACAACAGCGGCCATATTGCCGTTGAAAACAATATAATCATAAACAGCGATCGAGGTATCGGGTTTGGGATGGCAGACAAAGGGAACTTGGGTGGAACCATTAAGAATAATTGGATTATTCATGCCGATAACGGACATCCCTATGCCGACGCAGGCATCACGCTGGAGAGTTCACCCGATACTCACGTCTCCGGTAACTGGGTGCTGCAATATCATGCTTACCCAAACAGCATTGAGTACCGCTTCCCTGCCACACAGCGCGTGGTAATCAATGAGAACTATACCAACAAAAGGATCCGGCGGCGAAATGGCGGTGGTGCCAGCGTCACGAATAATCACAACGTCGAGGCACTTTCAGATTTAAACGTAACGCAGCTTGTTGAACGATTTCCACCTGAGTACCGCCCTGCGGTAAGACAAGCCGTGACAAAGTGACACACGCTAAGGCGTGCTTTGCCTTACATCATTACTGAAGGTTTGATAGTGTTCGCGGATAAATTTTTCCAACCACACTTGTTGGCCTTCCAAATCGCGACGTTCCACTTCTACAGAGAGCGCCACAACACCACCATGAGCGGCTTCACCAGCAAGCGTCTTTGCAATTTGCGCAATCTTCGTTTCTTGCTGATTGTTATAGGTGGTTTTGCTGAGCACAAACCAATAAGCCATCAGGCGTAATTGCCCTGTAGGGGAAGAGATGAGCTCAATCGCGTAGGGTTCGGAGTCCGAAGCTACCTGGCGGTCCTCGACCTTTGTCCAATTGTCCTGATCGTAAAACCGATTAATCGAGCTAATTAATTCACCCTGCCCTGCGGCGTAAAATGCCTGGTATACGGTCACATCTCGTGCCGTGTTTTCCTTGATTAACAAATAACGCTCAGAGGTAGGACGTCGGTATTTCACCTGCCACGGCAAACGTGTAGAAATGCTGTCTACGATGTTCTGGCTAAAACGGGTAAAACGATATTCGCTTTCCGACGATGACGGTATGGCTGCGCCAATAAACTGAAACCAAGCTAATGAAACAACAAGTACTCCCGCCAGTCCGGCAAATCCAGCCTTGGCATACTGATTGAGCGAATCACCCGGCACTGTTGCAGAGCTATTCTGGTTGACATCTTCAGGCGATTCATCACTTTGCTTTTGCGCTCGCTCGCGAATCAATTCCCCCAACGCCAACAAACAAATAATCACAAACGCAAAGAAAAACCAGCCATAGATCAAATGGTCTGCACCTACGGCATATTTCATATCAGATACGTGGGCAATCATAATAATGCCATAAACACGCACGATATTTGCGGCTACCGGAAATATGATAGATAACAAAACAAAGGTTGTACGACGCCATGGAGCGCGCATATTCAGGTAAGCATATAAACTACCGATAACGAGAGAGGCAATAAAAAAGCTAATGCCCGAACAGGCCTCCGCCACTAAAAACCGACCTTTGGGAATCTCGATATACAGTCCGCTTCGAAATACTGGTACACCACTTAACTCCAGAAGCTGTACCGAAAAGGTTGCGGCAATCTGCTGTAAATAAGGAACCAGCTCTTCACCGACGGGGATACAAAACAGTATGAATACAAGAGGAAACAATACTTTGCTTGCGGCCTGAGTGCCTAACACCATCCAGTACAACACAGGTAACAAAGTAAACATAGCCGCATGCATAAAAATCTGCACGTCACCAGCCAAGCCGACAGCATAAAGCGCAACCAGTGGGACTATGAAAATCAATGTCCATAGCGAAGGCTTGACCGGAGCAGAAAGCAATGCATCTCGTTTGAGATACATCAGATAGAATGCACCCGGAAGCACAAACATACAGTGATTGAAAATATCTGACCCATACCAAATGCTCACTGCAGAGCTAAGCCCGTCATAAAACACCAACGCCCAACCGGATAAGACAACCAGCATCAGCGTTATCATTGCAGTAAAAGACAAGCGTAATGAATTGGCACCACTGCCTGTGGCTGGCTGCTCCTGCATACTTCAGCGTCCTTTATTTCAGCTCGTAAGCTTCAGCCATAGTACCCCAACGATAATCGCTGAGCAGGCGTTTGAGTTTACCTTCCATCCGACCAAGATTAATGTAATGTCGAATCTTGGACTTCAGCGGCGCATTCGCTATTTTCGGTTGGCCGGGATCGATTTCCCATGGATGAAAATAAAAGCTGTAAGGCGCTGTTTCGGTGTCCATAAATGCTTGGATGCGCTTGCGTGAGAGCCAGTAAGGATACAAGCGGAAATACCCGCCACCACCGATCCCCACGTTTCTATCATTTTTAACAATGGTAGGAATGGGGATCTCAGTAATACCTTCTGGTCTCTGATATTTAAACCTCGGCCACTCTGGCACCCCATACAAATCGTGAGAAATGGGGTATGTGCTCGATGAGTATTCAAAACCGAGCTCAACTAACACTTCGTAAATCCACTGATTGTCATCATTTACTGAAAAACTCGGCGCACGGTAGCCTTTAACAGCAACCCCACCCGCATCTTCCAGTATGGCTTTACTGGTTTTCACGTCATCAATAAATTCATCACGGGTCATCGTAGTCGCCCTACGATGATTCAAACCGTGACTGGCTAACTCATGCCCTTCATCGACGATTCGTTTGATAAGCGTTGGGCAACGCTGTGCCACCCACCCCAAAGTAAAAAAGGTGGATTTCGCATTGTGTTCGGAAAACACGTCCAGCAAACGATGCGTATTCTCTTCCACGCGAAGGGGAATGGAAGACCAGTCAGCCGGCGTAAGCACAGATTCAAAGGCAGAAACCTGAAAATAGTCCTCCACGTCAACCGTCATGGCGTTTAACCGTTTATCTAACAAAGGCATAGTCATATTTATCGGCCTTTACCAAAGAGAACGATTTCAACAGTACGAATTAAAATAAGGATATCCAGAAGCAGGCTTTGATGCTTAACGTAATACAAGTCAAACTTCAGCTTTTCCATGGAATCTTCAACGCTGGCGCCATAGGGATAGTTCAATTGCGCCCAGCCGGCGAGACCCGGTTTTACGTTGTGACGCTGGTTGTAATAGGGCACTTCCTTAACCAACTGCTCTACAAATTCTGGTCGCTCCGGGCGAGGTCCAATAAAAGACATTTCGCCGCGGAATACGTTAATTAACTGGGGCAACTCGTCAATCCGGTATTTACGTATAAAGTGACCAATTCGCGTCACGCGGTCATCATTTTTCGATGCCCACTTTGCACCGTCTTTCTCGGCGTCAGGTCGCATACTTCTAAATTTAATGATTTTAAAAAGCCGGCCATTCTGGCCTACGCGTTCCTGCTTATAAAATACCGATGTGCCTGTTCTACGCCCGTCATCCAGATAAATTATCAAGGCAGTAATTAACATGAAGGGCCAGGCGAAAATCAATACGAACAAAGCCAGCACCGCATTCACACTATAATCCAGTGCATCGCGCAGGTAATTCTGAGAGTGGAAACCGTTGGAATATATAACCCAGCTTGGGTACATGAGATTTACCGCGATTTGACCCGTTTCTCTCTCCATAAAGTCAAGCAGGTCAGTCACCTCGATACCTCTTAACCGGCAATCGAATAAGGTTTCGATGGGCAAGGTACCGCGACGTTGATCACAGGCAATCACAATCTCTTCTATATCGTTTTCGACAACGAAATTGCGCAGGTTCTCGTCGACTTTGACGTGAATAATCTTTTCGTTTTTTATCCCGTCTTCGCGATTATCGCCCGGAACAGGAACAAACCCTAATAATTCAAACCCCAGTCGATCGACGTCGCGACGCATTCGCTTTTCGATAATAGAGGCCCGTTCACCAGCTCCCAAAACTAATAATCTCACGCGTCCCAACCCCAGCAGGCCTAAACGATTCGTAAAATAACGGAAGAAGACAAGTGCAATGATATTCAGGCAGATAGCTGTCGGCAAATAGTAGGAATGCATATCCAGGCTGGAGAACAAGGTACCTGTTAACACTTCTACAATAAAGTAGCTTATTCCGAGGCTGACAAAAATTCGCCGAATAATGCCGCGAAATGTTTCACGCAATTTTGCTTCATACAACCCTACGGAAAGCGAGCAAAGCAATACCGCTAATGTGACCAGGAAAATATTTATCGTTAAGTTTTCTATACCTGGCTCAGAAATGAGATCGAGCTGAACCAGAATAAAGCTTGTGATGTAACCCACATACGAAACAAGCAACGCTTCAGTGATTACTAACGCATTGGAGCGCTTATTTTGTCTGTTTTTTGCAACTGCCATATTGTCTTTTTACTAGTCTGTTGAGTGCCGCAATTCCTGCGTTTGGGATTTATCATATGACAATTTTTGCGATTGAGATAGACTAATTGCACACTATCGCTTTATATTAGTAATTAAAATTAAATTAACAGGCGCATTTCCTGCCCTGAATAATAAAAAATCAGACAGGTTATCGTCGTCACTGGACTTGATTTAGTACGCACAGGATAGAGAAGCATGGATAAGGTAAATACCAGGTTATTACTCGTTGCAGCCGCACTGGGAACTTTACTGACGGGATGTAGTGGCACAAGTAATCTGCCTCAGGCAACAACCCGCCCCTCGTTAACAACGGACGTCAACGATTATAAATACCTCATAGGTCCAGGCGACAGTCTGACTATATTCGTTTGGCGTAACCCAGAAATTTCAGGCAGTTTTATTGTTCGTCCCGATGGTAAAGTCACTACCGCTCTGGTAGAAGACCTAGACGTTTCGGGTCGCACTCCAACCATGCTGGCTCGAGAAATCGAAGAAAAGTTATCAACTTACATCAACAACCCACGTGTTACTGTTAGCGTTAATGGCTTTTCGGGCCCACTTAGCGAACAGGTTCGGGTTATCGGCGAAGCCACTAATCCTCGCGCAATTAACTACACCGAACACATGACGCTTCTTGACCTGATGATTGCTGTTGGTGGTTTGACTGAATTTGCAGATGGCAACGATGCGAAATTGATACGCGTTGTAGATGGCCGCCAATCGACATTTAAGATAGCAATCGAAGACTTAATCAGCGATGGTGATATCAGTAAAAATGTCGACATGCTGCCTGGTGACATCGTTATTATTCCTGAAGCTTGGTTCTAGAAACCAGTGTCACTTTTTAAGTCTTTCAAGCGGTAAACGGACAAAATAATGCAGGAATTGCAACAAACAATAGAAATGATCCTCGATTATATTCGAGGTATCTGGCTTAAAAAACGTTATGTCATGCTTTGTTCTTGGCTGATATGCCCGATTGGTTTTGGGTATGTGGCTATGATGCCAGACGTGTATAAATCCGAAGCGGTTGTATTCGTTGATACTCGCTCAATGCTCCAACCACTATTAAGTGGCCTCGCAATTCAAACTAATCCGCAACAAGAGATAGCCATGATGGCGCAAACGTTGCTGAGTCGGTCAAATGTAGAGATCATTGCCAGAGAGTCCGACCTTGATATAACAGTGAATAATGCTGATGCTTATAGCAAGTTGATCACCAATTTGAGTAACAGCATTAAGCTTAACCGAACAGGTCGCAACAATATCTACACCATATCGTACTCCAACAGAGACCCTGAATTGGCAAAACGCGTAGTTCAGGAAACGCTGGATCTGTTCGTAGAAGGAAGCCTTGGTAACAACCGTCGTGATACTGACACAGCCAGTCGATTCCTTGATGAGCAGATTGCCGAATATGAGACCCGGCTCATTGAAGCAGAACAACGGTTAGCCGATTTTCAGCGCAGATACAATGATATCCTTCCTGTTCAGGGATCTTTTTACTCAAACCTGCAGTCCGTGACTCGGGAATTAGACGCTACTAAACTCCAAATCAGAGAGCTTGAACAGCAAGTAACGTCTTTGAAAGGACAACTTAGTGGCAGCAAAATGACCGATGGTTTTGATGTTAGGCAAGGCTCTTCTGATGCGCCGGTAATCACAACCCGGTATGACGAACGTATCAAAACCCTGGAAGAACAGATCGATCAGCTCCGTTTACGCTTTACTGAAAAGCATCCTGACGTTATCGAAGCACAAACACTACTGTCATCTTTAGAGAAATCCAGACAAGAAGAAATTCAAGCTTTCTTCAGTGAGACCGGTGATGAAGAAGACAATACGAACCTCAGCCCACTTGCCACAGAGTTGAAACTGGAAATTAGTAGGGTCGAAGGTCAAATCGCTTCACTTAAGGTTCGCGAAACGGACTACAATGCAAAGATTCAGGAACTTAAAAATAAGATCGACTTAGTTCCCCAAATCGAAGCCGAGTCTACCGCACTTAACCGTGACTATGGTATTACCAAGCAAAAATACGAAGAGTTGTTACAGCGTAAGGAAGCGGCAGAGTTGTCTCGCCGTGCGGACGTGTCATCAGAAGAATTGCAGTTCCGTACTATTGAGCCTCCGCTAGTCCCTGATCAACCTACCGGACCAAAACGTCTGATGTTTTACACGGGTATTTTAGTACTGGGTTTTGGTGTTGGTATTGGTTTAGCATTCCTAATCAGTCAGCTACGTCCAGTGCTGGTTCGCGGCAGCCAGCTAACCAAATTGACTTCCTTCCCTGTCCTTGGTGCAGTTACCCATTTGAATCTTAAACAAATTCAAAGCAAAAATCGTTTCAGAGTGTTTTTATTCATTTTGTCATCGGGCGCTATTGTGTCCATGTACGCTGTGTTAGTTGCTGCTGAAATTGCCCACGTTAACTTAGTAGAGAGGTTCTTATAATGGGTAACAGCATTGAAAAAGCCTTACAAAAGCAAAAAGAAGCAGCAGCGAAACGCAAAGCAGAACAAGCTCAGGCTGCAGAACAAAATGACACACCCAAAGCATCAACAATAGAACGTACGTTGGAAAAGAAAGTTCAACAGGCTAGCACACCGTCCCCGAGTGTATCTGAGCCTGTTCAACCAGCTTCATCCGCTCCTGTTGCACAAGAGCCTGTTGTTCAAGCAGCGCCAGCACATTCGCCAGTTGTTACGCCAACACCAGCAGCTGAAGTTGAGTCTTCGGTCTCTGGAGTCAAAACACTGACCCTCGATTTGGAGAGCTTGGACGAAAGAGGGTTTGTATCGGTAAGCAACGCGCGTAAGTTAATTAATGAAGAATACCGTGAAATAAAACGTAAGCTGCTGAAGAACGCATTTGGCGCGCTATCAAAAACGTTAAACAACAGTAATATCATCATGGTAAGCAGTGCCAGGCCATCTGAAGGTAAGACCTTCACCGCGATTAATCTGGCATTAAGTATTGCCTCTGAACAAGACAAGACGGTACTTCTGGTGGACGCGGACGTTTTAAAACCGAACGTTACCCGCACTTTAAGAGTAGACCATCAGGATGGTCTGATGGAGTATCTTTTAGACGAAGATAAAGACATCGCAGACGTACTGTACCGCACCAATGTTGATAAATTACGGATTATTCCTGCCGGACAAACTCACCACTTGTCAACGGAGTTACTGGCCAGTGAGCGAATGGCGTACACCATCGATGAGTTTTCAAATCGTTATCCTGACCGTATTGTTATTATCGACACCCCGCCACTTATTGGTATTAACGAATCAGCGATACTGGCAAGCTTTGCCGGCCAGGCTGTCGTTGTAACCGAAGAGGGACGAACCAAACTTAACGATATCAACTCTATCGTTGACCGGCTGAATCCTGATATGGCTGTCGGCTTTGTTGTCAATAAAGCAGTTAATGAAAGCGCCGAGAAAGGTAATTATGGTTACTATTACGGCAGTGAACCTCGTGATTAATCAGTGGTAAGGAATGCTAGTGAAAAGGATTCAGAAAACTCTTCCTGTTATGATTGCAGCAATATTATCTGCAGGATATAACTCCGTTTCCGTTGCCGACATCCAAATTACTGGTTCTGTAGATTCTTCACTCGTCCATCAAAAGTTTCAGACAGATGGTGATGATGCTCGTGATTATCAGGATAGGGATACTATTCAGTTATCGCCAAGTATCGTTGCTACCTACACCAGTAAAAAATTACTGGCGGCTGCGACAGCGAATCACCTGACTCAGAGAATATCCATTGATGAAGGATCCAGAACTGATAGTTTTACAGAGTTTAATTATAACGGTTCACTCAGCATAATTGACAACGTATTACGAGTTTATGGGCAAGGATCACAAGGCTATCAGGCATTTGCGCCTGAACGGTATATCTCAACGGACTTCTTGTTAAATTCAGATGATTTAACCAAGACACAATCCCATAGTGTCGGCGCATCATTGACGACAACCGCCAACAGATTTGTCAGGATGGATTTGAGTGCACAGTATTTTACTGCTAAGTCAGATTCATCCTTATCAGATGATGGTTTTACAGAGTCAGGACTAGGAATCGACTCTACAGGCACATCAGCGTCTATCACGTTGGTTAACAGCAACTGGTTCAGAAATATGTACTGGAGCTTGGCGGCCAATACAAGAGAAGCAGACAGAGCCTCACTGGGCAGTTTTAAATCGACAACTGGAAATGCCCAGCTTGGCTACAATTTGGTTGGGGATCTAGGGCTGATTGCCACCGCTTCTCACCAGGAATACACCAACGATGATGACCTTTCTGGTGGCTTCGGTCAATTTGGCGGGCAGTTTAACCGATTCAGCACATACGGTGTTGGCCTAAATTACAGACCTGCTGCAGGCCGCTTCTTCTCAGTAACAGCGAATCAAATATCAACTGACGGTGAAGACGATGGTAAAACATTTGTCGGCGTGTCAACTCAATGGCAGTTTTCGCCAAGAACGCGTATAGCAGCCGACTATGGGCGCCGTTATTATGGGGAATCAGGTAGTTTCAGCCTCAACTATGGAACCCGGGCAGCAAGAGCATCCATCGCTTATCAGGAAGCAACCACGAACTACTCAAGTCTGATTTTCGACACAGCTGACGCTGGCACATTTGTCTGCCCCGCCGGAGCTGTTGATATCATCGATTGTTTCCAACCTGATACTCTGGAATATGAACTTCAACCAGGAGAACAGGTGGTTCAATTTTCAGAAGTCATATCTGAGCTAACCGATCAGGTTGTCCTTAGGAAGCAATTAAATGGTGGTTTTGGTTTCCAGAGAAGAAAGTTAAAAGTGTCTATCGATGGCAGATACGCAGACACGGTATATAGTGAAGTTGACAGAAAACAGATCCAGAAAGGTATAGGCATCAATGCTAGCCTGGCTGTAGGTTCAAGAACGAACCTGACATCAAGAATTCAATTTTCGAATATTGAGACTTCTTCTGGCGTCGAGAGGAATAAGTTAGCCAATAAAATATTCACCTTGGGAATGCAAAATCAGTTATCACAAGGGTTGTCTGTCAATGCAGAAATTCGCTATCTCGATAATGACAACGAACAAGGTAGTGTAGGTTCAACATTTACTTTAAATGAAACACGTATTTCGATTGGATTAACTTACCAGATGAAATCTAAGGGTAACAATTAATTTTACCCCATAAAAAAGGGCCCTGTCTGGGCCCTTTTTTACAACTCAAGCTCACTTTTTACTAATCATCAGACTTCAATCTGACATAAGTGCGATATTTCTTCTTCAGCAACTTATCGATGTATTGGGTGAGTTTTATTTTATGGCTAATCGCGTCATCAAGTGCATCCACTAATTCGCCCAACATAGCCTTGTAATATTCAGCATCTTTCACTTCATTACCATTGGGGGTAATGAGGCGTTGTGGCTTGCCTGACTGTACGTTTTCGTTATTCGCGGACTCAGCTTGCTCTTCAGCCACTTCAGGTTCTGCAGGCTCTGTTGGCGTATCCGGAACAAACATTTCTTCACGCACTTCATCAATGACTGCATCAACCGCTTTTTCATCTAAAACGTCGAGCTCTTCTAAGAATCCGTACAACAGAATGCGGTCCATTAACGTATTAATTTTCCGAGGCACGCCACGGGTGAACTTATAGATATGCTCGTAAGCCTCTGCAGAAAAGAGTTGTGTACCGTTCCATCCGGCATGTTCCAAACGGTATTCAATGTAAGACTGTACTTCTTCTAACGTCAATGGCGCCAAATGACAGGAAGCAACGATACGCTGACGAAATTGCTCCATATTCGGCGCACGAAGAATCGGCTGAAGCTCTTCCTGCCCCAATAAGAAGCTTTGTAACAATGGTTTACCTGCCTGCTGGAAATTCGACAGCATGCGCAGCTCTTCAATGGTTTCAAGCGGTAAATTCTGCGCTTCATCGACTAACAACAAAGCCCGGCGCCCCTGTGTACTCAGAGCAAAGAGGAAATTCTCAAGGTCTTTTAAGATATCGGCTTTGGTTTTACCCGCCACATCAATTTCAAATTTGGCGGCAACCATCTTCACCAGCTCGTCAGGAGACAGTTTTGGGGTAACGATTTGCGCTGCTACGATGTCATCTTCAATATCGGCTAACAAACTGTTTGCAATGGTTGTCTTACCGGTTCCGATATCACCGGTAATCACGATAAAGCCCTCTGCCTGCGATAATCCGTATTGCAAGTAAGACATGGCCCGCTTGTGCCATTTACTGGCGAAAAAGAAAGCCGGGTCCGGGGTTAGCTGAAACGGCTTAGAGTTAAGTCCATAATAACTTTCGTACATTGATTGCTACTACCGCTAATGTTACGTGAAGCGCCTGAGCGCGATTTGGTTAAGCTTATCCTAAAGACGTCGATTGTGCATTATCTCAACGACGAAATTCACCACTGTGACACGAATCAGGGGCGAAAAATCGCCCCTGTAACCCGTATTACTCTACAAAGCTTTGTCGTTTCACGATCGTTTCTATAATGCCGGTGGTAGAGACCCCTTCTTCAAAGTGAAGGACTTCAACCACACCACCATTTTCCATAACCGCCTTACCACCCGCAATGTCTTCGACTTTGTAGTCACCGCCTTTCACCAGCACATCCGGTAACAATCGACTAATCAACCGTTCTGGAGTCTCTTCACTGAACGGTACAACCCAGTCTACGGCGCTTAGGCCAGCTAGCACGGCCATCCGTCGCTGAACGTTATTAACCGGACGACCAGGTCCTTTGAGTACCTGAACAGAAGCGTCAGTATTTACCGCAACAATCAGGCGATCACCCAACCGGCCTGCAGCATCCAGATAAGACACATGCCCGGCATGCAGAATGTCGAAACACCCATTTGTCATGACAATTCGTTCGCCACGCCGTTTAGCTGCTTCAATGGCCAGCGCTAACTGTTCTTCAGTCATCACGCCACCATCTGGATGTGATTGCTGACCCGCAGCAACAGCAAGTTCTGTAGTAGACACGGTAGAGGTACCCAATTTGCCTACCACAATACTGGCGGCCAGATTGGCGAAGACACACGCTTGCTGCAACGACTCCCCTGCCGCCATACTGGCAGCCAGTGTCGATATCACCGTATCCCCGGCGCCGGTGACGTCATAGACTTCTTTGGCTTTGGCCGGTAAATGGAATTCCGGCTTCTGAGGCTGAAATAACGTCATCCCCTGCTCTGAACGGGTCACTAACAGCGCCTCTAACGATAAGCTTTCGCATAGCGCACTCGATTTCTCGACCAGTTGCTGTTCGCTCTCCACCTCGCCCACAACTGCGCTTAATTCTGCGAGATTTGGCGTAATAAGCGTCGCTTGTTTATATTTGGTGAAATCGCTGCCTTTTGGGTCTACAACAACTGGCTTACCATGGGCAATGGCTAGTTGAATTAATGCCTGAGGATCACTCAGTGTACCTTTTGCATAATCAGAAAGGATCACCAAATCACAATGAGGTAACTGGCTGGCAAACGCCGCTTCCAAACCCGATTTATCGACATGGGCGAAGGATTTTTCAAAATCCATCCTCAACAGCTGCTGATTACGACTCATAACACGTAACTTGGTGATCGTGTCAAACTGTTCGCAGGGCGTAAAATGGCAATCAATACCATAGCCGGTCAAGCGGGTCTGCAGGATGCTTGCATTTTCATCCTGACCAACGAGGCCAAGGAGAGAAACCGACGCCCCCAATGTTGCAAGGTTGATAGCAACGTTAGCAGCACCACCTGGGCGGTCTTCAATATCGTTGATATTTACAACAGGTACCGGCGCTTCGGGCGATACCCGACCAGTGGCTCCGGTCCAATATCGGTCCAGCATTACATCGCCCGCGACCAGAATTCTTATTTGGCTAAAATCAGGAAGTGTCATTTTTATCTATTTGGTTACACTAGTGACGCAAGTATAACAGCGAAAGGTAGTACAGAGCCAATTCATGACAGCTTGGTATGTTTATATCCTAAGTACTGTGCAATGCACATTCTACACGGGGATCACCAATAACCCGACACGCCGGATACGGCAGCACAGTGGAGCCATAAAAGGCGGCGCAAAAGCCCTCCGCGGTAAAGGTCCGCTCAAATACGAATGCGTGTTTGAGGTCAGTGACAAATCAACCGCCCTGAAATTGGAAGCCTGGATCAAACGTCACTCGCGTAAACACAAACAGGAAATCATCCAATGCACACGGATACCGGAGATAGCCGCAACGCCATTACCGGCAGACATCATCCTGCAGATGAATTCAGAACACCGCTCACAATAAGTGCCATACCAACGCTCAATGTCAATTCGACAGCGGCCACACCGACGTTATGCTGTTGATCTACTTCCTGTTGATAATTTACACCACTTAACAGCATTTTTTTGCTGATTGCCACTAATACCCATAACAACAAGGCCAGCGCAATGCTGGTAACAAGCCAACCGGTAACATTGCTGACGTATGCTTCAGGACTGTAGTGCAATAATGCCCCTGCTGAAGAAACAACCAGAGAGACACCCAGCAGATTGCCGGCATGTTGCACGGCCAGCGCCAACTGCCCCGTCTCCAATGCGCTCTGAAAAGAGTGATTCTGGTTTTGTAGCGCATATCGAATTTCGTAAATACGGGTCATGATCAACAGAATTGTCAGTACAACCAAAAACCCCGTAACGATGGCGATAATGGCATTCAGATCACTACCATCCACCCATTCCATCATACTGCGTAAAATGATCGCACTGGCCACAACACTGGACGCATCCACCAGCGCCACACTCACGCTTCTGTCACTAATTTTGAATTGCGTGTCGACTGCATCCAACACTATTTTGTCATGAGCGAAACGCCCGAACTTCACCAGTAAAATACCCACAAAACCAAACATAAGCATACCCAGGGCCGCGTCTTCATAACCCTGCCCCACATGGCGGCCAACTACAGAACTCAATACGAGACAAAGTGACAACATACCGCCCGCGATGCTAATTCCGAAGGCAAAGTTATCTTTGACCCCCAGTTCATCACTGACAGAAACACTGGTGCGGGAGCGATTGGTCCATTTCATAACCAGTAATAGCAACAACGCCAGCGCCACATCAATCAGAATATAAACCCACAAATCGTGGTTTAATGGCACTAACTTGACCAGAGTTTCCATGTTTTACCTCAATATAATGCTTGGTATTTCGTACGACCACACTGGAGCCTACAGCATGTTTGTGCCAGACTTCAGCCATACAATGGTAATTATCCTAAGTGATTATGAGTACTGAGAAAACCCAAATCCCGATTATTGCGGAAAATGTTCATCGTCAATGGCAAACTGTGAGTGCTGCCAGTGAACAATACCCAATTTTTAATCAATATCAGGATGATATAAAACGGATTATGGGCCTTAGCCCGTTCGTCGGTAACCTCGTGACCACACAGCCCGGGGTGCTGGCGGATATCCTGCAAAACCAATGGCATATTTATGCAGATATGCCTTCCATTTGTGAAGGATTAACCGTATCCCTGGCCCAGGTTGATACTGAGCCCAAATTACTTGAGGCCTTGCGAAAATTCCGTCAGTTACACATGGCAGCGCTGGCTTGGCGGGATATGACCAATCAACAGTCTATCCAAGCGTCCTTGTCGCAAGTCAGTTTGCTGGCAGACACCCTGATAATGGATGCTTACCATTGGTTGTACGATTACTTCTGCGCTCGACACGGCACGCCTCAAGGTCCCCATGGCCCGCAGCCCATGCTCATTTTAGGAATGGGCAAACTGGGTGGGCACGAACTGAATTTTTCCAGTGATATTGATCTTATCTTTTCATACCCACAAAAAGGCGAGACCGATCACTCGCGCAAGCCAATTGAAAATCAGCAGTTTTTCACCAAGCTGGCCCAGAAGCTGATTGCAGCGTTAAATAAAATCACCGTTGATGGTCAGGTTTTCCGGGTTGATATGCGCTTGCGTCCGTTCGGTGAGAGTGGCCCCCTAGTGGCTCACTTTGGCGCATTGGAAGATTACTATCAGGATCAGGGCAGACAATGGGAACGTTATGCCATGATCAAGGCCCGGATACTCAACGCCTCCAGCCCCTATCGTGACCAGTTGGAAGACATTCTGCAGCCCTTTATTTATAAACGGTATCTCGACTTCACAACCCTGGACGCGATTCGGGAAATGAAACAACTAATCAACAAGGAACTACGCCGGCGCCAGCTTCATAACAATATAAAACTAGGCCCCGGCGGCATAAGAGAAGTTGAGTTCTTTGCTCAAAGTTTTCAGCTCATTCATGGAGGCCGTGAAGCTGGCTTGCAGTCCAGACAACTCATCACCGTGTTACATCAGTTAGTGGAGTTACAGCTAATTGAGCAAGACGCCATTACTACTCTGATTGAAGACTATTACTTTTTGCGCAAGGCAGAACATACTCTTCAGCAATTTAATGACCAGCAGACTCAGCTCCTTCCCACTGAAGATTGGCCGCAGGTCACCCTGGCGCAGGTAATGGGATTCGATAGTTACGAAAGCTTTCTGAACGCGTTAAGCAACGTAATGGTTCGGATTCATGACCAGTTCAATCAGTTAGTCGCTGAGCCTGGCGACGAAAACCAGCAACAGGATTCATTATTCGTAAGGTGCAAAGACGCCTGGGTCGTATCGATGACCGAGTCTGAATTTTCGGCGTTATTCGAGGTAGAACTGGCGCCAGACAATGCACGGACACTTTTCACCCAATTGAATGACTTTCGGCAGAGCTTGTCGCGCCACCGAATCGGCCAGAAAGGGGAAGATACTCTCGCCAAACTGATCCCGGAGCTCCTGTATTTCATGTTACAGCAATGCCCTGGCGATACAGTGATTCTGTTTCCGCGTTTATGCAGTGTCATTAGCGCTATCACGGGTCGAACCACCTACCTCGACCTGCTACATGAAAACCCCAGTGTATTGAAACAACTCATTAAATTATGTGCGCGCAGCGAGTGGATTACCGAACAAATACGCAGCTTTCCGTTGTTGTTGGATGAACTGCTAACGCCGCTGTATTTACAACAACAACAGACCGATATTGCACTGTGCTTTGCAGAATATAACGACGAGTTGCGTCAGGCGTTATTGCGGGTAGAGCCGGATGATACGGAGCAGTTAATGGAACAATGGCGGCAATTTAAGCTCAGCCAACAACTGCGCATTGCAGCAAGTGACATCTCGGGCTCCCTGCCCATTGCAAAGGTCAGCGACAAGTTAACTGCGCTGGCCGAAGTGATGCTGCATGCTGTATTACATTCAGCCTGGGGACAGGTGACCGAAAAGTTCGGTGCCCCGGCACATTTGCAAGAAGGTGAATTCGGCTTTTTGATTATTGGTTATGGCAAGCTGGGCGGGTACGAGTTAGGTTATGGCTCCGACCTGGATTTGGTCTTTTTACACAACGCGCCGCAAGACAGTATGACGACTGGCAATAAATCCGTGTCAGCCCAACAGTTTTATATTAAGTTGTCTCAGCGCATCATGCATTTGCTGAACACGAAAACCATGGCTGGACAGTTGTACGAAACTGACCTTCGACTGCGTCCATCCGGCAATGCCGGATTGCTGTGCTGTCACGAATCCGGCTTCGCGCATTATCAGGAAAAAGAAGCCTGGACGTGGGAGCATCAGGCTCTGGTGCGAGCCCGAAGCATTGTTGGTGATACTTCACTACACAACAGTTTTATGCAAATTCGCCAACGCATTTTACAACGCCAACGCGCGCTTCCCGCGTTGACTGAAGATGTTGTGTCCATGCGAAAAAAAATGCGTGACCACTTATTGGACGCTAAAGCGGAAGGTGTCGACCTAAAGCAATGTGAAGGGGGTATCACTGACATTGAATTTATGACCCAGTTTTGGGTACTTGGTTACGCTCATCAGCACCCCTCTCTGGTTAAGTGGACAGATAATTTGCGAATCATCGATACCGTCGCTGAGGTCGGATTAATCGCAGCCGAACAAGCATCGACATTGCAAGAAGCTTACTTAACCCTTCGGGATCATTATCATCAACTTACGCTTTCAGGGGTAAAACTGGCAAATCAGAGCGATGCCCTGAATGCCATTCGTCAACGGGTTTCAGCGTTATGGCAGACCTGTCTGTTAGGAAATAACTAAATCGGCAATACATAAAAAGGCCAGCGTACTGCTGGCCTGTTAATGATTGATTCAACAATTAACCACGCACCCGGTTGCAGTTTTGAGTCAGGTATTCGGTAACTGTCTCTGTGACAACCAGAGAGCGCTGTTTAGGACAAACAAAGGTGGCAACTTTACCTTCAAAGTTACTGTCTATTGCGCTGGCAATCTTTGCCAGAGAACCCGCTACGGTGTTGTCCATTTGAAACTGATGTTTGATAACAAAATCCTGATTCAAATCCCAAATTACCTGCATGCCTTCCTGTTCAGCATAAGAAGAAATCGCCTCCCGTAACGTATTACCGGCTTTAAATGTACGAAATTTATATTCACCTACCCAGCGCCCATCAGCCGGTTTCAGATTACTCGACATGGATTGTAGCTGATCGTCCAGGCTCTGTTCAGACGGTGTGATATCCAGCACCATGTCACCGCCTTCGGCTTTAACCGGATCATTAGACGACATTCTGAATTCACGATAAAAATCAGACAGGCCTTTCGCTACCGATCGCTCAGCAGGCGCATCGACCGGCGTCGGCGCCCCTGTATTGCCCAATTGCAAATAAATCACCACAGACGCAATGATGATAACGGCCAGGGCCAGGCTCAGGTGCTTGGCCCAAAAGACCGCTGAGGATGGTTGTCTTTTCATGCGTTGTTACCTCTAAAAATACCGTGTTGTTACTACAAGCACACTTCAACTTGCAGGACACTCGTCTTCGTTTCGCTCTAGTCTTTATATAGCGACGGCGCGTCAGGGTCCGGACGCGTTTTAAAGCGTTTGTGCATCCACAGGTAACTCTCTGGCTGCTCGTCAATAATGTTTGCTACTTCAGAATTTAACAGCGTTAGGGCCGCTTTGTCATCCAGCTCTTTCAACGCCATTAATGGCGGATAGAACTTCACTTTATAGCCTGTATCGGTATATTGCGAGGTAACCATGAGTGGAATACTCTCAGTTCGTCGAATGAACATGAGTGTTGCAGTGGTAGTCGCGGTCTCTTTTACTGCATAAAACGGCACGAAAATACTCTGGCTGCGTCCGTAATCCTGATCAGGTAAGTACAAACACAACTCGCCTTCTTCCAACGCAGCCAACAGCGCTCGCGCATTCCGCTTATGAATCATGTATTTATTTGACCTGGCTCTGCCATGGTACTGCAAATAGTCCATCAGTGGATTGTTGTGCTTACGATAAAAAGCCACACTCGGATAAGTTAGTCCTAATACCCGACAAGCAAACTCCAGATTCATATTATGCAGCGCCATACCAAAAACGCCTTTATTCTGCGCTAATACTGCCTTGGCATGTTCAAAGCCTTCCACTTCTCCGTGCTTTCTGACTCGCCAGTCAGGCCACCACCAGCCCATGGCAGTTTCAAATAACCCCATACCTGCGCGATTCAGATTCTCTTTAACCAGTTTTTCTTGCCTCGCTTTAGGCAAGTCAGGAAAGCACAGAGCAATGTTTTTGCGTGCTATTTTAACCCGGCTTTTTGCAAGTGTACCCAACAACACGCCTGCGCCCTGCCCCAATAGCCGAATGATGGGAAAAGGTAACCAGGTCACAATGTACAACAAACACATGCTAATCCAGACAGGCCAAAAACGGGGCCCTAAAAACGCGAATTTAAACTTGGGTGGAGTTATTGCTACAGACAAGGGGGCAGTGTCCTATTCATTCATATCCATGTTTATCTGCCCACATGTCACAGGAAGCAATACATGGAGGCAAAATATGGGCGAATTGTAGCGGATAAGCAGCCGGTTTTATACACCTGCTGGAAACGATGCTATTGTAGCCAGAATTAATAGTGGCTATCGATGTACCTGAGTTTTTTTTCGAAAGCGTCGTAATCTTCCGCTTTTTGATAATCAAACCGGTACTGGTTGTGAAAACCAAACTGCATTGACACCAAAGCATCCTGCATATAAAGGGTATAACCATCAAAGTCAGTGAACGCTAACACACCTTCCAAACGGTATTTTTCCTCGTCTTGTTTACCATGCTTGCGGATTTTTTCGAACACCTGCAGGACAAACTTACTGTCCAGTTCATTCTTCATGCTCTGTTCCTGTTTTTCCCTACCTAACCATTGGTACTTAGATAGCCAGGATAGAGATCGCCCTCACTAACGATTTTCTCGCGGGCTTGCAAACACCTAATTAAAGTTATATCTGATCCCCAGCGATATCAGACTGGTATCAAAGCCGTCTTTACCACGCAGATATTCAGCCTCAAGTCGAACAAACGTCTTTGTAGCGACATAGTAATCGAAACCCAAACCAACAATGCCCACCGCGATGCCTTCATCGTACTGACATAGGGTTTGTCCATTCAGCGACCCCGCAGCAGTTCCAAACTTACACTGTCCATCCGTTGATGCTTCCAGCGCCTGAACATCGATATTAACGGCACCGATCCTATAGAACAATTCACCAACAGCATGCGATGCCTTCCCTACTACACCCAGATACAAGCCGTTAGCCTGCAGCTCTAATTTTGAAAAATCACTTTCCGTCTCGATATCAGCGAATTGTATAAAGCCGGCTTCTACATACCACTGGCGATGAAATTCATGGCCTAATATCAGCTTGTAGCCAAACGCTTCTTCCTCAGTATTGCTGTACTCCAGATCGGTGTAGCCCGCACTGACTACGCCATACATTTTTTCAATCGCTACCGCAGCATGGGAAAAAACCAGGCCAGTAAAAACCAAAACGATAGTTATTATTTTCATACTTCACATTCCATTTGGCAGGATGTAACGCACTCTGCCACGTTATTTTCAGAAGAAAAACTCGACGTTAACTTCTATGTGGTCGTCCCGACGAACAAAAAAGTACGGATCAGTTTGCGACTCCGTCGAAAAGAAATACCCGTTCAGTGTCCATTTCCAGTTGTCGGTCATTCGACTGGAGGCTTCTACAAAGGCACTGTAAGTCTCCATATCATCCAGATCCTGCACGTATCCTAATAGCACTTCGGTACTATCCGGATCATTCCAAATCCATCTCACCCCAACCATCACATCGTTTTGCGCTGGCACGAAGAAACTGGCGTCTCGCTCATCGTACTGATACTCGGCGAGCCAGCCGATGTCGTATACAGAATCAAAAATACCCACACTGGTATACTCAAAGCCCGCTACCGCAGCCATAAAGTTCTGGGTGTTACTCTTGCGATGAATCGCTTCAAGTTTGTATAGCACCGCGCCATTTACCCATAACAAATCAGCACCAATCTGCTGCATTTGTTCATAGTAAGGCCGCAATACCAGATCATTCGTTTCCAGCCCGCCTTCCACGATAAGTTGTGGTTCGCGATTGGTACCATCGAAGAAAGACAGTCCTACTTCCCAGTCGCCCAGTGTTTGTTGCCACCGCAGCGCATAATCCAGATTCGTTTCCTCATCTGCCGATTCGTACACGGCATTGTCATTGTCTATTGGCACAATGGGACGCAACCGTCCTTCATAACCAGCAAAAGTCCGCTCTCGGAAATACGGCAGAATATAAGCGCTAATCGCTCCGCTTTCCATTAAATAAGACGCGCTGACCATGGGCTGACCGAGTTTCTCTTCGCCATCAACACGCTCCACAGAATCAGTTTGGTTGATGACATCCACCAAATGCAGAGATTCAGTTTGCCCCCAAAATACTTTGCCAATCCCCGCCCGAAGCTCATAACTTTCCGATGCATGCAGCCACATGAGTTCACGGATATCTGCGTGAGTTCGCTCCGAGTCGTATTGATCCGCTCTGACGAAAGGCTTGAAGGTCAGGCTATCGTAACCGTCATTCCAGCTCATGAAGACTTCGGGCAACAAAGTAACTGACGTTTGGGTGCGTCGCTGTTCAGGAAAAAGTGGGTCTTGCAGAAAATAGCGTTGTTCAATGGAGGCTGTTCCACTGTATTCCATATCAGCATACGCGATAGGTGTTATCGCACTGTATGACAGTGCGAAAATCGAAAATAACTTGCGCATGGTTTAACGGGCTCTCTTCAGGCTATCTTTATCCAAATCACTGTCTTTCAGTCCTGTTTTGAATTCAATGTCATTAATAAACATCGCCGTGCTTTTGCCGGTCTGCTCATTGAACATCTCTGAAGTATGCGGGCGCCAGTATTGATCAAGATAAAGTTCATAGTCGTCCAGAATTAGCGTCTTCAGCAAATCGCCTTTTTTATCGAAAAAGTCCATTTTCAGCAGACGATAATGTTCTTTATCAATGAAAGCCAATTGCTTTGAATAACCAGAAAATTTATCAACCGGGGTTTGCTCAACCACAAATACATCCTGGTCATCAAACTCGTCATCGCGCAAAAAGTTGAATTTGTATTTTTCCAATTCAAACGATGCCATGTCTTCATAAGCAAATTCACTGCTCATAAACGGGCCGGATTTATTTTGAGAAGCGATGCGTTTAACGCGCTTCACTTTAGGTAAGTACATCCATTGGTCATCCGGCGTCAGCGTGTTTGAAAAGCTCAGAAAAGCAGCACCTTTTACATCGGCAGGTGAATCGAACACAGTCAGTGATTTATCCCCTTCATCTGCACGTTCCAATGTATACACCCGCAGTTCACGCTCAGACTCTTTGCCGCGTGTATCCCGGAGTACCATTGTGGTAGATGCCACCGTATCTTCCCAACCGGAGTTTCGTGCTTTTCGCTCTGTGGCAATTCGCAACCCTTCCGCTTCATCAGCCTGTGCCGGTAATATAGCCGCCGTTAATAAACATATGCCCGCTATGGTGTGCGCAAACACCCGCCCTAAATTCGTCATGTGTTATTCCTTTTTCTTGTGCTAACGCCACTATACCCATTGCTACAGCAAAGCACCATCGCATCATATCATTCAGTCACGTTAAATAATGACGGGTAATATTTGTGCCTCACTAGAGTGTAGCGCAGAAGCCTGTAATCCGGGGTTTTGCGCATTATTTGTACGGATTTCTTTCCATGCCTACGACAGAAAAGTGCATTTTTTGACCACTAATTTCATTTTTGAAACAAGGGTAAGTCATTGATTTTTTGTGTAACAAACTCCTGCCATCATTCTAAAACCTAAAATTATCATTAAATTTCAATATATTAACAATATGTTTGCAAAATCAAAAAAAGGATGTAGTATTAGCAACATCCAACTGGTCAGATGAGCGGATGAGTTATGAGTATCAGAACAAGTTTGAAGAAAGTTTTACCTCCAATTTCAATTACAGAGCAGGAAGCGTTAGACGCCGGTGATATTTGGCTGGAATCGTCTATTTATCGCGGTGTACCTGACATGGAGGCATTGCGTGCAGTTCCTCAAGCCAAGCTGAGTGCTGACGAACAGGCGTTCCTGGACGGCCCTGTGCAACAATTGCTGGAAATGGTCGATGACTTTGAATTAGGTAATTCAAAGCATATCCCTCAACATGTCCTGAATTTTCTGGGCGAGAACCGTTTCTTTTCAATGATCATTCCGAAGAAATTCGGTGGTCTGGAGTTCAGCCCTTACGCTAACTCAACGATTGTATCTACGATTGCTGCGAAAAGCGGCGCACTGGCAGTCACCGTTATGGTGCCTAATTCATTAGGCCCGGGCGAACTGCTAATGCATTACGGTACAAAAGATCAACAAGACTACTGGCTGCCTCGCCTTGCAGTTGGCCAGGATATTCCATGCTTTGCATTAACCAGCCCGGAAGCTGGGTCGGACGCTGGTGGCATCCCTGACGCGGCGATTGTGACCAAGGGTCAATGGGAAGGCAAAGAAGTTATCGGCTTAAAAGTAAGCTGGGACAAACGCTACATTACCCTGGCACCAATTGCTACCGTGCTGGGTCTGGCTTTCAAAGTATTCGATCCGGATCAACTACTGGGCGACAAGCTGGAACTGGGTATTACCTGTGCCCTGTTACCAAAATCACACCCGGGTGTGGAGCTGGGTAACCGCCACGACCCTATGGGCGTGCGTTTCTACAACGGTACCACACGCGGCACAGACGTATTCATTCCAATGGACTTTATCATTGGCGGTCAGAAAAACATCGGGCGCGGCTGGCAAATGCTGGTTAGCTGCCTGGGTGCTGGTCGCGGTATTTCATTACCGGCTATGGGCACAGCAACAGCGCAAAGCGCATTAAAATCAACGGCAGAATACGCATTTGTTCGTGAGCAGTTCGGTTTGCCGATTGGCCGTTTTGAAGGTATTCAGGAAAAACTGGCAGAAATCGCTGGTAAAACGTTCCTGTGTGAAGCCATGCGCGTGTTGACGACAGAAGGTTTAGGCCAAGGCCTGAAGCCATCAGTGGTAACCGCTATTGCCAAATATCACATGACCGAACTGGGTCGTGACGTAATGAACGCTGCCATGGACGTACAGGCAGGTAAAGCGATTCAGCGTGGTCCGCAAAATACCCTGGCAGCAGGCTATTCTGCGCTACCTATTGCGATTACGGTTGAAGGTGCAAACATCCTGACTCGTAATCTGATGATCTTTGGTCAGGGCGCGATGCGTTGTCACCCTTACCTGAAAGAAATGGTCGACTTGATTCATAGCAACGACAAAAAAGCAGACGGTGAGTTTAATAAAGTGCTTCGTAAAACGGTTGGCTTTAGTGTGAACAACTCGTTCCGCAGTTTCTTCAAGAGCTACCTGCCGTTCACACGTGGTTCGCAGTCAAGCTTGCCAGAAGTGCGCAAGTACGAGAAGCGCCTGAACGCACTGTCAGCGAAATTGGCACCGTTGGCTGATTTATCACTGGCTGTATTGGGCGGTGATTTGAAGAAAGCTGAACTGTTGTCTGCCCGCTTAGGTGACATCATGAGCTACCTGTACGGTGCCATGGCATCTATTCGATTCTATGAGCAACGTATTGAAGACCGTCAACAAGCGAAGCCTTATTTTGACTACGCAATGCAATGGTCTCTGCAGCAAGCTGAACAGGCACTGGTGAACTTTGTTCGTAACTTCCCGAACACAGCGACGCGTGGTTTGATGCGCTTCCTGACTGCTACTTACAGTGGCAGCGTAAGCACCATCAGCGATGACCTGATTCGCGAACTGTCTCTGGCAGCACTACAGGACAACAGTGTTAAAGCACAGCTGACTCACCTGGTGAAAGCAACACCGGGCGATGGTAATGACATCAATGAGCAAGCCTTTAAAGCCAAACACAAAGTTCTGCCTTTGCTGGGTAAAGTACAAAAAGCCTTGCGCAAAGAGCCGGTAATTCCGTTCTTGTCATTTGAAAATGCCCTGAATAAATTGCAGCAGCGTGGTGTTATTACTGCAGACGATGCGGTTGCACTGCACGACTATAATGAAAAACGTAAACTGGCCATTCGCGTTGATGAATTCACGTTTGACATGGAACTGGTTTCCACTGAAGACACTGCGTCTGAAGCGAAAGACGCCGCCTAATCCGTACTCAATAAGTACCTGTTTGCCGGACGCTTAGTCGTCCGGCTTTTTTTGTCTTTTATACCCTTAAGGCAAATCAGACACCTAACCTGCTGGCTTCTCCCTAAATATTAACTATCCTTAACAAAAAGCCAGTACTATTCAGCGTAAGACAGAAAATATGGCTTAATTTATTACCTTAAATTCCCTCTTTTCAGTGGAAAGCCCATAGAGCAGGTATGCAGCAATATCCCAAAATACCGAAATTAAGTGCCATCAATCAGGACGTTGTGGAGTTACTCTACTCAAATGTATTCAATGGGCTTCTAATTACTCTCCTTAGTGTCAGTGCAATCACGTTTGGTTTTGATTCAGGTGAAGCTCAGCAAACCAAGCAAAACATCTGGCTTGTTATACTCGTCTTTACACTTATCCGCGCAATGGACGCAGCGTACTGGCACAGCAAACTCAAAAATACCCGTTATTCCCCCGAAGCGCCTTTTTATCGATTCTTTGTCGGCTCTATATTTACTGCCATTTTGTGGGCGGTTTTCGGGATTTCCTTTTTCGACAGCATGACCACGCTCGAATTTGCCTCTACGATGATAATTATGTCGGCCATGGCAGGCGGTGCGGCAACAGTGCTGGCCCCCAACATGGTATTGGTGCTTACTTATGCCACCATCATGCTCATTCCCATGTCATTGCGTGCGATTTACGACTACCGCGACGAATACAACATGCTGGGGTTTCTTGGCATTTTATTCTGGATATCAATGTGTGGTGCAGCCAGTCGCGCCAATCTGTTTATTCGCAGAGCCATTGAAATAAAACACAAGAATGACGAACTCGTCGAACTCATGGTCAAGGAACAGAACGAAGTAACCCGGATCAACAAACAGTTGCTCGATACCAATCACCAACTTGACCTGGCAAACAATAGCCTGGAAAAAGAGGTATTACGCCGCACGAAAGAGATTCACCGGTTGTCGAATCGCGATCCACTGACCGGTTTGATGAACCGCACAGCATTCATGCAGCACTTTGAATGGATGATTGAACAAGCCTGTCAGGGCAACAAGCGCTTGGCGATTCTATTTATTGATTTAGATGGCTTTAAACAAATAAACGACAGTTTTGGTCACCAGGCCGGCGATGCCGTATTGGCCTCGGTCGCAGAACAGTTGAAGCAGTATTGTGAATCAGACTGTGCCGGGCGTTGGGGCGGCGATGAATTCGTATTGGTACTGCCTTACGCAGATGAAGAAACCGCACTTGCTATCGGCCAGGCTGCACGTGGAAGCATAACCAGTCTTCAACACATCGCAGATAATGACGTCACCATTGGGGCAACCATCGGGATTGCGATTTACCCCAAACACAGCAAAGATGCTGCAACCCTGGTTCAGCTTGCTGATTTAACCATGTATTACAACAAGCGCACCAAACCCGGTGTTGTGGGTGTATTTTCCGAGTCTATTTACGACCAGCTTAACGAAGAGCTTCGTTTGCGTGACGGATTACGTCACGCTATTGACCGTCACGAGTTTCACGTTGTCTATCAACCGATCATTGATGCAAAAACGCAAAAAATTTGGGCTGTGGAAGCACTAGCCAGATGGCAGTTTAACGAAGAATGGATCAGTCCTGGCGTGTTTATACCGTTGGCAGAAAAGAGCGGAATGATCCAGGATATTGGCAGTTGGGTGTTAAACCGCGCTTGCATTGACACTGCGCAGTGGCCGGATGATTCGCTAGCCGTATCAGTAAACGTCTCGGTTTTACAATTACTCAACGAAAACTTTATTCGACAGGTTGATCAGGCAATAGGTAGCTCTGGCCTCGCTCCCCACCGACTTCATTTAGAAGTAACAGAATCCATCTTTGCGGATGACATGGCCATATTGACCGACAGGATCACAGCACTGAAGGCGCGGCATATCAACATTGCCATTGATGATTTTGGCACCGGCTTCTCCTCACTCAGCCTTCTACAAGCGCTGGACTTTGACCTACTAAAAATCGACAGGACTTTTGTACAGCAAATTACTGACGGCAACGATACCATCGTGCGTGCTACCCTGCTCATGGCTAAAGAATTTGGTTGCCGAACGGTTGCAGAGGGGATCGAAACGCCTCAACAAGCCGCAATTTTAAAAGCCATGGGCGTCGATTGTTTACAGGGCTATCTATTTGCCAAACCACTAGAGAAAAATGCGTTGTTAAAGTGGTACACTGACCAACACTAACCAAAAAAATTAAATGACAGCAGCATGGCACAATTGTACTTCTACTATTCGGCAATGAATGCCGGAAAGTCCACCTCATTACTTCAATCAGCTTACAACTATAAAGAACGAGGGATGCGAGCCGTGATCTACACTGCAGCGCTCGATGATCGGTATGAAGTCGGAAAAGTGACCTCCAGAATAGGTTTACAGGCAGACGCGCAGCTCTATCGTAGCGACGATAACTTATACGAAGCCATTTCAATGCTACACAACGAGAAACCACTGGACTGCGTATTTATGGATGAAGCGCAATTCCTGACCAAAGCACAGGTATATCAGTTAATAGAAGTCGTGGACGAGCTGGATATTCCGGTATTAGCTTATGGCTTACGTACTGATTTCTTAGGGGAAACCTTTGAAGGCAGTCATTACCTCCTGGCTTGGGCAGACAAATTATTTGAGCTCAAAACCGTGTGTTATTGCGGGCGAAAAGCTAACTTTGTCGTCAGACTGGATGAAGCCGGTAATGCTGTTACCAGTGGTAATCAGGTCGAAATTGGTGGCAACGACCGGTATGAATCAATGTGCCGTAAGCACTTTAAGGCACTGGTTTGGGATAATCAGGAATAAAGTATTCAAACTGCAGATTAACTTAATTATTATTTATGCTAACCTGAAGTCATTGACGACACCTGACTCATTCAGCCACAGTTGTCTTATTGCGTATCACGCTGCATTCAAACAGGTAACAAGGAAAGCATAATATGGTTTTACACCGGATATCCAAGCTGGTTTTGGGTCTGTCGTTTTGTGCGGTAACAGCTTGTGCCGCTTCTAACTCCCCCCAAAAAGCGCCTCTGGATGGACTCGATAAGGTCATTGATACTGCGCTGGATACGTTTCATACACCCGGCATGGCTGTGGGTGTGATACAAAACGGCGAAGTCATTTATGCCAAAGGCCGGGGCTATCGGGATCTGAGTAGTAACAACCCCGTCAACGCCGATACGTTATTTCGACTGGCTTCGACATCCAAGGCATTTACTGCAGCCGCGCTTGCACTTGCCATTGATGAATTTGGTTTAACCTGGCAAACCCGCGTCTCTGACATTGTACCTGACTTTCAAATGCAGGATCCCTGGGTTACCCGGGAATTTACCTTATTAGATCTACTCACCCACCGCTCAGGCTTGGGCGGTGGTGCAGGCGACAGCATGCTATGGCCAGAACCCAGTGGATTTACGCGGGAAGATATCATTCATAACTTACGCTATCTCACGCCCACCAGCAGTTTTCGTAGTGCCTACGCCTACAGTAATGTCATGTACATTACTGCAGGAGAAGTCGTAGCAACGCTTTATCAAAAACCTTTTGCAGAAGTGATTCAGCAAAAGTTCTTCACGCCGCTCGATATGCAATGCTTTGCCGGCGACCTAACTGACGACGCGCTTAACAACGTTGCAATGAGTTACGGCCATAACGATGAACGGGGTATCTACGCGATACCGCGCAATAGTATTGAAGGCAGGGAATTGGTCTCTGCAGCGGCGGGCGGCATTGTGTGTAACGCCAATGACATGCTCAAATGGCTGCAGATGTGGTTAAACAACGGCAAAGCCAGCAACGGGCTGGCAGTGTTGTCGCCAGAACAGGTTGACACTTTACAGCAAGCGTACACGGTCTTATCGGTCTCAGAAACCGATGAAGAATGGGACGGCACCTTGTTCAAATCATACGGACTGGGCTGGCGATTATCTGATGTCGCAGGCTTAAAAGTCATTTCTCATACCGGCACGTTATCCGGATACCAAGCTTATGTTGCAATGGTACCGAGCCTGAACCTTGCCGTGGCTATTCTTAACAATGGTTCAAATTACGGCGCCAGAGGTGCAGTCATGCAGCACATCCTGAAAACATTTATTCAACCAAATGAACAGCAGGACTGGGTTAAACAATATGTAGATTATCAGGCCGAACGGGAACAACGTTACTTAGCTTCTTATTCACAGCCCGTAGGTTCTGGAGAAGTCATTCTGGACCCAATTGCCTATGCTGGACAATTTGCTGATAGGTGGTTTGGAAAAATCACGATTAGCCATGAAAATGGCGCCCTGCGTATTGCTTCCGAGAAAATGCCTATGCTCACCGGGACACTGGACCCCTTCAATGACCACAGTTTTGTTATTCGCTGGGATAATCAAAACGCTGCCAGTGACGCATTTATTCATTTTGATGTGAATACGCAGAGAGTGGTTACCGGGTTTTCACTTTACCCGTTTACCAACAAAGTGCGTGAAAATCACGAGTACCGCGATATGTATTTCAGACTGACTGATTAACAAAATCAATTAACACAATAGAGTTTAATTAATTTACCAATCCCATGATGCGATTTATTCTTGAGTCATCAATCACAAGGAGAACGCATCATGGCAACGTTAATTAAACATATCATCGGTAAACCGGCTTCAACCCCTGCAAAAGAACAGCCGGTAGAATGTAATTACAGCAATAATTACTACGGCGACCAAGTTTGCAGACCATCCGTTGAAACATCAGCTGGCGGCAATAGGTAATTTAACGGTTCACAGGGCTATTCTGTCGTAGACAAACTACTGCAAAACCCGCTATTCTGGGAATGAGAGTCGAACGACTTTAGGTGAGCGGGTGCTATTGTGCTGCCCAACCAGGTACATGGCACCCGATTCATCCTTCACTTGCGTCCCAAAGAATAAAAAATCATCCAATTCCGGCATCGGATATGACACTGTCGTGCCGCTTACCGTTTCGTAAATAAGCCACTCTGGCACACTGCCTGTTCGTCTGCTCGCCCCCATGACAAATTGCTCACCGTCAATGGAAAACAGACTGGGTATATTGGCCTTACCGGCAGGATTGAAAAAGCCCACTTTTTCTAATTTCGTGTCTTTACTGCCCTCAGCCCGCAAGTGAAATAACTGCCCTTTGTGCAACGTAAAATACACATCGCCATTTTTCATTGTTGTAAAGCCAACAATACCCCGATATCTGGGCATCTTAGTATCTGCATATTCAGGCAAAGGGAATTCGTGAATCACGTTAAGTCGGTTATCGAGCTCGGCTAACATCGCCACGAAGCCCTGCTCGTTAGCAGCAGGAGCCAACTTGGGTACGTATACGTGTCCCTCGCCATCAACGAGAATTTGTCGTGAAACGTGACCCGGTACAGATCCCACTTCCGTTTTATGCACCCGACCTGAAGTCGTATCGTACTGATAGAGCACATGCCCCCAATACCCCAGCGCATAGACATAGTGTCCATCCGTATTAATCGCAATGAGCGCCTCAGGCGTTTCGAGCAAATGTTCCCAATGTTTGGCGATCGGATCGAAACGCCACAAATGACCGCCCCAGGTTGGTAACCGGGTATCGCTCTCTCCGGCTTCGTCAAAACTGGTGAAATACAACAAGCCATCAGACGCGGTAACAAACTGACTGTGTATCTTACCCTGACTTTCGCCTGGCTCGGCGATATTGCTATGCTTAAGGGATTGAATGACGTCACCAAGTGTTTCTACGCGTTGTGTATCTGGTTGCCAGCGAATCATACTTGCACTGCGGGGATCGCCATATGATTCAGACAGCCCCACATAAATATTATTTGCGCTGTCGCGACCTACCGATCCCCACGACACATCACTTGCACCGACTCTGGGCAGCATGATTTCCTGAACCTGTGGCGCTTTAAAATGACGTGGGGAAGGATTTACGAAAGGCCCGCTGTCGAGTCGAATAGGCGCAAAGCCAGATTGTGCTGGTGTCTGCACGGTTGCAGGTACATCACTTTCGTCTGCTAACCAACCATAACCTGCAAGGCCAAGTACTACCAACAGAAACAGTAACGCGACATATCTCATTTACAGGACTCCCTTTTTCGTACAGCTTACCCCAGCCTGATAAACCTGTCGCTGCTGACAGGACAATCTCTTACTTCGCGAAATAGACAATTAGAAATCAATAAGCTAGCAAAAAAGCTTATTGGTCCACAACAATTAATCGATGAAATTTCTGCCAGTTTCTCGATTTATTTGAGACTTCAACTAAGCTGTGTACCTATAGCAACAAGAATTCACTACAGAAACGATTCTTCAAGACGCACAACAGTACACCTTTCAAACTGCAATCGTATATTTTTTGTTAACACTCACTCGTTGAATGTAAAAAATATTAGAAAAATTCAACTTAACTTTTGTATGACTTAATCGAAAAAATCTAAATCCATTAAGTATCTACCCATTTTGCGCATAAACCTTACCTAACACTGTTAATTTTATTTTCTTAATTGATTAAGAAAATTACTTGACGTTAGCTCACGCATTAACTATTGTTAACATCGATGTAACAAGCTTACGTAGATTTTTATCTGACTTAGGGCACTAAAACATGAAAACCAAACACATATTTAAACCTGCGATTCTGTCACTTGCTGTGACGTCTGCCATGTATGCTGGCCAGACGTTTGCTCAGGACAATGACGGCGCAACAAATCCAGATGTAGAAGTGATTGCGGTTAAAGGTATCCGCGGATCACTTATGCGTGCTCAGGCGATCAAGATGGATAACACATCAATCGTCGAAGCTATCTCTGCTGAGGACATCGGTAAACTGCCGGACTCATCAATTGCAGAATCATTAGCGCGTTTGCCTGGTCTGGCCGGTGAGCGTGTTGGCGGCCGTACGTCAGGTATCTCTGTACGTGGTTTTAAAGAAGATTTTACCGGTACGTCACTTAATGGCCGTGAATTAATCGGTATCGGTGATAACCGTGGTGTGGAATACGATTTGTATCCGTCAGAAATCATGACCGGTGCCACAATTTATAAAACCACTGAAGCCGACCTGATGGTTCAAGGCATCGGTGGTACCGTTGATTTGCAAACTGTTCGTCCATTATCAGCTGAAGAAACACTGACGCTGACCGGTGTGTATGAAATGGGTGGCAACGACTCTGACAACCCTGAGTTCGACAACACAGGTAAGCGCTATGCACTGTCTTTCGTAGAAAAATTCGCGGACGACACTATCGGTTTAGCGGTAGCATTAGCAACAACTGAATCACCTCGTAACGAACGTAAGTATGGCGTATGGGGCTACGGCGACAACAACGGTGCACTACTGCCGTTCGGCTTAGATACACAGGCTATCAGCCGCGTATTGGAACGTGACACGGTATCTGCCATCTTGCAATGGCGTCCAAGTGACAATCTGGACATCGTAGTAGACGTGCTTGATATTGACTATTCAGACTCAGGTGTCATTCGTGGTTTCATCGAACCGTTTGAATTAGATGCTGATTCACTAAATGGCTCTGGTATCAACTCAACAGGTACTCAGACCAATGTTAATCCGGTTCTTCGTACTGACCCGGCTCAGAAAGACGGTGAACTGCAAACTTTCGGCCTGAATGTTAAATACAACATCGACGACAACTGGACAGCAATGCTTGACGTTGCAGACAGTTCATCAAGCAAACGTGACCTGCGTGGTGAGTCATATGCTGGTTTGGGCCGTTTCGGCGCAACGCTGGCTGACGGTGACCAAAGAACACGTGATTTCGTTATGTCGTCTGACGGTATTTTCTTCACCGGCTCAAACGGTCTGGGCGCATTCTCTGACCCAACCCAATTGCAACTGACAGGTCCTCAGCCATGGGGTGGCGGTATGGCCAACCTGGCAGAACAGTTTGCTACTGACGTATTGCGTGCCGATGGCACTACTTACGACTACGTAAGTGCGCAGGACGGTTTCCTTAACTACGCTGATTTCGAAGAAGAACTGACAACCGCTCGTTTTGAAGTCGAAGGTTTTGTTGAGTGGAGTATCATCAACAAAGTTAAAGTCGGTGTAAACTACAGCGACCGTTTTAAAGCAAAAGACAACAAAGGTTTCTTTGCCACAGCATCGTCTTACCCTTATTCAGACTCTATCCCAACTGACTATTTGTACAATGGTCTGGCCGACCTGACGTGGGCAGGATTTGGCATGGTAGTCGCTTATGACGGCTTTGCACCATACCGCGACGGCGAATACACGCTGAACGACGCAGGTTTACTTGAGCCGGATCGTTTAGGTGACACTTACACAGTAGACGAAGAAGTACTGACGTTATACGCCAAGTTCGATTTCGAAACTGAAGTTGCAGGTTTCCCTGTAATTGGTAACTTTGGTGGTCAGTATATTCAGTCTGATCAATCATCTACCGGTTACATTGGTATCGTCGGTTCTAACTTCGCAGTGTGCGACGACGACAACAACGGCGTAGTAGACAGCAGCTGTGAGACAACTATTTCTGACGACTATTCACACTTCTTACCGAGCCTGAACCTGAGTGTTGAAGTGGGCGACAATCGATATGTTCGCTTTGCTGCAAACAAAACCATCAGCCGCGCGCGTATTGATCAAATGAAGGCGTCTGGTTTCGTTAAGTTCGACCAGAACATCAACCTCATTGCGATTCCGAACAACGAAGCAGCGGTTCGTGAGTACGGTACACCATGGTCTAAGTTCCAGGGTAACCCGCGTCTGCGTCCTCTGGAAGCTAACAACTTCGACCTGTCGTTTGAAAACTACTTCGAAGACGAAGGTTATGTATCAATCGCCTTGTTCTACAAAGACCTGGTTAACTGGACTCGCGACGGTAATCAGCTGATTGATTTCACTAACGACGCGACAAATGGTGGTGCGAACTACTTCATCGCAGGTTTCCACGACCGTACCGTTGGTGTTGATGGGTTGACTGGCCCGGATGGTACCTTCTATGACGCAGGTACTTACCTGACGCCACCTGATCTTGGCTTCTTCTCATTCTTTGAAGATGGTCTGGAAGGTGAAGTTAAAGGTGCTGAATTAACGGCTAACATTCCTCTGGGTATGTTCTCTGATGCGCTGGAAGGCTTCGGTTTTGCAGGTTCCGCTACCTTTATCGATGCTGAATTGGAAGATGGCACATCAATTCCTGGTCAATCTGACGAGGTACTGTCATTGACTGCATACTATGAGCGTGGTGGATTTGAGTTCCGTGTTGCCATGACTGACCGTTCTGAGTTCCTGACTTACCAGCGTGGTGGTTCGAACAAGATCGACACAGCAACGCGTGACGCCATTACTCAGGTGGATGCGCAAATCAGTTACGACTTCGCAGAAAGTGATATCGAATATCTGCAAGGTCTGCGTATCTCATTACAAGGTGTTAACCTGACAGATGAGAGCGAAGAAACTATCGACGGTAACGGTATCGTTACACTACGTCGTGAGTTCGGCCCTGCATATATGCTGAACCTGAACTACTCGTTCTACTAAGCAACCCCCCATGCCCCGCTGTTCTCGCAGCGGGGCTTTTTTATTTATCCCTTGAATTCATTTTGCTTTTGCCGCTGACTCCGCTAGAGTCAAAAGCACAATGAATTTATTCACGTCAGTGGGCGACATGCTCCATAGGCTGGTTGAGTCAGCTATTTCCCGGCATTCGCTGCACATCGACAAAGACGTATAGCTTTACAGGAAAGCCAATGCCTCAAACTATTCAAAACGTTGTGATTGCAGGTGGGGGTACCGCCGGTTGGATGACCGCAGCACTGCTGCGCAGAGTACTCTCTCCCTCTATCCGAATTGAGCTCGTAGAATCAGAACAGATTGGCATTGTCGGCGTCGGCGAAGCCACGATTCCGCCTATCCAAACTTTTAACCGTTTTTTAGGGATCGATGAAAAAGCGTTTTTAAGTGAGACCCACGCCACCATTAAACTGGCAATCAAGTTTGAAAACTGGAAAACCGACGGCAGTAGCTATTTCCACACCTTTGGTGCTCCAGGAACAACAATGGGTTTCTGTAGTTTCCATCACTATTGGCTGAAAGCAAAGCAGGCAGGGTTAACTCAGTCACTATGGGACTTCGATCTCAATTATTTAAGCTGCGAACAAGGTAAGTTTAATAAAATAAACACACCTAACCCACTTTACGAAATGCAGTATGCCTATCACTTTGATTCGGCTCTGTATGGCCAGTTTTTAAGGAAGACCGCTGAACAGGCTGGTGTTGTACGTACCGAAGGTATAATTGAACATGTACAGCAGGATCCGGAAACCGGCTTTATTACGGCGCTTCAACTTACCAGCGGGAAACAAATCAAAGGCGACTTATTTGTCGACTGTACTGGCCTGAGAGGTTTACTGATACAGCAAGCGTTAGGGGTCAGCTATGAAGACTGGAGCCATTGGCTACCGGCAGACAGTGCCCAGGCTGTTCCGAGTGAACGTTTCGATAAAACCTTGCCCTATACACGCAGTATTGCGCATAAAGTCGGCTGGCAATGGCGTATCCCGCTTACTCACCGCAATGGCAATGGCATTGTTTATTCATCGCAATACCTGAGTGATGATGAAGCCAGCCAGACACTGCTCAATAATTTAGACACCAAGGCGTTGGATACACCACGAACCATTCGGTTCAAAACCGGTCGGACCGACAAACAATGGTGTAAAAACGTGGTCTCCATCGGGCTATCCAGTGGTTTCTTAGAGCCATTGGAGTCCACCAGTATCCATCTGATTCAATCGGGTATTGTCAGGCTGATGAAGATGTTCCCGAACCAGGGAATTTCCCAGGCGATGGTTGATTTATACAATGCCGAATCCAAAGATGAGTTCGAGACCATTCGTGACTTTATTATTCTTCACTATCATGTCAATCAACGGGATGATTCTGATTTCTGGCGGGATATGCGCAACATGTCGATCCCGGACAGGCTTGCCCAAAAAATTGCTGCCTTCCAGGACACGGCTGCCATATTCAATGAGCAAAACGATATATTCCGCGATGCATCCTGGGTTCAGGTTATGATGGGCCAGGGTATTGATCCGCAAGATTATCACCCTGCCGTCGATGCAATGGACAACGCGCAATTAATGGACGCGATGAGCAAAATATATCAGGCTAAACAGCAACCCTTGGAGAAGTTGTTAAGCCATGACGACTTTTTACAGCGGTATACAGCATGAATCAACCACCGTTAAGGATAGTGATTGTCGGCGGAGGCACCGCCGGCTGGATGGCTGCCAACCTGATTGCTAAACGCTGGCAACACAAACATGTGGCCATCACATTAGTAGAGTCTCCTGACATTGGTATTATTGGCGTGGGTGAAGGGTCAACGCCAACCTTGAAACGCTTTTTTGAAGACATGGACATCGCCGAAACCGAATGGATGCCGGCTTGTAATGCAACGTATAAAGTCAGTATACAGTTTGACGGATGGAGTCCTGAGTCGGGCATAGACAGTTACGCCCATCCCTTTATCAGTCAGTTAGATACCTTCAGTGAACGCCCTTTTCAGGTTAACTGCATGACCCGACGCTTGGGTCTCGACGTTAACGTTACACCTGGCGACTTCTTATTTAACGGTTGGCTGGCTAAATACCAGCGCTCACCCAAAACACCCGCCAACTTCCCATTTCGAATAGAGTATGGCTATCACTTTGACTCAGGGTTATTAGGCGGTTTTCTTCAGCGATATGCCCAGGCACTAGGCGTTACTCACAAGGCTTTGAAAATAACCGACGTTAAGTGTCATCCCAATGGCGATATCGCTCAACTCCAAACGGGTGAAGGCGAAACCATATACGGAGACCTCTTTATTGATTGCTCCGGCTTTCGCAGCCTGTTATTACAACAAACTTTAAGGGTTCCCTTTCAGTCTTTCAGCGATAATCTATTCAATGACTCTGCGGTAGTTTGTGCCACCGACGCACTGGAAACTCTGCCTGTGCAAACCCGGTCTACAGCGCTGTCTGCGGGTTGGGCATGGCAAATCCCCCTCACCAACCGAACCGGGAATGGTTACGTATACAGTTCGGCATTTACCTCACCTGAAGAAGCTGAAGATGAATTGTGTCGTCACTTGAAGGTGGATAAAGCGCGCAAACAACTGCGGCATTTAAAAATGAATGTTGGCCAGGTTACAGAACACTGGTCAAAAAATTGTTTGGCCATTGGCTTAGCCCAGGGGTTCATTGAACCTTTGGAGGCCACCGCCCTTCATCTGGTGCAAACCAGTGTCGAAATTTTCATGGATCACTATGAAAAAGGTAACTTTAGTGATCAGCACCGGCATGAGTACAATGCAGTAATCCGAGAACGCTTTGAGCGCGTACGCGACTATATAGTAGCCCACTACAAGCTCAATACCCGCAATGATTCTGAATACTGGCGGGCAAACCGTCACAACGAAGTACTGTCGGAGTCATTACTGCAATTGCTTGATGTGTGGTTCAGACGGGGCGACTTACAACAGGAAATCCAGCGTCAAAAACTGGATTCCCACTTTGGCTCAACATCATGGCATTGCTTACTTGCTGGTTACGGTGCATTCCCGCGCCTGGCGGCCAATCAACCTAATCAGGGCGATTTGTACAAAGACAATAATCTGGAACAGTTTTTCTCAGGTTGCCTGCTAAACTTCTCCGCGCAGTAACACCCGCAAATTGAGCCTGCTACAAACTCATTGCAGGCTCTTGCATCAAATTAGCCGATGGTTTCCCCTAGCTTGAGTTCATAAGAAAGCGACAGAGAGCGGTTTTCGCCGCTTAATAATAAGCTCGCCGCTTGCATGCCTTTCTCTACACTCGACTGACAGACCGTTGACAAGTAAGGTCGTGTTCGGGATGCCTCTTCAATACCATCGAAGCCGGTAATTTTCAGTTCACCCGGCACATCAATTCCCATCGACATGGCACACTGCAACAGCTCAAGGGCAATGATGTCACTCATACATAAAATAACATTAGGACGAGGCTGACTATTGAGCACCTCCTTGGCCGCTTGCACAGCATACACGACATCGTTTTCCGGTAAGCTCCAGATCCAATCTGAATCGACAGTGATCCCCACTTCTTTGAGTGCTTCGCAATACCCGTCCAAACGACGGTGCGTAATGGATGACTCAACATTCAATAAGGGGTTATCGTAAATACGACAAGTACTGGGCGAGTCAATTAAACGCAAACCAAGAATGGCGACGTGATCGCCAGGCGTCAATGCAGCTTTGGCAATTTCGTAACTGGCTTTCTCGTTGTCAATATTAATAGCCGGGCGTCCCTCAAGGTTAAAGTCAACGGTAACGACGGGTTTACTCTGTTGATTTAACTGCTGGGACAACGCGGGGTTACGCGGTGCGCCATAACATATAAAGCCATCAACAAAGTCCACAACATCTGCTATCGACTCGGAGTCTCCGGCATAGAGCAACAAGTGTTTGTTATTCTCGCGCAGTACTCTGGATACACCCTGAATAAACGTACTTGCTACCGGATCGGTAACCATGTAATCCAAACTGTCGGCCAGAATAAGCGCCACTATGTTTGATTGCCCTTTTCGTAAAATCTGCGCTGCTCGGTTTGGACCCGTGTAGCCAATTTTCTTACAGGCATCCAGGATCTCCGTGCGTTTTGACGCAGACAGTTGATCCGGCCGGTTAAAGGCATTCGATATTGTTGCAGTCGACACGCCCAACTCTTTGGCGACATCTTTTAGCGTGAGCTTCTTCATAACAAGTGTACTGTTCTTTATTTATTCTATTCGCGCCAACTGGAAATGGCAGGCTGTTAAAGAGTAGACCTTCTTAATCCATTTAAGTTTAACTTATTTTTAAAAAAATATTAGCATAAAACAACATCTTAAAAAGCTAAATCGTTTAACTTTTTTGATATTGAAAGCGTTATCAAAAGGCTAAAAATAAAACAAGATTAAGAACAGTAAGTTAGATATTAAGAAAACGGTTATCGGGTGCCAAAAATTTTATCGCCTGCATCACCAAGGCCAGGCAGAATATACCCTTTTTCGTTTAGACGATCGTCGATAGCAGCGGTGTAGATATCGATATCAGGGTGTGCATCAACCACGGCCTCAATCCCTTCTGGCGCCGCAACCAGAAATAACCCCATGATTTTTTTACAGCCCTTTGCTTTTAGCAGATCGATAGTGGCGATGAGGGTCCCCCCTGTTGCCAGCATGGGATCAACAATAAGTGCCGTGCGTTTGTCGATGTTCTTGACCACTTTGTCAAAATAGGCAACGGGTTGCAGGGTTTCTTCGTCACGGTAAAGTCCTACCACACTAATTTTTGCGTTTGGGATAAGCTTTAACACACCATCCAGCATCCCGAGTCCGGCGCGAAGAATGGGCACAATTGTGATTTTCTTGCCTTTAATACTCTGTACCTTAAGTGGCTTACCCGTCCATCCGGTTATTTCCACGGTTTCAGTGGGCAACTGCCGGGTGGCTTCGTAAGTTAACAAGTTGCCAATTTCGCCGGCTAATTCACGAAAATCCTTACTGCTTATTTGCGCTTCCCGCATCAAACCAATCTTATGCTGAATAAGAGGATGTTGAATCTCGTGGATAGCCATAGTCGAAAAGTCCTTTAGAAGCGGGGCAATAGCGTAAAACTATACCCCAGAGCCTCGCTCAGGAAAAGCGGAGTTAATTCTGCTATTGGACTGCAGCCACGACCCGCTGACTGTGTTTAGAAAATAACTCACTGATGATGTCTACGGGCTGTCCTTTGCGCAAATTCACAATCACTGCATAATGTTTGTTGCGCACAGCTTCGCGTACTACGTCAATCACTTCGGTGCGATCAGGACGCAGACTCAATAATCCTGCCACAAACAATCCAATGAAAATGCCAGGACTGATCATGGCGACATAAGTAAATAACGGATTATTCTGGGTAAGTGCCGGACCAAACTCCACCAGCACGTAAGCCACTATCATGCCTATGAGCAAACCTGCGCCGCCTAAAATCAGGTGGGAATACCACATCATCTTGCCCAGTTCCCTGCTCTCGCCTTCCAGTTTTCTATTGAAGTCCGGATCATTTGGGCTGATCACAGTGATTTGTTCTGGCGCAACCGGCGTGTGACGAATCACTTCACTAATGGTGTACTTTGCTTTGTCCTGTTCAGCAAATATCGATGCTAACTGGGTATTTTCTACTCCCGCTAGGTCTGCTCGAATTGAATGTTGATTTGCCATAATCACTTACTCCTTTGACATTTCAATCAATGACATATGTACATCACCAATCAAGTTTTACGCCACAGTTCTACCACACTGATTTTTATTAATTTTTTCTTATATGATTGATCGCTACGCAGATGGCCACTAACGCAACAGGCAATAATTTTCTATTCAAAGTGAAAAAATTACCCGGTATCCAGGTGTTGACGAAAATTAAAACAAGTGTTTAAATTCCACAAAATTTAAACACCTGTTTGATTTTAAAAAAATTGACACACATTCCCTACACACTAAGGAACCACAATGCTTTTTTGGATAATCGTTGTTGTTGCACTCTTCTTATTATTTTGGACAACGTCGTTGCGTCAGCAATGGATAACCGGTCCGGCGTTCAAACTGTTTAAACGGGTTCTCCCTCCGCTGAGTCAAACAGAGCGCGAAGCGATGGAAGCGGGTTCAGTCTGGCTGGAAGCGGATTTATTTAAAGGCAAGCCGGACTGGGAAAAGCTTTATTCCCTGTCGTTGCCTGAACTAACCAAAGAAGAACAGGACTTTATCGACAACGAAGTCACCGAACTCATGTCACTCATTGACGACTTTGATGCAGTTCACAATCGCAAGGACTTTAGTGATGAAGCCTGGCAGTACATGCGTGAAAAAGGCTTTTTCTCACTGATCATTCCAAAAGAGTACGGTGGTAAGGCATTCTCTGCGTTAGCCAACTCAACAATCGTATCGAAAATTGCAAGTCGTTCATTGAGCGCTGGGGTTACCGTCATGGTGCCAAATTCACTGGGTCCCGGCGAGCTGTTGAGTCACTATGGAACACAAGAGCAAAAAGACTACTGGTTACCACGTTTAGCCAAAGGACAGGATATTCCGTGTTTTGCACTAACCGGCCCGGAAGCTGGCTCAGATGCAGGCGGCATTCCGGATACCGGCATTATCACCATGGCCGAATTTGAAGGTAAGGAAACGCTGGGGATTCGTCTGAACTGGGAGAAGCGATATATTACCCTCGCCCCGGTAGCAACGGTATTAGGCCTTGCCTTTAAACTTGAAGACCCGGACGGACTATTGGGTGATAACAAACATATTGGTATTACCTGCGCACTAATTCCAACCAGCCACCCAGGCGTTGAAGTTGGCAACCGCCACTTGCCTCTCGAACAGGCATTTATGAATGGCACCACCCGAGGGAAAGATGTCTTTATTCCTATGGAGTGGATTATTGGCGGAAAAGACTACGCCGGTAAAGGCTGGCGAATGCTGATTGAATGCCTGTCGGCCGGTCGCGGGATTTCGTTACCCGCACTGTCTGCCGGTAATGCGCATCTTAGCGCACAGACCACCGCCATTTACAGCGCCATTCGCCAGCAGTTTGGTTGTTCCTTGTATGAATTTGAAGGCGTACAGGAAGGGCTTGCACAGCTGGCGGCTAATGCCTATAAGGCTGAAGCTATCAGACGTCTCACTGCGGGCGCAATCGACCTCGGTCAAAAGCCCGGTGTAGTCACCGCAATTGCCAAGTATCATATGACTGAACTGGCCCGTGAAAGCATTAACATCGCCATGGATATTCACGGCGGAAAAGGCATTCAAATGGGGCCAAATAATTACCTGGCCTCGTTGTACACTGCTTTGCCAGTCTCTATTACTGTTGAAGGTGCCAACATACTGACCCGTAACCTAATGATCTTTGGACAAGGCGCTACACGCTGCCACCCTTATGTATTTGAAGAAATGATGGCTGCGGCTGAACCCGACTTCAATACAGGCTTAAATCAATTTGAACCCTTATTATTTAAGCATGTGAAATTTGCTGTGGGTAATGCATTCTCGGCATTATTCGGCGGGTTGACAGGTGCTCGCTTTGTAAGTGTACCGAAACAGGACGCCAACAAGCGTCATATGCAACAGATTCACCGAATCAGTAAAGCTCTGGCGTTCTGCTCCGATATCGCCATGCTAATGCTAGGTGGAGAGTTGAAGCGTCGTGAAATGTTGTCTGCCCGTTTGGGAGACGTGCTGAGCGAGTTGTACATGGCGAGTGCCGTGCTCAAACATTTCTATGCAACAGGTGCCAATCCGCAGCAGCAACCTTTGGTCGATTTCCTAGTTCGTGAGAGCCTGGTGAATTGTGAAGAGGCGCTTAAAGGATTCTGTCGCCACATTTCCAATCCTGTGTTAGGTACACTACTTAAGCGCTTATTGTTCCCATGGGGCAGCAGCTTCACAGCAGTGCACGATAATGTGAAAACCCAATTGGCGTTCGAGCTTTGTACTAACGAGACATACCGGAATGACCTTACACCGCTCTGCTATGTGGGCACTGAGAAGGATGACGCTGTTCGCGTGCTGAATGACGCCATGACCGCCATCAACAATCTGACCCCGCTGGTCAAAAAAGTACGGGCAGCACAAAAAGCCAAAACACTGCCTCGTAAAGGCAGTATTTTCCAACTCAGGGATACTGCACTCGCTGCAGGTGTATTGACCGAAGCGGAAGCTGCACAAGTCGCCGACGCAGACGACTTGCGTAAGCGGGTAATCAATGTTGACGAATTTGATTTCTCGTTGTCGACAGTTGTTAACGCCTAATCCACAAACAGGTGTTCTACTTCATTGGCTGGCATCGGTTTCGCCAGCCAATACCCCTGAATATAATCACATCCAAATGAGGCGAGAAGCACACGCTGAGCCTCGGTTTCAACGCCTTCCGCAATCACAGACAAGCCCAGGTTCTTCGCTAATTGGCAAATGGTTAATACAATGGCCTGTTGTTCTGGCTGCTCATCCATGAACTGCACAAACGACCTGTCTATTTTTATTTTGTCTACCGGGAAACCACTTAAATAGGCCAGTGACGAGTAGCCGGTACCAAAATCATCAATCGATAAACTGACCCCCAGATCTCGCAGGGCTACCAGCACCTGACGCGCTGCTGCGCCGGTTTCCATCACCGAGGTTTCAGTAAGTTCAAGCTCTATTAAATTCGGCGGTACGCCATAACTATCGAGCCGCCTTGCTATGCCTTGTACAAAGTCCGGCTGCATAAATTGCCGAGGTGAAATATTTATCGCTACCTGAATATCTTTGCCTTGCTGATGCCATTGACGTACCTGATCAAAGGCCTGATCCAATACCCATTCCCCTAACGGCAGAATGAGACCACTACGTTCCGCAATGGGAATAAACTCCGCAGGTGAGATAAACTCTCCCTCGTCAAACCAACGTAATAAACTTTCGCAGCTTTTTACCTGACCCTGAGCCAAATGCTGTTTGGGTTGGAAATACAAGGTTAATACACCCTCATCGATGGCTTTTTCCAACCGCTGTGTGATCATCAGACGGCGTTGATGGCGATCACCGTCATCGTTACTGAAGTAATGCACCTGTTTACCGGAAGAAATAGCTGACTCAACAGCAATGTTTGAGTGCAGCATAATACCCGCATAATCCGCACTTTGCGCTGGATAAACCGTACAACCGAATGTCAGATGAAATCGCATGTCCCCTATCGGAGTTTGCAATGCCTGGGTGAATTGCTTGGCCAGGTGATCGATACATTTTGTTGCCTGAGAGTCGGGGGCAACCAGGAGCATGAAACAGGCATCAGCAATATGAAACAGCTGGATATCCTTTGACAAATTATTGGCAAGGGAAGCCGTTCTGGCTTGCAGGACTTCCCCCACCTGGTACACACAGAGCAAAGCATCCGCCAAACCATAGTTCTCACTAAGCACTTTAAAGTCAGTAACGTCTATCATTACCGCAGCAAAACCGCGTTTTTGTTGCAGATGGCCGTTTACCACTTTTTCAAGAAAAGTCCGGTTCGCTATATTTGTTACCGGATGGTGGTACGCCTGAAACGCCAGCGCATCTTCCGCTTGTTGGCGTTCGGTAATGTCGCGCAGGTGCAAATCAAAGGTTTGATGGTCGGCAATCCAGTGACTTTGCATCAGATAATGTCGACTGGCGATTTGGCGAGTGTGTTGCGAGCACGCGTCGCCGGCATACTTCGCGGACTTCAGGTAGTTGTTCAGCCACTTGGCCGGAGACGAGGATGCTGGCTCACCACTGTCGAATAATTCTTCCAGTAAAGGAGACGCGGCAGGGTTTGCGTAGAGCAGATGGCCTTTGGCATCCAGCCGAATAACCGGATTAGGGTTTCGCTTGGGAAACAGGGCCAATTTTTCGTTTTCGGAACTCAGTAATATAAATCGTGCAGCATGGCGTCCCAAGTAAATACTCATCCCTCCCACACCAACAGAAAACACAATAACCAACCACACCGTTATCGATAATAAATCCCTAATATCATCGTACCCCTGCGCTACTGAGGCGTTTATTTCGGCTTCGATTTCGCTCAATAGCGGTAAAGAAGCTCTGCGAAGTTCGCTGATCTCAGCAAGTTGTTCACGGGCCAGGTCCCAATCGGTAACATCACTCGCCAGGTTTTCATCTAACGCTTTGGCCGTATCGTAAGCGGAGAGAAGATAGGCATTGACCATGCCAATTGAATGACTGTTTCCGCCATCGTTACTCACCACCGTAAGTAAATCGGTGAGCTGATGAAAGTTGTGCATGTAATTTTCGGTATAGAGGACTGGCTCAGTGGTTGCGTAGTACTCATACAGAATCCGCTCCTGCTCGCTGAGTAACTGTCCTACCTGTTGCGTTTCACTGTAAAGAGCCAGGTCCTGGGACATAAACCGCATAGCCGTTTCCTGTACGGCTTGAGCCAGTGCGTAAACACTTAGCGCAAGCAAGCTGCCGAGAAGCGTAATAACAATATAGGTCCGTCTGGTTTTTGTGGCTAGATGCGTTTCATTCATGATGTGCTTGCCTCGTTGTCTCTATGTGAAGACCTTGTCTTTCCATAGAATCTTTCAATTTAAGATGAACTACCTGAACAAATTAGCAGTAGCCAGGGGCTGTTGACCTTTGCTGTATGTTTTTGCAGCGAGTTGTGCCTCATTTAGGCAAGGCAGAGCCCACGTAGTGTAGTTGCTCTACATAAGTGGGCGATAACGAAGCATAAATGATGCACACTAGCCGGTCACCGGACGCTGCCCTTCGGGTTCGTCATAGAAGCGTTTTACTCTTTGTCACAGCCCTTTGACGTAGAATGACTATGCCTGTAGGCCTGTTTCGCGATTAAAACGCTTCTATATAGAACAAAAATAATACAGCAAAGGTCAACAGCCCCTAGTACAATTAGCATGATTGCGCACAAAAAGGAGCTATAACATGGATAAAATCTCCGAGCTTTCTGAAGTCGTGGAAAATTTTCTAAAAAGAGAGTCTTCTGCAGGCATTATTTTAATGGCGGCGACCGCCCTTGCACTGGTTATTGCCAACTCTCCCCTCGACGTGTACTACGACCAATTGATTTCACTGCCGGTCATTGTGGCTGCTGGTGATTTTCGTATCGACAAACCACTGCTACTTTGGATAAACGATGGCTTGATGGCTATTTTCTTTTTTCATGTAGGCTTGGAATTAAAACGCGAGGTTTGTGAGGGCGAACTATCAAACCCTAAAAACTTAATTCTGCCGGCCAGTGGGGCCATTGGCGGCATGGTATTCCCAGCACTGATATACGCTGCGATTAACTGGGGCCATCCCACTGCCATGTCAGGCTGGGCAATCCCTGCAGCAACTGACATCGCCTTCGCGCTGGGCATAATGGCGTTACTGGGCAGCCGGGTGCCAGCCAGTTTAAAAGTTTTTTTAGTGACGCTGGCCATCATTGATGACATTGGCGCTATCGTCATTATTGCGCTTTTCTATACCGACAACATAACCGAAGTCGCGCTCATGATTGCTGCCGCCTGCTTTGTTATATTGTGGTTGATGAATAAACGTCATGTGGTCGATTTACCCGGCTATATTATTGTGGGTGTCGTGTTATGGGTGGCATTGCTAAAGTCAGGCGTACACGCCACTCTCGCTGGCGTGCTGTTAGCGGCATTTATTCCAATGCGCAATCCCACAGACCCACTCGAATCACCCGTCATCCGGCTTGAACACGAACTCAATTCTGCGGTGAGCTTTGCTATTCTGCCCATTTTCGCTCTGGCCAATGCCGGGATCAGCTTTTCTAATATCAGCCCCGAAGGGATTTTTCACCCTGTCACATGGGGGATATTTTTAGGGTTAGTGGTCGGTAAACAGGTCGGTGTGTTTTTATGTTGTTGGCTGGTTGTCAAAATGCGACTGGCTGCCCTGCCCTCAGACCTGAATTTTAAGCACCTTTACGGCTGTGCGGTACTGTGTGGTGTCGGGTTTACCATGAGCTTATTTATTGGCGGCTTAGCATTCGAACAAACAGGCGTTAATTCCATATTTGATGAACGCGTGGGCATTCTGGCCGGCTCGGGACTATCAGCCCTGCTGGGTTACGCTGTACTTTATTGGGTAGGCCAAAAACAGATCAGCAACAAGGCGCGCGCTTCCTAATGTGTTTACTGTTGTTATAGTGACTTAATCATATAATCAAAAATATAGTCCCTTAAACACTGGGCCCGTTTGGAGAGTAATTTTCCACCGGGCCATATCAGGAAGATATCTCTGACTTCACCTTTCCATTCGGGCAAGATTCTGACTGCCTCTCCACTTTCAAGCTCGGTTTTAATCTCGGTTAATGGCACCAGCGCAATACCCTGAGAGTCCAACACAAAATACTTAACGAACACCGGGTCATTAATCTGTGCGCGACACCGGGGGTATAGCGTAAAAGACTGGTTATTCGAATGGTTATTTAACACCCATTTCTTACGCATGGAGATCCCAATCAGATTGTGTTCAACCAGCTCGGATGGGTGCGACGGCGTGCCATGCTCTGCAATATACGCCGGGGTTGAAACCAACACAGTTTCAAGCTCGCCTAAACGTCGCTGATAGAATGAAGAATCAGGTTGCTTGCCAATTCTTACCGCCAAGTCTGCCTGCGCTTCAATCAGATCCATTTGATGATTGCTGAGCTCCAACTCCAGTTGAATGTCGGGATAATCCCGTGTGAACGCCACCCACATTGCACGTAAAATGCCGTGAGAAATATTCACTGGCGCCAGTACTTTTACTTTACCGGCTAACTGCTGATTTTCCTGGCTGAGTACCTGCTGGGCCTGATTGAACTGTTGCACAAGTTCTGCATAGGTCTGAAAATAAACCTCACCATCGTAAGTAAGCACCAACTTTCTTGCAGAGCGATGCATGAGTTTTACACCAAGTTGAGATTCCAACCTCTGTATTCTTCGGGTCACTGTTGCGGCTGGAAGCTTTACATGTCTGGCACCCGCCGCCAAACTTCCCCGATTTACCACTTCTACAAATAATGCAATGTCATCCAACATAATTTCATTTATGCAATTTTAAATTATCAGATAAGACATATTTAACATAAACGCAATAACATACAATAGTGATGTTGGTAAATTAATGTAACCGAGGAGAACTCACTATGATCCAACGCCGTTATACCCAATTAGTTTTCTCCTTCATGATGGCACTATTCATGTCGGGGATCATGTCTCTGGCTGTATTGCTGATAAATGTAGGGGCAAACGAAGGAACGCTAGCTCGTTGGCTGACAACCTGGCCGATGACCTTTTCAATCGCGTTACCTACGATTCTACTGATATCACCTGTCGTAAAGCGCTTAGTCGACCTGATGGTCATGCAGCAACCGAACGTGAAGACAGAGGTAGAAGTTGAAGCGGAATAATCTGAACTCACGAACAACGATAGTCATGAGTTAAAAAGGCACCGAACGGTGCCTTTTACGTAGGTTAGTTGCTATCAGTAATTATTGTGCAGCAAGAAAAGCGTCAAAGTTTGACTGATAGGTGTCTTTCAGACGAAGACACTGATTGGATTCGTCCATCATGATGTCATAACTGCGTGCCATGCCCTCGAACTTGTCTTTTAACGGACCATAGAACTCAATAGCCATAGCCAGGTTGTCGGTGTCACAAGTAGTAGACACAAATTCAGGCATACGCGAAACATGATACGCCGGCATCTTCGCTACCAATGCTTCAGTATTCGCTTTCAGCCATTTATACAACAAGGTCTGATCATCCAGATTACGGGCAACTGAAACGACCATATACACGGTATTAGCAGGCGTAACGTCTTCACCCAGCGCTAAATCGAGTAGTTTGTTAACAGAAGCTTCATCATCAAAACTCATTGAATACAGCAATGTATTTTTCACGTTCGGCAACTGGCTGGCTCTGAATGTCTTCAGAATGCTATCAAACCAGGCCGTGTTACCGTCCTGTTCCGTTGTAACACTCAATGCCGTACGTGCAATGCCGTTTGGCACACTGGTGGTATCTGCTACATACTGTTTCGCCAGGGCTTCACTCTTTTCAATAAGCGAAGCGTTTTGGCTGTGATGACCCAACAGTGAGTACAGCTGGTTACGCAAGCGAATGACACTTTCAGCATCTTCATCACCCTGTGATAAGGTTAACTTGTCCAGCAGTGGCATATATTTTTTATTGAGCAGCGCTGCGAATGCATCTTCGTTATCATCATTAACCAAATACAGGAAGTCACTTAACGTACTCACTGCAGCACGGATAACGACAGGGTCATCGTCCTGCGCCAATGCATTAAGCACTTTCATCACGCTATCAATACCTACTTTCCCACCGTTTAACAGCGCCTGCATGTTATACAACACGTTTTTCTTTTCACGGTTGTTCAGCACATTCAGATCGGCCAGCAGGTTGTCTAACTGCCCTTCGGGAATTGACCAGCGGAAGTAACCTGTTGCATTGTCATTCGGGAATACCCAGTCAGCTTCTGCAAGTTGAGGCAAACGCGTCGAGGACTTGTCCACAAACACGATTTCGCGAGAAATTTTGCCGTCTTTTTTGTAGCTGATATTCAGCGGTACTGCCCAGTTTTGTGCGTCAACCTTGGCACCAGCGAAGTGATAACGCTGCTGAGAAATAGCGCCGTCAGTGGCAACTTCAATAAGCGGGTAACCCGGTTGTTCCAGATAGGCTTTCATCATAGCACTGAGGTTAAAGTCAGATACTTTGTCCAGCGCAGCCCATAAGTCGTCAGCCTGGGTATTGCCCCATGCGTGTTTCTTCATATACGCACGGATACCGGTGCGGAAATTATCGGTACCAATTAATGATTCAATCATCTGCAGGATAGATTCGCCTTTGGAGTAGTTCAGGCCCAATCCGTCCATGACATCCGGCTGGCTTTTTACCACTTTCTTCACAGGCTTAACCGTTGGGCTGGCATCAGCACTGAATGCACCTTCCTGAATAATACGGTCGCGGAAGTTTAACTCCGGATACAGTTCCATCATGACATAGCTGGCCATCCAAGAAGCAAATGCTTCGTTTAACCACAGGTCATCCCACCACGCCATGGTCACCAGGTTACCGTACCATTGGTGAGCAAGTTCGTGGGCAATGACGTTGAGCGGGCCAGAACGTTCAGCCAGACCCGGCTCATCTTCCAGCAGCAACAGACTGTCACGATAAGTAATTAAACCAGCATTCTCCATGGCACCATGAGTGAAGTTTGGCACCGCAACAAAATCAAGCTTGCGGTAGGGGTATTCAATACCAAAGAAATCTTCCAGCGCAGTCAGTATTTCTGGCGTGTGCTTAACAACAAATTTCGTCTTGTCGGCATAGCCTTTAGGCACATAAATCTTACCCGGCACTTTCAAGCCTGTCAGTTCAACACTGTCGAACGGGCCTACCGTGTAAGCAACCAGGTAAGTTGGCATGGGCTTGGTTTTAATGAACGTCACGGTTTGCATACCGTCTTTCACTTCATGTTTTTCAACCGGGGTGTTAGATACCACAACCTGATGCTCAGGTGAGGTAATGGTCATTTGATAAGGAATCTTGAAGCCAGGCTCGTCGAAGCTGGGGAAAGCGCGACGTGCGTGCATATCTTCAAATTGCGTAAAAATATAGTTTTTGTTTTCAAAGCTCGACAAATACATTCCGTCAGAAGAGGTATTCACCTTGCCGCTAAACTCAATGCGTAATGTGTAGGTTCCTACCGGCACGTCTGTGGTAGCTACACCCCAGTTAATATCGTATTCGTCTTCTTCAATAGCCAATGGGGTGATGCTACGGCCCTGAACCAGCTCAGCACTTTCCACCGCAAGATCTAACTGGTAAAAGCCAACGCGTTTTACCGGCTTGATAATATTCACTTCGATTTCAGTCACACCGCTGTACTCAGGTGTATCCGGATCGATATTTAAATGTATCTTTTGAAAGGTTGGTTGAATGCCCGATGGCAAACGATAGTCAACGTCCTTGGCCATTGCGTTTGCTGCAAGCAACATTAACGCACTGCTGGCCCACGCCAAAAGTCGTTTCATTCTTAGTCTCCACTGTCGATAAGGTGATTATTTTTGGTTTTTATAAAGCGCGCGATGATACCATTTTCACACTTTTTGGGTGACAGTTTAAAGTGTAACGAACTGTTTTGGCGTGTAAACTGAACTGAAATACAGGTGTTTCGTCTAAAACTGATAACCCAGTAATGCAATCTCTGGTTCGAACGCGTGTTCGATCAACTTGCGCTGCTTATCACTGTACACATCCCGGTAGTGACGGCGGTCCTTTCGATAAGCGCCTTTTGCCCTTATTCCAAGTGTGCCGGCATGGGGGACACCTAATTCATCAAGTAACGAAAACAACCCTTGCTCAAGGTCTTCATATCTCAAAACTCTGTCAACCAGGATTTTGCCGTGTTCATCACAGTACTGGGGGTAATTAAGGCAAAAGTCTTTGCTTGAGAGATAGTCGGTAAAGCTCCCCGGTGGATTCGAGCGCTGTTTACACATATGAAAATGCGAGAGTGTTTTGTCCCACGGGTTACGGTCGATGCAAAATGTGGTATAGGCATGCCATGTTGATCTTCCTACCCGGCTCATCACATCTTCGGCACTTGAATGATTTCGATAAGGACGTCCCTTCAACCAGTCTGTCGCTGATTTCAGATTCAACTTCTTGCGCTGCCTGGCCAGTTCGTCCCGGACAGGCCAACGTCCCCGGTAGTGTCGGGCAACATGCCCAAGTTCTGGCGGATAGATGGGGGTACAAACGTCGTCTTCATCACACAGTGAGGACAACATCACCTCAACACTGGTACCGGCAGTCTTGCGGGTTTTAATAAAAATAAAGCGGTATTTGTGGGATATGATCATAACTGAAACACTCTTTAACTCGATAAGCACCCCACATAGAGTGCTTACCGATGAAGTGTTTCAGTTATTTAATCAATCTTTACTCACACTGACAGAGTCACAACCATTATTGGAGCCTTACCCAATCCAATACATCGACAAACCAATCAACCCGATGACGCATGCCGAAGCCGTGACCACCATCGGGCACAATCAACATTTGCACACTGACCTTATTTTCGCGTAGTGCATGAAAGTAGCTAAGCGCATTTTCCACTACCACGACTTCATCATCAGTCGCGTGAACCAGATAAGCAGGCGGTGAAACCGGTGTCACATTTTGCTCATTTGAAAATCGCGCCACCAGTTTGCTATGTTGAGCAGTATTATCAGGCTCGCCAATCAGCAGGTTTCGCGAGCCTTCATGGGTTAGCTCACTGGTCATGCTGATCACAGGATAAATCAATACCTGAAATGCGGGCTTTACGGTACTTGAATGCGCTTTTAACACCGTGCTTGAAAACTGGGTCGCTGCACTTGCTGCTAAATGACCTCCTGCCGAAAAGCCCATCACTCCCACTTTTGCTGAATCGACCGAGAAAGACGCAGCCTGACTCCGCACCGTATAGATTGCCTGCTGAACATCCTGCAGCGGGCCCTCGTATGCCACTTTCATGGTCTCAGGGCTTGGCATGCGATAGTGCAACACAAAGGCGGCAATACCATTTTCTGCAAATCGGCGCGCAACATCCACACCCTCTTTAATGGTTGATAAGCCAAAATATCCACCGCCCGGACAAATAATAACGGCGGGCGTCGCCCCACTTTGTTGTTCAGGCAAATACGCCGTCAGCGACGGTTTAGATACCCCGGCAACAAATTTATCTCCCGCGCTTTCACGGTGAATCACGCCAGGATTGTCTGATAATATGGCTCCGGGTATGTCGGCGTCATAAAGCTGAACTGTGCGAACAGACACATCGGCCTGGGTTTGAAACACCACGAGCAGCAATGCAACCATTGTCAGTCGAGTACAATACGACATTGCCCTTATAAACTTGCGCATAAACTTCCCTTGTTAAGATCATGTAAACACTGACCATAACACCGGATATCGCTTTCACACAACGAATATGCCAATTAAAAAAGCAGTGTGATTCAGATGTAAAACGACCGGCAATTGCCGGTCGTAAAACTGTCTGTATCTTTATGGCGTGAGAAAATTTGCGCTATTCCACAAAGCCTTCGTTTGCTTTTACAGTAAGCGGGTGATACCCAGGCTTTGCCTCTTCGAATGCTTTTTTGGCAAACGCTTTTCCTTCCGCCGTTTTCGATAATTCCTGATACAGAGGTTTAACTAACTTGTTCCGGCCTATCGACACCAGGTAGCTGTATAAGCGCTCATAAGCAGGTTTATACTCGTTTTTAACGGCAATCATCAGCCAGCTGTGTGCAATTTCATTATTCGAAGACTGGGTTAGATTAAATGCCTCGTCCAGCGCAACTAACTGGGCATCGGTAAGGGATTCAGGCATGTTATTCAGGAAATACAGCCATTCGTGAACTGTCCAACTCTGGGTATTAATGCTGCTTGCCAGTACCTCACCGGATAAAAAGTTGCTTCGCGCCTGATCGATCAGTTCAAACGCGTCTGAAGTCGGCACTGGTGCCCCGGCAGGAATACCTGGGGTAAAGATCCATTCGTGGATGCGGTCTTTGTCGAGCTTATCAGCGTGATCAGCCAGTAGCGTACTGTCCAGGTAAGCAACAAATTCGTCAGTGGTAATACTCTTAAACGCAAAGTGCTTAAAGTAGTTAACCAGAAACTTATCAAACGTCTCTCTGCCTACCTTTTGCTCTAATTCCCTTAGGAACAATGCCCCCTTTTCATACGGGATATCAGAGAATACGTCATCCGGATTACGACCACGTAAATCAATCGCCAGGATTTCATCATTGTCTGGCAGAGCGTCAATGTCTGCTGTCAGGTCCTGATAGCCCAATACCGCTTCTTTGCGGAACCGATCATGACCATACACCATTTCCATGATTCGATACGTTAAATACGTCGTAAACCCTTCGTTCAACCACAGGTCCCGCCAGGTTGCATTGGTTACCGTATTGCCAGACCAGCTATGGGCAAGCTCATGGGCAATAAGCGAGACCAGACTCTTGTCTCCCGCTATGACAGTAGGAGTAATGAACGACAGACGTGGGTTTTCCATTCCTCCAAACGGGAAGGACGGCGGCAGAATTAACAGATCATAGCGGTCCCAACTGTAGGCACCGTAAGTATGCTCGGTCACCTCAAGCATACTTTCTGTATCTTCAAACTCTTCAGCTGCGGCGTCCAGTAAAGCTGGCTCCGCGTAAACGCCGGTTCTTTCACCCATTGCCTTGAACTGCAAATCACCAATCGCCAGAGCAATCAGGTAAGAAGGAATAGGCTGTGGCATTGTAAAATCATACTCACCATCCCGTGGCGTGTCCGGATCATTCGATGCGCTCATGACGGCCAGTAGCTCAGCCGGCGTGTTAATTTTAGCCGTATACGTTACACGAACCTGCGGCGAATCCTGCAGTGGAATAAAGCTTCTGGCATGCACGGCTTGCGCTTGGGTAAACAAGAACGGATGTTGCTTTCCTGCCGTTTGTGCAGGGGTCAGCCATTGCACACCCGACGCCTGTGGTGAAGTCTGATAGGCAACCGTTACCTTATTGACACCATCAGGCACATCGATTCGCAGCGCCGCCCCCAATTCTGGATCGGGGTCGTCCAGTGTGAACGCCAGTGCTTTGCCATTAGCAGTGACAGATTGAATATCCAGATCACGGGTATCTAACACTAACTCGCTCGCATCCGCCGCAAGCTTGTCAAAGGTAAGTGTTACGCTGCCTATCAGTCGCTTAGCATCAAAGTCTGCCGTTAAATCCAGATCCAGATGTGTAACTTTCATCTGATCGGGGTTTGACTGCGAGTGATAGTCTACGCCGGATTTAATTGCGGACGCGCTGGCACGCTCAGTGGCAGCAGCCGGTGTTTGTGAAGATTCAGTCGTGGTGCTCTGAGGTGAGCAGGCAGCAACGGCCAGGGCCATCGCAACCGAACTTAAAAGCTTTTTCATAATATGCCGTTAGTTGTGATTATTATTTCAAGCTATGATGCCATAAATTTGTGATGAGGCCGTATGAATCCATCATGTTTTTTAGCGAACTTACGGCTTTCTATCGCCAATAAAAGCGCCCGGGTAATTCCACGGGCGCTATCATCAAAACGAACACAACTAACCTGACGGGGTTATAATCGAAAACGCCCGACTAATGATTCGAGATGACGCGTTTTGTCGTTCATAACATCACACGCATTTTTGTTCTCAGAAGAGGATTGCGCAAGCTGACCCGTTTGCTCATTCACTTCATTCACCCGCACGCTGATATCGCCGGACACCTGACTTTGTTCCTGGGCAGCAGACGCAATTTCTGCGTTCATTTGATTGATTGTTTGCGTGGCCTTTGCAATGGCAAGTAATGCTTCCCGGGTGGCTTCAACCCGATGTTGCGTTTCCTGGCTCTTGGTAATACTGGCTTCCATAGTAGTTAGCGCTGACTGTGAGCCACTTTGTAGGCGCTGTATCATATCCTGGATTTGTTCTGTACTGGATTGCGTCTTGCTTGCCAGACTCCGCACTTCATCAGCAACCACAGCAAAACCACGGCCTTGTTCGCCTGCCCGTGCGGCCTCAATGGCGGCATTTAATGCCAGCAAGTTAGTTTGTTCCGCAATATTCTCGATTATCTGTAGCAGATTCACGATAGCATCAACATCGCCACCAACGCGTTTGACCACGTCGCTGGCCCGGCTAATTTCTTCTACCAGCTCGTTCATGCTTCTCACGCTTTCCCACACCGTCTTATCTGCTATATCCCCTTGTTGTTCGGCCTCCTGAGCTGCAACGGCTGCCGCGTCCGCATTTTGTGTCACGTTCATAGACGACGCCGATAGCTGGGTAATGGCAGCTGCAATCTGATCAGTGTTACCTTGCTGTTCAGCTGCAATGTTGTCCAGACGCGAAGCACGCTGATCGAGTCTGTCGGTTTCAACCTTAATATCCTGCGTAACATCGCGAATCATGCACATCATGCTGTGCAAATTACCCAATAGTTGATTTACGTATTTCGCCAGCAGGCCAATTTCAAACTTGTCATCCACGTTGACTTTTCTAGTCAAGTCGCCGTTGCCCTCAGACAGCAGTTTAATTGAATCAGTCACCTGATCCAGCGGCTTCGTAATGCTCTTTCTAACCAATAAGCCAACAAAAAAGACGATAGCGACCAAAATAATACAGGTCGTTACCAATAACGTAACGAGCCCGTTGCGGGTAGATGCAACGTCCTGTTCAACACCAGCAAGATGGCGTTCAACTTCGTCGATATAAAAGCCCGTACCTATCATTAACTGCCAGTTGGGAAAGTACGCTGAATACGACAACTTCGGATAAGGCGTACTATTGCCTGGTTTAGGAAAGTAATACGTAACGTAACTATTACCTTCGGCAAATTTATTGAGTTTGCCAGCTTTGACCAATTCTCGGATCAGATAGGTGCCGTTGCTGTCTTTAAGATCCCAATAACTGTTGCCTATGCCTGCCGGGTTACTGCCGTTGAAGACACGAATCCCATTATCATCATAGCCAAAAAAATATCCGGACTGCCCGTAAGTAAATCGGCTCAATAGCGCAACGGCTTCTTCTCTGCTTCCGCCATTGTCATAAATAGGTTTCACCAGGCTCACCGCAATTTCAACCAGTGACTTCGCCTCGTGCTCACGGTCGTCAATGAGCAGGGTTTTACTACTTTCTAACCGGCTTTCTGCTAATTGATTGACCTGGAAAACAGTAAATGCCGTTAAAACCAGTCCCAATACCACCACTGGCACTAAAGACAGTAATAAGAGTTTCTGTTTAATGGAAAGCGACACTGTTACCCTCACTCATTAACAAGTAAATAACAACCTGGTTAAGTATGGACACTTGCCTGCTTTTTGCAAAAATTGGCGCGAATAACCGGATGTAAAGAGATAGGAATCAACAAAGTGGAGACAGAAGGTTGTCTGGTTAAGCTATCGTTCAATCAGTTTGGTCTGATACAACAAACAATAAAAAACCCCGCATTCGGGGCTTTATACATTTTAATGTCAAATACTATGAGCTTCGCCGTTGTTGAAGTTGCCTGAGCACCTGATTACGTTCGACCGGTACCGGAAAGTCGTGGCTCGAGTCTAACACCAGGGAACTGCCATCCCTGAATGTGTACTGGGTTAAATCACTGGAAATTTCGTTGCATTCGCTGCATGTTCGAAAACAATGCAACCACAAATGCCCTTTATCTACTTTAAGGGCCGAATCTGCCTGCGTGACTACTGGTTTTGAAGTAGGGAAAGCTCTTAAGGACATGGCTTGTCTCCGGGACGTTACGTGTTTCTCGTACAACATTCGGAAGCACTTTTTATAGGGTCGCCTTAAAGCTTAGCAGCTAAATCTGATTCTACTTTGATCTGTGTCTAAAAATTTTAGAAAATTTAATTTTTCCCTAAAAATCAGAAACATATAAAAACAAAGCAAAATAGTTCAAGAATATCAATAAGTTGCTTTTACATCACGTATAAACGCAGTCCAGGTCTCGTTGGGTTCCCAAATCGCATCGAGATCCTTACGGGCTTTCTCATCGTCTTCTTTTAATTCAGTAACGCGGTAAAGGTAAGTAAAAGCTGAGCCCCGCCAATTCAATTTACAGTGGGTCAAGACAATTTCACCGTTGTCCCGGGCCTGGTTCATGATTGCGGCATATTGCTTGAAGTCAGCCAAAGTCGGGTTTTCCCAGTCTACGGGGATATTGTGGTATTGCATGTCCAGCGACTCGACGGTGCGCTTCTCGTCCTGTCGTTCACCCGGTATTAAATCAACAACCCGATTCACACCTGCGTCAGCCAGTTCGCCTAACTGTTCTGAGTTTGGCAACCCTGCGCTAACCATCGTGTCGCTGTTAATTTGAAAATTTTTAAGCGTGCTTAATTCCAGTTCGTTTTGATTAAGCTTCGCTGGAGCATTCAGCGCCATCACGGTTAAACACGCGCCCAAAAACACTAAGTGCACATACTTCATGGTATTCAGATCCCTTTGCGTTATCGTTGTGTCTAATACAAAACGGTATGTATATCGAGTCTAATAAAATAACAGCACGGAAACAGATAAGGTAAACGAAAAAAACCTGTCACTCATCTTATTGCGACGCGAAATGAAAACCTGTCTGAGACACTTCAGATAATGACAGGGGGAATGTCACTCCTCAGCAGGTTTGTCTTGCCAGGCTTGAGGTTGCCACAGTTCAATTTTGTTGCCTTCAGGATCCATTATCCAGGCGAACTTGCCATTTTCATGCGACTCCGGCCCACCGATGATCGCTACGCCATCAGCCGTTAACTGTGCGAGAAGTTCATCCAGATCGTCCACCCGGTAATTGATCATAAACGCAGACTGACTCGGCGAAAACCATTCGGATTCCTTCGCTGCAACATGCCACACAGTTAAGCCATTATCCGTCGCCGTGTCATCCTGCCAGTTTAGAATCGCTCCACCAAAATCTTCCAGTTTGAATCCAAGGTGTTTGCTGTACCATTTCGCCAACTCACGGTCGTTGCTTTTACTTTTTAAAAATACACCGCCGATACCCGTTACCTTCGCCATGCCGTTCTCCGGTTATGTTGTCTGAGCTATGTATAGCAGGAAATCACGCCTGCAACACTATCGCACGCGTTTTACATCAATAAGCTTTTCCGGCATCAATCCTACGGCGTTGACCAATGCCATCGCGTAACCAGGCCCTTCGTTTTTCAGCGCTGATGCGGGTAAATAAAAGTGCCTGACCGCCGTCGACTTTAATAAAGCAGCATCAATAATTTGCCACCTTTCATTGTAATAGACCTCGGTCCAGGCATGACCAAATGCATACAGCCCGGTCGACTCTTCCACGATTACAGACCCAATAATCAGCCTTGCAGGAATACCTATAGAGCGCGCCAGTGCTGTTGTGAGTGCTGCGTATTCTGTGCAGTCGCCACTTCGCTCTGTCGCAACCACAGAGGCAAAATTAAAGCCATTAATGTAATTGGGCTTTTCAATATATTGGTTCACGTATCGGGTGAGGTCAGACAGTTGCCAGTGCTGAGATGCCCATGTCATAAAACCACCGGCAAACTGCCTGGTACTGGGTTCATTGATATCAATAACAAAACTGTCAGCTAAATAGGCGGCTTCAGCCTTTCCAGTAAAGGTTGGCTGTTGCGTTAATGTGAGTACCAGGCCATCGCGCGCGGCATCTAGAACGTCAATGCCCTGCCACTCTGCCAGGGCTTTACTCAATGCAACATTGTCATTGCTCATGACGGTGACCTGAATATTATTCCCCAAAGGCAATGACGCACCCTCAGCCAACTCAACAGACAATGACGCCATCAAAGGCACGGATTCAGCGCTAACCCATTGACTGAAGGTCAGCGCTATACACATTATCAGCCTTCTCATGGCAATACAGGTTTGCCGTGCAGGTAAATCAGCTCCATTTCCATTTTCAACGCGCCACGTGAGAGCGTACCGTGTTCAAAAATACCGTGTTCCCGGGCCTGAAACTCCATCACCAGTGCGCCCATGTCCATTTTAAAGTTCGCCTTCGGACTATCAATCTTACTCAGCGTCACGGGAAGCGCGCTCAGCGGATCAGCTTCAGACGTCCACATGTGAAATTGCGCTGACGTTTCATCGGCTTGTTTCAGAATTTCCGTTTCCAGATAACTACCAAAACCCGACAATAACCAGCCGTTGTATTCCAGTGTGCCGGTTACCGGTTTACCCTGTAATTCGCCCTCGACATACCAGGCATCATCAGTATGCGAAATAGCAAATTGTGAGGCAAGCTTACTATTCTCAATAGAATATTCATGGCCGTTAATTAGAGATCCATCCGCCCGGCTCCATGACGTTGAAACCGTATCAGACGTCGCCACTGAACTGGCATCGACCGGAAAAATATAGGCGCCATAGTTCTTCACAGCCACATCGCCATCGCTGTCTACATCAAACACTTCACGACTAAACCCAACAGGCATACCATTTATCGAGACGCGATAAACCGGACTAAAAAAGGTAGCCTCATCATGGGGTTTAGCAAAAGCCTGAACGAACGCCTCAAACACGGCAGCAAAGGTCTCGCGATAACCAATTTCGTTATGCGTGCATATTTGCAAACTTTGCGACGTTTCCGCCGACATGGCTTTGATCACGCCAGACACTTTCTCAGCACCCTCCCCCAAGGTATATAAGGTGTCGAGTGACAGATACGGCGTGGCCTCGCTAATACCGCTGTCAATAGCGTAATTGAACTGACCTGACAACTTTTTGTTATTGAGTGCCTCTGCGCCCTGAATATTGTGTTTAACCACCGAATTCAGGGAATTTGCAGGGCCGTCGAACTCGGTAAACACATAGCACTCAACCGGCGAACCTGTGCCGATATTGATGTTGTAGTACCAATACCCTTCTTCCTGCTCTTCCAGCGACAGCGCGCCAGGAATATTACCTTTGGCATTCAAAGAAGTAAGTTCAAATTCGGTTGTGTTAGCTACGCTTATCTCTCTGACCATAGCCTCTTTAAACCAATCGGGAAAATCACCCAGGTTGATTAAATCGACCGCACTGGCTGCAGGGGACATCGAGATTAACCACCCGGCTACGCCAAGGGATTTCAAAGAGGCTGAATTAGCAGGCTTCATGAAGCATCCTTTTATCGTTATTTTTTCCAGTCTCCAAGCATACTCAGTTGTGTGTAGTTTGACTAATTAAAATCAGCGCATATCTCACGCCCCCGGATATATCGACTATAGTTAGCAGTAAGATAAATAAACCAACTTCGCCTGCTTCTAGCAAACAACAACGATAAAGCCGGTCTAAGTAAAGAGCCTGTCATTCATGAAAAAAGCACACGTCCCCCATGTATCCGAATTAGATCCAACTGACCAGGAAAAGCGGATTGAGTCCGAAAAGATGGCAGCCATGGGAGGACTCGTTGCGGGTGTATCACATGAAATTAATACACCTCTTGGTGTGAATATCGGGAACTGTTCGCTGTTAATCGAACTACTGGCCGAAGTGCGAAAAGACTTTGATGACGGAAAGCTCGACGCCAATCAGTTAGATGAGTTCCTGACGACCGCTCAGGACCTCACCTCAAGCATGATAAAAAATATGCGCCGGGCGTCTAAGCTCCTTTCCAGCTTTAAGCGTGTCGCCGTGCAAAACAACGACGAAGCCTCAAAGCTCGAAACCGTCGATATAGCCGAGTTAATATCGGAGTTTGTTCAGGCCTACCACGCCTCTTCAAATAATTCGATTATTTCATTCAATACCCGAATTCCGCCGAATGTTAATGTGTCCACTTACCCCAACGTTATTCTTCAAATTCTGGCGGCACTGACCTCAAATGTCATCATTCATGCTATTGCCCCCGGACAAAAACAATGTGAAATCACAATCAGTGTGGCGCCAGCGGGGGATGGCTATCAGCTTTCATTTACCGATAATGGAAAAGGCGTGGCAGAAGAAGAGCTGAAGAAACTGTTTGAACCCTTCTACACCACAAAACGTGGCGCAGGCAATGCGGGCCTTGGTCTGAGCATAGTGTACAACATGGTAAAGGCGGTGCTGCACAGCGACATTAACTACGAAAGCGCGCCCGGGGAAGGGTTTAGTGTATCGTTTAAACTGCATAATATCGCGGAAGAAACTAAGTAATACCTCAGCCAGCAACGCTATCTCTGCAGCTGGATATTTAAGACATAAAAAAGGCGAACCTGTGTTCGCCTTTTGTTGTTCAATGCAAAGCATTATTCCTCAATATAACTATCCAGTGTCGGGCAGCTACAAATCAGATTGCGGTCGCCGTATACATCATCGATACGGTTTACGCTTGGCCAGAACTTATTGCGTGCAACGGTGGGTACCGGGTAGGCCGCTGTGGTGCGGTCATAGCTGCGGTTCCAGTCGTTATCGCAAATGTCAGCCAAAGTGTGAGGTGCATTGTGCAGCGGGTTGTCGGTGGCATCCCACTCGCCGCTTTCTACTTTGGCGATTTCTTCGCGAATGTGGACCATGGCTTCAATGAAGCGATCCAATTCGAATTTGGACTCAGATTCTGTCGGCTCGATCATCAGAGTGCCCGCTACCGGGAAGCTCATAGTAGGTGCGTGGAAGCCGTAGTCGTTCAAACGTTTGGCAATATCCAGCTCCGTCACGCCTGACGCTTCTTTCAGCGGACGCAAGTCGATAATACATTCGTGTGCGACACGGTCATTACGGCCTTTATAAAGCACCGGGTAATGTCCTTCCAGGCACTTCGCCACGTAGTTGGCATTCAATATGGCCACTTCGGTTGCTTTACGCAGTCCGGCACTGCCCATCATTTTGATGTACATGTAGCTGATAGGCAGAATCGAGGCACTTCCCCATGGCGCAGCAGATACCGCACCACAGTCTTTACCGGCACCGTCAATATTCACAACAGAGTGGTTAGACAGGAAAGGTGCAAGGTGCGCTTTAACACCAATTGGTCCCATACCCGGGCCGCCACCGCCGTGTGGAATACAGAAGGTTTTGTGCAGGTTAAGGTGCGACACGTCTGAACCAATAAAGCCAGGTGACGTAATGCCCACCTGCGCGTTCATGTTCGCGCCGTCCATGTAAACCTGACCACCGTACTGATGCACGATATCGCACATCTCGCGGACTGTTTCTTCATATACGCCGTGGGTAGACGGGTACGTGATCATGGCACAAGACAGGTTGTCGCCCACTTCTTCGGCTTTCTTGCGAAGGTCTGCCAGGTCAACGTTACCATTTTTATCACAGGCAACCACTACCACTTTAAGGCTTACCATTTGCGCAGATGCCGGGTTAGTACCGTGTGCAGAGCTTGGAATCAGGCACACATTACGGTGACCTTCACCACGGCTTTCGTGGTAACGTTGGATTGCCAGCAAGCCGGCGTATTCACCCTGTGCACCTGAGTTAGGTTGCATAGACAACGCATCGTAACCGGTAATGTTGATCAGCCAGTCGCTCAGTTCCTGAATCATTTCCTGATAACCCTGCGCCTGGTCAAGTGGTGCAAACGGGTGCAACTGACCAAATTCAGCCCAGGTAACCGGAATCATTTCGGCTGTGGCGTTCAGTTTCATGGTACAAGAGCCCAGCGAAATCATCGAATGATTCAACGCTAAGTCTTTGTCTTCCAGACTCTTGATGTAACGCAGCATTTCAGTTTCAGACTGATAGCTGTTGAATACATCATGCTTTAAGAACTCGCTGGTACGAACCAGTTCAGCCGGAATAGACTGGCTGCCCTGTGTAGTAACTTCGGCATCCAGGTTGTCAACGGTTAAACCGTGATCGTCGCCAAGCAATACGCTGAACAAATTCAGAATATCAGCACGCGTTGTGGTTTCATCCAGTGCAATACCTACCGAGCCTTCAAGATCGCTACGCAGGTTCATGCCTTTTGCCGCAGCGGCTGCCACAACCGCATCTTTGTCGCTAACCTGAACCGTAACGGTGTCGAAATAGGTGGCGTGCTTCAGGGCCTGTCCTTTTTGCGTTAAACCGGTTGCCAGAATGTCAGCAAAACGGTGAATGCGGTTCGCAATCGTTTTTAAGCCTTCCGGGCCATGATATACCGCGTAGAAGGACGCCATGTTGGCCAGCAACACCTGTGCAGTACAGATGTTGGAGTTGGCTTTCTCACGACGGATATGCTGTTCACGGGTTTGCAGAGCCATACGCAGAGCCTGACGACCACGGGTGTCTTTACTTACACCAATGATTCGGCCTGGCAATGAACGCTTGTACGCGTCACGGGTTGCAAAGAAAGCAGCGTGCGGGCCGCCGTACCCCATAGGTACACCAAAGCGCTGTGCACTACCCAGTGCTACGTCAGCACCCAGTTCACCCGGCGACTTCAGCATGATCAGGCTCATCAGGTCAGCAGCCACAGCCACAATCCCCTTTTTGGCTTGTACAGCAGCAATCACCTCAGACAGGTCTTTTACCTCACCGGTTGTGCCCGGATACTGCAACAAGGCACCAAATACGTCGTGCTCAGCAGCCTGTTCAGCGGGACCCGTGATGATACCAAAACCGAACATTTCAGCACGGGTTTCAACCACGTCCAGCGTTTGAGGATGAACGTCATCAGCCACAAAGAACAGGTTTGCTTTTTTGTTTTTAGAGACACGCTTGGCCAATGCCATGGCTTCTGCTGCAGCGGTACCTTCGTCAAGCAGAGAGGCTGACGCTAGTTCCAGACCGGTTAAATCAATGGTCAGCTGCTGGAAGTTCAGAATGGCTTCCAATCGGCCTTGTGCAATTTCCGGCTGATACGGCGTGTAAGCTGTATACCAACCTGGATTTTCCAGCACGTTGCGCAGAATGACATTCGGTACGTGGGTGTCGTAGTAACCCATACCAATGAAAGAACGGTAAATTTTGTTCTTACCTGCTGTCGCTTTTAACGCGGCTAACGCCTCAACTTCCGTAGCGCCCTCACCCACCTCAATAGGTTTGTCCAGGCAAATTCCTTTTGGAACGGTTTGCGACATCAAATCGTCTAACGACGACGCGCCTACTTTTTCCAGCATGGATTGAATTTCATCTTCACCCGGGCCGATGTGGCGACGAACGAAGGCATTTTTTTGCTCTAACTGAGCCAGTGAAATTGAAGCATTAGACATAATAGTGTTAAGCATTTGCAATGGGTTGGGGGGATTCAACTCAGGGCTTAGCGCCCCTTCAGGTTAGGTAGCAAAGCGTGAATAACGTCGCTACATAACCTGCAGGTTGACACGCAATCGAAGTCGTCGAATTAGTCTTCGTCTTCTTCAATGCTGCTGCCGTAAGCTTCAGCATCTAATAATTCAGCGATTTCAGCTTCGTCTTCAGCTTTCACCTTAAACATCCAGCCATCACCGTACGGGTCAGAGTTAACCAGTTCAGGTGAGTCTTCCAGGTCTTCGTTTACCGCCAGTACTTCACCGGTGATCGGTGCGTACACATCAGAAGCTGCTTTAACCGACTCTGCTACCGCAACGTCGTCACCTGCGCTGATTTGGTCGCCAACGTCTGGCAGCTCAACAAATACCATGTCACCTAGAAGTTCCTGAGCGTGCTCGGTGATGCCAATGGTATAAACGCCATCGCCTTCCGGACGAACCCACTCGTGTGATGATGCATAACGTAAATCTGAAGGGATATTACTCATGAGATGTTCCTGCTTTTTTCTAAATTCGTTTATAAAACACTTTTACCATTGCGGACAAAGCTGGGCTTAACCACTTCTACTTTAACCCACTTTTTGCGCATTTCCACCTCAACGGTGCTGCTGTTAGTCGCAGGAATACGCGCCATGGCAACGGCGTGACCCAATGTTGGAGAGAAAGTACCAGAAGTAATAATGCCTTCTTCGCCTTCTTCGGTTTTTACTTTCAGGCCAGCGCGCAATACGCCTTTCTCTTTCATTACCAGGCCTACCAGCTTTTTGGTGCCAGCAGCACGCTGCGCTTCGAGGACGTCACGACCCACAAATTTGCGGTCGCTGGGTTCCCAGGTAATAGTCCAGCCCATGTTGGCTTCAAGCGGAGAAATGGTTTCATCCATATCCTGGCCATACAGGTTCATACCTGCTTCCAGGCGTAATGTGTCACGCGCACCCAGGCCACTTGGCTGTACGTTTTGCTCCAGCAGTTGCTGCCACAATTCTGGGGCTTTCTCTACCGGTACCATAATTTCGTAACCAGCTTCGCCGGTATAACCTGTAGTCGCAATGAACAGGTCTTCGGCCTGTACGCCGAAGAACGGCTTCATGCCTTCAACGGCTTCGTTTTGCGCAGTAGAAAACACCTTCGCGGCCTTTTCTTTGGCATTCGGGCCCTGTACGGCAATCATGGCAAACTCAGGACGCTCGGTAATGGTTACGTCAAAGCCTTCAGCCTGACTCATCAACCAGTTCATGTCTTTTTCGCGCGTTGCTGAGTTAACTACTAGGCGATAGTTAGTTTCGTCGAAGTGATAAACGATAAGGTCGTCTACAACACCGCCTTCTTCGTTAAGCATGCCGCTGTACAGCGCTTTGCCTTTGTCTTGCAGCTTTTCTACGTCGTTGGCTAATAAATGACGCAGGTAGGCTTTAGCCTGAGCACCAGTGACATCAACAATGGTCATGTGCGATACGTCGAACATTCCGGCATCGCGACGCACTGCATGGTGCTCTTCGATTTGTGAGCCGTAATGCAATGGCATGTCCCAGCCATGAAAGTCGACCATCTTGGCACCTGATTCCAGATGCTTGTTATATAACGCTGTGCGTTGTGCCGTTGTGCTTGTCATAGTTGTCACTCAGGTTATGAATCGTATTGACTAAAAAGTATAGGGAGGCATTTTCAACACAACAAATTGGAAATTCTTATACATACATTTAAAATACTTATATAAACAAACCTTAGCATCAGCATTTCTAATCTTTATGAAGCAGTTATCCTTAGACAATTTGCGTACGTTTGTAGGGGTCATCGAGCTCGGAGGCTACGCCAAAGCGGGCGAGTGGCTGGGTCGTTCACAACCGGCCATCAGCCTGCAAATCAAAAAACTGGAAGAACAGTTGGGCAAAAAGCTGTTCACAAAAGTGGGTCAGCGGCACCTGCCAAGCGCCGACGGAAACTGGTTGTACCCCAAGGCCAAAGAATTGCTGGCGCTGAATGACGCTATTTTCAGAAGTGTCGACCCTACCCCGTTACGCGGCCGCTTGCGTTTAGGGATCCCCAATGAGTTTGCTTCTACCCTGTTGCCCGGTTTAATCGGCGAATTTTCTAAACGCTACCCGGATGTGTCGCTGGAAGTCACCTCTGCGCTGAGTAGAGAATTATTGCATCCCTCACGTCGCAACGAATTCGACCTTATTCTGGCGTTAGTGAATCCCGATCAACAGACCGAGGGGGAATTGGTTCTGGAAGATGAAATGGTGTGGGTAGGCGACCCGCTGCATCCGGCCAACATGGATGCCATTTCACTGGTGCTGGCACCAGACGGCTGTATTTACCGCAGCCGGGTAATCACTCATTTAAAACAGCAAACCACAGCCTGGAAAATTACCTACACCAATGCCGATCTCACCGGCCTGGTGGCAGCCATTCAGCAGGGGTTAGGAATTACCGCGCTTGCCAAATCCAGTATGCCAGCCAACTTACAGGTGCTGAATCATCGGAATTTACCCAAGTTGGGCACCATTAATATTTGTTTGTTTCAATTGTCCGATCAGCACCCGATTGTCAGCGAAACACTGGGCAATTTTATTATTCACCGTTTGCGGGCACAGCAATAAACCGGAACACGGCCAGGTTATCTAAAGAAACTGGCTGTTTTCACGCCTGGAGGCCAGCTTTCTCAATAACACGCTTTGGTTAAAGTACCAGCACTGCTCCTCACAAACCGGTGAAGGGCAGCCACGGACAAACTTAATCGGAGAGAAAGATGACACAATCAACATTGAATGAATTGACTGCTCAGGCGTTAACTGAAGTGAATGGCGGCTTGATTAGCCCTTTGGGATTTCCTTATAACCCTCGCCCTATGCCGGCACCCATTGCCCCGTTGGACGCCACAGATGACGAAGTGCTCGTTGCCATGGGTCAGCCAGCGTAATGGGAAGCCGGGTATTAATTTGCTAATACCCGGCTTTTCTTCTGGTTATCAAGCTTGAAGCGGTACCACTTTGCCCAATGGTTCGCTCAGTGAGGATGGCGGCTCAGTAAAATACACAGGGCCTTTGTGGGTCATGTACAAACAGTCTTCTAACCTGACACCAAACTCGCCCGGAATATAAATCCCCGGTTCATTCGAAAAACACATCCCCGCATTCATTGGCGTACTTTCACCACGAACAAAATTCACGCTTTCGTGGCCTTCCATACCTATGCCGTGTCCGGTGCGATGCGACAGACCTGGCAAGGCATAATCAGGGCCATAGCCTTCGGTGAGATAATACGCACGTACTGCGTCGTCCACACTGCCTGCTGACGCGCCACCTTTGGCTGCCGCCATCGCGACGCGCTGGCCTTCACGTACAATATCCCAGACCTTCTGTTGCTTCGCATTTGATTTGCCAAACACGAAGGTACGGCTAATGTCGGCCTGATAACCTTGCACCGCACAACCACAGTCCATTAATACCACAGAGCCTTTATTTATCACCTGCGACTGCTTGGTACCATGTGGATAAGCGCTCGCTTCATTGAATAGGGCCAGACTCCAGGGACGCTCGCCACCTAACGCTGTCATAGCGCTATTCATAAGGTTTTTGACTTCGCCTTGAGACATGCCTTCCCGTAGTTGGCTATAGACAAATTCGTAGGCTTTTAATGTGATGGCATTGGCCCGGTGCATTAATGCCAGTTCATGGGCCGTCTTATACATTCGACAACCGCGCGTAACCGGCTCAGCGCTTACTGCAACCAGCTTGGCATTTGCTTCTGTAATCCCCTGGCTAACAAAAAAGCGTACACTGTGCTCAAAGCCTACCCGCCCGGCGTTAACTCCCCGGTCTTTTAAAATAGCCACTACCTGTGCAAACGGGCTTTCATGCTCCTGCCATACGCGCACGTCTTCCCCTACTTGCAGAGATTCACGAATACTGGGCTCTTCAAAGAACGGGCATACCACGGCCACATCACCACGTTTGGGAATGACCACAGCGGTCAGTCGCTCACTGCGCCACCATTGAATACCCGAGAAATACACCATGGCCGCGCCGGGCTCCAGTACAATGGCATCGATATCCTGCTTAGCCATAATCGCTTGGGCGTTGGCAATTCTCGCCAGTCGTTCTTCGCGACTAATGGGAGTGACGTCATCCACCATGGACGTCAGGCTATCTAAACCTGACTTTGCAGAAGTTTGTGAGTTTGCCGACACCGTTGTGGCAAATAATCCGGCTGTCGCCAGGCCGCTGAACTTTATAAAGTCTCTTTTATTCATGTTAAAACCGATGTGAAAAAGTAGATTGTGATGGGATCACGTGCAAAGCACGTTGACGTCCGTTGAAGTACCATACGCCGCCTTCATCAAAAAAGGCGTCTTCTTCCAGCATAATGCGAATACTCTTGCCCCAGGCATCCAGTTCAACGGCGTTGTTCAGTTCAATACTGTATGCACTGTTTAAATGTAACGGGTAATCACCATCCCCCGGCACGCCGCCTTGTTTATCCCACATGCCTAGTGTAGTCCCGGCTGCGTGACCATGCAGCCCTAAAGGATGGGTATATATGGTAGGCTGAAGTCCTTCGGCTTTGGCTTCCGCTAAACTCATTGCCAGCACCTCATTTCCGGTTCGGCCTGCCACAAAGTTGCCGGTAAAAATATCCTGCAGTCGATTCGCTTTGTTTAAAGCATCGGTCAAATACTCTGGCGGCTTGCGTTCACCAGGTTTAAGGACATAAGCGTGCTGCTGCGTATCGGTATTCAGGCCCATGTAGGTAATACCAAAATCCACATGCAATAAATCGCCGGGCACGACAGTTTGTTTGCCATACCCTGCGGTAAAGCTGCTTTCATGATCAAAAGCTTTCTCATCGCTGCGCTGAATTGACACCGATGGATGAAACCAGGTGTCCAGCTTGAGCGATGCGACCTTTTCCCGGAACCACCACACAATGTCATCAGTGGTTGTGACGCCTGGCTTGACGACTTTTTCTGAAAAACCTTCAGCTATGATCGCGTGAGCCACTGCCACCATGGATTTCATTAATTCGACTTCTTCAGGAATACGCGTTTCCAGCCAGCCTACCGCTATGGGCTCTGAAGAGACCACGCGCTTTTTATACTTATCAGTCAGTGAGTCCATAAGTTTTCGGTGTTCGGTAAAGGTAATGCCATCGGCATGTGCCCAGATACCTGACTGATTGATGGCAATCTGCTTCGGGTCGTGTTTAACAACAAACTCGCTAAGCGCCTGCCATTGATCGGGCTGTATTTTTTTGTCCCAGGCGCGCTCAAACATATCGCCCACTTTATACGGCGCAATGGCATAAGTACCAATTTTATCGTCACCTTCCCGGGTAATGACCAGCATCGTAGTGCGCCTTGCTGTCTCCAGCCAGGTTGCAGGCAGCAGTGTTTTAATCACCGGATCTTCGTTATATTCGCGGCTGATCAAAATCCACATATCAATGTTGGTGCGCTGCATGAGTTCAGGTAACAATTGGGTTACCCGCTTCGACAGGATCTCGTCGTAAAGCGCAGCTCTGTCTCGTAGAGGAAGAAGGGTGGAATAAGGCTCGTCCGACGAAGCCACTGTGGCTGGCGTCGCGAGCGCACTGCAGGTGGTAAAAAGCAGTACGCTGAACAAACAGGCTAACTTTTTCATTTTTGTCAGTACCTTGGTCAAACAGACCAAACTACTCTAAGACGTTACTCCTCGAGGTGCAATGGTACTGGTCTTATGAAATACGTTACCAACCCATCGCCTGAGTAATAAATTTTTGCTTCAGTCCGGGTAACGCATCAGCAGCGCACATACCTACGCCTCTTATCAATTTTTTCAACCGGTTGTCGCCACCAAAAAGCTGTTTAAACCCTTCCATTGCAGCAATCATTTTAACCGCTTCCGCTTTACGGGCACGTTCAAATGGTCGCAACTGACGTGCAAGATGGAAAGGCTTCTCCTCACTCACCAATTGCGCAATACTGGCAGCCAGTGCGAACGCATCCTGAAGTCCCAGGTTTGCCCCCTGACCGGCCAAGGGGTGAATGGTGTGCGCCGCATCACCAATGATCACCAGCCCGTCGCTCAGCCACTGACGTGCATAACGCATGGTCAGCGGAAAGTGCATGCGGGCACTCTCGACGTCAATGTGCCCCACTTCACCATTCATGGCGATATGTAACCCTTTTGCAAACTCGGTATTGTCTTGCGCCAGTAAGGATTGTGCTGTTTCACTGGTTTGCGACCATACAATGGAACACAAGTGCGGATCGGTTAATGGCAGTAATGCCAGAGGCCCGCTAGGCGTAAATACCTGTCGCGCGACTTTACCATGGGGTAATTCGGTACGCACTGTCGCTACAATAGCGGTGTGCCCGTAATCCTTAAACGTAAGCGGGAAATTAGCATGCTGACGAATAGCGGAGTTTGCCCCATCAGCACCAACCACCAAACGGCAGGATACCACTTCGTCGTTGTTCAGCATCAGCATGGTTTCTGATTTACCCGCCAACACTTTGTCAATGCGAACGGATGGCAACAGGGTTACATTGTGCTGAGAGCTCACCGCGTCAAACAAGGCATTCACCATGGCCTGGTTTTCAACAATATGCCCCAGGCTCTGGGCGCCCATCTCATTGCAACTGAATGCGATACGTCCAAAGCTGTCCTGATCCCACACCTGCATATCGGTGTAAGGGCTCAAACGCGCCTCAGGCAATAGCTGCCACACAGCTAAATCAGACAGTGCCTGTTGGTTTGCGGCATTAATGGCTGATACGCGCAGCTCCGGTTCATCTGACAGCGACTTTTGAATGGGTGACGTATCGATAACGACAATGGATACCGGCGTATCCTTGAGCGCTCTGGCTAACGCCAGCCCAACCATACCAGCGCCTACTATTGCTATATCTGCCTGATACATGTCTTCTATCCTGTCTTAGTTCTGAAGCGGTCTTGTTGCGGGCCCGAAACCTGTGGTTTGGCGAACAAATTGTTTTGCCAGCCCATCGCAGTAATCCATTGCCAGTAAACCCAGATTTCGTCCGACCACCAGTGGCCAGTGATGATTGGAAAATACGGTTACCAGGCCATCTGTTAATTGAATAGTGGCCGCTTTATCAGCGGCTCGCTGCTGTCGATAATGGTTCAACACTGAAAACGCACCAGGGTCTGTTTGTGCTTTCAATGCCGACACTAAATCCATCACATCGCGCAGGCCCAGATTAAATCCCTGTCCGGCAATAGGATGCAAAGCCTGGGCACCATTGCCTACCACCACCGTGCGATGGCGAACACAATCGTCCGTTTGCTGCAGCGACAAGGGGTACGCATGTCGCTCGCCGACCTTAACAATATGCCCGTGGCGGTAACCTATGGCTTGCTGTAATTGTTTAGCAAATTCGCTTTCATTCCAAACTAACGTGTTTTCAGCAGTGTCGTGCGGAAGTGTCCACACGACGGAATAGCCCGCACCAGAGTCGTCATTCCCTACAGCGGTAGCAAAGGGTAAAAGGGCCAGTGGACCATGCTCAGTGAATCGCTCATGTGCCCAGTTATTGTGTGGCTGGCTCATTTGTATATTAGTAATAATGGCAGTTTGCCCGTAGTCGTGCTGTGTGCGGCTAAACCCTAACGCACCAGACACCGGGCTTCTTCCGCCATCGGCCAACACCAGCAACTGAGTACAGATCTGCTTACCGTTGCTTAACGTCACTACTACCGAATCTTTAGTTTGCGTAGCACTGATAACAGTAACTTCATCGACTAAGGCAAAACGAGGCTGAGCCTTGGGTAAAACTTGCGCCCCCAGTGCCTGAATACTGACAACCTGCCCAAAACTATCAAGCTGATGTTCGCTGGCATGCAAATGCGTTTTACCCAGAAAGCCGCGATCGGAAACAACAATATGCTCAATAGGTGTTGCCGGCCATGCGGTGTTGGAAAGATCAACGCCCATTTCAGACAAGGCTTCCACTGTACGGCGAGCAAGCGCAATAACCCGAGCATCAAACCCCGGCGTAGACAGATGATCCTGTTGCAACGCATTGGCATCTACCAGGGTGACTGAATGTCCTGTTGACTGTAACAGCCCGGTTGCCAGTGTGCAGCCGACCGCACCACCACCAACAATAAGAATATCTGTTGTATCCACCGGTTATGATTGCTCCATCAGCGCTTCAATGCCTTCAATAGTCTTGGGTGCCCCGTCAGTTAGTACTTCATTACCGGTTGCGGTGATCACAAGATTGTCTTCAATACGAATACCCGTCCCGCGAAATTCCGCGGCTATGTCAGGCTCATTAGGAATGTAAAGGCCTGGTTCTACGGTGATCACCATGCCCGCTTCCAACTGCCTGGGCGAGCCTTGCTGGGTATACTCTCCGACATCGTGCACATCCAGTCCTAAATAATGTCCAAGGCCATGCATGAAAAACCGGCGCCAGCTCTGATTCGCCAAAGCGTCATCAACGGATTCCGTTAACAGCCCGAGTTGGCATAGTCCTTGGGTTAATACATTCACCACGTTTTTAGTCACTTCCGGCAATGTAGCTCCCGGCACCAACTGCTCAATTGCCAGTAGCTGGGAATCTAATACCAGTTGATAAAGCGCAGCCTGAGCAGGGGTAAACTTGCCATTTACCGGAAAGGTGCGGGTAATGTCTGCAGCATAGCCGTTATATTCGGCACCCGCATCGATCAGGATCAAGCTTCCGTCGTCTATCGCATCCTGATTTTCGGTGTAATGCAAAACACAGGCATTCTCTCCACCGCCAACAATAGTGCCGTAAGCCGGGTAACGCGCGCCGGCCATTGCGAACTCGTGATGAATTTCGGCCTCAAGCTGATATTCGAAACACCCTGAGTGAGCAAATGTCATGGCCCGGCAGTGAGCACGCGCAGACACCTCTGCGGCAGTGCGCATGACGGCAATCTCTTCGCCGGACTTACGCAAACGCATATCGTGAATAAGAGGTCTGCAGTCCACTATCGCCGAAGGTGCTTTATTTTGTTTTGGGGTGTTGCGAAGCACTGACAACGCGTCAAATATCGCGTCATCTGCGTCAGGGAATTCTCCTTGGGGAAAATACAGATTATCATGCTCGGCTAACCATTCGGTTAATACCTCTGCAAGTGACTCAGTGGAATAAGCTTCGTCGAATTTCAGCTCGTGAACGGCTTGTTCCGGCCCCAAACGACGACCATGCCAAATCTCCATAGCAGGGTCTTTAGGCAAGCACACCAACCCGCGACAGTCGCCACCATAGCGACTGTGATTTGACAATAACAACCAGGCCTGGGGCTCATTGAAACCGGTTAAATACCAAAAATCACTGTGCTGACGAAAGCCAAACTCGGTATCGCGGCTACGGGTTTGCAGATCGGCACCAGGAATAACACACACACTGTTTTCAGGCAGTTTCGCCAACAGACGTGTCTGGCGCTGCCGGTATTGCTTGAGGGTTATCATAGTTCGGCGTCCTAATGCACCGAAGGGGTATCTTGTTGGTCTTCCAGCAGCGACTGGCCCAGCTCGTTAAAGCACAACAAGGCAGAAATTTTCACGTACTCAATAACTTCAAACAGCGCCTGCTCAGATTCTTCATCATCGTTCATGGGCTCTTCCATGCGCGCAATATCAGAAAAATCTTCCAGTACTTCACGAACGTCATCAGAGCAATTGCTGAGTTTTTGCTGATAAAGACCAAACCCTGCCATAAAGCCCTGTACCCAATTAATCAGCGCAAGACCGCGGTCATTAATGGGACTGGTATCATCGGGCAATAACAAGACCAGGCCAAACTGGCCATCCACCAACTGCTGGCAAGTCTGGTTAAACAGGTGCTGCAGACTCTCAGCCACCGGCTTATCCAACGCCTGCCCCTGATTCACAGTGTCCTGCAACACCTCCAGCCACTGCTGTTCGCTCAGAGACATACCACCACAAAGCATACCGCACATCATGCCATGAATCTCGGCGCCATCTACCACCATGTCGTGATTGGTCAAACACTGGGTGACCGAATCGAAATCAGCTGTTTTATTCACGCAAATACTGTCCTAAGAATTTTCACAAGATACTACCAAAACCGCCGGATTATTGCCAAAATTGCAGGGTGTATTTGTCAGCCAGGCTAAATCCTAACCATTTGGTCAGGATTTTTACACTAAGGGGCTGGCAGTTGCGCGTTGTTTACACTATGATCAGGCGCTGGGTGTCAATTTCAGCGCCCTTGCAAGGATTCACTTGCAACCCAACGAAGAGGGCGTACACTATGCGCCCTTTCACGACGCATACAACAATGTTTCCTGGGGTGTTTGCCAGTCTATTCATGTCCCTGGCCGATGCTTTAAACCAAGGAAGTTGACATGCAGCTATTGTGCAAGCTCGGCGCGTATCGAGAAGCCTACGGCTGTAGAGATGCTTCCGCCCTGAACTTTTCGGTTCACGGGCGAATAATAGACAGCGGCACTCTGGGAAGCGCCATTTATCGACGGATATAATAATGGCAATAATAAACTTTGGTTCGATAAATATTGATCACGTTTATCAGGTAGACCATTTCGTAGCGCCAGGTGAAACACTCGCCTCCAAAGGTTACCAGCAATTGTTAGGTGGCAAAGGGGCTAACCAATCTATCGCATTGGCCGCAGCCGGTGCCGACGTTCGCCATGTTGGCAAAATCAATCAGTCCGATGTGGGCTTTAAACAAACGCTTATCAAGCACGAGATCGATTGCCAGCACCTGCAGTGTACGGAAACCCCATCAGGCCATGCCATTATTCAGGTAACGCCATCGGGTGAAAACGCGATTGTGCTGTTTGGCGGCGCAAACCAGGAAATCACTGAAAAGGACGTGATGCGTGCTTTGGATAAAACCAAAAGCACAGACTGGGTGTTAACACAAAATGAGACGAGCAGTCTTGAGGCCACCCTGCGTCAGGCACACGAAAAGCACCTGAAAGTGGCGTTTAACCCGGCACCAATGAGCGAGTCGGTTAAATCACTCCCCTTCGAGTGCATTGATTTGCTGATTGTGAATGAAGTGGAAGCCGCTGCACTTTCAGGGCATCAGGCACTGGATGACATTGTTGAGCACTTCAAAACACACTGGTCTCATGCAGAGGTCATTATTACGCTGGGTAAAGCCGGTGTCATGATGCTGAGAAAACACGATACCCTGCAGGTAGACGCCTTCGTTGTTGATGCTGTTGATACAACCGCTGCGGGCGATACATTTATCGGGTATTTTCTGGCTGCGTACAGCCAGCATGCAGATGCAAAACAAGCATTGAAGCGAGCCTGTGCCGCTTCTGCTATTTCGGTAACCCGGGAAGGCGCAGCTCAATCCATTCCCAAGCGAGCAGAAGTGGACCGCTTTTTGGCGAAGCACGGCAGCTAACAAAAGACAGAATTTAGGAATCCATTACCATGACGCACAAAATTATAATCGACACGGATCCGGGCATCGATGATGCGATGGCGATCTTTTTTGCTTTCCAGTCACCTGACATTGAAGTGCTGGGTCTGACCACCGTATATGGCAACATTCCGGTTAGCATGGCCGCACGAAATGCACTGACACTATGCGATGTTGCGGGTCGTCAGGATATTCCGGTTACCGAAGGCGTAGGTATGCCGTGGGTTGGCCCTGAGTCAGGGTATGCACATTTTGTTCATGGTGATGATGGTTTCGGCAATATTGGCTTTCCACCGTCCACACGCGAAGTAGACCCGCGCAGTTCAGCCGAATTTATCGTGGAAATGGCGCGTAAACACCCTGGTGAAATTACGCTGGTCGCCATTGGCCCGTTAGGGAATATTGCACTTGCACTGCGCCTGGAGCCAAACCTGCCAAAACTGGTTAAAGGGCTGAGCATCATGGGCGGTGCAGCGTTTGTACCAGGTAATGTAACACCGGTTGCTGAAGCCAATATCTGGAACGACGCTCACGCAGCAGACATCGTGTTCTCAGCAGACTGGGAAGTGAAAATGTTTGGTCTGGACGTGACCTTATTTGCACCGACTGATCCAAAATTTGTTGACGTACTGGCACAGAAGAACCCGACTATGGGGGGCTTTGTTCAAAAAGCGGCGCAGTTTTACATTGAGTTTTATTCTCAGGGTCGCGATGAAAAAGTATGTTATTTCCACGATGCATTCCCACTTGCGCACCTGGTACAACCGGACTTGTTTGAATTCACGCAAGGCAACATCCGTGTATCTACCGATGACTTAAACCGCGGGCAAACAATTGTTGCGCCGTTTGGCACCACAGCCAGTCCTCTGTGGACCGAGGCAAAAACGGTACAAGCCGCCACTGGCGTTGACCACGAACGTTTGTTCCAGTTGTTCGTCGATACCTACGCGCTGTAACGGGTACTTGCTGTGAGCCTGGCTCACAGCGCGCCCTTATTCCTGCCAGAGACTATGTCAGACACCTCATTACACAGTCGTCAGTCACTTCGTAAAGCCTTGCGACAAGCCCGACGGGCTTTGTCTGAGCATGAGCAGGAAAAGGCAGCCCGTGCATTACAACAACAGCTAAGTCGCTATTTACCGGCTAATACAAAACAACTGGCGGGCTATCTCGCCAGTGACGGTGAAATAGATCTGTCCCCTACGCTATCCTGGTGTCATGAACACGGAATCAGCACATCACTCCCGGTAATTCACCCCTTTACTGGCAAGCATTTGTTATTTCAACGCTTCAGTAATCACACTGTGATGACCACAAACAAATTCGGTATTGAGGAACCTGCACTCGACAGTACTGCTATTGTTGAACTGTCAAAGCATGACTGCCTTCTTATGCCCTTAGTAGGGTTTGATGCCCAGGGCAATCGCCTTGGTATGGGCGGGGGATTTTATGACCGAACGCTTGCCCCATTGCAACAGCTGCATAAATGTGAAACGCGTCCCGTTTTAATCGGTGTCGCTCATGACTGCCAGCAAGTCTCAGCCCTGCCTGTTGAGCCCTGGGATATACCATTGGACGTCATCATTACTCCCACACAACGCATCGAACTTTAAAAAAATTACGATAGTTGTTTAATGATCCTGCAGTTTCGCTAAAATAACGCCTCTTTTTTAGGCGGGAACCACTATGGATCAAAATGCGAAGAAGCAGGCCGTAGGCCGTGCAGCCCTTAAATACGTTGAACCAGACACCATCATTGGTGTGGGAACAGGCTCAACCGTTAATCATTTCATTGATGCCCTGGCCGACATCAAACACACAATTACCGGTGCAGTATCCAGCTCGGTTGCCTCAACCGAGCGCCTAAAAGCACTGGGCATCGAAGTCTTCGACCTGAACAGCGTGAGCAGCCTGTCGATTTACGTCGACGGTGCCGACGAGGTCACCGAGCACAAGCATATGATCAAGGGCGGTGGTGCAGCCCTGACACAGGAAAAAATTGTGTCTGCGGTTGCCAAAACCTTTGTCTGTATTGTTGATGACAGCAAGGAAGTCGGTGTATTAGGCGACTTCCCGTTACCCGTTGAAGTGATTCCCATGGCCCGTTCTTATGTGGCTCGTGAATTAGTTAAATTAGGCGGTGATCCTGTTTACCGTGAAGGCGTGGTCACCGACAACGGTAACGTCATCCTGGATGTGCATAATTTATCGATTCTGAACCCAAGGGAAATGGAAAAAGCCATTAACAATATTGCTGGCGTAGTCACCAACGGTATTTTTGCACTGCGAGGTGCAGACGTTGTGTTAGTAGCAACTAATGACGGTGTAGTTACCCGCTAATTTAACTCAGGCCGGCGGTAAAAACCGGCCTATAAGTTAAATAAATGCATATTATTCCAAACTGAACTATACAAACCGCTTTCACCGCTGGAACAGTTTGTGTTATTTTAACCATATAGACGTCCAGATGTCTCTTAACCCCTGACTGAGAAGCGATGTAATGAGCAAATATTCACTTTCTAAAGACAAAATCCGTATCCTTTTGCTGGAAGGCGTGCACAAAAGTGCCGTAGAAACCCTTGAAGCAAACGGTTACACCAACATTGAATACCTGAAAACGTCTTTACCTGAAGACGAACTGATTGAAAAAATCAAAGATGTTCATTTCATCGGTATTCGCTCGCGCACGCACATCAGTGAAAAAGTCGTAGAAGCAGCCAGCAAGCTGGTAGCCATTGGTTGTTTCTGTATCGGTACCAACCAGGTAGATCTATCTGCAACAAAAGCCCGTGGTATTCCTGTTTTCAACGCACCTTTCTCAAACACGCGTTCAGTAGCGGAGTTGGTATTGGGTCAGTTGATCCTGTTATTACGCCGCGTACCAGAAAAAAATGCGCTGGCGCATCGCGGTGGTTGGGACAAGTCTGCGGTTGGCTCATATGAAGCCCGGGGTAAAACACTGGGTATTATTGGTTATGGTCACATTGGTACGCAATTGTCTATTCTGGCAGAACACCTGGGCATGAAAGTCCGCTTCTTCGACATCGAAGACAAACTGGTACTGGGTAACTCAGAACAAATCAAGACCATGGACGAGTTGCTGGCCATGTCTGACGTGATCTCGCTTCATGTACCTGAAACTGCACAAACCAAGGATATGATTGGCAAGGCACAATTTGCGGCCATGAAGCCCGGTGCCATTTTCATTAACGCTTCGCGAGGCACAGTCGTCGATATTGATGCACTGGCCGAAGCAATGGCATCAGGACACCTGGGTGGCGCAGCTATCGACGTATTCCCGGTTGAACCAAAGTCAAACAACGAAGAGTTTGTCTCTCCGCTGCGTGAATTTGATAATGTCATCCTGACTCCACACGTGGGTGGCAGTACGCAGGAAGCACAGCAAAATATTGGTATTGAAGTAGCAGGCAAACTGGCTAAATACAGTGACAACGGTTCTACCCTGTCTGCCGTGAACTTCCCGGAAGTATCATTACCAGAACACGTTGGCCGCTCTCGCCTGCTGCATGTTCACGAAAACCGTCCGGGTGTACTTACTCAAATCAACCAGGCGTTTGCAGAAAAAGGCATCAACATCGAAGCGCAATACCTGCAAACCAGTGCCGACATCGGTTACGTGGTCATTGATGTAGAAGCAGATAAAGCTGACGACGCGTTGGCTGAGCTGACCGCCATCAGCGGTACCATTAAGACTCGCGTACTGCACTAAGTATTTATACCTGAATTAAGGCGCTGAAAAGCGCCTGTAAAAAATCCCCGCTGCGTTGCCGTAGCGGGGATTTTTTTATTTGATCAATCAGCGAGTTGAATTCGCGCTTAGTATGTCTTCTTAGAAGAAGTTGTAGACCAGAGTAACTGCGGTTTCAGTATCCAGGTTTTCAACGCCCGGGTTAACGTCACTGTTGTGATCAAGGCGCAGCGATACTTTCATCGACAACGAACCACTGATGGTAGCACTAAGCGCAGATTCAGCACGGGACTTGGTGTTTTCAGAACCCACTTCCGTACTCACAGTTTGCGTGAACTTAGCCGTATCCGATATAAACCACTTGTACGCCATGGATGCACGAACAATGAAGCTGCTGGTGTCTTCGCCCGTTTGTGTTTCAGAGAATGAATAACCCGGACCGACACTGTATTCGAATGCAGATTTCTTCGTGTTCCAGACTTTTTGTGACCAACCGCCAGCAACTGTGGCCTGGTAAGCAAAGTTGCTCAGACGGTCGTCTTCGTAAGAAGAGAACACGAACAAACGATGATCGGGGTTTTCTAACTTGTAATTACCCTGCGCCGATGCAAAGAATTTCTGGGCAGACGTACGCTCAACCTCAACACCATCTACTGGTACAGTTTCTTTTTTATATAAACCTTCAACAGCATAGTCGTTTGACCAGCTTTCCAGTTCTTGCTGAGCAGTGATACCCGCCGTCATGGAAGAAGTCTCAGTGTTACCTGTAGTTACAATCAGACCGAACTCACCGTCCATTGTAAAAGGTTTTTTGTCGTCCTGAGCGACGGCAGACGTGGCAACACCTGCAATAGCCGCGGCAAGTAAAAGTTTTTTCATGGGATTTCCTAATTTGACTCAATTCCTGGCAGGCCAGACAGAAAACAGGCCTAGAAGCCGCTATGTTAAAGCAAACTAATGTAAAATCAACGAATCAATGTTTAAGTATTCAGAAAAAGCGATATACCACAGCGACGGACGTTTCTGTATTCAGCGTAGAAGCACTGTCCGTCGGATTGCTATTATGCTGCATGATAAACGATAACTTTAAAGCCAGTGATTCAAACAGATTCGCAGACAACGAAGTTTCAGTTCTGGACTTAATGTTATCTTCGCCAGCTTCCGTACTGACAAACTGGCGAAGCTTTGCACCGGTTGGCCAGATATAGTGATATTCTGCCGACGCCCTGACAATAAACCCGTGAATATTTTCTGCTTTTTCACCAGAGTTCAGTTTCGCGAAACTGTAACCGGGGCCTACAGAAAAACGAAAATCACTAATTTCATTGCGCCATACCTGCTGTGACCAACCGGATGCTATTGACGAGCGATAGTCGTAACCATTAAACCGATCATCCTCATAGTCGCCGTACACAAACAGGCGTTGATTTTCCGCCGCAAGTTTATAGTCGGATTGAACATAGGTATATAAGCGTTGGGCGGTCGTCTTCTTCACCGCGCCGGTTTCACCATCTACTTCGGATTGCTTGTACAGGAACTCGACCCAATACTGATTAGCAAACACGTTCGTTTCGTGTTCAGATTTCAGGCTGGATTTAATCGATGACGCGTTTGTGTTACCCGCTGCATAAATAAAGCCGAACTCACCATCGAGAGTAAAGCGATCTTTAGGCTCGTCGTCGTATTCTACAAAGTCGGCGTGATAGAGTGTTCTGATCAAATCTTTGTCGGCAGCATTAGCGCAAAAGCTGCAGCAAATCAGTGTGGTCAGTGCACTGATAATAATTCGGTGTACCATTAGAAAGCGTTTTATTTTTTGTTTTATGCCTGTTCGTGCTACATCACAGACATCGCCACCTTATTGGTTTCCTTTTGAGCATAAAGTTTGGCGTTTTGTAGCACTTCATCGTCAATTGGCAACAAACGCGTCATATCAGGTGAAACGATATCCAAATCTGCGTATTTATCACGCTGATAATGCGTTGTTGTTAGCCGTATGGCACAGGTTAACAAAGACACGTCTAAGTCGCTAGCCAATTTAACCCGATTGTGTGCAAACTTAACGGGATAATACAGCGGCATGGGCAAACGCCATAGTTCCATAATCTCGCCACTGCATTCGGTGAAGGTAAAGCCAAAGTGATTCTGCTGTCTTTCCCAGGGTGTTCCGGGGTGCTCATCCTGAATGTACGCCTGATATTTTTTAGGCGCTTTTTTGGCCACTACCAGTTCGCTCAGGTTCTGCAAAATACCCATTACAAAAAAACGGTCACTGCCCCTAACGTTCAGCTCCTTACCCAGATACTTTGCCACCATACCTGTGTAAACGGATTGCCGCCAATGCTCGTCCAGTATCAGACATTCATTATCAAAGTGCTTAAATGCGATATTGGCCGTTTCGGCCAGCACCAGATTGTACAACGCTTCTCCGCCAATAACGCTTACGGCTTTGGTAATGGAATCAACCTGCGAAGGAAAGCGAAATAAGGCACTGTTGGCCAGTCTGAGGATTTTAGCAGTAAGTGAAGGGTCAACACTGATTAACGCTGCGATATCATCCATATCTGAACGAGGATCGTCCAGCACATTGCGCAAACGCAAGCAAATGTCGGGTAATGTGAACGAATTAGTCGCGTATTCAATGTATTGATTCATTAATGCTAAAACCTCTCAATTTTCAAATAAGTATATCAGTGAATTTGAAATTTACCGTGATTTTTTAAGCGGGTGTAAATGTCATTACAGCATCTGCGGAATACATGAAAGACCGCTACTCGTCGTCAGAAAACAAACTGCCCTGCTGCGTAAGCGGCGCGTCTTCCCCATTGCTCCCTGTCGCCTTCTTACGCTGTGCATAACGCTTTCTTCGCTGACAGGCATCAAGGATTATACGCTTAGTCGCATCGTCAATTTGTAACCAGTATAAGCGTTCTTCCCGTGAACGAAAGCAGCCCTTGCAATAGCCTTTCGGCCCGCTTTGACAGATGCCAATACACGGGCTTTGCAATGCAAAAAATTCAAGCTGGGCTGGTTGTTGGGATTCCGCCATAATTGCTTATAAAAGACAATAATTACAATTAGCTTAGCATGGCTTTAGCCATCGTTCCTATACTAGGGGCTGTTGACCTGTGCCATGCCGACTAATCGACCAAGGTATATTCGATGGTCGACACAACCCGCACCTTCTTAATATGCGGGTGCTGACTATCCCGATCGAAAATTGAAAACTGCCCCTGATTTGCACGTTTAATTTTACCCAGCGTACTGTTTGAATCCTGGGCGAACTTTTCGGCCACTTCCCGCGCGTTAACGGTCGCTTCTTCAATCATGGCCGGTTTTACGTCGTTTAAGCGGGTAAACATAAATTCGGTGCGCGCCTGATAACTTTCGGTGCTCAAAGCGACCCCTTTTGCCAGCAATGCCGACAGATGCTTCATGGCTTCGCGAACTTTGAGTACCTCATGGGTAAATACCGTAACAGTTTGCGTGGCACTGTAGCGAAACTTAACGCCTTCATTGCCACCATAGCGCTGTGCGAGCTTGTCGGTAATTTCTGGTAAACCAATACTGATAGCCTCTTCATCCAACCCCTGCTGAATCAGAAACTGCTTCACCAGCTCACTATTTTGCGCAGTAGATGCGTACAAGGCCGTCAGATCATTGCCAGCTTCTACAAATTGAACGGGCCAGATGACCTGATCAGCCATATATTCCTGCTCGGACAGTCCCTTAACAACGATGGAGCGCTCCCACTGCTTCGCCTCCAATAAGGCATTACCTGTTAAGCTCCCTAACGCTGCCAACCCGGTAACTAAACCAACTGCCAAAATAGCCGCCGCACCTTTGTTCATTAATCCTGTCCTTATATTGTTGAATTAACGCAATGCTACTAACTGATTCTGACCACAATGAGGCAGCTTAGTGCAGATCCAATTGCATTTGTATGTCACAGCGACTGTAAGGTGATGGCGCGTTGCTAATCACTTCGGTAAACCCCAGCTTTTCATAAAGATGAATAGCAGGCGTTAATGTGCGGTTGCTTTCCAAATAAAGCCGTTTGGCTTTTAACCGTTTAGCAAGATTTACGGCAGCCAGACCCAATTCGAAACCTAAGCCCTTTCCTTGGTGGGCATCACTGACCGACATTTTTGCCAGCTCAAAGGTGTGCCGGGACATGGCAATGAGCGCAACCGTTCCGCATACCGCACCGTCAGGGGCTAGCATTAGCAAAATATGACCACCTTTATTCAGTATGTAATTTTGAGGATCCAACAAGGCAGCTCTGTCAGAGTCCTCCATTTCAAAATAGCGCTCGATCCAGATTTTATTTAATGTATAAAATGCGCTTTCGTCCCCCTGGCGGAAAGGGACTATGCGATAGCCCTCAGGCAATTTGCCGCGCTGTGTTACCAGGTCGATTAAACTGGTGTTGTTCAGCCCATTTTCGAGCCTTTCCAGTGCATTGAGGAAATCTGGTGACACGTCATTTAACCAGACAGATAACGCTTGCCCAATGTCGTTAACCTGCCTGTCCAGCACCGGCATCAAGGCTTTCCCTTGATCACTCAGGGCGAGAGTATTTACCCGTTTATCCGCTTTTGACGGAACGCTTTTTAACAAGCCAGCCGCCTGCATCTGCTTTACGCTTTTACTTATAAATGGATGAGATTGACCTGTCATGCCCGCCAGCTCGGTGATACTTGCAGCGCCATGCTGATGTAACGCATACAAAACTGGAAACCAGGCGGGTTCCACCTGCAGCTCATAATGCTGATAGACCTCTGCGGCCTGTAGCGACAATCGTTCAGCCAATCGGCGAAACCGGCTCCCCAAGGCACTGGCGCCAGCTTGTTGCAATATATCCACGACACCCCCCAAAAAATAATGTGTAACTAGTTACACATTTTTTATCAAAGATAACGAAAAATGCAAGCAATAATATCTGAGCTGGGGTTAAGCCGATTTACTGGCAATAAAAAACCCCGGCAAGCCGGGGTTTCTTCAATGCGTAATTAACGTATTACTTTTTCTTCGCTTTTGGGTTAGGCAGGTCAGTGATGCTGCCTTCGAAGATTTCTGACGCCAAACCAATTGATTCGTTCAGCGTTGGGTGAGCGTGAATGGTCAGTGCCACATCTTCTGCATCTGCGCCCATTTCGATAGCCAGGCCGATTTCACCTAACATCTCACCTGCGTTAGTACCCACCATGGCACCACCGATAACACGACCCGTGTCTTTATCGAAGATCATCTTAGTCATACCGTCAGTCGCGTCAGACGCGATAGCTCGACCAGACGCCGCCCATGGGAATACAGCAGTTTCGTAACTTACGCCCTGCTCTTTCGCTTCTTTCTCAGTTAAACCAACCCAAGCCACTTCTGGCTCAGTGTAAGCAACTGAAGGAATGCAACGCGGATCGAAGAAGTGCTTCTTGCCCGCAATGTTTTCTGCAGCAACGTGGCCTTCGTGAACCGCTTTGTGCGCCAGCATTGGCTGACCAACGATGTCACCGATAGCGTAGATGTTGGCTACGTTAGTTTTCATTTGCTTGTCGACGTTGATAAAGCCACGCTCGTCAACGGCAACACCGGCTTTCTCTGCGTCAAGCAGTTTACCGTTCGGGCGACGACCTACTGCAACCAGTACTTTGTCGTAACGCACTGGCTCTGCCGGTGCATTCTTACCTTCAAAGGTAACGTATAGACCATCGTCTTTCGCTTCTACGCCAGTCACCTTGGTTTCCAGCATGATATTGAATTTTTCTTTGTACGACTTCATGAACACCTTGATGATGTCTTTGTCAGCCGCAGGGATCAGTTGATCCAGGAATTCAACAACGTCAATTTTTGAGCCCAGTGCTTCGTACACGGTACCCATTTCCAGACCGATGATACCACCGCCCAGTACCAGCATTTTTTCCGGAATGTCTTTCATTTCCAGTGCGCCGGTAGAGTCGATAACACGCTCGTCCTGAGGAATAAATGGCAGAGAAACAGGCTCAGAACCTGCTGCAATAATGGCCTGGTCGAAAGTAATGGTAGTCTTACCGTCTTTACCTTCTACTTCCAGGGTATTTGCACCGGTGAATTTGCCCAGACCCTGAACGTGCTTCACTTTACGCATCTTAGACATGCCAGCCAGACCTTTAGTCAGCTGACCTACAACGCCATCTTTGTACGCGCGGATTTTATCCAGGTCGATTTGAGGCTCGCCAAATGTTACACCGTGGCTGGCCAGGTGCTTAGCTTCTTTCATTACCTTAGCAACGTGCAGTAATGCTTTTGATGGAATACATCCAACGTTTAAGCACACACCACCAAGGGTTTCTCTTGCATCAACCAAAATCGTTTCGATGCCTAAATCAGCAGCACGGAAAGCTGCTGAGTAGCCGCCTGGTCCGGCGCCTAGTACCACTAACTGCGTTTTAATTTCGCTCATCGTGACCTCAAATCTGTCCTGTTCGTCTTGCGTTGTATAGCGTATGTAGGGTGAATTCTAACTAGCTGTTGCCAGTTGGTAAAGCCAAAGCCGCGAATTCTTTAAATGTGCATCCCGCTGGTAAAAGCGGGATGCAACAGTGATTTACAGTATTAACTGGCGTAAATCTTCCAGTACGTTCTTCAGGTGTACAGCAAACCTTGCTGCGACCGCGCCGTCAATAACACGATGGTCGTAAGACAATGACAACGGTACTGTTAAACGTGGTTCAAACTCTTTGCCATTCCACTTGGGTTTAATGTCTGACTTAGACACACCCAGGATAGCCACATCAGGCGCATTAACGATTGGCGTAAAGCCGGTACCGCCGATGCCACCCAGGCTAGAGATAGTGAAACAGCTGCCCTGCATGTCAGCAGCTTTCAGCTTGCCATCACGGGCTTTCACACTAATTTGCATGAGTTCTTCTGATAACTCGTAAATGCCTTTCTTGTCCACATCACGAACTACTGGCACTACCAGGCCTCCGGGAGTGTCCACGGCTATACCAATGTGAATGTACTTCTTCTGGATCAGGGTTTCGCCTGACTCTCCCAGCGAAGTATTAAAGATTGGGTAAGCGCGTAATGCGTCTGCCGCCGCTTTCATCATAAATACCAGCGGGGTAATTTTTACACCCAGCTTGCGCTTTTCAGCGATAGCATTCTGTTCTTTACGAAACGCTTCCAGATCGGTGATATCGGCTTCTTCGAATTGCGTTACGTGTGGGATAGTTACCCAGTTGCGATGCAGGTTCGGGCCAGAGATCTTCTGGATACGCGTCAGTGGCTTCTCTTCAATTTCACCAAATTTCGAGAAATCGACTTTAGGCTGCGCCAGAACTTGTAAACCACCGTTACCAGAGGCAACTGCACCTGGTGTCGCTTTCGGACGCGAAAGTTCGTATTTCACGTAAGACTGAATGTCTTCTTTCAAAATACGGTTTTTCGGACCTGAACCTGATACTTCACCCAGATCCACGCCAAATTCACGCGCCAGGCGGCGAACCGATGGCGAAGCGTGTACCTTGCCTGTTTTAGGCTTGGTGCCTGCAGACGGATGATGCGGCACAGGTGGCGGCTTAGGCTTACCAGGCTCTGGTGCTTTAGCGGCTGGAGCTGGTGCGCTTGCTGCGGCCTGTGGAGCAGGTGCTGCTGGTTTAGCTGCGCCTTGCACCTTCAGGATACAGACTTTAGATCCCATAGATACTTTATCACCAGTATTCACCAACAACTTAGTCACTACACCTGCTTTAGGCGATGGCACATCCATTGTTGCTTTGTCGGTTTCCAGCGTGATCAGGCCGTCTTCAACGGCAACCGTATCGCCTTCGCTAACCAGCACTTCGATAACATCTACGTCGCTGGCATCACCAATATCCGGTACGGTAACTTCAATTTCTTCTTCAGCAGCCGGTGCTGAGGCCTCGGCTGCAGTAGCGGCGGCTGGAGCCGGAGCGGCTTGAGCTGCCGGAGCGGATGCTTCAGCTGCACCACCCACTTCCAGTAACAATACCAGTGAACCTTCACTGACTTTGTCACCTTCTTTTACTTTCAGCTCTACCACTTTACCCGCTTGCGGGCATGGCACATCCATAGTGGCTTTGTCGGTTTCAAGGGTAATTAAACCGTCTTCGGCCTGAACCTCATCGCCAACACTAACCAGAATTTCGATAACGTCTACGTCTGCAGCGTCGCCGATATCCGGTACGGTCACTTCAATAGTCTGTGAAGCTCCACTGGCAGCCGGTGCTGGAGCGGGTTCCGCTGCAGCAGCCGGGGCAGCAGGTTCAGCGGCAGCAGGTGCTGCCGGTGCTTCAGGCTCGCTGGCAGCAGGTGCTGCACCAGCACCTGCTACTTCCAGTTTCGCCAGCAAATCGCTTTGCTTAATCTTGTCACCAACGCTAACACACAGCTCTTTAACCGTACCAGCAAAAGGGGCTGGCACATCCATGCTGGCTTTGTCACTTTCAACTGTTACCAGGGCGTCTTCAGCATCAACCGAATCGCCTGGCGATACGCACAGTTCAATGACTTCAACTTCATCTTCACCTAAATCCGGTACGAATACGTCTTTAATGTCTGACATTGTTTGCAGTCTCCCTGAGCTTATGCGAACAGCGGGTTAATTTTGTCCGGGTCAATACCCAGATCCTGCATGGCTTTATTGAGAGTTTTGCCATCCAGTTCACCTTGCTTATACAGCTCGTAAAGGGCTGCAAAAGTCACGTACTCTGCGTCAACTTCAAAGTGACGACGCAGGTTCGCGCGGCTGTCTGAACGACCAAAACCATCAGTACCCAGTACACGGTAAGAGCCCGGTACATAGGCACGAACCTGTTCACCATAGTTCTTAATGTAATCGGTAGCGGTGATGGTTGGTCCATCAAAGCCTTCGTTAAGCACTTCGGTGATGTACGGTATTTTGGCATCGCTGTCCGGATGGAACATGTTGAAGCGGTCACAATCCTGACCGTCACGGGCCAACTCGTTAAACGACGGTACTGAGTAAACCTCTACCGCTACACCGTAGTCGTCATGCAGCTTAGTTGCTGCCGCACGTACCTGCTCCAGGATAGTACCTGAACCCAACAGTTTAACTTTCTTCTTGCTGTTAGCGCCGCCAATGGTTTCTAACTTGTAGATACCTTTAATGATGCCTTCCTCAACGCCTTTAGGCATTTCAGGCTGCTTGTAATTTTCGTTCATTACCGTCAGGTAATAGAACACGTCTTCCTGCTCTTCGAGCATTCTGCGCAGACCGTCCTGAACAATTACTGCCACTTCGTAGCCGTAAGTCGGGTCATAGCTTACGCAGTTAGGGATAAGTGCTGCCTGGGTGTGGCTATGGCCATCCTGGTGCTGCAAACCTTCACCATTCAGTGTTGTACGACCAGCCGTACCACCTACCAGGAAGCCACGAGTCTGGCTGTCACCTGCTGCCCAGGCTAAATCGCCCACGCGCTGGAAACCAAACATCGAGTAGTAAATGTAAAACGGTACCATTGGCAGGTCGTTAGTGCTGTATGAAGTACCGGCCGATAACCATGACGCCATCGCGCCCAGTTCGTTGATACCTTCCTGCAGTACCTGACCTTTCTGGTCTTCACGGTAGTAAGCAACCTGATCAGAATCCTGTGGCTCGTATTTTTGCCCCTGGCTTGAGTAGATACCTACCTGACGGAATAGTCCTTCCATACCAAAGGTACGGGCTTCATCAGGTATAATTGGCACAATGCGCTTGCCGATTTGCTTGTCTTTTAACAAGGCTGTCAGTACACGAACAAATGCCATGGTGGTTGAGATTTCACGATCACCAGAGCCTTTGGTTACCGCTTCAAACGCTTTCAGCGCAGGTGCAGGTAATTCTTCGGTAGACTTAGCCAGACGGCGCGGCATGTAACCTTTAAGTGCTTCACGACGCTCGCGCAGATACTTCATCTCCACGCTGTCTTCGTCGAACTTGTAGTACGGCAGATCAGCCAGCACGTCATCAGACACAGGAATATTGAAGCGGTCGCGATAATGTTTAATCGCGTCCATGTCCATTTTCTTAACCTGGTGAGCAATGTTCTTACCTTCACCAGCAGCGCCCATGCCGTAACCTTTAACGGTTTTGGCAAGGATTACCTGTGGACGGCCTTTGGTGTTTACAGCGCGGTCGTAAGCGGCATAAACCTTAACAGGATCGTGACCACCACGGTTCAGGCGCCAGATGTCTTCATCAGACATGTTTGACACCATTTCTTTTACTTCCGGGAACTTACCAAAGAAATGCTCACGGGTGTATGCACCGCCTTTAGCTTTAAAGTTCTGGTATTCACCGTCAACCGTTTCGTTCATGATCTGCAGCAATTTACCAGAGGTATCACGTGCTAACAGTGGATCCCAGTAGCGACCCCAAATCACTTTAATCACTTCCCAGCCAGCGCCGCGGAAGGTACCTTCCAGCTCCTGGATAATTTTACCGTTACCACGTACCGGACCATCCAGACGCTGCAGGTTGCAGTTCACAACGAAAGTCAGGTTGTCCAGACCTTCGCGTGACGCCAGGCCGATTGCACCCAAGCTTTCCGGCTCATCAATTTCACCGTCGCCCAGGAAGCACCATACGCGCTGATCAGAACAATCTTTTAATCCACGGTTAGTCAGGTACTTCAGGAATCGCGCCTGATAAATCGCCTGCATTGGGCCCAGACCCATTGATACCGTCGGGAACTGCCAGAACTCAGGCATTAATTTAGGGTGCGGATAAGAAGACAGACCCTGTCCGTCGACTTCCTGACGGAAACCGTCTAACTGCTCTTCAGTTAAACGTCCTTCTATGTATGCGCGTGAATAGATACCCGGTGCGACGTGGCCCTGGTACATAATAAAGTCGCCGCCGTCCTTGTCGTTCGGCGCTTTAAAGAAGTGGTTAAAGCCTACATCGTACAGCATGGCTGATGACGCAAAGCTGGAAATGTGACCACCCAGTTCTAAATCTTTTTTCGATGCACGCAATACCATCATCAAAGCATTCCAACGCAATGCATTGCGGATGCTACCTTCAATTGTCTGGTCACCCGGCATAGTTGGCTCTTGCCCTGGTGGGATGGTATTGATATACGCGGTCGTCGCGTCATAAGGTAAGTGAGCGCCGTTGCGTCGCGCCTTTTCAATTAATGATTCTAATAAAAAGTGCGCGCGTTCAACCCCTTCTTCTTCCAGTACTGACTCTAATGAGTCAAGCCATTCCTGGGTTTCCTGAGGGTCAACATCTTGGTGCATCATTTCAGTCATGGTGCCGTCCTATAGTTACTGATATAGAAAACATCCACGCGTACCCGGCGAAGGCCGACGAATGGATGAATACCTAACATTTTTATTGATATGCAACACAGACTGCCCGTCGCATACCCGCTTTACCACTATTCCCTGGCCCGAAGGTCAGGTTAAATTTCCAGTCTTCGCAATGCCCGCTGAACGCGGCTATCGCGTTGATTAATTGCCAGCAATGTTCTCTCGATATAAGCGAGGTGAGCATTACAGGCTTGCCTTGCCGCTTCTGGATCGCGACTGGCAATTGCTTCAACTATTTCAATGCGCTGTCGGGCTATATCCTGCCCAGCCTCTTCACTGGCATGCAATGCCAGCATTTCGAGGTTACGCTCAATGTTTTCTACCAACATGGTTTGCATGGTGCTCATTACATGTAACAACACCATGTTGTGTGACGCTCTTGCCATAATGACGTAGAACCGTCCGAGGCATTCAGCCTGCTCCCGCTTGCACTCGCTACGGCCAGGCATGGGCATTTGTTCAAGCGCCTGACGCAGCGCCGCGTAATCCTCAGGCTGCCCACGTAACGCCGCGTAGTAAGCCGCCATGCCTTCCAGCGCGTGACGAAACTCCAGCAAATCAAACTGCGTTTCGGGGCGGCCACTGATCAGCGCCATCAGAGGATCGGTCATTGCAGCATTCAATTGACGACTAACAAACGTGCCGCCACCTTGCTTACGTTCAACCAGGCCTCGTGCTTGCAAATTCCCAATCGCCTCACGCAAGGATGGGCGGGAGACCTGAAATTGCTCAGCTAATTCGCGTTCCGGAGGGAGTTTCTGTCCTGCTAATAACGACCCATCCAGAATCATTGATTCCAGCTGTTCCGTTATCACATCAGCAAGTTTTCTACGTCCGGGTTGCATCTAAGCAGCGCTCCGCCAGTTATCCTTGTTGAAGGGACGTCCGATGAATTTGTAAACAAACCATCACTCCACCTCAAATTGGTATTACCATTTTACCTATCTAATTAGTGTAGTGCAGATTATCACTCAGGTAAATACTTACCATAGACGGAGTTTTATAAAGAGTCGTTTACAAATTGCTTAACTTTTGAAATATTTAATAAATATTCGAGTAATTAACTGGTCGTACAAGCTGTATTTTTAGGCTTTAATCGGTAATTTTCCTACAATTACTTTCCACAATCCCGTTAAGGTGTAAAAAATAAGCAGCCTGAATTTCATTACCAATTGAATAAAAATCTGGTTTTTAGGAAGTAATTCCACTATTGGAATAGCACGAAGTACCCGATTTGTTAAATGAATAGGATGTAATGTTGTAGTTTGGACCACTTTTTGGCGATCGCCTGGCGGCATAAGGCAAATTGTAAGCAGTAGCGACAACGTCGGGATAAATAAAACGTCAAAAACACAAAAGGTCGCAACAAGCGACCTTTTAAAACTAAGCTGGATTCTGTCAGTTAACGTGTCAGTCGATAATGCCCAGCATGGTTAACACGGCGATTACTGCCAGAATCAGCATGACATTGCGTTTAGCCAACGTCACCAGGGCTTTGGGTTCACAAGCGGGATCACGGTCTGGTCCATCTGTCACCTCAACGTCTTCAGCCTTTGACGCCACATCAGTCAGTAACACCTCTGCCGCAATGGTAGGATGGGTAACATAACCAAGCCAAGTGGGCATAGCACGAGAGAAATGCCCGACCAACAGTAAGCCGCATGCGGTAATTCTCACCGGCACAAAATCCAGGATATGCATCCATGTGGCCAGTTTATCACTTCGTTCATCACTGTTTTCACAGGTTAACCGATACCATTCACGACTGGTCACATACAATATTGCACCTGCGGCTCCAAACACCGCAAACCAGATGAGTACCGCAGCATAGTGCTGATAGTTTAGCCACAGCAAGTGTTGTCCAAAACTTTTGCCTTGCTGCCCCTCACTGTCATCGATATCCAGCGAGGTACAATGACCCAACTGCTCTGTATATAAATGGCAGGCCTCAAGATCGCCTCGTTCAGCTGCCTGAAGAAAAGAGCGGTAGGTATCTCGTAGCCGGTCACTGCCTAAACATAAATACAACAGCACACTTTGTAGTACAAAGCTGATAAAACCGCTGAAGATCCACTGGGCAACAATGAACGTGATAAGCACGGGTAACGCGATTTGAATAACCAGCTTCAGTTGCTCAGACTGCTTATTTATCCAGGACTGTGACTGGGCCCAATCCAGGTATTTGGCTAAATGCGCTTCAATATGCCAGCCAGGCGTTTTACGCATTGAGCGCTCAATCGCCAACACTAACAATACACTGATCAAAATCATGTTATCGGTCCTGCAGAATTGCCGCCAGCGCTTGTCGGTAGGCTGGCCAGTTAAAAGCGACACCCGGGTCAGTCTTGCGTCCCGGCGCAATATCGTTGTGCCCCACTACCCTACCCAAGGTAATCATAGGGAAACGGTTCAATATCTCTTCACTCACCTTTATCAGGCTAAGGTACTGCTCTTCGGTATAAGGCAGATCATCGGTCCCTTCCATCTCAATCCCGATGGCATAGTCATTACACTTTTTTCGGCCTTGAAAGGACGACACGCCCGCATGCCAGGCCCTACAATTAAAAGGTACGTACTGTTCTACCGCGCCATTGCGTCGAATGACACAATGGGCTGACACGCGTAAATGCGCTATTTCGGGATACACAGGATGATCATCCGGATTAATCGTTCCGGTAAACAGCTGCTCAATACCCTGGGTGCCAAATTCACCTGGCGGTAAAGAAATATTGTGGATCACTAAAAGACTAATGTCGGCGCCATCGGGCCGCTCGTCATAAAATGGCGACACCTTGGCAATCGCCCCGGAATAAGTGATCGCTTCTGATTGATTTTCCATACCTTTATTGTGTAGCGTGTACTCATTCTCAGCAAAGTGAGTAGTGTGACAGTGAAGCATTATAATCACAACAAAAATCCGGAGCCGGTATGACCTCTGCTGACAACCAACACAATGGTGCAGCCAAATGGATGCTGATCCTTGCCTGGGTCAGTGCGTTTATTCTGCTTATATTCGTATTCAGTGATTTACTGGAAAAACAGGTGAACCCGAATAGCCAGCCCAACAGTCAGGTGCTGGGTAATCAGGTTACCGTTGAGCTTGTCCGGAATAAACAAGGGCATTACGTTGTGACTGGCGCCATAAACGATGTACCAGTAGTTTTTTTAGTAGACACGGGCGCTACCGATGTTGCCGTCCCGGCCACGCTGGCCAGTGAACTGGGTTTAATAAAAGGCAGAGCGGGAATCGCCAACACGGCCAATGGTACCGTAAAGATTTTCAATACCACCATCAACAAACTCAGCATTGGTCAAATAACCCTGTATAATGTTGATGCCAATATCAACCCAGGCATGCAGTCCGGCCACATTTTACTTGGCATGAGCGCCCTGAAACAGCTGGAATTTACCCAACGTGGCAACACGTTAATACTGCGTACCTTAAACTAAGAAGAAACGAATAGTGAGCCTACAATCTTTACCCGCCCAGGACCTCATAGAAAGCCAGGTAACGGCAGCGCTGGCCGAAGATCTCGGCGGTAGTGCCGATGCCAGCGCCGATATTACCGCTAATTTAATTCCGGCTTCGCAACACGCTATTGCAACGATTATTACTCGTGAAGACTGTGTGGTTTGCGGTGTGGCATGGGCTAAAGCGGCATTTTCGCTGGTGGACAGCAATATTGAACAGCAGTGGCAGGTTGCTGATGGTGACAAGCTAAGTGCAAATGCCACCATGGTTACCCTCAAGGGCCCAGCCCGAGCGCTGCTAACTGCCGAACGCACTGCACTTAACTTCCTGCAGTTATTATCTGCAACGGCGACGGTGACGGCATATTATGCGAGTTTGTTGGCGAACAGTGAAACACGTATTCTGGACACCCGGAAAACCATTCCTGGTTTACGCCTGGCGCAAAAATACGCCGTAGCCTGTGGTGGTGGTAAAAACCACCGGATAGGATTATTCGATGCCTTTCTTATTAAAGAAAACCATATTGCTGGCTGCGGTAGCATTGCCACCGCGGTAGCCAACGCACGTGACCTTGCTCCAGGAAAACCAGTTGAAGTGGAAGTAGAGTCATTAGAAGAACTTCAACAAGCTATCGATGCTGGTGCTGACATTGTCATGCTGGATAATTTCACGAACGAACAGATCCAACGCGCAGTTAGCATCAACCAAAAACGATGTAAACTGGAAGTCTCAGGAAATGTAACGTCTGAGCGTTTGTCAACCCTGGCGCAATTAGGGGTAGATTTTATTTCCTCCGGCGCGCTAACTAAGAATATAAATGCTATAGATTTGTCGTTAAGGCTGGTATTGTAAGGCTTGCAGCGCTCATATCGGTCGTCTGTGAGCCGAAAGGTATTAAAGCAAACACCCAACATGGCGCCATATCTAGACATGAGTATAATTTCTAATACTTGTCAGATGCTTAGATGGTTCTATACTGAGAATCAAGTACCGGGGACGTAGTGACGACGAACCAGGTATCAACTTTAAACTTTATGCAAATTGACTGTTATCGCTTACGCGACCCGGAGATGTGACCATGCAAAATATCAAACTGAACAACAAAGGTTTTACCTTAATCGAATTGATGATCGTTGTAGCGATCATCGGTATTCTGGCTGCGGTAGCATTACCTGCTTACCAGAACTACACCACCAAAGCACGCTTCTCAGAAGTAACACTGGCTACCCAGGCTCACAAAACAGGTATTGAAGTATGTGCTCAAACTGAACTTGACCTGACGTCTTGTGGTGCAGGTTCAAACGGTGTGCCAGCTAACATTTCAACGGCTAGCGGCCTGGTTAACTCTGTAACCTGGACAGCGTCTTCTTCAACTGCAGGTACGCTGGTTGCGACAGCTATCACTGGTAGCGGTCTGTCAGGTCAGACTTATACTCTGACTGCAACACTAGATGCTTCTACTGGTAAAGTGACTTGGGCAGAATCTTGTTCTGACGCAGCACTGTGCTAATCAGATGACATAACTAAAAGCCCAGTTTAAGCTGGGCTTTTTGCTTTCTGGACAGGTGGAAAATTCATGGCTAAAACAGAATCACTGACAACCTATTCCTGGCAGGGGAAAAATCAGAAAGGTCAAACCATCAAGGGAGAGACCAGTGCCAAGTCGATTCAGGAAGCAAAAAATCTGCTGCGTCGTCAGGGTATCTCCGCCACCAAGGTAAGAAAGCTGTCCAAGCCAATGTTCGGCAAAGGCAGAGAAAAAATTAATGCTGCAGATATCTGTGTCATTTCTCGTCAAATCGCTACCATGCTGGCAGCGGGTGTGACACTGATTCAGACCATCGATATGCTGGCTAAAGGCCACGCCAAAGCGGAAATGCGTAAAGTACTCACCCAAATTGGCGATGAGGTAAAAGCCGGTAACCCCCTTTCCAAAGCACTACGTAAACATCCAAAACACTTTGACGACCTCTACTGCGATTTAGTTGAAACCGGTGAACACTCTGGTGCGCTGGAAACCATTTACGACCGTATTGCAACATATAAAGAAAAAGCAGAAGCACTAAAGTCCAAAATCAAAAAAGCCATGTTCTATCCTATCGCGGTACTTGTGGTTGCTTTTGTCGTTACAGCTGTATTACTTATTTTCGTGGTACCTCAGTTTGAAGAGATTTTCTCGAGTTTTGGCGCCGAATTACCTGCCTTTACCTTGTTTGTACTGGCGATATCCCGATTTGTACAGGATTTTGGGGTATTTATCGCGGCCGGCATGGCAGTAGCCGGGTATATATTTAAACAGTATTACGCCAAATCCAAAGATCTGCGGGACAGTATCGACGCCCGCTTGCTTAAAATCCCGGTCATTGGCGAAATTTTAAAGAAAGCGGCCATTGCACGTTTTACACGAACGCTTGCGACTACCTTCGCAGCGGGTGTACCGCTAATTGGCGCACTTGAATCCGCTGCAGGCGCCTCCGGCAACGCGGTTTACAGAGATGCCATTTTGTTTATTCGTAAAGAAGTCGCCGGCGGTATCCAGATGAATACGGCCATGCGCGGCACCAACGTTTTCCCCGACATGGTGACGCAAATGATTGCCATTGGTGAAGAGTCCGGTGCGGTAGACGAGATGCTCAGCAAAATAGCAACGATTTATGAAGCTGAGGTTGACGACATGGTCGACGGCTTAACCAGCCTGCTAGAGCCTATGATCATGGCAGTTTTAGGCGTGGTCATTGGTGGTTTGATTGTGGCGATGTATCTGCCAATCTTCCAAATGGGTATGGTAGTGTAAAGGCCGCTAAGGTGTTATTCTTGCGATAGTTTTTAAACACTGTATTCAAGCCGACGAAGCCACATGCAACCAATTATTGATCTGAGTCTTTCTAGCCCCTGGTTCTTCTATAGTATGGTTGGGATTGTCAGCCTGATGGTAGGCAGCTTCCTAAATGTGGTGATCCACCGTCTGCCCATTATGATGGAACGGGCCTGGAAACAAGAATATCAAAGCTATTTTCACCCTGACGATACGCCAGAATCATTCGAGCGATACAATTTAGTAAAACCCGACAGTACCTGCCCTAAATGCGGCCACAGTATCCGCGTTTGGGAAAATATTCCGCTGATAAGTTATGCCATACTGGGCGGGCGTTGTGCTGGGTGTAAAACATCCATTTCCCTGCGCTATCCGCTGGTTGAATTACTTACCGCCGTGTTATCTGTTTGGATAGCCATGCACTTTGGTCCGGGTAAAGCCGCCTTGGCCGGCGTAGTGCTAACCTGGATGCTGGTCGCCATGACATTTATCGATCTGGACAAAATGTTATTGCCAGACCAACTCACCTTACCCGCCCTTTGGTTTGGTTTAGTGTTAAGCTTGGATCATGTTTTTGTTTCACCACAGGATGCCATACTGGGCGCCGCGTTTGGCTACTTAATTTTGTGGAGTATTTACTGGCTGTTTAAGTTGCTTACGGGTAAAGAAGGCATGGGCTACGGTGACTTTAAATTACTCGCAGCACTGGGAGCCTTCACTGGTTGGCAAGGTCTGTTGACTATTGTGTTACTGTCATCATTTGTCGGGGCTTTGTTTGGCATTGTGATCATGATTAAACAGCGACAGGGTAAAAACCTCGCCATTCCCTACGGCCCGTATCTGGCGATAGCAGGTTGGATAGCCCTGCTTTACCAACAAGATATCAAAAGCGCCTATTTCAACTGGATGTTTAGTTAAGTGAAGAGTACTACACCGAAACGTCCCTTTTTAATCGGGCTGACCGGCGGCATTGGCTCTGGAAAAACATTGGTGAGTGATGCCTTTGCTTCAATGGGCATTGATATTATTGATGCCGATATAATTGCGCGAGACGTAGTCGCCCCCGGCAGTGAGGGATTGGCGGCACTTACCGCACATTTTGGTAGCGGAATCATAAACGAAAAAGGAGAGCTCAACCGCGTAGCGTTGCGTGAACGTGTTTTCAGTAACGAACATGAAAAGTCCTGGCTGAATGCCTGCCTTCATCCCCGCATTCGGCAAGCTATGCAGCAAGCCGCGTTAGAAGTTACTTCGCCCTATGGCATTCTGGCAGTGCCCTTGCTCATAGAGAATAATCTGGTAGGTATGGTGGACCGCGTTGCCGTGGTGGACTGTCCGGAAGAAATGCAGTTAGCGCGAGCCATGAAACGCGATGGCAGCAGCGAAGTTATTATCAGAAATATCATTGCCTCACAAGCTTCACGTGAACAGCGTTTAGCCGTCGCCAATGATGTTATTGATAACAGTGGAACAGAAGACCACACGCTTCAACAAATCGAAACTTTACACGCAGCTTACCTTCTCGCTGCCGATTCATAGTAGCGGTGAGTATTTGCGCTGAATTGGGGCACTTTTTTCAGAGCAGTTGAGAGCGCGCGATCGTTTGTGCAAAGCGCCAGAGCGCATGACGTTTTTTACCCGATGATTCCCCATCATCGTTTGCCTTAACGACCCCCAGAGAAAAACTGCTTAACAAGCCTGCCGGTGTCGCCAGCCATTGCGTTGCTGCGGACACCGCTTCGTCACGGCAATACTTACTGATTTCCTGAGCATCTTTGACATGGTGTTTCCATATGTCGCGGTCGTGAAGTTCTTTACGCAACAGATAATTAATCATCACAATTCCTTTTTGAATGTGTACCAAGTGCCGCTTCAGCAATGCCACTAAGTGATATCAGCGTTAGGGCACGTTTGGCCGTTTGCCATGCAACCCAACATAAAAATCCATTTAGTAACAGCAAGCCCCCTATTATCGCCAAATCAGGAACAAGCAATGAATGCAGGCCGGCAACAATGCCTATATTGAGCAACAACCAACAACAACATGCCAGCATAAAGGCACCCAACGTTGCCAGTGCGGTAACCAGAATGGATTTTCTGACAAGTCGGGTTTCAGCCTTTACCCACTCCCATTTAACAGACCATTCGTACTGTTTGGCGTGAAGCGCATCCGTCGCTAATTCAACAATCTCTTCGACTGTCGGTTCAGCACCGGATGCATCGTGTTCACTACCAGGTAGATCTGTGTCCTGGGGTGTATCAGCTGACATGTTATTGTTAGCCGGCTGCATGACGGTTACTTCGACTTCTTCAGTAACGATGTCACTAACATACCTGCTGCAAACGCAATACCTGCAGCGGCAACCGGATTTTCTACTGCGTAATTACGCACTGATGACTGTTGCCATTTTTGTTTTGCCAGACGCTTACGAGCAGCCAGATTGTCAGCGGTTGCAGACGATGTTTCACGCATCGAAGCTTCAGCATTGCCGGCCTTCTCAGCCAGTGTATCCACAGACTCGTGTAAGGTAGATTGCAACTTGTCTGTCATAGGGTGTGTTGAGGTGTCAGCACCATTTGTAACGCGTTTAGACGTAGCCATAAATCACTCCTTGTAGATGAATTAAGCATATTGATGGTTATCGCTTGTGCGTTTAACCATGGTTATCGTGTTGCAAACGCTATTCCATGTCATTTATGAAACTTAATTCATTGAAATAGTTAAACTATTTTGAATTTGGTTTTATACTTGGTATTCAATTAGGTAAAAAATGCCTTGTCGCTTGTAAAAGCTTCACGGCGCGGTCAGTCCAATTGGTGCTATTTTCATGGGGTTAGTGCCCGGATGTATTGGTAAATTTACGGCCAGACTGGTAGTCTGTTTAGATAAACGGGTATTGAGGATTTGAATGGCAAACTTCACAGTGTATGAATTTCCGCTGAAAGAAAAAGTTCGCAATTACCTGCGTATCGAGCAGCTAATGGGGCAGCTTAAAGCGGGCGCGTCGGGCCTGGACGCCGGGATGCAGCTGTATTTCTTTGAACAGCTATTCACCCTGCTGGATTTGTTCGAACGCATCGATATTCGTACCGACATAGTAAAAGATCTCGACATGCACGAAAAAAACCTGGTGCACTGGTCGCAATTACCCAACATCGACAACAATGCTCTACAGCAAACGCTGCGAACTATCATTACGATTCGTGACAACCTGAAGCAAAGTAAAAAAATCAGCGCAGCGTTGAAAGATGACAAATTTCTGGCCAGTATTCGACAACGCTTTGCTATTCCCGGCGCTACCTGCAGCTTTGATTTACCCAATTTACACTATTGGATGCACCTGCCTTTAGCCCAGCGCCAGGAAGACGTAAAACAGTGGATCCAGTGCTTTGCGCTTACTGAAGAAGCTATCAGTATTACATTGTCTTTCCTGAGAGAACGCTCAGTATATGCAACAGAAACGGCAAACAATGGTTTTTATCAGGGTGTAGCCGACGACAAAAATGAACTCATTAGAATTCGCTGTGCAAGCGATACCGATTTTTATCCGACCTTAAGTGGGAATAAATACCGGTACGCACTGAGGTTCATGTATTTTAATCCGCCTGAGGGGCGCTCAGGTGCAGTAGAACAAAATGTTCAATTCGATATAGCAGCGTGTTAACCGTGAAAGTAAAATGTCCTACCTGTCAGACCGACGTTGTCTGGTCTCCGGAAAGTGAATACCGTCCGTTTTGCAGTAAAAAATGTCAATTGATTGATTTGGGTGAATGGGCGTCAGAAGAGAAAGTCATTTCGACACCCGCACAAGAACCGTCACCGGACGAAATCGATATTGAAGAAATTGAAGCCATGCTGGCTCAGCAGCAGGATGACTTTTTTAAACACTAGAGGTGGTATGTTACAGAAAATTGCGATAGTTGGGGGAACCCATGGTAATGAAATGAGTGGTATTCAATTGGTGAGCAATTGGATTCGGCACGGTATCCCATCCGTATATTGCGACATGGATATTGATTGTTTGTTCGCGAATACTGACGCAATGGACGCTAACGTACGCTTTCTGGAAGAAGATCTGAATCGCCAGTTTACACCGCAAAAACTGGCTGCCGCCCCCTCCTGCCTCGAAGCGCGTATTGCTCATGAACTCAATGCCAAACTGGGGCCAAAAGGTGCATCTGATTACGATTTAGTGATTGATATTCACAACACCACCAGCAGTATGGGCGCCACCCTCATTATTTTAGAAGCCGACGAGTTTCATGTACAACTCGCTCGTTATGTAAAAAAACACATGCCCGAAGCCAATATTTTGGTAGAAGACGAAAAGCCACCACAAGAACATCCGTACCTGTGTACCCTGGGTAAACGTGGACTGATGATTGAGGTAGGCGCTCAACCTCAAGGCTTACTTCGAGCAGACGTGTATTCACTGACAGAGAAGATGGCTGAGGTTATCCTGGCATTTGTGCAGCTCTATAATCAGCAGTCTGTGCCGGCGTTACCGCCTTGTGATGCGTTCCGGTTTATCGAAAATATATCCTATCCATTGGATCAGCAAGGACAACGCCTGGCCATGATCCACCCACAATTACAGGATAGCGATTTTGATGCGCTGAACGAAAATATGCCGGTATTTCAAAATTTTGATGGCAGTGTAGAACAGTGGCAAGGCGACACTGTGTACCCTCACTTTGTGAACGAAGCCGCCTACCACAAGCTCCACGTGGCGTTTGCCACGGCCAATAAAACCCAACTTTAGACGTTTCGTGCGGTCGCCTCTGTCGACCGCCAAATTCATTACACTCCATTAATTTTGATAAATGCGCAGCAGGTAAAAACATCACAATTCTGGCCTTATAAATATCTACAAGAATAAATAAAAAAATAGACAAAATCATGATTTTTATAACTAAAGTACAGTTTTATATGTAAAAACTATTCTTTAGGAGAATTGTCTGCAACCAAAGTAGTGCTAAACTTTATAAAGTAAAATAAATGTAAATTCACCACATATAACAACAATAAAAAGGGTGGATTACGCATGAGAATTTTGTACATAGTTCAATGACAACAGACAACAACGACAGCCTCAGAAAATCGCAAAACCGCTGGTGGGTTAGAATACAGCACAATGCAATCAAGGAAGAGTTCGCGAGGTCCATTACCGAGGTGTAACTCATGATCGTATCTTTAGCCACACACAGGGCTGAAGTTGCCAAGCTAACAGCCATGGCTGATGCTCAGCTTCATATTATTGAATCCATTAAACACTGTGTCGCCACGATTCAATTTACGCCTAATGGCGACATTATTGAAACCAGCCCTTTATTTCGCAAAGCCATGGGTTATAGCGAAGCAGAACTTCATGGCAAGCACCACAGTATGTTCTGCGTAGGTAATTACGCGAACACCCCGGAATACAAGGCACTGTGGCAACAATTACGCGATGGCAGATGCCAGGCGGGTACCTTCGACAGACGAAAGGCCGACGGCGACATCATCTGGCTTGAGGCCATTTATATTCCTATTAAAGATAAGCGCAACCATGTGTCCTCGGTGCTCAAAATCGCCTTTGATGTAACAGAAAAAGTAAAGGAAGCCAGCACACTTAAAGCCGTTAGCTCGGCGCTAAATACGTCAATGGCGGTCATCGAATTTGAGCCTGATGGCACCATTATTACCGCCAATAAAAACTTTACCGCCACTGTTGGTTATTCTCTGGAGCAAATTAAAGGTAAAAATCACGCCATATTTTGTACCAGCGATTTTAAAGAGCAGAATCCCAACTTCTGGAGCTCACTGGCCAGCGGTCAACATATGTCAGGTCTGTTCGAGCGCAAGGACGCACAGGGCAATTCAATTTGGCTGGAAGCCACTTATAACCCTATTAAAGGTCCCGATGGCAACGTATTTAAAGTGATAAAATTTGCCTCGAATGTCTCTAAACAAGTAGAAGAAAAAAACCTGATCGCCCAGGCTGCCGAACTGGCTTTTGCCACTGCAGAAGAAACGGCACAAATTGCAAAGCAAGGTGGAGAACTGTTACACAAGTCGGTAACCGTATCTGACGCAACACAGCATGAAGTTGATACAACGAATGCTTTAATGACAAAGCTGCACGTGCAGTCAGGTAGTATTGAGCAAATCGTATCTACCATCCGAGCCATTGCCGAACAAACCAACCTGTTAGCGTTAAATGCCGCTATTGAGGCAGCCAGAGCGGGCGATCAGGGACGTGGGTTCGCTGTGGTCGCCGATGAAGTGCGTCAACTTGCCAGCCGAACCAGTGAGTCGACCATTGAAATTGAATCGGTGGTCAGTGAGAACAAACAGCTCTCATCTCAGGCCACGGAGCAAATGACAAAGGTAAAATCTAATGTTGAGCAGAACAACGAACAAATTGCTCAGGTCCAGGAAGTCATGACTGAAATACTGAAAGGCGCAGAAAACGTGTCACGGTCGGTGTCTTCTTTACTCAGTAAATAGACCATTGCCAAAAGCACAAAAAGCGCCTGTTTAGGCGCCTTTTAAATTTTGGCACAAGCTTGAATGCCCCTACTACCAGCCTCAGTTCTGGCTTTGCCTTTTTTCTTTGTGCGAATGGACGTCAATTAAGTTTAATTGCGCCATTTCTGGCACCGTGCGCTGAATCTGCGACTCCAAATCGTCTAGTCTGGCGAAATAGTCACAGTACCAACGCGCCTTCTCGGCCAGGGTACTTTGTACTGGCGGGCCATCAACACCGGTCTTCAGCGCATAGCGCGCCAACCTTTGATTAATTTCGTCCATGGCTTGTTTATCAATGCTGAGCTTGTCTGAGTCCATGCTGCCTAACGAGGTAAGAATGGCGCCAGCCGAGGTGGTTAACGTAGTTGAAATAGGTAGCCCTAAATCGTCATCATCAAACTCATCAGCCAAGTGGCCACTGCTTGGGCCGATATAATAGTTTGCTCTGGCGTAGCGAAACTTCTTTCGCACGCGCTGCTTAATTTTATCGATAGCAAGATTGAGCCGTTCGTAACTGTCGTGATCACTGCCCACCAGGCTTTGATACATCTGTTGAACCCGCTCAGTGGCCAAATCAATACCGATGGTAGCCAGCAGTGTTACCTGAGGCACCAGGGCGTGTAAGCCCTCAGCATAGGATTGCACCAGTTCGGCTTGTGGCGATGATAATTTCAGCCAGTCACCGCTGACAAAGAGCTGATGTTGATCATTGATTTGATACAGTGTTTGGTACTTTTTGAGCACGCGCAACTGATTGTCGTTAACGACCACGCCATAATTAAGGTCGACATCACAGGCATAATGCGCATAAGCAGGCTGCAGACCGCTCATCACACTCAGCACCAGGAGCCAGGAGGAAATGAAGAAGAATTTCATATCCTTATTGTGAAACCTGGCGCTAAAATGAAAAGCCGCTTTAGACCAGATCACTAAAAATTCGGTTGAATCCTCCGCCTCTTCTGTAACGGCTTAGCAGACCTGTTTGGTACTAACGATGAACCGCATCCCCTTGAGTTTAACTGCAATAATGCGCTACTGACCAAGCCTCTGCATATGCTGACGTTCGAACGCCTCGCTCTGCATTACCTGTAGCGCTTCAAGTTGCTTTTTGCCCGATGCTATATCAGTCATGTCGTAGATCATCATACTGATATGCTCCACCTGCCCGGTCGCAGACACCAATGGCGACAAGATAATATTCTGGTACATGAACTCTTCACTACCCGTAATTGGGCGGTAATTTGAAAATTTAAACAAATACGGGCGCTGCTCCCAAATCATAAAAGCCCGGGTCTTTAACCCAAATACGGGTTTCGCTTTTTGCTTAAACCAAGTCTGATCAATGTCCGGGAATAAATCGAACAAGCATTTATCACGTACATCTGAGGGTAACCGTCCGCTGTGGCTCTCCATAAATCCATTCCACATCTTCACATTAAACTGCTTGTCGAGAACCACAATGCCAACATCCACGGTTTGCAACATGTCGATGATCCAGTGGAACTCCTGCATTTCACTGACTGCCTGGTCACTCATCAAAAGTCCTCCAACAGATGTGCCAACTTATAATTCATGACTTCCATCGATGATTCCGTAAACAACAAGATTAATTCGCACACGACGTTGTAGCCTTCCAGCCCGTAGGAAATCTCAATAGCGAGAGTTCGACGCCACTTCAGCTTTCCGGTGTTTATGATGTCAGAGATATTGCGATGCTGTCCCAGAACTACCGGCTGGCCCTGTGCAAATGAAATATCCAGCTGTTCGGCAATACCACTTAAACAGGTACCTATCAGAATACTAGCGGCGTCCATCAGCAGTTCAAGCTGCTTCTGGTCATCCACCTCCCCCGAAATATTCAGAATTCTGGCCACATCCCCTAAACTGGAATCGCTTAACACACAAAGTGCTTCGCCCTGAACACCCGGCCCCACGAACCCCTGGCAGACAGCACTAACCCTTTCATGAGTTTCAATATCACTCAGCAACATGTGTAATTCAGTGACTTCAATAAGATTCACGTTAGGAATAGGCAGATGCACAAACACATTGAGCGTTCGTGCCAGATGATCGCCGGCCCTGCCCATCGCGATATTGGTGATTTCCTGATAACAGTCCCGAATATCCGGGTCTAATGGCGTGGTATCGATTTCGGGTTCAGGCTCTGCGGCTAACAGGTTATTTGCCGTTAGCACTTCGATTAATTCCGGCGCACTGACAGGTTTTCTTATAAAGGCGACCGCCCCCAACGCTTTCACCCTGTCATGGGCTTCGGGTTGTACATCACCAGACACCACCACAACCTTGGTTTTTAACCCTTCTGTTTTTATTGCCTGAAGGGTTTGGTAGCCGTCCATAACAGGCATATTGAGGTCGAGTAACAGTAGCTGCCCCTTGCCTTCCTTAAGGGCACCGATGGCCTCCTGCCCATCTTTGGCAAAATGAATTGCTACTTCCCAGTCCTGAGGTAAGCACTTGGCAACCTGCTTTCGGGCCACCAGGGAGTCATCACAAATTAATACAGAATACATGGCCATCCAGAAGTAAAAGAAGTCTCATAACCGTCGGCAATCGGTCTCTTTAACGAATAGCAGTAGTCTGGTAAAAATCAATGTTTGAGTGGGATTTTGTGTCGGGTTCGAACACGCTACGGTAACGTATTAAAGGCCTCAAAAATGGCCACACATTTCGACATTACAGTAAGTTAAAAACTGTAGAAATAAAAGTTACATCAATAAAGGCAGTACCACGGCCGTCATTACCCCGTTTAAGCACAGTCCGACTGTCGCTATTGCGCCCTGTACCTCTCCCATGTGCAGGGCTTTTGCTGTCCCAACAGCATGACATACCGACCCCAACGCTACGCCTTGCGCTTCAGGCAATGTCACATTTAGCAACCGATACGTAATTGGAGCGGCCAACGCCCCCACTATGCCGGTAATAATGACAAATGCAGCAGCCAATGCAGGGATACCACCAATAATGGCCCCGGTTTCCATTGCTAACGGGCTGGTAATGGACTTCACCAGCATAGTCAGTTGAATAGCCAGTGGTGCATCAAATAGGTAAACCATCAGCCAGGCAAGCACTGGGGCAATTAATCCGCCCACGGCAACACTTAACAACAATGGCCAGCCAAGATGGCGAATACGCTGCCACTGATTGAACAAAGGGACAGCAAGGGCAACTGTAGCGGGTCCCAACAACCATTGGAGCAAACTGGCATCTACATGATATTGCTCTACCGGTGTATCAGTTACTGTGAGTAAAACACCGACTGCGATGGCGGTAAAAGTCAGCGGGTGGATTAACGGGTGATTGTTGAAACGGCGAAAAAACCATACTGCCATGCTGTAAAACAACAGTGTTAAACCCAGCCAACAGGCACTTTGCCAGCTAAGCGTATTAGATACAACGGCAAGCAGCGGGCTTACGGTCTGTTCGAGTAAACCTTGCATCACTTACCCGCCTCCCTGACTTTTTTGCCCATTAAACGTTGAGCAATCCAGGCAGTTAACCCCATGCTGATTACCGTTGTCGCCACAAGCGCCATCACAATGCCTGCAAGGTTCTCTTTTACTTCGGGCCAAAACAACATAACCCCGACGACTGCGGGTACGAACAATAGCGACATATGGCCTAGCAGCGGCTGAGCCACTCGTGCCACGGCACCGGGTGAGCGCTGACGTAAAGGCAGTATCCCCAGCAGTAATAACATTCCCAGTAGCGCACCGGGTAACGGCACACCGGTGAGGTTCACGACCCATTCGCCGAATAAGTAGCAGCACACAATGCCTGTAAACCCCAGTCCATTGGCAATTAGTGGTGGCATAGTCGTCCTGTTTTCTGAATAGAGACCACCATCATAACTGGGTTGTACATGCCTCACCAGAAGACTTGGGTCGTAGATACAGGGTATTACGCTGCTTTATGTTTCGTGAGTTTTGTCTTCAAGGTGAGGCAAACAATGGGGAAGCAACCTGCGGCTTATCTTTAAGCGACTGCCGTCCTGGAGTTCTACGTAATTCACCGCAGGGCTGACCTTATTAAGCCCTTTTACATGATGCAAATTGATAATAACCGAACGGTTAACCCTCAGAAAATGCGCTTTCGGCAAGCGCTCAGCTAACTCTGTTAAGGTTGAACGAACGATTAACGTTTCTTCCTGCGTATACACACACATGTAATCACCGGCCGCTTCAACATAGCGAATACGCTGCCAGTCCACGCAATGCCAGCCACAACTACTGCGTAGTGAAATCTGCTGATGGGGAGCAGAGCAGCGTTTTTTTACTGCCGATAGTTCCTGCATTAACCGGGCCGGAGAGCACGCGCGTTGCCAGCTAAGACGCTTAATAATCCAACGCCATTTCAACGCATTTAAACGTGCATTGTAAGCCTCGATTAAACATGACATTTGCTGCTGCCTGAGTTCAGCAGGCGCATTCGGCTGATAGAATCGGGTGATCCCGGTCGCAAACCCATCAATGGCTTGCTGATTACTGTATCCACATAACAAGCTTAGATCGGTGCGTGGTGGCGCTGTAGCAAGCAATTCAAGCTCCTTACTGCCTACCACAATAATTTTTAAATCAGAGTTGTGCTCTGATGGCTGGGACGTATCAGCCTCCAGACAATGTAATTTTGCCTGAATACGAAACTGCGACAATAAATCTGTCGTGAATTCAAAATGGACATCCGGCAGAGAGAGTTCCTGCAAACTCTCAGAAAACTCTCTGGCCAGTCTACCTTGTGTCATAACGAACGAGATGGCCTCGGTTCGCGGTTCAGTCAACACGCTGCTACCTTCTGAAAAAAGAGGCTGTCAGCTGACAGCCTCAAACCCAGGGAAAGGGAAGACTATCGTTTTGCAGTCAGGCTGCGTTCATCCAGATTGGTTCGCTTGGCAATAAGCGCACCGGTTTTATTGGCATTGTTCAGCATGGCAAAGCTGTACATATCCTGGCCGTTACACACCAGCCCGTTGGCCAAAACGCGATAACTCACACCGCTGTCTTTTACGGCTTTGTGCAATGCAATGCGGCTGTTGTCTTTAATCGCTTCGCAAACAGCGACCAGTTTCTGTTCCATTGCAACAGGCATAGTGGCTGCTTGCGCAGAACTCATTGCGGCCATTGCGCTAAAAGACAACATTGTGATGGTGGCAAGTGGTGCGGAAATACGGTTACTAACTTTCATGATCTTATCCTCTGATTAACTCGGTGCTGCGCAGGGAAACACAGCAAAACTTTCCGGTACGCACCTATACAGTAGAGATCAAACGTAAAAAGGTTGTCTCAGAAACGTTAAATTGCTGCTATTTGAGATTTTGCGATAAACGGGATATAACTGCAGTTAAACGGTCGGATTAACATCCGTGTTAGTCGCGCAGACCACACAATTTGTAACATTCGAAGAAAGGAGCAGATCGTTTCGTTAGCCGGTTAAGGGCGAAATAATGAAATGATTTGCGGATTGTCGCTTCGCAATCTGTAGAAAAGGAAACGCAGTGTTAAGCCATCAACACTATGAGGATATAAAACATCTCATTGCCCCCGGCGATATTATCGCGTTTGGCGGTACCAGCTTATTTTCGCGGTGGACCAAACTCACCACCAGCTCAGTTGTTACGCATACCGCTATGGTTATTGATTCACCGGAAACCCCTACCGACCAACAATTACATGACCTCACCATGATTGAGGCCACCTCAATAAAAGGAAAGAAAGGGGTTATGCACAATTATGTAGGTGAACGTGTGCGCACCTACAAAGGCGACGTTTGGTGGCTCCCCCTGCATAACGACGCTAAATCTGCACTGGAGCAAAACTGGTTTCAGTTTCATGACTTTCTGGCCGAGCAGATGGATAAATCCTACGATATCTGGCAGCTGTTTGGCGCAGCTATCGATACCTTTGATGATCACAAGTGGTTTCGGTGGATTACCTACAACAGGCGTAAGTTCAATCGGTGGTTTTGCTCAGAATTAGTCGCAGAAGGGTTAAGACACGCTGGAATAGTGAAAGACCTCAATGCATCCGAAACCACGCCAAAAGACGTGTGCCAGTTCAATATTTTTGACCGCCGCTACGTACAGCTAAAAGGAAAGCCCAAACCCATTCCAGAGTTTAATTCGTTAGATCCGGACGGCTGGGGAAAAGTAGAAGGGTTTTAAACGACCAGGCCATTAAGAATGAATGGCCTGTTTTACATTAGCGTTTAAAAAATGCTGTCCTGGTGAACGCGAATAAACATCGATGTGCCCACTTTTGAGTAATCGATTTTGTATTCTTTGCCGTTCAGCGTTTGGATAAAGATCAGCGTTTTTTCGTCACCAAATACATCACTGGTGGTTACATCAACCAGTTCCATATCCATCATCTTTGCTTCGCGTTTGTTTTCAGGCACTTTGCCTTCGTATTCTTTAATACCGCGAAACGTAACAACAATAGGCGGCGCATCGTCACCATTGATAACCAGCAAGTCAAACTTACGAATTTTATGAATAAGCGTGTTTCGGCCACTAACCAGATACGGTTTTTCAGTCATTATTATTCTCCAGATGAATTGCCGATTCGAAGAAAATCCTACTAAGTAGCTGAAAGATAGCAGACAAAGTATTAATTTGCACTAATCTATGCCCGTCATAAATATGATTATCATCAACAATTCTACAACATCAGGTCTTCTGCATGCCAAGCGGCTAAATTTCGCGCAATTAAGCCGCTATGAAGCATGAGATGGGGTGACAAGGCATAAAAAACTGCTTATACTTGCGCACGCTTGTGGTTGTTATGCATAGCAAATTGCATTCAAAACTGCACAGCACATCTCAAAATGGCCCCATAGCTCAGTTGGTTAGAGCATCCGACTCATAATCGGCAGGTCCCCTGTTCAAGTCAGGGTGGGGCCACCATTTTTTTGCCTAAACACGCCTTTTCACCTTCAGGCTCACGCCAAGCTGCTTTACCAATAAAGAAGGCTCTGCTCTTTGTTTTGATCTCTATTCAAAAGCAGTGCTAAGGTTTTCTGCTCTTAAAATTCGCATTACCATATTCAAATAGCTGCTCTAAATCCTTATCGGCATCCGCACTTAATCTATATTTCACCATTTGCTTGTTTTTTAGCGATTACGGCATTAACAATATCCTGAGGCGAGCGAGTGCTATACCCGCTCAGCTCTGCTTTGATGAGTTCTTGTCTGATAACCTCAACCTCCCTCGTACGTATTTGCTCTTTTCTAATTAAATCCCGCAATAATTCACTGTCACTAGCATAATTACCAGTAGCCAGTTGTGCTTGCATCCATTTCTCTTGCTGATCAGTTACTGTGATGCTTTTCTTAACCATTGCCATAAATTACCTCCAATAAACGCACTTCAGTGAGGATATAATCCTACTTTATACTACCATTTTAAGTTTAGATAAAAACTGGTAACAATCAAGTTGTTGTACGCAATACAATTTATAGGTAGCCACAAATCGGCAGATCCCCTGTTCAAGTCAGGGTGGGACCACCATTTCTTCCTTTTAATATATTCATATTGTCCACTACCGCCGTTTTCTGCGCACAGAGCATGTCCTCATTAAACTATCTGATGCTAATGATTAATCTATCCTGGGGTAAATTCAGTATAATCATCGTGCTAACTCTGTGAGGCGACTATGCATTTAAACAGCGATTTTTCTCAGCGTGTTGTAATCAAACCGGAAGAATACAGCTTTGTACCCTCTCCGCTGTCAGGTGTGTCCCGAATGATGCTGGACCGAGTAGGTGATGAAGTGGCACGCGCCACCAGCATTGTCCGCTATGAACCCGGCGCTGGCTATTCTGGTCACGTACATGAAGGTGGCGAAGAGATACTGGTGCTGTCCGGTACCTTTAGCGACGAGCATGGGGACTATCCGGCAGGGAGTTATTTACGCAATCCGCCTGGCAGTGCTCACACCCCCTACTCTTCTGACGGCTGTACTATTCTGGTTAAGCTGTGGCAGTTTGCCAGCACTGATTCCGAGTTCGTTAAAGTTAGTACCCGCGACATGCGCTTTGTGCCAGGGCTGGTTGAGGGCTTGTCTGTTCTCCCATTACATGAACACGACGGCGTGAACACGGCCTTAGTGCGCTGGGCACCGGATACACAATTTACTTCTCATACCCACCCTGGTGGTGAAGAAATTCTGGTGCTCGAGGGCTGTTTTTACGACGAGCATGGCCAATACCCTGAAGGTAGCTGGATACGCAGTCCCCGCTACTCCCGACATACGCCGTTCACCCGGGAGGAAGGGGCGCTTATTTACGTTAAAGTAGGCCACCTCGGCGCAAATTTACTGGGCGATAATTTATAACGCCCGCTTTAGCCCCATCAATACCAATAACTGTATAGCTACAGCGCCTATCACAATCATTGAGTTAGTAAAAAAGCCCGCCAACAAAAAGGCGGTAACCGCAATGGCGCCGTTCATCATGGCGTAAGGTAACTGCGTTCTGAAATGGTCAAACTGACTGCAGTTTGCCCCCGTCGCCGAGAGAATAGTGGTTTCCGAAATAGGCGAGCAATGATCACCAAATAATCCGCCTGACAACACCGCGCCAATACTCACTAATAACGGCGCATCAATCGCAAAAGCTGTTGGGATAACCAGCGGCAACATGATGGCAAACGTGCCCCACGATGAACCGGTAGCAAAGGAAATAATGGCCGACAACAAAAACGCAACCAAAGGCAACAACCAGGGAGGAAATCCCTGTTGCGCGAGTTCGGCTATGTATCGGGCCGTGCCCAAGTCATGCCCCAGTGAACTCAATGTCCAGGCCAGCACCAGTACTATGATCACCTGCATCATGCCACTCATGCCTTTTAAATAGAGGTTAATGCCATCCATAACCGGGCGAACTTTGTACCACCCCATCAAACCAATGAGCGTGCAGGCCGCCAGGAAGTAGGCACTGCTCAAGGCCGCTCTGAACAATGAACCTTTTACGCTGGTAAAGGGAAACCCCAACGGCACCAGCATAGCAAGCAATACCACCGCCATAACAAGTAAGGGTAAAAACACGAATCGTGCCCGGGCATTTTTGTGCGTAAATACTTCGGTCACCGGCTGGCTTTGCATGTTTGCCCCTTGATGTTGAGGCATTGCGGAACGCTGCTCTGCATCGCTCATTGCACCAAAGTCACGTTTCAACCACACCAGTACAGGTACAATCACAATGGCCAGAATGGCGTAAAATTGAAATGGAATAACCCTCAGGAATACATCCCAGCTATCCAGCTCTATCCCAGCCCTGTCGAACTCCTTTTGCATGAGCCCCATGATGTAAATTCCCCAGCCAATAAACGGGATAAGAATGGCGACCGGAGAGGCGGTAGAGTCGATAATGAAGGCGAGCTTTTCACGGGAAACCTTGAGTTTATCGAAAAGTGGTCGAAACACAGGGCCAATGATGAGCGGGGTGCCCAGGTCTGAATAAAAGATAAAAATACCACCACACCATGCAGTCATTTGCGCTTTTGTCTTTGTCGCGATATACCCAATCATTTTGGCGGCGAATGCGGGTCCACCGCCCGACTTCTCCATCAGTGCCACAAAGCCGCCAATAAATATCATCAGTACAATAACGCCCGCGTTGTAACTATCTGTCAGAGTCCCCACGAGATGCGTTCTCACTAGCTCAGACAATACCGCTAGTGGTTGTGGGCCGATGAGCAACACAACGGCTGTCACCACACCACCAAACAATCCAATCACCACATGCTTAGTGTAGAGCGCCAACGCCAGAGTAATAATAATGGGCAATAATGAAAAAACATCAGGTTCAGGCACAACTGTTCCCTGTTATGAATAGATTGAGATTGCCACTTACACACGGATTGACGTAAACAGCAGAACGAATAGGCTCGACGCACACATTATGACGAGCATGCGACAGCAAGGGATGATACTGACTGTTAGTGGGTAAAGCGCGCGTTTGTGAACGATAAATTAATGCTTGAGTGATCAGCTTTTATAATTAACGGACCCATTTAATCATAAATGGGGCGTCGTTCAACCCACGCCACGCCTGAATTGCCACAAGGGTTAAAATTGATGCGGTAAAGCGCGGTTAGTTTTGCACCGGTACCGTAATAAAAGCCTCAGTTTCCCACAGCGGTACGGTGGAAATACTGTGTTTGTAGCTACCAGAGGTTTCCTTAGTACTGTAAGAAAGATATATCAACGTTTGGGAGTCAGCATCGTAAATACGGCGTAGCTTCATATTCTTAAAAAACACGCTTTTAGATTTTTTAAATATCACTTCGCCGGAGTCTGACTTGTCGATAGCGGCGATCATTGCTGCGTTGATTGGACCGGTTTGACGGCACGCGATAGAACTGTCTGAAGGATCAGATAAATCCAGATCGGCTTCGATGCTGGAGATATGGCACGTTACGCCAGTGACCACCGGATCCTGCAAAGCATCGATTTTAATGTCTTTGGTAGTAAAGACACCCAGCGAAACATCACCCACTTCGCTATCACTGCAACCGATCAGGACTACAGCCGAAGTCAGTAACAACACTGACGCTATTGATTTTACACACCGTTGTATACGCATCTTCCTTTCCTTAAGCTCTGTCACCGTACCTGTTTACCAAAGCAGAGAAACGGATATCGCTCCCCTGCTTTTACACTATTCTGCTAACAATCAAGCAGCTGTAGTTGAGTAGTGTCCATCAAATCATGGCGCTTTATCAACTGTTTCGCGGCTTCAATGTCTGGCGCAAAATACCGGTCCTTGTCATAAAAAGGCACGTCATTGCGAAGCAACTGCATTAATGACTGAAGGCGCTCACTGGTTTGCAGCGGCTTTCTGAAATCCAGTCCCTGACAAGCTGCCAGCCATTCAATAGCCAGAATACCCGCAACGTTGTCGAAAATATCACGCAGTCTTCGCGCCGCGAAGGTCGCCATAGACACGTGGTCCTCCTGGTTCGCTGACGTAGGTAACGAGTCAATCGACGCCGGATGCGCCAGAGTTTTGTTCTCGCTGGCCAGCGCCGCACAGGTGACCTGCGCAATCATAAAGCCGGAGTTTACACCGCCATTCTCTACCAAAAACGGAGGAAGTCCACTCAGATGTGTATCGATCATCAGTGACATTCTGCGTTCAGACAGTGCACCAATTTCCGACAAGGCAATCGCCAGCATATCGGCAGCCATGGCTACCGTTTCGGCGTGAAAGTTACCGCCCGACAAAATATCGCCGGTATCGGCAAACACCAGCGGATTATCACTTACGCCATTGGCTTCGGTCACCAGAATATCCTGCGCAAAACGCATTTGTTGTAAACACGCGCCCATCACCTGTGGCTGACAGCGCAAGGAATACGGATCCTGTACTTTTTCGCAGCCCTGGTGCGAATTACCGATGTCACTGGTTGCCAGCAACTCGCGAAACGCCGCTGCCACATCGCTTTGGGTTTTATGACCACGCACTTCGTGGATCCGCGCATCAAAGGGCACTCGGGAACCCAACGCGGCATCAACGGTTAACGCGCCAATACCAATGGCGCTGTACAAGGCGTTTTCAGTGTAAAACAGTCCTTGTAAGGCAAATGCCGTTGAAGCCTGTGTGCCGTTCAGCAGTGCTAAACCTTCTTTCGGCGCAAGGGCGATAGGCTCTAATCCGGCAATCTTAAGGGCTTGTTTAGCCTCAATGCGTTCGCCGCGATAAAACGCCTCACCTTCACCCAGCAAGACCACGCTCATGTGAGCCAACGGCGCCAAGTCACCACTTGCCCCTACTGAGCCTTTTTCAGGAATAGCAGGGTACACTTCGGCGTTGTACAGCTTAATCAGCGCTTCGACCACACTCAGGCGAATACCGGAATAGCCGCGCGCCAGTGAGTTGATTTTCAAAAGCATGAGCAAGCGTACGGTGTCTTCACTCATAAAATCGCCGGTTCCGGCGGCATGAGACAGCACAATACTGCGCTGCAGGAGTTCCAGTTCATCCACATCAATGCGTGTATTGGCCAGCAGGCCAAATCCGGTGTTAATGCCATACACAGTGCGGTTTTCTTTAATGACGTCGAGCACCGTTTGTTCAGCAGCCAAAATAGCAGCCTTGGCGCTATCATCAAGCGACAAGCTGACATGATGGCGAAATACAGTGCGCAGTTGCTGTAGCGTCAGGGTGCCAGGAATAAGTGTTAATGCATCCATTACTTATCTCCCTCGTTAGCTGCAACATCCAGCATGGGTAAATCCAGGTTGTGCTTGCGCGCACAGTCTTTAGCGATATCGTAGCCCGCGTCCGCATGGCGCATTACGCCGGTAGCCGGATCGTTGTGCAGTACCCGCGCAATACGCGCATCGGCTTCTGCGCTGCCGTCACACACTATTACTACACCTGAATGCTGGCTAAAGCCCATGCCAACACCACCACCATGGTGCAAGCTCACCCAGGTTGCACCGCCTGCAGTATTAAGCAGAGCATTCAATAATGGCCAGTCAGATACAGCATCAGAGCCATCCATCATGGACTCGGTTTCACGGTTTGGAGATGCTACTGAGCCTGAATCCAAATGATCGCGGCCAATCACTACTGGCGCGCTCAGCTCGCCGTTTCTGACCATTTCATTAAAGGCCAGCCCTAACTTTTGACGCTCGCCCAGACCTACCCAACAGATGCGTGCCGGCAGGCCCTGGAATTGAATTCGCTCACGTGCCATGTCCAGCCAGTTGTGTAAATGCGGGTTATCCGGAATAAGTTCTTTAACTTTGGCGTCAGTTTTATAAATATCTTCCGGGTCACCTGATAACGCCGCCCAACGGAACGGGCCAATCCCCTGACAGAACAACGGACGAATGTACGCGGGCACAAAACCCGGGAAGTCGAACGCATTCGCCACCCCTTCTTCTAATGCCATCTGGCGAATATTGTTTCCGTAGTCCAGTGTTGCCGCGCCTGCGGTCTGGAAACCCAGCATGGCCTGAACCTGTTTTGCCATCGACTGCTTGGCGGCTTTCACCACGCCGGCCTCGTCCTGTTCACGCTGAGCTTTGGCTTGCTCCATGGTCCAGCCAACGGGCAGATAACCGTTTAACGGATCGTGCGCGCTGGTTTGGTCGGTCACTACGTCGGGAATAATACTGCGCGCCAGCATGTCAGGAAATATCTCAGCGGCGTTGCCCAACAGGCCTACCGAAATGGCTTTTCCGGCTTGCTTCGCCTCATCCAACATACTCAGCGCTTCATCCAGCGTAGTCGCTTTTTTATCGACGTATCCGGTCTTCAATCGGAAATCGATACGGCTTTCATCGACTTCAACCGCTAACATGGAAAATCCGGCCATGGTTGCCGCCAGAGGCTGTGCGCCGCCCATGCCACCAAGACCACCAGTTAGGATCCAGCGGCCTTTACTGTCGCCATTAAAGTGCGTTTTCGCCACGCTCACAAAGGTTTCGTAGGTGCCCTGTACAATGCCCTGTGAGCCGATGTAAATCCACGAACCGGCTGTCATCTGGCCGTACATCATCAGGCCTTCTTTATCCAGCGCGTTAAAGTGCTCCCAGTTTGCCCAGTGTGGCACCAGGTTTGAGTTTGCAATCAATACACGAGGCGCATTTTCGTGGGTAGGAAATACGCCTACGGGTTTACCCGACTGTACCAATAAGGTTTCATCGTTATTTAGCCGTTTAAGCACCTCAACAATCTTGTCGAACGACGCCCAGTCGCGCGCAGCCCGGCCGATACCGCCGTATACCACCAGACTTTGCGGGTGTTCTGCTACGTCCGGGTCCAGGTTATTCATTAGCATGCGCAATGGCGCTTCGGTTTGCCAGCTTTTGGCATTTAACGTCGTCCCGCGCGGCGCGCGGATCTCACGGGTAGGGTCGAAACGTGTCATCATTTCTCCAAGGCAATCATTGTTTTATTTTTGAAAGTCCAGGTGGCCGCCTAAACGATAGCGACTGCCTGGATGATAGAGCACCGCATGGCTTACCACGCCCTGCTTCCGTATCTTCCCCTGCGCGTTGCCTTGTGTGTGTCCTGACACCGTGGCTGACGAAGGAGAATGTATGGAAGAATAGGTACGGCGGGTCACCTTTAGGCAAGGCTCTGTTGTATGAATTTGTAGCGCCTGGGCAATGTCCCCGGCAGCAATCACAGCTTCAACGCTGTGGTCTGCCTGAGTAAGCGGTGCCACTAAATTAAGATAGTAGTTAGCCGTTTGCGCATGAAAATCACTCTGCAGATAATCCGGGGCCCACTGCGGATTAACCCAGCGGTCTTCATACTGCACAGGCAAATTATTCTCACAATGCACAATCACACTGTGAAACACCTCATCGCCCTCACTTACCGACAGATGCGCGGCAATATTGTGATCGGCCTCCCGGGTCTCCAGCATGACGATCTGATTTGAATAACGATGTCCGCGCTGTTCAATCTCATCGCGGATACTTTTGATTTCCAGCATCGAGCTCATGGGGCGATGATCAGACACAAAGGTTCCGAGCCCCTGACTGCGCATTAAAATCCCTTCGTCCACCATTTCACTCAACGCCCGTCTGGCGGTCATGCGGCTCACACTGTGTTGCTGGGCAAGCTGATTTTCAGACGGCACCTGATCGCCCGGCTTCATGTGCCCGGCCTCAATGGCATCGAGAATAAGTGATTTAATGGCAATGTATCGTGGCTGCATGGCTCTTTAACACGCTAACTATTTCAACCAAGCATACTTGTATATACAAGTATGTACAAGTATGCTTATCACATCGTTTATTCAGCCGGAATGATTCAGCCTGTGCATTACGACACCCTTATTTACAATGTGCGCATTGCCTCTATGCAAGCCAATGGCAAGCCCTATGGCGCTTTGACTGGCTCAGCGGTAGCCATACACAATGGTGTGATTGCCGACATTTTAGACTCAGACTCACTCGATGCAGTTACAGCCGAAACGGTGACTGACGCGCAACAACAGTGGTTACTTCCAGGCTTTATCGATTGCCATACCCATCTGGTTTATGGTGGCGACCGCGCCAACGAATTTGAAATGCGTTTACAGGGTTTGACCTATAAAGACATAGCTTTACAGGGCGGCGGCATCAAGAGCACCGTTGCCAAAACACGCGCAGCCTGTGAAGAAGCACTATTCAAAAGCGCAGTGAAACGCGCCAACAGGCTGGCCGAAGAAGGTGTCACCACCATCGAGGTAAAATCTGGATACGGTCTGGATAACGACACGGAGCTGCGTATGTTGCGCGTTGCCAAATCACTGGAGAGTGAGCTGCCGGTCAGGATCTCCACTACTTTCCTGGGTGCCCATGCCCTGCCTGCGGAATTTGCCGATAACGCCGACGCCTACATTGATTTTGTTTGCGACACCGTATTACCGAACGTTGCCCGAAACAACCTTGCCGATGCGGTCGATGTGTTTTGTGAATCCATTGGATTTACCAACGCGCAAACCGAAAAAGTGTTCAAAGCAGCTCAGCAATATGGCTTACCGGTTAAAGCCCACGTTGAACAACTCACCGACAGCAAAGGTGCGGTGCTGGCGGCCAAATACGGTGCGCTCTCTGTAGATCACATCGAATATCTGGCCGAAAGCGATATCCCGCATCTGGCTGCAAGCGGCAGCGTGGCCGTATTGTTACCCGGCGCTTTTTACTACCTGCATGAAACACAAAAACCTCCGGTCAACACTTTGCGCCAACACAATGTTCCTATGGCTGTTGCAACGGATTTGAATCCGGGCAGTTCGCCGGTAGCCTCACTGCTCACCGCCATGAATATGGCCTGTGTATTGTTTGCGCTGACACCTGAAGAAGCTTTACGCGGCGGTACACTGTATGCCGCAAAAGCACTGGGGCTCAGTGACAGAGGGGAAATCAAACCCGGTAAACTCGCTGATTTAACCCTATGGGATATCGAATCACCGGCAGAGTTGGTCTATACCCTGAATGGTCATCGTCCTACTCAGGTCTTTTTGGGAGGCCAGCATGTTTAACTGGCAGGGCCGCACTGATACGGAAGATGGAAATAAGGGCTTGCGTTGGCACCAGGTCGTCAACCAGAGCGGGCATTCAGATCTGCCGGCAATCAATCTGGTTGGGTTAGCCAGTGATTTGGGTGTGCGGGCAAACAAAGGCCGGCCCGGCGCAAATGAAGGCCCGGTTAGCATACGTGAAGCGCTGGCAAATTTACCCTGGCACTGGGATGCCCGGCTAATTGACAGTGGTGATACCCTGGCCGTCTCAGATTTGTGCGATGCCCAGTCCCGGTATGCAAACGCCGTTAGCCAAGCACTGTTGCAGTCGCAGTTTGTGTTGGGTTTAGGCGGCGGCCACGAAATTGCGTGGGGGAGTTATCAGGGGCTGTACAACGCGTTACAAGCAGATGCCACAGCCCCTCATCGTATCGGCATCATTAATTTTGATGCACATTTTGACTTGCGCCGCCCCGCACCTCACACCAGCTCAGGCACGCCATTTAGACAAATTCACGATCACTGCGAACAGCACAGTCACGCTTTTCAGTATGCCTGTATAGGCGTATCACGGGCCGCCAATACGCAGGCGCTTTTTGATTTTGCAAACACAACTGGCACCCGCTACTTACTGGATACCCAGTGTACCCTTGACGCCGCGAAATCGTTGCTTACGCCCATGTTGCAAAACGTCGATCAGCTCTATGTGACTATTTGCCTGGATGCGTTTCCGGCATCAGCAGCGCCCGGCGTAAGCGCGCCCAGTGCACTGGGTATTGATGTTCTGTTTGCCATCAAGTTGCTGCATTTTTTGGCAGAACAACAATCGTCATTACAATACCGCTGGGCCCTTTGTGATATTGCAGAAATGAACCCGGTATTTGATATAGACAAACGCACCGCTAAATTAGCTGCCCGACTGGGTTTTGAAGTCGCCGACGCCGTATTTAGTTGCCAATAAATTCGGTACACACTGCCACTTTGGTATAAATTTGCCGCGCAACTGCGTTCATTTATTGCACAGTTGCGATTATCCTTATATCTTGAAAATGAAATCGTCATCCAATTCCCCTTTTTCAAACATGTTTAAAGGATTAACAACATGTCGCGAATTCATTTTGTTTCGGTTCTTTTCGCCCTGGCTTTTGTAGGCCTACCCACCTTCGCCCAGTCACCTGAACAGCAGATTGCCGCCCTAAAAGCTGAAAACAATCAGCTTAGTGAACAATTATTTAAAACTCGCAATGATCTACTGTCAGTGCAGACAGAGGTTGTAAAAACGCGGATAGAATTAAAGAATCTGACCAGTGAATACGATCTGGCTAAAGAATTAGCCGATGTCGATAGTGATTACATCGACATCGTCAATAATTTACAGAGCCAAAAAGAAAAGCTGGACACACTGCTCTCACTAAAAAGCAGATTGCTGTCACAAAGGGAAACCGAACTGAATGAGATTTCAGCCCAAATAGAGCAAAACGAAAAGCAGCTGGAAGTGTTTGCCGTTCGCTACGGTATCGATATTAATGCAGTGCCCAAGCCTACGCCTACACCAAGCCCTGCGCCTTCACCTTCGGAAACGGCGAATAATAAGCGAACATCGCCCCCAACTAAGCCAGAGAAGCAAGAAAGGCAACAAAAGCCCATTTACACTGAACCAATTGTTCCCGATGAACCCAAAGTGGTTAACGCACCCACACGTGGACGCTTTTCAACCACAAAATATGAATTTGGTGAGCTTTTCCCTACCTTCATAGAAATAACTTCAGCCGACAATCAATTTAACCTCGGTGTCAGCGAAACTGAAATCACGGTGGAGCAATTTAAGCTGTTCCAAAAAGAAGCCCGTTATCGCACAGAATCGCAACGTTCGGGTGGCTGCAACATTTTTGACTATGAAACTAAAAACGACCGAACGGCAAACTCGGACTCACCGGGCTACCGACAAAGTGACTCTCACCCTATCGTATGTATTTCCATGTTCGACGCCATTAAGTACACCAAGTGGCTGTCTAAAAAACTGAATCGCACCGTGCGATTACCTACCCGGAGCGAATGGTTTACCTTTTCGACGCCTCACGAAATGGCGGCGTTAGAAAAGGAGAACGGCATGGCACGGAATTGCCTGCACGCGAATATTCGCGACCACGCCTTTGCTGGACGATTTGGCGATGATTCATCTGAAATTTGCAACGACAGTTCCGTGAATGCGGAGCCGGTTAAGTTGAAGTTGCCCAACAGCCTGGGGCTTTACAACCTGTATGGCAACGTCAGGGAATGGACGATGTCCTGTCGGGACGACAGTATAAAAAATCTGTGGGTGTGTCCTAGCGTTCACATTGCCGGAGGGTCAGCTTATTACAAGCTCGACCCAAGAAAAGAAACCCGCGGAGGCCCGGATGGCGTCGGTAATGACGTCGGCTTTCGGGTAGTTTACGAACTTTAACTCAGATGACCCAATAACGGCCCGTATTCAACGGGCCGCATACAGCGTTAGCGGTTGGCTCGCTTGCGGCGCAAACCCGTCACGACGCCAAGGACAATTGCAGCAATAAGAATAACCACCGCGCCAATCAACACCCGCATGATCATGGCTGGGAAAGTATTGCCTAACACATAAATATCCGGTTTACCTGTTCTCCAGGTCGTCCACTGCGTTGCCAGGTTTGACGCCAACGCCTCTTTATTGCCCGATTGAATCGCAATAAAGCCATCGCCTGTTACAGGATCGATACGGACGGTGCTATTTAAATAAGGAGACTGACCACCGTGTCCAACAATATTATCACCTGCGCCATTCGGAGCGAACAACATGATGCCCGTGCCCCAGATATCCAGACCGTCAACGTTCGCCTCAGGCTGACGCATTTCCAACAGGCTCTCGTCATTCAGCAATCGAGGCATGGATGGATCCGCAACGTCCGATGGCAATTGAGCATTGGCAAATCGCACTAAATCGTTAAGCGTCGTGTAAAGCCCGGTTGCAGCCAGAGAGGTGTAATTGGGGTAGATCTGCTCGTCGCCATTCTCACCAAAGTACTGTGCTAATGCCGGGTTTGTGCGATCTAATGCAAAACTCGAATGCGACATCTTTAACGGTGTGAACACGGCGCGCTGCATAAAATCAGCGAACGACTCCCCCGTCACTTCTTCAACAATGAGCTGAGTCAGATTGTAGCTACCGCCGGAATACATCCACTTGGTGCCAGGCTCAATCCCCACCAGCACTTTACCGCTTTTGCCCGGATCTGCATCAAGAGCCTGAGTAAGATGAGATTCTAGTGGCTGTACCGGCTCGCCGGGAGCAAATCCACTGTGCCCCAGCCCATCGGTGATCCCTGCGGTATGACTGAGTAATCGGCGTAACGTAACTTTGTTGTTATCAAAATCACTGGCCGGCAGTTGCCAACGAGTCAGGTACTCAGTAACAGGGGTATCCAAATCCAGCTTACCCTGCTCGACAAGCCGCATTACCCCTACTGCCGTTACCCATTTGCTTAATGATGCAACACCAAAAACCGATTCTTCTGTTACCGTTTTGCCTACAGACATAGTCTCTGTATGCACGATTTTACCTTTTTCCAGCATCGCTAATACCAGATTACCTTTGGCTTCATTGCGAGCTTCCGTACTGACTGCTTTAGCAAAAGCTATTGTGTCGCCGCGCTCTGCCAGCGGTGTCAGCCCCCATCCTTCGGTGGTAGCCACAAAATTAACCGCAGCCCAGGTCACCAATAACACCAGTGTGCCCAGAGTCCAAACTATAAAACGCTTCATGCTTATTTCTGTCCTTGTTGATGTATTCCGCACAGAGAGCCTCTGCCCATTTACGGCGTAATCTTATTCTGACTATCCAAAATTGCTGTACAGAAATACCGAAAAACCATACTGTTAGTCCAGTTTTTACTGGTAACAAAATGTGAAAAAGGCGTCTGACTGGCAGTAAGAATTACTGAATAAAATCAATAATTTCGTTAATCACCTCAGGGCTATTCAGAATACGACGGTGCCCCAACCCTGCTGTTTTATAGAGGCGTGCAAAAGGGTACGTTTTCACAAATTGTTCGGCCTCACTAAACGGCACTTCCTTATCCTGAGTATCATGGATCACCAATACCTGCTTTGCGGTTCTGTACAAATTGCCTGCTGCATCCAGGGTACGATGCGGTGTGCCAACCCGGCTATCTGCTACTTTATACAATGCGTTAAGACCACGGTGATTTAAGCTCAGCATTGTGGCAAAACGATGGAGTACCCCCGTCAAATTTGCCGGGGCACCTATCAGTACAGCTTTTGAGAAACGGGTAGTACTTATATTGTGTAGCGCGAGTGCAGCGCCCCCCAAAGAATGGCCAATTGCGGCATGTACTTCGACAGCCTGGCCAGTTATGACAGCGTCTACCGACCGGATAAACTCGCCCGGATGTGACAAGCCTCCTCCCTGACAATGATGCCCCTTTGGTACGGGGGCAATAACCCGGTAGCCAAGCTGGAGCAAACGAATAAGCAGGTCTGAAAATTGTGATACTGCCCCAGACCAGCCATGCAATAGCATAATCGTTGGCCCCTGCCCTCTCCACACGTTAACGCGGGTCCCCTCGCCAACATGTAACACTTCATCCGGTTCAGGTATCACAACCTGGCGAATGGGTAACCGGGGTGTAAACAGCAATTTCCCCGCGTGTTTGGCCGCCATAGTTGGCCAAATACGGCTTAACAAATAAAAGTAGACTTTGAGAACAGAACGCATAGACACGCCATCAGGATGATTCAAATAATGGCGCACATTCATACGCGTCAATACCCGACTCAACAATAGCGAGGTGTGATTACCGGACGTTCTGCGTGAATTTACGGACGTGCGGTTGCAGCGGTTAAAAGATCAACAGGTCAATGTGCTCCAGTCCTGACACATCCCGTTAAACGCAGCTTGTAGTCGAGGGGTCATAAAATCAATAAAACTGCGCTGTTTCAGTGGCAGCACGTCCTGACGGATATAAAGCAGATTCACGGGGAAGGGTTCAGGCGCATAGTCCTGCAACACGCGGTTCAACTCGCCACTTTTTAACCAGGGTAACGCCTGATAAGACAGTACTCTGGCAATGCCTAAACCCTGCCGGGCTGAATGCACGGCAATGTCTGTCGAGTTTGCCCGAATGCGGGAGTTAACCGGCACGCTGAGCTCTTCATTATTGGCCGCAAAGCGCCAGTGTGTGGCAGAATCCAGACCTTCGAACGTAATACAGTCGTGTTCGCTGAGCGATGCCAGGTCAGTCGGTGTCCCACGTTCAGCCAAATAACCGGGACTGGCACAAAGTATCTTTTGAACCTGACCCAAGCGCTTGGCCACCAACTCGCTATCAGGTAAACGCCCGACCCGAATCGCGACATCCACAACATCTTCGTACATATGCATGTTCTGGTCAGTCAGTATCAGTTTTACGCTCACGTCACTATATAACTTGAGGTAGTCGGCCAGCAGCGGAAACACATGCATTCGGCCCATGATGATCGGCGCCGTTACCGTTAAACAGCCTTTTGGTTCGCGGTATTCACCTTTTGCATCCCGCTCAATTTCCGACACCACCGACAGCACTTCGCGACTTGACGTCAGGTACTTCTCACCGGCATCGGTTAGCACCAGATTTCGGGTAGAACGCAGTACCAGTTGCACGCCCAGGTATTCTTCAAGCTCTTTCACCTGCCGGCTCACCGTCGTTTGTGGTTTATTCAGCTGTCTGGCGGCAGCCGAGAAACTCCCGCACTCCATAACAGTACTGAAAATTTGCATTGCACTGAGTCGATCCATCTATCTCTCCAAAAAATGGGTAGGTGCTAAACAAAATCACCGACTACTCAGGTTGATTAAGGCGCATTACATTAACCAACAAGACGACAATTTAACCAATTGAGGAATACATAATGTCTCGTTTAACCATCCCGGAGTCAATTGCCGATGCGCCAGAAGCGTCTAAGCCACTACTCGAGGCAGTACAAGCAAAATTAGGTATGGAGCCTAATTTATTCCGTCTGGTCAGCATCAACCCGGCTGCACTAAAAGGCTACCTGGCCTTATCGAACGCCCTGACTGAAGGTGTATTGTCTGTTCAGCTACAGGAAGCCATAGCTCTGGCCATAGCGGAAGCTAACCGATGTACTTACTGCTTGTCCGCACACAGCGTTATTGCGGCCAAACAAGCCAACGTTACTGAGAATGAAATCAAATCGAACCGCAACGGATTGTCGGGTGATGCAAAAACTCAGGTTGCCTTGCAGTTTGCAGTCGCCGTTGCCGAGCTAAAAGGCAGGGTGAACGATCAGTTGTTAACTGCAGTGAAGCAAGCTGGTTACAGCGATGCAGAAATCATCGAAATCATTTTGCATGTAGCCTTAAACACCTGGACCAACAGCGTCAATAACGCAGCTGATACTGACGTAGACTTTCCACTCGTTATCCCTTTTTAAATTTACCAGTACAAGGAGTTATACCATGCACGCCATCGACGAATACCGCCCACCCGTTCCGCCCTTTACCCGTGAAACGGCCATCAAAAAAGTACGTCTGGCCGAGGACGGCTGGAATTCTAAAGATCCGGAACGCGTATCACAGGCTTATAGTCTGGGTACAAAGTGGCGTAACCGCGCCGAGTTTGTTGAAGGACGGGACCAAGCACGCGACTTTCTGTCACGCAAATGGGCAAAGGAATTGGAATACCGGTTAATCAAAGAGCTTTGGGCGTATACCGACAACCGGATTGCCGTGCGTTACGCCTACGAATGGCGTGACGATTCCGGTAACTGGTTTCGCTCTTACGGTAATGAAAACTGGGAGTTCAACGAACAAGGCCTGATGACCAACCGGCACGCTTCGCTCAACGATCTTCCAATTACCGAAGAAGAGCGGCTGTTCCGCTGGCCCGAGGGACGACGTCCTGATGACCACCCGGGTCTCTCTGATCTGGGGTTATAAACCTGGCTGCTGACGCTACTCCGCGTCAGCGTTCAAACACAATATTTGCACAGTCACCACGTTGATACGCAGTAGTGACGTCCGGGTCTGACGCTAACGCAGCAGGCTTTGGCATCGTATTGCTCGAATTTAGCGGTTTTAAGCCGGGCAACAGAAGGTTCAACATCGACTGTTATCGTTAAAAAGAGACAACAGACATGGAAAATTTTAGTGCATTACTTAACCAACATACTTTCACCAGTGAGGTAAATCACTGCGGCCAATTAACCGCAGCCAAGCATTTTACCGCTCACGGCCAACTGCATTTACTGGAATCCGGTAGCGTGCGTATTTTACGCAAAGGACAGCGGGAATTACTCATGGACAGACCGTCTATGGTGTTCTTTCCTACCGGTGTTACTCACCGGGTAGAGCCAGTACAATCGAATACGCCGCCCAAGCTGATCAGCGCAAATGTCACGTTTTCCGCCAATCAGTCTTCATTACTGGTAAATGCACTCCCCGATGTCATGTATTTGCAGCTTACCCCCGACTGTGCGGTATCCGGCACGGCCCGCTGGTTAATCAACGAAATACAAACCCAACGATTTGGCAAACAAGCCATGCTGAACCGACTGGGCGAGATGTTTATTTTACAAATCCTACGCCACGCCACTGAGCACGGCAATTTGCAGGAAGGTACCGTCAGTGCCATCAATCACCCGCAAATGTCGAAAGTGATCAACCACATTCACCAGGATCCGGCATACCACTGGACCTTAGACAATCTTTCAAGTATTGCCGCCATGTCCCGGTCTAAATTCGCAGAGCAGTTTAAACAGTTGGTTGGCCAAACGCCTAACGAATACATCACAGGCCTGCGACTTACCCTGGCGCAAAAGCTCCTGAAGAACAACAAGCCGGTGAACTATGTTGCCGGCGAAGTGGGCTACGAACATGGATCGGCACTGGCACGCATTTTTAAGAAAAAACTCGGTTTATCGCCGCGTCAATGGTTGCAACAGAGCAAACAAAACAGCGCGCAACAAGCCATTATTTAAAAGGAAAACTCGTGAACAACATTGCTGACATTCTGCGTAAAACGGCCGTCAAAGCGGATGTATTTTTTAGCGGCCGTCTTTGCGGCATTCAGTCGTTTGAAGGAAACGATAAAGGACATCTTCACCTGTTGCGCTCGGGCAGGCTAACCCTGCTGTTACGTGAAAAACAAAAGATCGTTATCGACGAGCCCAGCGTGATTTTTATTCCCGGGCCGGTCGAGCACCGTATTCTGGCGAACCAGTCTGAAGATGCACAGTTAGTTTGCGCTACCGTGAGTCTGGAGTCACATAACCGGCCACTTCTGCTCGATGCATTACCGGAATTGTTGTGCTTGCCACTCAGTATTGAAAGACACATTGGCCAGACCGCCAGCTGGTTATTTGAAGAAGCGTTCAGCAAGTCGGTTACCCGTTCAGTGATGATCGATAAGCTAAGTGAAATGTTCTTGTTGCAAATCATGCGCTACGTGCTGGACAACAACCTGAGTCAGGGAGGCATGCTGGCCGCGTTGTCTCACCCTGCAATAGCCAAAGCCATGAGTGCCATGCACCGCAATCCTGCCCACAACTGGTCGGTTGAATCCCTGGCTGGTGAAGCAGCGATGTCACGTTCTAAATTTGCAGCGACTTTCCGGGAAGTGGTAGGCACCACACCCAATGAATACCTCACGGACATTCGTATCAATCAGGCCCAGGAACTGCTGCTTAGTCAGAAGCCGGTTAATCTGGTTGCCAATGAAGTGGGTTATGAGCATGGCTCCGCGCTGGCCCGTATCTTTCGTAAAAAGCTGGGGCTTTCGCCCAAAGCCTGGCTGAAATTACGCGGCAACGCCTGACGTAATTTGGTTTGAAACGCAGGACGCACGGTTTCAACGACCCGCCCGAATCCCCTTACAGTAGCAGTGTGACACAGCCATTGCCGGGTCATAAGCCAAATTGACAACTTCAACACAAGGAATGCTTATATGAAATCCATCGTATTAAAGACAGGCCGCGTTTTCAGCGGCATGTCAGGCGCATTTAACATTGCGCAGCCTCTGCTAACCCTGGCAGGGCGCATCTACGTTTCCTGGGTATTTTTCGCCTCGGGATTAACCAAAATTGCGGATTGGGAAACCACCTTATTCCTATTCGAATACGAGTATCACGTGCCTTTTTTACCCGTAGTACTGGCCGCCTGGTTAGCCACGCTGGCTGAACTGATAGTCCCGGTATTGCTGACCTCCGGTTTAGCCAGCCGCCTGAGCGCAATTGTACTGAGTATTGTAAACGTAGTAGCGGTCATCAGCCTGGAAGAGATAGCACCCGCCGCGTTATATGGCCATGTGATCTGGGGACTGATCCTTGCCCACGTTGTGTTTTGGGGCGCAGGCCAACTATCGGCAGACCACGTTATTAAATGGTTGTACAACAAACGGTTGCCACAGGCAGCGACAGCGTAGGGGAACGTCAATGAGTAATCTGGCAGTGAATGCCGAGCGCCCGCTACCCAATGCACCGCGCGTTCAGTTAAGCGGCGGTGCATCCTGTGTGCCCCAGCATTACTTACAATATGTACAAACCCAGCGCAGCATTGAGCAAGTGGCACTCAACTGTGCGTTCAACGACAGCACATTAATCTTCGCCGGCCAGGACAGTCATGGTTTATACATCCAGATTGGCTTGGTCGGTTTCGATACGTACCTGCCGGTTGCCGCCCAGTCCAAACGTAAAATTGTCTACGGCCGTAAATGGCGTATTGACTATAATGTGCCGACGTCCGAGCTGGTACAAACCATCTTCTTAGCCATAAAAAAAGCCCGTGAACACGAAGTGCGTGAACTGCTTAAGATTCGCTTCGACAAGCACGCCAGCGCGCCCTTCAGTACCCATCAGGATGCACGGTTGATTACTGAACAAGCAGACCTTCTGTTCAACGTTCAAAGCCCCGTTTCACTTGTGCAATTCCGGCGTCAGGCCGCGGCACTGATGAAGCGTTCCCGATACGATACTTCGCCCATCCAGCTCCTGAATATTGAACAGCGGTTCAATCAGCAAGTACTGGTTGATATTCATGTACCAGGGGGCGAATCACCCATGCTAAGTGATACCGCCGGCACGTCACTGACCTTGCTTTTACCAGAACCATCACTTAATGCATTGTTGTATGCACTAATGGACGCATTGATTACAAAAAGTGACAGCCTGGTTAGAGAGACATTTACCTATCAGGGTGTAGTACGTTTCAGTCACGCCTTGTCGGTAGAAAAACTGGCAGGTTTATCAGTACATACCCGCCTGGCAGACAAACATGCGTCCTCTGGCTTTCAGCATCAATTGAAGCAGTATAATCATATTACGGATGCGTCACGGGTGCCAAATGTCGTCACGCCCGAGCTGGCCCATTCAATTCGCACCCGTCTTGCCGACTTCGGCGAACTAGCCGGTCATTACCCGACATTTACCCTACCCCCATCGTTAACATAATCATTTAGCTGACTGCTCACACAGCACAATGCAAAAAGCCCCGGTACGAGTACCGGGGCTTTTGTTTGTATTGCCAACTGGGTTGGCAAATCTTCAGTTGAGTTTGTCGCGTCCTAGCCCCTGACCTTCAGGCTGCCATATAAATACACACAAAACGGCACACAGTAACTCAGTGCGGCTTTGGTAATATTAATAGCCATTGTGCCTTCGAACGCTTCAAACTGATTGATCAACATTAGCACTGTGCCCACGACGGACGCGGTTTTAAGGGCTTCCAGTAATAATGCCGGGGTCAGTTTTGTAACCGTCTTGTCACAGGATGGAGTGAGTTGCATATCTTCTGTCATGAATTCATCTCCCATCAAAAGCTATTGCGGTTTAGCACCGTTTCGATGCCTGCCGGATATCGGTGACTGCGGTACAGAATTTCGCCGTGCTGTGACAACACCACAAACACCGGCGTACCGTTAACCAAAAATTCGCTGGTTAGCTCGGCGCTTTCGTCAAACATCACGGGGAAATTCATATTGTAGTCATGCAAATAGGCATGCATCTTTTCCTGAGAATCGTTAATGGCTACGTTGATCCCAAGTACATCTATGCTGTCACCGTAGTCGTTATGAAGAGCGGTGACTGCCGGCGTGGCTTTTTTACAGTACGGGCACCAGGTAGCCCAAAAATAAAGTAGAACTGGCTTTTGTTCCCAGCGCTGCTGCAGTGAAAAGGTATCGCCATTGACCGCATTGAAGGTGAGGTCTGGCGATAACATCCCGCCAGCTAAGTCAGCTTGTTGTGCAGAGCTGCTGAAAGGTATCCATGCAGCAAGTGAAAATGTGGCCGCCACAACCAGGCGGCGCAGGGTAAATCTCGTCATTGTTAAAATCCGGGTTGGGTTGATAGTAACGACATCCTATCGTTAAGCGTTGCTGCAAAAACAACCGATACGCTTGCAATACAACCCAATCCTCCCAACCTGTTAATCCCGTATTATGCATAGCCTTGTCGCCGCTACAGGCGCTTTGAAAAAGACAAGCTGATGTAATCGTAACCCGGATTCGGGCTTTTTAATCCGCCATTAGAGTAATGAAAGTAACGCAGCGTCATTGCATACGCGCGCGACTGACCAAAGCGATAGCCAATGCCAAGACGGTCCTCAAACTGAAAGTGGGTGCTGATGTCCTTGCCCGCAAACCGGGTGTCATCCAGTAACGATACCCCTATGCCAAATTCACCGTATACCTCGCCCTGCTGGTTTTCATAAAAGGTATGGCGGAATACCGGCGAAAATGCCAACACAAAATTGCTGTCATAGCGACGGGGACGACCGTATTCCCAGACATTGATACTGGCCTCAAAGCTCAGGTCCAGTGCAGGAAAGTACTCATGTAAATAATCGCTGTCACGACGGTATGCCAGTTTTACCCCTTTTACATCGCCTTCGCCTTGCAAATAGTCAACGGACAGCTCGTCTGCAACACCAGATTGAGGCGCAGTTAATGCCAATAGCCCAGCCGTAGCCAAGCCCCCTAAAGATCGTTTAATTGTGCTAATTTTCACCATAACGTTCACCAAAAGTAATTAAGATGACGCTATTTTCGGTGAAACCAGATAAACAAAATTAGCCGTTCGTCTGTAAAATTGAACCCGCATTATTCACAGACGAAGATATTCGAAAGGCATAAAAAAAGCGGCGCATTGACCTGAATGTATCCGGGCAGGAGTGTAGTGCCGGAGTCCGCTCAGGGTGCGCCGCAAGCAGGAGGGAGGGTTTTACCTCGGGGACAAAATGGTCTCTATCCACTGATGCTCAATGGCCTGCGACAGCCATCGGGCAAAATCGATACCCGGATAGGTATCCAGCAGGGCAGCCAGATGCATACCTTGCTGAACGCCCAGCAACCAGGAATACTGTTGCGCATCTATAGGATCCGCCTTGGGTTTGTTTTGGTGCTGATATACCACGGCATAATGCGTGTGCTCTCGATGTTGCATAATGATCTCCAGTCCTTCAGACAAGTCATGCTGGCCGTGCGAGTCACGATGAAGCTGCCACATGGGCTGCACGGGAAACGGGCTTTCCAGCACTGCCAAAGAGGGTTGCAGCTTAATAGTAAGATGCTCAGGGTCGACTTCCGTCAACAACGGTAAGCGGGTGCGGTCGAATGTCGTTAAAGCACGTCGACCGGACAGATGTAATGCCCATTCAAGTCTGGCAATGTCGGCCAGGTACGGATGTTCGATAGCCAACTCGCTGTTTTCTATAACCTGACCAAGCTGGCTCCCCCAGTCGGCCCAGTCTCCGGTTACCGGCTTTTCCCACGCGAGCAGTCGCTGAGCTAAAATGAATATCGCTTGTTCACCTACCATCTGCTGTAACACCGGGTAAGAAATCGAAAGACTGCGCGCTGCGGTCATCTGTAAGTTCTGCTGGTAGATGCTAAGGGCTCGCTCAGGCACACCGCTCAACGACGATTTCGTAAAAATATCGGTTACCAGTGCGGATTGACGTTGGTTCGCCAAGCGGTGCTCAACCGTATGCAGCGTATGGTGAGGCGTGTTCTGCGAGGGGGCGCTCATAACATTTCCTCAATCAGGGTTTGCGATAAAATAAACCGTGCCGTATCGGCTTCTTCCTGGAGTCGCGCCCAGGTTGGCAGGTCGTTATCCCACTCAATTAATGTTGCTGCGCCGGGAAACAAATGAATAGCTTGCTGAAACAACGCCCAACAAGCATGTGACACTGGCTTGCTGTGATCGTCGATAATCAGTTCCCCGGGGGCGACCGCGCTGCTGCCAGCCAGATGAATTTCCCGGACCGCTTTAGCGGGTAGCGTTTTTAGCCAGTTAAGCGCATATTGCGATGTATTGCCGGGGTAGAAATTCTGACCATTTACCAATACGTTATTCAAATCCACCAGCAATCCACAGCCTGTCAATCTGGCAGCATTAGCCAGAAATTCTGCTTCTTGCATCGGATCACTACGGTGGTCCACATAGCTCACAATATTTTCAATGAGTATCTGTCGTCCCAGCGCCTGTTGGACCCGGTCAATGTTGTTAATCAGTATGTCCAGTGATGCCTGATCGTACGTCAACGGCAACAGGTCACCTGCATGCAGGGGCTGATCATCTGAATGTCCCCAGGTAAAACAGGCGTGATCTGACACTAAAATGGGGTTTACTCTGTTAACCAAATCACAAAAGCGCGTTAAGTAAGCGGGGTCAATGCCTTTTGCGGAACCCAGCCCCATGGCGGTGCCGTGAATACTTAGTGGATACTGTTCGGATAGTGCGTTTAAAAACGTGGGGATCACGCCGCCTTTAGCGAAAAAGTTTTCAGCGTGAATCTCCAAAAAGTCAACGGAGTGAGATGTCTGCGCCAGCGCCTCGGCATAATGCACGTGACGCAGACCCACACCTACCCTGGTGCTATCTACACGTTCATGGTGTTGCGAAACCGCAGACATACTCGTCTCCTTTGTGTTCATTTAATGAAACAGCCCTGGCTTAGCCCTTTTTGGCAGCGTCGTAGCGCTTCTTGGCTTCTGCTTTCAGCATACCGCCTAAGGATTCGCAGGTGCCTTTTGCCACCAGCTTCCACTCACCCGGGTCGTTATCAACCGTAGATTGCCCTGCACAGGAATGGGTGCCCGCCAGATTTCCGCAGTCATTCTGACCCGCAGCCGAAATGCCGTAGCACTTTTCTTTGCCTGCAGCCTGAGCCGGTGCTGATACCGCCGTCGCCAATGCCATTGCCAAAGCGGCTGCCGCGATTTTTTGCTTATGATTCATGTCACTTCCTTACTTTCAATCATTCAGATGATGAGACACCCACTTGTGTAACTCGCCGTAATTTGACAGCCCTACGTGTGTGTCCAGTCGTTTCGTGCGATCCATCAGGATCAGTGTCGGTACTGCCCGTACCCCTAACATTTGCGCTAAGCCATGCTCTTCATCTGCATCCACTTTGATGATCCGCAGTGAATCCTTGTGAGCTTGCTCCAGCAAATTAATGATAGGCGCAAGCTGTTTGCACGGTCCGCACCAGGTGGCGGTGAACCACAACATCACCACCTGTTCGGGATACTCATGGCCGTTCGACAAAATGCCTTTTAGCTCGGTTTCCATCCGGATTAATCCTCAGCGTTAGTCGCTTCAACAGACAGGCTTTCAATGCCGTCCCATACGCGATAAGCCGTTTTCAGGTTACCCGGCACGTCTTCCATCCATTTCTTCTGAACGGCTTTGTTCAGGTTGAAATAAAGCTTGTCGTCTTTGATGTAGAAGGCGTCCGGATCCACATCCAATTTCTTGTTGAGTGCCACACCCATTGCGCAGTAACCACCAAATTGCGGGGCATAATGCTCAGCATCGGCTTTAAACAAATCGCGGTTTTTAGCGCTGGAGAAGCGATAAATGGCTCCGTCAAACGTCGCGGTGTATTTTGCTGACCCTTCTACTGCTTTGTGTTTTACAAAATAAGCAACCGGGTCGTAGCCGTGAATGGCCACATCGTTTTCGCCCAGGTTAACTGACGAAGCAAACGACAGGCTGCTGAATAACAGTGAGCCGGCAAGGCCAGCTAGTTTTAATGCGTTTAATACTTTCATTGCTCTTTCCTCATGTTGACGCCGAATAACGGCTGGTAGTTTATGGAAAAGCTGCTCGCCTTCCCTGATACATAAGATAAGAAATCGAAGACATAGAAAGGCAACTGAAACACTTCAAAAACGACCTGAACGTCCAAACCCTGTTTCGAACGTTTGGTCAAAAGAAATGAACGCTTTGTAAGGCAGGAATAAGCACAGATACCGACAATACAGGCGCGAATAATAAGGAGGCCACCACGTGCTTGTTTTGAACATACTTTCTGCCTTTGGGCAACTCAGCATGCTTCTCATGATGGGTATTTACTTTATCTTCTCTTGCTCCGTCATGGGCGCCTTAAGGCAATCGGAACACGGCGCTGAGACCATGGTGCTCATTAACCGGGAAATTCTGAATCCGCTTTTCTACCTGTGCTTTTTTGGCTCTGCAATCACATCATTAGTGTTTGTGGTGACACGCTCTAACCACTTTCTTGCCGGGCTGATCTTTTTTGTAGGCACCTTTTTGGTAACGCTGATAAAAAACGTGCCGCTCAATAGCAGGCTATTAGAAGCAGACGGAGAAACTTCATTCCAACGCACCTGGCAGGCATACCTGATTAAGTGGGTATTCTGGAATCATGTACGGACGGTCACAGCTATCCTAAGCGGTGTATTGCTGCTGTGGCCAATGATCATCAATTAAGGGGGAATATATGATGTCCTCCTTATTTGGCGTATATTGGTCTGGCGATCCGCAGAACAGGACAGGCAGAACCACCGTCATGGAATTCGATCACAACAAACGCGCTGACACACCATTGGAAGACAGTCCGCTAGGCAAGCTACTGAACAACCTGCATATAGCCACAGCCTTTTGCACCGATTCTCAGCTCTCCGAGCCCTGGGCAGTAGACATGCCAGCCATTCCTCATTGTCTAATGTTTCACCTGATATTAAACGGTGATGCCGAATTTCATTTCGACAGGGCATCCTGTGAATTGCATGCCAATGATTTTATCTTGTTTCCCCGCGGTGAAGGACACCGCCTCAACGGTAAATCAGATACACCCGCGGTGCCGCTGACTTCGCTGCCAATACAATGTGTATCCGAACGTTTCGAAACGCTGAAATATGGTGGCGGCGGCACATCAACACGTCTGCTATGCGGCGCGTTATTTTTTACCCACCCTCTGGCTCAGAAGCTATTGTCCAGTTTGCCTACCGCTTTGGTTATTCGCGAATCGCATCGCCCTACTCACAGGCTGGTAAAACAAATTAGTGAGCTTATCCGTACCGAAACACAACATGTCGGACTGGGGACTGAGGCCGTCTTATCACGACTGGCTGAGATCCTGATCATTGCTGTACTCAGAGAGCATCTGAACAGTCTGGAAGCGGGTGCACTGGGATGGTTAAGTGTGCTGTCTGACGACCGTATCGCCAAAGCCTTGCAGCTAATACATAACGCTCCGGATCAGCACTGGCGTTTGGAGTCTCTCGCCAAAGAAGTCGGCATGTCGCGAACCAGTTTTGCTCAGCAATTTAAACAATTGGTCGGCAACACCCCCATGGATTACTTAACAGAATGGCGAATGTCGCTGGCCTATTCAAAACTGCAGTTCACTGAAGATACGTTACTCTCCATTGCGCTGGATTTGGGTTATCAGTCTGAATCTGCGTTTTCCCGGGCATTTAAAAAAGTCATAGGAAAAAGCCCTGGCGAGGTGCGCAAGGGCGAACCGCTCAGTGTCAGCTAATTGGTTCGTATAAAGATTCAGTCGCCTGCTTCAGTCCTGCATGAGGCAGAAACTGATCGGTAATAGTCAGGATGGCGTGCAAATTATTGGTCAGCTTTTCGAGGTCAATGTCACCCGGCTTTACCGAGGTTTGTAATAAATGTAGCGCCATATCAGCAAGCAACAAGCGCTGCTTTTCGAGCCACTCCGGGCTGTGTTTTGCGGCACCGTGAGCCAGATAGGCTGACTCAACAATATCGTGTAGCTTCCAGCTGGCTTTAATAATGCTCGCGCGTTCTGTGTCTTTCATGGGAAACCTTACAATCCTTTGAAACAGGGTATTGAGTCTAACAATCCATGCTCATCCCTACTATACAGATCGTCCGCAATGTCATACTGTTTAATTCTGTATTATTACCAACAGCAACAAGATGAACCGACGGACTTTTGTTATTTCAGCCTTGTCATGCGGCGCAATAGGTATTGCCGGTGGCTGTTACTGGTTAAGTACACCAGAACACGACGATGATATGAGTATCAGCGCGTTACAAACCTTTTTAGGTTCGCTGGATACCAGCATGCTCACGTCTCAAACCAGTTGGTCTGTCGCCAAAACATTTCATCACATGGCGCAGAGTGTTGACTATTCCATTAGCGGCTACCCACTGCATAAACCTGCTTGGTTTAAATCGTCGTTAGGCGCTGCAGCCTTTGCTGTATTCGCAGCCAAACGTACGATGGTACACGACCTGGAAGAAGCCATACCAGGAGCACCGGATGCGCCGAAAGACCTGACTGCAGAGCAAGCGATATCTCAGTTAATTACAGCATTGAATCGCTTTCAAACACATACCGGCCCTCTGGCGGAGCATTTTGCCTATGGCCCATTGACCCGGGAAAACTACGCGCTCGCCCACGTCATGCACGTTCGAAATCATTTTGAACAGATAGAAAGATAGCCATCACCTCTAGTGCAATCAGCCTGGCTGATTGCTCAATGTCCGTCTGATTACTCACCCATTAGTTATACAAATAATTAACAAAACCAGTATAACAAAGCGTTAATTTTTAAATTTTCGTAATATCCACGTCAAAAACCAGAAAAATCAACACTCGTAAACCATTGATTAAAATAAAAAACACATCAACCTCAATCATTTTGTGCTTTTTTTAAAGCAAAAATCGTTAATGAAATGTTGACTGTACTATTATCATACAATACTATCCTCACCCCATAATAATAACAAAAACCATATGCGGCCCCCCCAACATCGGGACGTCGTAAACCTTACTTAGCGCAACCCAACGCTCATCACCGGCAGGATATACCGTGAGCATTGCGCAACTACAAACAATCTTGGAGAAGATACATGTTTAAACGTGCACAGGTAGCAAGTGCCATTCTTGCGGCACTAGCCTCTCAGTCATTGTATGCTCAGGACACCAACCAAACTTCCGAAGACACTATTGAAATCATCGACGTACGTGGGGTTAAAGCCAGCTTAAACTCCGCGCAAAATATGAAAATGAATGCGTCGACTATCTCTGATCTTATTGTTGCCGAGGACATCGGTAAATTACCAGATAACAGCGTAGCGGCTGCACTTCAGCGCGTTACGGGTATTCAGGTTGCACGTACTAATGGTGAAGTGGCACAAGTACTGATTCGCGGCTTACCAGACATTGTTACTACGATGAACGGTCGTAACATCTTCACCACGACGGGCCGCTCTTTGTCTCTGACCGACGTGCCAGCCGATCTGGTGTACTCGGTTGACGTAAAAAAATCCATCAGCGCTTCTGATATTGAAGGCGGTATTGCAGGTAGTATCGATATCCAATTACGTAAGCCATTTGATTTTGACGACGGTTTCTCTGCGGCAGGCGGTTTGCGCTATGTCTACAGTGATGAAGCTGAATCCTGGAACCCTATTGGCAGTGTTACCCTGAACAACAACTGGGATAACAGCAATGGCCGCTTTGGCGCCATGTTGAGCGTGTCGCATCAGAGCCGTGATTTCCAGGACCAGGTAAACTTTGTTACTGCGCCCTTCACATTGCCGGACTCAGTAGTCAACAACCCGAATTCAGCTCCACTCAATGTGGCAGGTGAGCCGGCGCTTGCACCGAATGTTATTGGTGGCTATTTCCGTTATGGCGATCGCACCCGCGATTCCTTTAACGCCACCTTCCAGTTTGCGCCTGACAGCAACAGCACCTATTACTTTGACGTGTTTGGTGTGAAATACGAACAGAACAGTCAGCTTAACTTCTGGGTACCTATTCCTAGCTGGGGTGGTTGGGGCAATGGCTATGTTGAGTCATATAAAGAAGGCTCTAACGTAGCGCAATCTGTCGTTCGCCCTGATGCACCGGGTACGATTACCAGTAACCAGTCGTTCTTTAATGAATCAGAAACTTACCAGTTTGCACTGGGCGGCGAATGGTTCTTCGACAATGTGACGATTAAATCAGACCTGGCTTACACCGATACAGAAGCGAACAACAAAGGCTTTATTCTTGATTTAGCGTTTTTTGCCGACACCATTATCTACGATTTCGACAAAAACGGTGCTGGCATCTCTGACGTTCAAATCCTTGATGCGAGCGGTCAGCCTTATGACATGACTGACCTTAGCCAGTACTCCCTGTGGACTAACTTTGACAGCCTGGGTCATCAGGAGGGTGACGCTATCGACTGGACACTGGATGCAAACATTGCATTGGATTCATGGATCCACTCGGTAGAAGTCGGCCTGCGTGTAAACGAACGCTCTGCCTTTAATCAGGAAGCCGACACCGGCGGCCGTGGCAACATCTCCGGCCGGAATATACCGCTTACCGAATTCCCAGGTCTGGAAGATTACTCGCCAGCAGGCTACATGAGCGACGTTACATCACTGAACAATACCCAATGGTTAACTCCAAATGCAGCGTACTTGTTAGCCAACCGTGGCGACATCCGTGAGGCCATGGGTTATTCACGCGACGACCCTGACTTCCTGCCTGCGCGTTATTACGACAATACAGAAAACAACTATGCGATTTACGCGCAAGCCAACTTCTCAACAGAGATAGGTGACATGCTGTTAGACGGTGAAGCCGGTATGCGCGTAGTGAAGCTGGAATCAGAACTGAACGGTAACAGCATCACCGATGGCGTAGTAACGCCGATTACCGTCGACACCAGTTCAACCCAAGTATTACCTGCCGTGAACATGCGTCTTCAGGTTACCGACGAGCTTTATGTTCGTGCCGCTTATGGTAAGACCATCAACCGTCCAAACTTTGCAGATCTGAACCCAAGTGCGACTTACTTCCTGCCTTCAGAGACTGGCACACTTGGTTACGGTAATGGCGGTAACCCTGAACTGGATGCAGTAGAGTCTCAAAACTACGATCTGGCAGCAGAATGGTACTTTGGCGAAGCCAGTTCATTAACTGCCACTGTGTTCTACCGCGATATCGATGGTTACGTTAAGTACGTAGCGATACCTGAAACTATCAATGGTAACGAGTTCTCGATTACCCGCCCGGTAAACAGTGGCGCGGGCTCACTCGAAGGGGTTGAGCTGGCCTATACCCAGTTCTTCGAAAACCTGCCTGATATGCTCGACGGCCTGGGTATCCAACTGAACACCACGTTAATGGATCACGAAGCGGAAAACGCAGCTGGCGTTATGGAGCCGCTGCCAAACGTATCAGACAAGTCTTACAACGCGATCCTGATGTATGAGCGCGATGGCCTGAATGTTCGTCTGGCTTACAACTGGCGTAGCGAATGGTACGGCAGCTTCAATGAAGCGGGTGACCAGCCTGGTAGCTCAGTGATTCACGAAGCAATCAGCTCACTGGACTTCTCAGTGAACTACGATGTCAATGAAAACCTGACCATCAGCTTCGACGGCACCAACCTGGCCGATGACGTAGCCAACGATTACTTCGGCGGCGACTCAGCAGCCGATGCCCGTTTGTATCCTCGCGATACTTACATTCGTGACCGCACCTTCTCCCTGGGTGTTCGTTACAGAATGTAATCTCTGCTTTATTTAAAGCATTAAGAAACCCGCCTGTTGGCGGGTTTCTTTTATCTTTTTTAAACTGAACCAAATTAGCTCATTTTAGCAATCCAGCTTTGCGGCGCTATTCGCAACACCCAGTGTAACCAGGCCCAGGGCCAGGTCGGCACATAGCTGTTTGCCTTTTCTTTGTTGATGGCACTTACCATAGCTTTACAACCCGTTTCGGTGTCTACAATGAATGGCACTTTTTCTACTTTATCGTTAATTTCACTGCGGATGAATCCGGGGTGAATGCAGGTTACCTTTATGGGCGTGTTGCGCACGTCTATGCGAATACCTTCCGATAGCGAGGTAATCGCCGCTTTCGTAGCCGCATAAACCGTCATAGCCCGGCGGAAGCCCCGCACTGCGCTAATGGAAGAAATAGTGACCAGATGACCGGCGTTTTGCTCGCGAAAAATCGCCATTGCCGCTTCACATTGCGCAATGGCCGATACAAAATTGGTGACCGCGGTTTGTTTGTTTGCATGAAAATAACCGGTACCGATTGACGCGCCTTTTCCCATCCCCGCATTCACAATAACCCGATCCAACCTGCCCATGTCATCGCGAAACGCCTTAAACACACTGAATACCGCATCGTGATCGTTTACATCCAACGACCGGATAAACACCTTAATGTCGGGATTAATACCCTCGAGCTGCGCTTTTAGTTCCTCAAGTCGCTCCACACGGCGTGCACACAGCGCAAGATTGCAGCCCTGCTTGGCAAACTCTACCGCCATGCCGTGGCCCAGGCCCGAGCTCGCGCCGGTAATCAAAATATTTTTACGCATTGTTATTCTCTTTATTTGTAGGTAATCATCGAACGACTCGCCGGGGTATCCAAATGCTGATGCTCGTTAACGGACGACACCATGTACCGGCCGCCAGTGCGCAGTATTTTGGTGATCCCCGTATTCACGAGCGTCCAGTTTACGTTAAACCAGTTTTGTTCAGGGAGTTGCATCAGGCTTGATAGTACCAGCGCAATAGGCCCGCCTGACGTCACCACTAATGCTTGCTCACCTTTTTCCAATTCGACGAATGTGGCTTCCAGTGCTTTTAACACCCGTCTCCTGAAGTTACACCAGGACTCCGCATAGTCATCGTTAAATTTACCACTTTGCCAACGCTTTACGGCCTGAGTAAACACACTCAAAAAGGCTTTTTCTGGCTCGGGTTGAGACATTAAATACTGCCGCATTGTAGCTGCGGTAGCCAAGCGCTCATCGAAGACGCCCAGTACATTGTGATGGTCTATCTCATTCCAATCAGCATTGATTGGCGCTTGTGGCAACGACTGTCCGTACCCCTTTTGTAACTGCAACAGCGTTTGACCATGACGCTTCATACCGCCGCAAATGACCTTGTCGAATGCAATACCTCGACGAGCCAGGTCTTCACCAGTTCGAAGGGCCTGCTGTTCCCCCATGTCTGATAAGGCGTCGTAGTCGTCGGCGTCAAAACTGGCTTGTCCATGCCTGAGTAAATACACACAACTCATGACTTATCGCCCCTTTATGGCGCGCTCGCAGCGCCACAATAAATAATGCACAAATAACCAGAAGCGCTTGAACGCGGGATTACGGGTTTGCTTGTGGTGATAGCGATAGTAAATTTGTTGAGCTATCGCAGCGAGCCTGAACAGCCCGTACACTTCATAAAAACGAAAATCGTCTACGTCCAGCGACATGTTCGACAAATAATAGTCAACAATCTCACTCCTGCTCATCATGCCAGGCAGATGTGTAGGCTGACGACGGGTCATTTGCGCCATAAAATCATCGCCAGGTTCAACCCAATAAGCCAGCGTATTCCCCAAATCCATCAAAGGGTCTCCCAAAGTAGCAAGCTCCCAATCCAATACAGCATTGATATGAGTAATATCGTTAGGGTCAAGCACCAGGTTATCAAGCCGGAAATCATTGTGTGTCAGGCAGATATACTCTTTGGACGGCAAGTTATTTTCCAACCAGTTAATCACCTTTTTACCTGAAGGCACATTCCAGGTTTTGGCCTTCTGATAACGTGAGCGCCAGCCACTGATTTGCCGTTCAGTATAGCCTTCACCTTTGCCCAGATGATCGAGTCCGGCCTGTTTATAGTCAACGCTGTGCAGCGCAATCAGACTGTCGAACATGTTTTTACACAGATGCTGGCTTTGCGTTTCACTGACCTCAAGGCCACGTGGAAAATGCTTACGCGGGATCACGCCGGTAATTTTTTCCATCACATAAAAATCACTGCCAATAAAACTGTCATCTTCACAATAGCCCATCATGGCTGGCACGTAGTCATAAACGGGTTTTAGCGCTTGCTGCAAACGGAACTCCCGCCCCATATCATGGGCACCTTTTGCTTTCGTTCCCGCTGGCGCACGGCGCAGGATGAATTCTATATCCGGGTAAGTCAGACAATATGTCCAGTTCGAGGCCCCACCTGAATATTGGGTTACCGTTGGCAGACCACTCAAACCAGTAACCCGTTGCAGTAACCACTCATGTACGGGCTCGACCGGCAAAGCTTCGCCAGCTCTTACTGAGCCTGCGGTATCAATATGCTGTGACGTCATGCTGTTCTATTGCCCCATTTTCCGCAACCGTTTGGTGTGGTCTGCCATCATTTTAAAGTAATATTGCGGGAACCAGCGCTTAATGCGATAGGCCTTCGCCCCCTCTTTATGGCTCAGCAACATAAAACGGCCAGCCTGTACGCCATCAAACGCACAATTTGCCACATCATCGGCGTTCACCTGAGCCTTGTCCAGCAAGCGGGTTACTACCCCTTTCATGGCAGGATTCGGGCTACGTACCGACTCATCCAGATTGGTTTTAAAAAAGCCCGGACACAGCACGCTGACACCAATGTTGGCATCAATCAGTTCCAGTCTCATGGTCTCAGAAAAGCTGACAATAGCCGCTTTACTGGCATTATACGAGGCCATTACTGGTGCAGCGGTAATGCCGGCTTGAGACGCCACATTTAGCAAATAACCACCCTGTTGTGCTTTTAACAACGGCAACATGGCTCGGGTCATACGCACCGCCCCAAGTACATTTATATCCAACACCCATGCCCATTGTTCAATATCTTCCTCCACCAGACTGCCAGCAGTGGCCACTCCAGCATTGTTGATAAGCAAATCGATTGATGGCCAGATATTGCCAACACGTTCTGTCAGCGCTTGTACATCATCGTCGCTGCGAATATCGCAGTGAAAATACCAGGCCTGACGGCCCAGATTATTCAGTTCTGCCAGTACTTCTTTCCCGCGTTCTGCATTGATGTCGGCGATTACCACATCAGCGCCGGCTTTTGCCCAACGCAACGCCAATGCCCGACCCAATCCGGATGCGCCGCCAGTGACTACAACCCGTTTTTGCATATTATGACTCCTTTGCCAACGATGACTGAGAGCCCTTGGCGGGTTTGTATTTTGCCAATTCCAGCCGGGATACCATGGCTTTGTGCACCTCGTCGGGTCCATCCGCCAGTCTTAGACTCCGCGCCATGGCCGCAAAGCCGGCCAGCGGTAAATCGCCACACATGCCTGCTCCGCCATGCAGTTGAATGGCCATGTCCACCACCTGTTGCAGCATGGTTGGTACCACCACCTTAATGGCCGAAATTTCTGTCATGGCATGTTTAACGCCCACATTATCAATTTTCCAAGCCGCACTTAATGTCAACAAGCGGGCCTGATCAATCAGCATCCGCGCTTCTGCCACCCGTTCCAGATTGCCGCCGAGTTTAATAAGAGGTTGTCCGAAAGCCACGCGAGTACTGCCGCGCTGAATCATTAACGACAGCGCTCGCTCGGCAGCACCGATGGCACGCATACAATGATGCACTCTACCCGGCCCTAATCTGCCCTGTGCAATGGCGAACCCCTTACCTAACCCCATAATTAAATTCGCGGCGGGCACGCGCACGTTATCAAAGTGCATCTCGCCATGACCGTATGGCGCGTCGTAATCTCCATAAGCAGTAAGCATGCGTTTAATGGTTAACCCTGCCGTGTCCAGCGGTACCAGAACCATACTGTGGCGACTGTGCTTGTCTGCCTCGGGCGTAGACAGTCCCATAACAATGGCAATTTTTGCGTTTGGGTGACCCAGCCCGGTCGTCCACCATTTGGAACCGTTGATGACGAGGTCATCGCCATCGGGCGTAATAGTCACTTGCATATTTGTCGCATCAGACGAAGCGACATCAGGTTCAGTCATGCCAAACACCGAGCGAATATCACCGTTTAACAATGGCATCAGCCATTGTGACTTTTGAGCGTTACTACCAAAGTGATACAGCACTTCCATATTGCCGGTATCCGGTGCATTACAGTTAAAAATTTCAGGCGCCAGCAGGCTTTGCCCCATGGCTTCTGCCACCGGCGCATAATCCACACAACTGAGGCCTTGGCCCAGTTCGGCATCCGGTAAAAACAGGTTCCAAAGTCCTTCTGCTTTAGCCTGTTTTTTTAATGCATCAACAGTGGGGTTCAATTGCCACTGCTGCCAGTTACCATGTCCGTTTTGCGCATGATTTTCGCGCATAATGGCAACTTCCTTTGGCAGCACATGTTGCGTCATAAACGCACTAACCCGGGCAACGTAGTCGCGACTTTTTTCACTGTGCTCAAAATTCATAGAATAATATCCAGCATGTTACTCAATTGTTAACTAGTCTAACCAGTTGCAATAAATGAATGAAGTGAAATAAGCTACACTCAAACTATGAACAAAATTCACAATAAGACGATGAACGACAAGCCACTCCAACAGTTGGATCTCAACCTGCTAAAAATATTTGAAGCTTTATACGAAGAGCAGAATATGACCCGTGCTGCTGAGCGCCTGTTTATTACGCCTTCAGCCATAAGCCATGCCGTAAAACGGCTCCGGGAACATTTGCAGGATCCTTTGTTTGAGCGCAAAGCATCACGTATGCAACCCACCAGCTTATGCCGTCGAATAGCGCCTTTATTGCTGTCACATTTAAATGGATTGCGTATGGCCGTTCAGCAATTTACCCGGTTCGATCCGGCCAGCAGCGAGCAGCGTTTTAATGTGATGATCCATGATGCCCTTGAGCCCCTTTACGTACCGGCATTATTAATGAAATTACGAGAACAGGCGCCGGGAATTCAGCTTGCCTGTCGTCCATTGGACAGGCAAAACACAGGCCGCCAACTGGCTACAGGGCAAGCAGATATTGTGATTGATGTCGCGCTACCTTTATCAAAACCGATACTGCATCAGCGACTGAGTCGTGATGATTTTGTGGTCATGCGCGGCAAGTACAATCAGCCCGCGCTGACCAAAGACGCGTATCTTCAGGCAGAACATATTGCCGTTAGTCATCGTGCCTCGGGTCGCGTGGTAGAGGATATTAACCTTCAACAGCAAAGCATAAACCGCAAACAGGTGTTGCGATGTCAAAGTTATCAGACTGCAAAACTGCTGCTAAAAAATAGTATGTACTTACTTACCGTTCCCGAATCAGTTGCCAGGACATTAGTTGATGAATCCGTTGAATTTGTGCCATTGCCGTTTGTTATTCCCGGGCTGGATATCGATATGTACTGGCATGAAAACAGTGAACAGGACGACGCCATTCAATGGTTGCGTGAACAAATAAAAATGGTGATATAACTTCGACAATCAGTGTGAATTACACTACCTTAAGTAAGCCTTAAGGTTACATCTGTAAACTTAAGTTTTATAATTATATTAGAGACATGATTGCCTTGCTATCAGTTGTGATACCTGCAAAAAATGAGCAGGAAAATATAGAACCTTTAGTTGAAGAAATCGTTGCGTCTTTGGCCCCGGTATGCCCGTTTGAGATTGTGTACGTGGACGACGGAAGTACCGATAACACTTATCGTGTTTTGCGCGAGTTGGCGATGGCTCGTTTTCCCCAGGTACGTGTCGTAAAACACCAGTATTCAGTAGGACAGAGTACCGCCGTTCACACAGGTGTCACACATGCTAAGGGAGAGCTTATTGTCACCCTGGATGCAGACGGCCAGAACGATCCTGCCGATATACCCGCATTACTTGAAGCAGCAAAGTCATTCACTCCGGGCCAATGCTTCTGCATCGGCGGGTATCGTAAAAATCGAAAAGATACAGCATGGAAACGATTCCAGTCTCGAATTGCCAACAGAATCAGAAGTCGTTTCCTGAATGATGATACGCCTGACAGTGGCTGTGGAATTAAGCTTTTCCCTCGTGAAACATTTTTAAAACTGCCCTATTTTGACCATATGCATCGCTTTATTCCTGCTCTGGTTAAACGTAGCGGCGGTGAAATTCGCGTAGTACCAGTAAATCATCGGGACCGTCGTCACGGCACGTCCAACTACACAATGCTCAGTCGTTTATGGGTGGGTATTGTTGATATGTTTGGCGTTCTTTGGCTCCAGAAACGCGCCAAAATAGCGCACGTAGTATTTGATGATGAATAAGCGAAGCCGTCACGCGTTATTCAAAAACGCACTTTACCTAATGATGATATTACTGGCCTGTGTGGGGGTAAGTGAATTGGTCCGCCAACTCCCTGCAGTGGCAGCATTTAATCAGGATTGGGTAGATGCCAATACCCGCCATAATGGCTTCACAGGCATTGCCTATTTTATTGGAATGGCTGCCGCTCTTACTGCTATCGGATTGCCGCGCCAGTTAACGGCCTTTTTAGCCGGCTATGCCTTTGGCTTTGGTGAGGGTCTGCTTTATTCTGTTGCGGGAACCACCCTTAGTTGCGCCGGTGTATTTTGGCTATCCCGCATATTCACACGCAAAGCATTGCGAAAAAAGTATGCCCGCAAAGTAGCGAAACTCGACGCCTTTGTTGCTATCAAACCTTTCCTGATGACCATTGTTATTCGCTTAATGCCGTTTGGTAATAACTTGGCGACAAACTTGATAGCAGGTGTGAGCCATGTGCCCGCTCGCATATTTGTTACCGGCTCTATGATTGGTTATATCCCACAGATGGCTATTTTCGCCTTAATGGGGAAAGGCATTTTAGTGCAATCCTATTGGAAAATTGCCCTGAGTGTAGGCATGCTGGGGCTGTCCACGTTATTAGGCCTGTACCTTTACAAACTCTATAAAGCTGAGCGTCTTGTTTCTTCGGACGACCAGAGCCAACAACACGCCCCAACAACAAAATCAACATCTTCGCAGTCAGTATAATGAATACACGTACTCTGTCTTCACCTGCTATCTATCAGATGTATCCACTTGCCGTTTTACTGTCGATTGCCATTATTTTAATTCTCACGGGGTTAGGATTACGCGAGCCCTGGCCTGCTGATGAGCCTCGTTTTGCGCTTGTTGCCCGGGATATGGTAGAAACCGGACAGTGGTTCTTCCCTATGCGGGGAGGCGAAATTTACCCCGATAAACCACCTGTGTTCATGTGGTCTATCGCGTTGTTTTACGCCATTACCGGGAGTTTGAAGGTGGCGTTTTTGCTGCCTTCCGCCTTAGCCGGTTTGCTATCAGTGTTTCTGGTTTATGATCTGGGCCGCCGCTTATGGACGGTAAATACGGGCTTTACTGCAGGTTTATTGATGCTGTTTACGGTTCAGTTTACTCTGCAAGCCAAAACAGCACAGATCGATGCACTGGTGTGTGCCTGGATAACAGTGGGCTGTTATGGCTTATTGCGCTTTTTACTGATAGATGGGTTATGGCGCTGGTACTACCTGGCCTGGTTTTTTATGGGGCTGGGAGTTATTACCAAAGGCGTAGGCTTTTTACCCGCCCTGATGTTATTGCCCTACCTGGCGTATCGGATAAAAGCAAAGGGCAACATCCCGGTACTTCCACACCAATCTTCTGCCTGGAAATGGTGGCTGGGGCCAGTGGTTATGTTACTGGCCATTTCACTGTGGTTTGTGCCCATGTACTACCTGGTATCGGTTAGTGACAACCCTGCACTACACGCCTACCGCGACAATATTTTGTTCAAGCAAACCGTTACCCGCTACGCTGATTCCTGGCATCATATTAAGCCTTTCTGGTATTACCTGACGTCAGTTATTCCGGTATTTTGGTTACCTCTGAGTCTGGCACTCCCCTGGCTACTACCAACGTGGTGGCGTGATATAAAACTGCTGGATGCACGCATTTTATTACCCGCAGGCTGGATTGTACTGCTACTGATTTTCTTCAGTATGAGCCCGGGCAAGCGTGGCGTTTACCTATTACCTGCGGTACCGATGCTGGCACTCATCAGCGCGCCCTATTGCAAGGAATTACTTACCCGACGCTGGTTAAACCGATTAATTTTTGGCTTGTGTGTTTTGCTGACACTGGTATTTGTTGCCGCAGAGATAAGCGTATTAATGAATGCTAAGTGGGTTCATCGGGCATTGGCAGGGAGCGATGCAGATATATCAGGATTCTTTTTATCCGCTGCAGCCGTCGGTATTGCCGCTCTGGTTGTCGGTTACCGTCAGGCGATGTGGAAAAGCTGGGCGATACTGATCAGCGGGCTTTGGCTTGTTTATAGTACCTGGGGTTACCTGTTAATGGGACCAATGCGCACGCCCATACCGGTCTTTAATGAAATGGAAAAGATCCTGCCAGAGGACTCGGAAATCGCTCTGGTGGAATTCTCCGAGCAGTTCATTTTGTTTTCACCTTATCCGGTAACCCATTTTGGCTACCACACCCCAACCGATATTCAGTTACAAGCTGCGAATGCATGGCTAGAAAGACAAGGTCACAGATATTTGTTGGTCGATAAGAAGCAGCTGGAAAACAGTTGTTTTGACCCGGCTAAAGCAACCCATGCAGGCTTCGCGCATCGTCGCGACTGGTACACACTCGATGCCAGCGCCAAAACACCGGATTGCGTACTGCCCGAGCAGCCCGTTATTCAATACAGCCGGTAATCACCGGCTGTTGAATTGCTTAAATCATGCAGACTATTTTTTAGTCCAGTCAAACTTCGCGAAAGGCGCATCCACTGGCGTATTGCCAATGTGGTTGATGTAGTTGCTCATGACCTTCTGCGCCAAACCCAGAATAATTTCCAGTACGTGGTGTTCTTCATAACCGGCCGAATAGAATGCGTCCAGTTCAGCCGCGCTTACCACACCGCGATTACGCAGCAGGAGCAGTGTCATATCCTGCAGGGCCTGCAGTTTAGGCGTTGGCATTGGCTCTGCGTTACGCAGAGCTTCGGTTAACGCAGGGTCAACTTTCATCGAGTTGGCAATGGCCGTGTGAGCAGGCACACAATAATGGCAGCCATGCTCTACATTGATGGTTTGCCACACAACAGTCAGCTCTTCTGCGTCAAACGACGTCTTCTGAAACAAGTCATGCAAGGCTTTATACCCCTCGAGTACTGCAGGAGATGCGGCCATAATGCCATGCAGATTGGGCAGCATCCCAAAGGCTTTTACAGAATCCTCCAACAGTGGCTTGCTGGCTTCCGGAGCAGAATCAAAGGTGTGTACGGTTAAAGATGTCATAGTATTTCCTCGTTGCTTTACAATTTTGTACCGATTGGTTTCAAATAACAATTTGAATTGTACCGATCGGTAAGTTAAAGTCAAACAACTTTGATCGCTTTTGATCCCAGACCACGGAGACGATGATGAAAACGGTATTAGCATTTGATGTTTACGGCACGTTGATTGATACCCACGGCTTACTGGCAGAACTGACCGACATGATGGGAGACAAAGCAGAATTGTTTTCTCATACCTGGCGCAATAAGCAGTTAGAATATTCGTTTCGTCGGGGGTTAATGCGGCAGTATCAGCACTTTTCAGTCTGCACTGAACAGGCATTACGATTCACCTGCAGGCAGCTTCAGGTAACGCTAAGCGAAGATCAGCAACAATGGCTGTTAGAAAAATACCTGCGACTTCCGGCCTTTAACGATGTGCAAAGCGCACTGCCAGAACTGGCTGAAAAATACATCTTGGTCGCCTTTTCAAACGGCGAGCAACGGGCGGTGAACAGCCTGCTGTCGCATGCCGGCATTAACCAGCACTTTCATCATGTGATCACCGCCGATGCCGTTGAAACCTTCAAGCCCGATCCGGTTATCTATCAGCACCTGTTGAATTCGGTAAGGTGTGCAGCCAATCAGACCTGGCTGATATCTAGCAACCCGTTTGATGTCATTGGGGCCAGCGAATGTGGTTGGAACACCGCCTGGGTAAAACGCAGCCAACAGGCTGTTTTTGACCCATGGGGTATTACCCCCTCGGTAGAAATTAGCGATTCAGGACAGCTTAGCCTGATGCTGAAAGATACCGTCTAACATGCTGTCTACGGCATACTCGAGCTGTTGTAACGACGCGCCGCAACGGGCCATGGAAGCAGTCCCTTTTAGTAAGGTATACAACGCCAGTGCATTTGCCTGGGCATGAATGTGAAGTCCAAGTTCAATGGATTCAGGGGATTGAGTAAAAAGGTCGGTATAGAGCTGTTTAGGCAGTTCGTCAGCCTGAGCCAGAATACCGGCCGCTTCGTCTGGTACATTGCCACTGATCATTTCTGACTGACACAGCACCAAATAACAGCCTTTAGCATGCTCCGGATCACATTGCATGGCCAGAATAGACATCATGTGGTTTTTAATGCGCTGTCGCAACGGTAAGTGGGTTTGCTGCAACACTGTCAGATGAGGTTGCATACGGGTATCGAGATAGCGCTGAGTCGCTTTTACAAACAAGGCTTCTTTATTGCCAAACGCACGATACATACTGGGTTTGTTAATACCCATACTGTCGATGAGATCAGCCAGAGAAGCACCGGCATAGCCTTTCTGCCAAAACACCTGCATGGCAGCCTCAAGGGCTGTTTCAGCATCAAATTCGCGTTTACGACCACTCGTCACGTTGTCTATCCTGTAATGACTTAAACGCGTATATTTTACCCTTCGGTACAATAAATGCAAAACCTATCAACGCAAAGGCAATCTGTTGACGTGGCTCAGGCAGGAATTTCCTCGTAATGCGCCCGCTTTCGCTGGTACATGCGTTGGTCTGCCACTTCAATCAGCTGCTCAATATGTTCAGCATCATCCGGGTAAGCAGCACTCCCCACCGAAGCGCTCAGCCGAAGCTCCTTGCCTTTACAGGTATGTGGTGTAGCTAACTCGCTGTTCAACCGTTGTGACGCTTTGCTGAGTACTTCGATACTTTGAATGTTACTCACTACAACACCAAATTCATCGCCGCCAATACGCGCAACCAAATCGGTTGGCCGGAACGTTTTCTGTAGTCGCCTTGCCATTTCGCCTAATAAGGCATCCCCTGCGCGGTGACCCAGTTCATCGTTAACGCGCTTTAATCCATTCATGTCGATGATCATTAGCCCGAAACGATGCTGAGATCGGTTGCCGTTTACGTGCACCTCGCGGCGCAATCGTTCCATAAAGGCTGAGCGGTTTTTCAATTCGGTCAGACTGTCGTGAGTAGCCTGATAAAGCAGATTGTCCGGGACATAGCGGTGGCAGAAATACATGGAAGCCGCTACCTGTTCAGACACCAAACGTAAAATAGCGGCGTGTTCCATGGTGAAATGCTGTTTGTTGCGCGAAAGGACTTTTAGTACGCCCACCACATCGTCGGAGTGTTCAAGCGGAATTAACAGCATCGCCTCGATCCCCTGCGCTTTGCAGGCAGGCTGGTTTACTCTTGGGTCGAGCTCTACGTCATTACACAACTGCAACTCGCCGGTTTTAATACTGTAACCAGACAAACTTTCATTGATAGGGAGTCGCAAACCTGAGTGTGCATTCGCTATACCGCTGGTTGCGCGGTATACCATGTGGTTGCCTTCACGGAGCTCAATGGCGGCACCATCGCACTGAATAAGCTCACAACAATATTCCACCACAAGCTGCATGACTGACGACAAGTCCATGCCAACCTTAGCGATATCAGTTTGCATATCGATAATTTGTTTGAGTTTGACACTGCGCGCTTGCCAGGTGGATCCGATCGATTCCCAGTGTGCATTATTCATAACAGTTTCGCCCGTTTTACCGCGCTACAACGCTTCAAAAGCAACGCTCTGATTATGTTTATTTTTAGAATTTAAAATACCGGAACTACTTGTAGAATCCCTTACATTGCGGTGAGTCTGTCGTTTAGTCACACGTTACTGTGCTTACTAACCGTTGTTGTTATACGCCCTTTTGCACAACTTTTAAACAAAAACGGTCTATTTTTTGTTCTTTTAATTTTATATGTTCATTTATTGCCGCAAAAATACGAAAGCCAACTTAGTTTTCACATTTAAACTGATCAATTTTCGACAACTAAAACAGTTATTGCCACGAGTGGGCTTCAAATATGAAAAAAATGCTTTACAGCTGTATGAAAAAGAAGCGGTTGAACGATATAGCAGTGTAACTGACTTACAAATAGTATACTGTATGACATGGTGTTTAACGCACAAATTCGTGTAGTCACCGATAACTAAAAAGATAATAGACAAACTCTCCTTAGGAGTAATTTATAGATGTCAATTGTGGTTAAAACCTTGTCGGAGCAAGCCTACGAAATTATTCGTGAGCGCATCCTTGCTAATGTTATGTTTCCGGCAAAACCCATTCGTCAGGACGCACTCTCTCAGGATTTAGGCGTTAGTAAAATACCGCTGCGTGAGGCCTTAACGCGGCTGGAGCAAGACGGGTTGCTAATTTCGCACCCCAACAGAGGATTTATTGTTCGCCCATTGAGCCTGGCTGAAGCAGAAGATGTATTTCAGTTACGTCAAACACTGGAACCGGAAGCGGCGGCCCAAGGCTGTAAAAAAGCAACCGAGCAGGACAAGCAAAAAGTAGAAGAGATCTATAAGCGCCTGCAGAGTATGGCTTACGACATTACGCCAGAAGCCGTTACCGTTAACCGTGAATTCCATTTGGCGTTAACAGCCCCGGCTAATCGCAAGATAACGCAGGAACTGTTGACTAAAGTACACTTACTGTCAGAACGCTATGTGCGCAAACACCTTGAGCCACCCGATCGCGAGGCTGACGCTTACCGCGAACATCAGGAAATCTTTGACGCCTGGATGAATAAAAATCCTAAAAAGGTAAAGAAACTGCTTAAAGAGCACACCCAAAGTACCCTGGAAGATTTACGCGGCGAGCTGTTCGAATAAAAACCAAAATCCCGTCTCAGTTGCCTCTCTGACGGGATTTTTGTATCCGCCAATCAGAGCCAGATAACCAGCCAAGTATTGTTCCCTACCAGATATTTTAGGGAATTGACCCTATCCTGACCTTGTTTACACTGCATTTTTGTATACTCTGGAACAGATAACAACAACAGAGATACGCTATGGTTTCTACCTTCAACAGCAAGCTGTCCGGCATAGCCGCGGCAATAGCTTTAGCTTCCTTATCTGCCTGCAGCAGCACAGAATCAAACAATGTTACTCCTCCTGCGTCCACGCCCTATAGCTTAAAAAGCGGCGGTGAAGTTGCCCTCCTTCAGCAAGGATTAACGGTAGACCACGCCGACCTGACGTTTTCGTTCGATTTCGACAACAAAATCCTGATGGGTAAAACCACCCTTACATTAAACGGCGAAGGTAACAGAGACGCATTCTCTGTCGATCTGGACAGCGTATTTGCTGTCGACAGTGTTACGATAAATGGTACCTCCCTGGCCGAGGGGCAGTACAATAATGTGGGCGGCGAGTTAAAAATTACCCCTACCACGCCAGTAACATTGCCCGTAACGGTAACCATTGAATATAAAGGCCAACCGCGCATTCCGGTTCGCGCGCCATGGGATGGCGGCGTAATGTGGGAAAAAACGCCCGACGGTGCAAACTGGCTGGCAACGGCAGTACAAGGCGAAGGCTGTGACCTATTCTGGCCCTGTATTGACCAACCCCATGGTGAACCAAAGCAAACCGATTTACATATAGAGGTACCCAAGCCTCTGGTTGCTGCCAGCAACGGTATTTTGACCAACATTACCGATAACGGCGATACCCGCACCTATCACTGGCAGACCCGCTCCGCACATAATACCTATGGTATTGCGCTCAATATTGCGCCCTATGAAAAGCTGGAAACAACCTACAACAGTATTTTTGGCAACACCTACCCCATCGTGTATTACCACCTGCCAGGCAGCGAACAGCAGGCACGCGTGTTATTCGATGAGATTCCCACCATGCTCACGTTTTTTGAACGCATGATAGGCCCTTACCCCTTCGCCAGTGAAAAGGTCGGCGTGGTACAAACGCCCCATTTAGGGATGGAGCACCAAACCATCAATGCCTATGGCAACGAATATAAAAAAGATGAATTTGGCTTCGACTGGCTGTTGCAACACGAGTTCGCACACGAATATTTTGGTAATCAGGTAACCAACGACAACTGGGATCACATGTGGATCCACGAAGGGCTTGGTAGCTACATGCAGCCCCTTTTTGCCCAGTATCTCTCAGGCGACGTCGCTTACATGACTTATCTGAATAACCAGCGCAAAGGACTGATTAACACCCACCCCATTGTGTCCAACAAACTCATGGAAGTGGAGCAGGTATACGAACGCGGTGTGGGCCCTGCACTGGATATCTACTATAAAGGTTCGTGGATCATGCATACGCTGCGCAATCTCATTGGCGATGACGCTTTTTTCAGCTCGGTGCGCGAACTGGTATACGGTACAGACAAACCAGAACCCGGTAATTTCTCAACACTGTATCGCAATACGCAGGACTTCATTGAGATCGTGAATAAACGTACCGGCCAGGATTTAAGTTGGTTCTTCGACGTCTATTTGTATCAACCCAAGTTACCGGAACTGGTTGAAACACGCACAGTAGACAGCGTCACCTTTGCCTGGAAAACGCCCGATGATTTGCCCTTCCCCGTACCACTGGACGTTTCAGTAAACGGGAAAGTTCAAACCCTTGATATGTCTCAGCCGGCAACCATTGACGTATCGCCATTTGATGTGGTGATTGCCGATCCCAATAGCAAGATCCTACGCTATGCAGCCCGTTACGATAACAAGTAACACGCTTTCTTCCCGTTGTTCGCACCGGTCATATTTCTAACCGGTGCGAATAACCGCAAAATTCGGTTGTTCAGCCCGAATTCCTTGTGAATACCTTGTTGTTTAAACAACCCTGAGCAAACATAGAAGAACAGTCGGCAGTCAGCATTCCCTTAGAATGTGTTACTAGCACGACCCTAAATATATAAAAAACCATAACGACAGGAGTACAAGGTGAACTTAATTAAGTTAACCCTGATGTGTTTACTACTTAGCCTGAGTGCTACCGCAACTGCAGGCTTAAAACGCTACCCTCACCCCAATCCGGCGATGCCTTTTTCACTGGCAACACAAGTAGACAACATTGTGTATTTATCTGGTCAGATTGCCGCAGATGAAAATGGCAAGTTGGCTGATAACATTACCGACCAGTCCCACCAGGTAATGAAAAATATCAAATCGGCGCTGAATAGCATTGGACTGGATATGGAAGACGTATTCAAATGTACTGTCATGATAGATGACATCGCCCAATGGCCTGATTTTAATAAAGTGTATGTGCAGTATTTTACTAAAGGCAGCTTGCCAGCACGCAGCGCCTTCGGCGTAGATGGCCTGGCCATGGGATCTATGCTGGAAGTGGAATGTATGGCGCATAAACGCCGCATGTAGTCCGCCACCCCGGCCCCTTAAAAACCGTCATCCCGGGCTCGCCCCGTTTGTCATCCCGGCCTCCGAGCCGGGACCTACTCAAACAGGCCGCGATCTAAAAACAACCATCTCTCGTTGCCCATAAGATCCCGGATAAATGCTGCGCATTTTCCAGGACGACGGATGCGAAGTACCGCTCCCACTGAAATCCGTGTAAACTACGCCCACTATGTCATATCCCATTCCTGAATCCCCCGTCGAAGTCCTCTTTGAAGTCAAAAAGAGTAAGTTTTTCGCGTTTGCCGCATATACGCCGGACCGTGATACCGCCATTCAGTATCTTGCCGCAAAACGCGAAGAATACCCTGACGCCAGACACCACTGCTGGGCATATTTATTAGGTAACCCGCATTCTCCGACTAGCGCCGCAATGTCTGACGACGGAGAACCCAGTGGTACCGCGGGAAAACCCATCTTAAATGTTCTGCAACACAAAGGGGTGGGTGATATCACGATTATTGTTACGCGTTATTTTGGCGGCATAAAACTGGGGGCTGGCGGCTTGGTGCGTGCGTACTCCTCAGCAGCACAACAAGTCATGGATAACCTTGCAGTGAAAGAGCAAGTGACCCTGAGCAAACTAATTGTTAAAGCTGACTTTAAACACGAGCAGTTTGTGCGGCATTTGGTAACCGAACATCAGGGTGTGGTTGAACATTGCGACTATGCTAACGTAGTGACAATGTTCTTAGCTCTCCCAGCGCCAGCAATTAGCAACCTGACACAATTATGTGCCGGCCAGGGAATAGCTGTGTCACAGCCTGATTAGTTGTATCAGACGATAGCGGCGGCCTGTTGGAGTTCCCGGCGAGACAGCTGATTTGCTTTATCGCCACCAAAACTATGTACAATGGCGTAGGCGCTACTGGCCGGTATTCTTATGTGAATGCACAAGGCATACAAAAATAACCGGCACCGCTCGCATGTACCATCACAATGCAAATACACTCGCCCACCTTCCTTCAGGGTTTGGGACACTTCCAGTAAATACTGTTGCAAAAACGCTTTTTCAGTATCGTTCTGAACGAAGATATCCGACACATTGAACGGTAACCACAACCACTGCATACCTGCATTAGACACATCAGCCTTCAACTCAGGCTTATTTTCTTCAGAGGTTTGAATGGTAGCAATGTGAGTAATACCCTGCTTGCGCAGCGAATGCATATATTCAGGCGTAGGTCTGGCTCCAAGAGTGATTTTCCCCGCGCCGACAGCAAACCAGTTTAGTGTGGTTGTCATAGATACCTGTTAGGTAATGGCTCTACACCACATAATAATAAATTGAAAAGTAATGGCAACTGCAGCCGCCAATAACAAAGAGGTGCCATATCGCGTGCGTAAACTTTTTTGACTTCGCAACGTAAAATAACACCCCGACACTAAAGCACAACCCACCCGCAAGGAGTAACCATAAACCGGCTCCCTGCATGGCTTGATAAAGTGGATAAATGAGGCCCAGCGCTATCCAGCCCATCACCAGATAGGTCATAACAGATACTTTTGGAAAACGGTGTTTCGCTATCAGCTTAAACGCCACGCCACTCAATGCCAGCACCCATACAAACACCGTTGCGATAATACCCGCCGTGCCGCCAATGGCGACCAGCGTTAACGGTGTGTAAGTCCCTGCGATAAGCAGGTAAATGGCACTGTGGTCGAACAGTTTGAGCACACCTTTAGCATGCTGATGCGTGACTGCATGATAAATCGTGGAGGCTAAAAACATGAAAATGAGTGTGCCACCATAAATGGCAGATGCGGTGATACTGACGGATGTTTCCGCTCGTAACAACATAAACACCAGCCCAACAATCGCCGCCACAAAGCCCAATCCATGGCTGATACTGTTCATCCATTCTTCCAATACTGAATATGCGCGGTGTGTGAGGGTTGCCATGACTGCTCCGACCATTAATTAATTACAGTGTAATAATTCAGCGTACACTTGTACACCGTAAGTGTGACAGTTTCAATTCAGTTGCACATTTAGCATTGAAAAATAAGGTAATTTATCTTGTTTAACAAGATCCCGGATAAGCGCTTCGCGCTTTCCGGGACGACGGATGGGGATAAATGCTGTGCACTTTCCGGAATAACAACCTCTTCGTCATCCCGGGCTTGCCCCGGGAACCAAAGAGCCGTCATCCCGGCCCCCGAGCCGGGACCTTCTTAAAAAGGCCGCGATATCAAATCAACCACTTCACGCTGTTCCTATGATCCCGAATATCGCTGGGCGATTTCGGGACGATGGATGGGAATATCGCGGAGCGATTTCGGGACGACGCATGGGGAAATAATAGAGTCGTCATCCCGGGCTCGACCCGGGACCTTAGCTTGCCCCGGGAACTAAAAAGCCGTCATCCCGGGACGTCGGTAGCCGCTTAAACGACGTCGAACGTCACTTCTACGTTGTCACGTGTTGCGTTTGAATATGGGCATACAACGTGCGCTTTTTCTACCAACGCGTTTTTGTCTGCATCTACGTCACCCAAATCAACGGTGAGCTTAACGGCAATAGCAAAGCCGGTAGGAATAGGACCAATGCCTACTTCGCCGGTCACTTTAATATCTGAAGGCAGAGCGACTTTTTCCTGGCCCGCAACAAACTTAAGTGCACCAATAAAACACGCAGCGTAGCCTGCAGCGAACATTTGCTCTGGGTTCGTGCCAGGGCCATCGTCACCACCCAAACCTTTGGGTACGGATAAACCGGCTTCTAAACGGCCATCGTCAGACGCAATTTTACCGTCACGACCACCTGTCGCTGTTGCCACACCTGTGTATAACACTTGATCTAACTTATGCATAACATGCCCTCTTCGTTGTGAAATACGTTGTGAGGATAATCATCCCCGCAACAATTACTTTGCATGCAAAATAAAATAACAAAGCAGGGATTGCCTTGCAACTACTTTGTATGCAAAATATAAAGCAGAGGTAGCACAACATGCACGAACACGATCTATTAAAGCTTGAGAATCAGCTTTGTCACCGGTTTTACAGCGTATCGAATGCGTTTACCCGCGCATACCGACCACTCTTGAAGTCACTGGATATCACTTATCCGCAATACCTGGTGATGATGGCGCTGTGGGAGCAAGACAACCAAACTATTACGCAGTTAGTTGAAAAATGCCGTATCGATGCGGGTGCCCTGACCTTAATTCTAAAAAAACTAAATCAAAAAGGATTCATTGAGATTAAGTCTTCACAACAAGACAAGCGGGTAAAAGAAGTGGTGTTAACCAAGAAGGGCCTCACCGCAAAGTCAGACGCCGTAAACATACCTAAACAGCTGCTCTGTCAGCTACAAAATCTGGACGCCGACGAAATGGGTCAGCTAAAAGTACTTATCGACAAGCTTTATTGTGAACTCGCCATGCCGCAAGGCAAACCTACTGCGAACGATTACAAGTGACGCTGGGTTAATTCATACCCAGCCCAATAGAATGGGTGTTTATAGCGAGGCTGCGTTTTCATTTTACGCATTGTATTAAGCAACGCCTTATCCGGGGCTTTTGTACGTAAATAATCCTGGTAGTAGTGACTGGCAAAATTCAATGACGCTTTATCTGCCACTTCCCAGAGTGTCGAAACGACCCGCTTTGCGCCCCCTATTAAAAAGGCACGTGTAATACTCATCGTATTTGAACCAACAAAGTGACGCCCCTGTGCAGTGGCACAACCGTTTAAAAATACCAGGTCGTTCTGAAAGACCTGATTGCGAATTTCGTACTCACTGATAAAAGCAGAACCTAGTGTATCCTGAGCGCCTGCATTCAACACTAACCCCACAAACTGAGGTTTAAATGGGTCGTATATGTGATGTGCAGCAATGTGTAATACCGATGCCGTTTTCACCTCGTCCGAAAACAGTGCGTCCCTTGTCGCTTGCTCGCCAACGATGGCCTGGGCATCGGCCTCTTTAAATAGCCGGGTAACACTTTCAGCCTCAATGGCTGACCAGGGCAATGGCTTTAATTCAGCCATCCAATCGGGCACTTGCGTTGAGCCGTTAAGGGTTAACTCCGGCACCGACAATAATTTAAATCCAGATTTAACTGAATCAGGCGTGCTACTCTCATCTGTAGCAAGTGACAATAATTTTATGACCGCGTCAGGTTGTTGTTCTAATAGCAACGCCAACCCGTTAACCGGTATGTCCTGAAAAATCTGATTCGAAACCACATACCAAACCGACTTATCCGGAGCTACCAGCCCCTCAGGAAAAATGCGCTTTGCCAGTGACGTTAAGGCCTGATCATCGTAAGGTAATCTTTTACTTAGTTGGGCATGCATCTCTCGAAGCTCATATTGCAGTGCAGGTAAATTACCAATGGACGAAAACGCCAGGGTGTTTTTCGTTAATCCAAAGACATACCCTGTCGATGCACCTGCTACATAAAAAAGCAGCTGTTCCGATGGCTTTAAACGAGCCTGAAGCGACTCGATTGTGTTGGTTTCAGAGCCATCAAACACTACCTGTAATGACAAAGAAGCGGGATTAGCTTTAGCATATTTTAAGCGCTCAAGATCCCATGCTATGTGGTGCTGCAAACTCAGCGCCACTGAATCGTTATCTAGCACCTGAGCTTGCAGTTCACTAACCTGCATCAGATTCTTGCTCTGATTAGTGGCCGTTCCCGCTAACCCATTGGTTAATTGATTAAGCTGAATACTGACGTGGAGCACCTTGTGAGCGTTTGCCTCACTGTTCGACTGCATAAGGTGCTCAAACCATAACTGGTAAAATGAAAACACCTGACTTTGCAATGCAGGGACGAGTTCATTTGTGTCTAACTTCTGGAGCACCTTGACGATGTACTCATGAGTGTCATCTGCAAAGGCTAACGCATCGTCGTTAACTTCTTTCAACGTTAAAAAGCGGTATTTTAATAATTTCGCTTTAACCTGAAGCGTGGGCGTAACAGAGGCTTCTTCATACTGCATTTCGTTAAAAGCACGCTCAGCCAATGCGCGGTTATTGGTTTCCATGGCAAATTCAGCCAATGCGGCAAACCCTGTCATTCTGATGTTTTCGTGGCTTGTTTCAAGAATGTTTGCTTCTAGCCTGTCTGCAATTAACAGCGGCTTTATCTTATCACTTTGGAGCTGTTGTAGTGCTTTTAACTGCGAGCTATAGCTCATTATCTTGTCGTCAGTTAGTACGCCTTTTTTGCCTGAAAGCGTTGAACACTCAGCCAGATGTGTCGAGAGAGGCTTTTCCAATTCCCCGTCAACTATGACGTCACTCAACAAACAACTAAGTCTGCCAAATTGCATAGGGTCGCTGGGTTCGGCAAGCGTTGCAGCATTAACTAGAAAAACATATGCCTTGTCATACAGACCGAGGTTTAAATAATTTACCCCCAACAAATAGTAAATGTGATTTTCGAGATCCCGGTCAGGTGCATCTTGCAATAATTGAAGCGCAGACAGCAGCATGTTTTCAGCATTGTTATAGTCAAAAAGCTGCGTATAAATCCAGGCTAAATTCGACAACACCACCAGATGCTGTTTGTGTAAAGCGATACTGTTATTAGATGACAATTCATTACGTGTCACATAATTAAGCGCGATTAATTCTGCGCTTAGAGCATCCCCCATTAGCGCTTGCTTTATATCCGGCTTCACTCTGGACTCAGAGATATATAAGAAGCCATATGTATCGTGTAAGTTTACAAACAAAGGTAAAGTTGCTTTGTTTACCGGGAGCTGTTTTTTTAAGGTAACGGCTTGATACAGCTGTTCGCTTGCCGTGTTCAACTCATCCAAATTGATACTCAATTCAGCAGAGAGAACCAACAACTTCAACTTCATAGCAGTACAAGAATCAGGTAAATGAGTAGCAACGAAAGAAAGGTATTTTTTAGCTTTCTCCAACTCGCCTTTGATTAACGCAACCTCACCGAGGATTAATTGCACGTCTAACGCTATCGGCAAATAGCGATTGTTGGCCGTTCTGCTTAGCACGCCTTCAGCTTCTGGATACTGATAAAGACTGAAGTACATCCACACCAAATTCGCCGCTAACAATTCAACATAGGCTTCGTCATTTTGTTTATTCAACCAGTTTTCTAAGTTCAACACTGATTGTTTTTGCCTTAATTCAACGCCACTTTCCCACCCGTCGACAACAGATTGTAATAATTGAAAGTCGCTATATTCGATAGATAAAATTGGCGGGGTTTCAGATATGCCTCCGCATTTTTGATAGGTTATGGAGGATGACGTCACCCCTACTTTTGCAAAATCGTAGGGGCTGGGTATTAAGACTTGAGCCGCCACAGCTGGCGACTGTAAGCCTGCCCACAGTAGAGCATATCTGAGCAGTAAATTAACCCAATGAAGTGTCAAATAAATGTACCAGCTAGATTCTGCAGCGCCAGAACGGTACAACGGGCGTGTCGTCTTCTACAGATTTAGTATTTACATCAAGTGGCGCTTTCTCTCTTGCCTCAATACATTTCTTAACATCAGCCACTTTCATTTTCGTAGAGATGATTTTGTTTTCGTTATTTACAGCCCAGTGATTGTGATCAGACCAATAGTAATCATGCTGCATGATACGTGTACCGACTTCATTCTTCAGTGAAATCACATCCAGCAATATTTCGTCATCAGCTTCTTTTACAGCGTAAAACAGCTCAGTGCCTTTATGTGTTACCGGGTAATACACCATCATGTAGGGATCGCTGGCCTGCGGTATTACCGTTACCACTACAATGTTTTTATCTGACAGATACTTAGCAAGCAAGCGATCGCCCTGAACAGGTAAATACCCTGCGTGAGAATAGCTGCCACCACTTCCTTCCGGGCTTACGCTCCAATAACCATCGTAATCACTGTGACTCATTTTTTATTCCTCTTTTGACAGTACAAATTTTAGTAAGCCGGTCATACTGGACACCTTTGGAACATCCATTCCGCTGGTATTAGGCGTTGTAGCCGACAATAATGGTTTTGATTGATTAAGTATTTGTTTGAACACAGACGCCACAATAATGCTGCCTAACGGCCCCAGGTAACCGCGCCATCGGTAAGCGGGCGACTGTTGTACGAACTGCGCTTCCCGCAGCGTGTAATACCAAAGCGGCGTGTTGTGTTTCAGTGCTTCGCCGTTGGCAACCTGACTAAACATAGAAACAACAGGTGTGTCCATGTTGTCAGGCGTCAATAATGGGAATGCACTCAGTTCATCAAACACAGAAAGTGTCTTAATTTTGTTTTCAAAAAACTGGGCTAAGGGAATCTTTTCGTTCCAGCTTCTTAGTAGATTTCGAATAGCTAAGGTATTGTTTGGCCACATCAAGCCAGGAAGGATAATGGTATTTTTGGGGCTTAAGTGCACCGCAATCTGACGCCCTTTAGGATCATTCCTATAGTCTTCCTTGGTGTAAAAGAAACGGTGCCAGTCTACACAGACCTTCGGCGGGATGTGCGTTGATCCACTTTTAAAGTAATCGCTCCCCGCTCTGTAATTAAATAACTGGCCTAACGTTAACCGGGTTTTATGCGCGTTCAGCACATACTCGGGGCGCACCATGGCGTGACCAAAGCGAAAAACAGCGGCGTTAAATGCATTGGTACCCGATAGCATCTGCTCACTGAACAGGTAGTCCTGACAGTCTTTCTGCCCAAAGTAAGCGCTGTACACTTCGTCCCAAAGAATGCGCTTTAAATAATCGTGCTGAATAATATTAAGGTAGCTACTCACCACCGCATGCCGGGTAAGGTCGAAAAGTGCTTTGGGTTCAATAGGCGAACCCGCTTCGGCGTTGAGGTGTTCAACGATGGCGTTATGAAAGCGTATAAACAAAACATGCAACTGGGAAATTAACAGGTTCTCTTCATTGCGCGTATCGGCAATCAGTGGTGCGCCAAGTTCACCGCGCACCACATCGAATTCCCCTTTATCCAAACGTTGGATTCGTAATTTACCCGTAGATTGATCAACAAAGGCTTCGGTAAATCCATTGCCGTACAAACTGGCCAAATCCAGCGCCGGAAACGCTCTTGGCACTTTGCCATCGCCATGAATGGTCCCAAACAGCGGGGTATCTGCGGTAGCAAAGCGCTGTAGGTCGTGATCGATGAATTGCCCTAAATACGTATAACCAGCTGGCAAATCGTGTTCGCCCAACTCTGCCAGTCCTCGCTGAGGGACTTTAGACAGTGCCTCTCCAAGGTCAATTAGCATTCCCCGGGTTAGCGGTGCGTAACGTTGTGCGAGTGATTCGCTCTGCCCATCCATAGCAACAAGGCTTCCCTATTCCATTTCCAGGTAAAAACCAATTTCCTGAGGCGTATCATGGTTTTCATCCGACACCACAACCTGGTATTCGCCGATGTGGACTTGCTCACGCGTCAGTGCCACCAGCAATTCACCGTGCTCATTGCCTTTCACCTGATATTCCATCACTACACGCTCGGCGGCCTTTGCCGTCACCTTTACCCAGTATGTCGCGTCTGGTTTAGCAAAATAGGTTTGTACCATCAGCGCCATGACATCAGAGTCTTTTTTCAGCACAAACACAGGTAATTCTGCAGAGGCGGAACGCACCGTTTCAAGGTATTCAACCTGCGAGCTCACCAACCCCTTGCTAACACCTGTGCCAGTATTACCGCCACCGGTATGCGACAAGGCAAAAACAACGGCACAAGCAGCAAACGTGCAGAAACTGGCGCGCATGGGCGTTGCCCAGCAATGTGCCCGTATCCAATGCCAGAAACCGCTGCTCGCGAGATTGTGATTCACCGCGTCCGCTAGCGTTTGCTGGTAGAGCTGGTCGATTTCCAGCGTGTCCACCATTTCCGGGTGGTCCAGCAAATACAGCTCGAACGCAATGCGCTCACTATCCGACAGTTTTTTATGCAGGTAACGCTGATGAAAATCAGCGCGTTCAAATTTATGGGTGTCTTGTGTCATGTGCCATACCTTCATTACTGCGACCAAACGTTTCATCAGTAATGTTGTTACTCATCCGTTCTAGCAAGTGTTGCGTACTAACCGGTTCTCCCACCTGGCTAGCAACCTTGCTATGAGCCGTTGCTTGAACGGCATTATTCGGTAACGCTTCACCACACAACATAACAACCAACCCACACCCCAGGAGGGATACCAACGACACGCTGCTGTCCTGCTCGTTAATGGCCACGCTGAGCTTTTGTTTAAGTCGCTGGCGCGCACGGTACAACACGCGGTCAAAATGTTCCGGCGACAAAGACAGCAAGTCGCATAGCTCATCCTTGGGAGTACCATGCACAAAATACTCAACCAGAATGTCACGATCCCGCTCGACCGGCATTTCATTCAATACCCCCGACACTAACGCGACGATTTTTTCACGCTGGCATTGCTGAGCAGGCCCATCGAGTTCGCCAAACAATCTGTCGAGGTCGTCCGTGCAATCGGTTTTCTGACGTTTTTCTTTGCGTTTTTGTGCAATAAGGAGATTGGTGGCAGTTCTATGAACAAACGCAGTAAGGGCTTTGGCTTCGCGAATTTCGCCCGCTCGGGCTTTTACTAAACACACGCACAAGGCTTCCTGAGCCAAATCACTGGCCATACTGTGATCATGGCAATCGTTGAACAACATCAGGTACAGCGCGCGCCAGTACCGGCGCACGAGTTGTTCTTCTGCAGACTTGTTGCCTGAAACAATACGACTTAATAGAGATTCAGGTGAGCCCGAGATTGCAGGTTTTGTCTCAGGTAACACCGCGTTCTAACTATATGAATTTATGTTAGTTACGAGGCTAAGGGAAAACACCGGCAGAGGCAAGGTTAATAAGTTGAAAACTGTCGTTTATCTGCTACACCTTATTGGTTGTAAGAAAAAATTTCGATTTAAGGTGAGAGAACTCTGGGTTTACCAGCACAACAGTTTAAACACGATAATAAAGTTTTGAACATGGATTCGTTGTTCAAACAACAATTTGTAAACCCAAACAACAGTGTGAAGTACGCTATGCAGCAGTCGAAACAGAACCATAAATACACATTACAAGAAGATGTGCATTTACGTATTGGCATTAAACCGCCTGTCGATATTATTACGCCGGACATATCCTTGTTGCGTAACGGCCGATTGATCATTAAACAAGGGTATCAGTGGAACGGTCCAAAATGTCGGGGCTTCTGGTGTAAAAAAACGATTCGCGGGGCGTTGGTACACAGCGTGCTGTACACACTCATGGAAGAACAACACATTCCCGACAACTGTAAAGACGTTGCCGACAAAACCCTGTTAATTCAGTGCATCGATGACGGCACACCGTCAATTGTCGCCAGGCTACTTTATTCAATAGCCCGCCGTAAAAAGCTGCCGTCATCTACACGCACAGCCTTTAACCAAACCAGTACAAACGATGTAAATAGCAGTAACTGTTGATGGGGCGCGGCTTTACATACCGTAAAGTTTTACGTCGCCAGCATTCCCAATGTAGGTGTAACCGCCGCCAGAATAACTAAACGTATCAGAGTAATACACAAAGTGAGGCGAGCTACTTTGATACACGGCTTCCCCGCCGTCGCTTTTGATATAGCCGCAAAGCTGATTGTATGCAAACGCATTCCAGCCCGGGCTCAGCGTAGAAGAAAAATCAGTAGCAACAGAAATCGGCTCGGCGTTAGCGAATACTTTGTTCCAGAGATCCGCACATCCTGCACTGTCTGCTGTTGAGCCAACAGGCCAGCCGCCGGTGTTAAAATCCACTGACTGATTTCCAATCGCAATAGGCGTGCTTTGTTTAATTTGATATTTAGCATGCAGCAAGGCCACACCGCTTTTGAATGCACTTGAGGTAGCGACCGTAGTGGCATCGTTTGCATCGTCACTGAAATCAACGAATCTCGGCGCAGCAACAACCGACAAAACGCCCAGAGTGACGATAACAATAATCAATTCGATAAGGGTAAAACCGCGACTTTTATTATTCATTATAAATTAGCCCTTAAACTTCAACAGGGCGAGCAGTATAAGCACAAAATTTAGGCATAGATACCAAAAAAGACGAGTAAGCGTATGCGGTCGTAAACTTACGTACACGTGGCAACACGCAAAAATGCAATCGTTTGCGATATTGGCGTTGGGCTATTGGTATTTGCACAATAGTGTTGATGTTTCTCTGGATCCCCGCCTTCGCGGTGACGACGGTGAAGTGGATGGGACGACGTATGGAGGTCTCCCATCGCAATGCTGAGACGCCCCCCGTCATCCCGGGCTTGCCCCGGGACCTATTCAAAAAGGCCGAGATATCAACACAACGCTTGCAGGATGTTTCCTAAGATCCCGGATAAGCGCTTCGCGTTTCCGGGACGACAACCGCCCGTCATCCCGGGCTGGCCCCGGGACCTATTCAAAAAGGCCGAGATATCAACACAACCCTTGCAGGATGTTTCCTACGATCCCGAATAAGCGCTTCGCGTTTCCGGGACGACAACCACCCGTCATCCCGGGCTGGCCCCGAGACCTATTCAAAAAGGCCGAGATATCAGTACACCCCATGCAATAGTTAAAGCCCGTAGCTTGCTAAAAATCTGTATGGAGCAAAATTTATTCATGTGTATCTGTACGATTTTGCCGCTAAAGCTAGTATGCTTCGCACAACTTAAATTACCGACTTGGACCTCATGCAACTTACTCACCTGCTTACGCCTCAGGCACAACAAATGGAGTCATCGCTGGTTCGCGAGCTACTGCAATATTCTCAACAGCCTGACGTCCTCTCGTTGGCAGGTGGCCTTCCGGATGAAACCCTGATGCCGCCGCTGCCAGAACTGGCTCCCGTTGCTTCTTTTGCGCAGTACGGGCCGAGTGAAGGTGAACCCGCACTTCGCAAGCAAATCAGCGAAATCATCAGTTCCCGCGGGCTGACAGTAGAGTCCAGTCAGGTGCTTGTGACCAACGGTTCTCAGCAGGGTCTGGACTTAATAAGTCGGTTGGTGCTGAACCCTGGCGATGTCATTTTAACCGAGCAGCCCACTTATCTGGCTGCACTACAGGTATTTCAGCTGCAAGGCGCAACGGTAAAAACGGTTGAGTCTGATGAAACCGGTATGAACCCCGAGGCACTAAAAGCGGCGATCAAGCAGTACAATCCTAAAGCCGTATACGTGATACCGAATTTTCAGAACCCTGCAGGCCACTGTTACAGCGTAACTCGCCGTGAAGCCATTGCAGAGATCATTGACGCCAACAATATATTACTGGTAGAAGACGACCCTTATCGCGATTTGTACTATGACGATGTGACTATTACGCCTATTGCCAGTCTATTAAACGCTGCACCATGGGTGTATATGGGGAGCTTTTCAAAAGTACTGTGGCCGGGGCTGCGGGTGGGGTATGTTTCTGCAAGCCCTGCAGTTATGCCGTTTCTGGTAAAAATCAAACAGGCCAGCGATTTACATACAAACCGTTTAGGCCAATCACTGGTATCTACGTTCATTGCCGAAGGCAAGTTACCCGCACATTTAGAGGTAATTCGCTCATCGTACAAAGGTAAGCGCGATGTAATGGCCGCCGCACTTGAACGTGAACTGGGTGATTGTATGACCATCCATGCTCCAAAAGGCGGTATGTTTTTCTGGCTGGCGCTACCGGAAGGCGTGTCATCCAAACAAATCCTGCATGACGCCCTAGAGCAAAAAGTGCTGGTGCTACCCGGCACACCGTTCTTCCCGACAAAAGAACCCTACACCGATGGCTTCCTGCGCCTGAGCTTCGCCCGTTTGTCGCATGCCGACATTGAAAAGTCGATAACCGTGCTGGCGGGTGTGATTCGTTCACATATTGGTTGATTACTAGTTCCCGAATATCGCTGCGCGATTTCGGGACGACAACCTTTTCGTCATCCCGGCCCCCGAGCCGGGACCTAAAAAGCCGTCATCCCGGGCTTGCCCCGGGACCTTCTCAAAAAGGCCGCGATCTCAAAACAACCTTGAAGGAAGATTCACAAGATCCCGAATATCGCTGCGCGATTTCGGGACGACGGAGTGTGGGTTTCAAGATCCCGGATAAAAGAATTAAGCCCGGCTGCCAGCGTTAGCCCACGCGCCTTTAGAAGATGGAGGTGGTGCCTTGCCTTCGCTGCGTGACTTATTACCAGAACGCTTAGGCGCACCAGAACGGCGGCGTGCAGCCTGCCCTTCTTTAGGCTTTTTAGGTTTCTTCGGCTTTTTAACTGTAGCCGCTTTAATTTTTACAGGGTACGTAGGCAGTGGCTCTGCAGGCTCAAACCCTTCCAGGCTCTCACGCGGGATATTCTGCTTAATAAAACTTTCGATATCGCGAAGTTCTGCCACTTCGTCAGCACATACCAACGACCAGGCACGACCGCCCTCACCCGCACGACCGGTACGGCCAATACGGTGAACATAGTTAGCAGGTACATTTGGTAAATCTAAGTTGATTACCGCAGGTAGGCGGTCGATATCGATACCGCGTGCAGCGATATCGGTAGCCACCAGCACCTGAATAGTACCGTCTTTTAATGCACTCAGTGCTTTAGTGCGCGCGCCCTGGCTCTTGTTGCCATGGATCGCCGCACTGCGAATACCCGCACCAGACAGCTTCCTGACCACTTTATCGGCACCGTGTTTAGTGCGTGCAAACACAAGCGTTTGCTTGGCGTCGTTTTGCTTCAACAACGCAATCAACGCTGGAATTTTTTGTTGTTTATCTACCGCTACCAGCTTTTGCTCAATCACTTCAACAGTTGAGTTTTGCGGTGTTACCGACAACTTCACCGGATTGTTGGTAACGGATTCAGCCAACGCCATTACATCTGGCGCAAACGTCGCCGAGAACAACAAGGTCTGGCGCTTGGCAGGAATGAGTTTCAAAATGCGTTTAATGTCGTGAATAAAGCCCATATCCAGCATGGTGTCGGCTTCGTCTAACACCAGGATTTCCAGCTCTTTCAACGTCACAGCGTTCTGCTGATATAAGTCCAGCAAACGCCCGGGCGTGGCAATTAGTACATCCGCGCCTTTTCGTAATGCCATCATCTGCGGGTTAATACCCACACCACCAAACACAACGGTACTTCTAATTCGCAAATCAGCGCTGTAGTCACGCACATTCTGACCTACCTGTGCTGCCAGCTCACGCGTTGGAGTAAGAATAAGCGCACGCACTCGACCACCACGAACATTGCGCGGTGATTCAGACAAACGGTGTAACATTGGCAGTGAAAAGCCCGCCGTTTTACCAGTACCCGTTTGCGCAGACGCCAGTACATCCTGGCCGTTTAAAATAACCGGAATAACTTGCTGCTGGATAGGAGATGGTGTGGTGTAACCTTGTTTAGCAATAGCGCTAAGAATTGGTGCACAAAGCCCCAATTGGGAAAAAGACATTAAGACCTCAGATTGTATTTAGGGATGTAGAACAGAAGAGTGGCTGGCAGACGCAAGACGCGTCTGCCGGAGCGTAATTAGCAAACTGTAACTTGAGCCGCTTGAGGGCCTTTGTTGCCTTGCTCAACTACGAACTCTACAGTTTGACCTTCAGTTAAGGTACGGAAACCGTCAGATTCGATAGCGCGGAAGTGTACGAATACGTCTTTGCCGCCGTCAGCTTGAGAAATGAAACCAAAACCTTTGCTCTCGTCAAACCATTTTACTGTGCCAGTAGATTTATTAGACATAAATAAAGTCCTTACAAATTAATTAAAAGATAAAAGCCTATCGTGCAGAGAAACTATTGGAGCACTGTGGCGTATCGGTTGACGTTTATTTATGTATCAGTAAGACGAACAAACAAAGAGTAAACAGATGTAGCAAACAAAGTGGAACGACATAGCACCTTCACAAGGCCGCGCGATAGTAACACTCATTTCCAATTCCACCTAGCACATTTTTTAATCGACACGATAAAGACCGGTTATTGGGATGTTTTGTAAGATCCCGGATAGATGTCACCCCGGGCGTGTCCCGGGACCTAAACAACCGTCATCCCGGACTAGCTCCGGAACCTAAAAAACCGTCATCCCGGGCTTGCCCCGGGACCTATTCAAAAAGGCCGTGATTTAAAAACATCCACTTCACGCTATTCTTAAGATCCCGGATATCGTTGCACGATTTCGGGACGACGGATGGGAATATCGCGGAGCGATTTCAGGACGACAACCTCTTCGTCATCCCGGGCTCGCCCCGGGATCTATTCAAAAAGGCCGCAATCTCAAAACAACCATCTCTCGATGCTCATAAGATCCCGGATAAATGCTACACATATTCCTGGACAACGGTGGTAAGGGTAACAAGATCCCCGCATTCGCGGGGACGACGAGGCGTGTAAAACTAAACAATCAACAACAATGTAGCAGCAGTCACCGCTCCCATAGTTAAGTTAAACCCACGGCGGCGCTTGGGCGTACTCAGCCACACGCGAATTTTAGCCCCCGCACCGGCCCATAACGAAATACTCGGAAAACCAATCAATGCAAACGCAAGCATAATAACGGCGCCCGACTGCACATACAGCTCGCCAGGCTGAGCAAACGTACTGACACTGCCAAGTGCCATCATCCACGCTTTGGGATTAACGAACTGGAACAAGGCACTTTCCCACCAGCGAAGCGGACCTTTGTCTTCACCGGCAACAACTTCAATTTCCCCCACCGGCGCACTGGCGATCTTGTAAGCCAGCCATAGCAAATACAGCGCGCCCACTACGTTCAATACTGAATACAACACTGGGTACAGCGAAAACAACATCCCTAACCCAAGCAGTACACTTAGCAACAACATGGCCACACCAAAAACAATACCCAGCATGTGAGGAATAGTGCGCGCGTAACCATACTGTGCGCCAGAGGCCAGTAACATAACGTTGTTTGGACCCGGGGTTACCGTGGTAATAAACGCGAAGGTACAAATTGCCAACACTAATGAATGTTCCATAACACTAACTCCTCTTATCAATACACATGCTGAAATCCCTGGCTCACCAATGAATGCCTCAATGCTATTCACAGCCAGTACATACAGATTACTGAAATGCCAGTGCGGTGATTAGATGCAGTCAAATCAAAATATCCACACACAAAAACATCACCACTCCAACTGTATGGCCTAATACGGCCCAAACTGTATGGTTATTTACTAATAAAATGCAGTGTATAGTAATGTGTATGGTTTAATAACGTACATGCAGACACTTCATGACCCTTTACGCACAATTGGCCGACCGCCTTCGCGAGCACATACAGCTTGGGGTTTTCCATGCCGGAGACAAACTACCTTCGGTGCGGCAGTTGGCCAATGAACACGGTGTAAGCATTTCTACCGTACAGGAAGCATACAGACAGCTGGAAATGGAACAGCTTGTAGAAGCCCGCCCTAAATCCGGCTATTTTGTACCACACAAGAGCCCACAGGTAACCATGCCCCGTGTATCGCGCCCGCCACAGCGCCCGCTGGATGTATCGTTATGGGAAGACGTGCTCAGTATGCTGCTGAATCAGGGGAACGACGCGTTCTGTCAGTTTCAGCACGCCATGCCCGACATGGAAGCCAGCACGTTAAAGCCACTGCTGAAAACCTTATACGAATTAAACAAAAACCGTCCCTTTGAAGGGATGGTGTATGGCGATGTGCAGGGTGACTACAGTTTGCGGGAACAACTCACCCGACTAGCGGCGGCATCGGGGTGTCAGGTTCACCCCGATGAAATAGTGATCACCTCAGGTTGCCAGGAAGCACTGTCGGTATGCTTACGCACTGTTGCACAGGCCGGCGACATTATTGCCGTAGAATCTCCCGGTTTTTACGGTGCTATGCAAGCCATTAAAGCAGCCAATTTAAAAGCCCTGGAAATTCCCACCGATCCTGCCAACGGCATGAGCATTGAAGCCCTCAAGCTCGCCATAGACCAGTGGCCAATAAAAGCCATACTGGTTACCCCTACCGTAAACAACCCGCTGGGCTATGTGATGCCTGACGAAAAGAAAAAGGCTTTATACCAACTAGCCCGGGAATACGACATCGCGATTATTGAAGACGATATTTACGGCGACATCGCCTTTGAGTACCCGCGGCCCAAGTCCATAAAATCCTACGATGAAGACGGCCGCGTGTTGTTGTGTTCGTCGTTTTCCAAAACCCTTGCCCCGGGGTTCCGGGTTGGCTGGATTGCCCCCGGCAAGTACCGCAGTAAAGTTACACATATAAAGTACGTCACCAGCTCTATGTGCCCCACCCTGCCACAACTGGCTATCGCCAGCTTTATTCGCCAGGGTGGCTACGACAAACACCTGCGAAACATGCGGCAAAAGTACCGCAAAGCACGCGACGCCATGCTAAAAGGCATAAAGCTGTATTTTCCAGAAGGCACACTGGTAAGTTACCCCGAAGGCGGTTTTGTGCTGTGGGTTGAGCTTCCAAATCAATACGATGCGGTAAAACTGGCGGAAGAAGCCAAGGGCAAAGGCGTTATTGTGGCCCCAGGGCAACTGTTCTCCGCCACCGGAAAATACCGCAACTGCCTGCGCTTAAATTACAACGACAAAGACAACGACACCCGCATGCGCGGATTAAAGATTCTCGGGGAAATTATGCGGGCAATGTAACCCCCACTGGTCCGTCATCCCGGGCTTGCCCCGGGTCCTTAGCTTGCCCCGGGACCTTAGCTTGCCCCGGGACCTTAGCTTGCCCTGGGGCCAAAACATCCGTCATCCCGGACTCGCTCCGGGACCTATTAAAAAAGGCCGCGGCCTCAAAACAACCACTTCACGCTGTTTTTTAAGATCCCGGATATCGCCGGGCGATTCCGGGACGACGGATGGGGATGAGTGCTTCGCACTTTCCGGGACGACGAGAAAGGGATTACAAGATCCCGAATATCGCTGCGCGATTTCGGGACGACGGATGGGAATAAGTGCTTCGTACTTTCCGGGACGACGAGAAAGGGATTACAAGATCCCGGATATCGCTGGGCGATTCCGGGACGACGGATTGGGATATCGCTGCGCGATTCCAGGACGACTCATGAAAAGTAAACAAACAACCGTCATCCCGGGCTTGCCCCGGGTCCTTTTAATAGCCCCGGGACCTTTTGCTCACCACGAGCACCTATTAAAAAGGCCGTGGCCTCAATATGGTGGATATTGATTACGGTTCTGCGACTACATCGAATTGGTAATTTTTCTGTCGGAACAGCGTTAATGCCGCGTTGCAGACATCGACATCATAAAGTTTTCCCGCATTTTTCTCGATTTCCTGGAGTGCCTTGTTAATGCCAAGAGCATGACGGTAAGGACGATTGGTTGCCATAGATTCAATGACATCAGCAACTGTAATAATTCGCGCCTCTAACAAGATCTCGTCCCCTTTGAGGCCTCGAGGGTACCCACTACCATTCATACGTTCGTGGTGCTGATAGGCAATTTCAGCTATAGGCCACGGAAAATCTATGTTTTTTAGAATACCAAACCCATTGCTTGCGTGTGACTTTATAATTTCCAACTCTGCATTTGTCAGCTTAGTTGGTTTAGTTAAATATTCAGCCGGAACACTGATTTTTCCAACGTCATGTAATAAACCTGCAATTCGCAGTCCGTACTGAGTGTCCATGTCCAACCCCATTTCCAGCGCAATTGCTGACGCTAAATTTCCAACACGGGATTCATGGCCTGCCGTATAGGGATCTCTTAACTCCACCATGTGAGAAATGGCCGTTATTGTGCCGAGGATCGTTTTTTCCAGTTTTGTTGAATATTCCTGAACTTGCTCCAGTGCTGACTCTTCGGTGCTAATGTCACGCCACATTCCCACGAAAGAATTACCTGAACTGCCCTCAACTTGTCTTAGCTCATCATGAAAATAAACATAGTGCCCGTTTGAATGCTTTATACGGTAGTAGTGATCCCCACCACCACTAGCGAGTATGTGCTTACTTTCTTCAAGCGCGCGTAAACGATCATCCGGGTGAACACATGACTCCCACCAGCCAGTCTTTAGCGCCTCTTCAGTTGTGTACCCAAGTACGTCAAACAGGTTTTCGCTTACCCACAACGTTCGCAGTGTCTTGCCATCCCAATCCAATGCGTAAGACAACATTGGCATGTTCTGAAATAACGTGGGTATATTGTTTAATACCAGCTGTTCACTGCTGCCCGAAAAATGTGTGGCTGCTCTTCTCTCGGTTTCATTCAGACGCATTAATAACAAGTACAAAACAACTGACATCAGAACAACAAACAAGGTGCCCTTCGTAACAGACGCACTGTAAGATTCTGCGAAGTCACCTATAAACGTTGCGATGAACCAATCGCTGCCAAAAATCCACAACAGACTTACTATTAAATAAATAACAACCAGTTTCTGGTAGCGCCTTTTGTTCATGGTGATATCCGCAACAATGAGAAAATGAGAAGAATGCTTTAAAAAAGAGAGAAAATGCGCCTGCGGTGTCAGAAAAACCACGGGGCATGCGCATTCTATTTCAACTTTTGGATAAGTCCAGAATTTGCGATATAAAAACGGACAGTTGCGACATTGCGTTGATTAGCGCGCCACAAATGTTTAAAAAACAACCAAAACTCACTAACACCGGCCAGGGACAATGGACACACAGCGCAAAAAATTTTGCAAAAATCACTAAATAAATGCTTATAAATACAGATACCTTAGTATCAGTACATATAAAAATTTGCGTTTTTTTTGTGCGATTATATGTACTGTAAAAGTGTCACTGAATAGGTGTCATAATTTTTTACAACTGCTATGTTAACGCTACGCGTTAGCAAAATTAACATGTTGAATATTAAAGGTTATTTTAAAATGGCACGGAATTCGCTATATTACCGGAGTATGAAAGCAGTAAACACACACAAAGGTGGTATTATGTGTAAGTTATTTTCAGCTCCAAAATTATTAGCTATCGGTTCGATTATGCTTGCGAGCGCAATGAGCCCTAGCTACGCGGCAAATATTTCTTTCGGCGGGGTAGCTGCTTCTGATGGTTCTGGACTGACTAGTCAGTACATGGATCCAATTACAGGCGCTACATCTGTTGGTAATTATTTAATCGAAACGTTCGACGCAGCGACGGGTATTCCAGGAGCCCCTGGTTCTACCGAATACACTGTTTCTGGTTACGAAAACGAATGTGCGGTTAACAGTATTAACAATAGCCCTCTTGGCGTAAGCGTAACTGCAGATTCGACTGAAATCGGTATTCGCAAAGGTTCTGTTAGCAGCGTTGCTGCAGCGCCAGCGGGTGACAATACGTGTTACGGCTACTTAACGAATAACGGTTCAGGCGTCGCAACTGCCATTTTCGATTACACGTCAATGCTTTCGTTTTTTGACAATATGTACAGCGACCAAGCCCCTTTTGGTATTACTTATTTAGGTTTCTACTGGGGTTCGGTTGATACTTACAACAGTTTTGCTTTTTATTCTGGTGAAACGTTGGTATCGTCAATCAGTGGTGTTGAATTACTAACTGCGCTTCAAGGTAGCACTGGAAATCAAACTAGCGCATCTTCAAATGCATACGTTAACATCGATTTCTCAATTGAAGATCAATTCGATAAGTTGGTAATCACAACAACCGGTATTGCGGGTGAATTTGATAACCTGGTTGTAGGCATCACCGGACAACCTGTTGCTCAGGTACCAGCACCTTCGGCAATCCTATTGTTTGCACTAGGCTTGGCAGGTATCGGCATCAGTCGTGCAAAAAGAAAGTAATTTGAGATAACAATCTCCAAATATCAAAAACCAGTTAGTTTACTAACTGGTTTTTTTTTACTTAATCGAACAGGTCTAAGCACGTTTGAATAGTAGTAACCGCATCTACAGTTAATTTGATTTCACATTGAATCTACGACTATATAGATAAAAGCTCTGCTCCTTATCCGACTGCAGTTGCTAATACTTTAAATGAGCAATAAAGAAATCATTCAAGGCATTAACAAGGCTACTCAATGTTTTGGTATGCATTATTGGTACATTTATTGAATTATAACTTCAAAGACTTAGTTTAACGCACAACATAAAGCTGTAATTAGTACTCCGAAATCATTAGCAAAAAAAGGAATTATTATTTTGCGTAAAGGAATCATTTTAGCGGGCGGTTCTGGTACCCGTTTACACCCTCTAACCAAAGTCGTCAGTAAGCAACTTATGCCGGTTTACGACAAACCGATGATCTATTACCCCCTATCCACATTAATGCTGGCGGGCATCAAAGATATCCTCATCATTACCACTCCGGAAGAACAATCCAGATTCATAGAGTTAGTGGGCGATGGGAGTGCTTGGGGAATTAATATTGAATATGCGGTACAGCCCTCTCCGGATGGCCTGGCTCAAGCCTTTTTAATCGGCGAGTCATTCATTGATAACAATGCCTGTACACTTATTCTCGGTGACAACATCTATTACGGACACGACCTGAAATTGTCTTTAAACAGTGCACACAAGCTACAAGAAGGTGCAACTGTATTTGGTTATCATGTAAATGATCCCGAGCGTTATGGCGTAGTTGAATTCGATGATGACTGGAATGCCCTATCCATTGAAGAAAAGCCTGAAGTGGCAAGGTCCAATTATGCGGTGACCGGTCTGTATTTCTACGACAATCGAGTGGTAGATTTCGCCAAGGAAGTAAAGCCGTCTCCCCGCGGCGAACTGGAAATCACCGATCTCAACAATATGTACCTACAGGAAGGCTCACTTAAAGTTGAGTTAATGGGAAGAGGGTCTGCCTGGCTGGACACCGGTACACTTGATAGCTTGTTAGATGCCGCGAACTTTGTGGCAGCAATCGAAAAACGCCAGGGCCTGAAAATCTGTTGTCCCGAAGAAGTTGCCTTCAGGATGGGCTATATCGATGCGGCACAATTAGAAAAGCTGGCTGCACCACTCATAAAGAGCGGCTATGGTACGTATCTGCAAAAAGTCATTAAAGACCGGGTTAAGTGACAAGGACATTCTACATCCTCACGTAGGCGGGGATCTCCTTAATAGTAAGGTAAGTTTGGACTCAGCAAGTTGAGCTGAAACCTGTATAAATGTCCGTTGATGTGGCTACGATGAGCTGATTAGGCAATCCCGTACAAGCACTTCGTACTTTCCGGGATAACCAGAATAGACCTTTTCCGGGAAACGATAGGAATAATAATTAAAAATGCAAGTAATCAAAACCGACATCCCGGATGTCAAAATTATTGAACCACACGTGTTTGGCGATGAACGTGGCTTTTTTATGGAAACCTTTCGTACCGACTGGTTTAAATCTGAATGTGCAAGTGTCGAGTTTGTACAGGACAATCACTCTAAATCTAAACAAGGTATTTTGCGCGGGTTGCATTATCAGCTAGAACAAACTCAAGGCAAGCTAGTGCGCGTGGTCTCAGGCGAAGTATTTGATGTGGCGGTAGATATGCGCAAAGATTCGCCTACCTCTGGAAAGTGGGTCGGAGTGTATCTTTCAGCGGAAAACAAACGCCAGTTGTGGGTGCCAGCCGGCTTTGCACACGGCTTTTACGTAACCTCTGAATCGGCAGAGTTTGTGTATAAATGCACCGACTACTACCAACCTGAATCAGAAGTGTCGGTGAAATATGACGATCCGACAATTGGAATCGACTGGCCATTGGTGAATGGCGAAGCCCCTTCTTTATCAGGCAAGGATGAAACCGGTGTCGCATTTATTGATGCGCCAACGTTATAGAGGAACGACATGACAACAGCAAAAACGATTATTGTAACCGGCGGTGCAGGCTTTATTGGCTCCGCGGTCGTTCGCCATTTAATTAATGACACACAGCATACCGTGGTGAATCTGGATAAACTCACTTATGCGGGTAACCTGGAATCCCTCAAAGAAGTGGACTCAAGTGAGCGCTATCACTTCGAACAAGTAGATATCTGTGATGGTCCGGAAGTGAAGCGGGTACTGGACACTTACCAGCCTGATATTATTATGCACTTGGCCGCTGAAAGCCATGTAGACCGTTCTATCGATGGCCCGGGTGAGTTTATTCAAACCAACGTAGTAGGCACTTATGTGCTGCTGGAGCAAGCCCGTGCTTACTATGCTCAATTAAGCGAAGATAAAAAGGCAGGCTTTACATTCCACCATATCTCCACCGACGAAGTGTATGGTGACCTGCCACACCCGGATGAAGTTGCCTCAGGCACCGAGCTACCGCTGTTTACGGAAGAAACGTCTTACGAGCCAAGCTCGCCTTATTCAGCATCAAAAGCCGCATCAGACCACCTAGTTCGCGCCTGGTTACGTACGTATAAACTGCCAACCGTTGTTACCAACTGTTCAAACAACTACGGGCCGTACCACTTTCCGGAAAAACTTATACCGCTGATGATACTCAATGCCTTAGCGGGCAAGCCGTTACCGGTTTATGGCAAAGGCAATCAAATCCGTGACTGGCTGTTCGTGGAAGACCACGCCAGAGCACTTGTCTTGGTAGCAACCCAGGGCGAGATAGGCGAAACCTATAACATTGGTGGCCATAACGAAAAGCAAAACATCGAAGTCGTACACACTATCTGTGACATCCTCGATGAAGTAAAACCGAAAGCCGAAGGCAGCTACCGTGATTTAATCACCAGTGTGGCTGACCGCCCGGGTCACGATATGCGCTATGCCATTGACGCCAGTAAAATCAAAAAGGAATTGGGCTGGTCACCTCAAGAAACCTTTGAGAGCGGAATCAGAAGAACCGTGGAATGGTATCTAAATAATACTGCATGGTGGCAGGCTGTTTTAGATGGCAGCTATCAGGGAGAGCGATTGGGTACTAGCTAAACTAAACCTGTACTCCGCGTAATCTAAAGATGGAGAGCCTAAATATTACTATATTAGTCTCCATCTTTTCCTCAATGGTATTCCATGATAGAGACCTATTAAGTAGCTACTTTTCGATGTACTCGAAGTAGTTTGCTTATAGGGGCGGAGAACAAATATGGAATACTTAGTCTGTTAATAAAATATACAGCTAATAGTGGCAAAAACAAGCCCGCAAAACAACCTAGCACCAGATGCACCATAACATCATTAATGCCTAGAAATTTAATCAATACCACTCGAACTCCACTTCCAGCAAGAATGTGCATTACATAAATGGCCATAGAGGATGCACCGATAAACGCCAGCATTTTACTTGAAGTACGCGATAGTAAAGAGGAAACCGATACCACAAACAAGATAGAGATAGTAGCCAAAACTAATGCTTCGACTCCCTGGTGGGTATATGACAAATTCAAATAATCATGGAAGCCATATTGCGCTGTTAAGAAAAGCACTAGAAGGATTAAAAATGCCGAATAGGAAGATAAATGAGAAGCTATATTGAACCGGGTGAACACAAGTCCAAGCACAAAGTAAACCAGATTATTGGCAACGAATAATACAATTTGAGAGCTTGGGAGATGCCCCCTGAATATATAGAGTAAGCAAGCAAATCCAAATATAAACACTAACCAACGAAATTCCACAAAGGAAAATAGTGCGATAGATACCATAAAAATGAAAAATAATGCATATAAAAACCAGAACTGAGCCCTAGGATCCCAAAGTTGCAATACCTCACTTAGGGTCACATTTCCGTTGGTATAGTTGGATAAAACAAACTCCATACCTCCCTGTAAAATAGACCATAAAATGTAAGGGTAAACAATGGTATCGATTTTATTAAACGTAAGTCCCACAGCCCCCCTTTTAACAAAGGAAGAATAGAAGAAAAGTCCGGATAAAAAGAAAAATAGTGGCATGTGAAAGCTGTAAACAATGCTATCCGCAAGTAAATATATATGCTCCGGTATCGTAATTCCGCCGTTATAAAGTCCACGAGCCACGTGACCATATACTACCAATATGATCCCGATTGCTTTTGCGTAATCAACCCACTCGGTTTTAGTCGTCATTGATTTCCCTTTCAATTTTTTTACTATTAAGGTTATTAGCGCATAGAAAATAGATAAATATCACATATTTACGAATTAAGTCTTATGGACATTTCCCGAATAACCAATTACCTTTAATGTTTAGTAACCCTAATTAGTTATAGCTATTCAATAAAAGCCCAGCAGCAAACTAAGCAGAAAGCCCCACAATATTGCCAGGAGTTTCTACGAATAAACGTTGTGCCGGCCGCTCTCCAGCCTGTCTGCAGACCAATTCAAAGGCATCTTTCATATCATTAGGGCGACGCTTGGTATCGTGAGTATCCGATGCGACCAAATCAATAAAATCATCATCCAGCATACTTAACGAAATATCCTGTACCACTTCACCAAATCGCCCGGTTAACGCCCCTGCAGTTACCTGAAACAAGCAACCCAAATTTCTCAACCAACGAATTTTTTCCGGACGTTCCCAAACATCACGATTACGTTCGGGATGAGGAATTAACGGTTGAACGCCGTTAGCGATGAGCCATTTAATTAATTGATCCGCACCTGCTGGTATATGGCTATGAGGTAATTCAAGTAAAAGAACCTTTTTTCCATTCAACATACCCAAAAACGGGATTTTTTGCGTTTTGTACCACAATGGTACCATTTCATTTAAACGCACCTCGGCAGCCCAACCTAATGTTAACGGGATCCCCGCAGCACTGATATCACGGCGTAGTTGTTTAAAGACAGGCTCAATAATCTCAATATCGTTATCAAATGTGCCCCAATGCATATGTGGCGTACACATCATAAATGAAATACCGACATCAACGGCTTGTTGTGCCATAGCCAACGACATATCAGCATCGCGGGCACCATCATCAATACCCGGTAATATATGGCTGTGTAAATCTATCATTGTAACTGTTACTGCCTTTAATAACGCCTGAACTATTAACCTATTCGACGATAATATCACCATAAAACTACTATTACATCAGAGTTCCCTCAATTGAAAATTTCACGTGGGTTGATTAGGGATTTAAAAATGGTTGGACAGCTAGTCTCGGTATCAATTAGCGGACGACAGGTCGCTCGTTTCCTTCGTCAACTGATAGAGCTACGGGGAAAGCCTAAAAAGGTGATTTGCGACAACGGTACAGAATTCACTAGCAAGGGGATGTTATTCTGGAGTAAAGAAACAGGTATTGAGCTTGGTTTTATCAAGCCAGGCAAGCCTACGCAGAACGCATTTGTCGAAAGCTTAAACGGCAAATTTAGAAATGAATGTCTGAACATAGACGTTCAGCCACAGAGGTCAAAGAATGGCCTTGCTTCGTGACTTGCTCAACAGCCTGGATTTTAAATTCTTCAGGGTAGCGTTTAACGCTCATTAGTAACACCTCATAGTTTATGTAATTATAAAGCTATAAAGTGACTAGGGAATTAGGGGCTTACCACTTCTTATAAATTGATAATATCACCATCAAGTTGCCATTACATCAGTACCCTTTGTTTGTGTTAATTATCAGGTCAATAATGTTCTTGAAAACCTATAAAACCGTAGCCAAAAATACTTGAGCACTACATTAATGATTGCGGAAAATTCAAATTACGTCTCTCATTTTAGGTGTCGTGAAAGTACAAAATATACCTTTAAGTATCTAAAAAAAATTGTAAAACCTTGAAAACTAAAAAAACCACTTTTTAACAGAAAGCTTTGGAATTTTATTAGCAAATTTCCCATACTTTCTCGTAAATCTAATATCTTTTTCCGGTATTGACCAATCAGCATCTTTTTTATATAAAAATCTAGGAAAGTTAGAGGATACAATTTTTAAACCAGATTCTAGAACCAATCGAGAAATCTCTATTTCACCTTCTTCTATCAATTGGACTTTATTTAGGTTCACCTTACTACCAGGAATTTCAGAACGAAAAACATTTGTAAAAACAAAAGTATTAAAATAAAGAAAAAAAGACTGAACATGTGGCATAAAAACATTAGGCTCTACACAGGTATTATGAGAATTTATAGAGATCCCGCAAAGACCAACCTTATCGTCTGAATAAAATAATGACTTATGATTTAGTAACCAACCGTCTTCATATGGACCTCTAACTGAAGTATTCATTAACAATATATCGCGTACAGTTCCTTTCCCAATACACTTATTTAAAGCAAAATTATATGCTCCCAAGTCCATGCCTATATTATCTTCTTTGAACAATACATTAGATATAAATTCGTACTCGTCCATAAGACTACTATAATGATCCAATCCTAACGATTCATTACGATCAAAGTTTATTGATAAAACTACTTCAAAATCACAACCTGATTTATATTTCTTTATATTATTCAAAAGTGGTTGTAATCCACATTCGAAAACATTCTTACCAAGTCGTTTCATTCTAGTTAAAGGATATCCATTCCAATCCGCAATAACAATTAAAGTTGACATATATAACACCTAAAAAGCATCTTAATTAGAGCACCACCATCTCTCATGAAATGAATATCCATTTTGAAATTCAAAAAAACACAGACAATATTTTATCTACATATCATATGCACCAATTTAATAACGAACTGAGTGGAAGACTCTAATTCTCAACATTAAATCTAGAATCTAATTTTTTTATAAAAACATGTAACGGCAGTTCATAAAACTTATAGCAGAAGAAAGAGAGCACTAGAACGACCAACAAAAATAAAGCCAACGAAATATTATAAGAAAACCAAATTGGACTAATGAAATTCAATTTAAATAAAAAAACAATCAGCATCATTAGTGGCATATGTATCAAGTAGCTCGAGTAGGTTAAATTCCCAAACCAAGCTAGGTAACTGAGATCTGCAACTACAAAACTTTCTAAATAACAAAGAAGGAATATTATTCCCCAACAAATTGGGCCCAAATAAAGGGTAAGAGGCAACTCAAAATAGAACTCATCGATATATATCGTTAGCAACATAGGTATGATAGATGCTAAGGGAACCCACCATTTAAATATACTGGGCGCTTCAACTACAATTCGATAAATTAAATAAGCAATGACTGAGCCAAAAAAGAAAACGCTAGATGAAGCTATAAGGCTACCAGTAAATAACAAGAATACAGCGCTTAGTAAGAACGCAACAAACGAGTTTAAAAAATTAACGCCAAATAATTTAACGATAAAGTAGTAAATAGCGTAAACTGCTATTTCTACTGAAACTGACCATATAGGCTTGTTAAAACTATAAATGTCCCCGCCCCAACCTGATACAAAAAAAATTTGTCTCAAGAAGTTGTAAAGACTATGGTTGCCCGGCCACAAGTCGATATCCTCAAAATAAGCCACTACTAGTAGCAAAGCAGTTATTATCAAAGTTAGAAAATGTAATGGGTAAAGCCTAGAAAAACGGCGAATAAAAAAAAGTCGTAATGAAATACCTTTTGAATCACAATACATGTGGGCAAAAACCCAACCGGAAATAGCCCAAAATAACATTACTGCATAGCTACCGTAGGAAGTAATCCAAGGCATAGACTTAAAGAGGCTTAGAGTTCCAACGTTATCAAACGTTAATCCTAACGCATTAGATTGTTCATTCCGAAATAAATCGCGATAATGATACATAACTATAAGTACAGCTGACAACACTCTTAAAATATCAATAAAATAAAAATGGTAATTAATAAAAGAGAAATTCTTAGTCAACACATCTTTATAATTTTTAAAGTTCACGAACACCTCCATATTCTCCATGTATTTTAAATTATTACGGAAGTAATCCTACATTATCATTTCAATGAAAATGAAATTTCACATCCCAAAATGACTTTTTAATTTTTGCATTAGCGCCCATTTTGTATGATCGTAAATCCAATTTATTCCATTAAAATACAACTTAAAAAAATATTTACTGCTAATTTTATAATAAGAAAAAATTGATATAAGCTGCATTATGTATAACAAGGTAGCCTGTCGAGCAGCGAAATGCATTACGCAAGGGCTAACCACACCGTAAAGCTCATCGTTGTACGAACATATACTTTGCACAACGGATATATCAATTTTACTGTTTAATGCGTGACATGGCATACCCATGAACCTTTCTCCCTCATGAACTTTTCCGCCAAGTTTCGTAAGTGCTATGTTCATTGCATCTTCGTCAGCAAACCTTAAATTATCACCATAATAGCTATAATTTTCTTTTACTAGGCGCGCCTCATCAAAATATAGGGAAGCTTCACTTTTTTTAAAAAACGAATGTCCTGCGCCACTTGTATTCACTAGCAGTTCTTTCCCTAGAGTATTAAGTACAAAATTGGAATCTAAACCGAAAGTACTAATAAAAGTTGAATCAGAATAACAACCTTGCGCTATAAATTTCTCATTCTTCCATTTTTTGAAAATCGCCTGGAAGTTTTTAAAAGCCAACATGTCAGCATCTAGAAAAAATGTATTTTCGAATGGAGTATACTCGTCCAAATAAATCTTATGTTCAAAGCCTTTAAGATCTGTTCGTTCTGGGATAAGAATATCAAAAAATGGGGCCAATTGGCTTAACAAATGTTGCGGTGCTATCACCGCTCTTTTCACTCCGTAATTTGTCAATTCTAAAGATAGCGCTAATCCTATTGCTTTTATATAATCTTTATCATAACAAATAGTAAGAATCCCATAATCAATCTCATCCGACAAAACTACTCTCCTTATAAAATTAGTATTTTTCTGACTTTGCCCTAAGAACTGACATTATTTAAAGTAAGTAACTTATATTTAAATAATTCGCTGAGTGCAATTAATTGACCACTTATTAACAACGTCACCGGCATACTCCACGATGAATTAACCAATTGATCTATCATTATGACTATAGGTAAAACTGCGAAAATACCGACAAATTTATAATAATTACTGGAAACTAATTTTCCACTAAATAAGTAGGAAGAACCCACAGTAACTAATATTATCCAAGATAAGTATCCGAAAGTACTTACTACTATTATCCATGTTCCATCTAATATACTGTCGAATAATCGTCCACGCCCAAACATTCCATTTCCAATTAGAAACTTGCCCTCAAGAAAATTAATAACCCGCTCGTCATTTCTAATTCGATAAAGAAATGATTGCAAACGCTCATCTGGTATAACACCTGCCAAACTATCTCCTAAACCTGATGCTGTTACCCACTGAAAATAATATAACAATGGATAAATCAAAACAAAAAGAACAATTAAACGTAGTGATAACTTCCGTAAATTATTTGGCAAATACAATATAAATAATGATAAGAAAAACAAGAACAGAGCTGACATGGACTTAAGGAGAATTAAAGTAAAAATAAAAACTGCTAGTATGCTATAACTTACTTTAATATCTATTATATACTGCTTTAACTTCATCAATATCATTAATGATATTACCCCGACTAAATACAAGTTTGCAGTCAGCAGCCCGTGCCCAATAAAAACCACTGCACGAAATCCATCCCCCCTAACCTGCTGTTCAAAGGCATGTGGAAAATAGCCATAAACAAAATTATGTAATTGCGGGCTCATTCGTACTTCAAACAATACTAGAGGCATGTAAATAACAAGTGAGGTAATTAACATTTTAAAAAATGCAATAAAGCTTTCTTCATTTTTAAAAATATTCATACCAATAATTAATGGAAATACGTCTATGTAGACTTTTATACTGCCAGTTACAGCATCATAAAATGTCATTCCCTTCTTCCATATTTCACCATCAAATATTGGATTAGTGTTAAACACAAAATTTAAAATTGGAATAAATATTAAAAATGCAATTAATATTCTTATTTTCGAATTTATTCCTAAAAATTGAAACCTTTCTTTCTTAATTAATAGCATACCAAGTACCACACCAATATATGATGCCGTGTACTTGTCGATCATAGGTATTAAGGGCAAATCTAAGCCGATTCCGACTGGTAAAAAAAGTAAGCCTCCAACTACGGAAAGAAATGTAGCCTTGACATTGTTAAATTTAAGATAAAATATACAACACACTAAAGGCCATAGTACAATTAAGCCAACATTTACTTTTTCCTGCATAGAGGTACCAATTCAGAGCACATTCACGTTTAACATAACTTTATACCTTTATATATATTAAATGCTATCTTCATAAAATGACAACACTTAAATTTCACATTAAGAATGTCTTAATTAAAATAACAACCTTGTTTTTATTGCTTATTATTATTTTACATTAACCCTAAGTTACAAATTAATCTAGTTGTAAAATAAATATATATTTCTTATGCCAATGTATTTTACAGTTCTGAATAAATCGCCGGTAATGCTAAAAAGTTTTTGGCGTAGCGTTTAACTAATGTTTTTGGTCGTTGGAACGCCCGGTAAAGCCATTCTAAATGTAGTGTTTGAAATAATTGAGGGGCTCTCTTTTCTTTACCCACTAAAAACAATATAGAAGCCCCGATGCAAAGACCAACACCGCGATGAAATTTTTGCTTGATTTTATCAGCAAGGACTTCCTGACGTGGCGAACCCACAGCTAGAAATACAAAGTCAGGGTTTAAATCGCACACTTCCTGAACAATATTTTCCACTTCAGATGGTTTGTTAATAAATCCCATACTGGGATTTATATGTGAGATAGAGATTGCAGGAAAATCTTTGATTAACTGTTCTACATCCTCATCATCCACACCAATAATACAAACCCGTTTTTTGTCAAGAACCCCACTTCGAAACAGGTGTTCTGTGAGAGTACTACCTGGTATGACGTTCGTTATTTTTTTACCTTTAAACAACATCAACTTTTGCACTATCTTACTGTCGCATAGTGCTAGCTCTGCGTTTTGATATATATGAAGTAGATCAGAGTTCTGTTCACCCGTCAGCCTTGATAAGTGATCGATGTTAGGTGTTACAACAATATCGAACTTCTCAGTTGATGACATAGCAACAATCTTATTAGTGACTGTTGCAATGTCCACATCTTCAAATTTTAACTTCCTTGTTGTTACTACAGTCACACTTTACCTACCTAAACTATTGTTATTTCAACTAGATTACTAACCAATCTTTCTACATCTATTGATATAGAAACTTATTCCTTTCTCGATGTCTTTACCCAGCTCTTTTGTGGATTAACAATAAAACTGGTATATATGCTCATTTTCTTTGCGATGTAAAACGGAATACTCACTAGCTCAAGTAAGCTCACATAAGTTCTTCCGTATTTAAACCAAGCCAGTAATACTGAACAAATGAATAAAGAGAACAAACCAGTAAAATAGATAAGTACATCCCAGGTACTATAAAAAACACCGAGCATTATTTGTACCGCGATCAAAAGTACAGAGGTAATACAGAGCAGTGCTAACGGAGGTACAAGTATATCTAAGGCCAACAAGAAATAACTTAGATTCAGTTTTCCCATAGATAGCAGCAAAAGCTTAGGAACCTCTTTAAGAATCATCAACAGGTGGCCATGCTCCCACCTTTTCTTTTGTGACTCTGAAGCCTCTTGATTCTGTGCGAAAGTACTCGTAACAATTGAGTTTGGAGACAAAACTGGTGCATAGCCTAATAAGGTAAGATCGATTCCTAGTTTCATATCTTCAACAATACTATTAGAAGCAATATTCACTTGTCTCAATTGGGAATTAGGGAATGCCATACCAGTACCTGTTAACGTTACAGGTATTTTCAGCCTATGCGCTGCTAATGGTCTCGCTAAATTCTTAGTAATCCACGCAAATGCCTGTATACGTTGTTTAGTTCCTGCATCGTCATCGAGTTCCATTTTATATACGGCTTGCACAGGTCTGGAAGTATTGAATGCTTTATTTGCAATGCGGCATAAATCGGTTTTGGTGATACGGCAATCTGCATCTAGTATTACAGTGACATCAGCTGAGCTCACCTTTAATAAGTGTTGAAAACCAAACTCTAAAGCGAAGCTTTTGCCTTTGTCAGTATCAGAATACCTTTCAATAACACGAACACCGAGTGCCTTGGCTATAACTGAAGTGTTATCACTACAATTATCGGCAACAAGCAAGACTGATTCCGCTTCAATGCCTTCTTCCAGCAAGTGCGTGATGGTTTCTTTGATAATGTCTTCTTCGTTATGAGCGGGAATTAAAATATCAAATTTAGATTCCTTCCAAAAATTCACTTCTTCATTAGGCTTCTTAGAGAAGGCCGCTATAATAATTTCAAGTGCAAACACTGCCAGAGGCAATGCAATTAAAATCGAAAGAAACATCACCACAAAATTTAATACCGATTCCATTAGATACTAGAGCTCCGTTCAAACCAGTTAGAAAGTTTCTCTGCTTCAATATTTACATCGTGCATCTGTCGAACTTTTTCAACTGCCTTTATACCCATTGCCTTTATTTCTTCTTCACCCACGGAAGCGGTTGAAAGTAGAACAGCTGATAACGTATCAACGTCACCTGCAGGTACCAACCAACCATTCTCATGAGAAGTTACTAACTCAGGAATTCCAGCAATATATGTTGAGATTACTGGCTTACCTAACGCCATAGATTCCATAATTACTACAGGTAACCCTTCCGCAAAACTGGGCAAAACCATAAATTTAGATTCTTCGATAACATGTTTAACCTGCATGGAATCCAACCATCCGGTTACTTCAACCACATTTCGAAGATTCAAATTGTCAATTCTTTTCTCGATTTCAGCTCTCATCTCGCCATCGCCTGCAAGAATCAGCTTGGACTTAAGCCCTTTATCATGCGCAATTTTAAAAGCATCCAATAGTAAAAGTTGGCCTTTCTGTTCGCATAACCTACCAATACAAACCAATTGGTCTTTAACTTCGGAATTTTCATAAACTTCATTATTTATATAAAGTTCGTCCAAACCACACCGAACTATTTTTACTTTATTCCACTGTTCATAATCGGCTTGTCTGAATAGCTGGCTTTTACAGTAAGAACTTATTGCTACAACAAATTTACTGTTTTTAATTTTCTCACCTAAATGGATAAAGCCCGGTTTATCAAACTCCTCAGGCCCATGCACCGTGAAGCTATAATCGACTCCGCCCATAAGACGGGCTAACATAACCACCATCGTAGGGTTAGTCCCAAAGTGACAATGAATATGTTCGATCGACTCAGATTTTTGCCAATTCAATAAAATCAGAGCCTCTACAAAGTATATTATATGGCGTAATATACCCCTGTCTGATTTGCTTCCTAATTTTAAGGCATAGAAAAATACCTTTGTATTTCTAAATGGAGCTCCGCTCCATACTTTTAGGGCCGTAAATAATATTTTAAGAATTGAATCGTTCAGAATATAGTTAGTTTTTTCACATTCCCGAATATCGGCTTCATCAACAACCTGCTCTCTATCACATTGAATAGCGCAACGCTTTATGTCGTACCCCAGCTTCTCTAAGGCCAAAATTTCTCTTCGTATAAAACTATGGCTTACTTTCGGGTAATAGTTTGTGAAATAAGCAATCTTTTTCAACGTAACAACCTCTCCAACCCCTCATTTCCTAAATATTAATTTTAGTTATATAAGGATAAAAATTATCATCCATATAATTAAAAAAAACGTAAATCACTCAGTAAAATAACAGCCAGGTTTAAAAACAAATAATTACTTATACTCAATTATTTTATTTCGTTTACCCAAAATTTTATTTAACACAAACCGTAGACCACCCTTCATCTCAGCTATTTTACAAATCAAAGTTAGACCGGCGCGCTTAGTCGCAATCTCAGGGCGATTCCCTGTTGACTTAAAATAAGATGTTAAGCGAAACCACTGGAATAAACTGATGCTGACAGGCAATGCTAATAAGGGAAAATAATATAAACCGGCAGCGATGATTAAAAGAGGTAGTCCACAGCCCCAAGCAATAATTCCTGCAACTTCCCGTACGGAGTAATGCTCAGACTCTCGCCCATAACGCCAAGCTCCCTCAAAGGCTGCATGCCCATAACGTTCGGCACGTTTCCACCACGCACCGAATGAGTAAAGCGCTGCATCATGATAGGTCATAGCCTCATCTATTCGCTTAATCTTCCAGCCCTGTTTACGCAAGCGATAACATAATTCAGGCTCTTCACCGGCGATTATCGAATCATTAAAACCGTTTACATCAAAAAATGCACTCGCACGATACATGGCATCTCCACCACAGGCTTTTGCATAGCCAATTGGGGTATCCCACTCTTTATCTATAAGTAAATTGTATAAACTGGCATCCGGTTTTATTTCTGCCCGCCTGCCGCAAACTACTGCTAGTTCAGGTTCTTTGTCTAACGTTTCCATTGCGGTTGAAAGCCATTTGGCATCAATTTGGCAATCACCATCAATAAACTGGATGTAAGCCAGGTCTGGTTGCATCTCTTTTAAAAAGTTGACCCCAGCATTGCGGGCTCTTGCTGCAGTAAACGGGGTAGTAGTATCAAGCTCCACAACAGCATATCCAGTCTCATTTGCATGTTGAACACTGTTATCGGTAGAACCCGAATCCACATATACAAAAGTAAAATCAAGATTAACTGATTTAAATGATTCAAGGCACTTTTGAAAACGCGTTCCCTCGTTGCGCCCAATGGCTACAATTGCCAATCCAGCCATAATCTAATTCTCGCCCCAAAAATATTGAGAGCGCTTACTACAAAGTAACTCTTCAACTTTACTATCGAATGCCCCTTGTCTTTTCTCAATAATATCAGCCCATGGCAAACTCTGAGTTTCAATACTTAATTTTTTGGAATAACTTTCAATATCAGAAATTACTTTAGCGGGCACACCAGCTGCTACAGAATTTGGAGGAATATCACTGACGACGACAGAGCCTGCAGCTATGATTGAATTTTTTCCTATTCTTACATTTCTGAGTATTGTCGCGTTAATTCCTATAAAGCAGTTATCTTCTATAATGATACTTCCAACAGCATCAACCTTAGCTCCGCAAAAGTTCTCAATCTGCCTGATAGAAGCATCATGCGCTATCAAATAACAATCAGACAAAGTACAGTTATTGCCGATTGAGACTAAATACGGGTCAGTAAAAACAGCGCCAACGTTAATTTCAGTCTCATCCCCTATCTGATGAAATCCGCCATGTAATGAGAGATATTTGGCCCAAACTTTAGAGCTTGGATTTGCCACTTTCCTGAATACTGTTGTGTACTTTCCAGTTTTGAACAACCACTTAACGAGTATATTTCGCACAAGAATTCCTTTCATTATATGAATTAATACATTTAGCCGGGATTCCAATCACTGTCGTATTTGCATCAATATCCTTTGTCACAACGGAGTTTGCACCAATCTGTACGTTGTCTCCAATAACAACCGCACCAAGTATTATTGCACCTGCACCAACGTTCACTTTGTTACCAAGTTTTGGCGCATCGTACGGTTTATCCAGATTCTTATTTCCCAGAGTACATCCCTGGCGAATAATGCAACCATCACCTATTTCTACATCGCCATGAATCACAATATTGCCTTGATGCTCAAACACTACGTTTTGACCCAGTTTTACCGAATATGGAAGTTCTATGCCATATACATTGCGGCAACGAATAAACCATAGTTTATAAATAAGACTGAATGGCATTCTGAGCAACTTTGGTTTTATGGTCATCCGCCACTGACCAAAACGTAAGCACGCGACTGCTAAAAAGCCAGGCTTAGTCCAATGCCTGCCATGGGCTATCCAGTCTCGTTTTATCTGCTTTAATAATCTCATTTGGGTTTTGGCGTCTCAACTACTGGCAGCTTTCGGCCTTTCACTATGGCTGATTCTGCCAAAAAATCTTTTAAAAAGTTAACCGGGCGATGGGGGTCCTGGTTACGCAGTTTTTTAATCAGTAACCCAATAGCGCTGCCTATAATCTCAATTGAATCAATGATAAGTGTTTTGGTATATCCCTGGTACTTTAAAAAATAGCGTCTTCTTGCCTGAAACCAATAGGCAGGGCGTCGTTTCATCCAGGCTTTATCAGCTGTGATTCCTGAACTAGCACCTACCAAGTGCACAATTCTTGCCTTTGGTACATACCAGAGCGAATAGCCATGAATTTTTAATCTGTGACAATAATCAACGTCTTCAAAATACGTCCAGAAACCATGATCTAATAAGCCCACTTCTCGAATTACACGCCGCTTAACCAATAAACTAGCCCCAGCCACCCAATCCACAACACATGGTTTTGTTGGAGGTTCTGGTGCTACCTGATAATTTTCAAATAATTTTGATATTGGACCAAAGTTTACTGCTGCAGCCAGCTCACTGCGAAGTGAAAAGAATCTAAATGCTGAGCGTTGAATAGTTCCATCGGGGTCTTCTAGTCTTGAACCACAAGCATCGGCATTAGTGAAATTCATAAACTCCACTAATGTTTTTAATGCACCAGGCCTCACAATAGTGTCGTTATTTAATAAAAATACGTAGCTTTGTTCATCAGCTTCCGGCGAGGGATGTTGTAAAGCTTCATTGATTAACAGATTATTTCCACCAGAAAAACCTGTGTTATCCAAACTTACCCGAAACTCAACCCAACTTTCCCATTGGTTCTCTGCTATAGCTTTCTGAAGGATTTCAGCTGAATTATCGCCACTCCCGTTTTCACACAGCCATACTGTAAAGTTATTAAACTCGGTACGCTCATCTTCTAATGACTTTAAGCAGTCTATGGTTAAGCCTGGTTGACGGAAGTTAACAATAACAATATCGAGGTATCCATTCATTTTCTGAAATTCCATATATCAACCAGCCCTTCAAAATTAAATTTAATATAGATAACTGAAGTAGCAACAAATAGCGAAATCAAGACAAATTCTTTCACAAAATCAATTAAGGAAAATATACTTCCAACCCTCAGAGTAAGAATATAAACAATAAACCCAGAGAATAAACTAGCAGCACAGAGACCAACAATTCCATATTCAACAGCCAAAATATAACTTAGAACAAGAATTAACATTAAATGAAATAATTTCAACGCCGCATAAAGCCTACTATTACCTTCCACTAATATTTTATTGAAAGAAACTCCGAGTAAGATGTCAGGAAGAGAAGCGATAAGAACTAATGAACTCATAAATCCCGCAAGATAATATCTACTATCATAAAGGGTTTCGAAGAAAATTGGTGAAATCCACACTAATGTTAAAGTAATAAAAAATATTACTGACACGAAAAAATAACGCCCTTTTTGAAGAGTGCTAATATCTCGTCCCTCACGTTCCAACTCGTTAAAAAGAGGAAAAACAACCTTGTTATTCAATATATTAGCAATCGTGTTTGGCAATAACGCTAGCGCTAATGAAACAGAATATACACCAAAAACATCTTCAGATAACACTTTACCCAAAATAAAAATGTGTGCATTTTGAGCTAAAAAACCAAGAGCACTTGAAAAAAATATCCATTTACCAAAAGTAATCAACTCATTCAACGACTGCTTATCCCAGCACAAATAATTGTTATCACCATAAAGACACCTTCTATATAGTAATAACTGGATAACCTCACTCGAAATAATTCCAAATACAAAAACTATTGCGCTTTTGTATTGAATTGCAAATAGTATTGAAACCACCGCACCTGAAAATTGGCCAATAATCTGAATAGTTGTAACTCGAAACAGATTTAAACTTCTACTTGCCAAGATGACTTTTATAGGATAGAAGCCACTAATCAAAAGAGATATAGAAGCTAGTGGAATTAGATAAATTAATTCGGCTTTATCATAAAATACACTTACTGGATAAGATATAGCGCAAGCAATGACAAAGAGTATTACATTTCTTAATAACTGCATGGTCCATGCAGTATTTAAAAATTTCTTATTGCTGACATTATCACTTCGAATAACAGAGGATATTATCCCAACATCGGAAAGCATAATTAATCCAAGCACAAAAATCTGTGCTATTGCCATTAAACCAAATACTTCTGGAAAAAGTAGCCTGGTTAAAATCAAGTTAGATATTAATCTAATTAGCTGTGATATTCCGTGCCCAACAATAGTCCAAAGACTTCCTCGTAACGCTTTTGCTTCAGATGAGTTTGATTGAGCGATATTTCTTAGCTTACTCTTGATGTTCATTTTAGAGCACTCGAAACATTTATTTGAAATATTGCTTGCATAGGATAATGATCTGATGAATAACTAGAATCATGGACAAAAACATCAATTAAATTTAAATTTTTATAAAAAATATAATCTATTTGAATCCAAGCGCCTAACAGCCCAAACTTTCTCGCCTCACCAGGCCATGTTGAATTATTCATCGTAGGAAAAAAAGGTGATTTAGCATAGTTAAAGTTTTGTTTCATTCTTAATATTGACTTATTAAATGGCGTAGCATTGAAGTCACCAGATATTATTAGTGGAGCATTTAAGTCTTTAGCCAAGGACTCTAAAGAATTAATAAGATAATCTTGAATTATAGGTGGTTGATTTAGAATTTTAACTGCATGAATATTAACTAAATATAACTTTATTTTTTCAGAAACCTCTACTTCAATTAGGTTAACACCATTTGTCTCTTTAGTTTCCATTTTGTACTTAGAAAAAGTGACTAAACCTTTATCATCTTCATTCACAATAATATTACAATCATGAATCAAAGGTCCAACATCTGATTTAAACTCTTCAACATCATCCATCTCTTGAACTTGCACAATATCAAATTCATCACAATTTACAATTTCGAAAATATCTCTATAGTTTTTATTATGCCCCATCTTATTAAAGGTAATGAAATTTAATTCGACATAATTTCCTTCTTTATATTCACCCTTATTAAAATCGAGATGTAAAATATAAAACGGTATAACCATGGCTGGCATAGAAACAATTACAGCGGTTATTTTAATAAATATTCCTTTTGACAAAAAGCAGAATAGCAATACTAGTAACAGACTGCACAAAGGAATTAATGGACCAGCAAAATTTAAATATTTAAACATTACAACGGTGTCATTAAATATGCCAAATAAAGCCCAATAAGCGAGTAAGCTTAAGCTAAACAACAATAAGGCATTGATTGAACCCCGTATCACGCCAACTCCTTGGTATAGTTCTGTTAATTTGTATTTTTACAGCCGTTAACATCGATATTGTTAACGCTGACTAAATTACATAGAAAACTCGTTTCGCCAATAAGTAATGCATAATCATATATATGCTTAAAGCGGGCATAATCCCTTAAGTTTCCAATCTGTTGAATGGATATTTTAATATCCTCTGGCTTGAACTGGCGCCAGTTTCTCATCAATGTGAATACCAGCTCTTTGGCAACGCCTTCATCCTTCGGCCCATAAAGATTGGCCATAAACACAGCGTTAGAAAACTCATCGTCAAACTCGTTAAGCTCCGCTTTTACTCTGAAAACCCTCGCCCAGGTTCTGGCCCATACTTCACGATGGGAAGCAGATGCTTTATAGCTTTCCAAAGCGCGTTGCAAATAGGCTTGTTTAACAGCTTCGTTATCACTGGCAAATGCGACACTTTCATAAAATGTACCGGCGGTAACTTCATAGTGCGGATGAGATGAATGCATAGCCTGCATTCGTTCTGCTGAAGTCTCGATTCTGCGGATCTCATCTGCAGTTGTTTCAGCAGTAATGCTATCAATTTGATTAACCACTCTTACATAGTGGGCATTGGCGGTTCCCCATGAGTAAGCCAACCAAATAATGCCGCCGCATAGAAACGTAAATGTAACTTTTAATAGCACGTTCAACCTAACACAATCCTATGTAGTCGTTGTCTGATTATTACTTACTTTCTGAGTAGCCATAATAATCGTAGTAACCTGAATACTCACCGCTTTGCTTGCTGGTGTCCGCTGCGTTGAGTACCACGCCTTCTATTACCCCACCGGCATCACGAATACGGCGCACCGCGGTTTTAACCAGTTGTTTTTTGGTAGAATCGGCCTTTACCACGAAGATAACTGAATCGGCCAGTTTTGCTAATACCAGAGTGTCGCTAACAGCCTGGCAAGGGGCTGAGTCAATTACTATTTTGGTGTATTTGGTTTTTAACTCATCAAGTAACCTGGAGAATTTATCACCTGCGAATAATTCCAGTGCATTATGGGTATAGTGGCCTGCGGGTAATAAATCCACACCAGATTGTTCATCGTGATAAATGCAACTATCAGCGCTCAGATTAGTATTGAGCACATCACTTAACCCTTGTTGATAAGCAGGCAAACCGAAACGCTTGGCTAGAGAAGGCTTTCTGAGGTCAGCGTCGATAAGTAATACTTTTTCCATCTGCCCAAAGGTGAACGCCAGGTTAACTGAGGTAGTGGATTTACCTTCACTGGGTACTGCCGATGTAACCAGTGTAACCGCATCATGACGATTCAACTGGCTTAACATATGGCCAGTACGAATCGTTTTAACCGCTTCGGTAAACAGGCGGTATTCATCATCGAAATAGATATGAAGTGGAAGGTTTTGGTTTTTCTTAGTCTTAATTTTAGGTACCAACCCCAGGAATTTAGCCTTGAGTTCTTCCTCTACTTCTACGGAGCGTCTGAAGGTATCATTCAGGAAGGTAAGTACCAGCACAATAAATGAGGCAAAACCTACGCTCAATATTACAACGACCGCCAGAAGCTTTGCTTTTGCGGGTTTAACTGGGTAAACGGGTGGCTTCGCCACATCAATAAACCGGGCATTTTCCGCATTAAAATCACTGGTGATATCAAGCTCTTTAAACCGGCGGCTGATTAATTCGTTCAGCTCTGAGAGGCGGGCAACATTCGCTTTAAGTTTATTAAGCTCTGCTTCTTTGGTGCTATCGTTTAAAAACTGGCCTTCTACACTGGAGAGCTCGTTTTTCAGGCTGGCTTCTGTTTGCCTCAAGTTTTTGAGTTTTTGCGTTAAATCGCTGAGTTCAGTTTTGATTTGCGCGGCAAGTTTGGTTCTTATCTGAGTTAATTCTGTTTGTGCCGTAATATATTTAGGGTGTTTTGGCCCGTAACGTTGGCTTACTTCGTTAAACTGGCGCTCTGCTGTTAATTCTGCGTTGCCCAAGGCTTGCAATGTAGCGCTCTCACTAAACTGGCTTAATATCCCTGTTTCAAGAATATCTGATGACTGAGTTTGGTTAAGCACGTTCTCCAGGCGAATGCGCTGATCTCTCACCTCTAACAGCCGTTCATTCAGGTTTTTGAGGGTTTCCTCGTTTAGCGACTGCATGCCACTGTCCAGGTTTACAATTTGTTCGCGCGTAATAAACGCCTGAAGCGCGGCCTCTGCATCGGCAAGCTCTTGCGAAACACTCAAGTTTCGGCTTTGTAACCACTCTATAGCTTTGTCTGTGTGTTCCATTTTTGCTTGTAGGAAACTATTGATGTAAGCATTACCCAACGCGTTTACCACATCCGCAGCAAGCTCAGGATCTTCTGCCTCAAACTGAATCTCTACCAGTTGTGTAAAGGCGATTGGCTTGATTGAGATATTCTGATTGAACCATTTTAAAAGATTCTGGAGCTTTAACTCTTCGGCCGAGGCTGGATCTGCCGTGTTTTGTGGTGCCCCAATAAATTCTTTAATGGATTGCTTGAGTAAACTTAACGAGGTTTCCTGCTTTGCTGTGCTTTGTGTGTCCTCTTCATTATTAAACTCTGGAGCATTATTTAGTTGAAGTTTGTTAATCACTTCCAGCGCCAATGACTCGGATTTCAGAATACTAAATTGGGTTTGTAAATATTCCCTGGCATTCATATCCATATCAAAGCCGTTATTCTTAGATACCGGCGTGGCGTTATCTTTGGTTATATAGAGCGTTGCCTTTGATTCATAAATAGATGGCAAACGCAAAATTACTAAAGCGGCAATCACCGTTGCGCCAAAGGAAAACATGGCGATTTTCCATTTACTTCGCCACAGGGCTTTTATATACAAGCCAATATCAATTTGTTTTTCACCGGTGCTTTCTTGAGCATTCATTTGCGTTATTAAGTCATTCATTGTATTTGCTACTTCCAGTACCGATTAAAAAAAGCTCTGTTTTACAGTTATAATATCACCAGGTTGCAGTGGTTCATCCATGCCTGTGTTATTAGTTACGGCAGTACTGCCGTCACTTCTTTTGCGTTTTAGCTCGATGTTGCTTTCTGACGCGCGTTCAGTTAAGCCGCCGGCAATGGCAATGGCCTGGGCAACAGTTAAGCCCGGTTGATACGGATAATCCTTAGGTTCATTTACTTCGCCCAAAATAAAGAAGGGGCGATACTCAATAACGCTTACATCCACTTCGGGGTTTAACAGGTAATCGCCTTTGAGTCCGCTCATTATTAACCAGCGAACTTCCGCCGCAGTGCGACCTTTTACTTTAACTTCGCCTAAGAAAGGATAAAGAATGGTGCCGTTCGTGCCTATTTTGGTATCGAAAGTTAAATCAGGCTCACCATGCACTCTGATATTAATGGTATCGCCTGTACTCAGCACATAATCAGTCTCCTGCGCATTTACTACAAACGCACAAAAAAAGCATATTACTGCCCCCAGATTTACTAACTTCATATCTCTACTCTCAATCCAATGCTTAATTTTTGGTTGTCGTAATCAAATAAGGTATTTGTAGAACTGTTTACCAAGTAGGTCACCGTGGTTTCAAACAGTAACCACTCATTAAGGTACCGGTTAAAGTTTACATAAACATAATGAGTATCATCCTCTCGTGAAATGATACCTTGCTCATCCCTTAAAGCGTATTCGTACCCCATCCGCGAATAGCTGTATTCCGTCCAGGTATGACTCCAGTCTAACGAGGCTTTAGTAGTTAAGGTGGCATCACTACCCAAGGCCCCTTCCATGGTTTTGCGGCTAAGTTCAAAATTTACGATGGAATAGGTTTTGGGTTCCCAGGTAATCGCAGCATCAATGGCCAGATTGGTGAGGTCTTCTCTGGAAGCAAGCTCAAATTTACGCTGCTCCACCCCCAGCTTAAACTCGCCGGTGGTTTTGGCTAAGCCTTCCCACACCATACCTGTAAGAAAAGTATATACTTCAGAATTTCGGGATTGAGATGGGCCCGGTTCATCAGGATAATCTGTAGATTGATAACCCACATCAAAACTCAGATTGGTTACTTTACCCACGCGATAATAAAACCATCCCCCCAAAGATTGAGAGTTGTAGTTCAGCTGATTGGTGAAATCTTCAAAGTTGGTGTATTCGAGCCTATTGGCGCCACCTTTTATTCCTAAGCGCCCAATGGCCACTTTGCTGCCGAATTCGTAACTTGCTTCGGCGGTGGTTTGGTTAAACTGCAGTACTTCGTCGAAGCGGTCGAGCAAAAAACGGGTTTGTTGTGAGCCGCGTTTTTGGTGTCCGTATTGCTGGCTTACAGACCAGTTAGCTCTGTGCCGACTGGTTGGCTCCCAGGTGCCTGCGTAACTTAGCGAGAAGTCCTCGTAGTTATCTGCATCACTTTGGGTGTATTGGGTAACATCGATGAGCGCAGAGAATTCATGTGAGCTATTACCGGGAGTGAGTAATGCGGTTATTGCCGGACTGACTTGCCAGAAAGCAGAGTTAATCTCGTTATCGTTGGTTAATGCGAGGTTTTGTTCATACCCAGAAAGTACCGTTATAGCCGGAAATATCTTTGCACCATTATCTAGCTTTACACCACTAGGTTCTGCGCTTGCAACGGTTATTCCAAACAAAACCAGAAAAATTGCCGCAATAACACAAACGAAATACTGCTTATTCATTTTCTTCCCTGAAACCCAAACTACGGGCTATACGTTATATTTGACACTTTTAACACTACAATAAAAAGAGTAACCGAAAGACATAATCAAACTATGACAATAGTGCGTAAAAAATATGACTTATTTGCTCACTATGGAACCAACTTTCATTTTTACGCAGTTACAGAGCCAGAGTAACGGGCATAGGTAGCGTCTTCATCCAATTACCTTAAGCAGTAAATATACCACTTATATGTGGTCTATATAAAATGTCATCAACACTTATCATATATATAACTTTACCTTAAACTACACTGCAAGGCATAGCTCAATGGTTGTTAGCTAACGTGTTTATTTACATTCGACCGGATATTTACAATGAGTTTTTTAACCAATAGTTATTACATGGGGCCCTTTTTCATATTGTTCTTGGTCGCAAGTAAATCAGTGTGTGCATCGGAAGTAAATGAAATTGCAGAGCTCCTTGAACAAGCGAAGACAAAATCTGATTGGCAAAAGGTTAAATTAGTCAACAAGTGGGTTAACGAAAAAGCTGTGCAATCAACAGATTCCAAAATATGGGATACAACAGACTATTGGGCAAGCCCATTTGAATTGCTTACAGCTAAAGCAGCTGATTGTGAAGACTATGCCACTACAAAATACTTCTTACTAGTAGAATCAGGTGTTCCTTACACGTCTTTATATCTAAGTCACGTAGATATAAATAGTGAACCAGAACCACATATGGTCCTGCTATATGAAGACCCCACTGACCAGGGGTTTTATGTACTCGACAACCTCCAACCCCAAATAAAACCGGCTTTTACTAGGCCTGAGCTTCAGTTTAAATATAGTTTTAATGAGAGTTCAATTTATTTAGGTTCTCCCGGAGAGTTTATTGAACAAATTGGGTTATCAGCCCTACAAATAAAAAGCTGGAAAGCAGTAGTTGCCAAGTGGCAAAAAGAGAGAGCCACGTTGTTGCTTGTGGAAAAAAAAAAGTAGCAATGTATTAGCAACAGGCTTACCCACCAAACCAAAACAGTGCAAAATCACTATAATAGTGCAAACACATTTCTCACTTTATGAATGGTCAAGTTTTAAACCAGAACACCAATGTCGGAAATCTTTACAGATTGGTTTCAATTCAGATAAAAAAAATAAAAAAAAATACATATCCAATTGTAAAATATAGCTTTATGTAAATTGGCATAAATTTGGCTTGTACGGCACTGCTAAATCTACATTCCGTAGTTTAATAATGGTACGATTTGTGCGTGTTTAACCTGTAAGTTGAATTGAGATGGCTTTTAGGGTGACAAGCGGTAAATCCCCAGTTCCTTTGGATAACATTGACAAGGATTCCACCAGATGAAGAAATACATTGCGTTTTTAGCGTGTTTTATCGCGTCCATGTCGGCAAACGCCGCTTTTATCACTTTACCTGACGGGGTAAATCCATCGTCCGACCTATTGGTTGAATTTTATGGTAATCCAGTTGGCGATGGTTTTAGTTCTGAAAACAGTGTCTATGCTAATGTTCAATTGCTTATCAGTGCATTAGACGAAGCTACAGATGATCTTTACTTAGATGGTTTTTTAACAATAAATTTCGCCTATTACGCCTATGACCCTGTTTCTCCTACGTTTCTTGGATGGGACACCTCGTCATCAAACTCGATTTTATGGTCAGATATAGCTACGCTGCAGGCGTCTTCAGCTCCAACAGACGAGTTGAATTTCTCTAGCCGTTTTAATGACGTAGTCTCCGGACCATACACTACCAGCTATGAGAGCGCTTTAGGACAGGCAGATTACCTAGTGCTTGCTTTGGTTGAGAATACATTCTATGTAGGCAATCAATATTGGGGTATTGATCTAGAAGTTCCACCCCCACCACCAACAACTGGCGAGACAGTAAACGCGCCTGCTGGTTTGGGAATGTTTGCTATTGCATTGGTAGGATTAGTATTACGCCGCCGTAACAAGTAAACTTGCGATTAGATAGAGTAAGGATTCACTATGAAATTACGTCAAATTTTTCTTGCAGCGTCGGCTCTTGTGGCAAGCTCATCGTATGCCATAGATATGCAAGAAGCCACAAATACATTAGCCACTGAAGCCAGATTGGTTGACGTGAGCACCTTGAGTGCAGAGGAAGGCCCTGTTTTTGTTTCGGCTATTCTTGAACAGCTAAATAGTTCTAATGCACCCAAGGAACTGGTTTTAGAATTGTTTAAAAATAATTCTGAGCAAGCAAACGTTGTTTTCGCAGTCGCTAAGAAAGCTGGCATGGATGATGATTTTTTGTTCGCAGCGGCATTAAGTGAAGGTGTTGACCCAACGGTTTTACTACAACCTACAGCCCTGACTTTACTGTTGCCACCTCCTCCACCGCCACCGTCGACTAACGATCCTGTGGCACCACCACCACCTCCTCCACCGAGCACAGGTGGTGGCAGTGGTAGCGGCGGCGTCACTGTATCGAGCAATTAAGTTAAAATTAATTTTGAGAAGGCTCTTTTAAGAGCCTTTTTTGTATTAAGAAGTTAATTACATGCAGTCTACTATTGAGCAGTATTTCGAACGGTTTGCTTTTTATCTTTTGCTAACCATTATCTTCATTTTACCCCTTCCACTGGGCTCTAACCGTCCCTGGGCATGGAGTATCTTTGAAGCGTTAATTGCTATTTGCGCCATTATTTGTGTGTGGACCTTATCAAACAGAACATTGATAGATGGACTAAAGCGCCACCGCATAATAATAGGGATATTTATCATTACTCAATGTTACGTAGCTCTGCAATTAGTTGGCATTACGGGGGCGTCAATATCTGTAGACCCTGCGCAAACTCAGGTGTCACTTGTTAAAGGACTTTGCTACAGCCTTTTTATTTGCTGCTGTGCATGGCTACTTTCTTCAAGCAAACGCATTAAGCAGTTTTCACTGGCTATTATTATTACCGTGTTTTTACAGGCACTATATGCAATATATTTGCAGTTTTCTGGTATGCAGTTTTCTCCGGTTTTTAACTATGAGATATATGAACGAGCAAACGGTAGCTTTGTTTACCACAACCACTTAGCCAATTACCTGTTAGTGGGAGGTTCACTTGCTATTGGTCTTCTGATAAGTCAATTGAGTAGAATGTCGACACGAGACCAGAGTATCAAACGGTTGATAATAGGCGCCCTAGAAGCCCTGATGAGCTCTAAATGGTTAATAAGGGTTGCAATTGTAACTATTGTCGTTGGACTTATCCTAACAAGAAGCAGAATGGGAAACAGTGCATTTTTTGTGAGCTTGCTGATGACCTCTATTCTGGCATTAACAATTATGAAAAGGCCTCCTTCAATGCTGAAATGGTTAGTTATTAGCCTTATCGTTATCGATGTTGCGATAGTAGGAGCATTGTTTGGTATAGAAAAAGTACAAGAACGAATCGACGTTACTTCTTTTGAAGGAGAGTCTCGTGACGACGTAGTAGAAATGAGTATTCCACTGGTCAAGGATGTCTGGCTCACAGGTTCTGGTGCAGGTACTTTTTACACCGTTTTTCCACAATACCATACTGACGTTATACATTTACATTATGACCACGCTCACAACGAATATTTACAGTTTTTAATAGAGTATGGAATTGTAGGCTTTATATTACTTGGCGGGGCAATCATATATTCACTGTTACAAGCAATAAAAGCGCTAAGACAACGGAGTGATCCGCTAAGCCAAGGCATAGCATTTGGGGCCATTATGGCAATATTTGGTATGCTTTTGCATATATCAGTAGATTTTCCGTTGCAAGCACCTGCAACCACAGTGAATTTTATTGCAATACTTATTTTGGCAAATTTAAGTAGTGTTCGATTTTCCAAGAATCGATATGCAACACGATATTAATTTATTTATCTAAGTAGCTAAGAAAATCAGTAGCTACAAAGGGCTGTTAATTGTTGCGAGTAAAAAGTTTTTCGAATCTATATTCCGAATTCAAATCAAACTGACGCGATGTAATCAAGTTATTATCAACAGACACAAATTAATATAGATCACTCTGTTGTTACTGTAGCTGGCAAAGCTAGTATTTAGAAAAATTCTACGACTTCACTTTTGCCAGCAGCGAATATATTGGGCGTTTATTTGTTGCTCAAAGCCCTAAATTTGTGACTCTCACCTTGAGCTAGTTTAGCCTGTTTCTACAAAATGCCTTTCCAATGTTTAGAGATAAAAAACCCCCAGTGATTGGGGGCATAATATTAAACATTCAATAAGAGAATATAGATACTAGTAGGCATTGCTCCCTACAAACCCTCTAAAGAAAGTAAATATCACTATCTTAAAATCCAACCACAGTGACCAATTCTTAATATATTCCAAATCATACTGAATCCGCATTTGCATTTTATCAAGGGTATCTGTTTCACCACGCCAACCATTTACCTGGGCCCAACCGGTTATTCCGGGCTTAATGCGGTGGCGTAGCATGTAGTACTCTACTTTCTTACGGTACATTTCGTTGTGCGCTACCGCATGGGGCCTTGGCCCCACTACTGACATAGTGCCCTGCAGTACATTTATAAATTGGGGAAGTTCGTCTAATGAGGTGCGGCGTAAAAAGCCGCCTATTGGCGTTAAGCGTGAGTCATTTTTGGTGGCTTGCGTAACGGTATCTCCGTCTTCGGTTACAGTCATGGATCTAAACTTCCACACTTTTATTTTTTTACCGTCCATGCCATACCGATTTTGTTTGAATATTACCGGGCCTTTTGACGTTAGTTTTATGGCTGCAGCAATAAACAGCATAGGTATAGCAATAATACTCAGAATCATACTGGCCAGCACAATGTCTTCTATTCGTTTTAGGAAGTTCATTGCACCTTTCATAGGGGAGTCGAAAACACTTACGGTTTGCAAATCACCCACGTTACAAATACGGCTATGCAGAAGGTTATAAACGAAGAAGTTCGGTACCAGGTGTACCTGTGCGCCGGTGTCTCCTAAAACTCGAAGGATTTGTTCAATCCGTCTATTTGCTGTCATAGGCAGGGTAATGAAAATAGTGTCAATTTTGCCATCGTTTACGTCGTTTATGGCCTGCTGAATTTTGCCGTTGTACGACAAATGTGAAGGTACAGAAATGCGATCTTCGCCCCGGTCGTCATAGATGCCGGTAACGTGATAGCCTGTTTCAGGCGTATTACTGATTTCTTTACACAACTCTGCAGCTGTATCGTTAGCACCAATAATGCCCACTGCCCTGCTGTTGAAGCCGTTTTTTCGTACATAATACAGAAATTGACGGAACACTAAGCGCCACAGGCACAAACTCACCCAGGTAAATCCGAACCACAAAGATAAAGTAACGCGTGAAAAATCACCGGTTGTTTTAAACATAAACATCCACCCGGTAACTATAACCACCATCAGCGCACAGCTAACCGTAGCCACGAATAGGATTTCTTTGGTTGAACCCGCTCGCCAGGACCGATAGAGCCATAGCATTTCAGCGCTAAACAAATACGCAATACATGCTACCAGGCCAATCAGGTAGTAATGGATAGTAAGCGGCGTGTCGTACAACCAGGCCGCGAGCAGCAAACAAAGCTGTATGAATAACAGATCGAGAAATCGATACAATACAGCGAATTGATTGACGTTATTACGTACGAAGCCTTTTTTACCCATTTGCATATCCTTGCATCGAGTGAAGACATTGAAAAAAAGGGGGAACGGTACTGTGTATTTCTGGAATCCGTTCCCTTACACACTAAGCGCATTTTGGTTTTGAAGAATAAATGCGTCTTTAGATATATTTGTTGAGCAAATAGCGTTCCAACTTTTGCTTTGTTGCTCAACGTAGGCAGATCAGTGTAGCTGATTTGCTACATTAGTTTAACATTTATTCGATAATTGCCAATTACAGGGAGTTTAACAACACATTGTGTAATGTTTATTGCAGTTTTAGAGGGCTTTTTTTAGTAATTCTTAAGAAATAGCTTAAGGTTTAAGCTTATATTAAGTTTATAATTTACAAAAACTTAGCTTTAAACCAGCCCCAAATCCCTAACGAGAAATGTTCGAAAATATTTATACCCATTGCTGACTTAATAAGATACAGCACTAATAAGCCAAAAAGCGACGACACTACTATCATTATCAGCAAACATAAAATAAGGGTAGAACGCTTAACATTGTATTCACTTCTGGATATTTCCCGTTTTTCTTTCCCCGCAAACACGACAAAGAAGAAACGCCGAGTTGTAAAAGGAACTGACAGTTTTCCCCGAATATCAACGGGTAACTTTGTACCTTTTTGGCTTAATGCATGTTCAAGGTGCAATAGCTGCTCTTTTGTGTAACTTGACGCCACATTTTGAGGCATTTTGTTAAGTAATGCTTGTAATCGGGCTGAATAGGGTGAGTGTTTGGTATTGATATCAGGCTCGTTCAAGCTGCTTCCTTTCTGTGTATCAACTTAACTGGCTGGTCATGTTTTTATATAAATACGTATCGGGGAAATATTCAATGACTTTGTTGGTAGAGTTCAGGGTTACAGGCATAAAAAAGCCCCGGAGGCCGGGGCGAATGAGAACACACACACTTCACACATCAATGAAAATCAGTTGCACTATACACACTAGCTGATTGGGAGCCAGTCCATACTCAAGCTGTAACCTTCATGCTTCTAGTATAATAAATGAACAGGATTTGTTTGTTATGCATCCTTATTAGTAGGTATTTTTTTTAATAACTTATTTATTCATGTGTGTGGGTAGCTTTTTTCTTTTTAGTTTTGTTGGTGTTTTGATTAACTAAAACTGTAAATTTTCTCGACAATGGTTATGTTTTTGAGATCGTGGATTTTTTGTTAGGTCCCGGGGCGAGCCAAGGTCCCGGGGCAAGCCCGGGATGACGGTCTGGGGGTTCTTTTTGCATCGTGGCCTTTTTGTTAGGTCCCTGGGCGAGCCCGGGATGGCGGTGTGGGGGTGTTTTTGCATCCCGGCCTTTTTGTTAGATCCCGGAACAAGTCCGGGATGACGATGAAAGTGTCGTCCCAAAATCGCGCAGCGATATTTGGGATCTTTATAGGGGGTTATTTTGAGATCACGGCCTTTTTGAGTAGGTCCCGGGGCAAGCCAAGGTCCCGGGGCAAGCCCGGGATGACATAGAGTGAACTGGGATGACGGCTTCTAAACAAAAACCTTACAAATAGGGGTGTTATTTCCGCAACTTATCTATACAATAGATTAAAAATAACCATAACAATCGAGTTAACAATAATGAAATGGCCTAACCTTAAACACTTACATTACTTGGTAACTTTGCATCAGGAGCAGCATTTCCACCGGGCGGCGCAGCGTTGTAACGTGAGTCAGTCTACCCTGAGTACTGCCATCCAGAACCTGGAAGAGCACTTCGGCAGTCAGCTACTGGAGCGTGAGCACAAAACGTTTGTATTTACCTCGTTAGGGCTGGACGTGGTAGAGCGCTCAAAAGTGATCCTGCAAGAGGCGGGGGAACTCGTAGAATACGCGCAAAACGCCGGCAATTGGCAACGCGGGAAGCTAAAACTGGGTGTTATTCCTACTATCGCCCCCTTCTTATTCGAAGCCATGCTGGGCGCGTTTCGTACCTTCCTACCAGAAATCCAGTTGGAGCTGCAAGAAGACACCACGGCAAATCTTACACAACAGCTCACCGACGGCAGTCTGGATTTGCTGGTACTGGCACTCCCCATGGAAACACCAGGGTGCAAACAAATGGTGCTGGGCCATGACCCGTTCCATTTAATTGCCCATAAAGATTTGGCCGACGAGTTGCCGTCACCGCTGGACATTTCCAGCCTGCCGAAGAAGAGTATTTTTCTGCTGCAACAAGAGCACTGTATGACCGGTCATGCCGTGAGTGCGTGTAACTTACAGCATACGGACCAAATCAGCTCGCTGGCTGCCAGCTCTTTGTATACGCTGGTGCAATTAGCCAACAGTAAGCTGGGTTACACCTTCTTACCCGAACTGGCGTTAAATCAGGATTTGCTGAAAAACACGCATTTAACGTCTTTCCCGGCGGAAGAAGACGCTTTCCGCGAAATAGGGTTAGTTTGGCGCTCTGGCACCACGCGTATGCGCTTGTTCCGCCGTATTGGTGAGATTATTTCTCCCCTGCTACCGGTACCTACCCTAAAATAATTTTCATACCGGGCAAACTTTTTTGCCCGGCCCCCCGACTATACCCACAACAACATAAATCTTTGGGGATATCCGGTGTTTGAAAAGCGTGACGAACAATTAATTGAACAGGCCTTAAAAGGGCATAAAAAGGCCTGGTTCGCGCTAATTAAACGCTATGAGTCTGCTATTTACCAATATGGCGTTCGCATGACGGGCAACCCGCACGACGCTGCAGACTTAATGCAGGATATCTTTATTGCAGTGTTCCGCAGCTTAACCAACTATCGCGGCGAAGGCAGTTTTAAAGCCTGGTTATTTCGCATTGCGCATTTTCGCTGTATTGAATTTTATCGTCGTAAACGCCCCGACTCACCGCTGGACGACAACGACGAACTCAGCTGCGAACGGCCCTGCCCTGAGCACAACTTAATGACCGACAGCACCAGTCAGGCGCTGACGGCGGCGATGCAACGCTTGCCATTAGCGCAACGTGCCGTTATCGAATTGAAATTTTTTGGACAGTTTACCTTCGACGAAATTGCCGACCAGCTGGGACTCTCCAGTAATACGGTGAAATCCCGCTTATACAGCGCCCTGTCGAAGTTAAAACTGGATTTGGAGGTAGAACATGGCTAATTACGAGTCAGATTATTTATTCGGCCAATGGCTGGACAATGCCTTAACCAACGAGGAGCGCGAAGCGTTTGAAGCGCTCTGCCTGAGCGATGAAGCCTTCGCGGCTCAAGTGGAAACTGCCACGCAGCTGTCGGTTGCCGCGGAGCAATTTACTCCCCCGCCTATGCCTGCCTGGGATAAAAATGCCACCTTCGTGGCACCTGACAAGCCCAGGTGGTGGCAGTGGCAAGGCTTACCCATGATGTCCATGGCTATGTCGGCGTTAGCCATGGTGATGGTAGTGAGTGGCTTCTCGATGCAGGTGAGCGAAGGCAAGTTAACCATGGGCTTTCAACAAGGGCCCAGTGATGAGCAAGTTGCCGCGTTGGTAAATCAAAAACTCAATGACTACCAACAAGCCAATCAGACCATGTTTACCCAATATGTTACTGCGCTACAACAGCAGCAACAGGAAAACAGTACACAGCTTACTCAGTATCTGCTGACTTCAAGCCGACAGGAGCGTCGTGAGGACTTTGCAGAGCTTATTAAGTTTATTAACCAACAGCGCGATGACGATCAGCGCTATTACGCACGCCAGCTCACTCAGCTTCAGCGTGAAATTAATTCACTGGATGATGGCTACCCAGCCATCACCGAGTAATCAGACAATAGGTGGAATGATTATGAAAGCACTAGCAATTGCATCGCTATTTGGCGCAACCCTGGCTACCAGTGCCGTTGCACAAAATCTTACCGAACTGGATAAACAGCTGAACATTATGTCTGGCGTTATCGATACTGCGTTAAAGCAGGATACAACCAAAGAAGGGGTTCGCTACCGCAGCATCGAAGCCACGTATTTAGCCAAGCAAGGCGTAATATTTACCATTAACACCGGCAGTCGTAGCATGGTTTTCGATTTCGACTTTGGTGACCTGATGAGTGTCATTCCCACTGCGCCTACGGCACCCGATGTGCCCCATGTCACGGTAGTGTCTGAAGATGGTGTGCATGTTGAAAGTCATGGCGACTATGAGTTTGTTTACGAGCAGGACTGGAGCGAAACGGCCGACCGTGTAGTTCGTCAGGTAGAAAAAATCGTGCGTAAAACCGATGAAAAGCTTCGCGAGTTTCGCAGTGACCGCCGTGAAATTGAATGGGAAATCCGTGAACTTGATCGCCGCAACCGCGATCTGGAATTCGAGCTTCGCGCAGCCGACAAAGAGCGTGAACGCGAAATCGAACGTGAAATGAAAGAACTAAAAGCCGAAATGGGTCGCTTACAAGCCCGTGAAAAGGAACTGCAAAACTACGCACAGGAATTAGCGGAAGAGAAAAAAGCCGAGCTAGCAAAGCAGCGTGAGATGAAAGAAAAAGCGTACAAGACGTTCCTGGCTAATTTTGAAGGCAGTGTCGGTGACACCTTGTGTAGTTTTGGTGCTGGCTTACGTGAGTTACCAGACGACGAACACATCAGCTTTATTCTGAAAAACTTTGGTAAAAATACAGAGGGTAAATCACAAGACCGTGTGTACATCTTCAATAAAAAATCAGTGAAGAGCTGCGTTGCCGAGAAAATCAGCCCCAGTGATTTACTGGCAAAAGCTGAGGTGTATGTTTTTTAGGGTATAGATCCCCCTCCTGTCGTCCCGGAAAGTGCGAAACACTTATCCCCATCCGTCGTCCCGGAAAGTGCGAAGCACTTATCCCCATCCGTCGTCCCGAAATCGCTCAGCGATATTCGGGATCTTAGGAAACATCCGCGGCGGTTGTTTTGAGATCGCGGCCTTTTCAAATAGATCCCGGAGCGAGCCCGGTATGACGACACTTTTTGATCCGGGATCTCAGCCCACAATCAGCGGATACAAATCTAGCCACTGCGGATTCTTTTGTGTAATCAGTTGCTCTTTCCAGCTACGCCGCCAACGCTTTAACTGCTTTTCACGGGTAATGGCAGCATACATGTCTTCGTGCATTTCGTAATACACCAAATCTTTTACGTTGTAACGGGTACAGAAGCCACTGGCCATGGACATCTTGTGTTGATACACACGCTGCAATAAGTTGCTGGTTACGCCAACATACAGCACAGTGCGTTTGAAATTAGAAAGTATATAAACGGCGGGATAGCGTTCAGACATGCCTTTGTCCTTAAAACAAACATATCTTATTTGAACGCGCTTAGGCGTGACTGACTACTGAATCGAAGATCGGAAAAGAAAGAGGAGCGCACACGATACCAGTTTGAAGCACAGGACGGCCTCAAACTGATATATCGAGTATTTATACGCCGAAGGCAGCCTTCAGCGTGAAGAAGCAAAGAATTGACAATAACGCGCCTGCAGGCAGTGTAACTACCCAGGAAATCACGATGTTGCGAATAATGCCCAGATTAAGTGCCGACACACCACGCGCTAAACCAACACCTAATACGGCACCTACCAGCGTCTGTGTCGTCGAAATGGGCAAACCGGTGCCCGATGCAATTACCACGGTACAGGCAGCCGCCATTTCAGCGGCAAAACCACGGCTGGGTGTCAGGTGCGTAATGCCCTCACCGATGGTTGCGATAACACGGTGCCCAAATAACGCCAAACCAGCAACAATACCCAAACCACCTAATGGCAGAATCCAGGGCGCCAGCGCACTGCTTGAACCAATTTCGCCACCACTCGATACCACACTCACCACAGCAGCTAACGGGCCAATAGCGTTGGCAACGTCATTCGAGCCATGTGCGAATGCCATACAACAAGCAGTCACAACCATTAACAGCGCGAATACTTTTTCAACGTTTGCGCGTTGTAAATCTGCATCTTCCGAGTGACTGTAAGCCTGGCGACTGATGAGCCATTTACCAATAAAGGCAATCACTACGGCCAGTACTACCGACAACACGTAACCTGTTGTTGGAGACAGATCCAACCCTACATGCTTAAGGCCTTTTTTAATGGTCACCAGGGACATCACAAAACCCGCAAACCCCATGTAGTACGGCACGTATTTGCGTGCGTAATGGAACGGTTTGTCGGTTTCGAAAATCAGCTTGTGTGCGCTCATGAAAATCAGATACGCAATCACACCAGAGATAGCCGGGGTAACAATCCAGCTTCCAACTATGCCGCCTACTTTACTCCACTCTACCGCGTCCATGCTGACACCCACGGCCGTAAAACCAATGATGGCACCCACAATAGAGTGTGTAGTTGATACAGGCCAACCCAGGTATGACGCGACAGCCAACCACAACCCTGCGGCAAACAATGATGAGATCATCCCCAGCACTAAATACTCAGGAATATCAACGAAATACGCCGTGTCGATAATGCCTTTACGGATCGTAGAGGTCACTTCACCACCCGCTAAATACGCGCCGGCAAATTCGAATATCATGGCAATGATAATAGCTTGCTTGATGGTAAGGGCTTTAGAACCTACGGAGGTCCCCATTGCATTGGCCACATCGTTTGCGCCAATACCCCATGCCATCACAAACCCCACCGCAGCGGCGAGGATGATCAGAATCATGCCATAACTTTGTAGGAAATCCACTGACAATAGCTCCCAGTCTGTTTAGCAGTCTGTCAGACGTCGCGCGTTGAAAGACGTGTTTACTGCTGACGGGCATTCTGTCGTGTTTACGCTTACTGCCAGCACTTTGAATTTATGCATTGTTCTTCGTTCGTTTTTTATACTGAAGCTTCAATATTGCGGCGCATTCTAACTTAATCCGGTGACGAGCCATAGACCATTTTCGATGATCTGCCACAAATAATCGGCTTTATCACTCTGATCGACGATATTTGCGGCAAATATTTCAGTTTCGTTACAGATTTAAGACAATGTTAGACGGTATTTCGTTTTTCGCTCAGGTTAAATCGTCTAATTTTTGCTGCAAACTCTCCAGCGGCGTATGCCTTACATCCTTACCACTGGTTAGCGAGACAATATACTCGCATATATTTTTACACCGGTCGCCTATCCGTTCCAGCGACCGCAGTGCCCACAAGATTTCCAGCCAGTCTTCCATCGCTTCACCTGAGCGCGCCATTTCGCCGGTGGTGTAAGTCAGCAATTTTTTGTACTCGCTGTCGATACGGTTGTCCTGATCATAAACATTCAGCGCTGCTCTTTCATCCTGTCGGGCAAAGGCGTCAAAGGTACCGCGCATCATTGCGGTCACCTGCTGTCCTATTTGTAACATACTGCTCTTAATTGACTCGGACGCGGGGATCTTTTGTTTGGTCACCAGCTTGGCAATACGCTCTATTTCATCGCCCATGCGCTCAATGTCGGTAATGGCTTTTGAAATCGTCATGATCAAACGCAGGTCACTGGCGGTTGGGTGACGCTTGGCAATAATCCGCACGCATTCTTCATCGATCTGCATTTCCATGGAATTGACTTTCAGATCGTTGAGGATCACTTTTTCAGCCAGACCGGGATTATTGGTACTAATGGCTTTCAGGGTATCAATCAGCTGTTGCTCGACCTCGCCCCCCATGGTGAGCACAGAGTTACGTAAGTTCTCCAGCTCCAGGTTAAAGCGGTCGGAAATGTGTGTATTCAGTGCAACCTGATGCATAACGTCGCCCCCCTAGCCGTACCGGCCGGTAATGTAATCTTCGGTTTGTTTCTTGTCGGGCATGGTGAATAAAGTATCGCTGTCGCTGTATTCCACCAGTTCTCCCTGATGCAAAAATGCAGTGTAGTCAGACACCCGAGCCGCCTGCTGCATATTGTGCGTTACAATCACAATGGTACAGCGCTTCTTCAGTTCACCCATTAGCTCTTCAATAAACAGTGTTGTGAGCGGGTCAAGCGCCGAGGTGGGTTCGTCGAGTAGCAAAATACTGGGTTTTAATGCCAGTGCTCGCGCAATTACCAAACGTTGCTGCTGACCACCCGACAGGGTCATTGCCGAGTCAAACAACCGGTCTTTCACTTCTTCCCACAACGCCGCTTCATGCAATGCGCGCTCAACGGCATCATCTAACTGGCGACGTTGTTTAATGCCCTGCAAGCGCAAGCCGTAGCACACGTTATCGTAAATGCTCATGGGAAACGGGTTGGGACGTTGGAACACCATACCAACCTGAGAACGCAGCAACGACAAGTTCTCTTTCTTGTGGTTAATATTGCGCCCTTCTATCACAATCTCGCCGCTGGTCTGGCTGTTCAAAATCAAGTCGTTCATGCGATTAAAGCAGGCGATCAAGGTAGATTTGCCACAGCCACTCTGCCCGATCAGCGCCGTAATGCGATTCTTTGGAATGCGCATATTAATATCGTGCAACACATGCTTCTGACCAAAACGTAAATTCAGGTCGCGAACTTCTATGGCCGTTTGTTCCGGCGACAGGCCTTCCAGGTCGAGTTGTTCCCGTTCGAACAGTTTCAGCATGGGCGTCAGTAACCTCGCAAATATCGTTGACGTAGCCGCTTACGTAATATCACAGCCAGAATATTTAACACAAAAACCACCAGCAATAACAGCAAACAGCTGGCAAACATCATAGATGCACTGCGCATGTCGGTTTGGCTGTGGAATGCGCCATCGTATATTAACACCCCTAAGTGCATGAACTGACGGTCCAGATGTAAGTACGGGAATTCCCCATCAAAGGGCAGATTGGGCGCAAACTTCACCGCTCCTACCAACATTAGTGGTGCAACTTCGCCGGCAGCCCGGGCAATAGCCAGAATAACACCTGTCATGATCCCCGGACTGGCAATAGGCAATATGGTATGCCAAATCGTTTCCAGCTTGGTGGCTCCGAGCGCATAGCTGCCTGCTTTGAGTCTGTCCGGCACACGGCGAAGCCCTTCTTCGGTCGCGACAATCACTACCGGCAAGGTAAGAATAGCCATGGTCAGTGCAGCCCAGAATACACCCGGCGTTCCCATGGTAGGCGCGGGTAAACGGTCGCTAAAAAACAACTCGTCGATCTGGCCACCCACCATATACACAAAGAAGCCCAATCCAAAGACGCCGTAAACAATCGACGGCACACCGGCCATATTACTTACACAAATGCGAATAATGGCGGTCATGCTGTTGTCGGGTGCGTATTCATTTAAATAGATCGCCGCCATCACGCCAAAGGGCGTCACCAGTATGGTCATCACAAAGATCATCAGTACAGTACCAAACAAGGCTGGAAACACGCCGCCTGCGGTGTTGGCTTGTTTGGGTGATTCAGTCAGGAAAGCCCAAACCCCATTGGCCGCCACACCCAGCTTGCCCCATACGTTTAGCTGGCCTGTATAATTCAGTTGATCCAATTCATTCAAAGCAATCGCAAACGGCAAACCATCTGAAAACTGCACATTTAACCGAAACTCTGCTACCTGTGTTTCCAGCGTTAACACCTTGCTCTGCCATTCTTTAAACTCTCTGGAAAGTCGTTCTCTTGCCGGTGCGTCGTCATCCACATCACGAATATCCAACTCTGCCAAACGGCGGTGAATGGGTGCTAGATACTGGGTACGAATCTGTTCGATATCCTGTTGCAGTGCATCAACCTGCAAGCGGGCTTGTTCTAGCGCCGTTAACGGTTGCGCTGACTGCCCGGGCATATCCACACTGACCGGTTTGGCAAACACGCGTGTTCCGTCCGACAACAAAATATCTGCGGCTTCTTTAGCAACAGCCAGATGCTGAATATCCGGGGTTTCCAGGATCAACTGATTACCGAACGGATAAGCGGCGTCGGAATAGCGAATCAGCCACAAGCGTTCAATGCCTGCACTGTACTGACTGGACACTTTCCCCATACCCACTTGCCCATATACTTTGTGTTCGGCACCTGACATATCGGTATAGGTGAGGGAGTGAACTGGACGAGGCCAAAAGTAATCACTACCCCGCAATGCAATTAAACCCAGTACACACACCAACGCCACCAACAACAAGCTGGCACAAAAAGCGCCCAGACTGATCACAAATGACTGCTGCTGGCGATTCGATAAAAACTGCCTGACTGACCACTTACCCATAGCTGGCGTTCCTGCGTAACCGCTGGCGAAGCAGCTCAGCCAGCGTATTCACCACGAACGTAAATGTAAATAACACGCAGGCCGTTAAAAACAGTACCTTGTAGTGCATGCTGTTGAGTTCGGCTTCAGGCAGTTCAATGGCCAGGTTGGCCGTGAGGGCGCGCAGCCCCGCAAATAAGTCCCAGTCGGCAATCGGGGTATTCCCCGTTACCATCAATACAATCATCGTTTCGCCAAAGGCTCGCCCGAATCCAAGCATAACAGCAGCCATAATTCCCGGAAACGCCACGCGTAACACAACCCTGCGTAAGGTTTGTAAACGGGTGGCCCCTAATGCATAGGACGCCTGACGCAGGCTGGCAGGCACCCCGCTAATCGCATCTTCTGCCAATGAATAAATACTGGGTGAAATGGCAAAACCTAATGCAATGGCCACCAGAATGGTGGTTTTGCCTACCGGCACACCTGTGGCGTCGGTAATAAAATCGAAATCGTTGACTTCCAGAATGTAAAACAACAACTGCGGCGCCCATTCAATACTGATATACCCCAGCCCCACAATACCCAACACCGGCAACACCAGCTCGGCGACATTGCGCACCCGTGACGGTAAGTTACGCGCCACTTTATGTTGAATAAAGGCGATTAGCAGCAAACTAAACGGCACCGTGAATAAAAATACCGCAAAGGAAAACAAAAACCGTTCCGCCAGTGGCGCCAACCAGATGGCTGCAATAAATCCAATGAGCACCGACGGAATCGCTTCGAGCATTTCAATGGCGGGCTTCATATTGTCACGCACTTTGGGCCGGGCAAAATAGGCCGTGTATACGGCAGCACCCAGCGCAAGGGGAATCGCAATTAACAGGGCGAGTCCAGAGGCCTTAAAACTACCAATCAGCAATGGCATCAGGTTCATTTTGGTTTCCTGATAATCCGTTGCACTGGTGGTTTGCCACAGCTGATCGGGCTCGCGATAGCCTTCGTAAAGTTGCTCAGTCAATAAGCTGTCTGCCGTACTTAGCCCCGCCATGTGCTCAACGCGAAGTTTACTCATTACATCGTCAGAAAACACATAAACCCGATTATCAAACCAGCTCACGCCCGTTGGTTGGAAGGGTAATTTGCCGCGTTCAACGATTTCGCCACTCACGCGGTTAATTAATAGCAGTTGCTGTTGATTGGTGACTACCGCCAGGCCATTCACGCTGGCATGAGGATAAATGGCAACAGGCTGCTCTTTATCGCGTAACGTGAGGCCATAAGCGAGCTGATACTTCAGCGTACCTTTATCGTTATAGACGGTGTAACGACTTATCGTGTTATCAGAATGAGCAATAAACAGCGACCGATTCTTCACGAAGGTGAATATCTGTTCTACTGGCTTGTTCAAAGCAATCTGGTTGAGTGGCTCGAGCTTTTCGTTGTAGAAAATCAGCGTATTGTTTTTAATTTGGGCCACTTGTTTACTGTCGGGTAGCAGCACAATCTTGGCGGTGCCGGGTAAGGTATGACGAATAATCCGCGCGGGATCCTGTCGGTTCACCCACTGAATCAACTGTGAATCTGCTGAATTCACTATCATGATCAGCCATTGTTCACCCACGCTGAGTTCCCAATGCAATTGGGATTCCCACACCGACTCAGGAATAGCAAAAGACAGCTCACTGGCCAACGGATTAGTGAAAGAGGCGACAACCTGCGCCGTTCCGACCGTCGGCACAGGTAATAAGCGGACCTGACCGCTGGTAGAAATGTCGACCGCATAAGGAAGCCCCTGCACCTGAAGCGACGTCAGCGTGTGGCTACAAGGTCGGCGAATGGATTGTCGGGCTGACAAGGTATTGGCGTCAATTCTGGCTAATGACAATCTGCAACCCGGCCCTTCTACAATAGCAGCCTGGCCACTGTCCATATCGCCCACATACAGGAAACGACCTGATGGCAGTACCGGTATTTCAGTTTGAATTTTTGCGTCTGGTGACAGTGCTATGCTGGCAGCTTGAGAAAACAAATGCCATATCAGGATCACCATAGTCAGCAGCACAATGCCACCAAAACCACTGATGATCACGCGCGCAGTAGTATCACGACGACGGCGATTTTTCAGTACAGATCCCTGCTCAGCTGCTACATTCATTATCCAGAGTCTTGATTTAGCTTAAATTGCACTGCCCAGCAGTGTAAGTTGTGATATTTTAAGATCAAGAGAAACTTATAAATACCTGTCAGCGTCAGATTTTTTGACCCGACAAAATAACTCACATCACAGGAGTGAATGCATGAAGCCTGTCATCATCACTGTCATTGGAAAAGATCGTCCCGGTTTAGTGGATGCCGTTGCCAAAAAGGTGTATCAGTTTGGCGGTAACTGGCAAGGTAGTAGCTTTGCGCATATGGCCGGTCAGTTTGCAGGATTCGTTGAAGTACTGGTGCCTGCCGAGCAACATCAGGCGCTGATTGATGCACTAAATGCCCTCGACGGTCTTCAGGTGCAGTCGCAATCGGTGACCGATACACAGGAACATCCGGATGAAATGCTGCGCATTGAGGTCATGGGTAACGACCGTTCCGGTATCGTGCAGGAAATTACCAATGTGCTTAACGGGTTTAACCTTAACATTCTGCATTTTGCCTCGACCTGCGAAAGTGCGCCTAATTGGGGCAGTCAGATGTTTAAGGCGCAGCTTCGCGTGGGTGTGTCTGCCGATTTAGATCGGGACGACTTGCAAGAAGCCCTGGAAGCAGTGGCCAATGATCTGGTTGTAGATATTACCACTACGGTGTCGTAGGGCGTTGACCCGGACGGTGTAGTCCCTCATCCGCGGGAAGCGGAATTTTTTGTTAGCGTCGTCAACATGCTGTCACACTTCGATGGCATGTTAACGCGTTTTGATCGCTGAATAATTGATGTAATTATGGAATCGACTGATCTTTATTATCCCAAAGAACTGAGCTGGCTGTCGTTTAACGAACGCGTATTGCAGGAAGCCGCCGACAAGAATAACCCCGCCGTAGAACGCATCCGCTTTCTGGGCATCTACTCCAACAACCTGGATGAATTCTTCCGCGTCAGGGTGTCTGACGTAAAACGCCAGATCATCATCGCTCAAAATGACGGCAACGAACTGGAAGCACAGCATCAACGCAAGCTTCTGGAACAAATTCAGCAAAAGGTCATGGCGTTGTCGAAGAAGTTCGACACCATCCACAAAGATGTCGTGAAGGCCCTGGCGCGATATAACATTTATATTCTGCAAAAAAGCGAGCTCACTGATTACCAACGCGAATGGGTTCGCAACTACTTTATCAACAAAGTACTGCGTCACATTGCGCCTATTCTGATTGATAAGAAAACAGACCTGCTCAGCCGTTTAAACGGCAACACCGTCTATTTATATGTGGCTCTGCGCCGCGAAGGCCGCAGCCCCAAATTTGCCGCGGTTCAGGTACCGACCGGCGAAGTGCCGCGCTTCTTCCTGATTCCGCCCCAGCGCAGCCGTAAGAATAAACACATCATTTTGCTCGACGACATGATTCAGTTGTCGATGGAAGATATCTTCCGTGGTTTTGTGAAGTTCGACACCCTGGAATCCTACTCATTTAAAATGACCCGGGATGCGGAATACTCCATTAACGACGAAATCGACGAAAGTTACGTGGAAAAAATGTCGGAGAGTATGAAGCAGCGTCTGATTGCCGAGCCCGTGCGCGTGATCCACGATCAGGATATGCCGGAAGACATGGTAGAAGACCTGCAAAAGCGCCTGAAAGTGACCAAACTGGACACCCTGCACTCTGCCGGCCATTACCGCAACTTTAAAGATTTCATAGGGTTCCCTAACCCGGGACGGGAATACCTAGAGCATCCACCGCTACCTGCAATTGATACCAAGGACTTCTCTGCCTATAACACCGTGTTTGACGCCATCAGCGACCACGACATCCTGTTGTACTATCCGTATCACCGCTTCCTGCACTTTACTGAGTTTGTACGTCAGGCCGCTTTTGACCCCAGCGTAAAGTCAATTCGCATAAACATTTACCGGGTAGCCAGCCATTCGCGCATTATCAGCTCGCTGATTGATGCGGTCGACAATGGTAAAAAAGTCACGGTAATTGTTGAGCTGCGCGCCCGGTTTGATGAAGAAGCCAACATTGAATGGTCCAAGCGCATGACCGACGCGGGTATTCGCGTGGTACTGGGGGTGCCGTCGTTAAAGATTCACTCCAAGCTGTGCATTGTGTCCCGTGAAGAGCGTGGCAAGCTTATGCACTATGCCCACTTTGGTACCGGTAACTTCAACGAGAAGACCGCGAAAATCTATACGGACTACAGCTTGTTTACCAAAAACCAGGAGCTGGCAGAAGAAGGCAACGCCGTATTCGATTTGATCTCGAATCCGTATCGCCGGTATAAATTCCAGCACCTGCAAATTTCGCCACTTAATGCCCGAACCAAAATTCAGTCGTTAATTCGCCAGGAAATCCAGTTCCTGAAAGAAGGGCATAAAGCCGCTATCACGTTTAAGATTAATAACCTGGTAGACAATGAGCTCATCGACGATTTGTATCGTGCCAGTCAGGCGGGTGTGAAAATCCGCGGTATTGTGCGCGGCATGTGTAGCCTTCGCCCTGGAATTAAAGGCCTGAGCGAAAACATTAAGATTATCTCGGTGGTGGACCGCTTCCTTGAGCACCCCCGTGTGATGATTTTTAATGGTGGTGGCAACCGCAAAGTCTATATTTCGTCTGCAGACTGGATGATGCGCAACATGGATAACCGTATTGAAGTGGGTGCGCCGGTATATGATGAAGCGTTACAACAACGCATCGTGGACATCATGGAAATACAATTCCGCGATACCATGAAAGCCAGAGAGATCGACAAGGAACAAGTTAACCAGTATGTTAAACGAGGAAACCGTAAGAAATTGCGATCTCAGGAAGAGATATACGATTACCTCAAACAGCTAGAAGAGAAGAAATGAGTCCAGACCCTTCGTCATTTGCCAGTGTAGAAAGCCGTGAGTCCAGTAAGGTAGCCGCCCTTGATATCGGTTCAAATAGTTTTCACCTGGTCGTTGCCCGCATTGTGGCGGGCTCTGTGCAAATCCTCCACAGGGTGAAGCAGAAAGTCAGACTGGCCGAAGGGTTAAACGAAGACAACGTGCTGCAAGGCGAACCCAAGCAGCGCGGACTCGATACCTTAAAAATTATCGCGGATTCTCTTAAAGGCTTCGAGCCCGACTCGGTCAGAATAGTGGCAACACATACCCTGCGCCGCGCCGTCAATGCCAAGGAATTTATCGAAGAAGCCCTGCAGGTACTACCCTACCCCATTGAAGTAATTTCAGGTACCGAAGAAGCACGACTTATTTATTCCGGTGTTGCCCATACCAACCACGACACGGGTAAACGCCTGGTAGTAGACATCGGCGGTGGCTCCACCGAATTCATTATTGGTGAAGGCCTGTCTCCCTTGTTGTTGCGCAGCTTACAGATGGGTTGTGTCAGCTATACCCAACGATTTTTTGCCAACGGCGAGCTTAAAGCAAAAGCTTTTGATAAAGCCATTACCGCCGCAGAGCAGGAAATGGAACCCATTGAGGAGCGTTACCGTCGCTTGGGCTGGCAGCGCTGTATTGGGACGTCCGGTACCATAAAAGCTATTTACAATCTGGTTCAGCAAACGCAAAAAGAAGGCGAGCATGATGTCCCGGTCACGCTAAAGGCATTAAAGGCTTTAATGAAGCAATTCATTGAAGCCGGCCATATCGATAAACTGAATTACCCGGAGATGACCGAAGACAGACGTCCGGTGATCCCTGCGGGGTTATGTGTGCTTATCGGGCTGTTTAAAGCCCTTAAAATAGAGTCATTAGAATATTCCCCGGCGGCGCTGCGCGAAGGCGTGCTATACCAAATGGAAGACGAGCTGCACAACAGCGATATTCGCAGCCGCACCGCTGCCAGTCTGGCCACGCGTTACGATGTTGATATCGAGCAGGCTAATTTAGTCCTGAACACAACACAGACACTGTTCTCGAATTGCCAGAAAGTATGGAAGCTACGCCATCCTGATTACCGCTCCATACTCGGTTGGGCGGCGTTGTTGCACGAAGTCGGCATCCAGATCAACACCCGCGGTGTACAACGACATTCTGCCTACATACTGCAAAACGTGGATATGCCTGGATTTAATCAGGCCCAACAAGAGCTACTCGCAACGCTGGTGCGCTTTCATCGCAAGAAAATCCGTGTAGCCGATATTCCTTCATTCACGCTATACGACAAAGAAGACGTGTATCGTTTAATTGTGTTACTTAGATTGGGCGTGCTGTTGAATATTAAACGTCAGGAAGATTTTTTACCCGAGTTTGACGTTGAAACCGACAAAAACAAGCTGACTATTCGGTTTCCCGACGAATGGTTACCTTCCAAGCCCATTATGACCGCTGATCTTGAACGTGAAAAAGGCTATCAGTCAGCGGTAGGCATTGAGCTGGACGTTTCTTAAGATCCCAAATATCGCTGCGCGATTTTGGGACGACGGATGGGAATATCGCTGCGCGATTTTGGGACGACGGATGGGAATATCGCTGGGCGATTTTGGGAAGACGGATAGAAATATCGCTGGGCGATTTTGGGACGACGGATAGAAATATCGCTGGGCGGTTTCGAGACAACGACTGTGTGGATACATCCTTTCCCCGTCATCCCGGGCTTGCCCCGGGACCTAAAGAGACGTCATCCCGGGCTTGCCCCGGGACCTCGGCTTGCCCCGGGACCTATTCAAAAAGGCCGCGATCTAAAAACAACCCCCGCTGGATGTTTCTAAGATCCCGAATATCGCTGAGGCGATTTCAGGACGACGGATGGGGATAAGTGTTTCGCACTTTCTGGAACAACGGATGGACGTATCCTACCGCGATGCTGGAACGACCCACTCCCCGTCATCCCGGGCTTGCCCCGGGACCTCGGCTTGCCCCGGGACCTCGGCTTGCCCCGGGACCTATTCAAAAAGGCCGCGATCTAAAAACAACCCCCGCTGGATGTTTCTAAGATCCCGAATATCGCTGAGGCGATTTCAGGACGACGGATGGGAATATCGCTGGACGATTTCGGGACGACGGGTGGGAACATCGCTGGGGCGTTTCCGGGACGACGGATGAGAGTATCGCTGGACGATTTCGGGACAACGGATGGACGTATCCTAAACCGTAATAACCTGGTTGCGACCTGACGCTTTAGCGTCGTACAGCGCTTGGTCTGCTTCTTTAACGCTGCTGAAGAATTCACTGGTGTGGGTCATTTCGATGACCCCGAACGAGGCGGTCAACATCAGTTTGACCCCTTTTGCTTCGATTTCGGTTTCACTGATCACTGTGCGAAGACGCTCGGCCAGTTCAGTAGCCTGATTGCGGTCACAATGCGGAGATAACACCAGGAACTCCTCACCGCCCATGCGGATCAGGGTATCTTCTGCACGCAGTTCGTCCTGAATAATCTTACAAAAACGCTTTAATGCTATATCACCCACAACATGACCATGCTTGTCATTAATGGCTTTAAAATGATCGATATCGCAGGCAACGACCGACAATATGTCGTTATTTCTTAACGCGTGAGCGCTGAGTTTTGGCGCTATTTCGTAGAAAAAGTGGCGGTTCTTTGCGCCAGTTAATGGATCGGTATGTACCTGAGTATGCAGACGATTGACCAGTGAATGTAATACGCTCACCGCAAACGACAGCATAAATACCAACATAAAGACCATCAGAATAGCAAATGTCAGGCTGTGGTGATGCGCAATGCTTGCATCAAAGAAAATCAGGTACAGGGGTAAAATAGCCAACAATGTGTAGAACACCGCAGATAAAACGGCATAAAGAACTTTATCACCCAGGCTTTTGGACGCTAAATAATATTTGACTCTGCGAATAGCCAGCCAGACTGGGAAAGCAACACTCAGTAAAATAAGGGTATTCGCCATCCACTGAGTAAACCAGGCAAACTCAAGTAAGACTGAGCAAAGTGCAACAGCAACAATATGCGCACAAACCAGTAAAATTTGCTGTCGGGTAAGAGAGTGACCGTAGCGCTTAACAATGGTCATCAACAGCATGTAAGCTGCGATCATTGAAGCAATATAAAACCCCATTCGCCCGGCTTGTTCATAACCGGAAAAGCGCACAGTCTGACAGACTTCAACAAGCCAGCACGAAGCAAGGAACAAACGCGCATAGCGTCCAGAGGTCGCTTTGCTTTTGTGATTTGGGACAGGGAGGGCAAATGTGAAGACAATGCCTATTAAGGCAACAACCCCAAGCAACAGGGTCTGCGCTACCACATAATCATAATCCATCACAGCGATAACCTACTTCATTGTTATTATATTGTTAAAGTCGGTTACGAAATATACGTGATAATGGTACGAATAACCAGCAGGATATTTTGTGGGGCTTGTAGCGATATCGTGACGCCGCGTTAATCGGCGTCACGCAATGGCAACATTAGGTCAATGATGCCTGATAGATACCTTCGATAGCCGCATCGAGGGTGGCTTCGAACTCTTCGTCGCTTTGCTGTGCAGATACACCTTCAGTCAGTGCACGCGAGAAGCTCGCGATCATACCGTGGTTTTCTGCCAGCTTGGCATTGGCGTCGTCGCGGCTATAACCACCAGACAGTGCTACCACTTTCAGCACTTTAGGGTGATCTACCAACTCTTTGTAGAAATCTGCTTGTTCAGGAATAGTCACTTTAAGCATGACTTTCTCATCGCCCAGCATGTTCAACTGCGCCAGAATTTCAAGCTTCAGCAGCGCTTCTGCTTCGGCTTTTTCCGGGCTGTTGATGTCTACTTCAGGTTCAATGATAGGTACCAGGCCTGCGGCCAGAATTTGCTTACCCACTTCAAACTGTTGCTCAACAATGGCTTTAATACCTTCGTGATTAGCCAGTTTAACTACTGAACGCATTTTAGTCCCAAATACGTCCTGTGCGTTGGCTTTTGCTAACAGTTCGTCAAGACCTGGAATGGGTTTCATTAACTGAACACCATTGGCTTCGGCTTCTAATCCTTTGTCGACTTTCAGAAACGGAACAACGCGTTTCTTTTGCCACAGGAAGTTAGCAGAAGACAGACCTTCAATGTCGCGGTCCAGGGTATTTTCAAACAAGATAGCGCCCAGTACGCGCTCGCCGGAAAAGGCATTACAGGTAATGATACGGGTACGCATGGAATGAACCATGTCGAACATCTCGTCGTCGTTAGCGTACGCTGACTCGTCGATTCCGTATAGTTTTAGGGCTTTTGGGGTACTTCCACCGCTCTGATCAAGTGCGGCAATAAAGCCTCCCTGAGTGAGGATTTTATCAAGCATAGCTTGCTGTGCCTGTGATGCCATGTGCAACACTCCTTTCTTTTTCATGTACCGCGTTTATACGGCTGTAGGGTTACGAAAAATCGTTTGACCTGCTTATCCGTTAGCAGGCTGCCAGGCCCTGTGTTTATGAGTCACAGGTACCCGGCGGGGAAGATCTGCTGCGTTGCGTCGTTGTTATTTATTTTTTTCTTCGAGTACCGCAACGGCAGGCAGGGTTTTCCCTTCTAAAAATTCTAAGAAAGCGCCACCACCGGTTGAGATGTACGACACTTTATCTGCAATGTTGTATTTATCTACTGCTGCTAGCGTATCACCACCACCGGCAATTGAAAATGCATTGCTTGCTGCAATTGCTTCAGAAAGCGCTTTTGTTCCAGCTGCGAACTGATCGAACTCAAAAACACCAACCGGGCCATTCCAAACAATGGTGCCCGCGTTCTTCAAAATGTCTTCAAGCGCAGCTGAGCTATCCGGGCCGATATCAAAAATCATATCGTCATCGGTAACATCCGCAACGTTTTTCAGCTCTGCAGGCGTATCTTCAGCAAAGGCTTTACCGGTTACCACGTCGGTAGGTACCGGAATATCACCGCCATTTGCCTGAGCCTGAGCGATCAATCGCTTGGCTTCGTCAACCAAATCCATTTCAACCAGTGACTTACCGACATTGTGGCCCTGTGCCGCAATAAAGGTATTAGCAATACCACCACCCACAATCAGTTGGTCTACTTTCTCTGCTAATGATTTTAGCACAGTCAGCTTGGTCGAAACTTTTGAACCACCCACAATGGCGACCATCGGGCGAGCCGGGTTATCCAGCGCCTTCGCCAATGCAGCCAGTTCACCGGCCAGCAATGGACCCGCTACCGCTTGTGGTGCAAATTTGGCAACACCATGAGTCGATGCCTGGGCACGGTGAGCCGTACCAAAAGCGTCCATTACGAACACATCGCACAGCGCGGCGTATTGCTTAGACAAGGTTTCGTCGTCTTTCTTTTCGCCTTTGTTAAAGCGCACATTCTCTAAAATCACGCACTCGCCAGGCGCTACATCAACACCATCCAGGTAGTCAGCAACCAGTTTTACGTCGGTATCCAGTACGTCATTCAGGTAATCCACAACAGGCTGCAGTGAAAATTCTGCAGCAGGCTCACCTTCTGTAGGGCGACCCAGGTGTGACATCACCATCACTGCAGCGCCGGCTTCAAGCGCGGCCTTAATGGTAGGCAGTGACGCTTTGATACGTGCATCTGAGGTGACTTTGCCGTCTTTTACCGGAACGTTCAGATCCTGACGGATCAATACGCGCTTACCTGACAAATCAATATCTGACATGCTTGGGATTGACATTGCTCTTCCTTATTGAAATTTAACTAAAACCTAAAATACGTTAATTAGTGACTGCCCACCTGATACATCGCCAGTGCCGTATCTAACATACGGTTTGCAAAACCCCATTCGTTGTCACACCACACCAGGGTTTTCACCAACTGTTTGTGACTCACGCGGGTCTGCGTTCCATCTACAATACACGAATGGGGATCGTGATTGAAATCCACCGACACTAAGGGTTCCTCGGTGTAATCCAGAATGCCGGCCAACTTGCCACTTCGTGCATTGCGCAGGGCATTGTTGACCTCATTAATAGTGACCTGAGCGGCCAGTGTTACGCTCAGGTCCATAGCGGTAACATTGATGGTAGGTACGCGCACAGCTATCGCTTCAAATTTACCGGCAAACTTCGGCAAAATCCGTTCTATACCCCGGGCCAGTCGCGTGTCGACTGGAATAATCGACTGGCTGGCAGCGCGCGTACGGCGCAAATCCGGATGATATGCGTCGATGACCTGCTGATCGTGCATAGAAGAATGAATAGTGGTGATGGTGCCGCTTTCTACGCCAAAGGCTTCGTCGAGTACCTGAATCACCGGCACTATGCAGTTAGTGGTACAAGAGCCGTTAGACACCACGGTTTGTTCCGGGCGCAGAGTGTCCTCGTTGCAGCCAAAAATAATGGTGTTATCCATGTCGGGCGCACCGGGCTGTGAGAACAACACTTTTTTCGCGCCGTTTTGAATATGCAATAACCCACTTGCGCGATCCTGATACTGACCAGTACATTCAAGCACAATATCCACCCCTAGTTCTTCCCAGGGTAAACCGTGTATATCAGCCTGATGACACAAGCGAATGCGGTCGCCGGCAACAATGAGGTCGTTACCGTCACGTTCCACATGGCAGGCAAAGCGGCCATGTGACGTATCGAATTTGAGTAAGTGTGCCATAGCCGCCGGATCGGCCAGTTCGTTTATAGCAACCACTTGTATAGATTGATTGCGGCCACTCTCATAGAGTGCCCGCAGTACATTTCGGCCGATTCGGCCAAAGCCATTAATGGCTATTCTTACCATATGTTTTTACTAGCCTGCTGGCCAGGGCATTTATAGCCCCAGCGCCGCCTCTACCACTGCCTCAACAGTAATATTGAAGTGCTTGAACAGGTCGCCTGCCGGTGCAGATTCACCAAAGGTGTCCATACCAACAATTGCACCGTTAAAGCCAACGTATTTATACCAGCTTTCTTTAGACAGGGCTTCAACTGCAACACGCTTCACGACGGAAGATGGCAGTACCGCTTCGCGATAGTCTGCATCCTGACGCTCGAACACGTCGGTAGATGGCATAGATACTACGCGAACCGCTTTACCTTGCTCGCTCAGTTGCTTGGCTGCATCTACTGCAAGCTGTACTTCTGAGCCAGTGGCAATGAGAATTAACTCAGGCGTACCGTCACAATCCACCAGCACATAACCACCACGGGCAATGTCTGCAACTTGTTGTGCATCACGCGCTTGTTGAGCCAGCCCCTGACGACTGAAGATCAATGATGTCGGACCGTCATTGCGCAGAATAGCTTGTTTCCAGGCTACGGCAGATTCGACCTGATCACATGGACGCCAGTTGTCCAGGTTTGGCGTAGCACGCATCGCCACTACCTGCTCTACCGGTTGGTGCGTAGGACCGTCTTCACCCAGACCGATTGAGTCGTGGGTATATACAAAGATAACCGGTTGTTTCATTAAAGCAGCCATGCGAACAGCGTTACGCGCATATTCCATGAACATCAGGAAAGTGGCACCGTAGGCTTTGAAACCACCGTGCAGAGCGATACCGTTCATGATGGCTGACATACCGAATTCACGCACACCGTAGTATACGTAATTCCCGCTGGCATCGTCTTTTTCTACGCCTTTGCTGCCCGACCAGATTGTCAGGTTTGAGCCCGCCAGGTCAGCTGAACCGCCCAGAATTTCTGGTAACAATGGACCAAACGCATTCAGCGCATTTTGCGACGCCTTACGGCTGGCAATGTTTTGTGCATCAGCTTGTAACGACGCAATATACTCGTCGGCTTTCGCTTCGAAGTCAGCAGGCAGCTCACCGGCTAAACGACGCTTCAGCTCTGCAGCCAATTCAGGGTGCGCAGCAGCGTAATCGTTGAACAATGCGTCCCACGCTTGCTCAGCTTCACCGCCTTTTGTTTTGCCATCCCAACCAGCATAAATGTCGGCAGGCACTTCAAACGGCGCGTGAGACCAACCCAGCGCTTCGCGGGTCAGGGCAATTTCGTCATCACCTAACGGCGCACCGTGGCAATCTTCTTTACCTTGCTTGTTCGGTGAACCAAAACCGATAACGGTTTTACAGCAAATCAGGGTAGGTTTGTCGCTTTCAGCTTTTGCCGCTTCAATCGCTGCATTGATTGCTTCAGCGTCATGACCGTCTACACCTGTGATCACGTGCCAGCCATACGCTTCAAAGCGCGCAGGGGTATTGTCGGTAAACCAGCCTTCTACTTCACCGTCGATTGAGATGCCGTTGTCATCCCAGAATGCGATCAGTTTGTTCAGGCCCAGAGTACCGGCCAGAGAGCACGCTTCGTGAGAAATACCTTCCATTAAACAGCCGTCGCCCATAAAGGCATAGGTGTAATGGTCAACAACCGGGAACGCGTCACGGTTAAATTGCGCAGCCAGCACTTTTTCTGCCAGCGCCATACCTACCGCATTGGTGATACCTTGTCCCAATGGACCGGTAGTCGTTTCTACGCCCGGAGCATAACCATATTCAGGGTGGCCCGGCGTTTTAGAATGCAATTGGCGGAATTGTTTTAATTCGCTCACTGGTAAGTCGTAACCCGTCAGGTGCAACAGCGAATACAGCAACATGGAGCCGTGACCATTTGACAGCACGAAGCGGTCGCGGTTTGCCCAATCCGGATTAGACGGGTTGTGTTGTAGGTGATCGCACCACAGCACCTGGGCAATATCTGCCATGCCCATAGGCGCACCAGGGTGACCAGATTTAGCTTGCTGAACGGCGTCCATACTTAATGCCCGAACGGCATTGGCGAGTTCTCGACGAGAAGGCATGTTGTCTCCTGAAATAATAAGTGTTGCTGCGGCTCTTGGCGAAGTTGCAAACGAGACGTCAGCGATTACGTCTTACACTGGGGCACGTATTGTCGCCCAGTGACTTATCCAGTTCAACGTGTTTTCTGCCTTACTTTTAGGATTTCCGTAATATTTATAACGAAGAACTGATCCGTTGTGTCAAGTAAACGTAACAAATAGACCTTTAGACGTCCAGAAGTAAAGACTGGTATTTATTATTGTGCTTGCTACAATAGTCGAATTAAGTTTTAAGAACATTACGGAGAAATCATGGCAGCGCGTTTATTTACATCCGAATCCGTGTCAGAAGGACACCCGGATAAAATTGCCGATCAAATTTCCGATGCGGTCCTCGATGCGATCCTTGAGCAGGACCCAAAGGCACGTGTTGCCTGCGAAACCTTTGTAAAAACCGGTATGGTACTGGTGGGTGGAGAAATCACTACCTCTGCCTGGGTAGACATTGAAGAGCTGACCCGTCAAACCGTGCGCGAAATTGGCTATACCCATTCAGACATGGGCTTTGACGCCGATTCCTGTGCCGTATTAAATGCTATTGGTAAACAATCGCCTGACATCAACCAGGGTGTCGATCGTGCCAGCCCGGAAGAGCAAGGCGCCGGAGACCAGGGCCTGATGTTTGGTTATGCCTCAGACGAAACTGACGTTCTGATGCCTGCGCCAATCACCTACTCACACCGTTTGGTTCAACGTCAGGCTGAAGTGCGTAAGTCAGGCAAGCTGGATTGGCTTCGCCCGGATGCAAAAAGCCAGGTGACCTTTATTTACGAAAATGGTAAGCCCGTTGGCATTGATGCGGTTGTATTGTCTACCCAGCATTGTGATTCGGTATCTACTGCAACCGTTCGCGAAGCGGTCATGGAAGAAGTGATTAAGCCAGTGCTTCCTGCAGAGTGGATTTCTGCTGACACCAAATTCCATATCAACCCTACCGGCCGATTCGTAATCGGTGGCCCAATGGGTGACTGTGGTTTAACAGGCCGTAAAATCATAGTAGATACTTACGGCGGTATGGCTCGTCACGGCGGTGGTGCGTTCTCTGGTAAGGACCCGTCCAAGGTAGACCGTTCTGCGGCGTATGCGGGCCGTTATGTAGCGAAAAACATTGTCGCGGCGGGCTTAGCGAAGCGCTGTGAAATTCAGGTGTCCTACGCTATTGGTGTGGCTGAGCCAACCTCTATCAGTATTGATACCTTTGGCACCAGCAGTGTTGACGAAGCGACACTGGTCGCTTTAGTAAAAGAACACTTTGACCTGCGCCCTTACGGCTTAATTCAGATGCTGGATTTGGAGCGTCCTATTTATCGTCCAACAGCTGCCTATGGCCACTTTGGTCGCGATGAATTCCCGTGGGAAGCTACAGACAAAGCAGAAGCGCTGCGTAGTTCAGTGAAATAAAGCCATCAGCTATTCACCAGGGGCTGTTCACCGTTGGATGTAAAAACAAAAAGAGGCATACATTGCCTCTTTTTTTGTGTCTTAAAGCAGGACATTGACAGGTTTAATAGTGGCAGCTCGCCAAGGCTAATGAGTCCGGCAACCCAAATTTTGCCAGATGTACATGTTGATACTCCCGCCGGTGAGTCACCTCGAACTCAGCAAAATCCGGCGGTAAGAACTGCCTGCTGTTCATTGCTGAATCAAACTCGACTTCTACCATCATCAATGGCTCAAGGTGACCCGCAAATACATCGAGCATCAGGCTGTGGCCGAAAAAGCCAATGCGATAGCGCTGCTTTTCCACCCTCATGTGCTGTGTTAGCGGCCAGAGCTGTTCAAACTGCTCTGCGCTTATAGCGATTGGCGTATCCTGGCGCTTATGTCCAACCCCCTGACTAATTGTCATGGTGTATTTGCCGCCCTCGTCCAGGATGCGAATCTGGCGCTCACCATCTGTTGATATATACCCCTGTCGAATCGTAACCGACTGACGGGTTTCCAATAACCCCTCGGGTACGAAAGTAACCACAAATTTCCTTTCAATTTCCCACTCTGTACGCATAGCTTTGTCCTCGTATACGAACGCATTCCTGAACGACAAAAACGGTACTCCTTTAACCGTTGTGTACTCTAACGTTAGCTCACGAAATGAGAAAAATCCAAACGAGGAAGCGCTCTTCTGGCACATTGCGCTTCCATTCAACCTTGCACATTTGTTCATAAATTCAACACATTACTACGTAAATGAGAATCGGTGATAACAGTGTTGGTAAGCACTAACTTGAGCTTTCGAGTCAGATGATTCCGAACCCGAAAAATAATTTTTAAAAAGTTCAAATTAATTTAAAGACGGTATTGTGATTAGTTTGAATAGCGCTATAGTTAATAAAAACACTCAACAAAAATCGGAATCCTGACATGCCACTGTGCCGCGCAATTTTATTGTGTTTGGCCGGTAGTTTTTGTAGTCCGCTGCTGGCGAATCAAACGTCTTTCTTACCAGACTCTCCCCTGGTGAGTGCGCCTGCAGGTAACTCTCAGTATTTTATTAAATATCAAAATGCCAAACTGCCCAAATGGCGGTTTGATGTCCGCATGAATGGCCGCAACCGAACTTATGTACCGGTCACCCTCCCCACTCTGGATTTAGCTGCGGTTAGCGTCTCAGCTCGCAGAGCAGTGACCTCATCATCAAGGCAGTGGGTATATGCCACTTTGCGAAACACACAATATTTCGTTAATCCGGAAGCTGCCGCATTGCCCATTACAGGTAGTAATGCCACCGCAGCCGGGGTTGGGTGGCAATTTGGTGAGCCCTACGGTTTTGGGCTCGCCGTGGGATATGAGTTTCGTTATGTAGGAGAAGAGAACAACAACTCACTGGTAATGGGCGTCCACTACTACTTTTAAGCCCTCACCTTTGCCAACCGCTAGCTGACAATGAAATCAACAGCCAGTTTAGCGTGAAGTTCCGTTGTATCGAGCACGGGTAGGGAGACATCCCGTTGCGCAATCAGCAAGCCAATCTCAGTACACCCCAAAATGACCGCCTGGGCGCCACGTTCTTTTAGTGACTCAATGATTTGTTGGTACTGTGCCCGCGATGCGTCAAATACCTTGCCCTGACACAACTCGTCGTAAATAACATTGTGAACGGTCTGGCGTCCGGATTCATCGGGTACCAGCACGTCGAGCCCGCCATCCGAAAGGTAAGCTTTTAAAAACGGTTGCTCCATTGTAAACGCGGTACCTAATAATCCGACTTTCGTTATCGATTGGGCATGACAGGCTGCTAAAATCGCATCACCAATATGAAGAACCGGAATCTGCACCACATTCGTGATGTCTTTCGCCACCTTATGCATGGTGTTGGTGCAGATCATGAGGGCTTCTGCACCTGCTTGTTCTAACTTTTTTGCAATCGAGCACAGAGTATCTGACAACGTATGCCAATCATTGTTGTGCTGCAGCTCGGCAATGCCGGTAAAATCCACACTGTGCAGAATCAAGGGTGCACTGTGCAAACCGCCGCAGCGTTGCTTAACATCCTGATTGATCAGCCGGTAGTAAAGCGCCGTAGACTCCCAACTCATACCTCCAATAAGTCCAATCGTTTTCATGTAATTACCCCAGTGAGATTACCGACGCTGATTCACGACGGTTTTAGCGCTGGCTGTAGATGCTTGTTTGGTTTGGAAGAATGTTTGCTGGATAATCTCGGCGTCAACGCTAGCACGGTGACGGGCAATGGTTAACGACTGCGTTACGTGACGTTTAACGTTCTGCCAATGATCCATTTGATATTCAGACAGCACGTATTCAAGCGCACGGATCTCAAATAACATGGGGACGCCCGCCGCGCTAAACAGTTTAATCAGCCAGGGATGGTCAACGACCCAACCATCGCTATAAACAGTAGTCCCTTTCAAAAACTCATTTAATGCCAGGCATACGTCCCGCCCATCATTGCCATGTGAAAGCAGATGTTCACGGCTAAGCCCGTGTAACGATTCGGCTTCCTGTTCCCAGTGAGTCCAGTCAGGATACGGTTTTATCAACTGACAGAACTTACCGCCGTCCTCGCGAATAACGCCAATTTCAACGGGGTAGCTGTGGGCACCAAAACCACTGGCTTCAATGTCGATAATAGAAGGAACCTGCATACTCACCTTTGTTTCTTGTTATTATTTTAATCATAGTCGGTTTTCTTTGGTTGACCTGTTATTTACACCAAACCGGGCATTTTTCAGATAATCAGGTAATCTCACGCATGCCGTTTATATGAATTCTCAAAAAATTGGCAACGTGCATTTTCATCTTACCGCACAATTATCTATATTTAAGTTACACAATTACTTAACAATTTGTGTGCCAACGAGTATGTTTGACAACGAATTTGAACGCAACCCTGAATAAATGAAGTTAACGTTACTCTCAGCTACCCCTTTTTTGTCTGATGAGCTAAACATAAAGAACAGAACGTATGCCATATCCAATGGTAATAGAGGAGACTTGCTGTGAGCGTCCAGCGGTCATTATTTAACATCACTGCAAATTTAATAAAAGCGCTGCTCTTTTCATTGGGTTGCGCTTCGTCGACCAATGCACTACAACCCATCGTAATTGGACTGGATGCAGATATGAGCTCGGTAGCCGTTGAGGGAGGCCAGGCCATAAAACGCGGGGCTTTGCTGGCAATTGACGAAATCAATGCAGCCGGGGGGATATTAAACCGCCCGGTCGTATTGGAGATCAGTGACCATCGCGGCAATCCTGCCCGGGGCGTTAAAAATATCGAAGCTTTTGCTAAAGATCCTAATTTACTGGCCGTTCTCGGCGGTGTGCATACCCCGGTTGCATTGGCTGAACTGCCTTACATCCACAAGCACAAAATACTCTATCTTGGACCATGGGCCGCCGGCACCGGTATTGTCGATAATACATATTCACCCAATTATGTATTTCGCGTTTCAGTTCGTGATGCGGAAGCCGCTAAAGTCATGCTCCGGCACGCGGCCTCAAGGGGTATTAGCCGTATAGCACTCGCATTAGAAAGAACGGGATGGGGGCGATCAAATTTAGCTTCTCTCGAAAAGCACAGCCAGGCATACGGCATTACCATTGCGAGCGTTCAGTGGATAAACTGGCGTCAGGAAGATTTCGAACAGGAAATGCGTGCAATTATGCACAGCAAGGCCGGTGCATTGTTTATGGTAGTCAATGCCCCGGAGGGTGTCGTTATCGCAAATAGCATGTTGAAACAGGCACAACCTATCCCAATGATTTCTCATTGGGGCATTGCAGGGGGTGACTTTGTGGCAAAACTGGGACTACCCGCGCTAAATCAATTAGATTTTGCGGTGCTACAAACATTCAGTTTTGAACGCGATCCGGATGGTGTTACTGACCGCCGCGTTTTTAACGCCTATCGAGAACGGTTTGACGCCCACGCACAGCGAGATAGTATATTGGGTGTAGTTGGCCTTGCTCATGCCTATGACCTGGTTCATATGCTGGCCAAAGCTGCAGAGCAAGCTGGCACCCTGGATTCTGATTCTGTCAGACAGGCGCTGGAAAATATGAAAGCGCATCAGGGACTAATTAAATATTATGCACCGCCGTTTACGCCGGAACGACACGACGCGCTGTTTGCGGAGGATTATTTTATGTCACGTTACAACGCGCTTGGTCATTTAGAGCCTTACTCAGAGGTTAATTAATGTCGCGTTTGCCCTCACTAAGGCAATATCTACAACGCATAATGCTGCCAAAGCTGGCGGCGATTCTTGTCGTTTTTACCCTGCTCATTTTTTCTACGGTATTTTTTACCGCTAACCGCCATATCGCTGAGCTTCATCAGGGTTACCTTAATGATTTAACCGACAGTATTGAGCAAAGTATTGAGGTTACCCGCACCGAATTGTCAAACATCGCCAATAACGATCTATTGGTGAACGGACTGATAGATGTTGAGTACCAGCAATATTATTTACCGCTGTTTATTCAGTCCCTGCAAATTACCCTGGACCGTAACCTAAGCCTGGCTTTATTTAACTTTGCTGGCGACAGGTTGTTGTTCAAACACTGGGAAGAGCGCGTTCCCCAACATTATTTAAACGCCTGGCAACAAAAAGTACTGAGTGACGCAGAAACATATACATCCATCAATGATGACGGTGTTTTTATTGTCGCGCCAGTCATGATAAACGGCATGGCGGAGGGAGCCCTTGCGATGTACGTTGACTCGCTGCACTGGGTAGTGAATAGCCGCCCTAACGTCGCGACCCAATTAGTGATTGGTGAAAACGGACATGTGCTTTATTCGAGTCACCCCAAGCAATATCCGGTCGGCACCGACTTCAACGCGCTGAATATGGCTACCCAGTATACGGCATCTGCAAAATGGGATAAGTTTTCACTGATCAGCTTCGAGCCCGTTATCGACGCCTACAACAATATTTTCTGGTTAATCCCCATTCTTGTTCTGGCCGTTATCTCGATTATATTAACCAGTCTTTACAGCGTGCGCGCCGCGGCAAATTTGTCATCCTTAACGTTACAGCGATTACACGAAAATCTTGAACACCGCATTGATAATTCCCAAGGCCACAATGAGAGTGGTAAAGAACCCACCCTGGAAATGTCACAAATTCGCCATGCGTTTGAGCAACTCATCGACAACGTGAATGATCTGTCACTGTCTAACAACCGGTTCAGTAACATCATTAACTCTATGGAAGAAATGCTGCTGGTTGTAAATAATGAAGACCAACAGGTTTTATCTAACTCCGCGTTCAGTTATTTCTTAACGCATCACAACCTGTCGGTCGATGACATAGTAGAACAGGTGATACATCCGGCTATTCGCACCGGAAAAAAACTCCAGTTGAGTTATAAGAAGGACTCAGGAGAGTCGCTACACGTAAGCTGGAATACCAGCCCGATGCTTAACGAAGACGGTGAGTTTATTGGCCATATTCTGGTGGGTGAAAACATCACTCAGCGTATTATCCTGGAAAAAGACGTACTCATTCGTACCCGGGCCATGAACGAGGCCACGGTGAGTATTGTTATTTCTGATGTCACTCAGCCGGACAACCCACTTATTTATGTGAACAGTGCATTTGAGAAGCTCACCGGATACAGTAAAAGTGAGGTGATTGGGAAAAACTGCCGGTTCTTGCAGGGAACCAACACAAACCCTAAGCACGTTAGTCAGATTTCAGACGCCATATACTCTGGCAACGGCGTTGAACTCACCTTGCTGAACTACCGAAAAGACGGTACTGAATTCTTTAACAAACTAACGCTTTCACCTATTCAGCAACGCGACGGCAGCGTGTCTCACTTTATTGGTATTCAACAGGATGTAACGGTACAGGAAGAAACTTCGCGATATCTGGAAGAAGCCAAACTCAAGGCCGAAGAATCCACCCAACTCAAATCACGCTTTCTTGCCAGCATGAGTCACGAAATTCGCACCCCAATTAACGGTATTTACGGCATGTTAGGCCTGCTGACAAATGGCAAGCTGGACGAGACACAACAAAATTATGTGCGCATGGCGCGTCAGAGTACCAAAGATCTGCTTCATATTATTAACGACATTCTGGACTTCTCTAAAATTGAGGCAGGTAAACTGTCGGTTGAACGACACGATTTCAATTTATTGGATTTGCTCAATGAAACCGTTGAGCACCACGCATTTGAAGGCGCGTCTAAAGATATTCCGGTCACGTTAAAATGCTCACTCAGCGAACAATGGGTCAGTGGCGATACCGTGCGTATTCGTCAGATATTGAGCAATTTACTCAGTAATGCGGTGAAGTTTACTTCTGAGGGTAAAGTGACCGTTGATGCCACACTGAAACTCGCCGACGATCACCTCTCCTTTTATTGTGAAGTCACAGACACAGGTATAGGCATAGAAGCAGATAAGCTCGACAATATATTTTCCTTATTCAGTCAGGAAGACGATTCAACAACACGCCAGTTTGGTGGCACCGGGCTGGGCCTGGCAATCAGTAAGCAGTTAATTCAATTAATGGGTGGCGACATTACCGTCACTAGCCAGAAAGGGAAAGGCAGCGTATTCAGTTTCAATATTTTACTGTATCCGCCGCTTCAGGATGCCCCGGGTGAGCATACTCAAGCGCTGACCCAAAAAGCCGAAACCTTCCCCCAAGGGGCCAAAAAGCCCCTTGTTATGCTGGTAGAAGACAACGCCATCAATCAGGTTGTTGCACGAGAGCATTTAAGTGATTGCAGAATAATGGTAACCGCCGATGGTCAGCAGGCTATCGACGCGCTGCAAGGCACCAAGGCCCGGTTCGACCTGATACTCATGGACTGCCAAATGCCAGTGATGGACGGTTACGAGGCCAGCCGTCGAATCCGTGCGGGACAAGCGGGAGAATATTATCAGCAAATCCCCATTATTGCGTTAACGGCCAACGCCATGAAAGGCGACCGCGATACCTGTATTGCAGCGGGTATGAACGACTACATCAGCAAACCCTTCAACGAGTCTGAACTACGCCAGAAAGTCTGGCAGTGGTATCACATTGCCCACGCGGAATAGTCGTTTTACAAAAGCTTCATGTGGCGAATAAACACGTCCTGTGTAACACTGGCTGTGATCCTATTTAACCCATTGCCAATATTGGTATTCTTTTTACTACGTTTCACGCAGAGATTATGGACGCATCGCTCAATAAAGTTACCGACACCTCGACCCGGCACTTTCGCTTTTTCGATTTTATGCTAGCCGCCACCTGCATTTTAATTGTGTGCTCAAACATCATCGGTGCCGGCAAGGTTGCTGAAGTGGCGGGCTTCACCTTTGGTGCCGGCGTCATATTTTTCCCGTTATCCTACGTGCTTGGGGACGTATTAACGGAAGTGTATGGCTACCAGCGAGCTCGCCGAGCGATTTGGGCGGGATTCTTTGCCGCGGCCTTTGCCGCTTTTATGGCCTGGTTCATTACCGAGATGCCACCTGCAGCGGGCTGGAATCAGGATGTCGGCGGCATTAACCGCCAGGAAAGTTTCGCGATGAATTTTGGCCAGGCTCCCCGCATTGTGCTGGCATCAGTACTGGCAATCTGGCTCGGTGAGTTTACTAACGCCTTTGTGATGGCAAAAATGAAAGTCATGTCAAAAGGTAAAGCGCTCTATCAGCGCACCATTGGTTCTACCATTGTGGGACAGGCCGTCGATTCAGCGGTATTTTACCCGGTCGCATTCTGGGGTATCTGGAGCACCGAACTGATCTTAACCGTGATGCTAACTAACTATGCACTAAAGGTATTGTGGGAAGTATTATTAACGCCCATTACTTACAAAGTCATTGCGGTTTTAAAACGTGCAGAAGGGGTGGATGTGTATGACGAACACACCAACTTCACCCCGTTTTCGATAAAGTAACGAAGCACATCGGTGCTTCGTTATACTTCAAAATGCTGAATCTGGCTGTGTAATGTTTGTGCCAGCTGGCTCAGTTGCTCGGCATTGGAGGCCACCAGCTCTGTGGCGCCATTCACTTCATCTGAAACACTTATGATAGCCGAAACCTGTGATTCGATATCCCGGGCAACGACCGTTTGCTCTTCAGTAATTTGCGAAATATCTTCAATCATCGACTGCATGGTGGTCATATCATTCGCCGATCCGGCGAGTACACCATTCGCTTGTTGAGTCAGTGCTCTGGCTTTTTCGGCCTCTTCGACACTTTGCTCCATAGCCACAACGGAGCTGTCTACACTGGTTTGCAAGCGTTCTACAGACTGACGAACAACTTCAGTAGAACTGCGGGTACGCGAAGCTAGCTGACGCACTTCGTCTGCAACCACGGCAAATCCGCGCCCCGACTCGCCGGCTCTGGCAGCTTCAATGGCCGCATTCAGTGCAAGCAGATTGGTCTGTTCAGAAATGCTTTCAATTTCTACCATAACAGTCCCAATCTCGACCGTGTCCTTTTCTAACGAGCGCAAACTGTTTGCTGTGGTACTTACCGCCTCCAATAAATGCGCGACCATTTCCTGACTGGCATTTAACTGTTCACTGCTCTGATGCACGCGCTCATTCACATCCCGCCCCAATGACGACGACTCTGCGCTTTGCTTGCAAATAGAATCAATGGTCGACAGCATGCTGTCGACCCCGTTTCTGATTTGATGGGTAAGGTTAACCTGCTCACCGCTGCCTTTATGGGTTTGCAACGAGGCTGATGATAATTGCTGGGCACTACCGTGAAGCTGAGTGGCAGATGAAGATAACTGATGGATAAGGGTTACCATACTTTCGAGCATTTTATTCACAGCCCGGCCCATGTGTCCCAGCTCATTGTCTTCCTGATAGCTGACACGCTTGGATAGGTTAGCATCTGCCATGCTGTCAATCACGTCTTCAATTTCGTGCAACGGCCGAACTATTGAGCGCATGATAACAATGGCAATCACCACCAGTACAACACCCACAGCACACAACCCGAGCAAACTGGTTACTGCACTGCTTATGACCGTTTGTTCGATGTCAGAAATATACACACCGGTTCCTACTGCCCATCCCCAGGGTAAATAGGCCTGTACGTAGCTCACCTTGGCTTGTGGTTTCGTCGCACCAGCAGGCATCCACTTATACCTGAAAAAATCACCATCGCGTTGCTTGGTGTTTATCAACGACGCCATATTGGCGAAAATCGCAATGCCATCCTCACTCCGGGTATCCATAAATGACTTACCCCGCACAGTGGGTAATTCGCCATGGCCAATCATAACGGCCTGTTGGTCAACCACAAAAAAATACCCATCTTCACCAAAGTGTTGTTTATTTAACGCATCCAGCGCCATGACCTGTGCTTGCTCAGGCGTCAGATTGCCGTTTTGCGCCTGCTGATGATAGAAGGCAAGCTGCCCCATGGATGCCTGAACCAGTAATTGAAGCTGCTCTTTACGAAACTCCAGCGCATCGCGATATTGATGCTGAATATTCAGCGTTTCAAGCACGGCCATTGCCAGCAATGACATCGATATCAAAATAAACAGACGAGTTCTAACGGACCAGGAAGATACACGCATAAGCAATAAATTTGAGTCAATAATGCTCATCACGCTACAAGAAATTTATTAGTATTACCAGATAGAATTTATTAAATATTATGTAAAGTTTTAATTTAATAAATAGATAACAAAATCGCCACCTTTTATTAAAGGTGGCGATTTTTTATTAACAGTAAGGAAGGCTGATTAGAAAACGGCTTTCAGATTTAATGCCGTTGTGCGAGGTGCGCCAATCCATGCTGCACCTGTTGCAATGGTGCCCAGATAGCTTTCATCCATCAGGTTGTTAATGGTCAGGCGAACGTCAATTTGTTCGATGCCGGATACTGGTTGTTCCAGCGTCGCGCCCAAATAGAAATCACTCACGGAATAGGCATCCACGGTGAATGATCCGGCTGAACGTTCACCCACATACTTGGTTGAAAGACCAGCACTGTAGATATCGTGCTGGTAGTCCAGGCTGATAACGGCCATATCTTCCGGTGTACCAATAACTTGTACACCTTCAGACCCTTCATCGGTGTACTCTGAACTGTTGTGCGTATAAGACACGTACAGACCTAAGGACTCGGTAACCTGATAGTCAACGGCTAATTCAATACCGTCAGATTCAATACCACCGTCATTAATATACCCACCAGCCGCAGATTCAAGAAAATCAATACCGCTTACGTCTTCGTTGCTCACAAAGCGGATGCGGTTTTCAAAGCTGATACTGTAATAAGTCAGGCTGGCATTCAAACCCGGCATGGCATAGCGAATACCCACATCGATGTTTTCCGCGGTTTCTGGCTCTACTTTGCTTAGGTCGGCGTCGTCACGTTCCAGTACCACATCTTTAATAGCCGCATAGTTTTCAGCGTAGCCAGCAAATACCTCAACGCCTTCTACAGGTAGTGGTGCGACGACACCAGCAGACAGCAGTACGTCAGAGTCAGATGATACGGCCAGGTTATTCGCGCTGTTGAATCGGTCTTTCTTTTCAACATCGACATTGAATTGTTTTGCGCCCAAACGGATTTTTGCCACGTTCAGGTCCAGCTCATCTTCAACATAAAACATTAACGTTTCTACCGGGAACTCGCGGCTGTACTGAATCCAGTAAGGCACGTGGTCAAACTCGTAGCCCACTGTTGAATCAATAATTTTTTGCCAGCTGCGCGTTTCTTCACGGTTGTAATCTTCATACCACAACCCGCCGCGTACTGTGTTTTCCATATCCCCGATCAGGGTGGTCCACACCGCATCGATATTAATTCCCGAACGTTGCTTTTTGTAGTTTGTGTGACGATACGAACTCACCGGAATGGCACTGTCAGGGTAACACGCTGGATCATACTGTGCGCCACCGCCGCCATATGGGAAAGTCAGTGAGCTAACACAACCGGCTTGCGGGCTCAGTGACATGCCATTGGCATCAACAAAGAAGATTTGGCCAAGCACAGAGCCGCCCATTGCGGTATTTCCATGCACCAGTTCAGAGTGCCCGTTGGTGCCGTCGTCAGTAACATCAACAACATAAGGTGGGATCCAGTCACCACGGCCTTGATTGTCGTGGTAGTAAGCATTGGCTTTAACATCAACCGCACCAAACGTCATATTGGCTTCCAGGTAAGCAAACCAGTTCTCACGCAGTGTAGACCAACCGCGACGGTAGGACTGATCGACATACGGAATGCCTGACCAATCTGAGGTCAGTTGATCCCACTCCGGGTTTTGCTGAAACTGGCTCAGCCCGTAAATACGCTGGTAGTTGTCTTCATGGGTATCGTCGTAAGACATGTACGCCGTGATGTCCATATCATCCAGATAACTAACAATTTTGGCCGCATAATGGTCGCGATTAGCTTCACCAACCCCATCCATCCAGTCGTTATTATTTTGCGATGACAGACTCATCCATGCATATGTATTCGGTGCAATTTCGCCCGTTTCAAGACGCATGTACAGCTTCTGTGCACCGAAATCCCCAGTGGTGCCGCTGACAACCAACTGCTCATCCACCCCTGGATTAATAGTTGTAAAGTTAAGCGTACCGCCTAATGCTTCATTTGAACGCGAGGCGATGTCAGCTGTGCCCTGAGATACCTCAACAGCACGCAGGTTTTCGGTATCTATGTAACGATTCGCTTTTGCGCCACCGCCATAGTTAGAGTTACCGTTTGCGATGCCATCAACCGTAATACCAATTTGCTGTTGGCTTAAATCAACCTGAAAACCACGGATTGAAATGCTGGTAGACCAATCATCTGAGCCGAAGGTATCGCCTTCGTTAATCAATACGCCGGGCAGGTTATCGACTGCCGCCAATACACTAGTCAGACTGGCTTGCTGCTTTAGCATCGGCTCATCTGTTGCATTGTTTGCATAGGAAACGCTGCGTCCGATTACCGTGACCTCTTCAATTTCATCGGGTACTTCTACGGCGGCTTCTTCAGCCACTGCAGCCGTCGCGCTAATTGCACTGATTACTGACAACGCCAGTAATGAACGCTTGGTAGTTACTTTGATGTCCATGTGTGTTCCTTTGTATAAATGTCGTTATGTGTGTTGTGATGGCGCGATAGGCTAGGGTGATTGAATGACAAATCCATGAACAAAACTTGACCATTCGGTGAAGGAATAATGACAGTTAATTCATTGTGTTACAGCCTGAATTTGTAAATTCACTGTTAACGGTCAGCTTATGGAGGATTAACCTTAAAAAAAGTATGGGAAAAATAGAAAATGAAGTTGAGATTCGTATGATCTTTACTAGCCTTAAACTAAAGTGGAAATAAAACAACGACGATGATCACTTATCAATCGGTTCATGTGGACTCAGACTCAGAGACCCTTACTGCAAAACTTCATGAATTTCATGATGCGATTCTCCGTGACCATACCCATATCATTCGAATTGCCTGTGCGCTGTACGAGGAAAAAACCGACTACCTGAAAACCTTTATACACAGCACCCGGGATGGTCATGCCATCACGGCGTATCAGGCAAAGCTGAGCGACGTACCGTCTTTAAAAGCTCTGGCTGAGCGTCAGGAATGCCGGGTAATTGACAACGTCCAACTCGAAATTAAACCCGGAACAGAGCATTCCGACTGGTTGCTAGCCCAAGGGTATGTCAGCTCATTTACCGTGCCCATTTATCATCACAACCAGTTAATTGGCTTTCTGTTTCTGGACAGTGACAAACCCAATGTATTTTCTGAAGAGACCCAACGGCAGCTGTTGGTTAAATGTAACCAGATTGCCGAAGTGGTGTCTTGCGAAGTCGCCACTGCACGTTTGCTCATTGCGACTGCTTCAGCCATACGCAATGTCGCAGGATTGCGGGATTTTGAAACCGGTATGCACCTGACACGTATGGCGGAATTCAGCAAACTGATAGCACAAAATATGCCGCCAGAATATGGCCTTACTGATGAAATTATTGAGCACATTTATTTGTTCGCGCCTCTTCACGACATTGGCAAAATTGGCATCCCAGACTCCATACTGCTAAAGAAAGGAAAATTAACCGACGAGGAGCGAACGACCATGCAGTCCCATGTCACCAAGGGAATTGGCATTGTTGATCAAATACTGGGTAACTTTGGGCTGCTCGATTTAAAAACAGCCCGCATCATGCGAAACATCGTTGCCTGCCATCACGAATACATGAATGGTTCCGGCTACCCAAACGGCCTGAGTGCCAAAGACATTCCCGTAGAAGCCCGCATTGTGACGGTAGCAGATATCTTCGACGCTCTGACACATGAACGGCCTTATAAAAAACCCTGGTCAATACCCGATGCATTAGCCGAGCTACAAAAAATGGTTGATGAAGGAAAACTGGACGAAAACTGCGTGAATGCGTTAGCGTCATCAATGAACGATGCCCGCTTCATCGTAAAGGAATACAACGATGGCTAAGCCATTACCGTAAAAAACAGAAGAAAAGGGAGATGGCCGCATAAGCCGGGTTCTGTTCTCTTTCGAGCGGTAATCATTCCTCTAGGCCAGCAATTACTCACTGGCTCAAGCAACCTACCCGCTCCCCGTGCGGGCCGCACGTATAGGGAGCCTATTTGGTCTTGCTCCGGGTGGAGTTTACCGTGCCACAAACTGTTACCAGTTGCGCGGTGCGCTCTTACCGCACCCTTTCACCCTTACCGGCGCCGAAGCGCTTAGGCGGTTTACTCTCTGCTGCACTGGTCGTCGACTCACGCCGCCCAGACGTTATCTGGCACCCTGCCCTGTGGAGCCCGGACTTTCCTCCCCTTTCGCAAGCGAAAGCAGCGATTACCTGGCCATCTCCGGCGCGCATAATACCGCGTTTGAACAATAATACCAATCGGCTTATTCGCAGAAACCATTTCTCGAAAAACCAGCTTAATTGTAAAGAAAAACATCAAACCGCAATACTAATTAATTCAATAAGTTAAACAATATCCAGATTTGGCAATGTGATTTTTTTGTAAATTTTTTAGGGGGATTTTTTTACCTTGCCTCGTCTTTACTCCTGAGCAGCGACTCACCCTTGCTGTGCCGGTGCTGACTTGACCGGCAATTTGTTGTGTAACCCGTGCTTGTGCGGCCAATGGGCATTTTCTCCCTGGTTTTACGCCCATAGGCCCGCTGGTCGGCTTACACAGGATCCACACAATCGTCAGGACAGAGAACATAACATGTACAACAAAACAAAAACCGCCTGCGCAGTAGCAGCCGTGCTATCCACTATGGTGGCATCACCGCTGGTACTGGCCCAGGACGCCGCCCAACAAGAAGTTGAAACCATTGCTGTAACCGGTATCCGCTCTTCTGTTGCCAAATCCATGGACGTCAAGCGCAGTTCTGCTGGCGTGGTAGATGCAATCAGCGCAGAAGACATTGGTGACTTCCCCGACACCAACCTGGCTGAATCCCTACAACGTATTACCGGTGTGTCTATCGACCGTTCAGGGGGTGAAGGTCAGTTAATTACCGTGCGTGGATTTGGCCCGCAGTTTAATACCGTGTTGGTTAACGGCCGCCAGATGGCGTCGGAAAACCAAAGCCGTGCATTCAGCTTCGATACCATTGCTTCAGAGCTGGTAAGCAGCCTGGACGTACACAAAACGTCTACAGCCACTATGCAGTCTGGCGGTGTTGGTTCAACCATCAACGTAAACACTGCTCGTCCGTTCGCATTGGGCGGCTTCAAGGTCGCTGGCAGCGTGAAAGGCGTGTACGACGAAAACAGCGAATCGACGACACCGCAACTGTCGGGCTTGATCAGCAACACCTTCAATGACGACACCTTCGGCGTACTGCTGGCGGTATCGCATCAGGAGCGTGAAACCCGTTTAAACCAGGCGCAAATTGACGGTTGGTTAGAAAACGTCGGTGTACCCAACCCGGTAACTGAAAGTGGCGAAGCGTGGGATGGCAATGTGTTCTCACCGCGTAACTACGACCACAAAGTGACCTTTGAAGACCGTACCCGTACCAACGCCAACCTGGTATTACAGTACGCGCCTAGCGATGACCTGGTGATCACGGCTGACGCACTCTATTCAAAATTTGATGTGGAATCCAATGCCACGTCTTACGGTCACTGGTTCACTGCGCCGAATATTCAGGGCGTAGCCGACGACGGTAGCCTGTTCGATGCCAATGGCGACCGCCTGAGCCCAACTGTTGATGCTAACGGTACGGTTATCGACTTGTACCAGGAAGTGGGTCTGGCGACCGATATGCACGCCAAGACTTTCGACCGCCTGACCGACACGCTGTCACTGGGCCTGAACTTTGATTACCAGTACAACGACAACCTGAACCTGAAGTTTGACTTAAGCCATTCAACGGCAGAACGCGAAGCCAATAACGGTGGCGGTGACCAGCTGTCTTTGATTGGTTATGCAAACCGTGTACGCTTTCAGGTTGACGACAACATTCTGCCGGTTGCCAGCATGTTTGCTGACGCCAATGCCAACATCTACAGCGGTCAGCAAGAAATCGACGGTGCCATTGTGGCCTCTCCGGTTGACGGCTTCCCGGCTTACGACAGCAGCCTGACGCCAGATGGCGTGAGCGACTTGCTGGACAAAGACAACAGTCGTGCACACGTTATGTTACGTCGTGGCTGGGCTGTTGAAGACGAAGTGACGCAACTGCGTTTCGACGGTGAGTACTTCACTGACAACGGCGGCATCACAGAAATTCGTTTTGGTACCCAGTACAGTAACGAAACCAAGAGCCTGACCCGCTGGGACAATGAAGGCGTTGGTATTCACTGTACGTACTGCGGCTACCCTGACCTGCCGGAAATCCCTGCCGATGCACAATACGTGTTCAACGCGGGTAACGACTTCTTAAGCAGTGTAAGCGGCAGCGGCCGTATGCCAACGTCATGGCTGGCACACAACGGTGAAGCGAACTTCGCGTTCCTGGAAAATTACTACCAGAGCGTTAACGGCTCAGCCATTAGCTTTGATGCCGTACGTCGCAACAACAGCTTCGACGTTGAAGAGCAAATCCTGTCTGCTTATGTAGAAATGGATTTTGAAGGCGAAGTGGGCGACATGTTGCTGTCAGGTACTGCCGGATTCCGTTACGAATCTACCGATGTGTCGGTAACCGGTACCGAAGCCCCGATCATTCAGTTAACCGTACTGGACCAGACTGAAATGCTGGCGCAATACGGCGACGCGCAACCTATCGACGTTGACGCCGATTACGACGTGATCCTGCCTAACTTCAGCATGAAGCTGGAGATCACCGACGACCTGATTGCCCGTGCAGCGGTGTCTACCACCATTACACGTCCAACTCTGGAAAGCATGTCACCGGTAACGGTAATCACGACAACCCGTCAGGGTGGTGACTTAACCTCGACCAGTGGTAACCCGGGTCTGGAGCCATTTGAATCAGACAACTTCGACTTGTCTGTTGAGTGGTACTACGACATCGCCAGCTACGCGTCGATTGGTTACTTCCGTAAGCACGTGTCTAACTTCATCGTAAACAGCCAGGAAGACCGTACCTTTACGCTAAGTGACGGCAGCCTGCTGACTGACCCGTCTACCGGGACTGACAGCAGTGGCCCGGACGGCGCTGACAGTGTTGCTGTGTTTACCAATACCCTGCCAAACAACGGTGAAAACGCCATTGTTGACGGCTTCGAACTGGCCTGGCAGCACAGCTTCGACTCAGGCTTTGGTCTACTGGCTAACGCTACCCTGGTCGACAGCGATGCCAAGCTGGACCCGTACAACATCAATCAGGTGTTTGCGCTGACCGGTCTGAGTGACTCCTACAACCTGGTCGGTTTCTACGAAAACGATGATTTTATGATCCGCCTTGCCTACAACTGGCGCGGTGAGTTCGTGCAGTCGTTAACCCAGTCTCAGGGGGATGGCCCGACTATCGTTGAGGATTACCAGCAACTGGATCTGAGCGCCAGCTATGAGCTGTCTGATTCACTGGGGATCTTCTTTGAAGGTATTAACCTGACCGAAGAGTACGTGCACAAGCGCGGACGCTTCAGCAACCACATGCTGTTAGTTGAAGACAGCGGACGCCGCTGGGCGTTTGGTGTAAGAGGTTCATTCTAACGAGTGCCCCGGCCGGCGTGCGTGTCACCCTTTCGCGCACGCTGGCTATTATTATGTAAACGCACAGTGCGCTGTGCCTTTACACAATAATAAATGAGGTAACTACGGTGACAAGTGCATCACAACCTGTTCGCAAAGTGGTAATCGTTGGCGGCGGCACAGCCGGCTGGCTAACCGCAGGTCGCATTGCGGCTGAACACGCCACTAAAGCCCATCATCCGGTAGAGGTGGTGCTGGTTGAATCCCCGAATATTCCTACAATTGGCGTGGGTGAAGGCACCTGGCCGACCATGCGAAACACCCTGATCAAACTGGGGGTCCGAGAAACCGATTTTATTCGCGAGTGCGACGCCAGCTTTAAGCAAGGCGCTAAATTCGCAGGCTGGGTAACCGGCGACGCCGACGACTTCTACTATCATCCGCTCATGCTGCCGCAAGGATTCAGTCAGGGTAACCTGGGGCCTTACTGGCAACAGCATCAGGACACTATTGAGCAATCGTTTTCGAATGCAGTGTGCTTTCAGGAAGCCTTGTGCGAACACAACCGCGCGCCGAAATCGATTCGTCATGCCGAATTTGGCGCGGTTGCTAACTATGCGTATCACCTGGACGCAGGCAAATTTACTTCGTTTTTAACCCGTCACTGCACAGAAAAACTCAATGTCCGGCACGTGCTGGCTGACGTAACCGGCGTAATAGCCCATGACAATGGTGATATCCGGGCCATTCAAACTCAACAGGCTGGTGAGATTGACGGTGATTTATTTGTAGACTGTACCGGTTTTCAGTCGTTGCTGCTCGGTAAACACTACAAAGTGCCTTTTGTGCCCTGTGATGACGTGCTGTTTATTGACCGCGCGCTGGCAGTGCATGTGCCTTACGACAGCCCGGACGCCCCGGTGGCAACCCATACTATTTCCACTGCGCAACAGGCGGGCTGGATTTGGGATATTGGCTTGCAAAGCCGCCGTGGCGTGGGGCATGTCTATGCGTCTCGCTACCAGAGTGAGCAACAAGCGCTGGACCAGCTAGCCCAGTATGTCGGTCCGCAATTTAACGACTTGTCAGTAAAACAGATCCATATTCAAAGCGGCCATCGCGCGCATTTCTGGCACAACAACTGTGTCGCCGTCGGGCTGTCTGCAGGATTTTTAGAACCTCTGGAAGCCTCAGCTTTGGTACTGGTAGAGCTATCGGCCACCATGCTGGCAGAACAATTACCGGTAAACCGCGCGACGATGCCAATTATCGCCAAGCGGTTTAATCAGACTTTCCAGTACCGCTGGCAGCGCATTATTGATTTTCTGAAGCTGCATTACATGCTTACCAAGCGTACTGATACTGCGTTTTGGCGCGACAACTGTGATCCGGCTACCATCCCGGACAGCCTGCAAGAGCTATTGGATTTATGGCGCTATCACCCGCCATATGACCACGACTTTACCAGCAACAATGAAGTGTTCCCGGCAGCCAGCTACCAGTATGTAATGTACGGCATGGGGTTTGAGTCAGACCTGAGCTTTGGTCAGCAGCAGGTGGCCCGGGCTTTTGCGCAGCAACAATTGCAAATGAATCAGCAGGCCAGGCAAAAGGTGCTCAGCGCCCTGCCAACTCACCGTGATTTACTGAACAAAATTAATCAATACGGCTTACAGCCGGTATAACAATAAGCGAGCCCTGTTTATGTCTTTAGTTGCCCTCAACCCCAATGCCCACAAGGCACTTAAAATCAACGCGCAGCAGGTGCCACACATTGGCGCCAACGCGCATCTGATCCCCGTGGTGGTGTCGGAGTTTCAAAAGCTGGTAGTCAACTACCCCATTGTGTTTACCAAGCACGCGGATACCGGTCAGTTTGTATGCTCGGCGCTAACAGGCTTTAACGAAGGTGAAAATCTGTTCTGGCAGGAAGGCCGCTGGCAGGCGCTGTATATTCCGGCACAAATTGAACGCCACCCGTTTTTTGTGGGCCAGGACACGGATGCACAAGGCAACGCGAAGCCGGTGATCTGTTTTGATGATGCCAGCCCGGCCATTGCAGACACGGACGGCGACGCGTTATTCAATGACGACGGCACGCCTACATCGCTGCTAAACGAAAAACAGCAGCTATTGGCTCAGTTGCTGGACGGCGAACAGCAAACCCAGCAATTTATAGACGCGTTGCTGTCTCACTCACTTATTACCCCCATAAAACTGGCAGTCACCTTTGCCGATGGCAGCGAGCATACAGTGCAGGGCTTGTTTACTATCGACGAAGAAAAATTAGCTCAGTTGAGTGCAGAGGCCATTGCCAGTTTGCACGCCGGACAATGGTTAGGCGCTATTTACACCCTGATCGCCTCCACAGCGCAAATTTACGCTTTGATTGACCGTAAAAACCAACGTATTGAGCACGGTAATGCCTGGTTTAGCTGAAGTAATTGCACCGATGGGTGCCATTAGGTTGCACTACGTAGGCGAAAGCCGTACGCCGTTATTAGTGGTAGATGGTTTTCATCCGGATCCCGATGCGCTGGTTGACGAGGCTTGCCAGGGGCAACCTTTCCAAAAGCTTAACGACGATTTTTACCCCGGTGTAAGAAAGCCGCTGCCCGGGCACTACTCAGCCTTTCTGCGTAGTGCCCTGCCGGCGGTACTCTGGTTAGCCGGTGAAAACGACAGCGCGTTTTCGCTGTCGTTTGCCCAGTTTTCCATGGCAACGGCATCGCCCGAGATCTTAAAACCAATTCAGCGCATTCCTCACATCGACTCCACCGTGAATAACGAGTGGGCGATGGTGCATTACCTGTTTGAAAATCCAAAGGATGGCACTGCCTTTTACCGCCATAAAGAAACGGCACTGGAACGGCTGAATACCGCAGAACATACCCGCTATATGCAGATCCTGAAAAATCAGGCCACCACGGTGGGGTTACCGCCGGCCGAGTACATTCAGGGTTCGACAGCACTGTTTGAGCAAACCGATAAAGTGGATGCGGTTTATAACCGCGCTATTTTCTATCCGGCCAATGTGTTTCATTCGGGGTGTATTCAGGTAGGAAACGGCCTGAGTCACGACCCTGCCCGAGGGCGACTGACCGCGAATTGCTGTATTACTATTGGTGAATCGTAAGGTTAATAGGTAGCCCGCACGCCAATTATATAGCGCGCGCCCGAGTCTTGCACAAGCAACAGTTGATTGTTAAAGCGGCCGTGCTTGTGCACGGTTTCATTAGTCAGATTGATCCCTTCAGCGTACAGGGTAACGCGGCCGTTAAGCTGATATGAGGCGCTGACATCCCACTGCTGATAAGGATTAACAAAGGTCGGTTCGTTACTCTGCGACTGCACCAGAGACTGCAAAAATCCGCCCCGCCGGTTATACGCCACGCGCCATTGTAGTGGTCCTTTCTCGTAAAACAACACCAGATTACCAGCGCCAGAGAGGCCGGTTAGAGCAAATTTAGTTTTTACATCGTCCTTATCGAGTTCAGCGTTACTGCTTACTGCACTGACATTGGCCTGTACACCAAAACCGGAATCGCCAAAAGCGTGTTGCCAGCTTACCTCAACACCGTCGACCATCGCAGTCTGGCCGTTTACCGGGCTGACAATATCAAATACTGCCGTACTGTCGGCCTCATCCGGCGCATTTGGGTTATCGCCGGTACTGGGATCCGTCACCCCAGGAAAGGGGACATCCTGGTTGGCACTTAAAATAAAGTTATCCACGTATTTACGAAATGCCGCGGCGGCAAGGTAGCTGTCTTTCTGATAATAATACTCTAACGCAATATCGAGGTTACGTGACTCGAACGGCTGCAGTAACGGGTTGCCCACCGAGGCACGTAAATCGCCGCCCTGGCGAGTTGTGGTAAAGGTGATCCCCGGCGTCATCTGCGACAAGGTTGGGCGCGTAATACTGTGAGAATACGCGCCGCGCAGGACCCACTTATCGCGATAGGTTGCTTTAACCTGAATACTGGGTAGCCAGTTGGTGTAGGACTGCGAATAATTCACAGGCGCGGCCGCTCCTGTGATTGGCGCCAATTCGGTTTTATCTAAGATCACTAACGAGTCCAACTGCTCGTTCACCCCGGACACCTCAACATCGGTATGAGCGAGCCGCAAACCGGTGTGAGCCACCACAAACAGCGACGAAAAATCCCATTCGTAGGTGAGATCAGCATACAGTGCGTAGGTTTTCTCGTTGATGACAAACGAGTTATTGCGCCGCACAGCACTTAAATCAACGCCTCCCGCTTGCTCCAGAAAAGCAAACAGTTCAGGGCCATTGTGTCTTAACCACTGGTTGGGTATGCCATCATGCCCACTGACTTCATCTAAAAAGTCGTCACCGGCGTTAAACAGGCTTTGAAAACTGTCGGGAATATCGGGCGTATCGAAATAACCGCAAAAAGCACAATGGCGTGCATTGAGTTCATTGTCGTAACGGGTATTTTGCTTGGTTTGATCGGCCACACGCCAACCAAAATCAAGTTGAGTGAGGCCGCCATTATTCAGCAGATAGCGGCCATCTACCTTCCACTGTTTAACCGTATCACTCACATCCCACCCGCGTTTTAGCATGACATGCGAACGACCATTTGCCGGGTCCAGATAATCCCCAACACCGACGACTTCGCCCTCAGCGTTTACCTGTGTAGGGTTTGCAGTCTGGAAGCCATAAATAGCCGGTAGCACCACATTGTTGGTGTGATCGAATGTAGACCGGTTCAGATACCCGATAAGCGACAGGGCATTCCCGCTGCCCTGCTTGTCTTGTGACGTGGCGCGCGACATGGAGAGATCGCTGTTAAGCGACAGAAAATCAGTGACCTGCCAGTCGATGTTTATGCCACCGGCATGTAATGTACTATCGCGGTTAAACGTACGCGCATGAAAATCTGTTGCATGGCCTTCCCGCTGACTGAACTTCACCGCGGTGCCGTTATCATCCAGCTCTACAGCCTCAAGATTACTTGAGGTAAACCAGTGGCCCATGGACGTCGCAGAGGTATTTACATCAAAACGCGATCCCAGATAATCAGCGGTAATATCGAGGGAATCATTAGGCCGGTATTGCAATACCAGAGTGCCGCCAGTGCGGGAGCGATCGTCAAAGCGCACCCTCTGATCGTAGTTTCTGGGAACGTATAATGTGTCAGTATCGCGGTTCAGTGAAGACGCGGGTACGTTAGTATTAACCAGCCAGCCGTCAATTTGCGCTTCGTCGATGCGGGCATCGCGTTGATGATGAGTTAGCGACAATAACACCCCAAGCTTATGATCCAGAAAGGTATTGCGCATTAACACCGAACCCTGCGGTGTCCATTGGTCAGCGTTGTCATCGTACTGCATTTCCACGCTGCCTGCTGCCCGCATACCACGGTACGACAGTGGTTTGTCGGTAATGATATCGATGGTCGCGCCAATCCCTCCAGACTGCTGCGATGCCTGATTTTGCTTAAAAACGGTGACGTTACTGACCAGCTCCGACGCCAGGGTGTCAAAACTGAATTCACGACCCAGGGTGTCGGTGGCCAGTTGCCGCCCATTAATCAGAACACGGTTGAACTCAGGGCCAAAGCCTCGCACGGTGACATAACGCCCCTCGCCTTCAGCACGATCAATGGCAACACCTGACACACGCTGTAATGCTTCAGCCAGATTCTGGTCCGGAAATTTACCCATTTCCACTGACTGAACGGTTTCCAGTAAGTAGTCAGCGTCGCGTTTTATGGCCAGCGATTGTGCCGTTCTGGCACGCAGCCCGCGAACCTCTATGTATTCAACCAGCGCTTGCTGATCTTCCACCGGCACACTGAGTAAATCGTCGCGCTTTGCGAATAGGTCTGAAATCCACCTTAACAATCCGCTGGTCTCTTCATCATCAGGCTTCACCGACACTTTTATGCGCCCGGAGTCGGTAACCTCAGCCATGAGGTCGGTGCCCGCCAGCAACAGTGTGATTGCCTGCGCAACCGGATAATTCCCTTTCACACTGTTTGCCATGCTGTGACGCACTTTGTTGTATGGGAAAACAATGGTGAGCTGCGCCTGATTTGCGAAGGCAATTAACGCTTCATCGGCAGGTTGCCGAGCAATATCAAAAGAAATGGTTTGCGACTGCTGTGATAGGGGCTCTATGGCTTGTGCAACGCTATCGGCCGACAGTGCAAAGTACACTGCCGCCGCAACAGGCACCCAAAACAAGCCTTTCACACGATTCAAGTTAACCACCTGTTTACTGCACTTAGGCACACAATCGCCACATTTATTTTGATCTTTACCAATTTTAGCTATTCGCACACGAGGCCGATCTGACGACCGGATTGATGCGGACACAACCCTATAATAAGGCTGGGGTTTGTGTAAAGCAGGAATCACATTTTATTAACAATACCCATTATTCACCCCAATGTGCAATTTTATCTATAATGCTATGGGGGAATTCATTTTGTTGGTCGTCCTATAGAGAGTAGTAGCAAAATAATAATGAAGATGTCAGTCGATAACACCATTCACAACGCCTACATGACGGCGCGAAACGGCATAGCAAAAATGCTGTCGCGACTTGTGCCGCCAAAAGAAGTGGACGACATTTTACAGGACACCTACGTACGATTATGTCAGGTGAAAGACACCAGCCATATTCGTGAACCTCGTTCTTTTTTGTATAAAACGGCGCGCAATCTTGCTTATGATCATCTTAAGCGTGCCGATGTCAGGTTAATCGATGATGCGATCGAGGCAATCGACCAGTTAGACAGCCAGCTAGACGAATTTGAAGACGAAACGTTACGCCAGACAGCCAGTCAGCAGGAGTTTGCCCATTTTTGTGACGCCGTTCGCTTGTTACCGCCACAGTGCCGCCGCGCATTTGTGCTGAAAAAAGTGTACGGACACACACAAAAAGTCATCGCATCTGAGTTAGGTATAAGTGAAAAAACAGTGGAAAAGCATATCGCTGAAGGTGTTAAACGCTGCACGTTACACATGCGAAAAGTGCAACAACGCGATGAAGGCGTGACAGGCGTGCGAGGTCAACACAATGGCTGATCAAAATGTAAATAATGTTGTGTCGTTGCACGGGTATGACCGCATTCTGGACGAAGCCAGTCAGTGGTTGGTAAAGCTGGACAATGGCCTGTCTCAGCAGGAAGTGACTGCCTTAAAGCTGTGGCTGAAAACCCCGGCTCATCAGGACACGTTTCTGGAAGTCGCGGCCTTGTGGGACAAAATGGAAGTACTCAGTAAATTAGCAGAAATAGTGCCGGCACCGCGTTCACAGCGAAGTGTTATGCGCCCCTTGGCTATTGCTGCATCGTTTCTTTGCGTGGCGTTGCTGGGTTGGTTGGGACTCAGTGCCTGGCAACCGCCATCGCAATCTTTCGCTACCGTGCAATATCAAAACGCACTAAGCACCCAGGTGGGTGAAATGCGAGAATTGATATTAAGTGATGGCAGCAAGCTTACTCTTAACACTGATACCCAGGTGGCCGTTACCTACACCGACCGCCAGCGTCTGATTGAACTCAAACGCGGTGAGCTTCACATTGAAGTTGCTAAAGATACCAGCCGACCGCTCAGTGTACTTGCTAATGGCCAGATGATTCAGGCTGTGGGCACGGCATTTAACGTTGAATGGGTAAACGATACGCTGGACTTACTGGTAACCGAAGGCAGGGTTCGTGTAGCTCCTCAAACACAACCTGTAGAAGCACTCACTCAATCAGTGAATGTGCGGTTACCGGCCAGTGCGCTATCTGTTTCGCAGGGACATTATTCGACTCTGTCAGAGCCCGTTCAAAAAGTACGTCGCATAGACGATACCGACTTAAATGCCCAGGTATCCTGGCAGACAGGCAAATTGATTTTCCGCGGTGAATCTCTGGCCGAGGTGATTCGGGAAGTCTCACGGTACACGCCGTTGTCTATTGAGCTGGGAGACGCGTCTCTGAAAGACATTCAGATTGCAGGCTTGTTTAACGCCAACGATGTTGAAGGTTTACTGGCTTCACTGGCAGAGAACTTCCCATTGCGTTATGACTACACAACCAGCGATACGGTGGTGATTCATTCTCTGTGATGCTTCGTATGTACGTCATTTTTCATAGGCGATAAAAAAGGTGAGCACTTGCTCACCTTTTTTGATTCTCTGGGATTTTATTGTGCTGTCATATCGAAAAACAGCGCGTGAAACCCGGCCGTTTCGGACAGCTCGACCTGTTCACCCGGTGCGAACGCAACACCATCACCGGCGGCAACTGTTTCACCATTCACCACCGCAGTACCTTCAATAACCTGTAACCAGCCAATGCGTGAAGACGGTAGTTCGTGTTGCCACGTCGTGTTGTCCAATAGGCGACCTGCATACACATCCGCATCCTGATACAACGGTAGTGAAGCGGCTCTGCCTTGTTCGCTAAATATCAGGGTCAATTCGCTAGTGGCTTCAGCCAGTGCGGGTATGTGTTGCTGTACATAACCAGGCGCAACATTCTTTTTGTTTGGTACAACCCAAATTTGCAAAAACTCAACGGTGTCGCTTTTACTGTGGTTGAATTCACTGTGACGGATGCCTGTACCCGCCGTCATTTTCTGCACGTCGCCCGGGCGTATGACCGATTCATTGCCTTCACTGTCTTTATGCGCCAAACCACCGCGTAGCACATAGGAAATGATTTCCATGTTGGCGTGCCCATGTTCAGCGAAGCCGCCACCCGGCTGTACGGTATCCTGATTAATGACGCGCAAAGGGCCATGCCCCATATGGTTGGCGTCATAGTAGTGCCCGAATGAAAAACTGTGTTGTGACTGCAACCAGCCAATGTTGACCTTACCGCGTGCTTCAGCGTGACGAATTTGCATGATAATTCTCCTCAAAGTTGATGAGCTCAGTCTAGCAACCTCACCAAAAGAGACAATACAACCATTATGAGATACACTGTCGCATATTACACAACAATAAAAGTGCCAGATGGATAAACTCACCGCAATGCGGGCCTTTATGACCGTAGCCGATCAGGGTAGCTTCGCAGCGGCGGCCCGGCAGCTTGGCCTGTCTCGTTCCCAGCTAAATCGCCAGGTGCTGTGGCTTGAGGATCACCTACAGGTGACCCTGTTCAACCGCACAACGCGGCGCGTGTCGTTGACTCACACAGGCCAGGCCTATCTCGAAAACATCGTGCCATTGCTGGATAACCTGCACGACACTGAAGCCCATTTGCAACAAGGCCAAACGGGTTTACGTGGCGTAATAAAAGTAAACGCCCCCATGTCTTTTGGGTTGTCTCACCTCACCCCTGCCGTATTGGCATTTATGCAGCAATACCCGGATATCCGAGTTCAGCTGGAACTCTCAGACGAAAAGCGCGACCCGCTGTCGAATCAGTTTGATGTGACCTTGCGTATTGGCAAACCTGACTCCAACCCTGCATTAATTGAGCACGATATTACATATACATCCCGCCGTATTGTCGCGTCTCCTGATTTTCTGACGAAATACGGAGAGCCCACGGAGGTTAGTCAGTTAGCCACACTTCCCTGCCTACAATACGGTAGCCTGTTGCACGGCAATTACTGGGACCTGATGCACCAGCGCACCGCGATGCGGGTTAAAATTAACGGGGTACTGAGTTCTAACAACGGTGACGTCCTCAAACAAGCCGCGTTGCAAGGCAGAGGTTTGGCGCTCCTGCCTACTTTTATTGTGGGTGATGCGATTGGTCAAGGGACATTAATACCCGTGCTTGAGGCTTATCAGCCCGAGAAGCTACTTATATCTCTGATTTATCCGCCTAATCGTCATATGGCGTTACGTTTGAGTGTGTTTGTGAAGTTTATGCAGGACGCGTTTGAGGATAATGATTTTATTGTGGGGTGATAACTCCATCCGGGATATTAAGTGTTGGGTTGTTTTTAGATCCCGGCCTTTTTAAATAGGTCCCGGGGCAAGCCCGGGATGACGGCATTTTATTACTCAGCGGCGTCGGGTGTAACTGCGTTGTGGTAGACGTCCTGAACGTCATCACAGTCGTTCAGCATATCCATGAACTTCTGGAACATGGGCATGTCGTCTTCGCTGATGTCCACGTGGGTTTGTGGCACGAAGGTAATTTCTTCCACTTCGAAGCTCAGCTCTGGGTAGGCGTCTAATAACGCGGTCTTCACTTTGAAGAACTCAGTGTTAGGTGCATAAACTGAAATCTTGCCGTCTTCAGATTCAACATCTGTTACATCGACATCGGCTTCCATCAGGACTTCCAGTACAGCGTCTTCGTCTTCACCATCAAACACAAAAATGGCCTGGTGATCGAACATATGCGACACCGCGCCCTGCGCGCCAATTTTAGCACCCGTCTTTGTGAAACAGTTACGTACGTCGGTAATGGTGCGGTTGTTGTTGTCAGTCAGACAGTCAACAATAACCATGCAGTTACCGGGGCCAAAGCCTTCGTAACGGGCCGGTACAAAGTCTTCACCTGCGCCGCCGGCAGCTTTATCAATCGCTTTATCAATAACGTGACCCGGAACCTGGTCTTTCTTAGCTTTGTCCATTAAGCGGCGCAGTGACAGGTTGGTGTCTGGATCGGCACCGCCATTCTTTGCGCACACGTAAATTTCTTTACCGTATTTAGAATACACCTTGGTTTTGGCGCCGGCGGTTTTTGCCATGGCCGCCTTTCTTACTTCAAATGCTCTTCCCATCTTAACAATCTCTACTTTCTGACTTCTGGTGTCGGCGTTTTGTAAAAGGCCAGAGTTTACCGATTTTTAGTGGTTATGGTAAGTGCTCTTTGGCCAAATAATCGTGCGACTGCATTTCCTGCAGACGACTTAAGCAGCGTCTGAACTCGAAGTTTAGCAGGCCTTCGGTATAAAGATCCTGCAGAGATAACTCGGCAGACATGATCAGTTTGACATGTCGCTCGTAAAATTCGTCGACCATGGCAATGAAGCGTCTGGCAACATCGTCATTGTTCTGGCCCATTTGCTTTACATTAGCCAGTAACACAGTGTGGTAGCAACGACTTAGCTCTATGTAATCAGACTGACTTCGTGGCCCTTCGCACAGCTCTTTAAAGTCGATCATCAGCACGCCATCTGCATCCCGCAAGGTTTGCAGCATGCGATGATTGACTTCAATCTTATCGCCCTGCGTCCCCTCATCCGGTGCTAACTGACCAAAGTAGTCATTCAAATTCACCGTAGCTTGCTCATCCAGCGGGAAATGGTAAATCTCTGCCTGCTCCAGCGTACGCAAACGGTAATCAATGCCACTATCGACATTCACCACATTACACTGGGCGTTAATGAGTGCGATTGCAGGTAAGAATCGAGCGCGTTGAAGCCCGTTGCGGTAGAGCTCATCAGGCACAATATTCGATGTAGCCACCAACACGATGCCCTGGGCAAATAGCGCTTCCATTAACGTGCCAAGAATCATGGCATCGGTAATATCAGAAACAAAAAACTCGTCGAAACAAATAATGCGCGTTTCGTCAGCCAGTTTTTTCGCCACAATTTTCAATGGATCCTGCTTACCGCCGAGTAACTTCAACTCGTCATGCACCCGGTGCATAAAGCGGTGAAAATGAACACGCATTTTCTTTTCGAACGGCAGACAGTGATAGAAGGTATCAACCAGATACGTTTTCCCCCGGCCTACACCGCCATAAAAGTAAATGCCTTTAATGGTTGAATGCGAGTTGGACTTTGCGCCGAAAATAGCTTTCATCTTTGAAGCCAAGGACGACTTGGGCATCCCTTGTAACATTAAGTCGTCGTATAAGCGCTGTAATTCCCGTACTGCATTTTCTTGTGCCGGGTCGAACTTAAAATCATCCCGTTCAAGATCTTGTTGGTATTTTTCCCACGGCGTCATCGCCTGTTTTACTCCTCGAGTACCACGAATTAAATCTAAGCGCTTGAAAAGCGTAATTATGCCCCGAATTCAGGTCGAATACCAATTCACCGCCGTTATTTTGAGCAGCCTGTTCAACATCTATGGCTTCCACGACGCGCTTGCGTGATAATCGGCGTTGATATATTTTGCCACAATCTTGCTGAGCAAAGTGATGCAGGTCTTGCTATAGTCTGCATTAGCATCAGTGAACGCTGCATACGCAGTTACCGGGTACACATAATTATAATGACCCGGTCTTTGAAACAACGGAGAAAAGAATGGAAGTTGTCATTCCCTTAGCAATGCTGGTAATTGGTTTAATTATTGGATTTTTTGTCGCGCGTTATGTCTTCACCAAAGAAGGCGCTGTCAAAGCCAATGCGGCAGCAGAAAAAGCCATGAAGGATCTTTTGGCGCAACAGGCACAACATCATTTGTTTCAGGTAAAACAATCTATTGAGGGACTTGAAAAACAATGTTCTGACCTTAAACAGAGTGTAGCGGATTACGAAACGCTGTTGGAGTCTGACGACAGCGATGCAGCACCAGCAGTACCGTTTTTTGGTGAACACACTACCGCTTATTTACGTAACAACATTAAAGGTACAGAAAAATCTAAACAATCTGCGAACAGTGACACCCAACCCCGTGACTTCGCAGGCCAAAGTTCAGGACTGTTTGTCGGCGCAAACGCACCATCTAACGCAGACAAAGAGTAATACCGGGAACTTTTCCAATAGTCACAGAGTCTTTGGGTAGGTAGTTGCAAGAACGCAATGAGACTAGGAGTTATGTGTCTATGAATAAGTCTTTTCGAAAGCTTGTCGTGGTATCGGGTATTGTTGTCAGTACTCTTGGTATGTCGGTATCCACGCAAGCTGCGCTTCCCTTCTTTGGCGATAGTAAAAAAGAAGTCCCCACCCTGGCCCCTATGCTTGAAGAAGCCATGCCTGCGGTTGTGAGTATTGCGGTGGAAGGCACCCAAACCTCACGTCAGCAGGTGCCAGAAATGTTTCGTTACTTTTTTGGCGGGCCGTCTGAACAGGTCCAGGAACGCCCTTTCCGTGGTTTAGGTTCTGGTGTCATCATTGATGCCAAAAAGGGCTATGTAGTCACCAATGCTCACGTTGTCGCGAATGCGGACGAAATTACCGTGAAGCTGACTGATGGTCGTGAGTTTATCGCCAAGAAATTGGGTGCTGATGAACAAAGTGATATCGCCATTCTTCAAATTGAATCCGACGACCTGACCGCACTGCCACTGGCAGATTCCGATGCAGTTCGCGTAGGTGATTTCGTCGTTGCAATCGGTAACCCGTTCGGTTTATCTCAAACAGTGACTTCAGGTATCGTCAGTGCGCTGGGTCGCTCAGGCCTGAACATTGGTGGTTATGAAGATTTCATTCAAACCGACGCCGCTATCAACCGCGGTAACTCGGGTGGCGCACTGGTTAACCTGCATGGCGAGCTGGTAGGTATTAATACTGCGATCTTCGGGCCAAACGGCGGCAACGTAGGTATTGGCTTTGCAATCCCTGCCAACATGATGAAGAGCCTGGTTGATCAAATTGTTGAATACGGTGAAGTGCGTCGCGGCCAGCTCGGTATTATTGGTAGTAACGTAGACCAGGGCCTGGCGGAAGCCATGAACTCTGAATTCAACAAAGGCGCGTTTGTCAGTGAAGTGCAACCAGACTCAGCAGCCGACAAAGGCGGCATTCAGGCTGGAGATATCATTATTGCTGTCAATGGCAAAGACCTGACCAGCTTCGCAGAACTGCGCGCTAAAATAGCGAGCATGGGTGCAGGTGCAGAGGTCGAACTCACTGTTATTCGCAAAGGTGAACGCCTGAAGCTGGATATTGTGCTGGATGACGCAGCGAAAACTGAAGTAGTGGCCAAACAAATTCATCCGGCCCTGGAAGGCGCGACGCTGGTAAATGGTGAAGATGCGGGCGGTAACCCCGGTGTTGTCGTCAGCAACGTTGAAGAAAACTCACCTGCCGCTCGCATTGGTTTGCAGCAGGATGACGTGATCCTTAGTGTGGGTCGTGGCCGTGTGACTAACGTGATGGAGTTCCGCGAATCGCTGGACGGTGCTAAAGGCGTTATTGCCCTGAACGTACGCCGCGGTAACGCGTCACTCTATGTCGTAATACGCTAGGTCACGCTTAAAAAGCCAGGTAATCGATACAGGCGGTGCGCTGCGAAAGTAGCCACCGCCTTTTTATTTGTGCACAGAGTCCGCGTAAAATGCTATCCTAATCACATAATTAGAAAATCCGGGATATTGTTTATATCTCCCCAACCTGAATTTGAAAGATCGTGTCGAGCAGACAACTTCTAGTATTTATATTTCGTTCTGTATTTTTAGGCCTGGTTGTCGCGGCACTCATATTGTTACTCGTGCCGGATTTACGTCGTGGTGCCGGCTTTGGTGACAACTGGTTTACTGAGAAATCGCCTGCCGCCAGCCGGGAAACCTATTACTCTGCGCTGAGCCGCTCAGCACCGGCTGTAGTAAACATTTACAGCGTGAGCATTGAAAATAGCCCGAACAATTATTATCAGCCCCGCCAGCGAACCAGCCTGGGTTCCGGTGTCATCATGACGGAATCAGGCTATATCATTACCTGTAATCATGTGATTAAAGATGCAGACAGTATTTTTGTCGCATTACAGGACAATCGTGTTGCTCAGGCACAGATTGTGGGTACTGATCAGCTGACCGACCTTGCCGTACTCAAAGTTAATGAAGACAACCTGCATGTCATTCCGCAAATGGAAGAAACCGATTTGCGGGTAGGTGACGTCGTGATGGCCATCGGGAATCCATACAATCTGGGGCAAACCATTACTCAGGGTATCGTAAGTCGCGCCGGTCGTACTGGTTTGTCTAACTTTGTGGATTTTATTCAAACCGATGCCGTACTGAACCAAGGTAACTCAGGTGGTGCACTGGTTGACAGCAATGGTTATCTGGTTGGTATTACTAACGCCAACTTCCAGGTACGCGACGAACGCCGTGGTACCTACATAGTCGACGGTATCAACTTCGCCGTCCCTTATGAGCTCGCCAAACGCGTAATGGAAGATATTATTACCAACGGCAAGGTCACTCGTGGGCAATTAGGCTTCGTCGGTGAAGAGCTCCGTGGCCGCCCAGGTATTGAAGTGAAAGCCGTGGCACAAAACTCCCCCGCATCCATAGCCGGCTTACAACCTGGCGATATCATTATGGCTATTGACGGTATTCGCCTGGAAAGCGCGTCTAAAACCCTCGATATGATTGCCGAAACCCAACCTGGTACCGTGCTTGAAATGGAAATCAGCCGCAACGCCCGCACCATTACCATGCAGGTCACCGTTGCCGAGCTGATTGTTCCTCAATAACAGATCCCGGATAAATGCTGCGCATTTTCCGGGACGACGGATGGGGATAAATTAAAAGAGCCGTCATCCCGGCCTCGAGCCGGAACCTTCTCAAAAAGGCCGCGATCTAAAAACCACAAACACTGCTTAAGGGTTACTAAGATCCCGGTTAAATGCTGCGCATTTTCCGGGACGACGGATGGGAATAAATGCTGTGCATTTTCCGGGACCTATTTAAAAAGGCCGTGATTTAAAAACAACCGGGCTCCTACTCGCTGGCGCGAGTAACGTTGGCGCCCAAACCACCTAGTTTTTGCTCGATTGCCTCATAGCCGCGATCAAGGTGATAGATACGGCTGATATGGGTTTCGCCGTCAGCAACCAGGCCTGCAATAATCAGACTGGCGGACGCGCGTAAATCAGTGGCCATCACTGGCGCACCTTTTAGTACAGATTCGCCTTTACTTACCGCACTGTTGGTTTCCAACTCGATTTCCGCGCCCATGCGCTGAAGTTCAGGCACATGCATAAAACGGTTTTCAAAAATCGTTTCAGTGATCACGCCGGTTCCTTTGGCAACTGCATTAAGCGCGACAAACTGCGCCTGCATATCGGTAGGAAAACCGGGATGTGGCGCCGTTTTTACTTTAACGGCAGACAGAGTTTTGCCCCGCATATCCAGTTCAATCCAATCTTCACCCGTAGTGACCTCTGCGCCAGCTTGTTGAAGTTTGGATAATACAGCATCCAGTGTTTCCGGTGCAGCGTGTAAACAACGTACATGGCCACCTGTCACCGCTGCAGCCACCAGATAAGTACCGGTTTCAATACGGTCGGGTAAAACGCGGTAGTCGCAACCGTGGAGAGTTTCTACGCCCTGAATTCGAATCTTGTCGCTGCCTGCGCCTGTGATTTTCGCGCCCATGCTATTCAGGCAATTGGCTAAATCCACAATTTCCGGTTCACGTGCAGCATTTTCAATGACGGTTTCACCGTCAGCCAACGCCGCCGCCATCATCAGGTTTTCAGTAGCGCCGACACTAACAATATCCATAAAGATACGGGCGCCTTTCAGACGACCATCTACACTGGCGCGAACATAACCTTCGTCTACCTGGATGTTAGCGCCCATTTTTTCCAGCCCGGCCAAATGCAGATTTACCGGACGTGCCCCAATGGCACAACCACCCGGTAAAGACACGTTTGCTGTTCCTAAACGGGCAAGCAGTGGACCCAATACTAAAATTGAAGCACGCATAGTGCGAACTAATTCATAGCTGGCAGTATCGCTGCTCAGCGTCTCGGCATGCAACGTAACGGTATTTTTTTCATCTTCGACTACGCCTACGCCCAGCTCTTTTAACAAAGCCACGGTCGTATTGATATCACGCAACGATGGAACGTTAGTGTATCGGCATGGTTCAGACGTCAGCAAACTGGTCATCAGCAACGGTAATGCTGCGTTCTTGGCGCCAGAAATCACGACGTCACCGGCCAGTGGCGGGCTCTTTTTAATTATTAGTTTGTCCACAACCTGTTCCTGGAGTGATTACTGAGGAAGATTAAACTGGCGCTCGCGTTGCCAGTCTTTTTCGGTAAAGGTCTTAATAGAAACGGCATGCATGGAGCCGTCAGCAATAAATGGGTTAAGTGGCGCGTAAACGAATTGCTGGCGCTTTACGCGACTCATGTCGGCAAAAGCATCGCTTACTGCAATGATATTAAAGTGAGAACCTTCGCCCTTTACGTAAACTTCGGCAAGGTTAAGGCTTTCTTTTAAAAGGGTTTCTATTTCTTTGATGTCCATAGACTCTATTGCGATGGTGTGGCGTCCTGCACAGGCAGAAGCGCGTCGATTTCACTGATTTTCGCTAATTTAAGCATTTTTTCAGGAAGGTTGCACAGGGTTATTTTTATCCCTTGTGATCGTCCGTCCCGAATCGCATTGATTGTCCAGGCTAATCCGGCGCTGTCGACCCTTTCGACGTTGGCAAAATCAAAGGTACAACCGCCTGCCTGACGGTATGACTGCTTGTCAGCATTGCTGAGCAGTGTCCACCAGTCTTTGGTCAGACTTTGACGGTCCAAGGCGCCGCTAAGGGTGACAACGGCGTTATTACTCACGCTTTGTCACCTTTGCCGGAAATATCATCAAGGCTCTTTAATTGCATTGGCTTTTCGATACGCTCACGCATGATTTCAATGACCTTGTCGATGCCTTCAGTGCGGATAATAGGCTCGTATTGTCTGATTTCGTTTTGCAGCATACTAATGCCTTCTGCCACCATGTCGTAGGCTTTCCACTCATCAGCTTTGCCACTCTTACGCACTTTAAACGCGATACTGATATCCGGGCGGTTGCCATCGCGTATAACGGCACGAATTGTCGCACTTTTATCGCCATCAACATCCTGTTCCGGTGCAAATATCACTTCCTGCTCGTCGTAATAACTCAGCGCGTCAGCATAACTGGTGATCAGGTACTGGCGGAACACACGAATGTACTCGATCAGTTTTTCTCTGTCTGCTTTCTTGAAGTCAAAGTGCTTACCCAGAACTTTAAACGCACTGTATTGATAATCAATATATGGCAACAGCTCTTCTTCCATAATGGTGCGAAGCAGTTCCGGGTTTTCCTTAATCTGTTCCTTTGAGTTTTTCATGCGCTCAAACGTACGGTTCCCTACCTGTTCAACCATAGCGTAGGGATTACGCGTATCAATCTCTGCCTGCTGCGCTGCGGCTGGCAACACCATCATTAATAAGCAGCTAAAAATAACGCCTAATTTGATTTTCAACTTCACTCTCCTAACAAAACTTCTTGCGACTTACTTACCAGACCGGCTAAGTAAGTATTATTCTTCACTACCGCGGCTGAACAGAAACTGACCGATAAGTTCTTCCAGTACCAATGCCGAACTGGTGTCCTCGATATAGTCACCATTTGCCAGATTCTCAACCCCATCAATGGTAAAACCTGGTTCGAATCCGATGTATTGCTCTCCCAGCAGGCCAGATGTCAGAATGGAGGCTGAGCTGGTTTCCGGAAACGCGTTGTATTCAGACTGAATTGTCAGTTCCACAACCGGGCTGTAGTCATCGCTGTCCAGCTTAATACTGCTGACCCGGCCAATGACAACGCCACCCACTTTTACCGGTGAGCGCACTTTTAAACCGCCAATGTTGTCGAATTTTGCGTATAAGGTGTAAGTATCACCTTCTGTTACTACAGTCTGATTGGCAACTTTAAGTGCCAGTAATAACAAGGCGGCAATGGTCATTACTACAAAAACGCCGACCATTAATTCCGTTTTATATCGGTTCATTACTTTCCCCTACTCGATACCAAACATCAGGGCGGTTAGCACAAAATCCAGCCCCAAAACTGCTAATGATGACAACACCACGGTTTGCGTGGTGGCCTGACTGATACCTTCGGAAGTTGGTATCGAATCATAACCTTTAAATATGGCAATCCAGGTCACAACTAAGGCAAAGACGAGGCTTTTTATGACCCCATTTATGACATCTTTGTCCCAATCAACCGTTGCCTGCATTATTGACCAGTAACTGCCGGAATCGACACCCAACCAGTCCACGCCCACCAGGTGGCCGCCTAATATCCCTACCGCGGAAAAGATCAGAGCCAGCATCGGCATCGACAGCATCCCCGCCCAAAAACGTGGCGCGACGACTCTGCGCAGCGGATCAACCGCCATCATTTCCAAACTGCTCAACTGCTCTGTCGCTTTCATCAACCCGATTTCGGCGGTTAGCGCAGAACCTGCACGCCCGGCAAAAAGCAATGCTGTAACGACCGGTCCCAATTCACGTAGCAGCGATAGCGCAACCATGGGCCCAAGACTGCCTTCGGCACCATAATCAGTTAAAATGGTGTAGCCTTGCAGTGCCATTACCATACCGATAAACAAACCAGACACGATAATAATGGCCAGGGACTGGACGCCTACTACATAGATTTGCTTAATGGTAAGCGGAATATTCTTAAAACTCGGTGGCGCAATTAATGCCCCAAACAACATCAGGCCGGCTCGCCCTGTTGCACTGACACGGTCGAGAGTGGTACGCCCGATTTGACGAATCCAATTCAAACTTCTTCTCCCAACAAGCTTTTCTGTAACGACGGTGCCGGGTAGTGAAACGGCACAGGCCCATCGGCTTCACCACGCAAAAACTGCTGAACCAGCTCGGACTCACTGTGCTGTATTTGTTCAGCCGTGCCTTCACCGATAATGCGCTTGTCAGCGAGAATATAAATATAATCTGCGATGGTCAGCACTTCTGTCACATCGTGTGTCACTACGATGCTGGTTAAGTTAAGCGCGTCATTTAACTCGCGAATCAATTTGACCAGCACGCCCATAGAAATCGGGTCCTGACCGGCAAACGGCTCGTCATACATAATGAGATCAGGATCCAGTGCGATAGCCCTGGCTAGCGCAGCCCGACGAGCCATGCCGCCCGATAATTCGCTGGGCATAAGCTGCGCAGCACCGCGTAGTCCCACCGCCTGAAGTTTCAGTGAAACAATGGTGGCAATAACGGGTTCAGATAACTTAGTGTGTTCACGAAGCGGAAACGCCACATTATCGAACACTGACATATCGGTAAAAAGCGCGCCGCTTTGGAAAAGCATGCTCATTTTACGGCGAGTCTGGTAAAGCTCGCGACGTGACATACTGACAATGGAATCACCATCAAATGTAATGTCACCACTATCAGGTTCAAGCTGCCCGCCGATGAGTTTAAGCAGGGTTGTTTTACCAATCCCGCTTGGCCCCATTACCGCGGTAATTTTACCTTTTGGAACCCGCAATGACACACCGTCATAGATGACGCGCTCACCACGGGAAAAAGTCATATTGTCTACGTTGACTAAATAGTCCATGCTTTTCTGTTATTCCTGTTACAGACTGATAGCCCACCCTGACGGTATCCAATCAGAACCGAGGCCACATACTCGCCTCTTTTTGGAGATTGTACGCTTTTTCTGCGGCATCCCCTAAACACTAATACGTTACAATTTATAACTAACCTGCCCACTGCAACATTACTTGCAGATTATCTGCTACTTTACTTCTACAGTCTGTAAGAAAGATCCGATTTTCTTATTCGAAATCCTCGAATCAAACCAGCAAATTAAAACTCAGCTGATACACTACAGTTTACCGACAAATAAAAGTAAACCGTTAGTCTTCAATGGGAGACAGATCCCCCTACCTTGCTATATTCAACTAAAGTCTACCACACCCACCTTCAATTACATACATTCATGTAGGTATATATCATAAATAGATGTAAACGATGAGTAATTTGGCACCTCGTTCAGGCATAGGACCAGCAAAAGCGAATATTTCTCCCCTGCCAAGCATAGGAATACGATGTTTTTTTTGCGAGAATACGGTTTTTAGCGCAAAGCGGGACTTAGCGTGGTAACACAAATCGCAATTTTCCTGGTCGGACTCGGTGTACTTAGTTGGAGTGCGGACAAGTTTGTCTACGGTGCCTCTGCACTGGCCAAGAACATTGGCATTTCCCCCATGATGATCGGTTTGACGATCGTCGCCATGGGTTCTTCGGCCCCTGAAATTGTAGTATCCGCAGTTGCCTCAATGAGCGGTAATCCCAATACAGCAGTAGGTAATGCCTTGGGATCTAATATCACTAATATCGGTTTGGTATTAGGCATCACTGCACTCATCAAACCACTGTTGGTCTCTTCCAGTACACTAAAACGTGAATTTCCGGTATTGCTTGCGGTCAATATTATTGCAGTCTATTTCCTGTTCGACGGAGAACTCAGCTCTCGCGAAGGTATCATCTTAATTCTATTGTTTATTTTTGTGTTAGCAGGTATGGCTTGGATCTCTTTATTAGTGGAAAAAGGCGATCCACTCATGAATGAGACATCAGACGAAATCCCGTCGCAGGTTGAAACAGGCAAAGCGGTCATGTGGATTGGTGTCGGCCTGGTATTGTTGCCGCTTAGTGCCCAATACATGGTAGATTCCGCGGTTTTTATTGCCCGCTACTTCGGCATCAGTGACCTGATTATCGGATTGACGATTATTGCTCTGGGAACAAGCTTACCTGAGTTAGCTGCCAGCGTGGCAGGCGTGATGAAAGGTGAGGACGATCTGGCGCTTGGCAATGTGATTGGCTCCAATATTTTCAACTTACTGGCTGTTTTGGGCATGCCGGGCCTGATTGCCCCGGGTTTACTCGATGAACAGGCGGCAAACCGTGATGCCTATGTCATGCTGGGTATGACATTATTATTGTTGACCTTCAGCTTTAATTTCAGGGGCACACGACAGATAAATCGAGTAGAAGCTACCCTATTAGTGTTAAGCTTTCTGGCGTATCAGTACTGGTTATTCGCATAATGACAACACACGAACAATTTATTGCCTCCGGTAAGCAGGTGGTTGATATTGAGCTCAACGCCATTGCCGCCCTCAATAATAAGCTAGATGAACACTTTGCCAACGCCTGTAATCTGTTGATGCAGTGCAAAGGGAAGGTCGTCGTCAGTGGCATGGGTAAATCCGGCCATATTGGTAACAAAATAGCAGCCACATTGGCTAGCACGGGTACGCCTTCGTTTTTTATGCACCCGGGAGAAGCCAATCATGGCGACCTGGGCATGCTGGCACCCAATGACGTCTTGCTGGCTATTTCCAACTCGGGCGAGACCGGTGAACTGCTGAATTTACTGCCCGTCGTAAAACGCATGAACGTGCCGGTAATTGCCATGACAAACCGGGCGGATAGCACACTGGGTAAACATGCAGACGTGGTACTGGACATTGGCGTTGAACAGGAAGCCTGCTCTTTAGGCCTGGCTCCGACTACCAGCACCACCGTAACCCTGGTGCTGGGTGATGCGTTAGCGGTCGCACTGCTGGATGCAAAAGGTTTTACTTCTGATGACTTTGCTTTATCTCATCCTGGCGGCAGCTTGGGCAGAAAGCTGTTGTTAACGGTTGATGACATCATGCTCAAAGGCGATGAAATCCCGTTAGTAAATACCTCAGCAACCATCACCGAAGCCCTGTTGGAAATTTCCAGAAAGGGACTCGGACTTACTGGGATCGTCGATAAACACAATGCATTACAAGGCGTTTTCACTGACGGCGATTTACGTCGCTTACTGGATGCCAGGGTCGATATTCACACCACGCAGGTTTCAGAAGTCATGACCAAAGGCTGTAAAACCTCACAAGCAGGGGAACTTGCTGTAGAGGCGTTGAATCTAATGGAAACCTACAAGATAAGCGCATTGTTAGTGGTAGATAGTAATAAACAGCCAATCGGCGCTTTTAACATGCATATGCTGTTAAAAGCCGGAGTAATTTAATGAGTTCGGTTGATACATTGTATGGCTCAATGCCACTTAAACAGTTTAAGCAGCTTCGTTCGTTGCGATTGTTAGTGTGTGACGTAGACGGTGTGTTCTCTGATGGCCGCATATACCTCGGTAACGATGGTGAAGAGTTAAAAGCCTTCCATACTCGCGACGGTTACGGTATCAAAGCATTAATTAATGCAGGCGTTGAGGTTGCAGTAATTACTGGCAGAACCTCAGCGATTGTTGCGAATCGAATGAAATCTCTTACTGTTCAGCACATTATACAAGGCGAAGAGAACAAAACAGACGCGCTGGCCAACCTGATGACACAGCTGAACATAAAACCGCAGGAAGTCGGAGCGATAGGTGATGACATGCCTGACACCGGCATGTATCAACATGCCGCAGTGAAAATTGCGGTGAAAGATGCACACCCCCAGGTTATTCAACAGGCAAACTGGGTCACCACCCTTCCCGGAGGATTTGGTGCGGTACGCGAGGTATGCGACACAATCTTACAGGCCAAGGATAAACTTAAAGGCATTCTTGGGGCCAGTGTATGAACCGTTTGGGCATTATTATTGCCAGCCTGTTTATATTGGCACTGGTACTATATTTACCCGGATTAATGGAAGAGCCTCCTGTACAGGTCATGGATGTGGATGCCCGCGCACTTACTCCGACTTACCAGGCCCGCAATTTGACAACGACGATTTACGACGAGAACGGGGACCGCGTTCAACAGGTGTTTTCCTCACGTATGGAACATTACCAGTTTTTAGGCTTTGTGCTATTCCTGGCTCCACAATATACTATCTTTCAGGCGTCTGATGAGCCGCCCTGGCAAGTTGTCGCCAATGAAGGCACGCTTTACGATAACAACATGATTCAATTAGAGAACGATGTCGTTATTGTCAGTAAAAACCCGGAAGACTTTGTGCAACGGGTAGAAACAGATTATCTGGAAATAGATCTGGACAAACAGTCCATGGTGTCAGAAGCTCAGGTTGAGATTTCCGGGCCTGACTTTCTTATTCAGAGCAATGGTTTAAAAGCGAACCTGCTGAATAAAACATATGAGTTAAATCAACATGTACAAACCACTTATCAGCCTGCTAACTAGCGCATCCATAGCCTTGTTTGCAACCAGTGCTGCAGCCGAACAGTCTGACTTTAAGAAGCCTATAGAAGTAAAGGCTGAGTCACAGTTTCTGGACGGAAAAAACAAAAAGTCAGTCTTGATCGACAACGTACAGATTGTGCAGGGCAGCCTGAATATTCTGGCCGACAGGGTTGAAGTTGAAGCCACTGAAGGCAAAGGAAAAGAAGTCTTTATTGCCACGGGAAAACCGGCAATATACAAACAAAAGCTCGACGATGGCCGGACAGTTGAAGCCCGTGCATTTGAAATTCGCTATGAAGTAAGCAACCGCACAATCGGGCTCACTGGCAACGCAGAATTGATTCAGAATAGTTCTGTGGTTAAAGGCGACTCGATTGTTTACAACATGGTAAAAGAGCAGTTAATGGCTAAGGGCGACGGCAGTGGCGATGGTCGGGTTACCACCGTATTCAGTACTGAAACCATCGACGCGCTGAAGCAGGATAAAAAACCGAAGAAGCCAACTCCGGACATCGATGAACAGGATGAACCATACTAATGGCCACCCTCACCGCTAAACACCTGGCAAAGTCGTATAAATCCCGCCAGGTTGTCAGAGATGTCAGTGTGGAAGTGTCTACCGGGCAGATTGTCGGCTTACTCGGTCCCAATGGCGCAGGTAAAACCACCACGTTTTACATGATCGTGGGTTTGGTACCGCTCGATAAAGGTGACATTCGCATTGGCGACATGGATTTAACACGTCATCCTATGCATGAAAGGGCACGTCATGGTATTGGTTACCTGCCTCAGGAAGCGTCGATTTTTCGTAAACTGACGGTATTCGACAACATCATGGCCATTTTGCAAACCCGAAAAGAGTTAAATGCAGACCAAAGGCAAAATGAAGCTGATGCGCTACTTGATGAATTCAATATTAACCATATACGTAATAGTACAGGGATGAGTTTGTCAGGTGGTGAGCGACGCCGGGTAGAGATTGCACGCGCACTGGCGGCCAATCCTAAATTTATTTTACTGGATGAACCGTTTGCAGGTGTTGACCCAATTTCGGTTAATGATATAAAGAAGATCATTCAGCATTTGCGCGACCGTGATATCGGTATTTTGATTACCGACCACAACGTGCGCGAAACCCTTGATGTATGTGAAAAAGCGTACATTGTGAGCCAGGGTGAGCTCATCGCACAAGGTACCGCTGAGCAGGTTTTGAGTAATCAAAAAGTGAAGGATGTATACCTGGGTGAGCAATTCAGGCTATAGTTAAGGTAATGATGAAAAAGCCAGATGCGTTACTCCATCCAATAACAGGGCGTTAAGAAAAGAAGTAGATGAAACCATCTTTACAACTCAAATTTAGTCAACAACTAACCATGACGCCGCAGCTGCAGCAGGCTATTAAGCTGCTGCAGCTCTCTACACTGGATTTACAACAGGAAATCCAGGAAGCGCTGGACGCCAATCCCCTATTGGAAGTGGATGAGGGCAGCGACAACGACCATATCGAAAAAAACAATCTGGATGCCGACAACGACGTGCAGCCCAGTGCCAGTAGCGAGAGCCTGGATACCAACGAAGCATTAGAAAAAAACGAGCTGCCCGACGAATTACCCATCGACAGCACCTGGGATGAGTACTATTCAGCAGGCTCTGCGCCCGCACCCGGCCCTGCGTCCAACGACGACGACCAAATCTTCCAGGGCGAAACCACCGACAACATTCAGGACCATTTACTATGGCAGATGCGTTTAACACCTTTTAGTGACGTTGACCGCGCCATCGCCATTGCCATTATCGACTCCATCGACGAATCAGGTTATTTAACAGTAAGCCTGGACGATATTCTGCAGAGCGTTAATACTGAAGATGATGTGGAAGAGCCGGTAGAAATGGACGAAATAGAATGTGTGCTAAAACGCATTCAAATGTTTGACCCCATCGGGTCAGGCTCTCGCACACCACAAGAATGTTTGTTGGTGCAGCTAAAACAGTTTTCCGACGATACCCCTTGGCTGAACGAGGCTAAACTTCTCATTCAGGAATATGCCGATTTACTTGGCAGTAAAGATTATCGAACTCTAATGCGTAAATCGCGTCTGAAAGAAGACGACTTGCGCGAAGCCATGCGTTTGTTGCAAACGCTGAATCCACGTCCGGGCAGTGCGTTGATCACCAAAGAGCCTGAATACGTGATTCCGGATGTGTCGGTAACGAAACGCAATGGCCGTTGGGTGGTAGAACTCAACCCAGATAGTTTGCCAAAACTGAGTGTTAACCAGCAATATGCCGCCATGAGCCGGCAAGCGCGTAACAGCTCAGATTCGCAGTTTATCCGCTCGCACATGCAAGAAGCCAAATGGTTTATTAAGAGCCTGGAATCGCGTAACGAAACACTCATGAAGGTGGCTAATTGTATTGTGCAGCAGCAACTTGGCTTTTTCGAGCACGGGCCTGAAATGATGAAGCCCATGGTACTTAATGATGTCGCAGAAATGGTTGATATGCACGAATCCACTATCTCGCGGGTCACGACACAGAAATACATGCACACACCGCGTGGTATTTTTGAGTTGAAGTACTTTTTCTCCAGTCACGTTGCGACTGAGTCTGGCGGCGAATGCTCGTCGACAGCAATCCGTGCATTAATTAAGAAACTGGTTGCCGCAGAAAAACCCAGTAAACCGCTCAGCGATAGCAAGATTGCTCAATTGTTGGCTGATCAAGGCATTAAAGTTGCCCGGCGGACAATAGCAAAATACCGGGAATCACTTTCGATTCCACCGTCTAACCAACGCAAGAGCCTAATTTAGGCCGAAATATAAGGAAGACGAACTATGCAAATTAATCTGACTGGTCATCATGTAGAGATAACCGATTCTTTGCGTAATTATGTTGATACTAAATTCAGTAAGCTGGAGCGACACTTTGATCACATATCCAACGTGCATGTGATCCTTAACGTAGAAAAATTGAATCAAAAAGCCGAAGCCACCGTTCACCTTAGTGGTGCAGAAGTGTTCGCTTCGTCTGAAGACACCGATATGTATGCAGCAATTGATAGCATGGTAGACAAACTGGATCGCCAGGTTATCAAGCATAAGGAAAAACTCAAAAAACATTAAGTCACCGACCTTATGAATATACAAGCGTTAGTGAGCCTGGACCGCACCGAGTGTGCGGTCCAGTGCAATAGCAAGAAACGAATTCTTGAAATCATCAGTGATATTGCTGCTCAAACGAGCCCCGAAGTTGAAAAGGAAGCGGTACTCAATGCTTTGCTTGGACGCGAGAAAGTGGGCAGTACCGGCATTGGTAATGGCATCGCGTTACCACACGGTCGTTTACCGGACCTGAGCAAAGTTACCGCTGTCGTAGTGACAACTAACCCAGCTATCGATTTTGACGCGATTGACGATAAGCCCGTGGACATCTTCTTTGCCATTTTAGTCCCGGAAAATCAAACTGAAGGCCATTTGCAGACATTGGCAACAATCGCAGGTAAACTCAGTCAAAAAGATATCATTAAAGCCATCCGCGGGGCAGAAACCAAAGAAGAGGTAATCGCTGCACTGTGTGACGGTTGATAAACTGCCTAACAAGGAATCAGGCTACCCATGAAACTCATCATTATCAGCGGTCGCTCGGGCTCGGGTAAGTCGGTCGCTTTACGTGCGCTGGAAGACCTTGGCTATTATTGCGTCGACAACATTCCGGTCAACCTGCTTCCCACCCTAACCCATACCGTCGTCGATGAGTACGATCAGGTAGCGGTTAGCATTGACGTGCGTAACCTACCTAAAGATCCTGACGAGCTGGTTGAAATACTGGACTACCTGCCTTCGTCATGGGCAATGACTATCGTTTATATCGATGCCAGCGACGACATCCTGGTCAAGCGATTTAGTGAAACCCGCCGCTTACACCCATTAGCCAAGTTAAACAAATCCCTGGCCGAAGCGATACAGGCAGAGCGGGAACTGCTGGCACCAGTGACAGAACGTGCCGACCTGTATATTGACACCGATAGCCTGTCAATCCACCAGCTTGCAGAGCTGATACGAGAACGCATTCTGGGTAAAAAAAGCTCCAGGCTGGTCATGGTGTTTGAATCATTTGGATTTAAACACGGTATTCCCAAAGATGCGGATTATGTATTTGATGCCCGATTCTTGCCCAACCCTCACTGGGAACCGGATTTAAAGCATTTAACCGGGTTGGATTCTCCCGTTGAAGCCTTTTTAGGCTCACAACCTATCGTCACCAAATTCATCTGGCAAATACAAAACTTACTGACAACCTGGCTACCACATTTAGAGCGTAACAATCGAAGCTATGTAACGATTGCCATTGGCTGCACAGGTGGACAACACCGTTCTGTGTTCGTAGCTCAATCGCTGGCAAAGTTATTCAGTGATAAGCACCCGGACGTTCAAATTCGCCACAGGGAGCTGAACCGCTAATGCGTATTGAAAAAACGCTGACTATTGTAAATAAACTGGGATTACATGCCCGTGCCGCCACGCAGTTAGTTCAGCTGGCCAACCAATTCGACGCCACTATTACGGTAAAAAAAGGCGACAACGAGTGCAATGCCAACAGCGTACTGGGCTTAATGATGTTAGAAAGCCACCAGGGCGAACAGGTTGATATCATTTGTGAGGGCGACCAGGCAAAAGAAGCGATGGACGCGGTAGAGTCATTAATCGTTGGGCGTTTTAACGAAGACGAATAACGTCCTGTTTACCGGTATTGCGAAGCGATACCGGTAAACTTCAGCAAAAACAGATAGCTGACGTCATAATTCTCTTGAAATCTCATTATCATTCACAGCCCTGCCCTGTCGTTTATCCCCAATATTCGTAAGTTTATCCTGAACACCTCCCTGAAGTGCTTATTTCATCTGATTGATTTATATAGGGGTATTGCATTGACCATGATTAATATTTAATCTGGGTATTCCGTATACTTTATAACCCTGAACAGAGCAGCCTTATGAAACGTGAAATGCAAAACTTACCTCCTGTTGATTCATCACGCCGCAAATGGCTAAAAACTGTCGGAATTGGAGCGGGTGCCGCTGCCTTGTCAGCCTGTGTGGATTCTGGTGTAAAAGAGCTAAGTGCAGCCGGTATGAAAACCGAACACTTTCCGTCTGCCACACCAAACCTGAACGACGGTTTAATCCGACTTTCTTCGAACGAGAATGCCTTTGGTCCATCCAAGAAAGCAGTAGAAGCCATGCAAGGTGAACTGCTGAACCTGTGCCGCTATTCAGACGCCACTGTCGATGTGCTGGTAAAGAAAATTGCAGCCCAGGAAGGGGTATCAGAGGATCAGATCGTCGTAACCAACGGCTCATCGCCCATCCTGTTTGGCTACGCTGACTGGATCACAAAGAACGGTAACAAGCTGGTTACTTCTATGGCGACCTACGAGGGTGTGCCTCGCGGTGCTGAATTCATGGGTGCCGACGTAACCTACGTTCCGCTGGATGCTAATATGGACTTCGATTTGGATGCCATTGAAGCCGCGGTTACCGACGACACCACCGCGGTGTATATTTGCAACCCGAATAACCCGACAGGCCGTGCAGTTGACGCGGCGAAATTGACCGCTTTCGCAAAGCGTGTTTCGCAGAAAGCCCAGGTGTTCATTGACGAAGCCTATATTGAAATGTCTGATGCCTACCCATCAAATGTGCAGTCTAAGCTGGCTGCAGACGGTTACAACGTGGTTATTTGCCGTACGTTCTCAAAGATTCATGCCATGGCAGGCCAACGTTTAGGCTACGCCATCATGCCGGCAGAACAAGCGAAACAAATGGGTCGCATGCTGCGCATGGGTGGTGTGAATTATCTTGGTCTGGTTGCCGGTATTGCCAGCATGGAAGATTTGGAAAACCTGAATACGATGCGTAGTCGTGTCGGCACGGAGCGCGCTAAACTGACAGCTGCAGCAGAAGCCCTGGGACGTCCTTACGCGAAGAACCCACAAGGTAACTTTATCTACATGGATACCGGTATGCCACACGATGAATTCGCCACTAAAATGCGTGCGTTGGGTGTGAAGGTCGTTGGTCGTACCTGGCCTGGATATGACACCTGGTCGCGTATCAGTGTGGGCACGCCTGCAGAAACTGATGCTTGTGTGAATGCACTGAAAGCGGTTTACGCTTAATTTCTGTTTGCATCCAAATACACCCCGCAACCATCATGGTTGACGGGGTGTTTTTAATTAAATTTTCAGATTAGCTATATCTATTAGTTTCGTTTTACCCAAACTGTCCCATCCCCCATACTTCTCCTGTCTGAAGGAGGAAATCATTATGAAACCAGCAACCTGGGTCGTTACCGGATTATTTATCGCGGCGCTTGCTATTACTTATTCACTGACTTTAAGCACGCCTTTGAGTCTGTCTATGGCGGGTGCCTTGTCGTTGTTTCAATTAGGCATGTACTGGGTGTTAGCTGATCTGCAGTTCGCTGGCAGCTCGCCACAATGAAAACGGCTGGCACACTGTACCAGCCGATTGAAGGCATTCGTTAAGACGCGTTGAGCAGTTATCAGGCCTCGACCTCTGCACTGTCCCTCACGTTCTTTTGCACCGCGATAGCAGCAAACAGGCTCAATGTGTAAGCCATACCAAAAAAGCCCTTTTCGCTAAGCAATAAATCTGCGTTGACCAAGCCAATCACCAGTAATGCTATTCCCGCGATGGTTGCCGCTACACAGGCTACCATGTAAGGCTTGGTCACCATTATTCCTGCCAGCTTGTCACGAATACTTTTCTGAAGCGACACGACACCAAAGAGCCCCAACAGGAGTACCGCAAAGTAATAGCCTTTTTCATTTAACATCATGGTGGCGTTATACAACCCTGCCAGATAGGCCACCGATCCCGTTGCCAGGGCAACCGCTGATGCAATACTAAATGCTTTTGTTGGTTTCATTGTTCTTTCCTTATAATTGCGTCGTTGTGCCATTCGATTGGATGATCACAGCCTGCTCTGCCAAACCATATTGCTTCATGTAACGCTGTAGGCTACCAAATGTGGCGGTCGCAACCTTACCTTTATGGTCATTCAGGGTCACGCCGTCTGAAAACATGCCACCCAATGCAAGCTTAAAGCGACTCATATTGACAGGCTGTGGCTTAAAATAGGCCTGACTGTTTTGTTTAATCCGGTCAATGTCGTCAGTTTGATAAATCGCTGCCTGTAACACGTCCAATGTGAATTCTGTACAGTTCTGGCGATAGCGATTGTGAGGGTTCGCCACCACTGAATAATGCGGGTTGTGTAGTGCTTTATGCTGACCAGACGCAATGAGATCGACCAGCTTTTTCTGGATGGCCGGGGTCGGAATTATGATCCCGGCTTTCATAGCCTTGGCGGCCCAAAAGAAGTCCACGGGGTAATCGACGATAATATCGCTTCGGCCCGGATCCTTTGCTCGCTGATACAAGTTGTGAATTGCATAACCTTGTACGATTTCGCCATTGTCCAGTTCAATGTTTGAATAAACGGCAACCGCAACATGGGTAAAGGTTATACCTTTGGGCAGGTCTTTATCAGGCCGTCCCTGACGGCCAATAATAAAAGCATATGCCTGTTGTTGTGCAGCATATTGCTCAACCTGCTTTGCAAAATCGACAACCTCTTCTGGCGAAAATAACGCCTCGCCGGTAGCCTGACTACCTGCGTTAGCCGATTGACTAAATAGTATCGTCAGATTGAAAATGATAATAACCAGATAACGCATGCTATGCTCCCGTCGCTGTGTGAATTAAGGCTTTACTACCGTCTGTTCTACAACGACTTCAGACGGTGGCGGGTCACGGGTAATCACTTTCGTGGTAATGACCAGTGGCTTTTTCTCTTTACTCTCATGGCTGTGATGAACCGAATCAGCGGCCTTGTCTACAGCACTGGCAACTGTGACTACTGCCGCCGCACTCACTACCACTGGAACAGCAACCACCGCGCTGGCCACACTCGCCCCCACTGAGGCCCCTTCAACACTCGCCAGCACGCTGTGCTTACTGGCTTGTGCGCTGTGATCCACTGAATCATCTGCAATTACCGGACTGGCTAAGATTGCGATTACTACACCTGTAACTAACTTTTTCATTGTGAATTTCCTTGTTTGCTTGAATGCCTAATCAAATTAGCCACAAGTACAAATATTGTAAACTCAACAAAAAAATGTAGTATCTTTTACCACCCAAGGTATCAATTTTTAATACTATGAGCCAAATTAAGCAACTTACCCTGACTTTAAAGCAGCTTCTCAGAGAGCACGATTTAACCTATCGGTCTATCGCCGATGCCCTTGGACTCAGTGAGGCCAGTATCAAGCGCTGCTTCTCACAACAGAGTTTTACATTAGAGCGTCTGGTACAAATTACGGAATTGATGGGAATGACACTGAGTGATGTCTTTGTATTAATGGCACAACAACAGCAAAAGGTGTCGCAACTGACAGAGTCACAGGAACAGCAACTGCTGGAAAACCCCAAACTTTTACTGGCAGCCGTCTGTGTCAGGGATGGCTGGCAGTTTAACGAATTTGTCGAACATTATGCTATCAGCGAGCACGAAGCGATTCAGCTGTTCGCTAAGCTCGATCGTTTACGGCTAATAGAGTTGCATCCGGGTAACCGCTACCGCCTGCTTATTGCTCAGGATTTCAGGTGGATCCCCGGCGGGCCGCTGGAACGATTTATGGAGCAAGAGGTGATGGTGAAGTTTATGGCGCCAAAGAAAAATGAACCCTGGACGTTTCGCTTTTACCTGCGAGGACGCTATTCACAGTCCTCCATTGAGATAATACAGCGCCGCCTTAATCAAATTACCCGGGAGGCTGCCGAGTTAAACGAAGAGGACGCCAGATTACCTATTGCAGAGCGCACACATATGGGGTTGCTAATGGCGATGCGCCCCTGGGAACCCTCACTCTTCGAGGCCATGCGCCGCTAATCGCGGCTATTGACCTCGGCAACAAGTGCTATGACATCGTTTTTGTAGTTATCGGATACCTTGTATTCCCGGTATCCCTTAGACACCGCAAAGCCCAGGGTATATTCAACGCCATCAATCTCGTACAAGCCTGCACCCTGATACCCATTTTCCTGTTGTGTAACCTCGGGTGGCAACTCCAACTGGTCTCCCACGTTCCAGGGTGCGCCTTTACAGACACCGACCACCTTGCCACTGCGCTCAATATAAATGGCAAAGCGCTTGCTGCCCACGATCACATCGTTCAACATGTCCTGGAACTGTGGTGCGCTGTCAAACACTAATCCAATACCGCCCACTAACGTGTTTTGTTGTTGGATAGCAGCATTATAAATATACGTGTGTTGGCCATTGTAGTAGGTGCTTGGTTCGAATTCTGACACGCAGTACTGTTGTGGCGAATTTAAGCTCTTGATGCCTTGCCAGTTAGTTTTCGCGTCAACAGGCTCGCCAATGTGATGACTGAATGCAGGGTTTGACGCCGCAACAATTTGCCCCTGGTGGTCGTAGAGATAAATGCAGGTATACACGGTGTAGAGTTCGTTAATATAAGTCAGTACGTCAGTCAGCGTCTGCTGCGCCTCCTCGTTTTTTCCTGCCGAAGCAACTAACTCAATAAATTTTGTGGTTAACGCCCACCATCTGCAGTCGTTTGCACGTTCATACAGGTTTCTGTCCATAATATCGATGGCCAGAGCGGCATCGAAACTCAAATCGTTAAAATGCGTGCTCAGTGCCGTACTCATTAACTGACTCACTGAATCACTGAAGATCGACTGCATTTGCCGGCCGATATTGCGAATTTCTTCAAGAATAGGAATGAATTCATCTGCATCACTGCGAGCCGCAGCGATGCGTCCGTTTAACACCACCAGATCCAAGTCGTCGGTAACGATTTTTGAACGTCGCTGAATGCCGGTTAGGGTCGGTGAAAAGCCATTCCAGCACTTACTGTCTACAGAGCCTTTGCTGTTGTCCCCATTGTCGTTCTTAATGGGTATGAGCGGCAACAGAACGCAGCCTTGCCAACCCAAGCCCATATACCCCTGATAGCCTCGGGTTTTTGCCGAAGCAACAAGGTAGCGGCGATTATCCAGTGTTAGCATGTGATATTCATCACTGAGGCTTAATAATGTATCAGGGGGCAGGATATGCGGCTGATTAGACACCAGTACATTGCCGCTTTCATCCAGCAGCGCGAAAATGGCTTGATCGCCCTGGCTTAAATCATTAAACACCGCAGCCATCTCGTCTTCGAGCTTAAAACTCAAACACAACATCCCCAAAATATGACCGCCTTCCTGTTCAGATGCTTTTATTGGCGCGAGGAACAACGAAGAAAGAGACTGATTGGGTCGTAAACAGGAGTAACGGCATAGTTCATAATAGGGTTCATCGCCCTGCAACACCTCCCGAATAATCGGATCGTTGGTATCTGAGACGGGATTAGCCGAATCCAATTGAGCTTGGACTGCGCCGTTAACATCGATAAGCAGGATATCGTCATATACCGTGTATTTTGCGGCATATTCCTGAAGGCGGGATTCAATTTGACTTCGCTCGTAATCAGTATGCGTCGCCTGGGACAGATAGGTCATAAGATCAGCGTCGGTGGCCAGAAACCCGACGTCAGCGGTACGCTCGAATAAATTACGGTTTGGGATATCAACAATAACCTGTGCTATCGCTGAGTGTCGTCGTTGCTGCTGCTGCAATTGTTCCGAGAGCAGATTTTCAATCAGAACCGATTGTAACTCGGCAAATTCAGCTTTTGTCTCAAGCATGTTCGTCAACAAGCTTTGTGGCACATTCAAGCTGTTGATTTTACCAATCAGTGCAACCTTGTCCCACCAGGTATTCAAGCTTCCCAGATTGATCTGATGCTGGTTAACTGATTGAAATAGCGTAAATAAACTTTCTTTGTTCTGATGTAATAGCGCTTCCACACTTGCCCCCGTTCAACTTTAGTATAAGGCATTGTTTTATTTATATTTTTTATTATTCATTTATATCAGATGCGAAAGCGCAAAATTGTATAAATTATGTTAAATGCCAATATCAATTGATTATTAAAACCATTATCACCCTAGATTTATGGAATAAAAAACAACCAATCAATTGTTTTGATCATGACAGAACCCCCACGCTGCTGTAATCTAACGGCATGCGAGCCGCGAGGCATTTTAAGGGGAAGTTTGGTGGCTGAAGCTATCGAAACGAAATACGCACAGAGTCAATTACGCGACATCAACCAGGCTTTGTCAGAAGGCCGGTTTGTGTCTGTGCGCAAGTTTCTCCACGAAATGCCGCCCAGCGATGTCGCCCATATTCTTGAATCCAGCCCCACCAAAACCCGTGATGACCTGTGGGAGTTACTCGACAGCGACTTTCACGGCGATGTCATAGAAGAATTATCGGAAGATGTCCGTAACGGTATCATTTCTAAAATGATGCCTGCCAAAGTAGTTGATGCTTTGGAAGACATGGATACCGATGATTTGGCAGAAACGCTTTCCAGCCTTCCTGACGAAGTACTGCAGGACATACTGCAATCCATGGATGCACAGGATCGCCATCGTGCAGAACAAGCCTTGTCTTATGGTGAAGAAACCGCTGGTTTCATCATGAACACGGACACCATCACGCTAAGGCCCGATGTGTCGGTTGATGTTGTGTTGCGTTATTTACGCCTGAAGGGTGAACTGCCGGAAAACACCGACACGTTTTACGTGGTCAATCGCACTGACAACCTGGAAGGGATTGTGCCAGTGTCTCGATTGCTGACAGCAGATCCTGAGGCCACGGTTTCCGACGTCATGGATGAAGAGCCCGAAGCCATTCCGGTAAACATGCCTGATGATGAAGTAGCCAGTATGTTTGAGCGTTACAACTGGTTATCCGCTCCCGTTGTCGATGACAAGCACAGGTTGGTTGGCCGGATCACCATTGATGACGTGGTTGATATCATTCGTGAGGATGCCGAACACTCCATGATGAGTATGGCGGGTCTTGATGACGAAGAAGATACCTTTGCGCCTGTCATGCAAAGTACTAAGCGCCGTTCCGTGTGGTTAGGTGTGAATTTACTGACTGCACTCATGGCGGCCGCAGTCAGTGATCTGTTTGAAGCGACCCTGAGTCAATTAGCCGTACTGGCCATTCTGAATACGATTGTGCCAAGTATGGGTGGTGTGGCCGGAAACCAAACCCTTACACTCGTTATTCGTGGTATGGCACTAGGCCATGTTAACCCTTCCAACTCGCGTTGGTTAATCTATAAAGAACTGGCCATTGGTGGAATGAACGGGGTGATATGGGCCGTGCTGATTGCCTCAGTCATCGCTGCCTGGAAGCAAGATCTGACATTGGGCCTTATCATTGCGTTTGCCATGTTAATGAACATGATTGCCGCGGCCTTGTCGGGTGCCACTTTGCCAATCATTATGAAAAAGCTGCGTATAGACCCGGCATTAGCGGGAAGTGTGATTCTTACCACCATCACGGATGTGGTGGGTATTTTCGCCTTTCTGGGGACTGCGACCTTATTTTTGGTTTAAGCACTGTGGGGCAAGGCCATTTCAGTCGGTAAGACGCTCGCCGAGTTAAATTTGTAACCTACCCCCCATACGGTCTGAACCAATTTTGTTGCCAGAGGTGCTTTATCCAACTTGCTTCGAAGCCGGTTAATATGGCTGTTAACGGTATGTTCATAGCCTGAGTAATGATAGCCCCACACAGAGGATAATAGCTGCGCACGGGTAAATACCTGATCCGGATGACTGGCTAAGAAATACAACAAGTCGAATTCTGTTGCCGTTAGCGACAACGGATAACCATTAACCATGGCCTGATGATAATTGTGATCTATTCGAAAACAACCGATTTGAATAGGTTGGTCCTGACCGGCAGACGATGAAGATGGCGTGCGTCGTAATTGTACTCTTACCCGCGCCTGTAACTCAGCAGGGTTACACGGATAATCCAGGTAATCCTGCGCTCCCAGTTCCAGCGATAAAATCCGTTCAGCTTCACAGCCGCGTTGTGCCACCACAATCACGGCAGAATTGACTGCTTTCCTAACCAGCGCACGAAAATCATCTAAACAATCGACTAAAGGCTGGCTAAGCGCCAGTACAATGACAGGTACAAACTCATGTGTACATTTGTGTAATGCCGTCATCATGCTGGAGGCAGTTGCGCATTGCGTATTCACGCGTTGCAAACAATTTTGCAATTCAGATGAATGGGCATTGCCTTGGTTTACAATTAGAATCATTCCGTTTCTCCGGTCGGTCGAATTGCCTGACTCAAATACAATGTCGCCAGGCTCACTGCTTCATCTTATCGATGAATTAGCGCTACTCTTATCCAACAGACCGGAAAAACGAACTAATTATTCCACCCGGGTAATAATTAATCGGGCAACCGGGTTATCAAACCGATGTTCGGCCATTAAGACTGAGTCCGGCAAGGTATCCTGAGAAGAAACAACACCCGGATGGTAGCTCACCGTATCGGCATCATCCCGTTCAGCATTAAATCCCTCACCACCATCGGCAGGTCCTGGTATGGTTCCCGCAGCTTCGCTGTTGGCTTCCGTACCCGCATCATAAACGGGCAACATCATCGTCATCGAATCATTTACAGCCAGGTCACTCAGTGCTTTGTTGGTGATTCCGGTAAAAGCATCGTTGGTATTAACCAGCATGGTCACCACCGATAAATAGGCAGACTGCTCGTCAGATACCGTTAACTGATATGACTCGTTGCTACCCGGCCCTACAGGTGCACTTCCGGATTCAGTCGCCAGTGTTCCGTCTACAGCCAGCATGTCACTGTTATCTCCCCCTTCGGCAAGCACTTCCAAGGCTTCAGAAGCACTTTCACCAACTTGCCATAGCGTTTGGTCACTGTGAAGTAACACGGCTACCGGTGACAAAGGCTGTGCTGCACTGATGTTTTCGATAGTCACCTCATAGGTGAGCATCACTGGCTCGGGTTCAGGCTCTGGCATATTTCGGTTGTTATCATTGTGGTCGCAGGCAGCAAGTAATGCCGTGCCTATTCCCACTATTACGACGTTTCGCAACATTGAAAGCTTCATAACGCCTCCTTATTCCGTTACGGTCACAGTAACTTTGGCTACCGGGTTCAACCAACGCTGAACGGTATTCTGAATGTCGCTTTGCCCTGACATCATGTCTGCATCTCCGATATTCCCCGGGTGGATATGTACCATGGCGTTGCTAATTGTGGTTGTTACACCGCTACCACCCGTGCCAATCAGATCTTCCAATGGCGGCGGCACAGGCATACCCGGAGCACCCGGTGAGCCTCCCCCGCGAATTTCGTCATTGGCTTCTGTACCCGCATCATAAGCATTCAGATAAACAGTGTAAGTCCCGGCTTGCTGTGGAATTGGCCAACCGTTGAGGCCTACAAATCCATCATTCGTTGGCAACAGCATGGCCACAATCGACAGTGATGTATTTGAATCGGAGGTCGTGAATGTCGCTGTTGTAGTGGCTGTTGGCAAAAGTAACCCACCAGCAGGGTTAGCAACTATGTCGGCGCTGATTGCCATCGCTGCCGTTTCTAAACCAGAAATATCTCCGCCTTCTGCCATCGCCTGCAGTTCAGTAGAGGCTGCTTCGCCAACGTTAAACAAGGATTGATCAGGTGTATGTGCAGTCACTAACAGCGGCGTAAAGTAAATGCCTCGGGTCAGGTTCTGAATTTCAACCTCAACATCAACAGCATGAGCTTGTACAGCCGTGCCTGCCAGCACAGCAGAAAGTAATAAACGCGATAGGTTTGAGCGTGTCATTGTATCTCCTTACAAGGGTATTAAGCGAGTCAGCTGATATCAACTGACGGGTTGTAGGAAGATAATGCGTGTAAGGTTTCGCGAAATTATCACAGTAATTTCACAATTTAATACCGGAGATTGGAACGACGATTAAAATACAACGGTAAATAGAGATCGGCGTTTCAGAGCTGAAGCCAAATGAAGATGAAAAAAATCCGGCTAACGCCGGATTTTTATATAACTACTTAACCACTTTCAGGTTAGGTTTACCCGTTGGTTTGGGTGGAGCCTGAGGCGGAACCTCTGCATCGGATTTCGCTTCTGATATCACAGGAGACGGCGTATCCGCTGCAGTTGACTCTTCTACAGGTTCAGCAGCGAACACCGTACCTGCGCCATTCTCTCTGGCATAAATCGCCAGAACAGCGTGGCATGGCATGCTGATTCTACGCGGCTGACCACTAAATCGCGCCTGGAAAGACAATCCGTCTTTATCCAGATAAAAATTCACACAGGCAGATGGCGAGATGTTCAGTACGATCTGACCATCTTTAACAAATTCCTGTGGTACTTCCACAACTTCATTGGTGGCGTCTACCACTATGTAAGGCGTGAGATCGTTATCGACAATCCAGTCGAAAAACGCACGCAATAAATAGGGTTGATTTGACGTCATTTGGGTCATAGTGGATTGTGAATTTCGCGTTCTTGATCGGTTAACGACGCTTTGAACGAGCTGCGTGCAAAAATGCGATTCATGTAAGCATGAATGTCTTTGCTGCCATTACCTGTCAGCTCAATACCTAATGCTGGTAAACGCCATAACAGCGGAGCCAGGTAACAATCAACCAGGCTAAACTCTTCGCTCATGAAATAAGGCATTTCAGAGAACACAGGTGCCAGACTTAGCAGTGCTTCACGCAGTTCATTACGCGCCGTTTCGACGTCGCCTTCACCACGGAAAATTTGTGCTGCCAGACTGTACCAGTCCTGCTCGATACGGTGCATCATCAGACGGCTTTGACCACGTGATACAGGGTAAACAGGCATTAATGGCGGGTGCGGGAAACGCTCATCAAGGTATTCCATGATGATGTGCGACTTATAAAGCACCAGTTCACGATCGACCAACGTTGGTACCGTACCATACGGGTTTAGTTCAAGTAGATCCTCAGGCAGCTTGCTGGGGTCAGTGTAGCTGATTTCTACGCCAACACCTTTTTCCGCCAATACGATGCGAACCTGGTGACTGTAGATATCAATTGTGTCTGAGAACAACGTCATGATTGAACGTTTATTCGCGGCTACGGCCATTCATTCTCCTCCGTCAGAGATACGTTTGAAACTGTCCACTTTAACACCCTATTAAAGTGAAAAAAGGGGGCGAGAAGCCCCCTGTCGGTCATTATACTATAAATTGGGCTAATTAGTGCACATCTCGCCAGTATTCTTTTTTCAGCAAGTATACAAACACAAACAGCACTAAAATGAATACCAGGACCCACTTACCAATCGACTCAGATTCGAGGCGGAAAGGCTCGCCGGTATACTCGAGGTAATTCACCAAATCCAGCACCGCCTGGTCGTATTCAGACGTTGTCATGCTGCCGTCGCCGTCGGTTTTAATACCAACGTGACGCATGACTTTCTCACCGTCAACCAGTGCTTCTTCCTCGGTCATACGAGGTGTACCTTGCAGAGGCTGAAGTACGTGAGGCATACCCACTTCAGGGAATACGGTGTTGTTAACGCCAAATGGACGAGACTCATCTACGTAAAAAGAACGCAGATAGGTGTAGATCCAATCAGCACCGCGAACACGTGCAACCAGTGTCAGGTCTGGTGGCGCAGCACCAAACCACACAGCAGCAGACTCAGCCGGCATTGAACGCGTGATGTAATCAGAGATTTTCTCACCAGTGAACTGCAGGTTTTCCTGTGCTAAATCTTCCGGAATACCCAGGTCGTTAAAGGTGCGCTGATAACGCTGGTACTGCTGGCCGTGACAGCCAAGGCAGTAGTTCATGAAGATCTTAGCACCTCGCTGTAACGACGCCTTGTCAGACAAATCATAGTTAGCTTTGTCCAGGTGTACGTTTCCGCCCGCGGCAAACGCAAAACCAGGTAATAGCAAAGCCAGAATACAAATTAGTTTTCTCATTTAGGGATCCTCGCTGGAACTGGTTTTGTGGTCTCATTCTTACTGTAGATAAACAGCAAAATGAAGAACCCGAAATACATTACTGTCAGAATTTGTGAAGCAGTAATTTTCCAGTTTTCCTGCGGTGTACCACCCAGGTAACCCAAGAAGATAAATACAATGGCAAACACAATCAGATTAGTTTTGTGCAGACCACTGCGATAACGCCATGACTTCACAGTACCGCGGTCGAACCAAGGTAACAGGAACAGGAAGATGATGGCGCCAAACATAGCAATAACACCAAACAGCTTATCCGGAACCGCTTTCAGAATGGCGTAAAACGGTGTGAAGTACCATACCGGGAAGATATGCTCAGGCGTCTTCAGCGGGTTAGCGATTTCAAAGTTTGGATGCTCCAGGAATTTACCGCCCATTTCAGGGGCAAAGAACATAATGTAAGTGAAACCGGCCAGGAAGATACAGAACGCGACCAGGTCTTTCAGCACGATGTGCGGGAAGAATGGCAGAACGTCGTCAGCAATGTCGTATTTGCTGGTGTAGTATTCGTGAATTTCGAACTTGGTTTTCTCGTCTTCAGACAAGCTGCCTTTTTTGTGCTTGATGGCCACGCCGTCAGGGTTGTTAGAGCCCACTTCGTGAAGCGCAATGATGTGCAGGAATACCAGAATTACAATAACCAGTGGCAGTGCAATGACGTGCAGTGCAAAGAAGCGGTTTAGGGTCGCGCCAGAGATAACGTAGTCACCCTGAATCCACTGAACCAGGTCAGGACCAATCACCGGAATCGCACTAAACAGTGATACGATTACCTGTGCACCCCAGTAAGACATTTGTCCCCATGGTAGTACGTAGCCCATGAAAGCTTCCGCCATCAGCGCCAGATAGATCAGCATACCGAAGATCCACAGCAATTCGCGTGGTTTTTGGTAAGAGCCATAAATCATGCCGCGGAACATGTGCAGGTACACCACGATAAAGAACGCAGAAGCACCGGTGCTGTGCATGTAACGAATAATCCAACCGTAGTCGATTTCGCGCATGATGTATTCAACTGAAGCAAACGCGCCTTCAGAAGTCGGGTTGAAGTTCATGGTTAGCCAGATACCGGTAACAATTTGGTTTACCAGGACAACTGTGGCCAAAAACCCAAACACGTACCAGAAGTTCATGTTTTTGGGTGCAGGGTATTGGATGGCGTGCATGTTTGCCACGCGCATCATTGGGATACGAGCTTCGATCCAGGCTAAAAACGCTTGCATGTTAGGCAACCTCCGCTTCTGAACCGATAATGACGGTATGATCATCAACGTATTGATAAGGTGGTACCACCAGGTTTAATGGTGCAGGTACATTTTCAAATACGCGTCCTGCCATATCAAACTTAGAGCCGTGACATGGGCAGAAGAAGCCATCCGGCACACCTTCAACATATTCTTCGAAGGCACCGTCTTTCATATGCTGTGGAGAACATCCCAGGTGGGTACAAATACCAACCAGGATCAAATATTCTTCTTTAAGTGAACGATACTGATTCTTCGCAAAAGCAGGCTGCTGCTCGTTTTCAGAATTAGGGTCGCGTAACTTATCTTCGTGTTTGCCAAGTTCAGCAAGAATCTCAGGGGTACGGCGCACAATCCATACCGGCTTGCTTCGCCACATAACACGAATCAACTGACCGGGTTCGATTGCACTGATATCCACTTCTACATCAGCACCGGCAGCTTTCGCTTTCGCACTCGGATTCCAAGACGCTATAAAAGGTACGGCTGCACCGGCTGCACCCACACCGCCTACAACACACGTTGCTACGGTTAGGAACCGACGACGCGGATTGTCTTGCGGCTTGTCATCACTCAGCGCAGACTCTTTTGCATCTACAGACACATTGCTCATCCACTTTTCTCCAGGTTTTGGATAATATGAAACTGACAACCACCTACCTAGGTCAGTGTTTATCGGTATTCATGGTACTTATCGCGGTACTCGCTCTTGGCACTTTTCACAGTTCGGCGATTTCACGATAGAAAGTCAAATTTTTCGACCGAAAATGATAAAAGAAAACCCCCTCAAAACACAAGGAATTACTGGAATTAACTGGATAAATAGTTGTAAGGTTTGAGCCCCATCAAAGTCGATGAGACGAAAGTCGTAAACCCAAACACTCCTCATCACATATTTTTTACATGGATTTATCATTTGTACAGACGTTATACAGGGACATAATTCCAATCCCATCAGAATTGCTTGCTTGGTCACCTGGCTATGAAAGCGCTGAACGAATAGTTGCCACAAACCGGCTATCTTCTGATGGAATTATCATTCACACGTTTTATACGCGCAATTCCTGGTAGTCTCAGGGAGTAGCAAATTCCTTTTTCAGGTAACTGATGATGGCTTTCGATTCATACATCCATTCATCTTGACCATTTGGGTGCTGAATGTGTAAGCAAGGCACCTGAATCTTGCCGCCGCCATTTTGTAGTGTTTCACGGTGAACCGATCCTTGGGTAGCGCTGCGCTTTTCAACTGGCACATTGAGTTTATGAATAACCCGGCGGGTTTTGGTGCAAAACGGGCAGGCAAAAAAATGGTACAGAGTAAGATGACCTGCCGCTTGATTTACCTGTTGCTGAGCTTCAGGTGATCGTTTAATGCGGCTCCAGCGGGTCAATACATCCGCTGATACAATCACTAATCCCAGGGCATTTCTAATTAATTTTACTAACACGGCTTTCTCCCACTATGCGTTGGTATGAATAAAAAATTGTTAATGCTCAGGTCAGCAGCAGGCAGCTTGGTGACCTCACAAACAATCCCATGCAAATCGGTAAAAAAAAACCCGGCAGAAGCCGGGTTTTTTGAAACCAAATAAACGAATTAACGTTTTGAGAACTGAGGCTTCTTACGTGCTTTATGCAGACCAACTTTCTTACGTTCAACGCGTCGAGCGTCACGAGTAACAAAGCCAGCTTTGCGCAGCGCAGGACGAAGTGCTTCGTCATATTCCATCAAAGCACGAGTGATACCGTGACGGATTGCACCAGCCTGACCGTTAGAACCACCACCAGCTACGGTGATGTAAAGGTCAAATTTTTCAGTCATTTCAACTAACTCAAGTGGTTGACGAACAACCATACATTCAGTTTCACGACCAAAGTACTCGTCAAGAGCACGTTTGTTTACTGTGATGTTTCCTGTACCTGGACGCAGGAATACACGAGCAGTAGAACTTTTGCGACGGCCAGTGCCGTAATATTGAGTATCTGCCATGTGAGTAACTCCTTAGATGTCCAATACTTGAGGTTGTTGTGCAGTGTGCTTGTGCTCAGCACCTGCGTAAACTTTCAGCTTGCGGAACATTGCACGGCCCAGTGGACCTTTTGGCAACATACCTTTAACCGCTTTTTCAAGAACCATTTCTGGCTTGTGAGCGATCAGCTTCTCAAAGTTAGTTTCTTTCAGACCACCTGGGTAACCAGTGTGCGAGTAGTACATTTTGCCCTGAGCTTTGTTACCAGTTACAGTAACTTTCTCTGCATTGATAACTACGATGTAATCACCAGTGTCAACGTGCGGTGTGTACTCAGGCTTGTGCTTACCACGTAAACGCAGAGCGATTTCTGAAGCTAAGCGGCCTAAAGTTTTGTCTGTGGCGTCTACCACGTACCAGTCACGTACAACCGTTTCTGGCTTTGCAACAAAAGTTTTCATGTTTAAATTTACCCGAAAATAATTCGTCGTTACTTAGGTTTTTTGTAAAAACCCCCTGAAAAATCAATATAAGGACCCCTTCGAATCCACTGATTTCTTCCACTTTCCCAAAGTGGGTGTAACTGGGCAGGGCGCGAATTATACAGGAATTGCCCAAAAAGCGAACCCCTAATTTCTAAATTTTTAATTGGTAAAAACAAATAATCTGCTCTAGCCTTAAATAAGTCGTGTCTTTTCGTTTTAATACATGAAAAACCTTGTAGTTTCATATGTCTTACTCGTCCTCTTTGCGCCGAAAGGAATCGCATCTGAACCAGGCGAAATCATTTTTACCCGCGCATTCGCCGATGACGCATACGGTTACTATCACGCCAAGATTTTACAACGTGTACTTGAACTAACGCCCGAATTTGGTATTGCCAAAGCCATTCCTCATCCCCAGCCAATGCCTCAGGCCAGACAAATCATTAAATTGAAAATCGGTGAAGGCGATGTGATGTGGAGTGCCACTTCCAATGAACGCGAGACTCAGTTGTTACCTGTTCGCTTTCCTTTGCTGCAAGGGTTAGCGGGTTATCGCGTGTTAGTAATTAATTCCTATAAACAAGCCCAGTTTCCGCCTGACTTGTCCATAGACGCCATAAAGGGTTTTGTAGGCGTACAGGGAAATGACTGGCCGGACCTTGCAGTTTTACAGCACAACGGCTTCAAAGTTGAAGGCGCGCAATGGAGTTTATGGTTCCAAACCATGTTCACCGCCGTAGAAAAAGGCATGGTTGACTATTTCCCTAGAAACGTCATAGAAGTCAGCAACGATTTAGAGCGTCATAAAACCAAACGCATTAAACTGGAAGAAAACTTTATCCTTCGCTACCCCAGTTACGAATATTTTTTCGTTTCACCGCAAAAGCCTGAACTGGTTCATCGTATTCAGGTTGGATTACTGAGAATGCTGAATAATGGTGAATTGAAAACAATGTTTGAGAAACATGAGAACCATCACACGGCGATGTTACTGGCCACTGAACCTCAGCGAACGATATATGATCTGGATAACCCTGATTTGTCCTATCATTTTGAGAACCCCCTGTGGGGCAATGATCCTACTTATATGCGGTCAGTACTTGAGGAAGCCATTCAGGACAGCACTAAAACGGCAGGTAATCACTAACTTACTACTCATTATTTTTAACGTTCTGCCAAAGTACTTCCATCTTTTCCAGGCTCAGTGATTCAATGGATTGATGCTTATTTTTAGCCGCATTTTCCACCATTGCAAAACGTTTGGAGAACTTCAGACTTGCTCTGCGAAGCGCCGCATCCGCGTCAACATTTGCATGACGGGCTAAATTGACCATGGCAAACAGCGCGTCACCGATTTCTTCCTCAACGCGCACTGGGTCCACGCTTTCAGCATTCAATTCTGCCTGGATTTCGTTAAGTTCTTCTTCAACTTTATCCATGACCGGTGCTATATCAGGCCAGTCAAAGCCCACTTTAGCGCATTGCTTCTGAATTTTTTGTGCGTACATCAAAGCAGGTAAGCCTGTCGGCACGTCTGACAAAATAGAAACAGGCGCAGCGCTGGGCTTTTCCGCAGCTTTAATTGCTTCCCACTGTGCCGACAAGGCGGACTCATCCGCCTCTGCATCGCCAAAAACGTGGGGGTGGCGTCGTTCCATTTTGTCGCTGATTGCATGGGCAATATCGGCAAAATCGAAATCGCCCTGTTCTTTACCTATTTGTGCATAAAACACAATCTGAAACAGTAAATCACCCAGTTCATCTTTTATGTCTGCTGGTATACCACGTTCTATGGCATCAACGGCTTCGTAGGCTTCTTCAATGGTATAACGGGTGAGCGATTGCATTGACTGCTTTATATCCCACGGACAGCCCGTCTTCGTGTCTCGTAAAGCAGCCATAATGGCAAGCAACCGGTCCAGTGCCTGGCCGGGACTAGTTCGATCTGCGTCTGACATCGAGTACATCCTTCAATTGACCCAGTCTCGACATCATGCGTGACAGTGTATTCAGGTCAGCAACTTCAACAGACAGTGCAATAAGCGCGGTTTGCGCCGACTTGTCGCTTTGACTGTTAACACCCAGCAGCGCTACGCCTTCATTAGCCAGTACTGTCGTGATATCCCGTAGCAAGCCGGTTCGATCAGCGCAGTACACATCTACTGCCGCTTCAAAGCCGACATTCAGTTCATCAGACCAATTCACTTCAATTTGGCGTTCAGGATGCTGAGTTAACAGGTTCTGCAACTGCTCACAGCCTTCTTTGTGCACGCTTACCCCGCGTCCTTGCGTGATGTAACCTAAAATAGGCTCACCTGGCACGGGCTGACAACAGTTAGCCAGTTGACTTAACAAGTGCCCCACGCCCTCTACCACCACAGAGTCTTTCTTACCTTTACCACGAGCGGCTTTTCGCGTTTTCAGTTTCGGGCTTAATTCTGGCTCAACCGGAGGCGGCGCCAACTGTTGCTGTAAATAATGCACAACCGACATCACACGGATATCACCGGCACCTATAGCGGCATACAGCTCATCCAGCGTCGGCGCATTGAATTTTTCACAGGCTTCAGCAGCTTTCTTCGCGGCAATGTGCGCTTTAGCCAGTTCGCGCTCCAGCAGCTCTTTACCCGCCTGTTGATTCTTCTCTTTGTCCTGCTTTTTAAAGAAACTATGAATCGTTGCGCGAGCGCGCGATGAATGCACATAGCCGAGCCCCGGATGGAGCCAGTCTCTGGAGGGATTAGGCTCTTTTCCGGTTAATACATCGACCTGGTCACCACTTTGCAGTTGATAGGTAAAGGGGACAATCCGGCCATTTACCTTGGCACCAATACAACGGTGACCCACATTACTGTGGATGTAATACGCAAAATCCACCGGTGTTGAGCCTTGTGGCAGGTCAATGACATCACCACGCGGGGTAAACACGTAGACCCGATCATCAAATACCTGACTACGCAGTTCTTCCACCAGATCGCCTGATTCGGCGACTTCTTCCTGCCACTGCAGGATTTTTCTCAGCCAGTTAATACGTTCATCGTACCCTGAGGCTTTGCCGGTACTGCCTTCTTTATACTTCCAGTGCGCCGCAACACCGAGTTCTGCGTCCTGGTGCATTTTTTGGGTGCGGATTTGGATTTCGACCGCTTTGCCTCCGGGCCCCACTATCACCGTATGGATCGATTGGTAACCATTGGCTTTGGGTGTGGCAATGTAATCATCAAACTCATTGGGAATATGCTTGTAATTTGCATGAACGGTGCCCAGTGCGGCATAACAGTCCTGCAGGCGCTCGGCAATAATACGCACGGCACGAATATCGAAAAGCTGCTCAAAGGTAAGGTGCTTTTTCTGCATCTTCTTCCAGATGCTGTAAATATGTTTGGGGCGCCCATACACTTCGGCTTTTATGTTTTCGCTATCCACCAGTGACTGAAGTTCAGTCACAATATTGTCGATATACTCCGCCCTTTCCCGGCGCTTTCCATCGAGTTGTTTTGCAATTTGCTTATACGTAACCGGGTGCAAATAACGGAATGCTAAATCTTCCAGTTCCCACTTTAACTGACCGATACCCAGCCTGTTGGCCAGCGGCGCATAAATGGTAGCACACTCACGGGCGACCATGACCCGGGTCTCTTCGTCAGCCTTTTTAACCTGTTGCAGCGCACAGATGCGCTCAGCCATTTTGATCACAACCGCGCGCACGTCTTCGACCATCGCCAACAACATACGTCGAATACTATCGATATGCTGTTCATCGGGGGCTGAGAGTTTGCTCGACGATTGTTTGCGATTGTGCAGTGAGCGAATCGCATCCATTCGGCGCACACCCACAATAAGCTGTTCTATTTCACTGCCAAACGTGTCTTTGACTTCTGCGTCAGTGAGTAAGTGTTGCTGACAATAGGGAAACACCAGCGCAGCCTGTAGCGTAGCGTCATCCATGTTCAGCTGATTAAGTATTTCAACCATTTCCTGGCCCACCAGCAGTTGCTCGGGCATATGCGAAATTTCACGCAGCTTCTGTCGCGTCTCATCAGACATATCCAGGCTGGCCAGCCATTGCTCAAATGGCGGCCGTTGTGCTTCGTGCACTTTACGGGTTGAAACCATAATTCTTCACCAATTGTCCTGAGTCATATATCACTAAACACCAGTCTTACAGGCATAAGTACCCGGTTTTAGTGTTCTATTCCCATTTATTTTCGCGTTAACAGCATCATCATCTCAACGTGCTGTGTATAGGGGAACATTTCCATTAATGCGACGTTAGTTATGTCATACCCGGCCGCCAGTAACGGGGCAATATCGCGATCAAGTGTCGCTGGGTTGCAAGATACATACAAAATTGCCTGCACCTTGCGCTTTGCAAGTTGCTCGCACACAGTGTGCGCGCCTTCCCGCGAGGGGTCCAGTAACACTTTGGTATTGTTATCAATTGCCAGAGCACTCACAACATCATTATCCGACAGGTCTTCACAACGCCATTCAATGTTATTAATGCCCTGTTGCTGAGCAGAAGTATCGGCCCGTTGCACCATTGTGGCTATGCCTTCTACGGCGGTCACGTTATTCACTACCTTCGCAATGGGTAAGCTGAAGTTCCCCAAACCACAATATAAATCCAACACCTGATCATTGGGCTGTAAATTAAGCCAATCCAGTGCCTGTTGTACCATTGCCAGATTGACATTGTGATTAACCTGAACAAAGTCTTCTGTCGTAACTGACACATAGCATCCCCCGGCAGTTTCACATGTCAGACTGTCATCGGTTCCCCATAAGGTCTCACTGCCTTTGTCACCGTAATCCGCTCGCAACAATACGTTATGCCTCTCGGCAAACGACGTCCAGGCATCGATATCCTGTTGCGGCATGGATTGCGTCACCCGACACGTCACCGCAATAGCCTCGGCAGATTCCAGTAAACTGATATGCCCAAGCACCTCCGGGCGTTTAAGCTGGCGAACCAGTTTATGTAATGAAGGTAACAAACCATTAAGCGGAGCGGTTAATACCGGGCATTGCGGCACATCGATAATCGCCTTGGTACCAGCCGACCTGAAGCCTAGTTTAATGTTGTTTTTATCCCGTGCATCAATCGCTAAGCGAGTTTTACGCCGGTAACCAGGATGCGTACTCACAATAGGCGCTTGCCAGGGTAACGTGTCCAACTTGTGGTGACGACGCAGTTGTGAGTCAAGCGCCTGCTGACGCCACTCCAGAGCCTGTTCTGGTGCAACGTGTTGTAATGCACATCCACCGCATTGCTTTGCCAATGGACAAAAAGGTTCTAAACGATGCACAGACGCCTGTTCAACGCTGACCACATGTCCTTCGCAGACCTGCTTTTTCTGTTTGGTTATCGCGACACGGCAGGATTCGCCCGGTAACGCGCCATCAGCAAATAGCACCGGCTGATGACTGCGGCTAACGCCGCGGCCGCGCGCGTCCCAGGTATCAATTGACGCAGATACCGTTACCAGTGTTGTATCCGATCCAGATTTTCGCTGTTTTTGCCGGCGTGGTTTACCCCGTTTGGGCTGATAAATACTGGCCATAACTTACGCTGTTTCCAGAATAACCGTTGCAACTGCATAATGCTGTTCATCAGACAATGATACATGCCAACGCGAAATACCGCGCTGTTCACACAATGCCGCAAACTCGCCGCTAACTTGCAATACTGGTGCGCCGGATTCGTTATTTTCCACACTGAGCTGTTGCCAGCCGATACCGCGCCCGATACCTGTGCCCAAGGCCTTTACGGCGGCTTCTTTAGCCGCAAAGCGCTTTGCCAGGTACCGTTCTGGCTGACTGTGCGCCTGATAGCAAAGTAGTTCAGGCTCTGTAAGCACGCGCTTTGCGAGCCGATCACGTTGACCTGCATCGCGATTCAACCGCGCGATTTCGACGATATCGGTACCAATACCTGCGATTGCCATAACGGTGTTCAGCGCTGCTGGAGAAGCGCGCTGGTGCGGGCTTCCTGCATCAGCTTGCGCATATCTGCAACCGCAGTATGCAACCCGTCAAACGCCGCGCGGGCGATAATGGCATGGCCGATATTGAGTTCCAGAATCTGGGGAATAGCAGCGATGGGTTTAACATTGTGGTAGTGGAGTCCATGGCCTGCGTTAACCTGCAAGCCCAGTAAATGTGCGTATTCCACGCCCTTGCGGATTTGACTCAGGTATTGCAGCTGTTCGGCTTCACTGGTCGCATCGGCATAGTGGCCGGTGTGAATTTCAATGAAGGGGGCACCCGCTGCTTTGGCAGCGTCGATTTGTTTTTCGTCGCCATCAATAAACAGCGAAACCAGGATATTGGCCTCCGCCAACCGCTGACAAGCATCTGTGATCCGGCTCAGGTTACCGGCGACATCCAACCCACCTTCAGTGGTCAGTTCTTCGCGTTTTTCAGGGACCAGGCAACAAAAAACCGGCTTAACCTGTTCAGCAATGCCCAGCATTTCGTCGGTCACCGCCATTTCCAGATTCAAACGCGTATTTATCGTTTGTGCCAGTATATGCACATCGCGGTCTTTTATATGGCGACGGTCCTCGCGCAAATGCACGGTAATCCCGTCAGCACCGGCACGCTCTGCGATATCGGCAGCATGCACCGGATCAGGGTAAGAAGTACCACGCGCGTTGCGCAGCGTTGCAATGTGATCAATATTGACGCCAAGAAGAATATCGTTCATTACCAAATGCCTGTAGGGTAAAAATGCGCGCCAATTGTACCAGTGATAAGCCTGTCGTTAAATATCGGGAAGACGAACAGTTATCGACTTATTCATGGTTTATACGCGCTTTACTCTCTTCTTCGACACGACACTCAACGATTTCGCGACGCCAGACTGACAATGCTCTGCGCCACCTGCTCAGGAATATCCTTGTGTGGTTGATGGCCAAATTGCGTTGAACGCACATGCATTGCATTTTCTGAATTCGCGATAAGCGCCAGATGCAATGCCAGCCACTGCTGTTTACCCACGTCGGTTTCTTCGAAAAACAGCGGTTCTGCCGGGCGTTTCGTGGACGTATATAACACCACGGGTACAGACTGAGGCAAAGGTCTCGTATCAACGTAGAGCGTGTCTAATTGCTGCATCAGCAACGTGAATTGTGCACGTAGTCTCCCGGGAAGGTACAGTTTCATTAATGCATCATCGGCAGCAATACGTTCTCTATCGATAGATTTAAATTGCTGCCGCTGACCTCGAACCGCCGGCTCCAACAAGACCACACCATCAATGAGTTCGGGGTTCTGCAATGCCACTTCAGACACGACTAACCCACCATAGGAATGTCCCACCAGAATTACATTCTCGCCCTGGTTGGCTTCAATCAGATTCATCAGATAATCCACATCCTCGGACACAGTGGTTGGCTTTGCGTCTGTTGACGTTAGGCTCGGGCGAGTATATGTGATGATCTTGTAATCCTTGGGCAGTGCCTTCAATACCGGTTCCCAGGTTTCGGCCCCCTGACCAAATCCGGCTTCAAAAATAACAACAGTAGCCAGTACGGGTTTAATCGAAAACATCAGTACTATCAGAAGTAAAATACTATAAAGCTTTTGCATAACACGCCCTTGAATAAAGTGAATGTAAGGGATGTTAGTAACTAAAAGGTGAAGTTGAGGTCAAATGTGCCGGCAATATTGTGCGGTTAGAACAGGATATGAAGTTGTTTACCGTTATCGGCCAGCCAAAAATAATTCCCGGCTTTTAAGCGGCTTGTCACCAATATAGGGCTGCAACACATGTCGGGTCAGCCGTTTAGCCGTTCTAATAGCACTGTCGGTGTAATCCCCTTCTGCCAGTGACAACAGATCCTTTCCCGGGTAGCTATTACGCCCTGCCTGAGCCACCGCACTAAAACCTTGTTCAGCATAAAAGTCGTACCAGCCTGCCTCGTGAATTGGCGCCCCGGTAAAGGCTTCAGCGGTCATATCGGGAATAACGCCCAGTTCCGCGATGAGGGCCATTTCAAATTCCCGTAACGGTTTGTCCAGACGTTGTGTTTGTTTTAATGCAATCAATGTTTCGCCATAAGTCTGGTATACCATTTCAGCCGCGAGCCCCTGCGGCAACACACGGTTAGTCAGTTCATTCGCGTAGAACGCACAATAAAGGGCATCGCCGGTGATATTCAGCGCGGGAGAAGCGGCTTCAATCAGAGTCAGATTTTTTAAGTCGGATTTACCAGTTAGTTGAATACGGAGCGCCTGAAACGGCTGCAGCAAGCTGCGTTTGTCTGATTTTGCACCGCGCACGCCTTTGGCTACGGCACTGATACGACCTTGCTCGTAAGTAAAAAAATCGACCAGAAAACTGGTTTCCCGGTATGGCCGGCGATGCAACACATAAGCGTTCAGCCACGTTGGCGTCATGTTGGCCCCCTTCCCTTTTACTTCGCTAGGCGCGTTTTATCCGAACGACTTTCATTTGTTCAAACTCCATACCTGCAACGACTTCAGTAATAGGGTAGTAGGTCACGTTGACTCGCGCGCCCTTCAAAGACTGATATGGCTTGGTGCGTTTGAATACAAAAGGCACATCAACACCGTCCAGCATGAGAGTATGGCGAACCCATTCTCCGTCCTGGCGTTGCGTATGCGACGCTACTTTTACATTTTCGGTGTGCGTCAGAGAATGATGTTTAGCAAGTAATTTATCTACACTCATAATGGTGCTATCGCATCTACCAGCAGTTGCAGTGACTCACGCCCCCGGAAGAAATTCACATCCAGTTGATAAGCAACCTCAACACGTCGAATAGACGCATCTGGCCACACCTGAGTATCGATATTGAAAGCGATGGCGTCAAACTCTTCACCACTTTCAGGGTGAGCCAACACCATTTTCAAATGTCGCTCACCGACAATGCGTTGTTGCACAAGATGAAAAACACCATCGAAAAGCGGCGGTTGGAACCCCTGTCCAAACGGCCCCGCCTGACGCAGTAATTGCGCGACATCCAGACTCAATTCCGTATCGGCTAATTCGCCGTCGGTCACAATGAGATGCGGGTCGCCAATATGCGCTAGTGCCTCGGCCGCGTAACGGTTAAATACCTCGTTGAACTGCGACAGTTTATCGGCACGCAGTGATAAACCTGCAGCGGCGGCATGCCCACCAAATTTAATAATCAATTCCGGATGTGCAGTGTGAACGGCATCCAGCAGATCCCGAATATGCACCCCATCAACCGAACGCGCAGATCCTTTCAGAGTGTCGTCGTCCTGACGGGCAAACACGATGGTCGGCCGCTTATACTGGTCTTTTAAGCGCCCCGCCACAATGCCAATGACCCCTTGGTGAAAAGCTTCGTCAAACAGCACGATGGCATCGGGCGCCTCACTGCCAAGCTCCAGCGACGCCAATGTCTCTTCGGCTTGCTGCTTCATGTCCTGCTCAATGGTTTTGCGCTGCTGGTTAAGCCTGTCCAGCTCTACAGCGAGAGATCTGGCTTGCATTGGATCATTACACAATAAACACTCTATACCGGCAGCCATGTCATCCAGCCGACCGGCCGCATTTAATCTGGGGCCTACCACAAATCCCAGGTCTGACGCGGTGATTCTGGCCGCCTGCCGTTGGGCTACGTCCAGCATTGCGGTAATACCCGGCCGGCATCGCCCGGCGCGAATACGCTGCAATCCCTGATGCACCAGTATGCGGTTATTCTGATCAAGCACCACCACATCGGCGACGGTACCTACTGCCACAATATCCAGGTAATTGGCCAGATTCGGCACCGGGCGACCGCTCTCGGCAAACCAGCCACGCTGATCGAGCTCGGCCCGCAATGCCAGCATTAAGTAAAACGCTACGCCCACGCCGGCCAGGGATTTAGAAGGAAATGTACAATCAGGCTGATTGGGGTTAACAATCGCATCGGCAACCGGGAGTGTGTCGGCGGGTAAATGGTGGTCCGTAACAATGACATTGATACCCAGTGTCTTTGCATGCTCTACGCCGGGATGACAGGCAATGCCGTTATCCACGGTAATGATTAACTGGCTTCCGCGCTCTGCAGCCACATCTACGATTTCGGGCGACAAGCCGTAGCCAAAATCAAACCGATTAGGCACCAGATAATCCAACCGTTGGGCTCCCATTTCAGACAGTGCCAGCATACACAATGAGGTGCTGGTAGCACCGTCTGCGTCGAAATCCCCAATAATCGTGATCATATCATTGGCTGCAATAGCGTCGGCAATCAGCCTGGATGCCTTGTCGCAGTGCAATAACTCACTGTAATGCAGGAGTGACTTCGCCCCTGTGTCTAACTGGTCTGGCGCAACAATGTGCCGCCCACCGTATACTCTGGCTAATACCGGATGAAGGTTTGAGAAAAGCGAGGCTGACGCCAGTTCGCGTCGCTGAATAGATAAGCCCATGAAACGTCAATATCGGTTGGTGATGGCCTGAATGACCAGATAATAATGCATTGCGACGAGACTGACATCAGTCTCGTCGCAGACAATAACTAACCTGCAATATTTTGCAGTGCAGATAAAAGCTGCTCGGGTGGCTGGTAACCCGGAATAATTGAGCCGTTTGACAACACAATATTCGGCGTACCGTTTACGCCAATGCTTCGACCAAACTGAAACTGCCGGGCAACATCATTGTTGCAATTAGCTGGCGCGACTGACTGGCCATTCTTGGCGCTTGTCATCGCTTCTTTGGGGTCGACGGCACACCATACATTGACCATTTGACGATAGGTCGGGCTGCTCAGCCCTGCGCGAGGGTAAGCGAGATACCGCACGGTAATGCCTACTTCGTTGTAGGCTCCCACTTGTTCGTGTAACTTCCGGCAGTAGCCACAGGTGGTATCAGTGAATACAGTTATTACGTATTTCTCGTCTTTCGCTTTGAATTCAATGTAGGAGTCATCAAATTGCTTCAGGCCTGCTATACGCATTTCGGCCAGCGCAATTTCCGTTTCGTTGCGCATTTCTTCATCGAGATTATAAATTTTAGCCTGCAGAATATAGGTGCCATCGGCGCTCACATAAAACAAACCGTTTTCGGTGCTCACCTGCACCAGTCCGCGCACAGGAGAATCTGCAATGGCATTCACTTCCCACTGCAAGGTGGATTCGATTTTTTCTTTGATGTGATCATTTGCAGCATTTGCCAATACGTTAGCCTGAGCACTTAACGACAGCACACTCAGGATCACGGCCATGCCGCGGGAAAACAATCTCATAGTGACTCCTGTAACGGGTATGATTCTTTCAATACCACTTTAATTTGGGGGTGATGATACATATGACCGCCATCGCCCAGAAAAATTGCATCATACCTTAATCACCAATGGCAGAGAAGCTGGCTTGCCGCAACTGTTGGCCATTACAACCAATTTCAATTGCGCGCCCGACAACACTAGCCCCTGGGGTGATGCTCACCAATCAGGCTTTGCAGTCGTTCAGTTGCAACATGAGTATAAATTTGTGTTGTCGACAAATCACTGTGCCCCAATAACATTTGCACGACTCGCAGATCGGCGCCGTGATTTAACAAATGTGTCGCGAATGCATGTCGCAATGTATGCGGAGACAAATGTTCAGTGATACCCGCCACCACAGCGTAGTATTTAATCCGATGCCAGAAGGTTTGCCGGGTCATTTGTACACCGCGTTTGCTCACAAACACGACATCGGTCTGATGCTTTAACAGTGCGAGGCGCGCGACATTCAAATAGTGCTGCAGAGCATCAAGCGCTTGTTCACCCAACGGCACCAAACGCTCTTTGTTCCCTTTTCCGGTGACTCTCACCACGCCCTGACTCAGGCTCACCTGCGACATTCTTAGCCCGATGAGTTCACTCACCCGAAGGCCTGTAGCATAAAGCACTTCAAGCATAGCTTTATCGCGACACTCAATTTCATCGTCTACATTCGGCGCATCGAGCAACGCATCCACATCATCTTCACTCAGACTGCCCGGCAGCTTTTTGGCGGCTTTTGGCATCGCCAGCTGCGAAACAGGGTTATCTTCCCGGAATCGCATCGCCACGCAATAACGATAGAAGTGACGCATTGCACTGATAGCACGCTGAGTAGAGCGAGCGGATAACCCATTGTCATCGCGGTAAGCCAGATAGTCCTGCAGGTCTTCAAGCGCCACTTTCACAACCAACGGACGCTTTTCTGCGACCAGGTATTTAGCCAGATGGCACAAATCCCGACGATAGCTTTGCTGAGTATTGTCGCTCAGGCCCTTTTCCAGCCACAAGTGCTCGATAAACGCTTCGATATCGTCTGCATCGTTATCCCGTATCAGCAATGCTGCTTTACTCATTTAAATCCCCGGCGGGACTTGACCAACTCGTAAGCAGCCTGAATATCCTGAGCCTTGGATTTCGCAATTTCCATCGCTTGTTCTGGCAAACCTTTAGAGGCTAGTTTATCGGGGTGATGCTCTGACATGCGTTTTCGATATGCACGTTTAATGGTTTTCTCATCGTCACCGGCCGACACGCCCAGAATCGTGTATGCATCTTCCAGTGTCGGCCCGCTGGCCGACTGTGTCTGCCTGCGCTGTCCCTGCCCTTGGGAGCGTGACTGGCGGCGGAAGCGAATTTCGGCTTCATAGATAGCAATCAGATAGTCCAGATCCCGACGTACAAACCCCAGGGGTTTGGCCACTTTTTCAAGTACCTGATATTCATCCCGCGACAAGTGTCCGTCGGCAAAAGCCGCCTGAATAAGGATTTCCAGAAAAACCTGCAGAATATCACGACGCCCATGACAGGACTCGCGCAGTTGCTTGAGAATGTCGCCAATGGGGAAGTCGCGCTCTTTGCCTTCCCGAAACGCCTGTTGGGCTTCTTTACGAGCGTCACCATGCAGCTTCATGTCATCCATTAAACGTGACGCGATCAGAATTTCCTGTTCGGTGACCTGCCCATCGGCTTTGGCCAGGTGTCCAAGCGAAGCAAACAAACTGTGGAAAAATATAGCCTGCTGTTTCACCGCATCCTGACTGGTAAAGAAGCGACCAAAACCGCCGGATTGATTAAAATCCTGCGCATAGCCTTTGTCGAACAGGTAGCCTACGACGGCACCCAGAATGGCACCGGGGACCCGAAACGCCAGAAATCCAAAAATAAAGCCAAGTACGGTGCCCCAAGATGGCATGCATCCCTCCCCTTTTTATATTTCGCACATATTACGCGTCAGTACTTTATCATGCCTTATTGCATAAAATCGGTAAACGCTTTGTCATTCAACAGAGAAATTGGGGATATGTTGGGAATTTTTCGATTTTTTTAAGGTCTGCTGTTGGTAAATGGCGACGAAGTGCATAGAATTAGCGCCTTGTTCAAACGCTTACCTACGCCAACGAATGTTAGCGGTAAGTGAACCATTACTTTCACCGGCGATTATCGAGTAAGTAAATTTGTTGTCGACATCATCAAGCGCATTCACATCGCGTCACAAGAAAGCAGTACTACTACTGTGTCATGCCTGTGCTGCGTCATTAACATCTCCGGTTTGGGCACAAACCGAGTTGCCTGAAGAGGCGGTTTGTGTCGTCACGCCACCACCATTCGATGAAAGTCAGTTGTTATCAGCTAAGCAGATCAAGGTGATGTCTGACTCGGCTGAGGTGCTGGAAAATCAGCTCGCCAGCTTCTCCGGCAACGTGGATATTGTGACTGATAGTGCAGTCATCCATGCATCGAAGGCGGAAGTCAGCGACAATGGTAAATCCATGTCGGCCAGAGGCAATGTCAGCTATAGTGACCGTCAGTTAAGCGTTAGCAGTGACGGCCTGTCGGTCAGCTCGGAAACACAATCCCTGAATTTACAAAATACGGTCTACCAGCTTACCGGTTTTGTGGGCCACGGTGCGGCAGAAGAAATCGACATTAGTGCGAACACGGGTATCAGCCTGAAAGAAGTTAGTTTTACCACCTGCCCTCTTGGACAGGAAGACTGGCGACTGGTGGCCTCAGAAATCAGTATTGAGCAGGGTGAAACCATGGGTGAGGCCCGCCATACGCGTTTCTACGTGGGTGACGTGCCGGTACTCTACCTTCCGTACTTCGCATTCCCGGTAAGTAATCAGCGTCAGAGTGGTTTATTATTCCCGCTGATCAGCAGCTCAACGTCTACCGGTATTGATTACGAGCAACCCTACTACTGGAATATTGCGCCCAATTACGACATGACCATTTCACCGCGCCTGATGTCTAACCGTGGTGTCCAGTTAAAAACCGAATTCCGTTACCTCACCGAAAACGCGCAAGGCAATATGTTCCTGGAATATTTGCCCAATGACACCAAGCTGGCCAGCGATGACAGCCGTTACTTCTACCGCTATCAACACCAGGGCGCGCTGGGTGACAGTTGGATGCTCAATGCCAATATAAACGGGATCAGTGACAACAACTATATTGTGGATCTAGGCTCGGATTTCTATAACCGATCAGACACCACCATTAACCGTACGCTTGGTGTAGAGTACTTTTCCAACCACGTCGACTTTAGCCTGTACGTGCGGGACTTTGACACCATTGGCGATTACGAAGATATCTACCGCGCGTTGCCTGAAGCCCAAATTCAGCTGCGTCAGCCACTGGGTGACGTACTTGCCTTAACCGTTGATTCAGAGCTGGCTTATTTCGACAATGCCCAGGAAAACAACCCGACGGCATTGCGCTGGCATGTGGCCCCCACCTTGTCGTTGCCTTATCAGCGGTACTGGGGTGAGATGACGGCGGAACTGACCGTCATGAATACCTATTATCATCAGCGAGAAATAGAAGGTACGCAGCTGGACGAAGAGGTAAACCGTACCCTTACACAAGGACGCTTGTTCAGCTCGTTGTATTTGGAACGCAACGACAATTGGCTCGGTAATGATATGACAGTCACGCTGGAACCGAAAATGCAGTACCTGTATACCTCCTATGAAGACCAGTCGAATATTGGTTTATACGACACAACTGCATTACTTAACGACGTAAACGGATTGTTCCGAGGCCAGGAATTTACTGGTCTTGACCGAATTAATGATAACAACCAGATAACCCTTGGTGTGACGTCCCGTGTAATTGATAGTGCAAACAGGGAACAATTTGTCGTTAGCTTGGGTCAGATATTCTATCTCGCGGATACCCGAATTACAGCGACCACGGATGACCGCAATCGTTCAGCATTGGCAGCGGAGTTAGATTGGCGCTTTGACGACAACTGGTTTGTACATTCTACCGTACAAATTGCGACCGATAATGACAAGGTTGAACGCAGCAGTATGGTATTGGAATACCGCCGTGACAGTGAGAGCCTGGTCCAGATGAGTCACCGTTTTGTACGGGATTTATCGGGGGAAACCATTGATCAGCTGGGCATTTCAGCCAGTTGGCCGATTGCGAAAAACTGGCACTGGGTTGGACGTTCTTACCGGGATCTGGAAAGAGACAGAAGCATCGAGAACTATTTTGGGGTACAGTACGAGTCCTGTTGCTGGGCTGTGCGTTTAGTCGCGCAGCGCAGTCTGAGCAATCGCTATGACACGTTGGGTCAACAGAACACCAACGAGTTTGACTCAAGTATCGGATTACAATTTATCTTTAAGGGAATTGGGTCAGCGCGCTCCAACCGGGATATGCTGGAAGATGGCATGTTCGGTTACCGTCAGCCCTACGTGTTAAATTAACCGTAGCATTGACCGTTCAAACACTAAGCAAGAGAGTTTATGAAGTATATTATTCGTGGTTTGTTATTGGGTTTGGTTTTGAGCCTGCCTGCCGTTGCACAGGTACAGGTACTCGACAAGGTTGCCGTGATTGTGGACCAGGGCGTTATCCTGGAAAGCGAAGTCAAATCGCTGGTAGACGAAGTAAAAGTCGATGCAGAAGCCAAAGGTCAGAAATTACCGTCGGATTTAGCCTTGCGTACGCAGGCTATCGAGCGCTTGATTCTGAAAAACCTGCAATTACAGCGTGCGGGCATGATGGGGATTCGCATCAGCGATCCTCAACTGGATCAGACCATTGCCAACATAGCGGCAAACCAGAATGTATCGGTTCCACAATTACGTGAAGAGCTGTCACGTCAGGGGATGACCTATGACGACTACCGCGAAAAGGTTCGCGAAGAAATGATCATGGGTGAAGTGCGCCGCGCAAACGTTCGCCGCCGTATTTACATTACTCCGCAAGAGATTTCTAACCTGGTAGAAATCATGGCGCAACAAGGTGGCGACCAGGCAGAATACGAATTAGGCCATATTCTGATTGGTTTCCCGGCAGAACCTACTGACGATGATATAGCCGAAGCACGTGACCGTGCTGACAAGGTCATTGATTTACTGAACAACGGCTCCGAATTTTCGCGCATCGCTATCGCAGCGTCTTCCGGCTCAGAAGCGCTCGATGGGGGTAATATGGGATGGATGAACATCAATGCCATGCCTACGTTGTTCGCTGATGCAGTGCAAGGCAAACGCAAAAACGCCCTTATTGGCCCAATACGAAGCGGTGCAGGCTTTCACATTCTGAAAATATTAGATACCCGTGGTATTGAGGTTGTTGAGATTGAAGAAGTCAACGCCCGCCACATTCTGATTAAGCCGTCTATTATTCTGAGTGAAGAACGCGCGCAGAAAATGCTAAAAGACTTTAAAGAACAAGTCATTGCAGGTGACGCAGACTTTGCCGAACTGGCTAAAGAGCACTCTGCGGACCCAGGCTCTGCGCTGCGTGGTGGGGAATTGGGTTGGGCTGATCCCAATATGTATGTGCCAGAATTTAAAGAAGCTCTGGCTAAATTAGCGCCTGGAGAGTACAGTAATCCTGTTCGCTCTACGCACGGTTGGCACTTAATCCAGTTGTTAGATCGCCGGGTAGACGACGCGACCGAACAACGCAAGGAAGATAAAGCCTACCAACTCCTTTACAATCGTAAATTTGCGGAAGAAAGCGAGAACTGGTTACGCGAAATGCGTGACACGGCTTATATCGAAGTCCTTAGTGAGTAAACTTAAGGCCTCTGAATGACACCGTTAAAAATTGCTGTAACCCCTGGCGAACCTGCCGGGGTTGGCCCCGACCTGACTATTGAGCTGGCACAACAACAGTGGCCGGCTCAATTGGTTATATTCGCCGATGAAGCCATGATGCTGGAACGTGCCAGCATGCTGGGTAAACCTCTGAAACTGACTCACTATGTTGCAGGCGAGACCCGTATCCAGGAACCGGGTGAACTATTCATTCAACCCATTCCTGTTGCGGTCCCGGTTATCCCAGGAGAACTGAACAGTGAAAATGGCCATTACGTCGTAGAAACACTGCGCCAGGCTTGCCAGGCTAACATCGAAGGTGACTTTGACGCAGTTGTGACTGGCCCGGTCAATAAGGGGATTATTAACAAAGCGGGTATCTCGTTTAGTGGCCATACAGAGTTCTTTGCCCACCAGTCGAATACCATTGACGTTGTCATGTTGTTATCTACAGAAGGCCTGAATGTCGCGCTTGCAACCACGCACATTCCGCTGGAGTATGTATCCAGAGCGATTACGCGTGAGCGTCTGCACCAGGTTATTCATATTATTCACACCGATCTGAAGCTGAAATTTAACATCACGCAGCCTCATATATATGTATGTGGATTAAACCCGCATGCGGGCGAAGACGGCCATATCGGTCGTGAAGAAATCGAAACCATCTCTCCGGCACTCAACGAACTGCGGGAACAGGGTATCCACATTACCGGCCCCTTACCGGCAGACACCATTTTCCAGCCTAAATATCTGGCCGATGCTGATGTTGTACTGGCGATGTATCACGACCAAGGCTTACCCGTGCTAAAATATAAAGGTTTTGGTGCATCGGTGAACATTACACTGGGGTTACCATTTATTCGTACCTCGGTCGATCACGGTACTGCGCTTGACCTGGCGGGTAAAGGCGAAGCCGACAGCGGCAGCTTTACCCAGGCAATGCTTAAAGCAATAGAATTAGCAAAACATCAACAATGAATAAAACGCATTTAGGCCATACTGCGCGAAAGCGGTTTGGCCAGAACTTCTTAAATGACACCTTTGTTATCGAACGGATTGTCGATGCGATCAACCCGCAGGATGGCGATAACCTGGTAGAAATCGGCCCTGGTTTGGGCGCGTTAACCGATCCTGTGTGCGAAAGAGTCAATGCCCTGACCGTAGTAGAGTTAGATCGTGACCTGGCGAAGCGCCTGAGACATCACCCTTTTCACGGCAGCAAGCTAACGATCGTTGAACAAGATGCTTTGAAAGTTGACTTTAGCGAGCTTGCAAAAGTGGATGCCCCACTGCGTGTGTTCGGCAACCTGCCTTATAACATCTCGACCCCGATCATGTTCCATTTGTTCAGTTTTTCTAATCTGATCAAAGACATGCATTTTATGTTTCAAAAGGAAGTGGTCAATCGTCTGGCCGCCACACCCGGCCACAAAAACTATGGCCGCCTATCGGTAATGGCACAGTATTACTGTAAAGTTCAGCCGGTGCTGGATGTACCACCCGGCGCATTTGTTCCACCACCAAAAGTGGATTCAGCCGTGGTGAGATTATCGCCTCATGCTGAACCACCAGTGCAGGTAAGCTCGGTAAAAACCCTGGAGCGTGTGTGCACACTGGCATTCAATCAACGCCGTAAAACCATCCGTAACAGTTTAAAAGAATGCATCGATGAAGCACAGTTGCTGGCTCTTGGTATTGATCCAACCCGCCGTGCTGAAACGCTGTCGCTTCAAGACTATGCCGTGATAGCCAATTGGGTAGACGAACATGACAACACCGACGCCTGAATCCAATCTGGCCGAATTAGTTTCAATTCGGGTAGTAACGCGACACCTGCCAGAGCATCTGCCTTCTGACAGTGATAAATTCGCTTTTGCCTACCAAATCACCATTATGAATCACAACCACTGTGCGGTTACCCTGACGCACCGTTACTGGCTGGTGACTGATGCGAATGGCAAGCAAACCGAAGTCAGTGGCGAAGGCGTTGTTGGTAAACAACCTACGATCGAACCGGGTGAAAGCTTTCAGTACACCAGTGGTTCAGTGATAGATACGGAAGTTGGCACCATGCAAGGCCATTACGAAATGAAAACCGCTCAGGGCGAGACGTTTAGAGTCCCTATCGATCCTTTCCGTTTAGCGTTACCCAACATTATTAATTAGGCGTATGGCCAGATACGTAATTGGTGATATTCAGGGCTGTTACGAAGGTCTTTCTCGGTTACTGGATACCGTGAAGTTTGATCCGGCACAGGATTCACTGTTTGCCGTTGGCGATCTGATTGCCCGTGGCGAAGACTCGCTCAGTACAATCCGACTGCTTCGCAGTCTGGGCCCCCAATTTAAAACGGTTTTAGGTAATCACGACCTGCATTTTCTGGCGGTATCCCAAGGCTTGAAGAAAGTCAAAGCCAACGACAAGCTGGAGAGCCTGTTGGCCTGCCCCGAATTGCCCGACATTATCGAATGGTACCGTCAATGGCCGCTGGCCATGTTACTCGAAGACAATATGCTGATGGTTCATGCGGGTTTATATCCAGCGTGGTCTATCGATAAGATGTTGTCTTTGAGCAATGAGATCAGTCAGGAATTACAAGGTCCACGCTGGTGTCAGTTACTCGAAAATATGTATGGCAATGGCCCGGCTTACTGGGAAGAGTCATTGTCAGGTTCTGCCAGACAGCGCTTTATTATTAACTGTGCTACCCGCATGCGCTTTTTATCTGCCGACGGCGGATTAAATATGAAAGCCAAATACGCCCCCGAAGATGCTCCCTCTTCACTCCAGCCTTGGTTTAAGGTAAAAAATCCGGCGTTACGCCCAGAACAACATATTGTATTCGGTCATTGGGCCGCATTGATGGGAAAGACCCATTCATCTCAGTTTACCGCATTGGATACCGGCTATGTATGGGGTAACCAACTCACATTACTTAATCTGGATCTTGCACAAACTTTTGCGATCAGCCCTTCATCTTTTTAACATTTAGACCGATACTATGTAACAGGAGTGTTAAAGAAGTCTGATCACCGCAATTTATGCCTAATACTTTTGTATCATGTAGGAAAGGTTGGTATAAAAGTAATTGCAGCAATAATTGTTGCCGGACTTATCAGGGACTGTTACGGAAGTTGTGCTGTAGGGGACACAGCATCAGAACCTTGAAGGCCAATCAGTAAAGCCAGACGCCTGAACAAGCGACGTACACACTGTTTGGATACTAAAAACTATAAAAAGCTCTGGGAGCCAGAATGAATTTAACGGTTAAAGCGCGAATCATTATCGGATTTGTCGCAATTAGCGCATTACTCTTTATTATCAGTGTATTTTCATTAGTTAATTTGAGTTCAGTTCATGATGACGTAGAGGAAGTTAACAAAGTCGCGATGCCAACCGTCGTAGGCAGTAACACCCTCAAGGCTTCATTCCTCAATATGGGTCGCCTGACCTTTGAAGCCTACATTTCTGACGAGATTAACTCAGTAGAATCAAGCCAGGCAAAATTTAACGAAGCGAATCAACGCTTTGATTCCGCATACAAAGACCTGGCAATTACAGTAAAAAATGATCCCCAACTCAAGTCGTCCCTGCAAACGGTACGCGGTCAGTATGAAGAATACCTGTCTACCGTAAACAGCCTTTACGACAGTCACTTACAGTATCTTCGTAAGCGCAATGAAGTATCTTCCCGCCTTATGGACGTTGAAGACAACGCCGATGACGCATCAACGTATTTGCTTGATTTCAGCGATACCGACGAAGTGGCCAGAAGTAACAAATTGAAAAAAGCGTCTCAGCTGGGTAGCGAGCTGGAAACGCGGTTGCTAACCCTAATGACCGTGACGTCTGATTACATTAAAACTCAAACACTGGTTCGTGCTGACACACTCAGTAATGAAGTGAAGTTCGCGGTTGATGCGATCAACGAGCAGCTTGATGCCATGATGACAGCGGCCGATGGACAGGACAGCACTGGCATGCTGGGTGATATTGAAGGATTAGTTAACGATGCCATTGATGCCGTTACCGGTAGTGATGGCATCATTCAGCTTCATATGTCTCGTCTTGAATTACGAAACCAGACACAGCAATCACTGAGTCAGGCCGACGAAAAAGCATCAGAAGCCATTAACGAACTTGAAAACCTGCTGGCGCTGACAAATAAGAAAGCGAAAGCCCTTGAAGAACAGGTTACCGCCAGTGTTGCGACAGGCACCACCAGCGTATTAGTGATAGTAGCGGTTTCTCTGGTTGTCGCTTTCTTTACAGGAATGAAAACCGTCTCTGCGATAACCGTCCCTCTGGCCAAAGTTAATGAGTTGTTGAACATTGCGTCTTCAGGCGACCTGACACACAACCTTGACGATTCAAAACAGGACGAATTTGGTCAGTTAGCGAAAAACTGTAACAAGCTCATCTCCAGCCTGAAAGATTTGATTCAGGGTATCAACCTTCGTGCTGAGCAACTGGCAGCAGCGTCTGAGCAAACGTCTGCCGTTACCACGCAAACCACCAAGTCCATTCAGGACCAGAAGACCCAAATTGGTCTGGTGGCTACGGCAACGACTGAAATGCACTCTACGTCGCAACTGGTTACGCAGAATGCAGAAAACACCCTGGAAGAGATTCGCCATGCAGACGAAGAGTCGAATAAAGTCCGCAGTATCTCTCTGGAAAACAAAGCGACCATTGAAGTCCTTGCCCGTGACGTCGATCAGGCTGCTCAGGTCATTAATAAATTACATCAGGATAGTGCCAGTATCGGTAGCATTCTAGACGTTATTCGCGGGATTGCAGACCAGACCAACCTGTTGGCACTGAACGCCGCTATTGAGGCTGCCCGTGCAGGTGAGCAAGGCCGTGGCTTTGCCGTTGTAGCTGACGAGGTAAGAACCCTGGCCAGTCGCACGCAGGAATCAACCCAGGAAATCAATGCCATGATTGAAGTACTTCAGGAAGGCGCAGAGAAAGCGGTATCGGTGATGAATCAGGGTAAAGAACAAACTGCCAAATGTGTGGAACAAACGGATATGGCAACCAAGGCGCTGGATATTATTTCTGACGCCGTTCACCGTGCCCATGACGTAAGCTCACAGATTGAGCAGTCTGCCCGTGAACAAAACCTGGTATCGCAGGATATCAGCGAAAAGCTGGAAACCATTGTGGGTATCGCCGAAGAAACCACCGTGGGCGCACAGCAAACCTCAGAATCCAGTTCAGAAGTTGCACGATTGGCGGAAGAGCTGCAAAGCTCAATACGCCAGTTCAAAGTATAATAAAACGTTACTGGGCAAACGGACTCTCCGTTTGCCCGCTCTCATCGCTAGTTCGCAATAAGCCCTGCTGTAACTTCATCAATGACGATCCCGGTTTGATTAACCGCAATATTCAGTTGATACACACCCGCAGGCAGAGTTTCAAGCGTTAACCTGGTTGAGCGCCGATTGGCCAACACGCCTTGTTTCCATTGATCACTTCGCCCTTTTGTATTCAACGGGATCTGTTGAATAAGCTCTCCATTTAATGAAACCGTCAACTTGTGGCCAAAGTCATTCGCATGGGTAGGTAGCGTTGCAATATCAATCAAGACACTGCCGTTTTTCTCCAGGCTGAATTGGTAGGTCAAACTGGGCTGAGCATGTTCAAATTCCCTTGTCGCCACCGGATATAAGCTTAGCGCCTGTCGTGAATACCCTAATTCCGAGACTGTCTGCCACCAGACCTCCTTCGGCGCAGTTTTCGCCTTCAATATCAGCTTGAGTTCATTGTCTCGCTTATCTGATTTCTGCCTGGTTGGCGAAATAAGCTCGGCCTTGTTGAATACTGGCAAACGTCTGGGACTTGCATCCATCATAAACCGCCACTTGCCGTTGTTGTGGGTATTGTAAAGACGGGTAAGATACTGAATACGTTCATATGCGTTGTTTGACTCAGCCAAGTAGGTAGCTTGCTGCGTGCTCCCTGCCATGCTGGCAAGATGCCGGTATAACCATTTGCGGTTCATATCCGCCGCACCTTTTACAGGATAAGCAACCAGTTGAAACCAGGCCGATTGAAGGTGCGCAGGGACCTGATGTTTCAACCTGCCAAGCGCTTTTTCCAGTTCGTCGTAATCGACCAGTCGTTGCTTAATTTCCAATTCGGTCAACGTTGTCAGTGACGTTTGCGTAGTGGGTTCAGTTTGGCTCCAGCCCATGAATTCTGGCCGGCGAATAAATGCCAAGTGATAGTATTCCAGCATAAGCCTGGCCAGCGGCGCTGCCAGCTCTTCACCAAAATCCCTGCCGAACTGACGAATCAAATAGGCTTTTACCCGGCTACTTTTCTCATCAGGTCCAGCCCACCCCAGATGTAAGAACCACTCCATATTGTATTCTATCGGTTTAATATCCCCGACATTGGCGATCCACAGCTGATCAGCGCCATCGGCATAAGCCCGCGCCATTTCAAACTGAATAAGAGCCGGATGGGTTGAACTCAACCAAAGATAATCGTGCGGCCGCCCCCAATAACTGAGGTGATAATAAACACCACTTCCCCCAGCCCTTCGCTGCTCATCACTGTTACTTCGACACCGAATATAACCATAGTTGTCGTCAGGCCAAACCAACGTAACATCCTCAGGAACGGATAAGCCTGCGTCGTATAACGTGAGCACTTCTTTGTATGGCGTAAACACCTGCTTTACACTTACATCGCCAAACGCGTCTCGCAACATTTGGCGTTGATCACGTATTACCCGCTGTAAAACGCCAACCGACTCCTCTGTTGTTGAAGCGCCTTGCATATGACTATCGTGAATGCCTCTCATGCCTAAAGTAAACATGGACATATCAGGCGAGTCAGCCAGCTCTTCAACACGACTTTGCCAGTATTGCTTAACGCGTTCTGCGTTATTCACGAAATCAAATTCTCCTCGTTGACTATGACGCCACTCGTCGACGTTATTTCGCAACATCGGTTCTGCATGTGATGAACCAATATGGATATAATAGCGCTGCGCCATTGCTTTATTACCATCCACTGTAAAAAACGCGTTGGTCCCCGGATGCATGGCTGGCCAAAGGGTATTGGCTTTTAAACGTAATAAAAGCTGAAATATTTTTTCATAACTACGCGGACCAATATTCCCAACCTCGGGCTCGAATGTCTTTGAGGCCCAGGGCAGTAAGCCCCAGTCTTCATCATTAAGGAATACCCCCCGGTACTTAACTGCGGGGCTTTCCAACCAGGGCAAGCCGGTTATTTTCATTGGCCCGCCAGTAGCAGGAATAGTCTTTGGCTCAACATCTGCCCACCATTGCCACGGCGAAATACCCAGCTGCTCCTGTACTGTCATCAAACCATAAGCAGCGCCTCTTACGTCGGCGCCGATAATGTGCAGGATTGCCCCTTCGACGAATACGGAAAAGCCTTCCCAGCGTCCATGAGGCCTGCTATCAAGTGCTGATAACATTGGATGATCAGGCTCAATAGAAACAGTAATAGCCGGACCAGAGAAGGGCTCTTGCCCATTCAGCGTTATACGTACACCTGTTAGCTTGCCGATATTCGACGCAAAGTCCCGGGCAGCCCAAACCATTAATGGATCTGAGTGATGCAAGACTAACGGTAATTCTGTCTGCTTGTCCGGAAAAGTAAACGCCGACACCTCTGCCGCCCGCAAGCTGGCACTGAATATCGAACAGAATGTCACTAAACAGGTAAAGAGTAAGGCTGGTATGACTGGCATGTTGGAGACTGTGTAAAGTTGCATGCCCCACGCTAGGACAGCGAATTTAACAAATCAATGTATAAGACAAAATTGTTTCAGATTAGAACCTTATGGACTCCCCTACGAATAAAATCGTCTTGTTGATTGGCAATGAGCGACGAACAAGAAAGTCGCCCTATATGGTGTTAATCTTCGCCAGGCATTACTAATAAAAGTCAGAGATCTGATTTTTATTTAACCTTTCAGCTTTCTTGTACGTTGCCCCGTTTTAGCCGGTATAGTTGCCAACTGCGCTGCCAGTGCTTCGGCCTTATTTTTAGCATTTTGTAATGATTGTTCATGTCGATGATCAGCAAACTCCTGATACTCTGAAGCAATCTCGTAAATATCTGACACGCCCAGGTATTTACTTAGTGTGCGTAAATGCGGTACAAGGTGACCTGACGCTTCGTTTACACCTCCCTTTTCAAAGCCAAATTCACCCGATGAAGTGATGATCACTAAAGTTTTACCGGATAAAAGCGGTGCCAGGGGCTGATCACCTCGAGCTAAGTCAAAGTCAAACGTCTTATTTACACGGATAATTTGGTCAAACCAGGCTTTTAACTGGGCAGGCATACCGTAATTATACATGGGTGATGAAATGACGATGAGGTCAGCACGCTCTACCTCTGCTATCAGTTCATCTGACAACGCCAGGGTTTGGATTTGTTGCTTATTCCTTTTGCTCTCAGGGGTAAACACCGCACCAATCCATTCCTGAGTTATAAAATGCGGAGGATTAATGCCGACATCACGATAGATATACTCATCTATCTCCACATACTTTCTAAATTGTGTAACAAATCGCTTTGCCAATTTTTTAGAAATTGAATCATATTCGGAGTTAAGATTGGACTCTGCTCTAACACTGGAATCCACGTGCAATACAATACTCATTTTCAATACCTTCATCTGTTATAACTGGCAAGAATTCTGAACTGATTGAACATAAGCAGCAAACGAGTAAAATTCACCTAAAGATGAATAAAACTCATCTTTAAAAATAATCTGACCATTGGGAAATTACTATGCAGATTTCGTTACCCGCACTAAAAGCCTTTGATACTGCAGCTCGCCTGGGAAGTTTCAAAGCAGCGGCGGTTGAATTATCTATTTCTCCTACTGCAATATCTCATCACATTTCTAATCTGGAACAACGTTTGTGTGTGACCCTGTTTGAACGCACAGCAAGGAAGATAAAACTTACCGAAGCGGGCAGAGAACTCTCAGTTGCTACCGGTGAAGGGTTTAACACTATTGAGACAGCTATTGAAAAAATAGCGGTAAAGGATAAACACATTACAGTGTCAACCACATCATCTTTTGCAGCGTTAGTCATTATTCCGTCACTACAGACGTTTTATAACAAGTACCCTGATATTCAGATAAATATCACAAGTGGCGAAAATATTAATACCGATAGTTACCATTTGCCCATCAGGTTTGGTGAAACAGTCAAACAAGCCTCAGATGATATTCTATGCACCGAATGGTTTAACATGTTTTGCAGTGTTTCTTCGGCACGTCAATACAGGCAGGCTGACCACCTCACTATTTACACAACCGAGTGGAAAAATAGCGAACTGCCAAAGGTCCCTCTGCAGGCCTGGCTTTTACTTAATGGTTTGCAGGATAAACCAATTACAGTCAAAACATTTGATCAAGAACTATTTGGAATCCAACAGGCGTTGAACGAAAATGCATTGGTGTTTTGCTCTACCACACTCGTGAAAGGTTACGTAAAGGCCGGTTTTCTCGCTGAACTCTATACACAGGCGGTTGATTCACCATTTTGTTACTACATTGCCGATAAGTCGAAACGCTGCAATCGACATAACATTCATTTTATCGAGTGGCTAAGCAGTCTCATTAAGGGTTGTTAAGCCGCAAAGGTGCAGAACAACGCGCAGTTGCTGCTACAAACACATTAGGTATTGAAAACAGGTTGTTTTCGACGCTCCCCTATTTTTATCGGATAAGTAAAACTTAGCTATTCAGTGAAAGTAAGTTGAGAGGATGTGGTTCCTCAAAGAGGCAGACAGCATCGGAGCAAGTCACCGGAAGTATATCCTCCGGTGACACATTGTGTTAATACTCACTACAGGGCAAGTACGCCTTCAAGGTCTTTTAGCTGTGCGTTGACATCATCTTCGTCACCCACAACAACCAGGTGCATCTTTTTCACATCCAGATAGTGCTTAACCGCGTTACTGACATCTTCAGGGGTCGTCGCATAGATCTTGTCTACATAGGTTTGTAAATAAGACTCATCTAAACCATGAAGCTCCGTAAAGGAGAGTTGGCTAATGATCGCGCTGCGAGAGCTATTACGTAGCACAAAAATGCCGGCCATATAGTTTTGTACGCCCGACAACTCTTCCTTCGATGGGTTTTCGGCGGCGAGCAAATTGATTTCCTTCACAATCTCGCTTAATGATGCACCGGTTGCTTCGGCAGTCACATCCGCTCCCTGATACCAAAAGCCAGTCCCAACCCGGTTCATTACTGACGAACGAGGTGAATAAGTATAGCCTTTATCTTCGCGGATATTCGTCGTAATACGACTCGAGAAAGCACCGCCCAGCATGGTGTTCATGACATTCATCGACATAGCGTCCTGATGACCGGGCGCAATGGTAGCCAGCCCCAAACGCAGAGTAGACTGTGGCGCGTCGGGACGGTCAATAACGGTAACTGATGGGCCTGCCTGAGCCAGTACTGTCTTATTATCTCTTGCCGCTCCTGCCTGCCAGTCTTTAAATGCATTCTTTATCGCAGCCAGCACTACCACTTCGTTAAACACACCGGAAACGTATAAATGACTTCGATTGGGTACCAGATTGGTGTCAATGAAATCCGCAGTTTCTGCAGCGGTAACAGAAGCCAGTGTTTCCTGGGTAGGATACAGCTGACCATATGGGTGGTTGCCATAGATTTTATGATAAAAGGCTTCTGTCGCGATGGTGGATGGACGTGATTTCGCGACGTCAAGCTCGCGTTGCCGGTCAACTTTTATACGTGCCAGATCTTTTTCATCGAAGCTCGCATTGAGCACCATATCCGCAATTGTAGCTGCAGCTTCATCGGCAAATTCACTTAGTACATCCAAACCAATCCAACTTGAATCCAGGCCGACAGATGTTTCAACTTGCCCCCCCATACTGGCAACAGACGTTGCCAATGCTTGTGCGGTCTGGTTTGTTGTCCCCTGACGCAACATTTCAAAGCTCAAATCCGACAGCCAGACCTTACCAGCATCATCTATATTACCGGTATTAGTCACCAGTCGCACTGTTGCTTTTGGCGTTGTGCCATAAGGAATAAAAGTAACTTTCAATCCGTTGTCCAGCACGACTTGTTTCGTTTTGGGCACGACGAAGTTAGCCGGTTTTCCACCTGCCGGTGGCAGCTCTTTTGCTATTGCCACAGCTGAGATCATTAATACGATGGCTGAAGCAGAGAGTGTTTTAAATAACGTCATGCGACTTACTCCTTATCACTGGCAGGTTGAGCGCTGGGATCCTCACCCGGCGTAACGGTGAGAATAGTCCGGTTTGTTGGCCGTAAATATTCCTTCGCCGTACTGATAATCAGCTCTGGGGTGACTTGTTTAAAGTTGGCTTCAAGCTCATTAATTTTGGCTGGATTATTGTCAAAAAGCGCGAAGCTAGCCAGTAAATCAGCTCGACCAAATCCATAATAACCATCAATAGAGTCAAACAGACTGGAACGAATTTTCACGATGGCCCGTGACATGGCTTCTTCGCTGAGCGGCTTTTCGGTCAGTTGGCTAACGACACTATCAATGGCCTGGGTGATTTGTTCACGGCTCACCGTATCATCATGGGTAAATGAACTCATCCACAGCATAGGGCCGTTGTAGTTAAACATATTGCCCAGCAAGTAATTGATTCCACCGCCTACCTCACCGGTAATCTGGCGGTTCTTAACCAGTTCCTGATACAGCAAGCTGTCTTCGCCTTGCACCAGTATTTGATCAATGATACCCATTGCATAATATTCAGGCGTATCCCGGGGTGGCATTTTGTAGGCAAAAGCAAACGCAGGCTTTGGCGCGAGTTTATCGAATTTATTAAAGACCTTTTCCTTTTCCTGGCGTAATTCGGATAAGTCAGGTTGGGCTGCGACTTCAGCAGAAGGAATGCGTCCGAAGTACTTTTCCACCAGCATCTTTGCATCTTCAGGCTCGAAATCACCGACGATCGCCAGCGCTGCGTTATTTGGTGCATAGTACATCTTGAAGAACGCATCGACATCTTCCAGCGAAGCCGCATCAAGGTCGGCCAGGTCCCCATAAAAATTATGCGCGTTATACCAATTGTTGAAGGCATATTGCGGCATATCCAGCCAGGGGAAGCCACCATATGGTTGATTCAGGACATTCACCTTCACTTCGTTTTTTACCACGCCCTGCTGATTGGTCAGGTTCTCCTGGGTGATAGCCAATCCCTTCATCCGATCGGCTTCAGCCCACAAAAAGGTTTCCAGTTTGTGTGACGGCACAATTTCGAAGTAATTGGTGTAATCAAATCGCGTAGAGCCATTTAATACCCCGCCATTGTCATTCACCAGCTTTACAAACTCCATCTTTCCAAGGTTAGCGGAGCCCTGGAACATCATGTGCTCAAAAAGGTGTGCAAACCCGGTACGATCCCGGGGCTCGTTCCTAAAACCGATATTGTAATAAACTGCCACGGTAACAGTGGGGGAGGTTTTGTCCGGCGACAGCACCACCTTTAAACCATTATCGAGCGTAAAGTAGTCCAAAGGAACGTTGTAATCCATTCCCATTGATACATCACCCGCTTGTGCAGCAATAGTTTCTTCCGATGGCATAACGGATTCCGAGGACTGTTGCGATGCGGTATCCGGCTGCCCACAGCCGAATAACATGGCAGACATGACTCCTGCTGCCAGTAGAGACATTGTTTTCATGACGTTCCCTTTTATTATTTTACTTACAACGATGTGAGGTAAATTTTTACTCCAGTCCGGTGAAATTGACTAATACGAAAGTAAAAATGACGATACACCACTGCGATTGTCTGCATCGCAGTGAGTTATAGTCAGCATGCAACCTGTATACGTTTTGGTCAAGGTACTGACATATTTTGAAATGGTTTTATTGGGGTGAGGAATTGAAGAGAACAAATCCACCCTGTCTAATCAGACAGGGCGAATACGAATACTTTGCCTGGGATTAATAGGCCCCGGCACTGTAAATCAGTTCATAACTATGGCTGTAGATCTCCAGAATATTGCCAAACGGATCTTCCATGTAAATCATGCGATATGGCTTTTCCCCAGGGTAATAGTAGCGAGGCTCAGGCATACGACGCTTTCCCCCTGCCGCTTCGATTCGCTCTGCCAGTCCTTCAACATCGGGATCCTGCACACAAAAATGAAAGATACCCGTTTTCCAGTATTCGAAGTTATTGTCCGGGTTTTGCTGCTGATCAAACTGAAAAATTTCAACGCCTATCCTATCTCCCGTGGACAGGTGAGCGATTTTAAAATGTTGCCAGCCTTTTCCAAACACGTCGGTGCACATTTCGCCAATCGCTGACTTATCTTCGGTGATATCTGTGGGCGGCATTATCAGGTACCAGCCAAGCACATTAGTGTAAAACTCAACGGCTTTTTCTACATCCGGCACTGAAATGCCAATATGTGAAAAGGAGCGTGGGTATGTCTTGCTCATAAATCCTCCTGTTTAGGTTGATTAAAAGCTTACCCTTCGCTATAAATCACGTAAAATTATCAATTAATATGATTTCAATTACATTTTATTATGATAAATACACAATGGTTACTGACTTTCTGCACGCTTTGCGACGAAAAAAGTTTTACCCGCACCGCTGAGAAACTCTTCATGACTCAGTCTGGGGTCAGTCAGCATTTGTTAAAATTGGAGCAGCATCTCGAACAGACGCTCATCATCAGACAGGGAAAACAATTTGTACTCACCGACCCAGGATTAAGGCTTCTTCGAGATGCCAGAGAGGTGTTGTCTGCGATACATAAACTTGAACATCACATTGGATTTGACGTCCCTGATGAGGGTGACGTGCGTATCATGACCCCAGGAAGTGTTGGATTAAAACTGTATCCCCTCAGCCTTGATTTACAGCAATTACATCCAAGGTTACATGTTGATTTTCGCTTTGCCCCAAACCGGGACATTGACAATGCATTGATAAACGATGCAATTGATATTGGCCTGATGACCCGCCCGTCGGTTCATAGTGAAATTAAAACGACCGCTATCACCAAAGAACCTTTGCTGTTGGTCACACCAAACGGCATCAACGATATTGGATGGCAAACCTTGCTGAAACTTGGGTTCATTGCTCACCCTGATTCTGCTCACCATGCGGATTTGTTATTAGGCGCAAATTATAGTGAATACAGGTCAATATCATCTTTACCCCAAAAGGCATTTTCAAATCAAATAGGGTTAATTCTGGAGCCCGTGAGTCGTGGGCTGGGGTTTACTGTACTCCCCGCTTTTGCGGTCGCGGCATTCACTCACCAACATTCCATTCAGGTCCATCAACTCGAAAAACCAGTGAGTGAAACGGTTTTTCTGGCTGAACACCATTTAAAGCCTCGCCCTGCACGCGTTGAGAACCTCATCACTTTCATCAAGACCAGCTTGGCAGGTTAGTAGCGGATTTTCTGGCGCTGTTGTTTGCGCTGACTTTGCGCTTGTTTCGCATCCTTACGCCGTGCTTTTACCGCTTTACTGACTCTGGTGGCCTTGCGGGGTTTATCCTGTTTCAGCCGCTCAGCTATCCATTCAACTAAACGTTCAATGGCGTCTTCTTTGTTTTGTTCCTGAGTACGAAAGCGCTGTGCCTTGATCACCATAACACCTTCGCTGGTCAGGCGGCTGTCGGTAGTTTCCAGCAGGCGGGCCTTTACCTCGTCGGGTAGCGAAGATGCGTTAATATCGAAGCGTAAGTGAATGGCACTACTGACTTTATTGACGTTTTGACCGCCACTCCCCTGTGCACGAATAGCCTGCAAGTCAATGTCCGCTTCCGAGATGTGAAGATGTGGTGTAATTTCTATCATAATTTTAGCTGAGTTCAGGAACACCGTTATACTGCGTAAGCAATGCTGAAAAGTCAAAATTCAATCATGAGTTTGCGCTCCCTGACTTTATTTGAGGTTTCACTGCTGTCGACTACGCTTAATGTAAGCTCTACAACGGTTTATTTATGTGGCGATAAGTCTTCGAAGCAAGCTGCTGCTGGCGGTTGCTCTGGCATTAGTTTTTAGTCTGACAACACAAGCGTTTATCCGATTTTACTGGACACTGCCTGCCCTTGAACAAATGGCAAGTAATGCCAATAAAGCGGATTTGTTGCGGTTAGAAGAAGCCTTTAGTCAGCAGATCGATACGCTTCGCAGTATTTCGCTGGACAATTCAGTATGGGATGAAATGTACCGCGCAGCGACAGCGCGTGATGCCAGTTGGTTTGAAGAAACCTATTTTCTGCATGAAACCTTTAGCCAGCTCAATATCAATGGCTGGTATTTTTACGCCAATGATACCCAGCTCATCGTTGGGCAGAGTATTGAACCTCCCTACAGGATTACCTCCAACCCTATATTTGCCACACCGGGCCACTCCATTACACAACATTTTTTATTTAAGGCGGTAGAAGTCGATAAAAATAATCTGTCCCGTTGGGGGCTGGTAACGATCAATGAGCGCCCAGCCATTGTTATTTCTCACGCGATCACACGTGGGGATGCCTCTGGAACCATTGCAGGTACGAGTCTAATTTGGTCGTATGTAAACGAAAAACGACTTTTTCAATTGCAACAAGCGTTACAAAAGCCCCTGGAAATCCAACTCATCACGTCGCCAACTAACGTGCCTCCAAACACTGTCAATGCGTTCGAATCATCGGCCCACGGTGAAGCTTTCAACCATCGACTCAATCTGCTGTTCAGCGATTTTCTTGGTAAACCTTTTTTCCTGTTAAGCTTCAGGGAAACAGCATACCCGTTCGATGAAAGTGTATTTGATATCACGTTGTTGTTTGGACTGCTGGCCGCTACATTCATGCTCTATTTATTTTATGTTTTTATTCGCCATCAGATTTTAGTACCGATACAACGCATGCTAGGTATCGTAACTGAAGTCATGGAGACATCAGACTTTTCAAAAAGAATGGAACTGAAAGGGTACGATGATATAGGCCAGCTCGGCACCCACATTGATAAGCTCTTTCGTCTGGTTAAAGATCAAAAGGCAGAGCTGATTGAACACAATCAGCAATTAAAAAGCATGAGCTATACCGATCCCTTGACGGGCATAGCAAACCGCAGATATCTGGACCAACATTTACTCACCCTTGCAGAAAACGCAAACACTACCAATATTCCGGTCTCTATTCTTTTGATAGACGTAGACCATTTTAAATCCTTCAATGACAACTACGGGCACAGCCAGGGTGATAAAGCATTAATTGATGTGGCGACCTTACTGCGGCAAAACACCCATGCTGCAACGGATTTTGTATGCCGTTTAGGCGGCGAAGAGTTTTTGATAGTGTTACGCGAAACAGACACAAACGATGCCCTGCTCGTGGCAGAGAACCTGTGTAAGCAAATAGCCAAAGCCGGGGTTTCTCATGTGATGTCGCCGTTTCATGTACTTACCGTATCCATTGGTGTTACTACCAAGCCCCCAGGCAGTCCGTTACATCACGCAGAACTGATTGATCAGGCCGATAAAGCTCTGTACTTGGCCAAGGATGCCGGGCGTAACTGCGTTGAAACCTATCAATCAGATACTTAAACGGATTTTTATGCAAAAAGGCTTTTTCTTACCGACGATATCCGCGACAATGACCATTGCGGTGTTACTTAATCCTCAATTCGTGGAGCTACAGGAGTTTGTCTAGCGTGTACCGTCCTCTTCTTTTTCTGGTGGCGTTATTTTCTGCCTTATTGGTACCCTTTCGAGTACTCGCTGATGCCCACCAGTTGACCCTTGTTTACGCTGCCGAGCTACCCCTCATTAAAAACGAGCCGTACGGAAGCTACGCGCAACTTGCAACACTACTGGAACAAACTCGAGAACAACATGCTGATGTCACATTTTTGTTTGGTGGCGGAAGTCTGGCTCCTAGTATGCTGTCTTCGTTCGACCGCGGCGCACACATCATTGATATTCTGAACACCCTGGAACCTGATGCCATGGCGGTGGCAAAACGGGAATTCAGCTATTTTGAGGATGAGTTTTCTTTGCGGGCCTACGAAGCGGCATTCCCAATGATACTGAGTAATGCTACCGACCCGCTTACCGGGGCGAATATTGATGGCGCAGTACGTCGCCTGATAATAGAAAAATCGGGTGCAAAGATCGGCGTTGTGTCTGTCATCCATAATTCCGTTGTTGAGGAATACCTGTTACAAAGATTACAAATTACCGATCCCGCTGCCGCAGTTGAAACACAGGTTGAGTACCTGAAGAAAGAAGGAGCGGATATTATTGTACTGATGACGTCTGATAAACACGACTTTGTAGATCAGCTTCTAAAGCAAAATACCGTTGATCTGGTACTTCGCACCGACCCACACTTTACACTGACCAGTGATAATCAACACAGTAGCAACGCACAGGAGTATGTTTTTATTACGACTCCGGGCACCGCAGCCGTCATTAACGTTGATTGGCAGGATGGTGATGCAGAAAAGCAAATATCAGTGAATACACAGTCGCTCAATCAGCTTCCTGTAAACAAACCAGTAGAAGCGCAGATTAATGCCTATGATGACAGGATCAGTACCTTACTCGGAGAAGAAATAGCAACGCTATCCACCAGTATGAATACCCAGCGTTATGACGTAAGAACCAGTGAAAACGGCTTTGGGAACCTGATTAGTGATGCACTGCGAGATGCCAGTCATACCGATGCAGCACTCATAAATGGTGGTGCAATTCGGGGAGAGCGTATCTATACGCCGGGACATGTCCTGACTCGCGAAGACATATCTACTGAGTTGCCATTTCGCAGCCGTATTACCGTGTTGCGTATTGCCGGCCGCCATCTTAAAGCCGCACTGGAAAATGGACTCAGTCAGGTTGAACAGGTTACCGGACGTTTTCCTCATGTGTCTGGCTTAACCATGAATGTTGATCTTAATTCACCTGCAGGCCAGCGTATTAAGTACCTGACCGTAAATGAAAAGCCCATCGAAGATGCGCGTATTTACACGCTGGCCACCTCGGATTTTCTGGCCGGTGGCGGCGATGGTTATGATGCGTTAACAATGGGAACCGAAGTGCCCTTTAGTCAGCAAGTCACGCCGCTCATTGCTGACATCGTTATCAGTGTGTTCCGCCGCAATCAAACTGTAGCCGCAAAGAAATCAGGGAGAATAAATTACATGCCATCGATTGGAAGGAACGATTAATGAGTAAACAATCGCCCTTACAAACTATGGCAGCAGATGCCGGTAAACGACGCCTTTATTCGTTGACCAGCATCATTAACTTTGGATTAGTGACGCTGATTGTCGCTATATTTATATTAGCGGTAACCACTTATTCTAAACTAAAGTCCTTTGAAGATTCATTAACCCTGATGACCAATGAGTCATTGCCGACAGTAGTTCATTCAGGAGAGCTTTATTCCCAAATGAGTCTGCTCATGAGTGTGACAGAGCGGTTGTCCAGTGCAAATTCCGATGCCATGCGACGCATTGCCTATGACGCGATTAACCAGCAGTTGACGTCACTTGATGATGTAGCCATGGAGCGGAACGATAATGCTTATATGCTCGCCCAATTGCGCTCAATACGCAGGGAATTGGCAGACTTAAATTCACTGGTAGAACAAAAATTAACCGTCAACGTGTTGTTGAACACCCAGCAAGACAAGCTATACACCCTGCACAGTAATATAACCGAAAACAGTTCCTCAAATGTCGCGAGTTTAGCCAACCAGCCCTGGTATCTGGCCTTTACTAATATTGTTGCGCGATCTTCAGAAGTACTCACAACTGAGCAATTGAGTTTAATACGCCAGCAAAAACGCCAGATCACAGCACTTCTCGACGAGCTTCAGGCTTTCTCACTTCAGCAATCCGCCAGCAAAATTGATAGTGCATCGGCGATCAGTGAACAAATACGCCGCATTGTGCTTGACGAGTCCTCTGGCCTCATCGCCTTGCGTCAATCCCAGCTTAAAATTGTTGGCCGGGTGCGTGGACGCGGTAATTTCGTGCGTAACCTGATTTCAGACTATGCACGTTTAAATGAGTTTGAATCCCATCAGCTCAATGAATCGGTGCTTGAAGCGGCATTCAGTACGTCCCGACTGGTGTCACAACAGGTAAAACATATCAGTGTGATATTCGTATTTGTCTTCCTTGCCTATGTCGGTTTTGTATTGTTTATTCATCACGCTGTTGTGCGTCGCTTAAAAACCCTCAGAAATCAGGTTCAGCAGCGGGCTGCAGGTAACAGCCGTGAAATAGCTTTAGGTGGTAAAGACGAAATAGCTGAACTGGCTGACAGTTTTGAAAAGTTTGCTGCCACGATTGAACACCAGAAGGCCTCGCTGGAAGAACTGAGTTTGCGCGATGCATTAACGGCTATCGCGAACAGGCGAGCACTGGACGAACGGTATTTACAGGAAATTCACGTTGCCTCCCGACAACGCTGGCCACTGACCGTGATGTTATTGGATGTCGATTTTTTCAAACAATACAACGACAATTACGGACATAGTCAGGGAGATGACTGCCTGAAACAAGTTGCAGACCTGCTCAAATCACAGCTTCCCAGAAAAACCGACTTTTTAGCGCGTTATGGTGGCGAAGAGTTCGCCATTTTATTGCCAAACACTAATCAAAGTGGCGCGATATTAGTGGCAGATAGTATTCTGAATGCCTTTAAGGAAGCTCAAATACCCCATGATTTCAGTGGCGTTGCCGATCATATTACCATCAGTATTGGGATATCAGTAAGCCAGGATGTTTTGGGTGAGCACTCTATCCCGTCCTTTGAGGAGGCCGATAAGTCGCTTTATAACGCCAAGCGTAAGGGGCGAAATCAATGGATCATGTACGACGAAGACCACATTAAGTGATGATGTGGTGAAGTAAGATTGCGGAGCGCATAACCCTGCGCCCCGACAACGAGTTGCTATTCAAATAGCTCGCTATGAAGGACCTTAACAATTTCAGTGCTGTCAGATTCATTCACGAGGAATGAAATATTGTGCGGGTTAGCACCAAAACAAATCATCCGCAGGTTGTAGTCTGATACGGCGGCAAAAATGCGGCTGGATACGCCCTTACCTGTTTGCATGTGATTACCCACCACGGTAACCAAATCAAATCCGTGTTCTACTTTAACGTCACAAATGGTTTCCAGCTCAGCAATGGTTTCACGATTCAGGCGTTGAGCCACTGAATTCGCTGGATTATCCAGTGTGAAAGACACCGAGATTTCAGAGGTCGTTACCAAGTCTACGCTTAGTTTGTGTTTGGCAATAATAGCAAATACCTGTTGCAGGAAACCTTGCGCATACATCATTTTAGGCGTTTTTACCGTTACCATTACCTGCTCTTTGCGGCGCGTAATGGCCCGGAATGACGGCTCGTGTTCACAGTCGCGTACAATCCAGGTACCGCCTTTTTCAGGCTCCTTACTTGAGCCTACAAACACTTTGATGTCTTTACGGACAGCAGGCTCCATAGTGGCAGGGTGAAGCACTTTAGCACCAAAGGTTGCCATTTCCGCCGCTTCCTCGAAACTCAGCTCTGGTAATGGGTGCGCTGCAGGCGTGATGCGGGGATCGGTTGTGTAAACACCTGTTACGTCCGTCCATATCTCACACACATCCGCACCCAGACCTTCTGCTAACAGTGCAGCAGTGAAATCTGAACCACCGCGTCCCAATGTTGTTGTGCGGCCTTCTTCGTCGGCACCTACAAAGCCTTGCGTCACCACAATAGCGTTGGCAATTTCAGGTTTTAGTAGCTTTTGTGCGTTTTCTGCGATGGCGTCAAGTTGCGGCGCCGCTTCACCAAACTCACTGTCGGTGCGCAGTACTTTACGCACGTCAAAGTTAAGTGTTTGCACATTTTGTTCTGCCAATACTGCTGAAAACATCAGTGATGACATACGCTCACCCATCGACAACAACTGATCTTTTAAATCGTTGCGATGCAGAATTTCTTCGTGACTGGCAAGACTGCGTAATTCGTCCAGCAATTCGTTTAATTTAGGCTCGATGTTCGCTTTGTCATTCAGGGCATTTAAGATAGCTAGCTCAATATCAATAATCGACTGAACGGTGTCATTGATTTGTTCCTGTGTCATGGGCGTGTGCGCCAAGCTAACCAGGTAGTTTGTTACACCGGCAGCGGCGCTTACTACAACAATTCTGGTTGCAGGGTTGCCCGCAACAATTTTGGCACAATTTTGCATGGCCGCATAATTAGCAACACTGGTGCCGCCAAATTTTGCAATGGTTAACGCGTTACTCACGGTTTTCTCCGTTATTACGCTGAGAGTTCTCAGTTTATGGATTGACAACCAGCTGATCGCCAACACGTATTTCGTGCTGTGCAAACCAACCTTGGTTCATTTCTAGCGCATACTTCACCACGCCTGATGCACCAACCGACGTAAGATCGTGTGGGTGCAGCGCTTTAATATCAGTGATCACGCCGTTTCTGTCGATAAATGCCACATCCAGTGGTATGAACGTATTCTTCATCCACATGCTTGCTTGTTTTTCTGGTTCAAATCGAAATAGCATGCCGCAATCCTCGCACAATGATTTGCGGAACATCAAGCCCCGGGCCCGTTGTTCAAATTGCTGCGCATATTCAAGTTCAAGCTTTATATCATTAATTTGTATTCGCACCGAATCAAATTCGACATCATCTGATGCCTGAGCTGAGAGCCAGACCAGCGCAATAAACAGCACACTCAGTAATAAGCCAGTTTTTAGTCGATTGCGAATACGCATGATAATTCCTTGTTGTTCAAGCATAAAAAAAGCCGGGCCCTTACGGTGCCCGGCTTGCTAGTTTATACGTCAAGTCAGGCAACATTCAATGTTGGAATGATCTTAGCCTTAGCTTCTTCTTCTGCCTTCTTAAAGCTGTCCATCTTGTCGAAGTTCAGGTAGCGGTATACATCGGCTGCCATTGAGTCGATCTTACCTGCGTATTCCATGTACTCCGCCGCCGTTGGCAGACGACCAACGATTGCACCTACCGCTGCAAGCTCTGCAGAGGTCAGGTATACGTTAGCGCCATCACCTAAACGGTTAGGGAAGTTACGGGTAGAAGTAGACAATACGGTAGTACCCGCATCAACTCGTGCCTGGTTACCCATACACAGTGAACAGCCTGGCATTTCAGTACGTACACCTACGCGACCGTAGATGTTGTAATAACCTTCTTCCATCAGCTGGGCTTTATCCATCTTAGTCGGAGGAGAAATCCACAAACGAGTTGGCAGAGTCTTACCGTAGTTATCCAGCAGTTTGCCTGCAGCACGGAAGTGACCGATGTTAGTCATACAAGAACCGATGAAGACTTCATCAACCTTGTCGCCGGCAACGTCAGATAATGTTTTGGCATCATCCGGGTCGTTCGGGCAACAAACGATAGGCTCTTTGATTTCCGACAGGTCGATTTCAATCACTTCTGCGTATTCAGCATCGGCATCAGCACGCATCAAGCTTGGGTTAGCCAGCCATTCTTCCATCTTCTGAGCACGACGCTCAAGCGTACGTGGATCGCCGTAACCTTCGTTGATCATCCAGCGTAGCATGGTGATGTTAGAACGCAGATACTCAGCGATAGACTCTTCAGACAAGTTGATGGTACAACCCGCAGCAGAACGCTCAGCAGACGCATCAGACAGTTCGAACGCTTGCTCAACCGTTAAGTCTTCCAGACCTTCGATTTCAAGGATACGACCAGAGAATGCGTTGATCTTACCTTTCTTCTCAACTGTCAGCAGGCCTTGCTTGATGCCGTACAGCGGAATCGCGTGAACCAGGTCACGCAGGGTGATACCAGGCTGACGCTCACCTTTAAAGCGAACCAGGATTGATTCAGGCATATCCAGTGGCATAACACCAGTGGCCGCAGCGAAGGCAACCAGACCAGAACCCGCAGGGAATGAAATACCCAGTGGGAAACGGGTGTGTGAGTCACCACCAGTACCTACAGTATCAGGCAGCAACATTCGGTTTAACCAGCTGTGGATGATACCGTCACCAGGACGCAGAGAAACACCGCCACGGTTCATGATGAAGTCTGGCAGGGTGTGCTGAGTATCGATATCAACCGGCTTAGGATACGCCGCAGTGTGACAGAAAGACTGCATGGTCAGGTCGGCAGTAAAGCCAAGACACGCCAGATCTTTCAGTTCGTCACGGGTCATAGGACCGGTGGTATCCTGAGAACCAACGGTCGTCATCTTAGGCTCACAGTATGTACCAGGACGGATACCATCTACGCCACAGGCTTTACCCACCATTTTCTGAGCCAGGGAGTAACCTTTGCCCGTATCAGCAGGTTGCTCAGGCTTACGGAATAAATCAGACGGTTCTAAACCTAATGCTTCACGAGCTTTTTCAGTTAAGCCACGACCGATGATCAGGTTGATACGGCCACCAGCGCGTACTTCGTCCAGGATGACCTTAGACTTGTAGCTGTACTCAGCCAGTACTTCGCCCGTTTCAGCGTTAGTGATTTTGCCTTCGAACGGATAGATGTCGATCACATCACCCATGTTCATTTTTTCTACGTCAGCTTCAAATACCAACGCACCGGCATCTTCCATGGTGTTAAAGAAGATTGGCGCTACTTTAGAGCCAATACATACGCCGCCACCGCGCTTGTTAGGCACGCCTGGCAGGTCTTCACCGAAGAACCACAGAACAGAGTTAGTTGCAGACTTACGAGAAGAACCCGTACCTACTACGTCACCCACGAAAGCAACCGGATGGCCTTTGGCCTTCACTTCTTCGATTTGCTTCATCGGGCCTTTTACGCCGTGCTCTTCTGGCTCAAGACCATCACGGGTCATTTTATAAGCCGCTAAGGCATGCAGAGGGATATCAGGGCGTGACCATGCATCGGGTGCCGGAGATAAGTCATCGGTGTTAGTTTCACCGGTCACTTTAAATACTGAGTAAGTCATCTTATCAGCCATTTGCGGACGAGAAGTAAACCACTCCCCTTCGGCCCATGACTTGATTACGTCAGTTGCGAATTCGTTGCCTGCTTTATGCTTTTCTTCAACGTCGTGGAACGCATCAAACATCAGCAGCGTGTGCTTCAGCTCTTTGGCAGCCAGTGGTGCCAGTGCTGCGTCGTCCAGTAATTCAACCAACGTTGCGATGTTGTAACCACCGTGCATGTTGCCCAGTAATTCAATGGCTTTTTCTTTGCTGATCAGATCACAGCTTACTTCGCCTTTTACGATGGCACTTAGGAAGCCGGCTTTTACATAAGCAGCTTCGTCAACACCAGGAGGTACACGCTCAGAGATCAGCTCTAGCAGGAACGCTTCTTCCCCTGCAGGCGGGTTCTTCAGTAATTCTACCAATCCAGCCACTTGTTCCGCATTAAGCGGTTTTGGCGGGATTCCTTCAGCAGCACGCTCATCTACGTGTTTGCGATATTCTTCTAACACGATGTTTTCCTCATGGTTATTCCTGCCTGGTTTGACGGTCGACGGCAGGAAGTGACTATAAAAGCGCCAGAATTATAGCGGTTTGTGTTTCAAAATTGAATGCTAATGCGCTGATGCACGTTTATAACGGCTATTCAGGCAGACTATTCATTGTACAGAGCAACACTAATGACTACGTTAGCGTAAGCTGTGCTCAGGCACATTCTTCGGCCGCAATGGTGAAAAGCGCATAATACGTGCTCGCTCTCCATCAGTCAGAACATAAATCGCGCCGTCTCGGCCAATTATTACGTCGCGCAATCGTTCGTTTATGGTAGCAAAAATTTGCACTGCCGACATGCGATTTTGGTCTAATGAGACAGCGTAAAGCGCTTTATTTTTCAAGCTGGTAACCAGTAAATAATTTTGCAGCTCCGGAAACACATCATTGTGATAAACGGTCATGCCGGATGGTGCAATCGATGGTGTCCAGTTCAACATCGGATCTTGCATGCCCGCATACTGAGTAAAAGGCGAAATTCTTGCGCCTGAATAATCTTTACCCAATGTCACCACCGGCCAGCCATAGTTTTCCCCAGGCACCAGCAAATTAATTTCATCACCGCCATCAGGCCCATGTTCATGCAGCCAGATTTTTCCGCTATTGGGGTCGCGGAGCAGACCTTGCGGATTCCTGTGCCCCAGGGTGAATATGTATTTTTCAGCCAGCGTGTCGCCATCGGAAAAGGGGTTATCACTGGCGGGTTCGCCATTTGTTGTAAAGCGAAGCACTTTACCAAGAAAACTGCTTTTTTGCTGTGCCTGTTCACGATAGTCAAAACCATCACCGCTGGTCATCAGCCAGGTTTCATCGGGCAATTGCAACAATCGCCCCCCATAGTGTACAGGCGTGTCTTTGGGTGTCGCAACTTTGAATATATCAGTGACAACGGGCGTCTTGCCATTAAGCACTGTGGTACCGAAGGTAAGGTAATTTTCCTCTGCATCACCACTGGCATAACTGAGATACACACGCCGGGTTTCGGTGAAATCCTGAGCGAGTTCAATATCGAGCAAGCCGCCTTGCCCGGCCACATATAACTGTTCAAACTCAAGCGGAATTTCCTGACGCTGGCCAGCGTGATCATATTCAACAATGACCCCCTCCCGCTCCGTGATGAGCCAGCCCCCTAACGGATTTTCAACCGCCGCCCAGGGAAATGTCAGATATCCTGCCACCTGGGTTTGGTGAAAGTTCCCGGTAAGCACCGGTACTTCCTGGCTAGCGCTCAGCACGCATGGCGAAGCAAATGCAAAAAAACAACTGGCCAGCCAGCTGCGCCAGTCTCTCAAAAACCCTGAATTCATGCCCAATAAATGATCTACAACTTGTATTGGGCAGCTTACCATGAAATTATTAATTACCGCTAAATACCTTAGTCGTACCCTTCAGATTAACCAGAGAAGTAGTCAATGTCTGAACAAGCCGCCATTTACGAAGTTGAGACCGATGTTAGCCGCTTTACCAAAGCTGGCGCTTTGTTTGTGTCCTGGTTTGTGTGTTATACCATTGCCAGCGTGTCTCAATCTCAATTCGTCCTGCGCAACCTGACAGACTTAGGCGTTGCAATAAACGGCAATCAATGGCTTGAACATACGGTATTGGATTGGTGGGGCTTGTTACCCAAATTCGGCGGCGCAACCTTTGTCACCCTGTCCATTGCCCTGTTTATCAGCGGTAAGGCTGGCCGCTGGCTATCACTTCAACGCAATTGGCTCCACCCGCTGGCCGGCGCACTCTCTATGTTGTTAATGCTGGCGGTAATGCACCCCTTACTCGACGTCACACTCATCGCCGGGACCCGCAGTGTTGCCGGCCTGTGTTGGCAAGCTATTGCAGGGGCTGTTGGCGGAGAATTGTATCGCGTGTTACGCCAGGATTTAGCGCGTTGGATTTTACAGCGCCCTAAGCAAAACGCCTTACTGTAAGCGTTAGTCACGCGATACACAAGTCCAAACTCGACGCAAATACATCAATAAAATCGCATTATATCATAGCGTTAAGTAATTATTCTTTATTTACACTTGCCAAACAATCGTTACTTTGATTAAGATCAAATGATAATCGTTATCATTTGTATTTCTAATGACATTTAACAAGTATCTTCGTATATACACCCTTTCGCTTATCGCGTTAGCGGTGCTCACGCAAACCAGTGGTGTTGCAAAAGCAAATTCTGCTGACGCACCTGAAACCATCGTTGTCACAGGGACACGCTCCGCAAAAGCGCTTTATGCATCTCCGGTGAATGTAGAAATCATCGAGCAGGCGACCATTGAGCGATTATCACGAGGAACGCTTCGTCAGTTACTGGAAATCATGCCTGGCGTGGTGGTCACGCGAAGTCGCAAGGACGGCTACAACATTCAGTTACAAGGGTTCAGCGCCGACCGTGTGCTGGTGCTGATGGATGGTCAGCCACTTACCTCACCAACCGGTTCAGCGGTTGATTTGGACCAGATAAGTGTCAACAACATAAAACAAATCGAAATAGTACGCGGAGCAGCTTCAGTACTCTACGGCAGTTCAGCGATGGGTGGTGTCATCAATATCATCACAGAAGCTCCGAGTGACGGTGTTGTGCGCCTGACGCTTGAGGCAAATAGTTACGCTAATAACGCGAGAAGCGAAGACAACTGGGGTCAGCTATTCCGCTTACAGGCTAGCGACACCCTCTACAACTGGCAAACCAGCCTTAACGTACAGTATATCGATGACCCGGGGTTTGATTATGACCCGGATACCCTGTTGCAAAACGGTGCCTCTAACAATAAAACCTTTCTGCATATTGATGTATCCCGCGTATTTTCAGACCTACGGATTTCAAGTAAATCCCGATGGTTCAGTGAAAATAAACACAAAGTCCTGTCTGCCGTACCCGGTCAGGCTTCGTTGCTTAGCTATCAGTCAGACGTCGAGCAATGGCAACAAGACATTCGCGTTGCAGAAGCAAACGACTGGCATATCAGCGCCCGGGTACTCGGGCACAACGAAACCAGTGGTAACACCAATGGACTGCGCGAGACTCACATCGCCATGCAGGAACTGGAAATTCAGAAAATTCTGATGGGCGACTGGGAATGGATTGCCGGTGCAACCCTGCACCAGGACCAATTGGATCAATCTAATCTCGCCACGAATATTGTAGAAGTAGATGATGCCAGCAGACAGTCCGCTGAAGGATTCGTGCAACTAAACGCCAGTTGGCAGAACATGCAATTTTTGCTGGGCTCAAGAATTCAGTACGACAGCGACTTTAGCTGGCATCAGGCATGGCGTGGCAGTGTCAGCATCCGACAGACAATGGAAAATCACAGTTTTCAATGGCGTTTCGGTGCCGGGCAAAGCTACCGGGTTCCCAACCTGAAAGAGCGTTATTACGTCTTTGACCACAGTAACCTGGGCTACATGATCATTGGCAGTGACGAGCTGGTACCCGAAACGGCAGATAACCTGTCGGCTGGCATGAAGTGGCAATACAGTTTTAAAACCGACTGGCAGCTTTCGACCGATATAAACCTGCACTACACCGAGGCTGACGACTTTATTATTACGACCGCCAACGCCGAACTTTCGCAACAGGCCGGAGTTGATGTGTTTGTTTACAGCAACGTAGAGCAAGCCATCATACAGGGTTTCGATATTGCTCTGGCGGCAGAAAATCCATACCTAAAATGGCAAATTAACTACAGCTATCTCGATGCAAAAGACGGTAGCGGACAACGCCTGGCTGAACGCCCCCGACACTTACTTAAAACCTCGGTGACCTATCAGGTTCAGCCCTGGAACGCAGATATCCAGTTTTATGTTGTTGCCAGCGATGGTGAATCTCCCGACAGCAGTTATGCAGGCGTATACCGTGACCATGCCATTACCGCCAATATGCAATTTAAACATCAGTTTTCCGACCACCTGAGTTGGCAGGTGGGCATAGAAAATATCTTCGATCAACATCAGGACATAGCCAAAACACAACAAGGTCTGTTCGATGCCCGCGGGCTCGTCAGTCGCCAGATTGTGCTCAGCACTCAGTATCAATTTTAATCACAGCAGGAGTTTCCATGAAGTTTTCAACCGCGCGTTTACCCGCCATCATTATCCCCGCCTCAATGGCCGTTTTATTAAGCGCCTGTGGCGGTAGCAATAACAGTGGCGGTACTACCCCGGTAGAGGAGGTCAGCACAGAGGGGGAGATTTTTGGTCCGTTCAGTACAGGGTCCACCAGCGAACCGACCACCGTGTATTTTGATTTGGATACCCAAAGCACCGTTGAACTCACCGACGAGGAAGCTGCGACGAATACGACGTGGGACATCGCTTTTCGACGTACCAAAGTGTGGTTGAATACCGCCCAGGACACCCCGGTTAGTGTGTATTTCACCGGTAATAATGCCGACTTTTTCGATGCCGATGGCAATGCTATTGCAGATATGTTTACTGCAGCCACTGCAGACAGTGAACTGGAAGATTATACCGCTGTTACGCTGGCGGATGTGCCCGACGCCGAATCATTCAGCACAGACGAAGACGCCGCTGTGATAGGCACCAGCTTTTACAACTACGACATGACTACACACGTCGTCACAGCTGCAGATGATGTGTATTACATTGTGTACTCCGACAGTAATTACACAAAATTCCGCGTGACCGACATTCAGACAACCGGTCGGGAAATCGGTGAAATCACATTTGAAATAGCCCACCAGAGTGTGCTCGACGGGCAGAGTGAGTTTGCAACTGCGCAAACCCTTACGCTACAAACCGAAGCCTGTACCGACGATACCTATATAGATTTTGATACGCAGACTACGGCGACCGAAGCCGACGAATGGGATCTGATGCTTACCTGTGGTGATAGCGGCGCGGCATTTTCACTGACTCTGACTGACGATGCCACTGTCATCAAAACTGATGGTCAAACCTATGCCGGTATCGATTCTGCAGCCGCACCCTATATGGGCTTTACCAGCGACGCCTACACAGAATACGCGTTTGACGCAGCGCCTTGGTACTACTATGACGGCACCACGCACCTGCTGTATTCGCAATTCGGTGTTTACCTAATCCAGGTGGGTGATGTCACTTACAAATTCCAAGTCACCAGCTACTACGATGATGCGGGAACATCGGGTAATTACAGTTTCCGCACCGACGCCATTACCGAGTAATCCTGCAGCACCAGGCTTAGGAGCAACCTGAGCCTGGTGTGCTTAATGAGACCGAATTATGCAACGTCTACTTTTTCTTATTTGTACATTGTGGTTGTCTAATGCGCTAGCCAATGAGCCAATGCGGATTGTCTCAGCCGGTGCCAGTGTAACGGAGATCCTATATGCGCTGGGCCGTGGTGACGACATCGTGGCTACCGACAGTACCAGCTATTATCCGCATCAGGCAGCCGCTCTCACTAAACTCGGCTATTTCCGCCAGCTCAGTACAGAAGGTGTGTTGGCACAGCAGCCCACACACCTGCTTGGTGCTGCAGCCACCGGCCCGGACGCCGTGCTGGCACAGCTGAATACAGCAGGTGTCACGGTAATTAAATACAATCAGCCCCGTAACATTACTGGCTTATACCGTTTAATTAACGCCATCGGCAACGACGTAAATGCACAGGCAAACGCAGAGACTCTGATTAACACGGTCAAAACTGCCGTTGACGCCGTGCTCAGTGATGACGAAGTGAGTCAGGTGAAAGGTAAAAAAGCACTGTATATCGTTGCCAATAACGACAGGGGCTTAACGGTAGCGGGTAATAATACGTTGCCCGATGCATTATTTTCATCGCTGGGGCTGGAAAACATCGCGATGTCACTCAATGAGTACAAGCTCATGAGTAACGAAAGCGTGATGCAAGCCAACCCCGACGTGATATTTATGGCCAGCCACTTCGGTTCAGAACAGTCAGCGATTGATGCGTTGTGCGCCCACCCTGCGATAGCCATGACCAACGCAGGACAGCAATGTGCTGTTACCGCGTTGTCGAGTGCCACCAGCCTTGGGCTATCGCCACGTATTGCCGATACGCTCGCCCAAATCCTGTCAGCAACAGTAAAAACGGAACACGCACGTCGTGACTAACCTGACCGCACCAGCTGTCGATATCCAGGTTGATCAGCATATTGTTAGTCGTGATTCCCGTCGTCAGCAGATACTGTTTGCGGCCATCGTTGCCGTAGGCGCAAGTGCCTGGCTTTCCATTTCAATGGGCAGCTACGACTGGCAATGGTCGTCTGTTTGGCAATACCTTACAGCCGAGGAGTCCACATCACGCAGTGCATCAATGCAATGGTACGTGTTATGGAACTTACGTTTGCCGCGCACACTCATGGCCATTTGTGTCGGTGCGTTATTAGGTATGGCAGGGTGTGCGATGCAAGGACTCGTCAGAAACCCATTAGCCGACCCCGGTCTTATCGGCATTTCTGGAGGTGCAGCCGCTGCGGCGGCAACCAGCATGGCAATTTTGCCGCTGTATTGGCCCGGTGTTACCTCATTTGCGACCGTCATCGCCGCCTTTTGCGGCGCACTGCTAACCGTAGCTATGGTGCTTCGTATGGCAAAGCGCCCCCATGGCGTGGCCGTCAGTACGCTTATTCTTGCCGGCGTTGCCATTAATGCACTCACCGGTACAGTAATTGGCGCCATCAGTTATCTTGCCGACGATGATGCCTTGCGACAAATTTCCTACTGGACCATGGGGAGCCTGGCCGGCGCAAACTGGCTACAAGTTGCCCTGTTGAGTAGCTGCCTGCTAATTAGCGCCTGTGTTTTCTGGCATTGCCGTGCAGCCTTAAACCTGTTTGCGCTGGGCGAGCAAGAGGCTGCCTATCAGGGTCTCAATGTAACACGCTACAAAAACCTACTACTGTGGACAGTTGCTTTTGCTGTCGCACTGGCTACCGCATTGTGCGGGATCATTGGCTTTATTGGCCTGGTAATCCCACATATTTGCCGTAATTTAGTTGGCGTTGACCAGCGTTTTCTGATGCCAGCCAGCGGTATTTTTGGCAGTGTGTTACTGGTGCTGTCTGATTGTGTATCACGCAGTTTATTTAGCCCGTTAGAAGTGCCTATTGGAATTATCACATCAGCAGTTGGTGCCCCGTTCTTTTTGTATTTACTTTACCAACAGCGAGGACGCTCAGATGACTGATCCCGTACTCGTCATCAACGACGCAACCGTTGCCCGGGGAAAGCGCTCACTCATCCGAAACTTATCCGGGCAATTACACCCCGGCGAAATGACCGCCGTGGTCGGCGAAAATGGTTGTGGTAAATCGACCCTGCTTTCTCACCTGACCGGTATTCATGACCAGAATCTCCCGGTGACCTTGCTCAGCAAACCCTTATCGGCCTGGTCTCCCTCTTCCATGGCCAGACACCGGGCGGTTATGCAACAGCACCCCAACACGCCCTTTGCCTATATGACAGATGAAATTCTGTTGTTAGGCCGAAGCCTTTACAAGGAGCCTCTGGCCTTACGCTCAGCCTGGGTAACTACAGTAGCAGAATGGTTTGCGTTAACTCACTTACTTGGGCGGGACATTCAAAGCCTTTCTGGCGGCGAACGTCAACGGATTTTTCTGGCTAAAGCGGTCCTTCAGCTTATTCCTGAGCTTCAGCCAGTGAATAGTCAACCGGACTTAACCGGTAAGTTGCTGCTGCTGGATGAACCCACATCAGCGCTGGATTTACGTCATCAACGCGGCGTGATGGAACAACTGTCAGCCCTTACAAAATTGGGCTTGTCAGTGCTGTGTATTAGCCATGATATCAATCTAGTATCGCCATACTGCCAGCAAATGTGGGTATTGGGTGAAGGGATCTGTATTGCACAAGGCACGCCACAACAAGTATTAACCGAAGCGGTGTTAACACGCTGCTATCGCACCGATATTGAACTCATTGAGCGACCGGGAAAACCGCCTTTGGTTACCCACTAGTTACGCATTTAATTTTTGTTTTAAGTAAAAGGAACTCCCATGACCATGCAAACTCTCGCATTTGAAGCTAAACAACTTTGCCGAACTCAGCACTCTGGCGTGCTTAGTACCCAGTCGACGTCTATGCCTGGGTACCCTTTTGGTTCGATTGTGCCATTTGTGACCACGCACACGGGCGATGTCATTATCTACATCAGTGACATCGCACTTCATACTCGCAACATAAAAGCTAACAGCAAAGTGAGCCTGACGGTATTCGATCCTAGCGAGGATGACTCACAGGCCAATGGTCGCGTCACCATCATGGGTGATGCCAGTCAGTTGACCGACGAAGCCGAAATAGCCTTGTGCTCAGCGCAGTACTTCCAGCTCTTTCCGCAAGCGCGGGCGTATCAACAAACCCATGATTTTCATTTTTATAAAATCAGCGTGGCGCGCGTACGCTTCATTGGTGGATTCGGCAAGATTCACTGGATCAACCCTGAATTCTGGCAGTGCGAAAGCCTGGAATGGCAATCCAATACCGCTGGCATGATAAGCCACATGAACGAGGACCATCAGGATGCCATGCAGTTAATCCTGGCGCATTTTGCGAATGTTCGTACAAACAGTGTCACTATGCTGAGCGTGTTTGCGGAAGGCGCACACTATCAGTCTGCAGAAGGTAAAATTGTGTTTATTCCATTTGCCGAGGCCTGCCACACGGCAACGGAAGTGCGCCAGGCACTGGTAGCCCAAACCAAAGCGTGTCGCGAAGCACTAGCCGACGCCTGACCCCGCCCAAAAGCATCCACGCAGCGAGGTAACCCACCCTCGCTGCACGTTGACGCATCGTTATCTGTATAGCTTCCGGCAAAAAAATGTTAGCGTGAGCATTAAAACGAGGTTAGCCAAAAGGAAATAAGGTGTCGTTGAGAATTATCACTGCACGGGTTCGCGTATTCTGGGAGTCATTGTCGACCAGCTACTGGTTTATACCAGTACTCATGATGTTGTGCAGCGTTGCGCTTTGTTATACCTGCCTGTCAGTGATAGATCGCGCCTTCTTGCCCGACGCCCTTCGCCCGTTAATTCCGCTGGTCACAACCAACAGCGTGCAACAGCTGTTGTCTACCGTGGCAGGTGCAATGATCACTTTCACCAGTATTGCCTTTTCCATGACACTGGTTGCCCTGACACTGGCATCCAATCAGTTTGGGCCCCGACTTATCCGCAACTTTATGAACGACAAAAGTACCCAGGCCGTGCTGGGCATTATGGTATCGACCTTTTTGTTTTGCTTACTATCGTTACACCATTTATCGTCGATATCGGAAAATCAGGATGCCATCTCACTACTTGCCGGCTTTACCGTTTTTTTTGCCATCGTCGACTGCGTCACCATTGTGTATTTTATTCACCACGTGTCGCGCTCGATACAAGCCGATCAGGTCATTGCGAATTGTTTCGATGCATTTTGCCGTAGTATCGATAGTTTGCTGCCCAAGCCAGAATCAGATTCTGAGTTTCAGGCAGTCAACGAGAGCTGGACCGGTAAAGACGATGCGTTCGTTGTTGAGCTTTGTGCGCAGAGCAGCGGTTATGTGCAAACCATTAATTATGCCAGCTTTATGGCAATCCCGGCGATACAAGTCAGCGGCAGTGAGATTCACGTGCGAAGCGGTGATCATGTGGTCAACGGTGAACGGCTAGTTACGCTCTATTGCAAGCAGCCCTTTGAGGCCTATGAGTTCAGTCACTTATGCAATGCGATAGTACTGGGAAGCGGTAGAACACCCATTCAGGACCCCGAGTTTGCCATTAGTCAACTGGTTGAAATCGCGCTTAGAGCGCTGTCTCCTGGTATTAACGATCCGCATACCGCAATCAATTGTATCGATAAGCTAACCGCTGCATGTGTACTCATTTGCCAGCGCGATTTTCCTGCCGATACATTGGTGAACAAACAAAGTGAAATCTGGTTAAAACGCCGTACCTTTACCTTTGAAGGTGTGGTCGATACGGCATTTGCCCAAATTAGACAAGCCGCCAGCTCGCATCCAGCGGTCCTCATCCACTTATTGAATAACTTGACGACCCTGCTTCCACGTTGTCAGGACAACGCCCACTTGTCGGTAATTCAGCATGCAAAAAGTATTTACGCAGGCAGTCAATTGCTCACGTTATGCGAGAGCGACCAGCATGCGCTGGACGCAGCCATGCTCCCTTTTCAACAAGTGTAGCCCCACCTGTGCTACACCAATGCCATGGACAGCGAATTACCCTGTTTAGTTATCTGGTATTCTCGCAGTATGCTCGCCTGATAATGCTCTGAGGTAATATTATTTACCGCGACAAACTGTGCATTAACGTTGTCAGTGTTTACACGTACCTTTACGTACCCGCGGTGCTGACAATCGGTCCAGCGTATTTCCCGATTGTGCTCAGATACTCGCTTATCCAGCTCAGTAGCAAGTTGGGGGCCCAACGATTCGAAATCCCCCGGAGACGTGACACCAGCAGTCCCTAACTCAACACCCATCGGATCACCGTCACCGGCAAACAGCTGATTTGCCCAGAATGCATGACTATCGCCGGTGAGTACGATCAAATCTGTCGCGTTAACTGACTGACACAACTGATAGAACTTTTCTCTGGCAACCGGATAGCCGTCCCAAGTGTCCAGATAAATGGGTAAATCCAGCTTACCTAACGCTATAAAGTAAGCGAAGTGCGCTGCCACGGGATCGCTCTCAGCCAAACTGGCGGGTAACGCAAGATCGTTAACGGCAGGGACATGGGTTCGTGCAATGGGAATCTGATTGCCAATGAGCCGCCATGTCGCTTGTTTTACCGAATCCCTTAACTGCGTTTCTAAAAACTGCTCCATGGCAATGCTGATCATCGTTCGACCAGGATCGCCCAGTACAGTCTCAATGAAGTGACGAAGAGATTGCTCAGTATTCAATTGTTTTAAGTGTTCGCCATAATCAATTTGCAAGCTGCGGCCGGTATGGCGAGTCTCTAACGTAGTCAGAGTAGCCAGATGACCAAAATCAAAATGTCGCCACAATTTAGCTTTATCAGCATCGTTACCGGGCTCACGAACAGGCATCCACTCGTAATAAGCCTGAATTGATGCAGCCCTTCGCGCAGCCCAGCTGCCTTCGTCTGGCTGGTGATTCTGAGCGCCATTCATATAGGGGTTATTGGCCGATTCATGGTCATCCCAGGTTGGGATCAAAGGATGCGCCGCATGCATAAGACGAGAGCCATTATCGGTCTTATACTGTCTGTGTCGCATGCGGTAGTCAGCCAGACTGACAATTTCATTGGCAGGCTGGTGACGGCGATTCAGTGCCTGACCTTCCTTGTCCCCCCAACCATCCTGACCATACTCGTAAATGTAGTCGCCCAAATGCACGACATAGTCAATATCAGCGTCTGTCGCAATGTGATGGTAGGCATTAAAGTAGCCAAAGGGATAGTTGGAACAACTTGCGACAGCTATTGACAGCGTATCCAGACTACCCTGTGGCAGGGTTTTAGTGCGGCCGGGTTCGCTCTGTTCTTTGCCAGCAATAAAGCGGTAATAGTATACCGTGCCAGGTGTAAGTCCTGTTACGTCTACTTTAAAGGTGCAGTCTGAGGCCTCTACCGTGTCACCCCGCCCCTGTTTAACAATGCGGGTAAAATGTAAATCTTCTGCCACCTGCCACACGATAGAAACAGGCTGCGCAGTATGCGTCCAGAGAATAACCGCCTCATAGGTGGGATCACCACTGGCAACACCACAATCAAATAATGCGCTGGTTGGCACTGCGAAGGCTGGTTGAATAAACGGAGCGACTAAACCGGTAGCCAAACCCGATTTAATGAAATGTCGTCGAGAAAATGTCATAGCGTTGGAGACTGATAAATCAAGATGCGCCGACTATGACAGTCGTCTGTGACAAAGAGATGAATCCCTTTGGATTCATCGCTTTGCTATTTTTATCTGCTTAACCTAAAGTCCATTTGTACTTTCATATTTTGCGCAACTACTGGTTCACCGTCGGTGAACTTTGGTGCGTAACGCCATTGCTCCAGTGCATCCAGTGTTGAACGTATGAATTTCTTGCTTCCTTGATATTCCAGTACATCGGGGCTGCGTACAAAACCCTGTTCATCTATATCAAATTCAATTACTACATAGCCTTCCCTACGCGCTATAGCTGCAGCTCGAGGATAAACCGGATTAACACGATAGATAGGATCTGGCTCCTGATTATTATCCCATGGCGTCATTCTGCCAATGATTTGGCAATGCTGCGTGGCCTTGTCTTCTTCTCCCATTTTTGAATAGGTCTCTACTAACATTGCATGCGCTTTCAATGCCCAGGGGTGCGTGTAAAACAGCGCATCATTGACACGTTCCGCAACTGACTCCAGATAACCACTCGCCTGTTCGTAATCTTTATGTGCGTAACGTAATTTCCCCATCAGGAAGCTCAGATGAACCGTCCTTAAATCGTCAGGGCCCCAACTTTCATTTGCCAACACGAGGGCCTTTTCGGTTAAGGTTTCAGTTCTTGAAAATGACAAGGGGGTAGCGCCATAACGGGCAATAGGCGACAACGCACTGTAGTAAATGATGGCCGCATCATGGAGCGGTTCTACGGGGACGTCCTCTAAGTCATTTAAAATGGCTTTTAGGGCTTTTTCTGCTCGATGAAAACTCGACGTCGTTGACGGCAGCTTGGCTGCGGTTCGCATTAAATCGTAGGATTCCAGGCGTACTAAAAACGTCTTCAAATGGAGCGGACCAAAGGTATCAGATGCATAGTTTATAAGTGACTCGTACGCGTCTTCCGCTTCACTAAACTGCTCGTTTAACCGCAGCGCATTAGCCAGGTTATACTGCAACGCATAGTGATTATCAGCATCGGCCAGGATTGACTCACTGGCCAGAGACAATGCCAGATTCGCATAAGTCACGGCCTGTGCGCCGTTACCTTTCTCTACTGCCTGCGTATAATTGTTATATGCCTCGCTAAATGTGGTCGTCGTTTCAGCGTGAACGATACTACTTGCCACCCCAAGACAAACCGCCATTGTGAGTTGTCTGAGTGTTCTCATCATCATTCCTAGTTATAAATGCCAAAGGTGAATTTTGTGTAGTTATTTTTTGCGGTAACGGGCTGCCCATCTACGTATTTGGGCGCAAAACGCCAGTACGTCAGGGCTATTAGCGCTGATTTGGCAAAGGCGTCACCGCCTTCGACAGAGACCACATCCAGATTCGTCGCATAACCTTCCGGATCGATATCGTATTTTAATACCACCTCCCCCGGAATATTTGCCTGGCCAAGACTGCGAGGATAATTTGCACGTTTGCGGAAAATTGGCTCGGGCTCAACATTATCTTGCCACGGTCTGACCTGACCAATTATCTGACAGTGCTTGGTGGCTTTGTCGTGCTGATCCATGGTGGTGTAGAGTTCTACCAATACAGCGTGAGCTTGCAACGCCCATGGATGCGAATCGTAGGCATTTTTTGAAATCTTTGCAGCCAAGGCTTCAAGCTGACTCGCGGCTTCCGGCAGCTTAAAGTCACCTTTGTAAATCAGCGCCAGAATATATTGTAGTTCCAGCGTTCGAATATCGGTGTCACCCCAGGTAGCCGTCGCGTTGGCAATCCCGTCGCTTAAAATGCTCTTTGCTTTTCGCGCCGATTCAGGCATATGCCCACTACGCGCCATGGCTGTTCCAATCAGGTAGTACGCCATCGCTGCATCATTTGGGTTGGCTTCTACCACGTCATCAATGGAATACATAATCGTACGCAGACGCCCGGTGTTTTTATCTACCAGGCTCAGGGACTTTTCTGCTGCCGCCTGGTCGCTGTAGGTGTAGTACTGATCCAGGCGAACTTCAAGCGTTGCCAAATCGTATTTACCGTATAGGTCCTCACGCATACTGATAACATCATCATAGGCATCCAGTGCTTTGTCATACTGGCGCGCGTCCCGGTAAGCATTAGCCAGGTTATAGGCCAGCGCCGCCGTATTTTCATGGGCTTCACCAAATTGTTGCTGACCCAATTCAAATGCGTTTTCGGCATAGGTAATCACTTCCTGCATAGTGCCGGTTTGATAAGCTTGCTGATACTGTTTATAGGCTTGAGAAAAGGTAGCCGGGGCTTGTTCTGCGTGTGCAGCACCGTAAAGCGCTGCAGCGATGACCAACGAGGCAAGTGATCGCTTCATATCGTGTCGTCCTGTATTATTATTTTTTCCTTAGGTGTAGAAAATTAACGCTAAACGTGCTGACTTTCAAGCAGAAAACAAAAAGGCCGACATCATGCCGGCCTTCTTTTTTGATAAAATATACAGTGAGTTACAAACAGACTAAGAGCCCAACTCCGCCTGAATCTGGTCGCTACTGGCTTTTTCTGATTCAACAAATTTAGACCATTGCTGGGCCATACCGCGACTGGACTTAAACTTCTCGGCTTCCGCCAGTTCATTTAAGGCCTGAGCGTATTGCTTCTTGTTATACAGCGCCATGCCTTTGATCAGGTATGGGATGCCCGCATTACGTAACTCGCCTTTTTCAATCGCTTTGTCAGCAGCAGAAATGGCGTTGTCCCAGTCTTCCATGTTCAGGTAGATTTGCGCCAGCTGTGCATCCAGCTCACCGTCATCAGAAAGGTCTGCAGCCTGAGCCATAACCGGTACTGCTTTGGTTTGCTCTTTTGCTAGTGTCCAGCTTTGACCCAGGAACTTCAGGTTACGCAGGTTCTTTTCGAGCACGCCATCATTCAACGCTTGTTCCATTAAACGCGCGCCTTTATAAGGGGCTTTATGGTAGTAATACAGCTGTGCAAGGTTAAAGATGTCCGCGGCTGAGCTTACATAACCTTGCTGATACGCGGCTTCCATAATAGCCAGCTGCTTTTTCTCTTCACCTAGCTCACCGTACATGCCGGCCAGTTGGATCCAGTACTTAGGTTCGTTGAACAACTTGACCATTTTCACCAGCACGTCTTTCACTTTCTCGGGCTGCTTCAGCTCGTAATAGATAGCGCGTTGCAGGATCAGCCAGCCTTCGTCCGGGATCATGCCTTCTTCTTCGTGGCCTTTAATGGCCGCGGTAATAAAGTCGGCCGCTTCGGCGTACTGTTTGTTCTGATAATACGCCTGGGCTTTGATCACCAGGTTCTTTGGCGGAATTTTACCTGTATTCAGGTTTTCCCAGCGTTCGAGGTACGTAATGGCTTCGGCATAGTTACCTTGCATCAGGTTTAGCTGTGCCAGACTGAACAGGGTGCTTAGCTCGAAGCTTTCCGGAATAGGCTGCTGCTCAACCACCTTCGCGAAATTTTCGAGGGCTTTGTCGTACTGTTCATCGTTGTAATAAATAAACCCGTAAAAGTTATACATCATGGCCAGCTCGTAGCTGTTCATGGAGGTTTCTTTTTCTTGTACAACGTCCAGAATTTCGATGGCTGCCGCCAGATTGCCTCCGTCGGCTTCTGATTGTGCACGGGCTAACTGCTCGTAAACTTTTGAACGCAACGCCGGTGTACGTCGGGTAGGACGCTCACTGGCTTTTTGTTCCTGAGCAACAACGTCATTACTGACCAACAGCGTTGACACAGAGCCTGTTGCCAACAAGCCCGTTGCAACCAGGGATAACAGGGTGCGAGAGAGTGTTTGCTTCATACTGTCATTACCCGTCTATCTGGAATGTTATGCGGTTTTGCACACCGGATACTTCCGTGGCTTCACCATTCACAACCCGAGGCTTGTATTTGAACTTCATGGCAGCGTCCATAGCAGCCTGTTCAAAAATCCCTTCAGGATTGGCCTCGATAACGTAAACGTCTTTCACCGCGCCTTGTTTGGTAACCGTGAATTCAACAATCACGAATCCTTCGATACCGCGTTGTAGTGCGCGACGCGGATACACAGGTGACACCTTAACAATGGGCAGATATTCACCGTCACCCGACTCCAGCGCCAGACCGCCACCTTCCAGTGACATGCTGTCGCCGACATCGGCTGAGAATGACATACCGCTGCCGTCTGCATCCGGACTCGGAGAGTCCATTTGCGGCGTATCCATTTGCGGCGGCTGCTCTTCCGGCTTTGGCGGCTTACGGGGTTTGCGTTCTTTCTTCTGAACCTGCTCTTCAGGCTTCACGCGAACAAAGTCCAGCACGCTGCCTTTTGGTGGTTCGGTTAATGCACTGCCGCCCATTTTGATCAGCGACTGCATTAAAAAGAACAATCCCAATGTAATCGCCAGTGATACAACAAATGCGATTAAAAATCGTGACATAGCAATGCTCGCTTATGGCTCTTGCGCTGCAATAGACACTTCGTACACGCCTGCGGCACGTGAAGCATCCATAACCTTAATAAGGGTATCGGTCGTGGCTTTCTTATCAGCCTGAATTACCACAGTACCTTGTGGGTTCTCAGCGTGCAGACGCTCAATATTGGCCTGTACAGCACGGACGTCGATACGGCGTTTGTTGATCCAGATTTCGCCTTTATCTGAAATAGCAATCAGGATGTTGGCCCGGTCTTGCTTTACTGCGGTGGCAGCTTCAGGACGGTTTACGTCAATACCTGCTTCCTTCACGAAAGACGCCGTTACGATAAAGAAGATCAACATGATGAATACAACGTCCAGCATGGGCGTCATGTCGATGGCTGCTTCTTCTTCATCGACTAAGTTTTGAAAGTGCTGCTTCATAATAAATACCTTACCTTAACGCTTAGCTAGCATTAACGTTGAATAATCAATGCATCCTCAAGATGCGTGCGTTCTGATTTCACCATACGAGTTAACCAGGTAGCGGCGAATACGCCTGAAAGTGCGCCAACCATGCCCGCCATTGTGGGGATAGTGGCTTTAGATACACCAGAAGCCATTGAACGGGCATTACCTGAGCCTGAGATGGCCATAACATCAAATACTTCGATCATTCCGGTTACGGTTCCCATCAGACCTAACAGTGGACACAGTGCCACCAACGCCTGAATGATGGGGATGCTGCCATTTAACTGAATGGTCAGCGTCGAAATCATCTTGGAGCGGATTTGTTCAGCGTGCCATGAAGAGCGATCTTCACGTGCTTTCCAAACCTTTACCGCTTCCTTGCTGAAGTTTTTGTGCCAGATTAACAGGTACAATGCGCGTTCGAGGATCAAGAGCCACATCACGAATATCAGTAAACCGATGACCAGGAGTACCTGACCTCCGGTTTCTGTAAAATCACGAATTGCTTCAAGAAACTCAATCATAATGATTAGCCTCGCTCAGCGCGCTCAGCAATCACACCAGCAGCTTGTTCCTGCAGAATGTAAACGATGTTCTTACTACGCGTATTCAGCATCGCGTACAGTAAGGTAGTTGGGATTGCGACTACCAGACCAAGAACCGTAGTAACCAATGCCGTAGAGATACCACCCGCCATCAGTTTAGGGTCACCGGTACCAAACAGGGTAATCGCCTGGAAGGTGTTAATCATACCGGTAACGGTACCTAACAGCCCCATCAGCGGAGCTACCACAGAGATGATCTTAATGATTGTCAGGTTGCGACCCAGCTTAGGTACTTCGGCCAGAATGGCTTCAGTTAAGTGCAGCTCTAACGCCTCAGTATCGGCATTCGGGTGCTCGTCACGGACTTTCAGTACGCGGCCCAGCGGGTTGTTAGTTTTGACTTCAGCAGATTTAAGCTGGCTGTTCACCTTGGCGCGGATAAACGTCAGTGTAAACAAACGCTCAATAGACAGCAGCAGACCAAATGCACCCACGATTAGGATGATGTAACCAACCACACCACCTTGTTCTACACGTTCCTGCAGGTTAGGCGCTTGTACTAGCAGACCCAGAATTGAACCACCTGTAGGGTCGATACCGAACTTAACGATGTCACCGTTAGAGGCTTGCAGTTCAGCAGCAGACTCACCGTAGCGATCAGCAGGTTGACGAATCAACTCTGATACCGTGCCGGTTACGCCGTTAAACTCAAGGTATTTACCATCAGCAACCAGTGCAAAAGGACCAACACGCACAACGTTTTTGCTGACTTTCGCGCCGCCCGCTTCAACCACGTCAGTAGTGAACTTAGTCACTTTACCTGACTCGGTCATTTCGCGTTGCAGTTCGAACCATACGCGCTCGATTTCTTCGATAGACGCCAGTTTAGAGCTGGAACCCATGTCTTGTGCCAACTGGTCAAGGAATTCTGAACGACCGCTGATTTCAGCAGAAATCATCGAGTTGTAGAATTTGTTTTTGGTATCACCCGCCACTTGCTGTAGCACACCGAACAGTTCTTTTAATGAACCAAGGCGAGTCGTCAACGCTTCGTTCAGGTCTGCCAGTTTAAATTCGTTCTGTTCAAACTGGGTTTCCAGGCGCTCTGACAGGGCCAGGGTGTTGTCGCGTAATGTATTGGTATCACGCAGAATTTGATCTTGTTCAGCACGTTTAGCAACAAACTCTTGTTCGCGTTGCTTATTTTGTTGTGTCTGAGCAAATTTACCTTCTTCCAGTTGCTTAAGCAGTGCATCCAGATCCAGTGCACGCTCGTTCTCTGCCATGGCAGACATGCTCAGGCTTGCTGCAACCAGACCAAATACGATGGTTTTCAACGATTTCAACATCACTTCGTCCTCTTAGTCTGTAATGGCAACTGGCAGCATTAGCAGGTCTGGCGCAAGTTGCTTCTTGGCCATGCGTAATGCTTTAGTGATTTGCGTGCGGTAAGAGCTGTCTAACTCTTCCCATTGACGGGTTTGCTTATTCCACACACCCTGCGTGCTCGCGTCGCGAGTCTGATAAATCAGCGCAGTACGACCCAGGCGTAAAAACTCAACGTCACGCTCCTGACCGGCAATGTTATGAATACCGGTGTAAGCTTCCATGGTTCGACCGTAGTCCATCTCAACCTGGTAGGCTTCCATTACACGGCGGAATTTCTCAGATGATGCCACGTCGGCGCGATCCATCATGCTCTTCAGATTCGCAATGCGGTCTGCGCGTTCCTGAGGCAGGAACGGCACATCCAGCGCGATAAACTGCTCCAGGCCGTCAATCATACGAATCATCAGCGGGGTAATTTGACGCTCAATAACAGAAACTTCGTCAATCGCTGCATTCAGATCAGCCATTTCCTGTTCCTGGTTAGCAATTTGCTTTTGCAGTTGCTGATTGTAGATATTTAAACCTTCAATCTCTTTGTTCAGTGTTTTGAACTGCTGCAGTTTGCTGTCAATTTGATCGGTGATACCGTCAATCTTCTTCTGCGACGTCGCCGCAGATTCATTGATTTCCTTGGCGGTATCAATGGCAGGTGCTAAATCCTGCTCCTGTGCGAATGCTGATGCCGACAAAAGTGCCGTGCTTACCAGCAACGTGTTAAAAAGCTTCATACATTCAAACCTTTTTGTTACAAGAAATCGGAACAACCGACCACTAAAAACTGCGGGTAGGATAGGAGTTTTATGTGACAGTTTTATTACCAGACTGTCATAAAAAAACATTCCCCCTTTAAAAACAAAAAAAGCCGCTAAATAAGCGGCTTTTTCAAAGGGTTAGACTAGCTTAGAAATCGTACTTGTACGACAGGCTGAAGCTGGTTCCCTTAGTCTCAGACCGGGCCAGGGTATTCTCAAATTCCAGCTCTTGCTGGTCATCCAGAATATTCTGCACCTTGAATGTGACAGTGGTATTAAAGTCCGGATAGTACTTGTACACCATATCCAGCGAGTGGAACGGCGCCTCGTACGTATCATCGAAGAAATCAATTCCCGGAATAATAATACGGTCACCAAACACGTTGTATACCAGTGAGCCTGAATGTTCACCGTTGTCAGAGTCATAACCCAACTGCAGGTTTACCACATATTGTGAGTGACCCGTCAAACGACGCTTCAGGTTAGTAATAGACGCAGAAACCCCTGTCTGGTCAACAATGTTCTGACGATCCAGTTCAATCTCTGAGTCACTCAGCGTGACGTTACCTGACACGAACAAGTTGTCCCAAATACCATCACCAATCACTTCCAGGCCCTGCAGGAATTCAACTTCCACGCCGTAAAGCTCACCAGACTCAGCATTAGCTATACGAACCAGCGGCGGACCATCCTGCGCCGGTGACTGCACTGATTCGATCGGATCTGTCATGTCTTTGTAGAATAAACCGACAGACAAGTTATTACCCGCTTCGCGATACCATTCCCAACGAATATCGTAGTTAGCAATCTTCGTCGTTCGAATCCCTGGTGTACCACCAATAGGGAATTCAGTTAATGGATCGATATAGGTCGCAGATGATACTTCACGCAAATCAGGACGAACGACTGTTTGACCGAAGCTTACGCGCAACTGCATGTCTTCTTCCATAAAGTACGTCAACGCAATCGACGGATAGAAATCGTCTTCCAAGAAGGCTAACTGATCACGATCTGCATCATCAGACAAATCGATTTGGTTCGTACGCGGATTAAACGGCACGACTGCCTGACGGAAGTCTTCATAACGAACGCCACCACTTAAACGCCATTTGTTATCAAAGAACAAATCTGCTTCGAAGTAATACGCGTCGATCATTTGCGCTGCGATATAATCGTCACCGGCAATCGTCGTATCACGTAACAAGTTAATGCTGGTGTAGCTCACAGAATCCAATACATCATCGGTCAGGATGTCAGAATACACATTACCTTCAAGAATAGACGTATCGGCAAATGCACGGGTACTTACGTCAAGACGACGGTTTTCCGCAATACGCATTTTTTCAACGAAATCGTAACCGCCTTTAAATTCCATTTCCCAACGACCCATGGTAACCGGGTAGTTAACATTAAATCCGTAGTTCTCTACGCGATCATGCAAAGCCTGGAATGAATAACGCGCAGCTGTTTGCGCGTTGGTTAACACGCTTTCGTTTACCTTGTCGTATACACCATCTTCGTTTTCGTCGGTCAGGATGAAACGGGCTTCCATGTTACCTGGCGCGTTACGCGATGAACGGCCAAGCGAGTATTTCCAGTCTACGCCCATAAAACCGAGACTTGGGAATGTATGCATCCCTTTGAACTGGTTGGTATACATGCGGCGTTCTTCGTACAGCACTTCGTATTCACGAATACGCTGATCATCTACTAACTGGATGTTAGCTGAGTTACCGATTTTTTCGCGGAACTGATCACGCGTATCGTTCAGCACGATCAGGCTGTAATCAATCTGATGCTGACGATTGTAGTCAATACCCACACTCATCAGGGTAGACCATTTAACCGAGTGTTCAGTGGTATCCACTTCGTCAAAGAAACGTACCATACGGATAGAATCTTCGCCGTCACGCAGCGGCTGTTCACCAATGTATTCTTCTGACACATTCCACTGGTTGTTGTAACCCGTAGTAACCAGATAACCCCAGCGCCATTTGTCGTCAATGTCGTGGCTATTACCCAGTGTCATATTAAAACCGGTATCCGGGTCTACTTTTTCCAATGAAGGATCGTAATCTCGGTTCAGGCCTTTGAACATGGCAACTGACTCTGCCTGAGTCAGGTCATCAAGAAACTTGTATTCGTTCCATTGCTGCATAATGGCTGCAGGGGCTGCACGGGTACCATCATCTTTACCCATCCAATCGTCGCCGCCGCCATTATAGAAATAGGCGTCATCAAAGTTGTTGGTGTTGGTGCCTAAACTACCGCTTACATTAAAAATGTATTGAGACGGAATAGACTTAAGACGGACGTTCACGTTACCACCACCAAAAGAGGCAGGCATGGAAGGCGAGAACGCCTTTTGCACTGACAGGCTTTCAATAATACCTGATGGAAATAAATCCAGTGGAATAACGTTACGCGTTGGGTCAGGACTTGGTACGGATGCACCGTTTAACTGCGTTGATGAATAACGCTCACCTAAACCACGAACGTAAATAAATTTACCGTCAACCAGTGTCAGACCCGTTACACGACGAAGTGCAGATGCTGCGTCGCCGTCACCGGTTCTTGAAATCTGCTCCGCACCCATAATATCGGCTACGAATGCCTGGTTTTTACGCTCTTCGATTACAGCGGTCGCTGTACCTTTCAGACGCGTTCCTGTAGCAACAACTTCTTCAATGGCTTCTTCTTCACTTTGTGCAAGCGCAACGCCCGACTGAGCAAGCAGTCCGGCTGCCACTGCAAGTGACAAAGATTTAATTGAAAACTTGTAGGCAGGATTTTTCATTTTGCTACCTCGTTGAAAGCAATCTCGACCAGAATGTGAGTACATCACGTTCTCTTAGACTTACAAGCAAGCCCGCTACTGCTTGTAACGGGCTTACGTCGTAACTAACTACCGGTTTTACTCCAGACCAATGGTCCAGCCAGCAGTCCAGTCGTCGCCCTCTTTAACTGCACCAACAAAGTCAGCGTTGTCGAAGAAGCTATCGCCAGTAAAGTCGAATGGTGTTGCAGTAGTTGTGCTGTAGATACCAGATACAACGTCTGCCTGAGTCGCAGCAACTGCGTTATCAGCTTGCGTATTCAGGAACCAGTTTTCCAGGTCAATCGCTGTGTCAGCATTCTTGAAGTTTTCGCCGTTTTCACATGCGATTACTGAGTTGCTGAACATAATAGTGCCGTCGCCCAGGTTAGTTTGTGATTCAGTTGAATCCTCAACTTCGAAACACTCACCCATGCCTGATGGACCAGTGATGATGAAGTTATACAGCTGTGCACCTGTACCTTCACGCAGGTAAACACCCTCAGAATCGTCTTCACCGTCAAAGTTGTTACCAATAATGGTTACGTTGGCCAGTGAAGGATTTGATTGTGGTTCAATCGCAGGGTTTGAGCCGTCATTGTCAGCTTCGATACCGCGGTTTGCGTCTGAATCGTCAGTTGCATGGCGAACCAATACATACTGCATACGACCCTGGAAGCCGTTATCCCAGTCAATGCTGTCATCCTGGATACCTGTCAGTACCAGATATTTAACGTCAACAGCACCGCCGAAGAACTCAACACCATCATCCGCATTCGCGTGAACCTGAACGTGGTCAACGGTTGTACCAGAACCAACACCACCGAAGGTGATACCGTTCAGCTCGTTGTCCAGTGCGATTTCATAACCACCAAACTGTACGCGAACATAACGCAGGATACCTGAGTTATCTGTGATATCAGTTCCACCAAATACCGCACCTTCTTCTACACCTTCAACCTGAAGGGCACAAGCAGTACCGTCGTCCGGACACTTGTTAGATGGCGCATTACCCAGCAGCACCAGACCACCCCACTGACCCGCAGAGGTTGCTGCACCGGTTACGTCTTCATAAGAAGTGAATACGATTGGGTCAGCCGCTGTACCTTCCGCTTCAATCTTAGAACCACGGCTTACTACCAGGTAATCGTTACCTGATGCGCCATAAATGGTTACACCAGCATCGATAGACAGCGTAGCGCTGTTTTCGTTGTCGCCGCCAACAAATACCGCACCAGACAGTGCATAGATGTTACCTTCAGTCAGATTAACATCAGTAGTCAGCGTACCGCTTAATGAACAAGTCGTTGTAACACCATCTACAGACGCGATATTAGAGGTACCAGCAGGGCAACCAGACGTTGATTCAACAACCTGGATAGTACCGCCACCAAAACCAAACGCCCAACCTTGACGCCAGTCAGTTTCACCAACCGCACCAATGAAGTCAGTCGCTTCGAAGAAACCGTCTACTTGTGACGCATCTTCACCAGCACCTAACAGCGGGCTGTCAGCCAGTGGCTTACCCGTAGAGCTTAACAATACTGCAGAGGCATCCAGAACCTGGTTACTGGTTTCAGCTGTGAACCAGGTAGACAGGTCGGTACCGCCATTTGCTGTATCGGACTTGAAGTTTTCGCCGTTCGCACAAGCAACTACAGAAGACTTAACAGTGATGGTGCCGTCGGCCAGGTTTGCTTGTGATTCAGTTGAGTTTTCAACTTCGAAACACTCACCCATACCAGAAGGACCCGTGATCACCATGTTATAGATTTGAGCGCCTGTACCTTCGCGCAGGTAAACACCTTCTGAATCGTCTTCACCATCGAAGTTGTTACCAATGATAGTCAGGTTAGAAATCATTGGGTTTGATTGTGGCTCGATGTCTGGCGTAGAACCGTCGTTATCCGCTTCGATACCGCGGTTTGCGTCGCCGTCAGCCGTGTCGTGCTGTACGAAAACGTACTGTAATTTACCTTGGAAACCGTTATCCCAGTCAACTGAGTCATCCTGGTTAGCCGTTAACACTAAGTGTTTAACAGTAACGCTACCACCGAAGAACTCAACGCCGTCATCCGCGTTTGAGTGAACTTGCAGGTAGTCAACTTCAGTACCAGAACCGACTCCACCAAAGGTTACACCGTTCAGTTCGTTATCAACTGCGATTTCGTAACCAGCATACTTAACAACTACATAGTTAATCGTACCAGAGCTGTCTGTGTCGTCAGTACCACCAAATACTGCACCTTCTTCTACACCTTCAACCTGAAGTGCACAATCAGAGCCGTCTTGTGGACATTTATTAGAAGGTGCATTACCCAGAAGTACAATACCACCCCATTGACCTGCACCTACTTCGTCACCGATAACGTCCTGATAAGAAGTAAAAATGATTGGCGCGTCAGCAGTACCCACTGCTTCAATTGAAGAGTCACGGCTAACAACCAGATAGTCACCACCGTTGCGACCGAAGATAATTGTACCTTCTTCGATAACGAGGTTAACGCTGTTTGCTTTATCTTCACCTACGAACAATGGACCTTCAATTGCCCATACTGTGTCGTTAGTCAGCGTAACGTTACCGTTTTCATCTGCGTCATCAGCTGTCAATGTGCCAGAAAGTGTACGAACTTCTACAGTTTGACCAAGAGCCGCAGAAACCTGTGAAGTCAGGAAGCTGCTAGTTTCGCCTGGAAGCGTATCAGTGCTGCCGCCATCAGTACCACCATCGGTGCCACCATCAGTACCAGAGTCACCGTAGTTATTAGTTACGGTAGAACTGTTGTCAATGCTACCTTCAGTGATGTTAATGTCACCACCACAACCTGCTAAAGCAAGTGCAGCAGCAATGGCAGAAGCTTGAAATAACTGCTTAAGTTCCATGCGTGTCTCCAAAGTGAGAAATAGAGTTATATTTAAAAACGCGAGAAGAGTACCTAAGCAAAATGACAGAAATGTTACATTACAGGTTCGTCACAAAACTTTAATAAAAAAGTTGGTCAAAAAAGTAGAGTTTTCGGGAAAATTAGACTAAAGATTAAACAGTTGATGATAAATCCATTAAAAATCATAATGTTATTTTTTCTAAAACCTGATTAGGGTAGCGAAAAATCAGGCTCCTTATTGTTTCAACATCTCCGCTGTTGTCGTTTATGCTACCGGGCAACATCAAGCAATTGGCGGCGTTGGCGTAACAATAGCGCTTCTTTGATGGGAAAGTAGCCGTCACGGGCTACCAGTTTTTGCCCCGTATCTGACAACACAAAGGTAAGAAATTCGCGAACCAGAGTAGGTAACGGTTCGTCAGGGGCTTTATTCACCACCAGGTATAAAAAACGAGTAAAGGGGTACTGTTGCTCCCTCACTGTTTCTACATTTAATGGAATAAACGCATCCGGACTTTCTCCCAGGGGAAGTGCGCGTACCCCGGCTGTTTTATGTCCGTAAGCCGCGTAGCCCATTCCACCTTTACTGGACGCTACGGAAAGCACAACCGATGCTGAACCGGGCTGTTCGTTAACCGTTTTGGTAAAATCACCGTCACACAGTGCCATGATTTTGAACAAACCGTACGTACCCGAGACCGAGTTACGGCTAAACAACCGGATAGGTGCACCCTGGCCGTAATTATCCACACCTAACTGAGACCAATGGGATATCGATTCCTCACCACCACAAAAGCGGGTAGCAGAAAAAATAGAGTCCACTTCAGATAACGTCAGGCCCGGAAGGGGATTTCGACGTTCAACAAATATCGCAATGGCATCCAACGCCACCTGGATCACTGTTGGCGGGTAACCATGAGCACGAATAAATGCCTGAATTTCACTGGGCTTTAACTCCCGGCTCATTGGGCCAATGGTCGCGGTCCCCTCGGTCAACGCCGGTGGTGCTGTTGATGAACCTGAAGCCTGAATCTGAAACTTTACATCCGGGTATAAGTGCTTAAATTCCTGCGACCATAAGGTCATTAAGTTTGCCAGCGTATCTGAACCTACCGAGGTAATCTTACCTGCAACGCCGGGCTTGCGCTCATAGTCAGGCGCATCTGCGTTTACGAATGCAGGTAAGCAACACAACAGGCATAAGGTTAACAGGCGTTTCATAAAGCAGCGTCCTGGCTGGCAATCATTTCAGCATCAAATTGAAAGAAGAACACACTGCCCTCACCTACCTGACTGGTTATTTGAAGCTGTGAGTTGTGGTGGTTGAGCACATGCTTAACAATCGACAGTCCTAAACCGGAACCGCCCGTCTTTCTGGAACGCGCTTTATCCACCCGATAAAAACGCTCGGTAAGGCGAGACAGATGGCGTTGTTCAATACCGTCACCATTGTCTCTCACCGCAAATTTCACGCCTTCTTTCGTCACTGTCCAGTAGACATCAATTTGCCCGCCTGGCGGCGTGTAGTTAATGGCGTTAAAAATCAAATTGGAACACGCACTGCGCAATTCGGTTTCAATGCCATATATTTTAACTCCATCAGCAAGGTGGAACTCAATGGCATGGCCTTTATCTTTATTCAGTGCATCGGCTTCCAGTTTCACCTGACGTAGCATGGCTGCCATATCTACGGTGTTTTCATATATCCGCTCGGAACTCGCCTCGATGCGTGACAACACAAGCAAATCCTCAATCAGGCTTTGCATACGCTGGGTCTGCGAACTCATTTCAAGAAAGGCCTTTTGAGTCAGCGGGTCCAAGTCGTCATCATTGCCGGCAAGAATTTCCAGATAGCCATTTATTACCGTTAATGGTGTGCGTAGTTCATGGGACACATTGGCTACAAAGTCCTTTCGCATTTCTTCGAGTTGTGACACTCGCGTAACATCACGGGCTATGAGTAAGAGATGCTCCTCACCATAAGGCATGATCCGGTATTCAAATGTCTTTTGCGGATTTAGCGGAGACGGCACTTCAATGGGGTAATGATACTTTCCCGCGTGAAAGTACTGAATAAATTCGGGATGGCGGATCAGGTTGTCCAATCGGCGACCAGCGTCACTCGGCCAGCGCAATCCCAATTCCAGTCGGGCCAAACGGTTACACCAGATAATACAGGCTTTGGCATCGACGACTACTGCAGCATCGGGTAACGCTTCAGACCCTTCGCGGAATCGCTTAACCAGTGCGCCAAGTTCTTTGCGTTTATTACGGTTGCGACGCTGAAGGTAATAGATACCCTCATAGATGTGTTCCCATAGCCCGTTAACCGACGGAGGGGACATCTTGCGGCTGTGCCACAGCCAGCGATTCAGCTTGAACAAGTGCCAGTAGTTGAGCAATAGCAACCCGGTAGCGCCCAAGGCGACCGCCAGCAACATGTCATCAAGGTACCAGCCAACGAGGGCAAAGATAATAAGGAACAGACACAATCGCACTATCGATTTAAACCATGAAAAGGGGTAGTACATCCCGGTTTATCCTTTACTCGTGCGAACGTGATTCTAAGCTGAATGGGGCATTCACTATACCCCAATACTTTAGTGACTTACAGTTTAGTAGAAAAGCGATACCCTGCGCCGCGCACGGTTTGAATCATCGCGTCATGACCATGAATACTTATCGCCTTACGCAAGCGACGGATATGCACATCAACAGTGCGATCTTCTACATACACGTTAGTTCCCCACACGTTGTCCAGCAGCTGTTCACGGCTGTATACGCGTTCAGGGTGAGTCATGAAAAAGTGCAACAGTTTGTACTCTGTTGGGCCCATATCCAGCGCATCATCATTTGCCATAACGCGATGAGAAATGGGTTCAAGTTTCAAGCCATTAAACTCAATAGGCTGTTCATTTGACGTTGGCGTAACCCGGCGCATTACCGCTTTAATACGGGCAATCAGCTCTTTCGGCGAGAATGGCTTGGTGACGTAATCATCAGCACCGGCATCAAGACCGCGAATTTTATCTTCTTCTTCACCCCGGGCAGTCAGCATGATTACCGGAATATCCCGGGTAAACTCGTGCTGCTTCAGGCTTTTGGCCAACTGTACACCACTGCCACCCGGAAGCATCCAGTCAAGCAGGATAAGATCAGGATACGGTTCCACCAGCTTTTGTTGCGCAATGTCGAAGTCTTCCGCCTCAATCGTTTCAAATCCTGACTGCTCCAGCACAAACTTCAGCATGTCGCGGATCGGCGCTTCATCTTCCACTAACAAGACTCTTCTTGACATAGATTTTTTCCAGCTCATAACAAAACGCCGCTATTATTATCAGGGTGTGTGACAATTTTATTAAACGATTACATTATTATGTCAAGTTTATGAACATTGACACCCGATAATGCGTGTCTCGACAAAGACTTTCAATCTTTGCGTTAAACAATCGGGTATAACTTGTTAATTCAGCAATTTGCACATATTCTTGACTAGGGCGCGTTGTTCTTTGCTGTACGAATTTTGGTCTATATGAAAGCATTTTAATCGCGAAACAGCCCTGCAGGCATAGTTGTTCTGCGCCAAAGGGCTGTGACAAAGAGTAAAATGCTTTCATGACGACCCCTTCGGGCAGCGCTTGTGCGCCATTTATGCTGCGTTGACTGTTTTTGATTTAGGCCCACTAGACCTGCAAACAGTCGCCTTGCCTAAATGGTGCACACTGGCCAGCTATGGACTGCTGCAAAAGTGTACAGCAAAGATCAACGCGCCCTAAGCACATATATTTCAATCGGTATAGCGAATAGGTTGCAGATGGCGTCGGTTCAGACAGGATTGTCGAGAAAACTATTAACCCGGGTATTGTCGGTATATTTTATATTGACGTTTATCGTTACCATCGGACAAATATTTACTGAATACCTGAGCACCAAAAGCCATATCGAATCCGAGCTACAGACCCTTAAAAACACTTTTTCCACCAGTTTGACCCGCGCTATTTGGGAAGTGAATATCCCCCAGGCACAATCTATCGCAGAAGGCTTAATGGAACTGCCCATTGTTACTGGCGTACAGATCCGCGATGAAAATGGCGAGTACATTGCTGATTTGGGTATGACCATTGCGCAAATTCGGTCACCTATTAGCAGCGGCGAGCTTGAGGATCACAGTGGCGGATTGTTCAGTTACAGTTTCCCGCTTATTTTTGAATTCTCAAATCGCGCGTCTACGGTCGGTGACGTTACGCTCTATTCAAACTTCAATATCATTTTTAGTCGTATTGAAGTCGGTATATTCTTCCTGCTGGGCAATGCCATTGTAAAAACTGCGTTCCTGGTGTTTCTGTTTATGACTGCCTTCAGAAGGATGCTGTCTGATCCCTTAATGGAAATTACCCAGCAAATGAGCGCGTTTAACCCGGAACACCCGGAAGAGTCAAAGGTACAACTTACCTTACACGACGAAAATGAACTCCGTTTACTCCAACATTCTTACAATCAGGTTATTGATGATCTGATAATTTCTCAGCAAAAGCTGCGCAGCACCCAGGAAGAACTTACCCGGGTGAACAAAAAGCTGGATGATCAGAACTTGCTGCTCGAGCAGGAAGTCGCAAAGAAAACGGCCTCGTTAAGTCAAATCATGCTGGATTTGGAACGCCAAAAAGACGAACTGATTACCAATCAGCGTGAGCTTCGACAAGAGAACGAGAACCGTCAATACATCGAAAACGTGCTGCGGGACAAAAACAAAGAACTGGCGAAATCCATGGAGCACCTGAAAATGGCTCAGGAACAACTTCTGGAGTCTGAACGTATGGCTTCGTTAGGCGGATTGGTAGCCGGTATAGCACACGACGTGAATACGCCGCTAGGCGTTGGTGTGACGGCGGCCAGCTTCCTGCGTGACCGTATTGACACAGTCAAAGCCGCTTACGAAGAAAAGTCACTGACAAACAAGACCATGGCGTCGTTTTTAGGTGAAGCAGACCAAACCACACACCTGCTGCTGACTAACCTGAATCGCGCGTCGGAATTAATCACCAGCTTCAAACAAGTTGCCGTTGACCAGACCAGTGAAGCCGAGCGGGTATTTAATTTAAACAGCTACCTTCATGAAGTGTTGCAGTCACTGGCACCTTCTTTCAAACACAAGCAACATGGTGTCACTATAGATTGTCCTGAGGAGCTGGAAATCCGCTCTGCGCCAGGCATTATCGCTCAGATCTTCACTAATATGATCATGAATTCCATTATTCATGGCTTTGAAAACAAAGATTCGGGGACGATTAACCTGACAGTAATAGAAGAAGATGACGATGTTGTGATCACCTATGAAGATGATGGCTGTGGTTTAAATGAAAGCCAACTGGATCGTTTATTTGATGCCTTCTTTACTACAAAACGCGGCCAGGGCGGCAGTGGATTGGGGACGCATATCATGTATAACCTGGTCACTCAGGCACTGGACGGGCAGATTGAAGCCTTTAGTGAACCCGATGAAGGCCTGCGTTACGTCATCCGTTTCCCCAAACGAACATAGATTCCCTATCCTGTTCTATTGCCATCAACGGGCTGCGCTGCTAACCTTTGCCGCCCTTTTTCAAAAGAATATTTCGCTTTATGTGGTTTAAAAATATTAAAGCCTATCGGCTGACACAACCTCTGTCTCTTGACGACGACGCGTTGCAAACGGCGTTGAATGAATTTGCATTCCGTCCATGTGGTACACAAGAAACCGCAACCATGGGGTTTGCTTCGCCTTTTCACTCGGCGGGTCAACACAGCATGTTGTTTCATCAGACTCAGCTGCGCTATTGGATCACATTGAAAAAGCAGGAACGTCTGTTGCCATCATCTGTCGTTAACGCAGAGCTGGCTGAGAAGGTCGAACAAATTGAAGCGGAAACCGGATCTCCTGTGGGTAAAAAAGCCCAGTCAGATCTTAAACAACAGATTATTACCCGTTTACTGCCACAAGCCTTTACTAAGAATACGTACACCAACGGGTTTATTTCGATTCCGGATAATCTGGTTGTCGTAGATGCCAGTGCCGATGGTAAAGCCGAAGCGTTTCTGGCTATGGTCAGAAAAGCGCTGGGTTCATTACCGGTAGTGCCTCTTGTGCGCAGCAGCCTGCAAAGTGAGTTAACGCATTGGTTGACTGAACAACCCCCAGAGAAAATCGAATTACTGGAAGAAGCGGAGTTCAAGTCAACTGACGAAACCGCGAGTATAATTCGCTGTAAAAACCAGCCTCTGGATAGTGAAGAAATTCAGCACCATCTGGACGCAGGAAAACTGGTTCAAAAGGTCGCATTCGAGTTTGATGAAACGCTTGAAGCCATCATCCAGGAAGACGGCACTATTAAGCGCGTTAAGTTCACTGACCGTATTAAGGAAGAAACGCAGGATATTCCAAAAGACCAGGTCGCCGCGCGTCTGGACGCCGAATTTGCGCTTATGTCAGCAGAAGTGTGCGGTGTAGTGGGTTATCTTAGCGAGCAGTTAGGGTTAGACAAAGACCTTTAGTTGACGTGCACCTGACGACGCCAGGCCTGCCTGCGGCGTTGGGTTGCGGTTCGCCACAGCCATTCAACTGGCCCGAAGTAATAGCGGGCCAGCCACCAGCCTGACCAGGCGATTTCAACGAGCCAGATACACACCACGATACCGGTGACTTCCCAGCGCGATAATGAGGCGTAAAGTCCTAATCCCCAGCCATAAAAAATGAAACCGCACATTACACTTTGCATTAAATAGTTTGTTAATGCCATTTGTCCTACTGGAACCAATCGACTGACAATGATTGCGCCAATACCTTTGCATGTAGAATGCCATTGCTGGGTTAACAGCATGAAGGCACAGGTATAGCCCAATGCGGTAAACATGGCTCCCCACAAGTTCCACAGTCTATCGACAGAAAAAGCACTGGGAAGCGCAAACTCACCGCTTGCGATAACCCACGCGCCGAACGTGCTCATGGCAATACCTAGGGGTAAGGACACCAATAACATCATCCAATAGAATCGGGATGTTCGGGTGGCAAGTAGTACACCGGATTTATACAACGCCATACCCAGCAACATGATGCCGGACATACGTACAACCAAAGGAATCAGGTAACTGGTTTGGTATTCGATCGTGGTCGCTACCCGGTAGCTCGATTGCTGCCACCAGGCCCCCCGATTTGCATTAATTTCCGCCATAAGTTCAGAGGCTGCGGGGAAAAATGTCTGCCGGGATTCGGCGAGCTCTTCAGCTGTCATCGCGTCCCAACCTAAGAACATAAGCAGGTATAACACGGTGATCAGTAACTGCATTAACATCCCCACTATCAACAGGTTGCGAATACGCCAAAGCCGGCATGGATATATAATCATACCCGCGATCGCATACGTCACCAGAATGTCGCCCCACCAAATCAGGTAGCCATGGATCATACCGATTAACAGCAGCCACAGCATGCGTCGGTAGTGCAGCCATTTTGCACGTTGCAGATCTGCCTGCTTTTCTGCCATCAACACAATGCCTGCGCCAAATAACATCGAAAACAACGCATAGAATTTCTCGGCAAACAATACATCACTGATAAACCACTGTGATAAATCAGCAGCCGACAACGGCCCCATAGCAAACGGGTTTGAATAAACAATTTCCGGGTAGGCAAACGCGATGGCGTTCATCATGAGAATACCCAGTAACGCGAAACCACGGAGGGCATCCAAACTGACATAACGGGACTGTGCAACAGAAGAAGACGCTGCAGGTAAAGACACTTGCGCTAAAGTCAAACTCACTCCTTGTCGACACAGATTAATAGGCAGACTGCACTCGCTAATGGCTTACGAATAACTAATCACATCAATAAATCGGGTAAGCGGTCCATTTGTTTTATACCCATGACGCTGATTCGCGTGAAATTTTGCACTGTCGCCTGACTTTAACGTATGCCATTGCTCGTCATAATAAAGTTGCAACTCACCTTGTTGTACAACAACGTGCTCATAAACACCAGCCGCGTGTGCATCTGACCATTGCGTATGCTGATTGAGCAATGTCAGCTCAAACATTTCAAAACGACTATCCGGATTGAACGCGAACAGTGTATTAACGTGGAAATTATCCTCGTTGCGCACCAGGGACGCATCTACCGAATGGGGGGCAGTTTCTGTACTACTCAACAAACCTGAAAACGAGCACGACAAGCCCGTTGCGATCTTCCACAACGTTGCAACAGTCGGGCTCGACTCTCGCCGCTCTATTTGCCCCAACATGGCTTTCGATACCCCGCAAACTGAAGACAATTTGTCGAGACTCCAGCCCAGCGCCTTTCTGCGCTGCTTTATTTGCTCAGCGATACTATGTGTAATGTTGTCCTGCATGCCATTCCTAATTGTGCGTTATAACGCACAGTGTTATGATGATGAAACTGTGCGCTATAACGCACATTAACGATAAATTCAGTGATCTGCAAATGTGAGGATTATCATGGCAGGCTCTTTTCGTATAAGCCATATAGCAGCAGGGTTAACTGCCGTTGTGGTTGGGTACAGCAGTTCAGTCGTCATCGTTATTGAAGCTGCACGTCAAGCCGGTGCAAATGACGCTCAGTTAATCAGTTGGCTGCTGGTCCTGGGTCTGGGCATGGGCATTTCCTGCCTGTACTTCTCACTTAAGTTTCGCATGCCAGTGGTCACAGCCTGGTCGACCCCCGGTGCTGTTTTCCTGATTTCCACGGCAGGCCCATTTTCCCTTGCCGAGGTGACCGGCGCATTAATCGGGGCAGGTGTGCTAAGTCTGTTAGCCGGGCGTAGTCAGCCTCTTATGCGCGCCATTGAGCGCATTCCGCCGCCTTTAGCTGCTGCCATGCTAGCGGGCATTCTGCTACCTTACTGCCTGAAAGTATTTAGCAGTGGAACTGAGTATCCCTTATTAGCAGTGCTCTTTATTAGCATCTATCTTGTTGGAAGCCGCCTGTTTGCACGTTATTTAATGCTGGTATTACTAGTCATTGCTGGCATTGCAGCATGGGTATTGAGCCCGGCAGACACACCACCCATTTCGCTCGGATTACCAACCCTTGAATGGGTAACGCCCGCATGGTCATTGTCAGCCTTTATCAGCATTGGTATTCCACTATTTTTAATCACCATGCTGTCGCAAAACTTACCGGGTATCAGCATATTGCACAGCCATCACTACAAGCCCGATAACCGCTTTGTGTTGACCGGCATTGCTTTACTGCAACTGGTCAGCGCCCCGTTTGGTGGTTTTATGTATAACCTGGCCGCCATTACCGCTGCAATTTGTATGGCTGACAGTGTAGATGACGATCCAAAGCAGCGCTACAAAGCAGGCGTTGCAGCGGGGCTTGGCTACTTGCTATCAGGTGCGATGGCTGTCGCTATCGTGTCTGTTTTTACGATGATGCCTGCGATTGTCACACATTTACTGGCTGGCATTGCGCTGTTCGCCACCTTACAAAGCAGTCTGCTACGTGCCATGGAAGAAGCGCATTACCGCCAGGCAGCATTGCTCACCATGCTATGCAGTGCATCGGGGTTAACAGTATTGGGGATAAGTGCCCCGGTGTGGGGGTTGCTGCTTGGTGTAATAACACTGGGCGTATCGTCTGGTTGGAAACGCCAACTGAAAACCTAGCAATTCAGTGCGGCAGTCAGACTGCCGCAACCGATAATTCAATCAGGCGAAGATTTGTTTAGCCGCCGAGCGCATTTCAGCAAACTCATCAGACAGCAGTGAATTAACGTCTTCAACCACGCCTCGCTGAACAGCCAGATTTAAAATCGCGTCTTTTTGATTATTGATTTGCCCTGCCAGCGCCGCGCCAACCCGAACAAAATCAACGTAAGACAGCTTCTCTGGAATATAAGCCAAATCGTGCCAGCGCTCTGCCACTGTGACGAAGTTTTCACCAAATCCCCAGCTTTGCATAATGCTTCCACCAATGCGCGGGGCAAGTTTATCAATCGCATCATCCAGGAACGTGGGGCTAGCGAAGACTTCTTCGTGACGCTCAGCTTCAGTCAGAATAGGTAACACCCCAATGTTGTGAACTAAGGCCGTCAACGTCATTGTATCAATCGCCATTTCACGTTTTTTTGTGCGAGCTACATACATTTGTAACGTTGCCATTGCGTTTGCGACAACGTCAACCGTGTTATTCCACTCACGCTTCATATATTCCCCCACCAGCTCGTTTTTGGACACAAACAGTTGCTCCATGGCCAGTGCGGTTGCAATATTCTTAATTTGACGCAAACCAATACGGGTAACGGCTTGTGATATAGAAGTCACTTTTACTGCCCGCCCCATGTAGGCGCTATTAGCAATTTTAATCATACGTGCGCTCAGGGAAGGATCCTGCCCTATAACATCGCCCATATCATTAAGGTTAATATCCGGATCATCCGCTGCTTTGCGAACTTTTAATGCAATTGCGGGGAGTGTGGGTAATACCAGCGTATCGTTCTTAATCTTCTCTACCAGAATGGTTAACAGCGCGTTTTGTGTAGACATAGTCCTACCTTAGTCTTGGCTTATTGTGTACCTGATGATAACCAGGCAACGATTCTTGCGATCTCATGCCTTCCTAGCAACCGGCATTAGTATGCAGAAAATCCAATATAACAACGAATCAGAGATCGTGCACCCAGGGATTGTTATTCTTTTTGACCCTGCGCAATAAAAAGGCGGGCCATGCAGAAACACGCTCCTGATACGACCCCCAGCGTGTTTGCCCTGTTTGAGTTGAGTATAGCATCTGCATAAAAGGTTGGTTATGCTAACGCTAATTTTTCAAATATTTAGACTAAAGAACAACAATAATCGACGGAAAATCCTATGAAACAGTTATTTACCAAAACATTGCTGGCTACATTAATGGGTGCCACACTCTCGCTTGCAGGATGTAGCCAACCAGCAAGCAACGACGCCGCCACCAGCACAGCACCCGCATCGCCTTCTTTACTTGTCGCTGAAGAGCGTCTTTCGATATATCACGAGGTCCCTCTTACCGCTGACTTGAGTCACCTGAGTAAAAACCAGAAAGCCATGCTGTCGTTGCTTATTGATGCCTCGGTCATCATGGACGACCTGTTTTGGCAACAGGCGTTTCATGAAAACAAAGCGGATTTTCTTGCATCACTAACAGATCCCGCCGTTCGCCGTTTTGCTGATATCAATTACGGTCCGTGGGACAGATTAAATGGCGACAGCCCGTTTCTTAGCGGATACGAAGAAAAAGCCCCCGGTGCAGAGTTCTATCCCCACGACATGAGCAAAGAAGCCTTCACCAACGCGTCGTTTTCAGACAAAGACGGTTTGTATTCATTGGTTCGCTACGACGATGCAGGTAACCTCACCAGCATTCCTTACAGCGAGGCCTACGCAGCGCCATTGCAAAAAGCCGCAGAGCTACTGAGAAAAGCGTCAGAACTGGCAGACAATCCAGCTTTTGCGAATTACCTGTCACTGCGCGCAGATGCCTTGTTATCCGATGACTATCTGGCATCGGATATGGCCTGGATGGATATGAAGACCAACCCCATTGAGTTGGTCATTGGCCCCATTGAAAGCTACGAAGATCAATTGTTTGGTTATCGCGCCGCTTTTGAAGCCTACGTGTTAATTAAAGATATGGCCTGGAGCGAAAAACTGGCCAAGTACGCCCAATTTTTACCTGAATTGCAGCGCGGGTTACCCGTGCCTGAAGCGTATAAACAGGAAACACCGGGCTCAGACGCAGATCTGAATGCTTATGACGTGATTTATTATGCCGGCCACTCAAATGCGGGCAGCAAAACCATCGCAATCAACCTGCCAAACGACGAACGTGTGCAGCTGGAAAAAGGGACTCGCCGGTTACAGCTGAAAAATGCTATGCAGGCAAAATTTGACCATATTCTGGCGCCGATTGCTGACGTACTTATTGCACCGGAACAACGTGAGCACGTAACGTTTAACGCGTTTTTTGCCAACACCATGTTCCACGAAGTTGCACACGGCTTGGGAATAAAGAATACACTGGACGGCGAGCAAACCGTGCGCGCAGCACTCAAAGAACATGCCTCAGCCCTTGAAGAAGGCAAAGCTGATATTCTGGGTCTGTACATGGTACAGAGCCTACTGGAAAAAGGTGAAATCACCGAAGGTACACTGAAAGACTATTACGTGACCTTTATGGCGGGCATTTTCCGCTCGGTGCGCTTTGGCGCCAGCTCTGCACATGGAAAAGCCAATATGATTCGCTTTAACTACTTCGCCGAAGCCGGTGCGTTTGACCGTGATGAGCAAGGCCTGTATAGCGTAAACATGGACAAAATGTCCGCGGCTGTCGCGTCACTCAGTGAACGTATTCTGACGCTGCAGGGTGACGGTGACTATGCTGGCGTTGCTGCATTGGTTGCAGATAAAGGGGTGATTAAGCCACAGCTGGCTGTTGACCTTGAGCGACTGTCCAGCGCCAGCATTCCTGTTGATATCGTATTTGACCAGGGTAAAGCGCAACTCGGACTCAATTAGTTCGCGCTTTATTCACCAAATCAAAACAACGAAGCCGCTTTCCAGCGGCTTCGTCTTTTTTATTTAATCACACATCAAGGGATCTGGCTTTATTCCAACGGCTTCATCTTATCGGTGTAAGGCGGCCATCCCATGGGCTTACCTGCCAGTACGTGTAAATGAATATGGTACACCGTTTGACCGCCATACTCGTTACAGTTCATTACCGCACGGTATCCCTGATCAGCAAAGCCTTTCTCGGCGGCCAGCTTCGCTGCCACAACATACAAATGCCCCACGACTTCGCGATCAGCTTCCGTAATGTCGTTAATCGTCGCGATTTGTTTTTTCGGGATCACCAGAAAGTGTACCGGTGCCTGCGGGTTGATATCACTGAAGGCAAGCGCCAGCTCATCTTCATATAAGATCTCAGCAGGGATCGACTTATCGATAATTTTGTCAAAAATGGTTTCAGCCATCAGCTCTCTCCAATAAAAGGTTTACCAGAATATAAAGGCAACCAATACAGCGCCCAGCAGCAAACGGTAGATCACGAACGGTAACATACCAATGCGGCTAATCCAGCTTAAAAACAGGAAAATACACAGATACGCCGCTACGAACGAGAATCCCGCACCGTAGATAAGTGCATTCCAGTCTACTGCCGTGTCAGCCTCTACCAAGTCTTTCACAGACAATAGGCCTGCGCCCAGGATCACCGGAATTGAAAGCAAAAACGAAAAACGCGCGGTACTTTCCCGATCCAGCCCTAACATTAAGCCTGCTGTCATGGTAATACCTGAACGTGATGTGCCTGGAATCAACGCCAGCATTTGCGCGAAACCGATAATGACCGCTTGTTTAAGCGTAATCGACTCCAGCTTTTGTACATGCTTAGCCTTTACATCGGCATACCAAAGCAATAAGCCAAACAAAATCGTGGTTACAGCAATCACCGCAGCACTTCTGGCATGGGTTTCTATAATGTCTTTTAAAGCGAAACCCGCGATGACGGCCGGAATCGTCGCAATCACCACAAACCAGGCCAAACGGCTGTCAGTCGTTTGCTCTTTGCGCCAGCCATGTTGTAAAAACGCGGCCGACATATTAAATATATCCTGCCGAAAATAAATCATAACGGCCAGTAAGCTACCAACGTGCACCGCAACGTCAAACGCCAACCCCTGATTGCGCCAGCCGAGTACTTCAGCGGGTAAAATTAAGTGCGCAGAGCTGCTGATGGGCAGAAATTCAGTTAAGCCCTGAATAATAGCCAGTATGATGATTTCAAATAATGTCATGCCTGTGTTGAACTCCATTCAAATGCAATAGGCTGTATAGGCTGGGATGTTTGGTCAAATTGTTGCCAGTGTGCTTCGTAGGTTTTGCCGGTAACCGGATGTTGTTCGTCTGGCACCAGTTCTGCAAGCGGCCGAAGAACGAACGCACGTTCTAAGATTTCAGGTCTTGGCAGCACTACAAGTGTATCGCAAACCTGACTATCGAAGCACAATAAGTCCAAATCCATTGTGCGGGAACACGGCGTCTTATGCCAGTTTTTTCGGCCGAACTCCGCTTCAATCTGCTTGAATAACTGGTAGGTTTCTTCGAGGTTTAACGACGTTTCTACACTGGCGACCCAGTTGTAAAAACCCGGCCCCTCGAAGCCCACCGCAGGACAATCATACACACTGGATACCTTAACATTGTGAAAATGCTGGTTGAGCACATGATATGCCTGTCGCGTGTGGTATTCCCGCTCGATGTTTGAACCTATGCCAATTAAAACGCGGTGCAACGTCACTCGCTAACCTCGTGAGTTACCTGAATTCCTACTTTTTGTGCATCGGGCAAAATACCCGGCTTTTCGATTTTCAATACCAGTTTCTGAATCGGGAAACGCGCACAAAGGCTATCAACAACCGCTTTAGACAAGGCCTCAAGCAGCTCAAAACTGGTAGAGGCCCCCACCTCTTTCACACATTCCGCTACTGCCGCGTAATCAATCGTGTGATCAACGTTATCAGAGGCCATTGCCTGAGATAAGTCAGCGTCAATCAGCAGATTCATGATCAGCGTTGTTTTTTGCGTGCGTTCCCAGTCATACACGCCAATAAGTGTGGGAACACTGAGTCCTTCAATAAAAATTTGCTGCATGCTTACGGCCTCTCTTGCCAGCCAGATTATACAGAAAGTCATTCGGGTTAAGAATGCTTTACAACAGATGTCAATTTCGCGCGCAGTATAGCACACAGAATGACAGACACAGCCGGAACAGTGTAACGATCTTAAAGCGAGGTTCTGGTATTCGTTAATCGTTTCTAGTAGTGTGTGCACACTTATTGTGTGACACCGGAATTCGTCATGATTGCACTGAGTTTACTGATGATTAGTGTGGCCTATTTGGTTGGGTCAGTCTCCAGTGCCGTGCTGATTTGCAGACTGTTTCGCTTACCCGATCCCAGGCAACATGGTTCAGGCAATCCTGGTGCGACCAATGTTCTGAGAGTCGGCGGTCGGTTTCCTGCACTTTTGGTGCTAATTGCCGACGTCCTCAAAGGGACTGTCCCTGTTTATTCGGCTTTTTTTATGGGAATACCTCCCGTCGCATTAGGCTTAATCGCCATTGCTTCTTGTTTAGGCCATATTTACCCTTTGTATTTTCAATTTAAAGGCGGTAAAGGCGTTGCTACGGCCTTTGGTGCAATGCTGCCTATCGGGCCCTCTCTGGCCGGATTGTTAATTGCCAGTTGGGCGGTCGTCGTTTTTATTTGGGGTTATTCATCGCTTGGAGCCATTGTGTCAGTCCTACTGGCCCCCATATTTACCTGGTTTATCAAACCCCAGTACACCCTACCCGTGGCGATGCTCTCGATACTGATTATCTTCCGCCACCGGGACAATATAAAAAGGTTGTTAAAAGGGGAAGAAAGCAAAGTGTGGGACAAAGGGAAGGCAAATGAGTAACCAGCGCGACTCTCTAGTGCCGTACACCCACAATAAACGAGCAGCCTTCGGGTAAAGTTCCTGCATTCAGGGAAACAAGTTCAACGTAATCTATTTCTCCCACAACATCACTGCCAGTGAATTGCTGTATTTCAAAATAATACTGGGCGTAGGTTAACCCCTCTTTTTGCAATTCTACGAAGGGATATTGCCGGTACTTCCAGGTACCTTTGACCTCATCTTGCATATATCCGTCGCTCTCGGTCTGAACGCCAAGCAAAAATGTGCCGTCACTGGCTAAATTCAAAGTCGTCACATTGTCACAACTTTTTCCTTCATACTGGTTAATGAGATCCTGCTGAAATAGCAGGCCGTTGCCGCCATTTTTTTCTGGTAATAACAACAAAGCTAATGAATTCTTTGTATACCAGTGGTTTCCTTCAGTCAGTCCCTGAGTGCGCCTGATGGGAAAGCCAGCCTCCGCAGATAGCGCTTCAGCAAGCGTAATAAATCCAGGCTCGCGAAGCAGTAAAGAATAGAGAATGGTATTGTCAGAAATCGACGTTGGCAGATCAAAATCATTCATTTTGATCTGGTATTGCTCAGCACGCTCAAATGCGTCTTTCACCTCTTTCTTTTGACTATCGTTCAGATATTTTGCGTACACATAAACCGTTGGCTTACTCGCGCAACCAGCCAGTAAGACGCTGATAACCAACAATACACAGACAGGTAATTTCATTTGTACGTCCCTTCACCATTAAGATTACACCCGTAATCTATACAATGATTACAAATGTAATTTATAAAATGGCTAGATGCAAATTAAGCATTATTGTAAAGGAATACAAAATGCTGTTAACCGACTAGCAGCTGACCCGTTCTGCAATGCGTTTAACTTTATTCAACGTTGGACTGTGGAGTCGATTCGGCCTGCAAAATACGTATTGCTTTTGCCAGGCTGGCGTCAGATACACCGCCCACATGGCGATACACCAGCTCTCCATTAGGTGCGTAAAATAATGTCGTCGGCAACACGACAACACCAAACTCCCTGCTTACATTCCCTGTGATATCCATCAGCATATTGTTTAATTCGAGCCCTTGCTCAGCGAGAAACGCCTTAACCTGAGCAGGTGGTTCAGATTGATTGATCAGTACTACATGGATATCCGGGTAGCTTTGCTGCGCCCGCGCTAAAGCAGGCATTTCACGTCGACAGGGTGGGCACCAGGTCGCCCAGAAATTGATTACCAGTGGCTTGTCTTTAAAGTCAGCCAACGAAACCGGGCTACTTGTTAACGCATCAACAGTAGGAACAGGCATCGACGCTGAACGAAGCGACAGCGAAACAGACGCATAAAGAGGCAGCATAACAACGGATGTTGCAACGCCTGACCACAGTAACGCAGAACGAATTTGTGAATGGCGGTGAATACTGTAGACGATGAACAAAGCGGCTGAGAGCAGACCGCTTCCTACAGAAAAACCACCATCCCTTATGTCCAGCATGGCCAGCACGTCACCATCGAAGGATGACCATTGTTCTACGACAAAGCCGAGTCGGGCAAAAAAGAAACCTACGCCAAAAGCACCAAATACCGCGTTACTGGCAAACTGGTAGCACGCCTTGGGGTTGTGGGCACGACGACTGAATACATAGCACCCTGCCCAGGCCAGCAACAAGGCTCCCCATATCAGCGCATAGTCAATAGAGAGCCCAAGTGGTCCGAGGGAAATACTGTGCAAAACTAGTCCGTGGGTTGGCTAAATTGTTCAAAGGCTAACATTGCATCTGCCGCATACATCAGTGACGGGCCACCGCCCATATAGATGGCCATCCCCAGGGTTTCTTCTACTTCAGCTTTACTGGCGCCCAACTCCACCAATGCTTTGGCGTGAAAGCCAATACAACCATCACAGCGGGTGGAAACGCCTATAGCCAGAGCGATCAGTTCTTTGGTTTTCTTGTCCAGCACGCCATCACGGGTGGCCGCCTGAGCCATGGCAGAGAAGCCTTGCATGGTATCGGTTATATCCGAACGCAGAGATTTAATATTACTGGAAATACGTTGGGTTATTTCAGGGTAAGATTTGCTCATGGTAACGCTCCTTTGGCCACGCCAAGTACAAACGCCGGACGAGGCAAATTAATCAATCTGCAAAGCCGGGGCTAATACTGATAACTGACCGTCTATCGGGGTGAGTACTTTCAAGCCAAGGACCTTTGCCAATGCCGGGTACACTTCCAAATTACGCATTGCAGGTATTAATATCCCAGGCTTAAACGCTGGGCCAGCAGCAACAAAAAACGCCCCCATATCAGGGTGTTCTGGTAAATAGCCATGGCCGCCCGGACCAACCCGACTGTCTTTGTGCTTAATAAATTTTGCCGGTGGTGCAATAGTAATAATGAGGTCTCCGGTACGATCATTATGCGGCATTCGATAATGCTGACGTTGATCTTCATCAAACACCTGAACACCAGGCAACGTCAGCGCATTTATGCTATCCCGTTGGGCGTCAATGGCCGCCGGCCCTACCTCGTCTTTTGCATAGAGCAGGATCTGCTCACCTTCGTTAAGGACCAAAAAGTCGTCGCTAATGTTTAGTTCGGATTCTTCTATTGCTTTAGTTCTGTCTACTGGCGTCATGCCATGATCAGACACCAGGACCAGGTTAACTTTATAAGGTAACGCCTGAATGCGCGTATAGAGCTGTCCCATCAGGGCATCCAGGTGCTGAACCGCCTCAAATGTTTCTGGCGCATCGGGCCCATAATCATGACCGACCGTATCGACCAATGAAAAATACCCGGCAATAAAGCGAGGCCGACTCACCTCGGGGTACGACAGCCATTCCATGATTTGATCGATTCGTTGTTGGTAGTCGGCATATTTGGAATAGTGAAAGTGATAAGTAGGAAGCTGACCGCCGATCCGCGCATCGGACTCAGGCCAGAAAAAGGTCGCCGCTTTAAAACCATGAGTTTCGACCAGGTTCCACATGGGCATCGCAGTGATCCAGGTACTATCCTGATACCCCTTGCCCATTTTGTAATAGTCATGCCGGGATTTGTCGTAAAAACGATTATTAATAATCCCGTGATTGACCGGCAGCAGGCCGGTCAGCAGCGAGATATGATTGGGAAACGTATTGGCAGGATATACGGGCTGCATGGACGTCACCCGAACGCCTTGCTTTGCAATAGCAGCAATTTGCTTAGCCTTATGCTTCTCAATGTAATCATGACGGAACCCGTCAATTGAAATCAGCACAACATGTTGATCAGACGGGGTGGCGTTAACACCTGTGCTTAACAACATCAGACACACTGCAACAAATACAACAAAGCGCTGCATAATAATTACTACCTTTTATTAGTTATCCATTCGTCCTGACGGAATGGTTTGTTATCAGGGCCTAAGGGTGACAGTATTTATCGAGGGAATGTGACAATCCAGTGAAAATCGCTGGAAATCCAGCGATTTTGCGATAACTGAACCAGAATCAGAGAGCAGGAAGGGTATCTAACGGCCAACGAGGCTTTACTGAATCTGACAACGGCGTGCTTTGCCCGGCTTTCAGACGCTGTAATCCGGCATAGGCAATCATGGCGCCATTGTCGGTACAAAATCCCAGACTGGGGTAAAATACTTCGCCACGGATATCCTGCATGAGCTTTTTCATTGTACTACGCAGTTCAGTGTTGGCGCTTACCCCACCGGCAATAACAAGGCGTTTTAACCCTGTCTGTTTCAGCGCACGCTTGCACTTTATTGCCAGTGTATCAATGACCGCCTCCTGAAACGCATAGGCAATGTTGGCGCGTGTTTGCTGGCTATCATCCGCATCGCGGATGGTATTAGCTGCGAAGGTTTTTAGTCCACTGAAACTAAAGTCCAGGCCGGGGCGGTCAGTCATCGGACGAGGAAACGCATAATGCCCTGCCTCGCCCTGCTCTGCCAGTTTAGCAAGCAGAGGCCCGCCCGGATAATCCAGCCCAAGTAATTTAGCGGTTTTATCAAAGGCTTCTCCCGCGGCATCATCTATCGACTCGCCTAACAACGTATACTCACCAATACCATCTACCTGCACCAGCATAGAATGCCCTCCGGATACCAGCAATGCCACAAATGGAAATTCTGGCGCAGTATCTTCGAGCATAGGTGCCAGCAAATGCCCTTCCATATGGTGGACACCAATAGCCGGGACACCCCAGGCATAAGAAAGAGAACGTCCAACTGACGCCCCTACCAACAAGGCGCCCACCAGACCAGGGCCCTGGGTATAAGCGATACCGTCAATATCAGCGTCAGTACTATTCGCATCGGCCAACGCCTTCTGAATGAGGGGAACGATCTTTCTGACGTGGTCACGAGACGCCAGTTCAGGCACCACACCACCATAATCCGCATGCAGTTTAACCTGACTATATAAGGTGTGTGATAATAAACCGGCTTCATCATCGTACACCGCAATACCGGTCTCATCACATGAGGTTTCTATACCTAATATACGCATGGTCGTAAATTCTTTGCTCTGTGCTGATTTAATCGGTAAAGTTTACCCGATTCATAGCAGGCTGGACAATCAACAATCTCAATCAGCACTGGATAAAGCCAGGGGACTGGCTATTTTTATCGCATTTTTTGACACCAGGGCTTTACATCGCCGTCTCGAATGATTAGAATTTCGCACCATTTTTAACCCGGGTGGTTGAAAAAACCCAGTTGAACCCCGGAAATCCGTTAAGTTTTGAGGTGAGATTTTAATGCCCATCGTTAAAGTAAGAGAAAACGAGCCATTTGACGTAGCACTGCGTCGTTTTAAGCGTTCTTGTGAAAAAGCAGGTGTACTGTCTGAAGTACGTCGTCGTGAATTCTTCGAAAAGCCWACTTGGGAACGCAAGCGCAAAAAAGCAGCTGCTAAAAAGCGTCATCTTAAGAAGTTGGCTCGCGAAAACGCACGTCGCGTAAAACTTTACTAAGCAATGATTGGCAGTGGGGTCTCGTTGAGACCTCTTTGCATTATTATTGATTAGCTATAAACGAGTATTCCAATGGCGCTGATTGACGAATTAAAAAACGCACAAAAAGATGCTATGCGAGCGAAAGATAAAGTTCGCTTGGGAACTATTCGTATGGCCCTTGCTGCCGTAAAGCAAAAAGAAATCGACGAACAGGTTACCCTGTCTGATGCTGATGTACTTGCTATCTTAACCAAGATGGTAAAACAGCGTCAGGATGCTGCGTCTCAATACGACGCGGCAGGTCGCGATGATTTGGCGCAAACCGAACGCGCTGAAATTACTGTCATCGAATCCTTCTTACCACAAGCTCTGACCGACGATGAACTGGTTGCGTTAATCGACGAGGCCATGGCAAGTACGGGCGCAAGTGGTATGCAAGACATGGGCAAGGTGATGGGCTTCCTGAAACCTAAAGTCCAGGGTCGCACCGACATGGGCGCACTCAGCGCAAAAATCAAACAACGTTTGAATTAACAGCGGTTTTGCAATTTTCTTCATCAGCTTAAGTATTTGCGCATTCTTCCCAGCCTGATACAGTAGCCTGACTTGATATCCCTGTTTTAACCTCTTGGCAATGTGTAGCGTATATGGCGGGTAAAATCCCTCGAGAGTTTATTGATGATCTGCTGGCTCGAACGGATATTGTCGAAATCGTCGATAACCGTGTGCGTCTAAAGAAAGCAGGTAAGAATTACTCTGCCTGTTGCCCGTTCCACAATGAAAAGTCGCCCTCTTTCACCGTCGCTCAGGACAAGCAGTTTTACCATTGTTTTGGTTGTGGTGCCCACGGTAATGCCATCTCGTTCTTAATGGAGTTCGACAGACTTGAATTTGTTGAAGCCATTGAGGAACTCGCGCGGCTGCATGGCCTGGAAGTCCCCAGAGAACAAGGTTTGGGCGGTCGCTCATTCAGCCCGGAAAAAAAGCAGCAAACCGAATCGGACTACCAGTTAATGGAGAAGGTTACCCGCTTTTTTCAGCACCAGCTAAAGCATCACAAGCAGGCTGCAGGTGCGGTGGAGTATCTTAAAAAAAGGGGCTTATCTGGTGAGATAGTTAAACAATGGGAAATCGGTTTCGCGCCACCAGAATGGGACGGTGTCTTGTCGGCGTTTGGGCAGGACAATCAGGTTCGCAAACAGCTTATCGATTTGAAGCTCGTCAATCAAAACGATAACGGCAAGCAATATGACTTTTTCCGCGACCGCATCATGTTTCCTATCCGCGACAAACGCGGCCGGGTGTGTGGCTTCGGTGGACGTATCCTTGAAGGTAACGGACCCAAATACCTTAACTCCCCGGAAACCCGGATTTTCCACAAGGGATATGAGCTGTTTGGCTATCATCACACCCGTCAGCAACGCAACTTGCCTCGCATATTAATTGTTGAAGGTTACATGGACGTGGTCGCGCTGAGTCAGTTTGATATTCAGTACGCTACTGCCGCACTGGGCACCGCCACTACCCAGGAACACATGACGATGCTGATGCGCAGCAATCAGGAAATCGTGTGCTGCTATGACGGTGATCGGGCCGGACGCGATGCAGCCTGGCGCGCAGTGGAAAACGCGCTACCGGTGTTGAAAGACGGCGTGCATTTGAAGTTCCTGTTCCTACCCGACGGCGAAGATCCTGACACCATGGTACGCAAAGTCGGCAAAGAGGCCTTTGAAGCGCTTATTTCAGATGCGGCCCCGCTTTCACGCTTTTTCTTCGATACCTTGTTAAAACAACACCCTGTCGGTACACCAGAAGGTAAGGTTGCATTGAAATCTGCAGCGCAACCGCTGATCGATCAGGTTGCGGGTGAGCAACAAAAACTTATGCTACAGGAAGAATTGAGCAAACACGTTGGGGAATATGATCGGTTCAAACTGGACCGCGACATTCGCCATGCAAACGACAGGGCACAAAAACCCAATCGGTCCGGCACGTTCGACAACATGAAAAAATCGCGATTATCCCCTATTCGGATGATGATTCGCTTGCTTCTGGAACACCCCAATCTTGCCGCTGATTGTGCCGACTCCGTGCAACCTGCATTTCTGGCTGGTTCTGGTATTGCTGGTTTGCCCGTCCTACAGGATCTATTCGCCTTTTGTGAACAACAGCCTGGTGCAAGTACTGCCATGGTACTTGAAAACTTCAGGAATCATCCCCATTCAGTAAGCCTAGGCAAAATTCTCATGCAAGAACACCTTGTATCAGAAGAGGACGCTGCACGGGTTTATCGGGATAGTTTCGCACGGTTACTGGATTGGCATTTTGACAGCCGCATCGATCAACTTTTATCCAAGTCACGTATTGAGGCCTTATCCGACGCTGAAAAGCAGGAATTGACGTTACTGATGAAAGAACGACAAGCAGGCCGTTAACAACAAACGCTAAAGACAAAAATAAACGAGTCAAAAATAAACAGCAGAGTAGTCAAAATAACGACGTTTCTGTTATACTGTGTAATTCGCTGCCACAGTCGCAAACGGCAGTTGAACTGACAAAACCACATTGAAGCACGTGTACATCGGTATCGTTTTGAACGTTTATCGAACGATCACACCTTTCAAGTGTCTCACTTTGAAAGGGTATTGCAATGGTTAGAATTTAAGAAGTGTAGGGTATATGGCGCAAAGCAAGCAGTCTCAGATTAAACTCCTGATTGCGAAAGGTAAAGAGCAAGGTTATCTGACTTTTTCTGAAGTTAATGACCACCTGCCACAGGACATTGTCGATTCGGATCAGATCGAAGACATCATCCGCATGATTAACGACATGGGTATCCAGGTATCAGAATCGGCACCGGATTCCGACGAGTTGTTAATGCAGGAAACCACCACCGACGAAGAAGTTGCCGAAGCAGCCGCGCAAGCGCTGGCCACGGTAGAGAGCGAAATCGGTCGTACTACTGATCCTGTGCGCATGTACATGCGTGAAATGGGTACGGTTGAATTGCTAACCCGCGAAGGCGAAATCGAAATCGCCAAACGGATTGAAGACGGTATCAACCAGGTTCAGTGCTCTGTTGCTGAATACCCGGAAGCGATTACCTACCTGCTTGATCAGTGGGACCTTTATGAAGCTGAAGAAATTCGTTTAAGCGACATTATCTCTGGCTTTGTTGACCCTAACAGCGAAGAAGATTTAGCGCCCACCGCAACTCACGTTGGTTCAGAGTTATCTCAGGAAGAACTGGATGATGAAGACGACGATGAAGATGACGATGATGATTCGGAAGACGAAGATGATAGTGGTGTCGATCCGGAGCAAGCGCGTGAGAAGTTTGCGGAATTACGCGAGCAATACAAAATTGCCCGTAAGGTAATCGAAGAGAAAGGCCGCACTAACGAAGCCTCACGTAAAGAAATAACTGCACTGAGTGACATCTTCAAAGAGTTCCGTCTGGTACCTAAGCAGTTTGACCGCTTAGTGAAAAACATGCGTGAAATGATGGACCGTGTTCGTATCCAGGAACGTCTGGTTATGAAGTACTGCGTCATGCACGCCAAAATGCCTAAGAAAGACTTTATTAAGGCATTTGCCGGTAACGAAACCACCACTGCCTGGTTGGAAACACTGCTGAGCAGCGGCGCGGCTTACGCTGGGTTACTGGCTCAGTACAAAGAAGAGATCGAGCGTAGTGTTAGCAAGATTTCTCAGGTTGAGCAGGAAACCGGTCTGGTTATTTCTGACATCAAAGACATCAACCGCCGTATGTCTATCGGTGAAGCGAAGGCTCGCCGCGCGAAGAAAGAGATGGTTGAAGCTAACTTGCGTTTGGTAATTTCGATTGCGAAGAAATATACCAACCGCGGTCTGCAGTTCCTTGACCTGATTCAGGAAGGTAACATCGGCCTGATGAAAGCGGTAGATAAGTTTGAATACCGCCGTGGTTATAAGTTCTCGACTTATGCGACCTGGTGGATTCGTCAGGCTATTACCCGTTCAATCGCAGACCAGGCGCGTACCATTCGTATCCCGGTTCATATGATTGAAACCATCAACAAGCTGAACCGTATTTCGCGTCAGATGTTGCAGGAAATGGGTCGTGAGCCTACACCGGAAGAATTGTCTGAACGCATGTTGATGCCAGAAGACAAGATCCGTAAGGTGCTTAAGATTGCCAAGGAGCCAATCTCGATGGAAACGCCCATCGGTGATGATGAAGATTCACATCTGGGTGACTTCATTGAGGACAGCACCATTGTGCAGCCTCTGGACTCAGCGACAGGCAACAGCCTGAAAGACGCGACTCAGGAAGTGTTGGCAGGACTGACAGCACGTGAGGCGAAGGTGCTTCGTATGCGCTTCGGTATTGACATGAATACCGACCATACATTGGAAGAAGTAGGCAAGCAGTTTGACGTTACCCGTGAGCGTATTCGTCAGATTGAAGCGAAAGCCTTACGTAAACTGCGTCATCCAAGCCGTTCAGAGCAGCTTCGCAGCTTCCTGGACGAATAAGAAACGTATTTACTATATTAAGTAGTATGTTGCAAAGGCCAGTCAGATGACTGGCCTTTTTTGTTCTCGCTGACGACAGTCAGAACAAACAACAACGCCATGCAAACATAACAACACACTGATAACCACAATGCGCCCTGCTCGTTGCTAAGCGATACGACCAATCCTGATACAGCAGGCGCGGCAGTACTCCCCACGCTCCCGCTAAATAGCATCAACGTTACCAGCATTGGCGGAGAATTGGATACTTGTTGTGTCCCTAACGAAATAGCAACCTTATAGATGCAGGTTGTTAAAAAGCCAAAAGCAAAGCCCAGCGTTATAAATGTATCTGGCGTTCCACTGATAACCATCGCCATCGTTAAGCCAACCGCCAGCATACTGGCTGTCAGCAGCAAGGTTCTGGTCGGCACAATATTCACCAGGACCACAGACAATAGAAGACCAAAAATCGACGCCCCCCAGTAGTTACCAACCACCTTTCCCGCCAGATCCGGTGACAGTGAAAAGGCCGATGACAAATAACTTGGCGCCCAGGTCAGGAAACTGGTTTGTGCCACTAAATACAAGCATACCGCGATAGCCATACAAACAACACGAATGTTAATTAACGAACGAAACTCCTGCCACGCTGAATACGGCTCAGATGATTCCCTCCCAGCAGACTCCTGTCCGTTTGTATTTGGGTTACCACCGGGCCGATGTGCGTCGGGACACTGTCCAAGTAATGCGAAGAATATAATTAACAAAGCCGCAGTCCCTACAGCCAGATAACTGTACTGCCACGGGAACTGCTGTGCCAGTAACCAACCAGCAAGTGTGGGGAAGATGTAACCCGCAGCACTAAACGCACAGTCCGTTGCAATAAACGCTGAGGCACGCCTTTGTGCCTGATAGATCTTCGAAATAATGACGGCCCCACCAGACAAACCACATCCGCAGGCCACGCCTAACAACCAGAAAATGGCCGCGACTGCCGCGTAGTGTTGCGGCATAACAACACTCAGGGACACTAACAGCAATAGCAATAAAGAGTAAGTAAGCACTAACAACCACTTGATTGCAAAGCGGGTGTATAAATACATAGAAATACAAGTGCCGACTAAGACACCACCGGTGAGCCAGGAAAAGATACTCACTGCGACAGCCGGAGCCAATAGTAACTGCTCAGCAACGGCATTCAGAATGACGCCCGCCTGAGTAAGCAAGCCAGACATGACCATATAGCTAAGAAACGCAATGAGGGTGAGTCGTCCTTGATGCAGTAGGCTCATTAATCTGACGCCTCTTCATTATTTGCATAGCCCGAACCAATCGCACTGAACGGCAACGCAAGTTCTAACTCTGGAACCTGTAACCCTACCCAGGCGGGAAAGGTGTTGCTGTTGGGGCCGGGGAACACCTGATATTCATTCGCCCATGGGTAGTTTGCGACAGCTTGAGTAACTTTGGGAATGAGCGCAGTCGCTTTTTCTCCCTGAATAGAAAGTACTTTTTCAGGTCGAGCTCCATACCAGTAACGGTCAGGTGTTTTGGTTGAATAGGTTCGCAGGGCCGGGTGTCCTTGCCTTACTCGCCAGCCCACCACCTCATACACGGTATACTCCTGCGCCTTCTCTGGTTTTACCGCAATCCAGGTATGCACCGCAAACCAGCCTCGCCAGCTGAATGCATCAGCCGCATAGACTTCAATGACGGCATCAGCCACTTTATCAGGCGAAGGTGCAATGCCTGCGGGCTCACGACTGGCCGTTCGCCAATCGCTGTTACTACAGCCAGCCAGGCAAAAAACCATCACACCTATCAGACTTACCAGTCTACCCATTAGAAGTCACCTTGCTCATTAGTCTAATCCTATCTAAACAGGCGCGTAATGTTCAGGCAAGTATTACTAAGACCAAACCACCAGCCTCTTCGACCAACTCGCGGCTGGTAATTTAAACAGCAAATAAGCATACTGGTCAGAAAGAAAGGAAACACATCGTGACTTGGATAGACTACAGCATTATTGCGCTATACCTCATTGGCTTACTGGCAATGGGCGTAAGCTTTCGCCATCAACCTACCAGCAAAGACTACTTCCTGGGAGGCCGCACCATCCCCTGGCCGGCACTGGCTTTGTCTGTCATGGCCACCCAGCTTTCTGCGATTAGCTTCATTTCAGCGCCGGCTTTTGTTGGTTTACGTGAAGGCGGTGGATTAATCTGGCTATCCTACGAGCTGGCGTTACCATTGGCGGTATTATTGATGATGTGGCGTTTGTTACCCACCCTTCATCAAAGCGGTGTTGTCAGTGTTTACGACTTTCTTGAACGCCGGTTTGAGCGCTCTACCCGTCTGCTTATCAGCTTTGTCTTTCAGTTAAGCCGCTCTTTTGCAACGGCGATTATGATCTATGCGATCTCACTCATCCTACAGGGCACCATGGGAATGGCCCAGTGGCAAAGTATTGTCCTCATTGGTGTCATTACCCTCATTTATTCAGCTGTGGGTGGCATGAAAGCCGTAGTGTTTGGTGATGCTGTGCAGATGGTACTGATTCTGGCCGGTGCCATTATATGCTTAGTCGTTGCCCTTGGCGCGATGGGGGGAATAGACGCGACACTCGCGGCAATGGATACCAACCGGCTGAACGCCATCAACCTGGACTCCTTAGGTTTACAGGGCAACGATTTCGGTTTACTGCCCATGCTATTTGGCGGCGTGGTACTGTATGCTTCTTATTATGGTTGCGACCAGTCAGAGGCCCAGCGTTCACTCTCTGCCCACAACGTCAGTGATTTGCGTAAAGTCATGTACACGGTCGCCGTGAGCCGCTTTCCCATTACCTTAATTTATTGTTGTGCTGGTCTGGTTATAGGCACACTGGTTATGCAAACACCGGAATTACAGGCCCAAATCCCCGACAACAAACCCGACTGGATGATGCCGGTATTCATTGTGAATTATCTGCCAAGTGGATTGATTGGGTTATTGGTCGTCGCCATTATGGCAGCCGCCATGTCTTCGCTAAGTTCAGCCATAAACAGTCTGGCAGCAGTAACCACTGAAGATCTCTGCAGAGTAAAAGGTCATGAGCTGAACGATGAGCAGTACATGCGTGTTGCCAAGCGAGCCGGTGTTGGCTGGGGGTTAGTCACACTCGTGTTATCATTCTTCGCGGGTGATATCGCCCCGACTATCATTGAAGCAATTAACAAGATCGGTTCGGTGTTTTATGGCCCGGTCCTGGCAACATTTTTACTCGGTATCCACAGTAAACGCATTACCGCCAAAGCAGCTAACATAGGTTTATTGTTGGGCGTATTTAGTAACACCTTTTTATGGCTTAGCGACAATCCATTGTTTTGGTTTTGGTGGAATTTTATAGGGTTTGTGGTGGCCGTGCTGTCTGCACACATAGCCAATAAGCTCATCCCCAGCAGCAACAAGGCAACGCCGCAACGCGCTTATTCCGGCATTACCCCCTCGTTAGTTACCACCTTGTTTGTCTGGTGTACTTTGCTTGTCGTGGTGTGTACGTTTTTATCCGATTGGTTAATGTAAAAACAAAAGAACCCTATTGCTAATGGGCCTAAACCCATTAGCAATTCAACCGGCGTAATCACTCCCCCTTTACGTAAGGCGTTTCAGCATCCAGCTTCTCGAGTTCGTGTGTACGCTTAAGCGGCGAACCAGTATGTCTCGCCATCCAGTAGTAAGCGGTAGGTACGATGTATAGCGTCAGGAATGCAGACACCAGCACACCGGCGAAAATTACCATACCAATGGCCATTCGACTTTCAGCACCAGGGCCCGATGCCAACACTAAAGGAATACTACTGAACACCGTGGTAAAACCGGTCATAACGATAGGGCGTAAGCGCATTGCAGATGCCTTTCGCAGCGCGTCTTCAAACTCTTCTCCGGCATCCCGCAACTGGTTAGCAAATTCCACAATCAGAATGCCGTTTTTGGCAGCCAGTCCAATGAGCATAACAAGGCCTATCTGGCTGTAGATATTCAGGGTCATATCAGCGAAGAACATACCGATGAATGCACCCAGTAATGCCAACGGTACCGTCATCATGATCACCAACGGATGCACCCAGCTCTCGAACTGAGCGGCCAGAATCAGATAGGTAATAGACAAGGCCAGCAAGAACACAAATATAAACGAGTTACCTGACTCCTGATAAAGCTGTGACTCGCCTTTGTAGTCAATCGACACTGAATCAGGCAATTCTGTTTTCACAATATTGTTTAGATAGTCCAGTGCTTCACCGAGCGAGTAGTCGTTGGCCAGGTTGGCAGAGATGGTTACCGAGCGCATGCGATTATAGCGATTGAGCTGCGCAGACGTCGCTGATTCAGTAAAACTCAATAAGTTATCCAGTGGGATCAGTTTCCCTGTGTACCCAGAACGAACATATAAATTCTCGATACTGTTCGGGCTGCGGAACGCTGATTCCTCACCTTCAAGAATCACATCATATTCTTCTCCGCGATCCAGGAAGGTAGACACCCTGCGCTGTCCCAGCATGGTTTCGAGCGTGCGACCAACGTCACTAATTGACACACCCAAGTCCGCGGCACGGTCCCGATCAATCTCGATAAGTAGCTGCGGCGATGTCGATTTATAATCAGAATCCAATCGCAACAAGTTGGGATTTTCCGACGCCTTTTCGATCAGGATATCTCGCCACTCTGCCAGATTTTCATAGGTATCGCCTTGCAGTACAAACTGAACTGGCCGGTTAAAGCCACCGCCCCCCAGGCCGGATCGCATGATGGCAAAAGCGCGCACATCAGGGATGACATTTAACTTTGCACTGATCTCATCCATGATCTCAAACGAACTGCGATCGCGCTGATCCCAAGGTACAACCCCCACAATCACAATACCTGCACGCCCACCCCACCCGGGTGCGCGCACTAGCACGCGGTCCAACTCGCCGGCTTCACGGTAAGACATTACGATATCTTCAATCTGTTTCAGGCTTCGCGAGTTGCTTTCAAAGCTCGCGCCTTCCTGAGACTGCATGATAATAAAGAAATTACTGCGATCCTCTTTCGGCGTAAACTCATTCGGAATACGTTCGTGAAGCTGATAAATAGCCACAACCGCAAACGCCAGAAGCAGCACCATCATGAAGGGCTGATGAATGGTTTTCCCCAGGCTCCCATGATAACCCGACTCCAATTTCTTAAAGCGACTATCCAGCCAGTTACCGAACCCGGAGCGTTCACTCTTCTTCAATAGAATCGAGCCTAACATCGGAGACAGTGTCAGGGCAGTCACGCTGGAAAACGCAACCGCAGCTGCAATAGCGAGCGCAAATTCGGTAAACAGTCGCCCAACGTTTCCTTCCAGAAACACCAGCGGGACAAACACTGAAATCAATACCAGGGTAGTCGCAATAACCGCAAAACCAACTTCACGGGTACCACGGTAAGCCGCTAGTAATGGCGCCTCCCCCATTTCAATCCGACGGTGAATGTTCTCCAGTACCACAATGGCGTCATCGACCACCAGACCGATAGCCAGCACCATGGCCAATAAGGTCAGCAGGTTTATAGAAAACCCGAGTGCCAACATAACAATAAACGCAGCTATCAGTGAGACAGGCACGGTTACCGCAGGTATCAACGTTGCACTCACATTCCCGAGAAACAGGTAAATCACCACGATAACCAGTAACATGGCGATACCCAGCGTGTTATATACCTCTGATATAGATTGCTCGATAAACACAGAGGAGTCATAGCTGGGCACAATAAAAATATTGTCTGGCAGAGATTGTTCAATTCGGGCAATTTGTTCTCTGGCCGCGCGGGCAACATCCAGCGTATTGGCTTTGGATTGTTTAATTATCCCAAGCCCAATCATATTCACACCGTCGCCTCTGAATTCAGTTTCATCATCCACGGCGGCCAGTTCCACTTTGGCGACATCCCCTAATCGCACAAGGTAACCGTCATCGCCAATGGCAACCGTGAGCGCTGCAAAGTCATCCGGAGTTAAAAAGCTGCGAGCAACACGTACTTCAAAGTCCCGGTTGAATGACTCTACCTGCCCTGCCGGTAATTCAACGTTCTCGGACCGAATAACCGATTCCACGTCGGCAACCGTGACTCCCCGAGCAGCCATGGAGGTTCGGTCTAACCACACCTTCATGGCATACGTTCGCCCGCCCCCGATTCGAACGCGCGCAACGCCATTAACAATGGACAAACGGTCAACCAGATAGCGCTCGGCGTAATCGGTCAGCTCCATGGTATTTAAATTGGTGCTGCGAAGGTTAAACCACATTACCGGCTGTTCGTCTGAATTGGACTTGGATACTTCCGGTGGATCAGCCTGATCAGGCAGGTTATTTAACGCCCGGCTGACACGCTCACGCACATCATTAGAGGCTGCATCGATATCCCGTGACAACTCAAATTCAATCGTAATATCGGAGCGTCCATTACGGCTGGTTGAGGTGATATTTTTAATCCCTTCGATACCGCTGATACGGTCTTCCAGCAATTGAGTAATGCGTGTCTCAACAATGTTCGCAGAGGCGCCGGGATAGTTAGTGCTAATGCTGACAATAGGCGGATCAATATCCGGATATTCACGCAGAGAAAGCATCGAAAAAGATACGACACCGAAAATAATAAGCAGCAGATTAACGACCGAGGCAAAGACCGGTCGCTTTACCGATACATCAGAAAGCCACATAAATTAGCTCTCCTGAGCTGAAGGGTTCAGTACTTTAACTAACGAGCCATCCCGAACACGCAGGGTGCCTTCCGTAATGATTTGCTCACCCACTTGTAACCCAGTCACTACCTGAACCCATCCAGGGCGGCGCTCACCAATCAGAATCTCTCGCTCAGAGACTTTGTTATCTTCTGCTACGACGTATACAAACTGCTTGTCACCATTTGGCACCAAGGCTTCTTCCGGTACGACCAATGTATCGAGCACTTGTTTTTCGATAGTCACACTCATCAACATGCCAGGGCGCAAATCCGCGCTGGCGTTGTTGATCATAGCCCTGGCAAGAATTGAGCGGGTGACCGGGTCGATTCGGGAATCGATTGCGGTAATTTCGCCCATGAACTCCCGGCCCGGATACGCTACTGACGTCGCTGTGACTTTCTGGCCAACGGCCATGCTGGCCAAGTGATTTTCAGCTACATTGAAATCGACTTTAATGACACTGATGTCATCCAGCGTCGTGATGGTGTCAGCAGGGCGCACCAGCGACCCTACACTCACCTGACGAATGCCCAACTTACCGCTAAATGGCGCGCGAATTTGCAGGTCGGCCAATTGCGCATTCGCTACAGCAATTTGCGCTTCGATGGATTTGACCAAAGCTTGTTGTTCATCCAGTAATTGCTGAGAAGCGGCGCTGGTTTTTGCCAGATTTTTTATTCGGGTTAGCTGGCGTTTAGCTTCGTCCAGACTGACTTGTAACTGGGCAACACGAGCCACTTCTTCGGTATCATTCAACTGAACCAGCAATTGTCCGGCTTTCACTGAGTCGCCGTCGTCGAAACTAATTTTGGTGACCGTATCAGTCACTTGTGCGGTCAGCGTGACGGATTCATTGGCATTCGCTGTACCCAACGCTTCAATGGTCACCGGGAATAAGCGATTCTCTACCGTAAATACTTTTACGGGAGTCGCCCGTTGAGCCATTGTTTGCGTTACGCTTTCCTCCGGCCAATTCAAATACGTCAACAGACCGATCATCAAGACCACACCCAACAATAGCGGTGACAGCTTTTTACCCAATGCCATAGTAAACCCTGTTACACTACACGCTTCATTCTGGCGGGATGCCTCGGGCGCATAATGTTGTTAATAACATGCAAAATCTTTTATTAATTTTACCGAAACACAGGAATTACGGATCGCTTTTAACAGCGTTTTTGGTAGTTTTAACGCTTTTTGGCTGCTCAGACCCGTCACCTTCAGCCCCATTTTGCAGAAGTTTACCCCCAGCCTCCGTTGATATACCCAATGCAGAGGGGGCTGCATGTCTGGTGAGAAGCGGTAACACGGCCTTGCTTATTCGTCATCGGCTTACCGGAAGGCTCGATTTCCCGGCGGGCGGTCGCCAAAGCGATGAATCACTTCAATGCACCGCTCACCGCGAAACCTGGGAAGAAACAGGCTTTAACGTAGAGGTTAGAGAACAATTAGCCTCCACGGCATCGGGCATGCCCATATTCCACTGCGTAGCTGATGCTTCGCTGAGTCAACTTCCGGCGCAATTTGACCCGCCCGGATGGTCAGCACTAGAAGTGCAGCAGTTAGAAAAGATCGACCCATTTCTGATAGACAAAAATGCGATGCGTTTTGCTGATGACCTCATCCCACTGCGTGATGCCTATGTAAAAGCGGGTAATCTTCCGGAACCCAAAAAGCAAATCGATTAATCACAATAAACGCAACATTGCTCTGGCTCAAACTATTGACACTTTTGACCAGAATATTTGTGATCCTACTGTACAATCTTCGGGTAGCACTCCTACAATTAAAACACTTGTTTATATTTTTGCCTTACCTGATTAGTCTGAACTGCCTTCAGTAAACATCGGGGATTAGAAATGGTTAACACTAGGAGAATGCTATGCCTGGCTACATTCCACCCCTTGCGGATTTTCGTTTTTTACTGCAGGACTGGTTAATGATTGAGGACCACTACAGGTCGCTTGGCTTGACCGACTTTGATGCAGAGCTCGCGTTAGAAGTTGTAGAACAAGGCGGTAAATTTGCTGCAGATGTTGTTGCACCACTCAACCGCGAAGGCGATGAGCAAGGTTGCCGGTTAGCCGAGGGTAAAGTCACCACACCACAAGGGTTTGCTGAAGCTTATCAAAGCTATGTAGAGAACGGCTGGAATGCCATGCTCGGTGACGTCAATTACGGTGGCCAGGGCCTCCCTTATTCCATGGCCGTACCGGTTCATGAAATGCTGAACTCAGCCAACCTGAGCTGGCGCCTGACAACCATGTTAACGGAGAGCGCAGTGCTGGCTATAACCCGGCATGCCAGTGACGAATTAAAAGATACATACCTGGAAAAACTGGTCAGCGGCGAATGGACGGGCACAATGAATCTGACCGAGCCGCATGCGGGTACCGATTTAAGCCTACTGTCTACCAAAGCCGAACCCAACGACGACGGTAGCTACACTATAACGGGTAGCAAGATTTTCATTACGGCCGGAGACCATGACTGGACGGATAACATTATCCATATGGTACTGGCCAGATTGCCCGATGCACCACCAGGTATTAAAGGCATCAGCCTGTTTCTCGTGCCTAAGTTCCTGCTGGATGACAGCGGCACACCAGATAAACCCAATGCATTAGGTCCCAGCGCAATCGAGAAGAAAATGGGCATTAAGGCCAGCCCGACTTGTGTCATGAATTTCGATGGCGCAACCGGCTGGTTAATCGGTGAGGCGAACCAAGGCCTAGCTTGCATGTTCACCATGATGAACGACGCCCGGTTTCAGGTTGGATTAGAAGGCCTGGGTGCCACCGAAGCTGCTTTTCAGGGCGCGCTGACCTATGCACGTGAACGCCTGCAATCCCGTGCCCCACAAGGTGTTCAACAACCCGAAGATAAAGCCGATGCGATTATTCATCAGCCCGATGTTGCCCGTATGTTGCTTACCCAGAAAGCATTTGCTGAAGGCTGTCGGGCACTGGCGATGCTCTACGCCAAATACATGGACATTGCACACCATGCCGATGACGAAAGACAAGATGAAGCCAACGCCATTCTGCAGTTTCTTACACCGGTATGTAAGGCGTTCATGACCGATACCGGGCTGGAATCAACCAGCCTGGGCATTCAGGTGTTTGGCGGACATGGTTACATCCGGGAGTGGGGCATGGAGCAACTGATGCGTGATGTAAGAATCGCCATGCTTTATGAGGGAACCAATGGTATTCAGGCACTCGATCTTATAGGTCGCAAACTAACCCGCGACAAACAAGGTATGCTTGATACCACTTATCGTGCGTTAAACACGATGGTGCACGACATAGAACAGCCACTTACCAAGCAAGCGGCAGAGCAATTATTGCAGGAGTGGTATACAACATCTCAATCAGTAAAAGGCTTTGATGCCGTAAGCGCGGCCAGTGGCGCATGCGATTACCTGCATTACACCGGATACGCTTTACTGGGTGTGCTGTGGTATTCCATGGCTGATACGGCCAGCCGTTGTGACAACCCCAATATTGCCGAAGGGAAACAGAAAACCTGTCAGTTCTACATAGAGCGCATCCTTCCGCGAATGCACGGACACAAAACCGCCCTGTTTTCTGATGCGTCACATCTGTTAAGTGTATCTGGCAGCGAATTCGACTACCTGTAGATAACACGCCGCTGAACAAAAAAAGCCGCTCTGTTGAGCGGCTTATCAATTCTCTATTGTCCCACCCTAAATAGGGTTGAAGCGACTAACGTACTGCGCAACGAGCGCGAGTACAGCTACGACGCAACAATATTCCATCTGCGAGATTCACAGCGCCATCGCCATTCATATCGTTAGCTGGATCATAAGGTCTTCTGGTCAGAATCGCACGTATAATCATAAAGAAGTCATTGCGATCGATATCACCATCACCGTCAAGATCACCCTTCAATACCGATGACAGAGACAGTCCGATTAACAGCGGATCGTGGTCCGATGTGCGATACGGTGTGGTGCCATCAAAGATGTCAGTTGGGCGACCGAAGTCAGTATTGTAATCCAATGCATCAGCTTCATCAGAGTTGATGTTCCAGGACGTGGCTCCGGTGATTTGTTCCATCAGTGAGGCAGAAGCCAATCCGTGGTCCAGGTTACCGGCAAAGCCGTCGAACACATAAGAGTAATGTGCCTCGCCACCAGTCACACTGGTATAACCGTTAGACGTCAGCTCAACAATCGGATCTTCCATGCTGTATGCATTCAGGTCACCAATGATTAAGATATCGTCATCGCTAACGCCAGTCGGATAGGTTGCTAACCAGCTGTGAAGTGCTTCAGCAGCTTGTGTACGACGTTCGTTCCAATTACCTGCGCCATCGCCTGCATCCGCATTACCACCTGAACCGCTACCGCCTTTAGATTTAAAGTGGTTAACCGACACAGTGAATACTTCATTTGTGGCTTTTTCGGTAAAGCTTACCGTTAAGCTGGGACGACTGGTTGAAGAACCATCGAACACAGGCGCATAGTGGCTAAGCCCCAAAGCGGCAAGCTGGCTATCATCCAGAATGGCAATGGAACTGCCCTGAGTCACCTCTACGGTATCTGCACAATACAGGAAACCTACAGCAATAGCGTCAGTGCCTACACGCTGAAGTGGATCAACGTACTGATAATTGCTACATGCAGAATCTGCCTGATTCAACGCGTCTACCAGTGATGCCATTGCGCTGTTCTGGCCTTCAACAATGTCATTTTCAATTTCAATGACACCCAGTACGTCGGCATCCAGTGCTGTAATGGCAGTGACAGTTTTCTGTAACTGACGAGCGTATTCTTCCGAGTTGTCAGCACCGCGACAATCACCAGTCCCCCCACCCAGGTAGCAGCTGTTTCCGAAGGTGTTGAAGAAGTTCAGCAGGTTAAAGCTTGCAACCTGAATAGAACCGCCCACATCCGGACGATCTTTGCGAGACTCTGGACGGGTAAAGGCTGGCTCAACCGTAGGCATAACGCGGTACATTTCGTCACCTGAACCACCACTGCCTTTGCGGTAGCTGATAACACCTGTAAGGTTGGTCACTTCATCGCTCATACGCACGGTATTGGCTGTTGTTAAGCCTGGTGCAGGGAAGCGAATGGGAGAAGGGTTCTGAATGCTAAAGCCGTCGTCCAGCAGTAAACGATTGGCTGCCGCAGAAGCAACATAGGCGGCATAACCTTCCGTTGATGGAGTCATCACTTCGGTATACTGAACCTGACGACCTTCACTGCTTAGCAATATTTCGCCAAAGCGGTCCAGGTTGTACAGCTCTGTTACCGCAAGGGTTTGAGCAAACATAACCTGCATACCTTCATAGGCTTCCAGGTCAGCAATCGCCTCGCCACTTGAGTTAGTGGTGGTTGCAACAGGAAGCGTAATAACGGCCGGTGATGGCAATGAATTACCTGAAGATACAACCTGTACGGAACCAGACTGTACATCCAGTTGCGTATCGCCGAAATACTCATCGACCGTACCGACCAAATAGACCTTATCACCTACAGCAACATCGACCGCTGGAGCACTGCCATCAAACACGAATAGTCCTTCAGAGGTTGACGAGTCAGCATCTGCATCAGCATCTTCTTCCTGAACGAAGAAACCTCGCAGATCACCGTCACTACCATTTCCGCTCTGATGATCGGCAACCACAATGGCCTCAATAGCCACCGTCGCATTAATCAGCGGGCTTGATGTTCCACTGCCCTGCACTTCACTGATTTTAACCAGCGTTACATCGCCACCAGTGTCACCATCACCACCATCGTTACCACCACACGTCGCACCGACTGAGGCATCAAAGGTTTGGCCGGCATTCACTTCACCTGGTGATGACGCAGCAGGACCGCTCCAGGAGAAATGACAGACTTCGCTGCCTGTTCCCGTTAACTGTACGGACTCAGTTGCCAGTGTTGAGCCTGTTTCAGTAACACCTATATCTGAAGCAGTAACGCCTGATGCGCTGCCGCTAGTAGCGGTTAGCTCACCTTCATAACTAATGAAGTCAATCAATTCACCGTTGTAACTTAATGCAACGCCATCAGGCGAACCATTTTGTATACCGGAAATATACTCAACGACGGTACCAAAGCCACTTGCCTGGTCCGGGATAGTGCCAGACAACGCAACTGTTTTATAAACACTACCACCATTACCGTTATACAGCTCAATGCTAACACCGTTTAGGTCAGTTCCTGCAGGACCCGCAATCTCAACAAATTCACCCACATCCGAACTAACGTTGTCGTAATGTAATTCGTTAATAAACAGTTTGGACACATCGCCTTCGCCCGGTGTAGGTTCTTCCGGTTCTTCTGGCTCTTCAGGCTCCTCTGGTGAGCTAACACCGTCAAATGTTTGAGACGGATTGGTATTATCCGGGCTCTCTGCGCCTGCAGTCCAGGTAAAGTCATTGTAGTTGGTTCCCGTACCACTCAATTGCAGTGATTGACCCACAGCTGTAGAAGAAGCCTGAGCCACACCGATATCGGTGCTGTCTGTACCGTTGGCTGCGCCTGCCGTCGCACTGACTACGCCTTCGTAGCTGATGAATTGGATGACTTCACCAAGTGCTGACACCAACGCCATACCATCCGGTGAGCCATTCTGAATTGAAGAAGGATAATAGGCGATCGTGCCAAAACCGTTGCCGTTATCTGGCAGTGAGCCTGACAGTGCAATCGTATTGTAAACCGACCCATTGCTGCCGTTGTAAAGTTCAATGGTCATGCCGGTCAGGTCTAAACCAGCTGTACCGGCGATTTCAACAAATTCGCCAACGTCAGCACCCGCGTTGTCATAGTGAATTTCGTTGAAGAATACGACTTCGTTACCGGTGAAGGTTTGACCTTCGTTAACGGCTTCTTTTGTAGAAGTTGTGAATGCCTGCCAGGTAAAATCGCTGTATTGCGCACCGCTACCGGTTAACTGCAATGACGCGCCTACCGGAGTGCTGCTTGTCTCACTTACGCCAATATCAACACTCGTCAGGCCACTAGCCACACCGCCTGCGGCGGTAAAGCTACCTTCGTAACTTAAAAACTGAATAACCGTGTTGGTATCATCAACCAACGCAATACCGTCGGGAGCACCATTTTGAATACCGGATACATCGATAGCGTAGGTACCAAACCCATTACCCATGTCGGCAACCAATCCAACCAGCTCCCGGCTGTTGTACTGAGCACCATTATTGCCATTATAAAACAGCACTTTGTAGCCGGTCAGATCGGTACCGGCGGGGGCTACGACTTCGACGAACTCGCCAACGTCGCTACCAGAATTATCGTAATGAAGTTCATTGATGAAGATATCGGTCGCAAAGACCTGGGACGCCCACATCGCACTGATGAGAGCGGGATACTTTATTTTCATTGTTGTTCCTTGGAAGCCAGTTGTCCTAATTCTTATCGTTAGGTGTGTGTTTTTCGGGCTGTAAAAATTATCAGTAGCAAGTGACAAGATTGTGACACCTGTACTAATGGTACAAGTTAAGAGATTTTTCCTTACGTATCAATAATTAGTATTTGTAAACGGACCGGACGGTCTGGTCATAAAGCATTTAAAAGTGTAAAAATAGCTGACACAAAATAGCCGACCAAATGGTCAATTTAAGGAGTCTTTCAAAAGAGTAGTTTAAGAAATAAACAGTTATGAAATTTGCAAAATTAAAGAGATATGTAAAAAAGACTGACAATCTTTAAAAAGAAAGGATTAAGAATTTTTTTACTGAAAAAAAGGTATGACCAATAATATTGGTTATAAGCATGGCGTCAGACCGACGCCACGTAAAGAAAGCAGCGTACTGTCAGGACTTCACTATTGAGTCACTGAACTCTTCATCAAACCAGCGTTTCAGCATAATTTTCTCATAACGCAGCACATCATTGGTTCGCATTGTCGTCGCTCTGTTCATAAACGCCATGTCCTTAAGAGACACTTCAGCAGATTTGATAACTTGTTCATTCGCAGACAATGCATAACTAAACGTCATGCGAGGAATATCAACTTCGCGAATCACCCGCAGATCAGTTCCCGTACCAAAGGTCGGCCAGACCATACCGGCCAAATCTACATTCGTTACATTAATACTCAGATGTTGCCCTGCTGGCAACGCTTCTGCCAGCTCTTCAATGTACTCACCCAAATCCCGCATGACGCGCTTGCGGAAACGCACCCGGGATTCGTTGCTCGGCCGCATATCAGTGTATGACTTAGGATCTTCCCAGGTAATTTCAACATTGCTGACAGTTGCCGCGTCGTCGGCTACTGACGCCAAAGAAAAAACGGTGGTAGTAGACAACAGTAACATTTTAGCCAGTACACGCATGATTGCTCTCCCGTTCTGAATATCAGACTATTCAACAAGCACTATGATTCATCTGATCAAAGTGTATGTTTTCGACGTTCAGTGTCAAATATTAATCCTTAACAGAACATGAACAGCCGACAAACAGTCAAGTTGATTTTGAGGCGGCTATTTCACAGCAGTTAACTGAGCCGCCCCTTCCTTATCCGAGTGGGACAGAGGAGAGCGTTGTATTTCCTGGCAAAGCAAGTGCAAGGTTGCTCCATATACGTAAGGGTTATGATCATCGTTCATACAATAATTGCTGTAAAACTGCATGAGCTGTAACCGGGATGAAAGTATAGTGGCTACGTATTCCTGTTGATAAGGACGCATAGCCTCAATATGGCCTTGCAGGTTGGCTGAGATGTCCGCGAGCTGCTCGCGTTCTTCCCTTTGCGCGATCTCGGTCATCCATTCACTTACGGTCGCCTGAACATCCGACAGCAAATACTGCACAAATGGCAACTGTAAAATCACCACCAACACTGCAATTTCTAAAGCGATGGCAAATGAACGAAACATGTGAATACAAATCTCCAATAATTAAATTAAGTACCCTGAAAAATCAGCGCGCAGGTGCGCGCCAAAAATATCCAGGTCAACATGATGAACTGTACACGATTCTCTCAGATGAATACGTTGTGTGATTTATACCTAGTTATAGTTTAGTTAAACCTGCTGCCACTTCCCATTTCATCAGAACGACCCGGAATATAAGCGAAACAACGCAATGGCTGGTCAGAAGCACGGCGCTATTGATACCATTGTGGCATAGAGGGAAAGTGAGCCGTGGTATACACTTACCCGGCATTCAGTAATCAATGCATTGAATCCCTGTAGGATAGAAAACGGCGAGATTGATCTATATTAATTAAAATTAATATGTTGTTGGTATACTGCTGCCGTATTCTCGATTTCTGTATATAAAAAGGTAGTCAAATGAACGATCAAATTCCGGTGAAAAACGTTACCCCGGTAAAAGTTCACAAACCCGAAGGCAATAAAGAGGCAAAAAAATATACGCCTCGCAGCCGTATTTATGTTCGGGCAGTTCAAGGACCCCTAGAGAATTTCAGACGACTATTCGGCTTCTTTTTTATTGCTATTTTCGCTGTTTTCCCCTGGATTCAATACGACGGTCATCAGGCTATTCTGCTTAACATTATTGACCAGCGCTTTACCATCTTTTCTCTGACGTTGTGGCCCCAGGACCTCACGTTATTGGCATACATTTTTATTGTATCTGCGTTTGCCCTGTTCTTTATTACTACCTTTGCAGGCCGAGTTTGGTGCGGTTTTATGTGCCCTCAAACAACCTGGACCTATATTTATGTTTGGTTTGAAGAAAAGTTTGAAGGTAATCGAAATAAGCGGATGAAACTGGATGAGCGGTCCATGGACCTCGATAAATTTCTTCGTAAAACCGCTAAACACACAGCTTGGGTGGCTGTGGCACTTCTTACCGCGCTAACATTCGTTGGGTACTTCACGCCCATCGGTCCCTTATTTATCGATTTCTTTACCTTTGACGCCAGCTTCTGGGCAACATTCTCGATAATCTTTTTCACCGTATGTACCTACGGAAATGCAGGATGGATGCGCGAAATCATGTGTACTCACATGTGCCCTTATGCACGTTTCCAGTCTGCAATGTTCGACAAAGATACCTTTACCGTGTCTTACGACCCGACGCGTGGTGAAAAACGCGGTCCAAGACCCCGTAAGCTGGCCCATTCCGACCTGGCCGAAAAAGGTCTGGGAGAATGTATTGACTGTAACCTGTGTGTACAGGTGTGTCCTACCGGTATCGATATTCGCAACGGACTACAGTACGAGTGCATTAACTGCGGCGCCTGCGTAGATGCCTGTAACGGCGTAATGGAAAAAATGGATTATCCCAAAGGCCTGATCAGCTTTACTTCAGAACATCAGCTCAACGGCGGCAAAACCCATATTGTACGCCCCAAACTGATTGGCTATTTTGTGGTTCTTCTGGTCATGGTGGGGCTGCTAATTGCGGATATTGCCACACGTATTCCGCTGGAAGTCGATATTATTCGCGACAGAAACTCACTGTACCGGGAAAACAACGATGGCCTCATCGAGAACGTGTATACCCTGAAAGTACTCAATAAATCCCAAACCCGGTATACTTACACGATTAAAGTTGAAGGCTTACCAGAGTACGACTTTATTGGTGAGCAAGTGGTAACAGTAGAAGGCGGCGAAGTGTTTAGTTTGCCGGTGTCTATCGCCACTGATCCATACAACCTTGACGGTCGGGTTACTGAAATCTACTTCCATGTCTCGACTACCGAGCAGGATGGCAGTATTGTAGAGGTCCTTGAACCAACGAAATTCCTCTACCGGTAACCAATTATTCTGTGAGTGACTTTACTTTTGCTGCGCTGTCACCCGATACCATACTTGCCGCACTTGAACAGTGCGGCATTTTTCCACAATCGGGTCTGCTTGCGCTAAACAGCTACGAAAACCGTGTCTATCAGTTTATCAGTGACGAACAACAGCGTTTTGTTGTGAAGTTTTACCGTCCGCAACGCTGGACTGATGCGCAAATTCTTGAAGAACACCAGTTCAGTCATGAACTGGCTGACGCTGAAATCCCTATTGTTGCGCCGTGCTTGCACAACGGCCAGTCTCTGCATTACGCCGAACAATATCGTTTTGCCCTTTTTCCGTCTGCTGGCGGACGCCAGTTTGAGCTGGATAATCTGGATCATTTGGAGTGGATGGGCCGGTTTATCGGACGTATGCACAAAGTGGCAGGAAGCAAAGCCTTCGCACACCGCCCAACACTGGACACCGAAAGCTTTTTGACCCGTCCCCGACAAACCCTGGAAAACAGTGAATTACTTCCTGACGGTTTAAGAACGGCGTTTTTTACCATTCTCGATCAGGTCATCGAACTCACTAAAGCGCAATATCACCCAACCAGTGCTATCAGGCTCCACGGTGATTGCCATGCCGGAAATATCCTGTGGCGTGATGGCCCCACCTTTGTTGATATGGACGATTGCAGAATGGGCCCCGCGGTTCAGGACTTGTGGATGATGCTAAGTGGCGATCGCCCACAGCAAATGCTGCAATTGGAAACCATGCTGGAAGCTTATGAAGAATTCTGTGACTTCGACAACCGCGAGTTAGCGTTAATAGAACCGCTCCGTGCGATGCGCATGATTCATTACATGGCCTGGCTTTCTGATCGCTGGCAGGACCCTGCGTTTCCAAGAGCCTTTCCATGGTTTGGCGAACTAAAGTACTGGGAACAACAAGTCCTGGCACTGAAAGAGCAATTCTCTGCCTTGCATGAGCCGCCATTGTCACTAACACCACAGTATTAATTGTGAACTCAGTGCAGCCAGAAGCCTGCATTTCAGGCATTCTCGCATAATAGATTTACTTTTAATTCCATCCTCTTATAATTGCCGCCAACACAGGTGCCCAGCCTTATACGCGCTGGGATAATCGGGAAGTAAGTTAAAGTCTTACGCTGCCCCCGCAACGGTAATCAAGCAATCTCCACATTGTGTTCCCAACATGCCACCGGCTTTGCCGGGAAGGCGGGACGCACGCCATAGCGTGTTTGAAAGCCCGGAGACCGGCCCGTGCAGGCTCGGTGTAATAAATTAGCGCCGAAGAATTCATCTCAGCACTCGGAGGGAGTGCTAACAGAGAGCTTTATATGACCATTCGTACACTTTCTTACGCCGTAGCACTTGCGTGCACTGCGGGCTTCTCAGCCTCATCAATTGCCAATACGACCCCGGTAGAAACGATTACTGTTACCGGTTCCCGTACCGCATTATCTATCGATAAACTAGCGGCATCCGTGACCGTTTTGACGGAGCAGGATATTCAGGCATCCGGAGCAAGTCAGATTACCGACTTGTTACGCGGCCTGCCGGGTATCAGTATAAGCCAGTCAGGTAGTCCTGGTTCACTGACCGAACTGCGTTTGCGTGGCAGTGAAACAAACCACTTATTAGTCCTCATCAACGGTGTGGTTGCCAACGACATAAGCCAGGGTAGCTTATTCGATTTTGCACATTTAACGTCAGCCAACATTGTACGTATAGAATTATTCCGTGGTGCACAAAGTGCGCTATGGGGCAGCGGTGCTGTAGCAGGTGTGTTAAGCATCACCACCAGCGCGGCAAATCAGTCTGATTCTGCAGTCAGCGTCTCAGCAGGCGCCGGGAATGCAGACACTTACAGAGCCTCTGCATCAGCCAGTCACCGCGGCAAAAATTTTCAGGCAAATGTGTCTGCCAGTACTCTTGATACGGCGGGTGACAACGTGTCCCGCACTGGTTCGGAACGAGATGGCTACGAGAACACTACGTTAAATGCTGGTGTGCAATGGCAGGCAGCCAGTCAACACAGTCTCGATGCAAAAGTTCGCTATGTCGACTACACCAACGAATACGACGGTGTGGATTATGTGACGACAGGCCTTCCTGCAGATGCCGACAATGTCACCAACGGAGAGCAGCTTTCAGCACAGCTAAACTGGCAATTTGAAGCCTCCAATCTGCCTTATAGCAGCGTATTGAGCTTACAATACAATCGCAATGAAAACGCCAATACCACCGACGGCTTCGATGCAGGCGGTACTCAGGGCGAACGTAAACAGCTGACCTGGACACATTTTGTCTCTTTTGAAGACGCCGTACTGGCTGTGGGTAGCGAATATCTGCGCCGCGAATTTGAGCAAAGCGGTCCTGTAGGCTGGGACGACCCTAACTATCGCGGTCAGGACAGTACCAGCAGTGTATTCGCAGAACTGACCGGGTTAGGCACCGATACGCTGGATACCCAATTCAGTGTACGTTACGACGACAACGAACGATTTAGCCGGGCATGGAGTTACCGCGCTGGCGCCCGTTACGCTGTGACCGACAAAATAAAGGTCTTTGTCAGCTTAGGCCAGGCAGTGAAGACACCCAACTTTACCGAGCTGTATGGCTACTACCCTTCAACGTTTATCGGCAACCCTGCCCTGCTGCCAGAACAGAGCCGTGAAGTAGAAGTGGGAGCTGACATTGTGTTGCCTGCGAATATTTCGCTGCAACTGAGTGTATTTTCAACGCGCCTTGAAGATGAAATCCAGGGCTTTGTGTATGACACAAACAGCGGTATGTACACAGCACAAAATGCCAGCCAAAAATCACGTCGCGATGGATTTGAAGCCTCTGCGCAATGGCGTACTGATGATGTCAGCCTGACCGCACACTACAGTTATCTCGATGCATCCCAGGGCGCGCTCGAAACCATTGAGTTGCGCAGACCACATCACACAGGATCGGTATCTGCGAGCTATTCATTCCCCGTTCAGGGTTTGTCTGCTTATATTAAGGCTGCCTACACAGGCACGCGTTTGGATACGTTCTATCCGCCGTGGCCGGCCAGTGCGCAAACGCTGGGTTTAAAACCATACTGGCTGACAACAGCGAACATCGATTACAAAGTCGATAGCAACTGGCAGTTAGGATTGCGCATTGATAACGCGTTGGATGAATCGTTTGAAGACATCGTTGGGTATCAGGGTAGCAACCGTAGAATTCTGGCGCACACGCGCTATTCATTCTAACGGCTTGCCGACAACAATATTCGCCTGGTCGCTCGCGACTAGGCGTAGCAAAGCCCTTGTGATAATCTCAGCACTTTCCATAGCTTGACGAAGGAAGTAAACAGGAATGAAGAAGTTTGCATTGTTGATAATGCTGGTATTACTGGTACCGCTACAGGCGTGTGCCGCAGAAAAATGGCAAGAAGGCGAGCACTATGAAGAACTGGATAAGCCATTGAGTGAAAAACCTCAGGTCGCTGAGTTTTTCTCATACTGGTGTCCGCACTGCTACCGCACCGAACCGTTTATTGTCAAACTCAAAGCGGCGCTGGACAAAGGCGTAAAATTTGAAAAAGTACATGTTAACTTCATGCCTTACACCAGTAAGGAGATTCAGGATGACGTAACCCGTGCGATGTTGCTGGGCAAAGCGCTTAAGCAGGAAGACCAGCTGAGCGGTGCTATTTTCAACTATATTCATCGTCAGCGTGCCACTATCACTGGCATGAAAGACCTGCGTAACATCTTCGTCATCAACGGCGTGGATGGAGAGAAATTTGACAGCCTGGTGAACAGCTTTGGCGTTAAGTCACAGTTGGCCAAGAACAATAAGGTTATCGATGACTACCGCAATGTGGTTCGCTCAGTACCGACCTTCATTGTTAACGGTAAATACAAAGTACAGTTTACCCGTGATATGACTGAGCAGGATCGCCTGGATTTAATTAACTTCCTTGCAGCCAAGAAAAGCTAAGTTTATCCCTGTATAAATAGTAAAGCCGAACGTCTCGTTCGGCTTTTTTGTTTGTCATGTCCCATCGATCAATTCTTCTGGCGTTAGGAAAATCAGCTGACCAATTCCTATCAATGCCCTGACACCTGATATGTCTGGTAGATATCACTGCTAATTAATGCCGATGCCCTGCGATTTATTAATACGGAATCATCGCTAACAGAAAAGTGGCCCGTCTGGCTCTCCAGTGTTGCAATTGGAATCGTACTTCCAGTTTTATATACCTCGAGCTGCCCATCCGACCAATCAAAAACAGCAAGCACGTCACCTGATTTTTTAACAGCAAATTGCCGGCCTAAAAAGGGAGACAGCGACTTCCCAGGCATCGCCAGTGGCTCTGCGTCCTCGCCCTGAAACCATTCTTGCTGTTGATTCACCCACAACCAATTAGCCGGGGAAATATCAAACTGTACGCTTTGCCATTGAGGATCAAGACGGAACATGGCATTGCTGTTCAAATTGAATACAACGACTTGCCAACGCTCCCCCATCCGCACGCTGAAAGCCAGTTCAGACGGCGACTTAAATGAAATACCCCGCAATTCCTTTTCCGGCACGGGCAGTACTTTGGAATGACCGCTTTGCAAATCGATGATATGGATCGCGTTTAAGGTCAGCGCCGCAACATGCTTTTCATCGGGAGACCAGGCTAAATCAACGTAATGTCTGCCATCCGCAAATTCAGTGATTTTACTCTTCATACCCGTTTGAAGGTCATACAGCCAGAGCTCTTCGCTCCCCGTCGTTAAGCTGATATAGGCTACGCGATCAGATTGTGGTGAGAACACAGGCAGTCTCTCGTCAAACGTGTCATTTAACAGGGATCTGGACTGTTTACCCGATATTGAGTACGCGTCGACATTCAGGTCGTAGGTATAGGCTGAAAACGTATAATCAACACCATTGCTATGGCGTTTGGGACGACGTATTTGTTGGGGCCCTACAAACAATACAGTTTTATGTTTGCCGGTTAGATCATATTGAATTATCTCCCGGGCAGGATGTTCTCCCATTAGCACCACATGTTCACCATCATGAGACCAAATTCCACAGCAAATATAGGCATTTAAACGAAACAACAGTGTTAATTCCTGAGAGTCCATGTCGAGTTGGTAAAACCCTTCCCATTGATTTTCATCAGGCGAGGAGATCAATAGTTTGTTTTCAAAGGGGTGAATATCAAACTGACTGTTTCCACCAAGATGCAGTTCGGGTTGCGGGAGCCACTGTATTTCACCGGTATCTATCACTAAGCGGTATAGTGAATAGGGTTTTTCCTGACCGGGTGATTCAGCAAACACGACAACATTATCGTCGTGTGTAAATTTCACGCCACCGTAGCTACCCGTATTACAGGTATGAATTAACTGCGGCTCAGACATAATGATGCCGTTAAACTCGCGAGTAAAGTACTGGCATCGCTCGCTGGTCGCAACGAGATACACCAGCTTAGAACCAGTGTCATTCCAGTAACCTGGTCCCACACCAATACCATCACCATGATTTACTTCAACGGTTTCCCCTGTGTCCAATTGTTTCACCAACAGCCTGAATCTGTCACCATCATGATGCATATACGCCAGTCTTTTTCCATCGGGTGAAAAGGCGGGAAAATCCTCACTACCACGGTCTGATGTAATCGCTTTAGCTGTGGTAATTGCAGTTGATTCAGAGTTAGGTGACAACAGCCACCAGGCAACAGCAACACAAACCAGTGCCATCACCGCTATTAGCGTTCTCAGGGAATAGGAAGATGTGGCTTCTACGCTGTAAGCACCGTCTTCAGGTGCCGTCGCCTCATCTATTTGTACAGCAGAAGCAATAAAGCGGTACCCCCGCTTAGGAATAGTAACAATATACTCAGGGTTTCGGGCATCATCTTGTAGTGCTTTTCTGAGTTTAGTGACCAGTTTACTAACCGTATTGTCACTAACAAAGCGGCCATGCCAAACCTCATCCAGCAATTGTTCCTTGCTGACAACACTGCCCTGATGACGACAAAAGTAAGCCAGTAACTCACACATCATGGGTTCAATGCGAACCGAATTGTGCTCATCCGATAAGGACTGTTGTTGTTCGCAGAACACGAATGCCTTAATTTTCCAGCGCATGATTGTCCATTTTTTTACCTTTCCAGCCCTTTAAAAACAAGCAAGTCACAAAAAGTCACAACTCTTCATGACTTGTTCAGGACACTTGTTAGAAGTCCTCATACGATGACGCCACTAATTATCGCAATTGATTCAAACGGAACAACCATGAAAACGTTAAGACTTGTTATCGTGATATTTTATCTGGTCATTATCTTACTAAACTTCCTGCAAAATACCTATGCGGCTCAGGCAGACGCTTACCCTGTTCCCGATGTCATAAGGCAGACTGAACTACTCGAGAGTGACGACGCTGACACTATTCTGACATCCGCCAAACTTCAAAGCATTCTGGTCGCATTTTCCAGGAGTCTGAAGCCTGAAGAAATTGATAAGCAAAGTATGTTCAATAAAATTGCTCTGTTGTCATTACGCGGGGATGCTGAAGCGATTGAGCTTAATATTAAACAGCATGGCAACACTCTCAACTACTTACACTACCAGTTTTATCACCAAACCTTGCTGGCACTGGCTTCCCATTCTGAGACGAATACGCCTTTTGTAGATCAAGCAACCCGGATAATACAAAGCAAAATAAGTGAAGTAGACGACAAGGCATTTGTGCAACTGGTTATGGCGTTGGGTTGGTCGGTGTCAAATGCAAAAACGTATGTGTTCAACGTTTACAAACAAGTACAGCAACAAACCTCGTTGTCACAAAGTGATATGGTAAATGTGGCAGTGAACACCCATTTGTATCATGTTTTAAACGCCATCATCCCAATTGCAAACCGCGTAATTAGCACACAACAAACACAACGCTTTATTATCCAGCCAAATCAACTGGTTAACCTTAGCGACAACGTGAGTATTTCTGCCACGATTGTAACAAGTCGGCGTCAACCAATACCTTCAAGTACTGCATTGCAATATACGATATACGCAGATGAAGCAGCACATATAAAGACGGCTATGAACGCTGCAGCCCATGGATATATCGGCATTGTGGCAAACTCACGAGGTAAACGCTCAAGTACAAATGCCATCGTTCCCTGGGAACATGAGGGTGAAGATGCCGCGCAACTGATTAACTGGATAACCAAACAGGACTGGAGCAATGGCAACGTGGTGATGTATGGAGGCAGTTACAATGGCTTTACGCAATGGGCTACCGCTAAACATATGCCCAAAGGCCTAAAAGCAATCGCACCCTATGTCGCGGCTAACCTGATTACCGGTTTACCCTACGAAAACAATATTGCACTTACCGGCAATTTCGAATGGCCGCTGTACGTAACAAACAATAATACGGTCGACGATACCGTTTACAGTGACTGGCAGCGCACAAATGAGGTAGTTAATACACTGTATACCAGTGGCCGACCAATAGTAGATTTAGATAAATTAGCCAGCCATCCAAGCCCCTGGTTGCAAAAATGGCTGGACCACCCAGACAATGACAGCTACTACCAGAACATGGTCCCTCATCAGCAAGAGTACAGCCGTATCAATATTCCGGTACTCAGTATTACCGGTTATTTCGAGGGAGGTCAGATATCAGCACTGGATTACTTAAAGCAGCATTACCAGTACAACGCCAATGCAAATCATGCCTTATTAATCGGCCCTTATAACCACTGGTCTGCACAAAATACACCGCGTTCTCATCACAGCAACTATGCACTCGATCCGGTTGCCTTAGAAAAAGATACTGAGGCCGTTGTGTTCAGCTGGTTTGATCACGTTTTGTATGGCAAGCCAAAGCCTGACTTAGTGCAAAACAAGGTAAATTATCAGCTAATGGGGGCCAATAAATGGCGATTCGCTGAATCACTGGAAACACTGAATAATCAAACTCAACCCTTTTACATTCAGAATGCCATTCCGAGCAATCAAACCCATTATTTGCTAACAACATCCCCTTCCTCTGAACCGACCCAATACATCGAACAGATTGTTGATTTGGCAGACCGGACCGAGCAGCGAAACCAGGCTCCCTGGCCAGTTATTCAGGATAAGCTGGATACCCAGGGCGGGATATATGTTGCCACACCGGAATTCGAACGGGACATGGAGTTAACCGGCTCAATCACTGGCTTTTTCGATATAGCCATCAATAAAAAGGACGTAGATATCGGTTTTAACTATTACGAAGTGACAAGTGAAGGTGAGGTATTCCACCTGAACAATTATCGCAGCAGGGCAAGCTACGCTGATGACAATAGCAAACGCAGGTTACTCGTACCGAATGAAATCCGCAGAGTGCCCATTGTGAATGCTCGCTTCACGTCCAAACTCATCAAAAAAGGTAGCAGGCTGGTTCTGGTACTTAACGTCAACAAAAACGTCGATGCCCAGGTGAACTTGGGCACAGGCACCGCGGTAAACCATGAACATATCTCTCAGGCTGGGGAGCCCCTGAGAATAAGGTGGTACCTGTCATCGCAGATCAATCTGCCATTGAAGGAATATGTAAGTCGCAGCGATATCTAGCCCTTTGCTTATCTGACTTAACATAAAAAAACCGAGCCTGTTGGCTCGGTTTTTATGACTAACCTTTTAGAATAAAGTGAAGATTAACCCAGCTTATCTGTAGCAACCCGATAACGAGGATCTTCATTCACGTTAATCTCTACAAACTTATTCGCTTTAGACAACAACGCCAGGCACTCCTGACTGACGTGACGGATATGCAGCTTTTTACCTGCATTTTCGTACTTATCGGCCAGACCATCTAGAGCATCGATACCCGATGAATCCCAGATACGGCTGGACTGAAAATCAATCACCACATCATCAGGATCGTTAGCAATATCAAACAAATCGCGGAAATGACTGACTGAACCGAAGAATAACGGACCGTGTAGTTCATAGACTTTCCAACCGTCTTTATCGACATGGCTCTTCACTTCAATATGACGGGCGTGTTTCCAGGCAAATACCAGTGCAGACACGATAACACCAACCACAACCGCAATTGCCAGGTCAGCAATAACCGTCACCGCTGTTACCAGGAACAAGACAAATGCATCTTCTTTGTTCACGCCACGAATAATGCGGAACGAAGCCCATTCGAAGGTACCAATGACCACCACGAACATAACGCCCACCAACGCAGCCAGCGGAATCATTTCAATCAGTGGCGCTGCAAACAAAATAAAGCCCAGTAAAACGATCGCGGCGGTAATACCAGACAGACGTCCACGACCACCTGAGTTAATGTTGATCATACTCTGACCAATCATGGCACAACCACCCATGCCGCCAAAGAAACCATTAACCGTGTTAGCCACGCCCTGACCGATACATTCTTTATTGCCGCGACCGCGTGTGTCAGTCATTTCGTCAATAAGCGTCAGCGTTAACAGGGATTCAATTAAGCCCACCAAACACAGAATCACTGCTGTTGGTAGCACAATCATGAAGGTTTCCCAGGTAAACGGCACCATCGGAATCGCAAAAGAAGGTAATTCACCGGCTAACGTTGCGCTGTCTTTTTGATCAGCAGGCAACATGTCGCGCACAAAATCGATGACCGTACGCGCTTCCAGATCTAATCCATGTACCAGTAGGGTAATGGTAATGATTGCCGCCAAAGAAGCAGGAATGGCTTTGGTTAAACGCGGAAGTAAGTAAATGATCGCCATGGTCAATGCAACCAGGCCCAGCATCCAGTACAACATGGTGCCCTGCATCCACTGTTGTTCGCCCAGCGCACTAGCCACTTTAAACTGTCCAAGCTGAGCCAGGAAGATCACGATGGCCAGGCCGTTTACAAAACCCAGCATTACCGGGTATGGCACCAACCGTATAAACTTACCTAAGCGGAATACACCACATAGTATTTGCAGCAAGCCAGCCAGCACTACCGCGGCAAACAAATACTGCACGCCGTGCTCGCTTACCAGCGAGACCATGACTACCGCCATGGCACCAGTCGCACCGGAAATCATACCGGGGCGGCCACCAATGGCAGACGTGATCAAGCCCATCATAAAGGCAGCGTATAAACCAATCATTGGCTCTACACCTGCCACAAAGGCAAAGGCAACGGCTTCTGGCACCAGTGCCAGCGCAACCGTTATCCCTGAAAGCACATCGTTCTTGATGTTACTGTCTTTACTGGAGATTATGTCAAACATAGTTGCTTCTTCAGTGGGGTGATTAAAAAACGGTCGGCGATCCTACCATTGTCTGGCTAATTTGTCCTTTAACAGTTTGTTAATAATTCCCGCCTGAACTTGACCAACACACTGATATTCGATTTACTGGCGTGGTATTACCCTAATGATTCAATGTCATGGATATCAAAGAGTACATCGACCATTTTCCCGAAATTGCTCAGCGTGAGCGTCATGAGCAATTTAAGTTACTGGAGCAGGCACAGGCTGCGGCTTTCACGCCATCGGCCCAACGTTCATATACCCTCTACAGCTGGCTTGTCCCATTACTTTGGATAGCCGGTATTGGTGCAGGCTTGTATTTCACCCTTGGTTTTGCCAGTTGGGTCCCCGTGGTGGCCTTGATTGCCGGATTGGTCATTTCGCGCATTATGATTAACAACCGTCGGGAAGCCATGATGCGCAGTGGCCTGAAAACGGTATTAGAAGCGCCTTCAACATGATAGTGGTGATATTCCGGGCCACCGTAAAAGAGCTCGATGCTGCCTACCCTGCTCAGGCAAGTACGTTACGACAGCTGGCGCTTGAGAAATACGGCTGTCTCGAATTCACTGCGCTGTGTGAAGGCAATCAGGAAATCGCGCTGTCATACTGGCCGGATGAAGAAAGTGTATTACGCTGGAAGAACGATCCACTCCACAAGTCGGCTCAGCAGCAGGGCAAGCAAAGCTGGTATCAGGATTATCAGGTTCAGGTGGCTAATATCACGCGTCACTACACGTCAAATTAACCACCTGTATCGTCCGGAGTTAATCAACTACAACGCCTTATCTATGGCAATCAGCGCATTAGCAAACGTGTCTATTTCATCCGGTGTAGTAAACACCTGAGGGGTTACCCGAATATTGCAGCCACTTGCCAGGTCCTTACGAACGACAGTAAATACAGCAAACTCATTTTCCAGACGTTGTTGAAGTGCTGATACCTGTTCCTTGGTGGTTTGCCCTTTAATTCGGAAACCGCCCATGCCTGAAGCACAATCCTGATCCTGTGCACCTAACACTTCAATATTGGGCAGTTTATTCGCTACACTCACCCAGCGACTTCGTAGATATCTCAATCGCTCTGCTTTGTTTTCACCCCCAATGGCAAAGTGAAAGGCGATAGCATCAGGAACGGCGAGAAACGAGGCAAAGTCTGACGTTGCAATGTGCACACGATTTTGTACCGACTCATTACCCTCAGCCTCTCCAGGAAAAGGTGATACGCGGTCCAGTGTACCGGTTCTCATATACAACGCGCCCACGCCAACCGGCGAACCTATCCATTTATGTAAATTAAACACTGCCCAATCGACACCCAGATCATCCATTTGAAAGTTCACCAGCCCCCAGGATTGGGCGCAGTCACAAATCACATCAATGCCTTTAGACTTAGCTAATGCCGCAATCTCTTTTACCGGTAAGGTTAAACCATGCTGGTTGCTGGTATGCGTTAACAGCATCAGCTTTAGGTTGGGGTGTTTTTCGAAGATGTTGGCATAAGCATCAATGTAGTCTTGTTTGTTCCCGGATGCAGGCAGTGACAACTCGATGCCCTCGACACTGTGTTCATCGGCCAGCCATTGCATCATTCGCTGAAAGCTCGGGTAATCCACATCGGCCCACAACACGGCGTCCTGCTTCTGTAATCCTTTGTATTGTGTTATCAAATTCACAAAGGACTCGGTAGCATTTCGGGTTAACGCAATTTCATTTACCTCAGCGCCTAATGCAGCAGCCACAGTATGCTTCACTTGTTTAAAATCTTCTGCCCAATACTTTCTGGCGTACCAGGACATCTCCTGGTTTATCTTTTTGGTAAGCCGAATGTACTCGGCCTCAACCGGCAACGCCATTTTCCCCCAATAGCCTTGTTCCAGATTGATGGTGTCGGTACCTTTCTGATAGTAAGCCGCGACCTTCTTCCAGAAAGCTTCATCTTTAGCTACCTCGTCAGGTGACGTAGTGGTATGAAGTAAGTCAGTAAGCCCGGTCAACTGATTACCTGCACTACCGGCAAAAACCGACTGAGATAATCCCCCTATCGAGAGTGTGGTGATGGTTTTTAAGAGTTGACGACGGCTCTGCATTTTTGATTCCCTTTTGAAATTGATACTTTATAACATCACGCAATTCGCCATATATGTCTATATATACAACTACCTTTCTTCGTTGAACTGCAAATAAATACGATAAATCAATGTGCTGTATTAACGATTAATTGCCATAGGCTGCAATGATAACGACGGGCTTTGGTGATAAACTAGACGAACTTCGTAGCTAAACTTCCAATCTTCCCATGCAATCCTCTACTGTTGATTTTGCTATTTCCGTTATCGGACCCGTATTAGCCTTACTGGTTATGGGTAACATCCTAATCCGCGTAAAGCTGATTAATGACAACTTTGTCGCCACGGGTTCAAAGCTGGTGTTTACCGTTGCCTTACCTGCCCTGCTATTTTTGTCTATTAGCCAAGCTGATTTTAGTCATGCTGCAAACCCGCTGCTTATCGGTATAGGCCTGATTGGTACACTGGGTTATTTTTTGTTGCTGATGGGCGTGAGTCACACCCTGGTTGCGAATCCGGACGCCAAGGGCGTAGTTACCCAAGGTGGCTTTCGTGCGAACATGGGAATAATCGGATTAGCCTACTGCGCAAATACATATGGCAGCGATGGGCTGGCAGCGGCATCCGTGTATTTAGGCCTGGTTACTATCCTGTTTAACATACTGAGTGTATTTGTTTTAAACTTCTATCAGGAAGGTAAGCGTTCACTTACAAAACAGCTTTCCGGTATTGTGAAGAATCCGCTTATCATTGCTATTTGCTGTGCGTTGCCGTTTTCATACTTTAGCTGGTCGTTACCAGAGATAGCCGTAACCACAGGTAAATACTTTGCCCAGTTGACCTTGCCGTTGGCGTTGCTATGTACGGGAGCGTCACTTCAATTCCGCTCGTTCAGCGACGACTGGTTTAATATCTCTTTGAGTACCCTGAGTAAGTGTGTCTTTTATCCTGCGGTAATGGTGGGCCTGGCCTATTTTTCAGGGTTGACGGGCATGTCACTGGGGATCGTATTACTCATGGCAATTTCACCAACCGCTGCGGCCAGTTACGTAATGGTAAGGAGTTTGGGCGGTGATCATCGACTCGCAGCAAGCATTATTGCCGTGACAACGTTACTGTCATTGCCAGTCACCATTATTGCATTTGATGTACTGGCATCGCGTAACCTGCTTTAGGGCTTATTAGACTGCAACTAACCTAACTTGCTGCCGCCCCGACACGCTGGTGATGCAATAGATTGCTCACCACGAGCAGTCCATTCTTCGGGAGTGTATGTATGCAGTGCCAGCGCGTGAACCGGCCCTGCTAACGCATCGGCCAGTAAAGCATTTACCTGGCGGTGTCGGCCTATTAAACGCTGACCAGTGAACGCCTCGGTAACAATCGTCACCTTAAAGTGACTCTGCGCCCCAGGAGCGACATTGTGCTGATGACTTTCGTCCAGAATCTCAAGGTAAACTGGCTGTAGATGTTCTGTAAGTTGCGATTCAATAAAAGCGTTTACTTGCATAAGTCGAGTGAAATATAACGAAATGTAAGGTTAATTCTACCATCAATGCGTTTGCGCGTCTTGCTAAGACCATGGTGATAAAAGCGTTGCGTCTTGCCAGCCATCACCAGCAAACTGCCGTTGGCCAGTTGAATGTCCGTGCGTTCGCCGGTAGGTAAATGTTTAAAACTAAACTTGCGCTCTGCGCCTAAGGAAACAGATGCAATCACCGGCTCAGGCCCCAGTTCAGGCTCATCATCAGCATGAAAGCCCATGCCATCCTGTCCATCGCGATACCAATTCGCCAGTACACAGTTAAACGGCGCTTGTAATTCATTTTCAAGACGTTTTTGTATAGCGACCAAAGCCGGAGGAATGGGTAATGGCTTCATTCGAAGACCGGAATAGGTGTACTCACAATGTGACGCCCCATGCCAGCTTTGAAGACGTGGAATCAATACCGATTTGCCGTACAATTTGATAGTATCCTGCCGCCATGGCAAGCTTTGCTGCAATGCTTTATTAAGTGCAGTTGCTTGCGGCTCAGACAGCCAGTCTGACTGATAGCTCACCCGGCCATCATTTAGCGGCAAAGCCTGAAGCCCCTGGCTCGGATCGTGAAATAAATCAGACTGCACAATAATCAACACCAAGATAAAATGCGTTCATGAACACAAAGTTTACACTATTTGACCGGCAACTAACGTTGATCCGTTATCCGGCTAAACACCAACATAAGAGTCTGCAAGCCTGGGACAGCGCTGACGAACTGCTTATCGAACACTTATCGGCAGAGCAATTAGTTCCGGAGGCTCAGCCATGGATAATCATGAACGATGATTTTGGATCACTGGGCACGTTTTACGCAGAACAGACTCCGACATGGGTAAGCGACTCCACGGTTGCACGCTTGTCATTGAGTGAAAATCTGCATGCCAACGAATGCAATCAGATTGAAACGTTGGATTGCCTGACAGCGTTACCTAACTCGCCGACCCTGGTCATCATTAAAATTCCACGCACGCTGGCATTACTTGAGCATCAACTGATACAGCTCAGCAGTATCGTTACCGCTGAAACCCGAATTGTAGCGGCTGGCAAGGTAAAATCGGTTACACGTGGCGTGCTGGAATTATTCGAAAAATATGTCGGCCCAACGAGCACCTCTTTAGCCAAAAAGAAGTCCCGGTTAATATTCTGCACCCCCGATTCGGGAAAAACCAGCCAAGCGGATAAGTCACCATATCCAACGCGCTGGTCTTGCAAGCTGGCAACCGGGCAAAGTGTATCAGTTAGTAATCACGCGAATGTATTTTCTCGCCAGTCACTGGACATAGGTGCCAGGTTATTACTCGAACACATGACCGTTGCAGGTCATGATCACATTGTGGATTTAGGCTGTGGTAACGGTGTACTAGGGCTTAATGCACTGGCGTTAGCCCCGCAATGCTCAGTGACCTTTGTTGATGAGTCCCTCATGGCCGTTGAGTCCGCAAAAGAAAATGTGGCGGCTAATTTTCCAGAGCACCTGAATCAATGCACCTTTGTTGCCAGTAACTGCCTGGAATCATTACTCAACCAACCGACTAAACCCGTCGTAACGAAAGTATTTTGTAATCCCCCCTTTCACCAGCAAAACGCGATTACCGATCACATCGCATGGCAAATGTTCCACGATGCCTATGAACTGCTTAACAAAGGCGGCCATCTCATTGTGGTAGCCAATCGACATTTAGATTATTACCCTAAGCTTAAGCGCTTGTTTGGGGGCGTAAAAACCCTTGCCAACGACCGAAAATTTGTCATTTACAGCGCAGCAAAACGATAAGGAAACCCCATGCTTAGAACTTTATTATTGTGTATTGCCTTAGTCTCTGTGCCAGCATTCGCTGCTAAAAAAGCCGACGACGGTTCACAAATCCAACCCGATAATTATTATCCTAAGGTAAAGCTTGAGACATCAATGGGTGACATTGTTATCGAATTGGATCGTCGCAAAGCGCCAATTACCGTGAATAACTTTCTGCGTTACGTGGACAAACGCAGCTATGAGGAGACCATCTTCCATCGCGTAGTGCCTGCGTTTGTTGTGCAGGGCGGCGGCTATACCGTCGACTTCGATGAAAAGCCTTCGTATCCGGAAATCTATAACGAGTCAGGCAATGGTTTAAAAAACACGCTGTATTCTGTTGCCATGGCTCGTCAGAATGATCCACACACTGCAACCCGTCAATTTTTCTTTAATTTGGACGATAACGACAGTCTGGATCCTGGCAGAAACTGGGGATACACGGTTTTTGGATCCGTTGTTGAAGGCTATGAAGTTGTAGACGCAATGGGCGAGGTAGAAACGGAATACAAAGCCTTGCTAGGATTTGCAGACGCCCCTGTAGAGCCCATCATCCTGCATAAAGCGACCATACTGCCGGAGTCATGAGTCTTTATCGGTATACCACTCGCTGGCGAAAGTAATGCGACTTTCGCCACTGGCCTTCGACTGATACATCGCTTTGTCTGCAAGGCTAACTAAATCGGCATCGTTATTCGCATCATCAGGGAAACAGGACACCCCAATACTGGCCCCAATCTCGACCACAATGTCCTGAATAAGGTACGGCTTGCATATTTCGTGAAGTATTTTTTCCACCAATGATTTGCATTGGTCGTAGGTGGTAATGTCGGTGAGCAGCAATGTAAATTCGTCACCGCCAATTCGGGCAACCGTATCTGATTCTCTGACCGCATCGCACATCCGCACAGCAACACGCCCCAACAATAAGTCACCAAATTTGTGGCCGTATTGGTCGTTGACATCTTTAAAACCATTAAGGTCAATAAACAGCACCGCCATCTTTTCGCCACGACGGTTTGAGTGTTTGAGCTCTAAATCAAGTCGATCTTTGAAAAGGTGCCTGTTTGGTAAGTTGGTTAGCTGGTCATGATAAGCCAGCATAGTAAGTTCTTGCTGTTGGGCTACGGTAACGGAATCGTCAATTACCGTGTATACAGTAGCAGGCTTATTATTCAATGACACCTTACTGATTTCAATTTTACAATGATAACGTTCCCCCTGCTTTTTCAAGCCAAAGGTCATACCGTCATGCTCTACCAGCAATGTCGACAGTTTCTTATTGAGTAACTCAGAGGCTGGAAATCCACTCATTTTGGCCATCACGCTATTGGCTCGAACAATGGTGCCACTGTCATCCACGACCACAATGCCTGTGGCGATCCGATTCATAATATTGTCGACCAGATCCAATGTGTGATGGGCTTTCCTCACTCGAAGACGGTACAGGATAATGGCAACAGTAAAGTTAATTAAGGCCATCAGAAACGCCACCCCCTGGAAGAAACGAATCCGCTGGGCCTCATCTTGTGTTTCGTGTTCGAGTTCTACGGTAAGGGCGTTCATTAAGGCCAATAACGTCAGGTTTTTTCTTTGTGCAACATCATTGGCTTGCTGAAGCAACAAGGTGTCAAACTCACGTCCTATCAACTGACGAATTTTCTGTCTGAGCGGTGCCCATTCAAGTAATGCCTGATTGATAATGGCCCGTGTTGCTTCACTGGTGAGCGGCTCAACCTCAATCATTTGTGATTCGGCTGAAAGCGTGCGACCTCCTCTGTGGAACGCATCCAGTGTGAACTCAAACCTGTCAAACGTATCGCGCAACTCTTCTAAGTGCTCCGTATAACGTTGTTCGTCACTGGCCGATTTATCCATTAATAATAAGGTTTTGACCATCCGCTGACTCAACATACGCTGACGGCCGGACAGGTTAATATTGATCGCCTGTTGCTCAATGCGATAAGACAACCAAACGTTTAAAGACAGGGCAATAAAGTCGAATAGGAGAAACAACACAATAGCTAACACGGTGAGCGAGCGCCCTTCGCGTCGGCTAACGGAAGTCAGAGATTTTTTAATGCCGGAAGACATGGACACTAGTGCATCCCTCACTAGGTGATTTAGCAAATTTACGAATTACGCTGTATTCAAAATGGCTAAGCCAAACATAGTCAACGTCACACTTTGGTATCGCGCATTACAAACATACTGCGCTCAAGGATGTAAAATTTCAAGGCTATTTCTACAACTTTTGGCTAAAAACCCCACAATCCAATATTGTCGATTTTTAATCTGCGGGGCTGTCGAAGCAAGTAAACAATCATGTCCGCTATATCGTCGTTTTGAATCAGACCGGAATCGATGGGTTCATCAGGCAGTTTACCTGACTGTATTAATGCCGGATTCAGCGAATGAACATGGATGCCATACTCCCGCACTTCTTCCTGCAACGCTTTGCCTAACCCCACCATGGCAAATTTAGAGGCACAATACACACCGGCATTAGCATAGCCATTCAGAGCCGCTTGCGACGCAATATTGATAATATACCCCTCGCGATTAGCAATCATGGCAGGAACAGTATATTTGCACATCAGGAATGCCCCTTTAACATTGGTATCCATGACGTCATCCCAATCAGATTCCGAGGTTTCCCACACCCGGGTTTCCTTGCCAAAACCACTGTTATTAATTAACACGTGTATATCACCAAACCGGTTTTTCACTTGTTTAACGAAATCCTCTGTTTGTTGAGCGCAACTGACATCACATATCGCTCCCCAAATCCGCTCACCATAGTGTTGCGACAAATCGTCAATGGTATCTGAAATCGTATTTTCCGTACGTCCGCATATCGCTACCGACATACCCTGCGCCAGTAAACATTCGGTAATGGTTCGCCCCAAACCTTTGCCACCACCGGTGACAATAGCGACTTTATTGGTCAGAGAATAAGTGTTTAACATGTTATTAATTCCAACGTGTTCGCCGTATCAATTACGGCAGTTTTGCGTGATGATGTATGGCTATTGCACTCATTGCAGGTAACATAATTTCTGCCTCGCCTGCCGCATTAATTTCAATAATATTGCCAGCACAGTCACGGCTTTTTAGGTCAACGTCTTTGTTCAGTACATTGCAGTACCGTCCGGCGGGCAATGACGTAGACAATGACTTTTGTAACATCGACTGGCTGCGATTAATGACCACAAACCCGGCATCGCCACGCCCAAACGCAATCTGATCTCTGCCGTTGTCCCACCAATTGGTTACGGTAGATTGCGATGCAGTTTGGCGCCGGAAGTCCACTGCACCCGCGATATAAGGACGCCTGTGCTCACACTGCCAACTGTCGCCAAAGCATGCCAGTTTACTGTTTGAATGAACATCTTGAGCCGGCGGGCCCGCATCCGTATCACCGTGGAAGTCATAACTGGACATGACTTTAGGATAACCATAAGGCCAGCTCAGCATGAATACATTGGCTAAATCGTAAAGGCGTTCATCTGCAAAAGTAACCACATGACCGCCACCGCCATGTCCGCGTTGATTGTCATGATTATCGACAAAGACTACCGCGTCATTTGACGCCAGCCACGCGTCAGCGCCAATGACTTCGGGCAGTGAGGCTAACTCTCCATTCCCAAATGCGGCCCCGATTGCCAAAGAATAGTTAAATTCAGTAACAGCACCATTCCCGGTATATTCCGAAGCCCGAATGGGCTCACCGCCCTGGTCGATGACTTCCTGAAAGACCCAGTGCTCGCCTTTTACCCGTGTCAGAATCTGCTTTATGTCATCTGCGGGCATGTGCTTGGATGCGTCTATTCGAAATCCAGCGACACCAATATTTACCAGGTCAGTCAAATATGCTGCAATGCGCGTTTGCACCGTCGGGGCTTCAGTTTTTAAATCGGCCAGTCCGACCAACTCACATTGTTGGACATTGTTACGATCGCGGTAATTAGTAATGCCGCAGTTGCGATGGAAATCCTCAGGTTTGTAGTCTGGGAAGTGTTTTCTTTTGAATCTGGTTCCTGTGAGACTTTCGCCGCTTCCTGCAGCCATATGATTGATCACCGCATCAACGAAGATATCCACACCAACCGCTTTACATCGCTGTACCATATCGATGAATTCAGCACGATCGCCGCTGCGACTGGTTAATTCATAACTCACAGGCTGATATCGCGTCCACCATTGGGGCCCAGCCCGGTGTTCACTTGGCGGCGATACCTGCACGGCTTTGTAGCCATTCGGTCCAAGAAAATCCTCACATTCTTTCGCGATATCAGGCCAGCGCCATTCAAACAGGTGCACAAAAGTATCGGCCTTCAAATCAGGCTGCGCCATGAGTTTAATCGGGCAACACAGCGCAACGGCAAGCACAGTAAAACGCAAACGGCGATTCAGAATGGCAAACATGATTCGAATTCCAGGCAATAACAAAGGTGATAACCCTAGGTGCTATGCGTTTTGTCCTCAATAAGAATACGTATGCAGTGAAAGTTCGTTAACCTTGTGCATTCCACAGCGTCTGAAACGACAAGTAGGCTTTTGAACCTCCTAAGCCTTCTTGTTTAGCTGCTTTTTCAGGCCTTTCAAAATTTTTGCAAAGCGCTTGTCTTCCTCGCCTTGAATTGACGCCAGGGCATTTTTGGCTTGTTCGACATCATTGGCATTTAAGCGTAGCTCGGCCAGACGCAGGTGAGCCCAGTTCATGCTGGGTAAATGGGTCGTTTCAATATTGGTCGCGTTATATTCTTCAATGTATTGCTCAAGTGCAGTGATACCGCTTTGGGTATAGTCACCGCTCTCTACTGCAAGCTGACCTAGCCGGTACTTTCCATAGAGTAAATTGCTTTTGTTCTTTTCATAGGCTTCCCACGCTTCCGACTCAGTATCTTCAACGGACACAACCGACGCCGTTAGCAGTGCAGATAACGCATTAAACGCGTCCTCGTAGCGTTCATCTGACAGATAAAAACTGCCTAATTCGTAGCTGGCACGTATTTTCGTCTCGTCTTGCTGAGAGAGTGATGCATAGATAGCACTGGCCTTCTCCGTTTGCTCATCTTCGAGATAAAACTTCGCTTTAGCAAACTGCCCCTCGAGCGCATCGAGGGTGGCGATTTTATCGGCCAGCTTCTCAGCCTCTTCCATATCACCACCAGCAATAGAGGGGGCCATTAAATGAAACTGCATCAGTGCCTGATAGACGTTTACTTCTTCCGGCGCAACCGTGATCGCAGCCTCTAAACTGTGTTTCGCCTTTTCCGCGTAACCTAAGGCCGAGAAAATGCTACTTGATGCCTGCGCGCCCATTACGCTGGCATGCGTGTGATAGGCTCTGTAATCGTCTTTGTAGTGTGCTATAAATTCTTCGGCAATCTCTTCCGCGTTATCCAGATCGGTATTCATAAGCGCAGAAATAAGCATGTTGTATTGCTCAGGCGTCTTTGAATTGGTGTCTTCTAGCGCTGAAATAACGAATTCGTAGTCACCTTGCTTAAAGTGCTCATCGAGCAACTCGGCGTTGATTCCTGTACTATCTGGCAATGCCTGTAACGGTAACGAAAGTGAAACCAGGACAGCAAAAGCCAGAGTTGATGACGCTTTTTTAAAAGTCATTTCAATTCCTTTTGATAATACGTTGTTAAATCAATGATTGGCCCTGCAACGTAACAATCGGCCAACTGTAATTTGAACAAGAAACGTAAACTACCCCAGCCGGAATCATTGTAAACCGTTCATGTGTAACAAAATCAGAAACAACTCAATGTCTGGACGGATGGGTAGCAACCTCTTATTAGAGTGACATTGACAGTAATTGTTCCTTGAATCAGGACTTATTCAGGCTCAATCGTTGTCAGAAAGAACTGGTGGGCGGGTACATCCCGCTGGAAAAACTTGCCCATGACGGTGAAGCCGGCTTTTTCCAATAAGTGTAAAGAGCGAGTATTGTCGCAACGGCAGATAGCACTGATCTGAGAATTAAGCCCGGACCTTGCGGCCCACCTGAGGGCTAAAGTCACCGCCTCTAATGCCAACCCCAGCCCTCTGCCGTGGGGAAGAAATGCGTAGCCAAGATCCGGACAATCTAAAAATGAGCGATGCAGAAAACCGCAAAGGCCGATTCGGCAATCGCCGTCAACCTCATCACTTTCAACAACCCAAAGACCGTAGCCTTGCTCGGAAAAGCTGTTGCTGGACGTGTCGATATATTGTTTGGCCTGATCGGGGTCTTTTACACCGCGATCACCAATAAAATACAGCCAGTCCGGATCGCTGGTGATAGCCAACACAAAGTCCACATCTGCGGACGTAAGCTGACGAAATCTCACTCGTTGGGATTCAATAACCATATTCATGTAGCAAACCGTCTATTGTATTGTGCATCTCATGGCTAACTCGCGCGGCTCTGGGGTAATTGGGGGATTGCCGGTCGTCCACTCTGGGGTGATCCCAGGCTTTCGTTGAATGAATAAACTCCCGGGCCGCCGATTCGCCGCCCAACTCCAGACACCCCGCCAAACACGTGTCTACATAACTTTGATTGACCGGGTACTCATCGGTAGCAGGTTGAGTATGCAAGGTTTCACATATCCACAATTCGCGCGCAGATAACCAGGTAGCCAATGTCTCGTTCACGGCTTCTTCGTAGGAAAGACAAAGCTGCGCAACATTCACACGGGTAAAGCGGTAATCCTGTTCGCGTTGTTGAATGCTGGGGTCAAGGTGAGAAGGCACTAACTGCGCATTTAGCCAGGCATCTGCCTGCTGATATGCACCGACATAGGTCTGTTTTTCAGGCAATGAGCGTGTTACCCACGCTCTTTCAAAGCCCAATACACTCACCGAAATACCATGATGGGGAATATTGGAATGGCGATGGCGCGAATCGGCATTCATCAGGCTGCCATACCCCATGATCACATGGCGTTCATCAATCGCCTGAAGCCATTTTTCCAGCTCCGCCGGTGTCATCGGATATCGATTAGTTGGCCGTGCGCTGGCGCACGATTTCATACAAACAAATCCCCGTAGCGACTGAGACATTCAGGCTTGAAACACTGCCTGCCATGGGCAATTTAACCAGCTCATCGCAATGTTCACGGGTAAGGCGTCGCATGCCTTTGCCTTCAGCTCCCATAACCAAAGCCATAGGTCCGGTGAGTTTGCAGTCATAAATAAGCTGATCCGCTTCACCTGCGGTGCCGATAACCCAAACACCCTTTTGCTGTACATGTTTAAGCGTGCGCGACAAATTAGTAACCTGAATGAAGGGCACCACTTCCGCAGCGCCACACGCCACTTTACGCGCGGTTGCGGTTAGTCCACCGGATTTATCCTTGGGCACCACCACAGCGTGCGCACCAGCAGCGTCAGCCGTTCGCAAACAAGCACCAATATTATGGGGGTCAGTCACGCCATCCAAAAATAACAGCAGAGGTGATTCTGTATGGTCGAGTAAATAATCCAGATCGCTTTCGTCCAGGGTTTTCGCAGGCTTCGCCCGGGCTACGATACCCTGGTGCTGCTCGCCATCTACTTTGTCATCCAGCACCTTTCGGTTACAAAACTGCACTGACACCCCCATGCGACGGGCGGTATTAACTATTGATTGCAACCGCGCATCATCACGGCCCTTCAGGACCATAATTTCAATTAACCGCTCGGGTTCTTTGTCGATCACAGCCTGCAGTGCATGCAGGCCATAAAGCCACTCTTGCTGTGCCATTAACGTCGTTTACCTTTATTCTTGTTGGGTTTCTTGGAGCCCCGCTTTTTGGGTGGCGGCGCAGATTTAGGCGCACCTCGACTACCTTTGGCGTCGGTTGTCTTTCGAGGCGTCCGTTTATTGGTTACTTTGACTTTTTTACCTGTCGTCGCTTTTAACCATTTGTTGTCGAGTATCAGGTCAATTTTCCGTTCGTCCAGATTTACTGCAGCGACCTTAACCTGAAGTTGATCACCCAAACGATATTGACGTGCTCCACTATCACCCGCTAAGCATTGTTTTACATCATCGTAGCGATAGTAGTCGTCATCCAGCGAGGTAATGTGTACAAGCCCATCGATATGGTACTCAGTGATCCGCACAAAAATACCAAAACCGGTTACCGAGCTGACTACTCCTTCAAAGGTTTCGCCAACGTGGTCTTGCATAAACTCACACTTCAGCCAGTCCGCGACATCCCGGGTTGCATCATCAGCCCGGCGCTCAGTCATTGAGCACTGTTCACCCAGCTGTTCAATTTCCTCTGCGCTGTAGGCTTTGGCACCGTGCACCGTCTGCCCTTTTTTCTTCAGAATCGCTTTAATCGTGCGATGTACCACCAGGTCAGGGTAGCGGCGAATGGGTGAAGTAAAGTGAGCATAGGCGTCCAGTGCCAAACCGAAGTGGCCGATATTCTCGCCGTCATAAATGGCCTGCTTCATAGACCGCAGTAACATGGTCTGGATCAGTTCCTGATCCGGCCGGTACAGTGTTTTTGACACCACATCGGTAAAATCAGCAGGTGCTGCGCCATCGGTAATGCGATGTGGAATGCCAATTTCACCTAAGTAAGCGGTAAAGGCTGCCAGTCTGTCTGCATCGGGTTTGTCGTGCACCCGGAACAATGCATGCGCCTTATTTGCTTCAATAAACTGAGCGGCACTCACGTTGGCCATGATCATGCACTCTTCAATAAGCTTATGCGCATCATTGCGCTCAATAGGCACAATATTTTCAATTTTGCGCTGCGCATTGAACACGAATTTACTTTCCTGGGTTTCAAACTCAATGGCACCGCGCAAACCACGCGCTTTTTTCAGCGCGCGGTACAAATCATGCAGATTACGCAAATGCGGTACAAAGCTTTCGTAACGCTGATGGAGCTCTTTGTCGCCCTGCAGAATTTGCCAGACTTTGGTGTAGGTAAAGCGCGCGTGAGAATTCATCACTGCTTCATAAAACTGGTATTGCTTGAGCTGCCCTTGCGGACTGATGGTCATTTCGCACACCATACACAAGCGGTCGACTTCCGGATTGAGTGAACACAACCCGTTCGACAGCACCTCTGGCAGCATGGGGACTACCTGGTCCGGGAAGTATACGGAGTTACCCCGGTTCAGCGCTTCTGTGTCTAAAGCTGTGCCCATTCGCACGTACTGACTGACATCGGCAATGGCGACCCAAAGCTGCCAGCCACCGTCATCCAACGGCTCACAAAATACCGCGTCGTCGAAGTCACGCGCATCTTCACCGTCAATGGTAACCAGCGGTAGTTGGCGTAAGTCGATACGTCCGGCTTTTGCTTCTTCATCTACCGTATCACCCAAGCCTTCTATTTGGCGGGTAACGCCTTTTGGCCATTGGTGCGGTATATCGAAGGTGCGCAGGGCCATTTCAATTTCCATACCCGGCGCCATATGCTCGCCCAGCACTTCAACAATGCGCCCAACCGGATTTACGCGTCGGCGCGGACGTTGGGTAATTTCAACAACGACGACATGCCCCTGACGTGCTCCGTGGGTATGCTCTGGCGGAATAATGATTTCGTGATTAATACGGCTGTCGTCAGGAATAACAACGCCCATACCCTGTTCGGTAAAATAACGGCCAACGATGGGCTCTTTACGCGGTTCGATAACCTGATTGATGAAGGCTTCGCGCTTTCCTCTTCGGTCAGTACCGCTTTCTCTGGCTTCAACAAAATCGTCGTGCAGCAGGTTTTGCATTTGCCCTGCGCTAATAAACAAGTCGCCGGATTTGTCTTCTGGTCGCAGAAAACCGTAACCATCGCGATGGCCAATAACACGTCCTCGAAACAGCTGCTCTTGTTGCAGCACCGCATAACGTTTTTGTTTGGTAAATTGAATTTGCCCTTCGCGCTCCATGGCGCGTAAACGGCGTTGGATACCAATACGACTGTCTTCATCCAGCGCATTCACACTGTGGCAGATATCCATGAAGGACATAGGCTTGCCGTATTTTTTCAGTGTTTCCAGCAGATATTCACGGCTGGCGACTGGATTGTCGTATTTGGATTTTTCCCGCTCAAAATGCGGATCTTTACTCATAATATATGGATCTTCCTTATAGTCTGTTTGCAGTATAACAGCTTGCCTTCAATGCGTGTGCCCTTTTATTTTTTACCAAATAAAAAGGCCCGCTGAATCAGCGGGCCAGTTCGTTTTGTCCAATGAAACGCAGTAACTGTGCGCTATTGCGTTTTCATGTTGCTATGGAATGTCGCCAAATCGGCAATCGGTTTAGCGCCTTCCAGGCCGGCAAATGGCTTGTCAGCAAACTTCGACCCGCGCATTTGAACAGACACTCTGGCAGCGTCTTCGTTCAACATCGTTTTGGCATAGAAGTCCTTTAATCCTTCCAGCGTGACGTTTTCAACCGCAGCAATAAGCTTTTGTTTGCTGTCAAAATCGTAATTCTCCTTGTACCAATCCGCCATGATAGGGTTCACCTCATCCTGAAGGTTCTTCGGAGGCTCTTTCAGTGTAACCAGTGTACTGGCTTTTAACTGCGCGAAGGTGTCTTCAGTCATGCTGTTAAGCTGCTCAAGGTACTCTTGCTTAAACGTATCAAAGCGAGCTTGCATGGCTTCAATGTCTTTAACCGGCGTTTGAATGTACATAGCAAACCCGGTGTAATCACCGATTTGCACCGCAGCACCACCTACAGCATAAGCAAGTTGTTCTTCAGTACGCAGTTTATCGAATGCCGCTGTTCTGAAGTGTCCTCGCAGCACAGACGCTTGGGCTTGCGCTTCAAAACCCGCTTCAGGGTGAACCGCGACATCAACGATTGCGACATCAGCGACATCCAGATCCTGTTGCCACAGCAGCTTTTCACCCGACTGGGGCTGCCAGAAATCACGATAGTCATAAGCGACCGTTTTGCGATCTTCAGGTAATGCCGCAGTAATTTGCACAACGGCATTCTCAAGGTCTTTACTATCGTAGTTTCCGAAGGCAAATACGCGTAACTGATGCTCGCCTAACAAGGTTGGCATAAACGCCGTTAAGTCTGACGGTGTTAATGATTGCGCCGTTGCAATTAACGCGTCGGTATTAAAGTTACCTTTGCGGATCAGACGGCCATAAGCGTCGAAAGCCTGATAAAACGGGAACTGTTTGCCTTCGTTTTGCAAACCGCGAACAAAACGGTCAACAGCCTGTGCAAAGTTCTGCTCGTTAACCTCAACCACCAGCGCATCAAGTGCCTGCTTTAACAGTTTCGGCTGCTTGTCAGTGAAACCGGACAGCGTCACTCTCAGACCGTTGCCATCATTCACCTTCAGGTTCATACCCGCAATGCTGGCTTCGGTCATTAACGCACTTTGCTGTAACGAATATAAATCTTTCCAAAGCGTGGTCAGTACATTCGCTTTAATATCAGTTTCGGCCTTGCCGTTGTTGATATAAATTTCCAGCTCACCGCGAGGCTGATCGGCAAAGGCCTTACTGGGGTAATGCCATACCTTGATGTCGTCTTTGTCAATCACCAGCTCTGGTTTAGCTTTGCTGCCAGCCGCTTTTATTTCAAAGTTCTCTGGAAGCAGATTATTTACCGCAGGTAATTGCAATGGAATTTGCGGCGCTTGCTGCCAGCTGTCCATTTCTTCCTGACTGATGTCTGCCACCTTGTATTTACCGTCGTAGAAGTGCAGCTGACTGTCTGATGGCTCACCTTTGCTGATATACCAAATTCGCAGATGCTCAGGCGTTAATTGCGCAAGCACATCATTGATGGCTTTCGCATCGAACGCCTCGTAATAGAAAGGTGAAGATACCGCGTATTTTGCCGGCACATTCTGCATTGCCGCAGCCAGGTTCGATACGTAACCAAATTCATCGCCTTTTTCGAGGAAACGGAACTGGTTGTTCAAACTGGTTTTGATTTCACTAAAGTACTTTTCATCGACGCCTTTTTCGCGAATCAGATCAATGTACTGCATGACTACAGCAACAATCGCTTCGCGGTTCTGCATGCCAGCATCGGTTAAGTCAATATCAATGCTGAACGTACCGTAGTTGCCATACATGTCCGGTGAGGCACTGGCTACCAGATTTGAAATAAGGCCCATGGCTTTTAGCTGATAAGCGGGTGTACCCGGCATTTCTGAGCCAATCAGGTAGGTAAGGTATTTATTCGGCTTAGACGCATACTGGTCACTGTTATTGGTGATAGTAAAATCAATTTTCAGCTCTTTTACGTCTTCATTTGGCACATAGTGAATGCGCTTGCCGCCGACTTTGGCGAAGTCCAGAGCTTGTGTCACTTCCGGATCGTCGATTTGCTTATTCTCAACGTCGCCAAAATACTGAGTCGCCAGTGCTTTCATCTCACTGAGCGGACGATTGCTGATCATGGCCACTTTCATGATATTGGCAGAGTAATACTGCTCGTAGAACTTGACGGTTTCAGCGTGCAGCTTGCTGTCTTCTTTGTCACCCAGGGTTTCCAGGTTACCAATTAAGAAACGATTTGCCGGGTGATCACCCATCAGGCTTCTGGCCAGTTTAAACTGACCAAAGAAATCCATTTCACGGCGCATTGACCACTCAGCGTTTACGGCGTTCTTCTCTTTCTCGGTATATTCAGGGTAAAGTTTGGGGGCTTTAAAGAAATCAGAAAAACGGTCCAGGGCTTCCGAGTAGCCCTCGTTATTGACCTTGAACATGTAGTTGGTGATGTCCAGCCAGGTGTAAGCGTTATGCTGACCACCGTTTGCGGTCATGAAATCGGTATAACCTTTGGTGTCTGGAAAACGCTCTGTTCCGAGGAACAACATGTGCTCCAGATAGTGCGCCATACCTTGCTGTGACATTGGGTCATGCAGTAAGCCAACACTTACGCTCAATGCGGCTGCTGATTTTTCTGCCGCAGGGTCGGATACCAACATCACTTCTACTTTATTGGGCAGGGTAAACGTATCGTACTGACGATCGTCATTGGCAGAAATAATCACTGCGGGTGCCGGAACGGCGGATTCTGTCTGAGTAGGGATTTGCTGCGCTTTTTCAGTACTACATCCGGCCAACATGGCCAGTGTAATTGCACTCATAGCAAAAAGCTTCTTCATTCTAGGTGCCTTATTTATTTGTTATTTATGAGCATATACGTGTAAGTCGGCTAAATGACGCAGATTTACCGGAGCAACGGCCCGACGTATATGATTTTGGTGTCGCAACATTAAGCAAACTTCACGTCACTGGCTACTGCCCTGAAAAACAGTATTGTAAAAAAGTGTGTCTAACGCCATAAGAACGTGAGTTTAACGATGTTGGTCGATAAGGATTGCGTTACCGTCGGGGTCCAGCAGTGCAATGCTTTCTGGCCCTTCTCCTCCCGGTTCTGTGGGTTTGGTTAGTTCTATTCCCTGGGCGACCAGCTGAGCTTCAATTTCCCGAACATCGGTGAAGCTTTCCAGGTTTTGTGCGTTCTGATCCCAACCAGGATTAAACGTAAGCACATTGCCTTCAAACATGCCCTGAAATAGGCCAATAATGTGGTCGCCATTTTTCATGATAAGCCAGTTTTGCGTAATATCACCGCCAAACACAGAGAATCCCAGCTTCTCGTAAAACGCCTTTGACGCGTGAATGTCTTTCACCGCAAGACTGACCGAAAATGCACCCAGCTTCATTGTTGCCTCGCCTTTTAACAGGTTCTTCATGTTTTTCTACTATCCTCCGCTTTACCGATAACTTCAACCATTCACCGAAATTTGTCGATTCAAGGTAGGCAAGTCGTGTCAGCTTGGTTAAAGTAAATTTTTGCCCTTCTCAGATGTAATGTTATGGACAGACGACAATTTATTAAGCTTTCTTCTTTATTTGGTGGTGGCATTGCTATTTCCACACAGTTATCAGGCTGCGCGTCGCCTTTTGCGCCAGATGGTGATGATTACGTCCCTGCCGCGACATTTACCCACGGGGTAGCGAGTGGCGATCCCACCACGAATTCAATTATTCTGTGGACCCGGGCGGTCCCTGAAGACAATAACAGCAGTGGTTATGTGCGCTGGCAACTGGCAACCTCTGCTGACTTTGCCAAGCCCATCCGCAGCGGCGTTGTAAAAACAGAACGTAGCCGCGACTTTACAGTGAAAGTGGATGTGCGCGACTTACCAGCGGGTCAACGTTACTACTACCGGTTTTATACCAGTGAGACCCGCTCGCCCACTGGACAAACTCTGACTTTAAATAGCGGTGTTGTGGATCGCGTTAAGTTTGGAGTGTTTTCCTGTGCCAACTTTCCGGCTGGCTACTTTAATGCCTATGATGCAGCGGCAAAAGACGAGAGCATCGACGTCGTCCTCCACCTAGGCGATTATATTTATGAGTATCCCCAAGGCGGCTATGCCACCGCGAATGCAGATGCCATAGGGCGCAGTTTTGTTCCGGGCAACGAAGGAGAGTTACTCAATCTCAATGATTATCGCACCCGCTACGCACAATATCGCGGCGACAAAGGCTTACAGCTTTTACATCAACGCAAGCCATTTATTGCGGTGTGGGATGACCATGAAGTGGCAAACGATACTTACATGTCGGGTGCTCAAAATCACAACGAGGGCGAAGGCGATTTCTTTGGTCGCCGCACAGCAGCGATTCAGGCTTACTATGAATGGTTGCCTATTCGCCCCCCAATGGGTGATGAGAGCCCGCAGATTTACCGCTATTTCGAGTTTGGTAACCTGGTAAGTCTGTACATGCTCGACACCCGTATTATCGGCAGGGAGAAACAGCTGTCACTTGGCGATTACAAACAAGCAAATGGTGGTTTTGATTTCAACACGTTCCAACGCGATGTGAGCGATCCCAATCGCACTTTGCTAGGCACTGAGCAATTAAACTGGTTAAAAAACAAAGCCTCTTCCAGTAATAACCGCTGGCATGTATTAGGCCAGCAAATCCTGATGGGCAAAATGCATTACCCTGCAGAGATCATTGCGACTTCGGACCGCAGTGCCGTTCCCGGCGTTATTGCCGGATTAGTAGAACTGAAACAGAAACAGCTTGCGGGTCATGCGTTAACAGCCGCCGAGCAACAACGATTACAGATGAAGATACCCTACAATCTGGACGCGTGGGACGGCTATGCGGCCGAGCGTGAAAAGGTGCTGAATATGTTCAGTAAAAATGGGAAATCGTTGGTTGTGTTGGCGGGTGATACCCACAATGGCTGGGCGAACACGTTAACCGACAAATCGGGTAATACCGTCGCGGTAGAATATGGCACGCCCGGCGTGTCGTCTCCGGGCTTTGAAGACTACCTGGGTTTGACAGATGAGCAAGCCGAAGACCTTGCCAGAGCGCTGCCACTGCTGATTGAGGACGTCAAATACTGCAACTTACATCAGCGCGGGTATATGAGCGTTGAATTTACTTTAGGTCAGGTCAACACCGCCTGGCATTACGTTAGCAATATCAAAAATACCCAATATACCGTACTAACCAAACACCGTGAGCAGTTTGTGGGGTAGCGTTTCTGTAGATAGCTTTGAGCTCCCCGCTTTCGCGGGGATGACTAAGAAAAAAGTGGATGACGGGTGAAACGGGGATGACGGGCTCTATTGGAGTGACTGGGTAAAAGGAAATGACGTCATGTTTATGAGGTGCAAATGATAAGAGAACGCCCCATCGCTCTTCACATATTATTCCTTCAACTATCCAATGGCTTACGAGCATCTCGAACAGCTCGTGGATGCATTAACTTTTCCAGCTCAGCCAGGTACACCGCTATCTGCTTGTGGGTGGGTTTGTCATCGGTAATCGCGTTGTATAACCAGTGATAAGCGTCCTGATAGTCGTAAGGGCTGCCATAGCCATCAATAAACAGTTCTGCTAACTGCATCTGTGCCTGCAAATTGCCTAACGCCGCGGCTTCCCGTAAAAACATCACCGCACGTTTTCTGTCTTGCTGTACCAGTGTGCCTTTACTGTAGTAACGCCCGAGCTGTTCCAACGCAGCCGGTAGTCCTTGATTTGCCGCCTGTCGCATAAAATCGATACCGCGCACCGGGTCCGCTTCTACGCATACCCCCCAGGCCAGCATATCGCCCCATAAAAACTGATATGCCGGGACTTTCAATACCTCAGCACGGGCTTCGATATCCTGATTTAACTGGCAGCGGTCGAGTACTACGCGGTCGAGGTGTTCGTTTTTATTTATCAGGTTTATTAGTTCGTCCTGGGTGTACAGTTGCACCGCTTTCACTTCCTGAGCGCTGGCCGCGGTCACTGGTAACAGTGTGCAAACAAATGCGAACATGGAGGTACGAACGAAGGTATGCATAACAAATCCTGCTAACGGCCAATATCTATGCAAAGGTTATCGGCCGCCGGAAAAAAAACCTAATTAAATTTAATGCTCATAGCACTGTTGATACGCCTTGTGTGCTCCACAACATCAACACCAAGGTCGGTAAGGTAACCGCCATCAACCTGGGTTATTAACCCCTTGGTATAGAGTCTGGAAGCGGCTTCTACGATTGCCTGACTGGCATCGTGGTGGATCTTGAGTCCCTGCATCAGACTTTCAGCGGGAAACTTTAACAATAAATTCAGCTCTTCTATTACATCGTGGGTAAAGGCCATAGTGTCTCCAGGCAATTTATTATTTGTAGCCAGTATGCGCCGATTAACCGGCCATGTCATCAATTGTAGATCCTGTTCTGGCTATCGCGAGTTTTTTGTTATGCATCAATGTGATCGGCTTGGTCGCTTTGATGGTATACTGCCTGAGCCACAGTAGTCTGAGTTTGTTCATAATGAAATACAAAGATCTTCGGGATTTTATCAAGCAACTGGAAGCCAATGGCGATCTGGTTCGCATATCCCAACCTATCGACACCAAGTTAGAAATGACCGAAATTGCCGACCGTACATTACGTGCAGGCGGTCCCGCACTCCTTTTTGAAAACCCTAAAGGGTTTGATACCCCGGTTCTGATGAATCTGTTCGGCACCCCTGAGCGCGTGGCGCTGGGCATGGGTCAAAGCTCAGTATCAGCGCTTCGAGAAGTGGGTAAACTACTGGCATACTTAAAAGAACCCGAGCCACCGAAAGGACTGAAAGACCTGTGGGAAAAGCTTCCGGTATTCAAACAAGTATTGAACATGCCTGCCAAAGAAGTGCGCAAAGCGCCTTGCCAGGCCAATGTTGTCACTGGTGACGATGTTGACCTGACCAAGTTACCCGTGCAGCACTGCTGGCCGGGCGACGTAGCCCCCCTTATTACCTGGGGCCTGACAGTGACCCGCGGGCCACATAAAAAACGCCAGAACCTGGGCATTTACCGCCAGCAGGTGCTGGGCAAAAACAAACTGATCATGCGCTGGTTGTCGCATCGCGGCGGCGCACTGGATTTCCGCGAGTGGTGTCAGACATACCCTGGTAAACCCTACCCGGTCTCTGTGGCTTTAGGGGCCGACCCTGCGACCATTTTAGGCGCTGTAACGCCTGTGCCGGATACTTTGTCTGAATATGCGTTTGCTGGCTTGCTACGCGGTGACAAAACCGAAGTCGTGAAATCCATCAGTAACGACCTGCAGGTACCGGCTTCTGCAGAATATGTGTTAGAAGGCTATATCGACCCGAACGAAACTGCACCGGAAGGCCCCTACGGTGATCACACCGGTTATTACAACGAGGTCGATGAGTTCCCGGTCTTTACGGTGACGCATATTACCCATCGCGACAACCCGATTTACCACTCTACCTACACCGGACGTCCGCCGGATGAACCGGCCATTCTGGGTGTGGCACTGAACGAAGTGTTCGTGCCGATTTTGCAAAAACAATTCCCGGAAATCGTGGATTTCTATTTACCGCCGGAAGGCTGCTCATACCGCATGGCGGTGGTCACCATGAAGAAACAGTACCCTGGTCACGCCAAGCGAGTCATGATGGGTGTCTGGTCGTTCCTGCGTCAGTTCATGTACACCAAGTTCGTTGTGGTATGTGATGACGACGTCAATGCCCGCGACTGGCAGGACGTTATTTGGGCAATCACTACCCGAATGGACCCTGCCCGTGATACAGTGATGATTGAAAACACCCCCATTGATTATCTGGATTTTGCGTCGCCGGTTTCCGGTCTGGGCTCCAAAATGGGTATGGATGCGACCAATAAAATGCCTGGTGAAACAGACCGGGAATGGGGCGTCCCTATCGTTATGGATGACGCTGTTAAACGTCGGGTAGACGAATTATGGGATGACCTGGGCATTATGCCAGGCAAACCCCAATAACCTTGATTTACACTAAGAGATTCTATTTTCATGTCACAAATTAGATGCCAGGTGGAAAGCATTGCACCGCTGACTAAAACCGTTTATCGGGTCGACCTGACCCCCGATGTTTCTTTAGATTTCAAATCGGGTCAGTATGTACTGGTGCACATGGGTGAAAAAGACCAGCGCCCCTTTTCTATTGCCAATGCCGCCTACGACAACAATCGCCTGGAACTGCACATTGGTGCTGAGCCGGGTAACAAATATGCTGGTGAAGTCCTTGAGCGTGCCCGTCAGGAAAAAGCCATCTACATTTCTGGCGGACATGGTGAAGCGTATTTGCAAGCAACCGATAAGCCAATTGTTTTGATTGCCGGTGGCACCGGTTTTTCCTATGCCTACTCCATTTTGATGCAGTCGCTGAAAGAAGATCCAAACCGCGAGATTAACCTTTACTGGGGTGGCCGCCATTTGGACGACCTGTACTATCACGACGAATTGGTTTCTTTAGCCGCTCACCACCCGCATTTCAGCTTTCTGCCTGTGGTAGAGTTTGCAGAAGAAAACTGGCAAGGTCGTAAGGGTTGGGTTCACCACGCAGTGCTGACTGACTATGCCGATTTATCTGGCGTTCAGGTATATATTGCCGGTCGCTTCGAGATGGCCAAAGTCGCACGTGATGATTTCTTTGCCCGCGGCCTGTCGAAAGACGATCTGTTTGGAGATGCCTACGCCTTTATCTAAACCGACAGAATAAGGTGGTTAGAATGAAAAAAATAACACTTCCACTCGCCGTTGCTTCACTGCTTTGCAGCGCAACGACAATTAGCGCAGAACTAACATATACCGACCAGGCCCGGCTGCATGACATTGCAGCCGACGTGTCAGCCGAGCGAATTGAGCAGGATATTCGTAAACTGGTAGGCTTCGGTACCCGTCACACCCTGTCTGACACAAAATCAGACACACGCGGTATAGGTGCTGCTCGCCGTTGGATAAAGCAGGAATTCGAAAAGATTTCGGCTGCCTGCGGCAACTGTCTGGAAGTGTATTATCAATCGGCCACCATTAGCGGTGAAAAACGCATCCCCAACGCGACGGAAGTAGTCAGCGTCATTGCTATTCAACGCGGCGTTACCGACCCGGGACGTTATGTCATTATGTCCGGCGATATTGATTCTCGTGTATCTGACGTAATGAACGCCACATCAGACTCTCCCGGCGCAAACGACAATGCATCGGGCGTTGCCGGCACACTTGAAGCAGCGCGCGTACTCAGCCAGTACCGCTTTAACGGCAGCATTGTATATGCAGCGCTTTCAGGTGAAGAGCAGGGTCTGTTCGGTGGTAAAATCATGGCAGAACAGGCACAAAAAGACGGCTGGCGTATTAAGGCCGTATTGAACAACGACATGATCGGTAACATCGAAGGCATTAATGGCGTTATCAACAACACCACTGCCCGTATTTTTGCTGAAGGTACCCGCCAAACGGAAACCGAGCGCGACGCCCGTGTTCGACGCTTCACGGGTGGCGAAGTCGACTCTCCCAGCCGCAATCTCGCACGTTACATTGATTTAATTGCCGACCGGTACATTGAAAATCTGGACACCATGGTGATATACCGGCTCGATCGCTTTGGTCGCGGTGGCCATCATCGCCCGTTTAATGATTTGGGTTATCCGGGTGTGCGCATCATGGAAACCAACGAGAACTACAACCGCCAGCATCAGGACCTGCGCACAGAGGACGGCATTAAGTACGGTGATACCATCGACGGCGTAAACTTTGATTACGCAGCCAAGCTAACCGCGCTTAACGCCACCAGCCTGGCAAGCATGGCCTGGGCACCCAACCCGCCGATTAATGTAAGTATTAAAGGCGCGGTGCAACCCTCAACAACACTGAGCTGGGACGCCCTGGATGCCGAGCAGAATCCTCACCTGGCGGGCTACAAAATTTACTGGCGCTACACTGACGCTCCACAATGGCAATTCAGCCGCTTTGTGGGCGATGTCACCAGCTTCACACTGGACAATGTAGTGATCGACAACTACTTTTTCGGCGTAGCCAGTGTAAGTAAAGATGGCTTCGAAAGCCCGGTGGTCTTTCCTGGCGCTGCTGGCGCATTTGGCGAATAGTCAGTGTTTTAATGTGCGGACGTCCTGCTTGTAGTACGTTCGCAGACAGTCACAACAAAGGTGAAACGAGTTCTATGCTAAACCGCACGCTGCTGGGTCTGATTGGGTCTTTATCAATATTGCTGTGTAGCACCCCGGCAGTATGCAGTGAGCCACTGAACCTTGTCGCCAATCCATTACCTACTCTGGTTGCTGAAGATAACGAGCCAGCTCGAATCAACACTCTCATAACTCAAGCACTGGCAGCCATTAATTTACCCGCAACCTTACATATCGACCGACCGGCATTTTCAGGTAGCGGGTTACTCACTGGTAAGTACGACGGCGAATATGCCTTTTTATCGCTGAATGACAAACGCGACGGCTTTCTGTATTCAGACGCTTATCTGCCGGTAAATTTATATTTGGCTAGTAGAAAAGAGGCACTGGACGACATCAGTCATTTTTCACATATTCGCAATGGTCGTGTGGCCACTGAAAACCGGTTGGCCAATACCCCTCCCCTGCGCCTGGTGAAAGCCGTATCCTGGGTCAGAAACCCGACGGTATTCGACAGCTTTAAGCAGCTTTCAGAACAACGTGCAGAATACCTGTTGGAAGATGAATTGCTAATAGCCGAGTTCAATCGTTTATTGCTGGAGTATCGCGAGCGGCCACTCTACAGCTCAATGAAGCCGATAGTCCAGGCGAGTTTGCATTTGAGTATTCGCGCTAACAACCCCAATGCGCAAAAATCAATAAACGCGTTCAACGGGTTTATAGTCAATGCGCAGAAAAATGGCACTTACAACGAAGTATTTGGCCTTTCCTGGATTTCAAAAGACATCGATGGAGATGGCGTCGCTGACTGGATCACCAGCTCCAAGGTGCCGCATCCGGTCTTCTCAGTCGACGCATTGATGGGCGCATTTGCTCTGGACTCAACAAAGCCCTCAGAAGCGTCAAAATACTTAGTAGATGGCGAAGTAGTGCCTGACTGGACCACTGTTCAGAAAAAATTAGCAGGCGCCTCTAAGACACCAAGAAAATCCTATCTTGATCATGAAGTCTACAAGCGCATGATGAATCGCTGGTAACAGCAATACTTCTTACTGTTGGCTGATCAAGTCTGCGTAGCTTGAAATTGTGTCTCTGTGTTCTGACTCATCAAATCGGTCCTGACACTGACAGTACAAGGGCGGTAACATTTGCATACCAAGGTAATCGCCAATTCGTTGAAATTGTTCAGTAAAGCATGCCGGTAATTCGCTATCAGAACCTGTTGCGACAACGGCAAATCGCTTCCCTCGCAATGCCCTGCCCATTTCTTTTTCTATTGTAAGCAAGTCGGTAAGGCGGTCTATAAACACTTTAAGTTGCGCTGACATTGCATACCAATACACGGGGGTGGCAAACACAATAACGTCACTACCAAGCAACTCGCTGATCATTGGTAAGAAATCATCTTGCTTGTTGCCATGTTCGTAGTCGAAATATGACAGCTGTTTCTCAGACAGGTTTATTACTGTGGCAGGCAACGAGGTAACAAGCGAATTCACCAAAGCGACCGTATGCCCGTTTTGTCGGGAAGCCGCAACCACAACACTGACAGCCATACTTTTCCTTCCGTAGATAAAATTACTATTAAAAACAATAAAATATCACAAAAACCGTTAAACGCGACCAAAAAACACTTGCCATTAATGATACCCAAAGGTAACAATGGACACCTATAGGTTACATTTGATTAGCTAAGGTATCAAATGCAACCCAGCTGTATCACATTTTTGGATTATTACGGGTCACAGCCCCATGAAAAAGGATTAACACCATGACAGCAGCATCAATTACATCAATGTCAGTAGCTGAGAAAGAACAAGTATTTCTGGCCCTAAACGCCAAGTGCAGTATTGCCTTGAGCTTCTTTTGGATGTGCCTGGGTATCGACGGTGCCAGTTGGTTAAGCACGGGTGTTGCACATTGGATTTATGAAGCCACACTTCTTTGCAGTTTGTGTTTCACGCTTTATTACGCATCAAAGAGCTGGAAGTTTAAGGGTATGTTTAGTGCAAAAGCCTACTGGACTATGCAGTTCAGTGATGAATACACCGACTACGTGTCTGCACTTGGTATGCGCTTGGCATTTATGGTGATGTCAGTCGGGTTGATGGCACTCGTGATCATTGGTGATGACAGTTGGTTTATTGAACTGGGAGGCGCTGGCGCACAACTAGGCTTTGCGAATATTATCTTGTCGCTGAGCTTTTTACTTCACGGCGTAGTAGTCCTGCTTAAATTATATGGAAGTGACGAAGATGAATGAAGAACTAGACAACCATATTCACAAGTTACGTCTGCAGCACAAGTTGTCTCAACAGGACCTGGCCACCGCTATTGGCGTTTCAAGGAAAACCATTAGCACGGTAGAAACGGGCCGCTTCACCCCTTCAGTGGTGATAGCGCTTAAAATTGCCGAGCATTTTAATGTTCCCGTTGAATCAGTATTTGAACTGAAAAAGAGCCAGTAACTTCGAGATAAAAGCGCCGCTCTCCCAACCACTCCGTCACCCCGGGCTTGACCCGGGGCCGTGACCCGGGGCCGTGACCCGGGGCCGGGCTCCAGAATCTACCAATTCCCCAAAAAAATCACAGCTAGCACCGTAACATTCTGATCTTGCAGTCAGTAGTTTCCTTTCATTGTGCCAATCATACTGTTTAATGAAGTGTTTACTTCACGACCTTTTAGGAAGATGCATTGAAGAATACACGACAATCCAGATCGTTTAAGAATATAGCAAGCAGTATTCTATTTTCAGTTGCCTGTGGATTGGTGATTATCACTCTGCTTGATATAGACAACTCGACCCTTTTAGCGATAAGCATCTGCATTTTAATGTTTAGTGTGCTGGAGCAACAATGGAAAAAATTTGTCCTGTAAACATCAAAAATCAATCCGTTGAATGCTGAACTTATCAGCATTCACTTCCGTATACCCACCTATAGGAATTTAACTACACTTTACATACCTCCCTTTGGAAGTTGCCATCATGAAACATCACATTGCCAGAGCACTGTTAATTTGTGCAGGTTTGCTCGCCTCATACCCAGCGATTGCTCAGAACACGGATACTGCTTTGGTTCCACTGCCCTCACTGGACGACTTTACTAAAGGCGAAGATGGCTGGGCAGTTGGCCTGGGGCTCGGTGTGGAATACGAGACCGCCTACGAGGGTTCTGATGAATTTGGCTTTGAAATTCAACCTGCCGGGGCCGTGCAATGGCGTAGCGGTGACAATATATTTTACTTCGCCGGTGAAGCCTTTGGCTGGCGTGGACGTCGTGATGACGTCTGGCTTTTTGAAGCATTATTAGGCTTCGAAGAGGGCCGCGAGGAAAGCGATTCTGACGAGGGCTATCTGGACGGATTAGGTAGTCAGGAAGAAGGCTTTGAAGCAGTATTTCAGGTCCGTCGGGCATTCAGCACAGATTGGCGATATTGGTTAGTGGGGCGGTTAGTCACTGGCGGTGACGGTAATCTGGGTTTATTTGGCATTGGCCGCCGTTTCGGCGATCAAACTGACGGCTCCGGCTCTGAAATTAACCTGGTTGCAGTATTCCACGACAGCGAATACGCCAACAAAGGGTTTGGTATAAACAATGCGCAATCGGCTGCATCAGGACTTGATACTATTTCACTAAGCGGCGGCTTGCGTTCTATTGGCGTAGATTACAGTTTCCGTTACAACGTCAGGGAGAACTGGCAAATTTATGGTGAAGCCTTGTTTGAATACTACAGTAGTGATGTGCGGAAAAGCCCTATCGCCCGCAGCGATTATGAAGCTGAGGTAGGAATTGGGTTTATTTACTTGTTCTAACCTCTCTGAATAGTTGATAGCAAGACCACTCCTCGAGGAAGCAACTTGTCATTTAAGTTTGAAACATAAAAGCCCCATAATTCAAAATACTATGGGGCTTCTTTTTTGCTTATTTATACTCAGCGAAACGTTTAGTTATTCGTTGCTGATGTCACCTTTGTCTCTATGGAAAATGGTGTTGCAACACTGATAAAGCCCGTTACTCGAAGTTGGTAAGTACCTACCAACGCGGGCTCATAAGCCAGCACTTCCGGGTTTGCTAAAGAGGCGCTTGATGCGACTTCATCACCATTCGGATCTACCAGGTAGAAATCCAAATCCGAAACAGAATCCCATGACAATGTTGACTCAATTTTTATGTCGCCTTCCCTAATTTCAAGCGGAATGTTTTGAACTTCAATATTTTCAACTGAGGGACCCATTAAACCTAAATCAGATTGATTTCGAGTTGTAAATACCGTGTCGCCCGCAAGGAAAGTTCCATCTGCCTCAATACGGTCTAATCCCACATTTCGTGACCGTATTACCAGCGTCACATTGTGAGCGCCCTCCCCCAAATCGTCCAGGGTTACGGAAACAAATCCAGGGTTAAACTTATCACTACCTGGTACATGAATAACTTTCTGGTCGACCAGCTTATCATCTACATAAAACTCCACGGTTCCAGGACTTTTTCTACGCGTTACCAAAGTAAATCGGACGCGATCTCCATTTACATTGGAACTTACTGATGACGACGTTGATGTACCGATTTCAATTGAGCCTTCGTACGCATCTGTCACAGCGAGGTCGCGCCAAGCGCCCCCATAAATCAGTTTTTCATCGTTATTGTCTATGGTTGCCCATTTGCCTTTGCTAGACCACAACGTATCGCCATCCATGAATTCACGCATGCTCCCCTCAGTTTCCATAGCCAGCTTGATAGCAGCAGGCACATCAATGTAACCCGCCCCGACTTCATGAGGCAGGTAATCTGGCATCGTTTCAGCCGTTTCCATCATGATTGATTCAATTTGATCCGGCGATAAGTCAGGATTTGCTTGTAGCATTAGTGCGGCTACACCAGCAATGAACGGGGTCGCCATAGATGTACCACTAATCGTATGGTAGTAAAAAGCATATGAAGGGTTGTTGACGTCCAGTACTGGCCCCATGGCCCCAATCGCAGTGTTTGGAGCCCGTGTCGAAGTTATATTCTGACCGGGTGCAGTAATATCAGGTTGCTTGTATTCAACATCGGCAACACCACGACTTGAAAAATCTGCAAGTAGCTTTTCACTCGTTCCTGCAGCCACATTAATGACCCATGGTGCAATAGCATATTGATTAAGTGTATTTTCATCAGGCCCTGAATTTGAAGCAGCAAAACTGACTACCATCCCCTTGCGATAAGCTTCATATGACGCAACGTTAATGGGGTTATTAGGGTCAAAATTCGCGCCATCACCGCCTCCCCAACTATTCGTTATGATGTCTATGCTTAAACGATCTTTGTTTGCTATAGCATAATCAAAACCTAACAAGCCATAGAGAATCGACAAGCCTTCACCAGCACCTAACCCGACAAGACTTGCTTCAGGAGCAATACCATCTTCAGCACGTGCACGACGAGCGTCGTCTTTCGAAGCTTCACCGGTTCCTGCTACCGTTCCCGCCACGTGTGTACCATGACCAGACGAAGTGTCGCTGTTCGGCACCCCCTCTAAAAACACGTTAACACCGCCGAGCAAATCTAAGTCGCCAATAATTTTGACGTTCTCAACGGTAGTGTCACCCAATGCCAAATCGGGATGCGTAGCATCGACACCAGAGTCAAGCACTGCTACCGTAATACCATTTCCAGTCAAGCCTAGCGTGTCGTGTACAATGTGCCCGCCCGTAATCTCTCCGGAAGTGAAATTGTAATATTCAAGCGGAGCATCCTGATAAATACTTTTTACATCAGGGTTCGTTGTTAGCGCCTCTATTTGTGCTTTTGTAAGCGTCGCCCCTACCATGGGAAGGGTTTGAAGTGCCAGGTACGGAACATGCATTTCTTGCATTAATGCGGATAGGCCCGCTTTGTCGCTACCTGTAACAATGACTTTATAAGAACTCTCACCATTAGTGAGCGCTTTAGACAGGTTCGGTCCTACCAGGGCATCTGAATACACAAAACCGCTGGCGCCTAATGCCATCGTAAGCAAAGACGTCTTGAACAGTGTTAATTTCATTAATCTCTCCAGAATTTATTTGTTATTAGAAAGTGCTTTTCAACCTGGATATGATTGCTGAATGACATTTTTTTGACATAGGGGATAACCCCTAGATGTTCCCGAATGGACCAGGAACAATGATTTCGCACCACAGGTAACGCTGGGTTTGGGGTGGACTTAAGCCTAATGGATGAAAGTCCATGTTTTGCAGGTGTTTCAAGAATATGTTTTATTTGCTAACTTGAGCTTTCTGCACGAAGAGTGCATTTTGCAACTAACTTAAAAAGGATTTTAACGTTGGTTAAAACATGTATAAAAATCACAGTCATTCTGGCACTGTTGTTTAGTCTTATTGCGTGCGAAACAGCATCAACAACAAGCACAAAGAACGCCATAGATGCACTCAAGCAACATGTATCAGCACTTTACACCAATGATGAATTTTCAGGTTCAATACTAATAGCTCAAAATGAGGAAGTATTGTTACATGAAGCCGTCGGTTATTTTGATAGAGCAGAGAACACGCCTTTAGATATCGATGCTCAGTTTCGCGTAGGTTCTTTGAATAAGATGTTCACCTCAATAGGCATCCTGATGCTTGTGGAAGAGGGAAAAGTCGATTTAGATGAGACCTTAAGTACATACCTTCCCCATTTCAAAAATAAATCGATCTCTGAATCTGTGACAGTACATCACCTTTTATCTCACACTGGTGGTACAGGTGATATTTTTGGTCCTTCGTTTGATCAAAACAGGCTTTCACTAAAAAGCCATGATGATTATGTGAGGCTGTACGAGGACAGGGAAGCCACTATGCCGCCCGGAAACACTTTCCAATACTCTAACTTTGGTTTTATTTTGCTTGGGAAAATAATCGAGAATGTCTCGGGTCAGGATTACTACGAATTCTTAAAGGATAACTTATTTATTAAGCTCGATATGAATGCAACCGGCTTTGAACCTGAAGAGCGAGTTTCAAAAGATATAACGAAAGGTTACATGCGCGTAGAAGATAAATGGGTCGACAACAAAGATACCCTCCCTTGGCGGGGAACTGCGGCGGGTGGTGCATATTCCACTACAGGAGATCTTTTTAAGTTTGCGGTTGCCCTAAAAAATGAAAAGTTAATAAGTAGACAAACATTAGATTTAGCAACGAGCAAACAAGTCGCTATGGGGCAGGCTGCCTACGGCTACGGGTTTGGCGTTTTTGGTGAGGGAGAATCATTCTTTTACGGTCACAATGGTGGTGCGGCCGGAATGAGTTCATGGTTATCAATATATCCCAACAGTGGTTACATCATTATTGTGCTGAGTAACTACGACCAACCGATTGCAGATCAGGTACAGCGCTTTTTTGTCGAACAAGCTAATCTCGATTGAGTAATGATTTCTGGTGAATGCCGGTAATCTTCACTTCAGACTAACTGGCTGCTTCACAAATAAGGCAGTCAATCTATTGTCTGTTCCAAGCCCATTACCCTTAAAAATGCAGTCCCAGTCACATCACTACTCAGTTACATTAACCCGCCAGGGCGGATTCAATCGGTTCTCACCAGCCCAATACAGTTTAATTTTGTTCCCCGATGGGTCGAGAACAATGGCTTCGCGCCACAGGTAACGCTCGGTTTTGGGGAGTTGCTCAAACGCCACGCCTTTGGTTTGCAGTTGTTCTATCCACTCATCGAGGTGCTCATGCTCAAAATAGATCACAGCCTGCTGCGCGCCACAGTCTTCGCTTAATGACAACGAAAACGTGGCGTCACCTTCAGGACAGGCAAAACGTGCGTAATGGGGAGTATCGACTATCAAAGTAAATCCCAACTTTAAGTAAAACGCCACCGCTTCCGGCATATCGGTTACCGGTAGTGTTACCTGATTCAGGTTCATTTTCCGTCCTAATTTGATTTTAGAAAAAGGCTTGTAGGCCCGTTTGTGCACGTCCAAGAATTAACCCATGAATATCGTACGTTCCTTCATAGGTGTTCACCGTTTCAAGGTTGATCATATGGCGCATAATATGAAATTCGTCAGCGATACCATTTCCGCCATGCATATCGCGTGACTTACGCGCAATATCCAGCGCTTTACCACAGTTATTGCGTTTAATTAACGAAATCATAGCAGGGTCATAGTCGCCACTATCAATTAACTGCCCTACCCGGTAAGCCGCTTGCAGCCCCAGTGTAATCTCAGTTTGCATGTCAGCCAACTTGGTTTGAAATAGCTGAGTCTGGGCCAGCGGTTTGCCAAACTGCGTGCGCTCTAATCCGTATTGTCTTGCTGCATGCCAGCAGAACTCAGCGGCCCCCATTGCACCCCAGGCAATCCCGTAACGCGCCATATTCAAACAACTAAACGGGCCTTTCAAACCAGACACACCGGGCAACATGTTCTCTTCTGGCACAAACACGTTGTCCATCACAATTTCGCCGGTGATCGAAGCCTTAAGGGACAACTTTCCATGGATTTCTGGCGTGCTTAAGCCTGCCATTCCCCGCTCCAACAGGAAGCCGCAAATGGCGTTATCCATATCAGTATTTTTCGCCCAGACCACCATCACGTCGGCCAGCGGCGAGTTAGTGATCCACATTTTACTGCCAGTGAGCTTATAACCGCCTTCCACTTTTACCGCACGGGTTTTCATCCCAGCGGGATCAGACCCGGCGTCCGGTTCGGTTAACCCAAAACAACCAATCAACTCACCGGTCGCCAGCCCCGGTAAAAACTTCTGCTTTTGTGCTTCGCTACCAAACTTATTGATAGGATGCATCACCAGTGAAGACTGCACACTCATGGCACTGCGGTAGCCACTGTCTACCCGCTCGACTTCCCTTGCAATCAGTCCGTAACCTATATAACTCAACCCGGCACACCCATAACCATCAATGGTTGAGCCCAACATGCCCATTTCGCCAAACTGGCGCATGATAGCCGGGTCAAACTTACCCTCTCTGTTAGCCTGTAAAATGCCAGGTTGCAGTGTCTCCTGGCAAAACTGATGGGCAGTGTCCCGCAACATACGCTCTTCATCAGAAAGTTGTTTGTCGAGCATGAGTAAGTCCTGCCAGTAGGGATTAGCGGCCATAGGTGTCTCCTGATTTCATTTGTTTTATGCGTTACATTTGGTTGAGAGGCAAAGACGTAGTGTATTTGATTTGTTCCATAGCAAAGCTAGACGTCACATCTCCCAGGTTAATTCCTTTGATCAAGCGTTTATAAAAATGATCAAAGCGCTGCATATCTGCCACCATCACTTTTAGCAGATAGTCGTATTCACCAGACATTCGGTAAAATTCAACGACCTCTTCAAACGCACTGCAATGTTCTGCAAATTGAGCCAGCCATTTATCGTCATGCCGTGCAGCCTTTACCTGCACAAAAACAGTAAGATTGAGCCCAAGTGCCTGTGCGTCTAACAGCGCAACTCGTCGCTGAATAAGCCCTTGCTCTTGCAAACGCTGAATACGTCGCCAACAGGGGGTGGCGGTTAAGCCGACTTTTTCCGCAATATCCTGTATTGCTATATCCGAATCAGCCTGAAGTAGACTTAAAATCTCTTTATCAACCGAATCCAGAGTAATATTTTTCACTTTACTGTAACTTAATAGAATTTAATTTTAAAAATACTGACATTATCCGTGTTTGTTAGCAATTAATTTCGTGGGATATTGCGATACTGGTGTTATGTTTAATTGCCAAAGTCCACAGCATGAATAATACGCTTTCCTTCCCACAACGCGTTGCGCCGCGTCAACGCGTGTTGCAATCTATTACCGAATCAATTGGTAATACGCCCATGCTGCAGTTAAATCGCCTTGGTAAAGAAGAAAAGGTTTTGGGACAGGTATTTGCCAAACTCGAGTATTTTAATCCTGCCGGCTCAATTAAAGACCGTGCGGCAAAAGCGATGTTCGAACATATCTTAAATACCCAGAACCACAATAATATAAACGTCATCGAGGCAACATCGGGCAACAGCGGTGTTGCGTGTGCCTGGCTGGGTGCAATTCATCAGGTTCCGGTAACCATTGTGATGCCAGAACATATGTCGCAGGAACGTCAGAAACTCATTCGCTTTTACGGCGCAAATCTGATTTTAACCCCAGAACATGAAGGCATGCCGGGCGCAATGAAAGTTGCCAATACATTACTACTGACTATTGAAGGTGCAGTTTCCATGGATCAGTTTGCCAATCCTGTGAACGCCGCTGAACATGCACGCAGTACCGCTCGTGAAATATGGCAGGACATGGGGGAAAATGTTGACGTACTCGTTGCATGTATGGGTACCGGTGGCACAGCAACCGGCGTCGGTCGGTTCTTAAAACAACAAAACCGCCGTATTGAGATTGTTATTGCCGAACCAAGCAACTGTCCGTTGTTAACAGAAGGAAAAAGTGGCGCACATGGCATTCCGGGAGTGCACCCAGGGATCGTACCGCCCCTGCTGGATAAACAGGTAATCGATAAGGTGATAAAAGTCAGTGATGATGCTGCACTTGATATGGCTCGACGTGCAGCCTGTAAAGAAGGGATTGCTGTTGGTATTTCAAGTGGTGCAACACTTGCCGTTGCACTCTCACTCGCAAAACTGCCTGCATATCAGGGTAAAAACATAGTGGCTATTGCAGCAGACGGCGCCGAACGCTATTTTTCAACGCCTTTATTTAACTTACCTGATACAGATTTAGCCGTGTAGTTACACTGTAATCAGCGCGCGACACTCATCCACCATGGCGCGCTAAAATTAACGTCTTCGGCAGGAATGACCAGGGCGTCCGGTCGCTCTAAACTTTGCCAGAAGGTCATTTCATATTTTTCTTCCTGAAAGACCAACCGCCCCGTTTTTTTATACGCCATGAGTAATTTAGCGTAAGCTTCGATTGGCATGGTTGGGTGTGCCTGATCAAAAACCACTCTGCCGCCAAACTGCTGATAAATTGCCTTATCTGCAGCAAACCTCAATGCATTAAAGCGAGCAAGTGATTGTAATTTCTCATCTGACATCCCCGCACTGGCATAGGCTTTCTGAAAACCGTCAATATGAGCGGCATCAGGTTTAATGTCATTCTGCTTGGCATAATCTTCAACCAGAGCCCGTAATATAAATTCGTGTACCTGATTAAATTTAAAAATGTCCTGTCGCAGGCTGCTTAGCTCGTCTTCCTGCTTATAAGCTTCAACGGGTTGTTTAAAGTCGCGCTGTAGAAAGGACTTGTCGGCAATAGTAACAATTTGATCAGTTGCGTTTTTCGACTGAGCGAACGTGAGTGTAGAGATGAAAAACAGGGAACAAACGAGAAGTCGATACATACAATCTCTCAACAAGGGCCTGAGTGATGGGTATCATTATACTGCACCTACCACTGCCAAGCAGTAATACGTGTAAAAATAGGAGCCTGGAATAAGGCTTAAGAAGATAAACGAGCTCCCGACGAAGCCGGGAGCCGTAAAATCATTAAAGGGCTGTTACGTTAGCCGCTTGAAGACCTTTTTGGCCTTGTTCAACTTCGAATTGAACCTTTTGACCTTCTGCAAGGGTCTTGTATCCTTCAGATACGATTGCGCGGAAATGTACGAATACGTCTTTACCGCCGTCGTCTTGCGTTAAAAAGCCATAACCTTTTTCTGCGTTAAACCACTTAACGGTACCAGTTACTTTAGACATGAAAACCTCAAAAAAAACTCTGTAAAACCTTTGTGCTAAATTGCACGGACTTGCTTTTAAATAGGGTGACTCACGGCAAAACTAACAACAGGTTTAACAGCATCGAGGTTTAAATCGATGTTTATATCTGCGCGACGTTAATAAACCAACGAAAGCACAACTATTTAAAGAACATATCCACTATAACCACACACTGAGCAAATTGATACAAAAATTGCGAAAAGTCTTTAGATTTAATAAAAAATTAATCTCACTGACATGTAAAAACCCGCTTACTCCGGGGCTTTTCGGCCCTTCCACCAAGCTGCGAACCAACACATCATACCAGTTACGCCGATACCGGTCGGCAGCATCCAGTGCACGTCGTAAAGTGGCACTATGGCGCTCACAATAACCAGAGTCGCACCGACAATGCTTAAATGCAGCGCTTTTTGCGCCCGTGCATGTTGTTGCAATATCGCAAGATTAGCCTGCTGTTGCTTCTCAGGGAAGCGTTTGACCTGCTTCAGAGTGTCATATAGCAAATCAGGCATTTCCGGTAGCTTCTCGCTCCAGAATGGCAGGTTTGCTTTTACTTTAGTGAACATGGCTTTAACACCAATTTGTTCACGTAACCAGTTTTCTAAAAACGGTTTAGCGGTTTGCCACAAATCAAGCTGTGGGTAAAGTTGTCGGCCCAGACCTTCAACGTACAACAATGTTTTTTGCAGCAAAACTAATTGTGGTTGTACCACCATATTGAATCTGCGTGCGGTATTAAAGAGCTGCACCAGTACATTACCAAAGGATATTTCTGCCAAAGGCTTCTGGAATATAGGCTCACACACGGTGCGGATGGCCACTTCAAATTCATCGATATTGGTATCTGAAGGCACCCAGCCAGAGTCCGCATGGAGTTGCGCCACTTTGCGGTAATCGCGGTTAAAGAACGCAATAAAGTTCTCTGCCAGGTATCGTTTATCTTCCTGATTCAGCGTACCGACAATACCGAAATCAATGGCGATGTACTGCGGGTTTTCCGGGTGTTCACGGCTAACAAAGATATTCCCCGGATGCATGTCTGCGTGAAAAAAGCTATCGCGGAATACCTGAGTAAAAAACACTTCCACGCCGCGCTCTGCAAGAATCCGTAAATTGGTGTTCTGCTCAATAAGCGCATCGATATTGGAAATCGGGATGCCGTAAATTCGCTCCATGACCAGCACGTTTGCGCGGCAGTAATCACTGTAAATAGTGGGGACGTACAAGGCTTCTGAGCCTTCAAAGTTACGCCCGAGTTGCATGCCATTGGCGGCTTCGCGGGTAAGGTCCAGTTCATCAACGATGGTTTTTTCGTACTCTTTTACTACTTCCACCGGACGCAGGCGCTTCCCATCGGGTAACCACTTTTGCAGCACCTTGGCAAGGGTCATCATCAGTTCAGTGTCGGCTACGATGGTCTTGCGAATATCAGGGCGAAGCACTTTCACGACGACATCAATATCGCCCTCTTTCAATTTGGCCGCGTGTACTTGCGCTATAGAGGCGGAAGCCAGTGGCGTAGTATCAAACTCGCTGAACACCTCGTCCAACGACGTCACTTGCAATGACTGGCGAATAATTCGCTGAGCCCGCTCGGTATCGAACGGGGCGACCCGATCCTGTAGCAGCGCAAGTTCATTGGCAATATGCGGGGGCAACAAGTCTCTGCGGGTAGACAGCATCTGGCCAAATTTAATAAATACCGGGCCCAATGCCTGCAACGCCAGCATAATGCGCGCGCCGGCGCTTTTGTCCTTATGGCGATTCGGGATCCAAAAGATACAGTGACGTAAGAACCGGACATACCAGGGCAACCAGCGTCCGGGGATCAGTTCATCCAGACCATGTTCCAGCAGTACTTTGTTAATGTGATAAAGACGAAGAATACGCATAGTTTAAGACTGCTTGGACTCCAGGCGCGATAAACGGGATTCAAGACGTTCGGCATCATCGCGCAAACGACTTACCTCATCGGAAAAATGTAATACGGCCAGTTTATGCGCTGCCAACTGCTTTTCATCGGTCAGCGCACTGCCAACAATAAGCGACGACTTATCGCCGAAGCGCTTTAGTTGCTGACCTACCGACCTTGCAATGGAAAACACCTGATTGGCAACCACATCACCAGTGTACTGAGCAAGCTGTTCTTCCCAATCAATGTTAAGCGAATTAATAACCGACGAAAATTGCTGTGCAATGGCCAGTTCACCAGACACTTCCAGCTCACCCGCTTTAATCAACTGTGTCAGTTGGCTGGCTTCTTTAAGTTTTGGCAATACTGCCAGGCGAGTGGTCACCACACAGGTGTGTTCGTCACCTTCTGGTAATTCCTGGAGGGCTAGCACATCGACCTGTTCCGAAATTGCCAGCGCTACACGTTGATTGATATCGGTCAGATTAACCACCAGGCGCTTACCCTGCAGCCGTTTAAGGCCTTGCGTAGAGTCGGGATCAAGTGCTAGCAGCTTGTTGACAAGTGCTTCAGCTGTGGCAGTGAGCAGCGGTACCGTCGGCATTAAAATTTGTACCCTCGGTGCAGTGCAACTATGCCGCCAGTAAGATTGTGATAATCACAGCGCTCAAAGCCCGCATTTTCGAACATGCCTTTCAGCGTATCCTGATCAGGATGCATGCGAATCGACTCCGCCAGGTACTGATAACTTTCTTTATCGTTCGCCACAATCTGGCCCATGGTTGGCAGAATGTTGAATGAATACCAGTCATAGGTTTTCGACAGCATGTCGTTGGTAGGCTTTGAAAATTCCAACACCAACAAACGGCCACCGGGTTTTAATACGCGGAAAATGGAGGCGAGCGCTTTGTCTTTGTCGGTTACGTTACGCAGCCCGAATGCCATGGTCACTAAATCGAAGTGGTTATCCGGGAATGGTAACGCTTCGGCATTGGCCTGCACATAATCGACGTTCCCTACCACGCCCTTGTCGCGCAATTTGTCACGGCCGACAGACAACATAGAGTGATTGATATCTGCCAACACGACATGTCCTGTAGGACCAACAAGACGCGAGAATTTAGCGGCCAGATCACCCGTACCGCCGGCGAGATCCAGGACTTTTTGTCCTGGCTTAATACCGCTGCAGTCAATGGTATAGCGCTTCCACAAGCGGTGTACGCCCATCGACATTAAGTCGTTCATCATGTCGTATTTTGCGGCGACAGAGTCAAAGACACCGGCAACCAAAGACGCTTTTTTCGAACGCTCTACCTGACGAAAACCAAAATGGGTAGATTGTTCCGCACCGCTTTCAGTTTGATCGGTTGCGGATGGAGAGGATTGTTGCTCTTGCATGGCTGACTTCTTCTGTTAATGCTTAGCGCACCGTTTTCAGATTCTCCGGTGCGCTAAAGCCTGAACTGGCAATAAATTTTCTGCTTGCCAGTGTACCCAAAACCGCTACTGCTTACCATCCTGAGCTTGTTTGAAGGTGGCAAAGAAGCTGTCTTCATTCCAGCTTGGGGTCTGCTTGCCATTAGCCAGGCTCATCACGATTTCAAAGTTAATATCCACAAATTTCGCCGCCCATTCATAATCAATGGGCAGGTTCAGGTCGTCTGACGGCATGTGATAGTGCTTTTTCAAAAAGTCAGACGCTGGCATGCCAATCGCGTTTTCTTCCTGATTACTCATACCAGGCACCAGATATACTGCGGGCACGCCTTGTTTCACCAGGCTGTACTGGTCACTGCGAACGAAGATAGCCTGCTCTGGCATCGGGTCGTCTATCAGCTTAATTTCGTGTTTTAACAACGCATCACGAACCGGCTTTTCCAGTGAGCTGTGCGAGGCGCCAAAGGCAATCATCTCGTCAGTGCGATAGGTTAATATCGGCATGTCCAGATTGACGTTCGCCACCATGCTTTGCACAGGTACCGGTGGGTAGTGCGCAAAATACTCAGAGCCCAACAAGCCTTTCTCTTCGCCTGTCACAAAGGCAAAGATCACTGACCGTTTTGGTTTCACGTCAGAGTGACTAATTGCATGGGCAATCTCAAGCAAGGTAGACACACCGCTGGCGTTATCCATTGCGCCGTTGTTTATTTTATCTTTCAGCACAGAGTGGCCACTTACGCCAATATGGTCACTGTGCGCAGTCAGTACGATAAATTCGTTTCTGAGTGTCGGATCGCTGCCTTCCAGAATGCCAATTACATTGGGACTGGTGGTCGTAGTGTGATTCGCTTTGCTGGTAAAAGTAGCGGTAAGGCCCAGCGGACGTCCTTCAACAGGCTCACCGTTTTCAACTTTGTCAAAATAGGTTTGTAAGTCCAGACCAGCCAGTTCAAATAACTGCTTGCCAGCTTCTACACTCAAGGTAGCGCCAGCTTTTAACTCCGGGTAACCGCCAAACACTTCACCATTGGGGTCTACCCAACGAGTGCGCGGCGTTCTTACATACAATTTGCGCTTTTCAAAAGGAAACACGTTTTCCGACACAGGCGTGCTCAACACGATAGCGCCGATTGCACCGTGTTTTACTAATGCCTGGGAAATTTGACGGCGGAAATGCGAACCTTCTTCGCTTGGAAAGCTATGAGGACGGTCAGATAAAATCACCGCCACTTTTCCGCGTAAATCTACGCCATCGTAATCGGTGTAATTCAGAAACGGTGCTTCGATGCCAAAGCCTGCGAACACCAGTTCACCGATCATTTGTGTGTCTGTGTCGTTGATATTCGCACTCATTAGCATGTTATCCATGAACGCAAATTCAACTGTTTCACTGCCATTGGATACTGATAGCGCTGGCGCTTTCATATCTATAGTGGCCTGCTTAAATGGCACCATTTGATAATAACTACCGTCATCACCCGCCGGCGCAATGCCCAGTTTAGTCAGTTCACTGGCAATGTAGAGCGATGCGAAGTCATGCCCGATACTGCCGGTATCCCGGCCTTGCAGGAGGTCGTCAGCCAACAGGCTCATATGGCCTTTGAAGCGTTCTGCAGTGCCGGCTATTGCAGCACTACTGCTTGCTGCAACCAGCCCGGCTGCACACGCGACACCTATCAGAGTTTTCACGGTTTTTTTCATTTCTGCCTCAATATTTTTTCGTTTTTATAGTCAGTAGGAGTGGGTTTACGTTACACGCGGTTATCGCCACAGCTGTAGGACACGATCTGGCTGATAGCCTGTAAACTTCTGCCACTTTGCGCTTGCCAGTCGGCAAACGTGTTCGCAATGGTTGTTAAACTTTGCTTACTGGTTAATCCACCGCTGATCAAATCATGGGCACGGAAATACCCTTCAACATCGCGACTCAGCAGGAAGGTATCAATTCCCAGCGTGCGCAGCGCATAAGGCCCGGTATTGCCGCCCAAACGCGCGCCGTGCTTTTTCAGGTGCGCCCAAAGGTCGATAATTGATGCGCCGGTGAAGTCAGCGGCAAACTTGCCAAAGCTTCCGTGTTGTAGCGCTATGTCTTTCAACATGATGGCATTGTCGCGGATTGTCATTACCTTTTTCAGATTACGCACAATACGCTTATCCTGAGCCCGGCTTTCTAACATCTCGTCAGACATCAACAAAACCTTGTCGACATCAAAATTAAAAAACAGATCTTCGAAGTCAGGCCATTTCTGTTCGATTACCCGCCATACAAAGCCCGATTGGAATACTTTTTTGGTAAAGGCCGACAATACTCTGTCGTCGGTCAATTTAGCCACAGAGGCAGCCGGTAAAGGCTGCCCCACTATGGCTTCTAACCCAGCTTCCCCGCCCTTGCGTTCTGCCGCCCGGGCATAGATGGCGTCAAACTTCTCTGCACTCATGCCTGAATGCCATTGTGACGCAGCAGTGCATCAACCTGAGGCTCGCGCCCTCTAAACGCAACAAACAAATCCATTGGCTCGCGACTGCCGCCCATTTCCAGAATGTTGTGCAGGAAGTCAGCGCCGGTCTGCGGGTTGAAAATACCCTCTTCTTCAAATCGGCTGAACGCGTCAGCAGACAGGACTTCGGCCCATTTGTAACTGTAATAGCCGGCCGCATAACCACCCGCAAAAATATGCCCAAAGCTGGTTTGGAAACGGTTAAATGACGGCGGCTGTATAACAGACACTTCTTCGCGCACCGTATTTAATACGCCCTGGACATCGGCAGTTTTGCCATCTTCCATATGCAACATAAAATCAAACAAACTGAATTCCAATTGACGAATCATTTGCATGGCGGCCTGGAAGTCCCGCGCCGCCAGCATTTTGTCTAGCAAGGACTTAGGCAGCGGCTCGCCGGTCTCGTAGTGACCTGAAATAAAGCCCAGTGCCTCTTCCTGCCAGCACCAGTTTTCCAGAAACTGGCTGGGAAGCTCTACTGCATCCCATGGCACACCATTGATGCCTGATACGCCGGGTACCGACATTTGGGTCAGCATGTGGTGAATACCGTGACCGAATTCATGGAACAGGGTAACCACTTCGTCGTGGGTAAACAGTGCGGGCTTGTTACCAACCGGTCCATTGAAGTTACAGGTTAAATACGCTACTGGCGCTTGTAGTTCACCGCTGGCTTTTACCCGGCGTACCCGGCATTCATCCATCCAGGCACCACCGCGCTTCTTGGGTCGTGCGTACAAATCTAAATAAAACTGCCCGCGTAAAGAACCGTCTTTGTCGGTAATGCTGAACAGGCGAACATCTTTATGCCATGTATCGGCGTTCTCCACTTCGCTGATCGATAGCCCGTATAACTTTTCGACCACGGTGAACAAACCAGTAAGTGCTTTGTGTTCAGGGAAATAGGGACGCAGGATTTCATCGGAAATGGAATAGCGGTCCTGCTTTAACTTTTCGCTGTAATAAGGCACGTCCCAGGCTTCCATTTCATCCATAGCGTGCTTTTCTGCGGCAAAAGCACGAACTTCGGCCAGTTCACGCTCTGCCTGAGGTTTGGATTTATCGGCCAGGTCGCGCAGAAACCCCACAACCTGGTCGGTGGTTGAGGCCATTTTTGTGGCGATTGAACGCTCCGCATAATTGGCAAAGCCAAGCAGTGAAGCTAACTCAGTACGCAGTGCCAGGGTTTCCTGAATGATAGGATTATTGTCCCATTTTCCGGCATTCGGCCCCTGTTCAGACGCGCGGGTCGCATAGGCGCGATACATTTCTTCGCGCAGTGCCCGATTGTCAGCGTACAACATCACCGGCAGGTAACTCGGGATATCCAGCGTAAACAACCAGCCCTGCAGGTCTTTCTGATGCGCAGCCTGTTTCGCCGCATCCAGCGCTGACTCAGGTAACCCTGCAAGCTCTGCTTCATCGGTGACGTGCTTCGTCCACCCCATGGTGGCGTCCATAACGTTGTTGCTAAAGGTTGAGGACAGTTCAGAAAGACGCGCCTGAATTTGTGCAAACCGCTTTTTCGTGTCAGCGGGCAAGGCAACGCCAGACAACGTGAAATCGCGTAGAGTGTTGTCAATAACCTTGCGCTGGGCTTCATCCAGTTGCTCGTATTCCTGACTGTCACGCAGGGATTTATAGGCCTGAAACAAGCCTTCATGTTGCCCTACCCAAGTGCCATACTCAGAGAGTAACGGTAAGCAGTCGTCATGCGCTTTGCGCAGTTCATCACTGCTAACCACCGAATTCATGTGTGACACCGGCGACCAGATTTTATTCAGCACGTCATCGGCTTCGTCAATGCTGTCGACCACGTTTTTATAGGTGTACTGATTGCTGGCAACCACCTGTTCAATAGTCGCTTTACAATGGGCAATGGCTTTCTCCACTGCAGGTTTAATCTGATCTGGCGTAATGGCAGAGAATAACGGTAATCCGTCTACTTTTTCTAAGGCGTGTGTTGTCATGAACTTCTCTTAATTTTACGTGTGATGGAAAAGCGGCATCAGACTGTTTGCGAATGGCTGGCATTTACGCCGGCTCTGACTTCGCAACGGCTACTCAGTACATTTCGCTGCCGCACACTTTATATCAATATTCATTATGGATGAGATTGGGATAATTTATTAAAAAACAAGTCTTAGCGGTTTGCTATAGCCCATAAGTAAAAAAGCCAAAGTCCGGTGACTTTGGCCCTGAGCAAAACGGAAGAAATTCGGGGTGATTTTTGCTTAGTGTTTCATGACGAATGGCTGACGTATCATTAGTTTTTCAAACTCCTGACGAGGCACCGCCGGGCTATAGATAAAACCTTGAATCGTATCGCAGCGCATGGACGCCAAACACGCTAGCTCCGCCTGTTCCTCTACCCCTTCAGCAACGACTTTAATGCCGAGCTTTTTACAACTGACAATTAAGCTGCCAATAAACTCCTGACGCTGGCGGTCTTTGTGCATGCCTGCAATCAGACAACGGTCGAGCTTAAGCACATCAATTGGCAGTTTCGACAGATAAGAAAAGGATGTGAAGCCCGCACCAAAATCATCAATAGCCAGCTTCACGCCCAGCAATTTAAGCTGCCACAATAGTTCTTCCAGATACTGACCATTTTCCGCTAAAGCGGTTTCAGTTATCTCCAGCTCAATGAATGACGGCGGTAAGTAATATTGTTTTAGCTTTTCGCTAATAAATTCAATAATGTGTGAAGACTGTAACTGCTTGGCTGATATGTTTATTGCGATACTGGTCAGCTCATTACTGAACCTGCGTAACTCACTTGCTGCCTTAAAACCATTGTCGAGTACCCACTCGCCAATTGCCTGAATCTGACCGTCTAACTCGGTGAGACGAATAAATTCTGATGGCGGTACCCAGCCAAGACTATGGTGCTGCCAACGCAACAACACTTCCGCACTTTGTATAAAACCGGAAGCGGTCGTGATCTTGGGTTGGAACGCCAGCTTGAACTCTTTATTTCTGAGCCCCTGCTCCACCTCTGCACTTATCTGCTGTTGGCGTTGATATTGTGAAATGGTGGAATTGTCCAGGTGCGACACACTGATACGGTGACTATCCCGGTTGATAGTATCTGCAAGGCTATTAATAAGAATGTCATGGTCCAGTTTGTTATCGTGAAGTGCCCTGAAACCAATACCGATATGGCAGAAGATGGCATTACCATTAACACTGAAAGTACGTTGTAATTGTTGCCGTATTTGCGCACACATAGACTGTGTCTGCTCAACGGTCGCCTTTTCGAGATAGAGTCCAAACAAGCCACTCTGCTCCAGTCGTAGCACATGATGCTGCGTAACCAGGCTATCGATGCGGCTCTCGAGTAAGGTTTCAAGTTCTGCTGCGAGCTGCTCACCATGACTGAGTAGAATATCGCTGACATTCAACAGGCGTATTAATATAAGTGACTGGTAGTCCCTCAAATGGATTTGCTGATTCGCCTTTTGCGCTGCAATGGCGGAGGGAGTGGAAACTTCACTCGCTGCCCGACAGGCATTAAGCACGCTGGATACTTCATGTTGAAGCGAGGCTCTATCCCAGGGTTTTGCCAGATACTTACTAATGAGCCCTTGGTTCAGTAGCTCAACAGCAGCCTGCAAGTCACCTTCTCCACTCAACATATAATTTTTTGTTTGCGGCGAGTACTGGTGGGCAAAACGCAATAAATCTACACCATTCACTTCGGGCATATTATGATCAGTGATCAACAATGCGATGGGTTGAGCCCGTAAAATCGACATTGCTTTACGTGCCGATGTGGCTGTCACGACGTTACAGTCCAGCGTTCTGAGCTCTCGCTTCAGTGCATTAACAATCGATTTTTCATCATCAACGACCAACACCGTCAATGGTTGGTAGTCTTGTTCATGTTGTGCACAATTCATTCGTTATGCCTCTTTTACCTGAATGTACTAAGCTTTAGTTACCCTGATAACAATATGCAACTTTGCTTAGCTTAGTTACCATAGCACAATGTCACTAATGTCACATATTATACATAAGACTTAATTGCCTTAACTTGCTTTTAATGCTATAACTTGTTGGGAATAAAATTAATAACCGCTGGGGTATAGCAGTGAAAACATTAACTTCTGGGGAGATAGCCCAGTACTGCGATGTGAATTTACGAACGGTCATTCGCTGGCTGGAGAGTGGTAAACTTAAGGGCTTTAAGCTCCCTGGCCGCGGTAACAATCGCGTACTGATCGCCGATTTCATTGAATTCCTAGAACGGCACGAAATGCCCATTCCGGAAGCACTGAAGCCGGAAGCATCTCCGTTAATTTTAATTGTTGATGACGAAATGCCGGTAGCGAAATCGATTCAACGTGTCGCCCGCAGAGCAGGATTTGATACGCTTATTGCGACAGGTGGATTCCAGGCGGGAATGATGCTGAGCCAGCACTCTCCCCGTATTATGACACTGGATTTAAGCATGCCGGGAATGGATGGCTACAGTGTTATTGAATATACCCGCAAGCAGGAATCGCAAAAAGGACTTAAAATTATTGTTATCTCGGCGTTGGATGACTCCAGTCTGCAAAAAGCCATGGATTTGGGTGCCGATGCGTCATTGACCAAGCCGTTTTCCAACCATGATCTGACTCAGCTATTTGAGCAGTTCATGCAAAACTAAGTATTGTCTGCGGAGCGCGAGTATGAGAATACTGTTGGTCTTATTCCTGTTAAGCGGTAGTGTCTTTGCGCAAAACATTGATACATCGCCTCAATACTCTCTAGGCATCGTGCCACAACAGTCAGCTCAAAAGCTGGCTGGCATGTGGATCCCTCTCATTGATTATCTCAACGCGGAAACCGGCTTTTCCATATCATTTACCACTGCGACAGACATCCCAACATTTGAAAATCGTGTCGCTAAACAAGAGTATGACCTGGTCTACATGAATCCCTATCACTACGTGGTATTCAGTGATTCTGCGAACTATTTACCCTTGGCAAGAGATGGCCAGAAACGCATCAGCGGTATCATCGTGGTGAAAAAAGACAGTCCATACACTACGTTGGAGCAACTGTATGGAAAAACACTGGCGTTTCCTGCGCCTGCCGCCTTTGCAGCCAGTATTATTCCCCGGGGAATGCTGGCTAAGGAAAACATCAGTATCAATGCGCAATATGTTAATTCCCATGACTCGGTCTATCTTAATGTTATAAACGGACTATTCCCTGCGGGCGGAGGCATTATTCGCACCCTTGAACATTTACCGAATACACAACATGAACAACTGCGTATTCTGTGGAAAAGTGAAGACTACACGCCACATGCACTTGCGGTACATAGCCGTATGCCTGAAGAACATCGCCGCCGGATTCTGAAAGCTCTGATTGCGTTAAACAACAAAACAGAGCTGTCCTTTTTACTAAAAGACATTAATTTCACCGGGTTTGTTGAGGCCAAAGACAGTGACTGGGACGACGTCCGGGAACTTGGCATTTTGTCGCTTTCCAGACCTTATTTTTAGGACGAGTCATGCGTTTATCGTTAAGAACGAAAACAATAGCCGGCACCGCAATCATAGAAGCCACATTGCTGGTTGTTCTGATTGTTACCAGCTTGTCGTTCATTAACAGTCTGACTGAAGACAACATCGTTAAACGCACAACAACAACCATAAATCTCTTTGCATCCACCACGAAAGATTCACTGTTAACACTGGATTTAGCCGCACTTGAAGCTTCGGTTGAAGAACTGATGACCAACCCCGATATTGCTTATGTGCGTATTATTGATAACCAGCAGCGTGTGCTTGCTCAAGCAGGAAGCACACTGAGTATTGAGAACGGCTTTCATGCCGATGCATCGCTGCAAGACGTATCAGATGGTGTGTTTGATGCCAACCACAGCATTTCCATATCTGGCCACCATTATGGAGAAATTCAGCTAGGCATAGACATTGGCTACGTTCAGTCATCGTTGATTCAGATCCGCAACTGGATTGTTTCCATCGCACTGATTGAATTGGGCTTGGTAGGTTTATTCAGTTTTGGGTTGGGTACTTACCTCACTTCACAGTTAAATACACTGCGTACGGGCACCAAAAACATCGTGAAAGCGATTAAAACCAAGGATTACAGTAATACGACTATTCCTGAGAAAGGCCAGGACGAGCTTACCGACCTGGCCAGGACATTTAACATCCTGGTCAACAATCTGGCTGAAGAGTGCCGCTCCCGTGTCGAAGCAGAAAGTAAGCTCACGCAACTTAACCAATCCCTGGAAGAAAAAGTTAACAGAAGAACCCTGGCCTTAAGTGAAAAGAACGAACTACTGGAGCGTTCAAACAAAGAATTAAAAGAAACTCAGCAGCAACTTTTCCAAGCCGAAAAAATGGCTTCGGTGGGGCAGTTAGCCGCTGGCGTTGCCCATGAAATCAATAACCCGGTGGGTTTTGTTAGCAGCAACCTGAGCACATTAACCGACTACTTGTCGATGTTCCAAATACTGATGACACTGGTGAAAAAGCTTGAGCCTGATACTGACCTTACTTCCCAGAAAGCACTAATAGAAGAGATCCACCAATTTTACGAACAACATGACTTTGATTTTATTAGCGAAGACGTAACACCGCTAATAGAAGAGTCCGTTGAAGGATTGGCAAGAGTCAGTGAAATAGTAAAAGGGCTAAAAGTCTTTTCACGCATCGATTCGGACGAAAAGCAATGGTTCGATTTAAACCATTGCCTGAATACCACGCTAACCATGGTGAACAATAAGCTCAAATATATTTGTAAAGTAGAAAAGCAGTTTGCCGATTTACCCCGGTTGTATATTAACGTTGGTAAATTGACCCAGGTGTTCACAAACCTATTGATCAATGCCGGCCAGGCCATTGAATCAACAGGAAAGCAGGGCGAGATAACCGTGCAGACCCGTCTGGATGGGGACAAAGCTTGTATTGAAATTACAGATACAGGCTGCGGCATCTCAGAAGAAAACCTGGAAAAACTATTCAATCCGTTTTTCACCACCAAACCCGAGGGCCAGGGTACCGGATTAGGTTTATCTATTACGTATGGAATTATACAGGAGCATGGCGGCACCATAAATGTAACCAGTAAAGAAGGCGAAGGCAGCCGATTCGTGATCACATTGCCACTTGGCGATAGTTCGCAGCCTTTGCAGACAGAAACCCAGGGAGCCAAATAGCGGCTTCAGATTCAGTGATTAAACTGAATATGCATTGCAACGTAAGCGAACAAGGCAATGTCAGTTTAACGAGGAGAGTGACATGACAGATCTACAACAAACAGAGCAGATTAAATATCAGGTGCTTTGTGTTGATGATGAGCAAAATATCCTGCGCGCCATTAAACGCGCTCTTTTCTCATTAGACGTTGATCTCACTCTGGCTGATAGCGGCGAAAAAGCGTTAGAAATCATGCAGGAAAAAACCATTCATGTCGTCATTTCAGATATGAAAATGCCTGGCATGACTGGCGCCGAATTGCTCGAACAGGTGGCGGCAAAATACCCAGACACCTTCAGGGTGGTGCTCACTGGCTTTGCCGATATCGACGCAACCATTAAGGCCGTTAACCAAGGCCGTATACATCGCTATTTGCAAAAGCCCTGGGATAATCAGGAGTTAATAAATACTATAGAAGAAGGGTTGGAGCGCATTCGCTTAAAAGATGAAAACGCCCGACTTCAAAAACTAACCAAACTTCAAAATGCCAAGTTAAAAGAAGTAAATAACTCACTTGAGCAAGTAGTTCAAAAGCGAACCAAGCAAATAAAAGCGGCCCTGCGTCGTATTGAACAACGCAATGCCGCATTAGAACAAGTGTTGTTCAACGTTATTTCTATTAATCCTGATATTGACGGAAAATTTGCCATTGAAGTCAGTGAATTAGCAACCAAGCTGGCAACACTCCTGGAATGCCCTAAAGAAGAAACCAGTGTCATTCGCTACGCGTGCTTGATTGGAGAATTCGGCCTTCTGGGGTTAAAACCGGAAGATTACCGTCCTGCCTTTAACAAGCTCACCTATCAACAGCAGAAAAACTACTTGTCGCAAACCAAACTGGCTAAAACCATACTTGCGCCTGCGGATCACCTGCATGAAGTGAGTGACATTCTTGAATATCAGTTCGAGTATTACAACGGTGCTGGGCTGTATAAACTGGTAGCGACGCAGATCCCAATGGGCGCTCGTATTCTTGCCGTCGCACGGGACTACTGGCGAATGGTCAGTGGTAGAGTCACCGGACAGAAAATGACGCCAATTGAAGCCAAAATGGAGCTAAAAAAGCACAGAAACACCCGCTACGACGGCAATGTACTGGACATATTGTTGAATAACCGGGATATCGACAAACCCAGTCACATCGAAAATCGCCTCAGTACCGATGAGCTGAAATCCGGCATGGTCCTTAGCAAAAATCTGTACAACGAGAACCACATATTACTGTTACCTGAAGGCCATGTATTTACCGATGCAACCATCGCTAAACTGGCGCAATACGAACGCGATCACAACCGGTACTTCGACATCGCCGTCGAACGAAATGGATTAGAAGACGCGACGATTGGGTAACTTTATGTGCTGAGTCAAACTATACTTGCCGCTAAACGGTGTTTTGTTTGCGCAAAAAATGCAAAAATACACCATAAATTCAACACTCAGGCGAGTAATTCATGCAACAGTTTGACTACATATGTATTGGTGGCGGTAGCGGCGGTATCGCATCGGCCAACCGGGCTGCCAAGCACGGCAAAAAAGTATTGTTGATTGAGAGCAAGGCCGTAGGCGGCACATGCGTAAACGTAGGCTGCGTACCGAAAAAAGCCATGTGGTATGGCGCACAGGTTGCTGAAGCCATTCACAAATACGGACCGGACTACGGTTTTGACGTCACGGTTAATAACTTTAGCTGGGAAACACTGGTTGCCAGCCGCCAAGCCTACATTTCACGTATACACGCTTCCTACGACCGTGTTCTGGGTAACAATGATGTAACCTTGTTAAACGGTTATGCCAAGTTTGTCGACGACCATACCGTTGAAGTAAACGGCGAGCGTTACACCGCGCCGCACATTACCATCGCAACCGGCGGCCGCCCTTTTACTCCAGACATCGAAGGTGCCGAGCACGGCATTGACTCTGATGGCTTTTTTGCCCTTGAGGCTCAACCCAAAAAAGTTGCCGTTGTTGGCGGTGGCTACATTGGCGTTGAACTGGCTGGTGTGCTGAATGCGCTGGGCAGCGAAACACACTTGCTTATTCGTCAGATCATGCCACTTCGTGGGTTCGACAATACGATTCAGGAAACTCTGAAGACCCTCATGATTGAGGAAGGAGTGAATCTGCATGAGAAGACTGAAATTACGCGTATCAAAAAGCAGGATGATGGCCAGTTAGTCCTAACACTAACTAACGGTAATACGCTGTCAGTTGATTGTTTGATTTGGGCAACCGGACGTCGTCCTAACACTGACAATATCGGATTGGAAAATACCCGGATTGAAATACTTGAGAATGGCTTGATTACGGTAGACAAATACCAGAATACGTCGGTGGAAGGCGTATACGCTGTTGGAGATATCACCGGGCAACCTGAGCTTACACCGGTTGCAGTGAAAGCTGGCCGCCTGTTAAGTGAGCGACTTTTTAATCAGCAACACGACGCACATTTGGATTACTCCTTGGTTCCTACCGTTGTATTCAGCCACCCCCCCATTGGCACAGTAGGGTTAACAGAAGCTGAAGCCGAGGCACAATACGGTAAAGACAATCTGACAGTATACCGCTCAAGTTTCGCAGCCATGTATACGGCGGTAACGCGACATCGCCAGCTCACCAGCATGAAACTCATTTGTGAAGGCGAGTCACAGCGAGTAGTTGGTTTACACGGTATTGGCTATGCCATGGATGAAATTTTACAAGGCTTCGCTGTCGCGATGAAAATGGGCGCGACCAAGGCAGACTTTGACGCCTGTATTGCCATTCACCCCACCAGTGGGGAAGAGTTTGTTACTATGGCTTAAGCCTCATCAACGGCAGGCTCACTCACACTTGCATATAAGAGTGGGCCTTTTACCTTCGTTCTTTCAGTGCTGTTTTATATAATTAAAACTCAACGCACCAAATATAAACAAAGTTAAACAACCAACTGTCAGCTTTTTTTACTACCGCTTTATCCCTATTCACCAAAAAACCATAAAATATTGAAAATAAAGAAAAATTAAATGTGGCACAATTAATGCTAAAACACATTGTCATTTGACAAGTTAAAGCAAAAGATTAGAACGAAGTTTTAGTTGTTTTTGTTTTAAATGGAATTTAACTTGGGGTAGTTATGATCTTATCTAAACTAAAAAATGCGGCATTCGCATTGGTACTTTCTGCGGTAGGGATGTCTACTGCACACGCCGGCCTAATCAATGTAAGCTACATTGAAATTGAAAATAACATCGGCGAATACTTGCAAGTCGCAGAAGTCGTTGCATTAAACATGGACCTGAATGATGTTGCGCTGGGTACTGCAGGTGCGGTTGCAACTGCGCCGAATCAGTGGGACTCACGCACCAGTGCAAGTAATGCAATTGATGGCATTACTGCGGGTAACTATGGTGCATCTCAAATTTACCACAATGCTTCCGGTCAGTTTAATACTGCGTTAACCATTGCATTTAGCAGTGTTCAGGAATTGTTCTCTTTCCAAATCTTTGGTCGTGATGATTGCTGTAAGGAACGTGATGTGTACAAAGTTACTTTCTTCGATTCTGACGATAATTCACTGTTCAGCACAATTATGGACGCACGTAACGGCGCTGAGCCGACTGTAGCACTACCGGACACCAGTGATGTTCCGGCGCCTGCTACACTTGCGCTTCTGGGCCTTGGCCTTGCGGGTCTGAGATTATCCCGTCGCACTAAGTAAGTGACGATAATGTCGTTCAGACATTAACGTGATATCCCCCTGAGAACGCCCGGTACATTGTACCGGGCGTTTTTGTCTGTAAAGCTCCGTTTTTCCACGTACCACAACGTGGTTCTGCACTTATTCTAAAGTCTATGAAATTGTTCTTCCCATAAACCGGCACATTTCTAACTCTCGTACTATATTAGTAGATGAGAATATGAGGAAGGTAGTATATGTATGCTGGGTGATGACTTACTGTTTGCCAGTGATGACGAAACAGATGAGCCTGTAGAATGCTTAGCTGCATGGAAAGTATTAATTGTTGATGATGAACCTGAAATTCATGCCGTGACAAAAATGGTGCTCAGCGGTTTTGAGTTTGAGGGAAGACGCATTGAGTTCCATACCGCTAGCAGCGCCAAAGAAGCCAGGGAGATACTTGAGCAAGAATCCGCTTGTGAGTTCGCGGTCGCCTTGGTCGACGTTGTTATGGAGTCTTCTCATGCCGGTCTGGATTTAGTGCAATGGATTCGTGAAACCCTCGATAACCAGGTGTTAAGAATCATTCTACGAACAGGCCAACCGGGTGAAGCGCCGGAAGAGCGCGTTATTCGCGATTACGATATTAACGATTACAAAAACAAAACCGAATTAACCGCACTGCGTTTAAAAACTGCGATGTATGCGGCTTTGCGGGCGTATCGCGACCTTCGGTTAATTGAACGGCACCGGCTAGGCCTGGAAAAAATTATCCATGCCACAACGCAGTTTATAGAATGCGACACGCTCCCTCAGTTTGCATCCACCATTTTAAACCAAATTTCCCTCATCCTCGGTATTGAATCCAGTGACATCATCTGTTGCGCAATAACGCGGGATGCGAAATCCGGTAATCAGTACAATGTGCTGGCTACTAATTTACAGAATAAATCCACATCGGGCATGCCCGGCGACATTCAACGTAGAATTGAAAGCGCCTTACGACAGAAACAAAGTGTAAGAGGTAATGATTATTTCGTGAGTTACTTCACCACCCGACGAGGGATGGAAAGCGTATTGTACGTCGCGCGAGATCATGAATTGGAAACAGTTCAACATCACCTGCTAAGCTTTTTCGCCCACAATATTGCCGTTTCCCACGAAAATATAAAACTTCGGGAAGTCATAAGGGAGTCACAGAAAGAATTATCTTACATTATTGGTGAGGCCGTTGAAGTTCGGTCAAAGGAAACGGGTTCGCATGTCAGGCGAGTCGCCCACATCAGTCACTTATTAGCCGTTTATGCCGGACTTAACGACTCAGAGGCCGAAATGATTAAACTGGCCTCACCTCTGCATGATGTAGGTAAGGTCGCTATTCCCGACAGTATTCTTAACAAACCCGGTAAACATACTGAGGAAGAATCAGTGATTATGCGCTCCCACGCCAAGGTTGGATATGACATGCTTAGAAAAAGTACCAATCCCATTCTGCAGGTGGGGGCTCGAATCGCGCATGAACATCACGAGCAATGGAACGGAAGTGGTTATCCAAATGGACTGGCCGGTGAGCAAATATCAATGGCAGGCCGGGTATCCGCCATTGCCGATGTGTTCGACGCGTTAGGCAGCAAACGTTGCTATAAGGCTCCGTGGTCTGAGGAAGAAATTAAAGCCTATTTTGTGAAACAGCGCGCCAAACAATTCGATCCGACTCTGGTCGATATTTTACTTGAACACTTCGATGAATTTGCTGCAATTCGAGAGCGATTCCCCGATCCCGAGTAGCTCTCTCCTTTATATGAACGCGTAGTATCTGTTCGCACAAGTTGCCAAAAAACTCCGATGAAATTCACCACATCCTCATAGGCATACTCTATACTGACTGCTGTTGCTAAAAAGTGGTCAGGTAAATATTTTCGTGCCAGTCCCCCCAATAAAGGGGCATGCTGAGCGGTAAATGCAACCGGCTGAACAATGACATCAACAGAGAACAACAATGAATAACGCTCGACAGAACAACAAAGGGCACCGCCCTCGCAAAATTGCCTTGTCACTACTGAGTATCCTCGCGTTAAACAGCCCACTGCTGTTTGCTCAGGACACCGATACAGAAGCAGGCGAAACAACAGGCTACGACGTATCCAGTTGGGACGTAACAAATCCCCCTTTCCCACTTACCGACGTCGCTATTGAAACCGAAGAAACCACCTGGTCAAGTCTGGATATTGCGCCGAATGGAAAGTACTTCCTGTTTGATATGTTAGGCGATATCTATCGCGCTGACATCGACGGTGGCAAAGCGACGGCCCTTACTGAAGACTTCGCCTGGAATATTCAGCCAGCCATTTCGCCGGATGGCAGTAAAGTGGCCTTTATTTCAGACCGTGATGGTGTGGCCAATGTGTGGGTGATGAACGCTGACGGTACCGAACTCAGACAAGTTACCACAGAAAAGAACAATATTATTCATTCACCCAAATGGAGCCCCGACGGCCAGTACATTGTAGTGACCAAGGGAATCATGTCTTCACGAAGCATCCCCGCCGGTGAGATTTGGATTTACCACCAGGCTGGTGGCGCCGGACTCCCGATTAAAGAACGTGTAAATGGCAAGCGCGATCAGCAAAACATTGCTGATCCGGTATTTTCACATGACGGAAAATATATTTACTACACGCAAAACACCGTACCGGGTGCCCGCTTTGAATACAACCGCGACCCCCTTGAGGGCATTTTCGCCATTACCCGTTTCGATCGTAGCACTGGCGAGGAAAGCCGCTATATCAGCGGAACAGGTGGAGCCGTAGTTCCAACCCCTTCACCGGACGGTAAATACATTGCATTCCTTCGACGCGTAAAATACGACACCGCCCTATTTATCAAGGACGTAGAGACCGGCGTAGAAACCCTACTCAGCCGTGAGCTTGAACGTGATATGCAGGAAGGTTTTGGCTCAGAGGGATATTACGCCTATTTTGACTGGACGCCAGACAGCAAGTCTATTGTGTACTGGACCGGTGGTAAGTTTAATAAACTGAATGTGAAGACCCGTGAAACCACTCAAATCCCGGTCAGTGTTAGCACTACCAAACAGGTAGCCGACGCCCTGCACTTTGATGTTGATGTCGCACCTGACGAATTCGACGTAAAAATGATCCGCTGGTCGCAAAAATCCCCCAACGGCAAATCTATTTTATTCCAGGCCCTGGGCAAGCTTTATGTTAAGGATGTAAAGTCGGGCAAAATGAAGCGTCTGACTCGTCAGGACGATCACGATGAGTTTTACCCGCGCTATTCCGATGACGGTAAATACATTATTTACACCACCTGGAACGATCAGGAACTAGGCAGTGTGCGCATTGTCTCTGCGCGAGGCGGCAAAGGCAAAGTGATTACACCAATGCCTGGTCACTATGTTGAACCCTCGTTCTCACCGGATGGCGACTGGGTCACCTACCGCAAGTTTACCGGCGGCTATCTACTGGCTCCCAAGTATTCCGTTGACCCAGGCTTGTACGTAATGAATCTGGATGACAAGAAGCCGGTAAAAGTGAGCGATAGCGGTGTTCAGCCTCACTTTGCAGGTAACACCGACAGGCTGTTCTATACCGAACGTGTGTCAGGAACGCCCTATTCAGAAACCCAGCTTTCCAGCGTAAACCTGCAGGGTAACGACCATCGCGTTCACCTGTACGGTGCTGACAAAGTCGCGGAGTACCGGTTATCGCCAGACCGTAACTACGTCGCGTTTGTGTATCAGTTCAATACATATGTCACGCCTTTCGTCGACAATGGCAAAAAAGTCACGATTGGACCTAACATGAAGTCCATGCCGGTTACCCAGCTGTCTGATCGGGCCGGTGAATATCTTACGTGGCAACCTGACAGTAAGTCATTGGGCTGGTTCCACGGGCCTTATTACTTTGAGCGCGAACTCAGTGATGCGTTTACCTTTACCGGCAATATCAGCGAGGACGCCCTTCCTGAGCCAGTTTCTGACGGTATAGACCTAAGCTTTAAAGCCACTGCCGACAAGCCCAGTGGTTACAAAGCACTGATTGGCGGCACGGTGGTTACTATGCGCGATGCCAACAATGAACAGGAAGTCATCGAAGACGGTGTGGTACTGATTTTAGACAACCGTATTGCAGCAGTCGGAAAACGCGGTGACATCGACATCCCCAGTGACGCAATGCGTATTGATACGTCAGGCAAAACTATCTTACCAGGCCTGGTTGATGCGCATGCTCACGGTGCCCAGGGTCGTAGCGAAATTATTCCACGACAAAACTGGACCCAGTACAGCAATCTGTCCTTTGGTGTTACCACCATTCACGATCCGTCTAACGACACTACCGAAATATTTGCTGCCGCGGAACTGCAGCGCACAGGTAACATTGTTGCGCCTCGCATTTACTCTACTGGTACCATTTTGTACGGAGCAGAAGGACTGGGTTACAAAGCCATTATCAACAATTACGATGACGCCTTCTTCCACGTTCAACGCCTGAAAGACACTGGCGCTATCTCGGTGAAAAGCTACAACCAGCCTCGCCGCGATCAACGTCAACAAGTATTATGGGCAGCGAAGCAGCAGGATATGATGGTTGTGCCTGAAGGTGGTGGTAAGTTCCACCAGAATCTGACTATGCTCGTTGATGGTCACACTGGCCTTGAGCACAGCTTGCCAGTAGCCCACGGTTATAGCGATTTAACGCAGTTATGGTCAACCACGCAGTTTGGTTATACGCCAACATTTGTGGTGTCGTATGGTGGCCTGATGGGTGAAGAGTACTGGTATGATCGCACCGAAGTCTGGAAGAACGAACGCTTACTGCGTTATACCCCTGCAACGATGCTGGACCGCCGTGCTATTCGCCGTCCAACCGCACCGGATGACCAATACAATCACGTAAACGTAGCCGCTTATGCCAAAACCCTGCGCGATAAGGGTGTGCGGGTTAACATTGGCGCTCACGGACAGCGTGAAGGTCTGGCTGCTCACTGGGAAATGTGGAGCATGGTTCAGGGTGGTTTCACCCCTTGGGAAGCGCTGCGCGGTGCCACTATCGACGGTGCCACACACCTGGGTATGGGTAAAGACCTCGGTAGTATCGAACCAGGCAAACTGGCTGATTTAATGATCACCGACGGTAACGTACTGAACGATATCCGCCGCAGTGAGTATCTTACTTACACCGTGATCAACGGCAGGGTATTCGACGTCGCTACCATGAACGAAATGGGCAGCAAGAAAACCCGTGAACCATTCTTCTTCGAAGCAGACAACCAGGCATTTATGCCTGAACAAACAGCAACGGAAATGGAAGAAAAAGCCCATCACTTACACTGGACCCACTAAGTCCGGATAGCCCCAAAGCCCGCCTGTTAACTCGGCGGGCTTTTTAATGCCTGGTATTTTCCATTAATTCAGCGAATAATCTTAGGCAAATTTCTTAAGCCCAATAGATAAATTCAACATGCAAATCATTCAGCACACAGAGGATTTGAGCACCGCAACCGGCACAATGCGTTGCTATGTTTACCGTCCCGCTACTGAAGGCCAATACGCAACCATCGTATTTTACTCAGAGATCTTTCAGCACACCGCGCCTATTGCGCGTTCGGCAGCCATGATGGCCTGCCATGGATTTGTAGTGATCGTGCCTGAAGTGTTCCACGAACTAAACGCCATTGGCACTGTGCTGGGCTACGATGACGAAGGTAAAGACAAAGGCAATAACGACAAGAGGCAAAAGCCACTGACCAGTTATGACTCCGACCTGACTTCAATTGTGGAGTATTGCCAGAGTGCAGATTTTTGCACCGGCGCAGTAGGTGCCATGGGCGTCTGTTTAGGTGGTCATCTGGCATACCGGGCAGCACTGAATCCAGCCGTATCAGGGGCGTATTGCTTATATGCAACAGACATTCACAGCGACACTCTACCCGCCAGTCAAGAGGACCAGAGTCTTGCCAGAATGGCCGAAATTCAGGGAGAAGTGTTTTTTGTGTGGGGTAAACAGGATCCCCATGTGCCGGCTGAAGGACGCTTGAAGATCTATCAGCAGTGTATGGCAACGGATCTGAATTATCACTGGCAGGAAGTCAACGCCGTGCACGCGTTTATGCGTGATGAGGGTGAACGCTATGATGGCGCACTGGCGTTGCAGATGTACCAGCAAGCCGTACAGTTCTTCCAGCGTACACTGGTTACCGGAAAATAGTAACAAGCACTCATAAATAGCCTCTGAAGCAACTTAGCTTCAGAGGCCATCCGAGATCCCCTTAAAGCGGGTGTTTTTCGCCGTCATCCGTTAGGCGGTAAAATTGATTAGCTTTTATCAGCAATCCTTCTGACGACTTCACTGGAAAACTACCCCGATAGTCATTCGGGTGCTTCACATCGATGGCGAACAAGCGATTAACAAACTGACTGTTCACTCTAAATTGCAAGGTATGCCCAACAATCATCGACCTAGCATTATAGAAAGCCAGAACACGCTCGAATTCATCATCCGTCACTTCATCGCGTAAGTACCCCCTGAACCAGGCCGGGCCTGTTTCGGTAGACAACAGGCTTTGTGTCTTTTCATCGACTAAACCGGAATAATACATTTGCCGATAATAGTCGCGAATTCGCTGATTCATGACGTTGATATCCCACTGATGTTTCACTACATCAGGGTGCAAACCGCCGTGTACAAACAGATGCCCATTGATCATTTCTACCGTATTTTTTGACGCTAGCCATCGCCCCCAGTATGTGTTTTCAGTAAATAACTCTGCGGGTGATTTACCAAGAAACCCGGCGATAGGCGTGTACTTATCTGCAGCAGATTGCATGTTGCCCTGTAGGTTCTTAATTTCGTGATTGCCCAGAATGTAGTGTACGCGGCCCCCCGCCAACAGCGCTTGCTGCTCAAGTTTGTAGATAAACCACAACAGCTGAGTCACAGACTGCCCGCGGTCCACCATGTCGCCCACCAGCACCAAATGCCCCTGACCAAATTGCCAGTCAAAGTGTTGGTTTACTACCCCATGGGCCAGAAGAAACTCCCGAAATGTATGGAAGTTTCCTTCCAGATCAGACATAGCCAGAATAGGCTCATTGTCGTTATATATCGCCGGTGGCGTCTCAGCCGGTGGGTTAAGAACAAAAGAATAGGTCGAGTCATCCAAGGCAAAATACACGTTGGCCGGCACTGATTCACCTACCGCATAATAATCAGACTCTACGGTAAAGCCTTCGTCCCGGGAGCCGCGAATATACCGCACTGCCATTTGATTGTTTTCGAAGAACACAAATGGGCCCTCTCCGCCCACTTTAAACGCCAGTGGGGCATCGCCAAAATTAACAGAACCGTGTTGTGAAACAACAATACCCAGGCCAATAACCAGCAGCACAACTGACACGAGTAAGAAGTGGCCAACGGCGCGAGCGACCGATTTAAACATAGCGAGGCTCAGCTTTGGCTTGGCGAATAAAGCCCAGTACTTTATGCGTGGTAAGCATAATGACATAGCCCACTATCAGCGCCACAGGCGTAATCCAAAAGCCCCGTAACGTATCGGGCTGTTCTGAATTGATGGGATGCTGCATCAAACCGATAACCACCGTATTGCCATCGGCAGAGGACCAGATAGCCACACCATTAGGCACCAACAGGTTCACAAAAGCCAATGCAAACAACGCCAGGCCGAGACCAAAACCAAACACCGTCAGACTGTAGTAAAAAGTGCTGGAAAGCCCTTTACGCACTGTTGAAATTGCACTGAACCCGTCCGGCGGTGGGGTACCGCTTCGCACATGGCTCACATACTGTTCGGCCAGCTCTCTCGGAGGCCCCAGTCGTGCCAGGATTTGAGTGACATCGGCTTCCTGCCCTGCCATTTCCTGGCTATCAATAACATCAAAAATGTGAGATTCAATCTCTCTTACCACTTCACTGGCCTCTTCATTGCTCAGTGGTGCTAAATAGCGGCTTAGCGCTGTTAAATACGTTCTGATGACTTTACGTTCAGACATACGCCTGTTCCTTCTTTAATTATTCAGACAGAATGCTATTGAGATCAGCAACCGTTTTTATCCAACGCTGTTTCAAAAACCCGAGTTTTTGCAGACCTGCGTCCGTTAGCGAGTAGTATTTTCGCGGGCGTTGCTCACCTTCCTGTAGCCAACTGGCGGCAAGAATGCCTTCTCGCTTCAGTCTGTCCAGCAATGGATACAAGGTACCCTCAGTGATTTGTAACGTGTCGAACTGCTGGAAAGAATTAAGCAACTCCAACCCATACTTTTGCTGCCCGTCCAGCGCAGCGAGTACGGCTAATTCCAACGTTCCTTTGCGCAATTGCGCGTCCCATTTGGCATGCTGTTGTGATGTATCTGACATCGACATTAATATGTATAACCCAATACTATGTAATACATAGTATTAGGTTATAGCAACTCAATCAGTGATATTCAACCGTATTATGTTTCAGGATGTGTTCGGGGATCGGAGAGGATCGTTAAGCCAGATCAGAAGGAATTATTAAAAAGCATCTGATTGGCCACGGCCATTTTCGCTAGCGCAGGAGTAACTGGCCAGAAATTATTGTGGCGACTAAAACGCCGCCACAGCATTAAGAATACACAGGCTTAACGATTACGCCCGTATTGTTCGTGAGAGGATACCCAGTCGGAACTGGAAATCGCAGAGGCCAGTGAAATTTCACCTGCCAACGCCACTGCACCCACGATTTCGGCAAACTTCTGTACTTTGTCACGCCCGTAACAATCCATCAGCTCCAGGCATTCTTTTTGAGTACCTATGCCCGTTCCGCCACCGTAAGTAGCGACAATTAGTGACGGTATGGTTAACGAGATATACAGATCACCGTCGTCGGTTAATTCGGAATACATAATGCCCGCCGACGACTCCGACACGTTTGCGACATCCTGGCCGGTAGCAATAAACATAGCGGTAATGCCATTGGGAGAGTGCAAGCCGGTGTTGTTAACACCAGAAAGGAAAGACCCCACCGCTGACACGCGGCCGTGATAATCAATTTGTTTAGGATCAACGCGCATTACTGAAAGTAAGTGCTCACGTTTAATTGTTGCTTCGGCGATGACACGCTTACCACGCGTACGCATGATGTTTATTTGCGAGGCTTTTTTATCGGTCGCGAAGTTAGACTCCAGGTAGAAGTTCTCGATACCTTCGTAATGATCCAAGATCCAGCCACACGCAGCAAAGGTTGCTCTGCCAACCATGTTCTGCCCTGCCGCATCACCGGTGCGATAGTTAAAACGCAGGAAAGCAAATTTGTTCGACAGGAAGCTGTCGATATAAGTCAATTTGGCAACCGAGGAGGTGGCTTCAGCTTCTTCGCGAATTTTGCCGATATTCTCGTTAACCCACTTCACAAAATCCCGAGCGCCGCGAGCGTCAGAGAATACGAAAACAGGCGCACGCTGCATGGCATCATCTACCACTGTCGATTTAATTCCACCACTCATATTGAGAAGCTTCATACCGCGGTTGTAAGAAGCCACCAGCGTACCTTCGGTTGTGGCAAGCGGCACCAGGAACTCCCCCTTGGCATATTCACCATCAATCTTCACTGGTCCTGCTACACCAATAGGCACCTGAGCGACACCAATGAAATGTTCGATATTCCCTTTCAGACTCTGAGGGTCAATTGAGTACTTGCCAACATGGTCGATTTTACCACCGCAATGGTCCTCAAAAAATTTCTGGCGTTTGCTGATAATATCCGGACCATAGTCATCGTGAGAGTCCCGCGGAATATGTCGGTTTGAGGTATCGGGAGCAGAGACGTTGTCTTCTACCGTAAATTTCAACTTGCCAAATGGCGCTGCTTTAAACGCCAGCTCAATCTTGTGCTTCTCCGGACTAACCGGAAGTTGTGTATCCAGAAAAACGGTTATCGCCTGCTTTAAAGCAAATGTCACTTCCCCTGACTCATTGAGCTCATCCATTGACATCACCTGCTCCGGCCCGACCTGAAAAGTAATGGACTCCGAAGGGATAGTTTTGCCGTCAATTGAAATACCATCAACGCGATTCAACACCGCATCTTTTAAACGGTTCTTCAACATAAACTGCAAACCATCTTCGGTTTGAGTCAGGCTACCATGGGTGTACAACTGGCGAAGTAGGATACTGGGTATGAACATATAAACTTCCTTGGCGTATAACTGCTTATCATTTTTTATTGGGTGTTTTCATACAATAGCCAGTCGTTCACGGTTTGTACAAGTGAATTCTGAATTCATTTCAAGCCATTTGATATATCGCAATACCGTTTTTTATCTCCAACAGGCATGCACACTTTTAGGACACTAATGTCACTTTTGAGACATCACTAATTTACCGTCCCCTCCCCATGCCGTGCAGACTCTGACCTGTGAGCAACCAGCGTTTTGCAGGCATAAAGTCAATGCAGGATCGAATGCAGGGAGACGCCGTGCTATGCAAGCAAATACATTATTTCGTCATCAGGTGCTGGATGCACAGCAACATCGAATATCAGGGCAGGTATTACTGCGTCCCCGCATGTCATTTATCGCGATGGCGCTGTGCTTGTTTACCTGGCTTGCCGCCGTTTTGTACTGGCTCGTATCAGGCAGCTACACCTATACTCAGTCAGTGTCGGGCTGGCTTGAACCGCCCGCAGGCGTCACTCATGTATACAGCCCTCAACCGGGAACTATCATTGATGAAATCCTGGTAGCTGAAGATGCGGTCGTTGAAGCCGGTACGCCATTAATACGTTTACGCCGTGATACCGTTTTCAGTGACAACGTCAACGCAGGCTTTTTACAAACCCAGGAATTACAACGACACCTCGAACGGTTAAATCGTCAGCGAGAAATTACTGCGCAAAACTACCAGCATCGACTTGAACAGTTAACCGCCTCGCTGCACGCCTTAGCAGCGGACCAGCATCAACTGCAAAAGATGAAAACGTTACAATCCGAAAAGCTGGCTCTGGCCTCCCGTCAGAGAGATGCGCTTAAGGCCCTGGTCTCACAAAACCATGCCAGTGAATACCAACTCAGTGAAGTACAACGTCATTGGTTCAATGAACATTATCAGCATGAGCAACTGTCCAGAGAACTGTTAAAGAATGGCGCTGAACAAGCATCCCTTCGCTTTGAACGTTCAACGACTAAACGACAGCAAGCATTAGCCCTGTTGGAAATAGATAATCAACTGAGTGAACAACAACGTCGTCTGAATCAACACTTAAGTAATCAGGATATTCTGGTTGTCGCGCCGGTTAAAGGCAGAGTATCCCAAATTCAAATCAAAGCAGGGCAGACAACCCAGCCAACACTGCCCTTGCTATCTTTAATGCCCGAACTTGCAACGGTGGAAGCACGGTTATTAATTCCGGTATCAGCGGCGGGGTTTATTGAACCAGGCCAAACGCTGCAAGTGCGATACGATGCCTTTCCTTACACCCAGTTTGGTACCCATGACGCCGTGATCACCAAGCTGACTTCACACCTTTTGCTACCTCAGGAAATTGCACAAACACCGTTTCAGGCTGACCAGCCCGTTTACCTGGCTACAGCGACACTGACGAGCAACCATATTCAGTTTGCCAATAATGACGTTGCCCTTCGGGCCGGTATGACCTTTGCCGCAGAAATTCAAATTCGCGAGCGTAATTTGTTGCAATGGTTATTTGAGCCACTCTATGCCCTGCATGGAGGTGTATTATGAACGCGTCGACGCCTTCTATCTCCCCAACGTTGCAATTACCCTGGCGCCGGAAGCTGCCGCACATCATGCAAGCCCAACACAGTGAGTGCGGTATAGCGTGTCTGGCAATGGTAGCTTCGTACTATGGCCTTAAAGTTGATTTACACCGCTTACGTGGCGCAGGACTCGTGTCCGAGCAAGGCGCTAATTTAAAACAGCTCACCGAATACGCGGCCAAGCTGTCTCTCAACTGCCGGGCGGTGAAACTCGAACCTGAACATCTGGGCGAACTCAAACTTCCCGCCATTTTGCACTGGGACATGCAGCACTTCGTGGTACTTAGTCGGATTTCAAAACGCGAGATCACGATTAATGACCCCGCTATTGGCGAACGAAAGCTCAGCTGGAGCGAGTTTAACCAACACTTCACTGGGATTGCTCTTGAACTACAACCCGCCAATACCTTTGAAAAGGCCGATATGCGCAGCAAGGTATCACTTGCCGGATTGTGGGCCAACATCACAGGACTGAAGCGCTCCCTGTGCCTGATGTTTAGTCTTTCATTGTTACTTCAGTGTTTCGCACTCGCCAGCCCCTACTACATGCAGCTGATCATAGACGATGTCATTTTAAATCAGGACACCGAGTTACTGAATGTCCTGTTCGTTGGCTTTCTGCTATTACTGGCGGTAGAAACCCTGACTAACTTTATCCGTCAGAATGTCGGCCTGCACCTGGTTAGTCATTTATCCCAGCAATTGTCAGTGAATGTCTTTACGCATTTGTTGAAGCTCCCGTTCGCCTACTTTGCCAGCCGTCACATTGGGGATTTAGTGACGCGCTTCGGTGCTCTGCACGAGATTAGAAGATTCATAAGTGAAGGTATCGTCAGTCTGGTATTAGATTCACTGATCGTACTTTGCACGTTAGTGCTGATGGCCATTTACAGTGTAAAGCTGATGCTGGTAGTGCTGGGCTTCTCGGTGTTATTTACCCTGCTGCGTATGGTGATATTTCGACCTCTGCAGATCCTGCAACAGGAAAAACAAGTCTGTGATGCCAAGGAAAGCACGCACTTTATTGAGACTATACGGGGTATTCAGTCTGTTCGCATGCTGCGCTTGGAGAGTTTTCGCCTTCAAGGCTGGCAACACCTGCTCACCGACTGCCTGAATCGCGATATTCGTATTAAACGTTGGGATATGGGCTTCAGCGCCGCGCAACTCTTTCTGTTTGGTCTGGAAAACCTGCTGGTTGTGTACTTTGCGGCCCAACTTGTGCTGGTACAAGCGCTCAGTGTGGGCATGCTATACGCCTTTATCAGCTACAAAGGGCGCTTTAACAATGCGATTAACACGCTGGTGTCGCAACTTATTCAGTGGCGACTATTACGTGTGCACTTAGAACGATTGGCAGATATCGTTCACACCCCAGCTAAGCTAGAGTCGCTGAGTACGGCATCACAGCAGAATAACGCGCCAGCCCCTGCCCATAAAGTCGAATTGCGTGACTTCAGTTTTGCTTACACTGGTGGGCTTCCTGTTTTAAAAGGGCTGTCGCTCACGATTAACCCCGGTGAACTGGTGGTTATCACTGGCCATAGCGGGAACGGAAAATCGACGCTCGTGAAGTGCCTTACAGGCTTGTATGAGGCCACCAACGGCCAGCTGTTAATTGATGATATTCCTCTCGACAGCCGACACCCTCAGCAGCGCATCAGTGCTGTAATGCAAGATGACATTTGTTTGTCTGGCACCCTTATCGACAATATCTGTGGCTTTCAGGCCGATATCGATATGAACCGGCTGGTGCAATGCTGTCAGTTAGCCTGCCTTCACACCACCATCATGCAACTGCCTATGCAGTACTTCAGTCTGTTGCACGAAGGTGGCAGTAATCTCAGTGGTGGCCAGCGACAACGCCTTTATCTGGCCCGTGCGTTATATCAAAACCCGGCTTTATTGATATTAGATGAAGCCAGCAGCCACTTGGATATTGAATGCGAGCAGGCCATCAATACTAATCTTGCCCACTTATCAATGACACGCATTGTGATAGCCCATCGCCAGGAAACTATTGCTATGGCTCAACGACGATTTCACTTACAGGATGGACGCCTGACCGAGGTACCCGTTAGCTTCCGTGCTGATCTACCCCCAAAAACAAGCCAAGGAGAACACTATGCTTGATCAAGAGTTATTCACTAACGACCAACTTGAAGCACTGTCGAAACGCGAACTGCAGGTCGCCCGGAAAATTATTGAAGGGTTACCGAATAAGACCATAGCCACACAGCTGTATATTAGCGAACGAACCGTGAAGTTTCACTGCGCTAACATTTATCGCAAACTGTGCATTCGCAATCGTGCAGCCCTGATGGCCAGATACTTTCGGTTTATCTACGCACAAGCTCCTGCAGCATGAAAAGAAAAAGATTGAGGCGATTACCTCGGTGATCGCCCTTTCTTTACTACTTTAATCTTTAAGATAACGATATTGGCTCTCTGGTCCGCACCAAAGTAAACCGTTATGATGTTGTGTGATTCATTTCATTCAACCATAACAGGGACAGGTTGTGAGAGCGTTTTATATTGTTGGTGCGGTAATCGTTGTTGCCGTTATTTACACTTATTTCTTAATGGCAGACCAGCCACAATCCCGCTTGCCGACTGCAGCAGAATTGGAAACTGTCGATGTTGGTAATACTGCAGGAAGCAAAGCGGATACACTCAATGCTTCAGTTGCTGAAGTCGATGCTGAACCCGCCCATTCCACATCGCCTAAGCCTGAAACCACACATCCCAATAGCGGAAAAAGTATTGACGACGATTGGTGTATTGCCAATACCGAGCTTGCAGAAAATGACTTTAGACTCGCTCAGGAACAAAAGCGGGAGTGGGATTTAGTCCGGGGCGATCTCAGCCTGGCTTTTGTGAAAGCCAATCCAGACGCCCCCAACGCAGAATACTTGCAGCCCTATGCAGAGCTCAGCAGGGACGACCTTATCGTCCATGCCAAAAACGACGATAAGTACGCCTTACTTGTGCTCTCACAACGTGATGATATTGATACAAAAGATAAGGAACGAGCAGCTAAACAACTGGTTATATTGGGTCATACATCAAAGGCGCTTTCCTATTTAATTGTTCGCGAAATGTCTCAGGCACAAGTCGCCTTTCAAAAAGCCGATGCCGTGGTACCCGAAGTCAAAAAGCATGTTGCAAATATGCTGAGCTACGTAAAATACGGCCTGACCAGAAAAGACCCGTCTGCACTGCTTACCTATATGATGTTTGTTGAACGCCACCACAAAGATCAGCTTGGCTTTAACCCCGAATCGGTGCTCAACGAGGAAGAGCTAACGCGAATCGATTCCCACACGCAAAAGTTTGTTGATATGCTTGATAGTCGACGTGCTAAACGGTATTTACAGCCCATTCAGGAGGTAGAAATACCTGCCATTGCAAAACCGGCTTATGACTATAAGCTCGCTTATGCTCATTATCTTTATGGTAAGTACTTAACCCACAGTCGAACTATAAAAACAATAAATCCGGAAGCAACAGAACGCTCGTCTTGTGTTGAGAAAATCCTTTCTCATGTAGGCAGGACCAACAAATAATCTGATCGCCAATGCATTAATCCAATTCGCTAGCGGCACGTATAGCTATACATTATCAGGCTTAAAGAGACCTCACATGTTTGGCTTATTCAAGAAAGACCCAACTAAAAAAATGCGTGCAGAATACAACAAGCTGCTGGAACAAGGCATGCACGCTCAGCGCAATGGCGACATCCGTTTATATGCAGACATTACCGCAAAGGCTGAAGCCTTGTGGCGCGAAATTGAGAAGATAGAAAAGCCTGATTAAATACAGCTTTGAATGATTTTAGCGAGTGATTCTGATTCAACGGGTTTGGTGATAACGCCATCCATGCCAGCGGCATCAACTACATCTTTTGTTTCTTCAGTAGTCATTGCTGTTAATGCAAAAATCTTTGTTGAATCAGAAACTAATTTACGCTCTCTTAGCTGCCTGGCTGTGTCAAAACCATCCAGAACCGGCATATTAAGGTCCATAAAAATCACGTCATAGTTACCTTTTATACAGCACTCAATGCATTGCTGACCGTTTTCGGCTCTGTCAGTTTCAACCACATTGAATTGTGAAAGCAGTGCATTTAATACTTCAATATTTATATCTACATCGTCAACAATCAGAATGCGTAAGTGTTTGGCGTCAGGGGGCAATGTGTTGTCAACCCATACTTTGGGTATGTCCGCCAGACCCTTAAGCATATCCAATTCAACTATAAATCGCGTCCCAACCTGCTCCTCACTCTTAACAGTGATTGTGCCTCCCATTTTGTCTACCAATTGTTTGACAATACTTAAACCAAGTCCCGTCCCACCGTAGAGTGCATTGGTATGCTTACCTACTTGCTTAAAAGGGGTAAATAACGCTTTTACATCGTGTGCGTTCATTCCTATGCCACTGTCTTTAACTACAATTTTAACCGTGGTCTTAATTGGCCCGATCGCCACACTAACCGACAAATTCACAGAGCCCTTAGAAGTAAACTTAATGGCGTTACTGAGTAAATTGGATATGATTTGTCCAAGCCGAATGGGATCAAAATACACCCATTCATCCAATTGGTTGTTTTGAATAATGAGTTTATGAGAAAACGCGATATTTTTCTTTTGTGCAAGAGGCTGGAATATATCAATCAAATCGCTTATAAAGTCACTGATTGAGAAATTCGAATACTCAAATTGCATCTCATTTTGATCGATTTTAGTGTAATCCAATACATCATTGATGATCCGCATTAACACCTTCGCACTTCGCAGTGCAATGGCAATTTTCCTATCTTTGCTCTCTCCATCGTTATCTACAGCCATAGACTGCAACATGCCAACAACCCCGTTTAACGGCGTACGCAATTCATGACTTATCTTAGCGAGTAAATGACTGCGCTCGTTGAGCATTAATTCAGCGTATTGGCGTTGCTCCAACATTTCATTCCGCCGGGCGACTTCTGCCGTAATGTCCTGAAACGTACCAAACAAACGCACACAGGTTGAATCCTGAAAAATGGCTTCTCCAATAGCACAAATCCAGCGCGTATTTTGCTGTACGGTTACTATCTCGAGTTCTAAATTCCAGGGTATTCCCTCATTTAATGCTGCTTTCAGAGCCCGTTTAGCTTTCTGACGACTTTCGCCTTCTTTGTAGTACGACAGGACTTCGTCCTGGGTAGGTTGAGATCCTGGAGGTAAATCATAAATTACGCAGGATTGCGGACTCCAGTTAACGCCCCCCGTCAATAGATCAACTTCCCAATAGCCAATAGAGGCCACTCTTTCCATTTGGCGTAAAATAGTTTCTCTGAAATCCGTTTTCAGCTTATCTACTACGAATTCGGTAACATCTTCAGTTTGCAGGATGATACCGCCAATGCAGCCATCATCCTCATACCAGGGATGCATTTTCCAACTGATATATTGAATAGTTCCGTCCTCACGCTCGAAGGGATCGGCTTCACACTCCATGGTTTCACCGCCAAGAGAACGACGATGCATCGCTTTCCAATGCTCTGAAATCTCGGGAAAAACATCGTAGTGCGAGCGACCATACAACGATTGCTCACCCAGATAATACTGTTTAAGCCACTCATCGCTGTAATAAAGATATCGCATGTCATTGTCCAGCATTGCTATCGCAACTGGCAGTGCAGCGTGGAACGCTTTTAAATGGCGCTCACCAAGTGTATGCATACGGATAATTTCTGAAAAGTCCAGATATAAACGATAGTCTATGATCTGCATATTTCAATCAATACAGCAGGTAAGGAGGCTTTTGCAAAACCAATACAGATGTGATCAGTGCCGAATGAAACAATGGCAAGACGAGTGAATTTCGGCGTCAGTGACACCACACGCAAAATTAGTTGGGCACGTAAGTAAATACGTGCCCCAATTTACTTACAGAATAAAGCGACTCAGGTCTTCGTTGTCTACCAGCGCATCCAGGTGCGCATTAACGTAATCGGCATCAATGCTGTAGGTCTCACCTTGCTTTTCTGAGGCATCGTAGGAAATGTCTTCCATCAAACGCTCCAACACAGTGTGCAAACGGCGGGCACCGATATTTTCAGTTTTTTCGTTTACCTGCCAGGCGGCCTCGGCGATACGCTGAATACCGCTATCAGTGAACTCTACCGTCACGCCTTCGGTTTTCAGTAACTCTACATACTGCTCAGTTAATGAGGCATTTGGCTCGGTTAGAATGCGCTTGAAGTCTTCTACCTTCAGAGCGGACAGCTCAACGCGGATCGGTAAACGGCCTTGTAACTCTGGAATCAAGTCCGACGGCTTGCTCATTTGGAATGCGCCTGACGCAACAAACAAAATATGGTCGGTTTTGATCATGCCGTGTTTGGTTGAAACCGTAGAGCCTTCCACCAATGGCAGCAGGTCGCGTTGCACACCTTCACGAGACACATCGGCTGAACTGGTGCCTTCGCGTTTACAAATCTTGTCGATCTCATCCACAAACACAATGCCGTGTTGCTCAACCGCTTCCAGCGCTTTGGCTTTCAGATCTTCTTTGTTAACCAGCCGTGCGGCTTCTTCTTCCACCAGCACTTTCATGGCGTCGCGAATACGCATTTTCTTTTTCTTCTTCTGCGAGCCCGCAGAAAGATTTTCAAACATGCCTTGTAGCTGGTTGGTCATTTCTTCCATGCCCGGTGGGGCCATGATCTCAACGCCGATTTGCTGTTGCGACACATCGATTTCAATTTCTTTGTCATCCAGCGTTCCTTCACGCAACTTCTTGCGGAAAGACTGACGGGTACCACGATCTTCTGTGCGCTCTTTCTCGCCCCAGGCATTTTCCGGCGGCGGGATCAGGATATCCAGAATACGCTCTTCGGCGGCTTCTTCTGCGCGGAAACGCACTTTTTCCATTTCGCGCTCTTTGGTCATTTTCACTGCGATATCAGCCAAATCACGGATGATGGACTCAACTTCCTTACCCACATAGCCCACTTCAGTGAACTTAGTCGCTTCCACTTTAATAAATGGCGCGTTCGCAAGTTTAGCCAAACGACGGGCAATTTCGGTTTTACCGACCCCGGTTGGGCCTATCATCAGAATGTTTTTTGGTGTCACTTCCTGACGTAGCTCTTCAGGCAGTTGCATGCGGCGCCAGCGATTACGCAGCGCAATGGCCACGGCACGCTTGGCGCCTTGCTGGCCAATAATGTGTCTGTCGAGTTCGTGAACAATTTCTCTTGGAGTCATTTCAGACATAGCAAACCCTTTTTACGTAAGCTGGCATTGCCAGCCGGGCAACCGGTTGGAACACGATTGCCGAAAAAATTAATAATCCAGTACTTCAACCGTTTGGTTGTGGTTGGTAAACACACAAATGTCTGCTGCAATTGTCAGACTCTGTTCAGCGATATCTTTCGCGCTCAACGCAGTGTTGTTTAATAAGGCTGTTGCCGCTGCCTGAGCGTAATTTCCACCAGAACCAATAGCAATCAGGTCCTGCTCTGGCTGCACCACGTCACCGTTACCGGTAATAATTAACGAGGCGGTTTCATCGGCAACCGCAAGCAACGCTTCCAGCTTGCGCAACATGCGATCAGTACGCCAGTCTTTGGCCAGCTCAACCGCGGCTTTGGTTAAATGCCCCTGGTGCATTTCTAGTTTTGCCTCAAAGCGTTCAAATAAGGTGAACGCATCGGCTGTACCGCCCGCAAAGCCGGCCAGTACTTTATTCTGATACAAGCGACGCACTTTTCTGGCGTTGCCTTTCATAACGGTGTTACCCAGCGACACCTGACCATCTCCGGCCATTACTACCTGGTTGTCCCGACGGACAGATACAATTGTAGTCACATTCACTCCACGGTGGTGGTTATGGCACTGCCAATATCCAAAGACAAGCAATGCATGAACAATGAAAAGGGAAATGGGGGAGAATAAGGGAATTTCAAGGGCCGTTATGTGTAACGGCCCTAAATGCAGAATCTAGAAGTTCCAGTACCAGATTTGACAGGTAGTAATATTGACTTTGCGCAGTGAATGCTTGGCGCGCTCAGCGTCGCGCTTGGCATCATAAGGCCCTAATATCACCCGGAACCATTCGCCATTATCACCGTCACTTCTGCGTATTTGTGCTTCCATCCCCTGAAAGGCAATTTTAGCGCGCATTTCTTCAGCCTGAGCACGGGTTTTAAACGAAGCACATTGCATGAGGTAGCGCTTGTCCGATTTTTCCTGCTCTGCGACATCAACTTCAACCTCGTAACCGGGCAACGTCTTGATGTATTCCCACTCTTCCTGAGGAAGCTCAGGTAATTCGTCTTCCACTGCAACGGGCTTTTTCGCCATAGGCTGTACACCGTCGGGCTCGACATTATCTTTTATCGACCACAGGAAGTAAGCAAATCCTATCAACAGCGCAACCACTGTACCTACGGCAACCCAGGACACAGTTTTTACCGGTGCATTTTGGGCGTTATTGCGCGCCGTTCCGGACGCCTTTTTATTTTTTTGTTTTTTCTGTGGTGCGCGGCCACGAGAAACATAATCGCGTTGAGACATAATGCTTTTTTAATTATCCATCATGCGACACTGTTGTGATTCGCATTTGCTGCTTAAAACCAAAATTCTGATGAGCTACATTCTCAATGAGCAGACCAGTGTAGCGCGCTTGATCAAAAAAAGCTGCCCAAGATTTACCCGTAATCGCAATTTGTGTCAAAGACCCGGAAATACGCAGCTAAAAGGAGACACTACGCGTTATTAACTGAAGTCTACCGGGTCAATATCCAGACTCCAGCGCACCCGTGTGGCTAACGGTAAACTCTGTACCTGTCGAAGGGTACTGGCAATCCAGTTGTGTAAACCGGCGCGCTGCGAGCATTGAAGCAGCAACATAAACCTAAAGCGCCCTTGTCGCTTTTCTATTAAACACGGCAACGGGCCGGCTATATAACCACCAAACTGATGACTGTGATCGCTAAACGCCTGTTTGACCTGCTGCAGAAACGTATGCACCTGTTGCGCGGCGTTGGCTTCGGCCCGGATCACAGCCTGAGCACTGTAAGGTGGCAAGTTGGCCATTTGACGCTCGTGCAGGGCATGGCGGGCAAAGTGCGCAAACCCGTTATGTATGAGATCCTGCAACAGCGGGTGGCCCGGATTATCGGTTTGAATATACATTTCACCTGGTTTGGTGGCGCGCCCGGCGCGGCCAGCTAACTGCGTGATCAACTGAGCAAATTTTTCTGGTGCACGAAAATCGGCGGAAAACAGCGCACCATCGCAATCCAGCACCACCACCAGCGTAACATGAGGAAAGTGATGTCCCTTGGAAAGAATTTGTGTGCCAATCAATAACTGGTATTTTCGCGCATTGATTTCATCTAAACGCGTTACTAACGCGTCTTTACCTCTGACAGCATCACTGTCTATGCGCACCTGCTTGATATCAGGAAACAGCTCTCCTAATCCCTGCTCGAGCTGTTCGGTACCCAATCCCGACGTTTGCAGTGACGTACTGTGGCAAGCACTACAATGTGTGGGCATCCGTTTGCTTGCCCCACAATGATGACATTGCAGGCGTGCTTGGGATTTGTGATAGGTAAACGGTCGCTCACAGCTTTTACAATCCACAGTTTGTCCGCAGTGATGGCATAACACCGCCGGTGCATAACCCCGACGATTCAAAAAGACCAGTACCTGATTACCTTGCTGCAGGTGACTGCGCATGACACTGAGTAAACCCGGAGCAATTCCCGCCTGTAGTGGTTGGTCACGTGAATCCAGCACCTTCAATTGAGTATGACTGGCACCACCCGCCCGCTCACTGAGTTGTAAGTGAATGTAACGCTTGGCAAGCGCATTGTTTAAACTTTCAAGAGATGGCGTTGCACTGCCAAGCAATAAGGGGACATGCTCAGTATGGGCGCGTTTCACTGCTAAATCTCTGGCGTGGTAACGCAACCCATCTTGCTGCTTAAAAGACTCATCGTGTTCTTCGTCAACGATGATCATGCCAGGACGCGCCATAGGCGTAAAAATCGCCGAGCGCGTACCGATAACAATGCCCAATTCGCCTCTGCGGGACTGTTGCCATACCTGCAGCCGCGCCAGATCGGACATTTGAGAGTGCAGAACACCTACCTTAATACCGAATCGTCGCTCAAAGCGCCCTACAGTTTGCGGCGTCAGGCCTATCTCCGGCACCAGAATCAATACCTGTCGATTGGCTTTTAATATGGGCGCAATGACTTGCAGGTACACTTCGGTTTTACCGCTGCCGGTAACTCCTTCAAGCAAAAAGGTCCGAAATTCAGTCCCGTTTTGATTCACACCGGCAATCGCCACAGCCTGTTCGGTTGAGGCAACCGGTGGCGTCTCCTGTAATGTATATGACGCCCAGTCTGTCTGGATTTCCTGCTTAATTTGCACCTTTTGTATCAGGGCTTTTTCTAATAACGCTTTTATCACAGCAGATGAAAATCGTTGTTTAATCTCGCCCTCTTCTACTGGCCCTTCGGCTAACGACGTCAGACACAATTGCTGCTTTTTCCCGCGTACTAATGACTGTTCCAGTGCGTCTTGTCCGGCTTCTGTAAGGGTAAAGGCATCGAGTTTGTCTGTCAGCGGCATGCCCTTTCGCAACCGCACGGGCATCAGGGTAGCCCAGACTTCACCAATGGGATGGTGATAATATTTAGCCAGCCAGTTACCCAGCGTGATCAGTGTCGTATCAAACAACGGCACTTCGTCGAGTACCTCAGTCACTGACTTTAACGTCAGACCGGTGTCATCTGTTTGGGCTTCAATATTACCTATTACCACGCCAATCAGCGTTCGGTTTCCAAACGGTACTTTTACCCGCACACCGATTGCAACAGGCGTGTCATGAAGATAACTGAACGATTGCTTCAGCGGTACAGGCACCGCAACATCAACAACTGGCATGGGTAACGATCTGACTTTATACGTTAAAAGTAAAAAAAACCGGTTAATCAGGATAACATTAATCTGAGCCCTTACCGAACCAAATTACGCGAACAGCCATACATCAAAGGCTCAAAGGCCTTACCACTTATGATAAAAACCTTGATTGATTAATCGACATCCAGTAATATGCGCCGCTCTTAAAAACCGAGCGATTATCGCTTGTAATGAATTTAGCAACGTATGGTGTGCAGCTTCGGGCTGTATAGCGATACGGCCTTTTTTTGAGGTAACCCAATGAAACAAGATATCCACCCTAAATACGAAGAAATTACTGCGAACTGTTCTTGTGGTAACGAGATTAAAGTACGCTCTACTCTGGGTAAAGACATCAACCTGGACGTATGTTCAGCTTGTCACCCTTTCTACACTGGTAAGCAACGTAACGTTGACACCGGTGGTCGTGTTGATCGCTTCAAGAAGCGTTTCGGTGCATTGGGCAAAAAGTAAGCCTGATATCGAGTTCGAAAAAAGCGCCTTTATGGCGCTTTTTTTGTGCCTGTTCGCAACTCGCAATGAACCAGAACCGACACTATTGATACATTAAATGAATAGTATCTAGCAAATAGATAAACAAAAAAAATAATGAGTATAGTATTCTGTATTTGGCAGTAACTCATCGGACACGTTATTTTAAGCGGGTGTAACAGAAATTGTCTGTATACGCTGATGATTTCACTGTGTTAAAGTTTATTAATAATAACAATAATAAAACTAGCGACTGATGGTCACCTTCGACAAGGTGCTACAACCAGCTCTACAGGATATTTACAGAATGTCAGATTTTCGCCAACGTGCCCTCGATTATCATGCCTACCCTACGCCAGGCAAAATTCGCGTAGAACTATCAAAACCCGCAGACAGCGTTGATGACCTTGCCCTTGCCTACAGTCCGGGCGTGGCAGAGCCTTGCCGTGAAATTGCTGAAGATCCTAACGCCGCCTATAAGTATACAGGTAAAGGCAACATGGTCGCGGTAATCAGTAATGGAACCGCTATTCTTGGATTGGGGAATTTAGGTCCATTAGCATCAAAGCCGGTGATGGAAGGTAAAGCGCTGTTATTTAAACGCTTTGCCGGATTGGATTCCATAGACATTGAAGTTAAACACCGCACTACCGAAGAGTTCATCAATACGGTTGCGAACATTGCCGATACGTTTGGTGGCATTAACCTGGAAGATATCAAAGCACCCGAGTGTTTTGAAATTGAACAAGAGCTGATTAAGCGTTGTAAAATTCCAGTATTCCACGACGACCAGCATGGCACTGCGATTGTAACCGCCGCGGGTATGCTGAACGCACTCGAGGTACAGGGAAAAAACATTGAAGACGCCAAAATCGTCTGTATGGGTGCCGGCGCCGCAGCAGTTGCCTGTATGGAACTACTGATCAAGTGTGGCGCTCAGCGCGAACGAATTTATATGCTCGACAGAAAAGGCGTGATCCATACGCGTCGTACCGATCTGACTGAACACAAAATGTTGTTTGCCAACAATACTGATAAGCGCACATTGGAAGATGTAATGGAAGGCGCGGACATTTTCGTCGGTGTATCCGGACCAGATCTGCTTCCACCTGAAGCACTGTCACTCATGGCCCCTAATCCTATTGTATTCGCTTGTTCTAACCCGGATCCGGAAATCAAGCCGGAAGTCGCATTAGCGACCCGTTCAGACATCATCATGGCAACAGGTCGTTCTGATTACCCTAACCAGGTGAATAATGTACTCTGCTTCCCGTTTATTTTCCGTGGCGCACTGGATGTCCGTGCGACGGCGATTAATGATGAGATGAAAGTCGCTGCAGTAGAAGCATTGCGGTCCATTTCCAAAGAGCCCGTACCAGAGATTGTGCTAAAAGCCAGTAAAACAGACTCACTGACGTTTGGTAAGGACTACATCATTCCAAAACCGATGGATCCGCGTTTGTGCGCACGCATTGCGAAAGCCGTGGCACAAGCCGCTATTGATTCAGGTGTTGCACGATTAGACGTGGTACCTGAATACAAATAAGCTTTTCAGCAAGCTTTAAACCAAAAACGCCTCTTTTGAGGCGTTTTTTTTAAGTATTTAAGAGAAAGACGGAAAGAAGACTACTCTTCTTCGCCTTCTTCGGCATCGGGGTCCAGCCCCATTTCTAACATAATACGACGCGCTTCCCCTGGAATACGGTTGGGGTTGTCTTTGCGAAGGTCCTCATCATCTGGTAGAGGCTGTCCGGTAAAAGCATGCAAAAACGCCTCGCACAGCAGTTCTGAATTAGTCGCGTGGCGCAGATTGTTAATCTGGCGTCGGGTACGTTCATCCGTCAGCACTTTCAGTACATTGATGGGAATAGAGACAGTGACCTTTTTTACCTGTTCACTTTTTTTACCGTGTTCTGCGTACGGGTGAATATACTTTCCGTCCCACTTTGCCATTGTTATTTCCAGCTGATGATTATTTATTATGTTGAGAAATTCTAAACAAACCACAGAAAAGGTCAATTGAGCAGTGTAAACCGCTTGACGTCTAGACATATATTCTTTAATTTAGACGTCTAAACGTCTATAAGAATACATTTTTGAGAGAAAAAGCCATGGTTTCTTACGCACAAGGTATCGATGCATTAAACCAGTCCCTGTCGGAACTGCGTGATATTGATGTATCTTTTGAATTCTTTCCGCCTAAAACAGAGTCGATGGAAAAGACCCTATGGAAATCTGTTGAGCGTCTGGCGCCACTAAACCCGTCGTACATGTCAGTGACTTACGGTGCTAATAGTGGTGAACGTGATCGTACTCATGACATCGTGAAGCGCATTCAGCAACAAACTGGCGTAACAGCTGCGCCGCACTTAACTTGTGTCGATGCCACTAAAGACGAACTCAAGCAAATTGCGAAAGATTACTGGGATTCCGGTATACGCCGTATTGTTGCACTGCGTGGTGACTTGCCACCAGGCGTGGAAAAAACAGACATGTATGCGTCTGATCTGGTTGCGTTACTGAAAGATGTGGCAGACTTCGATATCTCTGTCGCCGCATATCCGGAAAAACATCCCGAAGCGCCAAACGCGCAGTTCGATTTACTTAACCTGAAGCGCAAAGCAGAAGCTGGTGCTACCGAAGCCATTACACAGTTTTTCTTTGACGCCAGTGTCTATCTTAGATTCCGCGATCGCGCAGCAGCAGCAGGTATTGATTTGGATATCGTACCGGGGATTCTACCGGTAACCAACTATCAGACACTGGTGAAGTTTGCCGGCTTTACCAACGTGCACGTGCCGGGTTACCTGCATAAAATGTTCGAAGGCCTGGACGACGACGATCAGACTACCCGAAATCTGCTGGGCGCCAATATTGCCATGGACATGGTCAAAGTACTGGCGAAAGAAGGTGTGAAGCACTTCCACTTTTACACCCTGAACCGCAGTGAATTAAGTTACGCGATTTGTCACATGCTGGGTGTTCGTGCCGGCGAAAAGTAAAGCTTACATCACAAATGATTTGATGAACCGCAAGGACGCGGTAGACTAGGGCTTTTCGTATGGGCAAGGAATCGTTGTGGAAAAGCCTGACTGGAAAGCATTATGGGACACATGGCGCCCCAAGCTACTACACTTTGGTAATATCTTCGTTACCCGGTGTCGCACTGACAATATCGCCATATCTGCCGGTCATCTAGCCTATGTCACCTTACTGTCGCTGGTGCCGTTTATTATGGTATTTTTTACCATCCTGTCGGCCTTCCCTGCCTTCGACAAAGTGCGCACAAAACTGGAGCAGTTCATTTTTAGCAACTTTGTACCTACCGCCAGTGATGTGGTGCATAAATACATGACCGATTTCGTAGGCAATGCCTCACAAATGAGTGCTATTGGTATTTTGTCGCTGCTGGTCGTTGCGTTAATGCTTATATCAAACGTAGATAAAACCTTAAATAGAATTTGGCGTACGCAAAGTGACAGACCGATTGTGTATACCTTTGCTATTTACTGGATGGTGATCACATTAGGCCCCCTGCTTATGGGCGCCAGCGTACTCATGACGTCTTATTTAACCGGCCTGGCTGAATTTGCTGAAGAATACACCCCTGGGCTGGGGACTTTCATGTTAGAGCTGGTACCGAGTATCACCGCGCTGGCTGCTTTTATTATTTTATATATGCTGGTGCCTAATCGACGGGTTCCCACCAAGCACGCGCTTGGAGGAGCGGTACTGGCTACCATGTTGTTCGAGTTCAGTAAAAAGGGCTTTGCCCTGTATGTTACCAGCTTCCCGTCGTATCAGGTCATTTACGGCGCGTTAGCCGCGCTGCCGATACTGTTTTTGTGGGTGTATTTATCCTGGATTGTTGTACTCGTCGGTGCTGAGTTTACCTGCTCACTGGCAGATGCCTCAGAAACGGAAAAAGGCACTACGGAAGAGCCTCGGGATTTACCGACTAAGTAACAACAAAGCATTCAGTACAGACAAAAAAGGTCAGCAAATGCTGACCTTTTTTATTGTTTGACAATGTAAACGACTAGCCCGCCATATCGGCAATAAAGGCGTTAGACTGTGAGATTGCAGTCTGCATCTCTTTCAGCAGACTTTTCACGTCTTTTTCGATTGTGCCTAATTCACCCTGAAGCGCGCCAATAGCACTGGCATTCAGGTTGTGTTTCAGGAAAAGTACATTGTCCTGCAGCGTTGCCAGTACAGGCTGCATGCTGCTTTCTACACGACGCATGGCTCTTAGCATCTTATTGTACTTCAGACGCGTCTCAGACAACTTCTGCTGGCTCGTGCGTTTCAGGCTTGCGTTAGAATATTGCTCAAGTTCGGTTTCCCATTCATCAAACAACGCTTCTGCCACACTCTCAATTTTATTGATTCGATGTGTCACATCGTCAGCGGCGTTTTTACTGGCCTCGTATTTGTCATTGAGCGCTTCATAGGCTTCTTCAAGTTCACCGCCGTTGAACTGAATTAATGCGGAAAACTCTTCTAAAGCAGACGTGAACTGTTGCTCCGCTTCCTGCTGCGAATCTCTTGCGTCTTCAACCCGGTCAACCAGAATTTCCCGCTTTTCAACGCCTACCTTTTCCCAGGCAGCATAGTAAGCACTTTGACATGCCGTTAAGAAGAGCAGGAGTAAAGCAACAAAGGCGTGCTTACTTACTTGTTGAAGAATCATCAGGAAGCGCCTTTAAATCTCGCTGCGTCTATAATGGCCCACAGTAAGAAAATCGGGACAAGGATATAACCGATAAGTAAAACCACCAACGCCCAACTCACTGCATACGCAATGAAAAAGAATAATGCCGCTAATATACGACCTTGTACCAGTTGACCTAAGCCAGGAATAAAGAAACTACAAATTGCGGCTAACACATTGCCACCAGAACCTTGACCTGCCATAAAACTTCCTTAATACAATTACAATTTACTCAGTAAACTAAATCAATTAGGGTTAACTTACAACGATTTCAAATTTTGATTTGTAAGAGAAATTATCCGTGACAACTGTTCGATACCAGCACGGCCACCTGGATGTAGGCAACAATCATCAGGTGTATTATGAGTGTTCGGGAAACCCGAAGGGCATTCCTGTGCTCATGATTCATGGCGGACCGGGAGCGGGCTTGTCACCGGATTACACTCAACTGTTTCCATTGGATGCATTCCATGTCATTGGCTTTGAACAGCGAGGTTGCGGTCGTTCAACGCCACATCTGGCACTACAGCACAACACGACGCAGGATTTATTATCCGACATTACTCGACTCAGAACGCATCTGGGAATCTCGAAGTGGCTGTTATTTGGCGGGAGTTGGGGCAGCACGCTCGCATTACTTGCGGCGATAAAGGAACCAGAAACCGTTAGCGGACTTATACTACGCGGGATATTTCTTGCCCGCCAGCAGGACTTTGACTGGTTTTTAGCCCCCGATGGCGGCGCAGCTCAGATTTATCCGGATTTATACCCTGCGTTCATTGATGGTTGCCCCGAGGCCCGTGATGTTAACGACATTCTCTCGTACTATCGCTCAATGTTCTCAGATCTAAGTTCTGAACTAGCGCAACTATCCGCAGCCAAGTGGTATAACTGGGAAGAAAGTATTGCTCGTGTCTATTCAAGCCCAGGCTATCCCACTACACTGCCTGCCCATCCAACCGTGATGTCACTGGCTGTTCTTGAATGGCATTACATCGCGCAACAGTGCTTTATTAAAGAAAACGAAATCCTCGAGAACACAAACGTTCTGGCCAGCCTGCCAGGCATCATTATCCATGGTCGGTGTGATACCATTTGCAAACCCGAAAATGCAACGGCGCTGCACGAGCGCTGGCCCTTAAGCCAGTTGCATTTAATTCCAGGAGCCGGTCACAGCAGCACCGAGCCAGCCATTAAACATGCGTTAAAAAACGCCATCGATCACTTCAGACAGTTATTGCAGTAAAACTATGATTGGACTAATACAGCGCGTTTCCGAAGCCAGCGTTACGGTAGATTCAGCTATCATCGGTAAAATCGACAAGGGAATTTTGTTATTGCTTGGCGTAGAAAAAGAGGATGGTCAGGCCCAGATCGACAAATTGGTTAAAAAGGTCCTTTCTTACCGTATATTTAGTGACGACCAAGGAAAAATGAACCTGAATGTTCAGCAAGTGGGTGGCGCGGTGCTGGTGGTATCACAATTTACACTGGTCGCCGACACCCAGAAGGGAAATCGCCCCGGCTTTTCCAGAGGCGCCTCGCCCGAGACGGGCAAGCAACGGTATCTGCAATTTGTGGATGCCTTGAAAGCCACGGGCATTCCTGTAAAAACCGGCGAATTTGGTGCTGACATGAAAGTGCATCTGGTTAACGATGGCCCGGTCACATTTCACTTTCAAGTATAAGTTTTACGCCATTCGGTGAATGCGCTTGCTGTTATTCCTAGCTTAGGATTTAATGTGTAGCCCTGTGTTCAAACGAGACCACTTGCCTGTGTTTAAAATTGTTACACCACAAAGCGACGAAGAGTTAGCTGCCTATTACCATTTCCGGTGGCAATATCTGCGTCAGCCCTGGAACTTCCCCCCTGGTTCTGAAAAAGATGAGTATGAACAGGTCAGTGAGCACCGTGTTGTGGTAAATAACAATGGCGATATTGTGGCCTGTGGGCGAGTACACCTGAACACCGCAGAAGAAGCCCAAATTCGCCATATCGCCGTCCATGGGGATTACCAGCGCAGAGGTCTAGGCCAGCTCATTTTGAATGCTCTGGAAGCCGTAGCAAGGGAACTGGGTGCGATCCGTGCGGTGACAAACAGCCGGGAAATCTCAATCGACTTTTTTACCGCCTGTGGCTTTAAAATTGAGCGTGAAGCGCCTAATGAACTGGGATTGCTCAAGCGTCAGCAAATGGTCAAAAAGCTCGATGACTTTTCGCTATTGGTATTACACCCTGACTGGTGTCAGGAGTTACAGGATACCTGGTCAGAAACGATTCCAATCACCGAGCATATGGGTATCAAGCTTCACCAGTTTACCGGTAAAACCCTGGAGACCCGTGCCTCCCTGAACAAGAACATCAATATTCACGGTACCATGTTTGCAGGAAGTATCTTCTCCCTGGCGACCCTTACCGGCTGGGGCATGATATTCCTGCAGCTGAAAGAACGAGGACTGGCTGGTGACATTGTGCTTGGTGATGGCAACATCCATTACCACAAGCCGATTACCATGAAGCCCAGAGCTGTTTGCAATCTTGAGCGATTAAAAGGGAAGTTTACGTTATTGGAAAAAGGCAAAAAATGTAAGCTTGAACTGGAAGTTGAAGTACTGGATGACACTACGCCGGTTGCAGAGTTTCACGGTATTTACTGGGTCCTCCCCCCTGCATCCACTGAAAAGGCATAATAACACCTTCAAACTGCCCAGATTTTCGAACAAAAAAACGCCTCAAAATGAGGCGTTTTTTTATGTTTGATTGAAGCTTAAGCCGCCATAGCCGCCTGAAGCTTTTTCATTGCATTCTTTTCAATCTGGCGAACGCGCTCAGCGGACACCTGATATTTATCAGCCAAATCCTGCAGCGTTGTTTTATCGTCTGCCAGCCAGCGAGTTTCAATGATATCCTGGCTGCGCTCATCCAGTGTTTTGATAGCAGAATAAAGACGCTTTGTGGCGTTTGCATCCCAGTCGTCACTGATAACAGTCGTTTCAACATCTGCAGACTTGTCTTCCAGATACTGTACTGGTGCGAAGCTGCCGCTTTCGTCATCATCCGCAGACAAGTCGAATGCCTGGTCTTGTGAACTCATGCGCGCTTCCATCTGCAACACTTCTTTGGTACTTACACCCAGCTCATCTGCCACGGTTTTCACTTCTTCGTGAGTAAACCAACCCAGACGCTTTTTCGCTTTACGCAAATTAAAGAACAGTTTGCGCTGCGCTTTGGTGGTTGCCACTTTCACGATCCGCCAGTTTTTCAATACGAACTCGTGAATTTCAGCTTTAATCCAATGCACCGCAAAAGAAACCAGACGTACGCCAACTGAAGGGTCAAAACGCTTAACCGCCTTCATTAATCCGATGTTACCTTCCTGAATCAGGTCAGCCTGAGGCAGGCCGTAACCGGAATATGACTTGGCAATATGCACAACAAAGCGTAGATGAGACATAACGAGTTTACGTGCCGCCTCAATATCTTCGTCTTCACGCAAGCGCAGTGCTAATGCGCGTTCTTCTTCAGCAGACAGCATGTCGATTGAACTTACCGCCTGAATGTAGCCTTCAATGCTACCGCTGTGAGGAACGGACAATGCCATTGTTTGCAATTTATTGCTCATATTCACCTCAAAAAATCCTTAGCACACCAATATAACAAAAAAGTTAGCTATGTGCGACGCCAAGACGACAACTTGTCAACTTCGCAAACCCTGAATATAGGGTCATTAAATCTATTATTCAAGACCGCATTGATGAAAAAAAGTTCCAAAATATGTCCAGAATTGAATAGCAATTAAACTTCATATGGGTATATTACAGAAAGTGAATAACATACGATCAACAATAACAAGTTGTTTGCGCCTAACTGCAGTAATTCGAGGTTTGAATGTTTGCGTACATAGCAAGGCAACCCATCGTCGACACCCAAAAGCAGCTCTACGCCTATGAACTTTTGTTCAGAGACGGCGAGCAAAACTGTTTCCCGAATATATCCCCGGATGAAGCAACCTCCAGAATCCTGACGGAAAGCCACTTAAACGTAGGCATTGATGCCGTTACGGGCGGCGCTACCGCCTTTATCAACTTTCATACGGATACGTTGCTGCACCGTTTCCCCACCAGCCTGACACCGGCTGATGTAGTCATCGAAATTACCGAAACCGTCACGGTGACTGACGAGTTAATCGCAACGTGCAAGCAGTTTTCCGAACAGGGCTATGCATTGGCTCTGGATGATTACGACCTCGATGAAAAATGGCAACAGCTCATCCCTTTCATCACGATCGTAAAATTTGACGTCACAACCGTGACTGATGACCAGATTCGCACAACGGTCCCTATTCTGAAGGAAAAGGGCATTAAACTGGTCGCAGAGCGCATCGAAACAGCCCAGCAATTTGAGTATTATCTCGGCCTGGGTTTTGATTATTTCCAGGGGTATTTTTTCTCTAAACCGCAAATACTTAAGCACCGCAAAATAGGCTCAAATGAATTGAGCATGCTGGAGCTGTTGAAAGAAAGCACCAAACCTGAACTCGACATCGAAGTCATCAATCAAATTCTTGAACGCGATGTGTCCTTGTCATACCTGCTACTTCGCTTTATCAATAACCCAACGGTAAACAAGCGCAACGAAATCACTTCGCTAAAACACGCAATGACATTTATGGGTCAGGAAGAGGTCCGAAAATTTATAGCACTGCTCACCCTCGCGAACCTGTCGGGTGACAGCCCACGCGAATTGTTGACCATGAGCCTGGTGAGAGCAAAGTTCTGCGAATCCATTTTGATCGCCTTGAAACAGCAGGATGATCGCAATGCGGGATTCCTGACAGGACTATTGTCCCTCATCGATACCCTGATGCAACAAGAAATGCGAGCTTTGGTTGAAAAGCTCCCACTCCCCACTGAAGCCAAAGCAGCCCTTTGTGGCACTAGCAACACGCTGAAAGACTGTTTATATCTGGTCAAGGCTTTTGAGCAAGGTCAGTGGAGTGCAGTTAAGACACTGGGGACGCGGTTGAAATTAAAACAGGTCGATTTACACCGTTTTTATAACGACGCGCTGCAATGGGCAAGCAACATGTGTAAAGGCACTATTAATCCTTAATTAATGCATATTCAGTGCGGGTAATATAAAATAGACCATTATCTAACAAAAGATGGATCAAACTTTAACCATCGGTTAAAGTTTAAGATAGGTCTCTACGCGCAGGGCCCGATGTACTATAAGGATAATGCTGAGTAATGTTCGCTTTTATTGCACGCCAACCTATTCTTGATCGCGATAAGGATGTATTCGGTTACGAACTCTTATTTCGTGACGGAAAATCAGGCACGTATCCTTCCCATGACTCGGACAAAGCCCGTTATATTGCCGAACATTTCCACACGCTTGGATTAGACGATATCTGTGGTGAAAAAACCTCGTTTATCAACTTTCAAAGCGAAACGCTGATTTCCGGATTGCCGACCGCATTAAACCCCGACACCGTGGTTATCGAGCTTTCAGACTACCCCATGCAACAAACTGCTTTGGTCGATGCCTGCAAGCACGTAAAACAACTGGGCTTTAAACTGGCTATTGACGATCCGGCAATGATCAGCGGACAGCATTCTATTTTCCCGCTTATCGATATTCTTAAAGTCGATGTGACCAAAGCGAACTACGACATTATCGAGAAGAATATTCCTCGTTTTCTGGCATCTCACATCCAACTGGTTGCCGAAAACGTAGATAACCACGACGACTTTGTCGTGTGCCGGGATTTAGGCTTTGACTTTTTCCAGGGTTATTTTTTCGCAACACCAGAGAAACGAATCCAGCGTCAGCTACCTGCATCAAAGTTAAACCTGGTTGATCTCATGGGCGAAAGTTCCAGCTCACAATTCAACCTGGACCGCATCAACCAGATAGTAGAACGCGATGCAGCGCTATCTTTTCTACTGCTTAAGTTTATTAATAACCCAACTATTAATAAGCGCTACAAAATAACCTCGCTACGCCATGCGCTTAACTACATGGGAGAGGTGGAAATTAAGAAGTTTATTGCGCTGTTGTCACTGGCTAATCTGGGTGACGACAAGCCACTCGAACTTCTCCATATGTCTTTAGTTCGCGCCAAGTTTTTTGATCTGTTGGCACAGGAGAGAGGATTAAATTCTGATCCGCCTATCGGCTTCCTTATCGGACTATTTTCATTACTGGATGCCCTGCTCGATCAGGACATGCCTGACGTGTTGCGCCAACTACCGCTCACTGACGAAGTAAATGACGCATTGTTAGGCAAATCTGCAGAGTTTAACCACTATAATAAATTGGTCCGGGCGTTTGAAAGCGCACTGTGGATGAATGTCATTCGTGAATCCCGCGAACTGAATATCGACCAAAAATACCTGCACAGTTTGTATAACCAGGCCATCGTATGGGGCAATGGGATCCGTAAAACGTTATCCGCCTATTTCCCGAAAAAGATTGTTACCGACAAATAGCCACTTTTCCCATTCCGTTGAATCTTTATCACTCAGGACCATGTTGCCTGACGTGCTTTATCAACGCAGGGAAGAAGGTAAGAAATGCAGCTTCAAATTGCGCGTAATGGGCTTCAACTTCATTGATGCTACCGTGAAAGCAGTGACGAAAACGAATACGGTTTGCCGTGCGCTCCAGCACCGCCTCTAATTGAGCAAAATCACCATAGCCATCCAGCCATTTATGCGTAGTCATACTGTTGACCATTTGCTGCATTTGAGGGGGCATTTGACTCTTCCTCTGGGATAACCCCTGGTAAACACGTTGGGTAAATGTATCAATGGTTTCTTCTGAAAAGCGCTCCCAGTGCCGAACCAGGAAGTGATCAAAGCAAATATCCAGCATGATGCCTGCAAACCTGCGCCTTTGTTGGCTTATAGCTCGTTTAGCCGATAATACGACAGGGTGCGCATCGGTAAACTTGTCAACTAACAGGTGATTAGCTAATCCAGCCTGAACAGCACAATTGTAAAGGGAGACGTCAACGCCACGACGAAAATCCCCAAGTAAATTACCCAAATAGGAGTCAGGAGAGGGTTTCGCCAGAAACAGATGAGCCAGATAATTCATCTGTCAGACTCTACGCAATAGCAAAATTGCACGCGCCATCATTATTTGGGCTCAATTTCCCTTACATGGCGCTGTACTGAAATCAAAGAGCCCACCAGCCCCAGTAATACTGACAATACCAGCATGGTGAGTAGTGCAGAGCCGGTTAAGCCAGTGATACGGAAACTCTTATCGTACAAGGCAGCAAAAGCCTGAATACTGCTATCCATCCACCACAAAATCAGGATCACTGCCATCCAGGCAATCACACCACCGAGCAGACCATACCAAAAACCGGTATATAAAAATGGCCGGTGGATAAAGCTGTCAGTCGCACCAACCAGTTTCATCACCAGAATTTCATCCCGCTTGTTAAGGATATTCAGGCGAATCGTGTTTCCCACAATTAAAATGACAGCAATAAACAGCAAGGCGCCAATAATGGTCACTAACTCAGTGGCGATATTCAGGAATCGATAAAGACGCTCCAGCCACTCTATATCCAGCTTACCAATGTCGACTTCGCGCTGTCGCTGCAACTTCTCTAGTAACAATCGGGCTGACGTGGGCGCGACGTGCTTCTCATTTGGTGTCACCAACACAACATCAGGTAGTGGATTGGACTCAAGGTATTTTACCGCATCGCCCAAACCGGATAATTGCTGAAACTCGGCGAGTGCATCATCGGCAGGAATATACACAACACGGTCAATTTCAGACCAGGTTTGTAAACGGGTTAATAGTTGCTGTGCACTTCCCGCTGACGTACCCGGCTTAAGAAATAATGAGATCTCAGCAGCCTGTTCCCAGCCTGCACTGATTTTCTCAGTATTTTTAACCAGGATGTACAGCGTACTGGGCAAGGTGATGCTTAATCCTAATACGCCGATGGTCATCAATGAGGCTGCTGGCTGGCGCCATAGTTCACCCAGACTCCCCAGCGCCTGCCTGACGTGATTAACAAAAAACATGACAATACGCTGCAGGAAATTGATTTTTCGCTCGCTGGCTCCCTGACTGCGGCCCTTAAACAAGATACTCATAGCAAGTCCTCATCTTCGGTTAAGCCATCGGTGATCATTTTACCGTTTTTCAGGGTCAGAGTGCGGTACTTCATACGGGCAATTAAACCCAAGTCGTGGGTGGCGATCAACACTGACACACCGGCCTGATTGAAGTCTTCAAACAAACGTACAATTTCCATCGACAATTTTGGATCCAGGTTACCGGTTGGCTCATCCGCTAATAATAAGGGCGGCTTATTCACCACGGCCCGCGCGATCCCCACCCGCTGCTGTTCACCACCAGAAAGCGTGATGGGTAAATTGCGCGCCTTACTGCGAAGGCCCACCATTTCCAAAGCGGCTTCAACGCGCTTACTGATTTCTTTGTGTGAATAGCCTTCAATCACCAATGGCAGTGCGACATTATCGAACACTGTCTTTTCCATTAATAACTGATGACTTTGGAAGATCATGCCAATATCGCGTCGGATATAGGCAATTTGGCGACGTTTAATGACATTCAGGTCATGGCCATTAATCAGTACGCGTCCTACGGTAGGACGCTCCATAATGCTAATCAGTTTAAGCAGTGTACTTTTCCCGGCACCGGAGTGGCCGGTTAAAAACGCCATTTCACCCTGCGCAATATGGAAGTCAACTTTAGACAATGCCCGCTGACCACCGGGATACGTTTTGCTTACCTGCTCAAATCTGATCATCGTTGATCCTGACTACTGATTATTGTTGTTTTCGTGCTTACTCGCTTTTTTCCGCCTCAGCAAATAACGCTTCGATAAATTCATCACCATTGAAGCGACGCAAATCGTCTATGCCTTCCCCGACACCGATGTAACGGATAGGAATGCCAAACTGATCGGCTATGGCGAAAATCACGCCACCTTTTGCAGTGCCGTCTAACTTAGTTAGTGTAATGCCACTAAGTCCTACAGCCTGATTAAATAACCTGGCCTGACTAACGGCATTCTGACCTGTGGCCGCATCTAGCGTCAGCATCACTTCATGTGGGGCAGACGGATTAATTTTCTTCATTACCCGAACAACTTTTTTCAGTTCTTCCATCAGGTTATCTTTGTTTTGCAATCGCCCGGCGGTGTCAGCGATTAATATATCAATACCGCGTGCTTTGGCTGATTGCAAGGCATCAAATAACACCGATGCACTGTCAGACCCCGTTGGCTGGGCTATTACCGGTATATTGTTCCGCTCTCCCCACACCTGAAGCTGCTCTACTGCCGCTGCACGGAAGGTGTCACCGGCGGCCAGCATGACCTTTTTACCATCTTGCTGGAATTGCTTGGCCAGCTTGCCGATGGTAGTCGTTTTACCGACACCATTCACACCCACCATCAGGATCACAAAAGGTCCTTCGCTGCTGTCGTGCTGAGCGATGACGTCTGGAAGCGGTTTATCCACATTCTGCAGCATCTGCTTGAGTTGCCCTTTGAGCAGCTCATACAGTGCATCGCCATCTTTCAGTTGAGATATTTTAGCCTGTTCAGTGAGCTGTCTGATAATTTTGCCGGTTGTATCCATCCCCACGTCGGCAACAAGCAACTGCGTTTCCAACTCTTCATAAAGGTCGTCGTCTATAGTTTTACCTTTAAACAGACTGACAATCCCACTACCCAGATTTGCTTTGGTGCGAGACAAGCTGGCTTTCAGCCGCCCAAAGAATGACTTTTTCTCTTCTTCGGGCTTCACCACTTCCACTGGAGGTGCAGGGGGAGCGTCGGGTTCCGGAACGGCATTATCTTCAGGCTCAGCCTCTGACGGCCCATTGCTCTTAGCCACCTCTGGTTGCGCTGCTGGTTCGACAATCGTGTCAGCAATGGGGGCATCAACTTCCGGCGTCTTATCGACAGACTCTGCTGCTGGCTCGGTTGCAGGCACTTCACTTGATGATGTTTCTTCGGGCTTTTTCTTGTTCAACCAGCCAAAAAGTTTAGACATAGTTTTGACAAATCCTTACTGAGAATCCGCTTTGTGCGGTAAACTGGATACAAATAGAATCAATATCGGCGAATAATAACATTCTCTGGCACAATGAATCGAGTAGCAAAAAAATCTCAGCGACAAACAGGGCGAAGCGGCAGCGTCAGAATCATCAGCGGACAATGGCGGGGGCGGCGCTTGCCTGTGCTCGATGCCGAAGGGTTACGACCAAGTACTGATCGTACCCGTGAAACATTATTTAACTGGTTAATGGCCGATATCCAGGATGCAAAAATACTGGATGTCTTCGCCGGTTCAGGGGTATTGGGGCTGGAGTCATTATCCCGCTATGCCAGCGAAGCGACGTTTATCGAGAAAAACGGCCAGGCTGTGAACCAGTTGAAAAAGAACCTGACCTTATTAAAAGCGCAGGCCACCGTTCATCAGGGCGATGCGTTACAGGTGCTTGCCGGGTTAACACATTCCTTTGACGTAATATTCATTGACCCTCCTTTTCAACACGATTTGGTGAATCCGACCTTAGCAGCGCTGCAAAGTAACGATCTGATTGCGAAAGACGCGAAGATTTATGTGGAGCAGGAAGCAAACGCGCCCCAATTGAAGCTACCGCAGGGGCTGAGTGTGCTTAAACAAAAGCACACCGGACAGCTAAGTTACTATTTGCTTACCGCCTGATAACCGGCGGTTAAGTTTGTTGATGACTAATCCCGGGCAATGCCAATATTGCTAATACCCTCACTGGCAGCGATGTCTTTTAACGTTTTGAGTTTTTCTAACCAAGGCATATCGCTTTGTACCGCGTCCAACAACTCTTGCTGAATGGCGATTTCAAATTCCATCAGCGGATGAGACTTCACCGTGTCATCCGTCGCTTCCTCTGTTGCCAGTAAGTAAGCCTCAACACTCCCCTGAGATAGCTTGCTCACCACAACCGCCCCCTGAGGATCGTCTTTGAGTATGAGGTTTATTGTTGCCGACATCGCGATAGCTGCGTCGATCGCAGGATAAACACCGTAAGTATCAAAATCACTGGTGTCAGGAGTCGCTTCTTCGACTTTTTCCAGTTGGATCCCAAAGTTAACCTTACTTTTTGGATTACCCAGTGTTTCCCACATTAAATTCAGGCAGTGAGTAAGCACCTCAGGCTCACCAAATTCAGTGACTTCACAAAACAACTGATAATTTGGCACCATTCTATCCAGCAGTGCCACGCTGAATGCTACAGCGTTTCTGCCTTCCAGTGCCCGAACCTGAGCAAATGTGGACAGTTTCTTTTTCAAAATACATCTCCGGGGCTAACTTACCTGAGAAAAGTAAGTACCTACGCCGTTTAAAAACATTTGTATCGCAATCATCACCAGAATCATGCCCATCAGGCGCTCCATAGCCGCCAGACCTCTTTCGCCAAGTATACGATGAAACACACCAGAAAAAAGCAAAATAGCAGCGCTAACTACCCAAGCAGCACCCAATGCCAAGGCCCAGTCACCCATGCGATCCGGGCTTTGATTAGACAATAAAATGAGCGCAGCCAACGTAGAAGGACCAGCTATCATTGGAATAGCCAGCGGCACAATATACGGCTCTTCCCCCGCGGCTAAACCAATTGGACTGGTGCCTTTTACCGGGAAAATCATTTTTAACGCGATCAGGAATAAAATGATCCCGCCCGCAATGCTGACGGTTTCCTGCTGAATATTCAGAAAGTCCAGTAAAGCCTGCCCGCTGAATAAAAACAGGTACAAAATCACCAGTGCAAACAACAATTCCCGAATCAGGATGAACTTGCGGCGTTTAGGCTCAATCATTTTCAATACCGACATGAAGATCGGTAAATTACCCAATGGATCCATAATCAAAAATAACATCACCGCAGCCGACCAGGTGTCCATTTATTACCTCTTAAATTGATTCTAATTCTTCACTGCTGTTAAACACTGAACAAACTGAAATTCAGATGTTACCTTGATTAGCAACGCGTTCCTGTTAACTTTTTATTCACAAATGGTTCTTTTTGCGCTTTACTTTACCTACTTAAAATGACACAGGTAGCAAAAATGAGCCTAATGACAGTCGGGGAAGTTGCTGACTTCCTGAACGTACAAGAAATTCGTGTTGAGCGATTACAGCGAGAAAGTTTACTGGTTGCTAAAGATAAAGACCAGGAAGGTAACCCTCTGTTTGATCGCTCTGATGTTGAAAAGTATAAGTCACTGGCCGAACGCTTGGGCGGAATTTAAACATCGACCTCATTGATAACCGACCCACTTTTTACATTGGGGTCGGTATCCCTGTTTGTCACTTACCCTTCGGCACGAAGAAACGCCGCCAGCGTTTTAATGCCGGCTCCGGTGCCGCCCGCAGGCATCTCTGCATTTGCACTACCGTGGTATGCAGCGGCCAAATCCAGATGTAACCAGCCTTGCTCATTGCCCGTTACAAAACGGGACAGAAACCCTGCCGCGTTTGATGCGCCACCTGCACCACCGCCTTTTTGAGCCCGCGAGTTTGCAGTATCTGCAAACGATGAAGGACAACGGTCCTGATGCCAGGTTTCAAGCGGTAGCGGCCAGAACTTTTCTTGCTCTTTATCAGCGACTCTCAGTAATGTTTGCGACAATTCCGAATTCAAACTGAATACAGCATGATAGTCATAACCCAGCGCAACCGTCGCTGCGCCGGTCAGCGTTGCCGCATCCACGATGTACTTTGCCTGAGACTCCACCGCCGCAATAAGTCCATCAGCAAGCACCAACCTGCCTTCTGCATCGGTATTCACAATTTCAACTGTGGTCCCGTTTTTATAGGTCAGGATATCGCCTAATTTGTAGGCGTGACCACTCACCAGGTTTTCTGCGCAACACAGGAACAACTTCACGCGTTTGTTGAGCCCCTGCATAATCGCCAGTCCCAGTGCGCCCGTCACGGTAGCAGCGCCACCCATATCACATTTCATGTCAAGCATACCTTCGCTCGACTTCATACTGTAACCACCGCTGTCAAACGTAATGCCTTTGCCGACCAATGCTGTTGAAACAGGAGAGTCACTTGCGCCGGACGGGTTGTAATCCAATTGCAGGAACACCGGTTCGCGATCACTGCCCCGTCCTACATTGTAAATTCCTGTCCAACCCTGAGCTTGTAGTGCTTCACCTGTTACCAATTGATAACTTATTGCATCAGGGGCCAATGACTTTAACCAGTCAGCTGCACGTTGAGCCAGTGCCATCGGCGAGAGCACCTCAGGCGTATCGTTGATCAGTTTACGAGTGAACAGTAAAGCGGAAAATGCCTTTTCCAGCTCGGCTTTATCGCTGTTATCACAAAATACGATTTTGCCCGGCTTGAATGCGCGGGTATAACTACCGGCAAACGCCCATTGCTCATTTTTTTCCCACGTATCAACAAGAGCCACTACCGGTATGCCCATGCTATCCAGTTGACGGGCGGCGCGGCGAATAACTCTCAGTCGGTCCTGATGTTCACTGATGTGAATACTGGCCTGATTTCCGGAAATACTCAGCACGGCTTTTTCGCCCCAGCTTTGATCAGCGGCGGTATCCGTGATCTTCACTTGCATGTCAGTCATAATGATCCTCATGTTTTATAACGTGATTCTTCCTATGCAGTTTACTTCACCTTTGCTACGCGGCACACTCATTCGTCGATATAAGCGTTTTTTTGCCGATATTTTACTCGATTCCGGCGAGGAGATTACCGCTCACTGCCCTAACACAGGGGCTATGACAGGGTGCGCGGAACCGGGCTTTACAGCATATGTAAGCCCGGCAAATAATCCAAAACGTAAACTAAAGTTCACATGGGAGATGGCTGTCACCCCGCAACAGCAATGGATAGGGGTAAATACTCAACACGCCAATACCCTGGCCAACGAAGCCATAGCGCAAGGTATTCACCCACTTTTTGAAAATCTGCAAACAATACGCCGTGAAGTAAAGTCCCCTGATGGACAGTCAAGGTTCGACTTTTGCCTGACTCAGGAGACGGGCTCTCTTTGCTATGTGGAAGTAAAGTCCGTTACCCTGGCAGAGGGAAGTCAGGGCTATTTCCCGGATGCAGTAACCACCCGAGGCACAAAACATGTACTCGGACTGGCAGAGCTTGCCAGGTCGGGCATCAGCACCTGCTTGCTATTTTGTGTACAGCACAGTGCCATTGAGCAGGTCAGCGTAGCCCGCCACATAGATCCCTCCTATGCAGATGCCGTGGTCGATGCGGTTGCCGCCGGCGTTCAGATACTGGCTGTGGGCTGTAAAATGAGCGAAGAAAAAATCACTATAAATCAAACACTCCCAGTTATTTTGTAAAAAAAGAGTTGATTTTTACCAAATGAACGTCATATTTGCGGCTTGCTGAAAAAGCCCGTACCTTGCGGTACAGCAAAAGAGTGTGCGATTAATAGGAAACGCGCACTGTAATCAGTCAAAGACACTTTACGTTGCCTGTACAACACTATTCTGTTATAGATAACCGTTTATTTCAGGACATTTAGGGTGTCGTAGTGTAGGAGAAGTGGCACATGCCAGCTGAGAAAGAAACCAAATCCCTTGGCCTTTTGGCACTTGCCGGGCTCACCCCGTATCAGCCAAAAGACGACGAAGAGTATATGAACGATGCTCAAATGGAGCATTTTCGTTTAATACTGAAGGCCTGGCGTAATCAGTTGCGTGAAGAAGTGGATCGCACCGTGACTCATATGAAAGATGAGGCAGCGAACTTTCCCGACCCGGTTGACCGTGCAGCTCAGGAAGAGGAATTTAGTCTTGAGCTTAGAACGCGAGATCGCGAACGCAAGCTAATTAAAAAGATTGAAAAAACACTGAAACGTATAGAAGAAGATGATTTCGGCTTCTGCGATTCATGTGGTATCGAAATCGGAATTCGCCGTTTGGAAGCCAGACCCACTGCAGATTTATGCATTGACTGCAAAACCATGGCAGAAATTAAAGAGAAGCAGCTACAAGGTTAACCCTTGTAGCACCGGCCTGTTATCATAGCAGGCTGGGGCTTTGTCAATTTACTGTTGCTTCACCCTTGTGATGCAGGACTCTCTTTCGCTATTTTCTCCCCCACCACCCCATACCCGGTACGTCGGTAGGTTTGCCCCATCGCCCACAGGTCCTCTGCATTTTGGCTCGCTCATTGCGGCACTGGCCAGTTACCTTGATGCAAAAGCGAATAAGGGAGATTGGCTACTTCGCATAGAGGACATCGACCAGCCACGTTGTGTAGGTGGTGCAGATGAGCTTATTAAGCAATGCCTTCTCGCACATGGTCTCCAGTGGGATGGTGATGTGTGGTACCAGTCACAACGCCTGTCTGTCTATAAGGCAGTAATTGACGCGTTAAATGAAAAGCAAGTTGTTTATGGCTGCCGCTGCACCCGCAAACTCATTCGTCAGCACGGTGGTGTTTATCCAGGAACGTGCCGACAAGCAGAGCTCCCCTTGTCTAATAATGCCGTGCGCTTGTGTTGTAGCGGTATGACAGCCTCGTTTACTGACAACATTTTAGGGCACGTTACCGTGTCTGAACCCCATGCCCTTGAAGACACGCTGCTACAACGACGTGATGGTATATACAGCTATAATCTGGTTGTTGTGGTGGACGACATCGCTCAGGGCGTGACACACATAGTCAGGGGCAGTGATTTACTGGACACAACGGCAGCGCATCTGACCCTTTATCATCAACTGGATGCTCAAATTCCAACCTATGCACATATTCCCGTCGCAGCCACCGAAACAGGCCGTAAATTAAGTAAGCAAAATCATGCACGCGCGCTGGATATCACGTCACCTGAGCATAACCTGTTACGTGCGTTGAACTTTTTGGGGCTATCTGCCGTTCAGGGCAGTACTGTATCGGATATATTAGACGCCGCAGTCGCAAGCTGGCAGTATGGAAATGTGCCCAAAATGCAGGAAGTTATTGTCGATGAGACAGAATCTACTTATCATACCGGCCGAGATATTTGAGGAGTAGCCATCATCATTACCCGTGTTCTGGACAAGGTAAAGCGAGCACTGAGCCGAGAAACAAGCGCAGCAACGCTTGAAGGCGTGGTGATCCCGCGTGCCGAACATTGTATTTCCCGGGAAGACATAAGCGATAATGCCCTGAAGGTCATGTACAGGCTGAATAACGCGGGCTTTGACGCGTATTTAGTCGGTGGATGTGTACGCGATTTAATGCTCGGGCACAAACCTAAAGATTTCGACGTGGTCACCAATGCCACACCAGAACAAATCAAAGGTTTGTTCCGCAACTGCCGTTTAATCGGGCGTCGCTTTCGTTTAGCCCATATTGTATTTGGTCGTGAAATCATTGAAGTAGCTACGTTTCGTGGTCACCATGGTGACGAAAGCAGCAACTCGAAACAGGATGATCAAGGCCAGCTCGTTCGGGATAATGTATTTGGTACTATCGAGGAAGATGCGGAACGTCGTGACTTCACGTTCAACGCCATGTACTACGATGTGGCCACATTTTCAGTCACAGATTTTGCTAATGGCGTGAATGCCATTAAACGCCTTGAAGTTGATTTAATTGGCGACCCTGATGTGCGCTACCGGGAAGATCCGGTTCGCATGTTGCGAGCGGTGCGATTTGCCGCAAAATTAGGCATGACAATTACCCCGCGAACAGCCAAGCCTATTTTTACTCACGGTCATTTACTCAGTAATATTCCCCCTGCCCGCTTGTTTGAAGAAACCTTAAAGCTGTTTTTGTCTGGCCAGGGACTGAATACTTTCCGCTTGCTGAATCAGTATAAATTACTGGATCCGCTGTTCCCCGCACTGGCAAACGTGTTAGGTACTAAGGACAGCCGCGAAATTCAATTGCTCGAAATCGTCCTAAAGAATACCGATGATCGAATTAACACTGGTCAACGCGTTACCCCGGCCTTCCTGTACGCGAGCTTATTGTGGTATCCGGTTGAAGAACATGCCCAGAAACTTCAGACAGAAGCCGGATTGAACAATCACGATGCGTTTAATATTGCGATGGGCGATATTCTGCACAAACAAACCCAGCGCATTATGATTCCAAAGCGTTTCAGTACCGTAATCAGAGATATCTGGATGTTGCAGCAGCGCTTGCCGCGCCGCTTCGGCCGCCGGGCTTTTCAGTTACTGTCGCACCCAAAATTCAGAGCAGGATATGATTTTCTGTTGGCTCGGGGGCAGGTTGAAGGTGGACAAACCCTGGAGCTTGCCGATTGGTGGACACAGTTCCAGCATGCCGATGCAGGAAAGCAAAAAAAACTATTGAACCAATTGCGTCAGAAAGAAGGCGCCGCACCACGCAAACGCCGCCGTCCTCGAAAACCAAAGTCAGATAACCATGCAGAGTAGTCATGTATTTGTTGGCTTGGGGAGCAACCTGGGCGATTCGGTAGGCCAATTGGTAGCGGCCATTTGTGCGATTAACGATTTGGAAGGTACTCAGGTCGTTAACTCTTCGTCATTTTATCAAAGCAAGCCTATGGGCCCCCCCGATCAGCCCTCTTACGTAAACGCCGTAGCCAAATTAACCACTACGATGCAGCCTCATGATTTATTACACAGTCTGCAAAAAATAGAAACCGCGTTAGGGCGGGTCCGTGAGGGCGAACGCTGGGGGCCTCGAACGGTTGACCTGGATATTTTGTTATTCGGCGAAGAAACCATCGATACGCCGGATTTGACTGTTCCACATTACGGTATGGCTGAACGCGAGTTTGTGCTGGTCCCCTTATTTGAGATAGCGCCAGAGCTTATTATGCCCGATGGCCACCCGTTATCAGTTTGGGTTTCCCGTTGTTCTCTTGAAGGACTTAAACGCCTTCCCTCTTCCATTCGCACGTAAAATACGTATAGTTCCCGTGTATCCTGTTTAGGAGATCACCCATGAAAAAAATAACAATTTCTACCCTATTAGCCAAAAAACAATCCGCTGAGAAAATCACAGCGCTGACTGCCTATGATGCAAGTTTTGCCAAATTGTTTGATGAACAAGGCATCGATGTGTTGCTGATTGGCGATTCTCTGGGCATGGTTTTACAAGGACAGGACAGTACGCTGCCGGTTACGACTACAGATATTGCGTACCATACACGCTCTGTAAGAGCTGGGGCTGAACGCGCCTTCGTCATCGCAGATATGCCCTTTATGTCATATGCCACGCCAGAGCAAACCTACTCCAACGCTGCCACATTAATGGCCGCCGGAGCTAGCATGGTTAAACTTGAGGGCGGACGTTGGCTTGCAGAATCTATCAGTGGATTACGGGACCGTGGTGTCCCTGTGTGCGGCCATCTTGGATTAACGCCTCAATCGGTAAACGTATTTGGTGGATTTAAAGTTCAGGGACGCGAAGAAGCCAGAGCACAGCAACTGGTAGACGATGCTATAGCATTAGAACAAGCAGGCGCTCAACTGCTGGTACTGGAATTAGTACCGACGTCTTTAGCAAAACGTATCAGTGAAGCACTTAGCATTCCCGTTATCGGAATAGGCGCAGGCCCGCATACCGACGGTCAGATCCTGGTTATGCACGATATGTTTGGTATCAGTGCCAACTACATGCCCAAGTTTTCAAAAAACTATTTAACTGAGACAGGTGATCTGCGACAAGCAGTCAGCCGGTATATAGAACAAGTAAAAGCGATAGAATTCCCGGGTCCTGAACACAGCTTCGAGTAATGATGAAATTTATAGAATCTCTGAATACCTTACGCGAAACACGTCAGCAATGGCGAACCGCCCAACAGCGCGTTGCATTTGTGCCCACCATGGGTAACTTACACGATGGACACATTGAACTGGTAAAGAAAGCGAAAACACTCGCTGATGTGGTGGTCGTGTCGATATTTGTCAATCCAATGCAGTTTGGTGCGAATGAAGACCTGGACGCCTATCCACGCACACTTGAAGCGGACAAGGCCAGGTTAGAAGCCGAGGGCGTGGATGCGTTATTCTTTCCTTCCGCCAGTGATATATATCCACATGGGCTGAACGAGCAGACCTATGTAGAAGTACCGGGTATATCTGAACTCTGGTGCGGCGCAAGCCGCCCGGGGCACTTCAGAGGTGTAGCGACCATTGTGTGCAAACTATTTAACATGGTGCAGCCTGATGTCGCTTGTTTTGGAGAGAAAGACTTTCAGCAACTACGTGTCATACGCACCATGGTTGAAGATTTGTCCATGCCCATTGAGATAGTAGGCGTTCCAACCCAAAGACAGGAAGACGGCCTGGCCATGAGTTCACGCAATGGCTATTTGAGTGACACCCAGCGCCAACAAGCCACGCAGATTTTTGCTACGATGAACTCCATGCGTGACGCCCTGATTGCTCGAATTGACAGTCAGGAAGCCATTATCGAACTTGCTACAGCACAGTTGGAAGGCGCTGGACTTAAACCTGACTACCTGGCAGTTTGTAATGCGAGAACCCTTCAGCCCGCCAGTAATGACGACAATGATCTAGTTATTCTGGTTGCTGCCTTCATGGGTAAAACCCGCCTCATCGACAACCTCCATTTTATTCGCTAATTCCAATAACCCGCGGCCGGGCTGTGACAGCATTAACCCGGCCACGTTTTGATTCAAATCACTGTATTTTTTTGCCGGTATCAAATCTCACTGCTACGCTTTAGTTTAGTCATATTTTGCATTGCGAGAGCCGTACCTGCATGAAGAACCCGTCTCATTCTTCAAACCCGCTATTTAATGAACTCAAAGGTTTATGTCAGCACGATGAAACCGTATTTGAATTCTTTGAAAGCTCTGCAGTGGACGGTGTGTGGTTTTGGGACTTGGAAAACCCTGAACAGGAGTGGATGAGCAAATCATTCTGGACGACACTGGGCTACGATCCTGCTGGCAAAAAACACCTGGCTTCAGAATGGCAGTCAATTATCAATCAGGACGACCTGAAGACAGCTAAGCAAAACTTCGAGAAACACTGCGCCGATCCATCCCATCCCTATGACCAAATAGTTCGCTACCAACACAGCTCAGGCAAGACGGTTTGGATCCGTTGTCGAGGCATAGCCATCAGAGATAAAAATGGAAAGCCAGTCCGGATGCTGGGTACCCACACCGACATATCATCGCTGAAAGAGCATGAGTTAAAGAGCATTGAAAAAGAAAAGCAGCAACGCATCGCTTTCGAAAAACAGGCTATGGTGCTGGACGAACTCGAGAAAACCGCCAACATCGGCACCTGGGAAATGAATTTGGAATCCGGCGACATTACCTGGAGCCCCCAGACAAAAAAAATTCATGACGTACCCGATGACTATGAACCTAATTTGTCATCAGGAATTAATTTTTATAAAGAAGGTGAGAGTCGACGACTGATCACCGAAGCAGTGGAGCGTGGAATTAACGAGGGCAAACCCTGGGCATTAGAGCTACAGCTTATAACAGCAATGGGCCGTGAAATCTGGGTAAGGGCACTAGGAAAACCCCTTTTTGATAATGGAAAATGTATTCGCCTGTTTGGTGTTTTTCAGGATATTTCCCACCAGAAAGCAGTCGAGGAGCAACTGCGCTCTGCCAGACAACATGCCGTTCAGAACTCGCTTAGGTTACAGCTGGCCCACGACGGCATGGGAATGGGCGTGTGGGAATGGGATTTAGCCACCAATGAGTTGCTTTGGGACGACTGGATGTACTCCCTTTATGGTATCGATGAGTTCCAATTTAGCGGCGCTTACGATGCCTGGGTAAATAGCGTCCACCCTGATGATATAAATCACGCGCAGATGTTATTGCAAAAAGCGATCACTGACACGGGTAAATATGATACTGAGTTCAGAATCGTCTTACCCGATGGGCAAATCAGACATGTAAAAGCCAATGCTGCAGTAGTCAAAGATGAAACAGGTAACCCGACGAAAGTGATCGGGGTCAATTATGATGTGTCAGAAAAAGTGCATACGATGGCAGTGCTTGAACAGGAAAAGCAAAAAGCCGAAGCGGCCACTGAAGCCAAAAGCGATTTCCTGGCAAACATGAGCCACGAAATACGCACGCCGATGAATGCCATACTGGGCGGCCTTCAACTATTAGGCAATGCTGATTTAAACGACAAGTATAAATCAATTTTACAAAATGCCGCGTTTTCGGCACAAAGCCTACTGACCATTATCAACGACATTCTCGACTACTCGAAAATTGAATCGAACAAATTAGAACTTGAACTTGCGCCATTTACGCTGAAGGAAGTCGTTGAATCCGTACAATACGACTTGCAACCGCTTATTAGCAGCAAAGGCATCGAACTTAACGTACACATAGAAAAACAATTTAAAGATGGCTGGATGGGTGACATCGTTAGAGTGAAGCAGGTTTTGCTCAACATTGCCTCCAACGCGGTTAAATTTACCCATGAGGGGAGTGTCGACATTCGCATTCTTACCGGTCAGTACGATAATAAAGATGCCATACTCATTGAGGTAAAAGACACCGGTATCGGTATGAGTGATGAGGTGTGCAAGCGCATTTTTGACCGATTTACCCAAGCTGATACATCAACCACCCGTAAGTTTGGGGGGACCGGTTTGGGAATGTCTATTACACTCAACCTTGTCAGGTTAATGGGGGGAGAACTCACTATCGATAGTGAAGTTAATAGTGGTACGCAGGTAAATGTAGCCTTGCCCCTTGCATCCACGAATTTAACCACCGTCACGGAACAAAACGGAGCATTAACGGTACCGAATTTGCTAGGAAGGGAAATACTGGTGGCAGAGGACAACGAAATAAATCAAGCGGTCATAGAGGCGTTCCTGGCCGAAACCCAGGCCAACGTTACCCTGGTCGACAATGGGGCAAAAGCCGTTGAAGCAGTGAAAAATACTAGCTTCGACATTATATTTATGGATATTCATATGCCAGTAATGGACGGTCGGGAAGCCCAACATCGAATCGCTTCTCTTGATGAACATATCCCGGTTGTCGCACTAACCGCTAATGTCATGCCAGCCGATGTTGAGGACTATCTGAAAAGAGGCTTTGTGTATCATATTGGCAAGCCCATAGACGCGAAAAAGTTATATGATGTTTTAGAAAATCAATTGGGGGTACATGCCTAGTTATTTCGCACTGGCGTGTTGAGAGGCACCTTCCACGCAAGTTTTGCAACCAAGGCTAGTTGACTTCAATTGTTAACGACTTTCTCCATATACGCCTCAACGGGAACAATGTCCTGCCATACCTTGTTCCGCATCGCTATGTCGTGCTGTTCTTTTAAAATAGACTGCAGGTCTGCTGTTGTTGTTAAGGGGTTCGCCAGTACGACTCTGAATACCGTAATCGGATAAGCGCCATATTCCGGGCTTTCCAGTCGAGTTCGGGAAACAAAGGATTTACCCGCCTCACGTTGGAGTTTTTGAACATTCACCACCAAACGATCAATTTTGCCATTTAAGCGCTGTGCTTTGGTTGCCGGCAAACTGTTCAGTTTTTGTTGTACAGACTGAGGGCATACACGATAGGTAAGAATTGATAACGTTGGCGCAGTAACAAGTTCGAAATCAGGGTGCTCATCGATCATTGTTGCAAACTGTTTGGCTTTATCAATACTCTGGTTAATCAATAACTCGTAACCACGTCGACCCAGGATATGCAATGAAGAATACACCATCATTGCCATACCATTTCGCGAGCCTTCCAGCGTGGTGGCGCCCAGATCTTTTGAGCCCTCACGCAGAATATATTGCGCATGATGTCGCACGGCATTCGCGTCTTCCGGGTTCTTAAACAGCGTCATGCCAGCCCCCATGGGCACATACATTTGCTTATGCGCATCGATGGTAACGGAGTCAGCGCGCTCGATACCTTTCATGATACCGCGGTAATCCTGCGAAAAGAGCGTGGCACCGCCCCAGGCAGCATCCACATGGAACCAACAACCCAATTCTTTAGCAACGTCAGCTAATTCATCGAGCGGGTCTACGTGACCGGTTTCCGTTGTACCGCCTATTCCAACAATAGCCAACAACCGATTACCTTGCTCCTGATAAGCTTTACCTGCCTTTAGCGCCATTTCAGGGTTAAGCACCTGCTCCGGACACGGCTGCGTCAACAGACTTTCACGTCCGATGCCCAACAAGTCTACAGCCTTCGATAGACTGTAATGCCCCCGCTTTGAACACAGTACGCCAAGGCTATTAATATCATAATGACGTAGTGCGCTGGCTAAACCCGAGCGCGCCACACCGGAAAATCCGGTATCCGGGCCGAGTAATTTATTTCGGGCAACCCACAGGGCCGTAATATTGGCGACAGTTCCCCCGGAGCAAAATGCACCAAGGGCGTGACGGGCACTGTGTAAATACTTATGATAAAAGGGCTCGGATTTTCCGTACACCAGGTTATGCATCATTCCCAGCACCTGGCGTTCAAGGGGGGTAAAGGCTTTTGACGTTTCGATCTTAACCAGGTTTTGGTTTAGCCCGACTAACAGCTTTGACAAGGACAGATGAAAATAAGGTAACGCCGACGTCATATGCCCAATAAACGTAGGTGAGTAAGTATTCACTGAATGCGCAACCAGCTTTTCCAGCAAATTTTCTGCGTGAGTAGACACGAACTCTGGCGATTCAGGCATAGCTGCATCGGCAAAGTCCTGCTCAACCTCCTCCAGCGAGGTTTTCTTGGTCACCACATGTTGCGACAAAAAATCCAGGATATTGTCGGAAAGGTGTTGTTCAATTTGTGCCAGCTTAGAGTCTTTGTGTTCCGGCTTGGTAAATACGCGGAACAGGTGCTCTAAGCTTACTTGTGCTTCACCCACACTACACACCTCTCGAAAAGAAACAGTTTACTGCAACGGACTCATCCTCAGGACGCCCGTACAGTGATGCGATAAGGCTACGTTTGAAACTCACCCTGTAAACTTAGCGGCAACCTTTCTGTCAGTTACCTGACTTTATCGCAGAACTCACAATACACCAAGTGCAAGGAATGCTTTTCGTGCATTCCCGCAGTAATTTCAGGGCTCTGATTATAAGGATTTTAACGCAAAAGCCTACGAAAAGTGTAACACTACTGACACAAACGAACACTTTCGCAGCATTTTCATGCACTTTCAGGATTCGACACAAGGCTTTTAATCTGGCTAATTATGCTACTTAGTAGCTCTGGAGTACCCAACAGTCCTGCCCGCTACGTAAATACTTTTCTTCAAACGGTGTAATGGGCTCGTTTGTAGCGACTTTTTCAATACGTGTGGGTTTTCCGTAAAGCTCACAGGCACGGGCAAATTCCTGTAAATAAAGCAACCAGTTACTGCGCACTTCAATCTTTGGGGCGATCGCCATCAGGTCTGGCATTGCCGGGCCACTGTGCCAACGTTTTTGCACCTGGGCAGATTTAGGATAGGGATTAGGGTACAGCAGGTAATGCTGCTCAATATGCCAGGCTGCGTCATTCTGAGCCTGACGTAACAAACGCCAAAAGTCGTTTACGTCTGCGCGAAAAACCTGGTAGTTAGTGGTGTGTTGCTGATAGTGAATATGTTTATCCACCCGCAACTCAGATTTGTCGAGACCCACAACACGAGCGTGAGGAAAACGCATTGCCAGTGTCGCGGTACTTTTTCCCACACCACAACAAGAATCAATAATCAGCGCGCCCCGCCAATCACCTAACCAGACTAAAAACTGTTCAAAAGCTCGCTGAGTATGCTCAGACACAGGCCGCTGATGCTCGTGAGTCCGATATCGGGCCACCAACTCATCTAACTTGTCGTGAATACCCGTTTGATTGGTACCCACGGTACGTGAATTACCTTGCATAGTTTACGTTCGAATACCGGTTCCGCGTTTCAATAGCGTATAAGCTACGCTGAATAACGCAACATTAAAGACTACCAGTACACCAATTGCAGCACCAATATTCACGTCTGAAACCCCTAGGAAACCGTACCGGAATCCATTCACCATATACACAATAGGGTTCGCCTTACTGACCCATTGCCAAAATTCAGGTAACAGGGACAAGGAGTAAAACACGCCACCTAAATAAGTTAACGGTGTCAGCACAAACGTAGGGATTAAGCTGATGTCGTCGAAGGTTTTCGCAAAAATACCGTTCACCAGGCCAGCCGTAGCGAACAAGGTAGCCGTTAGCAGAAGCGTTATGATAATAACGGGCAAACTGTGAATACTCACATCCACAAATAACATAGAAACAATGGAAACAATCAGGCCGATTAACATTGCGCGGGCTACGCCGCCGCCAATATATCCCAGTATAATCACCCAGGTGGGTACCGGAGCAACCAGCATTTCTTCCAGGTTACGTTGAAACTTTGCACTAAAAAACGACGATGAAACGTTGGCGTACGAATTGGTAATCACCGACATCATGATTAATCCGGGGACGATAAACTCCATGTAGCTGAATCCGCCCATTTCGCCAATACGCTGGCCAATCAGGTTACCAAAAATCACAAAATACAAACTCATTGTGATTGCGGGTGGCACCAGTGTTTGTACCCAAATGCGCAGAAAACGCGTGCATTCTTTAATCCAAATGGTAGTCAGTGCAACCCAATTATTACCTGCCGACATTAGCCTTGCTCCTTACGTCCGGCTTCAACCAGACTGACAAATAACTCTTCGAGGCGATTTGCCTTATTACGCATACTCATCACCTGAATACCTTGCTCTGTTAGTTGTGAAAACACTGTATTTAATCCGTCTGATTTAGCGACATCCACTTCGAGCGTGGAACTGTCAGATAAACGGTATTCAAACCCTTCAAGCGAGAGGTGCTGCGTATTACCCTGTATATCAAGTACAAAGGTTTCAACATTTAGCTTCGACAACAACGATTTCATCGATGTATTTTCGACAATTTGTCCTTTATCGATTATGGCAATATTGCGACACAGCATCTCTGCTTCTTCAAGGTAATGCGTTGTCAGGATAATAGTTATACCCTGTTTATTGATTTCTTCCAGGAATCGCCACATAGACCGCCGAATCTCAATATCCACCCCGGCTGTAGGCTCATCAAGAATGAGCATTTTAGGTTCGTGCATCAGCGCTCGGGCAATCATTAGTCGCCTTTTCATACCACCAGACAATTCTCTCGCTCTGGCGTTACGCTTTTCCCACAGGTCAAGTTGCGTTAGGTACTTTTCCGCCCTTTCGTTTGCCAGCTGACGCGGCACACCATAATACCCCGCCTGATTCACCACAATTTGCTGCACGGTTTCAAACTGGTTGAAATTAAACTCCTGCGGTACCAGGCCAATACAGGACTTCGCCAACTCTTTCTCACTGTGAAGGTCGTACCCGAATACTTTTACGTCACCACTGGACGGATTAACTAATGAACTAATGATCCCAATGGTGGTGGACTTGCCCGCGCCATTTGGCCCGAGCAAAGCAAAGAAATCACCTTCGTCTACGGTCAACTCGACGCCTTTTAGCGCCTGAACGCCGCCACGATAAGTCTTAGTTAACCCGGATATTGTTAACGCTTGCATGCTGTGTTCCATGGAATAATAGATTTGCCGTGTGGCAATTTGCAGAATCGGACTCCTCGACACAGGAGCTCGTAGTAATCTTTGAGTGACGCTACCAGTCAGCTTTTCTGAAAGTCATATCCCGGCGTTGTCACACAGGCAAGTAGTATGAGGGTAAAAGGTCAGTTTTCAACCCTTTATCTACAAAATGAACAGGATTGACGACTATGCGGCTAAGTACTCATTCAATTCCTGACGTAATAACTCACTGTCTCGTAAGACATCCTTAAACACATCGTGATTGTTCTGGTCTGTCGCTGGGTGTTCCAAAGCCTGTAGATGGCGATGTAAGGTTTTAGCCCCTATCTCACCTACCGACCCTTTTAACTTATGACTGTGTTGACGCAGCATCTCTGCGTCTTCGTTATTGATTGCTTCTCGTATTGTCGCCAAACGTTCATCCAGCGAGTCCAGTAACATTTGCACTATTTTCTTCAATAGCGTTTCGTTTCCTGCGAGTCTCTGTAACGCGTCTTTTTTATCCCAAATCTCTGCGGTAAGTTTCTCTACACCAGCTGCGTTAATTTCTGATTTCATCGCTTTGTGTAAATCCTGATTTAGCCATAAAGAAAGTTTATCGATCAAAATATCTGGTTCTACTGGCTTGGTGATGTAATCATCCATTCCGGCTTCGATACAACGTTCCCGCTCTCCTTTCATTGCGTTTGCTGTCATGGCAATAATGGGCAATGTCATGGCTTTTAACCCACCTTTGCCATTTCGAATAGCCTGAGTACAAGTAAATCCATCCATGACAGGCATATTGCAGTCCATTAAAATAACGTCAATCCGTTCGTCTTTTTCCCAACGCGAGTGCAACACCTTGAGCGCCGATTCTCCGTCGTCAGCAAACAATAAATTGAGATCGAAACCAGAGAGCATATGCATTACGACATCCTGGTTAATGTCGTTGTCGTCAACAATAAGCACCGTTTGGTGGTGAAAATGGGACGCATCAGATTCCCGGCTTCGTCGACGATCAGAATCCCGGCGATTATTCGCAATAACAGGCAGTTCAATAGTCCGCTTATCGGCCATTGCCGACAATAACGAAGAAACCATAACCGGTTTGCGAATTGGGATTAATGCGTGTCCTTTGGCTGAAAAGGTATAGCCTGTGCGGCTTAATCCAAACAACCTGACAACAGACAACGCCTCAGGAGATTGAGCAGCAATGAAATCCTGCGTAATTTGTTCTGCATTTGCCGCATCCAGATTAATCAGAATATCCGTTTCATTAGCAGGCTCCCCAATTACAGATTTTGTATTCAATGTTGTTACAGTAGCACCGAGATTTTCCAGGCAATGAGTTAAATGACTTTGTTGTTGCTCGTTCATCAACAACGTACCAACCGTTTTATGAGCAAGTCGTTTTGTGCGCGCCGGAGGGGCTATCACATAGTCGCCTGAAGGGACCGAAAAAGTCACTTCCGTGCCCTTTCCTACCGCAGATGTCAGCGAAATTTTCCCACCAAGTAGTTCACAAAGCTGCTTGCAGATGGCAAGCCCCAGCCCGGAGCCTCCGTAATTCGCGGCAATGGACTTGTCTGCCTGGGTAAAAATACTAAACAGTGTTTTCTGCGCATCTTCCTTAATACCTATCCCTGAATCGATCACCGTTACAACCAGATTAACCGTATCTCCGATTTCGCCTTGGTGCGTTCTGGCTACCACCCTAACGGCGCCTTGCTGAGTAAATTTAATGGCGTTACCAACCAAGTTATTGAGGATTTGCGTGATCCGAAAAGGGTCACTTTTAAATTGAGAAACACAAAGGTCAGTTGTGTCGATAAAAAAGTCGATATCTTTTGCAAACGAAGTCACGGCCTGTGACTGACAGACCCCTTCTAATAATTTCTCGGGACTGAACATGGCCAGGTTGATGTCCAGCTTACCCGCCTCAATTTTCGACAAATCCAGAATATCATTTACCAGCATAGCCAGACTGTTGGTACTTACTTCTGCCATACCAACAATATCGTTGATACCTTTGTTTGCATGATCCCGTTTCAAAATTGACATCGCGCCTAAAATCCCATTTAACGGGGTGCGCATTTCATGACTGATTGATGAGATAAAACGCGTTTTAACGATATTGGCCTGCTTCACCTCTTCCAGGGCGTGTTCTAGCTTCTGTGTCCTTTCCTTAACGGCATCTTCCAATTCGCGATTTGCCATTGCCAGTTCAGCAGAATACTTTTTAATAGCGGTTACATCGTTCAGTAATAAAGCGAACTGACCGGACTTTTCTTTGGTTAGCAAAGGAATGAGTACACATCGAAAATACCGAATAGCAATATCATCACGCCACTCTATATCAATATCGGATGAATAACGGCTCGCCCGTGCTTCACTATGGATATCATCAAGGGACATACTGGCATACTGGTTAAATGATTTGTCCAACGGTGTATTGAATAAGTCACCTCTGGACTCATTAAACAGCTTCTCCGCAGTCGGGTTAATGTCCAGTAAGGTGTGGTGCTTATCGAATAGCAAAATCGCATCGTTACTGTTTTCGACTACGGTTTGCGACACTGCTCTGGATTCAGCAAGCGCTTTATGGTGCTTCATGTTGCGGAATAGCAAGATGAATATCCCCGCGAAGCTTATCAGGATGACACCAAGTCCACTGTAAACCTTCAACGCCGACTGTGCATAGAGTGCGTTTACTTCATCATCAGACTTGCCCACTACAGACAGGATGTAGTGGCTGGCATCAATTTGAAAACGGCTTGTCCGCCCAACAAACTGGTCGCTTGGATCACGCTTATTTTTAAAGTGTTCAATCCCTCGACTGTCTAACGCCGGACCACGGTCATACAGGTCATAGAAATGACTGTCAGTGCCTAGCTGACTGGCAAATAAATAACCGCTTTCCGGATGCTTTATGATGGTGCCATGTTCATCAGCCACTATAATATGCAAATCGGATGAGATTAAACTATCGACTTTCGCCAATAACCCGGTTAGATCGGCATTAGCCACTAACAGGGCCACCAGCTTGTTTGACTGATTATATATGCCTTTAGCTATGCGTATGGTTGGGCGGTACGGCACTTCCACCTTCCCGTATTCTTCATTGAGACTAATTGAAGAAATATACGTTTCATGTTTGGAGAGTTGCAGGCCCTGAGCAACATAGTCCCTGTCAGCCTTGTTTTGCAACTTTTCTCCGGTCGCCAACAGAACACGACCGCCGCGCCGCTCAACCCGTATATACTCGTTTCCGTCAGGCAGGATGATTCGCAATTGAAAAAATGCAGGCGATGTTGCCAGAAAAGCCTTAAATAACTCTTCGGTATCAAAGTCAGATGCTGTAGAACGTTGGGGCATCGACCCACCGTCAGCAGAATTTAAGCGCTCCTGAATATGCGTAGCCGCCAATCCACTGTGAAGAAACTGCACGTCGTTTTTAAATTCGTTGAGGTGATCGGACAGCATGGCCGATACCTCATTGGCATTGACCGTCAGGTCTTCGGCAATGGCGTCGTTAACGGTATCCACCATATACTTATTGGCCAGATACGACGACCCAACTGCAACTGCCGCAAACAGAGCGATCAGTTGCAAAAGTAACCGGCTGAGCAAAATGCACCTCTACGCGTTGCTGGTTGTTAGCTCGGAAGCTAACGACTTTATCATTGTTATTTTTACTGCGAGCTCAAAATCTGTTTTCTTTCCCTGAACCTTATCGTCATATGCATCGCACATTCCGAGTTGCGTGGGCTGCTGCACATTCACTGGCTGATTAAACTTTAATTCGCAAATATCCGTGTATCGTCTAATACTTAATTATCAGACAGTTTTTTTTCAACTTTAGCTAAAAATACGATAATTACAATGTCATCCCTGCAGGTTATCTGTCAGGATAGGCGTCAGTCGACAAATAAGCTGAAGTTTCAACGATTACCAGCGTAACTATGCTAGCACTCAACACTAAAAAAATTGAATCCTGTACCGTACTGATTGTTGATGATGACAACATCAGTCGTACCGTGATCTCGACCATCCTCAGCGACCTTTGCCGGTGTGTCACTGTCTCAAATGCGCAGGATGCCCTTCAGTATTGTGAGCAACAGAGACCTGACCTGATGGTGATTGATGTAAACATGCCAGAGATGAACGGTCTTAACCTGTGTAAATCCATTAAACACAACGATGACCTGGATGAAATTCCACTGATTTTTATTACGGGAAATGTGAGCAAAGAATCGCAAATTCAATGCTGGGAGTCGGGGGGCAATGACTTTGTATCCAAACCAGTTGTTGCTCAGACACTTATTCATCGTGTGCGTAATCACTTGCTGAGTAAATTGCGTATGGACGCACTGGTTGATTTAACGTTTCACGACTCACTAACCGGTTTGTTAAATCGCAATTACCTTACCCAGGAGTACCCAAAACTGTCCCGTCAGCTCATGCGAAATCAGCAGCGTCTGGGGGTAGTTTTGTTTGATGTTGATAATTTTAAGCAATACAACGACCAATACGGCCACCTTGCTGGCGATCAATGCCTGCAAAGAGTAGCAAAAATATTAAACCAACATGCGCGTCGTTCAAGAGACGCGATGATCCGTTTCGGCGGTGAAGAGTTTCTTGCCATACTGCCTGACACCGACATGCAATCAACCAGAAGTATTGCCCGAACGATTGTCAGTGAGGTCTACAACGCCAACATTCCGCATAACAATACGGAATATGACAGAATTACACTGAGTGCGGGGGCGGTGAGTACGGCATCCTTCAATCAGGATGACCTGGATGAGATTTTGGAAGTGGCTGACGTTAACTTATACGAAGCCAAAATGAACGGCAAAAATCGCGTTGTGTGTAGTTAACGAAACAGAGTGACCGCTCAAGTCACTCTGTAACGACATAATATCAGTTAGCTATATAGCTTAACGCTGGGCAGTTAACGTGGCATCCTCATTGCCGAGTTCTATAACCACTTTGCGATCAAAAAACGTTTGTTCACCACCCTGATAGGCACTTTGAGATTCCCCTAAGGCCACCGTTAGAATTTGCTGACTATCCACCCCCTTGTTTATCAAATATTGTTTTACACTAATTGCCCGCTGCATGGACAATGCCTGGTTGAACTTATCGTTACCTCTTACATCAGCATGTCCGGTTAGTCTTGCCGTTAACGACGGATAGCCTTTTAAGGTTTTGGCAATCAGATCCAACTGCTTTTGGTAATCCGGCGCAATGTCATACGCGCCGGTCTGAAACTGCACACTACTTTGCAGTGAAATTGACGGCACTTCTTTTTCTTCGTGCATGGCCACCTGAGTTACCGAGGCCTGCTGCATGGTATGCAGTTGGTTACGCATTGCAATCAACGCCTTATCCCGCTCTGATAACAGTTGTGCTTGCGCCGATAGCCGCTGTGATTTTGCCTCCAGCGCTTTGTCCTGTCTGATGTCGTTGCCTAACATTGCCCCCATAAAACCGGCAACCGCAGCACCAACAGGCCCGGCGACGATGGCACCAATAACGACGCCGGTTCCCAGTCCGACACTGGGGGCATGGTCGTAGTCGGTTTCTTTGTCTTTTGCATAAGTACTTGTGGCGGTGAGTGAAGTAGCCATAACCAGTGCAGCAATAGTAGATTTACGCATAATGATTTCCTTTAAACAGTTGTGAGTCGTGTTGTTTCGATGGTGTTATTACAACAAGCACAAGTGGCCGAATGATTCTGCTGTTGAGGAAATGTCAGGGCAAAAACGCAATAACCGGGGTAAACCATGACAAAATGCCATAAAGCAATAGCCGTCACAGACGGGGGGTTAAGTCTGATAACCCGTATTTAGTCAGTAAAGTGAGTGCCGGAAGTCACTGTTATCACAAACGAAAAGTGGCAGAAAAATGGCAAGTTGGGGGAATTTGTGCCGAACTTGCCATGCCTACTCCACTCTTAATGTATAGTGCGTATAAATACTGTTAGAAGTGATTGCCATGCCAAGAAATATAGCCCTTGTAGAAGACGATATTGCTATTCGCGACAACTATACCGCAGCGCTTACCGGCCAGGGTTACACAGTCAATGCCTATTCTGACCGCCCATCAGCCAGTGCAGCGTTTAATTTGGCATTGCCGGATTTAGCAATTATCGACATTGGTCTCAAAGATGAAATGGAAGGTGGCTTTATGCTTTGCCAGCAGTTACGCCAGCTGTCGCAAACCCTGCCAATTATCTTCTTCACCGCCCGGGACAATGACGTAGATACCATTAGCGGCCTGAGAATGGGCGCAGACGATTATCTGACAAAAGATATTAGTATGGCGCACCTGCTTGCCCGGATTGCGGCCTTATTTCGCCGTACTGATTTGCTGGCTACGCCGAAACAAGACAGTGATCTGATTAAGCTGGGGCACTTGCTGGTAGATGTAAGTCGCATGACAGTAAGCTGGAAAGAGATGCCCGTTGCATTAACAGTCACTGAATTCTGGATGTTACACGCTATTATTAAACGTCCGGGTCATGTTAAAAGCCGCCAACAACTCATGGATGAATCCAGAATGGTGGTAGACGACTCAACAATTACATCTCACATCAAGCGTATGCGGAAAAAGTTTATTCAGATGGATGCCGACTTTGATCATATCGATACTGTGTATGGCATGGGTTACCGCTGGCAACAATAGCCGATCAGGAAAGTCATTTTGAAGTTACGTTTCTCAATACGATTACAACTGCTGGTACTCTCCTTATTCTTGTTCGCTATCCCCTGGCTTGGCTATAAATATGTTTGGGAATTGGAGCAATATCTTCGGATAGGTCAGGAACAAACCATGATTGGTACCGCCAGGGCAGTAGCAACAGCCTTGCACGAACGTCCGGCCTTGTTCGACAGCCAGTCAGCCTATCTGCAAAATGTCAGACCCGGTACCGATCTCTATGCACCGCCCATTGATGTGCCGATTCAGTTGGATGGACGACTGCAGGAATGGCAGGCAGTGTCACCGCTTATCCAGTCATATAACAGCAACAATGTGGTAACCTGGTTTGATGATAACGCACAGGTATCCCTGTCTTTTCAGCACATGGTAGGTCGCTTTGACCAATATTTTTATGCCATGTTTGCCGTGACAGATGACAAAGTGGTCTTTCGCGCCCCGAACAGTTTAAGTGTCGATCGCTCCGATCATCTGTTAATTGGTATGCTGGATGCCAACGACAGTTTACAACGGTATATCATATCTCCTTACAAGCCCGGCTGGGTCAACGCTTACCGCCTGGACGATGATCCGCGCTATTTTCGCGCCACCGACAATGCCCTGCAAATTCAAGGACGCTGGTTACTCACGCCAGCAGGTTACAGTATCGAACTGCGCTTCCCTATCACCATGACATCTGGCTCACTGGCCTTTGCCCTTGTGGATGTAGATGACGACATCAACCGCACCAAACAATATGCAATGGGTACCGCTAACCCAAATCAAAGTGATGATCTGGGCACAGTGGTGACGCCTTCGCCGGAAATAGAGCGTATTTTGGCGGGGCTTCGATACGCTGACTCCCGTGTTTGGGTTATCGACAAACACAAACGGGTATTAGCGCGCTCAGGCTCAATCCATTCATCTCAAGGGTTTAACGCAGGTCAGCAGCGCCAGAGCAGCCATGGCTGGTGGGGATATATTGAGCAAAACTGGTTATTACCCCTGTACTATCAAATACTCACCCGCCCTCCGGGAGACTTTGTGGATGAACTGGCTGATGCATATGCGCTTGCGGGTAAAGACATCAACCGCGCGTTGGCGGGAGAGCCCGACTCACTCTGGCGACTGACCCCCGACAACAAAGCAGTGATTTTATCTGCGGCCTACCCCATTTACATTGGTGACGCCGTTATGGGGGCCGTTATTGTTGAACAAACAACTCACGGCATTCGAACATTACGTAATCGTGCATTGGAGCAGTTGTTTCACGTTATTCTGGCCGTCATGTTATTGGGTACCACAGGGTTATTACTGTTCGCACACCGTATTTCCAGCCGAATCCGTGAATTGCGAGACAACACAGAAGCGGTTATTGACTCCAACGGTAAAATTATTGGCACACTGACACCTTCCAGAAATGCGGATGAAATCGGTGACCTGTCACGCTCATTCAGTGCTGTATTAAGTCGACTTCAACAGTACAACTCATACCTTGAGAATATGGCGTCGAGATTATCGCACGAACTACGAACCCCTATTGCCGTTGTGCGATCTTCTCTCGACACACTCAACCAGGTTCAGGATCCTGATCAGCAACAAGTGTTTTTGAGCAGGGCCCAGTCTGGTGTTAGTCGCCTGAGTAGTATTTTAAACAGCATGAGTGAAGCGACGCGTCTAGAGCAGGCAATTAGCCAGGAAGACACAGAACCGTTTGATTTGGCCCGGGTGGTAAAAGGCTGCGTGGAGGGTTATCAGTACGCCTACCCTCAGCGGAAATTTGCTCTCAAGCTTTCGGTGAAGCAGGCTCAACTTAACGGCTCACCTGATTTGATAGCCCAAATGCTGGATAAAATTATTGCCAATGCCGTTGAGTTTAGCGCTTTGGAAAGTACCATTGCGTTACATATCTGGCAGGAAAATCGATTAATAAAGCTGAGTGTTACCAATACAGGGCCGCTATTGCCTGAGGGAATGCAATCACAGTTAACGCAGTCCATGGTCTCTGTGAGAGCCGATGGAAATCAGTCTGAAGGCCCGCCTCACCTGGGATTAGGGCTCTATATTGCAAATATCATTGTTGCCTTTCACCATGGCAATATTACACTGAATAACCTTCCCGATAACACCGGTGTGTGTGTCGTTACCAGCTTTCCGGGTATTGGCTAGGGAATAAACCCTGCCGCTACTCTTTTCCTCGTGTCATGCTGCTGTCAGGCACATTCTTCAGCAGCATTTGCTGTTTACGGCGGTACATCATATAGGCCAACCTACGCATACTGACTGTGGTGTCCTTTTCATCTACAATGTCGACTCCAAGTAGCCTTTCCAATAAGTCTTCCAACGTAAGTACGCCCTCAAGCCCGCCATACTCATCGACAACTAACAACATGTGGATATGGTTTTTCAGGAAGTGATCGAACGTGGATGACAGTGGCATTGACCCCAATACCGTGACCATACTCTTCCGATACTTACTCAATGACGAATCACCATTTCCCCGGGCTTGCGCCACTAACAGGTCTGAACGCAATACAAAGCCAGTAATCTGTTCACTGTCCTGAGATTCATAAACCGGAATGCGGGAGAACTCAATATGGCTGTGTTTGTGAAAAAACGCTTCAACGCTCATGTCTTCCGACACAGAAAATACCTGGGTACGATGCGTAATGGCATCTTTAACTGTAAGTTCATTTAAGCTTAGCAAGCTCTTTAAAAAAACAGCCTCATGCTCATCCAGTTGACCTTCCTGCCCACTTAAGTCCGCCATTGCGTGCAGTTCCGCACGACTTAGCCCACGCAGTGGAGATTCTTCTTTAAACCCTTTCGTGAGCCATTGGGACATCTTCACGAACGGCATTAAAATCACGACAAGGTATTTCAAAAAGTAGGCCGTAACCGGGGCCAAACCGCGCCAGTACGTGGCGCCCAGCGTTTTCGGTATAATCTCGGAGAACACCAGTATTAACAGAGTCAGTATGGCAGAGATCACCCCCAGATAAGCATCACCGAACACCACCGCAGCCTGTGCGCCGGCGCCTGCCGCTCCCATGGTATGCGCAATGGTATTCAGTGTGAGAATAGCAGACAGAGGACGATTGATATCGTCGGTAAGCGAACGAAGAATCTTACCGCTTTGCTTTCCTTCCTTCTCCATCAGCGAGATATATGCTGACGATACACTTAATATGACCGCTTCCGCCACCGAGCATAAAAAAGAAAATCCCAGTGCGATGAAGATATAAATAAGCAGGAGCAACATGTTGTTCGTTCCGGTTCCTTGTCAAAATCCTTGCGCTTTTTAATGCAAAAGCCACGAACAATCCATTATGGGGCATACTTATAAAGATACAACCGGGAATCTACGACCAAAGAACAATTAACAAATACAGAACGTCTTGTTACAATCTTATTACATTCGAAGATAAGAGGTACGAATGATGTCAAAAACTAGATTGTGTGACCAAATCACTTTGGTGTTGTATTCAGTGTCTTTAGTAATTATCACGGCTGGTATTTTCAGGGCTTATCTCTAACGCCCTTCGACAAGGACAAACAAAAACGCCAGGTATAAACCTGGCGTTTTTATCTCTAACACTTCATAGCTATTGTTCTGTTTTAAATCGACGGATCACAGACCAGGACTCCAGCATCACCAATACGCTCACAATCAATACAATCGCATCCAGCCCTACCAACAAATAGTTGCCTGCCAGGTAGTACTCTTTTAATTTTATGATACCGGCTAAAAACGCCATTACGATGACAAACATCATTGGGACCAGTGTGTATATTGCTGGGCGCTTCAACTTAATTAACATTACCGAGATAACCAATAGCGTCATGCTTGCCAGGATTTGATTCGTAGAACCAAATAATGGCCAGATGATCATCCCACCACTACCCGACGACCCGCCTGCGCCAAAGGCAAGTAGCAGACAGGTTCCCACCGCAACCAATGTGGCAACAAGCCCGTTTTGTAATGCCGGGATTTGATAAATCTCACCCCATTCCTGAATAATATATCGCTGCAGACGCACACCAGAATCCATAGTCGTACCGGCAAACAGCACGACCATGACGGCAAGAATGGTGGACGAGAACGACACCGACAGTCCCCATCCTTGTTCAATAAGATTTGCGCCACCTGTAATAAACGCATTGACACTGCCAGCTCCGAGGTGACTGTAAACTTCGTGCCATTCCTCAGGGGAAGCCGCCAATGCCACTCCGCTAACCGCAACAATGGTAATTAATGCCAGAGCGCCTTCACCGACAGCACCAAGATATCCGACAAAGCGTGCATCGGTTTCTTTATCCAACTGCTTGGAACTGGTACCCGACGATACGATTCCATGAAAACCAGACACTGCACCGCACGCTATCGTCACAAATAATAAAGGAATGATGCTAGGTGTATCGATTGCGGTTGCCGTATTGAACGCCGGTGCCGTTATATCTGGCAAGGAGAAGAAAACCGCCCCATAGAGCAATAGCAAACCAACGATGAGCTGCATTCCATTAATGAAATCACGGGGCTGCAACAGCATCCAGACGGGTAATAACGAGGCAATCATGGCATAGATGAATAAAATGATGATCCAGGAAGCCTTATCCGATAACCCCATGATGGTTTCAGGTAAACTGATCGGTAAATAACTTCCAGCGTACACAGACGCATACAACACAATAATACCAATTATACACAAGGGTATTAGGCTGTACTGGCGCTTAATCAATTGCCCGATAACCAGTGCAACCACAATTGCCATCCAGGCAGGGAAGACCGCGTTAGGTTGTGACACAAAACTGTTGGCAATCACCACGCCAAACACGGCGTTAACCATTAACAGCACCAGGAACACCACTATCATGAAAAGCGCGCGGGTACGTTTACCAATGACACTTTCAGACAGTGCGCCCATGGATTTGCCTTTATGGCGGGCGCTGGCCCATAATGCCCCCATATCGTGAATACCGGCGAAAAAGATTGTACCGAACACAACCCAAAGCACAGCAGGGACCCAACCCCAGTACACCGCAATGGCAGGCCCAACTATTGGCGCAGCACCCGCGACAGAGGTAAAGTGATGGCCCCACAATACCACTTTGTTAGTTGGTATATAATCAATACCATCATTCACTTCGTGCGCGGGAGTGACAAATTGTTCACTCAGCTTAAAAATCTTGTCAGCGACAAATTTTGAATAGAAAAACCAACCAGCCAGCATGCCGGCTATACCTAATAATACAATCGCAACAGATGCCATAACCTACCTTCGTTGAACACTCGATTGATGGCAGATTATATAGACTTTTGGATAGGGGATCGCGACGCGGTTCAGCCTCTTCAGACGAAGCCACAACAAGATGAGACCAGTATAACCGGCTTACACGATAAGGTAGTTTGACCGCCCCTCTCGTTTAACCTGATACATAGCTTCATCGGCTTCATTCAACAAACCTTCCAGGCTTTGATTAGGTGAATAGGCAACCGCCACGCCAATACTTGCTGATATAGCACAATGTTGTGTACTGGTTAGGGAGATTGGCGCCTCAATGCCATGCAGAAGGGTATTACACAGGGTTTCCAAAGCTGAAGGTAACAGCGCATCCCGTCGGAATCCGACCACGAACTCATCGCCTCCCCACCGGCAACATACGTCATCATTATCATTAAACAGGCGCTTAATACGCTGAGCGGTTTCCTGAAGCACGACATCACCAGCATCATGCCCATAGCTGTCATTGATGGGCTTGAAATTATCCAGGTCAATCAACATTATTGCTGTCACCGTTTTGTTAGTGACAAACTGCAGTAAACTTTGCAATTTAATTTCAGCGCCATGGCGGTTCAGCAAGCCGGTCAATGCATCATGTTGGGCCTGATATTTCGACTTCGCTTCTTTCTCTTTTCTTTCTGTAACATCATTGAGAATGACTTCAATTAGCAAATCATCGCTACGCTGAGCACTACGCTGGTCAATGACAATCGCAAACAGACAATTGACCCAACGCGTCTGCCCATCGTTGTTTTTATAAGACAAATCCAGGGTGACGGGACTGGACTGTTGAGTAACCTTTAACTCCCTAATGGCCCCCGATACCGCGTCTGGTGTATCAAACAGATGAATAAAGTCATGAAGCGAGCAAATCTGTCCCACGATGTCATGAAACACCGGATTTTCCAGCAGGATACCCTTTTGAGTAGAGATCAAGCCAATACCGACAGACGCTTTGTCAAACACCAGCCTGAACCGCTGCTCCAGTTTTTCTGTGCGCATCCGCATTCGTCTTTCAGCCACAAAATTAATACGAACAGCATGAATCAGCCGGTTAATACCGCCGATAAGAAAGCCAACCTCATCGTTGCGTTTATATTGAATATCAATCTTCTCAAGCAGTTCCGGGTTACTCGGGTCAACGTGTTCAAATGCTGAAAAAAGTCTGATCAAAGGGCGGGAAAGCAACCGGTAAATCGCGATGTACATAGTCAGTGTTAACACTACAGAAACCAACATCATCTCCCATACACTGTTTCTGGCATCTGTCACTGCGAGACTTTGAATGAACACCGTATCAGGATAAACCAACAATTCCCCTACATATTCAGTCTCGATGAATGGATGGGGCAGCTTTAACGTAATGGGCTTTCCTGACAGGTCTTTCAGTGATGTTTCGGCAATAATGCCCTTTTCATTGCGAATTTCAGCGGCGAGCACCAAATCGTTGATTTGCAGACTTTCAATGATCTCCTGAGCTAGCTCCAAATCGTTCACATAAACTGAAATAGCAGCCGGCTTAACAGATCCATGCGCAATTTGACTCAAAAGATGAGCACTAAAACGCTGTTGTTCGGATAACGCCAGTTGGAACACAATAAAGCTGCCTGCAATAGAGACAATGATGCCTACTACTGCGACAACAAACGCGAGCCTGACATGTAACCTATCCTGTAGTTTTCTCATGGTTATGTTAAACGCCGCTAGAAAATAACATTCAAGTTCAAATTAAACACATTAACGTCTCGCGTATCGTCAATACTCACCTGCTGATCGCTTCCCCACATACCATACCCTGGGCCCCGTAACTCAAATGCAGTAAATTGCGCTTTAAGTGCCCAGTTAGCAGTAAAATCCCAACGTAAGCCTAAGGCCACAGAAGATTGTTCAATGCGTGAGATGTCCAGCAGATACTGATAACCAAAATACATTCTGGCCAGCTCTGCAATGGCATTAGGGTCAGACACCTCTGCGTAGTCAGGCTCTGCAATGATGGTACGTTTATCCGTTGTATTAATGGTGGCCAACGTAAGATAAGGTGTAAAATCACCTACAACATAGCCAAGGCTGGCATATCCATAAGCAAGATTACCTAATACGCTCCACTCTACATCCAGCATGGCCATTTCAGCCATGAAGACAAGCTGGCTGTCGTTATAGCTGTAACCTATCGCGGCGTAGTTAACGTGCTTTGCCAGAAAATCCAACTCTTCAGCCATCGATTCCGCTTCGGGCCACCAGTTAGACGGTACCTGAGTCAAATTCTGCTGAAACTCGTTTAAACTGCCGAAGAACGAACGCTTACCATGAAACTGACTAAACGTCCCTTTTAGCGTCCATAAATCCGCCTCAAAACTCAAAGAAGCATTAAATACATAATCGTATTCAAAGAAGTAATTAGCGCCATTATTCAAAACATCCGCTTTACTAATACCGCCGGCTAATGCCGCCTGAAGTACGCCGGATGATAACGATTTACGGTACTGTATTTCTGCACCGTCTATGTAAGACAAGTTTGAAGACGGTGTATAGAACTCCATAGGTGGCGCGGCCCAGAGATAGCTGTAACCAACATGAAGATATTCTGACAGCAAATATGCGTTGTAGTTTATCCGTCCAGCCCGCACAGACCAGTTACGGTTTAATTGATAGCGAATAAAGGCCATTTCAAAGTAGTCTGAGAACTCGTCGTAGTTTTTGTTTTCAAGTAGACTTTGGACAACAATATCTACGTCATCTGATAACTGATAATTGAGCTGCAGTCCCAGCGCTGACTCTGTTTTAAAGTTTGCGCCCTCTTCAGGCCAACGGTTTATAGCAGAGCGAAAGACCAGGTCGTCGGCATTACTGGTGGTATACCCGAGTGTGGCAAAGCCATTAATACTGACCTGCGCGGAAGCGAAGCAACTGATGATTGCCAGTACTCCTGTTACAAAAGTGACTAAAAATCGCTTATTCAAGTACAAGGACAACTTTCATCTCCTCTGACACCATATTCACCGGTATATAGGTAATCATTGACACATCACTGCTGAGCTCGTCTATACTGGTTTCTATGTTAGCTACCTGAAGAGGGGGTTTGGCACGGCCCGAAAACAATAGACGCGACCAGTACGCTGCAATTTGACGTTCTGACTTGTTTACCAGCGCGCGGTAGAACTGGTCTCTGAAGGCATAACCGTTGTCGTAGTCAATCGGTTTGATTCGCTCACCGCCCTCAAGTAAATCGAATCGCCCCATGAAGATGTCGATAACCTCCTTTCGCGATAATTCGTTAATTTCACTCTTTTGGGGAACAACAACAGCGATGGGATCTGCGAACGCAGATACGCAGTTAGCGCTGCAACTAACCGTTAATATCAGCATTAATTTGCAGAGCCAATTAAGCCTAGTCATCAAAACACACGGAATCCAAGTAAAAAATAAAAACATCTTAATATCAGGATGCGTTCATCCATTACGCAAATACAGCAAACGTTCACTCGGCTAACTACCATTAAGTGTCTGCATGGATTAACTATCTATGAACATTGATATTTCAATTTAAAGCGTAGCTGACTTCGATGAGACTTCAATAAAATGTAAACGAAATCCAATGAACGAGAGTCGTAAAATAGCGCGTTATTCACAAAGGCGATTTAGGCTTAAGCAGACCATGAGCACATTGGTAACAAGCGTAGTGTAGAGCATTTGAGAAACAAGCCAGAGGGAATACCGAAAAACTGCTTTTTAAACATTGTTCAGGCACAAAAAAGGCCGCTTGCGCGACCTTTTTCAGATGACTTAGTGAAGTCTCAGATTATTCAATAATCTTAGCAACAACACCAGCACCTACTGTACGACCACCTTCACGGATTGCGAAGCGCAGACCTTCGTCCATCGCGATTGGTGCAATCAGCTCAACTTCGAACTTCAGGTTGTCGCCAGGCATTACCATTTCTACGCCTTCTGGCAATTGAACAGCACCTGTTACGTCAGTTGTACGGAAGTAGAACTGTGGACGGTAACCTTTGAAGAATGGAGTGTGACGGCCGCCTTCATCTTTAGACAGTACGTATACTTCCGCTTCAAATTTRGTGTGCGGCTTGATTGAACCAGGCTTAGCCAGTACTTGACCACGCTCAACTTCATCACGCTTAGTACCACGCAGAAGAACACCAACGTTCTCACCTGCACGACCTTCGTCAAGCAGCTTACGGAACATTTCAACACCAGTACAAGTCGTCTTAGTTGTATCTTTGATACCAACGATTTCTACTTCTTCACCTACTTTAACGATACCTTGCTCAACACGACCTGTTACAACAGTACCACGGCCTGAGATTGAGAATACGTCTTCGATTGGAAGAATGAACGGCTTGTCGATTGCACGCTCTGGCTCTGGGATGTATGAATCCAGCGCTTCACCTAATTCGATGATTTTCGCTTCCCAAGCTGCATCGCCTTCAAGGGCTTTAAGAGCAGAACCTTGGATTACTGGCAGGTCATCACCTGGGAATTCATATTCGCTCAGCAGTTCACGAACTTCCATTTCTACTAGCTCTAGAAGCTCTTCATCGTCAACCATGTCACACTTGTTCATGAATACGATGATGTAAGGTACACCTACCTGACGACCTAACAGGATGTGCTCACGAGTCTGAGGCATTGGGCCGTCAGTCGCAGCTACTACCAGGATCGCGCCGTCCATCTGAGCAGCACCAGTGATCATGTTTTTAACATAATCAGCGTGTCCAGGACAGTCTACGTGTGCGTAGTGACGAGTAGGAGTATCGTATTCTACGTGTGAAGTAGAGATGGTGATACCACGTGCTTTTTCTTCTGGTGCGTTATCGATTTGATCAAACGCTTTTGCAGAGCCACCGTAGGTCTTTGAAAGAACAGTAGTGATAGCTGCAGTCAGAGTGGTTTTACCGTGGTCAACGTGGCCGATAGTACCCACGTTTACGTGGGGTTTCGTACGTTCAAACTTTTCTTTTGCCATTTTTCTCGTTTCCTAAGTTAAAAGTCCGACCCAATAGCAGACCGGACCGAACCTTCAAAATTTAGTTTCGTGCCTCAATGATTGCTTTCGCCACATTATTCGGGGCTTCGGCATAGTTGAAGAACTCCATTGAATAGGAGGCGCGCCCCTGCGTAGCAGAACGCAGGTCAGTAGCATAACCGAACATTTCAGAAAGTGGCACCTTTGCGCGAACAATTTTTATGCCGCCAACACCATCTTCCATACCTTCGATCATACCGCGACGACGGTTAAGGTCGCCAACAACGTCACCCATCCAGTCTTCCGGAGTGGTTACTTCAACTTTCATAGTGGGCTCAAGCAAGACAGGATTCGCTTCGGCGGCACCTTTTTTAAAGCCCATTGAACCGGCGATCTTAAACGCCATTTCAGAAGAGTCAACATCATGGTAAGAACCGTCGAATAAAGTAACCTTTACATCTAGTACCGGATACCCTGCCAACACACCATTTTGCATTTGCTCCTGAATACCTTTGTCTACCGCAGGGATAAATTCTTTCGGTACAACACCGCCAACGATTTCGTTAACGAACGCGTAGCCTTTACCTTCTTCCTGCGGTTCTATACGCAGCCAGACATGACCAAATTGACCACGGCCACCCGACTGACGGACAAACTTGCCTTCCACTTCCACAGCCTTGCGAAGTGTTTCACGGTAAGCCACCTGAGGCTTACCGACGTTACACTCAACTTTAAATTCGCGTTTCATGCGATCTACGATAATGTCGAGGTGTAACTCACCCATACCAGAAATAATTGTCTGGCCGGTTTCATCATCTGTTTTAACGCGGAACGAGGGATCTTCAGCAGCCAGTTTACCCAGCGCAATACCCATTCTTTCCTGATCAGCTGTTGATTTAGGCTCAACAGCAATCGAAATAACCGGATCCGGAAATTCCATACGTTCCAGTGTGATCACGTTGTTTGGATCACACAAAGTGTCACCCGTCGTGACATCTTTTAGTCCGATAGCAGCGGCAATGTCCCCAGCACGAACTTCTTTAATCTCTTCACGATCTTTAGCATGCATCTGTACGATACGGCCAAAACGTTCACGCTTGCTCTTCACCGGATTAAATACCGTGTCACCGGTATTAACAACACCAGAGTAGCAACGGAAGAACGTTAGCGTACCCACAAACGGGTCAGTCGCAATCTTAAATGCCAGTGCAGAAAACGGTTCGTTGTCGTCAGCATGACGCTCACCTTCCGTCTCATCTGGTAATATACCGTTAATAGCCGGTACATCGACAGGTGCAGGCAAATAGCGAATAACGGCGTCCAGGACGGCTTGTACACCTTTGTTTTTAAATGCGCTACCACAGGTGGCCAACACAATTTCGTTATTGAGTGTACGCATACGCAGGCCTTCGTGAATGTCATCTTCACTCAGCTCGCCGTTTTCCAAATACTTTTCCATCAACTCTTCATTGGCTTCAGCGGCCGCTTCGACCATTTCGGTACGATAGTGCTCTGCTTTATCTGCCAGCTCAGCCGGGATGTCTTCATAGGTAAATGTCATACCCTGATCATCGGCGTTCCAGTTAATAGATTTCATTTTAATCAGGTCGATGACGCCGCGGAATTCGTCTTCTGCGCCAATGTTAAGTTGAATCGGTACACAGTTAGCACCCAAACGCTTACGGATTTGACCGATAACCCGTTCAAAATCCGCTCCTGCACGGTCCATCTTATTGACGAAAACCATGCGAGGAACGTGATATTTATTCGCCTGTCGCCAGACGGTTTCTGATTGAGGCTCAACGCCCGAAGACCCACAAAAAACAACAACTGCACCGTCGAGTACGCGCAATGAGCGCTCTACTTCGATGGTGAAGTCTACGTGTCCGGGAGTATCAATAATGTTGACGCGATGTTGTTCGAACTGTTGCTGCATACCAGACCAGAAACACGTTGTCGCAGCAGAGGTAATAGTAATTCCCCGTTCCTGCTCCTGTTCCATCCAGTCCATGGTCGCAGCACCGTCGTGCACTTCGCCAATTTTATGTGATAAACCGGTATAAAAAAGTACACGCTCCGTAGTCGTGGTTTTACCCGCGTCTACGTGCGCAACTATTCCAATATTACGATAACGTTCAATTGGGGTCTTACGAGGCATACGTCTCTCTCAGTTTATTACGTTGATTACCAACGGTAATGCGCGAACGCTTTGTTCGCTTCGGCCATACGGTGAACGTCTTCACGTTTCTTAACCGCAGAACCTTTGTTGTCTGATGCATCCATCATTTCAGCAGCAAGGCGTTGAGCCATTGACTTTTCGCCACGTTTACGTGCCGCTTCTACCAGCCAGCGCATACCCAGTGCATTACGACGAACCGGACGAACTTCTACTGGTACCTGGTAAGTTGAACCACCAACGCGGCGTGACTTAACCTCTACAGTAGGACGAATGTTGTCCAGAGCTTCTTCGAATACGTCCAGGTGGTCTTTGCCGGTTTTTTCAGCAACAATATCAAGCGCACCGTAAACAATTTTTTCTGCTACAGATTTCTTGCCGTCGAGCATTACGACATTCATGAATTTTGCAAGCAACTGTGATCCGAACTTAGGATCAGGTAGGATTTTACGTTGACCTACGACTCTTCTTCTTGGCATCTTCTATTCTCCGTGGAATTCAGGGATAACCCAAAACTCTAAAATTTAAGTTTGGCCTTACTAACGGAGAACCGTTAAGACTTAGGCCGCTTCGCGCCGTACTTAGAACGCGCTTGTTTACGTGAACTTACACCTGCGCAGTCCAATGTACCGCGAACAGTGTGATAACGAACACCTGGAAGGTCTTTAACACGACCACCACGAATAAGAACAACGCTGTGCTCTTGCAGGTTGTGGCCTTCTCCACCGATGTATGAAGAAACTTCAAAACCGTTAGTTAGACGTACACGACATACTTTACGTAGTGCAGAGTTTGGTTTCTTAGGCGTAGTAGTATATACACGAGTACATACACCACGTCTTTGTGGACAAGCTTGCAGGGCAGCAACGTTGCTTTTTTCAACGGGCTTTCTGCGAGGCTTGCGCACTAACTGGTTAACTGTTGCCATTAACAAGCTCCTGATTAAAAACTACAAAAACCCGGATTCATACCGGGTCGGATTATGTTGACGCTTGCGCGTCTCAGATTACGTGCTCGTCGCAATCTGTTGCGGCTTTAAAAATAAAAACCGCGACCTTTTATAGGTTGGCTTTTAGCCTACTGCCTATTTGGGTCGCGGAATATTAATGATCAAAGCCTAAGCTGTCAAGCTGTACAAAGGTTAACCACAGATTTAACTGCAATTTACCCCTGTCAGCAGGACTTTCCGGTGATTAACTGTGCAATCACCGGAATGTGCTTACTCTTCTGAGGCAGACTCACCAGAGGATACTTCCGCATTCAATGCTTCAGTAAGCGCTTGTTCTGCTTCAGCCGCAGACACTGACAATTCTGCCATTGCCTGTTGACGGCGTTGAGCGCGTTTTTCGTGATACGCGAAACCGGTACCAGCCGGAATCAAGCGACCAACGATCACGTTCTCTTTCAGACCACGTAAGTCGTCTTCTTTACCTTGTACCGCAGCTTCTGTCAGTACGCGGGTTGTTTCCTGGAACGACGCCGCAGAGATAAATGACTCTGTAGACAGTGACGCCTTGGTGATACCCAGTAACTGAATTTCATAAAGCGCAGGCAGTTTGCCCTGACGTTCCATTTCACGGTTAGCAATTTTCACTGCTGCCACTTCAACCTGTTCGCCTTCAAGGAATTGCGTGTCACCAGGTGCAGTAATCATACACTTACGCAACATCTGGCGGATGACCACTTCGATGTGCTTATCGTTAATTTTTACACCCTGTAAGCGGTAAACTTCCTGAACTTCGTTCACGATATAGTTTGAAACCGCACTTACACCACGCAGACGCAGGATATCGTGCGGAGACTCAGGACCGTCGGCAATAACTTCACCGCGTTCAACCGTTTCACCTTCGAACACGTTAAGCTGACGCCACTTCGGAATCATCTCTTCGTACGGATCGCCATCTTTTGGTGTAATAACCAGACGCTTCTTACCTTTAGTCTCTTTACCGAAACCAATGGTACCTGACACTTCAGCAAGAATCGCAGGCTCTTTAGGCTTACGTGCTTCGAACAAGTCAGCTACGCGAGGCAGACCACCGGTGATGTCACGTGTCTTCGAGCTTTCCTGAGGAATACGGGCTAACACGTCACCGGCGCTGGCCATCTTGCCTTCTGAGGCTTCGATGGTCGTGAAGCTAGGTAAGCGGATTTCCTGCAGACCTGTTTCTTCACTTTCCAGAATCAGCTTAGGCTCTTTCGCATTCACCTTAGACAGATCTTTCACCACGATACGGGTCAGACCGGTCAGCTCATCCTGCTGCATTTCGGTGTTCGAATCGTCGATGTCTGCAAATGAGATCTTCGCGTCACGCTCAACGATGATTGGGTGACTATGCGGATCCCAGTTAGCAACCACGTCGCCAGCAGCAACACTTGCACCGTCATCTACAGACAGTACCGCACCGTAAGGCACTTTATAGCGTTCTTTCTCACGACCCTGGTCGTCGATCATTGTCAGTTCGGTTGAACGTGAAACAATAACCACTTTACCGTCTGTGTTACGTACGTACTTAGCATTATGTAGCTTCAGGCTACCAGCTGTCTTAACCTGTACGCTGTTCTCTGCAGACGCTCGTGATGCAGCACCACCGATGTGGAACGTACGCATGGTAAGCTGTGTACCCGGCTCACCGATTGACTGAGCAGCGATAACACCAACAGATTCACCTTTACCTACGATATGACCACGTGCAAGGTCACGGCCGTAACAGGCAGCACACACACCGTAGTCGTTGTCACAGGTAATTACAGAACGAACCTGAACCTGGTCAACTGAGTTGGCTTCAAGCATGTCTACCAGTGCTTCGTCCAACAGCGTGTTACGCTCAACCAGTACGTCTTCAGTACCTGGCTTGTAAACATCTTCTGCTACAACACGACCCAGAACACGTTCACGCAACGGCTCAACAACGTCACCACCTTCGATCAGAGGTGTCATCAGAACCCCTTCGAACGTGCCACAATCAGAGTTGGTGATCACCAAATCCTGCGCAACGTCTACCAGACGACGAGTCAGGTAACCGGAGTTCGCTGTCTTAAGTGCGGTATCCGCAAGACCTTTACGAGCACCGTGAGTTGAGATGAAGTACTGTAGTACGTTCAGACCTTCACGGAAGTTCGCCGTGATTGGCGTTTCGATGATTGAGCCATCCGGCTTAGCCATCAGACCACGCATACCAGCTAGCTGACGAATCTGAGCGGCACTACCACGAGCACCAGAGTCGGCCATCATAAATACTGAGTTAAATGAGGTCTGCTCTTCTTCTTCGCCTTTGGCGTTGATAACAACGTCAGTTTTCAGGTTGTCCATCATGGCCTTCGCAACTTTTTCGTTGGCGTTTGACCAGATATCAATAACTTTGTTGTAGCGCTCACCCGCTGTAACCAAACCGCTCTGGAACTGTTCCTGGATTTCGATTACTTCGGCTTCGGCAGCATCAATGATGTCTTTCTTCGCATCAGGGATAACCATGTCGTCGATACCAACAGACGCACCCGCGATCATCGCGTAGTGGAAACCGGTATACATAATTTGGTCAGCCGCAATAACGGTATCTTTCAGACCAAGACGACGGTAACAGGCGTTAAGCAGACCAGAGATTTGCTTCTTACCCATTGCCTGGTTAATCAGCTCAAAAGGCATACCTTTTGGCAGAATTAACGAGAAGATAGCACGACCAACAGTGGTGTCTGTCAGCGTGACTTTTTCAGTTTTAGTGCCGTCTTCTGCTACGTCGTATTCAGTGATACGAACTTTAACGCGTGAGTGCAGCTCTGCGTTACCGGTACGGTACGCCTTCTCAGCTTCGTGCGGGCTGGTAAATACCATGCCTTCACCCAAGCCGTTTACTTTGTCACGAGTCAGATAATACAGACCCAATACAACGTCCTGTGAAGGTACGATGATTGGCTCACCGTTCGCTGGAGACAGGATGTTGTTCGTTGACATCATCAGCGCACGGGCTTCAAGCTGTGCTTCGATTGTCAACGGGACGTGAACCGCCATTTGGTCACCGTCGAAGTCAGCGTTGTAAGCCGCACACACCAGTGGGTGCAGTTGGATCGCTTTACCTTCGATCAGAGTAGGTTCAAATGCCTGGATACCCAGTCTGTGCAGTGTTGGTGCACGGTTAAGTAACACAGGGTGCTCACGGATAACTTCGTCGAGCACGTCCCATACTTCCGGCGCTTCACGCTCTACCAGCTTCTTAGCAGCTTTGATAGTCGTTGCCAGACCGCGGCCTTCTAATTTGCCATAGATGAACGGCTTGAACAGTTCCAGAGCCATTTTCTTAGGCAGACCACACTGGTGCAAACGCAGCGTAGGACCAACTGTGATTACGGAACGACCAGAGTAGTCAACACGCTTACCCAGCAGGTTCTGACGGAAACGACCTTGCTTACCTTTGATCATGTCGGCAAGAGATTTCAGAGGACGTTTGTTAGAGCCTGTAATAGCGCGGCCACGACGACCGTTATCCAGCAATGCATCTACCGCTTCCTGCAACATACGCTTTTCATTACGTACGATGATGTCAGGTGCCGCCAGGTCAAGAAGACGCTTCAGACGGTTGTTACGGTTAATAACACGACGGTATAAGTCGTTCAGGTCAGACGTTGCAAAACGACCACCGTCCAGTGGTACCAGAGGGCGAAGGTCCGGTGGCAGAACTGGCAATACGGTCATGATCATCCACTCTGGCTTGTTGCCAGACTGTTGGAATGATTCAAGCAACTTCAGACGCTTGGTGATTTTCTTACGCTTGGTTTCAGAGTTAATTGAAGGCAACTCTTCACGCATAGACGCAACATCAGCATCTACGTCGAGTACTTTCAACAGATCGAAAACGGCTTCTGCACCCATTTTCGCTTCAAACTCGTCACCGTGTTCTTCCAGTGCGTCCAGGTATTCTTCTTCGCTCAGCAATTGGCTGCGCTCAAGGGTAGTCATACCAGGCTCTGTTACTACGAATGATTCGAAGTACAATACACGCTCGATGTCACGCAGTGTCATATCAAGCATCAGGCCGATACGAGACGGCAGTGATTTCAGGAACCAAATGTGCGCAACCGGACTCGCCAGTTCGATGTGACCCATACGCTCACGACGTACTTTAGTCAGTGTAACTTCAACGCCACACTTCTCACAGATAACACCACGGTGCTTAAGGCGCTTATACTTACCGCAAAGACACTCGTAGTCTTTAACCGGACCAAAGATACGCGCACAGAACAGACCGTCACGCTCAGGCTTGAACGTACGGTAGTTGATGGTTTCTGGCTTTTTCACTTCACCGTAAGACCATGAACGGATCATGTCTGGTGAAGCAAGACCGATGCGAATATTATCGAATTCTTCGGTCTTGTTTTGCTGTTTTAGAAACTTTAATAAGTCTTTCACAAATACTCTCCCGGCGGAGTCAGTCTCTATGGCCCGGCGAACCGGGCCAACTCAATCAATTATGGCGAATGCCTGCTTATTTCTCTTCCAACTCGATATTAATACCGAGTGAGCGGATTTCTTTAAGCAATACGTTGAAGGATTCAGGCATACCTGGCTCCATTCTGTGATCGCCATCAACGATATTCTTGTACATTTTGGTACGACCGTTAACGTCATCCGACTTAACAGTAAGCATTTCCTGCAGGGTGTAAGCTGCACCGTATGCTTCCAGTGCCCACACTTCCATCTCTCCGAAGCGCTGACCACCGAACTGTGCTTTACCACCAAGAGGCTGCTGTGTAACAAGGCTGTAAGAACCCGTAGAACGCGCGTGCATTTTGTCGTCTACTAAGTGGTTCAGTTTCAGCATGTACATGTAACCAACCGTAACCGGACGCTCAAACTCGCGACCCGTACGACCGTCGAACAAGGTAATCTGACCGCTTTCCGGAATATCCGCCAGCTTCAGCATATCCTTGATTTCTGATTCACGAGCACCGTCGAATACAGGCGTAGCAATTGGTACACCTTTACGCAGGTTGTTAGCCAGACGTGTTACTTCGTCGTCGCTGAACGTACTGATGTCGACTTGCTCAGGTTGGTCACCCAGCGAGTAAACTTCTTGCAGGAAGCTACGTAGCTTAGCCATTTCTTCCTGTTCTTTCAGCATGCGATCAATCTTCACGCCTAAACCGTGTGCTGCCATACCCAAGTGAGTTTCAAGGATCTGACCGATGTTCATACGAGACGGTACACCTAGTGGGTTAAGAACGATATCTACCGGCGTACCGTTAGCATCGTATGGCATGTCTTCTACAGGCTGGATAGTCGAGATAACACCTTTGTTACCGTGACGACCGGCCATCTTGTCACCAGGCTGGATGTGACGCTTAACAGCCAGGTAAACTTTAACGATTTTCAGTACGCCTGGTGCCAGATCATCACCTTGTGTGATTTTGCGACGCTTGGCTTCAAATTTCTTGTCGAAATCAGCTTTGATTTCGTCGTGCTGCTGACCGATTTGATCCAAATCGTTCTGTGCATCTTCGTCTTTCAGTGGAATATCAAACCACTTCTCACGTGGCACGCTGTCCAGTTTAGCCTGATCAACGCCCGCTTTTAACAGCAGGTTCTGCGCACGGGCAAAGATACCGTCTGCAAGAATTGAGAATTCATCACCCAGGTCTTTCTTAACCTGACGTAATTGCATGTCTTCAATTTCCAGCGCACGCTTGTCTTTTTCAACGCCATCACGGGTAAAGACCTGAACGTCAATTACCGTACCGTGTACTGAGTTTGGTACACGCAAAGAGGTATCTTTAACGTCGGACGCTTTTTCACCGAAAATAGCGCGCAGTAGTTTTTCTTCCGGCGTAAGTTGCGTTTCGCCTTTAGGCGTTACTTTACCTACCAGAATGTCACCGCCTTTCACTTCCGCACCAATGTAAACAACGCCAGATTCGTCCAGCTTGCTCAGTGCAGATTCACCCACATTAGGAATATCAGCAGAAATTTCTTCTGGCCCAAGCTTAGTATCACGGGCGATACAGCTTAATTCCTGAATGTGAATAGTGGTGAAACGGTCTTCTTGTGCAACACGCTCTGAAATCAGAATCGAGTCTTCGAAGTTGTAACCATTCCAAGGCATGAACGCGATACGCATGTTCTGACCAAGCGCCAGATCACCCAGGTCAGTAGACGGACCATCTGCCAGTACATCGCCAGCAACAATCGGATCGCCAACGCTACAGGTTGGACGCTGATTGATACAGGTGTTCTGGTTAGAACGGGTGTACTTGGTCAGGTTGTAAATGTCGATACCCGCTTCGCCGGCAAACATTTCGTCTTCGTCAACCTTAATAACGATACGGCTGGCGTCAACGTAATCAACCACACCACCCCGCTTGGCAACGACGGTTACACCGGAGTCAACAGCGATAGTGCGTTCCATACCGGTACCAACCAGCGGCTTATCAGCGCGCAGAGTAGGTACTGCCTGACGTTGCATGTTCGCACCCATAAGTGCACGGTTCGCATCATCGTGCTCTAGGAATGGGATAATGCTTGCAGCAATTGAAACGATTTGCTGAGGTGAAACGTCCATGTACTTGATGTCTTCTTTAGGCATCAGCGTTGTTTCACCGCGGTGACGACATGGAATCAGTTCGTCTACCAGCGCGCCATCTTCAGTCAGAGCAATGTTCGCCTGAGCAATCGCGAACTGACCTTCTTCAATAGCAGATAGATAATCAATTTCATCGGTAACCACACCATCTACAATTCGACGGAAAGGGGTTTCAAGGAAACCAAAGTCATTGGTACGTGCAAAGCTCGCCAATGAGTTGATCAGACCGATGTTTGGACCTTCAGGGGTTTCAATTGGACACAGACGACCGTAGTGAGTCGGGTGAACGTCTCGAACCTCAAAGCCTGCACGTTCACGTGTMAGACCACCCGGGCCTAATGCAGAAATACGACGCTTGTGCGTTACTTCTGACAGCGGGTTGTTCTGGTCCATAAACTGTGACAACTGCGAAGAACCGAAGAATTCTTTAACCGCAGCTGAAATAGGCTTGGCGTTGATCAGATCCTGTGGCATTACGTTGTCCAGGTCACCCAGAGACAGACGTTCTTTAACGGCACGTTCAACACGAACCAGGCCAACACGGAATTGGTTTTCCGCCATTTCACCAACAGAACGAATACGACGGTTACCCAAGTGGTCGATATCGTCCACTTCGTCTTTACCATCACGGATTTCGATCAGTTGCTTCATCACAGAGATGATGTCGTCTTTGTCCAGTGTACCAGGACCAGTCAGCTCATTACGGCCCAAGCGGCGGTTGAACTTCATGCGACCAACAGAAGACAGGTCGTAACGTTCATCAGAGAAGAACAAGTTATCGAACAAGGTTTCAGCTGCATCTTTTGTTGGTGGCTCACCAGGACGCATCATGCGATAGATTTCAACCAACGCTTCAAGTCGATTAGTTGAGCTGTCGATACGAAGGGTATCGGAAATATACGAACCGTGGTCCAGTTCGTTAATATACAGCGTAGTGAATTCTTTGATGCCGGCCTGACTTAATGCTGCCATGTTTTCCATGGTCAGTTCGTCATTGGCATTAACCAGCACTTCACCGGTTTCTTCGTTGATATAGGTTTCGCCGTAAACACGACCAACCAAATACTCAACAGGTACTTCTAGTTCAGTAACACCGGCTTTTTCCAACGCACGAGTGTGGCGTGCAGAAATACGACGACCGGTTTCTACCAGTACGTTACCTTCTGCGTCCAGAATATCGAACTGGGCAGTTTCACCACGCAGACGATCAGCAACGATTTCCATCATCAGCTTGTCGTCAGCAATACGAACCTGAATTTTCTCGAAGAAGGTATCCAGGATCTCTTCTGTACCCATTTCCAATGCACGTAAGATAATCGTTGCAGGCAACTTACGGCGACGGTCTATACGTACGAACAGGTTATCTTTCGGGTCAAACTCGAAATCAAGCCATGAGCCACGGTATGGGATTACACGTGCGTTGTATAACACCTTACCTGACGAGTGCGTTTTACCTTTGTCGTGATCAAAGAATACACCAGGTGAACGGTGTAGCTGTGACACGATAACACGCTCTGTACCATTGATAACGAACGTACCGTTCTCAGTCATCAACGGTATCTCGCCCATGTACACTTCTTGTTCTTTAATATCTTTTACGGTACCGGGTGCCGCTTCTTTATCGAATAATACGAGACGCAGTTTCACTCTTAAAGGAGCTGAATAAGTTACGCCGCGAATTTGACATTCTTTAACGTCGAAAACGGGCTCTCCCAGGCGGTAGCTTACATACTGAAGCTCTGAACTACCTGAGTAGCTTTTAATTGGAAAAACGGAACGAAATGCTGCTTCCAAACCGTATTGAGCATCTGCATCGATCTCAATAAACTTTTTGAAAGAATCAAGCTGAATTGAAAGAAGGTATGGAATTTCCAATACCTGTGGGCGTTTGCCAAAATCCTTACGGATACGTTTCTTTTCGCTATAAGAGTAAACCATGGGTTCCTCAGCCTGCTGATTTTAGACCCAACCTGTTGCCGTAATACACGTCGACAACAAACTTCCAGTACCCTTTCACAGGGAACAATCGAACAGCATACACCAAAAATTAACCAAATGGTTAGTTAACTGGTTGGTTTATTGCTAATTTTTTTATTCCTAGTGGTGGCGCATGATGTATATGGTCAAGGGTAATAAACCATACACCCTACAGCGCAAAAAGGCTGGTGGTTTAAAAAACCACCAGCCTTGCCGTCTCAGGCAATAATCTGACTATGTCAGATTACTTGATTTCTACTTCTGCACCAGCTTCTTCAAGCTCTTTCTTCAGTGCTTCAGCTTCTTCTTTGCTCACGCCTTCTTTGATAGCTTTAGGAGCAGATTCAACTACTTCTTTAGCTTCTTTAAGACCTAGGCCAGTCGCGCCGCGAACTGCCTTGATTACTGCAACCTTGTTGCCACCGAATGAAGTCATTACAACGTCGAATTCAGTCTTTTCTTCTGCAGCAGCAGCGTCACCGCCAGCAGCTGGACCAGCAACAGCAACAGCAGCTGCAGCAGATACGTTGAATTTTTCTTCAGCCGCTTCGATTAGTTCAACCAGTTCCATTACTGGCATTTCAGCGATTGCGTTTAAGATATCTTCTTTAGTCAGAGCCATTTCTCTAAACTCCTGGGATTAAAATGTTAAAAAAATCAATATGCCAAAAACGCCAATTACTTGGTGTCTTTGACCGCCGCCAATACACGCACAAACTTGCCAGGAACTTCGTTGATTGTTTGAACGAATTTCCCAACTGGTGCTTTGAAGGTTGCAAGTAGTTTCGCAAGCGCTTCGTCGCGGGTAGGCAGAGACGCCACTGCATCCAGTTTCTCTGGACCAAGTAAGCCACTACCGATTGAAAGTGCTGTAACTTTCAGCTTGTCATTGGTTTTCGAAAAGTCTTTAAAAAGACGTGCTGCACCACCTGGTGCATCAATCGAGAAACCATAGATAAGCGGACCAGTTAAGGCGCTTTCTAAATCTGAAAATTTGCTTTCTGCTAACGCACGCTTAGCCAGAGTATTACGTACAACCTTCAGGTATACGCCTTGCTCACGAGCTTTAACACGTAGGTCAGTCAGTTCTGCAACTTCCATCCCACGGTATTCAGCAACGGCTACGGATAGAGCGCGAGACGCAACKTCAGAAACTTCTGCTACGATCTCTTTTTTTGCTGCTAAACCTAGTGCCACTGAGTTCACCTCTTCAAATCTGATTATCCAATTACTTGGATTCATCAGTGTTCACAGATTGATGTCATTGTTGGTTGCCCGCGAATGACACCGCTCTACGGTGTTCGTTATCCCAGAGAGTCTGAGTCGAAACCACCGTCTGCGCAGGCTGTCGTGATTAAGCAGTACATTGAATGCAAAAGTTCTCTTACCTCTTTTGCTGCACTACACCTGCGGTCTTGGACGGGAGCTACTGATATTCGCTTTTGGCGATATTCAACAGCTCCAACCCATAACCTTTAAGAGAGCGTCAGCCTCAGCTAACGCAAAGCATTACTGGCCTACAGACGCTTTGTCTACAGAAACGCCAGCGCCCATAGTTGTGCTCAGGCTTACTTTCTTGATGTAAGTACCTTTTGCAGAAGAAGGCTTAGCTTTCTTCAGGGCTTCAAGCAATGCTTCCAAGTTTTCTTGAATCTGGTTTGCTTCAAACGCGATCTTACCAATGCTAGCGTGGATGATACCGTTCTTGTCGTTACGGTAGCGAACCTGACCAGCCTTAGCATTTTTAACGGCAGTAGCAACGTCAGGCGTTACAGTACCAGTCTTAGGGTTAGGCATCAGGCCACGTGGACCTAAGATTTGACCTAACTGACCAACAACGCGCATTGCGTCAGGGCTGGCAACTACTACGTCAAAGTTCATTTCGCCTTTCTTAACCTGCTCAGCAAGGTCTTCCATACCTACGATGTCAGCACCAGCTTCTTTAGCAGCTTCAGCGTTTGCGCCCTGAGTAAACACAGCAACGCGAACTTCTTTACCAGTACCGTTAGGYAGTACAGTTGCACCACGAACGTTTTGGTCAGATTTCTTCGCATCGATACCAAGGTTAACAGATACGTCTACGCTTTCTGCGAACTTAGCTGTTGCTAGTTCTTTAAGAAGCGCTACTGCTTCGTTGATTTCGTACTCTTTAGTAGAGTCAACTTTGTCGCGGATTACGCGAGCGCGTTTAGTTAATTTAGCCATTCGATTAACCCTCTACCTTCAAGCCCATAGAACGAGCAGAGCCCGCAATTGTACGAACAGCCGCGTCCAGATCAGCAGCAGTTAAATCCGGCTCTTTAGTCTTGGCAATTTCTTCCAATTGAGCACGGGTAACAGTACCTACTTTCTCAGTGTTTGGACGACCTGAACCACTCTTGATACCAGCTGCTTTTTTCAGCAGGTAAGAGGCAGGAGGCGTTTTAGTTTCGAATGTAAAAGAGCGATCTTCGTAAACAGTAATTTCTACTGGTACTGGAGCGCCTTTCTCAAGGCTTTCTGTTTTCGCGTTGAAAGCCTTACAGAATTCCATGATGTTCACACCATGCTGACCCAGTGCAGGAC
>CP051238.1:1581119-1618414 GCA_017794925.1 Aestuariibacter sp. | reverse complement strand
CCAGCTGCAACCTGTAGCTTAATTAAGCCAGTTACTTTTTTAGCCATTTTAAATGCTCTCGTTTGTGGGTCTGACGCCTCGCAAGTATTGAGATTACCTGCTCAATCGGCTCCCCGGTTCCAATAAAAGGGGCGCGAATTATAGGCTAACAAATAGCCTGACGCAACCTTATAATGTATTTTTTTGTATAAAGCCCTAAATAACAAAAAGTGCCTTGCGTTAACCGCAAGGCACTTTTTATATGTATTGGGACTATTAACCTTTTTCGACCTGGCTGAATTCCAAATCTACAGGTGTAGAACGACCGAAAATAAGCACCGATACTTTCACGCGGCTCTTTTCGTAGTCGACTTCTTCAACCACACCATTGAAATCTGCAAACGGACCGTCTGTAACGCGAACCACTTCGCCTGGCTCGAACAATGTTTTCGGCTTAGGCTTATCAACAGACTCTTCAAGACGGTTAAGAATGGCATCTGCTTCGCGCTGTGAAATAGGCATTGGGCGGTCAGATGTACCACCAATAAAACCAAGTACACGAGGCACACTTTTAACTAAGTGCCATGAGTCTTCGTTCATTTCCATTTCTACCAGTACGTAACCCGGATAGAACTTGCGCTCAGACTTACGCTTTTGGCCAGCACGCATCTCGATAACTTCTTCTGTAGGTACCAGTACCTGACCAAAGTAATCTTCCATTTCGTGCATTTTGATGTATTCAAGCAGCGTTTTCTTTACACGTGATTCGTATTGAGAGTATGCCTGAACAACGTACCAACGTTTTTTTGCTTTTTCTTCAGTCATTCGCTTATGCTCCGATACCGGTCACTAATGAAACAAGCCATACCAGGACACCATCGATACCCCATAGCAGAAGTGCTGCTACAGCAGTGGCTGCCAGTACGATTAACGTAGTTTGGTTCAACTCCTGACGGGTAGGCCATACCACTTTACGTACTTCTAAACGTGACTCTTTGGCAAACGTCAGGAACGTATCACCCTTTACGGTGGTTGCAGCAATAAATCCTGCAATCGCTACGCCTGCTACCGCACCAATAGCACGATATAAGATTGACACTTCACCATAAACATAATTTGCAGTGATCACACCTGCCAGTAAGGCAAACACGATCAACCACTTCAGCATGTCCATTGAGTTGGATGAATTTTCCGTTTTTTCGCTCATTTCACGACCCTAGCAATACGGCTTTTGCAGTGCACCTGCACTACAACATTATCTGGCAGGGGTGGAGGGACTCGAACCCCCAACCATCGGTTTTGGAGACCGCTGTTCTACCAATTCGAACTACACCCCTAAAACAGCTTTTGGCTGATTTTTACTTACACTACCCTTGTGAATGTTTGCGTCTTTTTCGGAAAAGTGCGGATTCGCAAGGGAGGGAGGCGTATTATACTTAACAGCGGTTGAGTTACAAGCGGTTTGTTAATGTCGATTATCAATCATCATTCACTTATCTCAGCCTCTCTCTTTATATGGTATTTTTCGTTGAAGATCTCAAGGTAAGGAATTGTACTTTGTGCCGTCCCCTCTCGACCTAAAAGCTGACGAACCTGGTGTGGTAATCGGAGTTTGCACTTATTGTACACAGTCCCTTACAGTGTAAATTTAGTGAACTGGATTTAACGTGCCATAGTAACGACACGATCAGTTTCAACACAAAGGAAAGTAATGATGAACGTTATTCGTTTAATTGCATTAGCTATAGCCATCAGCTCGCTTGCCGCTTGTGATCACGATTCAAACAACGTACTCGATGATCTCAATAAAAATCGGGCTAAGTGGGAAAGTGCGAATATCGATCATTATCAGTTTGAGTACAGACTCTCCTGTTTCTGTATGGAGGACTACACCCTTCCGCGCTTAGTCGTGGTTAATGCAGGCCAGGTTGTCTCTCAAACGATTATTGAAAATAACGTCGCCTTGCCAATAGGGGAGGTAGACACACAGACTATTACCGGATTGTTTGGCCGAATTGCCCTCGAGGAAAGCAGTGCAGAGTCCCTTACCGTTGAATATGATCCTGACCTTGGCTATCCAACCAAAATTCAGGTCGATGTTGACAAGCAAGTTGCCGATGACGAATACACACTTTACGTAAGTAATGTGGTTAATGTTGCAGATATTGGCTGCACTGCGGCATTAGTCAGTGGCCTTGCCGTTACGGTTTCAGACCAATCAACTCAGCAGCCTGCTGCATGTGGCGTGACGATCACCGCAACCGAACAGGGTTACTCTGAATCAGTCACTAATGACGATGCAAACTGTGATGACAGTGACGCGATCGCTTTGCTGGCTGAACGCCCGGGATTTTTTTCGCTTACCGTTCAAAAGCCGGGCTATCAAATCTATCAAATTGATGATTTCGGTATCGGCCGGGATCTATGCCATGTACTACCCAGACAGCTGCAGGTTGAACTTTCTCCGGAATAAACCACTATGTGAGAGCACACATAGCTATGCTCTCACCCCCCTTTAAGACAATCACATCACTGGTATTCCGCGAAATAAATACGACTGCCCCTTGACCAATTCCGCATAGCGGATATATATTCCGCAAAGCAAACTGTTTAAATATGGCGTTAACGACTATTATTCGTGAGGATGGGTATGAGCAATACATTGATAAACTTCCAGGATCTGAACTTTTTGTTATATGAAGTACTGGACGTTGAGCAGCTAACGGCCTATCCACGCTTTGATGATCACAGCCGTGAAACCTTCGACGCCACCATTGAGACGGCCTACTCTATTGCCAGCGACTGGTTTGCGCCTTGTGCTGCAAAACTGGATGAACATGAGCCACAATTTATTGATGGCAAAGTCGATATCATTCCGGAAGTCTCAGCAGCACTGGAGCAATATTATGAAGCGGGGTTTGGCTCAGCAACGCATGACTATGAATTAGGCGGCATGCAACTTCCCTTTACCGTATCCGTTGCCTGCAAAGCCATTTTCGGTGCAGCGAATATGCCCATACTGTCTTATCCGTCACTGACCAACGCCAATGCTAACGTCATTCGCAACTTTGGCTCAGAGCAACAGAAAGTATTGTTTTTGCCCCCTATGCTTGAAGGGCGTTTCATGGGCACCATGGCCCTGACTGAACCCCAGGCGGGTTCATCGTTATCCGATATTAAAACCACAGCCCTTCCCGACGATGACGGTACCTACCGGCTTTCAGGCAACAAAATTTTTATTTCTGGCGGTGATCACGAACTTTCAGAAAACATTATTCACTTGGTATTAGCCCGTATTCAGGGTGCGCCTGATGGTGTAAAAGGGCTCTCTTTGTTCATTGTGCCGAAGATCCTGGTTAACGAAGACGGTTCCTTAGGTGAACGTAATGACGTAAATCTGGCTGGTCTTATTCACAAAATGGGGTGGCGCGGTACCACGTCGACCATGCTTAACTTTGGCGAAAATGGCGGTGCGGTAGGCTATCTTGTTGGCGAACCCAATCGCGGCTTACTTTACATGTTCCAAATGATGAACGAAGCCCGGATTGGTGTTGGGGTAGGCGCAGTCTCACAGGGGTATACCTCTTATCTTCATGCACTTGACTATGCCCGGAATCGCCCGCAAGGACGCCATCCCCATGAAAAAGATCCCACTGCACCTCAGTTGCCTATTGCAGAGCATTCTGATATCAAGCGCATGTTGCTGGCCGCAAAAAGCTTTGTTGAAGGCAGCCTGTGTTTATCGCTTTATGGGGCAACACTTGCAGACACGCATGCGCACAGTTCAGATACTCAAGCAGCTAAGCGCGCAGGCAGCTTGTTGGATATCCTGACGCCCATCCTCAAATCATGGCCGTCCAAGTATTGCCTGGAAGCCAACTCAATCGCTATTCAGGTACATGGTGGATATGGTTATACCCGTGAATATCCGGTAGAGCGTTTCTATCGCGATAATCGGCTCAACCCCATCCATGAGGGAACTGAAGGTATCCAGGCCATGGATCTTCTGGGTAGAAAAGTGAGTATGCAGGATGGCCTACCTTACAAGTTATTAAGTGAAGAAATACTCACTACCATTGAAGTGTGTAAAACCGAATCTCAGCTATCCGAGTTCGCACATTCGCTGTTAACACGCAAAACATTACTGGATACTGCAACTCAAACCCTTATCGAAGCCATGCGCGCTTCGCAGTCCAATCTGGCCCTGGCGAATGCCACAACGTATCTACATGCATTTGGTCACGTTGTGATCGCCTGGCTATGGCTAAAGCAAGCGCTGGTAGCAGTATCTGCCTCAAAAGCCGAGATCGGGCATGAAAAGGCAATGTTTCTGCAAGGCAAACTGGCCGCATGCCGTTATTTTTTCAGATATGAGATACCCCAGGTTGATGCCGCGCTGCAACTAACGAAATCACTGGATGATACCTGTTTCGAACTCGAGCCGGATTGTTTATAAATGTTGCGGCCATATCGTTTCAACTCCGTGGATTTTCAGGTTGATTTTCGTCTGGTAAGTCACATTGCCGGACGATGGGGTTAACATTTAAAACCAATTGATTATAAATGGGTTTTGGTTCATTTATCATGAAGTCCAACACTGAAATCTTACGTTACAAAATGTCCTTAATCGTGCTTTGACGAATAGGAATGGCAAGTGATAGTTTCGCTACAACTGGCAGGTAGTGAAACTTGCCATGACGTCATTAACGAAAGGAAACCGAACACAATGTTCAAAATGAAATACACTGGCCTGCTTTTAGTAGTTGTCGGCACATTATCAGCCTGTAGCAATGATTCACCTTCAATACTTAAGGAGCTGAATGAAAACAGAACTAACTGGGAAGCTCAGAACTTTTCGACTTACAGCTTAACATTCAGTCACAATTGTAATTGTCTTGATGAGGTCACTGCACCTCGTGAAGCACTCATTGAAAATGACGTTGTGACCTCGCAAGTACAACGAGACGGTTACAAACGGCTTAGAACCGAAGACTTCCAGGCCTGGACAGTGAATGAATTATTCGAGTTAATTGCCCTTGAGGAAAGCAGAGCCGACTTTTTAACAGTTGAGTATAACGAAACATATGGTTATCCCACTTTTATTCAGGTCGACCGCGACAAACAAATAGCCGATGACGAATACACTATAACCGTAACGAATATGGTGCCCGCAGAATTAGTAGAGTGTGTTCCTTCAGATCCTTACGGTGCATTTATCACCATAACCGATGAAGAAGCAGTTTCGGCAGAAGCTTGTGGCGTTACTATTACGTCTGTAGATAATGCTGAAGGCGCAGATTTCTCAGAAACCATTGTTAATGATGACTCTGCCTGTATGGATGAAGCAACCGTTGAAATACTTGTAGGACAAACTGGCTTTTTTGACATCACCATTGAAAAAGACAATTTCCAGACGGCAACGATTACTGATTTTGGTATTGGTGAAGGCTTATGTGGCGCTTATCCTCGTAACTTTAACGTGGAACTTGTTGCTGAATAAGGCTATTGATGGGGGTCTGCGCAAGGGATAAATCTGCCCTTTTCCGTCATCCCCATTCTTTTCCCTTATCCCCGCTCCTTACCGTCATCCTCGCTCTTTACCGTCATCCCCGCGAACGCGGGGACCTGAATATTTCGCTCAAAGCAAAAGAATTAACTCAGAGATTTTTTCCATCAATCCCGGCCCAAAGGCTGAGGTCGGATTAACTGAATAAGGTCAGCATGACCGAGAGAAACAGTTAAGCAACTGCCTTCGGGTTTGGACCATATTCATTATCATCATGACTATCCTGAACCAGGAAAATCAGCATCACAATAAATCCGATCAATGGAACAAATAAAATTAGCTGCCACCACCCGGTCCGCCCGGTGTCGTGCAAACGCCTTGCAGCAATACTGATACTTGGAATGAGAAGCGCAATAGCAAATACAAATGTCAGGATAAAAGTGCCAAGCGCCATATCGATCATCGACAATAGAATATAAAAAACGATGTAGAAAAGATAAAACATCCAATATTCTTTGCGACGGGCCCGGCCCTTAAAATCCGCAAATTGTTTTAACGCCTGAAAGAAGTAGTTCATAAGTAACATTTCCTTGTTTAATCAATTTTACAATTAGTTAATTGGGATAGAGACCGGTTAACCACCGCTTACGTTATTCATCAATATCCCCGGAAAGTATGCGACGACCGCCCATACACGATCCCCAGCGTATCTTATTCAATGATAAAAAAACATATTTTTCTGCAATAATACAAGCAGTTGCATACATTCCAGCTCAGGGCAAGATAGCCGGCGTTGCAGGTTTATATTGAAACTATCAGCCTGTTCATTAGTTCCCGTACCTCTTCGTCATCCCAGCGAAGGCGGGGACCTTACCAACTCAAACGAATTAACTAACTGTATTTTGGAAGACGGCGTTGGGCTATTTAAGGTAGCCAGCCTGTTCAAAAGATCCCGGCGTGAGGCCGGGACGACGAACTGGAGTATTCCTAACCAACATACCTATCATCGCCACTCCCCATAGTCATCCCCCGCCCCTCTACGTCATCCTAGCTTCCGCTTCGTCATCCCCGCCCTCTCTTCGTCATCCCCGCGAAGGCGGGGACCTTACCAACTCAAACGAATTAACTAACTGAATTTTGGAAGACAGCGTTGGACTATTTAAGGTAGCCAGCCTGTTCAAAAGATCCCGGCGCGAGGCCGGGATGACGGAGTTGAACTGTTTGAGGCAGCCAGCCATTTCGGCCGGGACGGGGGAATTCCAGGGGCTTGAAGAAATGCGCAAGCTGTCTTATTCGAGGCCGAGGAACCCGCCAGTCTGGTGCGCCCATAGTTTGGCGTAGATGCCGCCTTTATCGAGCAGTTCCTGGTGTGTGCCTTGCTCCACGATTTTGCCGTTATCCAAGACTAACAAACGGTCCATCTGAGCAATCGTAGAAAGCCGGTGTGCAATGGCTAATACCGTTTTATTTTCCATCACTTTGTTCAGGCATTCCTGTATTGCCGACTCTACCTCTGAGTCCAGTGCAGAGGTAGCTTCATCCAGAATCAATACAGGCGCATCTTTCAGTAAAACCCGGGCAATGGCTATACGCTGACGCTGTCCGCCAGATAATTTAACGCCACGCTCTCCGACTTGTGCGTCAAAACCGGTTCTGCCGTTTTTATCAGACAACTGCTGAATGAACTCAAATGCTTCCGCTTGCGTTGCGGCAGCTATCATTGCTTCTTCATCAGCGTCGCTGCGGCCATACACGATATTGTCTCGTACAGAACGGTGCATTAACGATGTGTCCTGAGTGACCATACTGATTTGTGCACGCAGCGATTCCTGCTCAACGTCACTAATATCCTGGCCGTCGATGAGAATTTTACCGCCAGTGGTATCATAAAATCGCAGCAACAAATTCACTAACGTAGACTTACCTGCACCAGAACGTCCAACCAAGCCGACTTTTTCACCGGGTTTTATGGTCAAGTCGAGGTTTTCAAATACCGGTACAGGGTGGTTATTGTGGCCGGGGTAAGCAAAGTTCACCTGTTTAAATTCAATTTGCCCGCCGTTTACAGCAAGCGGCTGTGCTTTTTGCTTGTCTTCCACGGCAATAGGCTGCGCCAGGGTGTTAATACCATCCTGTACGGTACCCAGGTTTTCAAACAAAGATGCCACTTCCCACATGACCCAATGGGACATGCCGTTCAAACGTAAACACAAGCTCACTGCCAGCGCGATTTCACCGGGGGTAACAAGTTGTTGTAACCATAAATAAACCGACAGTGCACCCACGCTGAAAATGAGCAGTGCATTGCTTAGCTCAACACAGAATTCCAGCACGGTTACCAAGCGCATTTGCGGGTAAACGGTTTGCAGGAATTTGTCCATGCTGTCTTTAGCGTAATCCGCTTCCCGCTGACTGTGGGAAAACAGTTTAACCGTGGTGATGTTGGTGTAACTGTCAACAATGCGACCGGTCATCAGTGAGCGGGCATCGGCCTGGTGCTGGGAAACCTGCTTTAACTTGGGCACCAGCACGCGCAAAATCACACTATAAACGCCAAGCCAGATAAGCAGCGGCAGTGCGAGTCGCCAGTCAGCAGTAAAGATCAGCACCACCATTGAGATGAAATACACCCCAATGTAGACCATCAAATCCAACAGCTTCATTACCGTTTCACGCACCGACAACGCGGTTTGCATGACCTTGGTCGCGACACGACCTGCAAACTCGTTCTGGAAAAACGTCAGGCTTTGGCTAAGCAAGTAGCGGTGTGCCTGCCAGCGTATGCGCATGGGGTAATTGCCGAGTAATGACTGGCGGGAAAACAACGAGCGAAGCAAAATAAAGCCGGGGATCAGTACAACGACAACCAATCCCATCATGATCAGGCGATTGCCTTCATTTTCGATAAACGTGCTGCGATCCTGCTCGGTAAACCAGTCTACCAACTGCCCCATAAAGCCGAACAAGGCCACTTCCAGCATCGCCACTATAGCACTGAGTGCAGACACGGTTAGCAGTACGGGCCACATGCCCTGGGTGTAGTGTTTACAAAAAGCCACCATATTTTTTGGTGGCTGGGTGGGGTGTGAAGCAGGAAACGGGTTTGTCAGTTTCTCAAAAAATGAAAACATGTATTACTCAACATCAGGCGTCGTGGTACCCCAGTCTCGCCAGGATGCCTTCGACATTTTCATGGTGTTTGGCCTGCCATTCATCCAACGTCATTCCACCGTCTTTTTCGGCGCGCCGTTTGGCAATTTCAAATGCCTCAACAGCGGACGCTTGGGGGATAACAGCAATGCCTTCTTGATCGGCGACTATGATATCACCGGGATGTACGGTAACACCACCGCACTGAACAGGTTGATTTAACGGGTCAACGCACTTTTTCGCACCGGGTTTAGGAATAACTCCGCGCGCATACACGGCAAATCCCATTTCTTCGACTTCACCGACATCGCGAATAACACCGTCCACCACAAAGCCTGCGATCCCCCGCTTTTGCGCGATGGCACAGACATTTCCCCCCGCAACAGCAAACTGGTCGTCAGCTTCAACTACAATCACATCACCAGGATTTGCCCGATATATTGCTGCATGTAGCATTAAATGATCCCCCGGCTGGCATTTAACCGTAAACGCGGGCCCGAAAATTTTAGGTGACGGTGTCCACAGTGAATGTATTGCATAGTCCATAAACTGTTCACGCGGCAGTGCATCGGCGTACTCACACACCGATACTTCATTAAAGTTGATGCTCATGGTGAAATCCTTAGTTGCAATGGGTTTTTCGTGTTTCACTATAACAACCCCTTATTATTTGGGGAGTAGATAACGTGTATTTTCAATATAACCAGCTGTGTTATCGTAGCCTTTAGTCTGCTTAGCACTCAATTACCAGTTATGGATTTCCTGTCTTTCGATATACTTGCAGCGCTATGTTATTCAGCGTTAATTCTGTTAAGTGCCTTGTCATCGAACCCACTTGTCCGCTACATCATTCCACTACTTACGGTCGGGCTATCGGCATCCTTTGGTATCAGCTTATTGTTTATCGCTCAAGCAATGGCTTACATTGGCATTACCTTTTTACTGCAGAATGGCAAAGCACGCCCTGACTGGTTCAAATACCTTGTATGGGTTGTATGGGGCATACTTACAATTGGCCTGCTGACCCATACACTACCGGGATACAGTGGACTCCAGCTAACTTTTCAGGAGCCTGTCAAAGCTAACAGCGTGGCAGTAAGTGTATTCCTGAACACAGATAAAGTGTTAATCGCATGGTCTTTGATAATGTGGATTCCAATTTGGAAACCCAATAATGCTTCGACGTACTCTGTTTACATATGGCAACCCGTTATCGTTGCAATAGCAGGTATACCTTCCATTCTTTTTTTGGCAACACGCTTTGGTTTAATTCAATGGCAGCCGGAAGCGAATGACCTTGTTTTAATTATTGTGATTTCAAACCTTCTCAACACCTGTTTCACCGAAGAGTTAATATTCAGAGGCGCCATTCAGTCGTGGTTGTCGTCAAAACTAGGCGTCATTCCCGGACTGCTAATAGCCAGCACATTATTCGGGTTAGCTCACTTTGTAGGAGGGTTTATCTATATATGCCTGGCAATACTGGCCGGACTCCTGTACGGGCTGGTGTATGTATTAAGCGGACGACTTTTCTGGTCAGTAGTTTGTCATTGGTCGCTAAACAGCGCACATGTTTTGCTGTTAACCTGGCCTGTGGTTAAGCCAGGTTAACATCACTCGGCTATTCAGGACGAACCGCAGTCACCTCGATCTCAACCAGGTAATTCGGGTTCGCTAATCCTGCAATTTGCAAGGCGGAACGAGAAGGCAGGTTTGGCTGTGCTTCAGTACCAAAGAACTGCGTGTAACCGCGCATGAAACCGGCGAAATCCATCTTGCCATCCATTGCAGGGTCGCCGACCAAAAACGCCTGCATCTTGATTACATCACCCATGGTTAATCCCAGGCTTTTCAGGTTTTCATCAATACGATTCAGCACACTGACTGTTTGCGTTTCTGTGTCTCCGTACGCTTCCATACTACCTTTGGGCGCATCCGGGTTACTCACACCGGGCACCGCGCCACTCAGAAAAACAATGGTGCTGGTCGCGGGTACTTCAGACGCACGAAGAATGGGGAAATCTGACCCAATTAAACCGTGACGGATTACCGTTTCTTTTGCTTCAGGCGTTGCATCAGCGTCGTTACATCCTGCTGTCGCAAACACAGCACTGAGTAAGAGTGGGGCAATCATTAATTTTTTCATTTAGTGTTCCTGTATTTTATCGTTGAGCAATGGTTTTAACGTCGTCGGCACTGACGGCGTCGGTAAAGTGATTACCAAAGTGGCTTCGGGTGTAATTCACCACTTCGGCGATTTGTTCGTCAGACAGATATTGCTTTAACGGGGGCATGCCACCCATGCCGTTGCTGACCATATAAATCACATAAGGCGCGGCGGCTAACTTGGGGTTTTGGGCCAACGCGGGATAAGCGCCAGCCCCTTTGGCTCCCTGAGCGTTGGGCATATGACAGCCCTGACAAATAGCGTGGTAAAGTGCCTCTCCGGTGACTTCTTCGAAGTTTGCACCTTCGGAAAAGCCAGCGTCGTCTGTCGCAAAAACGTGAGCACTTACACACAGCATATTTGCCGCCAATAAGAGCTTTATTAACTTATTCATTCTCTAATCTCCATAACTAAGCGGCTGTGCTTACCACCTTTTGATGCAACCTCTTGATCGCATCATGGGCTGAAGAAATGGCGCCCTCCTGCCAGGCAGGCAGATTTGACGCGTGTTCTCCGGCGAGTACTAAACGGCCATCTATCTGACACAGGTTTTCGTAGTGTTCTGCACGTGATGTGTCTGTCCACATGCCATAACAACCTTGAGTCCATGGCACTCGATGCCAACCAACTGAAATGCCGTTGTCGAATTCGTCGGCGTACTGCGGGTGTATTTTTTTGCCGTACTCTACCGCTTTCTTTACTCGTTCTTCAGGTGTTAAAGAGGTAAATTCAAAGGCGTTAGCCCCCCATACATAAGCACCAAGCAATACGCCTTTGCCCTTGTCACAGAATTTGGTGCTCGGGTAGCTGATATTCGTAATAGGTAAATTGGTATAACTCACACCACCATAAATAGCGTCATCCTGCTCCCAGAAGCGACGTTTGAATTCCAGGCCTACCTTCACTGATGCCGCATACGGCACTGCGCGAATTGCCGATTGCATTGCACTGCTGGCTTTTACCGGGATCTGACTGAGAATCGAAAGAGGAATGGTACAGACGCACCAGTCAGCCTGAGCGGTTTTAGCCACGCCTTGCTGTTCGTATTCAACGCTTACGCCTTTATCGCTTTGGTTAATTCTGGTGACCTTGGCGCCGTATTTGATCGTATCACCCACGCGTTTTTCAAATGCCTTTGCAATGTTGTCCATGCCCCCAACAGGTTGGAAAATACTGCTTTGGAACTCGATATCCTGACCATTCACAATGTATTTCCACAGCTCAGATTGAAGCAATTCACTTCTGTCCATCAGTTCGCTGGGTTGAGGCTTCGGCGATAAGCCGCCGGCAGGGGGAATAGCAAAACCGCGTCGCAAACTCACCTCATAGGATTTTTTATATTCCGCGCTTTCATTTAATGCGCCCCAGTGACGCATTGATTCGAAAAGCTTTTCTCTGTCTTCCACAGAGAGCGCTTTATCTAACCCTCCTTGATTTGAGACCTTGGCTAGGAGCTCTGCCGTATATCCCTGATAATCGGCCTGAACCTCACGGTATCGCTGAGGCTTACCGCCAAAGGCATGGGTAGAATGAACCAGCGCGTTGTAATTAACCTGAACAAACGGCTCAATAGGGATGTCGAACTCGTTAATGTATGACATCACGTGATGATGATGGTAGGGCACACGCCAGGGACCCGGGTTAATGTAGTTTCCTTCTGCAAACTGACACTGTTGTGTCGCCCCGCCCAGTTCGGTGTAGATATCTCCGCCACGAAGCGTCCAACAGCGCCCGCCTGCGCGTTGATTAAACTCAAGGATAGTGACTTTGTATCCGGCTTTGCGCAGTTCATAAGCTGCCGTCATACCTGCCAGTCCAGCGCCCAGTATCAGCACAGAGGCCCCCTTTGGCGTACGACCCAGATTCAGTGCTCCGGGATGTGTAGATTCTGCCGCAAAACCAAGCGATGTCATTGCCTGATACATGGCGCCCGCGCCAGCCGTCTTACCAATCAAGCCAAGTAATGCTCGCCGGCTCATAGATGAGTGATTCAAGAAAAGCCCCCCTTTTATTTAGATGTGAATATGGTTGGGTGGCCCAACTATGCAGCAGGGGTGCCAGAGATAGCCGCCCTACGGCAAAGTGTATAATATATACGACAACCTTTATGACAGGCCGATAATCGTGCTTCATTGCGCTTGAATTCTCACAACGTGCTCACCATTAGTGAGCAAAATGCACTAACAGCATGCAACTTTTCGCTCTATTTCACCTCTATATCACCTTGAGTCTGTCAGAATGACCGACTTCTAAGCCATGCTCTGTCTGTATGAGCTGGTTACACCTCCTTTTGGTAATGACAGGATGTTATTTATGAACCGATTACGTCTTTTACTCGTTAGCTTTTCACTGCTCATTGGCGCCAATGCATTTGCTGAAACACAAATGAACGAGCCTAAAAACTGTTTCAGGGGCCCTTTTGAGACCTACGAAAAGTGGGCGAGCGTACTGAAAAAAAATAAACCCAAATTTAACGAAAAGGCGTTTCAGCACTTCTTCCCGGCGGCGAAGTTTAATCAGCGTAAAGCAGATTTGGACTGCACTGATTTCACTTACACTTCTGATGTATATAACGTTGAAGGATTTTATCTAGCGCCTAAGGCGCCTACTAAACCCCTTCCTATCGTCATTTTTAATCGTGGTGGAAATGCAGGTTTCGGTTATGTGGTGTTCGGAGCCAAGATGGATTTGCCCGCAGAACTCGCCAGTGAAGGTTACATTGTGCTGGGAAGCCAGTATCGCGGTGCCAGCCGTCGAGTTGGAAATAACGGCAAGGATGAGTTCGGTGGTGCTGACGTTAATGATGTTTTGGCACTCATAGATATAGCGAAGTCACTGCCTCATGCCGATACATCCCGTATTGCGCTGGTAGGTTGGAGTCGCGGCGTAATGCAGAGCTATTTAACGGCCAAACAGCTACCTGATGTAAAAGCAATTGTATCCGTAGCTGGCAATGCGGATCTGAAGCAAGCAATCGCCTGGCGCCCGGAAATGGAAAAGGTCTACGCTGCCCGCATGCCTGACTATGCGAGCCAAAAAGAACAGTTACTTAGTGAGCGCTCAGTGATCAACTGGGTAGACCAATTACCCCCTGCGCCAATTTTAATGCTTCACGGCACATCAGATAAAAGAGTAAACGTTGAACAATCAAGACTACTTGCCAGTGCACTCAATGCCGCTGACCACAAAAATAAACTAATAACCTTCGAAGGTGACAATCACAGGTTATCAAAGAACCGTTCTGCAGCGTTTAGTGAAATTAAAGCCTGGCTCAAACAATACTTGTAAAGTCAGTCATTGCCTTTGCCCACCGCCCAAATTATCCTGGGCGGTGGAAATTCACCATTCCTGGCGTACACTTTAAACAGATTCTACAATTCGTACTTGATGTTTATCGGGTTACACTATGTTGCATAGGCATTATCAAGGCTGGGCGACGGCTTTTTATTTTGTGGTCTTTTCTGCTGGTTTGCTAATAGCCTTTGCTTGCAATGCACTGTCAGAAAAGCCTTCACTATCGGTTCTCGCTGTTGAATACCCGCCGTTCACCACGGCGAATGCGCCCGACCGTGGAATTAACTTTCGCTTATTTTCCGACGCCGTTGAACATAGGTTCACTATCAAACCTGTCTTTGTTCCACCAGCTCGAGCGGCGCAGGTATTGCGGACCTCTCCGTGGTGTGTAAGTTTTTACCCGCCTAAAGGCATGGATGACAGGATGACGTTTATTCCACTATCTGAACAACGTGTGGAATTAGCTTTTTATAGGGCCACCAGTACATCGGAGCGTATTTCATCGCTTCATCAACTTACCAATGAGCGTATTGCCGTACTCAGAGTAAAAGAGCTTGGGCCATTCCACCAACCTTTAGTAGATGTCGGTGCAAAACTGCTGATGGTCGAATCCGTCGCGCAAGGACTGGATCTGTTAACGTTTGGGCGTGTTGACTATGTGATGGCCGACGACGATGGTATAAAAAGTGCGTTGAGTACAATGAAAAACAAGCCCATTTTAGAGCGTTCGAAACTGGTGTACTTCGAGACCATGGTGGGCGCTCATTTGAATAAGCAGTGCCCCCATTTTGAAGACCTGGTAGAGCTGCTCGGCGATTAAGGATAATCGCCGAAAGCCTATGCTATTTCCGCTAGCGCCGCCAGCGTTGAGAAGGCTTCATCGGCATCAGCCGAGGGCACAAATATGTGGTCGTGATAAAAAGCAGCAACCACATTGGCGCTAATCCCTTTTCCTGTTAATGCCGCGCTCATGGCCGCAGTCATACCCACTGCTTCCAGGCTGGAATGCACTTTACAGGTAATACAGCGAAATACCCCTTCAAATTCAAGGCCTGCATCACGGGCCGCAGCCTCGTTGAGGATCAAGGTCGTACCCTCAACTTCCTGAAACATACCTAGGGGCTTTAGTGAATTGAACTGCTCCAGGTTAAAATTCGGTAGCGTTACAAAAACATAATGTTCGGGGAGTAGCTCAGGCGACAGGCCTTTGAGTAAGGTGTTTAAATCTGTTTCGCCGCCCATCGTACTCTCCGAATTGATTTAAAGTTTGAAAGCCCGTACGCGCTTACCTTTGATTTTTCCTTCGCGGAATAAGCCCAACGCGCGCTTTACACTACGCGCTTTAATCGCCACAAAACTTTCATTGGCCTGTACTTTGATTTTGCCAATATCGTCGCCAGGAATCCCCGCATCCTGAGTGAGAGCGCCCAAGATATCACCCGGTCGTAGCTTGGCTTTTTTTCCTGCACCTAAACTCAGGCATTTGAATTCAGGTTCAATAATACGGTTGGCATGAAAGCGCAGGCTTTGTGCGCCCTTGCGTTTCAAGTCTTCACCGGTATGGATCTCAATAGCAGCAAGCAAGGAAGCTTCGTTTGCGCTCATCAGAGTATATGCCATGCCCGGCTGTTCTGCTCGACCTGTACGACCAATGCGGTGAATATGCGCATCGGGATTTTCACTGACATCATAGTTCACTACGCAATCTACCGCCGAGATATCCAAACCTCGTGCTGCAACATCCGTGGCAACCAGAATGTTCAGGCAATCGCTGGCAAACTGCATAAGTACCCTATTGCGATCACTTTGTTCCATATCGCCCTGAATAGCGGCGGCCACAAACCCTTCCTGAGCCAGCATATCAGCCACGTCCTGCGTTGTTTTACGTGTGCGGCAGAACACAATCGCGCTCTTGGGTTGCTCCGTGGTCAATAACGCCTTCAGTGCATTAAAGCGATGTTTGTCTTCCACTTCATAAACGAGCTGAGAAACTTTTGCGCGGGCAGCAGAGTCAACGGTAATGGTTTCCGGCGACGATAAATATTGCTTCGCGAGGTGCGTTGTAGCATCGGTAAACGTAGCCGAGAACATCAGGGTTTGCACCGGTGCGCGCAAGCCGCTGAATATGACAGCCAGGTCATCGGTAAAGCCCATGTCCAGCATGCGGTCGGCTTCATCGAATACGCGCACACGCAGTTCATCTAAAGAGATACGGCGTTTTTGAACGTGGTCCATCACGCGACCCGGCGTACCCACAATAATGTGACAACCGTGCTTGAGTGAGTTGATTTGCGGTCCCATGGGCTGACCACCACACAGGGTTAATACCTTCACGTTGGGCAGATCTTTAGCAACTAACCGATACTGCTCAGCCACCTGCTCGGCCAACTCGCGGGTTGGGCAAAGTACCAGCGTTTGCAGCGCATTCAGGCTCACATCCAGGGTTTGCAGGCTACCTGCCGCAAACGCCAGGGTTTTACCTGATCCCGTTTGGGCCTGAGCCAGCACATCCTTGCCTTCAATGATAGCAGGCAATGCAGCTTGCTGAATAGGCCTTGGCGCACTGAAACCCGCTTTATCAATAGCTTGCAGAAGCTCCGGGCGTAACCCGAAGGCAGAAAACAACTCACTCATAAATCGTTACGCCAGTTTCCAGTTCAGTGTTTGACCCGCAAAAAACGGCACCATTTCAGTACCATCAGCCAGTGTTACCATCTCAGGCACCTGCCAGCTTTCTTTCACCAGTGTGATCGTGCCGGTATTGCGCGGTAAACCATAAAAGTCGGGGCCATTCTCACTGGCGAACGCTTCAAACTTATCCAGAGCGTCTAATTGCTCAAAAACTTCCGCGTACAGCTCAATGGCACTCCATGCGCTGTAACAACCAGCACAACCACAGGCGTTTTCTTTGCGGTGCTTAGCGTGTGGCGCAGAGTCAGTGCCCAGGAAGAACTTAGCCGAACCTTCAGCAACCACTTCGCGCAGACGCTGTTGGTGCGTATTACGTTTTAATACCGGTAAGCAGTAGTTGTGTGGACGCACACCGCCTACCAGCAAGTCATTGCGGTTTAATAATAAATGCTGAGGCGTGATAGTAGCGCCAATGTTATCGCCGTTGGCCAGAACGAAATCCGCGGCATCGGCAGTCGTGATATGTTCGAATACCACTTTCAGACCCGGAAAGTCTTTTACAATCTTCGCCATATACTGGTCGATAAACACTTTTTCGCGGTCGAAAATATCCACGTGAGACTCGGTCACTTCACCATGGATCAACAGCAACACGCCATCTTTTTCCATTTGTTCGAATACCGGATACAACGCATTAATGCCTTTTACGGCGGCATCTGAATTCGTCGTTGCGCCAGCCGGATACAGCTTGCACGCCACTACGCCTGCGGCCTTGGCAGCCGTGATATCAGCGGGTGTCGTTTGATTGGTCAGATACAGTGTCATCAAAGGTTCGAACTGACTACCAGCAGGACGTGCGGCTTCGATACGCGCTTTATACGCCATGGCCAGTTCGGCATTGGTTACCGGCGGCACCAGATTGGGCATCACAATCGCACGAGCAAAACAGCGCGCAGTAGCGGGCACAGTCTCAGCCAGCATGTCGTTATCGCGAAAATGAAGATGCCAGTCATCTGGCTGACGGAGGGTAATTGATTGCATTGCACCGGCCTCAAATACAGGTTAATTCAAGAAACGCGCGCATTATAGCAAGAAACCCTCCGCTTTGGCTTTTTATTCAGACACCTTATGACTCGGCATGGCTTATCACTACCGGCACAGACTTCGATGTGGGCGTTGCCGACGCCAACCCGACACTTTCAAACGGAATGAGCGGATTCGTTTCAGGGTAATAACAGGCCACGTTTCCTTGTGGGATGTCGTAACTCATAGCGCGAAATTGGGTCACTTTGCGCTCTGTGTCGTCATCCCAAATAGTACTGATATCCACCAGCGAGTTATCGGTCAGGCCGAGCAGGCGCATATCTTCGGCATGCATGAACACCAGCTGGCGTTCACCAAATACCCCACGATAGCGGTCGTTCATACCATACACGGTGGTGTTGTACTGATCGTGGGAGCGCAGAGTTTGCAAGGTGAACACGGGCGAGTCTTGCTGAGCGATTTTGGCCTGCACGCTATCGGGGAATAACGCCTCAGGTAATGCCACTGCATTAAATTCGGCTTTCCCCGACGCGGTATTCCACTGCAAATTTGCCGCGCTGTTATACAAGTGAAAACCACCTGGCTGCTGTATTTGCGCATTAAAATTATCGAACCCGGGGATCACGTTGGCAATGAGCTCACGTATGTTGCTGTAATCCGCAATGAGTGACTCCCAATCCAGGGCAAAACGGTCTTTCAGCGTGTACTGCGCTATACGCGCGATGATTTCCGTTTCAGATTTCAACAAGTCACTGGCTGGCGGTGTATTGCCACTGGACGCATGCACCATGCTAAAGGTGTCTTCAACCGTAATCGCCTGATTCTTTCCGCCAGTGGTGTCGGCTTCGGTTCGTCCTAAGCAAGGCAATATCAAGGCGTCTTGCCCTACGGCTAAATGCGTGCGGTTGAGCTTGGTGGCGATATTCACCATGAGGGTTGTGCGCCTGAGTGCTTGCTCAGTATAAGCAGTATCAGCCGACGCGGCCGCAATATTACCGCCCAAACAAATCAGCATTTTACTTTGACCGGCATGCAGGGCTTTAATTGCGTCGTAGACTCTGTGCCCGGGTTTCTCCGGTGGTGTAAAATCAAACACGGCTTGCATTGCCTGATTAAACGCCGGCGTTGGCGCTTCCAGAATGCCCATCGTTCGGTTGCCCTGCACGTTACTGTGGCCTCTTACCGGGCACATACCCGCGCCAGTTAAACCAATTGCGCCGGTTAGCAGATGCAACGACGTAAGCTCATGAATAGTATCCACTGAATGTAGATGCTGAGTGATCCCCATTGCCCAACAGGTAATGACTTTCTTGCTTTGCACGAACAAGCTGGCTGCTTCGGTAATATCAGCGCGGGTCAATCCACTACGCGTTTCAATATCCTGCCATTGTGTGGCTTTTACTTGCTCAATGTAGTCGTCAAGGCCATGCGTGTGCTCACCGATAAAGTCCTGATTCAGCTGTTCAGTCAGCTCTTCTATAATGACCTTTGCCATGCCTCGAGCTACGGCAAAATCACCACCAAGTTTGGGTGTGTAATACCGTGCGCTGATATCAACCGCTTGCAAGCCCAATAGTTCTGCTGGCTTTTGTGGACTAGCGAAGCGCTGTAGCCCAACCTCTTTCAGGTTGTTGAACGATACAATTGTCGCACCGCGTTTTGCTGCACTGCGCAGCGCATTTAACATGCGCGGATGATTGGTACCCGGATTCTGGCCAAATACAAAAATGGTATCGGCCGCATCAAAGTCTTTTAAGGTCACCGTGCCTTTGCCCACACCGATTGCGCGCTTGAGCGCAATACCGCTGGCTTCATGACACATATTGGAACAATCAGGAAAGTTATTGGTTCCCAGTGCGCGGCCGAATACCTGATATAAAAACGACGCCTCGTTGCTGGCTCTGCCAGACGTATAGAGTTCAAGTTCATTTGGCGATTGCAGGGCATTAATGCCATCAGCAATGTACGTGAATGCCTGCTCCCAGCTTACCGGTTCATACTTGTCAGTTTGTGCACTGTAGCGAAGCGGCTCCACTAATCTGCCCTGACTCTCCAGCCAGTGATCGCTTTGCTTGCGCAGTTCGCTAACGGTGTGTTGTGCAAAGAACGCAGCATCCACTTTTTCAGAGGTCGACTCCCAGGCAATCGCCTTGGCGCCGTTCTCACAAAATCGAAATGCGCCGCTTTTGTCATCGCCCCAGGCACACCCGGGGCAATCAAACCCTTCGTGTTTGTTGGCATGATACAAATTCAGCATATTGCGGCGAACCTGCTTACTTTTAATCAGCTGATTCACCGTGGATTTGACGGACGCTAATCCTCCGGCTTTAGACGATTTATTCGGCATAATTTTCCTTTGCATCATACATAATGGGTTGGTTATTTCGCGGCACATACACCAGATGCAGCCCGGTTTGATACGCTAAATCCACGGCCATTGTCGTTGGAGAAGACAAACAATACAGCGTAGTGAAACCACAGGCTGAGGCTTTTTGTACCAGCTCCACACCACAACGGCTCGTCACTGCCAGATAGCCTTTTTCAGGTTGGAAACCAGCGCGCAAGGCTTTACCAATCACTTTATCGAGTGCGTTGTGGCGGCCAATGTCTTCACTGCACAGTACGGTGTTCGATACTGCGCATACAAACATGGCGGCATGCATAGCGCCGGCTTTTTGGTTGTATGTCTGGTTAGCTTCAAACAGTGAACGCAATTGACTGACATCACATTCAGCCAGTGGGCGTTTATCGGCCTGTGTTGTAGTCGGCGGGAACGCCTGTTCCATGGCGGTTTTATTGCACAGCCCACACCCGGCACTTACCAAACTATAACGTCGCTGCTTTACCTCATGTTCGCGACGACCGGTAACGGTAATTCGGGCTTCAAATCCCGGAGGCATGGGTTCGATCTGGATATCTTTGATTTCTACTACCGACTTTACAATCCCTTCGGTGAGGAAGTGGCCGGTAATAAAATCGTCGAAATCAAACGGCGATATCATCATCACAGACAGCGCCATGCCATTTACCGCAATCGCAAGCGGCACTTCTTCAGCCAGGTCGTCGTAATGACGAGGAGGATGCTGTGCAGACAGATTGACCTTGTTACCCATTACAGGCATGGAGGAATCACTAAGCTAAACTTGACATGATTAAAGATTACCACAGGTTATTTCACGGCGCTGTTGAGATACTTTAACTATGCGGTTTTTAGCGGCAGATATGTATACGATGTCTGACAGACATCGCAAGGAGAGTTGCCCGGACACAAATCCATGCCCGGACAATATCGTCAGTTAATCAATTACCCTTTCTTGGTATAAGCGGCAATGATCACAATAGTTTGTCCGTTGACTTTACCTTCGATGTGCAGCGGATTTTGTGTCAGACGGATATTGCGCACAGGTGTGCCGCGCTTGGCAGTGAAGTTGGCGCCTTTCACATTCAGATCTTTGATTAAATGCACGCTATCACCGGCCTGCAATGCGTCACCGTTACTGTCCAGTGTAGGCTCCCGATCTTCAGGCAACCCTGCTTTTGCCCACTCCTGCGTGTCTTCATCCAGGTAAACCATTTCCAGTAAATCCTGTACCCAGGTTTCACTTTCCAACTGTTTAAGCATACGCCAGGCAACCACCTGGGCTGCAGGTACCGGCGACCATACCGCTTCGTTGAGACAACGCCAGTGATTCACATCCGCGTCAGAATCGCCATTCAGTTGGCTGGTACACGTCGCACAGGTAGCAATGGCACAGTTGTCAGAATCATTGGGGGAATCAGGTACCATGTACAAAGTCAGGCCCTGATCACTGCCACATAATTCACACACATTGTTAGCGCGGGTAAACACCGCCTGTTGGTTCGCCATTATTACTGTCCCGAAGATTTAAAATTCAACAAAGAGGCAATTATAGCACGGCCACAGCTTTACCATAACCTATAAAAACATTTACAAATAACTATGCAAAAATCATTGTTTATTTATGTGCAACCCAAATCAGCTCGTCTGTTGGGTAACCTAATGATTTGGCTTTATTCACTAAGTCATTGAGTACCGATTTTGGCAACGTCGGCTGTCGGGCCAATATCCACAAATAAGAACGGTCCGGGCCGGTAACCAGTGAATACTGGTACTCAGCTTTATCTAAATCAGCGATTACATAGCTTGCGTAAAATGGGCCGAAAAAAGAAACCTTCAGGTGCCCGATCGTCTCGTCTCCTACAAAATACGCTTTGCCCTCGGCTTCATCCCACTCTCCGATCTCTGCGTCGTACCCTCTGTTAATAACCTTAATGCCACCGTCATCGCGTTTACTGTAGGTCGCTGTAACACGGCTTAGGCCTTCTTCAAAACTGTGGTCAAATCTGGCGATTTCATACCAAGTCCCCAAGTACCGCTCTGACTCAAACCCAGACACGGGCATAACGCCTTCCGGTACGCTGGTACATCCGGCTAACCCCAATAAAAATAACAGTATTGCTACGCGTTTCATGTTTCACCTTGTGTTTTTTTGTCTGTGTCTCATTGCTTTACGAAATTTAGTTTAATTTGTATCACCAGGCTTACCTGTTAGCATACGTATTCATTCGCCAGCGCACATGGCGTCACGTACAGTATTATCATTCGGTAACAGAAGAATAACAGCATGATGAAAAACTATTTTGAGCACGCCTCGTCGGTGGTGTTTGGTTGCATGGGACTCGGTGGTGAATGGGCCGCGTCATCCTATTCCAGTGAACACGTTAAACAAGCGAACAATGCAATTGAAGCGGCATTGAACGCTGGTATTACTGTATTTGATCACGCTGACATTTACACGCTGGGCAAAGCTGAAAAAGTGTTTGCTGATGTGCTGAAGGCCAATCCGGACTGGCGGGAAAACATGATCATTCAATCCAAGTGTGGCATTCGGTTTGAAGATAAAAATGGCCCTAAGCGCTATGACTTTTCTCCTTCCTATATCACACAATCGGTCGACGGTATTTTGCAGCGTCTCAAGACTGAGTTCATCGATGTATTGTTGCTGCATCGTCCTGATCCTCTGGCCGATTTACCTGCGCTAGGTGAGTGTCTGAGCGCATTGCACAAAGCCGGAAAGTTCCGCTACCTTGGCGTATCCAACATGCATTGGTATCAAATAGAAGCGTTACAGAACGTGGTCGCTTTTCCGATTATTGCGAATCAATTAGAAATGAGCCTAGCCTATCGGGACTGGGTAGAAGACGGTATGAAAGCAAACAGCCCACTTAATCGCCAGTCTGGATATACTGCCGGCACACTGGAATACTGCCAGCGAAACAAAGTGCAGTTGCAGGCCTGGGCTCCTTTAGCTCAGGGTAAGTATTCCGGAAGAGGCGCTGCAGGCTGCCCCACTTCAGCACTGGTATTAAAACTGGCAGGGGAATACGGTGTTAGCCCCGAAGCGATTGTGCTTGGTTGGTTAATGCGCCACCCGGCGGCCATTCAGCCTGTCATAGGCACAACCAACCCTGAACGTATTGCAGCTTGTGCTCAGGCGATGCACACCCAGCTCTCAAGAGAACACTGGTATGCATTACTTGAAAGTGCGAGCGGTCAGGAAGTGCCCTGATACGCTATAGTGATATCAGGCAGTTTACAGAATAAGGGCAAGACATATGTTAAATGGCATTCATCACGTCGCGATCATTTGCAACGACTACCAGAAGTCCAAGCACTTCTACACAGACGTACTCGGATTCAAAGTGGTTGATGAAAACTATCGCGCTGAACGTGATTCTTACAAGTGTGACATAGGTTTACCTGATGGAACGCAAATAGAGCTGTTCTCGTTCCCGGGCGCCCCATCACGTCCCACCAGACCAGAAGCACAGGGTCTTCGTCACCTGGCGTTTAATGTTGATGATTTAGATGCAGTGATCACGCACCTGAATAAGCACAACATTGAATGTGAACCGGTAAGAACCGACCCCTATACAGGTCGGCGCTTTACCTTCTTTTCAGATCCTGACGATTTACCGTTAGAACTTTACGAACGGGCCAATTAATCAAGTAATGCCAGGGCACCGAACATACCAGAACGGGTACCCAGCCCTGGCATACAGATAATGTCTTGCATGGTAATGCCTTCTGGGAATACCACATAGTCGTTGAGCGTCTGTTCTGTTGCAGCAATCACCTCGTCGACAATACCGGGCTTTTGCATTACCCCGCCCCCTAAAATGATCTTCTCAGCGCTCAACAACACCATCAGGTTGTGACACATACTGCCAAGCACTTCCACAAGACCATCCCATGCAGGATGGTCATCATCAAACGTGTCCGACGGCTGAGACCAGATCTTCCCGAGAGCAGTGCCTGATGCCAGCCCTTCTACACAATTGGTGTGGAACGGACAGGTGCCGGTAATGCCGGCTGGGGGTTGCACCAGCATATGCCCCACTTCCGGATGAACCAGCCCATGTAATGGCTTGCCATTGACGACTATTCCACCGCCGACGCCGGTCCCAACGGTCACGTACACGGCAACCGCTGCGCCTTGGGCTGCGCCCCAGCGATATTCCCCTAACGCAGCACCATTGACGTCAGTATCAATCACCACATCACAGGCTAACGCTTTGCCTAATGCATTTGCCAGATCAGTATTACTCCAATGCGGTTTAGGCGTCTTAGTAATAAATCCATAGGTGTCAGACGTCTTGTTCAAATCAAGCGGGCCAAAACTGGCAATGCCTAATTTACTAAATGCGTAACCCGCTTCGCGCTGCGCGTTAAAAAACTCCACGGTGGTGGCCAAGGTTTCATCGGGCGTCGTTGTTGGTATGCGGGTTTCCGCCACAATCTCCCGCTCCGGGGTGACAACAGCACAATTAAACTTCGTGCCGCCCGCTTCAATAACTGCGTAATACGGATCAGTTAGCGCCATATTCTTTTGCCTCAATCTCAGCTAATCGTTGTTGTGTAGGATTAAAGATAAAGTTTAGCAGTAAGCCGACAAATAATATGCCTGCAAATACTGTTGCCACCATAAATCCGTATTTGGCATCGCCACCATTGGCGTCACTCACTAATCCCATAATAAACGGTCCGGCAGCTGCTCCCGCAGCGGTAAAAAATAAGATAACGCCCGCCACACTGCCGTGCTGATGTTTAGGAAAACAGCTGATCCCTTTCGAGTTGAAGGTAGGATAAATGACCGACATAAAGATACCGGTTAGCGGAAACAAATAAAGCGCAACCTGTTTACCGCCCATTAACCCTCCGGCGAAACAGACTACAATTGCTCCACTGAACAACGTAAGTACTAACGCCCAGTTAAAGTGACTCATCATCCAGATACCGACAAACCGGCCCAATGCGCGAAGAACGAAAAATGCGGTCACAGAGTATATTGCCAGGGTTTGGGCGCTGCCTGCAGAATAGCATTCATAGGTTGCCTTTACGCTGGTAGCGTCACACACCAGGTAACTCGGCATCCAGACATAAATCGCACTCTCTGCTGCCACATATAAAAATGCCCCAATCGAAAAACCCAGCGCATAAGGGTTTTTAATTAATTTTAAACTTTGCAGCAATGACACATTTTCAACTTCCTCAGCATGAGAATGCTTATAGGAAGGATATTTCACAAACAAGGCAATAGTGATGAGCAGCGTGCAGACCCCACCAGCAATAACATATAACCACTGCCAGGCGACACCGGAGTGAATCAGATAGGCCACAATCAAGGGACCAACGATAGCACCCACGCCAAAAAAGGCTTCCGCGCCATTCATTGTCGCCGTATGTTGTTTGGTAGAGGATGAAATATCACCAATCAATGCCAGCGCACCAGTCTTAAAAATGCCGACCGCGATCCCTGATAACGTCATAAGGCTTACAATAAGTACAAAATCATTCGCCATCATAAAGCTGTAACAGGCCACTCCAAATACGGCTAACCCAAGTATGATGGTATTTTTTCTTCCGAATTTGTCGGCCAGAAATCCGAGAAACAACCCGGACAATGCAATGCCTAGCATCGGCAATGAATGCATTAAACTGGCTTGGGCATTGGTGACGGAAAAGGCCACCTTTACTTCTTTTATAATTTCGCCAACCGAATCTGATGTCATGGCAAACATCATGAACATCAGATACGTCAACCAGCGAATATAGCGGCTGTTACTGTTTGAATCCGTCATGCAATTTATCTCTACACCTGCGACATAGCCAGGAAGGCTATATACACTAAAGTTTAAACCATTTTATTCATTTACAACTTAGCAACATTAAGATTTAGCTTAATCAATTAACCTTTTTTAAGAAATTATCTTTAAATTCAGTCCCATCGTTTAAAAACCCTGTACAGACAAGAATTATTCTATGTAAATTTCTTGAAAAAACATCTTAATCGTTTAAGATTAAACGTAGCAAAACTGATAAATGCTGTAAACCAGTTTGTGAAACTTTTGTAAAACAGGTCTGCAGCGCACGACTAAGAGAAACGCTTTGTGGAGAACGCAATGAATTACGCCGCTTCGAGTGAACAATGCCTTACACGCATTCTGGCAGGACTCGACCTTTCCTTCTTATCTCAACGAGACGGAAAGCTATTCAAAGACCGTCTCGAACAGCATTTTGACGCGTTGTTCTCCCGCTATGTTGATGTATACGGTCACCAGTACGATTGCTATTACCACTTAGGGCAGTTAATTCTGACGCTAGCCAAAGGACTCAAACAAAGAAAAGCTGACTTAAAGCGTTTGGATAAGCAGCGTGTAGAAGAACAGCAAGCCTGGTACAAAGGTGAAAACCAGATAGGCATGGCCTGCTATGTAGACTTGCTTGGCCCCTCATTGAAAGATCTGCAGAAGAAAATCCCCTATTTTCAAAAGCTGGGACTGACATATCTTCACCTGATGCCCCTTTACGATGCGCCGAAAGGCGATAGCGACGGTGGCTACGCAGTATCTGATTATCGCAAGGTCAATCCAACACTGGGTAGCATGGAAGATTTGGAATCGCTGTCGAAAGCACTCCGTGAAGCCGGGATTAATCTGGTTTTGGATTTCGTTTTTAATCACACTTCCGACGAACATCGCTGGGCCGAAGCGGCGCTCGCTGGTGATAAAACTTATCAGGATTATTACTACCTGTTCGATGACCGGACTGTACCGGACCAATACGAACACACACTGCGAGAGATATTTCCCCAGGTACGCCGCGGCAGCTTTACCTGGAACGAGACCATGCAAAAATGGGTGTGGACGACGTTCAATAGCTTTCAGTGGGATCTTAACTATTCTAACCCGGCGGTATTTAACGCCATTACCGACGAAATGCTGTTCTTAGCAAATATCGGCAGTGCAGCCCTTCGTCTGGACGCCCTGGCATTTATTTGGAAGGAAATGGGCACCAACTGTGAAAACCAGCCGAATGCCCACAAATTAATTCAGGCGTTTAATTGTTGCCTGCAAATTGCAGCACCGGCCGTCGTATTCAAGTCAGAAGCCATTGTTCATCCGGATGAAGTTGTTAAGTACGTACATAAAAATGAATGTCAGTTATCGTACAACCCGCTTTTGATGGCGCTGATTTGGAACTCACTGGCCACACGTAAAACACGACTACTTACTGCATCAATGCAAAAAAGCTTCACCATCCCGGACGATTGTACCTGGGTTAACTATGTTCGCTGCCATGACGATATTGGCTGGACTTTTGACGATGCCATTGCCCATCAGCTAGGCATTAACCCTTATGATCATCGCTTTTTTCTGAACCAGTTCTTTACTGGTCGCTTTGACGGTTCATACGCAGATGGTGTGCCCTTCGCAGAAAACCCTTCTAATGGCGATTGCCGGGTATGTGGGTCCCTGGCATCGCTTTGCGGGTTGGAGGGCGCACTTGAGCGTAATGATCAGGCTGCAATCGACACAGCCATTCAGCGAATTATGCTGGTTCATGGTGTGATTATGAGTATCGGTGGAATTCCGTTACTTTATTCAGGTGATGAGCTTGGCTTACTGAACGATTATGAGTATCGCAATGATCCGGCAAAAGCCCATGACGACCGCTGGGTTCACCGAATTGCGATTACAGATAATGATTTACTGGATATTGATGCGCCGGTTGGTAACAGCGACACTCAACAACGCGTTGTGCAAAAGCGAATATTCTCCGGATTACAACAGCTCATTCAATTGCGTAAACAACTGCCTGTATTAGGCGCAGCACAAACCCACATTTTATATACCGACAACCAGCATTGCTTTGCGTATTGTCGCGAAGCAGATGATGGCCACAAGCTACTGGTAATTTGTAATTTTAGCGAGCATGCCCAATCCGTGAATGCCAGTGTGCTGGATGCATTTAACGGTGCGCAAACAATCGATTTGTTATCTGAGCAAACAGTTACCAATGACCTGCCGCTGATTTTATCTCCCTATCAGCAGCGCTGGTTAGTAGCCAAATAGGTAAATACTCAAGATTGTGGCATGTGTTTTTCCTTCACATGCCCCCCTTATCTGGCTGTAACAGCATATCTGGTGTAATTCGTCTGATAAATGGTCAATATTCCCTCGTATTTTCCACTGCCTGCTATAATCACACTGAACGGTAGTTTTCTGCATAATAATATGTCCGGATGAGAGAAATCCGGGAGCCGAAACACTTTACCGATGATGTATACCTAATCGGTGAGGCGTAAGGTAAAGCGAAAAGCAGAACAGTGTGTTTAGTGAGTAAACCGCTGAGTATGGATAACGTCTGCTAACGAAGGAAAAGGAATAAAGCGCATGGGAATGTATAGTAATACGTTGCTGGAATTTCGATGTCCACTGTGTGGTCACGTCAATGCAATTTCAGTCGACACGTTAAAAGATATGTATAAAGAGCAGCGGGAGCCCTGCCAGCAGTGTCACCAAATGCTGGAAATTATTCCGGCAAATGGGGTGAACGACCAAATCAATCTGATAGTATCGGAAGCATAATTTTCTATTTAGAAAGCAAAAGGCCAGCAGTTAAGCTGGCCTTTTTGTATCTGACTTATGGCAATGTCCGCTTAAGAGAAGAACTCTCTTCTTAGTTCGGCATCGGCAAGGAATTTTCCACCCAGCGCAGACGTTTTCGTATAAGACAAGCTGTCGCGTATGCCACGAGCTTTCACGCAATAGTGCGTTGCGTTAATCGACACCGCCACATCTTCTGTACCCGTCAGGGTTTGCAGCGCAACCAGTACTTGTTGAGTCAGGCGTTCTTGAACCTGAGGGCGTTGGGCAAAAAAACCAACCAGACGGTTAATTTTAGACAAGCCGATCACGGTATCTTTAGGAATGTAGGCGACTGACGCGGTGCCATCAATGGTAACAAAGTGGTGTTCACACGTACTGGTCAGGCTCACATCTGAAACCTGCACAGGCTGCCCCAGCTGCATTTTGTTTTCGATTTGGGTAATTTTCGGAAACTTTCGGTAGTCGAGGCCGGAGAAAATTTCGTCCACATACATTTTTGCAATGCGCAGAGGCGTTTCTGCCAGACTATCATCGGACAAGTCTAACCCTAATGTTTCCATTATGTCGCGCATCGACGCTTCAATGCGCTGACGCTTGGCTTCGTCGCTCAGCCCTGTTTCCAGCATCGGCGTTTCCAGGCCCCGGGCAACCAGAGCCTCGTGGACCATCAATGCCTCTTTAGACATACCGAGCTTAACAGCGTCGCGTACAATTACCGCTTCTTTTGCTAACATTCAACCATTCCGTAATGACGATTTACACACCTTATACGACACAGACATCCATTCAGGATTACAATGACATGAAATATTGTCATTAAAACGATCTGCAAAGCCTGTACAGTCGTATTTAGTACCAAAAATAATCGGAGGTATTTTTGTCTTTACCCATTCTTATTACCGGAGGCAGTCAACGCCTGGGCTTAGCCATTGCGCAAGATTTACTCTCCAGGGACCAACCGGTGATCATTACCTACCGTCGGTATAAACCCGCCGTAGACCAGCTCAAACAGGCTGGTGCAACCGTGTTGGAGGCGGATTTTAGCACTCAGGCAGGCATTTCGCGAGCAATTGACGAAATAAAACACATTTGCAATGGCTTACGCGGCATTATTCACAATGCATCTGACTGGGCACCGGAGACTCCCGAGCGTCATGCGGGCGATTTAATGCAGGATATGATGATGGTACACACCAGCGCACCGTATCAGTTAAACCTGGCTTTGCAAGATTTGTTAATACAACAGGGAAGTACGACGGATATCATCCACATGACAGATTACGTTCAGGAAACCGGCAGCCAGAATCACATTGCCTATTCTGCGAGCAAAGCTGCGCTTCACAACCTCACCCTGTCTTTTGCGCGTGTCTTCGCCCCCCACGTAAAAGTGAATAGCATTGCCCCATCTCTGGTCATGTTTAATGACGACGATAGCGACGCCTACCGGACCGAAGCATTAACAAAAAACCTGTTAGGCATTGTTCCCGGAGCACAAGAAGCGGTGAAGGCCGTAAACTATATACTCGAATCAGAATACGTAACCGGCCAGACCCTGCATTTAAACGGAGGACGCAACCTTAAATAACTGGTTCGAATAACAAGACACGGTATAATCAACACGTTATATTTCTTTATTACAGGAATAATTGTGAGTAACACCTTTATACCGGAATGGCAGGCCAGCGAAGCCGTGATCCTTGCCTGGCCAAATGAGCAAACAGACTGGGCTCCCTGGCTCAGTGACGTTCGCGAAACCTATTTGTCGATCATCCGCATCATCAATGCCAGTGACGCAGGTGTCGTGTTGTTATGTCGCGAACAGGATATCTCTGATATCGAAGCAGCATTGCCTGAAGACGCGCGCGTTTTGTTAGTTGCCGCCCGGTACAATGACACCTGGGCCCGGGACTTTTCATTCTTAACCTGTGGCCCGCTTGACGCCCCCTTCCCGGTGGAATTCACCTTTAACGGCTGGGGCAACAAATTTGACGCCAGCCTTGATAACAAGCTGAATCAAACTTATCTGGCTCCGCTATGTCAGCAACCACTTCGCACCAGTGACGTGGTTGCTGAGGGCGGCGCGCTGGAAATTGATGCGTCAGGACATTTGCTTTCTACGGCCTCGTGCTTGTTTAACCCGCAGCGTAACGGCGACATGTCACTGGAAGCCTATCATCAAACCTTTGCCCAAATGCTTGGCTATTCCGCGTTCACGGTATTGGAGCATGGCCATCTTGAAGGTGATGATACCGACGGTCACATTGATACTCTGGTACGGTTTACGCCAGAAGGCAACCTGGTTATTCAGGCTGCAGAAAACCGCCCGGAAGACAGTCATTATGCGGGTCTTCACGCACTGGTAGAAGAATGTAAAACCAAACTGCCCGGTCGTGAGCATTATTTACTGCCATTGCCCGACATGTATAGCGAAGACGGTGACCGACTGCCTGCGTCGTATGCAAACTACCTGATTTGTAATCGCACTGTGTTGCTGCCGGTTTATCAGCAACCGGAAGATGCCGAAGCGGTTGAAGTGATGCAACGCGCGTTTCCGCATCACAACATTGTGCCGGTAAACTGCGCGCCGCTGGTACAACAGTATGGCAGCTTGCATTGTATTTCCATGCAAGTACCCTGTAACACATTAAAACCTGACGTAGTTCAACAAATGAATAAAGGAGTGTCGCGATATGTCTGAGCGCATCTTAAAAGTGGGCCTGGTGCAACAAACGGTTGCCGACAACAACAAAGCCACCAACTGGAACAAGAGCGCCGAGCAAATTGCGAAACTGGCAGCCCAGGGCGCAGAGTGTATTCTGCTACAGGAACTGCACAGCACCTTGTATTTTTGCCAGGAAGAAGACACTAATGCGTTTGATTTGGCTGAACCTATTCCGGGTCCGGCCACCGACTTCTTTGGTGAACTCGCAGAGAAACACAATATTGTGCTGGTGACTTCACTGTTTGAAAAGCGCGGTTCTGGCCTGTATCACAACACCGCCGTGGTGTTTGATCGCAGTAAAGAGATTGCCGGCAAATACCGCAAAATGCACATTCCGGATGACCCGGGTTTTTACGAGAAATTCTATTTTACGCCGGGCGACATGGGCTTCGAGCCTATTCAAACCAGCGTAGGTAAACTGGGCGTCTTAGTATGCTGGGACCAATGGTATCCAGAAGCGGCTCGCCTCATGGCCATGAAAGGTGCCGATTTGCTGTTCTACCCAACCGCGATTGGCTGGGATATGACCGACACCGACGATGAGCGAGCACGTCAGCACGGTGCATGGCACACCATTCAACGTGCACACGCGGTCGCTAACTCAGTCCCTGTGATTGTGGCTAACCGCGCCGGATTTGAACCCTCACCGGTAAAAGGCGACCCGGGTATTAAATTCTGGGGCCAAAGCTTCATTGCCGGTCCGCAGGGCGAGCTGCTGGCCCAGGCTGGCGTAGATGAAGAAACCACCTTGTTGGTGGATTTGGACATGTCCCGTACTGAGCAGGTCAAACGCATCTGGCCATACTTCCGCGACCGTCGTATCGACGCTTACGAAGACCTGACCAAACGCTGGCGCGACTAGGACCTAACTACCTGCGGGTAGCTGGTAAACCCTGCCGCGATACAGCATCCAACACTGGCGCTCAGCAACGGGCGCCAATGTCACCATCACCGGGTCCTGTACCGACAATCCGCCGGTAAACTGCCCCAGCGCGGGCATCACCATAAGCGATGACGTGGCAACCAAACACTTTCCTCTCACGACACCTTTTTGCATAGCCAACTGCCCTTTGGGATGAAAGTGTCCGACTATCTGACAGTGATGTTCCAGTGCAGGATCGGGCTCATGGCACCCAATGAGGGACTTATCCGCAATTGATACCTGCCAGTGCTCAACAACCTTACCTGCAACACTGTCGGGAATGTCAGGGTCGTGATTACCCACCACCCAAACCCAGTCAGACACGCGTTTAGTAAGCGCCAGCAATGCTTCGCTGTCCTGAAAGGTAATACGAGCAAACGCGCCACGGTCGTGAAAACTGTCACCAAGACACACCACCGACGCTGGTTGATAGCGGTCGATTAACGCGGATAGAGCAGCCAGGGTAGCCCGGGAATCATAACGAGGGACGGGGGAGGCATACTGACTTAAATAGCTGCCCTTTTCGAAATGCAGATCTGCCACCAGCAGGGTATCGTTGGCCGGACAATAAAGCGCGCCTTTGGCATCCAGCACCCACACAGTACCGGCAAACCGAAGCATTCCCGCGTATTTTTGTCTGACCAGACCGGCCAGAGTATCAGGGTTAATCAATCAACTTCCTTTGTGCTTACTGCGTATTGTGACCACTCGCCAATAACGCTCTGACTTCATCCAGCATGGACTCAGCCTCGGCATACAATGCCGCCTGATCCAGCAGCGCCTGCTCACCCGCTCCTTTTATTTGCTCGCTGCGTACGTCGAGCACAATAGGAATGGCCATGGGCGACACCCGGGGCAAGTTAACAAACTCGGTCTTGCCGACAAAGCGAATTAGCATGTCTGCCAAACGGCGTAGATCCAGCAACTCGCGCTCAGCGTCATCGCGGGCTACTTTCAGCAAAATATGATCAGGTTCATATTCCCGCAGGGTATCGTAAATCAGGTCGGTCGAAAACGTCACCTGCTTCATGGTTTTATGCGTACTGTGATAGCGCTGCTCCGTAAGCCCGCTCACAATCGCAACCTGCCGGAAAGAGCGTTTTAGCATGGGCGCATTGAGCATCCAGTCTTCCAGTTCGTCGCCCAGTACATCCGGCTGAAACAAACGTTCAATATGGGATGACTCCACCGCATTGAGTGCGCTAATGGATAGTCCATAATCCGTAACACTGAAACTCAGGGGCTTCAGCCCCATCTTTTCCATGCGGCGGGTTAACAGCATCCCCAGCGTCTGATTCGCTTTGCGCCCCTCGAAGGTGTAATACAGGGTACTGAAGGCCTGCCGGTAAGGAAATTGCTCTATCAACACAGTTTGTGGGCTGGGGATCACCGAAAATGCACGTTGCAGATCAAGCCATTCCCGTACTTGTTTGGGCAAGGTTCGCCACGCTTTGGGGGTATTGAGGAGAGCCCTCACACCATCGGCAAGGTGCGTGGAGAGCGGTAGCTGACCGCCTACATAACTGGGGATTTTGGGGTCTTTGCCCTTGGCCGGTTTAGCGTGCACCTGCATGTCGCGGATGGCTTCAAATTTCAGCATTTCTCCGGCAAACAGAAAGGTGTCACCGGGCGTGAGTTGTTGGGCAAAATACTCTTCAACTTCACCAATAATTTTGCCCTGATTACCGCGCCGGATGCGTTTGACTTTCAACTTACCGGCTTCCACGATGGTGCCGATGTTTTGTCGGTGTCGCTGGATGACCCGTTGATTCGCTGGTTTGTATGTCCCATCGTCCAGTTCAACTAAACGCTGATAGCGTTCGTATGCCTGCAAGGCATAGCCTCCATCCACGGTAAACTGCCACAGCTGATTAAACTCGTCGTCCGACACACTCTGATAAGGGAACGCGTTGAGTACCTGTTGGTAAATTTCCTCTCTGGTGGCAGGCTGCGAGCAAAGGCAATTCAGAATAAACTGCGGCAAAATATCCAGCGCGCCAGCGTGCAGCATGTCACCATCGCGCTCGCCTTTTTCAATGGCGGTCATGGCAGCCTGACATTCCAGTGCCTCAAAACGATTGGCGGGCACCAGTAACGCTTTGCTCGGCTCCTCAAAACGGTGGTTTGCCCGCCCGATTCGCTGCAATAAGCGGCTTACGCCCTTGGGCGCGCCCACCTGAATAACCCGATCAACATTCCCCCAGTCAATGCCTAACTCGAGTGCCGAGGTCGTGACAATGGCGCGCAGCATGCCACTGGCCATCATAACTTCGGTTTTGCGCCGCTGCTCTTTGCTTAATGAACCATGGTACAGCGCGATGGGCAATGCCTGACTGTTTTCAGACCACAACAACTGAAACAACAGCTCGGCCTGTGCCCGGGTATTCACAAACACCAGAGTGGTCTGTGCATCGCATATCGCCTTGTAGATATCCCCTACTGCGTATTTGGCCATAAAGCCGCCGAAGGGCATGCGTTGATCAGACTCCAGCAACTGAATATCGGGGCGTTGCTGCTCTTCCACTTTCACAATATCGACAGGGTCACCGGTAGGTCCCATCCAACTGGCAATTAATGCTGGTTCAGCCACAGTGGCAGACAAACCAATGCGCAAAAAGCCCGGTGCCAGTGTTTCCAGTCTGGCCAGCGCAAGCGCAGTAAAATCACCGCGTTTGTTGCCCGTCAGGCTGTGTACTTCATCGATGATCACCGTTTTTAGTTTGCCAAAGATCTGCGGCGCGTCGGCATATGAGAGCATTAACATCAGTGATTCGGGTGTGGTTAACAGAATATGGGGCGGCTTTTTGCGTTGCCGTTGTCGCTTATGTGACGGCGTGTCACCGGTGCGTGTTTCCACTTTGATTGGCAGATCCATCTCTTCGATGGGCCGTAACAGGTTTCGGTGAATATCTTGTGTCAGGGCTTTAAGTGGTGATATGTACAGCGTATGTAAATACTCACTGTCTACATTTCTCAACTGATGTAATACGGGTAAGAACCCTGACAGGGTTTTACCTGCGCCGGTTGGCGCAATCAGTAGCACAGACTGTTGGAGCAACGCCTTGTCGAAGATTTCAGATTGATAGCTTCGAAAGGTCCAGCCTTGTTGGCTGAACCACTTTTCGAACTCAGGCGTTAGTGACATGACATTGAAGTTAAGCGAAGTTAAGTAAGTTTTTAATACGCCTGACGTGCGTGAAAAGATTACCAAACGTATTGATAAAATGCGCTTTTTTCAATTTCACTATCGGAATAGTTATCGATACGAAGAGCCCGGAATAACTTCGACTTCTTCTCTGGCATAGCGCGCCCCCACCAAATGCGGCACGACCTCATAACATGACAGAAACACAAACAACGGCCAGTCATACCAGCGCAGATATTGTTTACCAATGCGTTTAGCGTGGAACCAATCCAGTTTCAGTTTTTCTCTCATTAACAACGACAGACTCTTATGCGCGCTGACCGACATGCACTGATGCCCTTTATTACGCTGCAAATCCCACAGAAACGTCAGACCGCCAATGGCGTGCTGCATTGCGCCTTCGCGTGCCATGTAAAACACGTTTCCCGCCTCTCTAATTTTGTCATTACGCAACTCTGCCGATAAAAAAGGCGTGGCTGCATGCGGGTATGGAAAAGCCTGCAGTATCTCTCGATGGTAAATAGCCCCGTTATTCGACACTTTGTCGGTTTGCCCTGAGCGACCGGGATCGTCCCACGCCCGGTGCAATAGGTTGCAAGCCCGGCGGTAACTGCTGTCTTCACCGTAGTAGGTTCTACCGCTGGCAGCCGCGTAATCACCAGACGTTAGCCCCGTCATTAATTCGCGTAACCAGTTATGCGTGGGTGTACAATCAGATTCGAGCACAGCAATATATTCATGAGGACACTGACTGACACCATAATCCTTCAACACCGCTGACTGTATGGAATCGTAATACAGGATTTTTAACTGAGGAATATACAGGTAGAGCTGATCGGGCACAGGCTGGTCCTGCACCTGCGTGCTTTCAACCAGCACCACGTCGAAGTCTTCGTCGATATCCTGGTTTGATAACGCCTCTAACAGCGCCAGTTCGTCTTGCCAGGTTTTTTGCTCCCCTGCTTCATAGTCAGAAACAGAGATCACGCAAAGTCGGTTAGTAGATGTAGTCATAAAACATCCTTATTTATTGTTATTATCAGGATAATACTTTAGTACTATACTGCTGTACAAAATTCATACTAAACAACTTCACAAACTATGCAAGCAAATTTATCTGCATCTGTGGTTAGCACGTTAATTGGGGCAACCGCGCAAAATCGCTGAATGCTTGGTATGATACAGGCTGGCCGTATTTATCAGTAAAGTAACCAACACATGACTCTGCTTCGCACCTCTGTTTTCTTTATGTCTATTTTTACACTTGCTGGCTGCAACGATGACAGCCTGCCAACCATTGGGCGCACTCATGGTGACTTCCCCATGCAATCGCTGCTGAATTACGACGACAACGAAAAGTGTTACCGGTTTTCCCAAAATGTGTTGTTTGAAGCACCGTTTGCTGACGGCATGGCCTACCTGAAAAATCGCTGTCTGGAGGCTGACAAAAAAATTGGCAGAAAGACAGCTAAGGAAGTGTCTGCGCTGCACGTTTCCCTTACTTACAACGGCGAATATTACATCGTGAAAGGCGGTTACTAACGCGGGGCAATCCAAATATCACCTCAGGCGTATAAATGTTCTATAGACGACATCAAAACGCTAACGCCTGACCGGGAGATAATTTACTTTGGACGCTTCACAGTGGTTACACAAACAACCACAAGGACTCTATTGTGAACCTGCCGACTGTTACATCGACCCGCTTCACCCCGTAGAGCATGCATTAATCACCCACGCGCACGCTGACCATGCCATTGG
>CP051238.1:681231-1580799 GCA_017794925.1 Aestuariibacter sp. | reverse complement strand
CCGCCACATCAAGTACGCTGGCTATTATGCAAACCCGCTATGGTGAAGACATGGCTGGGTCGACGCAAGCAGTAAACTACCACGAACAAATTACGCTGGGTTCACTGAACGACCCGGTTACCTGTGTGTTTTATCCGGCAGGCCACATTTTGGGTTCAGCGCAAATCCTGCTTTGCTATCGGGGCACCCGGGTGGTGATATCCGGCGATTATAAGCGACAATCAGATCCTACCTGCCTCCCGTTTGAACCCGTGCCTTGTGATGTATTTATCACCGAAGCCACCTTCGCTCTGCCGGTATTTAAGCATCCTGCTATCGAGCAGGAAATGGCGAAACTGCTGGACTCATTGGCTGTCTTTCCGGAACGTTGTCACCTTGTGGGTGTTTATGCCTTGGGAAAATGTCAACGGGTCATACTGGCATTACGGGCGATAGGCTATACCGCGCCCATTTACCTGCATGGCGCACAGCGTAAACTGTGTGATTTATATGAACGACAGGGCATTGAGCTGGGTGAGTTAATTGACGTCGCCGAGGTGAGCGACAAGCAATCACTGGCTGGCAATATTGTGCTGGCACCGCCTTCTGCATTGAGTGACCGCTGGTCACGCACCCTGCCTAATGTGAGGCGAGCCATGGCGTCAGGCTGGATGCAAATTCGCGCCAGAGCGAAACAAAGGCAGGTTGAACTTCCGCTGGTTGTGTCGGACCACTGTGATTGGCAAGCACTACTCGACACCATTGAAGAGGTTAACCCTAAAGAAGTGTGGATCACCCATGGCCGTGAAGATGCGCTGTTACATGCGTTAACACAGCAAGGCCGTACCGCTCAGGCTTTGAGTATGGTGGGTTACGAATCCGATACGCAGGATTAGCCATGCAAGCATTCAGTGAATTACTCGAAAACCTCTACTACACCGCAGCCAGCAATGAGAAACAGCGGTTGCTGCTGACATACTTAAAGAATATACCCGACCCGGATCGCGGTTGGGCCATTGCTGCGCTGGCCGGCACGCTACGCTTTGAGTTTTTTAAACGACATACCGTAAAACAACTTATACTGAGTCTGGTTGACCCGGACCTGTTCGCGATGAGTTATGACTACGTGGGCGAAGTCAGTGAAACGGTGGCGCACCTATGGCCTGATGCTACCGAGCAACCTGCAACGTTGCCGACGCTGAACGAACTGGTAACCGCCTTCCAACAGGTGTCTAAACAAAAAGTCAGTGCACTACTTGCCGACTACCTGTCGATTATGACGCCACCGCAACGGTGGGCGCTGCTCAAATTAGGTACACGGGGACTGCGCGTCGGTATGTCGGCACGCAGTGTGAAGAAAGTCCTGGCGACCTATGGCCATGTGCCGGTCGAAGATATCGAACAACTGTGGCACGCCCTTGCTCCTCCCTACGCTGAATTGTTTGCCTGGCTGGACGGCAAACAACCTAAACCCGATATATCCAACGCAGTGACCTTTCACCCGGTGATGCTGTCACACCCGATACAAGATGACGAACTTGAGGCTATTAAAGCCCAACCTGGCGAATGGCAAATTGAGCACAAATATGACGGCATTCGCGTACAGCTGGTGTGCAATGCTACTGGAAAAGCCATATACAGCCGCACCGGTGATGATATCAGTCACGCCTTTCCCGATGTGTTGGAACAGCTTCATTTTCATGGCGTGGTAGACGGTGAATTACTGATCATGAAAGACGGTAGTATCGATAGCTTTAACGCCTTGCAACAGCGGCTCAACCGCAAGAAGCCCACCAAGGCATTACTTGCATCCCACCCAGCCGGCGTCATGCTATACGACATTTTGAAATACCAGCAATCAGACGTTACCCGGCATTCCCTCGATGTGAGACGTAAGCACCTGAAAAAATGGGTAGCTAACAATCGACAACCGGCCTTTCAGCTGTCGCCGGTGTTGGCGATACACGATGCAGAGCAGCTCGAAGCAGCGTATCGGCAAGCCACTGACGATCCATCCGTTGAAGGCTTAATGCTAAAGCGCCTGGCTAGCCCCTACACTGCAGGCAGACCCGTTGGTCAGTGGTTTAAATGGAAACGCGAAGCGCTGTTAGCAGATGCGGTAATCATGTACGCCCAGCGCGGTCACGGCAAACGTTCAAGCTTTTACTCCGACTATACGTTTGGCGTGTGGGAAGGCGACAAATTACTGCCGATTGGCAAAGCCTATTCTGGCTTCACAGACGAAGAATTAAAGAAACTCGACAACTGGATACGACAACACGCAACCGGGCGATTCGGGCCAGTGCGTGAAGTCGAGAAAGCACTGGTACTGGAAGTGGCCTTCGACGCAGTGCATCCATCCCCCCGCCACAAATCCGGCGTGGCCCTGCGTTTTCCCCGTGTTCACCGCATTCGCTGGGATAAACCAGCCAGCGAGGCTGATACTCTGGAGGCTGTGAAACGGTTGATTCGGTGACGTGAATAAACAGTACAATGCGTGACTGTTGCGTGTTGTTCGTTGCGTACGTTCTATGTTGACTTTAAAACCAATGTAAGTGCGAGATGCCCTGCCTATCAGCTTCCAGTATTTGCCAGCTTAAACCTTAGTTCGCTGACGTCTTTCGCCGGTGAACATCCATATAAACGCCCGTATTCCCGGCTAAACTGTGACGGACTCTCGTAGCCAACCTGAAATGCAGCAGTCGCAGCATCAAGATGCTCAGTCAACATCAGGCGACGGGCCTCCTGGAGTCGTATCTGTTTAATAAATTGCAACGGGCTCATTGCCGTCATGTTTCGAAAATGGTGATGGAAGGTAGACACCCCCATGTTGGCAATATCTGCCAATGTCTCTACCCTAATCGTCTCTGAGAAGTGAGATTTTAGCCACGCAATAGACTTGGCGACCTGATGCGTTTGAGTCCCCATGGCTGCGAGCTGGCGAAGCGTTTCACCTTGTTCTCCGACCAATAAGCGATAAAAAATCTCGCGTCTCACCATAGGTGCCAGGGTTGCGATATGCGCGTCTTCTGTTGCCAAATCTATCAGTCGCTGAAAAGCGTTAACCAACGGAGCATTCAAATAACCGGTCGCCATCCCTCTGCCAGAACGCTGCCCCTTTGGCGGGGGTAACTGGGAATCGGTCATCAATTGGGTTATTTCCTGATAATCAAACGTCAGTTTAAGCCCAAGGTAGGGGGTTTCTTCACTGGCATCAATTACTTGTGCAACCACCGGCAAATGAACACCCGAAAATAAATAGTGCTCAGTATCATAGATATAGCTTTCGTCACCCAATTGTACCCGTTTCGCCCCTTGTGCGATCAAGCAGACACTGGGTTCGTAGTAACCCGCCATTGGCTTAGCAGCGTCCGTTTTTCTGAACACGGTTAGGCCTGGAACAGGAGTGTCCACATAGCCTTCTTGTTCGGTGAGTGAGCTAATGCCGTTTGCTAGTTGTTTCATTTGGCTATACAACGCTGATGCTGTTCCCATCTCGAGTCACCTGCCCTTCTAAAATTGACGATACCAGTATAGCCCCCGATATACCTTAGATACATACATTGAATTGCCACTCAGAGAAATAGGCAACTATCGAACAGAAATTGAATACTGCCTTTTGCCCTTGCTGATTAAGCTCTATCCAAATCATGCAAAAACGTCCGATTTTTTCTTCTTCGCGCGTTACTGAAAAAGGTAGCTTACTATGTATTCTCTCATTAAAACTGCAGCGGTTTTGCTATCAGTGAACCTGATGTCGGGTGAACTTCTTGCTGCCGACTACCGCCAAAATCCTTTTACCCTCGTTTACGAAGGTGCCATTACTCAGAACCAGCCGGGAAAAGTTAACATCAGAACGGTGCACTACGATTTAAACGGCATTCGCATCGCTGCGAACGTATATACGCCGCCAGGTTACATGTCTTCAAAGTCGTACCCTGCCATTGTCATCGCGCATCCAAATGGGGGTGTAAAAGAACAAGTGGCCGGGCTGTACGCACATAGATTGGCTGAGCAAGGTTATATTACCATCGCCGCCGACGCCGCTTATCAAGGCGCTAGTGGCGGCGAACCCCGAAACATCGACAAGCCTGCAAACAGAATTGAAGACATTCACGGTATGGCGGACTTCATTTCGACATTTGCAGGTGTAAATAGTCGTCGTATCGGCCTGTTGGGTATTTGCGGCGGTGGCGGCTACGCGCTGAAAGCCGCTCAGACAGACAAACGCTTTGTGTCTATTGCAACGTTGAGTATGTTCAACTCAGGGCGTGTGCGCAGAAATGGTTACATGGAGTCCGCACTCGATACTGTGCATCAACGGTTAAAATCTGCATCAGACGCCCGGCAACGGGAAGTCATATCAGGTGAAGTCACTTACGCGGCGAATACCCAATTAACCGACGAGCAAATTGCCGCTCTGCCATTTGAGCTCTATCGACAAGGATTTGAATACTATTGGAAATCCCACGCTCATCCTAACTCCACCTTTCGCTATACCGAGAGCAGCCTGCTTTCACTGATGAATTTTGATGCCGCTACCAATATGGACCTCATCAATCAGCCTCTGTTAATGGTTGCGGGAGGAAAGGCTGACTCTCTCTATATGACCAAAGACGCATTCGAACTGGCCACCGGTACCTCTGACAAGCAACTCCATATCATCGAGGGTGCAACCCATATTGAAACATACTGGCAGCCAGCCTACGTCGAGGAAGCGCTGGAGCAGTTTATGAGTTTCTACGAAAAAACGCTGAACTAAGGACGAACGATATGGCTTTCCGTTTTAAAAAATCTTCATACATCGCTTTGGTTGCCTCGGGGTTACTGCTGGTAAATGGCTGTGCTAACACAGTTACAAACAGTGACTCTGCGCCGCTTTTAATTGCAGAACAAGGTAGCTTTGCCGTTGGCGGATCTGTCATCAAAAATCCCGGAGAGTTCGACCCTATTGCTTTAACCAGCGAAGGACAAACCTTGCACGGTGATCATGCCTATGTGTTTTTTCAGCGCCCGGTAAATGAAAGAACCTACCCATTGGTGATGTGGCATGGGTTCGGGCAATTCTCTAAAACCTGGGAGTCAACGCCAGATGGACGGGAAGGTTACCAAACCCTCTTTCTCCGCAAAGGCTATGGTGTTTACTTAATTGACCAACCCCGACGTGGAAATGCCGCAAAAGGCACCCAAACGGGCGATTACAAGGCCACTCCGGATGAACAAAGATGGTTCAATACATTCCGTGAGGGTAACTGGCCAGACTATTCTCCTAATGTGCAGTTTCCTACCGATGAAGCTTCATTGGATCAGTACTTTCGGCAAATGGTGCCGGACACTGGCCCCATTGATATCAACGTCAATGCAGATGCGGTTGAAGCCTTATTTCGCAAAATTGGCAACGGCATTTTAGTCACCCACTCCCATAGCGGGGGCATGGGCTGGCAGGCAGCAATGCAAAGCCCGAATATCAAAGCCATTGTCTCTTATGAACCAGGAAGCAACTTTGTTTTTCCGGAAGGCGAGGCCCCAGAGCCTAAGCATAGCAGTAGTGGCCCATTGAGTGCCGTCGCTGTGCCCTTGGAGGATTTTAAAAAACTGACACGTATTCCAATTGTCATCTATTACGGCGACAACATCCCTGAAACGCTAAGTGAATTCCCAGGCCAGGACGGCTGGCGAGTTCGTCTTGAAATGGCCAATGAATGGGCAGATACCGTTAACCGGCACGGTGGAGATGCGACTGTCGTTCACCTGCCGGACAAAGGCATTTATGGCAATACCCATTTTCCATTTTCAGACTTAAATAACAAAGAAATTGCGACCCTCATGGCCGACTGGGTGCATGAAAAAGGCCTGGACTAAACACCGGAAAGAGCAACAACACGGGAAGAAATTATGATCGAAACTAAAAGAGTAGCACCAATGCATCTCATCTTAGCGCCGCTGTGGGGCATGTTTGCGTTGTTTATTAATGTGGCCAGTGCCAACGAAACACATAAGCGCTTGGATGACCGCCAATCTGCGATGATACCCATTGCTGCGCTAACCGCATCCGGTGATACCCATAAACTTACTGGCGCGCTCAATACTGGGCTGGATAACGGGTTAACCATTAACGAAATCAAAGAAATTTTCATTCATTCCTATGCCTATGCAGGCTTTCCTCGCGCTCTGAACGGCATCATGACATTTATGGATGTGGTCTCAAAACGAGAAGCAAACGGAGTCAAAGATAACATTGGCAAGGAAGCAACGCCGGTTCCCGATGATTACGACGCAAACAGCTTTGGTCATCAGGTGCGCAACAATCTCACTGGAAGGGATATGACTAACCGCACTACCGGGTATGCTGGGTTTGTACCGACCATTGAGACCTTTCTCGTCGAACATTTGTTCGCCGATATTTTCTACCGTGACGTGCTAAATGTACAAGACCGAGAGCTGCTTACCATCAGTATATTAGCTGCTATGCCTGGCGCTGAAGCTCAGCTTACATCACACATGAAACTGTCGCTGCGTGTGGGTTACAGTCCTTCACAATTGCTCGATTTCACTCAGGTGTTATCCGCGTCAGTGAGCCACGACAGTGCCTCAAGAGCCAGAACAGTACTTGGAACAGTGACTGACATAGATGCAACGGCAGGCACGGTCAACTCCGTATCGGTAAACACTGACTCAACCGTTACTCAAGGTTCACTCGCTTATTTTAGCGGTGTAGCGAAAGTGAGTTCACGATTTTCATCACCTGTAAATAACCACTATCGCGGCGCCATAGTGGAGTTTGAAGCAGGGGCTCGAACGGCGTGGCACACACATCCTCTGGGGCAGACGCTTATCATTATTTCTGGCAAGGGACTTGTCCAAAGCGAAGGACATGATGTTCAGGAAATGTTGCCCGGCAATGTCATTACAATTCCGCCAAACACCAGACATTGGCACGGTGCCGCTAAAGATTCACCGATGTCACACATCGCGATTTCGACGCCCGAGAACGGCAACACCGTAACCTGGATGGAACAGGTAATAGACGAAACAGAAACTAAGGCACAGTAAATAATGCAGAACCGACGTGAATTTTTAGTATCTGGCGCAGGACTGGCAGCTGCCTCACTTATTAGCCCAATGACTTCAGGTAATGAAGGAAATGCGATGAATCATAAATTACCCGGGGACTTACCAACACGACAGCTCGGCAAACTAACCGTGTCGGGCATGGGGCTGGGCGTTCAAAACATGAGCCGAAAATACGACACAACAGTACCTGACAGAAAAGAGATGCATCAGGTCATCCAGGCCGCTTTTGATTCAGGAGTGACATTCTTTGATGCTGCTGAAGCATACGGTCCATTTGAGGTGGAACGCATACTGGGCGAGGCCGTGAAGTCGTTTCGTGACAAGGTTGTTATAGCGACCAAGTTTGGTTGGAATATCGACCAGCAGACCGGCGCAAGACTACCGGGTTTGAACAGCAAGCCGTCACATATCAAGCGAGTTGTAGAAGGCATGCTCAAGCGATTGCAAACCGACAGAATTGATTTGCTCTACCAGCATCGTGTCGATCCAAACGTGCCAATTGAAGATGTTGCCGGGGCGGTCTCAGATCTAATGCAAGAGGGCAAAGTGTTGCATTGGGGGTTGTCAGAAATGGGGCTAAACACGTTAAAACGCGCTCATGCAACCCTGCCATTGAGTGCCGTACAAAGCGAGTACTCCATGCTGTGGCGTGGGCCGGAAGAACGCGTGCTTCCATTATGCGAATCCTTGGGTATTGGCTTTGTTCCCTGGAGCCCATTGGGTGTTCAATTTTTAACAGGCTGGATTGATCAACAAACACAATTCGCTGCCGGTGATTTTCGTTCACTTGAATCCAGGTTCAGTGCCAAAAATATTGCACACAACTTCCCTCTGGTGCAATTACTGAAAGACTGGGCGCAACGTAAAAACGCCGCTCCAGCTCAGATCGCACTGGCGTGGCTGCTCCACAAGAAACCCTGGATTGTCCCCATACCGGGCACCACCAGCTTGGCACATATGCAACAAAACACAGCGGCATTATCGCTGTCTTTTACCAAGGAAGAAATGGGCGAATTAAACAACGCGCTGAATACCATTACAATTAAGGGAAAAAGACTGCCAGACATGGTACAGGCATTTTCAGATGTTGAAGCACCAGTGAAGACAACCTCAGGTTCTGGCAAGGTGGCATTATGAAATGGTTTTCTGCAGTCGCATTAAAGCAATTTTTGCTTTTGACTCTCGTCCCGCTGGCTGTGCTTGCCGACGACACAGGCTCAGTATCTGTAACTACACCGCTTGGTGATATCGAAGGGGTAATTAGCCACGAAGTAGAAGTGTTTAAGGGCATTCCCTATGCAACCGCTCCCGTAGGTGATTTGCGCTGGCGACCTCCTCAACCGGTAAAAGCCTGGTCTGATACAACGCGTCTCGATGCCACAGAATTTGGCGCAGACTGTCCACAGCCTGCTTTCGGTGGCCACGAGCCTGTAAGACCGCAATCTGAAGATTGTCTATTTCTAAATATCTGGCGCCCTGCAGGCACCAAACCCGGAGACAACTTACCGGTAATGGTTTGGATCTATGGCGGCGCATTTGTCTTTGGAAGTGGAGCCGACAGCCTGTTTGCCGGCGTTTCATTTGCGAAACAACAGGTAATGTTGGTTACTATAAATTACCGACTCGGGCGATTTGGTCACTTCGCATTTCCAGCCCTGACAACAGAAGATCCCGAATCGCCAACGGGCAGCTATGCGTATATGGATCAGATTCAGGCACTTCAGTGGATCCAATCGTATATTTCCCGATTTGGCGGCGACCCAAAGAATGTCACTGTATTTGGTGAGTCGGCCGGAGGCGTGTCAGTACATTCACTTCTGACCATTCCGTCTGCTAAAGGACTCTTTCACAAAGCTATTATTCAGTCAGGCGGTGGCAGAGATGGCGTTTTAACGGGCAGACCACTTAGTGAAGATGGTACTGATAGGCACTATCCGGTGTCCGCGGAAACCATAGGCATCAACTTCGCTATAAAACACAACATCAGCGGGACCGGGCCGAAAGCGTTGGCGGCACTTCGCGCTTTATCTGCTGAACAGGTGCTTGATAGCGGTTCGGAGTTTGACGATACCCGCCAACAACCCATTTACTCAGGGCCAATCTTAGATGGCCAGTTCGTGGTAACAACGGCAGAAAGTGCGTACCAGGAAGTAGACAAAGCAAAATGCCGCTACTAATTGGCTCAAATACTGCTGAGGTGCCAGTTGGGTTTGTTAATGCAGAGTCGAAACCCGCACTTTGGCAACAATGCGGTGACTTCTCAGTAACGGCACAACAAGCCTATGACGTCAAAAGCGAAGCGCCATTAGCAGAGGTCTTGTCGTATGTGAACACCGACAAAGTCTGGGCAGAACCAGCCAGGTATACGGTACGGACTCTAGCGGCCGCAGGTGTTCCAGTGTTTGTGTATCGTTTTGGCTATATACCGGAATCACTGCGTGAAAGGTTTCCCTATGGGGCTTCGCATGCATCTGAAATAGCCTACGTTTTTAAGACTTTACAAGAACGACGCGGTCTAGACACGGTATCGAATAAAGACAGATACGTTGCCGATATGATGCACCGTTATTGGATTCAGTTTGCTAAAACAGGAAATCCTAACTCTACGGATACGCCTCAATGGACTACTTTCAATAAGAAAGCCGAGCAGATGCTCATTATTGATAAAACCGGTCAAACTGCATCAATGTCAGATCCTACTAAGACCAGGATCGATGTGGATAGAAAAAGCCGTTGAGGCCAAACAACTATAACTACACCATATATTTTAATGGCAATAAAACACAAGGAGCTATCATGCTTAAAGTTAAGTCAATTTTATTACTGCTTATTACGATTCACTTCTCAGTTGCTGCCCTGGCCGTGGATACTGAATCCGAACTCGAGGCGTTATCGGATAAAAAATGGACATGGATGGCCGAGAAGGACGTAGAACCGTTAAGCAAGCTGTTTCATAAGGATGCGAAATTTGTGCACATGAGCGGGTCGTGGAAAACGGACCGTGAGCTTGAAATTATCAAGAGCGGTTCAATTTGGTACAAAAATGCAATGATTCACGATCGCGCTACTGAGATCAGCGGCAACACAGGCATTGTCTGGAGCAGAATAACGTTAACGGCCCATGTGAGAGGACAAGATGTAGAAAACGAGTTCACCGTCACAGAGGTATTCGTTAAAGAAGATGGCATCTGGCAAATTCTGGGCCTCACGTTCAGCTCGGTGCGTGACACGCATAAGATTGAACACTGATTTACATAGACTGAGTATGTTGCAGCTTCTCTGTAAAGCAGTATCAAAAAGATGAAGTTAATAGCGCAGGTACATTTTTCAGCCGAAATTAACTCGGCGTGGCCCTGCGTTTTCCCCGCGTTCACCGTTTCCGTTGGGATAAACCAGCCATCACAATCCCCCGGTTAAATCCAAAAAGTTACCGGTTGCAAAGGAAGATTGATCAGAGGCCAGCCAGTATATTGCTTCTGCGACTTCGATAGGCTGGCCGCCACGCTGCATTGGGATTTTGCTTTTTAGTCTTTCTACGCGCTCTGGCTCGCCGCCGTCTGCGTGCATATCGGTATGAATCAACCCAGGCCGAACGCAGTTCACTCTGATATTTTCTGCCGCTACCTCAACAGATAACCCCTTGGTTAAGGTATCAATTGCACCTTTTGATGCAGCGTAATCAATGTATTCATTGGGAGAGCCCGTGCGAGCAGCGCCGGACGACACGTTGACGATAACGCCCCCTACTCCGCCATGGCGCGTGGACATCCGCTTCACAGCTTCACGACAACACAGAAAGTACCCGGTAACGTTATTAATGAGGATGGCATTTATTCTGTCTGCGCTCATGTCTTCCAGGCGCATTTGTTGTCTTAGTATGCCCGCATTGTTCACCAGAACAGAAACGACACCGAGTTGATGGTCAACAGTATCGAACAACCGTGTAACATCACCGTCTTGCGAAACGTCAGCCTGAACCGCTATACACGTGCCACCTGAAGCTTGGATCTCTTCCGCCACGGCATTGGCAGCACTAGCATTCGACTTGTAATTGACGCACACGGCATATCCGTTCGTGGCAAACAGCTTTGCTGTTGCCGCACCAATCCCTCGACCACTCCCGGTAATAATGGCAACTTTTTTATTATTCATAATGCGTCCTGTGCAGCTGATACTATGGATGTGTAATCCCGAAACGCAGTCACCGTAACACGCAGTATTGTGCAAAGCCAAACTGCTTACTTGAGAGTAATAAAGTCTATTTTTGCCAAATCGACTCTGAGCAACGAGTCCTCATCGATATTTACCATTGCTAATGACCACTATTGGCCATTTTCAGCCTCGGCAGTGATTTTTAAAACTCAAATGAACGAATAGGTGACATAAGCGGTGGATACCAACGCCGTTTGATATGCCATTTTAAGGCTGTAATAACTGCATTTTCCATGACGTACCGTCTCTTAAATACTGTTCTCTGACATGTACTCGATTGGCTTTAAATTTAAGTATTTCTATTGAATTTGGTACAACAGAATAACCGCCCCATGAGGTCGGGCGAGCAATTGATGCTGGCGAAGCGGCGAGCTCAGAAGCGTATCGGTTTTCCATTGAATCTGCAGAATCCCATACTTTGCTCTGTTTAAAGCAAGTAGTGGCGACATGTGCTTCTTTGGAACGAGTGGACCAAAATTTGTCAGCTAGTTCGTTGGAAATAGTCACCGCCTTTCCAACAACACGAACTTGATATCCGATGTGATCCCACCAAGCAACTAAGGAGATTTTGGGGTTATCCGAGAGGTGGTTTCCCTTCTCTGAGTTATAAGAAGTGCAAAAAGTAAAACCAAGCTGATCGATTTCTTTGAGGTCAACGAAACGTGATTGTGGAAAGCCTGCAGAATCTATAGTGGAAACACACACTGCGCTTTTTTGAGTAAGAGGGGAATTGATTTTTGCACTTTCCCAAATTTGTTTAATTTTATTTGCTAGCTGTTCATCCATTTGAATTCTCCGAGGACATAATGTCCGTTGCTTATGCTTGTTAAGCTCACTTCTGACGATACTTTTCGATGATTGTATTGGCCGTTATATTAAGCTGCTCTTGTGCGGTTTCAGATACATAAGGAGTGACGAGGAATATACCTAGTCTTTCTCTGGGATATATGGATATCCAGGCTGACGTGCCGAAAGTTCCACCGCCGTGATAATACTGCCCCTCTGAATCTAGTCTAAACGTATTCCAAATATAAGCTCTGCCTAACCCATCTTCGTCTCCAGCCAGTAAAGTTAGCGCCTTTTCAGCTATCTCATTGTCGCTGTTGAGATAATAACTTAGGTATCTGCCCATATCTGGTACTGTGGATTTTAGGCCTCCAGCAGCATTAAAGTAGTCAGACGCGTCAGGTGTAGGAAGACCGTTTTCATGTATTCCTCGTCTCCACCTGGCACGTTCACTTTCAGATAAGTTAGCGTAGGTCTCGATTTGCCCTGTAAACCTAAAAACATAGCGCTTGAGAAGTTGCTCTATCGGCGCATTGTATAGCTCTTCCAGTGCGATACCGATGAGTCGAACGCCTGCGTTTGAATAACGATATCTACTTCCTGGTTTTTCTTGAAGTGTATATCCGTTTAATATGTCGATTAGATTTTCATCATCGTGGGCAATAAAACATGTCAACCTTTCATCTGGTAAGAGGGTAGCCCCATCGCACGATAGATCTGTTGGTAGCCCAGAGATATGTGTCGCTAAATGCCTGACTGTGATTTCTACGCCTTGATATTGTAATGCTTCTTTATTAACCCTATCGAGGTATCGAGAGATTGGCGCATCAAGTTCTATGAGTTCATCAGATACGGCTTGCGCTAAGATTAATCCAACATGCGTTTTGGTAATAGAACCTATGTCGTACAGGGCATTGTCAGATGGAATTGAACCATCGGCAAATTCGCCGTAATGATATGTACTCACGACGCCTTCTGTGACGAATGCTACGGATACTGCGCTAATCTTGGTGTTAGCAATGAGCTTACCAACTTCTTCATTGATTATTTCAACCTGTTTATCCTGCTCAGTCATATTAGGTGTTGAACATCCCAAAACGAAAACGCAAGCTATGAACATCGTAAAAAGACGCCGTCTTTTACGTTTTTTTAAAATAGTCGAATAACACATCAATCTCTCCTTGAAACCTTTGCTTTTAACCCAGAAGGGAGGCGTTAAGCATGAGGCTTTAATACTCTCCTACTCCACTTGCCTTGAAGATGTTTTAGCGCAATTGAAACAAGTATTTCCAGTGAATCACATACGCTATCTAAGCAGGATATCTGATTGTGATTTACGCTCAAGGGTTCGTCACACACGTCTTTTGAATAACTGCCTGACTGGCTTGTTCGCCATATTCATCACCCGTGGATTTTGCGACAGCCAGATCGATGCGAGCCGCATCACATTGACGCTGCAACGCCAAAGACATGAGGTAGTTCTGATCTTTTTGTTTTTGTGCCAGCCCCTTTATTCCATTGTATTCGGTTCGGCTTTCGGGGCTTTTCTCTCGCTCATAAGGCGGTGCAGAACTCGTTGAACAGCCACCTAACAGCAAAATAGTAAAGCCAGTCAGAACAGTGTATTTGAACAAAACCGTCACTCCACGTTGTACCAGATAGTATCACGGTGAGTTTATGGTATTAATTCAGGATTTTAGCGCTGATACGCCGGACTTTTTACCCGTTTGTACACACTTGGGAAGTTTGGAAATTCCGAACCCCCTCTTCTTACTTGTTATATGCCGAGTAACTCGGGGTTTTCCAGAAAAACTCGCAAGCGCTTTTTTTCAGCGCCGCTGAAATGTGTTGCCATGTATTGTTCAATAGCCTGTTGTTGCTCTGCATCAGTCATTTGCTGCTCTTGTTGCAATGCGTTGTGCCACTGCTTGTAATTCTTCACCTTATTCTGCCAGGCCTGACGTTTCTCTGTTGTTGCCTGCAGGCGAGCAGCCACCTCAGCACCGAACTCTGCCGATGCGGCGTTATATAAGGTTTCGCCTTCATATTGAGTGGCGAGTTCACGCAATGCTTTGACTTCCATCGAGTCGGTAAAACCTTGCTTTTGAGACTCGGGTAGCGCAGCCAATTGCTGCTCAATAAGCGCCGCTTTTTGCGCTTCAGAATAATAAGGATCCTGAGATATTCTCAGGCGCTCAAAAGCAGCCAGATCAAACGCGACGTCATCGGCGAACAGACATTCATACTCCGGTTCCGAAAAGAAGTCGTAGCGCATCTGTGTTAGCGCGTCCATTCTTGCTGTAATCGCTTCCAGGTTCGGTGTAGCCAGTGCATCTTCTGGTTCGAGCGCCAGCAAAGCCACTTTGTATTCCACGTACCGCGTGAACAAATCCATGTAAGCAGCGAGCTGTTCGCCGTCATAACCTTGTTGAATTTTGGCTTCCCGGTATTCAACCAGAATAGCGTCTGTTCCGAGACCTTCTCGTTCAAAAATAAAGGCGTCAAACTCGTCCTTTAAACCCGCATGCAATGTAAACAGGCGCTCTGAGGGAACAGGGTTAATTGAATGGTGAGGTTGTGTGCTGTTATCTGAATTAACCGCCGGGGTCGATTCCAGCTTGTTTGACGTAGTTTCCCTTTCAACATCGCTTTCAGGTTGTTGTTGCTTTGACGTGGTGGTGAGTTTTAACCCCACCACCAGCACCAAAAGCGCAATCAGTATTACGCTTTTTCGCACGTTACAGGCCCAGTGACTTCAGGCGCTGCGCCTGTTTTACAAATACCTGTACCGGATCGGTTTCAAACCAGTGATGAATACCAAAAACCTGATTGACTTCATCCAGGTGGTTCATGCGATAGCGGTCGTTAATAACATACCCTAACTGAGAGCTACAGCTGGACACCAGGCCGTCGTTGGGCTCGTCAAATGCCAGGCCGGTTAACACCATAAGCGGATCGCTAACATCAAGCGGATTAGTCAGTGTCTTGCCACCACTCCATGAAAAATAGTACACACCATTTTCGGCCAGCATATCGCCGTCGTTTGTACAGTAACCACTCGGCATGCCCTCTGGGTAACGAGCGTTAAACTTGGCTGCGCCTTCTGTGGTAAGCGAATCCAGTGCAGCTACACTGTCTGTTGGCAACTCACGTGGATCTGAACCTGAAACCAGTTCAATTACATTCGCAAACGCATTCACAACCGTGCCGGCAACGCCTTCTTGTGGCGAGTCTTCATCCAGGCTTTTGCGCACTAAATCTGCAACCTTACTGCCCTGATTCACACCCGCAACTGAAGTTGCTGATGCAACCAACTCGGGCGCAACGCTGGCGACGTATCGGATAGTTGGACCACCATGACTATGACCAATCAGGTTAACCTTTTCAGCGCCTGAATGTGCTAATACTTCTTGTACATAGGCCAACAACTGTTCGCCACGTACTTCACTGGAATTGGCAGGTGACACTGTAGCGGTGTATACCTTCGCGCCGTAGCGCGTCAGTTTGTTGGGTACTTTGTAAAAGTAATCAACGCCCAGGGCGTCATCAAATCCAAACAAACCGTGCACAAGCACAATCGGATATTTGGTTGAGGTATCAGGGGCCGCGTAGGCAGGTACAGCAGCATTAAACAACCATGCCAAACAAGCGAAATAGAGTGCTTTTTTCATGTGTGTGTCCTGTATTGTGTATTTTCAGTTGTCATTAATGTTCTGTCGCTAGAAACTCATCAGAGGTCTAACCATTGTTATTATTTTGTTAACATTCCATTAATTTTCGCAGCTTTCAAGTGAAAAATGACTATTTTGACAAGCCAGGTTTGCTACACGATACCGGCAATATTTGTAGTATTTATTGAATTTTACTTAGAAATTAGCGCATTAATCACTAAATCTGAAGGTGGAGAGGTCCACTAGCTATTACATTCACAACATGAATGCGCATCATAGATAGCAGGAATACATTTGAGATAATAAATACGTCGAGACATCAGTGTAAATGATGTCTCTTTACCAGGAATGGACACCCTGGTTTTGAAACCAGACTGGAAAATTGAGAGTATTTAACTCAAGCCGACGCGCTGGCTCTTGCGCTAACGAGTTGATGCCAACGCTTCAGGTTTTCCTGATGCTCGGCCACTCTAATTTTAACTACGCGGGCAAAATCAATCGCACATAGTGCAATGATGTCGGCAATAGAGAATGTGTCTCCAGCAATATAATCTGACTCGCCCAGTCTTTCGTTTAATATGTCCAGAAATGCGACAACATCTTTACCGGCTTGTTCTCCAAAAGCAGGCACAGGGGTCATTCTATCTTTGAAAAAGCCTGTCGTATGTTGAAAGCACTGGGTAACGGGCAACATCAGACACTGGTCGACGCGCCGCTGCCACATGCCAATGATGCCTTTTTCAAGTGGCGACGTGCCCAATAATGGCGGTTCCGGATGCATGGCTTCTATGTAAGTACAGATGGCATCGGTTTCGCTTATACAGGTCCCGTCTGCCAATTCCAGAATCGGTAATTTACCCATCGGGTTTTTCGCTAACATCTCAGGCGTTAGATTTTCCCCTTTCTGCAAGTCAAACTGTATAAAGTGAGCGTCAATCCCTTTCTCTGCTAAGAATATCCTCACTCGTCGAGGGTTTGGCGCGCGGGCTGAATCATACACCTTATAAGTCATTATCGATTCCTGGGTAGATTGGTAGTGGTGAACTGTCAGGTTAGTCGATGAAGTGGCGTTTATAAAGTTGAATATAATTCACGTTTAAAGAAGAAGACAGCCGCCACTGGCCAGAAAGAGGGTTCAGCTTCATACCAGTTTCATAAACGGGCTCAAACTTTTCTTCTTTAACCCAGCTTACCAACTCTTCTGGCTTAACGAACTTTTTCCAGTCATGGGTGCCAACCGGCAAGTAGCGCATTATGTATTCAGCCCCCAAAATGGCAATTACCCACGACAACCAGGTTCTGTTGAGCGTAGCTAGTACAAGTGTGCCTTTTGGGTTAACTAATTGCGCACATTGTTTGATAAGCGCGGGCTGGTCGGGTACATGCTCAACGACCTCTGCGTTAATGACGATGTCGTACCGGTTGTTTGCCTGAACCTCTTGTTCAGCCAAGTGATGATAGTATTGAATAGCCAATCCTGACTGAAAGGCATGAGCTTTAGCAACTTCAATACTAACAGCGCTGGCATCAATGCCAGTTACTACAGCGCCTTTACTGGCCATTGCTTCGCTGATCAAGCCACCGCCACACCCCACATCCAATACGGTGAGCCCCTTTAAGCAGTCTTTCACATCAGGATCCCGATTATGGCAATACGCCAAATGCTTAATCATGAACGCTGACCGGGTAGCATTAAATGCCAGCGCGGTTTTAAACTTTCCTACAGGGTCCCACCATTCCCTGGCCATCTGATTAAAGCGGGCAATTTCCTGCTCCGAGGTATTGTCTTTAATTGGTTGACTTAGCTGGCTTTTGTCTAACATCCTGACAGTTCCAAAGACTCCATCAAAAGGGCGAGAAGTATAGTATAGCTCAAGGGTAGAAACGAACCGTTGCGGGCTCAAATACATACGAATTCGGGTAACTGTTCGCATTAAAAATGGTTACTTGCCGCAGCCTTAATTCGATCATATATACCGGCAAACAGCAATTATTATACTAAAGTTGAAAACGTTCATTTTTCGCACTACGTTTTAAGTAATGCTGATAAGGACCTCAACCATGAATCTGCAATTCACCGCTTTGCACAAAGAACCACACCGCTCACTCATTGTGGTCTCAAAAATGGCAGGCACACTATTGGTCTACCTGGTTATTATCTTGGCGGCCTGTGTGTTAATTGGACACTCACTGGGGCTCGAGTACTTGTATCGTCCTATTCAAAAGGGACCCGCAACGCATCCGATTACCGCGATTTTATGCTTATCGCTGGCCATTGCTTTGATTACGCAATTCAAATTCAGGTATATATCGTTGTTTTTTCAGGTACTGGTAGGCGCTTTGCTAATCGCTCTGATGATGTTAATTACCACATCCGCAACACAGTCCCTTGAATCGATAACGCCATATCAACACCTGTCTGATATATTCAAATTACACCCTTCGAACAGACTATCAGGCAATAGCTTTGCTGTCGCATGCTGCCTTTTGCTAGCTATTGTGGCACGGAAACGTCGTTTCCCTGCAACCTGTCAGGCTTTTGCGCTAATGGCGCTGTGTATCTCAACAATGGCTTTAACAGGGTATGCCTATCAGATACCCGCTTTTTATCAGGATATGTCACTGATTACCGTAACGTTGAGTTTCTTCCTGTCTGCTGCCGTATTGGGCATTACCGCTAACAGAGGGACAGTACGAGCAGTCCTCTCTCCCCATCTTGGAGGCCAGATTGCTCGAGTGCAATTTATTGTGGGAGGACTATTTTTCTTCGGTACCGGATATTTGGTTATACGCTCCGTCACCAGTGCGCAAGCTACCAGTTTATTTGGCAGCTATGTCATAGCCGTTTGTTGGTTTTTATTTGTCGTACTGATGATCGGTGCCAGCGTGCACGAACAAACCGACCGTACCCGGCGAAAACTAGAGAAAAAACTCCGCGCGCTTGCTCTGTATGATGAGCTCACCCAGTTGTTAAACCGGCGGGGCTTTAAGCAAATGATTGAGCAACAAATAGCTCATCAGCGCCGTGTTGGTGGCGGGATGGGCATCATGCTGGTCGATATTGACCACTTTAAACAAGTAAACGACCGCTATGGTCACGATGTTGGCGATAAAGTTATTCGCCACGTTGCCTGGAACTTGCGTCGCCTGGTCAGAGACACTGATTCAGTTTGTCGCTATGGCGGAGAAGAGTTTGCAATATTACTTCCCCATACTGATCCCGAGGGCGTGATTATTGCTGCCAATACCTTACAACATGCCATTGAGGCGTTGCAGATTCCGATATTCGCAGATGAGTCGATGTCAGTGACCGTGTCGATCGGTTGCTCGAACATAGTGAATGGGTTAGCGGAAAAAGCACTAAAGCGCGCCGATGAAGCATTGTATGAATCTAAACATGCGGGGCGAAACTGTGTTTCTGCTCGCTTTGAAGCGCCTCAGTCACACTATTCCATGCCCAAACAGATACACAGAAGCCGGCACTTCTTCCGGTCTGCCAGGCAACAAAGCTAGTGTATTATTGTTGACTGGCTGACCAGGCCTCCAAGGCGGTTTTGGCGTTGGCGTCGATGGCGTCTTTATTCTGGCTGACCCAGTATTTTTCCATAATACGGACGTTGGCCTGATTTGCCTTATAGAAAAAGTCCACAATATCGCCAACAACAGGAATAAACCCAAGGCCAAAATCAAGCAATGCATTACGTAACATGACTTTCACCAGGCCGGGTGGCAATCCCATCTTTTTGCCCAGATAAACAATGCGCAATGCAGCTATCAGCATAGCCGCATCGCCTAATCCCGGGATCAAGCCTATAATGGCATCTAGACCGATGCGAAACGGAATAAACGGGAGCTTGAAGGCAGTGTCTAACCGATTGGCCAGCTTTTGTGCTTTAAGCAACTCAGCAGGTGCTGTCACTCCCGATGTATTGTTCATTGTTTGCTTCCCAGCTCCCTCGCCAGCTGATCACGCTGTGCATTGTTGTCTGACACCTGCCAGCCATGCAGGTTTTCCTTAACCAATCCGAATAGCATGTTGATGTGTTCCGGCTCACTGTTCAACGCCGGGATATATTCATACCGCTCACCGCCGGCTTCCATGAAGTAGTCGCGATTTTCCTCGCCTATCTCCTCAATGGTTTCAAGGCAATCAGCAGAAAAGCCCGGACATACCACTTGTACCGACTTCACGCCCTCGGCGGGTAAGCCTTTTAAGGTTTCGTCGGTGTAAGGTTTCAGCCACTCTTCCCGGCCAAAGCGCGACTGGAACGTGGTCATATACTCGGACTGCTCCAAACCCAGCGCCTCGGCTATCAGGCGTGACGTTTTATGGCACTCACAATGGTAAGGATCGCCGCTGTCCAGATAGCGCTTAGGTACGCCGTGATATGACAGGATTAATTTGTCGGCCCGACCGTAATGCTGCCAGTGTTGCTGAATTTTATCTGCCACGGCCTGAATATAATCGGGTCGATCGTGATAGTGACTCACGAACCGAAAATCCGGTAACCAGCGACGTTTGACAAAGTCATGGGCAACGGCATCAAAGGTTGATGCCACCGTAGATGCACTGTACTGCGGGTAAAGCGGCAAAACCAGTAACTTGCGTACGCCTTGGCTGAGCATGCGGTCGATAGTGCCACTTACCGACGGCTCGCCATAGCGCATGGCAAATTCCACCACCACGTTGTCATCAAACTCGGTCGCACAACGTTTAGCCAGCGCCTCGGCCTGAGCCTTAGTGTGAACCATGAGTGGCGAACCTTGTTCTGACCACACTGACGCATAGGCTTCAGCTGAGCGTTTGGGGCGAATATTCAAAATAACGCCGTTGAGAATAAACCACCAAATCAACCGCGGCACTTCTACCACCCGGGGATCAGACAAAAACTCTTTCAGATAGGGTTTCAGCGCCGCTTTTGTTGGCGCTTGAGGCGTACCCAAATTGGTAATGAGCACGCCTATCTTGTCTGACTGACCGTGGGTAAACCCGGCATTTCCAGTGAATTTCATTGATTACTATCTCGCTGTTATTACTTACTGTTTGGGCATACTACGTGGCGTATACCCAAACAGACTACTAGGGCTGATAATAAGTCGCGGCGCCCGGTCCGACCGGCATCCCCAACACAAATACCCAGATGTAAAACAACAGGGTCCAGCCAACAATAAATACCATACTGTAGGGCAGCATCATGGCAATCAGCGTACCCATTCCCACGTCTTTCTTATACTTCGCGGCCATAGCCATAATCAGGCCAAAATAGCTCATCATCGGCGAAATAACATTGGTAACCGAATCACCTATTCGGTAAGCAGCCTGAATGACTTCGGGCGCGAATCCCACCAGCATCAGCATGGGCACAAACACTGGGGCAGTCACAGCCCATTGTGCCGACGCACTGCCCAACGACAAGTTAACAATGCCGCACATCAAAATGAACAGGAAGAATACTTCCGGGCCATCTAAACCCAGTTGCTGCAGCAGCGCTGCCCCTTCAACGGCCATGACCGTGCCCAAATTCGTCCACTTAAAGAAAGCAACAAACTGTGCGGCGAAAAACACCAGCGTAATATACAAGCCCATTGAGCCCATGCTCTTGGACATGGCGTCAATGATGTCTTTGTCGTTCTTCATGGTGCCAGCTATGCGGCCATATACAAAACCCGGTACCGCGAAGCTCACAAAAATAAAGGCAACAATGCCTTTCAGAAACGGCGAACCTGCAACGGCCCCGGTTTCCGGATGACGTAAGATGCCGTTTTCAGGTACCACGGTTAATGCCAGTACTGCACAAACTGCAACAAACGCCACGCCAGCCCATTTAAGCGCACTAATTTCACGTTCGGTGGGCGCTTCCATTTTTTGTTCATCAAGCTTCACCGATGCTTCATTCGCATCGTACTTACCCAAACGGGGCTCGACTATTTTTTCTGTCACCAGCGTGCCCATGGCAGCAATCAGGAACGTACTAATAAACATGAAGTACCAGTTCACTTCCGGCCCGACAACATAATCCGGGTCTATCATGTGTGCAGCCGCTTCGGTAATCCCTGAGAGCAATGGATCGACGGTGCCCAACAGCAAGTTGGCGCTATATCCGGCAGAAACCCCGGCAAACGCGGCAGCCAAACCTGCTAAAGGGTGACGTCCTAAAGCATGAAAAATCATCGCAGCCAGTGGGATCAGGACCACATAGCCTAACTCTGATGCGGTATTTGAAATAATCCCGGCAAACACGATTGCAAAGGTCACCATGCGCTTGGAGGCGTTCATGACAAGTGCACGCATCGCAGTAGACAGTAAACCTGAGTGCTCGGCTACCGACACGCCAAGCAACGCAACCAATACGGTGCCCAGCGGCGCAAAACCCGTGAAGTTAGTCACCAGCCCCGTCACGATGCGCTGTAACCCTTCGGCACTCAGTAGTGAAATGACTTCAATCGTACCATCAGGCGATCGACCTTTGGCGCCTTCTGGGCGCGGATCGATAACGGATACCTCAAAATATCCGAGTATGCCACTCAGAATAACAATACCCACTGCCAGAAGGGCAAATAGCGTAACCGGATGCGGCAGAAGGTTTCCTAACCATTCTACCGTCGCAAGAAACCGAGAGAAGAGCCCTTTTGACGGCGTCGATTCTGTCGGTTTAGTTGTGTTTTCTAAACTCAAAACATGTCCTCTGTCGTTTTTTATTATAATGTTGCTTTTATGCACTGACTTTATTTGTATTTGTCAGGCTATTTTAAAAGCGAAGTTTACCTCATTTCGCGGTATTTGGGCAGAGAACCAGCAGTATTTGCGGCAGTACACTGAATTTTAAAGAGCTTCGTACGATCATCAAATCACTCGGTAAGCTTATCAAGTGCAATCTGTGACTGATAACGAAAAAAGCCGATGCAATGCATCGGCTTTTTCAACTTGATTTATTCACGCTCTAGCAGCTTATTTACCACCGCCTGTGCGTGACTTCATGTAGCGGAAGAAGTCGCTGTCTGGTTCAACAACCAATACATCGTCTTTACTGTTAAAGCTTGAGCGATATGCATCCATGCTGCGCAGGAAGCCATAGAACTCAGGATTTTTTGAATAGGCTTCAGCGTAGATTTGCGCTGCTGTCGCATCACCTTCACCACGCAATTGACGTGCGTTACGTTCAGCATCCGCCAGCATTACGGTGACCTTAGCTTCGATATTCGCCTTAATGACCTCAGCCTGCTCCTGACCTTGTGAACGGTGTTCACGCGCCACACCGGCACGCTCGGCACGCATTCGCTGGAAAATAGAGTTACTGACTTCAGTAGGCAGGTTGATTTGCTTCACCCGCACGTCAACAATCTCAATGCCCAGCTCATCAGAAGACGTAGAGGCTTGTTCCATCGCGCGTTCCATTAACTCGGTGCGCTCACCAGAAACAATCTGTGAGATAGTCCGGCTACCAAACTCGGTTCTTAAGCCGTTGTTGACCTTTTGCTTTAACAGCGCTTCAGCTTGCAGCTTGTTACCGCCGTTTGTAGACAGATAGTATCGGGCGAAGTCTTTAATGCGCCATTTCACATAGGAATTCACGATTAAGTCTTTCTTCTCTGACGTCACGAAACGGTCAGGTGAGTCATCCAGTGTTTGAATACGCGCGTCTAACGAACGAACCGTATCAATAAAAGGCAGCTTGAAGTGCAAGCCAGGCTCAAACACTTTGGTTTGCCCGGTCGCATTGTCACGCTGAACCTTACCAAACTGAATAACAATGGCGCGCTGGCCTTCACTCACAACAAAAAGTGACCCTGAGCCCATCACAACCAGCGTGATGAGTAATGCAATAAATAAATTCTTCATCAGTGCTTATCTCCCACCACGAACGCTGTCACTGCGCAAACCTGACGATGACGACGGTGTTACCCGCGTTCCGTTAGTGTTACCACTGTTCACGTTTTGCAGGCCTTCCAACGTATTGCGCATGCGGTTTATGGTTGTACTGCTGGAGTTCTGCCCATCCATGATCTTATCAAGCGGTAGATACATGATATTGTTGCCGCCTTCACCACTGTCCACCATGATCTTGCTGGTGTTAGAGAACACCTGCTCCATAGTTTCCAAATAGATACGCTGGCGTGTCACTTCAGGCGCTTTTTCAAATTGAGGCAGTAATTCACTGAAGCGGGCTACTTCACCCTGCGCTTCCAGAATCACACGCTCTTTGTAGGCCTGGGCTTCTTCGTTCATACGATTAACCTGACCACGTGCACGCGGCTCCATCTCACGGGCATAAGCTTCAGCTTCACGAATAAAACGTTGCTCATCTTCCTGTGCAGCAATCGCGTCATCAAACGCATCTTTTACTTCTTCTGGCGGACGCGCGTCCTTGAAGTTCATATCAACAATCGCAACACCAATATTGTAAGGCGCCAGAATACCTTCTAACTCTTCCCATACACGCTGACGTGTCACTTCACGGCCGTCGGTCAGCACATCATCCATACTCGAATGACCTACGACGTAACGAATGGCACTGTCGAGGGCCTGACTCAGGCTCATTTCCGGACTGGTTACCGCAAACGTCCAGCGGTACGGATCAATCACGCGGTACTGTACTTCCATTTGAACGCTAACAACGTTCTCATCTTCAGTCAGCATTGAACCAGACGACGACTGATAACGGATAGACTGCACGTCTACAGGAATGACTGTATCGATAAAAGTCGGTTTCCAGCGGAGTCCTGGTTCAACCTGGGCATGGTATTGCCCGAAACGAAGTACCACACCCAGTTGGGCTTCGCGAATCGTGTAGAAACCACTAACGACATAAACCACAACAAGCAAGCCAATTATAAGGGCTGCGCCTACACCGCCCAGCTTTTTGCCGGAACCACCGCCGTCGCCACCGCCCATTTTACCGAGCTTGCCAAACAGATTTTTAAACACGTCATCCAGATCGGGTGGCCCTTGATCACGGCCTCCGCGATTCTTCCACGGGTCGTTATTTTTATTACCACCCGGCTCATTCCAAGCCATGCTAATACTCCGTAAAAAAAAATTATTATTTAATACTGAATTCTATTCGTTTTAGATTGCAAAACCTACGGCCATTGCACGAAGTCATTCATGATTATGTACATTTCTTCGCAATTATAGGCGCTAAAGTCCTATAGCTGCATTAATGCTTTACTACAAACTGTGACAAACTGTTATCTAATCGCTTTTCCAACCGGTTCCAGTCTGCCGCAGGCATGCGTACGTCAACCACCCAATCCCCCTGAGAGTCATAGGATTGTTCAGCAATACAGTCCAGCTCGTACAAAACGCCACGCAGGCGACTCTGGGCTGGCGGTATCTTTAACGTGTAACTCACCATACTCTGCGCTAAACATTCAGTGAGGGCAGTTAACAGGAGTTCAACCCCTACACCGGTTTTAGCGGATAACCACACACGAATCGGCATGCCATTTTCGTCGCGATCAATCTTGGGCTCGACTTCCTCCAGCTGATCGATCTTATTACACACAATCAACTGAGGAATATCACCCGCATCTATTTCCTCTAAAACCGCATTAACCTCATCCATGGTCTCAAGATAATTGGCCGCTGAATAATCCACGACATGCAGCAACAAGTCGGCTTCCTGAGTCTCCTGTAGTGTCGCTTTAAAGGCAGCAACCAAATCATGCGGCAAATGACGAATAAAACCTACCGTATCAGCAAGAATAACCGGGCCCAGTTCCTTCAATTCGACTTTACGAAGCGTCGGATCCAGCGTGGCAAACAACTGATCCGCTGCGTAAACATCGGCATCGGTAATGTGATTAAACAGGGTGGATTTGCCTGCGTTGGTGTAACCCACCAGCGACAAAGTAGGAATTTCTGCGCGTTTTCGGGAGCGACGCCCTTGCTCGCGCTGTTTGGCGACTTTTTCAAGCCGCCGGAGAATAGTTTTAATGCGTCCACGAAGCAACCGACGGTCAGTTTCTAACTGTGTTTCACCTGGCCCGCGAAGACCAATTCCCCCTTTTTGACGCTCAAGGTGTGTCCAACCTCGAATCAAACGGGTAGAAATATGGCGTAACTGGGCGAGTTCGACCTGAAGTTTACCTTCGTGGGTTCTGGCGCGTTGGGCGAAAATATCCAGAATTAGGCCTGTGCGGTCGATAACCCTGCACTTACAAACAGCCTCGAGATTGCGCTCTTGAGATGGCGACAACGCGTGATTGAATATAACCACGTTCGCCTCATGTGCCTTAACGGCAGCGGCGATTTCTTCAGCCTTACCGGTGCCAACAAAATACTTTGGCTGTGGGGAACTGCGAGAAGTGGTAATGACATCAACGGGATTTACACCGGCCGACGATACAAGAAGCTCCAGCTCAGCTAAGTCTTCACGACTGTCTTCGTCGGCAAAATTGACATGAACAAGTATAGCCTGTTCACCGGCTTCATAACGGTCAAACAAGCGTGTTACCTTTGCTATTACTCACTTTTGTTCTCAGAATCCCCTTGAGTACTTGGCATTGTAATGGCACGTGAAGGCACAACTGTAGAAATAGCGTGCTTGTAAACCATTTGGCTGACAGTGTTTTTCAACAGGATAACAAACTGGTCAAATGACTCTACCTGCCCTTGGAGTTTGATACCGTTTACCAAATAGATGGAAACGGGAATACGCTCCTTGCGTAATGCGTTTAAAAATGGGTCTTGTAATGATTGCCCTTTAGCCATTTCAAATCCTTAGTTTTTATTATTAAACCGACAAATTCTTCAATTTGTCCCAGCGCTTTTGCTTTATATCACACTTCCTTAAATCAAAGTGTGACTTTTGCAGTAATTTTAGTCAAATTATCTTTAGCAAATGTGTCAAGCCAGGTTAAGTCCGACCAGCCACGTAACCAGGTTAACTGGCGTTTAGCTAACTGTCTTGTCGCAATAATACCCTTATCGCGCATTTCTGCATAGCTTAGCTCACCGTTAAGGTATTGCCACACTTGCCTGTATCCCACCGAGCGAATCGCTGGCATATCCTCGTTTAAGTCACCCCGTTGATATAATTTTTCAACTTCTGCGACTAAACCTTGCTCCAACATCAGGTCGAATCGCTGTGCTATACGATCATGTAACACAGCACGGTCCTGAGGCGCAATGGCAAATTGTTCTATGTTATACGGACAACGTTTAGTTGCCAGCTGTTGCCAGTGCGTAATTGTCTTTCCACTGCTGCGATATACTTCCAGCGCCCGGGTCAATCTTTGCGGGTCGTTGGGGTGAATACGTGCTGCTGCCACAGGATCGATCACAGCTAAATCATCGTGTAATGCCTGCCAGCCATTCTGCTCGGCTTCAAGTGCAATAGCATCGCGGATCTTAATGTCCGACTTAGGTAGGGGCGAAATTCCATTTATCAAGGCATTAAAGTACATAATTGTACCGCCGGCCAGAATGGGGAGCTTTCCTCTACTGTGTATTTCTTCAATCAGTCGCGTGGCATCTGTTACAAATTCGGCAACCGAGTAAGCTTCGTTAGGTTCGATGATGTCAACCAGCCAATGAGGCGCGATTGCCATCTCTTCTGGTGTTGGCTTTGCCGTACCAATGTCCATATGGCGATATACCAACGCAGAATCTACGCTGATAATCTCAGAGGGCACTTGCTTGGCTAATTCCAGCGCAAGGCCGGTTTTACCTGATGCCGTTGGCCCCATAATGGCCACTACCGGGCCGCTTTGACTAGTCATTTTTTTATTCTTTTACTATCCACTGTACTAGTGCTTTTTGCGATTTTTTCGCACCACATGTTTTTATTATGTCCCATTGTGAAGAAAGTGCCAGTTGGTCGAACCAGCGCCACAAAGTATCTTGTTGATATAACTGTACAGACAGGGCTTTTGCCAGACTCGCTTTCAGTGCTTCCCCCGTGTTGGGCTGTGCATCACACAGTTCTGGAAACAAGGCCGCCCATGGCAGTTGACGCAATGGCGCTGGCACTTTAAGTAAACGCGTTTTCCCGGCGCCTGTGCTTAACTCAAATGCATACTCGGAAAATACCTCAGTTGTACTGGCTTCAACAACCTGATTTACACTAACTGGCATTAATAAAGGTTGAGCGACGAGTTCTCCTTGCAAAGTTGCCGCGAGCCATTCCAGGTAAAGTTCACTTCCCGGCAGCAACCAGCAATCATGCGTATCTGTGTACAATCTGCCAGCTTCACCCAAATAGATGAAGGATTGGCTTGAATTTGATTGTGTATTCTGACTGGCATTGGTAAGCGCTTCATCCGATGGTGTCATCAGTTGTTGATAGTTTTGCTGATAACCTGCTGAAACCGTATTTGAGCCGGAAACATGTGTTCTGGCGCCTGACGCACGCCCAGAGAAACCACCTGAAGGCCCTGACTGACCGGTTCGATGCTGGTCTGACGCATACCCCTCGCCGAACTGAGATACCGCTTTCGCGGGCTGCTCTGGTGGCCTGAAATCTGCCCCCTGCGAGCTCTCTCTTACAGCCGGAGACAACGGACGTATGTAATCGTGCCCCGTATCGTGGCCATCGAAAGGTTCGATCCGGACTTCTTCGGTTTCACTTAATGCGTCACACACCGTTTTACAGATAAAGTCATGCACCAATCGCCCTTGCTGAAAACGGACTTCGTGCTTGGCCGGATGTACATTAACGTCAACGTCTCTGGGGTCAATGGTAAGGTACACCACAAACGCCGGTTGCTCAGCGCTTCCCAACACAGAATCATACGCCTGGCGTAACGCATGCAGAATAAGCTTGTCACGCATACCGCGGCCATTAACAAAACTGTACTGACAATCGTTGCTGCTTCGCATCTGGCTAGCATCGCCTAACCAGGCTTCGAGCTTGATTGACGCATAGTCACACTGAGTATGGATGGCTTGTTGGACAAACTTCTGGCCACACACTTGGGCAACCCTGACAGCCAACTCGGCAGACCCGGCAAATCGTTTGGTTACCTTGCCGTTGTGACGCAAAATAAAGGTCACATCTGGCCGACTCAACGCAATACGCTTTATGACTTCCTCGATGTGCTGGTATTCGGTCTTTTCAGTGCGTAAAAACTTTCGACGGGCTGGCGTATTATAAAAAATATCCATGACATCGATTGTGGTGCCATCAGGGTGAGCCGCAGGCTGGACCTGTACGGCCATATCACGCCCTTCACAGCACGCCTGCCAGGCTTGCTCCTGTTCAGCAGGCTTTGATGTTAACGTCAGGCGGCTAACCGCAGAAATACTGGCTAACGCTTCACCGCGAAAGCCTAACGATAGAATTTGTTCCAGATCGTCCAGTGTCGATATTTTACTGGTAGCATGCCGCGACAGCGCAAGTTCAAGTTCGTGTTTGGCAATGCCACTGCCGTTGTCACGCAATTTGATCCGCTTGTGACCGCCTTTTTCAATATCCAGCTCAATCCGATTAGCGCCCGCGTCCAAGCTGTTCTCAACCAACTCTTTAACCACAGACGCAGGACGCTCCACGACTTCTCCGGCAGCAATCTGGTTTGCAAGACGAGGGGGCAAAAGCTGAATGGGCAAGGGCGTTCCTGTTTTTTTTGGATTTTAGATTTTTACGGCGGTTACTAAGAACAAATCAGGTACTGGGAATAGTAAGTACCTGACCAATACGCACCATATCACTGGTAAGATTATTCGCGCGTTTGATGCTACTAACCTTTACATTATACCGTTGTGCAAGCAAAGACAGTGACTCGCCACTGCGCACTTTGTGCGTGCGGTTTTCCGCTTTGCGGGATGCCCACAGTGTACCATCCGGCGGCGTCTGCTCAAAATAGCGTTTTGTCGCGCTAAACATGGCATCTGCCAGTTGCTGGCGATACTTTGACCAATTCAGGTTTTTTTCTTCCTGCGGATTTGAAATAAAGCCGACCTCAACCAGGATTGACGGGATATCAGGGGCGGTTAACACTGCCAGACTGGCGGCTTGGGGTGCACGTTTGTGCAAACGGGTAACGCCTTTTAACTCACTAATCACCTTTTTACTCAGGTCGTAGCTGGTCGACATGGAATGGTCCATCGACAATCCAAGGATGGTTTCTGCAAGATAACGCTCTGACGCGTTATCTGAGATCACTTCAGCCGCGCCGCCCAGCAATTCGGAGTGTCGCTCTGTTTTTTCCAGCCAGCGACCCAGTTCACTGTCCGCCCGGCGCATCGAAAGCACCCAAACAGACCCGCCTCGGGGTTCAGGCTGGGTGAAAGCATCGGCATGAATGGAAATCAGCAAATCCGCTTTGTGCTGGCGGGCCACTTCCGGCCGCTTGTTTGGTGAGATGTAATAGTCACCATTGCGGGTCATAACCGCCCGCATACCGGCTTCCTGATTTATTCTGTCTTCCAGCATTTTAGCAATGCTAAGCGTAATATTTTTCTCATATGTACCGGCAGGCCCTATAGAACCGGGATCCTTACCGCCATGTCCGGCATCTATCGCAACAATAATATCCCTGTCGCGACTGGATTGATTCATGTCAAGCACAACACCACTGCTTTGCGGCGCAGAATCGAGTAAGTCGACAACCAGTCGGTGCCCTAAATTCTCTGCTGGCGGCACCGCAAACAACGAACTTTCGGCTTTGCGGGCAAGTTCAATCACCACACGCGTCGATGCTTTATTTTTGGGGGAAGAATAGCGGATTCTTTTAAGTAAGCTGCCGGTATTGTCGATTTTAAGCGGAGTATCGCTGCGGGTATCTACCAGGTCGATGACTAACCGATGCGGGTTATTTAGCGTGAAATAGGTAAACTCAGGGGCATTTTGGAGATCAAAAACCACGCGGGTGCTGGCGCTGGTTGGCCATACCCGGACATCTTTGATGTCATTGCTGGCACTAACATTAAACGCTAGTAAGCACCAACTTAATACTAATAATAGTTTACCGCGTAACATGACAAGCCCTGGTCATCATTTGTAGTTATCAGGCTGTATAATCCTGTGGGTACAGCGTCAGGCCAGCGCACTTGCTGACATTTATATGCGTTTACACTTTTGCAAAATCGCTTGTCCCGTTTGCGAATCTGCATTCACACTGAAACGACGTCCTGTATCACTTGATTCTATACTAATCACTAAATCCGCTGGTGCCAAGTTCTGGCCCCCATTTTGCGGCCATTCAATCAAACAGATTTGGTTGGTATCGAAATAATCGCGAATCCCCATAAACTCAAGCTCTTCCGGATCCGCTAAACGGTACAAATCAAAATGGTACAGCGTTAACTTGCCTAATTCGTAAGGCTCCACCAGCGTATAGGTAGGACTCTTAACGTTGCCTGAATGGCCGAGCGCGCGAATAAAGTAACGGCTGAACGTGGTCTTTCCTGCACCCAAGTCGCCTTGCAGATAGATGATTACGCCTTTCGCTAACTGCGAGGTTGTTGCCGAAGCCAAATCAGCAGCCAGTTTCGCCGTATCGTCTTCACTTGCTGCATAAAAATCACCATGTGCCGTGGTCATAGCTTGTTTTTACTTCCTATGCGGCGTGCACACACGCCTGTTACTGATTGATGAGCGCCCGCACAGATTCAAACAAATCACTGGCAACCATACCGCGTTCACCATACAAACGCGCCACTTCATCACCGGCTTTAGCATGAATAGACACACCGTATTTGGTGGCAATGTCTTTACTCAGCCCCTGCGCAAGCAAAGCCCCAAGAATACCACTTAATACATCCCCCATACCAGCGGTGGCCATACCCGGGTTGCCATGCTGACACACCCAGGTTTTGGTCTCGTTATCAATAATCGTTCCCGCACCCTTTAACACACAGGTGGCATGGAATCGCTGCGCGCACTGTTTAACGCTGTTGAAACGATCGGCTTCCACTTCGTCTACTGTCATATTCAGTAAGCGTGCGGCTTCGCCCGCATGCGGAGTAAGAATACAGTCAGTAATGGAATACGACAGCGCATGTTTACTAAGTAAATTAAGCGCATCCGCATCAATAACCATGGGTTTCGGATGAGTCTGGCAGTGCTTCATGGCCAACTCAAATGCGGCAAGGGCCCAGTCATCCTGACCTAAGCCCGGCCCAATGACTACACATGACGCCCAGTCCAGTGCTTCATGCAAGTCATCGCAAGTTACCATTAGTTCAGGGCGTCCTGCGCTCACCTGGACTGTTGAACCTTCATGACAGAACACTTTAACCAGCCCCGCGCCTGAGCGCAGTGCCGCTTCGCCCGCAAGTCGAATTGCGCCAGCTGTGCCGCGGTTACCTCCAATACACAGTAAGCGGCCATAGGTACCTTTATGGCTGTGCACATCGCGAGGCGCCAGCCCCTTAAATTGCTCTATATTAAGTAGTGAACCCGAAGATCGCGCCAGTTCAACAAAGGGTTTGCCAATGCCTAAATCATCGAAGACCAGCGTGCCACACGACTGTTTTCCTGCACCGGTTGTCAATCCGGGTTTGATACCGACAAACGTCACTGTGACATCCGCTTCAATACAGCGTCCAAGTGACTGCCCCGTGTTGGCATCGAGTCCCGATGGCACATCGATACTCACAACCGGTTTACCGGCCTTATTCACGGCATCGATCACGTCTGCAAATTCATTTCGGATATAGCTGTTAATCCCCGTTCCCAACAGGGCATCGATAACCAATCCACACTTGCTGAGGTAATCAGCTTTGAATGGCTCTATCTTTCCGCCTGCATCCAGCCACTTTTGCTGAGCGATACCCGCATCGCCTTCAAGAATTCGATGCGGCTCAATAGCGCACAGTAATACATGCTTGCCGGCCTTTTTCGCGTTGATTGCCGTTATATAACCGTCACCCGCGTTATTTCCTTGCCCCACTAAAACCAGATACACATCGGTATTGGGCAACAGTAATTGTGACTGATGGAATACCGCTTTGCCGGCTCGCTCCATTAAAGTAAACATTTCCACACCGGCCTTTTCGGCCGCTGTACGTTCATTTTCGCGGACCTGGTCGGCGCGATACAGTTTATATGGTAAGCTGTCGATGAGTTGGGTATCTAGCATGTGTACATGTCCGAGTTACAATCGATAGATCTTTACAATTTGGTAGACGATATCAAGGCTTGGGCCAATGCGCTAGGGTTTCAGCAGGTTGGTATTAGCGATATTGATCTGAGTCAGCACGAAGCGGCTTTGCAAACATGGCTGGATAATCAGTATCACGGCGATATGAGCTTTATGGCAAGCCACGGCATGAAACGCGCTCGCCCCGCAGAACTGGTGCCCGGAACAGTGCGGGTTATCTCGGTTCGCATGGATTATCTGCCCCCCGACGCCTCCTTCGCCAAACACCTGAAGAATCCCGACATTGGCTATGTCTCCCGTTATGCGCTTGGCCGTGATTATCATAAAGTGCTGCGCAATAAATTAAAAAAACTGGGGGACAAAATTCAGTCTGAGCTGGCTGACACTCAATACCGTCCGTTTGTGGATTCGGCACCAGTACTGGAGCATGCAATCGCCCAAAAAGCCGGTATCGGCTGGACGGGAAAGCACAGCCTGACCTTAAACAAGCGAGCTGGTTCGTGGTTTTTTCTGGGCGAGCTGTTTATAAATCTGCCTCTGCCTGTCGACGAACCCACTTCCGAAGAACATTGTGGTACTTGTACCGCCTGCATGACTATCTGCCCAACTCAGGCAATCGTGGCCCCCTATGTGGTGGATGCCCGACGCTGCATTTCTTATCTCACCATTGAATTCGACGGGGTGATCCCTGTCGAGTTACGAGAAGCCATGGGAAACCGTATATACGGTTGCGACGACTGCCAGTTAATTTGTCCCTGGAATCGCTATGCGTCGATAACCGAAGAAACTGACTTTCACCCTAGGGAAGTATTACACGGCCAAAGCCTTGCAGCGCTGTTTCGTTGGGATGAACACACCTTTTTAAGCAATACAGAAGGCTCACCGATTCGCCGCATAGGCTATACAAAGTGGCGTCGAAATATCAGCGTAGCAATGGGTAACGCAGGGTACAGTGAGCAGTATATCGAATTACTGGAAGGGGCGTTGCCAGGCGCATGCGAGGTTTTAAGGCCTCATGTCGAATGGGCGCTGGAAAGACAACAGCATAGCAAAGCCAATGCAGAGCTTAACCGACCGCGCCAGATCAGCAGGCTGGTGAGAACGATAGAAAAAGGGTTACCACGCGACGCCTGATGGCGTAGCTTTGTATAATACGTCGCTACGCCTCAGACACCACCTGCAGAATTACTTGTGGTAAGGCTTACTCAGGCGGTGTACCGCTTCAACAAACACACCGGCGTGCTCAGGCGGCACATCCAAATGTATACCGTGTCCAAGATTAAACACATGCCCCGTGCCTTCACCGAATCCCGCCAGGATATCGGCCACTTCCTGCTCAATGCGTGCAGGTTGGGCATACAACATTGATGGGTCCATATTACCTTGCAGTGCTACTTTGTCCCCGACACGCGCTTTCGCATCGGCAATATCAATGGTCCAGTCCAGGCCTACCGCATCACAGCCTGTTGCTGCAATCGCTTCCAGCCACATACCGCCGTTTTTAGTAAACAGCGTAACAGGTACTTTGCGGCCTTCGCTTTCACGTGTAAGACCATCAACGATCTTATGCATGTACTGCAATGAGAATTCTTTGTAATCACGAGGAGACAACACGCCGCCCCAGGTGTCAAAAATCATCACTGACTGAGCACCGGCAGCAATTTGCGCGTTCAGATAAGACGTTACAGAATCAGCCAATACTGAGAGTAATGCGTGCAGGGTTTGAGGCTCGCTAAAGGCCATTTTCTTGATCTTGGTAAAGGCTTTACTTGAGCCGCCTTCCACCATGTAAGTCGCCAGTGTCCACGGACTGCCTGAGAATCCAATTAAGGGTACGTCACCTTTCAGTTCGCGACGAATGGTTCGCACGGCGTTCATGACATACTGAAGCTCACCTTCTGGATCCGGTACACCCAGTTTGTCGACGTCGGCCTTGCTTTCAATAGGATTTTTAAAACGCGGACCTTCGCCGGTTTCAAAATACAGTCCGAGCCCCATCGCATCCGGAATAGTCAGAATGTCTGAAAATAAAATAGCAGCATCCAGCGGAAAACGACGCAGCGGCTGCAGAGTGACCTCGCAAGCCAGCTCAGCATTTTTGCACAGTGACATAAAGTCACCGGCTTCGGCGCGTGTGGCTTTATATTCTGGTAAATAACGGCCAGCCTGACGCATCATCCATACCGGCGTCATATCTACCGGTTGCTTTAACAATGCGCGAAGGTAACGGTCATTTTTTAAGGCTGGGCGTTCAACTGTGCCGCTCGAATCTGCCATGCTTATCCCCAAATACTGAAATGGATACTGAAATTGGCGGCGAGTATAGCAAGAATTCCGATTTCAGGGGTAAAAATGAAATCGATGAGCGTGATTGAAAGAATTAACTTGATTTATGTCAAACTTAACGTTAACATTCCATTCACAAATTAAAGAAGCTCGTCTACGGGCCCTCGCTAAAACATTCCTGACCTCGCCTCGGCGAGGTTTTTTATTGCCTGAAACTCGCCAAATGCTGTTATTCTTCGGCGACTAAAGCATCGCCGAAATAACCTGCTCAATCTGCGCTGGCGTATTATAAATATGCGCCGACAACCTGAAGCCACGTTTTCGCACGTCAAAATGTACGTTGAGTTTGTTTAGCCTCGCCTCTACTTCATCGCGATTAGGCGGGTTCACCACCAAAGTACCTGTCCGGCATTCGTCTTCTGCGGGTGATACCAGCCAGGAAGCAGGTAACGCATCGATGACTTTTCTGGCTAACAAAACGTTGTGCTCACGCACGCTTTTTACGCCAATTTCACGCATTTGATCAATACTGTTTTTAGCAATCGCATACGGCAAGACAGACGGTGTCCCACCCCAGAAGCGCAGTGCACTGTCAGCGTATTTAAAATTGTGGATATTAAATTCAAATGGATTCTGATGAGAGAACCAGCCAATATCTACAGGCTCAAAGTTGCCTAGTATGTGCTTACTTACCCATAAAAAGCCGGCTCCCGGCCCTCCGCATAGCCACTTTACACATGAGCCTGCAACGACATCAGGCTGCCAGTCAGTGAAATCAATAGGAATAACACCCGCCGTCTGTGCAATGTCCACAATGCTCATTACGCCCTGCTGACGAGCAATACTTACCACATCCTTTACCGGCACAAGCTTACCTGAGTTGTAGTGACCATGGGTGATCAGCACCGCATACACCCGCTCAGTAAGACGCGTTTTCCAGGTATCGGTATCCAGCACATCTTCATCATCCTTAATAAACTGGATTTCATAACCGGAATGTTTGGCCTGCTGCATAACAAAGCCGATAGACGGGAAGTCATTCTCAGAAATCAGGATCACGTTGCGGCCATTATTCTGACTGGCCGGCGGGAATGCACTCAGTAACTTGCTTAACCCACTGGACACATTTTGTTGTGGGCAAAACTGGCTGGCGTCCGTATTAAACAGGCGGGCCAGACTCTGTTGAAATTGTGCAAACACCGGAAACCAACGCGCCCATGGATCAGGCGTGCCGTTTTCCCATGCGTCGAAAAAATGGGATTCGGCTATGGCCCGGGTGCTGGCAGGCATACATCCCACCGAGTGATTCAATAAGTAAATGCCGTCTTTTTGGGTAAACAAGTGCTGAATGCTCATAAATTATAAAAAGCCTTTAAGTGTTTGTACGTCGTTGTAGCGGGTAGGAATATCCTCCCGTGGCGCAGCGGTGCGTAGATCGTGTAGTTTCTGCAATGCTGCTAACAGTACTTCCAACGGTGGCCCACTGGCAGTCATATCCTGACGTTTAGTTAACTCGTACTTTGCAGCAGGGCTTTCGATAAATCGTGAAATTAGCTGCGAATGATGCTGGCGCGCCGTTTCGCCATGGGCCTCGCACACATCCAAAAACGCTTGTAAATGTGGTTTAAACCAACTTGCACTGCGCTCTTCGTCGGTGACGCTTAAAAAGGCGTCCATTAAACTGGTTCTGCGCATGCAGTCGCGCAATGTCAGCTGCTCTTCCGGCCTCATGAACAAGAACTTATCAACCAACAACTGGGAATAATAGGGGTCATCACCGCGGCATAGTCCGAGCAACAAATCGATCACGTTGATGCCTGCAAAATCGCCCGCGTTGGCGCCACGGTACTCATGTCGGCCTACTTTATGTGTTTTGTAATATGGGCGAACACTGTAGAAAAATCGGTCTACATCGAGCTCATTGAACAATGCCGTGTTATTTTGCACGACCTGCTCAAGCGCAATCTTGGCTGCATTCAGTAAGTCCAGTGTGACAGGGTGAGAAATGCCAAGTGGCAGGGTATGCAACAGGGCCTCTGATGCACGAACAAAACCAAACACGCCCCTGGTGTTGTAGTCCAGAAAGATTTTCTCATCTTCCAAATGCGTGAATGTTTTATATTTGCCGTTAATTGCCCGATTGTGCGTTTCAAGGTGCGCAGAAGCAAACCGAGGAACGACCCCCAGCGATGCGCCTAGCTGCATCGCCAGAGCCGAGGCATTTTTTAATGTTGGGTGCTGTTCATCGATTTCGTGGCGACGGCACGCTGCCAGCACAAACCCCACGTTTCCTAGCAAGTCAAAGCCGCTGTCGAACCCCTCATCGGTATTGCCTTCCCCTAACAACAGCCTGATGAATTCACCGCTTTCTTCCAGCAGGGTACTTTTTAACTCATCACCCAGACCAGAAACATCTTCCCGGCGAGACTGGGCGAAATAACGCTCCTCTAAGTCGGTATTAATATCGACAAAGCGGGTTCGAATCCAGTGATCAAAATCATTAACCAGTGGGGTACTCATTATGCGGCCTCTTTCCTGTGCTGTTTCGACGGGCAAATTAAGGCAATAGTATAGAAGACCCAGACTAGTCAATTAGGCCATATTAACCTATCATTCAACAAAGAATTGGCCGATTACACTAAGAAACCAAACCTTTAAAACAGATTATGTCAATATCACTGGATAAAACAGATTTAGCCATCCTGCGGGCATTGCAGCATGATGGACGCATGACCAATGCCGAACTGGCAGAAAAAGTGCACTTGTCACCCACTCCCTGTTTGCGAAGAGTAAAAAGGCTGGAACAAGCCGGTGTTATCGACCACTACACTGCGGAAATAAACCGCACTTTGGTAGGAATAGACATTTCCGCCTTTGTATTTGTACAACTGCAACGCAACTCGAAAGAAAATGCAGCGAAATTTGAACACGCTGTAGAGCAATTAAATGAAATTCAGGAGTGTTTTGTTGTGACAGGCAGTTACGATTACATGCTAAGCGTGACTACCCGTAATCTGGCAAGCTACGATCGATTTGTAAAAGAAAAGCTGGGTGATATTGAAATGGTCGCTAAAGTCGACACGACCATTGTATTAAATCAGGTTAAAAGCCGCCGACAACTCCCCTTATAGTCCGCGGCCTTTTTAAGAAGACCGCTGAGATTTCAATCGCTCGACCAAATCATTGACCATTTTTCCGGCAATGGAGATGGTAGGTGGTGTGGTCGGCAGGTTGTCTATGTGATACCAATCCGCTTCAACAATTTCTTTTTCGTCAATAACAATGTCGCCGCTGTCATATTCGGCAAAGTACCCCATCATAAGGGAATGGGGGAACGGCCAGGCCTGACTGCCATAGTATTCCAGGTTTTTCACTTTCAAACCGACTTCTTCGAGTATCTCACGGTGCGTCGCCTGCTCAACGCTCTCACCACTTTCGACAAACCCGGCAATGATTGAAAACATATCACTATTGCGATGCCTGATACTGCGAGCCAGCAAAATTTCCTCGCCACGGTAAATAGCCACAATGGTACAAGGAGACACTCGCGGATAGCAGCGGTGGCCGCATTGTCGACACTGCACGGCCATTTCCCAATCGATGGCCTGAGTTGGCGACCCGCACTGTCCGCAATAACGGTGGGTGCGTAAAAAATGAATGTATTGCCATGCTCTGGCTAACGCTTCGTAGGCGACGCGCGTTTCATTGACCAGTAACTGTCTGAAAGAAATGGTTTCCCATCCGGGTTCAGAAATTTGCTCTGCGCAGACGTCAATCACATATAAAGGCACGTCCAGCGGTAAGTCGGCAGCATTGAGCTGTCTGACCTGGTCTTTATAATGATGGACAAATTGCAAAGACTGCCAGGTTAACAGTGGCATGGAGGCGCCGCCTTGCGGTACCACTATTTGATCGCGAGAAACAATCAGCCATAACCCTTCCCCTGCGGCACTGCTATTAGATAACTCCAGCACGATGAACTTCCTGTGTGAAAGAATGCGGGCCACAGTATAACGCAGCGAAGCACTTCACGCAGTGCTTAACACTTTCAACAAGTACTTTTTGCGCCTAACTCGTAGAAAAACTGCAGTAAAAGTGACGAATTAGTAAATATTAGTGTCTGTGATTTGTACGTCTGTGAGGCGGTGTTATACTCAAATAAAGTGGTTATAGCAGCGAAGGTGTCTTTGGATGTTAAATCAGGTAGAAGTGGCGAAGCAGCGCTGGGGTGGCGCAAATAAGACCATTGACGGATGGCTGCTTGGCCGTAAGCAACTTCTCATTCAGTATTGCGAATTGGCTGGCGTGAACTATCAACGCCGGGAATCTTTACCTGATGCCAATGAAATCAGCGAATTTTGCACGTTATTAATGGATTACTTGTCCGCCGGGCACTTTGAAGTCTACGAAATGTTAGTGGGTGACGATGCAACAGGTCAGCACCTCAAACAGCGCATTTATCCACTGATTGCCGCCACAACCGACCAAGCGTTGGATTTTAACGATAGCTACGCCGACAATTTTCATCCCGACCATGCATTGGAATTCGAAAAATCGATAGCAACGCTCGGTGAAGCGCTCGTAGAGCGTTTTGAATTAGAAGATGAGCTGATTCAGCATATGCATGGGCTGGTTCAACAACCGGTAACTGAGTAATAACGTAGAATCAATCGTTTATTCTCTGTAAAGTACAACGGGTACAGACTGACGTAAGAACATAATAAAGCATGAAGAACGCAACAATTATTAATAAAGCCAGAGCCTATTGTGAACAACGTGGCGCCAGATTTACGCCACTACGTGAAAAAGTCTATGAACTCATGCTGGATAAACATGGGCCAATGGGAGCTTATGAATTATTAGATGGGCTCAAAGAAACGGAGTCCAGCGCAAAACCAGCAACGGTATATCGCGCATTGGACTTTTTACTTGATTTTGGTTTTATTCACCGACTTGAGTCAACCAACGCATTTGTTGCCTGCTATCATTTTGGTTGTCACCACCCGGTACAGTTTCTTATTTGCGACAGTTGTGGTGACGTCTCAGAGATACAGTCTGAAGGATTAAAAGAGACCCTGGACAATCAGGCAAAGCAACACGGTTTTAAGATTTCCAAGCAAACTATTGAAGCTCACGGACTATGCGCCGACTGCCAGGAAAGCGAGTCGTTAGCGCTGGGAGAAGAACACCATGAATGCTGAGTTCGTCAATCCGTTTATTGCGGGATTACTCAATGTTCTTGAGACAATGGCACAGACCACGCTGTCTCCAGGCAAACCCAAACGCAAGAATTCCGATGTCGCGTCGGGCGACGTATCCGGTTTAATTGGTATGGTAGGCCCCAATATTAAAGGATCCATGTCGATTACGTTTGAAGAAAAGCTCATTCTCGACATTATGCTGAAGATGGTTGGCGAAGCACCGGAAGCCATTGATGCGGAAGTTGCAGACCTTGTCGGCGAAGTCACTAATATGATTTGTGGCAACGCAAAACGGGATTTAGCTGAGAAAGGTTATGAGTTTGGCATGGCAACGCCCGTTGTTGTATCCGGAAAGCAACACTCTATCAGTCATCAGGTAGATGGTCCGAAGATAATCCTGCCATTTAATCACGAACTTGGAAAAGCCTACCTGGAAATCTGCTTTGATAAATAATTCCTGGTACTGTGAAAAAATTACTCTTCGCCCCTATCCAAGGGGCTTTCATTTAATAACAGACGAAATAACCTCTGCCCTACCCCAAATAAAACATGTCGAAGTAGGATTGCTGCATCTGATGTTACAACACACCAGCGCCAGTCTTACTATCAATGAAAATGCAGACCCATCGGTAAGAAAGGACCTGGAATCCTTTTTTAATCATGCAGTTAAAGAAAACTCTTCTTATTTTACGCATACTTATGAAGGACCAGATGATATGCCGGCGCACATCAAAAGCAGCCTGTTAGGCTGCCAGTTAACCATCCCTGTACAACGTGGTAAGCTGGCGTTGGGTACCTGGCAAGGTATTACACTCGGAGAACACCGCGACCACGCGGGCCCACGCTCTATTATTGCGACCTTACAAGGCCAATAAATTTCACTTAAGAAAAAACAAGTTACTATGCTGGCACAAGTTTCGCATAGTGTTTAGGACACACTTTATTGCAATACAGGAAGTCTAGAATGAAAAAAACTTCAATCACTTTAGCACTAATCGCCGCTGGCTTAGTTGCTTCACCTGCAATGGCTCAGGAATCTAAGCCTAAGAACTGGGTTGGTGGTTACGGAATGTTTTACAGCACTGACGCCGGAAAGCCTCAGCCTGCTGCACAAATTGACGACGGCTTTGGCATTGGTGCCGAAGCAGGTTTTCGCTTTGACGAAAACTGGGCAGCTCGTATCTCTGCCTCATACCTTGATTTAGACGGTACAAACGGTGGTAACGGCGAAAGCGGTCCATTGTTAGGTGTTGATGCCATGTACTTCTTTAATGATGACCTGTTTTACGTCTTTGGTGGTCTGTACCACCAGGAACTGGACGATAGCTACCAAATGCTGGGCTACGGTTTGGGTAAACAATGGGCCGTATCAGATAAGTGGAGCATCATCACAGAAATGGCTGCTTACCGCGACCTGAGTGACAGCCTGTATGACGTTAGCGCTAAACTGGGTGTGTCTTACACCTTTGGTGAGTCCACTCAGTCAACGTATACTGCGCCGGCGCCGGCAATGGCAGCCCCGGCTGACGCCGACAAAGATGGCGTTATCGATCGCCTGGACCGCTGTCCTGGTACGCCAATGGGTGCACCGGTAGACGAAATGGGCTGTGATGCAGACAAAGACGGCGACGGCGTGATCAACAGCAAAGACCAGTGCCCGAACACGCCAGCAGGTACTGCGGTAGACGGTATGGGCTGTGCTATTGAGCCGGATACAGACGCCGATGGCGTACTGGACAGCAAAGACATGTGTCCTGACACACCAGCGGGTGATGAAGTACACCCTAACGGCTGTACAATCTTCACTGATGAGAACGTTTCGATTGAAGTGCGAATTCTGTTCGCTAACAACAGCGCTGTTATTGAAGATACCAGCGATCCACAAATCGTTGATCTGGCCGAGTTCCTGAAACGTTATGGTAAAACCAAAGCGGTAATCGAAGGTCACTCTTCTGCGCCTGGTGCTGCTGCGTACAACAAAGACCTGTCCCTGCGTCGTGCTAACGCACTTAAAGCAGTGCTGGTTAAAGAGTACGGCATTGATATGTCACGTTTAAGCTCAGTAGGTTACGGTGAAGAGCGCCTGTTAGATACGTCTAACACGAAAGAAGCGCATCACATTAACCGTCGTATCGAAGTGAAAATCAGTGAAACCATTTCTGTACCTAAGAAATAATTACTGACTAACTAGCTATACCGATAAACGCCCGCATTTAGCGGGCGTTTGATTTTGCCGCCACTGAAAATTCCTTTATCTGCCCTCAATTACCGCAAAGTGTGTAGCCTGTTTATTTGCGGATATGCCGTCTGTTGACTACATTCAATGATGTCTTAAACATGCCGGGCACAGCCTATGCTTTTCGGTAGCAGACCTAATGCAATAGCATTTCTATGCTTAGTAAGCCCCTGTTCATTTGTAATGGGTGAAGAATCCATTCAATGGAACGCCTACGGTGGCTTTACCAATGACAACTCACACGTTTTCAGCGGAGGCCTGGATGAAGGATTCACCAGCAGAATTCTCATTGATACTGGCATTGAAGCTACGTGGAATAACCATTCGGTGTTTGCAGGTATTCAGATTCAACGAGGCAAAGATGGCTCCGCTGACACCGGTGATGCACAAGCTTATTCGAACATAGACGAAGCGGATTTCGCCAGGCTCTACGAGCTCTACTATACCTATAATACCGAATCAGGATTCATCCGGTTTGGTAAACACGATGCAAATGGCGAGTTTGCCTTTACAGAATCGGGTGGTGGCTTTATTAACTCATCAATGGGATTTAGCCCCACCATTTTCATGCTTCCCACCTACCCCACTCCGGCACTAAGCCTAAATGGCGGCGTAGTGATTTCAGATTCTGTTACCTGGTTGGGTGGTGTGTATGCTGCCGCATCTACAACTGACTTCACTGAACAGTTTTTCATTACCGAACTTCGGTTTCAGGTGACCTCTGATATGCTCGTTAAAGCCGGCTATTGGAGGGATTCCAATCCGGTCATTTCTGAACAAGATAGCCTTCTGGCTAAACATAGTGATGGCCTTTATGCCACCTTTGACAATGCGATGCCTACACTGAGGTGGCTAAATAGTTCTAAGGTAAGCCACTTTATACAAGCAGGTTACACTAATGGCGACTTCAGTGAGATTGACCTTCACCTTGGAACCGGACTGGCATTTGAAGACGTTTTTACAAGCAGTGGTCATCAGGCTGGGGTCGGCATTACCGCAGTTCGATTCAGTGAACAATTGTTACCAGGTACAGGATGGGAAACCGCGCTGGAAATATACTGGCAAATCCCCCTCAACGAGCATTTCACCCTGCAACCCGACCTACAGATTATTGAGCACCCATCAGGGGACAAATCAATTAACAATGCCTGGGTTTTTACCTTTCGCGTTGATGCATCGGTATTCTAAGGAGCAATATCATGACCCTGTCTAAAAAAGCAACATTGGGTTTAAGCATGATGGTGCTAACCGTTCTGCTTATTGCTACAACCGCCTTTTATGGCATTAACCGTCTCAGTAATACACTGGAGTATCTGGTAGGGCCGGCCTGGGACTCCGCTGATGGCGCTATGGAAACGACCATAGAACTACAGCACCAGATCCGTATTATTGAGCGTATGCTGGCAGGAAAACCGGTTGACGACAACGAATTGAATGCATCCAGAGAAGCAGCATCCGAAGCACATCAACGCTTGGAAAGTGCAGGTATTGTGAATTCACTCAAACTAGAAGCACTGCGAGTACAACGCAAAGAATGGGAACAACAAGGTAGTGCGCTAAAAAGCCAATATGCCGAGTTTTCACAATTGCTAACCGCATTTCGGGCGACTACCTCTGAATTGGTAGCACTGCTGGAAGAGTTGGAAGAAAAAGGCGATTCCGCAGTAGAAGAACTGGAAAACAACCCCAATACCCGTATCAGTTGGAACTCCGGGCTTCGCGAGAAGTGGGAAGCCGCAGATGGCGGCATGGAAACCACCATCGGGTTACTTCAGCAACTGTATTTTTTGGAAAGACTCCTGCGCGGAGAATCTGCGCCAAGTATTCTCTCTGAGATTGCCGAAGCTGCAGACTTCACTCATGAAGCGATGGGCAGCATGCTTGGCACAAACAGTTTTAACGGCCGCTCAACCATCATGACGGGAATGAGTCAGGCACAGGCTTTACAGTCACTAATGACAGATTTTGATGAACAGCGAGAGCGTTTAATCTCCCAATACATAACATACACAACCACGAACGAAGGCTATCAATTAACGACCAATGCTCTGCTTGAAATGCTCGAAGAGGTTGAGGAAGCCGGAGACAGCATGGTTGAAAACCAGGTTGAAGCGAGTGCTGGTACAGTGTCCTTTGTATTTTCACTGATGAGTGTTGCATTCGTTGCCGGGCTGCTTATGGCCGGGGTTCTGACTATTCTAACCCGAAAAGCCGTTGTAAGACCGATTCGCTCGATTGCCTACCGTATTCATAACATAGCCACCGGCGACGGCGATCTTACCAAGCGAACTGCGCTACATCGAAATGATGAAATCGGTGATTTATCAAGTTATGTAGATGAGTTTATTGAGCGTTTACAGGTAATGATAAAACGAATCAAACACAGTGGCGGCGCTATTCGGGTATTGGTTACCGATACCGGTAAAAGTGCAATCACTATTACCACCAGTGCACAAAAAACGGCTTCACAGGCTGATGAAGTAGCCGTCGCCAGTGAACAGATGTCTCAGGTGTCGGCGGAAATTGCCAGTAGCTGCGTGAACGCCGCGCAAAGTGCCGAGAAAGCAAGTTCCCTGGCACAGAGTGGACAACGCAGGGTACAGGATACCATATCCAGTATGCAGGCCATTACAGACAGGGTAAGCGCCAGCTCACAATCTATCGCATCACTGAAAGACCAAGCTGAAAAGATTGGTGAAATTGTATCTGTGATCACGGCCATTTCAGCGCAAACCAATTTGCTAGCCCTCAATGCTGCTATTGAAGCAGCCCGGGCCGGAGAACAAGGACGAGGGTTCGCCGTGGTTGCCGATGAGGTGCGCACATTGGCACAGAAGACCGATGCCTCCACCAGCGAAATTGGCGAAGTGATTAAGGCCATACAGGATCAGACCAACCGTTGCTTCGAGCTTATGGAAAGTTGTGTAGACGAAGTGAGTAAAGGCAAGATACGTTCAGGAGAGGCTGGCGAATCGCTAACCGAGATCCGCGCGCAGATGGACGACCTTACCATGATGATCAATCAAATATCCGCCGCTACGGAGCAACAAACCATTACGATATCGGATGTATCATCGAAGGTACAGTCTATTGCGGATCTGGCTCAACAATCCAACACTGACGCCCAGCGAACCCAGAACCACGTCCAAAAGCTCAACAGCAGTAGTGATGAGCTGGACTCTGAACTTGCTCAGTTTAGAGTTTAATTACGAACTGGCCGTTGAGGTGACTTAATACTCGTCATCAAACGCTGGGCCGGCGTAGTTATCAAACCGTGAAAACTGGCCCTGGAAGGTAAGACGGCAAGTACCGATGGGGCCGTTACGCTGTTTACCGATAATGATTTCTGCGATGCCCTTGTATTCACTGTTTTCGTGATATACCTCATCACGGTAAATAAACATGATCAAGTCGGCATCCTGCTCGATAGAGCCGGATTCACGCAAGTCTGAGTTAACCGGGCGTTTATCGGCACGTTGTTCCAGACTCCGGTTTAGCTGTGACAGGGCTACTACCGGAATATTGAGTTCTTTCGCCAGCGCTTTCAATGAGCGCGAAATCTCGGCGATTTCCAATGTCCGGTTGTCAGCCAGCGACGGTACGCGCATTAGCTGAAGGTAATCCACCATGATCATGCTTAAGCCACCGCGCTCACGGGCCAGTTTACGCGCCCGGCTTCGCACATCCATTGGCGTCAGACCGGAAGAGTCATCCACGTACAGATTGTCTTTCTCTTTCAGCATCGCCATAGTGTTTGAGATACGCGCCCAGTCTTCATCGTCTAACTGCGCGGTACGGATTTTGGTTTGGTCAACCCGGCTCAACGACGCCAGCATACGCATCATGATCTGTTCAGAGGGCATCTCCAAACTGAATACCAACACGGGTTTGTCTTCAGCCAGCATGGCATTTTCACACAGGTTCATCGCAAAGGTGGTTTTACCCATGGATGGACGCGCCGCGACGATAATGAGATCAGACCCTTGCAGACCACTGGTTTTTTTATCCAGATCCTGAAATCCCGTCGTAACACCGGTCACTTCTTTGTCGGTTTTGATCAGGGTTTCCAATCGGTCGATGGTTTTTCCCAAAACCGACTCAATGCTCTGCGGCCCTTCTGACTCACCGGTCCGGCGCTCAGCAATTTCAAATACCTTGCTTTCGGCCATATCCAGAATGTCAGCACTGTCACGACCTTCCGGGTTATAGCCCACTTCAGCGATCTCATTGGCCACCCCGATTAACTCACGGGTTATAGCGCGCTCGCGAATGATTTTAGCGTAGGCAGTAACGTTGGCTGAACTGGGGGTATTGCGTGCAAGCTCTCCCAAATAGGCAAAGCCACCAGCATCCTCTAGCTGATCATTGTTTTCCAGCAATTCGGATACGGTAATCAAATCCACCGGATTACTGTTGGCCAGCAAATCCAGAATGGCTTTGAAAATGATCTGGTGAGAACGGTTATAGAATTCGGTGTCGGTAACCAGCTCAGTCACTTTATCCCAGGTTTCCGGGTCGATGAGCATGCTCCCCAGTACCGCTTGTTCAGCCTCTATGCTGTGCGGCGGTATTTTGAGCTTCTCAACACTTTTGTCGGAACTGGAAGAAACGGCTTTCACGTAACCTGACTACCTGCGTAATTAACCAAACCGGTATTATGCGATATTTCATGCCGCGAAGAAACCACAATGGCGCACGACATGGCGAACAAACCGTTGACCGTATCTTTACGTTACCCGTCTCTAATAGGCTTGAACATATCGAGAATACTGCCAGCATGATAATTTGAAAAAAAGCCACGATAACAGTTAACCACCTATCGGAGCCCCTATGCCAGCGACATCCAACGCTTTTAGTACATCAGTAAAACGCACATTCAAACAATTCGTTTTCGGTGTTTTTGCCAGTGGCACAGCAGCAAGCGCCGTTGCTGAATCCCTCGTAGACATCGAGAGCTACCCTGAACCGAGCGCATCGCACCCTATGCCGACGTTCAAAGTGGATGCGGCCTGGCCGACGTTACCTGACACCTGGTTGATTGGACAGGTGCCGGGGTTAGCGGTTGATAAACAAGACAATGTATGGCTGTTGCATCGTCCAAACTCATTGAGCGGCCTGGATCTGGCTTTGGAACAGTCCCCCAAAACCGGCCTGTGCTGTGAGGCTGCCCCCCATGTGTTGCAACTCTCCCCCAAAGGTAAAGTGCTCAACAGCTGGGGCGGTGAATCAATATCGCCTTCGTTAAACGGGGTCAATCAGTGGCCACAAACCGTGCATGGCTTGTACGTGGATGACAAGAACACGGTATGGGTGGGCGGCAACGGTAAAGGTGATCACGTGGTACTGAACTTTACCGCCGACGGTAAATTTATTCGTCAGTTTGGTGAACGCAACAACACTGATGGCAACATGAGTGAATCGGCTCTGGGCAACCCGGCAGACATTCATCACGACACGCATACCGGCGATGTCATCATCGCCGATGGCTACATCAACAAACGTATCATTGGCTTCGATACCAACAACAATGAATTCTCAAGACTATGGGGCGCATACGCCACTGCGCCAGGCGGAGGTACTCGTGATGGCGACTTTGACGTATCACAAGCCACAGCCGGCGCTGATGGCATTAATTTAAAAGCCCGCAACTTTGGCGACATTGTGCACTGCGTGACTAAGTCACCCGATGGGCGTATTTACGTGTGCGACCGCCGTAATAACCGACTGCAAATCTTCAAGGACGACAGTGATGGCAACATGACCTTCGTTCGAGACCTGGTTATATCAGGTGAAACCATGGGCCTGGGCACCGCCACTGATGTCGCCTTTTCGCCAGACAACAAATACCTGTATGTTGCCGACATGATGAATGGCCGTATTTGGGTACTCTGGCACGACACATACGAAGTACTTGGTAGCTTTGGTCGTAACGGTCGTTACGCCGGCCAGTTTACCTGGTTGCATAGTGTAGTGGCTGACAGCAAAGGGAATCTGTACACGTCAGAAGTTTCTACCGGACGACGGGTACAGAAGTTTGTTTTGGAGAAATAAGTAATAGCGGTAGTGAAATATTGCCCCCGGGTCAGGGGGCTGTGTTCGTTAGGAAGATGTTGTAGTTGCGCTATACCCTTCTTTAAATCCTTCTATAAATCCGGGGCCAGCTAACCCCAACAGCAAGCACAAAGACGCAGCTAGCATTACATTACGGCTATTCTTTCTGTATCCGATTGTGATCAACACGACGAAGAGAAGCAGGCTGATAAGTTCTAAATAAAACATGAAAAAATTCCTTTTTTAACAAAACACCTAGCCTACAAGTTTTATCGATTTCTTCGTGTTACGTCAATGGCGTTTGATTACGGTAAGTCAGCCTTTTCAGGTAGATCCCAGATATCGCTGCGCGATTTTGGGACGACAAGCTAAGAAAGGGAGCAAACTGCTCCCCCTTTTCAAAACGCTTATCTAAGTTTACTTATTCAACGTGAGCAAGCCATTCACGGTAGACACGTCAGACTGAAAGGAAGGCTCAATATGGACCCTATTCGTGTGTACTTTAAACATTACGCTGTAATTCAAAGCTACTGTACATCAACTCATGAAAGCCCAAATTGGTTAACCAATTTAGCTTTATTGAGAACAAGGCAGTCTTTTTTCATACTCTGCAATTTTTGAAAGCACACAACGTGACGGAATAACCAGGGTTTAGATTCTGAAACTATACCAATTTATGCATATACTGCGGCGAGGATGGGTATGTGATGAAAGTGCTAGGATGCTTCTTTGTAAGCCAATATGGAACGTCAGTTTTGCACTCACTATAAGAGATTTAAGCGATTCTCCCCCTTCCGCACCGATCTTCCCGCCTTCAAAAATTTTTATAAATTTTAATAAGATAGATGATTTCCAGCTTCTATGGACGACGTCCTGTGCACTTAATGCCCCCCGTTCAATGCAATGTTTCAAGCACTAACCACCCAATCTCCCTTCCCAAAAACACCATTGGTAAAATAATCTGGTAATAAAATACGCACAATTGGTTGCCAATTTGGTAACAATCAAATATATTGTGACACAATTAAATAACAATTAAATAACAGCAACAGTTCTTAGTTGCTCGAAACATTAACATCGGAGAACTCCATATGTCGGTGAAATCAGGGAAACACAAGGACGATAACCATCAGGAAAAAACCTTCAGGCTTTCACCAGTTACCAAGTTGGTAAAAGCTGCGGTTATCGCCTCGGTAGCCAGTTCAGTCGCGTTAACAGCAACGGCGCAAGAAGCTGAAACGGAAACCAATGCTGAAGACAATGTAGAGGTTATTGACGTTGTAGGCTCACGAAAAACGATTCAGGATCAAATTGCCATTAAGCGTGAGTCTACAACGGTACTTGATGGATTATCTGCCGAAGATATCGGCGACCTTCCAGCGCTGTCAATTGGTGAAGCATTGGAATCTATCACCGGTGCTTCTTCTCACCGTGAAAACGGCGGTGCGACTGAAATCACAATTCGAGGTTTAGGCCCGTTTCTTAGCGCAACGCATATCAATGGCCGGGAAGCAACGAACGGCAGTGGTGACCGCTCTGTTAACTTCTCTCAATTCCCTTCCGAGTTAATGAAAAAGGTCGGCATCTATAAAACGCAAGATGCATCAATGATCGAAGGTGGTGTGGCAGGTGTCATCACCTTAGAAACGTTAAAGCCACTGGATTTTGGTAAGCAGCGTTTTCAGACTGAATTTAAGCTAAATGCCAACCCGGACGAGTTTAATGTCGATAACTCACTACATAGTAAAGTAGGTTATCGGGGTACCGTAAGCTACGTTGACCAATTCGAATTTAGTAGTGGTCAGGAGCTTGGTTTATCAATCGGTATTCAAAGGCAGGATATTAGTCAACCGGAAGCTGAATACCGCAGCTCCAGCCCAACGGGCTCTTCTTTGTGGGCCTGTTTGAATGACCCAACCAATAGCAATGAAGGTTTCTTCCGTAGCTCAGCTGGAGATTGTGAAGATCAGGTCGCCGGCAGCAACAATCAGGGCTATCAAAATAGCATAAATCCAAACACCGGACGTGCCCAGGACGCTGGCACACCTTACGCGTGGACAGGCTCTAGCCGAAGTTTCCGTCAGAATGAAACATCAGACGAACGTGATGCACTATTCATCGGCTTGCAATTCAGACCTTCAGATAGCTGGGATATCAACTTCGACGCTCAAATTTCTGATCGCGTCCAGTCAGAAGCCCGTCACGATTTACTCTTTTTGCAAAAACGTGTTACCCCTGGTGTAACCGGTGAAAACCTGATTACCAACTCTGTGGGCGGGATTCTTCATTGGGAAGGTGAAGAGCGCTTCGAGTCAGCCGGAGAGCAATTCTCCCGTGAAGAGAATTATCGCGGCTATGGCTTGAATATAGAGCACTTTGTCTCCGATGTGCTCTCAGTCAGTGCCGATTTCAGCTACTCACAAACCAAAAGAGAAGAGTTACAAATCTCTAACCGGGGTCGCACCAGTGGCCGCCCGTTTTTCACCTGGGATATGGGCGAATATATCCCTAACCTGACGGTGACTGATTTCGATGTAACGGACATTTCTAACTTTACTGATAGCTTGCGTACTCGATTAGATCGCGAAAATGTGCGAGATAACGAAATCATGGGCGCAAGACTGGACTTTGAATACATATTAGGTGGAGACACCTTTAGTAGTATTCAGGGTGGCCTCAGACGGTCAGAACTCTCCTTTATACAATTTGGCGGAAGTAACGGTAACGGTTCAAGAAACGAGTACAATTTAGATGAAAGTGTTACCTCTGCCATTGATGTGCTTGAAAGTTGTCAAATAGACTTCCCTGAAACCGGCTTCTTATCAAACGTCTCTGACGGTGATCTCATTACGCATTTGGACAGTTCAGGCAACGTTGTTAGCAGTGGTACAGGGTCCTCGTGGGCAACCTATGACAATGTATGCTTCTCTGAGGCCGTGGCGTTATCTGAGGGTGCCGAGTTTGGTTATCCAGAGGTGGTGTACGAAAATTCCGGCACAATAGACGTAACGGAAAAAACCACCGCAGCTTACCTAATGGCAAGCTATGACACCGAAATGTTCGGTAAATTCATTCGTGGTAATTTCGGCGTTCGCGTAGTAGACACAGAGGTAACGTCTATCGGCTTTAGACAAGCTGTCGAAATTACGGCTGATGAAAACGGCATATTCCAGCTCACCAGAAGCCCGGACAACATTGAACGCGTTGTAGGCGGCGGTGATTACACCAAAGTCTTACCCAGTTTCAATCTGGTTGTAGACTACACCGATGATATTTTGTTAAGAGCCGGCATTTATCGCGGTATGTCGCGTGCTAACCCCTCAGATATGGGTTATAGCCGAGACTTTATTGAGGACCTGGGCGCCGACCCAACCACTATCAGCGACTTGCTGGTAGGCGTTAATGGCTCAGGCAACCCAGACCTTCAGCCGCTTATGTCGTGGAACTATGATTTAGCTATTGAATGGTATCCAAATGAAGATTCGATCTTTGCTTTCGGTTTGTATCACAAGCAGTTTAACGGTGGCTTCCAACAGCAAACACAATTGGAAAATTTCATTGTTAATGGTGAAGCAATCGCACTCCCCATCACCAACTCGGTTACCACTGACGAATCAAGCAGTCTGACAGGTATTGAAATCTCTGTTGCCTACCGTTGGGATAGTGGTATAGGCGTTAAACTTGGCTATAACTATGCAGACACTGACTTCGAGTTTGAAGACAGTAATTACGGTAGTACGTTTGAGACCGACTTAGACGGCGTTACCACACAACTTACAGAAGGCATTGTTCCTCCTGGATCTGTTCCTGGGTTTTCTGAGCACGTATTTAGCGGTCAGGTTTACTACCAGATTGGTGATTTCGACACCGCACTTATCTACAAATACCGTAGCGAATACTTCCAGCCTTATACAAGCAATGGCACACGACTTCGTTTTGTTAACGACGTAGGTGTGTGGGAAGCCCGCGCATCTTACAAAATCAACAAAAACCTGCGCGTGAAAGTAGAAGCCATCAACTTGTTTAGCGAACCTCGCTCAGATGACTTCTATGTACTTGGCAACACGGGTCAGGTTAGCGATTACGGCCCGCGATTGTTCGCCGGTATTAGCTTCAAATATTAATGATGTGTAGCAGCGGATTCTTACAATTCGACAAGATTTAAAACAAACAATTTAAACATCAGGGACATGTCAACGCCACAACAACGCGTTTGGCATGTCCTCTCAAGTTTGCCAGGTGTACGTATTTGCCCTCTCAAAAAAAGTAGCACAACACTTGGGAATGGAACTTTCAGGAGTAGAAAGCATGGTTAGAAAGTTATTTGTACCCGTCATAGCCGCAACTGCCTTAGCGGGCTGTTCAGGCAGTGATGATGCAGAATTAGACAAAAATAGCCGAGGAAGTATTACCCTATCGGGAGACGAATTTATTGCTGGCGTTACGCTTACTGCAACGGCAAGCGATCCCGATGGCATTATCGAAGATACACTGAAATACGCCTGGTCTACTGGCGCTACCGGCCCAACTTACACCATTACCGAGGCTGACGAAGGTACGGTAATTTCTGTCTCTGCCAACTATACAGATGAAGCAGGTTTCACCGAAGGGGTTGGCGCATCAACTTCAACGGTTAATCCTACGCTGAATGTCACAGCTAATGTGGTTAAAGGTCCGGTTAGTGGTGCTAGTTGTGACATTTTTGCCGTTGACGACACTGGCGTAGCAATAACGCCAGCTCAGGCATCAGCAACGTCCGACGAAACCGGAAGTGTGACATTCACAGACGTGCATTTTGAAGGAACTGGCCTGGTATCTTGTACAGGTGGAACCTACCTTGATGAAGCCACGGGCAACACGCTAGACGCTCCAGCAATGCGTTCAGTACTGAACGTTGTAGAAGGCGATGCAGACACGCCAGCGCCTACCTATGTGGTATCACCGTTAACTGAAATAGCTGTGCAAGGCGCAGCGTCAGATTTAAACACGTATGCTGATGTAGCGGCGGCTTATCACCTGCGTTTCGGTATTCGTTTTGACGCTTCCGAGGTAACACCCACCGCTATCGGTGTAACACCATTGGGGGCTGAAGGCGCTGAAAATGCTGACAGATACGGTTCCGTGCTTGCACTCTTATCGGCTCTTGATGCCAACGATGCAGACAACGACATGGCTGCATTACTGGCTGAACTCGCCACCGATTTAGCGGATGGGGCATTCTCTCAAGACAATCTTGATGCACTCGAAATGGCACAAATCAGCCTACAAACGACATCGGCTATAGCAGGTGATGTAGATTCATCAGTTCTCGACCTTGTTGGCGCTGCCATTGGTTACAACAACACGCCGGTAGCCGCCATCATCGGTGGAACGTTAGCAGGTACGGTTGAAAATACAGCAACAGCTCCTCTCATTGGCTTTGTGACGGTAGATGATCCTAACTTCTTAGAAGATGCCATCGTCGCTCAAACTGATGTAGCGCTTGATTATGGCTCATTCAGCATCGCTGAAAATGGGGAATGGTCGTACACCGTTGACCTTGCGAATGAAACCGTGGCCAACCTGGAAGTGGGCAACTCAGTGCGTGATTACATTACTATTGAATCTGTTGATGGCACCACGGCCGAGATTTCCATTCGCGTGGCAGCATTAACCCAAGTGGTTAAACTTTCAGACACAGGTAGCGACACTGGTGAAATCAGATTTAGCGTAGACAACCTGCGTCAAGGCAAGTTAATGGCCTCTTTCTCAAAAGAAGAAGCCCTTGGCAGCGATGGTAACATTAAAGATGCTTATATTACCCTCTACGGTAGCTCAGGCAGTTCAAGTGAGTCTCTTATCGACTTGCGCATTCAGGGCAATCAAACCGATAGCTCAGGCTTAGCTATTGAGCCTCGTTTCTTAGTACGAAATACGGATAGCGATGCCTACCCGGGTTCAATCGTTACCGCCCCCTTTGTTGAAGAGCAGTTCTACGACGTAGAAATTACCTGGAACATGGACAATGCCGAACAGCTGACCGTGAGCATTAACGGTGAAGTCATCGGTGGCGGCTCGTTCTCGACAGCAGCCGTTGTTGATTCTGACTTTACAGATTTAGATCAATGGTTCGCCGATGGCGTAAAAACCGTTCAGTTCAGATTTGGAGATAACGACAGAACCATTCCTTTTGGCTCGTTCTATGTTGACAACATTGCGGTATATTCAGATACAGACGGTACTACTGCGGTATTTGAAGACAACTTTGAAAATTACGCGGTCGGTGAAACCCTGGACGGCGATACCAGTCAATACAGTCTGGCAATCTACTCTGAAGTTGTGGTATTCGACGTAGGTGATGGCGAAGCAGAGCCAACGCCAGCGGTATTCTTTGACTTAAAAGGCGCCACAACAAGCGATGCGGTTGACCCGGCCACGGGCATGGTCAGTGTGCTCGACCCAGATGCTGGCGAAGCATTCATTGTACCGGCTTCCACCGTGAGTACTTACGGTATGTTTACCATCATGGAAGACGGCTCTTGGACATATACTTTAGATACAGCCAACCCCACCATCGCAGCACTGGTTAGTGGTGAACGCGTAACAGATACCATCACAATATCTTCTGTTGATGGCACCACTGCTGAGGTTGAAATTACCATATCGGGTGTGGGTGGTGACACAGGTGGTGCTAATAAGGTTGCGGTGATTAGAGACACCGATGCAAGCGACACCGGTGAATTGCGCTATGCCTTAGGCGATGATGGTCCGCTTGCGGCTGGCAGAGTAACGGCTTCTGTTATGCGCCTGGATGATGATTTCGGTGACGGCGATGCCTTTATCACACTGTTTAACTCAGCAACAAACAACGACGGTGCTATTCTGGACCTGCGTATCAGAGACGATAGCTTTGGTGTGCGCAGCCCAAGTGATGTAGATACCTCAGCAGCAACTGTCATTTTGGGTGAGTTCATGGATGTGGTTATCACCTGGGAATACCCGGAAGGTAATCTGGAAACTACCCCGCTGGTTACTGTTGAAATTGATGGTGTTAGTTTCACTGCTGAAGGCTTCACCCCGGATAACAACGCAACGGGCGGCGTTACGCATGTAGCCTTTAGATTTGGTGACAACAGTGGTGTAAGAGCAGACACTGGCACGTTTACCATTGATGACCTTGTTATTTACTCCGACACCGATGGTACGACTGAAGTCTTCTCTGATGATTTCGAATCCTATCTTAATGGCGATTCACTGGATACAGACAACCCTGCCTCTGTGTACAACTCAAGCACCTCAGAAGCAACGGTAGAAACCATTGGTGATGTTGGTGGCCCGGGTACAGAGGGCAACAAGTTTGCTGAAATCCGCGATACAGATGCTTCTGATACGGGTGAACTAAGATATGCGCTGGGTGATGAAGGCCCGTTAGCACAAGGTCGATTTGAAGTAGCAATTAAACGTCTTGACGATGACCTGGGTGACGGTGATGCGTTTATCACATTGTTTAACTCAGCCACAAACAACGACGGTGCTATTCTGGACCTGCGTATCAGAGACGATAGCTTCGGCCTTCGCAGCCCAAGTGATATAGACACGTCTGCCGCTACTGTCGTACTTGACCAGTTTATGAATGTGGTTGTGACATGGGAATACCCTGAAGGTAATCTGGAAGTGAACCCATTGGTTACCGTTGAAGTTGATGGCGTAAGAATGACCACCGACGGATTCACACCAGATAATAACTCCGTAGGTGGCGTTACACACATTGCCGTTCGCTTTGGAGATAACAGTGGAACAAGACCAGACACAGGCGTAGTATCGGTAGATAATTTCACAATCTACTCAGATACCGATGGTTCTACGCAGGTATTTATGGATGATTTTGAATCATACCTTGAAGGTGATTCTCTTGATACCGACAATGCAGCATCGCTCTACAACTCTTCTACCTCTGAAGCTGTGGTAGGCGTAGAATAAGTAGCGTCCAACAACGAAAGTAAGGCGGGAAACCGCCTCAAATTAACACTCCCCTCTATCGAGGGGAGTCTTATCTTCTAAAACTGCTCCCCACTAATGACATACCAATTGCTAAGTTCGACCTCGCCTGTCTATTAACGTATATAGTAAGTTATCTTCAGTCAGAACTAACCGGCTCACTGATGCCTTTTACAGATAATGTCAGAACGCCTTTTTAGCCTGCACGCATTAAAAAAGGGAGCATACTGCTCCCCCTGTTCAAAACAATCATCCGCGATTACTTGTCCAGCGTGATCCGGCCATTCACGGTAGACACTCTGACTTTGCCTTCACCGCTGCCCATGGTGAAATCAATCCAACGGCCCGGGCCATATTTTGACTTTTTGACTTCGGTGTCATTCAGGTTATTAATGATCTTGCCACCTGCATGCGCTTCTACTTCAAAGCGCGCAGACACATCAGACTGGAAAGAAAGCTCAATACGGCCACCCACAGAATCCACTTCTACTTCGCCACCTTTAGCAAGCGACATGTTCACTTTCGCATTGCCATTTACCGACGTCATCGACAGTTCACTTACGTTACCCAGCATCAGCTTAGAGTTACCGTTGACCGTTTCCAGTGAAATCTCTTTGCTTTTACTTTGCAGATCAATTTCGCCATTTACACTGGTCACTTCTAAGCTGTCTTCACTGACGTGCTGCACTTCCATGTCACCATTTACCGACTCAATAACCAGGCTACCCGAGACGTTTACCATCTCAATATCACCGTTAACCGATTCCACGTTCACGCGGCGAGCCAGGTTTTCCAGTAAAATATCGCCGTTCACGACTTCCACTGATGTACCGCCTTTAACACCACTCACTTTTACATTGGCATTTACGGTTTCATAAGACACTTTGCTGTTCACCGGCACATACACCACCAGGTCATCTTTAGCGTCGTCCATGTCTTCCCAACGATAGTGATTGTTCTTCACTTCTACGTCTATGACTACTGTATTGCCATGTTTTTCAAAGGTAAACTCTTCCGTTAAGTCACCGAGAGTACCGCTAACCCGAACTTGGTTTTTGTCCCAGGTTTTGATTTCTGCTTTACCGTACACATGTTCCATTTCTACTGTTGGCGAGCTGTTGGTATCCAGCGTTTGATCGATGTCTTGCTGTGCCCAGGCCACTCCTGATACCGCCAGCACGATTGCACCTACACCAATACGGCGCAGCAAAGATGAATTAAACGTCATATTCATGATCCTATCCTCACATTTAAATTTGTTGCCATTTGGGCGCGTGCACTCGCTCAATCAGGTCAATTTGTTGTTGATACACGGTTTGTAGCATGCGAAGCAATGCTACGTTGTTTGGGTCTTGCTTCAGCGCCGCCTTTATTGCCGATGCGGCGTCTTCCAGCTCGGTTAACTGAGCCTGCCAGTTATCCGTCAATGCAGGTTTATCCTGATACGTCACCAACAGTGACGATTTCTGGCTCTCGTATTGTTCACTCAGTTGCGCGATCAACGCCGCACTGTCGAGGCCAGGTTCTACAGGTCCTGATAAACTTGAAATACTGAGCCATACCGCCACAGCCGGTACTAAAATACTTGCCGCTACTGCGCCATACATCCAGGATTTAGGCTTAGCCTTGTCCGCAACTGAAGGTTGCTGAGTAATCGCCAGTTCAATGCCCTGCCACAAATCGCGGCCTGGCTTTACGTCCTTGGGGAGCGACGCTAGCTGCTGCTGTAAGCTGTCTTGTGATTTATTGGTCGTCATCACCTAACCACTCCTGTAATAACTGACTTGCACGATGAAATTGCGCTTTGCTGGTGCCTGATGCCATATTCAGCATGTCGGCAATGTCCTCGTGTCGGTATCCCTCTATGGCATGCAACACAAACACCTGCCGGGCCCGCTCGGGCAATTTCAAAATACATTTATCGAGTTGCGATAAATCTAACGACTCACTCGCGGTAATTTGTTGCTCATTCGCACTGTCGAGGCCAAACATACGCTGAAACCAGCCACGCTGTTTACGCATATACGATATCGTGACATTGGCCGTCACACTGTGCAGCCAGGTAGAGAACTGACTTTTCTGTGAAAAGTTACCCAGCTTCTGCCACACCTGTACAAACACTTCCTGCGTAGCATCTTCAGCCAGTGCAGCATCACCGGTTAATCGCAAACTCAGTGCGTACACTTGCCCCACATACTTTTGATAAAGCTGCTGATAAGCCTGCACATCGCCTTGCATGGCTGCCTGCAAGTGTTGCTGTAATTGTTGTTGCGCAAATGCGTCGGTTGCATCCACTACATTTCCCTGGCCGACTGTCATGTCATTGGGCTCTCTTTCGTTATTTTCTTGTTGTTACAGGGCATTAGTCGCAACGTTTTTAGCAAAGGTTTAAAAGGCATGAAAAAAATTTATAAAAAAACACAAAACCATCATAACCCGTAATACTTTGAATTAAATAGTAATGAGAGCTGGTAGTTTGAAATTAAGAAGAGAGTACGGGAAATCTATGAAAAAATATGAAAAGGGCAACCTAATGGCTGCCCTTGTGTTGTTTATTTTAGCGATGTCCACCAGCGCGATTCGGGGTATTGACTGCCGACCGTCACAACCTCTCCCACAATGGGTGTCGTAAGCGATACGTCATTTTCAGCTGCAGCCTGGTTCACTCTATCGAGCGGATCGTACCAAGCGTGAAAGGCGAGATCGAATGTACCGTTATGTATTGGCATCATTACGTTTCCCTGCAAGTCCAAATGGGCCTGCACGCTTTGCTCTGGCGTCATATGGATATCCTGCCAGTCCTTGTCGTATGCGCCGGTCTCAATAAGCGTTAAGTCAAACGGGCCATACTTTTCGCCGATGGCCTTAAATCCGTCAAAATAACCAGAATCACCGCTAAAATACACGCTTTGTGTCGGCGTCTTAATGACCCAGGAGCCCCATAAGGTCGCATTCCCATCGCTAAGTCCTCGTCCTGAAAAGTGTTGGGTGGGTGTAAACACAATCGTCGTATCGTTAAACGAACGAGACTGCCACCAGTCCAAGCTATGGATTCTTTCGGGTTGAATGCCAAACCGTTGCAGGTCGCCGTCTACACCCAGAGGCACATAAAAGTTTGCCACTTTTGATTTCAGCAAGGTAATGGTTTGTTTATCGAGATGGTCGTAGTGATTGTGTGAAATCAGCACGCGATCGATATGAGGTAAATTATCCAGGCTGATTGGCGTTTCCTGAAAACGCTTTGGCCCCATAAATCCAAAAGGTGAGGCGCGTTCTGAAAATACCGGGTCGAGTAACCAGTACTCACCTTCCACTTTCATTAAGAAAGAGGAATGCCCTAGTTTCACAAGGTGAATCCCCTCGGCCGGCAGCGCAGCGATTGTATCAGCTGTCAGATTGCGCATCGGCAATGGCACTTTCGGCTCTGTATCTACACGTTTTTCCGTGATGAAGCGCCACATGATCTTAAGGGTTTTCGACAGACTGTTCGGTGAGGTCGGCGCTTCATTGACAAACTTACCATCGTGGTAATGAGACGACCCGGAAAGATCCGTTATCACTTCTGCATTCAAACTTTTGATCATCAAACCGGCTCCTGTCAGCACTAATAGAGTTATGGCAATACCTAGATATTTCATTTTTGACCTTACAGTAAACTACACTGTGCAGTTTACTTTTATTTCGAAAAAAGTAAACTCATTAGTGTAAGTTTTTATGTCAGTAAGCTATGATGCCTGCTGATTAGTAACGTACGAATATAAAGCTTAGTAACATGAAGCTCTCAGAAAAAAAGCGATTACAAATAATTGAAACTGCCACCCGCTTGTTTGCCAGCCACGGGCTGGAAGCCACCAGTATGGATGCAGTAGCGGCAGAAGCTCAGGTATCAAAGCGCACGGTGTACAATCACTTTGCAACGAAAACTGCGTTGTTTCAGGCCGTGCTGGAGTCTATGTTTGCGAACGTTGAGCAGGGCGATAAAATCGAGTTTGATCCAGGCATTCCACTGGAGAGTCAGCTAAAGGCTATTGCCAACAACGAAATCAAGCTGCTTACCTCTGAGACCTATGTTGATATGGCAAGGGTCGCTTTTATACAAATGCTTCAGGACCCTCAACTGGCTAAGTCACTCAACGGCCACTCTGTTGGGTGTATGCGCTACTTTGATGACTTCTTATCCGCTGCAAATGAATCGGGCGTGGTGCGCATTAACGATATCCCCCTGGCGGCAAAACAGTTTGTTTATCAGTTCAAATCGTTAATTTTTTACCCACTGCTATATGGTATCGTTGAACTTAATGAATTGGATTGTGAATACATTGTCGACGAAACCATTAAATTGTTTGTCGCTAGGTACACTTAACATTACTTTAAGGACGCTGCTGTGATTGTTTCTGCGTTGTATGCGGGGCAACCTGCTCCACTTGGCCCCCGAAAGGCACTATCGGCGATTTGCAAACAGCCGGTGGACAAACTCACTGTGCATGTTGACCGCACTGATGAAGACCAACAAGCCAATTTGCGTTTACATGGTGGCCCTGAAAAGGTACTACATCAGTTTAGCCTTACCAGTTATGACGCCATCAAAGCACACTATCCTGAGCTTACCGACAAGCTGCTGCCTGGCAGTATTGGCGAAAATATCTCAATAGACGGCATGACTGACGAAAATGTGTTTATTGGTGATGTCTACGCCATTGGTGATGTCATTGTTCAGGTAGGGGCGCCCCGCGCGCCGTGCAACAAAATTAATCATCGCTTTGAAACGCCCAATCTGGATCGGTTTGTAGGAAATCTGGGCATTACCGGCTGGTACTACCGCGTAAAACAGACCGGCGTAATTAACGTGGGTGATGCGGTATCGCTACTGGAACGAGATGACCAAACCGTAAGCGTTGGCGAACTGATGCGTACCGTTTACAACCCGGAGTGCTTTAGCAACGCCGCAAAACTGATTGATATAGCGGTATTGGATGATGAATGGCGGGGGAAATGTGAAAAGGCAGTCACCAAAGCCGCTAAATAAAACGCCTTCAGGCAAGGTGCCCGTATTCTGCTACGGCACCTTGCAGATACCCGCCTTGCAGAAAACGTTATTTGGCCAACGGCTTCACGCTCAACCGGCAACGCTATATGGCTGGCAACGCCTGATTAGCCCGGATGGCTACTGGTTTATCACTCCAAAGTCATCTGCTTCAACAAAAGGCAAAATACTGTGGTTGTCTGAGTCACAACTCGCCACCTGTGATGATTGGGAAGACGTGCCATATTATGAACGCGAGTGTGTTCGGGCTAAACGTGGGCCAGCCCGAACCACGGCTTATGCTTACACCCGGCGTGGCGCTAAAGGTAAACCGCTCACTACGTCAGCCTTATCACGCTATACACTCCCCCGATTGTTAGCTATGGCCAAGGGGATGTAGCACATCAGTAATCGCAAGGGGCATGCTGCGCCACTATCTGGCTGGCAGATTGTTTTAACAATGCCTGAACATCAGCAGGCACATCCAGCGTATGAAAAGTAGAGAGCAGATCAACCGGTTGCCCGGTTATTGTCTCGGCAAGTACAAACGCAGCAAGTAAAGTGCCCGTTAAATTGGCATGATTGCCGTCTGAAGCATACAAAGATAACTCAGGCTCAACCTCAATCGCCCAGTCCCAGGCCAGTCCCACGGGCGCGACGCACGCCCCGCTTTTTTCAGCAATGCCCTTGTGAATATTGTGTATGTACTGCCCGTCAGTCGGATCGCTTTGAATGCCCCACTCGGGAAACAGCACAGGCTGAGCATAGTTCAGGTATGCCCGTTCGATTAACGACTCTGCACCGCTTGTTGGATACACCTGAGTATGTGACACCGACACGCGCTGGGCTTGCAGCACAACATGGCTCCAGGTTTGAGAGTCGATAGCCGCTAACACGTCGTCTGATTGTGCATGCTGATACAAAAACGCAATTTGTGGAATTCGTTCAACCGTTATCGTCTTTTGTGTTTCCAGTGCTTGCAAGACCATGGCGAGCAAATCCGGCAAATTGACCGAGGCAGTATGACTATTTCCCATCATTAATACACTGATGCTATTGGGATCCAGTGGTGAGGGTCCTGATGGTGGCTGTGTAACCGGGCCGCTTGGCTCTGGCTCCTCAACCACTTGTTTTCCTGACGAACCGCCGCACGCATAAAGCACACTGGCAATCGAGGCAAATAAGACCCACTTTATGAATTGCGTTGCAAACCTATTTCCCATAATTCGACTCTGCTGATTGATTCAGTGACACCTCAAATTCTGCACTTCCCTTTCGTAGGAAGTACACAGCAACACAACTTGCCACCACCGCCATTACTGCGCCAAATTCATCGATATACCAGGCAGAATTGTCCGTCGCTATTGTCACCGGAGTAAACACCTTCTGAATAAATAAATTTGAACTGGCATGATACACAACCGCCGGCCAGACGCTTCGCGTTTTCATGCGAAAATAGGCCAGAATCACACCCGTAGCGGTAATAAATAGAGAGAACACACCGAGCTGGTAAAGCAGCGGGGTTACGTCATTCCCATATAAACCCAATATAATCAGCGGCCAGTGAAACAACGCCCACACAAAGCCGCTTGTTATGGCGACACCTTTAAACGACATCAGTTTGGCTAGCTCTGGTACCAGAAAGCCACGCCAACCTAATTCTTCCCCAAGTATCGAAGGCAAAGAAACGATGAAACTAATAATACCTACCAACCCGATATGAAAGATAAATACCGAAAGATCATTCCAATTGGCAAGGTTATAAGTGTCTTTGCGACTGGCGATAAATTGATCGTTATAAAAGTCGCCAAACCCCAGCAGCCAGATAAGAAGATAGGACACCAACGCGATGACAAAAGGAAGAAGGTAGCTTACTCGCAAGTCATTCCAACTACACCACTGCCACCCCAGTTCCGACACACGGCGCTTTCTTAAAAAGCAGGTCATTAAGGTAGCGGCACCTACAGAAAGCATGAGGGGAGTCGCCTGACCCATTCGATATATGAGCCAGTAGCCAACAAAGTAAAAGGCAACCAACATTATCAGAAACGTGGTTAACGTAAGTATCGATTCTTTTTGTTTTTCCATTGGAGCCTAAATGTTCTGTACTCTGAATTGTTCACTCGAATATATATTGACCAGAGTAACACAGGCGATGACCGAAGGCGGGCGGTGTAATTGTAATAAGGTGTGTTGCGCAGGAAGTGCTTTTAAGGGCTTTGAAAGTTAGGTCATAAAAAATTAAGTAAATTAATCACGCATAAAAAAACCGCGCCGAAGCGCGGTTTTTTCGAATCGTTTAGCAATTAAGCTTCAGCGATAATAACAACTTTAGCAGTCGCCATTACATCTGAGTGCAATTGCAGGTCGATGTCGTACTCGCCAGTTTCACGTAAAGTACCAGTAGGCAGTTTAACTTCTGCTTTAGCTACTTCTACGCCAGCTGCAGTAATCGCATCAGCGATATTCTGAGTACCAACAGAACCGAACAATTTGCCTTCTTCACCAGCTGGTGCAGCAATAGTTACTTCGCCCAGCTCAGCAATTTTAGCAGCACGTGCTTCGGCAGCAGCCAATTGCTCAGCAATTTTCGCTTCCAGCTCTGCGCGACGCGCTTCAAATTTTTCAACGTTAGCTTTAGTTGCAGGTACCGCTTTACCCTGTGGGAAAAGGAAGTTACGTGCAAAGCCAGCTTTAACAGTGACAGTGTCACCCAGACCGCCCAAGTTGGCGATTTTATCCAGTAGGATGATATCCATCGATTCTACCCCTTATTCTTCGCCAAATTACTTATGAGAGTCAGTGTACGGAAGCAACGCTAAGAAACGCGCACGCTTGATCGCACTAGACAGTTGACGCTGATATTTAGCGCTGGTGCCGGTAATACGGCTAGGTACAATTTTACCGCTTTCGGTGATGTAGTTTTTCAACGTAGCGATATCTTTGTAATCGATCTCAGTAACACCTTCTGCAGAGAAACGGCAGAATTTACGACGTCTGAAAAAACGAGCCATGGTTAATTCTCCTTATTCTTCGCTTGCAGCGGTTTCTGATTTTTCTGCACGCTCGCCACGAGGAGCAGAATCTTCACGACGTTCGCGACGCTCTTCCTTCATCATAGGAGAAGCTTCAGTTACGGCACCTTTGGTACGCATAACCATGTTACGCAGGATAACGTCGTTGAAACGGAAAGCAGTTTCCAGCTCAGCAACAGCTTCAGCAGTTGCTTCAGCGTTGATAAGCACGTAGTGTGCTTTGTGCAGCTTTTCAATTGGGTAAGCCAGTTGACGACGGCCCCAATCTTCYARACGATGRATYTGACCACCKTCTTGCTTYAGGATWGTGGTATAACGCTCGATCATACCAGGTACTTGTTCACTCTGATCAGGGTGAACCATAAATACGATTTCGTAATGACGCATTAATACGCTCCTTACGGTTGTAGTCTCGGCAGAACAGCCAGCTGCATGGAGACAAGGAACTTGTTTGGTTGGCTGTAAGGGCGCGCATTATATAGGTGAAAACCAGCCTGCACAAGAATTATTCGGTGTTAACGGATAAAAGCGTAGAATCGGGGCTATATAAGCTAACATTAAGCATTGAGTAACTTTGGATGCGATCACATGAAACACAATGGAACCGTGTTATTTTCATATCAACGGCGGCAGCGCGATACCGCAAGAATACTGTGCTTAAATATTGTTGTGGCGCTTGCAATGTATGCAGGTGCTTACCAGTTTCTGCCTGAAGGCGATACCGCAGTACAGGAACTATTGGCAGTGGCCGACATTGCTATTGTGGTCGTTGTACTCTGTTTACTTGCCGGGGCTTTTTATTTGTATAAAAAGAATAAAGCCGTGCAGGTAGTAGTAACGCCGACCACTTTCTTTTATCACGATCCGTATTTTACCAGCCTGACCATTGAAGTGCCGGTAAAAGAGATCGTGAGCATTACCCAAACCACAGACGTTCAACAGGACTTCCACACCACCAGAATGCACCTGAAAGATGGCAAATCACATCAGTTAATGCTGATAAATCACAGGCTGGACAGAGCGGCTTTATACGACGCTCTGAAGAAAGCCAACCCCGACATCGCATTGCCGAAACACCCCAATCGATTTAACAAACGTGTGCCCGATTGGGTAAAAAAACTCAGGAAATAATAACACTCGGACTACGAGCGCTATGCACTGGCCAGTCCCAGCTTAACGCCAAAATACACAAACAATCCGCCTGCGGCTTTATTAAGCCAAAAGCCCAGCCCCTTTACACCACCGAGCTTGTTACGCATAAACGCGGTAGCTAGTGCCAGAAAGATACACCACAACGTACCGGTGAAAACGAATACCCCGCCAAGTGTAATAAACGCCTGCGTCTTATTAACGACATCCACAGGAATAAATTGCGGCACAAAGGCTAAAAAGAACAGTGCGACTTTGGGGTTAAGTACATTAGTAAGCACACCACCGGAGTAAATACGGCGTAAACTCGCTGGTTTCACGTGCGGCTTTTCTGCCGCTGCGTTGTCTCGCTTAGTAATCAGTAAACTAATACCCAGATAAAACAAATACAAACAACCCGCCAGCTTCACCGCGGTAAATGCCCAGGCCGATGTAGCAAGTAACGCCCCAAGGCCAACGGCTGCGCCAAGAATATGTACACTCACACCACTAATAATACCCAGCGTAGCCACAACACCGGCTTTTGCTCCCTGACTCGCTGCACGCGCAATAATATAAAGAGAGTCCGGCCCGGGAAGAATATTGAGTAACAGGCAGGACAGCACAAAAGCCCAAAGATTGGTTACGTCCATGAATTAGCCCTTAGTGAAAGATACCAGCCTAGAATTTACGCCAGCCACACCAAAATAGCTACGCCAATCAGCGCAATTAGCGACCAGATTAACGTAGCGCGATTCACTTGCTCTCCCAAGGCCCAAGCAATACCCAGAGATAGCACGACGCTGCAGGCAAACAGAGTTTGCACTACCGCGGCTTTCGTCGCGGAAAACGCCACCATTTGCAGATAAATAGCCAGCACTGTGCCAATAAGGGTTGTGACAAAAAACAGTCCCCAGGTTCTCACTGCGTTGCTTTTTTGAGGTAACCAGCGCTGTTTCATGATCAGTAATAAGGACGTGATAATAACCAGCCCACCTATTAACCTGATTTGGCTGGCGTTAAACGCGTCAAGCTCGTAACTCACTAGCATATCCCGGCTAATTACCGCGCCTACGGCCTGACATAATGCTGCTAGCGCCGCGTATACATACCCGGACATAGAAAACAATTCGAGTGATGCTCGCTTTTGTAATTTTACAATCACGTCTACCGATAAAATGACCACCGCGATGCCAAGCCATTGTTGCCAGCTAAGCCATTCACCAATCCAGGCCATGGCAAGTAATGCAGTAAAAATAGGTGCCAGTGTTTCAGCTACCAGCATAGTTTGTGCGTCACCAATTTTATTCAGCGCCTGAAAGAAAAACGTATCGCCTAAACCAATTCCAATCGCACCGCTTAACAATAACCAACACCACGCAGAAGTTGGCAAACTCACAGAGGGTAAGAAAAGCTGTGTTGCAAAACTCAGCAATACAATGGAAATACTGCCCTTCCAAAAGTTCATCGCCAAGGGCGAGAATGATTGCCCCAAAAGTCGGAAGAGCCGGGCAGCGACGGCCCAGCACAGTGCAGTAGTTAAAGCGGCTATCTCACCAGTCATCGGTGTCTCGGGTAAAAATTAAAGTAAGGGGGCCTAAATCAGTACTACTCAGCAGCGGTCTTTCTTGAGTGTTTCACCGCATCATTTAACTGCTTCAACTCTTGTGCAGTCAGGTTGCGCCATTGACCCGGGCGCAGGTTACCCAGCGTGATGTGCATAATGCGAGTCCGCTTTAGCTTAGTCACTTCGTAACCGAGGAATTCACACATACGGCGAATCTGGCGGTTAAGCCCCTGGGTAAGAATGATATTAAAACTGAACTTGCCTCTGTGCTTCAGTGTGCAGGGCTTGGTTACCGTGCCCAAAATAGGTACGCCTTTGGCCATTTTTTGTAAAAAGCGCGGGCTAACCGGCTGGTTAACGGTAACTTCATATTCTTTGTCGTGAGCGTTCTCTGCGCGCAGAATTTTATTCACAATATCGCCGTCGCTGGTCAGCAGAATGAGTCCTTCAGAAGGCTTGTCCAGGCGACCAATCGGGAAGATGCGCTCTTTGTGTTTAATGGCATCAATGATATTCCCTTTAACGTGCCGCTCTGTGGTACAGGTAATACCGATAGGCTTGTTGTAGACAATATATACCCGATCTGACTTATCCTTTGCCACGGCGCCAATCACTTTCCCATCAACTTTAACCTTGTCGCCAGGATTTACTTTGGTCCCTAGCTCAGGCTGTTTGTCGTTAATGGTGACACGCTTTTGTTCAATCAGCTTGTCTGCTTCTCTGCGCGAACAAAAGCCTGTATCGCTAATGTACTTATTGAGACGCTTGGGCTGATCTGCACTCATGTTTCTATGTCCTGACTGTTGCGCTGTTTGCAAAGAATGAAAAGGAGACGGGAGTATAACCGAAGTCAGGTGTTATTGATAAACAGGTTGTATTAAGGCCGCCAATAATCAATTCAAATTGTCGCGACTGACCAAATAATTGTCCATCTGAGCAAATGTTTGGTTTGCCTTTTAGGCGAATATAGTCAGGTACTCAACTAACATTCTCTGAGGCCTCCATGCAAAAAGAAGATGGTAACAAACGACTTCGTTTAATTTTTCCTCAATGGCAAGGTGGTAACAATCCGCCATATTATTTGGGAGCGCAATTACTGAATTGGCTGGCGCCAGATCCCAGAGGAATTGTAGAAGAGGTAGCCGTTGCCACTCCTACAGAAACACCGTTGCCTGAAGAGCATGGTCTGGTCGCACGTAGTGCTTTAATTGAGCAATTAAAAGAAGCCAAAAGCAAAATCGAAAAACATCAACCCGACCATATAGTTGTGTTGGGAGGTGACTGTCTTGTCGATCTCGCTCCGTTTAGCTACCTGAATGAAAAGTATGGCGATGAGCTAGCAATACTGTGGATAGATGCTCATCCCGATATCATGACACCAGAACAATTTAATCATGCTCATGCAATGGTACTCGGTAATTTGATGGGGTACGGGGATGAAGGATTCACTCAATACGTTACCAACCCAGTTAAACCCGAGAATGTCTGCTACGTGGGAGTGAACTCCCCCACTCAGTGGGAGGCAGACAAAATGGCATCGCTCGCTTTGAATAACGTCTCACCGGAAGAGGTAGCTATGTCCGGTGGCGACAAGGTGGTTGAATGGTTTAAGGGCACGGGTGCTAAATACCTGGCGGTACATTTTGATTTGGATGCATTAGACCCGAATCAATTTGGGCCGCTACTATTCAACAAGCCAGGTGCCGGAAATGAGTTTGAGGGAATTGCACAGGGCAAACTCACAGTTAGACAGGTTATTGAAATTCTGAAGCAGGTTTCCAAAGTGTCAGACGTGGTCGGGTTGGGGATCACTGAGCATTTACCCTGGGATGCACTGGCACTGCAAAACATGTTACGGGAACTACCATTAATTGGTACGAAGTAGCTGTTTCGCCGGAGAAAGGGATGAACGTTATTAGCTCATCCCTTTTTTTGTTGGAGTAATGCTTTTGGCGATAAACCAAATGCCTGAACAAACACCCGGCTAAAGTGAGATAAGTCTTTAAAACCAGCGTTCAATGCCACATCAGTCACTCGGTGCATCCCGCCAACAGTTAGCAACCGGTAGCTGTATTCCAATCTCTTTTGGAGCAACCATTTCTTAACGGTTGTTCCCTGTCCGGCAAACAATCGATTTAATGTCCGTACACTTACCGCATTCTGTTGAGCGATAGTTACCACATCCAAATCAGAGTCATCCAGCCTTTTTAATAACCAGTTTTGTATCTCTACAAGCTTTTTATTGCATTGCCCGCCGACACTTTGCCCCAGCACATCGGCATTCAAAGTTACCGATAATAAATCTAAAAACGGGCTTTCAATTCCAATAAGATCAGACTCACTGGTTGTTTCAACCAGTGAACTTAGCGTTCCTAACATGCTCTTAATTAAAGCTCCACGACCGTTACTTCCAGCAATTTTAGTCGCTGTTAGTTCCGTCACCATTGGCACACTGGCTGCAAGCAGCGACGTAGGAATCTTTACCGTAATCGCCCGATACGGATTATTCCATTCCAGTTCAAACGGTGCGGTAGATTCATACAGAACCATCTCACCAGCACTTAATACCGACAGACGATCTTTTTGACGGACCCGCAACTCACCATCAAGTAACAGTGTTAGCTGTGTTTCTTCTCTGGGATCCCGGCGGATACTTGCCTGGTCGCGCGTGTAACGAATCGCCGAGCTGGTCACCGTAGAAATGAAAAAATCCCCCAAGGACAAGCGGCTCATTTCGGTAGAGAAATCTTTTTGCAGCGGATTGCAATTAACCATAAGAAAATCACTACGTACCTGCGACACCCAGGAATCCAGTTCATTAATGCTTTGCTGTTGAAACGCTGAAGCTACTGTCATGGTTAATCTCTTTTATCAGGTTAATGCAAGATAACGGGTAAATGCTCACGCTTCTCTCCCCCTTTTGGTGCAATTCCAAGTCACATTGCTTTAATCAGCTGTCAGCATTAGCCCAGTTGAGGATCAGCACAGGTTTCATTCAACCCTTTGAATAAGCACTATAAGTTGTAAAAAAAGCTTAATACTGCAGCCATCACCAGCTAAATAGCCGGTATCGTCCCGCTACTAATATTATTTTATCTGCAATTATTCAGCCATTTGTTGATGAATTTTACCCTGACGCATTTCAACAAATTATTGGCGCAACAGCCTGAGTTTTACTCATCTCACTGTCATAAATTTTAAACAAACAACAACGATTTATTTTTTATAACAGTGTCGAGGAAACCATGAAGCCCAGCAACTTTTTTATCAAGCGAACGTTTTTGTCGCTACTCATCAGTTCGCTGTGTTCAGCGTCTGTATTTGCTCAATCAAGCGAAGAAAACAGTGATTCTGCTGAAACAGCCCCCGTATTCGAACAAATTGAAGTCACGGCCCAGCGTCGTGCCACAAACCTACAGGAAACCCCGGTAGCCATTACTGCACTGTCTGAAAAAGACATGGCCGAACAAGGTATTCGTTCTCCTTCCGATATCGCTGCCCGGGTACCTTCCCTACAGATCAGTAGCAGTGGTCAGATTTACCTGCGTGGTTTAGGTACGCCTAATATCAATGAAGTGTCAGATCCTACTGTTGCAACTCACCTTGACGGCGTTTATCTTGCACGACCTGCAGGAGTAGTGGGTGCAGGTATTTATGATGCCGCACGTGTTGAAGTATTACGCGGTCCACAAGGTACCCTCTATGGACGAAACGCCACCTCAGGCAGTATTAATATCGTCTCCAAAAAGCCTGAGTTTTATAATTCTGGCGCGGTAACTGTGGAAGCGGGCAACTATGCAACCTTGGTCACCAGTGGTTACAGTAATGTCGCTCTGTCTGATACTTTAGCAGTGCGCGCATCTTTCCAGACCAACAGCCACGATGGCTATCTGGAGAGTCAAAGCGAACTTCACCCTGACATCGATTCAGCCGATTCTAAATCAACCCGTTTGCAAGTTGCCTGGGAACCTTCAGAAGATTTGTCGATTTTGTTACGTGCAGACTATACCAAGGATAATGGCCTGCGCAGTAGCTACGGTGAAGTTACTAAGGTTCTCGGTGCGCCAACCGATTTGGAAACCAGTTCAGGTATCTTCGGCGCTCACAACGAGTCGACCTACGGTGGTTACTCACTGGAAGTGAACCTCGACACCGACATCGGTACCCTGACTTACCTTGGTGCTATTCGCCAGGTCGATCAAGTGTTTCAGTCTGAATACTTGCCTTTTGCCGGTAAACAGTTGAGCTACAATCACGACATGACCAACCAACAGGAACTTCGTTTAGCCGGTGAAGCAGGCAAACTGACCTATATCGGTGGCTTGTTCTATTTCGACGAAACCAATGTTGTTGATGTGAAATACCAGGCCGGTGACGTGTACTATCAGTTCGACCAGAACCCGGTTAAAGCACGTTCAGCTGCCGTGTATGGCCAATCGACCTATGCGCTGACTGACGATTTTCGCTTAACCGCTGGCTTGCGTTACACCAAAGACGAAAAGAGCCGACAAGGTGTGGGTAACCTGCTCGATAGCGACTTAGCTTTTCTCCTCGAGTTTACCGAAAACAATGCCAAAGGGACCTGGAGTAAAGTGAACTGGAAGCTGGGTGCCGAGCTGGATATTGCCAAACATGTAATGTCATACCTGAATGTCAGCACTGGCTATAAAGCTGGCGGTTACTTTGACGGTACTGGCCCGAATAATACTTTTGATCCGGAAGATATTACCGCTTACGAAATTGGTATTAAGAGCAGCATCTTTGACAACTCTATCATCCTGAATCTGGATGGCTTCTATTACGATTACGAAAACCTGCAGGTTAGCACCTATGCAGATGTGACCAACAGTGGTGTGCTATCACAGGTAACCCTTAACGCGGGTGAAGCACGCAGCTACGGACTGGAAGCAGAAATGCGCGGTATGCTGACAGATCTGGTGAGCTTTGATGTTTCAGCCGGATATTTAAATGCCGAATATACCAGTTTCTATCTGGAGTCAGGCGACCAGTTCTCAGGCCTTGGTAATGCCGTTGATTATTCAGGGAATTCACTGGCCCGTTCACCGAAATTCACTCTGAACCTGGGGATTGAGCGTGACTTTGAATTTGAAAGTGGTTATTTGACGGCCCGTCTGCAAACGCACTATGAGTCTGACAAAAACCTCGACTACCACAATTTTGAAGTAACGGAGCAAGACAGCTTCACCAAAACCGATGTGATTGTTACCTATGAACCGGCTGATGGTGACTGGTCAGTGATGGGCTATGTGCGCAACATCGAGGATGATCGCCAGTTCGTGTCGCTGGATCCAAATACCGAAACCGTTGCCTACGGCAATGTGTCAGCACCCCGAACCATCGGCGTGCGCTTTACTCAACAGTTTTAACCCGTGTGTACTCCTTGGCCATTGGAAACAATGGCCGTTTTTTCTCCCATTTAGGAATCTCTTATGTATACCGTTGCTTATATTTTTAAACGTCCGCCAGGCATGAGCCTTGAGGCGTTTCAACAACACTACGAGCATGTCCACGGCGACATTGCCAAAAAATTACCGGGACTGGTTAGCTATACCCAGCACCCCATTCGTAAACAAAGCCCGAAAATCTGGCATGTGGAAGGCGACTGTGGCTATGACGCACTGTCTGTCTACACCTTCGAAAGTGAAGAAGCGGCGGCCGCTGCGTTTGCCAGTAAAGAGAATGAAGCATTGCAAGTCGACTCCGAGGTATTCATCGATTTTGACGACATTATTTGTTTGGCCGTTGATAAACGTCCGGTAAAACTCCCCGGACAAGCAGGCTAACCACTATGACTATCAGCGTAAAAGAAAAGCTGGCCTATGGCTGCGGCGATTTTGCAAACGGTCTGATTTTTAATGCCGTGACCATTTACCTGATGTTTTTCTATACCGAAAAACTCGGATTAAGTGCAGCGTCGGCCAGCCTGTTGCTGTTACTGGCCAGATTTTGGGATGCGCTGATAGACCCCATTATGGGCGTGATTGCCGACCGCACTCACTCCCGGTTTGGACGATACCGACCCTACCTGCTTTTTGCTCCGGTACCACTGGCAATTGTGGCTGTACTCACTTATCTGGTTCCCGATACTACCAGCAGCATAAAACTGGTTTGGGCTTATTTGACCTACTTTCTGCTGATGGCCTGTTACACTGCCGTCAACATCCCTTACGCCGCGCTTCCTGCGGTGATGTCCAGTGATCCGGTAACCCGCATCGAATTAACGTCCTATCGCATGAGCGGGTCTTTCATCAGTGGAATCATCGTCAATATGTCGCTGTTTCCATTGATTGAGTGGTTTACCGACAACATTGAACAAAATACCAATGCCTATGCGATGGGTATTGCCGTGATCGCGTTGATATCCTTAGCCGGCTTCTGGCTGTGCTTCAGCGGTGTAAGGGAGCGCGTGGCGGCTCACCCGAAACCCGTCGCCCTGAAAGAGAATTTCCAGGCAGTTTTAAAAACACCAGCCTGGTGGTTTTTGCTCGCTCTGGGACTGACCATGTTCTCGTTCAATATCTTTATTTACTACAGCGGTCTTTATTATCTGAAGTACATCGTCGGTGATGAATCGCTGGCGCCCGTTTTCTTTACCGCCGGTACCATGGGAATGCTGAGTGGTTCGCTGGCAAATCTTGTTTTGGTGAAACATGTGAACAAACGACACATCGCCCGCACAGCATGCATGCTCAGTGCGATTGCTTCAATGCTCTTGTTTTTCAGTGGTGAAAACGCCGGTGTCACTCTCTATGTGCTGGCCTTTTTATCGCTCTTTTCAGTAGGCGTGTGTGCACCCGTGTTGTGGGCGCTGGTGACAGATACTGCCGATGCCATTGAGCTGCATCAGCAAAAGCATGTAGCGGCACTGACCAGCTCAGCACTGTCTTTCTCAATGAAAGCAGGCATGGGTATTGGCGGAGCACTCGTTGGCATTATTTTGACCATGTCGGGTTTTGAAGCCAATCAGACGCAAAATACCAGCACTCTGACCGCAATGTCAGTAATGGTAGGCATCATTCCGGCCGCAGGGAACATCGTATTTATGCTATTGCTCACGGCCTTCCCGATTTCCATTCAACAAGAAACCGATCATCAGCAACAGCTCGCAGAACGTCGCGCAGCATTAATTGCTTAGCAGGAATGAATATGTTTGAAATTTTAAAAGCCAAACCTTTCGAATTATCTGATGCGCAACTTCATCAGGTAGAAACTGTCTTTGCCTCTTTGACATCAAGAGAAAAGGTTGCACAGTTATTTACGTTATTGCTACTAGGCAATGATGAGCACGACATTCAGTTAGTGCTCGACAATAAACCTGGGGGTATTACCCGGTTCTTCTCTGACGATTTACATTACGAACGAGAGCTGATTAATAACATCATTGCAAACAGTAAGGTCCCACCACTGTTCTCAGCCGATTTGGAAGGTAGTCATCAGAGCCTGCATTTCGGTACGCAAGTTCCCGGCCAACTGGCTGTGTCGGCGATTAACGATCTCAACTTTACAAGGGACGTAGCGGCTCTGAGTGCCAGAGAAGCCAAATTAATGGGCGTGTCCTGGTCATTCACACCCGTGGTGGATATCAATCAGGCATTTCGAAGTTCAATTGTAGGCTCCCGTTCTTACGGCTCAGATGTGCAGCGTATTCAGGCCCACGCACTGGCACATATTAGCGGTATGCAATCTCAGGGCGTGGCTAATGCCATTAAGCATTGGCCGGGCGAAGGCTACGATGACCGCGATCAGCACCTGGTCACCACGGTTAATCCACTATCCATGGGCGAGTGGAAAGCGACTTTCGGACAGTTATACCAATCGGCCATCGACAACGGGGTGATGTCAGTAATGAGCGCGCACATTGCACTGCCCGCCTACATGCAGGCTAGAGATCCTAATTGCGGTCGCAATGCCTTTTTGCCCGCGTCGATTAATCCGGCGCTAAATATTGATTTATTGCGTGGTGAATTGGGCTTTAACGGTGTTATTGTTTCTGATGCTACCGAAATGGCAGGGCTTGCCTCCTGGTACCCTGAGCCTGAGGTAATCATCCGGGTATTAGAAGCAGGTAACGATATGATCCTGTTTTCGCGTCATCCTAAGCGCGATATCGATGCTATTCTGAATGCTGTGGAGAGCGGCCGTTTACCACAAACCCGTATTGATGAGGCATTAATCCGTGTGCTTGGGCTGAAAGCCAAAACCGGCCTGTTAAATACAGACTGGGCGCTCCCGGATTTACCGATCGACCAACCATGCCTGGCATCCAAATCCGATCAGGAGTATGTGGATAGCTTCGTAGCAAGAGCGCCGGTCTTAGAGAAGAACGTAAGCAACGACTTACCACTCAATGTCGATAAACACAGAAAAGTCTTAGTCATCACCACTGAAATCAGGCATCCCATTTTGGCTGAACCACCCACATTTTTTATTCCCCAATGGCTGGAGGAGGCCGGTTTCAATGTAACCTTATACACGCCTGAACTTGAATGGCAGGCTGGCGATTTTGATGCGGTGATATATTTGCTTGGCGATGAGTCGCTGTTAACCAAAGGCAGAATATTTATCGACTGGGCTAAGATTGGCGGCGGAATTGGTAATGCAATGATAAGACCCTGGACAGAAGTGCCCACCATCATGATTTCATTTGGTCACCCTTATCATCTGTACGATGCACCGCAGGCTCCGATTTACATTAACGCCTGGAATACCACCGAACAGAGCCAGCGCGCCGTATTTAACTGTATGTTAGGCAATACACCGTTTAATACAGAATCTTCACCGGTCGACGCCTTCTGTGACATGGAAAGTCTGCGTTATTAGTAGTGATAGAATTTAAACGTTACACGTTGATGCAAGTAGTTAAAACAACAGATCCTGTGTTCGCATAACATACAAAGAAGTATATACGGCCGCGTATATACTTCTTGTTTAATTCCAATGCATTGTATTTTGATTACTTGCCAATCAATAGCAGCCTAACGCTTTGTTAAGGGTCACAGCAACGCAATAAATGACTGTCTGCACAGCACCTTATTCACAGAATTCACTGCAAATTAAAAATGCCACGCGTTGCACGTCCCTCTTTAACAATTTGTTGGCCGTTATTACGAATTACTGCTTGTTCAACAGAAACTTACGTAAATCTCGCTCTTCTCGCATGACGTACAATATATAAGCTTTACTTCCGTCCAGCTTATAAAATACTCTGCATGGAGTTGAAACGACTTCTCGATAACTCAAGTGTGTGAGTTCCGGAGGGGTTCGCCCAGATTCTGGAAATGTCTCTAGACGTTCGACTTTAGCAAAAATTGACTGTACCAATTGCTTTGCCGCTACCACGTTTTCTAACGCTATATATTCAGCAATATCATTCAAATCCGATAAAGCAGGCTCAGACCATATTACTTCAGCCATTGTGACATTTTATCCTTGGCTTCTGAGTGTCTCATAACCTTACCATCGGCTACGGCCCTTTCCCCTCGGGCAATACCTTCAAGGATTGATAAACGATTTTGCATAAACTCATAATCGCTAACATCAACAAGATACGCTGATGGCTTACCATGTTCGGTAATCAAAACAGGCTCTTTGGTATCACGTAGATCAGCGAGAATTTTGGTTGCTTGACGTTTAAGTGATGTAACTAGTTCAACTTTCATGAAAGTAACTCCAAAGGGACACTTAAGTGACACTTAAGTTATACTATTCTATCACTACCGCTTTGGCAAATTGGATGACGGCTAGACACAATGACTGATGAGAATGGCTGAGCGGTCACCCGGTTACGGTCACCGAATGGGCGGATTGAGTAAGGTAGGCGCTAACCCACGAACACCAGCATGACAACCGACGACATTACTGCCTCATCCGGTGCGTTATTATCCCAGCGAACGAAGTTAACGACTTAAGCGGCTTGATATGCACGTCTAATTCAGTGCAGTAAAAGCAAGATTTTTAATTGTCTCGTTTTCTTTTTCTAAATTGTGCCACATCACGAGAAAAGTTAGCTGATCTCCTTTCTTCTTTTTTACATGTAAATTCGGATTGTTGACTACAATCTGCTGACCTTTCCATGTAACTAGATAGTGGATACTGCGAAAGTCGTGATAAGTAATATCGATCACATCATCGATAACAGCAGTATAAGACTGGTGACCTCTGTATGGCTCTAAGTATGGCGTATTTTCTTCTTCTGCAAACGAGGAAAATGAACACAATAGAACCATTATTGCTATTAATTTGGTGTTTTTAAAACACTCCACCTCGCAAACTCCTTTTAGTGCATGACGCCCCCTAAGGGGCAAATTGAGTGGGCTACACTAGCGTGAAGTGCCAGCCCGCGAAAATTTGTCCCGCCAGCGAAGCTGGCTAACTTGAGCGACTTGTTAGGCGTCCACATGCGATACCAACTCATGACCTTGTTTACCCAAGATACAATAAAAACCAATAGTGTAAACATCAGTGCCTTTCACCACTTCCCAGTCTTCGGATTGATGTAACGGCATATGCAAAACGATTGACGATTGAGTTTCAGGAATAGTTAACTCAATTTGAAACACCTTAAGGTAAACATTTGCAGGGTCGTCAATGACCTGGTGATGTGAAGTAACTTTGTCAGTCTCGACAACATAACAATCATCTTCGGCATTAATTGCTAAAGTCTCAAAAAGGCTGCCATCTGAATAGATCCGCAATTGAACCGGCATGTAGCCAATATCAATCTCGTCCATGAATCCAAATATTCCTTCAGTACGCCTAACGCCAGCGGTAATGGGCGCCAACGGAGCGCAGCGAAGTTGGCGTCCCGTTGACCGCCTTGTTGGGCCTAATTTTCGGTCGCCGCTTCTGAGAGAACGACGAGCGTATGCGCCGAAACCTTCGCAGAAACCTCAAAAAGGTCTTTGGCGCTAATCTCAAATTCTTCCGAAATTTTGAACACAGTTTCTGCCTTGTTCACATCCCCAAACCCAGGATCGGGATAGCGCCCAGCCCACATGGTGAAATGCGTTAACCCATCCAAGACGGCTTTCTCGCGCGTCGTCAGGTTCGGGATGAAATCAGCCAAGCGGCTTAAGTCATGATGCCGGTGCTTCCTTTCCTTTTCTTCGTAGGCATCGACTCCCATCCTTAGAATAATCATTGCTTTAAGGCAACTCTCCAAGCTGTATCCAACTAGCATTAGAGCAACAGCATGATACTGGCAGTGGGCTACGCCCCGCATATCCTCTGGAAGACTCTCGAATTCAGGAGGGTTTTGAATCAGAGAGATTGCGGCGGTGCTGAGTGCTTGTGTATGCGATAGCCAGAGGACAGGTGACTTCAAATCCTTGCTGGTAGGACCTTTGGGGAGATCAACTGGAAAACCATTAATTTCCTGGACGAGTCCCCATTTATGCCAACCCAGCATGCTATATCCGAATGGATCTTTTCCAAACGCATGGGGTTCCGGGCCTACTTTCTTCTTCATATCCATATTTAGCTTAATATCTCTTCAAATGGTGTAAAAACTCACACCAATTTGGTGAATATAGTTCACTCATAACCACAGCGAAGGTTCTGTTAAAACAACCCCATCATTCGAGTAAACAGGGTGCAATGCAAGTTTTCTTGCGTCTAATACACCGATACAGGTAATTATTTTTTACTTTATAACAAAGCTCACAACCGTCCCAAACTGAACTCGGCGTTAGCGCTTTTTAGCATGAGGTGTTCTTCGCCGTTTTTGATTGCTGGCGTTGCGATATTAATCCACTGGTAATACACATTTCGGTGAACCAGCGCGGTTAAGCCGCGATGCAGTGTTACATAGGGGCGCGGATTTTCTTTGTCAGTTTCGTCTACTTCCAGCGGGTGGGTAGGCGATAAGATCACGGAGTGCTCCAGGTTGCTGACAACCTCAATAGCAGGCCCTTCATCTGTTTCATGCAGGTGCCATTGTGAAATAACAAAAGGCGCATCCTCAACCTGAATCCGAACCTTTTCAGCCGGTGTTTTCAGAAAGTACTCGTCACCTTCCTTGAGTAACACCCGAGCGAAGAGCTTTACCATGCGTTCTCTGGTAATAGGACTTCCGCCATACCACCAACTGCCATCGGCTTTGATTACCATATCAATGTCACCACAAAAAGGCGGCGTCCATTTGTCGAATGGTGGTTCAGCATCCAGCTTTTCAATGTCTGCGGTGAGCGTTTGTAAATCCATAAGGAACCTATTTATCTATCGAACCCGGCAACTGATTTATGGGAAAAAGAAGCGAGCTGCACGGCTTATGAAAAGCCTATTCTGGCTTCTCAATAGCGTACAAGTCTTCATCAATACTTTGCACCCGGGCTTCAAACACAGCACGCGCATCCCGAATGCCTTGGTTGTAAAAAGCACCGCCCATTTCCTTACTGATAAAATCCAACAGGAACTCAGCGTTGAACTGCCCTAACTCCGTGCTTAATTCGTCGTCAAAATAACGCTGTAGCTTGTCTACCAGCGCCGATTTTTGTTGTGGGTCAAACGTAATCTCACTCACTATTCTGGCTCGCGTAGTCGTTGTGTTACAAACCTAACATGTTGCCCCTAATGTTTTATTAAATAAAGAAAAGCAGAAAATAATTTTCATACTCATCCGTACTTGTGCAGGAATCTTACTGCAGCTATTTTAATCAGTATTACCCGGCTTATTCACGCGTCGAAAACAACTTCCCAGGATAGAGTATGCGCATCGACAAGCTTATCCAGTTAGTATTGCTAATCGCCTTTCCAGCCAGCATCCAGGCTCATTCATCGCTTAACAACAATAGCTCAGAACTCTCGGAAGGTATTCGAACAGACGTTTCACTTACCAAAGACCACTTTCTGCAAACGGGTGTGCCACCGGGAGAACTGAAAGGTCCGTTCGAATTTAAGAGTGACATTTATGCCGGTACCTCAAGACGCTACTGGGTATTCGTGCCGGCGCAATACAATGCCAAAGAAGCAGCCAGCTTATTGGTGTTTCAGGATGGGCATAGGGCAACTAACCCAAATGGCTCAATACGAATTCAAACCGTAATGGCAAACCTTATTGCGCAAAAGGCCATGCCGGTAACCATTGGGCTGTTTATTACGCCGGGCAATATGTCTTCTAATTATCCGGACGATTTGGGTTGGAGTAACCCAGACCATCGCTGGCAGGAATACGATGTGGTTAACGACACTTATGCCCGATTCTTAATTGAAGAAATGATCCCTTTGTTGGAGCAGGATTACCATATCACCGATGACCCTAATCAGCGAGCAATAGGGGGCACCAGCAGTGGCGCTATTGCCGCGTTCACTGCTGCCTGGTTCAGGCCTTATTACTTTAGAAAGGTATACAGCTCGATAGGCAGTTTTGTGTCAATTGGCTATCACCCGGATAAACCAGACATGCTAATCGGCGGTCAGGATTACCCTGCTTTGATTCGTCGCGAACCAATTCGTCCACTGCGTATATTTATGCAGGACGGTGTTAACGATATAGACAACGAATGGGGTAACTGGCTTTTATCCAATCAACAAATGGCCTCGGCGTTTCGCTTCGCAAACAGACAGGCAGACGAAAAAGGTGATACAGGTCCTCGGTATGCACTCAAAACCGTATGGACCGACGGTGAACACAATGACTCACACCCGGGTGCACTTTTACCGGAAGGATTGCGTTGGCTTTGGTCAGACTAGCAGAGAGCAGAATGTCGCAACGTCTAACATTACCAATTAACACAACCAAACATACTGATTACATTAAATTTACCCCGCGTGCGGAGCAATCTAAAAATAACGTCCTACCAGCGTAAAATTTAACTTACAGGTAATTCCATTGCCGGCTCATTTGTGTAAGATAAAAATTACACACGAATTCCTGAGTACGCGTGAATGAAACTCAAGTCTAAGTTGATATCCAGTTATACGGCAATTGGTGTAGTGTTTGCGATTGTCAGTTGCTTAACGCTGGGTTGGTTTATTGAAAAAGATGCTACAAAACAGATCTTACAAACCACCAAAGAGCGATTGATTAGTTCTCGGGATCAAACTGCCCAGCAAATCGAAAGCTACCTTTCTACTGTGCGCTACCAGGCTGAGACGACGTCGTTTAACCCTACAACGGTTAACGCCATGGCTGAATTTAATACGGCATTCTCGCAGACAAACGTATCCAGCCAGATTGCCGGTAGTCTGACGGACTACTACACAGACCAATTCGCCAGCAAGTATCAAAAGCTAAACCCGAATAGCAAGTTAGACAGCCAGTCATTAATCCACTCATTGTCGCCACTGGCCCTGCACTTTCAGCAGCAATATATTTCCGACAACCCCCACCCTTTGGGTAGTAAAGACGCGCTCATTTCTGATAAGTCAGGCTCTGCCTATGACAATGTGCACAAAACCTACCATGAGGTGTTTAAAGATTACATTGAGCACTTTGGGTACTACGATATCTTTTTAGTAGATGCCCGTACGGGTTTTGTCGTCTATTCAGCGTTCAAAGAGCTGGATTACGCCACTTCACTTACAAGCGGTCCCTATGCCAAAAGTGGGCTGGCAGATGCCTATCGCGGTGCGCTTGAGTTGGGCAATAGTAAAGCCAGCTACCTGACCGACTTCCGCGCGTATCTGCCATCTTATGATGCTCAGGCAGCCTTTGTTTCTTCCCCTATTGCAAAGGATGGTAAAACCATTGGTGTACTGGTCATGCAATTGCCGCTTGACCGAATAGACAGCATTATGACGCATCATCAGAACTGGGTAGAGGCGGGCTTTGGGTTATCCGGCGAAACCTATTTGGTCGGCGCCGACACCCTGATGCGCTCTAACTCGCGTTTCCTGCTGGAAGACAAAAGCGGTTACCTTGCCATGATGAAATCCATTGGTACCGACAGCAAAACACTGAGCGCCATGGAAACGTTTACCACATCCATTGGCCTGCAGTCAGTTACATCGGAAGCGGCAAACAATGCACTAAGTGGTAAAAGTGGGTACGCGCTAGTCACAGACTATCGTGGTGTAGATGTATTATCCGCCTATAAACCTCTTGAGATAGCGGGTCTGAACTGGATTATTCTAAGTGAAATAGATTACAGCGAAGCACTTGGATTTATCGATCAGCTAAACACGCAAATAATATTCAATATCGTATTGTTATCGTTCTTTGCTCTGTTTATAAGCTTATTAGTGGGTTGGTTTATGGCTCGCCCGGTCATCACACCAATTACGCAGATGCATGATACCGTTAAGCAGCTCAGTTCTGGTGACGGCGACCTTACTATTAGGCTGCCAAGCAAGGGTAACGACGAACTGTCTGCGCTGGCTAAAAGCTTTAACGACTTCATAGAACACCTGGACGCCACGTTCTCTCAGTTACTGGCATCGATAGTCCGTATGAAGCCGATGTCTATTGATGTTACCGAAGTTAACCAGGAACTCATTACCTCTTCAGATAATCTGCACAAGCAATCAGATATAGTGCGTGATGAGCTGAATAATACGCTTAACTCCAGCCAATTGGTGGCCGATGAGGTTGGCGGTATTCAGCAAGCCTCCCAGGATACCGAAACCTGCGTCAAACAAGGCCGGCATTTTGTTGATGAAACCATACAGAATATGGATCAGCTGGGCGAAACACTTAGTAACGTATCAACCGCTGTAAACGACCTGAAGCTCGATGCAGAAAGTATCTCAAAAGTCATTGATGTAATTAACGAAATCGCCGAGAAGACCAACCTGCTGGCATTAAACGCAGCCATTGAAGCTGCCCGTGCTGGGGAGTCAGGACGAGGCTTTGCCGTGGTAGCCGACGAGGTGCGTAACCTGGCCAGCCAAACCCGCTCCTCAACTACAAGCGTTGCTGAACTGGTCAATAACATCTCACAAAGTACTCAGCACGCAGTGAACATTATGAATGAAAGTCTGGCGAATGCGCAGGGCTGTGTTCAGCAGGTCAATGAAACGAAAGAAAGCTGGGCATTAATTGAGTCTGCTATTGCGAACATTAACAAGCACGTGTTGCAGATTGGCGCGGTCTCCAACCAGCAACAAACCCAACTTCATGAAGTGTCTGAGAACTTCAAGTTAATGGACAAGAGTTTTGATTTGAACCAGCACGCCATTGAACTCAGTGCCAGCATAGGTGAAGACATCACCAAAATGGGTAACAAGCTCAAATCGTTAACCGATAACTTTAAAGTGTCACAAGCGGCGCACAGCGTGAAAAGACGGACGACATTCAGGTCGGAGTAAATGCAGAGCGCTTAAAATAGAGTACTGAGTAAAATTTGGATCGTCAGGACAGATGGTTCGAATGGTTTATGGTATGCGAATCATAGCTATTTTACGCAGTCGTACTTTGTTGATTCACTCCGGCAGCGCATGACCACACGCTTTGCATTTTTTAAGGTTAAGTATTCCACCACCAGCCAATTTTTCGCATGAAGGGCATTTGGAATAACGCATGGCGATGACTAACATAGCAAGTCCAACTAGCTGCATACCAAGCGTAATAAATTCTGTATTTAATCCCCCAATATAAGGTAAATCATCTTTATATTGCCTCAATATTAACGACGTAATCCAAAAGATAAGCGTGGCATAGGTGTAGATTAATCTTTTGGTATCATTGAACTCATGTTGTTGAGCCATAACATTCCTTGATAGCTAAATAACAATAACCAGTACAGGTTGATAATAGTGATTTAGTTGGCATTGTAGCCGTACTGTCTGGTAAGCAAGACTTCTTTCCAATGCGATTCACGTCTTAGCACTTCTTTCTCGCCAGAATGAATGTCAGTAATCTCCAATACTGCAAAACGAAAGTTCTCAGCGGATTTTGCGCCAGTTTCTCTTAGCAATTCTCGCAATTCCTTATTACCACCGTGACCCGACGCAGCATAGTCGCACCAACGTTGCCATATGCCACCTTCACCTGTGGCGCTACCGACATATAATTTTCCACTATCGGTATCAGAAATTACATAGATACCAGCGACGTTCGAAAGTGCCGTTCGCCATGAATCAAGGGATTGTCGAACTATTGTGTCCAGTTCACCTTTCGATAAATTGATATTCCTATACCCCGGAAATTCAGCAATCGAGAGCTTCTCTTCTTTTAGTTCTGTCACGGTAATATCTGACGTCAGGTTATCAGCATTCAAATATGGCTGCCTACCTGAACGTGAGTACTCAACCACCAAGCGACCATTAAGATCAGAGCATGATATGTCAGGCATTAGTTTGTAATAATAACAGTTTTGCGAATCTTGCCATTCAGCGCCCTGGGATTGATACAGACCGCTGAATAACCACTTGTTCGATGCGGGAAGGGCGATTAACGCGATTACGTATAAACGCTCGAAGTTCTTTTTTGTTTGCCAACTTTGCCATTCATCAAAATTGCCCGCCAGAAAAACATCAAGGGGATTGTCTTCCCCATTCCATGTAGCCAGATGGATTTTGCAGTTGCTCGGTTCAAAATCCGGGCTTGTCACTTTCAGTAAATCAAACAGGTGCATTTTGTTCGCCTAAACATTCATTGCGGAAGGTGCCAAAGTACAGTACTCCATCTTTGCAAATTTGTCTTATAATTTCATAATTAACAGCACCTTAGTTATTAATAACTCCTATTTATTGGTTGGTAAATTTAGTTTATTTGCAATCGATACTTTGAAAAATAAGCACAAAAAACCCGGCAAAAGCCGGGTTTTAACAGAGAACAAGGTATTCGCAGTTACAGTTCGCGGATCCAGATATTTCTGAAGCTCACGAAGTTATCGTGATCCTGTAGCTGAATAGGTGCGCAACCATGAGGTATGATTTTCGGTGCGCCAATCCATTCTGTTGTACCAAGGATTTTTGTGTGGTTTTGCACAACAACGCCATTGTGAATAACCGTTACGTAACCGTGCGACACCAACTCTTCACCATCGAAGCGTGGCGCGGTAAACAGGATGTCGTACTCCTGCCACTGACCCGGTGGACGCATCGCGTTTACCAACGGAATAGTCTGCTTGTAAACAGAGCCAGCCTGACCATTCGGGTAAGTCGCATTCTTGTATGAATCCAATACCTGAATTTCATACTTCTGCTGGAAGAAAATGCCGCTGTTGTTACGCTGCTGGCCTTCCATCCCCTCTACGTCTGTCGGTGTTTTCCATTCAACGTGCAATTGCACATCACAGAAGTCGCGCTTGGTTTTAATATCGCCTTTACCCGGTAATACGGTTAGCGCACCGTCTTTTACCGTCCATTGAGCCGCGCCACCTTTCACTGACTCCCACTCACTCAGATCGCTGCCATCGAATAATACGATAGCGTCTGACGGGACGCCGTTAGCAGGTGCGCTGACCGCTTCCGGAACAGGTTCCCACACTTCAGTTTTCTGTGCCTGTTGCCACGGTTCGAGAGCCTGCCCCTGTGCCACTGCAAATCCTGCAGTGCCCAACACACACAGGGCAAGCGTACCTTTTACTGACCAGTTTAATTGCATATTTAAGGTCCTATTATTCTTTAGTGTCTAAAAGCGTTATACCGAGCCCGGACTTAGGTAGCCCAGGCGCGATCGCCTTTTTTATACGGCATATCGCCATCGTACTTGCCAGGAATACTGACATAGCGCAGCGCTTTAGTCGCACCCACTTCTGATGTGAAGAAGCAGAATAAAGTTAGCTGCTTCATTAACGTGAAGTAATGCGGAACCGGCCCTTTGTCTTCCATACTGCGGTGACTCGGACGCTGATGCACAGCCCAGCCCAGACCCACTTTCTCGTCCTGTGCCTTGGCGGTGGTATCAAGCTTAGTCAATAACTCATGACGTTGCGTAGCAGACAGCAGCAAGAAAGGTTTACCGAACGCTGCTTTACTTTCCACATCAATGGCTTTCAGGCCCTGACGGAATTCAGCTTGTTCAGGCGGCGTATAACAATCCGCAACCAATCCAACCATCGTTGCACCGACGTTGGCCGCTTTCGCGCCCGGGCTGTCTGTTGCAGGGATGATGGTTTCACCTATTTCGTTTAACAGGCTGATGTCCTCTGCGGTAAATCCCGCTTCTTTGGCGCTGGTTGCTTCGGGGGCTTTGTCCCAGGCAAACGCATCGGCACCCACCATGGCTACCCCGGTGGCAGCCGTGATCAGTTTTAATATGTCACGACGTTCCATTACAGATTCCTCTTTTTCAGTTCTTCTACCGCGTAGCTGGCTGCACGAGCCGTTAACGCCATATAAGTAAGAGATGGGTTTACACAAGACGCAGAGGTCATACATGCACCGTCAGTCATGAATACGTTTGGCGCATCCCAAACCTGGTTGAACTTGTTAGTAACCGACGTTTTAGGATCGCGGCCCATACGTGCACCACCCATTTCGTGAATACCCATACCCGGCGCATAATCGCCTTCGTAGCCACGCACGTTTTTAAGACCAGCACGTTCAAACATTTCAACCGCGTCGTCTTTCATGTCTTTACGCATGGCGATTTCGTTTTCTTTGATCTCCACGTCCATTTCCAGAACCGGCAGACCCCATTTATCCTTCTTATCTTTACTCAGGTAAATGCGGTTATCGTGGTGTGGCAGCATTTCACCAAACGCGGTCATGCCTATACGCCAGCCACCCGGCTCAACGATGGCGTCTTTAAGACCTGCACCAATCCCCATCTCGGCAATATTGCGATTCCAGCCATCACGGCTCGCGCTGCCCTGATAACCAAAGCCACGCAGGTAGTTACGCTTATCGTCATGCCAGTTACGGAAACGTGGAATGTAGAAACCTGACGGACGACGGCCGTAGTAATATTTGTCGTCGAAACCTTCCACTTCGGCACTTGCGCCAACGCGGAAGTGGTGGTCCATAATGTTGTGGCCCAGCTCACCACTGCTGCTACCCAGACCACCGTCCCATACGTCGGTTGCTGAGTTCATCAGCATCCATGTTGAGTTAAGTGCTGAGGCGTTCAGGAACACAATCTTGCTCTTAAATACGTAAGTCTGGTTGGTTTCAGAATCCAGGATTTCTACGCCTGTCGCGCGCTTCTTGTCTTTGTCGTAAAGCACACGAGTCACAATAGAAAACGGACGCAGTGTTAGATTTCCGGTTTTCATGGCCAGCGGCAGTGTGGACGACTGGGTACTGAAGTAACCACCAAACGGACAACCTAACCAGCACTTGTTACGGTACTGACAGTTAACCCGGTTTTGCTCTGGCTTAGGCTGTGTAATATTCGCTGAACGGCCATGGATAAGATGACGCGTTCCGCCGAATGCTTTTTGCAAACGCTGAGCAACTTCTTTTTCCACTACGTTCAGTGGGATTGGCGGTAAATACTGCCCATCAGGCAATACGTCCAACCCATCACGACTACCGCTGATACCGGCAAAACGCTCTACGTAATCGTACCAAGGCGCCATGTCTTCGTAACGAATCGGCCAGTCCACGGCAATGCCCTCTTTGGCATTCGCAAGGAAGTCTTCTTCATTCAAGCGATAACTCTGACGGCCCCACAAAAGTGAACGACCACCTACGTGATAACCGCGGTACCAGTCGAAACGCTTTTTCTCTACATAAGGAGAGTCCTGATGACTTGCCCACATACCGTTAGTCGACTCGTTCAACGGATAATCACGTTGCAACACGGGTTCTTCCTGCTTACGCTTCTGCGTGGGCAGATCTCGATGTGGATAATTCCAGGCTTCTTTATGCGCGTTGGTATAATCCTTTATATGTTCAATATTGCGTCCGCGTTCCAGCATCAGTACTTTAAGGCCTTTTTCGGTCAGCTCTTTTGCTGCCATGCCGCCACTGATACCTGAGCCAACTACGATCGCATCGTATTCATTACTCGCCATTACATCTCCCCTCTAATTCTGTGCCTAATAATCGACAGGGTAATTGCTATTTTTTAAACATCACAAATATCAATGGCCTGACGCAAAGATGCGATTTGGCCGCTGATATCAGACGGTGTGGGTATAAATTCTTGCGCCACATAGCCGGTAAAACCGGTAGCTACGATGGCTTTAATGATCGCCGGGTAATACAGCTCCTGGGTATCATCGATTTCGTGTCTGCCAGGGACCCCGGCAGTGTGATAGTGACCAAAGTAAGCGTGGTTATCCTGAATCGTCCGGATAATGTCCCCCTCACTGATTTGCATATGGTATATGTCATACAACAATTTAAAGTTGTCGGAGCCCAATCGGTCACACAACGCGATGCCCCACGCGGAGTTATCTGCAAAATAATCCGGGTGATTCACCTTGCTGTTAAACAGCTCCATTTGCAGCACTACACCGCGCTTCTCAGCGTGACCTAAAATTTGTTTAAGGCCTTTTTCAGCATGGATTAAGCCTTCTTCAGGTGTTTTTCCACGCTTATTACCGCTAAAACAAATTAAGTTCGTGTAACCGGCGTCCGCCACCTTGTCGATGTGCGCGGTGTACCTCGAAATCAATGCTTCGTGGAACTGCGGGTCGGCCCAACCGTCAGTCAGGTTCAGCTCTGCGCCATTGCACATTGAGCTGTCCACGCCATGTTTTTTCAGCGTCGCCCAGTCTTCAGGACCTACTAAATCAATGGCTTTAAAACCCAGAAGTTTGACGACCTGACACAGTTCCTCAATAGACAGCTTGCCGTAAGTCCAACGACTTACTGAATGATTCACCGCCCCTTTCAGGGGACCACTCGGCTCAACATTGCCCAGTTGCGCCAGTGCATTACCCGACAACGTAGCGCCGGTTACGCCCACTACCAGTTGCTTGAGCATCGAGCGGCGGGATACATCATTGGCCAGTGAATCCATTAGCTTAGTCATTGGCTTCTACCTTTTCGCCTTTAAACAGCAATACAAAAATCACCAGTACTGCCAGTGCAAAACCTGCCGGGAAGTACCAGATTGGTGCCCAGTCGTGGCCTGCGTTGGTCACGTATGAATCCGTAACCTGACCCGCCACCCAGAAGCCCACCAGCATACCTACGCCGTAAGTTGCCAGGGTAATCAGGCCTTGAGCCGCACTCTTACATTGTTCTGTGGCTTTCGCATTGGTGTAGATTTGCCCCGACACGAAGAAGAAGTCGTAACAAATACCGTGCAGCGCAATACCTACAATAAGCAACATGACGCCACCGTCGGCATCACCCAGCGCAAATAACGCATAGCGCAGAACCCAGGCTGCCATACCCAGCATTAACGTGAGCTTAATACCGAAGCGGTTCAGGAATACCGGCAGAGCCAGCATGAACAGTACTTCAGAGACCTGACCCAGCGTCATTTTACCTGTTGCATTTTCTACACCGATTTCGGTTAAGAACGGGTTAGCATTCTGGTAATAAAACGCCAACGGAATACAAATAAGTACGCTCGACAGGAAAAAGACTAAGAAGTTTTTATCTTTCAGCAGAGACAGCGCATCAAGACCAAGCAGTTCACCCAGGCCAGACGCCTCCTGACCTTTGGAGGCTGGCGGTGTTGCGGGTAGTGTAAAGCTGTAAACACCCAGCGCAGCAGACGCAATTGCACACAACATAAAGGTGTTACGCAGCATGCCGTCGGCAATGGCTTGTTGTGAATCCCAGGAGAACACATAGCTGATCACCAGACCAGCAACAATCCAGCCAATCGTGCCCCATACACGGATTTTCCCGAACTCTTTGGTTGGGTCTTTCATTTGACCAAACGACACCGAGTTAACCAATGCCAGGGTTGGCATGTAAGCAATCATATAGCCCAGTACATAAGGGTAAAAACTGGCAAAGTCGCCCGACTGGTACATTAAGTACATCAGCACGGCGCCGACTAAATGCAAAATACCCAGGATGCGCTCTGCATTAAAAAAGCGGTCGGCAATTAAACCAATAATGAAAGGCGCTATGATCGCCCCCCATGACTGGGTTGAAAACGCCATTCCAATTTCGCCGCCGCTTGCGCCCAGCGTGCCGCCCAGGAATGTCCCCAATGTGACAAACCACCCACCCCAGATAAAAAACTGGAGAAACATCATTACGCTTAGCCGTATTGTTATTGTGTTCATAGGCTCACCGCCAATTCCTTCGTTATGGTTAGTGTTGTTATTCGTCTAATCCAAGAATGCGTCGATTACGCGTGTCGCTGCTTGTTGCGCCCGCAAAATCGTCAAATGCATGGGTTGCCCGCTGAATGATATGGCTGGCAATAAACGGCGCGCCTTCTGCTGCGCCCTGATTGGAGTCTTTCAGGCAGCATTCCCATTCAAGCACCGCCCAACCTTCAAAACCGTACTGCGTCAGCTTGCTGAAGATACCTTTAAAATCTACCTGGCCATCACCCAGTGAACGGAAACGTCCCGGACGGTCTACCCAATCCTCATAACCGCCGTACACACCTGAACGCCCTGTTGGGTTAAACTCGGCGTCTTTTACGTGGAACATCTTGATGCGGTCGTGGTAACGATCGATGAAGTCGAGGTAATCCAGTTGTTGCAGCACATAGTGGCTCGGGTCGAACAGAATGTTCGCACGTGGGTGGTTGTCCACCGCTTTCAGGAATCGCTCAAACGTTGCGCCATCGTGAATATCTTCGCCCGGATGGATTTCGTAACACACATCCACGCCCGCTTCATCGAAGGCATCCAGAATAGGCAACCAGCGATTCGCCAGTTCAGCAAAACCTTGCTCAACCAGACCAGCCGGACGCTGTGGCCACGGGTAAACCAGGTGCCACATCAAAGCACCAGAGAAAGTAGCATGAGCTTTCAGGCCCAGGCGTTGACTGGCTTTTGCTGCGCATTTCAGCTGATTAATGGCCCACTCGGTACGCGCTTTTGGGTTACCGTGTAAGTGCTCAGGCGCAAAGTTGTCAAACAACTCATCGTAAGCAGGATGTACTGCCACTAACTGCCCTTGCAGGTGCGTAGAAAGCTCAGTGATTTCCACACCCGCTTTGCGGCATGTCTCGAGGATTTCGTCACAGTATTCCTGACTTTCCGCGGCGCGTTCCAAATCAAAAATCGCCGGGTCGCTGGTAGGCACCTGAATGCCTTTATAACCCAGTTCCGCTGCCCATGCTGCGATAGTATCCAAGCGGTTAAACGGCGCTTGATCACTTAAAAATTGTGCCAGGAATATCGCCGGGCCTTTAATTGCAGACATTGTTTACTCTCCTGCTTATATATTCTTTACTGGCGCGCACTTCGCGCCCCACTCGTGAACCTAAAGGGTTAGGGCCGTCCATTTTTGATCGCTGTTTTGGCTTTCCAGCATGGTGGCAATGAAGGCCATGCCGCGTAACCCTTCTGCCAGACCCGGCACACCGTCTGCTGCGCCTTGCTGACCGTTGCGGATTGCCTGCGCAAATAAGGTGTACAGGTTGCCCATGGCTTCCAGATACCCTTCCGGGTGTCCCACCGGAATACGACAGCGCTTTAGGGCTTCTTCACATAATCCTGGCTGCCCCTGGCCACCACGTAAAATGGTCATAGGCTTATCAAGCGAGCGAACAATCAGTGAGTCCGGACGCATCTGGAACCACTCCAAACCGCCTTTGTCGCCGTATACGCGAATCTTCAGGCCATTTTCTTCGCCTGCTGCAACCTGAGTCGCAATGAGTACACCCGTAGCGTTATTGTCAAACTTCAGGAATGCGGCACCGTCGTCATCGAGGCGACGACCAGGAATGTGGGTGTTCAAATCAGCGCACAGGTGAGTCACTTTACTGTCACTAACAAACTCAGCCATATTGAAAGCGTGGGTACCAATATCGCCCATGCAACCACTGCCACCGGACTGTGCTGGATCGGTCCGCCAGCTGGCTTGCTTGTTATCATCGGCTTCCAGGTTGTTGCTTAACCAGCCCTGCGGATACTCCACATAGACTTTACGAATCGTGCCAAGCTCGCCAGTAGCGACCAGATGACGGGCTTGCCACACCATCGGATAGCCAATGTAGGTATGTGCTAAGCCTAACAACGCGCCGGAATCGGCCAAGACCGATTCCAGGGATTGCGCTTCTTCTAAATTGATTGCCAGCGGCTTTTCACAGAACACGTTAAAACCCGCTTTCAAAGCAGCTTTGGTAACCGGTACATGTAAATGATTGGGGGTAACAACCGCAATGGCCTGTACGCGTTGATCTTCTGGCAGTTGCTGTTCGCCTTCGATGAGGGCTTCCCAACTGCTGTACGCGCGATCTTCCGAAATGCATAGCTGGCTGGCTGTTGCCAGATTATTCTCAGGATTACGGCTAAACGCGCCAGCCACCAAATCATACTGCCCATCTAACCCGGCTGCAGCTCGGTGCACCGCACCAATGAAGGCGCCTTGACCGCCGCCTACCATACCAAGTCGAATTTTCTGCATGTTTGCTCCTATCTTAGCCAGGCTCGTCTACAGGTGTGCAAGCGTTGAGTGAACGGGCTTTTGAATACATGAAATAACCCTACTCACGTTAACCATTTACTTTACACCACATGTGTCCAAGATGTTAATTTTGTAAAAATGTAACGGATTACATTTGAGTATATCAAGATCGCATGCCTGATCCAGTCTTAATTTACTTAAATTTTTAACAAATAGTCGAATAAGAACCGATAGATTGCGGTTAAAAACGCCTGAAAAGCCGTTATTAACGGAATTTGTCTTTGCAATCTTTTAACAATTAGAGTAAAAGATGTTATCGGTTACATTTAGCAATAAACAGCAGTGGGAGAAGAGGTTGTCAACGATTCGTGAAGTGGCAGATATGGCGGGCGTATCCGTGGCAACCGTGTCACGTACCCTGCAGCAACCTGATCGCGTCTCTCCCAAAACCCGCGTCCGCGTGCAGGAAGCCATTGATCACCTCGGATACAAACCCAACCTAATGGCGGTTAAATTCCGTTCCGGGAAAACCCAGGTATTAGTCGCTCTGGTGCCTACTGTGGCAAATGTCTTCTTCGCCAGAGTGATTAAAGGGATGCAGGAAGCCGCGGCTTCTCAGGGCTACTCACTCCTGCTAATGAATACCATGGGCGACGACGACATTGAGCGCAATTGTGCGAAGTTGGTCGACACCTCACAAGCCGACGGCGTGATCCAGCTTCGGGCTTTCAATCCTTTTGCCACCGACCAATTCCAGTCTGAAGCACTGCTTCCCATGGTAAACGCCTGTGAAATCGTCGATGGCGCTCGCTTCCCTACAGTAACGTTAGACAACCGCGCTGCGGCGAAAGCCATGACCGAACACCTAATTTCTCTGGGACATCGCCGCATTGCTATGGTGAAAGGCCCGCAATCCAGTCCGCTTACCCGCGATCGTTTAGCGGGATACGAAGATGCCCTCAAAGCTGCCGGCCTCAGTATCGATGATTCGCTGCTGTGCGCCGGTGACTTTACGTTATCGTCGGGCTACCGGGCAGCGACTACGTTACTCGATTTACCGGAACGCCCCACCGCTATTTTTTGTGAAAACGACGAAATGGCAATGGGCGCCATGCGTAAAGTGCGCGAAACCGGCTTATGTATTCCAGAAGATATCTCTATTGCAGGCTTCGACAACATTGCATTTTCAGCCTACGCCGAGCCGCCACTGACAACCATTGCGCAGCCAGCAGAAGAATTTGGCGAAACCGCCGTCAATTTATTAATCGATGTGCTTAACGGTAAAACCAAGCACGCCATTAAGGTGATTTTGCCTTTTGAAGTGATCACCCGACAAAGCACTGGTCCCGCACCAGATAACGCAAACCGATAATAAGGAACGTAACCATGTCTGAACTAACGCTAAATCGCCGCCGTTTTTTGCAACTCAGTGCAACCGGTATGGGGGCCCTACTGGGTGCAGCAGCCTGTAAACCGGCAGCGACCGTCTCACCTTCATCTGCAGCAGCAAAGCCAGTTGGGCTTCAGCTGTACACCTTGCGTAGCATGATGGAAAAGAGCGTTGCGGAAACATTAGCGTTAGTTGCTGAAGTAGGCTACAAAGAAGTAGAACTGGCCGGGCTGTACGACAACACGCCCCAGCAATTTGCAGACATGTTAAAGGCGAACGGGTTAACCAGCCCATCGACTCACATCATGCCACACCTGCTCAGAGCCGATTTGGATTCACATTTAGATGCTGCGGAAGCACTGGGTCACAAATACGTTGTTGTACCTTATTTAATGCCTGACGACCGCAAGAGCATTGCGGATTACTACAGCCTGATCGATGAAATGAACGTATGGGGCGAGAAGTGTAAACAGCGCGGTATTCAGTTGGCTTACCACAACCACGATTTCGAATTCCAGGAATTAGATGGCGAACTGCCTTACGATCTTATTCTGGAACGTTGCGACAGTGATTTGCTGGCAATGGAACTGGACCTTTACTGGACGGTAAAAGCCGGTTTCGATCCGGTTGAATTGTTCAAACGCCAGCCTGGCCGCTTTAAGATGTGGCATGTTAAGGATTTAGCCGCTAATGGCGACTTCGCTGATGTAGGCAAAGGCACGATCGATTTTGCAACCATTTTTGCCAATGGTGAACTGGCGGGTATCGAGCACAAGTTCGTAGAGCGCGATAAAACAGACGATCTGGTTCGCACTATTAGTCAAGGCTTCTCGGCAGTTACCCAGCTACAAAGTAAATAATTGCAGCGATAAATGAAAAACCGACGGTCTGTGCCGTCGGTTTTTTATTGGGTCTTAACGATGGAAATGCCTACATCATTTTAAATGTAAACACATTATGTAAGCCGGACATAGGCTGTCTTCGACCGTCTTTCATAGGTGGCTGATATTCCCAGCCTTTCAACGCTTCAATCGACACCTCTTCAAACAGTCCTTTAGGACTGGCATCTACCACTTTTATCTCTACCGGCTTGCCACTTTCATCAACGTTGTACTGTAATAGCACCCAACCGTTTTGCAAGATCACGCTTGAAGATGTTTTGGTTATCGCTGCGTCGGGATATTCCGGGCTTTTGTACTTTAGCAGCGTTGGCTCAGGAGTCATTACCGGGACAGAGGGTGACGGTCTTGGTGCAGGCCGGGCAACCGTTGTAACCGAACATGCAGCTATCATCGCTAGCAAACAAGCTACTAAAAGGTATTTCATAACGTCTTTCCTTGCGTATTTTTTATGGTTCAAAAGCCAATCTAGCAGACACTGCAGCTTCCCGAAAGGCGTTGTCTTGCCAATGCCAGCAGGATTGCCGACAGGACATGCTTAATCCTGACGGCACTGCAGATACACCGGTTATTCGGTTAAAAAACGCCTGATTACGTAGTGTAATATGCCGCCGTGCTGATAGTAGGTAAACTCATTGCCGGTATCAATTCGCACCTTCAACTCAACCTCACGCTGATTACCGTCATCGTCACTGATCGTCATAGTCGTCGTCTTTTGGCCTGCACTGACCGGCGCAATAGAGAACGTTTCATTGCCGCTTATATTAAGCGAGTCAGCGCTGTCTCCCTCGTTAAACTGCAACGGTAAAATCCCCATGCCGATCAAGTTTGAACGGTGTATTCGCTCGAAACTCTCAGCAATCACGGCTCGCACGCCCATAAGCGCGGGCCCTTTTGCAGCCCAGTCACGACTTGAGCCTGTACCGTATTCCTTACCACCAATAACGATAGCCGGAATACTTTCCTCTTTGTAGCGCATTGCCGCATCGTAAATCGACATGGCTTCACCCGAAGGATAGTGTGTTGTGGCACTGCCTGTGGTACCTGGCGCTAACTGGTTCTTTAAACGCACATTAGCGAATGTACCTCGCATCATGACTTCGTGGTTACCCCGGCGGGAACCATAAGAGTTGAAGTCTGCCGGGCTCACATTGAGTGATTGCAGGTATTTGCCTGCCGGACTATCCGGCGCAATAGAACCTGCAGGGGAAATATGGTCGGTAGTGATAGAGTCACCCACTTTAACCAGACAACGGGCAGCATTGATCTCGCCGACGTCATCAGGTTCAGCTGCCATTGTTTCAAAAAATGGCGGATGTTTAATGTAGGTAGAGTCAGGCCAGTCGTATACCGCAGTATCACTGGTTTCCAAATCAGTCCACACACTGCTGCCAGTAAATACGTCAGCGTATTTAGCTTTAAAGATCTCGCCTGAGACGTGCTGGCTAATATAATCAGCGATTTCCTCGTTGTCTGGCCACAAGTCTTTCAGATACACCGGATTACCTGCTTTATCCTGTCCCAATGGCTCACGGGTAATATCGATTTTCATATTCCCCGCCAATGCGTACGCAACCACCAACGGCGGAGACGCCAGGTAGTTCGCAGCAACTTCGGGGTGAATACGCCCTTCAAAGTTACGGTTCCCGGACAGTACCGATGTCACTGAAAGCTTTGCCCCCTGAATCGCTTTTTCGATGGGCTCAGGTAATGGGCCTGAGTTACCAATACAGGTCGTGCAACCATACCCCACCAAATTAAAGCCGAGGTCATTGAGGTACGGCATTAAACCGGCATCTTCTAAATATTGAGTAACAACCTGTGAACCTGGAGCCAGCGATGTTTTCACCCAAGGCTTGCGCGTTAACCCAAGCTCACTGGCCTTTTTAGCCAGCAACCCTGCGCCAATAAGCACGGACGGGTTCGACGTATTTGTACAACTGGTAATGGCTGCAATAACAACCGCGCCATCTTCGAGATTAAACGCTTCACCGCCGAATTCGACATAGGACGCATGCTCTTCATCAACCACGGGCGCAGTGCCCCCCTCAGCCACAAACTCATTGGCCTGAGTTACATCAGCAATGTCAATTTGCTCAGATAGCCAGCTTTCGTAGGCACTCGCCGCTTCGGTTAATGCAATGCGGTCCTGTGGACGCTTAGGTCCAGCCACGGAAGACACCACATCACCAAGGTCAAGCTCAAGTGTTTCATGATATGTCGCCTCTTTACTGGTATCGTCATGCCATAGGCCTGCATGCTTGGCATACGCCTCTACCAGCTTGATTTGTTGTTCATCGCGACCAGTTAATTCAAGGTAGTTCAGTGCAACCTGATCCAGAGGGAAGATACCGCATGTCGCACCATACTCCGGGGCCATGTTCGCGATGGTAGCCCGGTCAGCGGTCGTCAGTGACGATAGACCGGGGCCATAGAACTCAACAAACTTTCCTACTACACCTTGCTTGCGAAGCTGTTCGGTGATGGTGAGTACCATATCAGTGGCAGTGACGCCGGGAGCCAGACTGCCCGTTAACCTGAAACCCACCACCTCCGGTAGTAGCATCGTCACGGGTTGCCCTAACATAGCCGCTTCAGCTTCAATACCACCGACACCCCAGCCGAGCACGCCTAAACCATTAATCATGGTAGTGTGAGAATCGGTACCCACCAGCGTGTCGGGGTAAAGTAACGTTTCCTCACCTTGCTTGGCCGAAAACACACAGCGCGCCAAATATTCCAGATTGACCTGATGCACAATGCCTCTGCCTGGCGGGACAACTTTAAAATTATCGAATGAGGATTGCCCCCATTTCAGAAACTGATACCGTTCTTTATTGCGCTGTACTTCAATGGCGGTGTTGTTTTCAAGTGCGTCTGCGTTGGCGAAGTGGTCCACCATGACAGAGTGGTCAATCACCAGTTCAACCGGGTTAAGCGGGTTGATAGCCTGGGCATCGCCTCCAAGGCGGTTTACTGCGTCACGCATCGCAGCAAGGTCGACGATAGCAGGTACACCTGTGAAGTCCTGTAGAATCACCCTCGCCGGCACAAAGGCAATCTCGTGCTCTACGGGCTGTTCTGTCTGCCAGGCTGCAACCGTTTCGATATCTTCGGCTGATACAAACTCACTGTCCTCGTGGCGAAGCAGGTTTTCTAACAGGATCTTTATACAGAAAGGCAGTCGCGATAAATCGTATTGGTTTGCTATTTTGTCAAAATTAACCGCACTGTATGTATTGTCGTCCACCGTTACAGGTGAAAACGATTGGTACTGTGTCATGTTGCCGCATCCTTTTATTAGCACGCGCAAGATGCAGACCGCTTCCAACTATTCCGGTCCTGTCTGTGATTTCCAGTTAGCCACAGAGTGCAAAAAGGCGTGAATGAATGAAATTTCACTGTATTGCTACGTAGTGACCAGGGAAAAAAGTTCACTTTTGGTCAGGTAAGCGTTCAGGCATTTACGAAAATAGATGCCATTGTATGATTAATGAAATGTTAATAAATATCGTGCATTCCGTAACACGCTTCGGTATTCTGTGCATAGAATAAAAAGACGTCAGTGCGGAGCAACGGCGCTTAACTGTGGCAGTTTTGCACCAGCTAATCTCACCGATTAGCCATAAGGCGGAGTTAAACATGCACCCTCTCGTTGAGAAACTGAGGCTGGAACCGCACCCGGAGGGTGGGTTTTACAGGCAAATTTATCGTTCAACAACTGAAGTACGATCGCCAAAACACGGGTTATCCCGTCCGGCGGTGACACACATTTATTTTTTGTTGTTAAAAGGGCAAGTCAGCCGATTTCATCGTGTATTACACGACGAGATCTGGAACCATTATGGTGGCGCACCGCTCACGCTGTATCAATTGCACCAACAGCAATTACATGAAAGGCGCATAGGTGGCGAGGATAATGAAATGGCCGCTATTGTTCCTGGCGGGCATTTTCAGGCAGCAGAAACGACTGGCGAATATTCATTAGTCGGCTGTTCCGTTGCACCCGGGTTTGATTTTGCTGATTTTAGTTTTATTGACGAACCGTCGGTACGTCAATGGATTGAACTGGCGCACCCGCATTTAAGCAAGTTTCTATAAGCGGCCTCCTCACCAGCGCGAGGTCTTTGGCCGCTTCTTTTCCAATCGAATAACGCTTAGTAAAGCCAGGCGTAGCTAAACTTCATGAACAACGACTTATCAGTGGTTGTTAGTCCGGTTAGCGGATTTTCCTCAATAGCTGCGCTGGAAACGCCCACGAAAAAGCGTGTGAGCGGATTTAGCTTGTAGGAATACAGCAATTGACCACCCAAGGTGCGGGTAACAGGTACAACATCAAAGGTATAGTTACTCTGGTTGCGGTGAGTATTATTGTAAATGCCAATTAGCCTGACAAACTGACGGGTATCCAATTGATAGGTCAGACGCAAATCAGAAATACGTGCGGTAAATAGCGTAGCGCCTGCCACATCCAGGTTGCTGTATAGCTGGGTGAAACGAAGCTGGGTGTGCTTGCCAAGATTCACATCAACCATGGATTCTACAAAGAGTTGATCGCCCAATCGATTATTGGCAAAGTCGATCTGGTCGCCTTTACGGGCAAATGTACTGAGAAATAACGTCGGGTTAGGTCGTGTTTCCGCATAAATACTGAATGACTGCTCTTCGAATCTGTCGGTGTTGCCGGTTACTGCCAGTGTAGACGGATCACGACGCAGCCCCACTCTTTCGCGTTTTACTGCACCTAATTCCAGATACGACTGCCATCTTCCGCGAATATTAAAAGAGCCTTCCACCTCACGCTCAATAAGCTCACCATTGTCGTTATGGGTAATATCCCAGTCTCCCTTAAGCTGGATACGGTTCCACCAGCTGCCTTCGTTCCAGAAGTTATAGCCACCGCCCACCACGGACTTGTGAAAATCGGCCTTGGTTTCAAATCCCAGATCAGCGCGAAAGCCAGCGTCGTTTTCGTAGTGGTCAGCGCGTAAGAACCAATCCTGCTCTTCATGGCGATAATTAACCCGCCATGCAGTGCCATTAAACGCGTCAACCTGGCGGGTACGTAGCACCGTTTCAGACAAATCGTCTTTAGAGGCGCAATCATTGCCGCAGAAATTGAGGTACAAATCTTCCGGATACTGGGTGTTTGATACCACGTATTGTGCCCGCACTGTATCCTGCTGAGTGAGCCGGTATTTTACATCCAGTCCATTCACAAAGTTATGATAATCACCGGCTTGCCTGAACGTCGTCACCGAACCAATGGATAAATCATTGTCGTAGTCGAAACGATAACGGAGTGCGCCGTTTAGCGACTCCTCTTCTAACACGGCCACACCCGAGCCCAGATTCCCCGGCACGATAAACGTGGTGTTAGCATCATCGGCCATAAACACACCGAACGTATGCCGTTCTTTCTGGCCGGTAAGTTTTAAGCCGTAATCCGGAGATCCAATATTACGGGTATACACCAGGCGTTGGTTTGATGAAAAGTAATCGGCGTTTTCCACAAAAAACGGGCGGCGTTCGGCAAAGAACAAGGCAAAAGTATTGTTGATACTCACCTGCGCATCGTCAGCTTCGACCTGCGAAAAATCGGGATTTAGCGTTGCCTGCAACGACATTTCAGGCGTAATACCCCATTTAATATCCAGCCCCGGTTCGACGACTTCAATGTCGTTCCACTGATTCGACGAAAAGGGATCCCGACTGCGCCCTTTTCCCAGCACCAATGTTGGCACCAACGCTAGGTTTTTACCCTGCGTAGCTTGCTCGAAGCCTTTTACGTCACTGAGTTGGCAAAGCGAGCAGGCATCATTGCGGTCCCACGGAATATTGGCAATTCTCAAACGTTCTTCACGCGGGTAAAAGCGAATAAATTCAGCCCCCCATAATTTAGTGCGTTCGCCTTCTTCAAAATTCATAATGCGCAGAGGAATAGCCACTTCCACAACATAGCCGTTGTCGTTTATGACACCGGCAGACTCCCAAATGGCATTCCAACTGTCGCTTTCGTTCCCGGTCATTTCGTTTTGAATGGCGTCGGCTTGCACACCCAGGGGGTTAATAAAGAACTGGTACGCCAGTCTGCCGTTATTAAAGGTATCGAGTTTTATGCCGACCAGGTCGTCGCTCCAGACTTTATCGCGATCACGGAAGAACGCGCGAATCTGCTCCGGGTCGGGATCCTCAGCAATAAAGGCAACGTGCAGTGTTTCGCCGTCTTCAAAGAGTTTGACCTGCGTAGACACAGGAGGAATGGTGTTGTTGTAAGGGCGGGTCACATAGTCCAGAGTAATGACTTTGGCATGTTGCCACTGAGCTTCATTCAGGTTGCCATCAATCGTCACCGTCCCTTCTAAAAACGGAATATGGGTAACGGGTTGCTGTTCAGATTCACTGATCAACACGTCGTTGGCAAGTGCCGGATTCAGGCACATCGCAGCCAGCAACAGCCAGCCTGTACATCGCAATATCATAGTTGTGTCTACTGTCTTCAATCCGCGGGCGACTATGCCACAGGAACACAAAATTCCTATGTAATGTCGATAGAGTTTAGAAGACGCACGGTGAATTGTTAAAATTATTAACAATTCGTTACATTACGCTGGAAAGTTCACCAGGTTGAGGGGCGCTGCTGCGTTGAAAAGTAATGCGCTGTCAGCTTATCCAAATGTGCTAACGAGGATTGATGGACCGGGACTTTCTGATTAGCATCCAGGTGATTGAAGCGCCCCATACCAGCTAAAATGCAATACCAGGATGGTCGCAGGTAGACGAGTTCCGAATCCAGATGATCTAATGCGGTTTCGAAACAAGCGCCGCTATCCCATTTATCCAGTAAATACTGCAGGTTTTCGGGAACCTTCATGTCGTGACGACACGCCTGCCAATAGGCCGTATCGGTGCGGGTATTCAGGTAATAATGCGCAGCAATGTAATCGCGAATACCGTCGAACATACGGTTCATTTCCTGATTGTAAGCTTGTTGCGCACTGGCTAACGGCTTACCTGAACCAACACCCTCTATCAATTGATAAAGCGCATATTGCACCAGCATAAGCGCGGTGGCTTCCAATGGTTCGATAAACCCTTGAGCTAACCCAATGGCAACACAGTTACCTTGCCAGTGCTGCTCTAATCGCCCAACCTGCATTTTCAGGTGGCGAGCGGGCACCGAGTCATCGACATTCAATGCCTTTCGCAACGCCGCTTCTGCGTCATCTGCTGAGCAAAAATCTGAACTGTACACGTAGCCGTTGCCGATTCTGGATGTCAGCGGAATTTGCCACATCCAGCCATTGTCCATACCCACCGAGCGGGTCTGTGGAGCAATGGCCTCATTACTCATGTGTTGTGTTGGTACCGCCACGGCGGCATCGTTAAACAAGGTTTCGCGATAGCTTTTAAACGGTGCGTTCAGGGCTTTTTTCATCAGCAAGCCCACAAAGCCAGAGCAATCCACGTATAAATCCGCATTCAGTACATCACCCTGCTCCATTTGTAAGCCGCTGATATTCCCCTTATCCGTATAAACCTCTGCGACTTTTCCTTCGCGATGTTTTACGCCCAGCTTTTTCGAGAACGACTTCAAACTCAGGGCTAATTTGCTGGCATCAAAATGGTAGGCGTAGTCGATATCGCCGGGTAATTTGGTGCTTTGCGGTGTAACCTGTTTTCGCACCATTTCAGCAGCGCAGAAATAGTGTTCAGGTTTTACATCGGCATTGGCCCGGCCGCTTCGCAACTGCTGGCAGCTATCAAAAAACAGCTCGCCGGTTTGCTGATCAAGTGGTGTAAAAAACGGATGAAAATACTGAGAAAAACGCTGGCTATTCGTCCAATTGGCGAACTCAATGCCGGTTTTATAGGTGGCATCACAGTCAGGCATCCAGTCTTGCTCTTGCCATCCCAAATCTGCGAAAAACTGTTTAAGAAATGGGGTGGAGCCTTCACCTACGCCAACAGTACCAATTTGCGATGACTCAATGAGCGTTATTTGAGTATCAGCCCCCCATTGTTTAGCCAGATACGCTGCACACATCCAGCCTGCGGTGCCACCACCAACGATAATGACCGAAGAAGGATGTGATAGCCTGTGATTCATATTTACGACCTGTTAGTAGACTCGCGCACCACCAGCTCAGGCACAAACACATGTGCAGGGATAGTTTGCTTATCATTCCCCAGCTTTCGGGCTTTTAACGACTGGATCAGTGTGGACGTCGCACGCTGCGCGATCTGATCTGTCGGCTGCGAGGCCGTTGTTAGCGGCGGAAAGGTCTGGCGTGAGAACGGGCTGTTCTCGAAGCCGGCAATCGCCAGCGTTTCGGGCACATCCACCCCTCTCATGCGCGCACCAAATAACGCCCCGGCCGCAATCTCATCGTTACAGGCAAATACCGCTGACGGCTTTTTAGGTAACGTGAGCAGCTTTTCGATACTCTCGACCCCGGTACCAAATGAATAGGTCCCTTCTATGACAAATTCTGGATGCTGTGGCAGATCATGGGCCGCCAGTGCTGCTGCAAAGCCTTTTTGACGCTCTATGGTCGAGTTATGCTGCTTCTCACCCGCAATAAAACCAATGTCGCGATGGCCCTGCTGAATGAGATGTTCGGTAATTTGATAGGCAGCCTGGAAGTCATTTACCAACACACAGGGAGGGCTGTTTTCCAGTGCTTCACTGCCCGACAAAATACGTACGTAGCGTACACCTTTGTCGTCGAGGGCAGACAATACTTCTGGCATTTCTGATAGCGGTGGAGACAGAATTAGCCCTGCTAATCTGGCGCTATCCACCATGCCGAGGATTTCCTGAATGATATCGCGGCTACTGGCATCACAGGGGTGAATCAGCAATTCGTACCCGTTTGCCCGACACTCATTCAAAATCCCTTTCTGCATATCAATGATGTAGTACGCATTCGGATTGTCGTACACGTAACCAAGCACATAGTTATCTCGGCCCGCCAGGTCTCGTGCGGCTTTGTTCGGCTTGTAATTGAGCTCGTCTATGGCAGCTTGCACTTTTGCCAGCGTATCCGGTTTTACCGTTCCCTCGTTGTTGATGACACGGGAAACCGTTTTGATGGATACACCGGCATGTTCGGCAACACTTTTAATTGTGGCAGACATCGCGCCTCCAGATTAAATTTTAGCCAAAAATAATTCTTTATAATTCATGAAGTTGCAACAAAAATGAAAACTATTTTTAATTTTTGTGTTTGCAAACGTAAATTTGTTGTTGTAACGTTAACACTCAATGACAGCGTTGTCATGCATTTTTTATGAATTCTGGCGCGTCTGTCATTTTATTTGTGAGTCAAATGACAGCGTTGTCATTCCTTCTGAGAACAAGGACTTGAGTGATGAAACAACATAGAATAAATACATTAACTCGCGGGCTACGTCTCGCCTTCACCGTCGGAGCAATGGCAGCCACTGCAGTACCTTGCGCAATCGCGCAAGAGGGTGCCGACTCGACAGAAATCATTGAAATTCGCGGCATCCGCGCCAGTCAGAAAGCCAATATTAATACTAAACGCTTCTCTGACGCGGTTGTTGACGCGATTACAGCAGAAGACATCGGTAAGTTCCCCGACAAAAACGTCGCGGAATCACTATCTCGTATTCCGGGTGTGACCATTGACCGTGACTTTGGTGAAGGCCAGGGCGTGACCATTCGTGGTGTTCAGCCAGACCAAAACCTGACGTTGGTGAACGGCCAGGCAGTAGGTACCGCACAGTGGTTCGTACTGTCAGACGCAACACGTAACTTCAACTTTGAAATCCTGGCATCTGAAATGGTAGCAGGCCTTGAAGTGTACAAGTCGTCACAAGCCGACCTGGATGAAGGTGCACTGGGTGGTACCGTAATTTTGCGTACCCGCAAGCCACTGGACCTTGACGCTAACACCGCACAAATGTCTGTAGAGGCTCAGTACAACGACATCTCTACCGAAACCGATCCGTCGCTGTCTGGCCTATACAGTTGGAAGAACGATGATGGCACGTTTGGTATTTTGGTATCAGGCAGCTATCAGCAGCGTACGGTCCACCGTGAAACCAATGAAGACTTTGGCTGGTTTGGTCCAAGTATTCCACGTATCGACCCACTGATTGAAGCCCCTCAGGGTGCCAGCAGCAAAGGCGCTATTCCATGGGGTATGGGTTCAGCATTGTTTAAGCAGGATCGTAAACGTCAGGGTATAGACGTAACTGCACAATGGTTGCCGACTGATGACCTGGACATCTCTGTTCACTATCTGTCATCCACCATGGAAGCCGACAACGTCAACTCTAACCTGATTGGTATTCCGTTCCGCGGTATTGCCTACATGGGCGAAGACACCAACAGCGGTACCGTGAGCAACGGTGTCGTTGAGTCGCTGGAAGTCACCGGGTTATCTCAACGTCCGGGTTGGGCTCGCCACATGGCTTACGACAATATCTTCCGTGACGGCTCAGAAATGTCTACTGAGTTACTCGACGTAGAAGGGACTTACACACTGGCAAGTGGCCAGCTTCACTTCCAGCTGGGTACCACAACCGGTGAAGGTACCAACCGTGACTTCTTTACTGAGTTCTGGGTGACGCCTGACGACGAGCGCGCTAACTTTGACTTCTACAATCCAGGCGGTGCAAACCCGTACATTGACTTCACCACAGCAAGCCCATGGTTAGCGAATCCGGGTGATGAAATGTGGTTAGGTGGTATCTTCGATCAGGTTAACAGCACGGAAGATGAAGAAAACTACGTGCAACTGGACTACTCACATTTTGTTGAGTGGGGCGTGATTACCGAAATCAAAACCGGTTTAAAAATGCGTGACCGCAGCTTTGGTCAACACCGTTACCGCACCGATTTGGCTAACCTTGCTCCTACTGGCGAAGGCAGCCTGGGCCCGGCAAGTGATTTCTGGTCTGGCGCTATGGTGAATGTAGACCATTCACAAACCAACGGTGTGGCAGCAAGCTACTTCATGCCGGACAAAACCGCCATGTATAATGCGCTGTATGCCGTAGCAGAGTGCAACGACAGCAACTCAGACGGCCTATGCCGCAATTCCGATGTGTACCTGAAAGATGCCTCATTTGATATCGAAGAAGACATTACTGCTCTGTATGTCATGGCTAAATTCGCCACTGATGATCTGCGCGGTAACATTGGTTTGCGCTACGTTGAAACCGACTCAACATCTAAAGGGTTCGATTTGAACAGTGGCCAGGCAGTGGCTTACGACGGTGACTACAATGAATGGCTGCCTAGTGCAAACATCGCTTACGACCTGTCTGAAGATGTTGTTCTGCGTTTTGCTGCATCACGTGTCATTACTCGCCCGGCGCCGTTCCAATTGGCTCCAGCAGTTAACCTGACGCCGGAAACCAGTTCAGGTACAGCGGGTAACCCAGGCCTGAATCCACTCACAGCCAACCAGTTTGAAGCCGGTGTGGAATGGTATTACGACAATGCATCACTGGTCTCTTTCACTTTATTTAAGAAAGACATCAGCGACTTCATCTTTACCAAAACCGTGGCAAAAGAAATCAACGGCCAGCAAATCAATCAGCTGAGCACGCCTGAAAACGGTGGGACAACGGCAATTGAAGGCTTTGAATTCCAATTGCAACACGCGTTTGAAAACGGCTTTGGTGGTTACTTCAACTATACCTACACCGACGTAGCAGATGCGGAAATAGATGAAGCTGCCGCTGTGTATGACGATGCAGGTAATATTGTGGGCGCCACACTGTCTACCCGTACCGTAAGTTTCCCGAACACCTCTAAGAACTCGTTCAACATTGGTGTGTACTACGAAGCTGATGAGTACAGCGCGCGCTTAAACTACAACTACCGTTCAGAGTACTTCATTGCGCAAACCGAGATTGGTCCTCGCTACCGCGACGAACAAGCCCAGTTAGATGCACAGGTAAGCTGGCAATACAGTGAAAACCTGACCTTCAAAGCTGAAGCACTCAACCTTACCGATGAAATTTGGGAAAACTACTACGTAAGGGAAAGTGACGGACTGCGCCTTGGCGGCACGCAAAGTGCCAACGGCCGCAGACTGTTTGTGGGCGCGAGCATGAGCTTCTAAGCCCGGCCAACGCTGGTAGCCACCAGCTATTGGGCAGCTTATCGTATCCCTGATAAGCTGCCCCATCTACACCCATAATTACAACGACACTCTTTTACCTGGCAGTGAGTATGATGAAGAACTATCTGGGATGGCTAATGTGTCTGGCGAGCACACAAGCACTGGCAACCACACAGCCCGAACTCAATCAACTGGGACGCACACTGATTGTGAGTTACCAGGTGCAAAACAACATTGCACAGGTGCCTTGTAGCACCGACATCATGGAAGGCAAATGTTTCACTGCTCAGCTTACGCTATCTACGCAGGATATCCCGGTAACTCAGGGAACATCACTGTACTTTAGCCATATGTCGCCCATTGCCGATACGGAAGTCGATAACGCTAACATTACGGTTTCCCATATAAATGGTGACTTGCACCGCATCGATTTTCTGGAAGAGGTAAATACCAACACCTCGATAGCAATCAACATTAAAGCCCCGTTCTGGCATGCCTCGCGCTCCGATGTAATGCCCAATTATTATCTGGTCTCAGGTGAGTTGGAACCCGTGGTCATCGACAGCACACGGCTACAACACAGGGCTGACTCACAGTTGCCTGTAGCAGGCCATGCACAGCGCTGGACAAAGTCAGAGCAATACCGCAGAAACAAAGACGATGCGCTGCCCCTTGAAACTGCACGATATGACTATGACCAAGCGCCTGCGCAATGGACAGTGGAATCACGCAACCGCGTTATTCCTCAGGTGGTATCACAGTCAGAACAATTAGGGTTTCTTTCTCTGACAGGTATCCGATTAACTCAAGCAACGCCCGCACTAAAAGCATGGCAACCATTACTGGCACAATTTGGCTTACCGGTTGGCGAGCAAAATGACTACACACCTCTAGAAGTGCGCATAAAAGAAGGCGACTTTAACAACCAGGACGCCTACCGCTTAACGGTAAACGAAACCGGCATAGCCATTCACGCCGCCTCAGAACATGCGGCCGGTTACGCATTGGTTACTCTGGCGCAGTTAGTGGACCCGCAAACCAAGCGCATTAATTACACGCATGTCGAAGACGAACCTCGATTTGATTATCGCGGTGTACATATCGATATAGCAAGAAACTTCAACGGTAAGCAAGTACTTACCACCATTATTGAGCAAATGGCCATTCTCAAGCTCAATAAGCTACACCTTCACATAAGCGACGACGAAGGCTGGCGGCTGGAAATTCCGGGTCTACCTGAGTTAACTGACATTGGCGCTTATCGCTGCCATGACCTGAGCGAGCAACTATGTCTGCTACCTCAATTAGGTGCAGGGCCACATCGTAACAGCCCCAATAATGGCTACCTGACGATTGCGGATTATCAGCAACTGTTGGTACAGGCAAACAACCTGGGTATCGAAGTTATTCCTTCTTTGGATATGCCCGGGCATGTTCGGGCCGCCGTGAAGTCGATGCAGGTTCGCTATAACAAGTTAATGGCGCAAGGCAAGCCCGAGCAAGCCCGCATGTACCTGCTCACCGAGCCGGGCGACCCGTCCCAATACCGCTCGATACAGTTTTACAATGACAACACCCTGAATCCGTGTATCGACAGTACCTATCGCTTTTTAGATAAGGTCCTTAACGAACTCAAAGTCATGCATGCTGAGGCTGGTGTACCGCTGCGCACTTATCACATGGGCGCAGATGAAACCGCTGGCGCCTGGACACAATCTCCTGCCTGTTTGGCAAGCGGTGTGGATCAGGAAAACCTCACCGGAATGTTCATTGAACGGGTGGTTAAACTCGGCAATCGCTATGGACTCACTATGGCGGGCTGGAGTGATGGCATGGACAAAGCGTTACCGGCCCTCACCAACAGTCAGATACAAGTAAACGTATGGGACACCCTGTTCTGGGGCGCCACCAACACCGTGTCGCATTGGCTGCATGCCAAGGTACCCACCGTACTGAGTTTACCCGACGTACTGTACTTTGATTTTCCGTATCAGAACAACCCGTTGGAGCCAGGTTATTACTGGGCAGCTAAGTCAGTCTCGCTTCGCAAAGTGTTCGGGTTTATGCCAGAAGATATGCATCAAATGGCACAGCTTTGGACCGACAGAATGGGTAATGCCTATGACGATACGCCAGTATCGGGTGACTTCCCCATTGCAGGCATGCAGTCTCAACTTTGGACCGAAGTAACCCGCACGCCTGACAGCGTGGAATACATGCTTTTCCCTCGATTACTGGCATTTGCCGAGCGCGCCTGGCACCACGCCGACTGGGAAGGCAAGGTGGCTCAGCCAGACTTTGCCGGGGAAGTGAATAGCGACTATGCATCATTTGCCCATGCCATGGCGACTCAGCATTACCCGCGCCTGATAGCCCACGATATCAATGTTCGCGTGCCGCCACCGGGCGTGAAGCAAGACAATGAACAACTGTTTTTACGTGCCCTACTCCCCAACCTGGCACTGGAATACAGCCCTGACGGCGTCCACTGGCACCGCTACTTTGCGCCGCTGCGCAAAGGTGAAGCCATGATGGTACGAGCCCGGGTACTGCATACCAACAAGACCAGCAGAGTGGTGCAACTAGACTCACCACTAGCACAGTAAATCTTTTGAATTAATAAGTTTGAACCTCTGTTCAAACCGAGATATTGAGTAAATGTAAGCATGAATAGCGAACTATATTTCATCGGCGTAGACGGCGGCGGCAGCCGCTGCCGGGTACGCCTTGAATCCGCAGACGGCACCTTGCTGGCAAAGGGCCAGAGTGGCCCGGCCAATGTGATGCGCAGTCTGGACACAGCTTGCGCCTCCATTATGGATGCGACAGCGAAAGCCATTGAGGCAGCACAGCTATCCATCACTACGCAGCAGATTGTATTATGCGCCGGATTAGCTGGCGCCAACATTGCCTCTGCGCAGCAGGCCTTGATGGCAAAGCAGTTGCCATTTAAACACGTTCACCTGATAAGCGACCTGCACGCGGCATGTGTTGGCGCGCACGCCGGACACGACGGTGCGGTGATTGTGTGCGGCACGGGCTCTTCTGCCACTCGCTACGCGTCAGGTAACTTCACTGACTTTGGCGGGCACGGCTTCCCCATTGGGGATAAAGCCAGTGGCGCCTGGCTTGGCCTACAAGCCGTTAAGCACAGCCTGCTGGCATTTGATGGCCTGGCCCCAAAAGACGCGACATTTAACGCGGTATGCGAGCACCTTCAGGCAAACAGCGCTGAAGATATTGTAAGGGATTGCGCCACATTCAATTCCAACGACTATGCCGCCATCGTGCTGCCTTTATTACCCCTTTACCGCAAAGGCGACAGTGTTATTCAGGGATTCGTTCAGGATGGGCTTGGTTACCTACAACGACTCGCCGACGAAGTATTGAATACTCCGGATATGGCCCTGTGCCTGATAGGCGGCCTGACAGAACTTTACCACCCCATGTTAAGCAATGCGGTGAAAGACCGTATTCAACCCTGCCAGCTCAGCCCTGAAGAGGGCGCAATTTTACTGGCAAAACAAGCAGGAGATTTTCAATGACCAGCAGTATTATGGCGAAAGAAGCCAGGCAAGCCGCCAGCGCCATTGCCGGCCAGTTAACTCACAACCAAGCGATCTGTGAACGCCTTGCAAATACCTTAAAGCAACGTAAGCCCGGCATGATCATGATGATTGCCCGCGGGTCTTCCGATCACGCAGGTGTGTTTGGTAAATACTTGTTCGAAGTAGAACTGGGTTTGCCGGTATGCGCCGCTGCGCCCTCGGTGTCGGGTATTTTCAATAAGCAGCTAAGCCTTGCCAATGCGCTGGTGATCGTGATTTCACAGTCGGGCCGTAGCCCGGATATTCTGCGTCAGGCCAAAGATGCTAAAGCGGGCGGTGCCTATACCGTTGCCATTGTGAATGACGAAACCTCACCACTGGCAGAGCTATGCGACGAAGTGTTGCCCGTGCGAGCGGGCGAAGAAAAAGCCGTGGCTGCGACAAAAAGCTATCTGGCCAGCTTGTCTGCATTACTGCAATTATGCGCTGAATGGTCGGGCAATACTGAGCTAAAAGCGTCGCTGAACCTGCTTCCCGAGGCACTTGAAGCCGTGTGCAATGAACCACAGCAGCTTACACAGGCGCATCTGACCGGCGTGCACAATTGTATCGTGCTTGGCCGGGCGTTCGGTTATGCCATTGCCCGCGAAGTAGCGCTCAAACTCAAGGAAGTATTAGGCATTCACGCCGAGTCCTTCAGCAGTGCTGAATTTATTCACGGCCCGGTTACACTGGCCGAAAAGCCGCTATCTATCATTGATTTAGAGATTGAGGACGAGTCACACTCGTTTCACCGTTCAATGATCGATGATATTAGCCGCCGACGCGCAAAAGTTGTTAAGCTGGCAAATATCAACAAGGCATTGCACCCCAGATTACTGCCCTTGCTGTTAATGCAGCGCTTTTACCTGGATATCGAGCAAGTGGCCGCCGACATGGGTTTAAACCCCGATGCACCGCCTGGATTAAACAAAGTGACTCAAACGGTATAACCATGAAATTATGTGTTGAACGCGTCATCACCCCGGCAGGCATGTTAAATAATGCCGCTATCACCATTGAGCAGGGCGTGATCACGCGCATCGATGAAGCGGGCGATTCGCCAGTTACCTCCGGTACGCTGCTACCCGGCTATGTTGACACACAGGTCAATGGCGGCGGCGGTGTGCTGTTTAACCAACATTTGGACTACGATAGCCTGGATGTATTAGCCCGTGCCCATTTGCAATTTGGTACCACCTCATTGCTGCCCACCCTCATTACCGATTGCGAGCAAGTGATGGCGAAAGCGGGCGATGCCATTGCCGAGGCCATTGAGCGTAAACACCCGACTATTGTGGGCGTGCACTACGAGGGCCCTTTTATTCATACTAAGAAAAAGGGCGTGCATGACGCACAATTCATTCGTACGCCAAAGGACTCTGAGCTGGCTATTCTGACCCGCAAGGATTTAGGCAGAGTACTTGTTACCGTCGCGCCCGACAATGTCCCCTTGAGCTTTATTAAGGAATTAACCGCGGAAGGTGTAGTGGTCGCCCTGGGTCACAGCAACGCCACGTTTGAGCAAACCCAGGCGGCACTCGATGCGGGTGCGACTGGCTTTACCCATTTATACAATGCCATGTCTGCCCTGCAATCCCGCGAGCCGGGCATGGTGGGCGCCGCATTAAATAGCGACGCGTATTGTGGCCTGATAGTTGATCATCACCACGTTCACCCGCAAAGTGCGGCGCTCGCGATTAAAGCCAAGGGCCCACAGCACATTATGCTGGTTACCGATGCCATGGCGCATGTGGGTTGCGACATGGATGAGCTGGCCTTTTTTGATACCACCATTACCCGTCACGGCGGCAAACTGACCACGCCAGACGGCACACTGGCCGGTTCGTGCCTGGACATGCATCAGGCCGTATTGAATACCCATCGCGATCTTGGCTTTAGTCTGGCAGCGTGCAGCCAAATGGCCAGCCAGACTCCGGCGCAATTTATGTCGTTGCAGAATACGCTGGGTAGCATTGCCATTGGTCAGCAAGCTAATTTACTGTTACTGGATAATAACTTAACAATAAACAACATATGGCTGCACGGTAAGCCGGTAGCCGCAGAACAGGAAGCGACAGCATGACAACACAAACCCTACCGCGCACAGGTATGCAAAGCCTGATGCCCATACTCACTATTGGCCTGTTGTTCTTCATCTTTGGGTTTGTGACCTGGTTAAACGGGGCCCTTATTCCCTTCCTGCAAATGGTCTGTGAGCTTAGCGAAATGGAAGCGCTATTCATTGCGTTCTGCTTTTATGTTGCCTATGTGGTAATGGCATTACCCATGGCCAAAATACTGGAAGTCACAGGTTATAAAAAAGGGATGTCACTGGGGTTGGCCATGATTGCCTTCGGCTGCTTGTTGTTTGTACCAGCAGCATTAAGTAAAACCTTCGCCGTGTTCTTGATTGCCCAGTTTGTTGTAGGTTCCGGCCTGACCATTCTGCAAACCGCGTCTAACCCGTTTATTGTGCACTTGGGTTCACAAGACAGTGCCGCAGCGCGTATTGCCTTTATGGGCTTACTGAACAAATTTGCGGGCGTATTAGCTCCGCTGTTATTCACCGCGTTGGTATTGGGTAACTTCAGCGATGTCAGTCAGGTGAGCCTGGCTCAACTGCCTGAAGCTGATCGCACTGCGCAGCTAAACGAGATGTCGAGCCAGCTCATTCAGCCGTATATAGGGATCGCTATCGCGTTGGGTATTCTGGCCCTGGGTCTGATGCGCGTAAACTTACCGGACATTCAATTTGAGAGTGATGATAGCAACGACAGCACACAAGCCAGCGGCGTGTTGCAATTCCCGCACCTGGTATTGGGCGCCATCACCCTGTTTTGTTACGTGGGCGTTGAGGTGATTGCCGGTGATACTATCGGTTTATATGGCTCGTCACTGGGCGTTGCCAATGCGACATCGCTTACCTCATTCACTATGACCGCCATGGTAATTGGCTACTTCTTGGGACTATTTTGTATACCCCGCCTGATTAGCCAATCCAAAGCCATGTTGATGTCCGGTATATTAGGAGTGGTATTTACAGCAGGGATTATGCTGGGTTCCGACCAATCCCATACAATATCCATTGTGCTGTGGGGCTGGACAGGCATTCAAACACTGCCGGATACCGTTACTTTGATTGCATTACTGGGACTGGCTAATGCCATGGTATGGCCTACAGTGTGGCCATTGGCACTAGCAGACTTAGGTAAGTTGACTCCGAAAGGATCGGCGATTCTGATCATGGGTATCGCCGGTGGCGCTATTCTGCCATTGGTGTACGGCGGGTTGTCGGACGCACTCGACGCACAATCCGCTTATGCCGTAATGCTCCCCTGCTATGCCTTCATTTGTTATTACGCATTGTTCGGTCACAAGAAGCGCAGCTGGTAAGAAGACCACGCCCCTGAACAGCAAAAAGCACTGTTCAGGGGCAATTCACACACACTTTTAACGCTATTTTTACACCCTTCAAACATAGAGCAATTTTTCAGCCAATTCACTTGTAACTGCCGTTAAGACCTTTTAGATTGGACCATTCGGTCTGGTTTTTTATGTTGCACAGTTGAGTTGTATCCATGCGTTTTGCATCCCTTAGTATTAAACAAAAATTAATTTTTATTCTGGTGATTGCCGTACTGGCATCTACCCTGTTGGTCGGGACGATCCAGCAGTACATTGCCAGACAGTTAGTTGAGCAAAACATGGAGTCAGTGCAATTGCCCAATATGGTTAAGCAGGTGGCTAACCGGGTTGATAAGGAAGTAGCGGTAATGAAGTCCGTTGCTTACTCAATTGCAAATAACCCCGACGTCATTGCCTGGTCGCAAGCTGGTGCGAAACCAGCGGGCGAGGCACAGTTGGTAAAGTACCTGGGCCAGCTTAAAAGTTTTAACGATCTCACTGTTACCTCTTTTGTCGATCGTCAAACGCATAAGTACTGGAATCAGGACGGCTTTCTGCGCGTACTCAAAAACGACCAGTACGATGGCTGGTTTTTCGCTTATAAAGACAGCGGCCAACCGATTTCATTGAGCCTGTATAACGAACCCGGACAAGGTTACCGGTTGTTTGCCAATTACCAGCAGGTAAATGGACGCGGTATGTCGGGCGTTGCCAAGTCTGTCGATGACCTGATGGCAGTGCTTAACAGCGTAAAGATTGCCGAGAGTGGCTTCATTTTTATGGCTGACGAAAAAGGCACGATCAATGCTCACGGTAAAACCGACTTGCTGGGTAAGGCGCATCTTCGTGATATTACCTCCAATACCATTGCCAGCACATTGCTGACCAAGCAAGACTTTAACCTCGTGCGCGGTGACGTCGACGGCGAAGGCATGCTATATGCCAGCACCTATGTAAAAAGCGCAGGCTGGTATGTAATTGCTCAGGTTCCGGTTAGTGAGCTTTATACTGAAATGAACAGTGCCAGTGTGTCGATGATCACCTGGTCTATCATCATTGCACTGGGCTTTGCCCTATTGGGCGTTTGGTTTGCTGGCAGTATTAGCAAGCCGCTGGAAAGCCTCGCCAGTGTATTTACGCAATTGGGTAATGGCCAGGGTGACTTAACAACGCGCATCCCACTACCCGATCAAAAAGAAACCCGCAAGCTGGTAGAGGGCTTTAACCAGTTTACCGCCAGTCTGCATGGTATATTAACCAACGTTGCCGAAACCAGTGTACAAATTCGCCAGTCGGCCGCTCAGGTAGCAGAGCAGTCTGCGCTGACTGAAACCAATAGTGAAACCCAGCGCGATCGTACTATGCAGGTAGCAACCGCCTTAAATCAAATGGGCAGCACGGTGAACGAAATCGCCCAATCTGCGCATGATGCGGCCAACAGTGCTAACCACAGTGCCAGTGCGTCAGCAAATGGCCAGGCATTTACCCAAAAGGCAGCAGACACCATTAACCAACTGGCAGGCCAAATCAATAATGTCACCGGCGTGATTGAATCATTAGACTCTCATACTGATGACATTATGAGTATTTTAGAAACCATTCGCGGCATTTCAGACCAAACTAACCTGCTTGCACTGAATGCCGCAATTGAAGCGGCACGTGCTGGCGACCACGGCCGCGGTTTCTCGGTAGTTGCAGATGAAGTGCGCACACTGGCACAGCGCGCTGCAACTTCAACCGAAGAAATCCAAAGCAAAATAGACAGCTTTAAACAAGAGTCTCAAGCTGCTGTTGAGCAAATGCGGATCAGCAATAAGCAAACGACCGATGTGGTAGATGCAGCTCAACAAATTGACGCCATGTTAAAAGAAATTGCCGACGATATTCAGCTAATTCACGGCATTAACACGCAAGTCGCTACCGCAACAGACGAGCAAAGTGTGGTCGTAGAGGACATTAATCGCAATATTCACGATATCAGTGATAACAGCGACAATAACCTGCGGTCTGCCAAGCAGATGGTAGCAACAAGTAAGACAATGGCAGAACTTGCCAAGCAACTCGACGACGAAGTGAGTAAGTTTAAACTGTAAGATCCCGGATAAGTGCTTCGCACTTTCCGGGACGACCTCCTCCCCGTCATCCCGGGCTTGCCCCGGGACCTTAGCTTGCCCCGGGATCTACTAAAAAAGGCCGTGATATCAAAACAACCCTCTTTCTTTTCTAAGTTCCCGGATAAGTGCTCCGCACTTTCCGGGACGACGGATAGGGATAAGTGCCCCGTACTTTCCGGGACGACGGAGAAGAAACGACACATCGCTACTTAGGGCGAATGCTACCCAAAATGATGTGTGTAACCGATGACAGTGTGCTTTGGAAAAAGTCCGGATCATTCAGGTCTTTTCCGGTAACGGCTTTTACCTGTACGCCAAAATCCGCGTAGTGCTGGGTGATAGCCCAAATGCTGAAAATCAGGTGGTAAGGGTCTACTTCGTCCAGTTGCCCTTGATTGATCCAGGCACGAATCACCTTGGCCTTTTCCTCTACCAGTTTACACAGTGGCGACTCCAGCTCATTTAGCAGTAGCGGTGCGCCTTGTACTACTTCCATACAGAATAATTTGGACTCAGCCGGATTGTCGCGCGACATTTCCAGCTTCACCTTTATGTAGTTGGTAAGAGTATCAATGGCGTTTTGCTCAACACTGAACTGATGCAGTGGTTTTAGCCACACATCCAGCAAATGCTTAATCACATCCAGATACAGCTGTTCCTTGCTGGAGAAGTAATAAAGCAGATTAGTTTTGGACACTTTGGCCTTAGCGGCAATTTGTTCGACGCTGGTGCCGTTTACCCCATGCTTAGAAAACAAGGCTAAAGCGGCTTTCATTACGCGCTCTCGTTTGTCCTGTAATGCTCTTTCCCGCCGTCTTTGGGTAGACGGTTTAAACACGCGAGCCGGCTTTTTAGATGCCGCAGACTGATCGGCAGAAGAAGACTTCATCAGTACGTAAATTCCTTTAATTGTGCTGCATGTCAATTCTACACGATGCTGCGCATTGCACCAGTTGAGTACAAGATAAACAATTCAACGCTCCAAATTGGACCAGTAAGTCCACTTTCAAGCATTAAAAATCGATAAGCCACTGATTAATATAAATAATAATAGTTGGCCCACTTTATGCTGAATATTATTTGAGCGGACCTGTGGTGACACAGGCTGCTCATCCGTAAATAAAAAGCATCTAACGACATTTTATTAAAAGGGAGAAGTAATATGGATATCGGCGTATTTATTCCTATTGGCAACAATGGCTGGCTTATTTCCAAAACATCACCCCAGTACAAACCGAGCTTTGATTTAAACAAAGAAATCGTTCTGAAAGCCGAGGCTTATGGACTGGATTTTGCGTTATCCATGATCAAGTTTCGGGGCTTTGGTGGTGAAACTGAGTTTTGGGATTACAACCTTGAATCTTTTACGCTGATGGCGGGACTTGCCGCGGTTACTTCTAAAATTAAACTCTATGCCACAGCTGCCACCCTGGTGTTACCACCAGCGGTCATGGCCAGAATGGCGACTACTATTGATTCCATTTCAAACGGACGATTTGGCGTCAATCTGGTTACTGGCTGGCAGCGCCCTGAGTACTCACAAATGGGAATGTGGCCGGGCGATCAGTTCTTTGGCAACCGTTACGAGTACCTTGAAGAGTACATTACGGTAGTGAAAGAACTGTGGGAAACCGGACAAAGTGATTTCAAAGGCGAGCATTTCCAAATGGATGATTGCCGTATGCTACCGAAACCACAGCGCCCGATCCCGATTATTTGTGCAGGGCAAAGTGCAGCAGGCATGGCATTTTCCGCCAAGCACGCAGACTACAACTTCTGCTTTGGTAAAGGGGTCAATAGCCCAACCGCCTTTGCGCCTACTGCTGAGCGATTAATTGAAGCGGCGGCCAAGGAAGAACGCAAAGTCGACTCTGCAGTACTCATTATGGTGATCGCCGATGAAACCGACGAAAAGGCCATGGCAAAATGGGAACTGTATAAAGAGGGTAAGGACCAAAGTGCGCTGGACTGGATGGCAGAACAAGGCGCAGCAGACAAAACCTCCGGTAAAGATACTAACGTCAGAGACATGACCAACCCCACATCAGCAGTCAACCTGAACATGGGCACCTTAGTAGGGTCTTATGCATCGGTTGCTGCCATGTTAGATGAGATTGCCACCGTGCCAGGGTGCGGCGGTGTCTTACTGACTTTCGATGATTTTATAAAAGGTATGGATGATTTTGGCACCAAAATTCAGCCATTAATGAAGTCAAGACAGCACGTTACCGCCACACCGGGAGCGGCATAATGGTAACGACAGCGCCGATTGAAATATCAGGCTATTTTGCTGCAGAAGAGGGTGATAAGGCGGCGCCTGTTCTTCATGCCAGGCCAGAGCCGCTGTTGCTGGATCCGGTGAAAACCGCCGTGATTGTGGTGGATTTGCAAAATGCCTATGCCAGTAAAATGGGTTATCTGGACAAAGCGGGCTTTGATGTATCAACCACACAACCTGTGATTGCTAACACAATTAAAGTCCTCAACACCGCCCGCGCCGTTGGTATGCCAGTGGTGTTCTTTCAGAATGGTTGGGACCCGGAGTACAAGGAAGCGGGTGGGCCAGGCTCGCCCAATTGGTATAAATCCAATGCGCTAAAAACCATGCGTAAGAATCCAGAACTCATGGGTTCACTGCTGGCGAAGGGCACCTGGGATTACGACCTGGTGGATGAGTTAACCCCTCAAGCCGGTGATATTGTGATCCCGAAGACCCGTTACAGCGGCTTTTACAATACCAACCTGGACAGCATGTTGCGCAGTCGCGGCATTCGCAATCTGGTCTTCACCGGCATCGCTACCAACGTATGTGTTGAGTCCACCTTAAGGGATGGATTCTTTCTGGAATATTTTGGTGTGGTGCTGGCAGATGCCACTCACCAGGCCGGTCCACCAGAGATTCAAACTGCGTCACTTTATAACATTGAAACGTTTTTTGGCTGGGTGTCTCAAACCAGCGATTTCTGTCACTTATTTGCCGAACAAGCATAGTTAACACCAAGGAAACAGGTCATGAGTAAAAAAGCCATTATTCCTGCGGGAACCAGTACCCCCATTGCGCCTTTTGTACCCGGTTCGATGGCAGACAATATTCTGTATGTATCGGGCACGTTGCCCTTTGATGAGAACAACGATGTTGTGCACGTAGGCGATGCTGCTGAGCAAACCCGTCATGTTCTGGAAACCATTAAAAGTGTGGTGGAAGAAGCCGGTGGCACCATGGACGACATTACCTTTAACTCCATTTTCATTACCGACTGGGATAACTACAAAGCCGTGAATGAAGTTTACGCGTCGTATTTCCCTGGCGAAAAACCTGCACGTTACTGCATTAAGGTTGAACTGGTGAAGCCAGATGCCTTAATCGAAATAGCCAGCGTTGCCCATATCGGATAAGCGTCTATGCACTATGAATGGCATGGCAGCCAGTTAGACTCAGCGCCTGTTTTGGTATTTTCTTCCGGTCTGGGCGGCTCAGCACATTTCTGGAAAGGACAATTGGCCGCGTTCGGTAAAGACTACCGCATATTACTTTACGATCACGCAGGCACAGGGCGCAGTCCGGCTACGCTGCCCGATGATTACAGTATTGAGCATATGGCCGATGAGCTATTGACCCTGTTAGCGTCATTGTCGGTTACCCGGTGTGATTTTGTCGGGCATGCGCTGGGCGGTTTGGTTGGGTTATTACTCGCCAAAACCCAACCAGCATTAATAAACAATCTGGTCGTGGTGAACGCCTGGTCGCAGCCCAACCCGCATACCCTGCGATGCTTCGCTATTCGCAAGGCATTGCTGGCGAACAGTGAGCCACAGATGTTTTTGCAAATGCAGGCGCTAATCCTGTACCCACCGGATTACATTGCCCGCCATATCACCGAGCTTGAACAGGAAGAAGCCCACATGCTGGCGCACTTCCCTAATCAGGCAAATTTGCTCAAACGCATTGAAGCGTTGAGTCAGTTTGATATCGACGCCTCATTGGCACAAATACAAACACGTACTTTGGTTTATGCAAACAAAGACGATGTATTGGTACCCTGGCTGCAGTCGCTTAATCTGGCAAATAAGTTGCCCAATGCACAGCTTCAAGCGTTTGACTATGGCGGCCACGCGTCCTCAGTCACTACGCCAGATACGTTTAACAACACACTTCTCACGTTTTTATCTACCCAACAACAAGCCGTACAGGCTGTGTAAAAGGACTAATTCACTATGGCAACTCCCGTTAGCAATGAGGCTCTTGCCCAGATATTTACCGACGCGCATACGCATACCACCTGGCAGGACAAGCCCATCCCCGATACGCTAATTAAACAACTCTATGAACTCACCAAGTTCGGGCCAACGTCAGCGAACTGCTGCCCCGCCCGCTTTGTGTTTATTACTTCAGAGGAAGGCAAAGAAAAGCTCAAACCCTGTTTGTCGAGCGGTAATCTGGAGCAAACCATGACCGCGCCCTGCACGGTTATCGTGGCATTCGACGCAGAGTTTTACGAACAACTGCCCACGCTGTTTCCCTACGCCGATGCACGAAGCTGGTTTACATCCAGCCCGGAAGCCGCCTACGAGACTGCCATGCGCAATGGATCGTTACAGGGAGCATATCTGATGTACGCCGCCAGAGCACTTGGACTCGATACCGGCGCGATGTCGGGCTTTAACCCCACATTGCTGAATGAGACCTTTTTCGCCGACAGCACCTGGAAAGTCAATTTTCTGCTGAACATAGGGTATGGGGACGGCAAAAAAGTCCATAAGCGTTTACCACGCCTGTCATTCGACGAAGCATGTCAGGTGCGCTAAGCCTGCACATTCATTTTTCATCATCACAAGGAATTCGCCATGACCACTACCGTAATGGAAAGTACTTCACTCTCAATGTCAGATGGCGTTACGCCGGAGATGTTTCGTCAGGGCATGACCAACCTGGCTGGCGCAGTAAACATCGTCACGACACCCGGTCTCAACGACGGCGTGGGCCCTGCGGGTTTTACCGCAACCGCGGTGTGTAGCGTTAGCGATAGCCCCGCAACACTGCTGGTTTGTCTTAATCGCAGCGCCTCGGTACACGAAGTGTTTAAGCACAGTCAGTACCTGGCAATCAATACACTGCGCGAAGACCAGCAGGACTTGTCGAATATCTTTGGCGGAAAGGCCGCTATGAGTGACCGCTTTGACCATGGTCATTGGCAAACCTTACTCACGGGCTCTCCCGTATTAACAGATGCCGCAGTGACGTTCGACTGCGTTATCACTGATCGTAAAAGCGTAGCGACACACGATGTACTGTTTTGTGAAGTACTGGCAATTAAACAGGCGGCTGAATCTGGCGCGTTGTTATATCACCAGCGTGGTTATCGTCAGATTTCCTCCAGAGCCTGAAAACTGATGAAACTTAGCAGTGGCGTTACCTAGCGATTTGAAAACTGTGTCAGGTCCCAATCCTGCAGAACACCATCAGAAGTAATAGTGCGTAACGTTGCAGGATTGGTAAATCGCATGTCCAGCACCGCAGACCCGAACCCCTGCGCTTCAGCCCGCCATTGTGCAACAGGTTTTCCGTTTGCAAGTTGCCAGATAAACAACTCGGTTTTGGGGGAGGATGTAATTATCCACTGGTGAACAGGGGAAAATCGCGCTACACGAAACCATTGAAATCGTTCCCAATATGCCAGCTCACTTATAATTTCATTTCGCTGACTTTGCCATATTACTTGCGATTCCAACGCATCAGAAACGAAGACTTTACTATCCGCTCCCACTTCCAGGCTGGTGACACGATGCGGCACAGTAAGGGTTTGTACCGGTGTCTTGCTTTGCGAATCCCATCTGACGACCTGGCCGTCGTTGCCTGCACTGTATACATGCCCTTCCAGCGACACCTTCAGCTTTACGACGTCAGCGTCATGTTGACGAGCAAGGTAATATTCATTGTTACGAGTATTTGCAAACAGAATGTCTCCACCACTGGTCCCTATAACAAAAGCAAAAGGAGCACGTTGAAAGGTTAGCGATGTAATACTGGCGTCACCGAGTTGAGCAGATAAATTCAAAGACCCCACCGATGCACTGCTACCCGAATCCCAAATCTGCACCACGTTTCGGTTTGCCGACAACAGATAACGCCCCGATTCATCCAACTGCATCATTGTGGTATCTGATAGTACGTCTGGCGCCCCCCACTCAATTATCTTCTGTTTTGCGTCATTATCCCAAACAGCGATCTGCCCTTGCGGAAACAATAACGCGGTATGCTGTCCCTGCTTCGACAGTTCCGCTGAAAGTATTAATTTATCTGAAAGTTGCCATCGACCGATGTCACTGACAGGCTCTGGCTCGGGGGTACAAGCAACTATCTGAACCGATACCAGGAAGACAACAAAACGCAGATACCTGTTCAAGGTCATTACCCACAGTGAGAAAAATCAGACCATACCCTTTTTTTACTATTGCGCCAACCGATACGTTTAGTAACACAAACCTGAGGTGTAACAGTGCGTTACTTCAATAAAACTTGATACAATTAACAGCGGAATTGAACAATGGACAACCTCGTGTACCGAGCCTTATTACTATTGGGAATCGCTTTACTCACGGCATGCAGCGTGAATAACCGTGTCGAAATCATCGCACCGGAATCATCGCCGATCGTGTATTCCGATGTTGATGGATATGAAGACAGATTTCAAAATATATACGCCAAATTCAGCGATTATCCGATAACGTGCCGTGAAAATTGCTATCCATCGTCGTCTGTAATTCAGTGTGAAACGCCGATGCAGGATTGTTTGTACAAGGGTGAAAAGCGCAAGGTAACCACAGACGCGGGTTTTAGTGTAACCTGGCTGGGACATGCTAGTTTTTATATTCAAACCGCGAATGGACAGCGCTTTTTATTTGATCCGGTTTTTGACCAGTTTGACTGGCCGGTCAACTGGGCTTTCAGGCTTTCTGCCGGTTTCTTTCGTAATCAGCCTGCACCTTTGCCGCACGATGCCTTAAGTAAAATTGACGCTGTCATGTATTCCCATATTCATTACGATCATTTCAATAAAGCTGACATCGGTAAAATTGGGACACTACCACAGTATCTGGTGCCGCTGGGATTTGCTTCTCATTTTGTGCAAAAAGGCTACGACATCAGTGAAATGGCCTGGTATGCAAACAAGCAGGTGGGCTCAACAAACATTCACTTTGTACCAGCCCATCACTTTAGCAACCGCATTTTGGTGCCCTATATTTACGAAGACAACAACAAATCCCTTTGGGGTGGCTGGGTATTAGAAAGTAATGGCAAAACATTGTTTTTTGCAGGTGATACCGGATATTCCCCGCATTTTAAAGATATTGCAAACCGGTTTGGAGCAATAGACGTTTGCCTGCTGCCTATTGCTTCTTACTTTAGCGAAGAGTCACCAAAGTTCTACCGCAAAGTCCACACAACGCCAGAGGATGCGCTTATTGCAGCAAAAGAACTGGGATGTAAGGCAATGGTGCCATGGGGATACGGCAATGCCAGCTGGCGAATGGGCGACAAAACGTCACACTCAGCGTTGTTCCGGCTGTTACATATGTACGATGAACTCAATGCTGATGTGCCGCTTCATGTCCTGAATGAAGGCGATACTATCGCGTTTTAATGTTTAGCCCCTGTGTTTAATAAACAGGGGCTATACCAATCACAGATTAATGCTTGTCGGCACGGCTCTGGAATTTACGCTCTTCGGTGTTCACCTTAATCCACTCGCCAGTGCTGATGTATTCAGGCACCTGAACAACCAGGCCTGTTGAAAGCGTAGCAGGCTTAGTGCGCGACGTCGCAGATGCACCTTTGATGGACGGGTCGGTTTCCACAACCTGCAGCTCAACGCTCATAGGCAGATCCAAAGCTACCGGCACTTCACTTACGATCAATACCTGAATACCGTCGGTTTCTTCGTTAATGAACAGCGCTTCGTCCGCAATAGACTCTTTATTCAGGTGATAAGGGGTGTAATCCTCTTTGTCCATGAAGACAAACTCATCACCATCCATGTAAGAGAACATTGCAGGGCGTCGCACCAAATCCGCCATGTCCAGCATGTCTGAATCTTTGAATGTTTCGTCAAACTTGGCACCACTTACCACATCGTACATACGCATACGGTAGATGCTGCCACCAGCGCGGCCTTGGGGTACAGAGCGTTCAATATCACGCACAATACAGGTTTTACCGTTAAACACGATGGTGTTGTTCTTTTTAATTTCGCTAGCCTTTGGCATGGGATAATCCTGCAATAACTGGCCGAAGGCTCGTCCTTCGGCCTTTAAGAAAGGCAATATTCTCTACGATTTTTGCTGTATGGGAAAGAGCTAGCGAATACCCAATCGATAAAAGACGACTTTCGCCTTGCAGTATTAATCCTGCTCCTGAAAATCATCATCTCGGAGCGAAGCCCATAACTGGGCACATTTAACAGCACGCCTCCAACCGTTATAACGACGGCTGCGCTTACTTTCATCTGAAGCAGGCACAAACGTACGTTCCAGTTCAGCCTTGTTTTTTAACTCGCTAATATCTTTCCAAAAGCCAACCGCCAATCCCGCAAGGTAGGCCGCACCTAGAGCAGTAACTTCTGTCACCCTAGGACGATTAACTTCGGCGTCCAGCACATCGGCCTGAAACTGCATGAGAAAGTTATTTGCCACCGCTCCACCATCGACTTTAAGGCTTGTTAGTTGAATCCCTGAATCAGCCTGCATTGCATCCAGAACATCCCGCGTTTGATAAGCGATACTTTCAAGCGTCGCTCTAATCACATGGTTGGAGTTAACACCTCGAGTCAGGCCAACAATAGTGCCACGAGCGTGAGGGTTCCAGTATGGTGCGCCCAAACCGGTAAAAGCAGGCACTACATAGACGCCATTAGCTGAGTCGACTTTTGTCGCAAAATATTCCGAATCCTTGGCGTCGGCCATTAATTTTAGCTCATCCCGTAGCCATTGAACTGATGCTCCGCCCATAAATACCGCACCTTCTAATGCGTAAACGGGTTCGCCTTTAGCACCGCATGCCAATGTCGTCAGCAAACCATTTGTTGAATTCACTTTTTCACTGCCCGTATTCATAAGCAGGAAGCAACCGGTGCCGTATGTATTTTTAGCCTGCCCGGCTTCAACGCACATTTGACCAAATAGCGCAGCCTGCTGATCGCCGGCAATACCCGCTATGGGAATACGAGTGCCATCTTTACCGCCGATGTTAGTATGCCCGTAAACCAAGGAGGAAGGTTTTACTTCAGGCAGCATAGAACTTGGCACGCCGAGCAAGTCAAGAATGATTTGATCCCAACTGAGAGTATTGATGTTAAAAAGTAGCGTACGGGACGCATTTGTATAATCAGTGACGTGTACATTGCCCTGTGTCATCTTCCATAGCAGCCAGGTATCAATGGTACCGAATAGCAACTTTCCAGCCTGGGCATCCTCCAATGCACCGGGTACGTTGTCCAAAATCCATTTTACCTTTGTCCCGGAAAAGTAGGGATCCAACACCAACCCCGTTGCTTCGCGAATGTAGTCCTCATGCCCTTGTTGCCGTAAGTTATCGCAAATATCAGCAGTGCGGCGACACTGCCAAACAATCGCGTTATAAACAGGTTTGCCCGTTTCTTTGTTCCAGACCACGACGGATTCACGCTGATTTGTAATGCCAATAGCCGCAATCTGGTCACTGCGAATGCCCGACTTGCCTAGTGCTTCAGTCAGCGTCGAACTTTGACTCGCATAAATATCCATAGGATCATGTTCGACCCACCCAGCGTGAGGGTAAATTTGTTCAAACTCGCGTTGGGCAACGGCTACAATATTAGCGTCATGGTCCAGTATTATTGTTCTGGAACTGGTAGTCCCCTGGTCCAGGGCAACAATGTACTTTTGTTCACTCATGTGTGCATCCTGTGAATCTCTGTTTTATTAGCTAATAATTTTCATTTTGGCTAGGCGACTTATAGCAACTAGAGTAAGACGTAGTTCTTCACCTTGTTCTCATAATTGTAAGCGTTATAAAAGATAATGCAGAAATTTACCCACAATCACACTCTTTTACAGCGTTCATCGTTAGCAAGACAGTGTGTAGTGACAGTAAATGCAGTGGGGTCATCAATGGGAATTAGCTGTTTTCCATGCGGTAAGCAGTCAGGGTTAGCATACTTCAAAATATCCGGTTCCGGGTCGCAAAACAGGACATCCAACGCCCGTCTGTCCATACCATAGATACCCCGGTGGATAAGGTTGGCACTGAAGATCAACAGGTCGCCGGCCTTTAACGATATACGCTTTTGATTAGGCAGGTCATGGTGTGGCGCTTTGCCGTTGTTGCCCATTCGCACGTCCAGTTCTTCAGCCGTGTCCCAGTTAATATGACTTGCCGGAATCACGTCTAAGCCAGGCTCGTCGACTAATGCAAAACGAAAATGCAGTACTTGTGGCCCCGAAAGCGCTTCGCGCTGTTCATCCAGTGACAAATGATATTGCGCGTCCCGATGCCAGTAATTTTTCTGATCCGGGTTAGCGGGATCAAAAAACAACTGGGTATTCATAAATGCTGGTTGCTTGCCTAACAGCGCATACGCCAGTGCCATGATGCGGTGTGAGCCAATAAAATTAAACAACACTTGCCGCTGCGTATCATTTAGAGAAGTGCTGGCTGTAAGATAAGCGGAGTTAATCGCTCTTTCGGTATAAAATTCGGCGTTTTTACGGAGCCATTGCTGATGAAATTCATTCACTACAGCTAACAGACTGGATCTTTCTTGTTCTTCAACGAACCCCTTTAAAACAACAAAGCCCTGACGCTGATAGTCAGGGCTAACTGAATGTTGTTTATTATCCATCGACACCGATCACACGCCACCGCTGACTTTACAAGGCTTGCATTGTTTTGCATCAGTGGTCTTACCCGGTATTTGCTCAGCGACGATGACATATGCACCAATCAGTACAAGTACCAGTGTACTGGCATTTTCGTGATCACCGACTAAAAACGCAGATAACAGCATGACGAATGCAAAGGTCAGTGCAACAGTCAAACGCGGCTTGCATTTCAGTTTGGCCAGAATAGTCATAATTTATCCCCGGTTGTTTACGCAATAACGTTCTTTGATTAGCAACATTTTTTGCTGTGAGTTTTAACCCGCTGAAATACCGCAAAGTAGATACCCAGTAAGATTGAAATCAGCGCACCGGCATTTTCATGATCGCCCACCAGGTAGCTAATAACCAGTATACTCATCGCAAAAATAACGGCACTAAATAGTTCGGGTTTGTTATACAAGCTTTTTAAAAAGTTCATTGTCATTTCCTTTTGTTTAATTTATTCGTCTTGAAAGATGTCTTCAATTGCCAGTTCAAATAATCTGGCTGCCTTAAATGCCAACGGTAAACTCGGGTCGAACTTTCCCTTCTCGATGGCGTTGATGGTTTGCCTGGATACATCCAACCGTTCAGCCAGATCGGCCTGTGTCCAGTCGCGCTCTGCACGCAATACTTTTAACCGGTTTTTCATTGATACTTCCTTACTCCAATGACTAAACCAATCAAGTAACTCAGCGACATGATTACTGCCAAATGGGAGATTTCAGCACGGAAAGGAATCACGCCTGTCGAGTCCAGTGCAGAATAAGCAAAACCAAGTACCATACCGACACCCAACGACAGCCCCATGGCCTCTAACTGCATTTTCCGCTGTAGCTCGTCAAGCCCTTGCAAATGTTGCTTATTGGCCCAAATCATAAAGCCGCCGATCACGACATTGATAGCCACAACGCCAGCTGTGAATGCCTGATTGCCATCCCACAGGTATTTATGCCCGAAAAACACTGCAGCCAGGCTCACTAACCATGCCGCTGTCCACATACCCAATCGACGGACGTTTCTATTATTTTGCTGTTGCCAGGACATACCACTATCGTTGCCCATATCTTTAAAACCTTACATAAAGTAAAATACACTTTACATATAGTAATAAAAACGAGACAAAAGTAAAGTCAACTTGTCATATAAAGTGTATTTTTTGAGCTATGGTGTTGAACGGAAAGCTAATTTTTGTTGAAAAAAACGACGAATCCTGTCTAGGAATTAACATCCCTGAATCCCTTTTCTCGTCATCTTTGGATCCCGCTTACCCGTCATCCCTGAATCGCGCAGCGATATCAGGGACCTCCACAACAACGTCATCTAAAAAAAGAAAAGGAGAATTCGGAAGGTCGTCGTATCTGAAACCATCGTCTCATGAACGAGAATAGTGATCTGACTTACTTTATTGTTTAAACAGATTAATTTAGGCCAATATCTGCATAGCGAAGCCGGACTTAGTCTGAACACTTAGCAGTACACTATGCGTTTACGCTGAGTATTAATCGGCTATATGAAAGTATATTTCATGTTTTGATGAAGCACTGTGACAAATGGCACCGAAAATGATTATATAGCTTAAAAACCTATCAGCCCAGGTCACATTAAACGGCCTCGAATTGGCTAATGCAGCTCTACTTTCAACTTCGCCAGGTTTGGCATTTCTTTTGACGGTGGCAGGGCTTTGGCTTCTTCAACCATAACGGCCATTGAATCCAGTACATCCAGAAAGTCTCTGAGTTGTTCCGGGTTCATTTGTGCAGACAGCGATTCGATTTTGGCGATTAAACTTTTGGTAGGTAGTCTCATGAGCGTCAATTTTTTGTAGTTTGAAAGTCTTACTCAAACTACAGTCAAATACCTTGCCAAGTTTTAGTCATTGAAGTGCAAAAATAGATTTAGCCCTCACGCCCTGGTTAATGATAAAAAACCAAGGACGAAAACGTTGCCAATCAGGCTGGTACTTTTTATCGCTTTAACAGTGCTTCAGCGGTGAACTCGTTAGTAATCAAGCCGTTAATCATTGCTGATTCTAGTGCGCCCGAAATGGCAGGCACTTTTTCCTGACCGGCGGCAATACCAATGACCACCTTACCGTTTCCTGGCGCCAGTGATGCACTGGTAACACGACGATTAATTTCTGAGTCGATTAGCTTACCATCACTATCATAAATCCAGCTTATTACTTCTCCTGCGGCTCCCATGGCATCCAGCGCTGCCAACTCGTGTTGGGCAATAAACCCATCAATATGCAAAGGAGATTTCGTGCCCAGGTTACCAATACCCACAAACGCAACATCCGCCTGATCAGCCAGACTTTTTACATTATTGATATGAGTGAGTTGTTGCCACTGTGCTTTGTCTGCTTCGCTACCGGCGATAACCGGAACTGGCATCGGAAAATGTCGCGCACCTATGCGTTCGGCAACGTGAATGGCCACGTCATAACGACTTGCAGATCCATCCTGAGCTATATTCCCGACGAGTGACACAATGCGATGTTGTGGACACTGTAAAGCGGGTAACTCATCAGCGCACGCGCGCAGGACCCGTCCAGTGCCAAAGGCAATGATTTTAGACTGGCGATGTTTTAAATGCCGTTCAATTTCGGCTGCCCCCGCCTGTGCCAGTCCGATAGTCGAATTTGGATCATCAGACACGCTTGGAACGACTTCACATTGCGCAAGACCAAATTGACGCTGCAATGCATCAGCAAGCTCCATGCAGTGTCGAATAGGGTGTTCCAGACGCACTTTAATCAAACCTTGGGATACCGCCAGGGCAACGAGTCTTTGGGCAGACTGACGTGACGTATTTAACTGCTTTGCAATTTCATCCTGAGTCTTACCCGCCACATAATAGAGCCATCCTGCCCGAGCAGCTTCCTCTAACTTTTGGTTCTCATTGGTAGGTGTTGATGCCATTTTCTTGCCTTGCTAATCAATTAAATGCGGATATCGCGTGTTAAGATCTCGCCAGTGTGCCAGCGCATTCTCACGTTTTCCAGCAGTTTGCGACATGTGCGTCCCCCCCACATAATGCAGCCAGTGCATGTCGGCTGCTTTTGCCGCTTGTAGTCCCGGAGCGGAGTCTTCAAAAACCAGGCAATGAGACGGCGATACACTATTTCTCTTCGCCGCATGCAGAAATAAATCCGGCGCAGGTTTACCGCGGGTTACATCTGCAGCCGTAAATATCTTCGCTTCACTGAAATAGCGATTCAGACCGGTAGCACTCAGCGCTATCCGAGTGCGCTCACGACTACTGCTGGTTGCCAGACAATAAGGCACAGTAAGCGATGACAATACCTCAATAATACCGTCTGTAGGTGAGAGTTGCTGCTCAAAAATCGTTTTCAGTTCATCTGCAAACCGACTTGCCATAGCCGAGTCCACGACCAGGTTAAAATCTTTTAAAATAACGGATTGCACATGTTCGAAGCTGCGACCTAAAAAATGTTCGAAAAAGTACTGCTGGTCAATATGCACACCATGCTCGTGTAGCAAGCTGGCCCAGACTTTCATACTGAGTACTTCACTGTCGATCAGTACGCCATCGCAATCAAAAATGACGAAGGCAATATCCTGGGTATTTTCAGCCATGTTGATGTTCTCGCTTACGCATAGGTTACAGTATTTGCTTTAGACATTCGTACTAAACGCCGGAATGGTCATTCCGGTATCCGTGCCTCGTGCTCAAAAGCGGTCTGAAACGGTAATGGAATTGTCGTGTATTGTCGATGAATTTTGCAGTACTTGGCGTCGCCCGCCATGAAACGCAGGCAACGCCTTACTGAGTGTTAAGCGTTAATATAGGCCGTTAAGCAGGCACTGGTTCCCTCGTGCCATAATTTCCGTAACCAGCGCGTAAAGGCTTCTGCAAAATGCTCATTGTTACCTAGCTCCCCCAGGATGTCTTCCATCCCAAGGAAGGACTCAGGCGCACTTTCTGCTTCTATAGCCAGTTCCTGTAAACGCACTGCCTGCTCGTCATTTAATTCAACATTATTCGAACTATCGGCGGTAAATGCACAGTAACGACACCAAAGCGCAATCACAAGGGCGGTACCTTCTACCGAACCGCCATTGTCCAGGTTTGCCTGAGTTATTGGTAATATAAACTTAGGCAGACGGTTTGACGAATCAGTACAAAGCCGTGCGATCGTGTCGCCAATTTCCGGGTTTGCAAACCGGCGCTCAATCAGATTAAGGTATTCATTAAAGTCTGTGCCCGGCACCGGTGAAAGTGTCGGAATAGCTTCTTCAGTGATAATCTTGCGCACATAGTCTCTCACCAACGGATGCAGCATACCCTCGTGCACAAACTCCAATGACAGCAACGCTGAAGGGAAAGCCAATGCAGCATGACCACCGTTCAATATACGTAGCTTCATAAATTCATGGGCAGTAACATCGTCAACGAATTCTACACCAGCCTCCTCCAACGCCGGACGCCCTTGCGGGAAATTGTCTTCGATTACCCATTGACGAAACGGTTCACAAAATACCGGAGACGCATCTTCAATACCAAACTCATAGGCAAGGCGGTTTATTTCACGCGGGGTAGTCGCGGGGGTAATACAGTCGACCATCGAATTGGGGAAAGCAACCGATGCATCAATCCAAGTGGCCAAATCAGGATCTATCAAGCTGGCTAAACTTGTAAGTGTTTGACGGGTCACATCGCCGTTGTGAGGCACGTTATCACAGGTCATGATGGTAAAAGGAGGCAGCCCTGCATCACGACGACATTGTAAGCCTTTAAGCAAAATGCCGAACACCGTCTTCGGGGAATCTGGCGTAGCAACGTCCGATTGAATATCCGGGTGATCCTGTTGGAAGCCACCGGTTTTAGCATCAATAAAATACCCACCTTCGGTGATGGTCAGAGACACAATACGAATTTCCGGCCGGCTGAGTGCGCTTACTACGGTGTCAGCGTCAATATCCAGAAAATCAATCATTGACCCACACACGTCTGCACTCAAAGCGTCTTCATCGAGTTCGACTACGGTGGTGAGCCAATTCTGTTTCTCGAGCTTGCTACGCATAGCTGCGTCGAACGACTTAACGCCGCAGCCAATAATAGCCCAGTCATGATCTTTACCTTGCTCAAACAATTTATGTAGATACATAGCCTGATGAGAACGGTGGAAATTACCAATACCTATATGCAATATGCCAGGCGTGAGCGCTGAACGATCGTATGATGGCGCGCGTACGGTGTCTGGTAGCGCAGCCAGCGCAGTTTGGTTCAGTTGAATAGTCACGAGAATACTCCAATAACATATAACAGATACTGCCCTGCAGCATCTGTAAAAAGAGACTAAGCCGTTTTCACTGCCCGACCGGAATTGTCGAAATAGTGCACATGCTCGGTTACCGGTGACACAAACACATCATCGCCATACTCATAGGCACAGTTACCATCAGCGCGCACAGTTAACTTAGCAACACCGGGAATATCTACATGAAGGAAGGTGTCTGAGCCCAGGTGTTCCAGCACGCCAACTTTGCCTTTCCACTTGCCTTCTGTATCTGACAATTCAAGGTGCTCAGGACGCACGCCCAGGCAATCAACCTGCGTGCCATTTACGCTTTCACTCACTTCAATAAAGTTCATTTTGGGCGAGCCAATAAAGCCGGCAACAAACTTATTTACCGGGTTGCGATACAGCTCCATAGGCGAGCCAACCTGCTCAATGTGGCCGGCATTAAATACCACGATTTTGTCTGCCATGGTCATGGCTTCCACCTGATCATGGGTAACGTAAATCATGGTTGTGCCGAGATCTTTATGCAGTTGTGATATTTCCAGACGCATGTTTACCCGCAAAGCGGCGTCAAGGTTAGACAAGGGTTCGTCGAACAGAAACGCGGCGGGCTCACGAACAATCGCACGGCCAATCGCAACACGCTGACGTTGTCCACCTGAGAGTTGTCCGGGGCGACGATCTAAATAAGGTGTTAAGTTCAGCGTTTCAGCCACTTTGGTGACTTTGTCCTGAATCAGGCTCTCGTCCATCTTGGCCCGCTTAAGCGGAAAGGCGATATTGCTGCGTACACTCATATGCGGATACAAGGCATAGGACTGGAATACCATGGCCAAACCACGTTTGGCTGGCGGCGTTTCTGTTGCGTCTTGCCCGTCGATTTCAATGGTGCCGCTACTCACATCTTCCAGACCAGCAATCATTCTTAGCATGGTTGATTTACCGCAGCCCGATGGCCCGACGAAAACCACGAATTCACCGTTATCGATAGACAAGTCCAACGGTTTAATCACTTCGTGACCGTCAAAATTCTTAGTAACTTGCTTTAACGTAATATTTCCCATAACAAATTCCTTACTTCACCGCGCCGAAGGTTAGGCCGCGCACAAGCTGCTTCTGGCTAAACCAACCGATGATTAAAATAGGGGCAATTGCCAGCGTGGAAGCGGCAGAGAGTTTTGCGTAGAACAAGCCTTCAGGGCTCGAATAACTGGCAATAAAGGCCGTTAATGGCGCTGCTTTGGCAGCCGTCAAAATGAGCGTCCAGAAGGCTTCGTTCCACGATAAGATGATGTTGAGCAACAAGGTAGATGCGATACCTGGCAACGCAATAGGTAACAATACGTGCACAATTTCCGAGCCAATAGTGGCCCCATCCATCCGCGCAGCCTCAAGCACTTCAGACGGTATCTCACGGAAATAGGTGTACAGCATCCAAATCATAATAGGCAGGTTGATGAGTGTCATTACAATCACCAGCCCCAGTTTCGTATCGAGCAAGTCAAAATCACGAAACAGTAGATAAATAGGCACCAATACCCCAACCGGGGGTAACATTTTGGTAGATAGCATCCACATCAACACATCTTTAGTGCGCTTGTTAGGTACGAATGCCATAGCCCATGCTGCTGGTATTGCGATAAGTAATCCCAGCAAACTGGAGCCAATTGAAATAACCACTGAATTCCAAAAGTGCGCAAAATAACGACTTTCATTGAACACCGTTGAATAGTTTTCCAGTGTCCAGTCGAACATCAGGAATGATGGCTCAGTGGCAACGGCCTCAAGCTCAGTTTTGAAGCTGGTGATCACCGTCCATAAAATTGGGAAGAAGATGGCAATACCCACTGCCCAGGCAAGAATGGAGTAAACAATTTTTTGTCGCAATAACTGTGATTGTCTCATCGATTATTTCTCCAGGTTTTTGCCGATCATGCGCATTAAAAATACTGCAACCACATTGGCAATGATGACCGCGACAATTCCGCCAGCCGAGCCTGCACCCACATCAAAGTCGAGTAAGGATTGCGAATAAATAAGATAAGTAATGTTGGTTGAGGCATAGCCTGGCCCACCATTGGTGGTGACCAGAATTTCTGCAAATACCGACAACAGGAAGATGGTTTCAATTAAGACAACCGCTGTTATCGCGCGCGACAAATGCGGCACCACAATGTAATAAAAACGTGCCATTGGACCCGCTCCGTCCAATTCCGCCGCTTCAAGCTGCTCCTGATCCAATGATTGAATAGCCGTCAGTAAAATAAGTGCAGCAAAGGGTAGCCATTGCCACGACACAATAAGAATAATCGACGCAAGCGGCGCTTGAGAAAGAAAGTCAAACGGCTCAAACCCCAGTGTTGTAAACATGTGTGCAAACAAGCCGTTTACCGGATTCATAAACATGTTCTTCCACACCAACGCCGACACCGTAGGCATGACGAAAAAGGGGGCGAGCACCAAAATTCGGACAATATTGCGACCAACAATGGCCTGATCGAGCAGCACTGCGATTGCCGTACCGCCAATGATCGTGATGAACAGTACACCGCAAACCAATTGCAATGTATTGAAGAAAGATTCTGTAAAGGCAGGATCGGTCAGGAAGAACTCATAGTTCATCCAGCCAATAAATTCCTGCATACCTGGCATAAGCAGGTTGTAGTTTTGAAACGAGAAATAAATGGTCATCGCCAACGGCACAAGCATCCAGACTAGCAGTAAAGCGACTGCCGGACTGATCATAATGCGGCCGAGGAACCGGGAACTGGTAGTTGCCATAATAACGCTCCAATCGATACCAGTGAGGACGAAAGAACCCGGCCAGCGCTTTACTGACCGGGCAATTCATCAGTTTTTAGGGTAACCCGCTTTACGCATGGTTCGTTCAGCCAAACGCTGTGCAGTCTTCAGTGCCTGAGCCGGGCTGACGTTTCCGGCTACTGCGGCTGAGAATTGCTGCCCAACTGCGGTTCCAAGCCCCTGGAATTCAGGAATAGCAACAAACTGAACACCAACATAAGGCACCGGTTTCACTGTCGGGTTATTCGGGTTGGCCAGCTTGATTGAATCCAGTGTCATTTGTGCAAACGGCGCCGCTTTTAAATAGGCTTCATTTGCATAAAGGGACGCGCGCGTACCTGGCGGCACATTGGCCAGGCCCTTTTCCTGGGCAACCAGCTCTAAGTAACCTTTAGATGTTGCCCAGCTGACAAACTTTTCAGCTGCAGCCTTGCTGTCAGTGCTGCTTGGAATGGCCAGATTCCAGGCCCACAGCCAGTTTGCTCGTTTACCCAAACCCGCATCAGGCGCTAGCGCAAAACCGACCTTATCTGCAACCGTGGATTCTTCAGGATTTGTAACAAATGAGCCCGCAACCGTTGCATCAATCCACATACCGCATTTTCCGGTTTGGAATAATGCCAGGTTCTCATTGAAGCCGTTTGAAGATGCGCCCGGAGGGCCGTACTTCAGCATCAGGTTGGTGTAAACTTCGAGGGTTTTTTGCCACTCAGGCGTATTGAACTGAGGCTTCCAGTTCTCGTCGAACCAGCGAGCACCGAAAGAGTTCGCGATTGAAGTAATCAATGCGGTGTTTTCGCCCCAACCGGCTTTACCACGCAAGCAGATCCCATATACACCTTCGTCTTTACTCGTCATGGCTTTCGCCGCTTGCTCAATAAAGTCCCATGTGGGCTTCTCAGGCATAGCAAGGCCGGCCTTTTCCATTAAGTCGGTGCGATAGATCACCATTGAGCTTTCAGCATAGAAAGGCACAGCGTAAAGGTTATCCTGATAAGACAGACCGCCACGAATTGAAGGCAGAATATCATCAAGGTCGTAGTCAGCCCCCAGGTTGTTCAGCGGCTCAAGCCAGCCTTGCTTCGCCCAGATTGGCACTTCATAAGTCCCAATTGTAACTACGTCATACTGGCCACTGCCCGTTGCGATATCAGTAGTAACACGTTGACGCAAAATGTTTTCCTCCAGTGTCACCCACTCCAACGTAATGTCCGGATTGGCGTCAGTGAAGGCTTTGCTCAAGCTCTTCATGGTGACCATGTCACCATTATTAACCGTGGCAATGGTGACAGTCTCTGCCGCTACCGGCATGCTTAACAGCAAGGCAGAGCAGATACTCGTGGTAAGTCGTCTAATCATCTTATTTTCCTTATCTCACTTGTCGTATTTCTTATATACCGGCCTGTTACAGCCGGCTTTATCGGGTTTAGAAGTTCAAACTCAGCTGAAGGCCAAGAATGGTTGCATTATCTGAATCGCTGTCACCATAAGGATTAATCACATACTGTATGCTGGGCATCACTGCGACGGCTGGCGTGATCACATAGTTGTAGTTCAGCTCGATGGGATATTCGTGGTCACGTACCACAACCCCGTTGTCGGCATAAGTTGAGTTATAGAATCGCTGAGCGCGGGTTAATTCACTACTTACGCTGTTGCGACCAATCGCTAATCCAACTCGGTCATGAGGACGGCTAGTGAAAGGACCATTGATAAAGCCGCCCAGAGCCAATACTTCTCCAACCCCGCTAATGGCGTTATCTGAACGGATCATGCTGGCAAATAAGCGCAATCCACCACCAGCAGCGTTGCGGGTAACTTGTTGCTCAAGGTTGATGTAAAAGGCGTTATCTGTATCCTGAATTGCAGTGGCATCGTCGGTTGTGCCTGACGGAAATCCGGCTTCGTTAACTAACTTAGGCTTGTCAAGACTGCTACGAACAACCCCAAAACGGTAATCGCCATCCAATCCATTGCCGTAATCGACCTTGTATTCAATTTCAGCTACCGCCGTTGTACCACTTACGTCGCCAGAGGTGCCCAGTTTCAACCCCTGGTTAAGAGACATGGTATCTGGGTTCGCATCGTAAGCACCGGTTTTCAGAATCAGGTTGTCAGACAGGTTATAGCTAACCTGAACGCCCAGTGAACTGAGCGGATCGCCGTACCAACTGCTGCTTATATAGTTTGATGAACCGCCACTACAAAACGTCAGGTGTTGAAATGCACAACTCATGGCAAAAAAATCGGCGCTAGGATAAATACGGCCAAGCTTAATACTTAACTGATCATCCAAAAGGCGCTGGGTAAGTGAAAACTGAGTCAGACGCGTGACGTTACCACGACCGAATATCTGCTGAGACTGGAGCAGAAATGGCATATCGGCTTTGTTATTTATCAGTTCACCATTTCGATTAGAAATTTCGATTTTAAACTCAGCCCCGGACCAACCGAACAGCTTGTCTAAATCAAAGTATCCCCCAACAAAATACTGGTCTGCATAAGCCACTTCACTACTGGCGCCGCCCTGCATGTTATAGGCGGTCTGACTAAAATGACCAAGGCGAACATTCACGCCTTTTTCCGCAAGTTCGGCCCGAGTGCCTCCCCAGTCTCCCGTAAGGTACTGCTCAGCATTAAATTCACCAGCTGCCTGACTGCTGAATGGCTGCATTAGCAATAGCGCAACAGCTGAGCCGACCAGACTTAATTTCTTGTTGCTTTGTCGTGCAGCTGCCGTTTGATGGCTCTTGCCTTTCTTCGTGTTGTGCATGAGTGATGTTCTCCATTTGTATTTTGCTGTGCATTCGTCAATCTGATCGTTAACTGACTTTTTACGCTATTATTTTTTAACGCCCAAATATGAGCATGTGACCAACTGATGAGCATATTCCATTATTCGTTAATTAATTGTCAACAAATAAATGTATATAAAAAGTTAACAAGAAAAGAGCTATTTAAACAAAAGTATTTAAAAACAATATTTTAATTAGTTTTTTCTAGGTTATTTATTTTAATGATCAACAGAAAGTATAAGTCATGCTGTTAAACATAAATTCACATTCAGAGCATTTATTCGGCAAATAGATAGAAAAAACGTTATTGAAATTTGAGCTGGCTCCTTGTGTCAGTGAAATTATTGATTCAGCGGGTAATTTTTATCGCACAGTACAGTGTATTGAACTAAAGGTTGTTAACTTAGTGTTGACATCAAACTCACTGACTGAGAATATGCCCACAATCATGGCTATTGCCCAAATAATTAAAGTATTCAATTTGGTAAAAACAAAATTGGCTACTTAACTAATAGAAAATATTTAGGATTGAGACTTATGAGTAGTGATCAGGTCGAACTGAAGCATGTAGAGGAAGAACAACTCCCCGTTGCACGTCACAAGTTAAAGGGATGGAAGCACTTTTTAGGGTTGTACGCCGGTGAACACGTAGCAGCGACTGAGTTTGTCTTTGGTGCAACCTTTGTAGCGTTGGGCGCAACCATGACCGACATTTTGCTCGGTTTACTTATAGGTAATATTCTTGCGGTATTAAGCTGGACATTGATTACTACCCCTATCGCCGTAGAAACCCGTTTGAGTTTGTATACCTATCTACAGAAGATTGCGGGCGACTCGATGACCCGGCTATACAACTGGGCCAATGTCATCATCTTCACCGTAATATCAGCGGCCATGATTACCGTTTCTGCAACAGCGGTGCGTTTCGCATTAAATATTCCGGCCCAGTTGAATTGGTATCCCACTAACCCTTGGTTTGTGTTGGTGGTCCTTGCTGTAGGGATTATTGTAGTGCTGGTTGCTATGTATGGCTTTAATGCCGTATCACGTTTTTCTGGTATTTGTGCGCCTTGGTTATTCGTGATGTTCATCAGCGGCCCATTGGTACTTATGCCTGAACTGGCCAATGCGGTTATTGGTCAAACGGTTGTATCGAGCTGGGGTGACTTTATGCACATTGGCAGTGTGTCTGTATGGACTGGCCTTGACGCGAATGGTGAACCGGGCATTGGCCTCATTGAGGTTATCGGCTTTTCATGGGCAGCGAACACCATTACCCACTTTGGCTTAATAGACATGGCCTTATTGCGCTACGCCAAAAAGAAAAGCTATGGCCTTTGTACTTCTGCGGGCATGCTATTCGGCCATTACATTGCCTGGATTTCGGCCGGTATCATGGGCGCAGGCACGGCGGTACTGGTGAAGAAGTCGATTACCGAATTGGATCCTGGTGATGTTGCCTTCCACGCTTTAGGCTTATCAGGCTTGGTTATTGTGATTGTAGCCGGCTGGACTACCGCAAACGCGAATTTATATCGCGCAGGTTTAGCGGCTCAGGCTATTTTTAGCGATCAGTCTCGTAACAAAACCACCTTTCTGGTTGGTATTGTTACCGTTATCATCGCCTGCTTCCCATTTGTATTTACCAAACTGCTGCCACTATTAACCTATGCCGGTTTATTAGTCGTGCCCGTTGGCGCCATTGTATTTACAGAGCACTTCCTGTTCCCGAAACTGGGACTGACCCGCTATTGGGCAGCATACAAACAATTAAAGCATAGCTCGCCTGCCGTTATGTCCTGGGGACTCGGGCTGGCATTCGGATTTACTTTAAATGCCTTGGACGTAATGTCATTTTATTACCTGTTCCTGCCAACCTGGATCTTTACCATCGTTGTTTACACTCAGTTGGCAAAGCGCCATGGTGCTGCAGAAAGCTATCCTGAGGAAGAGGCCAAACTCGCCGCTTATGACGAAAAAGTCGATGCCTTTCACGCGGAACAAGCGGCCAACGAACCCGCAGTAGAAGAAGATATGCGAGGGTTAACCAAAGCCCTGTCGGCACTGGCTTGGCTAAGCCTGGGAATAACAGTGATATTAGCTGTTAATACCATGTTCTTCTCGCCTGATATCAATGCGTATCATGCCAACCGCTCTGTATTTTTTAACTTCGGTTTTGCTTGTACGATTATTTATTTCGCCAGCGCCTACTGGGTTATGCAACGCAAAAAGCAATTTGCTGCGGCTTGATCGGGGAACATATTATGCAAGCGAAACTATTATCTGAGGCAACGCTGGATTCGTTACCTGCCACGATTTCAAAGCCTGGATACGACCGCCAGGCACTCCAATCGGGTATTGTGCATGTTGGTGTAGGTGGCTTTCACCGCTCTCATCAGGCTTTTTATACCGAAAATTATCTGAATCAAACCCTTGATTTACGCTGGGGTATTTGCGGCGTTGGTTTGCGTGAAGCTGACCGGACTATTCAGCAAAAGCTCGCTGCGCAAGACTACCTTTACTCTCTGCTGGTGAAACGTCCGAATGGTGAGACTGATGCACAAATCATTGGTTGCATGACAGACTTTCTATTGGCTCCGGATGATCCTGAAGCCGTAATAAGCCAAATGGCTGCAGACGAAACAAGGATTGTTTCACTGACCATTACTGAAGGTGGATATAACTTCGATCCGTCTACCGGTGAGTTTGATTTCGCCAATCCAGATGTACAACATGATATCGCCAACCCGGATAAACCCAGGCTGGTATTCGGCTATCTGGCAGCGGCGTTACAGCGTCGCAGAACCGCCGGGAAAGCGCCCTTTACTATTCAGTCCTGCGACAACGTGCAGCACAATGGTGATGTCACTCGCAAAATGCTGGTCGCATATATAAATGCATACGACTCAGAATTTGCACAGTGGGTAAATGAGTCAGTAAGCTTTCCCAACGCCATGGTGGATCGCATTACGCCAGCAACAACTGAAGGTGATATCACACTAGCGGAACAACTCGGTTTACTTGACCAGTGGCCGGTTACCTGCGAACCCTTCCATCAGTGGGTCATTGAAGACAAATTCACACAACAACGCCCCCTATGGGAACAGGTTGGCGCGCAAATCGTTTCCGATGTGACGCCTTACGAGACCATGAAAATTCGATTGCTCAATGCTGGTCACACTGTATTGGGCGTACTGGGCTCATTGCGCGGGCACCAAACTATAGAGGAAGCCGTCTCTGACCCAATATTTGCTCGTTACCTACGCACTTTTATGGATAATGAGGTAACGCCGGTACTGGAAGCCGTACCGGGTATCGATTTGGATGAGTACAAACAAACACTAATTGCACGGTTCGCCAACCCCAACATCAAGGACAGTCTGTCCAGAATTTGCTCACAGAGTTCAGCGAAAGTCGCCACTTTTCTGGTGCCTACCATTCAGCAAAACTTGCTGAAAAAAGGCGCGACAAAACTATCCAGCCTGGTACTTGCTGCCTGGTGCTGGTACAGCGACACCCACACAACACAATATGGTGAATCGCTGGATGTCATTGATGATTTAGCCGATACCTTGCAACACGCAGCACAAACTTCACGGGAAGCGCCTCTGGCGTTCTTATCTCAACAGAGTATTTTCGGCACATTGGCGAGTGACAGTGCATTCTGTGAGTACTACCAATCATACCTGACCCAACTCTTCGCCGGTGTGAAAGTGGAACACCTGATGACATCAGCACTGGAGAATGAAGTTGCTTCTGCTTCCATGGAGGCCACAATCTGATGAACACATTACCCAATGTCGCCGTTTTCGGTGAAGCACTTTTCGATATGATCCAACAACCGGATAACAGCTTTCTGCCTTTTATAGGCGGCTCCCCTTATAATGTGGCCAGAAGCTTTGTTCGCCAAGGGTTGGCCTGTACTTATTTGTCTCCAATATCAACTGATGATCTGGGACAGAAGATTTATCAGTCTGCCCTGGACGACGGTATTTCGCTTCCCGATGATTACCGCTCAGAAAAGAATACCTCACTGGCCTTGGTATACAAAGATGAGCAGGGTAAGCCGAGTTACCGTTTGTACCGTAAAGGCGTAGCTGATCTGGATGTCACTCCTGACACCTTACTGAATGCATTACCCAATGACTTAACCCTGTTTCACACTGGTTCACTGGCTCTGGTTCCAGACATGCTTGATGTACTTATACCTGTCATCAAAGCGTTAAAAGAACAAGGGGTTAAAATCAGTATTGACGTAAATGTACGCAAAGGTGTCGAAGATAACCATCAACAGTACATTGCCGCGATATGGCGGTTCGTTGAATTCGCCGATATTGTTAAAGTCAGCGATGAGGATCTACACCTGAAAGGCTTATACGGCGAGCCGGAATTTCATGCCCGGGCCATGCTGGACCGTATGGAAAATGGCATGGTCGTACTGACATTAGGCGAAGGCGGCTCTCAAATCATCACGGATTCGCACCACCTTAAACAAGATGTCATCGTGCCGCCGGTTATGGGTGATACCGTGGGCGCTGGGGATACTTATTTCTCGGCATTAGTCGCTTACCTGCTGAAGCAAGACGCACTGAGCCCACAAGCTTCACCGGACATGCTGGCTGCCGCCTTGAAATTTGGTGCCATGGCAGCCAGCCTGAATGTAGAAAAAGTGGGCTGCCACCCGCCGACTTTTCAGCAAGTAACAGACGCGCTCACCAAAATCTAAGCCCACTTGGTGTAACATGCCTGACTTTATTCCCCCTCTCCGGAGGGTGAATAAAGCGCAGCGATCGTCTTCAATTGATCAGGTAGTTGACGCTTTACCAAGCTATATCTCACCCAGGTAGCGATAACAATCGCCAACTGAACGACGGGTAACGTAAACCACATTGATTTCTCATCCCCGCCGAGCCAAAACCAGGCACAGACACCCGCAAGCAACGCCCACAGTACAGTAATGCCGAGTGCAGAGACTCGCCAATAAGTGACTTTATTAGTTAGTTGACGCTTTTTCTCTGTCAGCAATGCAGCTACCGATTGCGTGTCTGCTTCGGATTTCTGCTTTCTTAACAGGAAAGACCATAGCGAAAATGCAAAGGGAACCGGAACGACTGCTGCCAGTAACATGCCTGACAGCGCACTGCTGGTTTGGAATATGGCGGTGTACAACACAAAAATACTGACCCCGATGCCTGAAATAAGATCAACCCAGGCTTTTTTTGTTTCTTTCCTATGCGTCGCTTTTACGTCGTTAAGCAGTGCCGTTGTATCCACCTTAGGTGTTTGTTGCTGATAGGCGGCCTGCCATTGTTCAAACTGATTATCCATTGTTATTGCTGCCCAATAGTTGTTCCAGTAACGCTCTTGCCCGCCCGGCGCGTTTAGTTACAGCGGCTTCAGAAGTACCCAGTACACTGGCAATTTCGCTGTAAGTAAATCCCTCAAGTTGCATGGTAATTACCTGCCTGAGTGACAGCGACAAGCGGTTAATGGCCGACATTAAATCCCGGCTTTTTTCCTGGTTATCACCGTTTTGACTAATTAGCATGCCGTCGGACAATTCCACGTTTTCAGTCTGGTTACTGGCTTTTATAACGTAATCAACACAGCGGTTGTGGGCTACCTTTGCTACAAAGGTTTTTACGCTGGCATCGCCTCTAAACGAGGCACAGGCGCGCCATACCGCTAAGCTGATTTCCTGCAACAGGTCCTGTTGCAAATGTTTGTCATTTTCGTAAGAAGAGGCGATACGCGCCAGCATGGGCGCGTATTCTTTGACTACCTCGTCGCGTTGAGCTTCGGTCAGCACATCTATCCTTAACTAGCTGAATTATTGTTATTTTTAGTTTGCGTATCTTCGCTAATCAAATAGTTAAAGGCAACCACATTCACACAGAACAGTAATGGGCCTACTAAGATTGCGCTCAGTACGAAGGTGTACGGCACACTGAACATCAGCGCCATATTCAGCAGCATTAACAGCGACAGCGGTTTGATTGCACGAACGGCCAACTTGATACCTTCTACCGTAGCCGTTTTCAGTGATGCCTGTTTAATCAGTACATAAGCCGGGATAAAGCTCATCAGTAAACCCAGTGGTGCAGAGGCCATCAATACACTCGCTACGTGAATACGGCTAAAGTTCGTCATATCCTGATACAACACCAGGTCCACACCCGGCGCGCCAAATGCCAATGCACCGAAGACAACTTGCGAAGCAAAGGGCAGCATCATTAACACGCCCAGCGCGGGTAAATATCGATAACCACTGTATTGCTTCAGACTGCGCAGGCTGAACTTGCCGTTTTGCAGCACATGCCAGGTCAATGGCCATAGTAGTGTTATTACAGCGGCCGATAGCCACTTGGATGCAAACATGCCATAAGGCGCCGGCAGTCCTTGTACGAGCCCGCCAATAATCATTAGCACCAGTGAAGTCAGCGTCAGGCTTATCGGTGCATTTCGATATACACGAGCACCTTGTGCCAGCCAGTCACCCAGCACAGCGAATGCAGAATTGTCTTTGTTAGTTTGCTTAGCAGTTGTTACATTGGTTGGGGTGGTGTTGGTTAGGGTTGTCATGAATCTCTCCTTTTAAGTCAGTTACCCCTATAGTCGAGAGGCACGACAAAACCCTGACATTTATTTTTAAATTTTTTTTTCAACGCAATGAAAAAGGCACGTCAAATGACGTGCCATGCTTGCTATGTTTACGGAGATATACAAGCTAAAACTTTTACTCTTTTGCTGTTTCCTTCAGGCTATTTGCGTAGTCCTGGGCTTGCTGCAATAAGCGCAGAACATTGTTTCCCCAAATGTCGGCTAAATCTTCTTTGCTATAGCCTTCGGCCAGCAAACGCGCAGTAATTTTAGGCAGCGCAGCGACGTCCATCATGGTTTCAACACCACCACCGCCGTCCCAGTCAGCGCCTACGCCAGTATGTTTAGGGCCCGCCACTTTTAGTATGTGAAGGAAGTGCGCCATGTAGTCCTCAAAGGTGGCTTTCACGGCCGGGTGTTCCATTTCAATCTGTTTACGCTGCGCTTTAAAGGCTGCCACTTGTTCTGGCGTCATGTCAGACAATCTGCCCATTTGCTTCATCAGCACACCAAAGGCTTTTCTGCGCTCAGGATCGCTGGGCAGCTCAGTTAAGTAAGAGCTGTATGCGTTCACGTGAATCACACCGCCGCTTGCCACCAGCTTTTTCAGCAGTGCATCGTCCACGTTTCGCGGATGGTCATACACTGCCTTCGTGCCGGAATGAGAAAGAATGACCGGCGTTTTTGACAGTTCAATCATGTCCTCCAGCAACGCATCAGAAGAATGTGAACCATCCAAAATAATGCCAAGCTCGTTGGCTTTTTTTACCAGGGCCTCTCCGAGCGGTGATAAGCCGTCGAATTGTGGCCCATCCGGATCGGTGGAGCTGTCACCAAACTGGTTATTTTTAAAATGGACTGGCCCAACCATTCGCAGTCCCATTTTATAAAATGTATCCAGCAAGCTTAAGTCTTCACCGAGCGGATAAGCATTCTCCATACTGACATAGACAATCTTCTTGCCGTCAGCCACAATTTTTTCTGCATCTTCTGGCTCAGTTGCCAAAGCAAAGGCATCCGGGTTCGCTGCAATCATGTTGTGAATTGCCATTGCGCGTAGCAAGGCGGTATCACGAGAAGACTTAAATCCGTCTTCGGTAACCGGCCCCTGCGGGGTATAGATAACCCAGAAGCCACCATCTAACCCGCCTTCATTCATGCGCGGTACATCGACCTGTGAAAAGTCACTGTCGTATGTATGTTCATGCATGATGTCAAAACCAGGCTGCACCAGCAGCGCTGGGGTATCGAGGTGAGTATCCATAACAACCAGCTCTTCATGCATAGCATGACTGGTGCGTTGATCGACAGCGGAGAATGCGGGGCAGCTTAACGCTGCCACCGCACCTGCACACACACTTATTGCAAACTTTTTCATATTAGAAATCTACCGTCAGCGTCGCCTGGAAAGTACGCGGACTTAACGGGCGGCCATAGGATGAACCTGTGTAACCAAACGACATTACCTGTTTGTCGAATACATTATCGATGTTGAAACGCAAACGAATATTCTCAGGCATGCCAAAATCATTGGCACCACCAATATCCACATAAGCCTGCGTAACCAGATAACTCTTCAGCTCATAGGTTTCGTTAAAGTCCGTGTAACGCGTATCCGTGTACTTAGCAGAGAAGTTAGCGACCAACCATTCTGTTGGTTCATATGTTACGCCGCCTGTTGCCAGCCATTCGGGGCTGTCGGGCAATTGACTTCCAGCGGGGTTACTGCCAAAGCCATCAACCAGTGTTGCTTTTTTGTAAGACACGTTGGCATTGAAATACAGCTCCCGGTCGAACATTTCAGGCTGGAATACACCGCTGAATTCAATACCGTATGCCTTTGATGCACCTGCGTTTACATAGAATGTTTCTGGCTGACCTGTAGCCGGGTTCAATACACTGCTCGCAATCAAGCGATTGTCGAAGCGAGTGTAAAATACCGCTACTGCACCGTTGTAGTTCTCGCTATTGGTGCGGTAACCAAATTCGAAGTTATCTGACTCTTCCCCCTTAGGGGCTTGTGCTGCAAAGCCAATAGCGTTGTCAAAAATATCATCCGTACCCGCTGGCAAGGCGTAGTTCTGTGCAACGGAAGCAAACAACTGATCGGTGTCATTCAAGCGGTAAACCGCGCCGACCATTGGCAGGAAGTTGTTGGTGTAGTCCGCTTCGACATGTTGCGGCCCGTAACCTTCTTCTCCGTCAATTTCGTAATCGTTGTAATCGCGGTAACCGTCCAGTGAGTAATCAATGGATAGCGACTTCATGCCGACTTCCAGTATCAAATCATCGTCCAGCAGACTAATGGTATCTTTCAGATATAACTGCGTGGTATCACGTACAGCCGTGTAATCACGACGGTAATAGACCACTTCATCCCATATCACATCGCCGTCGGCGCTCCCGCCAGTTTTATTCAAACGTGCCTGTGTACGGTTATAAGTATCCTGCTCTACCCAGCCACCAAATTCGACTTTGTGATCACCCATAAACCAGCTCACACCGGCAACCAGCCCTTCGCGTTCACCGCCGACAGTAGACAAGCCATATTGCACACCACGAGGGTGAACAACGTCTAGTCCGGCGGCGGCTTGATCTTCATAGATTCCCAGCGAGTTGGTATAGCTGTCTGGTGATACCCCGTAGCCGTCTTTGTCTTCAAAATAAGCTGTTGCGGTTAACTGAATATCTTCAGACAGATAGGTACCAAAACCTAACGAGTAAAGTTTATCGTCGCGAATATTGATGCGATCTTCGTAGTAAGAAGTACAGTTCGAGCCGGTAAATACAGGGGTAAAATCACTGTCGTCAATGGTGCCGTCGCCATTGAAGTCATAAACACCCGGGTCAGCACTTACACAGCCTTCGGGAATAGAAGCCTGGTAGCCATAATAATAATTGCTGGCAAAGGTCGAGGCCGGTGCAGAGGGTGAGTCGTAATCAAAGAAATCGTTCGACACCATGGTGGCCTGAATATAGCTGTCGCCAAACTCGTAAAGCGCTTTAGCTTCGATGTGTTCGCGGTCAATAGTACCCGGACCACGCCATAAATCACTGTCAGTTTTAGAACGGCTCACATAGGCGCGGAAGCCATCAATATCACCGGTTTCCAATTTTACAAATGTGCGTTGCAGGTCAAAGTCGCCCACAGTAACCGCCACCATACCGCCCATGTCTTCTGAGGGTTTAACAGTATTGTAGGAAGCAATAGGGCCTAGCGACGAATAGCTGGGGGCCGAAACATCGCCGGCACCGGGTGACGCAACAACAGAGCCCAGGTTTTCATTATCTACGTAGCGGAAAATGGGGCTACCACCAAACGCGTCGGAACGTCCCATGGGAATGCCATCAAGTACGAAGCCCATTTGGCTTAGCTGGAAAGCTCGCACCTGTACGGAGTTACCAAATTCATATAATCCTAGCGCACCATCTGTTTGTACGTTAAAGCCGGGCAGACTTTCCAGCATTTTCAGGCCGGATATACCGGAAGGCGCCGACAGCAACTCTTCTCGGGTAACGGCAATGGTATTGGTCGCTTCATCAGTACCAATCGCAATATCGGTTTGCGAAACGCGTCGCCCTACCACCACGATTTTTTCTTCTGTGGATGCGGCTTCAGTATCAGCGGCTTGCGCATTAGCCTGCGCAGAAAATAATAACTGACCTATTACGCCAGCCAATACTGTTAAAGAAAACGATTTTGTTTTTACTTGCTTCATCATAATTTATTCAGGTCTCAGTCATAATTCGGGAGAACCCTGTTTGTTGTGAGCCGCGACTTCCTTGAGCGGTGATGCCAAACAAGAGTCAAGGTCCGTACCAACCATAACCAACACCCCCGGATATGGGATGAATAAACTATTCACAACGTCGATTTGCAAATTTAATATCGTATACTTTCTATAGAATACAAAAAGTTTACATTATGTTTTCATTGTATTTTTTGCCATGCACATGCATGGTGAGCAAAAATTATACGATGCACCAACATTAACCAAAAGTATAATTTTCGATAATTCAGTAACACCTATGAACTGGATTTGTGCAAATAGCCAATGATGCTTTGCGCGATGAGACCTCCATGATAAAACCATCCAGCCAGGTTGAACCACCATCTACACTGGTAACAAATGTACCGGATTCATGCAGCCAAATAATTAAGCCCTCTCTATGAAGAATACAGTACTCCATTTCAAAGTAAGCACTCCCCCTCAATGGAAAAATAAAACAATTCATTAACTTTTGACTTAAAACTTAAAAAATTTAGCGAAATTAAGTCACCATCTTTACCTCTGTTTACTTGACTTCACGCCTCTGCGACACCTACCATTTCAAATGTTTAAAATTTGTTAAAAAATTTGACGAGTGGTCTCTATGCTGCACAATTCCCCCATCCTCAGATGGCTGTTACTCCTGTCTGTCGTCTGCGCCCCTGCCTTTAGTGAAACGTATAATCTCCGCAGAGTCGAAGGCATCAAAGAGGAACTGGCCTTTCGCGTACTGGAACTTGCCCTGAGTAAGTCTGCACCGGACACGAAATATCATTTTGATACTGAAAATAAAAATGAAGCCCAGCTCATTACTGAAATTGAAAACAATAAAGTCGATATCATGTGGTCTGGCGCAGCAAAGGAAAAAGACGATGCCATGCTGGGTATTCGGATCCCTATTCTGAAAGGCTTACTGGGACACCGAATTTTTATCATCCGCAAAGACAGCGTTAGCGATTTTGCCAAAATCAACACACTGGAAGATTTGAAAAAATATCAGGCTGGACAGGGCAAGTTCTGGGGGGATACGGCAGTACTCAAAAATGCAGGCTTGCCAATGGTAACAGCGACCAAGTTCATCAATCTGTTTCCCATGCTGGAAGGCGGTCGTTATGACTATTTTCCCCGAGGCGTACACGAACCATGGATTGAAGTGGAAGAACAAAAAGATCTCGGTCTGGTGGTAGACAGCCACGTCATGCTGGTTTATCCCTATGCCATGTATTTCTACGTAAAGAAAGGCAATCAAAAACTCCATGATCTAATTTACCGCGGCTTTGAAATGGCCATCGAAGACGGCAGTTACGACGAATTATTTTTCAATCACCCAATGATTCGGGATGTGCTGGAAAAAGCAAAGCTGAATGACCGGGTTGTTTTTCATATCGATAACCCGTTTATGCACCCTGATACCCCGCTGGACCGGAAGGAATTCTGGCTCGATGTCTCTGAGCTTTAAGCTAAGGAAGTTATAGTGAATTCAATTAAACGAAAGTCCATGATTCTGCTGACCAGCGTGTCTGCCGCGGTAATGGCAATAGCCTTTATCGGTGCCTATTTCTTTGTTTCCGGCTATTTTCAAGACCGTCTTTCAGATCAGGTAGACGATACCACTACCATGCTCGGTGTTGTGCTTCAGGAACCTGTATTTTCTTATGATGACGAGCTCTCTGCTACCATTCTGAAGTCCTTCGTGAAACTACCGTTTATTCAACAAATAGAAGCGACGGACCACAGGGGCAAGTTCATTGCTGAAGCAAAGTCAGATAAACCAGCGCCCGACCGCGATGACGTAAAAGTGGTAAACAGTGCCATCACCCGTGGCGATCAGAAAGTTGGCAGCCTGAAAATTACCTACAGAATGGACAGTAATGACAGTATTGTTGGTGCTGCAAAACTGTTGTTTATCATCCTTGCCATCATTATTCTGGCAGCGCTTCAACTGGTGAACTTGTACGTGCTCAATCACTATGTCATCGCACCGGTAAACAAAGTCGCATCGGCGCTGGAAGCGATCGCAAAAGGTGACGGCGACCTCACCATGCGCCTCGACATCAACACCAATGATGAAATTGGCAAACTGGCGAACGCCTTCGACAGGTTTATTGCGAATCTGCAAGCGCTAATTGGTAAAGTGGTTCATCTCACAGACGATCTTAATCAGTCCGCCGATACTATCCACGCCAGTTCAGGCGCCAACCGCGACGATGCCAATAAACAGAAAGTGGAGATGGAAGAAGTAGCCGCGGCACTACAACAGCTAAGCCATGCTATTCAATCGGTATCAGAAAGCGCCAGCCTGACCTCAGAGAAAACCAATGACTGTAATGAACTGGCCATCTCGGGTAATCGTGTGGTGCAAAAAACGGTAAGCGACATTAATAATCTAGGTCGCGAGATTAGCGCCACATCCGATGAAATTTCTGAATTAAAATCACGTAGCGACCATATCAGTACCGTTTTGGTGGTAATTAAAGGAATTGCTGAACAGACAAACCTACTGGCATTAAACGCGGCGATTGAAGCTGCTCGCGCTGGCGAGATGGGTCGAGGCTTTGCTGTGGTTGCAGACGAAGTTCGGGCTCTGGCGCAACGCACACAGGATTCCACTGCGGAAATTGAAGAGGTCATTAAGGATTTACAAAGTTCCTCAGAAAACGCGAATCGAATGATGGATGCCACCCGCACGACACTACAACAGACTATCGATGAGTCAGGTCAGGCGATTGAGGCGTTAGATAGCATTATTGTTAATATCAGAAATATTAACGACATGAATGCCCAGGTCGCCGTTACGACGGAAGAGCAGAATCAGGTTACCAGTCAGCTGAGTGACAAGGTTGTTGCTATCAGTGGATTGTCTGACTCTGTGGCTCACAACGCCAACGAATCATCTTCTCTGACCACCAAACTAAACACGGTTAGCAAGGAAATCAAACAGAAACTTAGTGTATTCCGAACATAGAACGTCCCCAAAATTTTTCATGGCCTGGCCTATACTGAAGCAGAAGAGTACAGGCCATCATGAATACTCTCGTCTCTTCCTGATAGCGTAATGCGGGAATATGGCAATTCTCCTGTCGCCAAACCGATACCAGCATTGAAGGCTGGATGCCTGACATCTGATGAAATAGATTAACAGACTTGGCCAGCACTCCTCTAAACGTTAAAACTGAATTGTTGCATATACCCAATAATTCTTTGCGGTGAACTCAGGTTTATTCGTATAGTGAGAGAGCAAGCACACGACTTTCACAGGATTAAAAACAATGACAACAATGAAGAAAGGTACCAAGGTATTTGCCTGGATTATGGTGGTTTGGAATGCACTGGGCGTAATGGCATTTATTAGCCAGTTACTTATGACACCTGAAATGATTGCTCAGTTACCAGAAGCCCAGCAGGACGCTTATAATAATATTCCAACCTGGTCTTATATTGCCTACGCCCTGGCTGTATTTGGCGGGCTCTTGGGTAGCTTAACGCTCGCGTTAGGTAAAAAGCTGGCATTCCCACTACTGGTTATTTCACTGGCAGGTGTACTGGTACAGCAGTTTTATAATTTCTTCATCATCGATTCTATTGCGATGTTTGGGCCAACTGTCGTTATTCTGCCGGCACTGGTTGTAGTCATCGCTATCTTATTAGTCGTTGTTAGCCAACGCGGTGTGAAAGCTGGCTGGTTAAAGTAATCCCGATTTATTTTTTGAGTAGTTCAGTATGCAATATTCCGACAGGGCGAACGCTATCGCCCCGTTTTTTGCTATGGCATTTGGTGAGAAAGCCACAGCACTAGAAAATCAGGGTCGTTCTGTTATTCGACTTAACATTGGCGAACCCGACTTCGGCGCACCACCAGCGGTGCAGCAAGCCATGCAACAGGCGGTGGCGAAGAATGAATTACCCTACACTGGCGCATTGGGTGACATGCGACTGCGCGAGGCCATTGCCGGGTTTTATCAGTCTCAGCATGGTATTCACGTTGACCCAAACCAGGTCGTCGTCACCGCAGGCGCGTCTGCAGCATTGTTGCTAACCTGTGCCGCGCTGGTTAATCCGGGAGACGAGGTCTTGATGGGCGATCCGTCTTACCCCTGTAACCGTCAGTTTGTAAAAACCTTCGGTGGTAATGTGAATCTGGTGCCCACAGGCGCAGACAGCCATTTTCAGTTGAACAGTAAACTGGTATCTGAGCACTGGAACGCGCATACCAGAGCGTTGATGATCGCTACGCCTTCCAACCCCACAGGTACAGCCGTGGCACTGGATGAGCTGGACAGAATGTGTGCATTTGCAAAAGAAAAACAAGCCTGGCGTATCATCGATGAGATTTATCTGGACTTGAGCGATCACGCTCCGGGACCAGCCAAAAGCGTATTGGCGGTAGACGACGGTGCCATAGTGATCAACAGCTTTTCCAAGTTTTTCGGTATGACGGGCTGGCGATTAGGTTGGATGATTGTGCCGGATGAGATGGTGCCGGTCATCGAACGATTAGCGCAAAACTTATATATCTGCCCGTCTACGCCAGCACAAATGGCGGCACTGGCATGTTTTACTCCAAGTACACTGGCGCTGTGTGAAGAAAGAAGACAGTCACTGCTAACCCGCAGGCATATTGTCTTAGACGGGTTAGCAAAGGCAGGTCTGTCTGTACCTGTAGCACCAAGCGGCGCATTCTATGTGTATATCGATGTCTCACTCACAGGTATGTCGGCAATGGACTTCTGTGAACAATTATTAGCGGAGACAGGTGTTGCGCTCACACCGGGCAATGACTTTGGCGATAAGGACGCAGATCGATATGTTCGCTTGTCCTATGCCACGTCAGAGCAAAACCTTCATGAAGGACTTGCCCGAATTCAGGCATTTACTGCAAGTTAGTCAGATCGACACACCAGGTAACATTTAAAATTTGAATCCGGACAAGCCTCGCGGTTTACTGTAGCAATAACAAAAAGTATATATCCAGGGAACTATAACAATGAAACGACTATTTATTTTAAGCACGCTGGCACTTGCGCTCACGGCTTGTTCAGAGGCCCCCACGCCCAATACGGAAACGACTGTACAAACCGCCGTCGAACAATCTCAGCAAAGTGAGTCTGAGCGACTGAACGCCTGGTTTGATGCAAAATACGAAGAGCAACTGCAGTTTTCACCTTTGATGATGACTCGCCTCGGCCGCAAGGATTTATACGACCAAATCGACGACATGTCTGAACAGGCACAGGAAAAACGCCTGGCCTGGCAGGCAGCTACCGTTGAAGAGTTAAAGAGCAATTTCGATTACGACAAGCTGGATGAGTCAGCCAAAATATCTTACGACCTGTGGATGTATCAGTACGAAGTAGCAAAAGTGATGCAGCCATTTAATCGCCGCGGCTATGTACTTACCCAAATGAACGGGGCGCAATCCATGCTGCCTACATTGCTTATCAACTACCACAAAGTCGAAGAAAGCAGTGATATGGAGGCTTACATCTCACGCCTTAAAGGCGTCGGCAAAGCCGTAGAGCAGCTTACCACTCAGGCTGCGATCAATGCAGATGAAGGGGTAAAAGCACCTTATTTTGCTTATGAAGGGGTTATTGATCAAAGTAAGAAGGTGATTTCAGGTCAGCCATTTGATGAAGACAGCGACACCGATGCTGCATTATATGCTGACGCCAAGAAGAAAATCGCAGCCTTGCTGGAAAGCGGCGTCATTGATGAACAGCAAGCGGCTATCTACGCAGAACAAGCAAAGCAAGCGCTGTTAGACAGTGTGTTACCGGCATACGGCAAACTGATCACCTGGTTCGAAAACGACTTACCCAATATTCCTCGTGATGCAAAAGGCGCCTCATCGCTGCCTGATGGAAAAGCCTATTACAACGCCATGTTGTTTATGCGCACGACCACCGATTTGACGGCTGATGAAATCCACAACATTGGCCTGAGCGAAGTAGATCGCCTGTTAGGCGAAATGGAAAAAGTCAAAAACGAAGTTGGCTTCGATGGCACGCTCAATGAGTTCTTCACCTATATCAAATCAGACGTAACGGATGAGCGCTTTTATTACCCGAATACCGACGAAGGTCGTCAGGGCTACATCGATGACACCACGGTGTATTTGGACAACATCAAAGCCAAGTTACCTGAGTTTTTCGGCATTTTGCCCAAGGCAGATTTGGTAGTTAAACGCGTAGAACCTTATCGTGAGCAGGCCGGTGCGCCGCAACATTACTTTCCAGGCTCGCCTGATGGCAGCACACCGGGCACCTATTATGCGCATCTGCTTGATATGACAGCGATGCCGAAAAACGAAATGGAAGCCATTGCCTATCATGAAGGCAACCCAGGGCACCATATGCAAATCTCCATTGCACAGGAACTGGAAGGCGTACCAAAATTCCGTACCACCTCTTTCTTTAACAGCTATGTCGAAGGCTGGGCTCTCTATGCAGAAACAGTCGCCAAAGAGATGGGGGGCTACCAAAATCCAACTTCTGAGTTTGGTCGCCTGGTATCTGAAATGTGGCGTGCAATTCGACTGGTTGTCGACACAGGCATTCACTCAAAAGGTTGGACCGAAGAGCAAGCTATTCAGTACTTCCGCGATAATTCACCGGTGTCTGAAGGGCAAATTCTGGCTGAGGTCCGCCGCTATTTTGTATGGCCCGGACAGGCAACGTCTTACAAAATTGGTATGCTGAAAATTCTGGAACTCCGCGCCAAAGCGGAAGAGGCCCTAGGCGATAAATTTGATATTCGCGCCTTCCACGATGTAATTCTGGGCAATGGTGCAGTACCACTGAATATATTGGAGCGCATGGTAGACGACTGGATCGCGTCGCAAAAATAAAAAGCAACACTCAACGGTAACTCAGGCCGAAAGGCCTGCTAATCATCATGCGGATTAGTGCAAAAGCCGATGTTACTTCACAGTTTCATCGGCTTTTTTATTTGGGCCTGCTTATCTTTCTGTACACTTTTGCAGCAGCCTGTTTATCATTTAGACAAACAGGCGTTGCCCGAAGGGGTCGTCATGAAAGCATTTTACTATTTGTCACAGCCCTTTGACGTAGAACCACTATGCTTGCAGGGCTGTTTCGCGATTAAAATGCTTTCATATAGACCAAAAGTCGCACAGAAAAGATAAACAGGCCCTACATTCACCCTATTCGATTTTTCTGCATTGCCAATCACCGGATGTTCGCGCTAAGGTGATAAAAAATAACCAAAATACACAGCGCGACGACAGACCATGAAATTATCCCCCCAGGATTTAGATATATGCTGCGGCCATCAGAAAAGCGAAACTGCTGAACCTTCCTCAGTCAGCCAACCTATTTCCACACCGATTCACCAAACTTCGCTGTTTTCCTTTGATCGCTTTGAGGACTTATCACATGGATTAGCCAACGAGTTCACTACACCAGTGTACAGCCGGGGACGAAATCCATCGATGACCAGTGTTGAACAGAAGCTGGCAGCACTGGAGCAGGGTGAAGCCTGTAAGTTGTTTGCATCAGGCATGGGAGCGATTAGTGCAGCAATCAGTGCGTTGGTCAGTCAGGGCGATCATATCCTGTTCGTCAATCAGGTGTATGGACCGACTATTCAGCTCGCTACCCAACTGGCTCGTTTTGGCGTTAGCTTTACCTGCATCACCTCGGGTGATATTGCTGAAGCCGAACAGGCCATTCAGCCCAATACCAAACTGATTTGGTTTGAAAGCCCCGGCACCATGACGTTTACACAACTGGATATTAAAGCGCTGGTTGCCGTTGCTAAAGCACACGGCATTCTCACCGGCATTGACAATACCTGGGCCACACCGCTGCTTCAAAAACCCATCACCATGGGTGTGGATATCGTGGCACACTCACTGACTAAATACATAGGTGGGCACAGTGATGTGGTAGCAGGTGCCCTCATTACCCGTGAGACGCTACTTAAGGATATTTTCTTTAAAACGTTTCTGTTAAATGGCGCAGCAATAGGACCAATGGATGCCTACTTAATTGAACGAGGACTGCGCACATTGCCGGTAAGACTGGCTCAACACGAAACCAATGGATTGGCGGTTGCCCACTTCCTGCAAGAACACGAGAAGGTAGCTCAGGTATTTCACCCAGCCCTCCAGCCTGCGCTCTCTGTTCCTGAGGATCAGTTGAGTGGCTTTACCGGCCTGTTTAGCTTTACGTTAAAGCAGCCCAGTTACTCGGCTGTCTCTGACGTCATGAATGCCCTCAAGCATTTCAGAATGGGCGTGAGTTGGGGCGGCTTTGAAAGCCTTGCGATTTCTCCGCAACGCCCGCAGAACGCCCAGGCTTTGGTTGAAGCCGGTTTGCCACAGGGCTTGATCCGATTATCCGTTGGCCTTGAATCAGCCGACACACTGATCAATGACCTATCACAGGCACTTAGTCATGCGCAGTAGCCATACCGACATGCCTTTTGCACTCGCCACGCTGCCGCTGGCCACACTACTGAGCGTCTTTCTGGGCGGCGCGCTGTTTACTGAACTTGGCGGCACACTTGTGGTTGTGGCTATTCTGCTGGCAGCCGTTGTGGCCGGATTAATTGGTTATAGCCGGGGCGTTAAATGGCAGGCCATGGAAGCCGCCGCGGTAGAAAAGTTTGGTGACGTATTTCCTGTCGTACTGATATTACTTTCCATAGGCGGCTTGATTGGCAGTTGGATGTTAAGTGGTACTATTCCCATGTTCGTATGGTTAGGAATTGCCCTAATCGATCCGCAGTTTATCTATGTATCTGCGTTTCTCGCCGCCTCTGTTATGAGTATGTTTACCGGTTCATCCTGGGCCTCTGCAGGTACGATTGGCGTGGCATTAATGGGGCTGGCTACCGTTATGGATGCATCATTAGCGGTAACTGCCGGTGCAGTGATATCCGGTGCTTGTTTTGGTGATAAGATGTCCCCCTTGTCTGATTCCACCAATATCAGTGCGATTGCAGCACGTGCGGATCTCTACACCCATATTCGGCATATGGTGTATACCGCATTCCCCTCGTTTGTCATTGCCTTAGTTATATTTGCTTTGATCCCTGCCGAAGCCAGCAGCAGTTCAGCTAATGCCCAACAAGCCACTCAAGCAATGCAATCCTTAATTGAAACGGTGTTTTCACCCTCCTGGTGGCAACTGCTTCCTCCGTTGCTAATCATTACGGCCATTATTAAGAAGTGGCCCCCTGTTGTTGGTATTACGTTATCGACCTTACTTGCACTGGTTTTGGCGGTATGGTTACAACCTTTTAGCCTGGCTAACGGCGTGAATGCGTATTTACACGGCTTTTCCCTGGACATGCTGCCGGGTCAATTCCAGCATGATGCTGCTACAAATTCCGCATTTGTAAAACTGGTAGTGCGCGGTGGCCTATATTCCATGGTGGGAACACTGGTGGTTATTATCGCTGCGTTTTTGCTGGCCGGCGCTATGCAGGCGACGGGGGCACTGAATGTGATCATTCAGGCTATGTTAAAAGCCGTTAAAGGCACGTTTAGCTTGATTGCGAGCACCATGATAAGCGGCATTACCTTGTTGTCGCTAACCAGCCATGGGGGGGTGACCAGTCTGATTGTTGGTAATTTATATCAGCGGGCTTATGTAGAGCGTAATCTTGCCAATGTGAATTTGTCGCGCAGCATTGAGGATTCTGTGACCTTGATGGACCCGGTATTACCCTGGACTGTTTCCGGACTATTTATGGCTACCACACTGGGTGTGGCAACCATAGAGTATTTACCCTGGGCGTTATTTTGTCTGGGCGGCCCGATATTTTCATTGCTCTGGGCTGCGCTGGCCAGGCGCAATGGATTTGGTATCCGGCGTTTAGAAACGGTAGCGGAAACCTGAGTACACATAGGCAGTATCACCAGGGTAATTGCCTTGTTCAAGAGCGCCACCTTTAAACATGTAGGCGCTCCCGAACTCAAGCCGTAAAGGCTTGGTAAGCTGGTGGCGCCAGCGCATTTCAATCTGGTTACCCAGGAAGCTGTCACTGCCATTGGGTGTCTTCTGATACCAGTATGCGCGGTAGTGCAGCAACAAATTATCTTTGCTGGTAAATTTACTTACCATTTTTGCACCAATGCCCACCAGATTACGTCTGGCAAATGACCGGTAAACTTCTGTTGGTCCAAAATCGAATCGTCTTACACCATATAACCCGTCAAACGCTGAACTTTTATTGTCGCTGCTGTCGTTATCACCGCTAATGAGATCAACAACTGCACTTAAAGATGTTTTGCTATCGATCATCTTGCCCACAGACGCATGCAGCAACCAGGCAAAATGGTCCAGGTCGTTAACGTCATCACTGGCCGTAGTTTGACGCTGAGTCCCTGTCTGTAAAGCAACTTCAACGTCTGTTAACCATTCACTGTCCTTCGGACTGGTGTACTGCGTGCTTACCGTAAATAAATCGCGATTGCGTGTGTTCAGGCCCGGGCCGTCATCTTCGTTAAACCAATAGGTTTGCACACGCCACAGTTTGTCATCAGACTCGGCGTAAACACCAAAAAACTTACGCTCGGAATCAGATTTATCGAACGCGCGCTCATTGTTGTCAACACTGGTGGCATCAGACGGCAACCGTGATACAGGAAACAAATAAAATCCCCTGACCGACCAGTCGCTCCAATGCCAGTCGGTTACAATACCATCGAACGAATTCAATGCATTGCGGAAGTAACCACTACCCAGAAGACGGCGACTGCCGTGATCCAGCACAAACCGGCCTACGCTGATTTTCTTCATATACAGTTCGTCAGTGTTACCCTTGGTATCGCCGAGCCAACCAATTTGAAATTGCACAGGCTCAAAGGTGTTTACCTGTGAACGTCCTAATGTCGGATCATCGTTATCAAGGTAAACCCGGGAGTCAGCAAATGCGCCAACCAATTGAATATTCGACCAGGTGACGCTGCCTTTTAACTCGAACTTCGAAGACAAACGCTGGTTATGTTGATGAACCGCCGATGACGTTGTGGGAAATAATGGATTAACCAAATTCTCAAAACGCAGATTCCACTCACCTGACCATTCGTATTTTGGACTTTCTGCTGCATTGGCGTTTACAGCACCACCCAACATTAACGATGCTAATGCGATACTCGCAAAACGTCTTACGCGATTAGGCCGTTCATTGCAGCCAGTACCCCGGCTGCAGAAAGGGTTGAATTGCATCATAAAAGTCCCCTGAAGAAATGTGTGCGTGTAATATGGAGGTAACGGGTGGCGATCAGGTTTTAAACCGTCCAATCTTCTGGTTAAGGCGCTGAACAGTATCGTTGACGCTGTCTGAGATTTTACCGCTACTCTCTACTGTTGATAGGTTCTGTTGGCCTAACGAGTGCAATGAAGACACGTTAGCGTTGATGTCGCCTACGACCTGACGTTGTTCGTCTGACGCCGTTGCGATCTGATAGATAACTTCATTTGCCTGATCGACTGCCTGACTCACCTGGTCAAAGGCAGAAACAAGCTGGTTCGATACCGACACAACGGATTCTACTTCATTAGAGCCCCGCTCGATAGCATTAACTGCGTCGTTCACACTGTGCTCTAACCGGCCCAACATTTCATTGATGTTTTCCGTTGATTGTTGGGTTCTGCTGGCTAACGTACGTACCTCATCGGCGACCACTGCAAAGCCTCGGCCCTGTTCCCCGGCACGTGCAGCTTCAATGGCGGCATTCAGGGCCAGTAAGTTGGTTTGTTCTGCAATTCCGCGAATAACATCTAACACGGCAATAATGTTTTGCGACTCTTTCGCCAAACTGCTGATCACGCCTTTTGCATTGGTAATCGAGTCAGATAAGTTAGTCACGTTCTTCACCGAGTCACTCACTACCCGTTTAGAGGAGGTACTTACCTCAGACGCCACTTTCATATTCTCAGACGCTTGTTGACTGTTACCTGCATTGTCGTTTACGGCATGACTTAACTGATTCACTGCAGTGGCGATCTGATTCAGGTTTTCGTTTTGCTGATGAAACACGCTGGTTACCGTCGAAGACGACTGTTTTAATCTGGCTGCCGCGTCATTCAGACTGGTTGAGTCTTCCTGTACAAGTTGAATCAACTGCTGAAGGTTCTGCATAAATAAATTAAATGCCCGGGCAATATCCGAGAGTTCATCTTTTCCTTTTTCGTCCAGCCGGTTGCGTAAATCCCCGTCACCCTGGCTAATATCGCGCATAACAAGAATCAACTTATCCAGCCGATCCGTAATTAAACGAGGGCCATAAATCACTGACAACACACAGGTTAATGCAGTAACAAGCGTAGCGATAATCAGTATGGTCTGGTAAAACGTGGCATCGCTACTCATACTTGAGGTAAGCCCATCAGCCTTATTTTTTACCGCTTCCCCCAGCACGTCATAGTGACCGCGTAACGTGTCAAAACTGTTTGCCACTTCTGCATCACGAAAAGCTACCGCCCCACTAATGTCATTTGCCTGAACCAGGGAAATCAGTTGTTTGGCATCGGCATACCACGCATCAAAATCTGATTTGAAAGACGCAATTTGTCTGGAAACGGCAGGGTCGTCTTCTATGACGGGCTTAGCCTGATTCATACGATCCAGTGCCTGTTTGGCATTTTCTTCGAAATCATCAATTTGCGAAGCGATATTCAATGACCCTTGGCTGGCACTTACAATCATATCCTGAAGTGCCGTATATGCCTGATACAAATCACGGTCGGCGTTGAGTGTTAAGCTCACCGAGTTCATATAACGTGTGGAAATGTTTCTGGCTTCCGATGTGAGACTGGATAACGCCACACCACTAATAATTGCCACCATTAAAAAAAGCGCGGAAATCACCACGATGGGAATAGAAAATTTAACTCTGACTTTGTACTGACTGAAATCAGCCATAGTGTCGCCCCTTAGCTGCAGGCACGATTAGAATAATCAAAGTCTTGCACAGAATTTTAGTTTTGCAATTTTATGAACATTTATTTTACTAAAAACACACATTTGCAGAAAGACCAATCCAAACTAAACAAATAACATAAGCCACTGATTAAAATATATTTTTATTGTTACTCTGGATAAATAAAAATGACTTCACGTTTCAAAACCTGCTCACTTTCTCCGCTTTTTATATCAAAGAAAAAGTGCTGACGGGCTTCGTCAAGTTGGGGTGTACTACCAACCGTCACCACTGCTTCCCTTTTTTCACCTGGTTTTACATGCTTAATTGTTAAATCAGTTACGGTTGCCACAGGTAATCCTGAAATCGATAAGTAGTAAGTCGCTGTGTGATTTGATTTATTTAACACATTTATACGGAATGTATTTTCAACTAGTCCGGAATAATGTTCCCGGTACAGTTGCTGACGGTCACGCGCTACGTTTACTTCAAAGTCTACTCTGGTTACTGCCCATACCCATATTCCAATCAGCATTCCCAGGATAGCGAGACCATACAACACAAGCGCCCCGTTCCATACTTTTTGCGGTTTCATAGCCTTAAAATGAATAAGGTTCCTTGCATACTGAAATGTGTCCATGACCTGATTACAGGCATCCACACACAACCCGCAATTAATGCACTCATACTGCAAGCCGTCGCGAATATCGATACCCACCGGACATACCTGCACACACAGCTTACAATCCACACAGTCACCCAGCTCATTTTTGTTCGAGCCCCGCTTTCTGGGCCCTCTGCTTTCGCCACGGTGTTTATCGTAAGTAACCAGCTTTGTACCGGCATCAAACATCACAGACTGAAAGCGTGCATACGGGCACATATGCTGGCACATCTTTTCTCTGATCCACCCTGCATTCACGTAGGTACAAACAGCAAAAAACAACACCCACCCGCTAATTAACGCTGGCGCAGATAATGTCATGACTTCAGTGTAGAGTTGATAAGCGGGATAAAAATAAGACATAAAGACCATGGCGGTCAGACTGGCCGTTACTATCCAGACAAGGTGCTTAAGGCCTTTAATCGCCGATTTTTTGATGAACCAGGGTTGATTATCCAACGCCCGGCTTTGGTGATTCGTCCCCTCCACTCTGCGCTCTATCCAATTGAACATCAGAGTCCAGACCGTTTGAGGGCAGGTAAATCCGCACCAAACCCGCCCGTATTTCTTTGTTATATAAAACAGAGCAAACGCGGCCAGTGAAAACAACAATACAAAGATCATTAAATCCTGTGGATATAGCACCCAGGAAAAAAACCGCAGTGTTTGTGCGCCGACATCAAACAAAATGGCTTGCTCTCCCTGCCAGGAAATCCAGGGCAAACCAGCAAACAAAGCCACCAGAATAATATTCAGGCCCCGTCGCAATCGCTGAAAGTATCCCTGTTGCTCTCGAATATAAATTTTCTTCTCAGCAACAGGGACCTTAAAGATAATTGCACTACTATCCGGAAGATTTGCGCCCATTGATATTCCCACCCTTGTACTGTTTAACCAGGCGGATTGTAGAGCGTCTTACGGACTTAAAAAGATACAGACATGCCAGCAAAAATTAGAACAGAATTTAGTTAAAACTGTTCTAAGTACTGTTTGATTTTATTGGTGAGTTTATTCATAAGCTGTCGCCGGGACGGCGTAAGCTCGAAAGACGCATTAATGCGCAAACAATGATTATACTCCCCGCTTAGCGAAAATAACTTGCCTGGGGCGAGGCTAATTTTTAGTGACTGGGCAATTTTATAAATCACCATAGCATCTGTATTAGGGCAGAATTCTATCCACAGAAAATAACCTCCCTGTAAATAATGCACTTTTGCGAAACGCCCCCAATGTTCGTGTAAAAAATGATACATGGCTAGCTTTCGCTGATGTAACGCTCGCCTTAATTGGTGAAGGTGCTTTTCATAATTCTTGGTTTCCAGGTAGTCCACCAACGCAAGTTGAACAGGCACACTGGTTGAAATCGTGCTCATTAATTGCTGCTTTTGGATAGCGTTAGCATGCTTACCTGCCGCCACCCAACCTATGCGAAATCCGGCCACCAGCGACTTGGAAAATGATGAACAAAGCAAACTGTTACCATCGTCACAAAAATGTTTAACCGGCCAAGGGAGTTCCTCGCCACTGTATAGCTCTGCGTAAACATCATCTTCAACAAGCGCGACATCGTATTTCTTCAAAAGCCCGGCCAGTGCTTGCTTTTTTTCATCGGGTAAACTGTAACCTACCGGATTCTGAAAATTAGACATAAGCCAACACGCCTTTACCGGCTTACTTTGCAAAGCACGCTCAACCGCCGCTAAATTGATTTCGTTTTCTGGTGTCACATCAACCGTCACTGCGCGTAAACCCAGCCGCTCGAGAGCCTGCATTGCGCCGTAAAACGTGGGGGACTCTATAAGCACCCAGTCTCCGGGGCGGGTAACGACCTGCAGACTTAAACTTAACGCTTCTAACGCGCCAGCCGTAATAACGATTTCATCAGGAGAGATATGCATACCTCTTGCAGCATATCGTTGGGCAATTAACTTACGCAGCGCCTGATTTCCTGGTGGGAGGTTGTCTAATGCGCTGGTCACCGTGGTTTGCTTTGCCGCCGCAGCCAGCGACTTATTTAAATGCTGGCGGGGATACAGGGAAGGATCCGGGTAAGCGAATCCCAGACTGAACATATGCGGATCCCGGGAAGCCTGAAGCACATCAAAGACAAAGTCGTTTACGCTGACAGACTCTGCTGACTGTACTGCATTTGCCGTAGAACTCACCTCTACCGACTCTGCAACACGATATCCGGAGCGCTCACGAGCACTAAGTACCCCTTTGCTCTCTAACAGCTGATAGGCATGTAACACCGTCATAAGACTATACCCGGTGAGCGAAGACTGCTTGCGCAACGACGGAAGCTTTTCACCAGGTTGCCATATGCCTTGTTTAATTTGGATAGCCAGTCTGTCAGCCAGTTGTTCGTATTTCGCCATGATCACCTCGGAACTTCGCTCTCAACTATAACAAAAACAAATTCCACCTGTTATACGTGTGAGTATTTGATGATATGTTTTTTATGCCAGGAGAGAGTTTCTGACTTTATTATCCTGCCCAAATGTAGAGGCGTATAACACATGATGATATAGTGAAGTTTCTGCATATACGGGCCCCATACATGGATAAATCCAACACGCCAGACACTGCTGTTGAGCTAAACTCTGTGGGTTCTTTGTCACAGGTTCGCCGCTATCGCTTATTACAAATATGCGGTGTCAGCGCGCTGGGGTTGTTAGCCTCCGTACTTATATCCCGGGGCATCGCCTTCAATATCTTTTCTGCCGGCTTACTGTCGTTAGTGTTTGCGTTTTTGCTGGCTTACAAACATAAGGTCCAGGCTTCTTCATTTGTGTTGTTAAGCTCAATGTCAGCGATGCTATTTGCTTTGGCATTAGTCGGCGCAGGATTATTTGATATCGCCATCATAGGCTACCCTTGCTTATTGATATTCGCCGCTATTCTGGGCGGCGTCGGTTTGTTTGGAACACTGCTGACACTCACCATTATTCAATGCTCGGTACTAGTTTGGCTTAATTTAGGTGGGCATGTTGTTCCCAGCACTCCCCGGTTGAGTTGGGAGCACCTGATTTTTGTGCAGGTCATATTCGTCATTACCGGCTTTAGTGTGTATGTGCTGGTGCGTGACATCAAACGGTTGATGGCGTCTTTGCAGGAAGAAAACGAAAAAGTTCAGCTGAGCAGGGAGCAAATTCAACATCTTGCCCATCACGACCCGCTAACCCATTTGCCGAACAGGCTGCACGGGGAGCTCTTATTCCAGCGCCAACTTGAAGAAAGCCGAATAAACCACACTCAATTGGCCATGTTGTTTTTGGATCTGGACAACTTTAAGCCGGTCAATGATGCGCTTGGACACGTTGCCGGAGACATATTGCTGGAAGAACTGGCTGAGCGCCTGAGTGCCTTGCTAAGCGATGGTCAGCATCTGATACGTTTTGGTGGTGATGAGTTCCTGGTACTTACACCTTGTGCACGCAATGGTGAAAACAACATCGAATTAAACCAGTTTGTGAATGCATTACTGGCGGCATGCGCAACCGAGTTTGAAGTGCTGCAAAATCGTGTTGTGGTGTCTTCGTCAATAGGCATTGCCATAGCGCCTAAAGACGGTGAACATTTTAAAGAGCTTTGCCGCAAGGCAGACATCGCCATGTACAAAGCAAAAAGTGATGGACGCAATACATACAGCTATTACTCTCCTGAACAGGATGCATTGAGTGAGGAGCGCTTTACGTTACTACAGAAATTGCGTAACGCCGTTGATGCCAATGCTTTCGAGCTGTATTACCAACCCATTATCGACCTTAGTTCTGGCAAGTGCACATCACTTGAAGCATTACTTCGATGGCCTCAGACTGATGGAAGTTTTGTCGGCCCTGACATCTTTATCCCCTTGGCTGAAAGCGCGGGGGTGATAAACGAGCTCGGAAACTGGGTAATTAAAGAAGCGTGTTTATTCTGCGCTAAACAGCGAGAAAGCGGGTTCCCACAAATGCGCATCGCAGTGAATATATCGGCGTTGCAGTTTAACGATGGCATGCTGAAAAGCCATGTAGAACAAGCACTAAATCACGCCATACTGCCCCCCGACGCATTAGAATTAGAACTAACAGAATCCTTGTTTTTAAATGAGTCTTCAGGAATTCTGCAACAACTATCAGCGTTAACCGATATGGGCATAACGATTTCCATTGATGACTTTGGCACCGGGTATTCAAACCTGGCCTATTTGCGTAAATTCAATGCCTCTACGTTAAAAATTGACCGCTCATTCATCCATCCACTCACCAGTGACGACAATGATGTGCCATTGGTTCAGGCCATGATCACCATGGCCACCAGCCTGGGCATGCACACCATTGCCGAAGGCATCGAAGACGAAGCAACCAGGCTGATGCTGATTGAAATGGGCTGTCAGTTAGGCCAGGGATATCATTGGTCCAAGCCGCTAAGTGAACAGGAAATCATTAGCCATATACGATCTATAACCCACTAGAACGTAGCCACAGGCTCTCAGAGTGGTGTTTCAGCCCCACTTACTCTGAATGCCTGAATGGCCAAACCTTCACACACTGAGTTAAACGCGTCATTTTCGAGAAGCGGTAATCCTGCCAGTAGCCCGTTGGACAGTGTGTCACGCAGTACAGGAGACAAACTCATGCCGCCGGTGATCATAACCACCTCTGGCTTTATATCGGTTTGAGCCAGACACTCTTCTACTAAACGAATCACCTTACTCAGCCAGGATTTCATTGACTGAGCTAACAGTTGATTGTCGATACTAATGCTGAAGTCTGGTTCTATGTAGGGCAAAGGCAAAGTAATTTGCGCTTTCGACGACAACAACTCCTTAGCCATCCGCGCCGAGTTCACGACTCTGGCCGAGAGCTTTTCTTCCTGAACGATCAGCAGTCGCTCAAGCAGTTTAGGCTCTTTAACAATCGACATGGTTTGCATGATTTCCAGCCCGTATTCGTCTGAAAAGAAACGAGTAAGCTTAGGAATATCATCAACAGCGCACATATCAGAAAAATAGGTGGGCGGCACAGGCAATCCGTTTTGCATCGACAGCCCTTGCCCCAAATGCGGCGCAATGGCTTTTAGAACCAGGTTTTTATCGCATTCCATGCCGCCCAGACGCTTGCCCGTTACACCCAAGACCGGATTGTTGTGCTGTTCTGGCTGCGCAGACTCAGGGCCTAATCGGATACAGCAAATATCGGTTGTACCGCCGCCTACATCCACCACCAGCGTGGTGGTTTCTCTCGCTAACGTGCGTTCAATTCTGTAGGCAGCGGCGATGGGTTCTTCAAGAAAGCTAACGTGTTTAAACCCGGCCAAAGCTGCAGCTTGTTGCATGATATTTATCGCTTGTACATTGCCGGTTGCGCCGCGAGTTCCGTGGAATTTTACCGGCCTGCCAATGACCGCCGTATCGACTGCTTGCTGCAGCTGTGCTTCTGCACACTGACGAAAATAACCAAGTTGTTCGGCAATCATTCCAACAAACGCTTCCTGCTGCTGGCTGTCTAAGCTCGCGCCCAGGAAGTTTTTTGGTGAATAGATTAATCGCCCCTTTTCTGGCATGGCCAAAAAGCGTCTGAAGCCTTCTTCACCAAAGGCAAAGGTACCGGTTTCCACTAACTGCTTCAGCGACAAATCCTGAACCGTCAGATCTTTCAGCAGTAATTGAATGGCGCGCTTTTGCAGCCCCGGACGGTCGTGAAACTGACCCCGAAGGCTCTCTATTCTGTCGCTGTAAACCTGTTGCTCATTAGGATCCTGAGCTTCATAAAAGCGCTGTTTTTCCTTTTCGATTTGCTCACCGATAACGCGCTGTAGCTGAGCTACTTTGGCTTCAACAACCTCGTTTGGCGGCGTAGGTAATTCGTCCGGGTAATAAATAAAAATAGACGAGCGAATTTTATTACCGTCTTTTACCTGAGGATCGAGTTTTACGTGGGAATGATGATTACCGTCAAAAAAGACTACTTCTGAATTAGACGTACCGTAATCAATACCTATTGCCGCCATGCTTTGCCTATATTACTAAAATTAACGTGTTGCTATATCGGGAATGCGAGCTTGTACATGCTCATTGTTGTCGGGGATCATGACGGACTGATAATAAAGTGCAAACCATTTCTCTGCATTTTTGCATCAATAAGTGTGCAATCTTTAAGTTAGTACTGAGTTCGAGCGCAAAAGCATGTTCACAACAACTTAATTCGTCGCTGAATACACGGGCAGAGGTTTCTGGAGGAAAGATTACCAAATGAGACACTGTCCCGAAAATCCAACTTCACCTCGTGAATATTAAGCAATACGCCTTCTCAACAAAACTATTTCCTGCGTACATTTACCCTTAATTTTTTAATCTGTGGTTAATTCCGTTTGCAAATTAGAAATAGCAGATTTTTATTTTAAGAAAATGGGGTTCATGAACACAAAACTCTTTTAAGGTTAAATCGCAATTTAACCCAATACAAAATACTGATTGGTATAAGTTTGCCTGTCATTTGTGCTCTACAAACTTACCGTCAGCTATTTTTACACTCAACCCAACTTAAGCTCATTCCTATAAACCATTGTTTTTATGCGGATTATTTAAAATGGCTTTGTTATCAATCTTTGCGAATCAACCGTATTCACTTCAAATCGCATTTATTCATTGTTAAGTTTTATTTACAAAAATCTAAACACGGATTAGAAAATAATATATATGTCTTATGCTTCAAACAATTACGTCAAAGGCATCATATTTGCTTACTTCAAAACTGAGTCAGGCCTTCGGTACTTGCTAAATTTGTTAACTCAATCGATGTCCGGGGCTCTTACTGCCTCTTTGTATCTGTAGATTGATATAAATAGCAAATGTCCTTTCGTTTAAACTTTGTGAAGTCTAGGAGTAGTCATGTTTAAAACGGTCAAAAATCTAATTATTGCAGCAGGTCTGTCTGTAGCATCATTGTCTGCTAATGCTACAATCATTGAAATTAGCAACATGAGCAACCCGAGCGTAACGATCGATTTCGGCACTTTTGCAACGGGTTCAACCTCCCTTGCAGCGATAAACGCTGCCGCACCTGGAGCGGGAATTCTTTCCATGATGTTTTCTGCAACTTCAGGCTCCGGTACCTATGACACAGACCTTGGTTCGGGTAATGCCCTGGCTCGCGATGGTTCGGGTTTAACAATCGTATCGGAATTAAGTAGTTTCCAGAATTCAACCGATTTAACCATTGTACTAGACCATTATGTTACGCAATTCGGTTTTCAATTAGCTGATCGCACGTCATCAACGCTAGAGTTCCTGGACGGTGCTGTTGTTGTAGGCTCAATCCTTACCCCTGATATAGAGACTCCACCGGTAACTGATTATTTTGAAAGCGATATTGCCTTTAACACCATACGAATCACTCAGAGTATAAATTGGGTTATTCCTGAATTGGTGATCCAAACAGGAAGCAATGCTCCCGTACCTGCACCGGCAAGTATTGCACTTCTAGGATTAGGCATAGCGGGTTTAGCTTTCAGAAAGCACAGGGCTTAGTCGAATATCTAGAGCAGGCTTACTGTAATAGTCTTTAAAGAATAAGATCCCGCCAACAATTTATGTAGGCGGGATTTTTTTGAACCTTAAAGTATTAGCGTTGAAACTTATTACGCACAACGGTGCCACGACCCGGGATCGCAACTCACGGTTACCGGCAGGTGACACGCCAGCGTGTCCCGGTTATCACAAGTTTTGACGCTAGGATCAAAAAAGCCCCGCACTTTCATGCGGGGCTTCTAAGAATGGTGCCTCGACCCGGGATCGAACCAGGGACACGCGGATTTTCAATCCGCTGCTCTACCAACTGAGCTATCGAGGCTAAAACTGGTTAGCGTTGTCAGGTGTTGTACCTGTCTTGCTGTGGGTGCGTATTTAACGAGTTTCGAGCTTTCAAGTCAACCGTTTTTACAAGAATTTTTTCCAACTGCGCGTTCTTTGCTCAAAATGCGCAAAATCACGGCTTTTTCGGTGGCACATAGCCTTCAATGGTGGGCTCTTTGCCTTCAAACAGAAACGCTTCCATTTGTGTTTCCAAAAATTGCCTGTCGGTAGGCTCCATCATATTCAGTTTTTTCTCGTTGATCAGCATGGTTTGCTTTTTTTGCCATTCGGCCCAGGCTTCCTTCGAAATATTGTCGAAAATACGCTTACCTAACTCACCCGGGTAAAGCTGAAAATCCAAACCATCTGCATCTTTCTTAAGATGCGAGCAAAATACCGTTCTTGGCATTCATCTAATCTCTGCTTTGCTTACTATTATACGCAGTTTATCACTATTGCCGGCTAACGGAAGCGTTGGTATTAACTTACACCTGAAAGTGAGTCCTGATTTCCCATTTTGTTGAGAGGTTGGAATTTAACCCACACATCACCATTTGCCACATCAAATACAATACGTCGGTAGCCAAATTCCCCCACATGAGCCACCTGTATCTCTATCCCTTCGTTCATCAACAGCGAAAAAGCGGCTTCGACATTTTTCTCTCCCACCGGCTTTCGCTGAATATCGTCAATTGGCGCACGCCTGAACTTTCTGTACATGTTACCACCACCAAACACTTTAGCCTTGTACTCATGCAAATGTGTTTTATGCCGTTTTACCGAGCGCTTAAACAATGTCATGCAATCATCTGCAAACCTTGGGTTCATGCGTTTATCGTGCCGTTCAAAGCGATATGGGAGTGCATAATGGCACATCCCACCAATCATTTTTTCAGGATGCCATAATACAATCGACACACATGATCCCAGTAGCGTGTGTACCTGCGTTCCCGCGCGGTCGAAGCAATAGTCTCCTGCATGCAGGATCACGCGCTTGTGTTTTCTTTCCATCAGGCCTTCCGTAAGAGTTCATCTGCAATCTTATTCAACGGACATTGTTGCAATGCCCCTCCGCGTTCATACGCTTCTTTTGGCATACCATATACCACACTGCTGGCTTCATCCTGAGCACATGTCCAGGCGCCCGACTCTTTCAGTTCGAGCATGCCTTCGGCGCCGTCATCCCCCATGCCGGTGAGTATCGCCGCCAGTGCGTTTCTTCCTGCGTATTTTGCGGCAGAACGAAACAATACATCTACCGACGGCCGGTGCCTTGATACCAGTGGGCCATCTCTTACTTCTACGTAATAACGTGCGCCACTGCGCTTGAGAATCGTATGCTTATTACCCGGCGCTATCAGTGCCTGCCCTCGCAAAACGGGATCGCCATTGCAGGCTTCTTTTACGTTGATCTCGCAGAGCGAGTTCAAACGCTGAGCAAAAGAACGGGTAAAGCCTTCCGGCATGTGCTGCACAATAACAATACCCGGACAGTTCAACGGCATTTTGATCAGTACGTCTTTGATGGCTTCCGTACCACCGGTTGAAGCTCCGATTACGATGACTTTGTCGGTTGTTTCTGCCATTGCGTTATGCTGTCGTTTAGCAAGGACAACGTCAGCATTATTCTTTACTGGCACAGCTGAAGGCCGAAATAGCTTCTTTGGCCTGGCTTTTGACGCCGCGCGTATTGCATCGCAAATCTGCACCTGACTATCAAAAAAGAACTGTTTGGTCCCCATTTGAGGTTTCAAAATAATGTCAACCGCGCCAGCTTCCAGTGCTTTTATATGCGTCATCGTGCCATCACCCACTAACGACGAACAAATCACCACAGGAATGGGATGTTGTTGCATAAGTTTTTTTAAAAATGTCACACCGTCCATTCTCGGCATCTCAACGTCGAGAGTTATCACATCGGGCAAGACCTTTTTCATTTTCTCTACGGCAACAAAAGGATCCTGAGCTGTGCCGATGACCTCGATATCGTCTTCCGTTGACAGCATATGTTGCAGTGACTGACGAACTAACGCTGAGTCGTCAACAATAAGTACTTTAATCTTTTCGCCCATAAACAGACTTCTTCATGTAAATGGTGGGACGCAGCCTGACAAACAGTCCTTGCGGGTCAATAAGCGTTTCAGAATGCCCTATAAACAACAGGCCACCATCATCAAGTGACTGGTAAAAGCGCTGGGTTAGACGGGCGCGGTCGTCCTGATTAAAGTAAATCATGACGTTGCGACAAAAGATCACCGAGAACTGTTGGTGATAAGGGCTCCAGTCTCCCGTAATTAAATTGAAGAAGTCGAAATTGACCACGGAAGTGAGTTCCGGAGCCATTTTCACTGAGTTATCGTTTTTGCTCCGGCTTCTTAGCAAATAACGTCGCCGCAAGACCATGTCTACCGGCTCAATTTTGTCATGGTGATAAACGGCGCGCTTAGCGTGTTGCAAACAACTGGCAGAGATATCAGTGGCATTCACAGCAAAAGAAAACCGGGGGAACTCCCTCTGAAACTCGAGCATTTCAATACCGAGCGTATACGCTTCTTCCCCTGACGAACATCCTGCACTCCATACCTTAAACTCACCGTTGTACGTATTAATGTTGTTCTGCAAGTGTGCTCTGAGAAATTCGAAGTGCTGCGCTTCCCTGTAAAATTCGGTCTTATTGGTAGTGAGTGCATCCAGCAGGTGTAACCGCTCCTTCTCACCATCAGCGGTATCAAATACAAAGGCTATGTAAGACCGCAATGATTCAAATGAAAGCGCCCGTTGGCGTTTTCTAAGACGTGATTCAATCAGTGTTTTTTTCGTAGCAGGCATTTGAATGCCTGCTGTTGATTCAATAAATTCAGCAATCCGCAAACGATCATTTTCATGCAAGGGATCGGCTTTGATTGTTTGAAATGTCGATGACTGAATCATTGTTTCATTACTCACTTTCTGTGACATCTTCAACGAGGTCTTTTGTCGCACTCACTGCTTCATAGACATCACCAAGGTCTTCATCGCCCATTACCCTGGCCAGGTTCAGGATGACAATAAATTCATCGTGATATTTCCCCATCCCACTAATGAATTTAGTGTCTATACGGCTACCGATACGCGGTGGAGGATTAATATCGCCCAATGGCAATTCAATGACCTCTCTCACCGCATCAGCAAGAATGCCCAACGCAACATTTTCGCCGTCTACACACACATCTACGATGACGATGCAGGTATTCACAGTGATTTCTGCACGATGCATGTCGAACAGATGTCTTAAATCCACTACTGGCAGCACCTGCCCCCGAAGATTGATTACACCCAACAAGTATTCAGGTGTTCTGGGGACGCGCGTAACCTTGCGATACTCAAGCACTTCCTGAATCTGATTAATGTCAGTGCCGTATACTTCATCATCCAATACAAAGGTCAGCAATTGCAGGGTGCCACTGCCGTTATCGTCCTGAAGGCCCTGTGCTTCATTGTTGTGATCAGCCATTGCTCAATCCTCCAACTTAGTATCTGACAAACTCGGACTTATCGTCATCGTCACCCAACGAGATATCAACGCCATCCAGCACAGGCGATTTTTTTTCAAGCTTCGGTGCAGTCGCTCTGGCTTTTGGCTTCGAAGGTGACATGCTTTTGCTAGCAGACTTCGATTGATTGGTATCTAATTTGAAGTAGTTGATTGTTGCATTCAGTTGCTCAGCCTGTGCTGAAAGCTCTTCTGATGTAGAGGCCATCTCTTCTGCTGCTGCAGCCGACTGTTGTACCACCTCATCCAATTGTTGCAGGGCTTTATTTACTTCAGCGGCACCAGCATCCTGTTCACGGGACGATGCACTGATCTCCTGAACCAAATCCGAGGTTTTCTTAATATTCGGAAGAAGCTCTGCCAGCATACGACCCGCTTGCTCCGAAACATCCAGACTACCTTTTGCTCTGGTCACAATTTCAGCGGCGGCTTTTTGACTGCGTTCAGCCAGCTTTCTGACTTCGGCTGCAACAACCGTAAACCCTTTACCGTGTTCGCCTGCTCTGGCAGCTTCAATGGCAGCATTCAGCGCCAACAAGTTGGTCTGGCGTGAAATCTCTTCAATAATGCCAATTTTGTCAGCAATGTCTTTCATTGCCTCTACTGCTTCTTCCACAGCCTTGCCGGTTTCCTCGGCATCAATTGCTGCTTTGCGGGCAATCTGCTCAGTTTGTTGCGCGTTATCTGCACTGTGTGCAATGTTGGACGCCATCTCTTCCATAGATGAGGAAATCTCCTCCAGTGACGCCGCTTGCTCCGTAGCGCCCTGGGCAATTTGCTGACCCGTTGAACTTAGCTGCCCACTTCCTGCTGCAACATTACTTGAGGCTTCAACGACTTCGGATACCACTTGTTTTAAGTTCGCATTCATATTGCGAAGCACACCGTAGATGTCAGCATCGCTGGCTGTCTGATCAAATGTAGCAGTCAGGTCACCCTTGCCGATGCGGTCGGTAATTGCGCTTACTACATTTACCCTGCGTATTACGATCCAGGCAACGGCAAACGCAATCACTACTGACACCGTAAGCGCAATCAACAGCTGATTGCGAGCAGAACTATACGCAACATCACTGGCATCTTTGTCTGTTAGCATGGCCTGTTCATTTACTTCTACAATCGCAGCGAGATACTTTTCCGATTGAGCAAGCAGTTCTCGCCCTCTTGATGCAGACAGTGTGAACGCTTTTTTATTCCCATTCTCTCGACTGATTTCCCGCACTTGTAAATGGAAGTCGTAATATTTCTTAAACTGCTGACGAAACTGATTAATTAGCACCTGATCAGAACTGGCGGCAATCGATTCCAGTTTCTCAAGTCTGCTGTACAACTCCGCTTCTTTTTTACTAATTTCATCAGCAAACTGATCCATCAGCTTTTCGTCTTTTGCGATAATAATATTTTTTTCACCGCGTTGGATTTCAACCAGATTCAGGTTAATTTGCGTGGTAATTTTTAGTATTTCCGCGGCGTTCCTCAATGCATCAACAGACTTCTGTTCAGTGACTTTTCGCTCCATATTAATAAGCAATGCGGTCAGTGAAGCCTGTGCATCATCCAGCGCTCGTCTTGCATCATTTATACTGAGATTCATTGCCCGGGTGTTGGAATTTAAAAACGCCAGCTCTTTAATTTGCGTAAGTACACTTTCGTACTCTGTCCAGGTTTCTGAAAACTCATCCAGCTTGACCTTGCCGTCTTCCGTTGCCAGCTTTCTGAGTTCAGCTCGCTTCTGCAGCATTTCAGCTTTGACATCATCAATTTCTTTGGCAAAGACTTTCATCTGCTCAACTGAGTCAGCCAGGATCATATTTTTGTCGCTCCGGCTTATAGCAAGCAGGTCCTGACGTATCCTGGCGGCGAGTTTTACTTTTTCTGCTGACAGGTCAACAATACTGTTCAACTGTCCGTTCATACCGGACAGCGCTGAAATCCCAAGAAAGTTTGTCACGGCCATTGAGCCAATTAATATGATAAAGGCCGACAGGATTAATGCCTTTAATGTGATCCGATTCATTCCGGTGCCCTCACTGAGTGATTGTTAAGCTTCGTTTTACACGACGTTGAGTTTCGCCCACCGCTTCCATGAGGGCTGAAGGGTCCAGGATCATCGCCACACTGCCATCTCCCAGGATGGTTGCACCGCTAAAACCTGTCGCCCCTTCGTAAAGTTTTCCTAGACGTTTTATTACTGTTTGATACTGACCAATCACTTCATCCACGCAGAAACCAAACTGTTCCTGCCCAACATGTGTGATGACGATTTGTTCAATTGACGGGGGTTCGCCTTGAATGTCGAACCATTCACGTAAATACAAAAACGGGACTTGCTCGCCGCGAACTTCCACAATTCGTTTTTTGTTGTGACTGCCGATATTCGGGTGATTAAGCTCAATGCATTCTTCTACTGCACTCAATGGCAATACGTAACATTCACTACCCACCTTCACCATTAACCCTTCAATGATGGCAAGCGTCATGGGGAGACGAATAGTGAACTCGGTGCCTTTATTGTGTTCAGTGGCAATATTGATTGTGCCGCCTAGCTCCTGAATGGAACGCCTGACAACATCCATTCCCACACCCCGGCCAGAGATATCGGAGACTGTTTCAGATGTCGAAAAACCGGGTTCGAAAATAAGGTTATTAACGGCATCATCCTCAAGATCATCGCCGTCGGTAATAAGTCCTTTCTCGACTGCTCGCTGACGGATTTTTAGTGCATTCAGACCCGCACCGTCATCCTTAATGCGGATGACCACAAAGGAATCGCTGTGCTCTGCGCTTAATACAATTGTGCCCGTTTCGTTTTTGCCTGCTGCGATTCGCTCATCAAGACTTTCAATACCATGGTCAATACTGTTGCGAATGAGGTGAATAAGTGGGTCCGACAGTTTATCGATCACCATTTTATCGAGTTCGGTTTCTGCACCATACGTTTCGAGCTGGATACGTTTGTCCAGCTCATTGGATAAGTCTCTGACCAATCGCTTAAATCGACCAAACGTACTGCCAATGGGCACCATACGAATACTGAAGGTCTGGTCACGCATTTGCGTAGTCAGGACATCCAGCTCTTCTGCAATCGATAACAATTCTTCACTCGTATCATGGAAAGCGTATTGATTGAGCCTGGCCTGAACTATCACCAGTTCTCCAACCAAATTCATTAATGTATCGAGCCTCGATGAAGGGACCCGGATGGTCGCATCCTGACTTGCAGCAGGCTGTTTAAGTGACCTGACAACCTTCTGCTCATTTAAGGCTGCCTGTATAGCGGATTCCGGTGCGAGTCCTTGCTGCGTTATCTGGCTGCCTATCGCCGTTTTTTGAGTGAGAATTGCATTGAGTTGTGAGTGACTCAAAATTCCGCGGGAAACCAAGAGCTCACCCAACTTGTCAGATTCTTCATCACCATCTGTCAAATCGATAGGTTCAATTGTGATGTCCCAATCATCTTCAACAAACATGAACACATCTGATATCGCACTAGCAGGTTCTTTGCTCTGCAACATAATATCCCAGTGCAAATAACTGAGCTGGGGGTCAAATTCTTCGATATTAGCCACACTGTCTGTACAGGTAGTGACATAACATTCCCCCAGCCCGTTCAATTCACGTAAGATTGGAATGATGTCCAGCCCCATCTGAAATGTCGTTGAACTGGGCCGAATAATTATTCGGTACAGATCCGAAGCAGAATGTTGATTGCTATTCTCTTCATTGTCGCCCGCACTATCAGACTGCGCCCCTGAAGGAACCAGCTCATATAATCTGTCGATAATTCGGTTGGTGACAATTTTTAAATGAGAATCAAACTCTGGTGATTCCAATGACTCACCAATAGTATCTTTTGCGTCGAGCAGAATGCCGATAAGCTGCTTGCTGATTGCCAACTCGCCATTTCTGACTTTATCCAGTGCCGTTTCCAGGTGATGAGTAAAATCGGTTAACGCCTGATAACCGAACATGCCGGCAGCACCTTTAATGGTGTGCATCGATCTGAAAGCTGTGTCGATTAAATCGCGATCTTCCGGCGTTTCTTCCAATTCCAGCAACGCACTTTCAAGATTAACCAGATGTTCTCGGGCTTCAGTTTTAAACGTTTCAATGGGATCAATCATTCTCACCATCCTCAAGCCACGGAAATGGCAATTGGTAAAGCGACAGTGCCGCTTGAATTTGTGCCGGCATATTCAACAGAACCAACGATGCCCCCTGACGTTGATATTCAAGGAATAACCAGACCAAAAGCTGAATTCCCGCTCCGTCGATTTCGTCGACAGCACTGCAATCCACCTGAATGTTGTCTGCCGGTCGCCATTCATTTTTCCAATGGGCGTAGATGGACTTCACATCAAAAATGGTGAGCGATTCAGGCAAAATCATTTCTATAGAGCCTGCCGGTTGCAAACATTCATCGTTATTCATGATTCAACCCACTACATCAGTTTGGCCAGCGTAGATAGCAACAGAGGTGGCTGAAACGGTTTGACTAACCAGGCTCTAACCCCCATTTGTTTTGCGGTATCTCTCATGTTTTGATCGGTTTCCGTCGTAAGCATCAGTACGGGAGTAAATTTGTAAGCATCCAACTCCCTTGCATGCTTTACAAAAGTCATCCCGTCCATTTCGGGCATGTTCACATCGCTCACGATCAAGTGAATTTTTTGGCCATCCAGCTTATCCAATGCGTTCTTGCCGTTATCAGCTTCAATAACGGTATAGCCACTTGCCTTCAAGACCATGGAGACAACTTGTCTCACTGATGCAGAGTCATCCACAATTAATACGACTTTAGCCATTGTTTATCCTCGATTAGTGATTCGGGTTCTCGTGATTCAGCTTTCAGAGCTCTGAAAAAAATGTTTGATTGCACGCTGCAGGCTTTTAGAAATCACTGACATGCTGTCTTCAAGCTGAAGCCCTTCCTCATAGGTGTGAAACACTTTCTCTGAGTTGCGTTCAACGATTCCGAGTAACACCTTTTCCTGCTCTTCGGTTAACCCGTAGTCAAACAGGCCCATTTGAATTTCGTCCATCATGTCGTCCATAATTTTTACGTTCTGTCGCTTTTGCGCGGCCTGCTTTATGGATATCTCAGACAGTGCATCGTTGGTGCCTTCCATGACGCTTTTCATTTCATCTACAGCTCTTAGTGCTTTCAAACGACTTTCAGCCCCTTCCAGGATGAGCGCCAGATGATCTCTCAAACGGCCACTTTTCGCTTCGTCGTTCGGGAGGTTTTTAATCAATTGTGAGATATTGCCGAAATTAAGTATCAAGCGCTGACCCCGCTGGTAAATACGACCAATCTGCTGAAGTGACGTCAGCATTTCAATTTCAAGCGGTGAGGGGTTGTTACCTGATGATTTCGTAATGGCTTCCCAGTCGGTCCTGATTTGAACCGTATTGGACAGACCAAAATTGTCGCAGGTATCAACAATGGATTGCGCCAGTTCTTCGACGCTTTGACAGGAAAAGCTCTGTCTCAGAAAGTGAATCACATTGGCTTGTTCACTTGCATCCATGATAGCGGTCATGGCAGTATCCATGGCCATCTTGGACTGGGACTCAGCATCTTCCCGAGCATTTTTTCGCTGCACGGCCAGCTTTACTTTCTGAACAATTTCGTCCCGACTGACTGGTTTGGATAAGTAATCATTTCCGCCAGCGTCATACCCCCTTGTTTTTTCTTCCAAGGAGTCATTTGCACTCACAAAAATCACCTCAACCCGGTCGAATGCATCCAATTTTTTGATAGCCTGACAGGTCTCATAACCATCCATATCTGGCATCGAAACATCCAGCAGAATAACCGACGGAGCGATTTTTCCGGATGAACACAGTTCCAACGCTTTCACACCGGATGTTGCAGCAATAACAGCGTACTCTTCATTCAACATAGCCTGAAGCAGACTGATATCTTCTTTGCTGTCATCAATAATTAATATTTGCTCAGAAACCGATGTCATAAATGTCACCGTAACAACAAAAGACGCCTCTTAATCGTGTAAGAAGACTAGTATTTTTTTTCACCAGTTAAAAGGTGAATTTTCAATAAATTTGAAAAATTTAAGATGAAAAATTGAATTAGAATAATTTAATCATTTAAAATCATAAATTTAATGACACATAAGAAATAATTAATTTAGACTAATTGATTAGGAGACATTTTCTAAAACCTGCAATAAATTAAGTATTACAGGAAATACCATTAACAATGTACTTATTGAAAGCCATAGACTACTGTTAATAATTACGGTTCAAAGAGGTTCGCTCCAATGTCTACTGACTCAGAGGAAAGCCAACACTCATCGTTGCTAAAGCAACTTCAAATCATGGAGCGAAAATACAAAAGGGAAAGAGGTGCAAGGCTACAAGCTGAAAGTATTCTCACCAAACGCTCGCAACAACTGTATGAAGCCAATCAGAAGCTGGAACAACACAAGAATGATTTGGAACAGGAGATTGTAAGCAGAACCCGTGAAATCGTTGCAACCCGGGATGAAGCGATTAAACATGCGCAGGCCAAATCTGAATTTTTGGCGAATATGAGTCACGAAATCAGAACGCCTCTGAATGGTGTACTGGGCATGTTGTATTCTTTACGTAAATGCAAAAGTGATTTCCAACGGAATTCGCTGATTCAGGCTGCAATTCAAAGTGGCAAACTGCTTATCACTGTTATAAACGACATTCTTGATTATTCAAAAATAGATTCGGTTGGCGTCACGTTAGAAGACTATGAATTCGATTTGCGTCATACACTTGAAACAGTGGCGCACAACTTTGCATCAAACGCTCGCAAGAAAAATCTTGATATTATTACAATTATCTCACCTGACATCCCAAATTCATTTAATGGCGACGGTCACAAAATCCAGCAGGTAGTAGGTAATTTGCTATCCAACGCAATTAAATTTACTGACGAAGGCGTTGTTGTTCTTTCTGCAGAGTACGAACAGGAGTCCGGCGTTACTATCCGCATCACAGACACAGGCATTGGCATTCACGCAGACAAAATGAAAAGTCTTTTTGAGGCATTTTCTCAGAGTGATTCGTCTGTCACACGAAAGTATGGGGGTACCGGATTAGGACTGGCTATATCTGCCAGTTACATCCAGGCAATGGACTCTACACTGGAAGTGGCCAGTATTCCCGGTAAAGGGTCAGAGTTCTTCTTCACGCTGCCCGCTAATATTGCTGACAACGCAACACTTAGCGATGCTTATTCAGCAAAGCTAAGCAACAAACACATTGTTGTACTGACTAACAGTAATCAGTACCAAACCAAACTTCGCAAGCTATTGGCTACTACGAGTATTGCAGCTTTGCATGTATGTAATAATTTTGATGAAGTGGATTTTACAATGTTAAAACAGCAAGATTCTGTTCACTTCTTCTTTGATTTGAGTCACATGAGCAATGCCGACAGAGCCCGGATACCAACAATAAGCTCAAAGCTACCCAACCAAAAAGTAATTTGCATTGCTTTGGAAAACTATGAAGACATTATTGGTGACGCAGAGGATGCTGACTATCATTTGCTTAAACCAGTCAGAACTAAGGAGCTGTTCCAGGCTATCGCAGGTGAATCGATATTTCGATACACAGAAACTCTGGATGTCGATTCTGATGCAAAATTTACCGATGTCGCAGCCCTGGTGGTCGACGACAACCCTATCAATCTGCAGGTTGCTAGTGCCATGCTGGTTGAGCTCGGATGCAGAGTCGTTACCTGTGACTCGGGGATTAAGGCGTTGGATATCGTCAAGCAAGCGCAATTCGATATTGTTTTTATGGATATACAGATGCCGGGACTGGATGGTATTACCACAATGCAAAAATTAAAGGCATTGCCCGAATTCAACGCTTCCATCCCCATAGTGGCGATGACCGCTCACTCCAGAGAAGAAGACAGGGCAAAGCATCTTAGCTGCGGTATGGCCGAGCATTTATCAAAGCCCATTGCGCCAGAACCGCTCGCTCAGACTATTATTAACCTGTTAAAACTCGATGGCGTTTACGCCGATTCGGTTAAACCAGATTCATCTAATGATATCAATATTCCATCTATACCGGGCGTTGACCTGAAAACACCGTTAATCAATATGAACGGCCGACTGACATTACTCCATTCCCTGCTATCCAGCTTCATTGCTAAATACAGTTCTGCACCTGATACTTTGAGTGAGTATATAGCAAATAATGACTTATCCCTTGCCGCTGCTCTGGCCCACACTTTAAAAGGAACAGGAGGAAACCTTGGCCTGAATGCGATTTCCTCAATTGCAGCCAAAATTGAATCTGAACTCAAGGCAAACAGAATTCCTGATGGCCCGTTGATGAATGAAATCATAGATGCATTCACAGTATTACCCCGGCTCATGGATTGGATAAACGAGAAAGCACAGCCTGAAAGCGATGTATCAAAAGAGAGATGTAAATCATCACTTGCAGAAAGTTTGCAACACCTCTCCGATTCAATTTATCAGGATAACGTTAGATCACTTGAATTAGTGCATATGTGTATGAACAGCTTCCCGCAGTTCAAGGCACAATTCGTGGAAATTAAACAGGCAATTGATGATTTCGACCTGGTTCTCGCAGAGCAACTGACCACCGATCTACTCAAGGACCCGGGTATAATGTCCTGAGAAACTAGAGTGTGGCCGCCAGCTCTTTTAGGATCCGGTTCACCGGCGTTGGCACTCCCACCGCCAATGGCTCATCCAGGCTCACCCAGCGCCAGCCGGATTCCGCCACTTGTTGCGGAAATTGTTCGCAGTTAATTACCTCTGGTTCAATATCCAGGTGATAGTGAGAAAAGGTATGACGAAACGGCGCTACAATATCCAGAATCTCGTGCGAACCAATAAGCTGAATGAGTTGTGACGACAGCGATGCATCCGGCTCTCGCTCAAAGAAGCTCCACAACCCGCCCCAAATGCCGGTTTGCGGCCTTTGCTGAAGCAACACAGAACGCTGACACAATATCACGCTCATCACGGTTTGTTTTTCAGGTAGCGTTTTCTTGGGCTTTTTGCCCGGATAATCCGTTTGCTTACCCTGCGCATAAGCCACACAGTCGCTTTGCAGCGGGCACTCATCGCATTTTGGTTTGCTACGGGTACAAAGCGTTGCCCCCATGTCCATCATGGCCTGGGTGTAATGATTGGCCCGTTCCTGAGGCATTAAGTCTGTGGCGTATTCCCACAGTGCGTTTTCTACACTTTTGGTGCCCGGCCAGCCACTGATAGCAAAATACCGCGCCAGTACCCGCTTAACGTTGCCGTCCAAAATAGGGTGTGACTGCCCGCCTGCTATAGACAATATGGCACCGGCCGTGGAGCGGCCAATACCTGGCAATGCCATTACACCCTCGAGCGTATCCGGAAATTCGCCGTTGTGCTCATCACGCACTTGCATAGCCGCTTTGTGCAGATTTCTGGCCCGGGCGTAATACCCCAATCCTGTCCACAACTGCAACACGTCGTCCTGGGGCGCATTGGCCAGTTCAACCACCGTTGGGAAACGTGCCATAAAGCGTTCAAAATAGGGGATCACGGTGGTCACCTGCGTTTGTTGCAGCATGATCTCAGACACCCACACCCGATAAGGGTTTACGTTTTGTTGCCATGGCAGGTGTTTGCGCCCGTGTTTGTCGAACCAGGTTAGAATACGTTCTGAAAACAGCTGTGACATGAACTCCCCGTATTGATAAAGCAAGTGTTGAAGGTCTGATTGGCGGCAAGTGTAACAGTGATTGCCTGACCAACGTAGTGCCTGTTACGATTGAACCCCCGAATCAGGTTTACTTCTATGACTGTACTTTTTCTTCCCGGCACGTTGTGCGATGAACGCGTTTGGCTTCCTGTTTGGAAAAAACTCCCGGCCATGGCGCGAAGCTATGTGCCTCTGCAATGGGCAAATACGCTGCAGGATATGCTTGCGTTAACCAGTGACCGCGTCACACAGGGCGAAAAGGTGCATCTGGTTGGCTACTCAATGGGAGGCTACATTGCCGCATTGTGGGCACTGACTTACCCAGAACGTGTCGCATCATTGACCTTGCTGGGGTATTCACCTCTCGGGCTGACTGACGAAGAAACTGTCAGACGAAAACAGCTACTTGCCGTGTTAAAACAAGGCAAGTTTGCGTCGCGCCAAAGCCAGTATCTGGCCAATATGATCTTTCCCGCCAAGCAGGACAGCTTGCTGCCCTTTATCACTGATATGGCAAGTGACCTTGGCGGCGCAACATTACAGGCTCAAGTGTCCAGCACCACACCGCGAAAAGATTTGTGTGCCAAACTCATCAGTCTGAAATGCCCTGTACATATTATTGCTGCCGACAAAGATGCGGTGGTACCGGTAGGCTCAATACATCAGGCGGGCAGCAAATTACCCGGAGCAACGGTTAGCATAGTGGAAGACAGCGGCCATATGATGCTATTGGAACAGCCGGAAAAGGTAGCGTCTTTGATCGTCAAAGGTTTATCACTTTAGCCTATAACCCGCGAAAACCGGCCATTTCACGCTATAATCGTTGCATTTACGAACACTAAGTGGATAATGCCGCAGCGTAAAAGAGGTAAAGAACAGCATGGGTCAATTTAAAAGTCAGGCAGAAGCCGAAGCCGCTGGTGTATATGTCAGCAAAGTCAAAAGCTACGTTAAGCGCGAAGGCCGGTTAACTAACGGTCAGGCACGCGCGTTAGACACCTACTGGCCAACCAAAGGCATCGAGTATCAGGAACAGCCATTAGATCTGGCTGACACCTTTGGGCGCAGTGCACCGGTAGTCGTAGAAATCGGTTTTGGTATGGGCAAATCACTGGTTACCATGGCCCATGAAGCCCCGGAACTTAACTTCCTCGGTATTGAAGTACATCGCCCAGGTGTCGGCGCGTGTTTAGCAGACGCAGGCGAGTTAGGTGTTGAAAACCTCCGGGTTATGGAACATGACGCCGTAGAAGTGCTAAAGAACATGATTCCGGGTGGAAGCTTGCATCGCTTACAGCTGTTTTTCCCGGACCCATGGCACAAGAAACGTCACCACAAACGTCGAATTGTACAGGCAGAATTTGCTGAACTGGTTAGAACCAAGCTTGCAGTGGGCGGCACGTTCCATATGGCGACTGACTGGGAGCCTTATGCAGAATATATGGCAGAAGTCATGAATGCAGCCCCGGGTTACACCAATACAGCACAAAATGGTAACTACGTTGAGCGTCCGGCTTACCGCCCTATTACCAAGTTTGAAGTTCGTGGCCAGAAATTGGGCCATGGCGTCTGGGACTTAATTTACGAGCGCATTGAATGAGTTTATCACCGGCATCGCAACTTGTTATTCGCAACATAGATCAGTTCGAAGAAGGCAACTGGTTAGTCATTAATGCCGACGATGCAGGACTGTTTCCTGATCTTCAGGCATTTAACCTGACGGCTCTGCATCAGTATTACGATGTATTTTGCCAGGCTTCTTCTCGAAGCGGTGCAGCTCAGTTCGACAGCCGGGATATTTGTGAAGAGCCCCAAGCCATTCATATTACCCACGAACAAGGTAACCATAAACACATTTTCGCGCCTTACCTGACACAAGCAAACGCCACTGATGTATTGCTGTTCATGCCGAAAGCCAAAGCCCATTTAAGTATGTTAATGGCAATGGCCGCTACCCTTGTCGGTAATAATGGGCGTGTTCATGTTGTAGGTGAAAACAAAGGCGGTATTAAGAGTGCGGGTAAAGCCATGCAGCAATTTGGCTCGGTGCAAAAGCTTGATTCGGCCCGTCATTGCAGTTGGCTCACCTGTGAAATAGAACACGCACCATGCAGCTTCTCATTGCATGACTGGACTGCCATCGATACCTATACATCAGGTGACAATGAATGGCAGGTTTGTTCATTACCGGGTGTTTTCAGCCATCGAGAACTGGATGCAGGTACCGAACTATTAATCAGTAAATTACCAAAGACAATGTCTGGCACAGTGCTGGATTTTGCGTGTGGTGCCGGTGTCATCGCAGCTTATCTGCTCAGCAGCGGTGCTCGTATTCAGGCCGAGTTACTCGATGTCAGCGCGCTGGCCTTGTGGTGCAGTGCGCATACCCTTGAACAAAATAACAGCCAAGGAACGATCATTGCGGCTGACACACTACAAGGGGTGAATCATCGTTTTCAAACCATTGTGACCAATCCGCCTTTCCACACTGGCGTAAAAACAGATTACCGCATCACCCGGGAATTTATTGCGGGTGCAAAACAGCATTTAACCAGCAACGGAAAGCTCTATCTGGTCGCAAATCGCTTCCTGCCTTATGCAGAATTGCTGACCGAACAATTTAAACAACCAGCGACACTTGCGCAAAACACAAGATTCTCAGTTTATTTTGCACAAAATTGATTTTTAATGTGTTAATTTGTGATTCCATAAGAAAATCATGGATTGTGCAGGAGAAACAGGTTGAAGATTGTCTTTGCTATCTCGGAAGTTGAAGATTTAGTAAAAACCGGCGGGCTGGCTGATGTTGGTAAAGCACTCCCCTTGGCGCTTAAAGCGGCTGGCCATGAAGTCAGTATCTTTTTGCCTTACTACAAAGCTATTGCGCAACAGCACAATTTACCGGAAGCCTGTCCGGCACAGACGCTGTTTACCGAAAGTAAGGTATATCATTTTACGTTGCGTCACATGGAATGGCGCGGCATCAATGTGTATTTCATAGATTATCCTGAATACTTTGACCGCGATGGTCTCTATAACAGCGCCTACGAAGCCTACGGTGACAATGGCGAGCGCTTTGCCTTCTTCAGCGGTGCAGTTTTACACGCCTTGCAAAGCCTTAATCAGCAACCGGATGTAATCCATTGTCATGACTGGCACAGTGCGATGTTGCCGTTTCTGTTAAAACAGGACCCTTCCGGTTATTTTTCAGCTACACGCTCCGTATTTACGATTCACAATGCAGCGTTTCAGGGTGTTCACCGACTCGAAGACATTCCGTTTTTGCGTCATCACCCCCGAATTCTGGATCAGGTACACGGCGGTTACATTAACTACCTTCAGTCTGCCATTGAATGCGCTGATAAAGTCACTACAGTCAGTCCTAATTACGCCACCGAGTTACTAACAAATCTGGGAAGCCATGGCTTGCACGACCGACTGGTGCAACGAGCCAATGATCTGTCGGGAATTTTAAATGGTTGTGATTACAGTCAGTGGAACCCCATGACGGACGGATACATTCCGGCACATTTCAACGCTGACGATCTTAGCGGTAAAGCCGAATGTAAAGCGAATCTGCAAAAGCGTTCAAACTTACCAAAAGAGCCCGGCGTACCCGTATTTGGTATGGTCTGCAGGCTTACCGAGCAGAAAGGGTTTGGCTATCTGGTGCCCATCCTCGAGCGACTTATGCAACATCGCCTGCAGATGGTGATCATTGGCACTGGTGACCCAAGTGTTTGCCAGGATTTAGGCGAGTTTGCAGAGCAACACCCCGACAAATTTGCCTTTATCAATGGTTTTAGTACGGAGCATGCTCATCTGATTGAAGCAGGCTCAGACTTCTTCCTGATGCCATCTCAGTTTGAGCCGTGCGGTTTGAACCAAATGTATAGCCTGGCCTATGGCACGGTACCTATAGTACGCGGAGTTGGCGGGTTAAAAGATACCGTTGTAGATGCAGAAGAAAGCCCACAGGGCGCAACGGGTTTTGTGTTCTTTGATCCTACGCCGGATGCCTTGCTTAATTGTATTCGCCGGGCGCTATTGGCATATCACGAGTGCCCGAATACCTTCAGAGAAATGCAACAACGTGGCATGCGTACGCGTTTCACGTGGCAAGCAGCGGCTGAATCATACCTGTCTTTATATGAGAGTATGCATGCATGACTCGCAATGGAATCAGCACATTCAGAAAGGCACTCTCGTTTTCTGCATTGCTGCTGACTTCAACGGTATTTGCCCAGGTGCCCGAACAATGTGTACAGGCACCTGAGCGCACAAACCTCTGTCCTCATACCCTTTATCGCATTGCCAAAGCACCTGTACCAGGTCTCTCAATCCCTAAAAATGGCATGGTATGTTTGTGTCTGACTGATCTAACAGATCTGCCAGCCACCGAACAACCAAAGGCTTTTGAAGCGATAGCTAAACATTTAACCATGCCCGTGCAGGATGTGTTTGTGTTACTTGAAATACCTGTGGCTGATTGGGCAAAGCAATAAAATTTTCCCTTGCTCGAAAATCCCCGCGATTTCTTTCTTTTTAGGCATTTATGAGCCAATATTAAATTATTTCAAGGAAAGTATCTTTTAACTATGCAGCAGTCGCCGTCGAGGCTTTCTATTCGCAATATTTTATTATGGCTGGTGCTGGCTATCTCCGCTGGGGCTTTACTGATTTCTTCAGTCGTCTCAAATTACACTCAGCACTCCAGAATGAAAATTCAACTGGAAAATGAAACCCGCGCAGTGGCCGATATGATTGCTGCCGCCGCGCTGCCGACACTATCAGTGATTCCTTTGGATTTTGAGCAAAAGGCTGCACAAACCGACTCGTTGAATTTATTGCTGAACAGCCTGAGCAATTACAACGATGTGCTAAACGCCCACATTTACAGCATCAATGAAACACCTACGCCAGAAATGGTGGCCTTGTACACCAAATCCAGCACCACCGCAGTAGAAAGTAAGATAAGCGATATGGCCCGCTATTACACCGCCAGGTTTGACGGTGATGTATTTGAAATTATTCGGCCTATTAATGCTGAGAGCGAAACCTACGGTTATGTTTATATTCGTACTACTGCTGAAGCTTACAACGCATTTGTCAGTTACTCGGTAACCGTACAGGTTGCCACACTTCTGTTAATCATCATTGTTGCATTTTTAGTGGCTTATCGCTTCGGTCACCTTCTGAATGCCCCCGTGCAGGACATGGTGTTGGTCTTACAGGGCGTTGCCCGTTCCCGTGATTACGCGAGTCGCGCTAATCATTGTAACGTAAGGGAGTATAATACGCTGGTAGACGCCATTAATGTGCTTCTGTCGCGTATGCAGGAATACGTCGTTAAACAGCAACAGTCTGAGATGCAGCAACAAAAGTTAAATAGCCGCCTGGAGGAAGAGGTTAATCAGCGCACCGTTGCGTTAAAAGAGGCCAACACAGAGTTAATCCAAACATTGGAAAAATTGCATCAGTTCCAACGTCAAATCGTTGAAAACGAAAAAATGGCTTCATTAGGTGACATGGTCGCTGGTGTAGCCCACGAGGTTAATACGCCCATTGGTCTTGGTATCACAGCATCTACCATGATGTTGGACAGACTTGCGGTGTTAGACCAACAATTTTCAGATAAAACCCTAAAAGCCAGCAGCATGAAACGGTTTATTGAGGAAGGCCGAGAAAACCTCAATATTATTTATCGAAACCTGAACCGGGCGGCAGATTTAATTTCCAGCTTTAAGCAAGTGGCAGTCGATCAGTCCAGTGAAGAGGCACGTGAGATAAACGTGAAGCAGCTGATCGAAGAAACACTCATGTCGCTGCGACCAAGATTGAAAAAAGTTGCGCATACTATTCATGTAGAATGCAACGAATCGCTCAATGTGGTGTCAAAAGCAGGCCCAATAAATCAAATTCTGATAAATTTAATCATGAATTCGCTCATTCATGCCTTCGAAGGGGTTGAAAATGGGCAAATTGACATCATTGCAGCATTGACGGATGACAAAAAACTGAAAATAATTTACAAGGATAATGGAAGTGGCATACCACCAACCATCAAAAAGCGCATTTTTGATCCTTTTGTTACAACAAAACGCGGTCAGGGTGGCTCAGGTTTAGGTATGCACCTGGTCTTTAATCTGGTAACTCAGGCTCTCGACGGCAGTATAAAACTGGAAAGTGAGCCTGATAAAGGTGTGGAATTTACACTGTCTTTTCCAGTTACCATAAAAAAATAAACAATTTATAAGCAATTTCGATATTTTGCTTGAACAGTGCCCGGTTAAACTAGTAATTTATCCTAAAGTGGCAGCTAAATTGCAAGACAAAATACGCCAATAACGATATAAATCTGTTAAACTTTGAACAGAAACAAAACAATAGTAAATAGAGTGTGAACATGCAGACGCCCAATATATTGATAGTAGAAGATGAAGTGGTCACCCGGACCACGTTAAAGAGTTTGTTTGAAGCCGAAGGGTACAACGTTTTCGAAGCCGAAAACGGCGAACAGATGCATGATTTTTTTGAAAATCACTCCATTAACCTGGTGATCATGGATATTAACCTTCCAGGTAAAAACGGTTTGATTTTGGCCCGTGAAGTACGTGACCGCAAAAATGTAGGTCTGATTTTCCTGACAGGCCGTGACAACGATGTTGACCGAATTTTAGGGTTAGAGATTGGTGCTGACGATTACCTCACCAAGCCCTTTAATCCTCGCGAGCTGACTATTCGCGCCAGAAACCTACTGAGCCGTACAACCAGCAGTGCTGAAGACGATGATTTACCGAGCCGCGTTAGCTTTAATGGCTGGACGCTTGACGGTGACAGCCGCTCACTGATATCTCCAAGTGGCAATGAATTCCGTTTACCACGCAGTGAGTTCAGAGCACTTCACTTGTTCCTGAGCAACCCTGGTAAAATACTGACTCGTGAACAGTTAATTATGGAAATGACCGGCCGTGAATTACGCCCTAATGACCGTACTGTTGACGTAACGATTCGTCGTATTCGTAAGCACTTTGAGTCTGAGCCGAGTGAAGAAGAGTTGATTGTAACCATCCACGGTGAAGGTTATCGTTTCTGCGGTTCCGTAGATAACTAAAATCAGGCGAAGCATGTATTTGACGCCAGGCAATTAGGTAATTGCCTGGCGTTTTTTATTGGTATTAAGACGCGTTTTTTAGTCTTGCTGCTAACGCCCTGGCCTCTTTTTGATAGGCAAAATCCGTTTGCTTGTCTAATAATTGCGACACTATTTGCAATGCTTCAGTGTTGAGTCCCAGCTGCCCTAACGTATAAGCCAGAAAATAGGCCGTGTCCGGGTTCTTACCATCCAGTGTATGAGCTTCTCTCAGAAGCTTCACAGCTTCTCCTGGCAGGTTTTGCAATGTTAATGACCAACCTCTCAGCGATTTTACATAAGGGTCATCAGGCGTACTTTGACGCGCGATATCGGTGTACTCGATGCCCTTTGTGATATTGAAATGAAAATAGGTTTGCGCAAGCCGACGCGCGAACGCAGGCTTTTTATCTTCAGGCAGCAGCTTCTCGTAAAGATACACGTAGTGTTTAGCTGCAAATTCAAAACGATGTTGATAGTAATAAAACTGAGCAAGCAGATTGCGGGTAAACTGCATATCAGGCTGGGCTTTGACGCTTCTGGTCAGTGTCTTCTCGAATTCCGCAATCCCAATTCCGTATTGCGTTAACCCATATAATTTTGCATAGATCAGATCGTAGTTCTTGTTCAGAGACAAGGCTTTGTAATAATGTTTTTTAGCGGTTTGCAGCTCGCCCATTTGTTCAGCCAAGCGGCCTTTTAGTAACCAGACGTCAGCCTGGGTTGGATGGTCTTTTACCAACTGCTTGAGCACAACGCCAGCTTCCGTACTTTGATTTGTATTAAGGAAAATTTCAGCCAACTTTACGCCTGCTAACAAATCATCTGGCATCAACTCCCGTGCACGATGCAATGCTTGAATAGCCAGTCGTGAATTACCGGTTTGCAATGCAGCGTTTGCTGTTGCCACAAGCAACAGCGGATCGTTATTCCCTAACAATGCCGCTTTCTTTAAATCACTTTCCGCTTTTTTAACGTCTCCCAACGCGTTATGCAGTTGCGCCCGACGCAGCAAATTTTGGGTGGTGTTGTATTCAAGTTCAATCAGCCGCGACAGGCTTTGAATAGCGGCCTTTACATTATTGTTGCGCAACCGAAGAGTCACTAACGCTTCTAGTACACTTTGCTGGGTATCATCGAGGCTAGCCAGACGCAGGTACTGGTTCATTGCCTGACCAGACTCTCCTGTTGACAGTAACAGACCTGCATAAAGCTGCCCCACCGACAAATCCCTTGGTAATTTACTGGCGAGTTCCCGTGCGTCATTTACTGCCTGTTCTATTGCACCTTGCTTATAGGTTAACCATATTCGGTTTAACTTTGCCGGCGTTAACGCCGGCGAAATTTCCAGCGCCCTATCCAACGTCACTTCCGCTTCATTATACTGATGAAGCATTAAGTGAAGCCCACCTTTAAAGTTAAGTAACGACGAGTTATCAGGGTCCTTAATCAATAGCTGCTTCACTGCCATGAGGGCTTGCTCTGGTTGATTGGCTCTGGCCATTACCACAGCGTACACAGATTGTATCTCTGTTGAATCGGGATATTGCTCATGAAGTGCACTGAGCTTTTCAACGCCACGCTGCAATAGACCGCGCCCCAATAGAATTTTGACTTCCAGTAATTTGGCATCAAGTCGATCCGGATACGTAAAACTGAAAGTTTGCCAGCTGCTCAACGCTTTAAAGATTGTGCCTTGTTCAATAAACAGTTCAATCATCATCGCGTAGGCCGTAGGCGCTTCAGTCAGGAGCAACTCCTGGTTATCTTCGAGCGTTTTAATAGCATCAGCTCTCTGCCCCAAAAAGGCATGACTTTTTGCTAACAGTACAATAGTTTGAGGAAAATACGCTTGTTGTCGGTACAATCGGCTGAAGTCAGCCAAAGCCGTTTCATAAGCGCCTTCCTGATAAGCAATGAGCCCCTGTAAATACATCAGCTCTTGGGTTGGTTCAGACAGGTCTGCCTTTAGTTTTTCAATGCGAGCCTTCACTTCCTGTAATTGCTGAGCACTTTCAGCGGTCCCTGCCAAACTGTTACTCACCAACACGGCATAAGGGTCGAGAGGCGATTGCTGCAAAATAGTATTTATCGTACCCAGTGCTTTGTCGTAATTGTTTTCGGCAAGATAAAGATCAGCAATGATTCTGAGGACCAGAGGGTGTTCCGGATTAATTTGGAATGCCAGTGCCGCATAATCGAGCGCAGCATTGATATTGTTCTGCCCCTTGCTTACCTGAGCAAAGGCTAGCCATACACGAATATCCGCGTCATTGTATAGTCGGGCTCGCTCCAGATAGCGCGTTGCCACTTTCCAGTCGTGGGCTTTAATAGCCAGGCCTGCCAAGCCTAATGACTGTTCAATATCGTCAGCGACTTCACCACGTTGCTGATAGCTTTCTTTTGCACAAAGTATGTCATCCAAAGCGGCGCAAGCTTCCGCTCTGACTAATAACCAATACGCCATTTGTTCGACAGGAAAATCGAGATACTCATCGAACGCCTTTATTGATTCGTAATCTCGTATAGCTAACAGCGCATCCCCCCACTCCCTTGCGAACAACGCCTCATCGGCACCGCGTTTTCGGGCGCTGTTAAACGTGACTACAGCCTGGGCATACGCTTTTTGCTTACTCTGTATTCTGCCCATCAGTGCCACAGCAGGCAGATAGTCATGCTGATTTTGCAGACAGGTTTTTAAATGGACCAATGCGGTGTCAGTGTCACCCTGTTCGTAGCTGTATTCTGCTTTTTCGCAAGCCAACAGTGCGCTTTCAGAAGATGACTGAGCATGAACAGGGCCGCTTAATATTAGCGCACTGGCAGCTGCCACTAACAAGGCGGCACGACGACGCCAATTGAATAAAGAGGTAGATAAGAACAAAAACAACGTCACTTCCTGTAGTTTTAGCAGCTTAACGAGCATGATATTACTATTAGCTAAACGCAAAAAGGCTGGAACTCCAGCCTTTTCGTAACAAAATTTACCATTGCTTTATTTGCGACGCTTTAACGCCATTGTCATAACCAGTCCGCCAAATAGCAAGAAAAATACCGGAGGAGCCGGTACATCTACCCCTGGCGTTTCACCCGGCGGTTCATAAGTAAATAGCTGATTATGTAATTCAACGGTGCCTGTATAAGACAATGCAGCAAAGCCACCATCCAAACTGCCTGTACCACTGGTGATATCAGCATTTGGTGCAAGTACAGAACCGTTCCAGCCGTCACCGTTAAAACCAATGGACGTGTAATCGTAGAAGTTCCACAACACTAAAGATGCAACCTGTTTGGTAAAATTACCAAACGCCTTCGAATTGATATTTAGTGCGCCCGTACCCGCGACATTAATAATAATGGGCACGGTTGGCGTAAAGCCAAAACTAAAGCTGCCATTTAACAGGTCAGTCCCACTGATATTGAAAACCAGCAGATCATCGCTGCTGGTTGATTCAAACTTCAGATTATTCATGTCAGAGGTATTGAACGTGCCATTTGCGGCTAATGACTTGTAGTAGGTACTGTCGTCAATCACGCTCTGGTAAATAGCATCAAATTGATTTTGAAGCACGCTTTGACTTTGCTGTATCACTGCGCCACTACCGTTCAAAATCAGATTAGTACTGCCCGCATTACCACCATAAACAATATTGCCGTTTTGGGTTTTTACATCATTTGCAGTAATGTTCCCGACCACAGTTACCGCGTCTACAACAGGGTCTGCAGCAATTCGACTCGCGACATCAAGCGACTTACCTGACATATCGATGTTACCGCCAATCATAATGCGGCCTTCGATATCACTACTGGTGTTCAGGTCGTTTTTTAAAATCAGGTTATAGGTACCCACATTTTCAACTGACGCTACTGTGTGCATAGACACGACGACGGCTAACGACGCTAATAGTTGACTGATTCTTTTCAATGCCTTGTACCTCATTCCATTCCTGTCGCGATCAAGCAATTATCGATCCAGAGAATAAACCACTGATTTAAAACAAAAAATGAAAGATAGAAATTGAAACTGCTGAAAAGTGATAAAAATCCTGACAGATCTGACCAGAGATCGTGGGCTATGCGCCCGCGATCATCATTTTTTCAAGAAGAACAGAACCGGTACTCACACTGCCCCGACAATCCTGCTCTGCACCAACAGCAACAATGTTGGCAAACATATCTTGCAACGAACCCGCAATGGTAATTTCGTGAACCGGGTACTGAACAATACCATTCTCGACCCAAAAGCCTGCCGCACCGCGAGAGTAGTCACCCGTAACAATGTTTACACCCTGGCCCATCAACTCGGTCACCCACAGACCGGTACCCATGGTTTTCAATAACTCTGCGTCACTCTGACCTGAATTACTGACTATCCAGTTATGAATCCCGCCCGCATGTCCATTGGACACCGTATTGAGTTTTCTGGCCGAGTAGCTTGTGTAAAGGTAGGTGGATAAACGCCCATCTTCAACGATGTTCATATCGCGGGTAGCGACGCCTTCGTTGTCAAAACTGCTGCTGGCTAACGCCCCTTTCAAATGAGGACGCTCGATGATATTTAGCCATTCAGGGAAAACCTGACTACCCAGTTTGTCTAACAAAAATGACGAACGGCGATAAAGTGAACCACCGCTTATTGCCCCAACATAATGGCCAAACAAACCGGAAGCAATTTGTTTATCAATCAAAACCGGTACCGTCGCCGTTTTGATTTTTTGTGCGCCTAAACGCTCTACAGTAGCCTTAGCCGCTTCCCGGCCAACGCTCTCAGGGCTGTCCAGTAAACTTGCATTGCGATTAATGGTATACGCATAGTCGCGCTGCATGTCTTCGCCTTCACTGCCAATCACCATGCAGCTGAGACTATAGCGGCTGCTTGTATACCCCGCGTTAATACCATGGGTATTGCCGTAAACCCGCATGCCAATGTTGGCATTGTAGCTTGCCCCGTCGGTATTCGTTATACGCGGGTCGAAGTCGAGTGCGGCGGTTTCCGCAGCGACGGCCGTATCAATGGCTTTTTGTGGGTCTAAAGGCACCGGATGATACAGGTCGAGGTCAGGGAATTCGGTCGCCATCAGTTCAGCATCGGCCAAACCAGTACAAGGGTCTTCACTGGTGTAACGGGCGATGTCTACGGCTTTTTCTACTGCCAGCGCCAGTGCAGAAGGACTTAAATCAGCGGTTGAAGCACTGCCTTTGTGCTTACCTACATACACGCTGATCCCCAGTCCACCGTCGTTGGTGAACTCAATGTTCTCTACTTCGCGCATACGGGAAGACACCGCAATGCCTTCTACTTTTGACATACTGGCTTCAGCTTGTGTGGCCCCCTTTTTCAGTGCCAGACTCAGTACATCTGCAACTTTTGACTGTATTTCTGCGAGTTGTTGTTCGATTTGCATAGAAGTTTCGCTATAAATGTCCATTGTTCATGGGCTACAATTTAGTATTATTCAGTTTAACACGAGAGTCCCATGACCGACCCGAGTCAATACGATGACGAAAACTGGGATAGCAACGACGACTATCCTGATTTTGACGAGCCCGTCAGTAAATCCGAACTCAAACGTCAGTCTGCTCACCAGCAAGAAATTGGCGAGCAACTGGTTAATTTGTCTGACGCCCACCTCAAAACCATCCCGCTGGATGAAGAGCTGGGTGATGCCGTAGCGCTGGCCCGCCGAATCAATCGCAAGAAAGACGGTTTTCGCCGCCAGCTACAATTTATTGGCAAATTAATGCGTAGCCGCGAGCTGGAGCCCATTGAAACCGCTCTGGCCAAACTGCAGCATCAGCACAATGAACACAACGCGTTATTCCACAAACTGGAAAAAGCCCGTGATGCCATTGCCAGCCAAGGCGACACAGCCATTGAGCCGCTGCTTAGTGAGTACCCTCAGTTGGAGCGGCAGAAGCTACGTCAATTTCATCGTGCTATCGTAAAAGAACGCAGTAACAATAAACCACCCAAAGCGTACCGGGAGCTATTCCAGTACCTGAAAGGCGTTATTGTTGAATAAGCCTGCTTCAGCAGGCTTATCCGGGCGGATACGTTAAGACGTGCCGCCCACCGTTAACTCATCAATTTTAAGTGTAGGCTGACCCACCCCAACAGGAACACTTTGGCCGTCTTTACCACACACGCCCACACCGCGATCAAGCGCAACATCGTTGCCGATCATCGAGATTTTCTGCATCACTTCCGGACCGTTACCAATGAGCGTAGCCCCTTTTATTGGCGCCGTAATTTTGCCATTTTCGATTAAATACGCTTCTGCACTGGAGAATACGAACTTACCAGACGTAATGTCTACCTGACCACCTGCAAAGTTAGGCGCATAGATGCCTTTATCGATGGTAGCAATAATCTCTTCCGGGCTATACTGGCCACCCAACATATATGTATTCGTCATACGTGGCATAGGTAAATGCGCATACGACTCACGACGGCCATTTCCGGTTGGCTTAACGCCCATCAGGCGAGCATTCATTTTGTCCTGCATATACCCCGTCAGGATACCGTCTTCAATTAGTACGTTATGAGCGGTCGGCGTCCCTTCGTCGTCGACGGTCAGTGACCCCCGACGGTTATCCAGTGTGCCGTCATCAACCACAGTGACACCTTTGGCGGCGACCTGTTTACCCATACGCCCACTGAACGTAGACGCACCTTTGCGATTAAAGTCACCTTCCAGGCCATGCCCAACCGCTTCGTGTAACAATACACCCGGCCAACCACTGCCAAGTACGACTGGCATTAACCCTGCGGGAGAAGCAATGGCTTCCATATTGACTCTTGCCATGTGCAAAGCTTCATCAGCAAGCTTTTCATAGTAGGGCTTGCCATCGTCTTGCTGCGTAAAGAACGTATAAGTATGACGACCACCAGCACCGGCACTACCCCGCTCCCTGCGATCGCCTTTTTCTAACAGCACTGAGCAATTCAAACGCACCAGCGGGCGGATGTCCGTCGCGAACGTACCGTCGCTTCCTGCCACCAGCACTTCTTCATACACACCACTTAACGACACGACTACCTGACTGATGTTGGTGTCCTGTTGACGAATATAGGCGTCAACAGCTTTAAGCAAAGCAATCTTCTCTGCCTCGGCCATGGCCTGAATAGGATTATCGCTGGCGTAGCGGGATGTTGTTGCGACATCACTTAACGCCGCAACTTTCAAGGTCCCCCCCTGAGGGGCAATACTGCGCGCAGCACCGCACGCTTTTAAAATGGCATCCTGACTGATTTCGTCGGAATAGGCGAAGCCGGTCTTTTCACCACTGATGGCCCTGACGCCAACACCGCGCTCAACGTTAAAACTGCCTTCTTTAATTATACCGTCTTCCATTACCCAGCTTTCGTGCTGGCTGGATTGAAAATATAAGTCGGCATAGTCGGTTTGATGCGTGTAAATAGACGCCAGCGCTGAATCCAGGCTTTGTCGGGTCAGTCCCGAATCACCGAGTAAATGCGTTTCAACTTGATTTGTCAAAATGACTCCTGAATCGATTGTGTTGTGACAAAGGCATAGACTCGCGGAATGCGTCCAGTTCGGCCAGTGTCACGGATTGCTGAACTACTCCTGGCATTGTAGCACGTTGTGCCAGAAGCTCGCCCCATGGCGATAAAATAAGGCTGTGGCCGTAGGTTTCCCGACCATTCTGGTGAACGCCGGTCTGATTAGCTGCAACGACAAAACACTGTTTTTCCACTGCTCTGGCGCCAAGTAACGTATGCCAGTGCGCTGCGCCGGTGACCTGTGTAAACGCGGCTGGCAACACCAGTATATCAATCTCGCCCATGGCATCGAATAAGCCCGGAAAACGCACGTCATAACACACTGCCATGCCAATACGGCCAATAGGGGTATCTACCACTACCACCTGCTCCCCCGGATGAGTGTATTTCGACTCCAGGTAAGACCGGGTATTGTCTGCCACCGAAACATCAAACAAATGTATTTTCTGGTAGTGCGCCAGTTGTTCTCCCTCAGGACTTATCAACAAACTGGATGCGGTAAATTTGTCTGGGTTATCACACTGCATCGGAAGCGTACCGCTAACCAGATAGCATTTTAACTCTTTCGCCAGCGCTTTCAGGCGCGATTGAATCGGGCCTATCCCCTCGGGTTCGGCGACAGTAAGTAAATGACCATCGCGGGTACCAAAACAAGCAAAACACTCGGGTAATACAACAAGACTGTTTTCCGGCAAATTTGCCTCGGCGAGCTGTGAAGCCACGACCTCCAGGTTTTCCGATACATCCGGTCCGGATGTCATTTGCAGCGCAACGAGATTAACTATCTGCGTCATTAATGTCCTTGGGTACGACAACCGGTGAATCAGATTCAGTGGGTGTGGGTGCTTGCTGTTCTGCAGGCACCTGTTGCGCGGGCAGCGCAATGTCTTTGCTGTCGCGGCCAACCTCTTCCAATACCGGCTCGTCTATTGTGCCAGTGATATGATAATTCACATTAGAGATCACTTTAGCCGAGGTCAATACCTGATCCAGCGCCAAAGCTGCCAGTGCTGTGGGAGGGTTAACCATAAAATACACTAAAAACGGGAGGTTACCCGTTACGTTAGGCGCAAAACTCACATTGTAGTTCAGCGTTTGTTTGGCTAGGTTGGTATAGCCGGTAATTTCGATTTCGCCAGCACCACCGTCTACAATGGTATCTTCGGTATTTGCGACGCCATCGACAATCTGAAAACTGCCCTTAATGTCGTCGTAAAAGAAACCTTTCGCAAACACATCACGAAAATCAAGACTTAACTTGCGAACCAGCGAGTTCAAACTGAATAGCGTAAAAATACGTGAGCCTTTATCGCTTACCTGGGTGAGGTAGCCATCGGTTAGTTGAGTCTCAATATTGCCATTCAGCGATGCCATTGAGAAATTAAATGGCGAATCCTGCCAGTCCAGTATGAAATCGACTTTTGCTGCGGAGTCCTTGATGCCGGAATTAACCCCCATCAACGACAAAAAGCCCCCGACGTCTTTACTGTTGAGGTTACCTTCAATTCGCGTACTCTCAGCATCCCCCTGGGTCAACCATGCCCCAGACGCCTGCAAGGTACCATATGTATTGCGGGCACTTAACTGCTTGATACGCATACCATCGTCAAGTCTGACAACTTCCACGTTAACTTCACCAAAGTCTTTGTCGAGCAGCACACAATTGCCACAATAGAAGCGGATAGGCGGTAAATCGGCCGGCTTATAATTGTGTTTAACGACCTCTTCGGTTTCCTTTCGCTTCCACTCGGTTAATCGAATGAAGTCTGCGTTTATATCAATACCTTGTTCAAGCCAGGCGTCGTACAACCGCACTTCAGCCTTGGCTTGTGAAGACGACACATCCAGTAGCCAGTTGTTGTTTTGTTGCTTGGCCGTAATATCCACACCAGTGAGAGTCTGGTCGAAAACCACCAGATTTTCAGCCTCAATAAAGATACGCTCAGGTACGGAAAAATAAGGTTTACTGGCCGTTTCATCTTCCGTTTCGGGAGATTTAAAACCACCAACCAGTAACTCGATGGCTTTGTACCAATCGGCCACTACCACTTTTTCCAGATCGGCCGAAATACTAAACCCGACACCCAGCCCAACAAAGTCACTGCTGCCCAACGCTAGGTGCGCTCTTGAAAATTGCTTTTCTGCATGGGGCAGCACGCCGTTAAAACGCACGTCACTGCCGATATTGACACTAATATTTGTCGCTTGTTCATTGCCGTCGGCAAGTACCATCAGCGGCATAAGGTCGGTCGCCGCCTTATTAAATGGCAGCGGCAAACGCGAATCCACGCCGTGCAAATCGCTGTTTAAAGTGGCATGGTATTGAAAGCCTTCCTGCCCGATGGACACAGAGATATCCGTTTGCCAGTTACTGCGCCCTGACAGATAGGCATTGAATGCAGGATTAAAACGCTCAATGAGTGGCTGTGAAGCCCAGTTGCCATCCAAATGCATGTCCAACAAGTATTCATCACTCAGCTGACTCCCCGTCAATTGGACAGTCAAAGGTTGCTCCATCAACTCTGCCGTGACACCTTCCAGCGTAATATTGGCATTATCAAACGCGACTTCACCCTGCGTATTATCAAACGTCAAATCGAGACTGCGAACCTTAACCTGGTTGCCATTCAGCGTGGCGACACCAGAAGCTGAGACCTGCTCACCATTTAACGGAATATCCAGATGCAGCCTGGCGTTAACTGAGCCATCAACGACAACATCGCGTGTCAGTATTTTGCCCAGAGACTCTTTCATACTGGATCCAAGCATCAACTGACCAAGGGCTTCGCCGGTCCCGGCACCATTGGCATCGATAGACAGTACGGATGAACCTGCCAACCTGGGGATTTTAGCCTGTAAATCCGACAGTTGAATGGCTTGAAGCTGGCTTGAATCACTGCTCATATAGAGAGACTCATTCTCGAACAACAGATCCATGCTCAGATTAGTGAGAGCAGGCCATTGCTGTGAGAAGGTAAACTCCGCATCTTTAACAGCAACCTGAGCCTGAAAGATGCCCTCATTTTGCCTGAACGGGAAGGCATCAACGGCACCGTGCCAAATCACGGTGGCATGTTCTACTTCCCCCTCACCGCTAAATGCTCTGTTTAAATAGCTAACAGTGCCTTTCCCCATATAATCAGAAGGGAAAAGCTGAGGCACCTTACTCAGCGGCATCTTGCTGACATTCAGCGTGGTAGACAGATGTTTGGTTGCGAACTGGTAGCGCAATGACTGCTCGAAAGTCACTACTTCGCCGTCGACTGCCAGATTGTCGATCCACAGTTGCCAATCCTTGCTGTCATCGGCGAAGAGATAAGCCCGGCCTTTGACAGCAGCCAGATCGATGTCCTGAGGTAGCAGGTTATCCACTGAAAGCGACACGTCCGTCGCATCGAGCTCAAACACGCCCTGATTGTGATACCAGAAAAATTCGGCATCCAGCGCATCAACACCCGGCACATGCCCACTTTGCATCCATTGCATATCAAATACTTTGGCGGCAGCGGCAAATTGTTTATCCTGCCATTGGAATTGCAACGTAGCCAACTCGGCTTCCGGTTGTAACCGATTAATCAGCGCGCCACTGTCGCCGCTCATGAACAATGGAGCCAGCGACAATAATGGCGATAGGGTTAATGGCTTAACGGTGTTAATCAGGACATTACCGTTAGTGTCAGCCCGGCCAACCAAATCCGTTACCAACGTATGCTTACCTGACTGAAGGACTAACTGGTCAACGCGAATAGACCAACCATCATTAACGGGTATAGCCTGAATGCTGCCGCCGCGGATATGGCTTTGTAACGACGTATCCTGTGCAATCCGCCACACAATATCACTGTCATCGAAATCAACGTTCACCGCAGTCACTTTACTGTCGTCAAGTGATGCCCATAACTCAAAGTTACCGCGGCTTTCTTCTACCGGCGAACGGGTTGGCAACAGCGCACTTACCCAGGGCGATATATCCAGGGCCTCGCCCTTGGCGTACAGCGTGCCCTGAAGCGAAGATTTGTCGCCGTATAGATCCAAAATAAAAGACGCTGAATTATTTGCCAGCTCCTGAACCCGAATTTCTCCGCGCCCCTGGTGTCGCTCGTCACGGTTTACCCAAACCAACTGAGACAGTTCAATCACTTGCTCGTCGTTTGGCGTAACCAGTGTGACCTCACCGTGGAGCAAAGAAAAACTTTGCAGCTGATCTAAAAACAGGCTGCGCAGTGCTTCAACGATGGGGAAATCTTCAGCCTCCCCGGCCTCCATACGTTGCGTATCTATCTTTGCCGTCAAACCAACCAAATCGAAACGCTTGGAAGACAGCTCCCGCTGTTGAATTGACTGCCAGAAATCCACTTCGACGTAAACTTGTTGAACGCGAAGTTCTACGGGGGACAGGTCATTTTGAGTAAACTCAACCCCGTTCAGAACAATACTGGGGCCGGTGCCCTGCCATGCGGCTGACAGACTTTCGATGGTCAGATTTATGCCATATTGCGCACTCAGGTAGTCTTCGATGAGATGCTTTTCTTCATCGAGATACGGCAGGGTATAACGCAATACACTCAGTAAAACAGCAAACAGCACCAGTACAATGGCGCATAACAGCCAAAGTTTCCTTACGAGATAAGCGGAAACAGACAGGAATCGATTCACATCATTACCACATCGTACTTGTCCTGGTTGTACATTGTTTCAGTTTGTACTTTGATTTGTTTTGAAACAAAGACTTCCAGCTCTGCCAGCATGTGAGACTCCTCACCCAGCAAATAGTCAGCCACGGATGGTGATGCATAGACCACAAACTTATCTGCGTCATACGCGCGATTCACCCGCACGATTTCACGCATGATTTCAAAGCAGATGGTTTCCAGCGTTTTGACCGAGCCCCGCCCTTTGCAGACCGGACATTCACCACACAGAATGTGCTCCAGGCTTTCACGGGTGCGCTTTCGGGTCATTTCGACCAGGCCCAACGAGGTAAATCCATGGATATTCACCTTAGCGCGGTCCTTGGACATCGCGGCTTCCAGGCTGTTTAATACACGACGTTTGTGGTCGTTGTCCGTCATATCGATAAAATCAATCAGAATCATGCCACCCAAATTGCGCAATCTGAGCTGACGTGCAATTGCTTGAGTCGCCTCTACATTGGTATTAAAGATGGTTTCTTCCAGATTGCGGTGTCCTACAAACGCTCCGGTATTAATATCAATGGTGGTCATGGCTTCGGTTTGATCGATAATCAAATATCCGCCTGATTTCAAATCTACCCGACGCTCAAGCGCTCGCTGAACTTCATTTTCAACGTCATATAAATCGAAAATAGGTCGATCACCCGGGTAGTACTCCAGTTTGCGATTCATCTCAGGTACATATTCTTTGGTGAACTGAGATAATTCCTGGTAGGACAGCTTGGAGTCAATACGAATGCGGTCCAGTTCGGTTCCCACAAAATCACGCAGTACGCGGCGTGCAAGCGGTAAGTCTTCGTACAATACATGGGACTTACGGCGCTTAAGTCGCTGCTGAATTTTGCTCCACAGACGGCGCAAAAAGTCAGCGTCGGCAGCCACTTCAGGATGACTCACCCCTTCTGCGGCAGTACGAAGGATAAACCCGCCATCTTCATCACAAAACGCAGAAACAAGCTCTTTTAATCGCTCTCGCTCCGCTTCGTCTTCAATGCGCTGAGACACGCCCACGTGCGTAACACTCGGCATGAATACCAGATATCGGGACGGAATAGTAATGTCGGTAGTGAGCCTGGCGCCCTTTGTACCTATGGGGTCTTTGACCACTTGCACCACAATATCCTGTCCGTCGCGGACCAAATCACGAATATCGTGCTTTTCGATATGACTGGTGGACACTTCGCCGACCACTTCGTTGTGAATAACAATGTCAGAGGCATGCAAGAAGGCGGCTTTTTCCAGGCCAATGTCAACAAAGGCAGCCTGCATACCCGGCAACACCCGGCTAACCTTACCGCGATAAATATTGCCTACCAGGCCCCGTTTGGTATGCCGTTCCACGTGGACTTCCTGCAGAATACCATTTTCAATTAGCGCTACCCGTGACTCCGACGGGGTAACGTTAATTAATAATTCTGCACTCATGACATCACCTCAAATTCTTTGAGCAACTGTACGGTTTCAAATAAAGGTAACCCTACGACCGCACTATAACTACCGTTGATAGACTTCACAAATTGCCCACCAATCCCTTGAATACCATATGATCCCGCTTTGTCGGCAGGTTCACCCGTGGCCCAGTAATCGTTAATTTGCCCCGCCGTTAACGGGCCAAATTCAACCTGAGTTACCACACAAATGGTTTTTTGCCGTGTAGCATCCCTTACGCTAACCGACGTCATCACGTCGTGTAAACGGCCACTCAGGGACTGTAACATGCTGCGCGCATGGTCGGCATTGCGCGGTTTTCCCAGCGCTTCATTATTCAGTACGACCATGGTGTCGGAAGCCAGTACAACCTGAGCAGACCCCTCAGCGAACTCCCATGCTGCATTCGCCTTCTCAGCAGCCAGACGCAATACTTGTGCTTTAGGCGGCTCATTAGTCAACGCTGATTCGTCCAGATCCACTGGCTGTTGAATAAATTTGACCCCGATTTGGCTCAATAGTTCGGCCCGGCGAGGGGACGCAGAGGCCAGCATCAATGTTCTTGTTTGCATCAGGCAATCCTTAACTGACGTCTTATTTTACGCAGCAGCCAGAACATCCACGGCCATAAAGCCATAGAGGTAAAGACCGGCCACAGCTCCTCAAAACGGAAAGTGACATCGGTGAGTAACCGTAATAACCAGAATAGCAGTGAATGGTAAAGTCCGCTTACCACGCCAATAATAACGGCTTGCTGCCACACAGAGTAATTACGCAGACGCTGATAATTTGCAGCCAGTACGTAAATAGACACGCTCAGGGCGAAACTATGCACGCCCAGCGCAGTGCCTAACAGAATGTCCATAGCAAGGCCACTGAGAAACGCCACCCCTACGTTCGCGCGATGAGGAAGCGCCATGACCCAATAGGCCAACACAATCAACACCCAGTCTGGCCGGTACATATCTACCTGAATGGGGACGGGAATTATCTGGCACACCATAGCAATAATGATGCTGATAGCAATGGTGTAGTGACGAACCTTAATCATTGGTCATCTCAGCCTCATCGGTTTCAGCAGGGCCTTCAGTGCCATCCGGCCAGAGAAGTAATAAATACTTCAATCGATTCAGACGCGCCAGCGGGAGTACGGTAACTTGTGCAAAAGGACGGGATTCATCGCGAACAACTTCGGTGACTTCGGCAACCGGATAGCCCTCCGGAAACACATCGCCCAATCCGGACGACACCAGCACATCGCCCACTTCCACATCCGTACTGTGTGCAACATGCTCAAGAAACAATTCATCAATCACACCGCCACCGCTGGCGATAAAACGTGCGTTATTGCGCACTGAGCGCACGGGAATGGAATGGGTGACGTCGCTGATAAGCAAAACCCGGCTGTTTGTTGTACCCACTTCCATGACCTGCCCAACAATACCGCGTTCATCCAGTATGGCCTGCCCAAGAAAGACGCCATCAATGGCGCCTTTATTGATCACAATTTGCTGGCTGTACGGCGTATTGTCTACCGCCATTAATTCCGCGACCATCTTACGCATATCCTGTCTGACCGGCGCTTCCAGCAATCTGCGTAACTGAGCGTTTTCGCGCTCAAGCACTTCAAAGCGCTGGAGCTTTTCGCTCATCAGCAATAACTTGTTGGTGAGTTGTTCGTTTTCGGCAATCAGTGCCTGGCGTGACGTAAATCGTTGGGCACTCACATCTAAAAATTGTCCTGGCAAATTCGCCATATACTGGATGGGACTCATCAGAGAATTGAGGAACACACGCGAGGAAGAAAAAGCGTCGAGTTTGAAATCCAGAAACATCAAAACCACCGACATGGTTAACGCCAATGCCAGCCGGTTATTCAGTGAGGGACCGCGGGTAAAAATAGTATCCATAAAACAGCAAGGCAACCTGTGGAGGTTGCCTTGTTCGTTTATTCGTAACTAAACAGGTCGCCGCCGTGCATGTCTATCATGTCGAAGGCTTTACCTCCTCCACGTGCCACACAGGTTAGCGGGTCGTCTGCGATCACCACCGGAATACCGGTTTCTTCCATAAGCAGACGATCCAGGTCTTTAAGCAATGCACCACCACCTGTCAGCACCATACCACGCTCAGAGATATCGGATGCCAGCTCTGGCGGAGACTGCTCAAGCGCAACCATTACGGCAGACACTATACCCGTAAGCGGCTCTTGTAACGCTTCCAGGATTTCGTTGGAATTGAGGATAAAGCCGCGTGGTACACCCTCTGCGAGGTTACGTCCGCGCACCTCAATTTCCCGTACTTCTTCACCCGGATAGGCAGCACCAATTTCATGCTTGATGCGTTCGGCAGTAGCTTCACCAATCAATGAACCGAAGTTACGGCGAATGTAGTTAATGATAGCTTCGTCAAACTTATCACCACCAATACGAACTGATGATGAATAAACAACGCCGTTCAATGAAATAATAGCAACCTCGGTAGTACCACCACCGATATCGACGACCATTGAACCAGTGGCCTCTGAAACCGGTAATCCGGCACCAATTGCAGCCGCCATGGGTTCGTCAATCAGGTACACTTCGCGTGCACCGGCGCCTAGCGCAGATTCTTTAATCGCACGGCGTTCAACTTGTGTCGAGCCACAAGGTACACACACCAGCACACGAGGACTGGGACGTAAAAAATTATTGTCGTGAACTTGCTTGATAAAATGCTGTAACATTTTTTCAGTCACGTAGAAATCGGCAATCACACCGTCTTTCATTGGGCGAATAGCCCGGATGTTACCTGGTGTCCGGCCAAGCATTCGTTTTGCTTCAGCGCCCACGGCAGCGACACTTTTAGGTCCTGCGGCTCGCTCCTGGCGAATGGCAACAACTGAAGGTTCGTTTAATACGATCCCCTGATCTTTCACATAGATCAGCGTATTGGCTGTTCCGAGGTCGATGGACAGATCGTTAGAGAACATGCCTCGAAGCTTCTTAAACATGTAGTGGTATTTCCTGTAATATACGACTGAATTAACACCGTAAGGTGCGGGATGACGGCGGTCAGGCGTAAACTGATAACGTTGCGCACACTTTAACAATGGGGGCTATTTTGAGCAAGTAAACTGCCCCCAATAAAGAAAAAATATCTCAGTTAAAAGCCTTCGCGCATGTGGATGGTGCGGTCGTTACCTCTGTAGAGTCCAAAGAATACATTTGCGGGCGGATTGTCATCTCCGTCAATATCACCGTCATTATCCCAGTCCACGTTCAGATACGAAGCCCATTGCGCGCCCGCTGCTTCCGGATTTAAGGATAACCGAACAGCCCCACGCAGGGGTATGCCGTTTGATACTGCGGGGCCGATAGCAATACCGCTGTTGTTGCTCTTGCCGTTGATCAGATTTCCGGTACTGACAATACCGGTTAAAATACTGGTCAGGTCCTGTTCATCCTGCCCGACAGAATTGTCTTCCAGTTGAATGTGCCCCCCACTTTGACTTAAGGCTACCGACGTACAGCTGTCGTCAGTGTTGACTAACCAGCTGCCGCTATCGTAATACTCTGCCAACACAGGCACACGAAGGGTCTCTGTTTCTGGCCCGAATGTGTTTTCCAGACGCAGCCGTCCATAGCGCATTTGCGCACCACTGACAGATGGAATGCTGTAGCTCTGGCAGCCTTGTGGGTAATTGCTCTGATAACAAACGCCGTCTGAATCAGTTAACAGGGTTGCGGCAAAGTTAACCGCAATGCTGGCATTGAAAGGCGAACCGCCACCCGTCGATGCTGTGGGTGTTATTAATTTGTCGTAGTGCAACTTCGCGCCTGTAAACCATATCTCACCCTCTCCATCAAAGTTATTGTGGTCAGTAAGCAAGGGCGGATTACCGGCTTGGTCAAGGGCTAGTGCCCCTGTGTAGGCAGTTTCATCACTATAGGTAACATCGGATAGCGACGCAGTGGTTGGCGTTAGTCGCCAGGTTGAATCCGAATAATTTTTAGTGAGTTGCCCCCTGCTGTTATAAGCCGTTACTGTCAGTAAGGGCTCTGAACCTGACTCAAAATCAAAGCTTTGCCCAATGTAGGTAAACTGACCTCCGCAGGTCGGCGCCAGTTGGACGTCTCCTGTGTGTTGAACGTCAAAATAAGCGGGAATAAACCGGCCTAACGACTGATTATTGGAAGAGATGACATGCCCAAGATAAGCACTATCCTGAACCGCTGTTTCATAGCTACCGACTTCTTCCAGGTAGGTTTGGTTCGACTGATATACGCCACCAGCAAACGACGCCCCAGACATGGTCGTCCAGTTTACAGACGCACTGCTGGTAATAGCGACATTGGTATCAACTACCATCTGCGAGTCAGCAGCAATGGCATTGAGCGGCGCTAATCGGGTCAAACGTCCCTGCAACTGGCCAGGCTGATAACCCGGTAAGACATTGCCATTTGCATCCAGTGCTTTAACTGAGTAACTGAATACATTGCCCGCGACATGGGGAGACTGTGCACTGGTCGTGATCACTAAGGACGCAGGAATACTCTTCAACGAAGCCCCGCCCGATGTAATGAGCTTACCATTGATGATAGCGCTGGCACTTAATTGAATTTGCCCGGCATCGGCGTAACTAAAATGACTCAGTGTGGCTTCGCCATTCTGGTCAAACGTGAGTGACACGGCAGCGCTACTTTCACCGCTGCCGTCCCCTTGTATAGGAATCCCCGTCAATGGCACCCGACAGACATCCGGTGAATAACTGGCGTTCGTTGGGGAAACACAATCCAGCCCCAGGGTGACGGTTTGCTGCCCGGCAAGCAGGCTCTCGCAACGCCCTGCATTATTTTGTACTGCTCGCAATCCGACTGAGGACAAACTGTTACCGGCAATAACATCCGGTAATTGTGTTGTGTAGGGTGCCGTGTTATCGAAGAATTGAAAACCCGCATTAACGAACGATATCCCACAGTCAGTTGTACACTGTTCACTGCTGGCAGGCTGAGTATTTGACTGCAGAGAAGCCACGGAAACAGAGGTACTGCCTTCAGAACTGGCTGCTAAATGCACGGAAGTCTGCCCGGTGAACGTAACGGTTTTACTGTCTTCGCCGTTGCCAAGCGCAACCTGAACATTAATCGGGTCACCAAACAACTCATCACAGTTTGCATTGCCACAGGCTTTAATTGTTACGTCGGCTCCTTCACAGGTAAGTGCCTGCTGAGGATGTATGATCTCAAAATGATGCAAGCTACTGCAGGCTGTCACTGTTTGCATATCACCAGTGACTTCGTCCTGACTCAACACATAATCGTAAATTCTGACATCGTCGAAAGCACCATTTGCAGAGTTGACGGTGCCGTAACTCACAGCGGACTGACCGGCCCAGTCACCTATTATAAGAGAAGATACGTCATCAAGTGTGGTACTGAAAAACTGATAGTTACCATGCAATGCCCGGGGTTGGCCGTTTACAAACAAACTCACTTCCTGCGCAGGCAGATTCCAGCTAATAGCAACGTGCACCCAATCATCCGCGGCAAAACTCATGGCATCGCTAGTCGGTTCAAACCGGGCACCCGATGCGTCTTCCATGGCAATATTAATTCGTCCGGAGGCATCGATATAAGCAAAAAAGCTGTCACTTGATGCATCAAACAACATTCTGGCATTGCCACTTTGCCAGTCTTCATTGGATTTATACCAAAAAGACACCGTACCCTTACTGCCTATATTATTAACGTCAATCCGGGTATCAATGCCCTCGACACTGGTATTGGTATTAGCAGGCACATGTAATGCCCGGCAGGAAATGGCATTATCGGGTAAGTCGGGAAACACATTATTGAGCGCCGTCGCATGATTTGCATAGTCAGAACTATCAACTACTGCGCCGGCTCCCTGCCAGTCGGTTTCTTCAAACTGATAGTGTGCAAGCGGGTCTATGCCACTACAACTTACGCAGCCGTAGTCTGCAGCGTTATATAAACTTTGTATCTCCGCACCAGACAGTAAACCGTTATAAAGCTGCACATCGTCAAGTTTACCGGTAAAGAAATCCGATAATAGTGCTGTGACAGTGGTAGTACCCGGTAAGTTTTCACCCGACACACCTAAAAGCACGGGCTGACTATTCGTCTCCCAAGAATAAGCTGCGTTACTCCCACCCTGATAGACACCATCCAGGTACACCTGTACGCCTGAACCAGACCACTGAAATACAAGATGATGCCATTGACCTGCAGTAATTGTCTGGCTTGTATATAAACTCGTTGTTTGCCTACTATGCGTTAAATTAAAGACCAAATATCCCTGACCATCAGTAAATACAGACAATTGTCCATCACTACTTCCCTGTGCCCCGTCTTTCGACAAGATAGCCTGGCGCGCAGATGGATCGCCAGAATGACTCTCAGCATTTAACCACAGCGATAATGTTCCCTCTGCCAACGCAAAAGCATGATGATGAGGAATGTCTACATAGCTGGCCCCATCAAATCCCACCGCCTGACAGAAGCGTCCGTTCTCTTGTAAGGATACACTTCCCTGAGTGATGCCATTGATGCCATTTTTGACATCAACAACGGTTCCCGATTGTCCATTCAGACTGCACACATCAAAGTCCCAGTGCGAAATTTTAAATGCTGTGGATTGGCAGGTTTGGCAGGTTGCGCCACTTTGTGAGTAGAGCAGCGAAATTAATCCGGCACTGAGCTGTTGATCATAAAAGCGCACATCATCGATTTCCCCCTGGAAGTAATCACTAATGGCCGATGGGTCAAAGCCTGTACTTCCCATGTTACCTGCATAAGCACCTATGATTGGATCGGCGTTGTTGTTAATCAGGCCGTCGGTGTAGTTGTTGTCAGAAGCAACTAATATGCTGTCTACATAAATATTGGCTCCTTCACTGCCCACCGTATAGACAATATGATGCCACTGCCCTTCCGTAATAACTGGGGCTGATTGAAGTTGCAGACTATTAAAGGGGGTTTGTTGGATGACTCTCACGCTGCCTGACGACGTTAAGAAGATACTAAATTCACCTCCGTTTAAACCAACCTGATCTTTGGACAACAACGCCATACCGCCACTCACGCTATTATTGGTAAACGACAGATCGTCTGTATTCACCCACATAGACACCGAAAAATCAGCAGTCGCGTAGGCAGTGACGTGTGGGATATGAACGACATCACCTTGCCCTCGGAACTGGCCGGCCTGACAATATTTTCCAGTCGACATGATGCCTGGCAAATTGACTGAACTGCCGTGATTCCCACTAACAATATCCGGTACATCATTCTCATCCCCGGTCAGACTGCAGACGTCGAAGGACCAGTGACTGATGGGATCGGGTAAGGTCAATTGTGTGGAGCATACGTTGCCTGGTAGTGTCCCCATCCCGGCAAGAGGACTACTCACCACCGAATTTGAATTCATCCTCACAGACTCAGCGCTAATAGCACCCACGTGCGTAGAGTTACTGTTGTACCGGGCATCATCGACCGCATAAACAAAGGCATTAATAAAGGTTCGGCTATTAAAGGTTACGTCGTCATACGACACCACCAGCAGGTTATTGGCATCAGCATCGTTTTCCTGATTTATCTGACTGCCACTGTTCATGGTAAGGGTATTGACGTAAAGGGTAACCGTCGCCCCTGTTTTAAGTACCAACCGGGTATTGCTGTTCAGACGAATACTGTTTATCCAGTATGTCCCTGAATCCAGATACATGGAGGTATTCGAATTCAGCTCAAGGGTATCGATATGATAAACACCATCCGGCGTGATGGTGGTTATAGTACTGCGATTGTTTAATCGAATATCGTCATACTGGCCGGCTACCAGATTATAGTTGGTGGCTTTATTCAGCGTGACATCCTGAGAACCAGTACTGGTTTCAAAGGACGGTAGGTTAAGCTGAGCAGAAGGGCTGCCTGAAATGTTACATCCGGCGGTATCGCAGCTTGTTCCTTTGGTATGATCCACCATTCGGGACGCTTCGAGCGTACCATCGCTGCCAATGACTCTGGCGTTTGAGTTAAATTGCAGATATCCACTGCTATTATTCGATGAGACAGGGTCAGGAAAGACCGCCGAACAAAGTTCAGCAGATGAGAAAGCAGAAAAAACAGACGCAACGATCCCAAAAAATAGCGACGGTACAACTCGCAAAATCCAGCACTCCAGAAAGATTTTTTTGACTTGCAGTTGTATTTGGCAAAGACCGTATTTTTATTAGTGTTGTCAGGACTTCCTGTACTACAACAAAACACTAACTGCGTGATTAAATTATCAACAACAGTCGCTAACTTAAACTAAACTTTAGTTTAATTCCATAAAAATAAATTACGCCATTTGTTAAATTTTGGTTAATTAACGACCATTTAGATCAAAACATGATCGAAATAATCATAAGATAACCATCATAATCAAATTAAACCGGCTTCAATCAATACCCTTCACGCATATGAATAGTACGATCGTTACCGCGATAAATACCGAAAAACACATCGGCTGCAGGACTGTCATCCGCATCAATATCACCGTCACCATCCCAATCGATATTTAAATGGTTGGCCCAGTTGGCACCTGACGCAGCAGGGTCAAGTCGTATTCGCACCGAGCCACGAACGCCCACACCGTTAGATAACGCTGGGCCAACGGCTATCACGCCAGCGTCACTCTGACCATTAGCTAAGGTGCCGCTACCGGCAATCCCTGACAATAACCCGGAAATATCCTGTTCATCCGCGCCTGTTGAGGTATTTTCTAGCGTAAGTTGGCCACTACTTTGCGTAAAGGCCACCGATGTGCAACTGTCGTCCGTATTTACAAGCCAGTTGCCGTTGCTGTAGTACTCTGCGATGACGGGCATGCGCAATGTCTCTGATTCAGGGCCGTAGCTGTTATCCAGACGCAATCTGCCGTAGCGCATTTCACTGCCCTGCACAGAGGCAATCGTGAAACTTTCACACCCATTAGGATAACTCGACTGATAACACACCCCGTCCGTGTCGGTTAACACAGCTGCGCCCAACACGATATCCAAATCGGCGTTAAACGGTGAACCGTAACCGGCGCTCACAGACGGCGTTGCAATCTTGCTATATGACAGGCTCGAATCATAGATAGTCATCACGCCATTTCCGTCATAATCCGCATTTTCGGTGATAACTGGTGCAGATCCTGCCGTAATGGTATTTAAACTGCCGGTATAGCTACTGTTATCGGTAAAGTAAACATCGCTCAATGTTGCAGATGATGGTGATAATAACCATAAAGCATCGGTGTAATTTGCAGTAACCTGTCCTTTCGCATTGTATGCCGTAACCTGTACTGACGGTTCTGCGCCGGCCGCAAAACCGAATGACTGTCCGACATAGGTAAATGCATCACTGCAACTCGGCTCAACCTGGGGCGTATTTGCAGCCACCACATCAAAATAAGCCGGCGTGTAACGACCCAGACTTACACCACTGGACGCAATTGTCTGGCCTAAGTAACCAGCGTCCTGAACATCCAGTTGGTAAGTACCTACTTCGCTCATGTAAGCGCTCGAGTAGTCATATACCCCACCCGAAAAAGCAGGTAGTATTACACTTCGCCAGCTTCCTGTATCACTACTGCTGACCGACTGACTAGCGCTCACATAGTACTGTCCTTCACTTGCAGAAACCGATAAAGGTAATTGACGGGTAACCGCCATTTGTAAATCCCCCGGATTGTAGCCTGGCAGACTACCGCCATTTGCGCCCAAGGCGGTTATGGTAAGGGTGTGCTCTGCACCGGCTTGTGACACTGCTGCCGCATCAGTACTGACCTGTATTTGCGCCGGTATGCTATCGAGCTGATTGGTACCCGACGAAATGGTGGTGTTACTTATCGTCGCAGTCGCAGAAATTGACAGCCTGCCTGCGTCTGCATAAGAACGGCCTGACAAACTGGTTTCACCATTACTGTCGAATGTTAGCGTCACTGCAGCACTGTTCTCACCGGTTCCATCACCGGAAACCGGAACACCGGCAAACGGGACTGAACACTGATCCGGTGAATAACTGGCTGTATCAGACTTACAGTTATATCCCAGGGTCACGGATTGCTGACCAGTCAGCAACGCCTGACACACCCCGGCATTATTTTGCACCGCCCGGAGTCCGACTCGTCCCAAATCTGATTCAGCAACAATATCTGGCAACGCAGTTTGATAAGGGTTTGCCGTGTCAAAAAACTCGAAGCCAGCGTTCACAAAGTTGATCACGCAGTTGTCGGTGCAGTCTGTTGCATTAAGAGGGGCAGAGGCAGTATCAGCGGCAGTAACGGTTAAGGAGTAAGGTGCTGCCGTCGTTTCAGCAAGAGTCAATGCAACGGAGCCCGTAAAGGTAACCGGATTTGACGCTGACCAGTTACCCGAGGGCAAGTTTACGCTAACCGCTTCACTGACCAATTCAGAGCAACTGGCGTTTGCGCACGCTTTTATCGTAACGTTGGCAGCACTGCAAGTAAGTGCCTGTGAAGGGTGTACAACCTCGTAGTGATGTACTGAGAAACACTGTTCAACATCAGCCATGTCTGCACGGATTTGTTCTCGCGACAGTTCATAATCATATAATCGGAAATCATCAAACTGGCCGTTTGCAGAATTTGCGGTCATGTACCCTACAAAATTCGAGGAAGAGTTATCGCCAATCTTCATGCTGGTGAGATTGCCAAGCGCCGGATTAGTCAGATTCACATAGCCATACATGAAAACCCGACTGCCATTTACATACAAATCGATGTCCTCGCCAGGCATATTCCACGTTAGCGCGATGTGAACCCATTCATTCGCTGCATACCCTAATTGCTGAGTCAGCACATCCAGGTTGTTGCCGCTGGCATCTTCCATACCAAAGCCAAGCTCACCGTTATTCGTTAATGACATGTAGAAAAAATACTGGGATGAAGCATCGAATAGCAGACGGTTTCCGCCATTAATCCAGGGCTGGTCGCTGCGATACCAGAATGACACCGTACCGCGATCGCCAACTGAATTCAGGTCCAGATTGCTATTTACCGCAGCCTGATACGTATTGTAGTTTTCAGGCACATCCAGCGCGCGGCAGGAAATATCATTAGCCGGATCCACGGGTTGCACATTACCCATAGGCGAACCATTGTTTAAATTCGTCGTAGCATCCAACACGGTGTACGGCGCTGGCCAGGTCACTTCTTCAAATTTGTAATGCAACCTCGGTCCTGCGCCATTGCACGTTGTGCAAGTATAATCAGAAGCGGTATACAAGGCCTGAACATCTGCCGTCGTCAGCTCTCCTGAATACAGTCTGACGTCATCAATTTCCCCTCGCATAAAATAGCCCAACTCCCAGGGATTAGACTGATTGTTGCCTGAGGATGTGGCACTTGCGCCTAAGATGATTGGTTCGCGATTCTGCTGCCAGCTAAAGCCCGTCTGAAAGTAGCCCCCCAGGTACACACCATTGAGATGAACATTCATGCCACCCGGTCCCCAGCTGTACACCAAATGATACCAATTCTCTCGTTCTTCTATGACCTCGCCGGTGTAGATATCAAAAGACTGTGATTGGGTTTCCTGGTGAAATATCAACTTCCCACTCTGATCCACAAACAAAGTAAACTGACCGCCATAATCCAAACCACTGGAATCTTTAGAGAAGATCCCCTGCAGACTGTTTCCATACTGATCCCTATTGAGATCGAGGTCGGTAATCTTGAACCACAAGCTGAGTGACCCCGAGGACAACTGCATAGCAGATCCGTGTGCAATATTGATATGCTGCGAACCACCATCAAACCCGGTCGCCTGACAAAATCGTCCATTAGGAATCGCTGATGTACCACTAATCGCCTGGCCATTGTAGCCGCTTGCCACATCAACAATTTCGTTGGCAGCGCCGGTTAAACTACATACGTCCATTTTCCAGTGAGAAATAAGCGTGGCGTTTGAACCGCAGGTTATACAGCTTTCTTCAGCTTCGACGTTCAATAATGCTACTTGTTGCGCTGTTAACTGTTGACGGAACAAACGTATATCGTCAATTCGCCCCTGATAGAAGTCGCCCAAATCGGTGTATGCGGTATCTTGCGGGTTATGTCTGTTCGCATTTGCAGCCACCAGCAACGGCTTGTTATTACTTTGCCAGCCAGCCGTGTAGTTTGTGTTAGTACCTACCAGTGTATTGTCAACATACACCTGCATTCCCAGCGCCCCGAAAGTGTATATAACATGATGCCACTGACCTTCTACAATCACAGGTGACGTATTCAGCTGATAGGTAGTGGATGAAGACTGCTGATTCACCTTAATCGCCCCACTGCTGGTCACCCACATCGAGAAATGGCCGCCACTACCAAACCCGCTTTCGTCTTTAGAGAGTAACGCCATACCGCCTTCCTGAGGCGTTTTAAAGTAGGCCAGATTATTGGTGTTCATCCAGAATGACACTGAACCTTCTGCAACGGCATAGGCGCTACTATTAGGAAGATACAAATAGTCTTCCTCGCCACGGAAATAAGCGGCCTGACAGTACTGGCCATTGCTGTCGATACTGGGGGAATTAATTGAGCGTCCGTTATTACCCGAAATACCGTCAGTGATTTCTCCGCTTGCTCCGGTCAGTGCACAAGCGTTCAAAGTCCAGTGGGCCACTGGCGTAGGAACGGCATTAGGCTGTGTACACAAACTATCGACTTCGAGTGACGCTATCGCTGTCTCGTCATAAGTTATTGTTGAACGATCATGAAGAATAATCTGATGTGCATTCGCGGCGCCAACGTGAGTCACATCGGTATTGTAAGTAATACTGCTTGCACTGTAGATGAAGCCTTTTACCTGTGAGTACTGACCAACACTGACGTAGCCTTCAGAGAGGATGAGTAGTTGCGAAGCTTCGCCGTTGGCATTAATACTGTTATTGATATTAGTAGACATGGCACGGGTATAAATCACCACATTTGCGCCGGTCGCCAACTCTATTCTGGCGTTTTGCCCTAAGGTGAGTTGTTCAATCCAATAAATGCCAGACGTTAACGTAAGTGTGGCATTAAAGTTTACATTCAGGGTTTTAATGATAAATGGCTGTGCTGACGCATTGGTCGAAAGACTGCCGCCGTTACCCACAGTTACCGTTCTGTATTGACCAGCCTGCAAGGTACCACTTGTGTAGTCATTGACCCGCACATCAGTTGCGCTGTAAGAATACTGATAAGACGGAAGAGTAATAGAGCCGGAGGCACTGCCGGAAATCAGACACGCTGTTGTGTCACAACTCACACCACCGCTATTGTCTGTCATACTGACTATGTCGAGCAGACCATCACTGCCAATAAGCTTTGCCTGCGGCTGAAACTGAATATACCCTGATGCAGAATGAGAGGCCGCAGGATCGGGAAACACAGACTGGCAGGTCGCCGAATAGGCACCAAAGGAAAAGGCTGACACGGCAACCAATGTCAAAAGCTGTTTAAACCACTGCTTCAAAGTTTACGCCCCCACACCGATATTCACGTATTGTAGTACAACTTACCAGCTAATACGGAACACCAGACTACTGTTCTTCAAAGGCATCCATTTCCAGAGTTCGACTGACCCAGATATCTCCGGCCTGACAAACACCGGTACTGACAAACCGATAATAATTATACTGCTGGCTTTGTTTGGTAATAGACGTGGTTGTACACGCTGCCTGATACTGACAGTTTTCCAAACCGTCGCCCTGAGCCAACGCGGCGCTGCTCGTCACCGCTGTATTGCATGCAGCCACGGGTGAATTCAACGGAAATGCGGTTGTTGCAATTCGTTGTAATCCGCTTTGTGCCGCAAATTTTGCACGTGCACCCAGTACTTCATAAATGACCGACTGACTGGTGCCAGACAGCAAATTGATCATAGTCAATCCAAGAAAAGACAGCACAACAATCACAAACAAGGTGATCACCAGCATACTGCCCCGCTGTTTACTATTATGGCACATTGGCAACGTGGATCTCCTGTTGATAGGCAATTTGCTCTTCGTTGTCCACAAAGCGTAAACGCACCTCTACAATGGCATTACTTTGCAACCGGGTAGAAATAATTCTGAAGGGGTCGTCTTCTGCCGGATTATTAGCCGGATCTGCTGACAATGTATTGGTGACATGCTCAGCCAACACAGGTAAACCCGGAAACGCACCTAACTGATTAGTTAAAATGTCATTTTCGTATCGAATCAGTTTGTTCTGATAGACACAGAAGCTCACTGAGCGGTCGACAAGATAGACCCTGGAGGCCGGTGAACTTTGCGCAAACTGGCCGGTAACTGTCAGTTGCACAATATCGTCACTGTCATCAAGCGTACTGCAATCGCCATCTCCGTCGTCACTGCAGGCTGTTACATTGACTCGTCTGCTACGGGTCGCATCGTACACATCCTCACTTCGGGTAGGATAAACAATGGCAAAGTTATCACCCGTTGGCAGTGAATAGGGCACATTATTAATATCGTGAAGTGCCACAACATCCAGTACCAAATCGCCTGCCTGTGGCAGGTCCGTGTAGACCGTGGCCCAGTTGATGGGCACAAACTCCAGACAGTGATAGCTGGTATTACCGGTAATTCTTACACTATTGGGCACTGCGTTGGAAATTTCCCGCTTTAACCGCTCAATGGCAAACCGACTCTCGGTCACCAGTTGCTCCCGCGTACTCACATCAATATAGGTTTGCATTGAACTTCGAACGAATGCGGCAATACCCGCGCTGGCAACGCCCAGGATGACCACAACAGTTATCAGTTCGATGAGGGTGAACCCTCTGCTTTTCTGCATCAGAAATTCCACCGGTAGCTGGCGAAGGTCAAAGGCTCACCACCAGGGGTAATCACAGTGATAGTGATACGCTTTACGTTACCTACCAGGGTGCCGGTATCTAACGCGCCATTTTGATCCGCATCATCATCATTTATCCCGTCTTCATTACCGTCGTAATACACCGAAACCTGCGCAGTAAAGCCACTGTACAAGCTCTCGCCATTATTCAGCATGGCCTGCCCCTGTACATTCAGAATGTTGGCACCGGTTTGATCTAACCCATGGTAGTCGTCAATATCATCGAAACTATCCCGGCTTTCACCGCTATCCGGCCCTAATGAACCCGATGCCGTGCAGCTTTGTACCTCGTTGCAACGGGTTGTTCCGCCAGTACGATCCGACTGTTCATCAAACGACTTGGAATTAATTTCGGTTAACAGGGATTGTGCTAACTCGCTGGCGCGAATTTGCCAGATTGGTTCAATACTTAGTCGTGACTGGGGGCCAATAACACCAATGATCACCAGCATGATGATGGAAAACACCACAATACCAATGATCAGCTCAATCAATGTGAAGCCACGGGTGTAAGCACGGGTGTTAGCGCGGGTGTGAGCAAAGTGACTAGCACGCATGCACGTAGCCCTCACTTTCAACGCAAACTTGTGCGCTGGACTCGCCCGTCAGGGTGATTCGACATGGATTGCCCGTATTGCAATTTGCCGCGCCATTAATCGGGCGACCTAACGCATCGAAGGCCATGTAGGAAAAATTCGTAATGTTGCCGTCCTGGCTCGTTAAGGTCAGGAATTCGTCAGTCAGTTCAGTTGCCGTTGTTGCCAGGAAAGCTGGCGCAGTGGCACTAATACCATTGCCGCAGGTCGCAGCACCGTTACCTGGAGAATAATCTAATGAGGGAGGGCCGTAAGCGCTGGCAGCACCATAAGCCAGATTGATACGAAAACAAAACCCGCTGCGAGTGTCTTGCATCGCGCGGGTTTGCATGTTTCGCAGGGCAGTAATTAATCTGTCCTGATACGCGTATTCCACATACCCCTGACGAGTCTGGAATCGCGTTGCAGCAACCACAGACAGCACACCTATCAGCACTACCACAGTAATCAGTTCAACTAAGCTAAAACCAGCCTGAGAACGATTACCGCGACGTGAGCTTATACCATGCTGCATTGACTGCCTGATTTAACTTAACAGCCTGTTGTCGTTACAGTAACCGTTGGAGCGTCGCCATCAGAAGAAGACTCTTCATAGGTCACTGCACAGGTCGCTGAGCTCTCACCTTCCGGGTAAATTGATACCACACCAGCGGTCGTCACAGCGCCGTTTGCAGTCGCACCTGCGGTTGTTACGGCAATATCCCAATCAGCGTCAGACAAATCTGTCCACGCCGCGATGGTGCCTGCAAATGTCATGGTGTCTGCATCAGGGTAACCAAATTGCGTTGCTACCGCAGTACCATTAATAGTCACACTCTCAGCAATACCCGCTTGTTCGCCAGCAATCGCAGATTTGGCGTAAACCAACTGCATACCGCCTTGCAACGCTGAGCTAACACCTTCCAGAGTCGCAGCTTTCGCGTCGCCCTGGAAGTCGATGAAGCGTGGTGCAGCCGTGACTGCCAAAATCCCTAATATAACGATCACGATGATCAATTCGATTAACGTAAAACCACGTTGTTGCATGTTAATTCCCCTTTAAATGGATAACGCTATTATTCACTATTTTAGTCTACAGTACAGTGCAAAGCCCGTTAATTAGACGAAATGTTATTAAACACAACCACCTGACCAATGCGCGGGTCATAAATAAAGCCATCACCCGTGGTATCGTCAGTCGGTTGTACCGTTCGGTTTTGCACCGATTTACTCAGATAATAAAAACATAAATCGTTACCACCTGAGCCTGTACCATTACTGGCGGTGGTAAAGTACCTGAATTTGTCAAAAGGACGGTTAGCCCAGTCAGACGTAATGGTAGGGGCGCTTTGCATTATCAGGTTGAAAATGCTCTCGCAGTCCAGATTCGTCATACTATCGTCTTCAGTACTACCGTCGTTATTAAGTTGTCCTGTGGGGTAGCCGGTATTTCTGTCTACCGCAACCAAAATCCCATCCAACGTAACAAAGGTTTGGTTGGTGGCCTGGTTTTCCCGCGGACGCGCCTCCAGTTCCCACTCTGCCCGAACCAGCCCGACACCTGTCGCAAAGCCACCTGCGACACCTTCAACCGTGGCATCTTCAGCTTGCTCGGTGACATCAAGAAATCGTGGTATGGCAACCGCAGCCAACAAGCCAAGCAGCACGACCACAATGACCAGTTCGATTAAGGTAAAACCCTGTTTTGCTGCGATACCTTTAGGTGCAGCTGATCCAGCCATTCGGTTTATCATTTTCATCTCCTAACCTCTCGCGCCCACAGCGTTATTCGCCACGGGTAACTACGCCAGTATATATACTGTAATCAAAATACGGCCCGGTACTGACCCGAAACCGGCAGCGTGCATTAGGCACTTTTGCATCTTCATTGTCACTGGCGTAATACTCGCCAAGCACTCTGAACCCTTCAACTCTGGCCGGCATATTTAACAATTGCTCCCACACCCGGGTGCAACCATCTGAATTAGCTTCTACCTTAGGCCAACCAAAATGCGCCATCCGAACCGGCCTGCGGCCCACTTCTTTACCATTGCCGTCGTAATGGACCAGCATAATCATTTCCGGACGGCCTTCAGCCTGCCATTGCCAATGTGCATTGGTTGCGCTGCCAGCAAACTGCCGGGCATACCCATCCATTAGCTCTGCCTCTATGTCTGGCTCAGCGTCATACATATACACAATGGCCGTTCCCATCAATATAGTGAACACCGCAATAACCACCAGGTTAATCATAACCCGGCGCAGATTCTCATCGGCTTCGCTCTTCGGTTTCACCTTATTTACCCTTAATCGCGCTCATCATGTCCCACATCGGCGTAAATATACCCAATGCGAGCACCAGCACCATACCGGCAACGATACCAATAAGAATCGGTTCAATCTTTGCCGTCAGACTATTCAGGTCATAATCGACTTCACGTTCATAAAATCCCGCTACTTCGGCCAAGAGTTCATCCACACGACCGGTTTCTTCGCCCACGTTTACCATTTGCAACACCATTGGCGTAAACAGTCCGCTGGCCTGAGATACCCGAGACAAATTCTCACCTTTCTCAATGCTTTGTCGCATGGTAATAATGCGCAGTTCCATATAGCGATTGCCAACCGCTTCCGCGACCAGATTTAATGCCGTAGTCAGCGGCAGGCCTGCTTGCAGCATCATAGAGAAGCTACGGCAAAATCTCGCCAATAACGAACGTTCGAGCACTTTGCCAATAATCGGCATGCGCAATTTACGCCTATCCCAGTTCAGCAATCCCTCTGGGGTCCCCAGATAATGACGTATAGCCGCAATTGTCAACACAACACCACCTATCAGAAACATCCACTGGTTCACAAAAAAGTCGGACATTCCCAGCAAAAATCGTGTCATTAAGGGTAACTCGGCACCGAATTTACTGAACATATCTGCAAATTTTGGAATAACAAATACATTCATAATCACCAAAGCAGCAACCAGAGCAATGACAACAAAAATGGGGTAGCGGGTAGCTGCCTTGATTTGCCTGCGGGTTTCCTGCTCGCGCTCAAGATAGCCGGCAAGCTGCAAAAATGATTCATCTAACCGACCGGTATTCTCACCAACATGTATTACCGACACATAAAGCTTAGAAAAAATGTTCTCATGCTGGTGCATCGCCGAAGACAAGGTTCTGCCGCGTTCCAACAAGCTGATGATATCGGTTAACGCTAATTTTAATCTGAGTGAGTTGGTCGACTCCGCCAGACTGCTCACTGCTCTTAAAATCGGAATACCAGCGTGAGTCAGTGAGTACATTTGTCTGGAGAAAATAACCAGTTCGTCCAGCGTGACCTTGGGGGTCAAAAAGTTAACCGTTTCGACTGCGGATTCTTTGTCGACACCGGCAGCCGGATGAATAGAGATAGGCGTAACACTTCGGGCCAGCAACATTTTTGCGGCGGCATTGGCGTCTATGGCATCAATCATTCCACTGCGCATTTCGCCATTACTTTCACGGCCCTTGTATTCAAACCTAGGCATCCGGAAATTCCTCCAGACTCAGGCCACCATCAGGTTTACCCTGATTAGGTATATTTTGTTCAGTATTGCCAACGGCTTCAGGTGCTTCACTATCCTGCTCAGCTTGTGGCACTTCTGCAACCATTTCCACCAGCTTGAGTACTTCCTCAACGGTGGTGTGACCCATTTTGGCGTAAGTCAGGGCAACATGAGAAAGCGGCTTATAGCCAGGACTTCTGGCTGCATGTGTACTGAATGCCGCAGTATCTCCTGTTTTCAATGCATCCATCATCGGGTCGGTTAGCTCCAATAGCTCAAATACCCCTATCCGCCCGCGATAGCCTGAGTGGTTACACTTCTGGCAACCCGCACCGCGTTTAAACACCACATTTTCAACGTTCGGATCAATATGACTCAGCCAAAATAGCTCATCGTGTGTGGGGGTATACGTTGTTTCGCAATTGTCACAAATTCGACGAACCAAGCGCTGGGCAATGATGCCTCTTAATGAACTGGCAACCAAATAGCCCGGCGCGCCCATATCGAGCAAACGGATGGCACTGGACACCGCATCATTGGTGTGCAGCGTCGATAACACAAGGTGACCGGTCAGTGCACCACGTAAACCGATTTCAACGGTTTCCTGGTCACGCATCTCACCCACCATGATGATATCCGGGTCCTGACGCAGCGTAGTACGTAATACACTGGAAAAGTTCAGCCCAATCCGACTGTTAACCTGTACCTGGTTTACCCGTGGCAAACGATATTCTACCGGGTCTTCTACCGTAATAATTTTGCGCTGAGGCTGATTTAACTCACTCAATGCGCCGTAAAGGGTCGTGGTTTTACCCGAACCTGTCGGCCCGGTGACCAGAATCATCCCATGGGGACGCTGTAACAATATGCGAATGCGATCCAAAAGGGGCTTAGGCATACCGGTCTCATCCAGCGTAAGTAGTCCGGCTGACTGGTCTAGCAAACGCATAACCACCGCTTCACCTGACTGCACAGGCATGGTCGACAAACGCACGTCAATGCGATGGCCTTTAACCCTAAACTGGGTCCGACCATCCTGAGGCAACCGTTTTTCAGAAATATCGAGGCCAGCCATCAGCTTCAGACGCAGTACCAGTGCTGCCGCGATATTGCGTTCCGGAATAACGGTTTCTTGTAGAATACCGTCTACACGCTGACGAATTCGCAACTGCTGTTCGTCAGGCTCAATATGAATATCTGAGGCTTTGGCCTGTACCGCGTCTTCGAAAATAGATTGCAGTAACCGTGCAACCGCGGTGTCCTGCTCATCGGCCAGTCCGGCGGTTAATTCGAACTCTTCTTCGTCGCGATATTCATTTGCCAGTTCCTGAGCGAAAGACGCGATTTCATCGGTTCGACGATAGAAACTGTCATAAGCATTAAATAGTTGTTGTTCGCTGACTACCGCTATTTCAAGCGGTTTAGGTAACAAGTCACCAAGGTTGTCCACCGCGGTCAGATCGGCGGGATCACTCATGCCTACCAACAGCGTATTGCCTTTGTCTTCGAGTACGAGCGCCCGGTACCGTCGAGCCTGAACTTCGGGTAACAGCTTCACTGCAGCAGGATTGACGGTAAACTGATCGATGTCGATTAACGGCACATTTAAGTGAGTAGACAACAGTTCGAGTAACTGCTGTTCAGTCACCAGCTCCATTGCAATTAGAGTTGCTCCGAGCTTTCTGCCAGTTTGACGTTGTTCGGCCAGCGCAGCCATAAGCTGTGGCTCATCTATCAGGCCGTTCTGAACCAACAGGTCACCTAAGCGAACTTTTACACTCATGGCGTTACTCCTGTCAGCGACTGCAAACGCTGCTGTATAAATCGCTGAATATTGGCATCGAGGCTTTGCAGAGCAAAGGCCTCGCGATAGCTTTCTATTGCCAGTTTGCGTTCGCCTTGTTTATCAGCAACCACTGCCTGACCCAACCACCATTTGGCATTGCGGGCATCGATAGTAACCAGTACGTTATAATCGGTTAATGCATCATCCAGTTTGCCAAGCTGCTGCGCCATCGACGCGCGAAAACCCAGTAACTCAATGTTGGCCGGCGGATAGTCATCAGCGGCCTTTAATGTGTAATACGCAAGATCCTGTTCGTTTTGCTGCGCCATTAGTCTGGCGTACATTAACCTGACACTGCTGTCTGACGGCACTTGCGTCAAGGTATCCTGTAACACGCGTTGCGCGTCTTCGCTGCGTCCTTCACTAAAATATAATGCGGCGAGGCGTTTTTTCGCACCAATATTATCTGGCTGTTGCAGTATGAGTATTTTGAGTAAGCGAATAGCTTCATTCGCATTATTACGCTCAATCGCGTCTGCGATTTGTGCTTTTAGCGCCATTTTGCCCGGATCACTGCTGCTCTTAATAACCGGCTTGGGCGCTTGCTTTGGTATAGATTCAACAACGGGTAGTGACAATCCCTCATTGCTGGCTGTTGCTTCAGGCACAACAGGTTGTTCAGTTGGCGCAGTTCGAGTCGTTGTTGTAGTTGTAGTTGCTGAAACGGCCTGATTTATATCATCCTGAGGTGATGACCCGACGACGACGGGCTCAGTTTGAGGAGATGGCTCAGCCACTTCTGGTTGGGGCTGCTCGGGGATAGTCGTTTCCGCTGCGCTTGTCTGATTGATAGGTTGTACAACAGGTGATTGCGCTACCGGCGTGTTACTTTCCATTGGCCAGAACATCATTAAACCAATAGCAATTACGCCCACCAGAATAATGACCAGCAGTCGAACGGGCACAGGCTTTTTCACCGGAGGCTGATAATTCGCCGGCGTGACGCCGCTGGATTCGCGCTGCTCTAAATCTTTGAGCATTTTATTCACTACGCTCAAGCGGATTTCTCCATGATGACTAACCCTGCTACTACACAGATAAAGACGATAGTTACTGCCACAGTGGCCCATTTCATGGCAGCGGTCTGCCACCATTTATGACTTACGGTTTTCGCAGCTTCAGTATCTGCACTGGCCACAGCAATATGCTCTGGTTCTACGACACTTTTCCCTTCACCAAACGCCAGCATCAACGCTTTGTGTGACAACACATTGACCACCCTTGGCGTACCGCCACTGGCCTGAAACAACAGTTCACAACAACGCCTGTTGAACAAATCGCCGCCACGATACCCGGCCACTGACATGCGGTGCCTGACATACTGATACACCTGATCCACGTCCATTAGCGACAAACTGTAGCTAAATGTAATTCGCTGACGCAGTTGCCGTAATTCGGGCAGCGCCAGCTTCTCATCTAATTCCGGCTGACCAAACAACACCACTTGCAGCAGCTTTCTGGATTCTGTTTCCAGGTTGGTCATCAAGCGCAATGCTTCAATACTTTCCGTTGGTAATGCCTGAGCCTCATCGATAATCAGTACCGCACTTTGCTGTGACTGATGAATGGCAATCAAGCATTCCTGTATGCGTTGCGTAAACTCCTGCTGGTCGCAGTCTGCCGACAATTCAACACCCAGTTCATTGGCTACCGCACGACGCAACTCGGTTGGCGATAACAGCGGATTAGGAATGTATGAAGTAACAAAATGCTCTGGTAATTCATTGAGCAACTTTCGGCAAATCAGAGTTTTACCCGTCCCCACCTCACCGGTGACTTTAATAAAGCCCTCTCCGGTTTTCAGCGCCGTCAGCAATACCTGCATTGCCTCATTATGCGTCGGCAAGCCAAAGAAATAGCTGGTATTCGGCGTTAGCGTGAACGGTAACTCTCGTATGCCAAAGTGATACAGGTACATGGCTATTCTACGTAAAGCCAATCGGCCATTTTTTCACGGCTCATTTCAATTTGTTCAGCCCAGGTGCCAGTGCCCACGACGGTAGGCTTGAGCAAAATAATCAGCTCTTTCTTGGTTTCCCGCTGGCTCTTATTGGTAAAGAGCTCACCCAGAATCGGAATATCACCTAATAACGGGGTTTTCGACTCACTGTCGGTAATGCTGGTTTGCATTAAACCGCCAATTACCACAATTTCGCCTGAAGCGGCTTTGATAATGGTATCGGACTCCCGGATAGTACTTTGCGCCAGAGGCAGAACAATTTGCTCCTGATTAAGGCTGACCACTTTCTCCTGTTCCTGGGTTTCGATCACAGAAGGGTGCACATGTAATAACACAGATCCGTTTTCATCGATTTGTGGTGTCACATCCAGTGCTATACCAGAGAAAAACGGCGTTAACTCAATATCGGGAACCACTGATGTAGTAGTCGATGTAATGGTATTCTGACTGGATACATCAGTGACGAAATATTCATCGTCACCTACTTTAATCACGGCTTTCTGGTTGTTAATGGCAGTAACGCGAGGGCTTGAAAGAACCTGCACGTTTCCTTGGGTAGACAACAACGAAATAACGCCAGAGAAATCCTGATTTAAGAATGACAGGCTGGTAACCGCCCCCAGAGAGGCAGAAATCTCATTGCCAATGGTGGCAGCGGTATTGGCAAAGGTAAATTGCGTGCTGCCTGAGGAGTTAGCCACTACTTCTGACCAGTTAATACCTTGCTGATAACCATCGTCCAGTGCGACTTCCAGAATACGGGCTTCAAGAATAACCTGACGTTGCAAGCTCGCTTCAGACACCTTAAGGAAACGTTTGATATCACGAATTTCATCTGGCATCGCACGCACGGTGACTAAACCTGCCTGAGGGGTAACAAACACCGCGCGGCCATTCTCATTGCCAACCATCAGTTCCAGTGATGTTTTCAGATCTTCCCAGAAATTTGTTTCTGTGCGGGTAGAGATAGACGTACCGTTGGCGTTATTGCCAAACTGGTTACCTAAATTATTACTATTGGCAGAGTTCCCGCTGAAATTATTGAAATTGCTGTTTGAACTGCTGTTGCTGTTGTTACCGTCGGCCTGAGATACACCACCAGAGATAATGCTGGTTTGCGTTGACCCATCACGGGTCATCAGTAAGTAGTTAACGGCAAAAGTTTCGGTACGCATACCCGCCGGTAAAATGCGATAAACATTGCTTTTGCGGCTGATGTCATACCCATACAAGTCACCGAGCAATTCCATGACCTGTTCCATGCTGACCTGCTTCAGGCTCAACGAAATCTCACCTTCGACCTCGGGGTGAATAGCAACACTGTAAGGGGTATCAACCATCAGGCCGGCAAAGAATGCGCGAACAGCCACACCATCCGCTTCAATGTCATATTTTTCAGGGCCGAATAGCGATGCAGGCTGTCCACCAGCCGGAACCTCACTGAGCAAATCAGTGACGTTTTTAGGCACTGACTCCAGCGAACCAGGCGTCGTCGCTTTGCTGTTTTGTTTAGCTTGCTCATGCGCAATCTGCTTTTCGAGTTGCTCTTTCAGCGACTGTTCAACAACCGACGGTGGTGCAGAAGACTGACACCCCATCAGTAGTGTGACGATTGCAACGTAGATAAGACGTTTACCCGCATATCCCATTTTAATAATTCTCTGCTGCATTGGATTTTACGTTACCGCTTTTGGCAACCCACAGGGTTTTCTCAACCCACTCACCATTCAAATTGTGAACGATGTCGACACTGTTAGGATGAATCGCCTTAACAGTTGCCCCTTGAATACTCTGACCTTCCGTAACGACCTTGCCGTTAATTACGGCGCGGCGTTGCTCTCCCACCCGCATAATCGCTTCAACCTGAAGCACTAACTTAGCGCCACTGACCGCTTTTTGCGTAGACGCCGTAAACTGCGAAGGACGCGTCGGATCTTCCAGTGTTTGTGCAAGCACCGGAAAACTGACTATTGCGAATAACACAAATAACTTATTCAACACCGATAAACGCCTTTTCTGTACTTAACGTATACACTTCAAGCGTCACTTCCGCGTTGGGGTATTCCGATACCTGATACGCCATAGAACGCCAGTATATCTGATTGGTCAACCGTTCCAGGTTTGCCAGAAAATCCCGTACTGCGAAAAAACGCCCTTCAAACGTCAGCTTTACACCATGTTGATATAACGGCACTTCAGCCATAGCCTCGTTATCGGCAAAGATATTAACAGGCTTAATCGATGCCATTTCGATGAGAGTCAGTCCTTCTGCCTGAGAAAACACTTGTTCAATCAGCACCGGCATTTGTCTTGGCAGAATTAAATCGGAGAGTTGCGCCGAAAATTGGGTCTGCAGCACCTGCATGCGGTTGTTCACTTTGGTTATTTGCTCACGCAATTTCGCATTGGGGTCTTCTGCAAGCGCTTCTTCGTAAAGCACGGATTGCTGCTGCAACGACAAAATCTCAGACTCCAGGGGCAGCAACGCATTAGCGGTTTTAGTGTTATTTCGCACAGCGGGATCTATCAATAGAAACACCATAATCGATATAATCACAACCAGCCCGGTAACAAAGATCAGCACTTTTTCACGCTGGCTCAGTTCAGCAAAGCGAGCATCGTATTTCGCAAAACTCATTTTTGCCCTCCTTGAGACTGAGGCCCGGCTTCGGCGGTACGGGACATACTCAATTCAAAACGCAATTGTTCCTCATCCCTGAATAACCTTGCCGAGTCGAACGTTCGTCCCGAAAATGACGAAGTTTGCCCAAGACGCTGTAACCACTGAGGCATGGCCTCCGGTTTACTCAATTGCCCTTCCAGCAGCATCATATGTTCGCTAACCTGAATAGTTTCCAGCCAGATATCACGGCTGTTTTTTGCTGCCAGGTTATCCAGCAAATCGGCAAATCCCTGACGCTTAATTTGTTCCCGCAGACTTAATTCGTTCACCAGTAACTGACGGTTACTGAGCTCGTGACGTCGTTGTTCTAGCTGTCGTTCCAGTCCGGCATCCGGTTTTCTTTGCTCAAGGGCTTGCTGAAGTGCACCAACAGAACTCAGTAACTGTTGTTGCTGGCGTTGTTTCGCCATCAGTTCTTCCTGCAATGTCGAGCCATACCAGGACACACCCGCCCAAATAAGTGCAAGTAGTGTCAGGGCTATCCCCCAAATAATCGACACACTGCTTAGCGACCACATATCCAGGCGTGGCGTAAACTCTTCGGTGTAAAGATTTATGCGCTGCTTCACGCGGAAGCCTCCATTGGCTCAGCCACCTCTGCGACCTCGGCACCCAGGGCAGCTCCCAGACTGGTGTAGTTCAGGCGATGTACCGGCAATGGCGTATCAGACACGATTCCCGCCGGAATAAGCTCTTCCACTTCCGCACTGACAACCTGGTTAATTTGCAAAGACAACGCCTCGATGTGCTGTGTATCTAAGCGCAATTGGATACGACGCACAGGTGCCTGACGAAGTTGGCTTTCGTAGAAGTCCATTGAGCGTTGCACCTGCACACTTAATGATTCGCCAATCCCCATTTGCAATTCGTCTTTAGAAAAACTGCCCAGATTTTCAAAGCCTTTCAAACGCCGGCTCAAATAAAGCTGACCGTTTTTCACAATATTCAGGCAGATTTCTTCGCCGGCTTCCTGAACGAGCGTTAATATAGCGTCAGACGTCGTTTCGACCAGGTTACAGGTCGCCAGTTCCTCAACGGTAATCTGTTGCAGCGTTAACCCGGAATCAAAAATGTATTCACAAGCGACCGCGACGTCCTTTTTAGGTAATGCAATCACATTCACCTTAGATGCTCCGGCTAACGGAACAGGTAAATCGATATAATCAATCACCATTTCCTGATCACTGCCCGTCAACTCTTTCACCGACCAGGACATGGCTGCGACCATTTCTTCCGGCTCTACGGCAGGGCGATCAATTTGCAGAATTTGATACGAGTGAATAGAAAACGCCACATAGGTCGGCGTACCCACCAGGTTATGCTTCTCTGCCCAGCGTATTAGTGATTTGCCCCATTGGCCGAAACTAACCGTTTCTTCATGTACAACATGCAACGCATCACCCTTTTTGCTCAACGCGCAAAACGTGACGGTATCCAGAGAAATCGCAATACCCACCGCGTGGTAGGCCGATTTTTTCCGGAATGCCTGTTTTAAATATGTACGCCAACCAATGCGCATGAAATTTCGTTACGTCCTAAAAATTGATGTGATGATTACAACAGAGTTTGCGCAAAAGTACCAGCCCATGCTATTACCTTTTAGTTGAGTTATATCAGTCTCTTGTTTGCACTTTTGATTGCCAGGTGCAAAAAATGCATATTGCGATATTTTCTTAATCATAGGCCATAACACATTGAATGCCAGACACGCCCCCCTTAACAGACTACCTGTTGTCCCGGGTATCCCGTACACAACGGATGACAATGTATTGATTACAGCACGTGAACTGGCCTCAAATCGTTGCTCTGCATTCAACCAATTGCCGCCTGCAGCACATGCAGAGCGAACCTTACGTCTGAATGAGTTACTGGCCAAAGCCAAAGGTGTGCAGGTAGCGTCCGTCTTCCGGGTTGAATACGGTATTAATACGCATATTGGTAAGGGAACATTCCTCAATCATCATGTTTATTTTATTGACGCCTGCCCGATCTGCATTGGCAACCAGGTACTTATTGGTCCGAATACCGTCATCTCATCGGTAGAAGATCGCTTCTCACCAGACCTGAACCAGCGGCATGAAACGGCCCAGCCTGTCATGGTTGGTCATCGGGTATGGATTGGTGCTAACGTACACATTGCCGCAGGCGTGACAATTGGCGATAACTGCGTCATTGGTGCTGGCAGCCTGGTTACCGCGTCTTTGCCCGCAAATACATTAGCTTACGGCCGTCCTGCTACTGCAATCCGAAAAATTGAGCAAAATACTCAATGAATTAAGCAGTTTTGCCGATAACCAACTATGGTTGAAGCAGTCCTGATTCAAAGACTCCTAACGATACTCAGGTGACATGACGTATATTGGTTTGACGCAACGTAGATTATTCGCCCTGATTCTGGCCGCCTGGATGCTGACGGCTTGCGGTGGATTAAGCAAAGAGACCACCGACGAGACCTTTGCAGTGAACGCCGGTCGCGATCGTTCTATGCCGGAGCAATCCTCAATATCATTGTCTGCGCAGGTGTCCTATCCCAGCGGCGAGGTGACATATCGCTGGACAGCACCGTCATCGATTAGCATTACACAAGAAGCCACCACCAGCTCTGCGGCAACGCTTACTGCACCGGCTATCACCAGCGAAACGCAGTTCACCATTTCAGTCACCGCTACCGATGCCAGCAGTCAGACAGCGACGGATACATTTACACTAACGGTAACGCCACAAAACAGTGCGCCAACCGCAGTGATTACCGTGGACGACTGGCCGGACGCTGATCCCGGCACGTATCCGGCTGGCGTATCCATTACTCTTGACGGCAGAAGTAGCTTCGACGGAGACAATACAGAGAGCAATGCGATTGCCAAATGGCTCTGGGAACAAACGGCAGGCAGTGATGTAACAAGCGGCCTGGAAGCCGATCAATCTACGCTGGTAATCTCTACCCCCATTGCAGACAGTCGCCAAACCCTGACCTTCACGCTTACAGTGACCGATCAGGAAGGGGCTACGAATACAACCTCATATTCTATTACGGTACTCTCGGCCTTTGAAACCCAACCGCAGGTTACCGTGGGCATGGATCAGGCGGTATTTGGCGGTGAAATCATCCTGCTCGACGGTACGGCAACCAGCTCGCTGCAGGCAGCTTATCCGCTTAGCGCATTGTGGACTTACAGTGGTGACAGTGAGCCGACTATTATGCAGGCGACACAAGCGGATGCCTATGCCATTGCGCCGATGGTATCAGCGACTACCACATTGGAATTCTATCTGACCGTTGAGGACAGTTACGGTAACGTGGTTACTGAAACCAAACGCGTTACCGTCAGACCGTTCCCGGTGAGAGTACTCAATGATACCGGCATAACCCAGCAAGCAGACGACACGACCAATGGCACCAGTCAGCAGAATGCCTGGCCAGGACAGGATGCGCATAAGGGTGCCGATGCGTTGGCCAGCGCGGGCGTATTAAATAAAGCTGGACGTGGGCAGGCGGGTTTTGATTTTACCAAGCTCAACGTAAATGGCGATGAACAGGACGACGATGTCACCCAATTTAGCTGTGTGCGCGACAATGTCACTGGACTGGTCTGGGAAATTAAAACCACCGATGGCGGATTACGCGATCAGGATCATCTGTATAGCTGGTACAGTACCGACAACAATGGTGGCGCAGAAGGCAGTCTGAATGGCGCAGCAACTCAGTGTTCACTTACCGATTGCAATACAGAAGATTATATAGATGCGATAAACAGCGCGGGGTTGTGCGGATTTTACGACTGGCGCCTTCCTACGCATGGCGAATTGCTTTCGTTAGTCCATTTCGGAAAAGGAAGCTCACCGCGTATAGACACCCAGTACTTTCCTTATACCGGAGACGGCACAGCCAGTGCGCTTTGGTACTGGACCAGTTTGCCAAGTGCCGATGGCGTCAGCAATGATGCTGCACAGAATGTCTGGGCAATTGACTTCATCTCAGGAGTAGATAACTTCCTGAACAAATCTTCAGCAGCCAGTATCAGGCTGGTAAGGGCGGGTCGATAATGATAAAGAAAATAATCAGCTTATCGGCACTGTCTATGTTTGTCTTTGCATTTCAGGTAAGCGCACAAACCTGCCTTGCCAATGCCGATGACACAACGCCGGATGAAGACTTTTCCACCATTACTACCAGTACAGTACTACACACGCCAACAGGGCTTATTTGGCAACGCTGTGCGGTAGGGCAAACATTTGACGGCACAACTTGTACGGGTGAAGCAGAACAAATGACCTGGCAGGAAGCACTGGCCTACGCGTATGAATACGACGCCGACCTGTTGCAAGGCTGGCGCGTACCCAACTTAAAAGAACTTGCCAGTCTGGCAGAGCGCGATTGCGTTCGTCCTGCCATCAACAGTACGTTTTTCCCGGTAACGCCACCAGACAGCTTCTGGACCTCGACGCCATCCATTATGGATCCACTGCGTGCGTGGACAGTTGCATTCTTCAACGCCAGCCATTCCATTAAAGAGAAAGACCGCACGGTATACCTGCGCCTTGTACGGACTAAATTACCCACTGAATAAACCTGTTTGTAATTTAAGGCTCAAGAACGTATTGACCAGGTGCATCAGGCAGGCCGGGCTGAGACGCTACCTCTCTGGCTTGCACCTTTTCTGAAGAATTGTTTGTCAGCCACTGCTGCCAGACAGGCCACCACGACCCTTCTTGCATCGGCACATCGTCAAGCCAGGCCTGTGGCGGTAAATAAACCCCATCCTCCTTTCTCGTTGCAACCTGATACACTCGGTGAGGATGACCCGGTTCACTGATAATCCCTGCGTTATGGCCACCGTTTGTGAGTAAAAAGGTAATGTCTTTGTCGATAAGCAAGTTGACTTTGTACACAGACTTCCAGGGGGCTACGTGATCTTTAGCGGTCCCCACAACAAACAAAGGCACCTGAATATCTGACAACGCTATTGGCTTGCCGTCCACCATTATCTGGCCACCTGCCAGTGCATTGTTTAAATAGCATTGGCGCAGATATTCAGAATGCATACGTGCTGGCATGCGTGTCGCATCCTGATTCCAGGTCAGCAAATCATTTTCATGCTGACGTTCCCCCATCAGATACTCTTTTACCCAGCGAGACCACAATAAATAATTTGCCCGCAACATCACAAAAGTACCGGCCATACTTTCTTTTGGCAGATAGCCGTTTTTCGCCATGACAGCTTCCAGCATGGCTAACTGACTTTCATCAATAAACAGCCTTAAATCCCCCGCGTCACTGAAATCCGTTTGCGCCGCGAGCAGAGTGAGTGAACAAAACGGACTGCGATTTTCACGAGCCAGCCACGCTGCCGCCATACTCAGTAGCGTGCCCCCCAAGCAATAGCCGACTCCATGAATGTGTTGCCTTGGCACCCGGCGTTGAACCTGCGAAATAGCCTCGCCCAGCCCGGTTTTCAGGTAATCAGTTAACCCTACGTTGTGGTCTTCCTGACTAGGGTTTTTCCAGGAGATCATAAACACGGTGTGTCCTTTATCGACCAGGTATTTCACCAGCGAGTTATGTTCGGATAAATCGAGAATATAGTATTTCATGATCCAGGCAGGCGTAATCAGCACGGGCTCTGCCTTTACTTTTTCTGTGGTCGGACTGTACTGAATCAATTCCAACAAGGCGTTTTTGTACACTACTTTGCCCGGTGTGATGGCCAGGGTCTTCCCCACCTGAAACTGGCTGCTTTGTTCCAGAGTATCGCCCTGATAATTGCGTATCAGGTCCTGAACAACGTTATCCAGTCCCTTCCGCAGGTTATTTCCCCCACTTTCCATGGTCGCTTGTACCACTTTAGGATTTGTCAGTAAGAAATTGGCTGGCGACAGCGCTTCCAGCCCCTGACGCACAGCAAAATTCACCATGTCGATATGATGTTTTTCAACGCCTTGCACATTGCGGGTCGCCAGTTGCCACCATTGACGCATTGCCAGGTAGTTCTGTTTATACAAAGAATAAGGCCAGGTCATCCATTCGGGTCCGGCTAACCGGTTGTCTTCAGCGGCCTCTTCACATTGCAGGTTTTGACCGCAAGCGTGCGTAACCGACAAGTCCAGCAAGGCCTGTTGTTTCCCCAGCGACAGTTGCAGATGAATAAACCAGTCGGTGAAAGCCAATCCATAGGCAACCGGATCAATACCGCCTGTAAGCTGACTCAGTAACTGGTTAATCGCATAGTCTGGTTTGAGGGGCTCGCTAACATCCTCGGGAGTGGCATGACTGTCAGCGTAGGTGTACTCAATGACATTACTTTCACGGTCGATCATGGTGATTCCTTACGTATTACCGATACGGTGAATTTATCACCAGTAAAAATTAAAAAGCTTGATCTTGATGGGTATCAATACAGATTTTTCAGGCATGACTATTATGAGACTGCGTTTTGCTGTTTCTGACCTTTTTCCACGGAGAGCACACATGGATATGATCCGTAATAAGCCATTTGACGAGATTCAAATTGGTGACTCAGCGTCACTCAATCGAACCTTGTCCCGTAAAGACATTCAGCTATTCGCCATTATGTCAGGCGACGTTAACCCGGCTCATGTGGATGAAGAGTACGCCAATAGCTCACAGTTTCACCACATCATTGCCCATGGCATGTGGGGTGGCGCTTTGATATCCACCGTTCTTGGCACACAGCTTCCCGGTCCGGGTACGATATACCTGAAACAGGACTTTACTTTTTTAAAGCCCGTTTCGTTGGGTGACAATCTGACAGTCACCGTGACGGTAACGGAAAAGCAGACACATCATCGCGTCCTATTAAACTGCATCTGCGTAAACCAATTGGATGAAACCGTCATTTCCGGCCAGGCACTGGTAAAAGCGCCCGTAGAATCAATCGCCCGGCCACGAACTACCTTGCCCGCGTTGGAATTAAAAGAAGAGTCCAGTGCCCGCTATCAGCAATTCATGACCATGGCAAAGGACATGGCACCACTTAAAACCTGTGTGGTACACCCGGTAGATCTGAATTCTCTGGCCGGGGCGTTAGACGCGGCCGCTGACAACCTGATAGAGCCAATCCTGGTAGGCCCGAAAGCAAGAATTGAACAGATCGCGGCAGACAATGACCTGGATATATCCAGCTTCAGACTGGTCGATACACCACACAGCCATGCCGCAGCAGAAACCGCGGTAAAGCTAGTCTCCAGCGGCGAAGCAGAAGCGCTAATGAAAGGCAATTTACACACCGATGAACTGATGCACGAAGTACTAAACAAAGACTACGGACTGCGCACCGGCCGGGTAATGAGTCACATTTTTGCGCTGGATGCGCCCAGCTACCACAAGTCACTGTTTTTAACCGACGCCGCCATCAACATTCGTCCAAACCTGGCGACCAAAAAAGACATTATTCAAAACGCCATTGATTTGGTCAGAACGCTAACCAACAGTACCCCAAAAGTCGCCATTCTGTCGGCGGTAGAAACGGTGGAAGAAAAAATCCCATCAACACTGGACGCCACTGCACTGTGTAAAATGGCGGAGCGTGGTCAAATCACCGGGGGTTTATTAGACGGACCTTTGGCCATGGATAACGCAATTTCCAGTGAAGCTGCCAAATCCAAAGGCATTCTGTCTCAGGTTGCCGGAGATGCTGACATTCTGGTCGCTCCCGATCTGGAATCCGGTAATATGCTTTTTAAACAAATGCGCTATTTATCGGGTATTGAAGGCGCTGGTATCGTACTTGGCGCTCGCGCTCCGATTATTCTGACAAGCCGGGCCGGCGGTCCAACTACGCGGAAAGCATCCTGTGCGATGGCACTGGTCTTCCAGCGTAAACGCGAGGGGAAAATAGTATGACCCGATCAGCCTCCGACCACTATCTGGTGATAAACAGCGGCTCTTCAACCTTAAAATATGCCGTCTTCAACGTACACGACCTGAGCATTGAAGAGCGTGGCAACCTGGACATCACCCCGGATAGTTTCGCCAGCATGCTGGAGTCCATTTTGCATCATGCAGGTAATGTGGCGGCCGTCGGGCACCGGGTTGTGCATGGGGGCGAACAATATGCTTCGCCCATTGTCATTACCGACGAAAACCTCCCCGTATTACATGCGCTTTCAGACCTGGCTCCACTGCATCAACCGCATAATCTGCATGCCATTGACGTACTGCGAAATACACACAAGGAGCTTCCACAAGTTGCCTGCTTTGATACAGCGTTTCACTCTGCACAACCCACACTCAATACGCTGTACGCACTGCCGGCAACACTCAGGAAAAAGGGGTTGCGTCGTTACGGTTTTCACGGTTTATCGTATCAATATATCAGCCAGCAACTTAACGTATTAACGTCTGAAAGTGGGGGAAAGTGTATAGTACTGCACCTGGGCAGCGGTGCCAGTGCCTGCGCCATGCTACATGGCAAAAGTGTAAGTTCGAGTATGGGCTTTACCGCATTGGATGGCCTGATGATGTCGACACGTTGCGGCGCGTTAGATCCCGGGCTGGTGCTGCATTGCCAAACTCAACTAGGCATTGACGCAGACACGATGACCAATATGCTGTACAAGAATTCGGGGTTAAAAGGTATGTCAGAAATGAGCGGCGACCTGCGCGTGTTACTGGATTACACCGATCAACCTGCGGTAGAACAAGCCATCGCCTTGTACTGTCACTACATTATCAGGGCAATAGGTTCATTGGCAGCGGAATTACAAGGGTTGGACACTCTGGTATTTACTGCAGGCGTTGGCGAACACGCTCACGTCATTCGCCAGCGGGTTTGTGAACAGCTCGGGTGGCTGGGTGTCGACATCAATGACACAGCAAACCTGAATAATTCACCGGTGATCCACAGCTCACAGAGTCAGATAGCGGTTCGGGTCATTCCTACCGACGAAGAAGCCGTAATTGCCCGCCATATGAAAACAGTTTTACAACATTAAGGTCGGTTCAGGATTTCTTTTTCAGAATGCCGAAACGCTTCAGCACATCGCTGATGCTCAGCTTAGCAAAATCCGCGAATTCACCGGCATCGTAAAACCGGCCGTGACAGCTCGGGCAACTTTCAAACTGAATATGGGTTTGACTACTGTCCACCATATTCAACATGTTAGTATTCACACAGACAGGACACTGGATATCCCGTTCCTCATTATACAATTCGCCCAGCTCTTTATCACCGGTATCGATGGACTTGGCAATCGCCTTAAGGTCGGTATGTTCCAATACATCAAACCACAACCCGCCGCAACTCTGACATCGATCGATCACCCCTAGCGGGGTTTGTACGTGCTCAAACTTTCCATGACATTTTGGACAGAACATTTTACATCCCTTAAATCGTTATTCAGTTGCCTAAATACATCTTCTAACATGTTGCTCTGATATTCCAACGGTTGTTTGTCAACAAGGAGAATAAAATCAATATATCTCAGCGCTTATAACGATGCTAAACACCTTTAAGTCTCTGATTTTGAGCCTGCTATAATCACTTCTTCAAATTTTCTGGTATAACGCTGCAGCTTATTATGATCGATAAACTTAGACACTTTCTCTATATAGTGTGTCCCCTCTTCCGAGTACTGTCCCAGTGATTTAGCCAGTGCTTTTCCGGTAAGCGGACTGTTATTTTCTCTTAACTCTGCCCGTAAAGCGCGGAGTTTATCGTAAGCATAATGGGTGTTCAGGTTTCTTATGTAAGCACGTACTGCGTGGTTTACCGTATCAAATTTCGCCACTTCGTGATGACGTCCATCCTGACGTTCTCCTGGCACCAATCCGCAGCCTTTCACAAAACACCAGTGACCGAACAAATTATTACCCTCACGGGAAAAACGGGAGCTTCCCCAGCCAGACTCTATCGCGGCCTGTGTAAGCGCAAGCGAGGGCGGAATGTAGTCAATTCTCACCAGCAGATTATCGATGAGAGCTTCATCGACGTTCACTGGCGCATCGTCTTTTTCGACTAGTTTGTAATATTTAGCCAGGTCTGTGAGCCAAATGCGGTCAGTTTCAGACAACGATTGAGCACTTTTTAGCGTCAATAGTGCTTTTCTGATGTTCAGCACATGCGCATTCTCTTCCTGAATAATTGGATAGAGGGTATCAAAAAACGCTTCTTTTTTTTCCTTCACGTCGGTGTAAACAGAAAAGTCTGGTAATTCATCGACCGAGGACTCCGCCGTTGCCTCAATGTCTGGTAACCCACCATATTCATCGGAGAGCCAGAAGTGAATTGCGAGTATTAACAGAGTACCAAATACCCCAATCATTATAGCGTTAGTACTTAACCTGCCTTTCATTTAATGTCCTGTTCTTCTAAGGTCTTCAGTGTGTAATGCGAACACCTGTCGACTTAATTGTTTTAATACACTGGATATAGCTTACAAATGTCGACTTCTCAACTTCCAGGCTCAACATAGCAGCTTCGGTCGTGTTCCTTAGTCTTTGTTGTTGTCCCGGGCAATTTTAGATCACATTGGCTAGCACCTTTTGGTCTTTGCTCTGTACTTTTACAGCAGCCCATAGCGGGTTACCGGGCATTGAGTAAATCCAAAGCTTGTAATGGATTTTCCTGCTGTTCGGTAATGAATGACGTTATTTTCGCAACAAAAGCCTCAGACGTGTTTGCTTTAACTACGTTTAAAAAACCAGTAGCTCCATGCTCTCCCTGTTTCTCTGCAAGGGTGCGAAAATCATCCCACGCCGAGAAACTGTCTTTGTTACCGTGCTTTTTAAACTCTTCCTCTATAGCTTGATGTATTAACAGTCCACAGGTGTAATACAAATCAAAACGACCGTTGTCGGCAGCACTGCGCAACGTCATATTTTCCAATCCTGCGGCGCAATGTGACTTAAAACGCACAATCTTATTCTCGACATATGGCGTAGTTTGCGGATACAACGTTAACAGCGCTTTTGCTGCCAACCAGTCTGCATGCCCCTCGTGAAGCCATGACTCGTTGGGACTGCCCAATATTTCAGCTTTTTTGCTTCGCTGGTACAGGTGGGCGACTTCATGAGCGAAAAACCAAATTGTGTTATTCAGGAATGTATCGTCCGCGACTTTATCTCCCAGATCATTCAGATTCCAGTGCATAAATATCTGGTTTGGTAATGTGCCGCCCTGAGAAGAATGCCCATCAACGTTGGCATAAGAGGCAAATAAAGCAGGCTTTTGCCCATGGTTTATCCCTAACCGTTGTTCAAAGTAGTGCATAAGTTCAGGGATGTCGGCATCCAGTGATTGTTTAATGTTGTCCGGCAATCCCGCATCGATAATTGCCCAGACGTTTTCAGTCTCTACCGGCTGCTGAATGCCCACGTAGACATTCATGCCATCGTTGCTATCCACCCAGGCGGCTTCCTCAGGATACAATTTGCCGTTCACCAGCATATGCTCACCTTTCGGCACCTGCATTGTAACAGGCCATTGATTTTCGTTACCCTCACACGTGTTTATACAGGCAAACAGACGTCCCGTATAAATGAGTGTTCCGCCATCGGAATAAGGGGAAAATGGCGCATAGTCCTTGGAAAGATGCTTATATGTCGGAGTCAATCTGACGGTCACGCTATCAAATCTGGCACCATCATCCCGTTGAAGATACTCCTGTCCATCGGCAATAGAGATAGTAAAGCCGGGCGTAACGGGCAACCATCGTGTTGTGCGGGAATCATCAGGATTTCGCACAAAAGCCAGCTTGGTTGCAGGCGCCGACAATTGATACGTTAGTCGCCATTCCTGCTCTTTTGATTTAATTATTCCAATATTAACCTGTGACGCGCTCGCCGCCCCAATGAAGAACATCAGAAAAACTGCAGTCGTTATATATTCCTTCACATTCACACGCCTTAGTCCGTAGTAACGTCAGAAACAAAAAAGCCCTTAAATAAGGGCTTTCATACTATTACTCATATTCGTTCTAATGGCCTTTTAGAACGGAATATCATCATCAAAGTCAAAATCAGGTTCTGCCATTGGTGGTGTTTGCTGGCCGCCCTGTGGACGTTGTTGAGGCTGTTGCTGATAGCCGCCGCCCTGATTACCACCACCCTGGTTACCGCCGCCGTAAGCAGCCTGATTGTTATTGTTGCTGTAGCCGCCTTGCTGACCGCCACCTTGTGGACGCTGTTGGTAACCGCCGCCCTGGCCGCCCTGACCACCTTCACGTCCACCCAGCATTTGCATCTGGTCGACAATAATTTCGGTAGTGTAACGATCCTGGCCTTGCTGATCCTGCCATTTGCGGGTTTGTAATTTACCTTCTACGTAAATTTGAGAGCCTTTCTTCAGATACTCACCCGCGATTTCCGCCAAACGACGATACATGGTCAATCGGTGCCATTCGGTACGCTCCTGCACCTGCCCCTGCTGATCTTTCCAGCTTTCACTGGTTGCCAGGCTTAAATTGGCAACGGCGTTGCCGTTGGGCATGTAACGCACTTCCGGATCGTTGCCTAAATTACCGACCAGAATGACTTTGTTAACGCCTCGTGTTGCCATGGATGTCTCCTGTAAATCTGTTACGCGCTTTTATAGCGTCTGTCGTTCTTAACTGTGTTTAACGAAGCTTGCCAGTATAACCTATTTTTGCCAAGCCCTTTCCACTTTTCTTACCGCTATCGACGAATGCAATGTGCGTACGGAAAAACCTGAATACTATCAGTAACTACTGATATCGGAACCTGTACATACAGCTTGTTAAAGTAACGAACAGTGATTTAAAAACATTCAAATGTGAAACATCCACACAAAATCAGGAAATCGTTTCACCGAATAAAGCATTGTTATAAAACAACATTTAAAAATAAATAAATAATTTACACACTTTTTATGGAAAACGTTTTCCCTCCTATGTTATAAATATGTTATTGCTAGCGTGGTCGTTAACCTAAGCATACGAATAATTAATAAATAGATAACGTCCACAGATTTTGAAAAACGAGACACTCTTGCCTTGGGAGTAAACTATGAAAACACCATTTAAACTGAGCCTTACCGCACTAGCACTAGTTCAGGGACTGGGACTGTCTGTGGCGCATGCCCAGGAAGACACGACCGCCCAGGTACAGGAAGAAGAAACTGAAGTCATTACCGTACGTGGCTTTGGTAGTACGCTGACCCGCTCACTGCAACACAAGAAACTGGCCGACTCTACGGTTGAGATCATCTCAACCGACGATTTGGGCCAGTTACCCGATGTAACCATTACTGACGCACTGGCCCGTTTGCCTGGCGTTGCCGCCGACCGTGACCGCGGTAACCCTAGTATTCTGTCTATCCGCGGCCTGGGACCTCGTCTGAATCTGGCCACCATGAATGGCCGCGAAATCGTGAGTGGCGAACCGAGCCGAAGCGTGCGCTACGAACAATTTCCCGCTGAGCTGATCAGCTCGGTAGAAGTCTACAAGAGCCCAATGGCAAACCAAACAGAAGGTGGTATTTCTGGTTTGGTTAACATGAATTTTGTTGAACCTTTGTCTCGCGATGAAGGACTGGTAACAGTAACTGCACATGCCATGGATTACGTGTTGGGTGACGATGTCCCCACCGCAGATGCCAGCGGCAAGCGCGGTAGCTTCAGTATCATAGAACCTATTTCTGACACCTTTGGTTTTGCCTTTGGTATTGCCTACCAGGATCAGCCATCGGTACAGCGAGAAACCTCTTCTTACTCGTACAACAAATACGAATGGGACATGGGTGATGTAAACGAAAACGGCATCAAAGAAGCGGCGCCATGGGGTGGTAAATCCGCAACTAAAGGCGGCAACACCGAACGTGTAGGCAGTATGGCCGTGCTCCAGTGGCTACCCACTGATGCCTTGCAGGTTAAGTACAACCTGTTTTACTCGAAGTTTGATATCGAAGAGCGCGAAGACCAGTTCTGGTTTGACGGCTGGGGCAACTGGCAGAACTCCAGCGTATGGAACTACCAGAATTCTCAGTATGACACGCAAATTGTGACGACCGAAAACGGTGGCGAACAAATCACCGCTGGCGGCTTAATTTGGGCAAATCACTCGGCAAACAACGCCACCTGGTTCCAGCAAAACGAACTGGTAAGTACCGGCCTGAATCTGGAGTGGCAGGGTGATGTTTGGCTAACTGCGCTGGATGTGGGTTATTCAAACGCATCGATTGAATCACGCTGGGTAAATGTAACCTCTACCTACAATGGCCCTACGCCTGTTGATATTGGCTGGGATGTAAGCGGCGACCGCCTGGAAGTGGTTGCCAGCGAAGAGATTGGCAATCCGGACTATTACACGCTGAACGGCATGACCGTTGACAACGACCGCATCCTCGACGACGAAATGCTGACCATCAAAGCAGATATGTCTCGCTTTGTGGACTGGGGACACGCAACCCAACTGAGCTTTGGTGTGCGTTGGTCAGATCGCGAAAAAGATAATGATGTAGTGACATGGTGGCAGGGAGTAACCGACAGTTCTGTTAGCGGCTACGGCAGCAGCTACGCACTGGGCGGCGGTTTTGTCTCTCCGGATTTATATACCATCAACAATTGGCAATCAGTAGTTAATCAGGCATTTGGTGGCATCGACAGTCGCAACGACTACGATCCACAGTCCCAGAACCTGTTGAACTCATGGAACGTGCAGGAAACCAATTCTGCTGCGTATTTCATGGTTAACCTCGACGGCGAACTGTTTGGTATCCCGTATACAGGTAACGCTGGTATCCGCTATGTGCGCACTGAATCCACGTCTGCCGGCTACCAAACCGAAGATGGCGTAACCATTGAACCGACTTCAGTAGACCACAGCTACAGCGAAATTTTGCCGTCACTTAACCTGCGTTTGTCGGTAACCGAAGATTCACAAGTTCGTGTTGGCCTGGCCCGCACCATGTCACGCCCACCGCTGGTAGAAATGCGCACGGGTTTCTGGCTGGATAACCAATCTCCAGTGAAAACGGCTTCAGGTGGTAACCCCAAACTGAACCCCTTTGTGGCTGATCAGATTGACTTAGGTTATGAATACTTCTTCTCAGAAGACGCTGCGCTGACGTTCTCATTGTTCTTTAAAGACCTGAAAACTCACGTGGGTAGCGCCACTGACACCATTACGTTCAACGGCGTTGAATATCAGTTCAGCGGGCCGGTTAACGGTGATGGCGGTCAAATCCGTGGTTTCGAAGTAATGTATCAGCAAGCGTTTACCATGCTGCCAGAGCCCTTTGACGGCCTGGGTATTTACTCAAACTACAGCTACACCGACAGCAACGTGACCGAGTTTGTGCCGGAAGACAACCCACTGCCATTAGGCGGATTGTCGAAAAACGTGGGCAGCCTGACCTTGTGGTACTACAAAGCTGGGTTTGACGCCAAGGTGTCTTACAACTACCGCAGTGCCTACACGCGTGTTGGAAGTTGGGATCCAACGGAAATCACCACAACGCGCGGGGAAGCTACTGTTGATGCCAGTATCTCTTACGACGTGACTGACAAGTTTAAGATCATGCTGCAGGGTCAAAACCTGACTAACGAAGTCTCGCAAAGCTACTTCGACAACGATCCTAGTCGCGTTGGCAGTTACATTGAGTGGGGTAAGCGTTACCTGATCGGTTTCCAATACTCCCTGTAAGGAACATCGCTGCCTGAGACCCACGGGCAGCGAGTTTTGGCAGAGCCTGACGTGTGTGCCTGGTTCAGGCTCTGCCCACTTTATAACAAGTCCCATTCTGTTTTTTGTTACTACGTTTAAACAAACTGAGGTTACCTCGTGAACTATTTTGCTCGTACGGCATTGCTATTGAGCAATGTACTTTGGCTCAGTGCCTGCCAACCCAATCCGCCTTCAGACACCGCTGGTATCGACAGCACCACGTCCGGGGTTGCAATTAGCCAAACCATTAATTTCAATCAACAATGGCAGTTCACCAAAGCCGATGAAAACGGCCAGGCACCTGCTGATTCATGGCAACTCGTACAGCTACCCCACACGCCAAATCTTGAGCCCGAAGTCGTCAACGATCAATGGCAAGGCATTGCGTGGTACAAGAAAACCTTCGACGCCCCCGCGAGCTGGCAGGAAAAAACCGTGCTATTGCGCTTTGAAGCAGCGATGAACGTCGCAACAGTGTGGCTCAACGACCAGCAGTTAGGCGAGCACATGGGGGGCTATCTGCCTTTCACACTGGATCTCACCCCTTACCTGCAGACGGGCAGCAACACGCTCACCGTGAAACTGGACAATCAGGACAACCCGCTGACGGGTCCAAAACCATTGGCGCTACTGGACTTTAATACCTATGGTGGCTTATATCGCGGCGTGAGTGTGATGGTAAAGGATCCGCTGCACATTACTGACGAGATTCTGGCCGACATTCCTGCAGGCGGCGGTATTTTTGTAACATACCCTCAGGTAAGTGAAGCCGTATCCCGCGTCAACATTAAAACTCATGTGGCCAACCAATCAGCAACGCCGGCTACGTTTACCCTGGTACAAACGCTGGAAAATAAAGGGCAAACGATTTCCCAGCAAACCCAGTATACCCTTGAGCCAGGACAGGCTGAACACCTTGAGCAGCAACTGACCGTTGAACAAGCCAGACTCTGGTCACCGACTCAACCCAACCTGTATACCCTGACTACCGAACTGCGCCGAAACAATGAACTGGTTGAGCGTCAGCAGCGCAACATCGGTATTCGTGAATTTGCCTTCAATGAAAACCACGAACTGCTGATCAACGGCGAGAAAACCTTCTTACGCGGCGTTAACCGCCATCAGGAATACCCTTTTGTAGGTTATGCCATTTCTCCGCAGGCGGATTACCGCGACGCGGTAAAAATTAAATCAGCCGGATTTGATTATGTGCGCCTGTCGCATTACCCACACTCCCCTGCCTTTATGCAAGCTGCGGATGAACTGGGCTTAGTGCTGCTCAACGCCGTGTTAGGCTGGCAGTTTTATAACGCCGATCCGGCCTTCGAAGCGCATATTATCGACAGCTGCGCTGACCTTATTCGCCGTGACCGAAACCACGCCAGCGTGATCGCCTGGGAATGTTCGTTAAATGAATCGGATATGCCGGACGAATTCATTGCAACATTACACAACACGGTTAAAACCGAATACCCAGGTGCGTTTTCAGCGGGTTGGGAAAAGGGTTACGACATCTTTGTGCAGGCCCGCCAACACCGTTTGCAGCACTACAGCACGCCAAACCAGCCTTACATTGTGTCTGAATACGGTGACTGGGAATACTATGCGCAGAACGCGGGTCTGAACCAGGATGCGTGGGAAGGCCTGAAAGAAGAAGAGCGAACCAGTCGTCAGTTGCTTAACAGCGGTGAAAAGCGCTTGCTACAACAGGCTCTGAACCTGCAGGAAGCGCACAACGATAACTTTACCGTGCCTGCATTTGCTGACGGTTATTGGGTGATGTTCGACTACAACCGTGGCTACGCTGACGACATTGAGTCATCGGGTATCATGAGCCTCTACCGCCAGCCAAAGTACAGCTATTACTTATTCCAGAGCCAGCGCTCTGCCAAAGAGGTCGATAACCGTTACACCAGTGGCCCAATGGTGTTCATTGCCAGTGACTGGCAAGCTGATTCCAGCCCAACTGTGCGGGTATTCTCTAACGCCGAACAGGTTAAGCTGTATCTGAACGACACCCTGATTGCACAACAGACGCCGGATACCGACGCACTCAGCTCACACCTGGCACATCCGCCGTTTACCTTTAAACTGGCCGGTTTTGAAGCGGGAACGTTGCGCGCAGAAGCGCTCATCGATAACCAGGTTGTTGCAACTCACAGTGTGACTACGGCGTCAGCCCCAAGCCAAATCGCCTTGCGTATTGATGAAAGCGGCATGCCGGTTCAAGCAGGCGTGAAAGACGTGCTATTCGTGTATGCCCAACTGTTGGACGCCAACGGCAACCCGGCGTTCGTCAACAACATCGAACTTTCAGCCAGCAGTACTGGCGATATTACTATATTAAATCAAAGCCCTATTACGACTGCCCGTGGTGAAGCTGCACTGTTAATTGAAGCAGGTCAGCAGTTGAGCGGTGCAACCGTAACCGTTTCCGGCCCGGGACTCGCCGCGGCCACTCTCACGTTTTAACGATTTAGGAGCATTTTAAGGCATGCAAATTCTGGTCACTGGTGGTGCGGGCTATATCGGCACGCACACCTGTGTGGCTCTGCTTAACGCAGGTCACCAGGTGGTCGTTATCGACAACTTTAGCAATAGTCACCCACAGGCACTCAAGCGCGTGGAAGCCATTACTGGCCAGTCCATTACCTGCTTTGAAGGCGATGTGGGCGACAAGACACTGCTGCAACGCATTTTCAGCCAATATGAATTCGATAGCGTAATTCACTTCGCAGGCTCCAAAGCGGTAGGTGAATCTGTTGAAAAACCACTGATGTACTACCGCAACAATGTGACTGCCAGTCAAACCTTGATTGAATGCATGCTGGAAGCCGACGTACAGGCGCTGGTATTCAGTTCTTCGGCAACGGTATACGGCGACCCGCATACTGTACCCATTGACGAGTCGTTCCCATTGGCGCCAACCAACCCCTATGGACGAAGCAAGTACATGGTTGAATTGGTCATGCAGGATACCTGTGTGGCCTTTGAGCGTTTCAGTGCCATTATTTTGCGTTACTTTAACCCCGTTGGCGCGCATCCGAGTGGCCTGATTGGGGAAGATCCCAATGGCATTCCGAACAACCTGATGCCCTTTATCGCTCAGGTAGCCTGCGGCAAGCGCGAGCAGCTGTCGGTGTTTGGTAATGACTATCCAACCAGCGACGGTACCGGTGTGCGTGATTACATTCACGTGTGTGACCTCGCGGAAGGGCACGTTGCAGCGCTGGAACAATTGGCTGCAAATCCAGGCTCGCATATCATTAACCTGGGCACCGGACAGGGTGTCTCTGTACTGGAAATGGTCAAGGCCTATGAATCTGCCAGTGAACAACCGGTACCATACAGAATTGCACCACGACGCCCGGGTGACGTCGCAAAATGCTATGCTAATGCCAATCGCGCCAAATCATTGCTGGGGTGGCAGGCTACACGGGATTTAACCGACATGGTGGCCTCAAGCTGGCACTGGCAATCAAACAACCCTAATGGTTATCAGGGTGACAAGGAGTAATACAATGTCGCTATCTCGTTCACTTCTTCGCTTCGCGATACCATTTTTTTGTGTCCTGTTGTTATCGATTGCCCTGAGTGCGAATGCCCGGGATATCGTAGTTGAAAACGGCGAAATGCGCTGGCAGGATACAGGCGAACCTGTCGCCCTGTTTGGTGTAAATTACAGCGCGCCGTTTGCCTACGGCTATCGCGCCATCGAGCGCCGCGGTATTGATCACAAAGCCGCTATCGACATGGATGTGGCTCACATTGCACGCCTGAAACTCGATGCCTACCGCATTCACGTGTGGGACAAAGTCATCAGCGACAAGCAAGGCAACCTGCTGAATAACCACAACCTTGAACTGTTCGACTACCTGATGATGCGTTTACAGGAACGCGGCATAAAAGCCATTATTACACCGATTGCATGGTGGGGCTCAGGTTACCCGGAGCCCGATCCGGACGAACCCGGCTTTGCGGTTGGCTTCAGCAAGTCAGACATGAATGAAAAAGAACACTTAATTGCCGCTCAGGAACGTTATCTTACACAGTTTTTGCAACACAAAAACCGCTATACCAACCGGGTAATCGCTACCGACCCTGACATCATTGCTTTTGAGCTGTTCAACGAGCCCAAGCATCCTCATCCGCCTGAGGACGCAAAGGCTTACGTAAACAGGCTGATTAACGCCGTACGTGCAGCAGGCGTCACTAAACCCTTGTTCTACAACATTGCTGAACAAGGCAACAAGCCGCAATTTGCAGAGGCCTTGTGTAACAGCAACATCGACGGTATCGCCTATCAGTGGTATCCCACAGGGTTGCTGAAATACAGCGCAATGAACACCAATATGCTGCCCGCGGTTTCACGCTATACCGACCCATTTGCAGGCATTGAAGCCTGTGCTCCGAAAGCGCGAATGGTGTACGAATTTGACGCCGCAGACGTGGCGCATACGGTCATGTACCCCGCGATGGCGCGTAGCTTCAAACAAGCGGGCTTTCAGTGGGCCACGCAATTTGCTTACGATCCTGCGGTGATTGCCGACACTAACTCCGACTACAACACGCACTTTTTAAACCTACTGTACACACCGGGTAAGGCGATAAGCCTGATGATTGCTGGCGAGGAATTTCGTGCACTGCCGGTTGATTACCAGGCTGCAGACTACCCGGCTAACAACCAGTTTGGGCATACAGGCCTCAGCTACAACCAAAACCTGGCCGTATTCGACGATGGCAAGCAGTTCTATTACACCAACAGTACGAATACCAAACCCAAACAAGCAAATTCATTGGAACATATCGCCGGTGTCGGTAGCTCACCTCTGGTTAGTTACACCGGAAGCGGTGCCTACTTTCTGGACCGTCTGGAGAATGGCGACTGGCGTTTAGAAGTCTTTCCCGATGTGATCAACTTACAGGATGCGTATCAGTCCTCCAGCTTGAAACGCGAGGTAAGCCGGTTATACGTGCAGCATCGTGATATTCAGATTAATTTGCCAGACCTGGGCAGCCGGTTTACTGCGGTGCGCATTGGTGGCACAGAAACAGAGCCCGCCGCGCGAACCGAGAAGGCAAAAAACGGGCGCATTACCGTGCAGCCCGGCATCTATGTGTTATCTGAAAAACCCAGCGTGAAGCCTGTCTCCACCATCGATAACCGCTATTATTTACCCACTATCCCTACCGTAGAGCCGGTGTTAATTCATCAGGCTGCACGGCAGCACACGCTAGGCGACCCCCTGATATTCCGCGTAAAAGCACAAGGGATCAGCAACAAAGCACAAGTGAGCCTGCAATTGAAATATCAGGGCTACAACGACTACCTGACTATTCCTATGACAACGGTCGGACAGAGCGTGTATGAAGCATCGCTGCCTGAGGATGACGCCTGGCAACAGCCCGGCAAGCTGGAATATGTCTTTACGGTAAACGATAGCGGACAAACTGTAACGTTTCCGGGCAAAGTAAGCGGTAGTCCTCAGGACTGGGACCATGTAACAGCGGGTCAGTACCACACGGTATTAATGCCAGCGAGCTCGCCTGTTGTCATTTTCGACCCGGCCGTGGATCGCTCGGCGCTGATCACACCTCAACAAGCCGTTGCATGGCCTGCATCATCGGCCTCGGCGGACGGGGAGAGCGTGCGATTGGAGGTATTTGAGCCTCATCACCCTTTGGGAGGGTCTTTACTGCGCACCGAACTGCCTAAAGACCTGACGATTCAGGGCCGTGATTTAACCGGCTATAACGCACTGGCACTGCGAGTGAGAGCAACTACGCACAAAGACATCCTGGCACTGGGCGTTATTGCAAATGACGGCCTGGCCTACGGCGCCAGTGTTGCCATAACCGATGAATGGCAAACGCTTGTCATACCGCTGGATGCGCTGAAACCGGCTTCGACGGTTATGCCAAGGGCTTATCCCATGTTTATGCCTGTCACGTTACCGGCAAATAACACAGCCGGCGCGTTAGATTTACAGCAACTCAGTGGCTTGCAGTTTCAATTACCGGCGTCACGTTCAAACCATCACAAGCACCGTCGGGGAATTGAGCTTGGCGAAGTTGCACTGGTCGCTTTAGAAGACTAAATATGACAAGGGACCTGCCAGGTCCCTTTATCACTCTAACGACTCGACAGTGTGACGGCTTCGTCTTTAAATCAAATTTTCTGCAAAGAATGTCTCAATACGATCAAATGGAATTTTGTCAATTTGGTCGTATAAATCAACGTGCACCATGTCGTCAAGAATAACCATTTCTTTTGGTTCAGCGGCCGCTTTGTAGGCATCTTCTGTGAAATAGCGGGAATGGGAATTTTCGCCAGCAATGAGCAGAATGGGACGCGGTGAAATTTCATTGATATACGACATTAACGGCATATTCATGAACGATAATGCTGTAGTTGCTGTCCACGCGCCATTTGAATTTATAGAACGCGGGTGAAAGCCTCTTGGCGTTTTGTAGAAGTCGAAATATTCAGCAACAAAGGGAGCCTCCTCACCGGTCAATTCACTGGGTAAACCTTGTGGTGCCAACTCAGGCTCAGCGTTAGATGCATCTTTCCAGCGCTGCTCGCTCATTTGCGTCAAAGCCCCATTACGCTCCTCAGCAGTCATTGAATCAAAATACCCTTTTGCCATTACGCGTGACATATCGTACATGCTGGTTGTGACTACAGCTTTAATTCGTTTATCTGCTGCGGCTGCGTTTAATACCATGCCACCAAAACCACATATGCCTAATGCACCGATTCGGTTTCTATCGACATTGCTCTGTAATCCTAGATAGTCCACAGCGGCACTGAAATCTTCTGAGTTAATTTCTGGTGACGAAACATGACGGGGTTGTCCGCCACTTTCTCCAGTGTAAGAAGGGTCAAAAGCAATGGTAGCAAGGCCGCGTTCTGCCAGCGACTGCGCATATAGTCCCGAAGCCTGCTCTTTGACAGCGCCGTATGGGCCGCTTACTGCAATAGCTGGTAATGTCTTGCCCTCTGCGTTTTTAGGCAAGTAAAAATCCGCGGCAAGTGTAATACCGTAACGGTTTTTGAATGTCACTTTTTGATGGATAACATTATCGCTGAGCGAAAAAATCTTATCCCATTCCTGTGATAGCTGTATATTACCTCCGCACTTCATACAGTGTTTATCAATAAAATAGAAGGCATAGAGCCGAGTTATACTGTTTCGACAGGCTAAGTTAAACGCCCCTTCTCACGACGAAATCCGCATTCTGCCTTCCACTTTTCACAGGGTGTATTATTCCAAAGCCAGCTTTCACGACGTTATATTGATGTTATGTGATTCTTGCCTATTCGAATGAGGTGGTAGGAAAAAGGACTAAAAAAGTTATCTATGATTGTGCAATTGAGACGTTGACGGAGCACATAAGATGCGATTGAGATACCGTCTGGCACTGCGATAATCAGGAAAAAAGACATCGCTGGTTAATTCCAGTCCTGCTTTTTCCCGCATTGAGTTTACCTGATGCCGGGCGATGGGCGATCGCATTACGTAGGCTTCAGCCTGACAACCGCGGTTACCGCACGCCAGAAAAGAATCAGTGAGAATGGTAAGTGCATCTGATGTAGCAGCTTCAAAACTGTTAGAGATACTCATGTATGCCCAGGGCTGTGCCTCTAGTACTGACACAAACTCGATGACATCGCGCTTAAAATTTTTAGCCAACCGAACACCACAAGGCCCTTCAAACTGAGAAACCAGTATATTGCCGATAATACGTAACTTAACGCTGCCGTATTTATCCTGATAGAAGGTGTCGTACAATTTTGCTGTCGGTCCTGTATTCACCCACATCTCCATGCGTATCCGAATCAAGGTGGTCACAAACACCCGGAAGCGTTATACAACCGTCCTTGGTTATAACGCTAACAGCACAACTATTCAACACAATACAGTTCAGTAATCCCGAAAATCAATTTTCTGATTCTGAAGAAGACATATTCATGCCTATGCCTTTCCCATAGCAGCCAATGTGGCGAACAAAATAATACCTATTGAGATAATCAGAAGCAGCGAGCCGATTAATACGACCTGCGGGAAAGAGGATATCCGCGATGTATTATGTTGTGCTTCTGTTGACGGGAGCGAACCTGACAACGATAGTCTCGCCGTAATAAAAACCATCGGTAATGCCAGCAGTACACCCGCTATTTCAATGATTTCAAGCGCAGTAGGCATAGGGGTAGGCGAAGTAGGAAAGAACCCGGCAAGGTCGACAATATACACCCATAGGTAACTGATACCTGCAACAAGGGCTGCTTTATAAGCCCAGCGTTGACGCTGAAAGCAAAAGTACGCCAGCATGAAACTGCCAATACCCAGCGCTGTCAGGTAACTGTTAAACACAGCGAGAACAACAGGGGAAATATGCGTAAAATCACGGTTTTCGATAGGGCCGCCTGGTACTAAAACAGACAAAGCAAGTCCGGATAATAATAACAATACAGATAGGTAGCGATTCATAGGGTCCTCCAAATTACGATAGGACCAGTATTACGCTGCCGGGGTGAACAGGAGGTAAAAAAAAGCCCCTGCAAGAGGGGCTTTGGACTTTAAAGCGGAACATTACCACCAGATGATATAGAACGCGGCGACCACGATAGTTAGCGCTACCGACGCTAAATTAAAGCCAGACGTGGTTTTAAAGTTGATGTCATTCAATTCAACTGCGTTTTCGTGTTCACCTTTGCTTTCCAATAGGCTAACGATAACAGCCAGACCGACACACAACAGGAATACAATACCAACACGGTCCATGAAAGGCAGTTCAGGCAATAGCAGCTTGAAGCTCAGACTAAATACAGCAGAACCGATAGCAGCGACCAGACCACCGTTTGCAGTGGTTTTCTTCCAGAACATGCCCAACGCGAACAGCGCAACAATACCCGGTGTAAAGAAGCCAGTGAATTCCTGGATATACTGGAATGCCTGGTCGAACTGACCTAACAGCGGCTTAGCAGCAACCATTGCAATTAATAAGGCAACCAGGCTCACAATGCGGCCCACTTTTACATAGTGTTGCTGAGATTTACCCGGGTTACGGTCTTTATAGATATCCATGGTAAAGATCGTCGACACACTGTTGGTCATAGACGCCAGTGACGAAACGATTGCTGCAACCAGCGCAGCAAAAATAATCCCTTTCAAACCAACCGGCATAAGCGTCATTAACGATGGGTAAGCCTGGTCAGCTTTTTCAAGGTCTGGCACTAACAGCACGGCAGCAATACCAGGCAGCACCACGATTAACGGCATCAACACTTTAAGGAAAGCAGCGAATACGATACCTTTCTGAGCTTCATTCACGCTCTTGGCCGCCAGCGTACGCTGGATAATGTATTGGTTAAAACCCCAGTAAGACAGGTTCATGATCCAAAGACCACCAATCAGTACAGACAATCCAGGCAGATCCATATAGTGCGGGTTGTCTTCGCTCAAAATCATGTCGAACTTGCCAGGCAATTGCTCGGTGACTGTATTGAAACCTGCCAGAACACCCTGGCCGTCACCAATCAGATTCAACGCGGTGTAAGACAGGAATAGCCCGCCCGCTACCAACAGTACAACCTGAATAATGTCCGTCATTGCCACCGCTTTCAGTCCGCCATAGAGTGAATAAGCAAGCGAGAATACACCCAGGAAAATCATCCCGTACATCAAATCGACACCGGCCATGGTGTTAATTGCCAGTGCGCCCAACCATAATACAGCGGTCAGGTTCACGAATACGTAAACCCCCAGCCAGAATACCGCCATGACCATGCGAACACGGTGATCATAACGCTGCTCCAGGAACTGCGGCATAGTATAGATTTTGTGTTTCAGGAAAATTGGCAGGAAGTACTTACCCACAATGATAAGGGTAATGGCAGCCATCCACTCGTAGGACGCAATGGCCAGACCGACCATGTAACCTGAGCCCGACATACCAATAATTTGTTCGGCAGAGATGTTAGCTGCAATGAGTGACGCACCAATGGCCCACCAAGGCAAGCTCGAGCCTGCTAGGAAGTAATCATTGGTATCTTTCTCATGTCCTTTCTCTTCACGGGAAACCCACCAGGCAATTCCAATTAGCCCGACCACGTAAAGGACAAAGAGCGCAATATCCAGCGTTGCTATGTTCATACTATTTTCCATACACTTTTTGTTGTTTTAATACTACATTTCAGCTCATCATCAAGGATTTGTTAAACAAATGCGCCTTGCTCTGCCGTACAAATGTAAATCGATTGTTTCAATTGTGTCTGGGCATGATACTTTGCTTCTACCAGTTTAGTCACCTGTTCGGTGAGATTTTTTGGTAATAAAGCAACAACACAACCGCCAAAGCCACCACCGGTCATGCGTACACCACCCTGACTGCCAATTTCTTCACCGATTATCTCCACCAAATAATCAATTGGCGGTACTGTGATCTCGAAATCGTCTCGCATTGAGACATGTGACTGTCCCATCAGCTTACTCACAGTCGCAATGTCATCTTGCTTTAACGCAGTGAACATCGCTTCAGTACGGTCATTTTCAGTGATGATGTGACGCGCCCGGCGAAATTCTTCATCGCTCATATTAGCTTTGTGCGCGTCCAGTAAGGTCAGATCTGCTTCACGCAAACTGGCTACGCCCATGGCTTTAGCCGCACCTTCACACTGTTGACGACGCAGATTGTATTCACTGTCCACCAGCCCACGTTTAACGTTTGAGTTGATGATCATAATGGCAAAATCATCAGGCAAACTAATGTATTGACGAGACAGGTCCCTACAATCCAGTAGCATGGCTTGATCTTTTTTACCCATTGCAGAAATTAACTGGTCCATAATACCGCAGGAACAACCTACAAAATTGTTCTCGGCGCGCTGTCCGATAAGAGCCGCATTAACGCCATCAATACCCAGGTTATATAATTCATTAAATGCGCTGGCGATAGCCACTTCGAACGATGCAGAAGAGCTGAGTCCCGCCCCCTGAGGCACGTTACCGGTGATGACAAGGTTTGCGCCCTTAAGTTGAGGGTAGTCCTGCAATAGTTCCTTACACACACCGCGAACATAGTTAGACCAGCCCGGATAATCCACATGCTGAATGTCGTCTAATGTGAATTCACACTGCTCATAGTCATAGTCCACAGCGACAACGCTGACTTTGTGATCATCCCTTGGCGAACCGACAATCCAGGTACCAAAATTAATTGCCGCAGGAAAAACAAATCCCTGATTGTAATCAGTATGCTCGCCAATCAGATTCACACGACCCGGCGCATGAACGTCAATAGTTGGCGTGTGGTGAAAAAATTCTTCGAACACCGCTAATAGTGAATGTTGATTCGCCATGTTATTTGCTCTCTTTGTAATGCACGGTGGGGAGTGCTCGCAGTCGTTCCGCAGCCTGCTCAGGGGTAATGTCACGCTGTGCTTCTGCCATCATTTCGTAGCCGACCATAAACTTGCGTACACTTGCTGAACGCAATAACGGGGGGAAGAAATGGGCATGAAGACCCCAGTCCGGCCGGGCCTCCTGGTTGAATGGCTGGCTGTGCCATCCCATTGAATAAGGAAACGAGGTATTAAACAAATTGTCGTATTTGGTCGTGATAGCACCCACGATATCGGCAAGCGAGGCTGCTTGCTCTGATGTTATGTCGGCCAGTGAAGACACGGCAAAACGAGGAAGTAGCAAGGTTTCAAACGGCCAGGCTGCCCAATATGGGACAACCACAATCCAGTCATCGTTGCTGCACACTACGCGTTCTTCATTTGCGAGTTCACGTTGAGCATAGTCAAGCAACAGGCTACTTCCCTGCGCCTTGAAGTACTCAGCAAATCGCTCTGATTTTTTCATTGCCAGCGTCGGCATATGTTTTTGTGCCCAAACCTGCCCATGAGGATGGGGATTTGAACACCCCATCATTGCGCCCTTATTTTCGAACACCTGCACCCAGGTATAGGACTGGCTAAGCTCTGCAGTTTGCTCCATCCAGGTCGCGACGACAGCTTCTCGCTGCTCGTCAGATAGCTCTGGTAGTGTCTTACTGTGATCGGGCGAAAAACAAATTACGCGACTGCAGCCTTGCTCTGCCTGAAATCGAAACAAAGGATCATTCGACTCTGCGTCTGGTGTATCTTCCTGCAAGGCTGCAAAATCATTTGTGAACACAAACGTTTGCTTGTAATCAGGGTTCACTTCACCGTTGATACGTTTATTTCCGGCACACAGGTAACAGCTCTCGTCATAAGCAGGACGCGGCGTGTTATCGGGTTCATCACTCTGGCCTTGCCAGGGACGTTTTGCGCGATGCGGAGAAACCAGCACCCATTCACCAATCAGTGGATTGTAACGACGGTGAGGATGATCAGAAGGATTGAACACAGTTGTCATGCCAAAGCCCTTTAAGCTGTTTGCACGCCGAATTTAATCGGGACTTTCGTTAAGACACCGACAATTCGCTCGTGCATTTAAGTTTAGGTTAAACGTTTTACCTATTGTAAATAAAAATTCGTTTTTGTAAACAAACGATGTATGTAATTTTTTAACAACTCAATTTGGATTTTTTTCTAAACAACGTTTTTTTATTTAATATCAGAAAGATGAGAGTAAGTAAGAGGTAGTCATGTTGTGTTCAAATGCCTTACCAAATCGTATTATTCTACATTGAATCGTACAAATGGTGTTTTCAACGCCGGTTCATATTGAAACCCTGAATCACCGTAAAACCGTCGCGATGACGGCTTTACGAACAGCAATCACGTTATGATGTTGCCACATCAAATTCGTAACGAATAAAGGCGCTGTAGGGTTTATCCGGTGTGATCCAAAAGTCTGGTCTGTCCGGCCAGTTTGGCGTGTCAGGAAAGTTCTGTGCCTCCAGACAAACACCGGCATACTGTTCAAATGGGCAATCCCCTTGAGCAGTCCGTGTACCTTGCACAAAGTTACCGGTATAAAGCTGGACGCCAGGCATATCCGTTGACACAGTCATTCTTCGACCGCTAGCAGCGTGGCTCAGAATAGCAAAGGGTCCGCCGCCACTGTCCAATACAAAATTGTGGTCATAACCACTCCCCAACTCAATTTGTTTGTGATCACTTACCAACTCTTCACCTATTAACTTTGCAGGTTCAAAATCAAAAGGCGTGTTATTGACAGGCATAAATTCTTTAGTGGGTATCAACGCAGCATCTACCGGCGTAATTGCCTGCGAACGCATCAATAACTCATGGTCTAATACCTTGCCACCACCCGCCAGATTAAAGTAAGCATGATTGGTTAAGCTTACTGGGGTCGTCCTGTCAGACGACGCATGAAAAGAAATAGTCAGTGTATTGTCATGACTCAGAAAGTACGTAACCTCAAACTCTTTGTTGCCGGGAAACCCGCCTTCCAGATGGCCGTGCCCGGCGGTCAGGCATAGTGAATGACCTTCAGCACTTTGCTTTGTACTGGCATGCCAGATTTTATTATGTAATCCACTACTGCCACTGTGCAGGCAATTGTCGCCGTCATTTTTTTCCAGAAGATAGATCGCATTGTTTACAGAGAACTGTCCGTTAGCAATGCGATTGGCTACCGGGCCCACTGTTCTGCCCAGATAAGCGCTGTCGACCATGTAATCATTAGCATCAGGCATATTCAGAACGACATTGGCGAAGTTGCCTTCCTTGTCTTTTACATGAATGCCTACCAACGCAGCTCCCAGCGTACTGACCTCCACACGCATGCCCTGTTCGTTTGTCATTGTGTATAAGGTAACGTCACCAGACTCTAGCTTACCAAAACACGTTGAATCTATACCGCCCGTGATTGCTGTCATAACTTCACTTTCCAAAATTCGCTTGCAGGAAAGGTTATACGTTTTACCTCATAAATCAATAAGTGTGGTAAACTCTGTTAAATATTTGTTTAGGCTATCTCTAGTCAGCCAATAAAAACATAACACCCTGAAAGGGAAATGTTTTACTCTACGACATGACGATGTGTAACAGGATTTCTAAGCGACATGGCAACAATTAAAGATATAGCCAGTGCTGCCGGTGTGTCACTGGCCACGGTTTCCCGGGTAATTAATAACGGCCCGAAAGTCGGCGACGCTACCCGGGAGCGTGTAAAGAAGATAATGGAAGAAATGGGCTATCGCCCGAATGCTAATGCTCGCGCACTGGTTACTCAGCGCAACCCTGCCATAGGCGTGGTCATCGCTGAGCTGCATGACCCTTTTTTCGCCAGCCTTGCGCATGGTATCGAGAGCCTCTGCCGCACGAACGATATTCAGATTCTAATGAGTGCCGGGTCCACCAGCCCGGAAACAGAAATGCGAGCCATAGAAACATTAATGGAACATCGCTGTGAAGCCATGGTTGTCCACAGTAAATTTCTGGACGATGACACGCTGGTGCATTTTGCTAAACAGGTACCCGGCTTTGTGCTTATCAACCGCTATATCGAAGCCATTGGCAATCGCTGTGTTTGGCTGGATAACCAGGCAGGCGGTAAGCTGATGGCTGAACACATACTGCATCACGGCCATAAAGATATTGCGGTTATTAGCAGCCAGTACCAAATTCTCGATCCGGTTCAACGTTTGGATGGTATTAAACTGGCACTCATCGAAGCGGGCGTAAGTTTACCTGACTCGCACATTGAATTTGCTACACCCGATCAGGAAGGCGGCGAAGCGGCAGTACAAAACTTGCTATCCCGAGGTGTTAAGTTTAGTGCTGTTTTGGCTTATAACGATGCAATGGCAGCAGGTGCCCTGTCTATGTTATTGGATCATAATATCGCTGTGCCCGATAAAGTATCACTGATTGGCTACGATGATGTTTTACTGGCAAAGTATTGTCGCCCTAAGTTAACGACCCTTCGCTACCCCATTGAGATGATGGCAACCCACGCAGCCAAGCTAGCACTAGACTGTGCGAAAGGTGACTTCCCTGAACACGGCACAACATTCAAGTACACACCCACTATCGTTAAACGCGATTCAGTAACCCGGGCAGGATAGCTTAAAAGCGTAAATTAACCCGCTGTTCTGTTATTCCGGGCTGGCTTACGTCGAGTTCGAACACAGCGCCGGATAAAGGATATCTGGCAAGTAATGTGTCGCTGAGCCCTATGCGAGCCGTGGTAACAAACAGTTTGTCATCGTTCTGCCCGGCAAATATAACATTCGTCACCAAGGGTGCTGGCAACATGATGTGGCGTAATAACTGTCCTGTATAGGAATAGCACCTTATGCCGTAGCCCTGCCAACAGGCGACCCAAAGATTACCTTGGGCATCTACTGTCAAACCATCAGGGTATCCGTCTGAAGGCTCAAACTGAATGAACGGCTGTTTATTTGCTAAGTCACCTTGTGCCGTCACCTCAGCCCGATAGATAGTTCTTTCTGCAGAACTTACGGTATATAAATAGTCTCCTGACACACTGAAGGCGGGCCCATTTGATACAATATACCCACTGTCAACGACTTCCACGCCCTGATTGGTTAACAGGTATAAATGACCTGAGGAGTGCTGTTCGTTGTCATCCATTGTGCCGAAATACAGCCTGCCCTCTCTGTCGGCTTTCGCGTCATTCAGGCGATTGGTGGCTGGCTCATTGGGTAATTCACACACTTTTCGAACAGGTAAAAACGTGTCATCAAGCCAGTAAACACCGCTTTTGAAACCCGCGATCCACTTTCCTTCCGTCGTTTCTTTTATCCAGCCAATGAGTTCAGGCATTGGGATTCGCTGTATATCGCGAGAAGACATACACATAGAAAAAAGCGCAGGCGCCTTTATGTCGACCCAAAACAATCGGTCCAGCCGGGCACTGTAATAGAGGCCTTCACCCAGAGTACAGGCAACAGCATAAGTCGCACGAAGCGAAGCAACAGTCATAGAGTGGCGAATTGCTTAATGAAGATACAGAGGGTTAGTGTGCCAGAATGAGCGCCATGCCTGCAAATGCAGCGACAGCCAGAATTAATTTGCGGATAAATATTTCATTAAGCCGACGGTTAATAAAGTAAGACAGAATCCACCCCGTCAAGATCGCGGGAATACAGCGCAAGAACAACTCAAGATCTTTATGTCCGGCCGCACCGGTAAACCACAGCACGGCAATACCGAACATATTGATATACACAAAGAACACACTGAGGTTGGCTTTAATTTTATTTTTGTCTTCGGACTGATACAGCAAGCCCATGGGTGCGCCGCCAGCGGATGTCGTCGTACCCATAAATCCGGAAACCATCGCAGCGATGAGATTACTGATGACACTTATACGAGGCCTGACGCCAACCAGCGATAAAATAACTGCAGCCAGGATACAAAAACCCAACAACATTTGATATTGATGAGAATCAATAAACAGCAACACGCTACCCGCCACCAGCACGCCAGCGGTACCGCCTAATATAGAAAAGCCAGTCTGTTTTAAATCAATGTCGCCCTGATGCTTTACTGCCAACAATGTTGTTAGCAGCAGCGCATTCAGGATCATGGGTCCTGGTACCAGTTCCGGCATGAGCAAATAGATCAATGGTGCGCCCAATAACCCTAAGCCAAAGCCAATCACACTTTGCAGGCAGGCACCCACAATCAAGACCAGATACACCAGCATAAAATCGGTCAAGCAAGTTTTCCTTTCGTAAGCACGATTCGTGTGCGTTACTTACCACAATTTACATATTATATTACTTTTTATGGAGTGCACATTGCCAGAAATTACACAAATTTGCAACAACTGGCTTTTACCGATGCTCGTAGTGCCAATATGGAAACCAAGTCACAGAATGAGCGTCATTACAGTGACTAAGAAGATTTCATCGTCTGTAAGCGGATATTGTCAGTTACACGAAAAGTGAACAGTGAGTTAAAAAATAAGTCGGGAAGATAGGTTCAGCTGTAATACAGCTTCCTGATGAAGCCACTGCACATGGGCAATCACGTGATGGGGAGTCAGATTGGAATGCTGGTTATACCCAACCAGCATCAATAATCAGAGTTTGTGCCGTCATCATTTTGCTGTCATCCGACGCCATAAACAACGCTGCACGTGCGATATCAATAGGCAACAGTGTTTCGTGAATACACTGTGCCTGCTGCACCTCTTCAACAATATCCGGACTTGCCCAGCGAGTCATTTGACGCTCAGTCATTACCCAGCCGGGGACCAGGGTGTTTACGCGTATTTTGTCGGGGCCTAATTTTGCAGCCAATGTACGGGTAAGACCATCAATGGCGGCTTTTGCGGTAGTATAAACCGGCATACAGGTTTGCTTCTGACGCCAGCTTACTGAACCTACGTTGATAATGCTGCCACCGCCTCCGCGACGCATCTGCTCTATTACCGCCTTTGCAGCAAAAAAGCTTGGGCGCAGATTTACATCGATGCGATCCTGCCAATAGTCTTCGTCAACGTCTTCCAATTCGTGACGCGTATCGTCGGCGGCATTGTTAACCAGTACGGTCACATCACCATTCACATCGCCGGCTTTCGCAATAGCTCGCTCAAGGCAGGGAATATCGCGAATGTCACACTCTATGAACAGCACACTGGCACCATAACGCTGAGCGACGCGTTCAACCAACGCCTGACTTTTCTCGAGGTTAACGTCAACAAAACATACTTTGGCGCCTTGAGCGCAAAATTGCTCAACCATGACTTCACCGATGCCTGTGCCGCCACCCGTGATAAATACACTTTTGCCGCGCAGGCTAGGATACTGCGCGTTTGTCTCGGAAGATTGGATCATAACCAGATTTTACCAGCGGTAAATGACTGTAACACCATATCAGAAATACCGTTTAAAAGCTTTATTCCGCCGCGGCAGATTCACTGATTTTTAACTCGATATAAGCCATGGCTTCGTCAATTAAATATGCCATCATATTCTTAGCACGTTCCGCCTCACCGCATTTAATCGCCAGATAAATCTTACGATGTTCGTCAGCAATGGTCTGTAAACTGTCCTTAGCATTGGTGGTGTACTGAAAACTTACGTTCAGTGCAGTGCTAATAAAGTCACGTAATTGGTAGAAAAAGCGATTACCACTGGCCAACAAAATGGCCGTGTGGAACGCTAAATCCGGCTCGTGAATTGAGCCGTGGGTTTGCGCAGCATTATCCATTTCTGCCAGCGCCTTTTCGATCTGTGCAATTGCTTCCGGCGAACCGTGACGAGCAGCCAGTGCTGCTGCCTGAGGCTCAATGGCCAGTCGCATTTGCAGAAACTCTTTGAGTACCAGTAATGACGGACTGCTTTCGAGCATCCACCGTAACACGCTGGTATCGTATAAATTCCAGTTTTCCGGCGGCTCTACGCGAATCCCCTGACGCGGTCGCGATGAAATCAGCCCTTTTGCCGCCAGCATCTTAACGGCTTCTCTCACTGCCGTTCGGCTAATACCATATTCATCACATAACTGTGCCTCGGTGGGTAACCCACTACCCTCACCGTACTTGCCTGCTATGATTGACTTACCCAGCTCATTTGTTACTCGCTGAGACAGATTTAAATTCTCAATTCGCGCCATGGGAGTTTATTCTTTTCTGCTTATTGGCTCACACCGACATACTATCATACTTTTTGTCCGGCGCTGAGCCAGGGCCTGTTTATCTTTACTGTGCACTTTTGCAGCAGTCTGTTTGTCATTTAGTCAAGGCGACTGTTTGCAGATCTAGTGGACTAAATCAAAAACAGTCAACACAGGATAAATGACAAACAGGCGCTGCCCGAAGGGGTCGTCATGAAAGCATTTTACTCTTTGTCACAGCCCTTTGACGTAGAACAACTATGCCTTCAGGGCTGCTTCGCGATTAAAATGCTTTCATATAGACCAAAAGTTGTACAGCAAAGATAAACAGGCCCTAGTCTATTGTTAAAATTATGAGTCCATCATAAGTAGGTAAACCCCTATAGTGCAAGCATTTCAGGCGTTAAATTGCTGAGTTGTTATCATTACCTCCCCGCCGTCGCATTAACGCAGCATTAACAAAAAAACTTCCCATCAACACATTTGTAATATAATATTTTTATCCAATAAATTTCTGCTGTACATTTCAAGGTTCATTCATGGTTGAATTAAGTACCCTCGACTGGCTCGTGCTAGCCGGATTTTTTGTGCTACTGCTCGGTGTGGTTGGCATGTCGATGCGTCAAAAGGAAGAAGATACTGCTGATTATTTTTTGGCAGGCCGTAATGCCAGCTGGCTGGTAATTGGTGCTTCAATTTTTGCGTCAAACATTGGCTCTGAGCACCTGGTTGGTTTGTCTGGTTCTGGTGCGCAGTCTGGTATGGCGCTGGCACACTGGGAACTTCAATCCTGGATTATCCTGCTGCTGGGTTGGTTCTTTGTACCCTTCTACTGGAGCAGTAAAGTGTACACCATGCCGGAGTTCCTTGAACGCCGTTACAACTCCAAGTCGCGTACCTTCCTGTCAGTTATCTCTTTGGTAAGTTATGTTCTGACTAAAGTTGCGGTAACCGTGTATGCCGGCGGTATCGCCTTCAAAACGATACTGGGTATCGACAGCATCTGGGGGATAGACTTCTTCTGGATATCAGCATTGGGCTTGGTCATTATTACCGGTATTTACACCGTGCTGGGTGGTATGAAGGCCATCATGTGGACATCGGTATTACAAACACCGGTACTGATTATCGGCTCAGTGGTCATTCTGGTTGTGGGTCTGGACCAGGTAGGTGGTTGGTCTGAAGTGGAGCGTATCAACGAAGCCAACCTGCACCTGATTCGTTCAGCCAGCGATGCAGAGTTCCCGTGGCCTGGTATTATTTTTGGGTCATTTATTATTGGTTTCTGGTACTGGTGTACCGACCAATATATTGTTCAACGTGTACTTTCCGCTAAGGGCATTAAAGAAGCCCGTCGTGGTACCATGTTTGCTGGTTACCTGAAGTTACTGCCTGTATTTATCTTCCTGTTCCCAGGCATGATTGCGGTTGCGCTTAAAACCAAAGGTATCATTAGCTACGACAGTGCAGACCAAGCGTTCCCAACGTTAGTTGCTCAACTCTTGCCTTCAGGGGTGAAGGGTATTGTTATTGGTGGTCTGGTCGCGGCTCTGATGAGTTCATTAGCGTCACTGTTTAACTCCTCTGCCACGCTGTTTACTATCGATTTTTATAAAAAGTTCAAGCCTGAATCCAGTGAAAAGCACCTGTTAAAGGTAGGTCGTATTGCCACCATCGTCATCGTCATCCTGGGTATTCTGTGGATTCCAGTGATGAGCCTGATTGCCGATGTACTTTATGAATACCTGCAAAGCGTTCAATCACTGATTGCGCCGGGTATCGCTGCGGTGTTCCTGTTAGGTCTGGTGAGTCGACGTATTACCCCTGCCGCCGGTTATATCGGGCTGGTATCAGGGTTTGTACTGGGTATGATTCGCTTGGTATTACTGCCTTTCAGAGACAGCTTAGAAGGCACTTCACTGGCCTGGATCATAGATATGAACTGGCTGTACTACTGCATTCTGCTGTTTGTGATTGTGACGGTTATCATGATTGTTGTCAGTATGTTCACCGAACGCGCCAGCGAAGAAAAGCTCAAAGGCCTTACTTTCAGAACGCTGGGTAAAGGTACGATGCGTGAGGTTATCGACGGCCTGGATAAGTGGGACTACATCCATACAGTTGGTATTTTAGGTATTACCGCATTTATTTATATTCGATTCTGGTAAATACCAGCAAAGAATAAGCCTGTATAGCGGACGATTGCGCAATGTGTAATCGTCCGCTTTTTCGTATTTGAAACCAAATGCAAAAAGCCACAACACGGACGCCAGCTTGCTTTAGGCTCAACAAATCATGTAACTCAAAGGAAATACACTGCCATGAAACAACTTCTGTTACCCGTGTTACTAACACTCTTTGCACATTCTGCAGAAGCGAAAACCTACCAGGTATACTACCTGGGCGGTCAGTCAAACATGGCGGGTTATGGCAATAATGCCGAGCTTTCCGAACCCTATATCTCTGCACAATCTGCTGTGCGAATCTTCAATGGCAACCCGGCTGGCGACTTCAGCAACGGTGGAGGAAGGGGCATTTGGGATGCGCTACAGCCCGGATATGGCAGAAAGTTTAAGTCTGACGGTAAAGACAACCATCACTCTGATTTTTTTGGTCCTGAACTCGGCTTCGGGCACCGCATTACTGAGCTGCATCCCGATAAGCATATTGCCATTATCAAATACGCGCTAGGTGGCTCAGCGCTTGGCTATGGCGTTGGCAACAACTGGTACCCGGACTATCGGCGGGGAAATGGGATTAACCAGTACGACCACGCGATGAAAACCTTTCAGCAAGCCTTTGCTGTACGCGATATAGATGGCGATGGTGAGGTCGACACACTCATTCCTGCAGGCATCATTTGGATGCAAGGTGAATCCGATGCATACGACAGCGAAGTGGTGGCTAATCAGTATTTGCAAAATCTAAAGAATATCATGGCATTATTACGTGCAGCCTTGAGAGCCCCGGATTTACCCGTCGTCATTGGTAAAATCACCGACTCGCATAATGATCCTGAAGATGGCTTACGCATGAACTGGGGGCACATCGTTCAGCACGCCCAAATGGTCTTCGAACAAGAAGATGCTTGTGCTGATCTGGTAACAGTAACCGAGTCCTTTCAACACTTAGACGACGGCTGGCACTATCACTCAGACGACTACATAACGCTGGGCAAAGCCTTTGCTGAAAGTGTGTACAAGCTTGAAAGAGAATGCAGTAATTCTAACTAGTACCTGAGCTAGCTGTGAATATTCTACGCCTGACCTTTTTAGGCCGGGCCTAATATAGCAAAGCGCTGCCTTCATAGCATTTACGGGCGGTCTTTAAAGCAGCAGAGCACTCATCACAAGCCAGGTGCGTTTATTTACGTCTTTCCCCCGTTGTGTTTCCTTTACTGTAGATTCCAAACACGGATATTCACATTAAGCAGAAAGCAGAAAGCAGAAAGCAGAAAGCAGAAAGCAGAAAGCAGAAAGCAGAAAGCAGAAAGCAGAAAGCAACTTAACTATATCACCCCCACAAAAACAATAGAGCAAATAATAATTATTATCATTACTATTGACTGTTGCATCTGACGACTTATCATATGCGCCTTTCTTTACACTTCTTTACATATCTTTACACAGACGAAGACATTGCGTCTGATGACTCACGAAGAAAGGATGACTATGAAAGCTCGACTCACTGTTTCCCGCCTTGCCATGGCGGTAGGATTAAGTTTCTCTATGAATGCCATCGCGTCCAGTATCCCGGATAGCGACGATATCGAGCATTTAGTGGTTACTGCAGCGGGCTTTGAGCAAAAAATTACTGAAGCGCCCGCCAGTATCTCCGTGATCACCGCTGAAGATTTAAAAACCCGTTCATTTACCTCTTTACTCGATGCCGTTAAATACCAGGAAGGTATCGATATTGGGACTACTCGCGATAAGACAGGTCAGGGCAGTGTGAGTATGCGAGGGCTTACTGGTGAGTATACCCTGCTGTTAATTGATGGTCGTCGCCAGAATAACCACGGAAATATCTACCCAAACAACTTTGGCGGTAATGCCTTTAACCACCTTCCGCCACTTGACACCATTGAGCGTATCGAAGTGATTCGTGGACCGGCATCTACTTTGTATGGTGCGGATGCACTGGGCGGCGTTATTAACGTGATCACCAAAAAGCATCGCAATGACTGGGGTGGCAACATTACCTTCGGTCGCAGTGTGCAAACCAATGACGATTTCGGTAATGACATTACCACAGACTTCTCGGTAACCGGCCCGTTAATTGACAATATTCTGAGCCTGGGTATTCGCGGCAGTTTATACGAGCAGCAAGCATCTACCCCGCAGCTTGCCCCGGCGGTTGATCCGAACGGTACAGTACACGTGCGTTCTTTGGGTTTTGGCAGCGGCGGTCGCACAGTTGACAACAACAGCGAACATTACGGATTCACCCTGAATTACACGCCTGCCGAAGGTCATGAAATCGGCTTCGATTACGACAACTCTCATCAGGAATATGACAATACCCCGGAGTACAACCTGGAAACCGGTGAAATTATCTATCCACTGGGTACACGCGACAGTATTGAGAGTCTGTGGCAGACTCGTCGCGGTCAGGTAAACCCCAGAGCCGGCTATGCAGCGGAGCAGGAGTTTGATCGCGAATGGTGGTCTTTAACTTACGATGGCAAGCTGGACTTTGGTGTGATTGCCGCATCACTCGCCTATGTAGACACACAAAACAATGGTCGTACCCTACCCCTGAGCGTAAGCGAGCGTCAATTGCTTCAAGCCATGTACGATGGCACAGGCGAATATGCAGACATGAGTGAAGAAGAGCGCCGTGACCTGGCTGAAGCCACCTTCTTACCGCGCCCTGCTCGTCCTTTGGATAGCAGCCAGTACACTTTTGACCTGCGAGTGGATATCCCGGTAGAAGATATGGCCGGTGATCATAACTTCGTAGCAGGTGCACAGATCATTGACGGTGAACTACAGGACGGCGTATTTGGTTTGGAATCCGGTAACGCTGGCGCTGTACAAGAACAGAAAATGTACTCGTTATTCGCCGAAGATAACTGGGGCATTCTGGACAATATGACCGTAACCGCAGGCTTCCGTTATGACCATCATGACGTGTTCGGCAGCCAGACCTCTCCTCGTCTATATGCTGTTTACAACATCTCTGATTACTGGACAGTGAAGGGGGGCGTAAGCACGGGTTATAAAACCCCGCAAACGACCGATCTGTACGACGGCATCATTGGTTTCGGTGGTCAGGGCACCAGCCCTTTTGCTGGAAACCCTGAACTAACACCTGAAACCAGCGTCAACTCAGAAATTGCACTGTACTGGAGCAAAGACGAGCACAGCTTTAACATCACGTACTTCAACACGGACTTTGAAGATAAAATAGCAAGCGGAGATACTGTTCAAAGCTGTAATACCACTGGCGGCGTTCGCCCTTGTGTAAACCTGGGTGAATACGACGAACTGGGCTACGACACATACAGTCAGCGTATCAATATCGATAAAGTGGAGTTACAGGGTATTGAAATGGCGGGGCGCTACGCCTTTACCACTGAGTGGTCGATTTACGCCAACTACACCTGGACTGACAGCGAGCAAAAGAGTGGCGCACAAGCTGGCCTGCCGCTTACCAATACTGCTGAGCACATGGCCAATGTCAACATTACCTGGGATATCAATGCCGACCTAAATGTGTATTTGCAAGGCGAGTTCCGCTCTGATCGCTACCGCGGTTACGATTCGGTACTGGAGCGAGAGCTGTACTTCAAGAACTACTCGCTGCTGAACCTGGGCGCGCGCTGGACGCTGAATGACTATGTTGTGGTGAACCTGCGTATCAACAACCTGTTGGATCGCGACTTCACAACTTACTCGGTGACTTACGACGATCTGAACAACGACGGACAGTTTGAATACCTGACCGGTCGAGGCGTGACCAGTGAAGTGAACTTTACTGACGACTACAATGTGAAAGACAAAGCGCGTAACTTATGGGCTGGCGTTACAGTCAGCTTTTAAGAGAGCGAGTGCTTAACAGCCCCGGGTATTTGTGATTTCCGGGGCTTTTTAATTCATAAACCGTAAACACTCTTTAATGGCGTCGCTGCAAGTCATGCGTCGGTGCAGAGCCCTCTATGTTACGGGAGGCAGACGCAGTGATTTTTTGAAACTAGTAAGCCGACCTGGAATTAGTTGCGTTCAACCATTTTAATCGGCATACCGTTTTCGTTTCTCGGCACACGCTTATCGGGGCGTGCAGGCTTGTCTTCCCATTCAGGTTTTACAATCAGGAAGTAGTAAACAGCGTAACCTAACCAGGAACCAAAAAACGATAATAAAAACCAAATCAATTTTTTAGCGCCTGACGCTTTGCGGGAGCACAATGCGCAGAGCCAGGGTAAAACATTAAAGAAAAAACCTGTAAGTACGACGAACAAAAGTGCGGCTATTTCCATACTAACTCCACAGCCCTCGCTTCAATTTATGCCAGTCTTTCTTACGGTAAATAATTATCGCTATCGGCAAACCCCAGAGGGCAAGTAGCGGTTGAGCCGGACCTGCATTAATAATGGCAAAGAAAGCGAAAGTAATGCCAACGAACAGTGCCAATGCGATCCTGGCTCTTTTGGAATATTCCACCCGGACCAACATGCCTTTTCTCATGGCGATTAGCTCTAGCATTAACGCTACGGCGACAATACCTAATATGATGAGCTGAACTGAGCTGATTGCATCCATGTTCATTTCCCTATGAAGCGTGCAATTGAATGAACTTTAATCTTAGAAGTTATGCTATTGCTTTGCAATGCTCCGAGGTCCCGGTGCTCGCTTCGCGAAACCGGGATCACAGGGGAAAATATTGAGCTAAGGTGGAAGAATCCAATCAGCTACACATCTCGGCAGCTTCCTTTGGCTAGTCCGTTAGCTCAGGCTGTAACACAGGAAAGCCTTCCGCATCCCAATAGATAACTCTTGCTCTTGCATGGCGATTGGGGTCCGTTAATGGATTACCACGCAGTGTTTCATAGTCACGGCTATGGTAAATCATCAAATCTGTTACACCATCCTCGGCTTTTACAAAGCTGTTGTGACCCGGGCCAAAACGCCCTGCTGCGGCATTGGTCGTAAAGATTGGCTTATCGCGCTTGTGCCAGCTTGCCGGGTTTAGTAAATCTGCATCTTTGTCTGCCCACAATAAGCCCATTGCATAGCGGTGATCCGTTGCACTGGCTGAATAGGTAATGAGCACGCGTCCGTGTCTGACGATTACCGCGGCGCCTTCATTTACCTTATAACCGAGCACTTCCCAATCCAGCTTTGGCTCGCTGAGCAAGGTAACCGTGTCGAATTTAATCGACGTTGGAGAGTCCATTTCAGCAATCCACAATGCAGAGTTATAAGTGCGATTGGCATCCTGTTGAGCCCATACCAGATAGCGTTTTCCGCCATGCTCAAACGTAGTCGCATCTAATGAAAAGGAATCTACTGGTGTTGCAATTCGCCCTGCTTCCACCCATTTTCCGTCCATCGGCTTTTCTGCGGTGTTTTTAAGGGCATACATGCGAATACTCCACGGGTGGTCAATATCACCTGCTGCGAAATAGATATACCAGTCACCATCGACTTCGTGCAGCTCCGGGGCCCAAATATTTACGCTCATCGGGCCCTTGGCATTCTTTTTCCAAATGACCTTGGGCTCTGCAATCTTTAAATCGTTTAACCGGCACGCTGCGCGCAACTCTATTTCATCAAATTTGGGTGAAGTACCAATAAATGTGTAGCACCCAGTATCATCATGCCTGACTATCCAGGGATCGGCACGTTGAATGACAATAGGATTATCAATAGGCTCAAGAGAATTGGCATTTGACGCCATGCTGAAGCATGCCAGGCTAAGGCTTGCCATTTGGACACATGCACGCAGTGTTTTGTTTATAGTTTGAGATATCATCGCTTGTCCCTACTTAGCGGTTGCCAAGTTGCTAACCAATTATTAATATTGTATTACATATTTAACATGATCGCTGCTACACTTAGCAAATGCTTTTTGAATTGAGGTAAAAATGATTCAATATCGAACTTTCCCACTGGCAAACCGATTAATCAAAGCTGGCACGGGTGTACTGGCAAGCGCCATGCTCATGGCGGGCTGCGGGGCACAAGCCAAACAGGTTGAAGTACACGACCCGGTAATGACAAAAGCCGGCGACACTTATTATGTATTTAGTACCGGACCTGGGATTACTTATTACGAATCCAAAGACATGGAGAACTGGCAACTCACTGGCCGTGTATTTCCGGACGAGCCCAGCTGGGCTCGTCGAGTAGCACCGGGTTTTAATGGCCACCTTTGGGCCCCGGATATTTATCAGAAAGACGGCAAGTTCTACCTGTATTACTCGGCTTCCGCATTTGGCAAAAATACCTCCGGTATTGGCGTAACCGTTAACACCACACTGGATCCGGATTCACCCGATTACGAGTGGGTGGATTACGGTGTTGTAATTGATTCTGTACCTAATCGCGATCACTGGAATGCCATAGATCCAGCCATTGTTGAAGATGACGACGGCAACGCCTGGATGAGCTTTGGATCATTCTGGGAAGGGTTAAAACTGGTAAAGCTGGATGACGATATGGTGCGTCTGGCCGAGCCACAAGAATGGTACACCATTGCTAAGCGCCCTGGAGCCAGTGAAACGAATGATGCCGATCCCGGCGAGGGTGCAATTGAAGCGCCTTATATCTTTAAACAAAACGGCTATTACTATCTGTTTGTCTCTTTCGATAAATGTTGCCGCGGTATGGATAGCACCTACAACGTACGCGTAGGGCGCAGTAAAACGGTAATGGGCCCTTATCTCGACAGAGATGGCGTATCGCTGCTCGATGGGGGCGGTACGCTGGTCGTTGAAGGCAATAAAGACTGGGTAGCATTGGGTCACAATGCCGCGTATACGTTCGACGGCAATGACTACCTGGTGCTTCACGCCTACGAAACCGCCGACAATGCATTACAAAAGTTACGCATTCTCCCAATAACATGGGAAGACAACTGGCCGGTAGTCGATCCGGCCGATTTAAATCGTCGAAAGACTAAACTGATTAAATGAGTTAACTGCGACAGGGCTGTGAATCTTACACTGCCCTGTTTTGCAGAGGACCTCTCCCGTGTTGTTCACATGGAATGTGGACGGACCCACTGCACGGGAGCATTTCTCCCATGTTAATCTGAACTTCTTTATTCTAATTGTGGATGGGCGTTGGATTTCAGGTTCAATCATCCCGCTTGAGAAACTGTTTATAATCCGGTTGATTAATTTATTGCAGACAAAGCAGGCGGTTATTGGCTGAGAATATTTTCTTCACAATGCAAAAAGGCTCCACAATGGAGCCTTTTCTCTTCAAGCACTAGCTAGTGTTGCTCTGCCAGTAGTTTCGATTTCTTTTTGATCTTACAGTCTAAGATTCGCTGAGTATTCTTTCTACCTAGATAATAAGCAACAGTGTACGGATGCGCTCGCTTGAAGAAACGTTTAAGTGCTTTCATCATACATCCTCCTTTGCTTTGTTGCCTTATTCAATATATGACAATACTGTAATAAATGCCAGCGCTATTTTTAAATAGTATACAAAAAGTTCGTTAACTACTGATTTTATTACTATTGAATCTTATAAATAGATCATATTTTCACAATAAACTGCATGGATAGCAGGAAAATTAAATGATGACATTTATTAAAATAAAAAATCCGCGACCTGTTCAGGCTCGCGGATTTTAATATCAGTAATGGGGAATCGAGTCGATTACCCTGGCTGGTAGGTTAGTCCAGATACTCCAGGCGGAAGTTATCTAACACCACAACACCACCACTTTCAGTACGCAACTGAATAAAGGAGTTTTCAGTCGCTACTGGGCCTTCGACTTCCAGCGTACCAATCGTCAGCTCACCGATTAGCTTGGCGAAGAACTTGGAGCTACCGCCATGCATAGACTTACTGCTACTGCTGGTATTGTTATCCACATAGATTTGGAAGTTATTGTCACCATCCGGGTCACTCACACTGACGATATCAACCAGAACTTTGTATGGACGGCTTAAGTCAAACACACCCCGTCCCGCGGTATCGCTATCGGCCGTATCGGTGTCAGGTTGTGTATCACCAATGGTGAAACGCGCACTGTCCAGCGTAATTTGACCATCAGCGACCGTGATACCACTGCCACCACCGGTAATGTTGTGTAAAGGTGAAGCACTGTCATCCGGCATCGACTTATAGTCGGCGCTGAAGAACGCACTGGCATCGGCGGCACTGAAGTCTTCGCTGTAAGGCAGCGTGACATCCGTCGTTTCACCCGTACCTGTACCGCCGTCAGTACCTCCGTCATCAATAGCAGGAATATCCAGGTCAGATTGGTCAAGTTTACCTACACCAGCGTGGTTAATGACCTTGCTTTTCACAATACTGGTGTCATCCAGATTGTAATCGTAAGGCACTTCATAACTGCTGGTCGGCACCTGATCTGGCCCAGCAACAACATCTGTGCCTGAAGGCGTTGTCCAGGTCACACCGGTACCAAACAGGTTGCCCGAGGTATTCCAGTAGCCAATCACATCAGAGTAGAAAGACACAATCGGGTTCTGGGTGTTTTCAAACACGTTGTTCTCGATTTGCAACTCTGCACCAATACGCGAGTTAATCGCCGTTGAATTGATGTTGTTGTAGTAGTTGTTATACAGATGGCCATGACCGTAGCGGAACAGCGGTAAGCGCGACTCGATGTTCTCAAATCGGTTATGATGGAACGTTATAAGACGATCTGTATTGTCACTGGCCGTATCTGACTCGGTATGACCATGCAGCGACGCTTTCCAGTGATCGTGCAGGTAGTTATACGAAATCGTAATGTTTTTGGCACCCGATTTAGAGTCAATCAAGCCATCATAGTAGTCTTTGTCTACGTCCAGCGTGCTGTACAACTCGTTGTGATCAATCCAGATATTGCTGGTGGTTGAGCCATCGTCATCGCCTTCAATAGAAATAGCGTCTTTGCCACCGGTTAACACGTGATGGATTTTCAGGTTCTGCACAATGATGTTGTTTGCACGGCGAATCGAGATACCGATACCGTCGAACTCACCTCGGTCAGCCACACCAATGATAGACACATTGTCCATGTCTTTAATTTCAATGGAACGACCGCTGCCATCGTTATTAGCATCAGTGATCACACCGTCGACATAGATAATAATCGGTGAATTAGCATCTTTCGCTTGCTCAAGCGCAGCTGTTAATTTCGCGCCCGTATCCACAGTTACAACCATACCACCCGCACCGCCGGTAATATCGAAGTTGTAGCCTGCAAAGCCTTTGTCGGTTTCGGTTTCAACAATCACCGGGGCATCCAGCGGTTGAGGATCCCAACCTGCACCGCCGTTGTAGCCTGCGAATACACTTGCCCGTGAGCTGTAATCCGCGGCTTCACTCTCGGTTAGCGTGTAGCCACCTACGCGAGCACTCAGATCCAGCGCGTTGCCCTGAGCGTCTGTACTACCGTATTCACGCCAGCCAGCTGTGGCCGTAGCCGGATCCGGGGTAGGCTGAGGCTGACCATTGATGCCATCGTAGGCCCAGCCTACCGTCGCAATATGCTCACCAAAGGTATTGTTGATCAACGTGATATTGTCGAAGTAGTTGCTGTTGCCACCACTGCGGGCAATATAAGTTGAACCCGCTTCTACTGTCGTACCCAATGGACCAGGGCCATGGGTAAAGTCGCTGTTCAGGAATACAAAGCCTTTGTCAGATTCGTTCTGTACACGTGCCTGCAATACATAGCCGCCTGGCGATGTCGCATCTGCACCGTACTTGGAATCACCGATAGTGCGGATTTCACTGTCTTCAAACAAGGCTGCATTTGCATAACCCCAGATGAAATCGACGTTACCCGCTACCAGCGTGTTGTAGAACCAGCTGTAGCCCTTCAGCAGCAGGGTATCCTGCTCACTCATGAAGTTCATGTTGTTGGCTACTAAGCGGTGACTACTGTTGAAGTAGATCGTTTCCGCTTGGTTTGAATCCACACTGTTACGCGTATGACTGTTTTTCAGTGTGAAGTTATTCAGTACCAGCATATCAGCACTTTCTACCAGGAACACGCTGCGACCACCGTTCGGAGTGCCTGTACCCAGCGGTTCGCTGCCACCTGTACCGCCGTTGTACGATTCGTAGTTGTCGTAGTAAATAACGGTATCATCGCGGTCTTCACCCTGAATAGTCAGGTTGTTTTTATTGCGAACATACAGCAATTCGTTATACATACCTGACTTCACGGTAATGGTCGCGGCAGTATCTTTTGCCACATTTTCCATTACGTAGTTCAGTGCCCCTTGTACAGTGCGGAAATCAGCCTGACCGTCGTCGTCGACCGTGACGTCATTGCCTGACGGACCAATCTCTTTGGTCGAGAATTCCCAGCCTGCGTTTTTACCCATACCGGTAAAGTCCACGCCGTTCAGCTGTGTATTGGTAACCACACCGTCACCAATAGCGACGTAGTAGGTTTGGTCATAAGCTAGCGCATTGTTGTGAGGCACAATCGTTAAGGTATTACCTTCAACATTAAACGCGCGGTAGTTCACCCGACGCAGGCGATCCTGGCCGCTGTAGCCCAGTGCATTAATTTCACCACCGAGGGAAATCACATCTGCAACCGTATCATCAGCCGCATTGTAGATGCGCACTTCGCCTACTTCGCCCAGCGTAGGTGCGCTGTCGAAGGTCAGCATCAGCTTGCCATCAATGTACGCGCTGGTTGATGCCAGGGCGGGGGATACCTTACCGGTAAGGTCGCCATACTCACTCGACGGCATGACGAAACCTTCGGTTACCATGACCTCGATGCTGCGGGTTAGCGTAGCGTCTGAGCCTGAAGTAAAGGTGATAGTGGCACTACCTGCACCCACCGGCGTCAGTGTCACATTCGGACCATCAACAGTCGCCGTTACCACACTGTCTTTAGACGATGTCACGGTAAACGTATCGTCGGTGACACCATCGTTTTTAACGGCAGTGACATACACGTACAGCGGGTCACTGGTCGTGGTGGTATCCCAGGTGGTGTCTTTGTAGTCCAGCGTTAACTGCACGGGTTTAACCGTTGGGTCACCTACTTTGAAGTCGTCCATTTCAAACGAACGGTTGTTAGTGAACATACCGATCAGGCCCTTAGCGGTAAACGTGCTGTCCGTTACCGAGCCCATTTCTTCGCCATCCAGATACGCTGTTAACGTTTCGCCAACCAGGTCGAAGCGCACGCGATACCACACGCCGTCAGTACCGTCTTTCTCACCGAGTAACAACGGTGTTTTTGCCTGCACTGGGCGGTTAATCGAACCCTCAGTACTAATGGCAATCTCAATTCGCGTGTTGCTGGACGAGTTTTGCAGGTTCATACCACCGCCATACCAGTTACCTTCGCTGTCGTAGCGGGCAGTGAAGTAAAGCTGCTTATTGGCAGTAGTACTGTTTTGACGAGGTCGAATACGTGCTTCTACAAAATAATCTGCGGTATCCGGAATTTGCGCCATGGCAGCCTCGGTTAACTGCAGGATTTCGCCGCCGGCACTGCCTGCGGTATAACGCAGCATTTTGTTGCCGTTGTCGTTAAAGACGTCGAAGCTACCTACCGCACCTTCTGCGTTGTCTGGTTGCGCTAGTAATTCCCAGTTGTCGGTGGTACCGCTGGCAAAATCATCGCAGAAATACAGCTCGGGCTGATCGTCACACGAGAACACACTGGTATCGTCAAGATATTCAACGCGCAGATTGTTGATGACCACGGTACCGCCGCTTTCTGTGCGAAGTTGCAGAAAGGAGTTTTCCGAGGCAATAGGGCCTTCCACTTCCAGCGTAGTGCCTGGCGTAAGGGTGTTGATCAGTTCGCTGTAGAATTTCGATGAGCTACCAAGTATCGATTTACTGCTGCTACTGGTGTTGTTATCCACATAAATCTGGAAGTTGTTGTCTCCATCCGGGTCGCTTACCGACACAATGTCCATGACAACTTTATAAGGGCGACTTAGATCCAGCACACCCGAGTTAGTGACATCATCGCCAGACGTATCTACGTCTGGCGTTGAGTTACCTATGGTAAAGCGGCCAGAATCAATTTGCAGACCTTCACTGACAACGGTGACTGAACCACCGGTACGCGTGTACATGGGCAGCGTTTCACCGGCACTGTTTACCAGGCTGGCAAAAGCGTCTGAGAAAATGTCTTCAGTCACACCCACAAAGTCGTAAACCAGTGGCAGGTCAACCTGCGGAATTACGGGTTGTTCAGGTGTTTCCGGCTCTTCCGGTTCCTCCGGTTCTTCCGGTTCTTGTGGCACATCTACCGCATCAGCAACCGTTTCAATAGTCAGGTTGTCGATGGTAATGCTGCCTGAGCTGTCGGTACGAAGCTGGAAGAACGAGTTGGTTACATCAGGGTTTAGAATACGCGCGTCCGGATCGTCTACTGGCAGACCTGTAACGTCGGTACCCGGTACATAGGTATAGGTAAAGCGCTGACCAATCGGGAAATTCTCTTCACTGATGCTCATGCCAATAAACTTACTGGCGCCACCGTGAATCGATTTGCTTTGGCTGGTAGTGTTGTTATCTACGTAGATATTCATGCTACCTGAGCCATTGTGATCAACAACGTCAAAGCTAATGGTAAAGCCCTGACTAATATTGAAGATACCGGTGCCCACTGTATCTGAATCAGCTGTTTCAGTACTCGGACTGGCAGCGGCGTTACCAATGGTAAAACGCGCACCTGCCAGGGTTAATTGCCCAAGATCCGGGTCAATGAGCGGGCTTCCACCGGTTTTGAAATACATCGCACCTGCATTTTCATCTTCTGTCAGGCGTTTGTAGCCCGATGAAAAGAAGGTGGTGATATCGGTATCGAAACTCTCTGCCAGCGCAGGCTCAATGGCTGATGCCGCTTCTTCAAGCGCAATCAGTTCCAGGTCGGCCTGCTCTTCGGTCAGTACCAGCAGGTTGTCTTTTGGATCTTCATCGGCATCACACATACGAACCAAACTGGTTGCCGCTTGTGTAGGATTGTCGAACCAGCAGAGGCTGTACACCTGATTCACGGTGTTAAACGAGCGCGATACCAAATAATGGGTACTGGTTTCTGTGGTCAGCACCAAGGCGCGACGACCAAACGCGTAGCCGTAAGTACCGGTTACCGTTGTCTCGCCTTCCACCATGGTGAACGTACCCGTCATGCCAGTGGCATCATCAGGCAGGAAATTAATGCTGTTTTTTACGGCGCTGCTGCCGCGAATAAAGGTGTTGTACAGTGTACCTGTGATCAACTCTACATTGATTGCATTGGTAAGCAGGGTGCCGTATTCGCTTTCAAGATAATCGACGAAGTGTTCAACCGCTTCGTCGTAACCCACCAGGTTTGCACTACCGCCTGCCGTTGCCAGCCAGGGCTCAACATCAGCCGCGAAGTCGTCCGGGTCCTGGGCAAAGAAGGTTTCTATCGTTTCACCGTCGGCCAGGGTCATTTGTGCGGCCGCCGCTGCATTGGCAGAGATACTAATACCGTTGCTCGGATCAGCATCGGTGTCCAGCGCCTGCAATAAACGCAGCGTATTCACTACCGCAGGGTTGAATGGGTTATCGGTTTTAAACAGCGCTAGCGGCGTTAACAAGCTTGAAGCCGGTGCACTGGGAAACGCGAAATCACCAATATGAAACGTGATTTGGTCTCCACGGAAATAGGAAAATTCCCCGTTGTCATTGGTTGTACCTTCGGGGAAAGACTCTGAGCTGTAGCTAATGCCACCTACCGGCGCATCGACAAACTGACCGGTCAGTGCAGGCGCGGGCTCTTCTTTTACATTTATGGTTTGTTCAAATCCGCAGCCGGTCACCAGCACGGCGCCGCTCATAATGGCGGCTATGCGATTGAGCTTTTTCATATTCACCCTCCCAAGGATGATAGAGCGGGAGTGCAGCTAGCGGGCAACCTCAGTTACCCGATTTTCTGTGCCACGTTCCCGATTCGATTAATTGTTCTGAGGCAATGCCTCAATCCCTGCATTAATAGAACTTGATCGTGGCACCCAGCTGATAGGTCTGGCCGTACACTTCCTTCTGATAAAGGATGTTGCCACCGCTGTACTCGTTACCCTCGAAGTAGCGTAAATCTTCGGCAGACGTCAGGTTGAGTGCATCGAAATACAACTGCACGTTTTCACTTACGTCGTATTTCAGCTTCATGTCTACGCTGGTATAACCCGCCTGATACTGGTCACCCCAGACTTTACATGCTTTAGCGTCAGCCAAATCAGCAGATATTGGACACGAACCAATTTGTTCCAGAATGTCGGAACGGTAATTGGTAATCAGACGCGCTGAGAACACTTCGTTTTCCCACCCCAGCGTCAGGTTAAAGGTTTGGTCAGCCTGATCAGGCAGTGGCACAGAGCCTTGGCGTACCGTACCGTCTAACCGTGCATCACTGTCCAGGAATGTGGCATTCGACTGAATAAAGAAACCGTTTTCAAAGTACTGGTTGTAGCTCAATTCAACACCGTACACCTTGGCTTTGTCGCCGTTGAGTGTGATGTTGATTTCGTCCATGACCAGGTCCTGTGGAATAACGAATTCAGTCACCTGGTTCACCGGCAGCCGCACTGGCAGGTCAGCCAACGACATAGAAATACCGTTTACATCAACAATGAAGTTCTCAATGTCTTTGTAGAACAGGCCGATTTCCATAAACAGGTTTTCACTGGCGTACCAGCTCAATGACGCATCGTAGTTAATCGACGTCATGGCCGTCAGGTTGGGGTTACCCACATCCAGCGCATTGTCTGATGCAAGAATGTAATCCTGTAACTGACGAATGCTCGCACCACCTTGCGAATCATCGCAATTGTCACTGCCTGGCGGGCAAAGCTCGATGTCACTGTCGAAAGTCGCATAGCCACGTGCCTGCTTGAACGATGGGCGAGTGAAACTGGTCCACACTGCACCACGGACCAGAATGTTTTCAGTAGGCTCATAGCGAATATGGGCACTGGGGAAGAATTCACTGTACTTAATGGATGCTTCTGGCAGCGGAATCGCGATATCCAGACGACCATTGCCTGCACCGTTAAACTCAAAGTCATCGTTTTCCAGCGACATAAAGCCTGTCGATGCAAACTCGGTTTCCACCCAGCGCACACCGGTAATCAATGTAGCGTCCATTCCCAATGGAATTTCGGTCATGGCGTACAGCGCTTTGGTGTCTTCATTTATGGTGTAGTCGCCTTTAGTACTTTCAATCGACTCTTCACCATTGGTTGCGCTCTCCACTGTTTGACGAGTGACATCTACCATGGCATCTACCGTGGCAGCACTCTCAAACGGATACTGGAAGTCGCTGTTGGCCGGAATGGCACTGGGGTAATCAGCCAGGCTGGAATTCACCACATCGATACACGCTTGATCGTCATTACAATCGTCTGCAGATGGGTCAAAGCTCCACCGGTTTTTGTCGCGCTCGTGGAATCGCTGGGTGAACAAGCCACCTACTTTGACATAGTTGATGTAATCGCTGTACACGTCTTTGCGCAAATTAAACTGGAAGCTTTCCAAATCATCAGTGCGTACGCCGCCTTCAAGGAACAGGTTGTCAAAGGCGAAGTTACTTAGATCGCTGGCATCACCACGGCCTGAGCTACCAAACATGTCGTCGGTGTAGTCCAGTCCTGCGAAGGCTGCCGCTTCTTCAGGGCTCATTACTCGCGCATTAATGGTATTGCGCAGGCCCTGACCATAAACAATCAAATCCCGCTCGCGGAATTGCACACGGCGGTCGCCTCGAGAGTCTTCCTCGGACTTTGAGCGTGCGTATTCGTAATCCAGGATCCAGGTTTTATCGAACGTATTTCTTCCACCTACGCTGAACGTGGTGGTTTCGTTGGTACTTTCCTGAATAAAGTGCTGATGGAATACATCGATGTCAGAAAGGATAAATTCCTTTGTCTGATCGTTTACGTAAATGATTTCGTCGTTGCCAAATGAACCGGCATCCTGAAAATCGTAAAACTCACGCAGCGCGAAGTCACCATCTTCGTATTTCGTATAGGTACCTTTTACATAGTAATAGGCATCATCTGAAGGCTTGTATTCTACGTTCAATGCACCTGCGGTACGGGTACGGTCGGCAATTTCACGGCGCATTTCTAACTGCGCTGGCCCCAGAATTTCCGGACCAAGGTTATCCGCCGCAATGTCTTCGTCGGTTAGTGGAAAATCCGCCCGATAGAATTTCATTTCATTAGAACTATGGTGGCGGGTTTCGTCGATCAACGTTTCGCGATCTTCATAAGAGAACGCGTAGCCTATACCAATTTTGTCACCCATCAGGAGTTCAGTACCGTTCAGGCTGAAACGAGGAGAATGAGACTCGCGTAACTCATTGTACGCATCCTGAATTTTCAGGTTGAGCGTTTCCTTGCCACGGTCAAAGGCCGAAATGGCTTTAACATTAACCGTACCACCAATTGAATTGAGGTTTTGATCGGGTGTTAACGACTTCAGTACTTCAATGGTGCCCAACAAATCTGCTGGTAATGCATCCAGGCTGACCGCACGGTCTTCACCCGCACCGGCCATTTCGGCACCGTTCATGTTTACGGTAACGAAGCTTGGGCCTAACCCGCGCACGGCGACAAACTTACCTTCACCTTCGCTTCGTTGTAATGTTACGCCGGGCAGTCGACGCAAGGACTCCGCCACGTTCTGGTCTACGAAGTTACCCAATTCATCGGTAGAAATCACCGAGCTGAATCCATCCTTCATACGCTCCAGGTCACGGGCTTTTAAATCCGCTGTTTTTACCCCTTTGACCTGAATAATTTCCAGATCCTGTTGCTCGTTGTTCTGTTCTGCTTGTTGAGCTTCAGTATCGGTTTGCGCCGGTTGTTGCGCAGTGACATTGGCTTTTTCTTGTTCCGCTGGCGTCGAAGCTTGCTGTGCGTAAACGGGCAAACTGAATGCCAGACAGGCCATTACCGCGTTTAACTTAAATGTTCTCATGATCCTTTCTCCAGACACGAGCCTCAGGGCTGGTGTTGATGAGTGGCGATATAATTTTTTCTGATAGCAGGTACAACAGGCATAACACACCAAACCAGTGCCACCGGTGGCAATATATCGCCATAAGAACAATAAATCAACATCTTATTAACAAAAACAACACTAATTAGGAAAGAAAACGTAACACTGGGGGAAAACAGGGTAAAAGCGGGAAAACGGTGGAGAAAGTAAGTCTACGCTTTGTCAGGCTATACGGCCGGTAAGACGCAGCGTAAAAGTTGAGTTACTTTTGTTTTGCGGCACTGAACTCCAGGTTGTATGCAGCCCAGTCCCCCTCGCCTAAAACCGTTTGTTCTGTGTTGATCAATCCATTCCCAAAAGTAGGCTGTCCTTGCCTGACTTCACGAATCAATCGTAGATCTACCGAATCCTGATACTCGCCATGGCCGTTTAAGCTTGCCCCTACATCGGCTTCACCAATCAGGAGTTCATAAGCCTCCTGTGCCGACAGCGTTGCTGCATCAGGCAAATCAAAAGGCTGATCAACAAGTGTTGAGGAGTAAACGGCGTCGACGGCCTGAGCAGACATTTTCTTTTGATTCTTCACCGACAATCCCAATCGGTTGTCGCCTTCCACCTCTGGTCTGCCATCCATGACATTACCCGCTATATAAGCTTTAGTACCAGGCAGTTCAGGCTTCGCCCAAAATTGGAAAAAGTGTTTAGCTTCTGAAGCCGGCCCCGGTTTATAGAAGTTATTAATAAGATTAAACTTCCCACCTTCTGCACCATAACCGCTGTTATCACCCCAGTTAAAAAACACGTTGTTGCGTATATCTACCAATGTTTCTGACTGGGCATAGGGTGGCTTCAGCCGATAACCATTTATTCGTGGGTTCCTGCTGTCGTGATGGGCAATTACATTTCTCAAGAAACTGGCTTTTGCACCTCCCCAGATACCGCCATAACCATGACTCCCTTTGTGATGTCCTGCCTCTTTCAAACTTTCAGAAATAATGGAATATTGCAGTGTGAACCACTGATTATTATAAAATGAAGCAACCTCGTCATTAGCCCAACTCAATGAGCAGTGATCAATGATGATATGCTTCCGACCCCGCGCGTTTAGCGCGTCACCTTCACCTTGGTCAGCACCAGGACGAAAACGTAAATAGCGTATAATAACCTGGTCAGCTTTAATGGATGTTTGCGCTCCGGAAATGACGATGCCGTACGGCGATGTATGACCGTTGATAGTGATATTGTCACGTGTAATTTCAAGTACGTCTTCAAGGTGAATAACCCCTGAAACCGCAAATTCAACGATACGCGCACCTTTTTGTTTTACCGCATAGCGCAACGTGCCGGGTTCCGGATGTTCAGGGTTGTCTGACAGCGAGGTCACAACAATCACTTCACCACCACGACCGCCCTGTGTGAACTGACCAAACCCTAACGCGCCATCAAACGCTTTTTGTGGTCCACCAGCAAGGGCCGGCGAAAGGGAAAACTGAAACCAAACCAGCAAACAAAAAAACCTTACAGGCGTAGCCATATTGAACCCCTTTACCCAAAAAATAGCGTTAACCGGTCTTTTTTGTAAAAAAAACGATAATGCCACCGGTAGCACAAAAGTCAAAAATACACTATCGTGATTACTTTTACAACCTGATAACTATTTTCACAAATTAACAGCATTTTTAACCAGGATAGTATTATTTAGAGCGCAGAGATAACCTGACAGGGCAAATTCTCAAACACATCTTTCAGCGAAGCATTGTAATTACTGCACACCAGATATCCCAGTTGAGCAGAGGGTAAAAACGGGTATCGACCTGCCACTTCTATTTTTTCTTGTGTAGCCAGTACAACGGTTTCACTGGAGCGCGACGCTGCTACTTGCTTGAATTCTGCATCCTGAAAGTTGTTGGCAATAAAGCCGTCGCTTGAAGACCAGGCGCATACTCCCAAAAAGCACAAATCAAAGTGAAACCGTCGAAGGGATTGTACAGCGACATTATCGACGGCTCCCCCCACTAGAGGGTCAAGTTCACCACCAATTTGAATCGTATTAATGGTTTTTTGCTCTAATAAACACAGCGCAATCAGCGGACTGTTTGTCACCACAGTGAGCTGCTTATCGGCTGGAAGCATGCCTGCCAGTATGAGATTTGTGCTGGATGCATCCAGAAAGATCAATTGGTTTTCCTTAATTAGCGACAGAGCTTTACTGGCTAACCGCTGCTTTTCATCACTATTACGCTGTAATCTTTCTTGTTGAGTCCCTGATGGGGGCGCGAAGCTCATTGCGCCGCCATGAATCCGCTTGCAAAAGCCCAGCTCAGCCAGATGTCGAAGGTCGCGACGAATGGTGGCTTCCGTTGTGCCTAAACGTTCCGCTAAGTCCGACGCCATCACCTTATTTTGCTGTCGCAACTGCTCTATAATATGTTGATGCCGTTCTTCGGGCGAGTACTTCTCCACGCTGCTACCTATTCATTTTCTGGCACATTAAAACTAATACTACACAAGCCACACAAAATGTTCATTTGTTTTTATTTTTATTCAGTTGTGTTTATTTAGCCATAAATTAGCGCTATGATATCGTTTACCATTAAGATCACGACCATAATTATCATTACTGCCCAATGGACACCATGGCTACAAACAACACTTCCAAAACTCGCACTGCGACACGCATCATGTTTCTAAGTGCCGGCATGATTACGGCGGCATGGGCGTCCATCATTCCCTATGTTAAGTACAATGTTCAAATCAGTGATGGGGTAATTGGTGGTTTACTTCTTTGTCTTGGTGCCGGTGCTTTAGCAGGCATGCCACTGGCAGGCATATGTGCAGCCCGTTATGGATGTAAGCGCATTCTTATTGTATCAGTCGCCTGCTTCGCGACGTTATTTTTGCTCATTCCATTAGTCAGCAACATAGCCAGCCTGATTGTTATTTTATTTTTGTTCGGAATGAGTATAGGCCTGACAGATTGCGCCATGAATCTACAGGCTGTAGTCGTTGAAAAGGCCTCTGAGAAGCCGCTGATGTCTGGGTTTCATGGTTTTTACAGTCTTGGAGGAATGGTTGGTGCCTTGGTAATGACATCACAGCTTTCATTTGATGTGCCGGTATTTATCGCTTGTGTTGTTACTGCAGCCTTAGTACTTGCATTGCTTGTATATAGTCGTGGTGGTCTGCTGAATAATGCGCAGGATTCTTCAGGTCCGATAATGATCATGCCACGAAGTATTGTTGTACTCATTGGTTTGGTGTGCGGAATATTGTTCCTGTCGGAAGGCACAGTGCTGGATTGGAGCGGTATCTATCTGACCGAATTTTTAGATGTTGAAACGTCTAAAGCAGGTTTGGGTGTTGCCAGCTTTTCTGTAGCCATGACAGTGGGACGCCTTACAGGTGATAAAATAGTCTCTTCTTTGGGGCCTCGCAAAGTCATTAATGTTGGGGCGATCACCGCCATAGCGGGCTTTTTGATAACCTTACACACAGGCAGTATGCAACTCGCCATGTTAGGTTATGCGTTGGTAGGCTTTGGCTGCGCTAATATCGTTCCCATTATGTTTTCAGCCACCGGCAAGCAGGACGTTATGCCAGAGTCGATGGCTGTTACAGCGGTATCGACCCTGGGCTATGCAGGCGTGCTGGCTGGGCCAGCACTGGTTGGCTTTGGCGCCGAATTATTCAGCTTGCCGATTTCCCTTCATATTATCGTAGGCCTGATGGTAGGCGCATTGCTGATTAGTTTGAAGATCCGTGTTTAATATCATGACATCGATGACTAACCGCATTCCCTTCGTTAACTGATTACACTCTGGTTTCACTGAGTGCTCAGACATTGCCCGGTAGCGTAACGTTCCGGGAATATCCTTTCCAAGGCATGAGTTAGCGAATTATACGCATCTGCCAGCTCGCTGGCCTGCTCGCTACTCAAAACTTGTCCATATTGTGCAATACGCTTCGACTCAACCTGTGAGTAATGAAAAATGACCATTTCTACCGGTTTGTTTTGCCAGCGCTCATACATATCATCGATGTTATGTTTAGAGTCATCTATAAACACGATGGCCTCAAATTCACGACCCGTTTTACTTAAAATCCATTCCAACATGTCACCTTTGTGCATGCCCGTCGTCATCATTATCCCTCGACTGTAACTCATATCCCGATCCAGCTTTTCCCTGTAGACAGGATTGGGTTCTCCGACAGGAGCTAGCGCTGACATGCTCACATCAATACCTTTATTGAGTAGCTCCCGCTCTGTTGGTGACCGGTAATTCGGTGAGCGAGAGGTGAGCAGCATCATGGGGTTCCCCTGCAACTGCCACTGCTCAATTAAACCTGGTACCTGCGGCTCGGTCAGCGCCATTGGGCTCAGTTCATACAGCATGCCTATGACATCCTCAAACAAACAACTTACGGTTTGTTCTGGCGACGGTTTTACTGCCAGTTTGCCGCGCTGCCACTGGTACCAGACATCCCCGCCCAGTCCACCGTTATTGGTGAGCAACGTATTGTCGATATCAGACACTATCAACACATTTTCGGGTTTGTATTGCTGATTGAGTATTTGCACAACCGGCGCAATCTGATTGAATGACGTGACTTCTTCAATTTTGGCTCCAGAGGCTTGCTGGACGGGTGTAGCTGAACATGCCATAAGACTGGCTACAGCGCATGAGAACAAAAATACGGTAGCTCGGTTTGCGAGGTTTTGCTTAAAGAAGTAGGTCATGACGATTTTGAGAATTGACAAAAATTACATTAATAGTACATCAATCTTTGTCAGACACCCTTAACGCAAACGATGAAATCAACAGCTGCATAGCTAAACGTCAATTCGTACAACCGACCAATTGTCGAATTCATACTGTTGGAAAGCTTTGTAACGCATTATATAAACCTCTACACTGAAGTTTGATCTATCCAGTTTCGTGACTATAACCACCTAACCAGAACTGAGCAGTGAACAAAACAACACCTACCAACAACAATCCACCAACTGCAATACACATGCAGTCGGTGTCTTTTACATACCCCAACAGTGCCATTCAGATTCTGGTCAACGACTGGCAGGTAAAACAAGGCGAGCGTATTTTTTTACATGGTAAGTCTGGCTCGGGTAAAACCACGCTGTTAAATCTGCTATCGGGTATTCTCACCCCAGAACAGGGCAGTATTACAGTACTCGACCAGCCGTTTTCCGCACTTTCAGAGTCCAAACGCGATCGCTTTCGGGCCCGTCATATTGGAGTGGTGTTTCAGCAGTTCAATTTGGTATCGCATTTATCTGTTGCACAGAATATTCAGTTAGCTGCGCACTTTGCTGGCAATAAAAGCCTCGACAACGCACGGTTACCATCACTGCTAAACGCCTTACAGCTCCCGCTGGATGTGCTGAATAAAAAAGCTAAGCAGTTGAGTGTGGGTCAACAGCAGCGCGTTGCTATTGCACGAGCGTTGGTGAACGAACCGGAAATTTTACTGGTGGATGAACCAACCTCCGCCCTGGACGCCGATGCCAGAGACGCCTTCATGACCCTGCTTATTGAATTATGTGAAGCACACAACACCACACTTATTTTTGTTAGTCATGATGCGGCGTTGAGTGATTACCTGACGACCCGTGTTTCCGTTGAGGATTTGTTTAATTCCATGGAGACCAGCTCATGTTAATGTCGTTTGCCATCAGCAGCCTGAAAAGCCGAGGCAAATCGCTAACGTTGACGTTTTTGTCCCTGCTGATCAGCGTCAGTGTGTTACTCAGCGTGGAGCATGTTCGATTACAGGCCCAGGCCAGCTTCAACCGCACCGTATCCGACGTTGACCTGATAGTAGGTGCACCCAGTGGCCAGCTCAATCTGCTGCTGTACAGCGTATTCCGAATGGGGTCGCCAACCAACAGTATTGATTATGCAAGCTATACCATGCTGCAAAACCACCCGCAGGTAAGCTGGGCTATTCCGATTTCTTTGGGCGACTCCCACAAAGGTTACCGTGTACTAGGCACCACTCAGGCCTATTTTGAGCACTACAAATACGGCAATAAACAACCGCTGACCTTCGCCAAAGGCAATCCGTTTTCTGATACTTTCGGCACCGTCATTGGGGCAGATGTTGCCAAAACCCTGAACTACAAGATCGGTGATAACATTGTTATTGCGCATGGGATGGGCGCGGTAAGTTTTCACAATCACGACGAATCGCCCTTTACCATTACCGGAATTCTTGCGCCAACCGGCACGCCGGTAGACAAAACCGTGCACGTATCACTGGCTGGTATTGAAGCGATGCACCTGCCACCCGCGCAGTTACACGCGCTTTTGGAACACCCGGAAGAAGCCGACGCTCAGCTTCTGAAAGTAGACAGTGTGTCCGCCATCATGCTGGGGCTCACCAGCAAATTTGCGACGTTTACCTTACAGCGCGAGTTAAACAATTACCCGGACGACCGCCTCATGGCCATTCTGCCGGGCGTTGCACTGACTGAAATGTGGCAGATGATGTCAAGTATTGAAAACCTACTGCGGTTTATCAGCCTGCTGATCATGTTGTCTTCACTATTCGGGCTGTCCACCATGTTACTCGCTTCCATGCAACAGCGGGAAAAAGAAATTGCAGTGCTGCGCATCATTGGCGCTAGTGGAGGTACGATTTTTCGCCTTATATTAACCGAGGCCTTATTGCTTTCGGCGGCCGCCAGCGCGACGGCCTTATTGCTGGTGTTCGCGGTATTCACCTTGACGGCAGACTGGTTAGCCAGCGAGTACGGCATGTTTATATCGGCCAATGTGTTTAACCTTCACAATCTGGCTGTGATTGGGATCATTCTGGGCGCAACACTTATTTGCAGTTTAGTCCCGGCTATCGATGCGTATCGCGGCGCAATTAACCAAAAGTTGTAGCAGTGATGTTCCCCAATGCCGCATCCATCTTATTCATCACTATTCACCGGCAGATTGTAAAAAAAAGTTTTCAAAAAAGTTAATACCGGGAAACTCATCCAAGTCACACGAAGAATTTGAATTTAGCAATTAAATTCAATAGGTTAATGGTTACCATGCGGTTAAACATACCGATATCATGCACGTAAACCCACCGCTTAATGCCTGATATTTCAGCAATTGCACGGAATATTTAGTTGTAATTTTAAATTACACACATAATATTGTAAGCGCTTTCAATTTGAAAAAACCGGCTTCAGGTAAAGCGTCTGATAGCCGTCGAGCAAGTCTAATAAAAAAAAGTACAAGTTGGAGCGTGAAAGTTCGGGACAATGCTGTCTCAATTGTGCACTTCATAAGGTGCTTGCCGCCACTCCATGGTTGGAATGTGCGGGTATACCTTTGAAGTGCTTCTTTCATCTCTCCGGCGAATTAGCTGCTACTTACCCATTGTTTTTGATGACTTGAAAGTCAACGAGCACGTTATACAAAAATAATCATGGAATACTGCTAATGGAAATCAAATCAATAGTAATAGCAAGCGTAACCACTTTATTGCTGGCTGGGTGCGCCAAAGATCAGGAACAGAGCAACGCTGTCGACCCCACTACACCTGGTGAAAGCAGTCAACCCGATAGCAACAGTCAAACCGCAGACATCTGGCCCAAACTGGATATAGTCGTAAAACAGGACCCGGCAATAGAAGCCCGAATCGCAGAACTGCTTGAGTCTATGACGCTGGAACAAAAAGTCGCGCAAATGATTCAGCCTGAAATACGCGACATCACTGTTGAAGACATGCGCAAATATGGATTTGGTTCATACCTTAACGGCGGCGGTGCCTTCCCGAATAATAATAAACATGCCACGCCGGCCGACTGGATTCAGCTAGCAGAAGACATGTACCAGGCGTCAGTTGATGACTCGCTTGATGGTTCAAGCATCCCAACCATGTGGGGGACCGACGCAGTACACGGCCATAACAATGTAATCGGCGCGACACTGTTTCCGCACAACATTGGCCTGGGCGCAGCAAACAATCCTGAATTAATTGAGAAAATCGCCAACGTTACTGCAACGGAAGTCATGGTAACCGGTATCGACTGGGTGTTTGCGCCCACCGTTGCCACAGTGCGGGACGACCGCTGGGGGCGTACCTATGAAGGTTACTCAGAAGATCCTGTCATTGTAGGCGAATACGCCAAGGCCATCATTAACGGCTTGCAGGGCCATGCAAATAAAGACTTTCTGAGTGACAACCGGGTAATCAGCACCGTTAAGCACTTCTTAGGCGATGGCGGTACCGAAGGTGGCGATGATCAGGGTAACAACGTTGCATCCGAACAGGCACTCTTCGATATTCACGCGCAAGGTTATGTAGAAGGCTTAACTGTAGGCGCGCAAACCGTGATGGCATCGTTTAACAGCTGGCATGGAAAGAAAATACACGGTAGTAAGTACCTGCTTACAGATGTATTGAAAGACCGTATGGGCTTTGATGGATTTGTGGTAGGTGACTGGAATGGCCATGGGCAGATTGCGGGTTGTACGAACGACAACTGTCCACAGGCAGTGAATGCAGGGCTGGATGTATACATGGTGCCCACTCAAGCATGGAAACCCTTGTACGAAAACACCATCGCTCAGGTTAAGGACGGCACGATTCCTTTATCACGTATTGATGATGCAGTGAGCCGCATTCTGCGTGTGAAATTACGTGCTGGCCTGTTCGACAAGCCCAGCCCGGCCAAGCGAAAATTTTCCGGTAAAACAGAATTGATTGGACAAGACGCCCACCGCGAAGTGGCTCGTCAGGCGGTACGTGAATCATTGGTACTACTCAAAAACAAAGCGAACCTGTTACCCCTCGACCCCACCCAAACGATTCTGGTAGCGGGTGACGGCGCACATAATATTGGTAAGCAGTCTGGCGGCTGGACCATTACCTGGCAGGGAACCAATAACACCAATGCGGATTTCCCGGGCGGTTCGTCTATTTTCGATGGCATCAAATCACAGGTTGAAGCTGCAGGCGGTACGGTAACACTCAGCGAACAAGGTAACTTCTCGCAAAAGCCGGATGTTGCCATTGTGGTGTTTGGTGAAGAGCCTTATGCAGAAGGGCACGGCGACCGTGAAAACCTGGAATACCAGCGCGGCAATAAAACGGATTTAGCACTACTGAAAAAGCTTAAGTCTCAGGGCATTCCCGTGGTCTCGGTGTTCATCAGTGGACGCCCTATGTGGGTAAATGCCGAACTGAACAGTTCAGATGCGTTTGTGGCAGCCTGGTTACCTGGCTCTGAAGGGCTCGCTGTTGCCGATGTGCTACTGGCGAACAAAGACGGTTCATTGCAACACGACTTCAAAGGTAAGCTGTCGTATTCCTGGCCGAAAAGCCCAACGCAGACTGTGCTTAACCGCGGAGACGATGACTACGCACCGCTGCTGCCTTATGGGTTTGGATTAGCCTATGGCGACGAGAACGTGCTTGCTGACGACCTGAATGAAAGCTTTGAACTGGACATGGATGACGTGCAGGTGCGTAAGATGTTTGACGGTACCATGCACGCGCCCTGGGAAATGGCATTGATCTCTGGCGGCCAGTACGTCAATGTCAGTGCCAGCGTTCATACGCTCGGCTCGCTAACGTTCCGTACCGTTGACAAAGTGGTGCAGGAAGACGCCGTGAAATTAACCGTAGACGGCACGCAACCAGCGGAACTACGCATTGTCAGCAAGAGCCATTTCCGCGAAGACATGCTGTCTGATTTACAAGCCAAGGCAGCGTTAAGCTTTGAAGTAAAAGCAGACGACATCGACAACGCGAGTATTAAGCTGGGTATGAACTGTGAAGGCACCGCGGATCCAGAAGGCTCATGCAGAGCCTACCTGGATATCACCGAATACTTGCAACAATTACCTCAGGGAGAATGGAGCGAGATGTCGGTCGACTTAGCCTGTTTTACCGCGCAAGGGGTTCGCTTAGGTGACATCGTTGTGCCATTTGCGTTAAGCATGGAAGGCAATGTCGACCTGAGTGTCACCAATATTGCCAGCGTACCGGGTAAGGCTGATGCCGCAACGCTAAGTTGTCAGTAGTCGTCAATAAGAGTCGGCCCGAACGACTTGTGAGGGCCTGCAACTTGCGCAATGATGGGAATCAATTCGCATCATTGCGCCATAAGGAATGAAACAGCAACGTGAACCGGAATGACATTAAGCGTGTAGTAATTGTGGGCGGCGGTACTGCCGGTTGGATGACAGCCGCAGCGCTGGCCAATAAGCTGCAAGGGCTGGCTATTGATATCGAGCTCATTGAGTCTGACAGTATCGGCACCGTAGGCGTCGGCGAGGCGACTCTGCCCCACATTCGCTTTTTTAATTCCGCGCTGGGTATTGATGAAGCCGCATTTATGCGGGAAACCGAAGCCACTATAAAACTGGGTATCGAGTTTTGTGACTGGGGTAACCTGGGCGAAAGCTACATTCACCCCTTTGGCGACTTTGGCCTGCCAATCAATAACGTCGAATTTTACCAACACTGGTTAAAGCATTTTCAAAGCGGTGCCATCACTACGCCATTACATGAATATGCTGCGGGCGTGATGTCGGCCAGACACAACAAATTCCGCATACCCGAGCAGTCTTCCCCCAACATAGAACAACACTACGGCTACGCGTATCAGTTTGACTCCTCACTGTACGCCAAATTTCTCCGACGCTATGCTCAGGCCAAGGGGGTAATTCGAACCGAAGGCAAAATCGTTGAAGTTAAACAACACAACGACACTGGCGAAGTGGTGTCACTGGTACTGGATAACCAGGCGGTTATTGAAGGCGACTTCTTTGTAGATTGCTCTGGCTTCAGAGGGTTATTGATAGAACAAACCTTACACGCCGGCTACGACGATTGGTCTGAATGGTTACCCTGTAACCGCGCCGTAGCGATCCCCTGTGAAAGTACCGACCCACTGATGCCTTATACCCGGGCAACCGCTAAAGCGGCGGGGTGGCAATGGCGAATTCCGCTGCAACACCGCACCGGTAATGGCTTTGTGTACTGGAGCGAGCATATCTCCGACGACGAAGCCTGTAGTCAGCTGTTAAGCACGCTGGATGGCAAGCCACTGGCCGAGCCTAATCAATTGTACTTTAAAGCCGGTCGACGCAATGTATGCTGGGAAAAAAACGTTGTAGCCATTGGCCTGTCTTCAGGCTTTTTAGAGCCGTTGGAGTCCACGTCGATACACTTAATTCAGGAAGGGATCACCACGTTAATTGAGCTGTTCCCGCAGCAACGTATTCAGCAACAGGATGCCGACGAATACAACCGCCGAATGGCACTTAGCTTCGAACGAGTGAGAGACTTCCTGTTACTGCACTATGTAGCTACGAAGCGCAACGACAGTGACATGTGGCGATATTTCCGGAACCTTACCCTGCCCGACAGCCTGCAAACCAAAATCGAGCTGTGGCTGAGTCGCGGCTATATTCAGCGTTACGAGTTTGGCGTATTCCTGCCACCCAGTTGGATAGCGGTATTACTGGGGCAGAATTTGATACCAACTGGATTCGATCCGCGTGTAAATAACACATCTGAGACTGAATTTATCCAAACCAGCGAGCGCATGCGCAAGGCCATCCATAGCTCGGTAAATAACACGCCATTGCACCGGGAATTCCTCACCGGCTATGGCGCGGCATCAAACAGTAACCCGCTTATGTCCGCCATGGCATCAACAACGTCGGAGGGCAACTAGCATGTCCGGCATAAAGCACATCGTCATTGCAGGTAATGGCCTTGCAGCCAATATGACCGCGCTTGCGTTACAGCAGCAGTTGCCGCCTGACATCAATTTGGCCCTGATTAGCAGTGCAAAACATGCAGACTTCGATTGCTTATATGGCAGCACCAGCGCGCCAGACATGTACGCCTTTAATCTGATGCTAAACGTGTCTGAGCCTGACTTGTTGTTTAACACCAACAGTACATTCTGCTGGGGCAATTATTTTGATCGCTGGGCCATGACTCCCTGCTCGTGGTTACAGGGCTTTCATTTACCGTTTCCCGCCATGCGCGGCGTCGGTTTACATCACTTTGTTACCCGCCACGGCGAAACCGAACTGGCACCTTACCTTATCAATGCACAGGCTGACCAAACCGGTAAGTTTGCCCACCCGCCTGAAGACAATCGCCATCCGCTTTCCAGAGCGGAATACGGCTATCAATTTGATGCCAGCGCATTAAGCGCGCTGTATGCAAGCAAACTCAGCAGCAAGGTATCGGTGATCAAAGCGAGCATTTCAGAGGTGGCTACAAAGGTGATTGCAGAGCCCACAACGGCTAGTAACACCAGCGATATAAGCATTACCGGCTTACAACTGGACAACGGGCAGCGGGTTGAAGCGGATTTATACATCGACTGCACCGGGCCTGATGCAAGGGTGTATTCCGCGCTAGAACAAAATAACCAAGCCCCCAAAAGCCAGGTCGAAAATGCGCGAACCCTGTTAGCGATTCACAGCACACTGCAACGCAGTGAGGCACTGCCTACACACAGGCACATTCGTGCACGTGAGTTTGGTTGGCAAGCCGACACCTATCTGCGCGACAGTATTCAACGATTAACCGTGTGCACGCCTGAACAGAAATCACAAGCGATCGACGCGCACGGGGCAGAGGCAAGTATTGCCATGGCGTTTAGTGCCGGGCACCGGCAACAAGCCTGGACAGGCAACTGCGTAGCTATCGGTCAGGCAGCCAACGTGTTAGAGCCGCTCACACCTGCGCCAATGATGATGCTGATGCGCGATATTCAGCGCTTGCTGGAGCTCATTCCGGTAACCAACACGATGTCGGCAGAAGCAACCGAATATAACCGCCGCTTTATCGCCGATGTCGAACATACCGATTTATTCCAAGGTGCGCTGTTTGCGCTCGAACATCTGCCAGACTCATTGCCAGTTCATACCTATTGGCAACAGGCCACGCAGTGTGTGCAAGGTGAGAAACTTACCCGCAAGCTCACTCAATATAATCACCGGGGTATGCTTGTAAGCTACGATTTAGAACCCTTTAATGAACAGGACTGGCTTATGCTGCACAGCGGTATGCAGCGCCGCCCGCAAACTTACGACATAGTGGCAGATCAGGTGCCGCCCGCCGAGATGGCGAATCAATTAAACGGCATGGGCAATGTGATTCAGCAGGTGGTGAGCCAAATGCCGCCTCACGCTATTTACCTCGAAAAACTAATGGCTTATCTGTCTCAAAAGCGCAACCAATAAGTACGCAGTAAGGTCACGAAGCATAAAATGAAAGACACAATGCCAAACATCATAAAACACATAACCATTGTCGGCGGCGGCTCCGCCGGTTGGATGACCGCTGCCGCGCTGTCTCGCATGCTGCCCACTGGCGACGTTAAGATTACTCTGGTGGAGTCTGAACAGATTGGCACCATTGGTGTAGGGGAAGCCACGATCCCCGACATGATCAACTTTAATAAATTGCTGGGCATCAGCGAGAGTGAATTTATTAGAGCCACCAATGGCACTTTTAAACTGGGTATTGAATTTAACGACTGGGGGAAATTAGGCGACAGTTACTTCCATCCATTTGGCGGACACGGCGTTGATATGAACGGCGTCGACTTCCATCAGTACTGGCTGCATACCCTGGCCGCCGGGAATACCAGTGAGCTTGAAGACTACAGCATATGTGCGGTTGCGGCGAAACAGAACAAGTTTGTGCTACCGGAGCAAAACCCCAACTCGGTACTCTCACATTTGCGCTACGCCTACCATTTTGATGCTACCGCTTATGCCGCCTATTTACGAAAATACGCGGAGCAACGCGGCGTAAAACGCATTGAGGGCAAAATTGCCAGCGTGCAGCAACACACAGACACCGGCAATATTGCGGGCCTGAAACTGGAAGATGGCACCACCGTAGGCGGCGAGTTATTTTTCGATTGCTCCGGATTTCGATCTTTATTACTCGGCGACACACTGGGCGTGAAATTCCGTGACTGGAGCCACTGGTTGCCGTGCAATACCGCCCAAACCGTTGCCACAGAACAAACCGGTAAAGTCCTTCCCTTCACGCGTTCAACCGCAAAAACCGCTGGCTGGCAATGGCGTATACCTACCCAGCAACGCGTCGGTAACGGGCACATCTACTGCGACCGCTTTATGGATCACGAACAGGCCCGTCAGGTTCTGCTCGATGGACTCGACAGCAAGCCCATATCAGAAGTGCGTACCATTAAGTTTAAAACCGGGTGTCAGGAAGCCTTCTGGGAGAAAAACTGCATTGGTATTGGCTTGTCGGCCGGTTTTCTTGAGCCGTTGGAATCAACCTCGCTGTTTCTGATACAGCAGGGTATCAGCCGGTTTATTTCCCTGTACCCGGATGCCGGACTACACCCTGTGATCCGCAATGAATACAACCGCTTAATGACCCGGGAGTTCGAACAGGTCCGCGACTTTATTATTCTGCACTACAAAGCCTCCACCCGCGATGACAGCCCGTTCTGGCGCTACGTGCGGGACATGGACATACCAGAGTCACTAACCCATAAGATGGCGTTATTTCAGCAAGGCGGCCGCGTATTCAGAGACGATCATGAACTTTTTACCCGCTCCAGCTGGGTAGCGGTAATGGTCGGTCAGGGCATTTTCCCCAAAACCTTCGACCCGATTCTGGCTAATATCCCGGTGGCGGATATTCAGCGCAGTCTGAACTCCATGAAGCAGGCCATGGAACAATCTGTTGCGCGCCTTCCCGACCATGCAATGTTTATTGAAAAATACACCGCCATGCAACCAAACCCAACGTTTTCAATGGGAAGACAATAATGTCAGAGCACCGTATTAAAAAGATTGTCATTGTCGGCGGTGGTACTGCCGGATGGATGGCAGCCGCTGCCATGTCAAAGCTATTGCATGACGACAGTATTACTATTCAGCTTATCGAGTCAGAAGAAATTGGCACAGTAGGCGTGGGCGAAGCAACCATTCCGCACATTCTGTACTTTAACCGGCTGCTGGGCATTAACGAAAACGACTTCGTTAAGTTCACCAACGGTACTTTTAAGCTGGGGATCGAATTTGTAGACTGGGGGCAAGCCGGTGAGTCCTATATTCACCCATTTGGTCCTTACGGCATGGACATGGAAGGGATTCACTTTCATCACATGTGGCTGCGCCAGCAAAAAATGGGGCAAGCCAAACCCATCGACGAATTTAACCTGCAAATCCTGGCAGCCCAGGCCAATAAATTTCAGCGTGCGCAGGTTGAACTACAAGGTTCGCCGCTGAGCACCATTGCCTACGCATTTCAATTCGATGCCATGCTGTATGCCAGGCACTTACGAGGTTTAGCAGAAGCTAATGGCGTAGTGCGCACGGAAGGCAAAATCACTCGGGTAAATCAGCATCCGGAAAACGGCCATATTGCCAGTGTAGACACCGACAACGGCCATCACATTGAAGGGGATTTGTTTATCGACTGCTCGGGCTTTAAAGGCCTGCTCATCGAACAAACCTTAAATAGCGGCTACGAAGACTGGTCCCATTATTTGCCCTGCGACCGGGCCATTGCGGTAGCCAGCAACAAGCTCGACGAGTTGACCCCTTTCACCCGTGCTACGGCAAAATCAGCTGGCTGGCAATGGCGAATTCCGCTGCAGTCCCGCACCGGCAACGGCCATGTGTATTGTAGCAAGTTTATGGACGACGACACGGCATTACAAAGTCTGTACGCCGACCTGAATAGCGAACCGATTTCCGAGCCCAATTACCTGCGCTTTAAAGCCGGGATCCGCAAAAAGCCCTGGAACAAGAATGTGGTGTCGCTGGGATTAGCATCTGGCTTTTTAGAGCCACTGGAATCCACGTCAATACACTTAATTCAAACCGCCATTGCCCGGTTAATGACGAACTTCCCCGACAAGCTGTTTAATCAGCACGATATTGATTATTACAATGAGCGCACCCGGCTTGAGTACGAGCAGGTACGTGACTTTTTGATTTTGCACTACAAGGCTACGCGCCGAAACGACAGTCCGTTCTGGCATTACTGTCGCACCATGGATATCCCAGAATCGCTGCAAAAACGCATCGAAATCTACAAACAAAATGCTCGCTTATACCGCCACGACAATGAGCTGTTTAACCACGTCAGTTGGTTTGCGGTCATGCACGGTCAGGGCATTCAGCCCGAGCGCTATCACCCCATTGCCGATATACTCGCAGAGGATGAGTTACATCGTAGGATGGAAGAAATTCATACGGTTACAGGTAAGTGCCTGAAGGTAATGCCCGGACACGAGGATTTTATTGCGAAGCACTGCAAAGCCAGTTTGCCGGACTAAGCAGGTTAGCCCGGGCAACCGCAGGCATTACCCTATGCCTTTTAGTCGTCGCGATTAAGGGCTTCCAGTAATTCAATTTCGAAGTACAGATTACTGTTTGGTGGGATCTTGCCCACCTGCCTTTCGCCATAACCCAGCTCTGCTGGTACCCACAACTTACGCGTTCCGCCAACCCGCATCCCCTGTAAGCCTTGAAACCACCCCTGAATGACCTTGGTTTTCGACAATACCGTTTGAAACGGTCGGCCTTTTTCATAGGACGAATCAAACTCAGTGCCGTCATCCAATAACCCGCGATAATGCGCAGTGATCAACGCACCTTTTTTCACCTCACTGCCCTCGCCCAGAACAACGTCTTCAATTCTGATTTGCTCAGTCATACTTATTCTCACTTATTCAATATTGGGCGCATGGTAGCGTATGTCTCCAACCTGAGTGAAGTAAGTTGCTAAGGTATTTTCGTAAGGCCACGCCGCCACCTACTGTGGAACCGAGAATCAAAGTAAGTTAAAGTCATAGCTAATACCATGCTTTACAAGAGTTTCACGTGCTCAGATGGCTATTCGTTATCGTTTTTTTATTTGGTTGTGTGGCAAAGCATCCTCCTTTATCTGAGTGCAATACTATAAAAGACTGTGCCCTTGCCGTTAAAGCAAAGCTTGTTTCAAATCTCACTCCGGAAGAGCCTGTTTACCCCAAGCCTATTGTCATTTCATTTTTACTAAACGATAAAGCAGAAGTCGTTTTCTATGAGGTTTTAACCGATGAGAATAATGAAGTCCTGGAGAAAGCGATAACTGAGGCAATCAGGAATTCGTCACCATTTACTGAGTTATTTGGTTTATCTAAGCCAGATTTTGAAGAGTTCAAAGAAATTAGGTTGACTGTTGATTTAACGAGGTAGCACTGCGTTACAGGGATTTGAAAATGAGTCACGTTAACATAGCCAGATTCACATTAGGGTTTATGTGGATATATCAGGGACTAGTGCCAAAGTTGTTCACTATAGCGCCTCTGGAATGGCAGCTATCATCCAGCATTGGGCTCTCTGCTGACGCTACATTCTGGTTTATTAAATTTGCGGGCGTAAGTGAAGTCATTTTCGGATTACTGCTCATCAAATACTACCAGTCGAAACCGCTGTTAATGCTGAATATCATAGCGTTAATCGGCTTACTTCTTGCCAGTGCTGTGTTGCAACCTTCGTTGCTTGTTGAAGCATTTAATCCTGTCACGACTAATATTCCCTGCATCGCATTGGGCGTATATCTGTTTTCCATGGCAACGACAAAGGCGTCGTTAAAGCATTAGACAAATAAAAAAGGCCAGTTGCCTGGCCTTTTTACACGAACACACTTTTCACATGAGGATTAAGTTTAAACCGTTAACACTCTATTAGTAGGTATAGCGGATACCAAACTTGAAGCGACGGTCGTTCAGGAAGCTTGAGCGCATGTAACGCTGACCGCTTTGGTCAATTTGCGCTTCGGAGCTACTCTTCTCGTCGAAGATGTTTGCGCCGTTAAAACTTAGCTGTACGTTGTCAGTTATGTCATAGCGGAATGACACGTCAACAAAGCTTGTAGGTTGCTGGAACAGCGGGTCACCTGTGATCCAGTCACGATAAGCATTCAGGTACTCAGAGCGATAGTTATACGCAATACGTACCTCAAACTTCTCGTCCTGATAAATACCAATCAGGTTAGCCGTGTGGCGTGACTGTCCAACCAGATCGTCTCGTCCAAAACGCAGGTTATTGGCAAATGAACCTGGGTCTGGCTCGCCATCATTATCCGCATCCAAAAATGCGGGGGGTGGTGTGGCTGACGCATCAATAAACGTATAGTTAGCCTGCACACCTAAATGCGACCAGATGCCTGGTAGTTCGTCGAAGAAGTCCTGATAAGAGAATTCCAAACCGCGAATTTCTGCATCAGCCTGGTTAACCGGCCCAACGTACTGATAGTTAACCGATTCACCATCCAGCGTAATGGTATCCTGTACATCGACACCCCAGGTAATGATGTTTTTCAGGTCCTTACCAAAGACAGCCGCACTGAAATATTCACCGTCTTCGAAGTACCATTCAAACGACATATCCCAGTTAATGGCTTCTGTGGATTTCAGATCAGGGTTACCGCCGTTTACGTTAATTGAACGCACGAAGATATCTTCTGCACCACGGGCAATACCAAAGTTTGGATCATCTTCAGGTAGCGGATCAAACTGCACGGTAGTAAACGCGGCTGACACCGTTTGTGCCGCTCTCAAGTCCTGAATATTTGGACGCGTAACGGCTTTGCTGATACCAAAGCGCAGTAACATGTCGTCGTTCAAGTTCCACTTCACGTTCAATGAAGGCAGGAAATGATCGTCGGTTAAATCCACCTTACGATCTGTCGATGCCTGATTCAGGTAAGCAACCGTTTCCGGTAGGAAATCAGCCGGGTGATCGCGGTCCTCTGCGCTTTGCGGGTATAATGGCAGTTCAACATCGTCAGTATCCTCCCACACCTCAGCGTAACTTAGCTCCCCATCTGAATACGATTGAGTGCGTGTGTAGCGCACACCCACGTTACCTTCGATATCCATGCCGTTGCCAATGTCTTTGTAGAAGTCCAAACGCACATACAGGTTGAGGGTCTCTTCAGTAATATCTGACACCTGATCCGGCTGATAAATTGGCGTATATTTGCCATCCTGTGTCCGGCGATCTAGCCCATTGGCAGAATAAGGATTCCATCCACCATTAGCCAGGTCGGGTTCATTCTGATAGAAATCAAAGAACTGGTGCGGATTGCGTAACATATTGGAATCTACGAATACGAAAGACGTATTGTTGCCACCTAATACGCCACCGCGGTAGAAGTCAGACATGTCTACGATTTCATGTGCCACAGTATCGAAGTTGTCATACATGGCCATACCGCCATTCCATGCCTGAGACGCAGCCTGCCAGTTCATTCCTGAATCACGGTTGACCTGCTCACGCTCTGAGTAACGCGCACCAAACTTAACCGACTCAAACCATGAATCCCCTTCAAACTGATAAGTGGCATCAGCGCGAAGCGCCGTTAACTCACCTTCACCATCACGGAAACCGTCAGAGATAAACGGCATGTACGAAGAACCTGGATCAGCCGTACTGGTTGGGTACTGCCAGGCGTTCTGATTTTCACCTTGGTCGAAAATGAAACCGCCAATATCCAGGCGCGGATCATGTGAGAATTCCAGATAAGGATTATCTAAATCAGGGCGGTAGAATGCTTGAACAAAGGTGTTAGAACCCACCCACAATTCACGGTTTTTCGAATCAGCGGTGGTGCGGTGACCGTCAATCTCAACCATCCAGTTGTCGGTTGGACGCATTTTCAGATTGAAGCTGATATCGTCAGTCATGGACTCCTGCTGCACACCTACACCCAGGTTACTCAGTTGTAAGCCGTATGCGCCGTACCATGAATCCCCTGAATCGGTCAGCATACCTTGTTCCATCAGACCACCGGTGACTGGCACCAGCTCGTCACAAAAACCCGTTGGGTTTTCATTGTTACCGTTACAGCGGGCGATACCTTCAGAGGTAAATGGACTAACGACCAACTCGCTTAATTCAAAACGGTTCCAACTATTGGCATCAGTAAAGGATTCCGTTGTTTGTTCTACTGAGCTACTGTCGTTTTCTACGCGAATATATTTAACCGTTAATTCGGTATTGTTATCCGGGCTGCGCCACTGGCCCGCCACGTAGAAACTGTCTCGGGTTCTGTCTACCTGGTTGGTACGAAGCTGGAAGCCCTGAGGCACCGCCACGACAGAACCGGCTTCAGGAATATAATCTCCGGTAAACGCGTCCTGTGACAAGTTGTCGCGCGGGTTCGGTGCAGCTGTCTGGAAACCGTGAATTTCAGAGGCCAGATCAGATGTTGAGTATGACCCCAACAAACCAAATTCACCCTTGGATGTTTTCCATCTGTCTCCGGCGACTACGCTGAACGATGGGCTCCATTCCTCACGCAAATCGGTGTACGTGGTGTCGGCGCTAAGAATGAACACGCGGCCTTCACGATCGAAAGGCTCTAATGTTCTTAAATTAATTGAACCACCAATACCGCCTTCAATCAGATCGGCAGATTGGTTTTTATAAACATCAACGCCGCCAATCAACTCTGGCGGAATAGCTGCCCAATCCAGTGCACGACCTCCGTTTGCACTAAATGCATCACGGCCGTTGAACTCAGAGCGTACAAAGCCCAATCCACGGATCAGGTTACCTGACCCTTCTGGAGATGGAAAATCGTCATCGCCTGCGGTGAACCTGGTTACGGTAATACCTGGAATACGTGCCAGCGCTTCAGCTACTGACAAATCAGGTAATACGTTTGCATCTGTTGCAGTAATTGAATCCACGAAGGTTTTTGAAGAACGCTTTAGATCAGCGGCAGTTTCTAATGCGCCTCTGATACCTTTAACTTCAATGACCTCCGTTTCGTATTGTTCAGTCTCTTCCTCTTGTGTTGCAGGAGCTTCCTGAGCGTATGCCTGTTGTGTGAACCCCACAATTGCCATGGCAATTAAACTTTTCTTAAACTTTCCATCCGAACTTTTTTGTTGAGTGTGTCTTTTATCCATTCTCTTCTCCATCCACGCACCCGAGCTGAATTTTTGTTTTTTTATTCAGTAAATTTTGTTTTCACTTCAAATGTAAGCGCTTTCAGGCCCGCCCTAAAAAAAAGCTGTAAGCGCTTACAACTCAGAAGCAAAAAAATATGCATTAAATTGAAATTTTTCAGTAACAATTTATATACATTTTTTTACCATATTCTTTTCAAGGTTAATTTTCAAGCAAATTTTGAATCATTAATGAAAGTATTTATTATTTTCACTTGCTTGCTAACTACCTGATGCTCAGGAAAAACTTGTGATCAATTAAGCTTTATCTTTCCATCAACGGCCTTTTGTAAAAAATCAGAGATGCGTACGATCTCATCCCGAGCTTCACAGTCATAACAACGTTTTAAAATATTATTGAGAGCGTCTAAATGTGCTTCAGCACCTGATCTGTCCTGGCGTAACAGCTTCATTAAACCCAAACGATAGTGAGCATCATATTGAATTTGGCTTAACGAAATAGCGCGCTCAAAACTCGCTTCTGCATCATCAGCACGGCCAAGCTGAAGTTGTGACATGCCTGCCATGTAAATTTGGAAAGCGCGGTTTTCACACGTATTTTCACGTATTTTGTCTTCACTTTTTTGTGTTTTGGCCGCAATAGCATTCATAGATGAATTTCCTTCCACTCTGGCTGCATTAGAATCCGTCATTGAGCTGCCGGTGTTAACACCACCACCATTGACTTCCTGGCTAATTTGAGATTCTCGCACGCCTTCTACAAATGCCTGGCGATTACGTTCCACTCTGAGTGCACAACGTTCATTTTCTTTGAACTTAATTTCTGCCAATTCAAAATTACCGGCATTAAACGCCTGCATGGCAGCATCGCCGGCGCGGGCTGTCACCGTAATATTTTCAATGTCTTCATCATTTGTATTTACTTCAGAATCGTCCTGATTTTTTGCGAATAGTGGCCCGCTAAAAACGACGCTTGCGACCATAAAACCGATTACGTAATGGCGCGTTTTGATTCGTTGATTCCGCATTTTTTAATCCTTCGTCATATTTAACTGAATGACATTAAACGACATGCCAGTTATTTTTCGCCATCATTAATAACAACTAATTAACTTATCGCCAACATTAAAATGTAAAGGGAAGTAAAAAATAGCCTTTTTAAACCTGTCATTTTTCAACGAAAGGAAACACACAACAATAAGAATGGTACATGAGGTCTGGCTGCTTAAACAAAGCAGAGCTTTACTGCCATACCCGTTAAAATTAAGGCGATAGTGCCATCAAATACACGCCACCGCAGGGGTGAACTCAACAGGGATTTCAGCTTAGGTGAAAACAAGGTTAATGTCCCAAACCAGAGAACCGAGGCAGTACAGGCTCCGACTGCAAACATGGCAGGATAACTCTGCTGTGCGCCAATAGAACCAAGTAACACAACGGTATCTAAATACACGTGAGGGTTTAACAAACTGATTGCCAATGCAGCCAATACAGTTCGATACCAATGCTGTGGTTTTACCTGCTTTGTACGTAAACCGGATTTGCTTTTTACAGCCCGGTAGCCAGCTTTCCATGCCAGATAAAGCAACATCGCCACACCACCAGCAGTCAACCAGGGCAGCAGAAAAGGAGCAACTTCGGTAAGTCGGTTCGCCGCAAACACACCAATAACAATTAACGCGGCATCGCACAACATGCAGGTAAGCGCGATGGCGAGTCGATTAGCGCCCGCCATACTCTGGCTCAGCACCCAGATATTTTGTGCACCAATTGCCACAATTAAACTTAACCCCAACAACACACCTGCAAGAAAAGACATGACCATCTCCGTCGTAATTTGGCTTGCATTTTACGTATCAAATGCTATTAATCTAATGAATAATATTCTTTATACATGCACAAAACTCATGATTGATTACGCACAATTGCACGCCCTCTCCGCAGTGATTAATGAAGGTGGGTTTGAACGTGCCGCCCGCAAGCTGTTTATTACCCAATCTGCGGTGAGTCGCCGTATTCAACAGTTGGAGTCTCAGTTGGGCGAGCCGGTATTACTCAGACAACAGCCGCCTAAACCCACCGCCACAGGCACTCGCTTGCTGAATCACCTGCAACAGGTACTGCAACTGGAATACGGGCTGGGTATTAATGCATTGCAATTCGACAACGATCCACAGAAACCACTCATTGTTCGACTTGCAGCGAACTCTGATTCCATTGCCACCTGGTTGCCGGAAGCACTGGTAACAGCCAACAATGAAATCAACGCACGTTTACAATTTGAGATCGTGCTGCAGGACCAAACGGTTGTACTGAATCGTATGAAATCCGGTGAAGTGATGGTGTGTATAGCCTCTACTGCAGAGCCGGTAAACGGTGGTTTAGTCAGTTATTTAGGCGCGTTGCGATATCGCGCGGTTGCCAGCCCGGCGTTTGTAGCTGCTCATGGCATTCAGTCGGTAGCAGATTTGGCAGACGCTCCCTGTTTAGTGTTCGATGAGTACGACAAGCTTCAGCATGAGTTTTTAACCGATATCGTTAAAGCCACGCCAAAACGTATACATCTGTGCCCGTCTTCGGAGGGATTCAGGCAGTCAGTAGTAGCTGGGTTAGGTTACGGATTGTTGCCAGAGCTGCAAATCGGCGATGGCATAGCACGTGGTGAGATGGTGGATTTAGCGCCTCACTACACACTCGACACGCCCCTTTATTGGCATTACTGGCAAACCGAGAGCCCGTTATTAGCGAGCTTACGGGCCCATGCCCTGAACGTGGCAAAACGTCGGTTAATTCAGCCGGGTGCCTCGTAATGTCAGATGATTGATATTCACATGGATGTGGTTCCGCACGCTTCCCGCGGGCTTATTGCGTCACTCTATCAGGCGTAAATCGTTAAACACACATAAACAAACAGCCCTTACGGGCTGCTTGTGTGAAGACATATTACTTATTTTTGAAACGTCGCAATGGCCTGCTTCACCATGGCCGCATACTGCGGATCTGCTTGTTCGTACTGAGCCAGCATGCGTTGCTGCACATCGTCGGTACACTGGTGTAGCCCGGCTGCGATATTGTGAACCAACTGTCCTTTCTGACACGGGCTCATCAGCCTGAACAAATCACCCGCCTGTGAGAAGTTGTCGTCATCACGGTTGTCGTGAATACCCAACCAGGCGTCCTGCTCAAGCGGCATGGGTGGCTCGGCCACGTCCGGCACTTCTGCCGGTGCGCCCTGTTCAGCACGGTCATTCGGATAGAAGTTAGCCCCGCTTCCTGCTACTGCCGGATTGATACCTGCAAACGCGCCATCACGCTGGTAGTGATGCACCGGACAACGCGGCGCATTCACCGGAATTTGGTTATAGTTCGCGCCCATGCGGTAACGCTGGGCATCCTGGTAAGCAATCAACCGGGCTTGCAACATACGGTCTGGCGACGCGCCAATTCCCGGCACCAAATTGCTCGGAGCAAATGCGGCCTGTTCGTTTTCCGCAAAGAAATTATCCACGTTGCGATTCAGTTCAAGCTGGCCAATTTCAATCAGCGGGAAGTCGCTGTGCGGCCACACTTTGGTAACGTCAAACGGGTTAATGTAGTAATCCTGCGCCTGTGCTTCGGTCATGATTTGCACCTTCACCGTCCAGCTCGGGAAGTCACCCTTATCGATGCTTTCCACCAGATCCTGCTGCGCACCGAAGGCGGGCTTAGTGGCCGCTTCTTCGTTGGTCAGAGTTTGAATGCCCTGGTTGGTTTTAAAGTGCCATTTAACCCAGTAACGTTCGCCGTTATCGTTCCAGAAGCTCAATGTGTGTGAGCTATAACCGTTAACGTGGCGATACGAGGCCGGAATGCCGCGGTCCGACATCAGAATAGTAGCCTGATGCAGCGACTGTGGGTTGTTCGCCCAAAACTCATACACGGCCTGTGGATCCGGCAGGTTGGTACGCGGATTTTTCTTTTGCGAGTGAATGAAGTCAGGGAACTTAATGCCATCACGCAGGAAGAATACTGGCGTGTTGTTACCCACCATGTCCCAGTTACCTTGCTGGGTATAAAACTTCACAGCAAAACCACGAGGATCACGGGCATAGTCGCTGGAGTCCTGACCACCGCCTACGGTAGAAAAGCGCAAAAATACCGGCGTTTGCTGACCTTCGGTTTGCAGGAAATCAGCAATAGTGTAATCACTCAGGCTTTTGGTTAGCGTGAAAGTACCGTACGCGGCACTCCCGCGAGCATGCACAACCCGCTCTGGAATGCGTTCACGGTTAAAGTGAGCTAGCTTTTCAAACAGGTAATGATTGTCGAACGTCACCGGGCCACGGGCACCGGCTGTGCGGCTTTGATTGTCGTGCGCAACTGGCGCACCTGAACTGGTAGTTAATGGGCAACGTTTTGTCATGATACTTCCTCCAATTGGTTTTATAAATTAAAAACCATTTATTTGATGGGAGTATCCTAACAACAACCACTAATTAACTATATCGATATATATCAATCGTGCTAATCAGTTTTTAGAATCACTCTATACCGACCAACCGCACGTCGACAATCATCACGGCATTCGGCCCAATTGCGCCGCTGTTACCCCGTTTACCCCAGGCCAGTTCTGGCGGGATCACGAACTCATAGCGCGCGCCAACTGACATCATCGGCAAGGCTTCCTGTAGCCCTTCAATGGCTTCGCTAATCGCGAAGTCTTCGGGTAAGCCTTTCTTGTAGGTGTCGTCGATGACCGTACCGTCGCCCAGCATGATGCGCTGATGCACCTTAACCCGATGATGCGGACCAGGCTGTTCACCTTGCGCATCGTCAATAATGCGGTAAATCAGCCCCGATGCGGTTTCGGTGGTATCGGGGCGTTGACGGTATTTAGCTAACACATCCTGAGTCAGATTGCGGTTACTTCCCCGGGAGCCTTTTGCTTGTTTCTTTTGTTTTGCCATTACTGTTAAATTTGCTTGTTTATTTAGTTTGGATCTTTCAGCAAGCGTATCCCATAAATACCACCAGCAACAGAGCCAGAGGCTGCACTAAAGCGCAGTGTAAGCACGTTTGCCTTGCGCATGGCCGGACTTAACGGGTAATCCACCGTGTAAAAATCCGTCTCAGGCTCACCAACCGGTAGCGATACGTCTGCTAATAACTCGTTGTTCAGTGAAATCGAGAACTGTCTGCCTACGTCACCTTTGAAGTACGTGATCCGCAATACGCCAGCCTCAAGGGCTTTATTGCTTAAGCGGTATTCAAAGAAGCCAGTGGCGTCGCGCCAGTGCATGCCGTTATTCACCCCGGCACGTGTTTGCTCGCCGCGGAAGTCATGCTCAACTTCTGGCTGTTGCTCTCCAGGCGTAATGGCATCTACTGTCATGGCTTTTAGTGCGGCCAGTTCAGCCGCTTTTGCATTAGCACTCTTTACGTAATCATCGAATGCCGTTTCCGGCATTTGCGGCCAATACACCTGATAACGGGCATCGTGCAAACGGAAGAAGGGAATAAGGCGCGTAACGGCATTTTCGTCAACCGGGTTCGCAATAGCCACGTTACCACTGGCCACAAAAGACAGCGACGTAGGATCGGGGCGTTTGAGTTGTTGCAAGAACGCTTCCGGCTCACCCAGCATAATAGGCAATGCCTCCGGCGGGCATACCGGTCCGGCGGCAATGTGACCCATGCGACTGTCGTCGGCCACAAAGTTCAGCGTTTCATTTTCAAATGCGGTAACAGGCGTCGCCATAACGACCGGCCCATACATTACAGAATAGTAGTCCTGACCATCCGGTAACTGCTCAGTAGTAAGCGTTGGGTTTAATTTGAAGGTTACTGTGTCACCCGTGTTCCAGTCTCGCGTTACTTGCCAGTAACCGTTTGTAAGTACAGCACTAACTTGTTTGCCGTTAACGCTAATTGCAATCTCGCCTTGTGACCAGCCTGGTTGACGCAGGTTCAGCGTAAATGGCGTGTCATCGCGCTCGGTATTCACCGTTAAAATCACCGCGTTATTGTCGGGGAAGGCGGTTCGCTGGGTAACGGTAACGCCGGTTTCCGGCCAGTGTAATGAGGCCGGCATAAACAAGTTTACCCATAATGCGCCATCTGAGTGAGTAAACGCTAACTCTGCATACTTACTATGGTTTTCAATACCTGAGCCGACACAACACCACATTGAATCATGCACCGAAGAATACATGCGGTAGTGGCCAGGACGCATAGACGTAAAATAAACCAGACCACCGTGCTGCGGGTGCTGGCTGGATAGAATATGGTTGTAAGTGGCGCGCTCATAAAAGTCCAGATAACGGGACTCGCCCGTGCGAAGAAACAGCATTTTGCTGAGCTTCATCATGTTGTAGGTGTTACAGGTTTCCGGCCCTTCGATGTCTTCCACCATAGGGGTGAAATCGTTGTCATCGTGGAAGTGCTCACGCACACTGTTGCCGCCCATACTCACGCTGCGATGCTGACTCACGGTATCCCAGAAGAACGTCGCCGCTTTTTCCCACGCGGCGTCATCGTTCAGCTCTGCAACACGCAGGGCGCCAATGATTTTTGGAATTTGTGTGTTGGCGTGCAAACCGGTCAGTTGATCCTGACCTGCAATTAACGGTTGAATGATTTTCTGGTGGGTAAACTGCTGACCCAGTTTCAGATAACGCGGGTCGTTGAAAATAGCGGCCATATCGGCAAACACTTCATTGAGTCCGCCGTGCTCTGAGTACAGCATCTGCTGAAATTGCTCATCGGTAAGATTAGCCGTGGTGTCGAGTATCCATTCACCCAGTGAGCTTAGCATGCGCTTAGCCAACGGCTGATGCGCTACTTCGTAAGCGTCGCGCAATCCGTGAAAAATCTTGTCGATATTGTATAGCGGTACCCAACGGTCGTTCAGACTGAATAAATCCGCTTTGATTTCGCCGGCTTTAATTTGCGCCCACATAGCCTGACTGTTTGGAATACCGCCGAGATACCCGCCCGTTGCTTGTTGGGCGCGGTGCAGTTCATTGAGCATATACTGCAAACGCTGCAACAAGGCTTCATCACCCGTTGAGGCATACGCCAGACTCAATGCACTTAAATAGTGACCGCCAATGTGGCCGTCCAATCCGGAATTTTCCCAGTTGCCGTAGGAATCTTCTTTCGGTGTCAGGCCTGCCTCACGTAAATAGGGCGCAAGTAACCTGTCTGGCTCCATGGCGAGCAAGTAGCTGACATTAGTGTGCATTGCATGGGCAAAAGGCCCGTCGGTAATGCGTACCTGAGACAGGTCGAATAATTTGCCTACCGGCATCGTATGGAGGGCTGCAGCTGGGCCTGCCTGCTCAGCAGTGACTTGCGTCTGAGGATTAGCGCTATCAGCGCTACATGCCGACAGTGTCGGCAGCAGGGCGCTGGCGCAAAACGCCAGACACCATTTTTTAAAGACAGGATTCATCATAGCGTTTTGCTTATTGTTGTGTGTTTATGGCTGGCCGGGTTTTCCGAAAACCGGCATGCCGTTTTCGTCCCACTTAAGGTATTTCACAAACGTGTGACGATCTGGGTTCCACAGCGGGTCGCCTTCGATTTCAGTATACTGACGGCAGTGATACACCAGCACGTCATTGCCATCCTGATCAACGGTAAAGCTGTTGTGGCCCGGACCGAACATTTCTTTAGGCTCGTTTGTCAGGAACACAGGCTCCTGCGACTTAGTCCAGCTCGCTGGGTCCATGAGATCGCTGTCCAGGTCTGCGTACAACAAACCCATGGCGTAGTTTTCATCGGTGGCGCTGGCGGAATAGGTCATGAAGATCTTGCCGTTACGCTTAATGACGTTTGGCCCTTCGTTCACCCAAAAACCAATGATTTCCCATGGCAACTCAGGCACAGTTAATCGTGCGATATCACCGGTAATTTTGGTTGGGGTTTCCATCTTCGCCAGATACAGATTTGAGTTGCCGCGGATACCCGGCTCTTTCTGCGCCCAGCAATAGTACAACTCATCGTTGTGATAGAAGGTGGTGGCGTCAAGACAGAAGGTATCCCATGGTGTTTCAATCTGACCACAGAATTCCCATTCGCCGTCTACCGGGTTGGCGTCGTCACACTTGATAGCGTACATCCGGTGCTGGAACAGATCATCCTTGATTTCACGGCTCGGGGCGGCGGCGAAATACACATACCACGCGCCTTCGTTGAAATGGATCTCGGGTGCCCAGATAAGCTCACTGTAGGGGCCGGTGTCGGGCTTAGTCCAAACCATACGCGTCGGCGCTTCCGCCAGGCCTTCGATTGTTTCTGCACGGCGTAACTCAATTCCATCGTAGGCAGGGACTGACGCAGTAAAGTAATAAAATCCATCAGTGTGCTTGAAAATAAACGGGTCAGCGCGTTGAGGGATCAACGGCTCATTGGTATTCATCATGACTGAACTCCACGTGTCATGTTAGAGGTAGAAGGCACGGTGTCGCTTGCGGCTGATTCCGCCTTAGCAGTTGCTGCGCGGTTGTCTGCAACCACTTTGGCAAGCTTTGCATATTCGTCGTCGGTGATCACATAGCGATTCATCAGCCAGCCCACCAGATAATGGAAGAAGCCTGAAATCACTGTTAGCATCAGCACAATACCGGTAAGCGTGAATTCGCTTTGCTCTGTGCCCGGCGTGTATTCGAAATACGCCAGCAGCCAGCCAACCAAGGCTCCAGCCACACCCATTCCTGCTTTTTGGCAGAATGAGATACCACCGAATGCCAGACCGGCCACGCGCTTACCTTCTTTGCTTTCACCATAGTCAACCACTTCAGCAATGGCAGACCAGAAAATAGGGGCGTGTAAATCCACTACAAAGCTGATCAGGAAGAACAATACAAATGCCAACACCACATCTTGCGGGCCAACCGCGAAATACATGATCACAGATAGCAAGCCCACTGCCATCTGACTAAAGCGGAACAGTTTTACCTTGCAGTAACGTTTCGTGATCCACGTTGAGGCAATCATGGCGAGAATGGCCGCGCCCACGCCAGTTGATAGGAACAATGACTGCATGCCCGAGTCGCCGCCCAGGTAATATTTAGCGTAATACAAGGCTACCGAACCGCGCACCACATAACCAATAGTCCCCAATACACAAACACCACACAGGATTAACCATTGGTCGTTCTTGAACAGTAACGACAGCTGCTCTTTCAGCGGCTTCTCTTCTACTTCGTGCTCCAGACGTTCAGTGGTAGCAAAGAAGCAGAACAGGAACATCACCACAGCCAGCGCAGCCATTAGGCCCATAGCCGCCTGATAGCCGGCCGCCCGGTCGCCGTTCCACATATCCGCGCCCGCCATCCAGGGCACAATAATGGTTACCAGAAATGCCGCGACTTTTGCAAAGAACAAGCGATAGCCGTTTGCCGATAGCTTTTCTTTCGGATCAGCGGTCATCACACCAATCAATGAAATATAAGGAATGGTCACCGCGGTAAACATCAGCGTGACAAAAATATAGGTTGAGTACGCCCATACCAACTTGGCGTTGTAGTCGACGTCTGGCGTACTGAATGTCAGGAACACAGAAATGCCAAACGGCACCGACAAAAACAGGAAGTAAGGGCGATAGCGCCCCCATCGGCTGGTATAGCGGTCGGTCACCATACCCATGAGAGGGTCACTGATGGCATCGAGGATGCGGACCAACAAAAACATTAACGCCATGTCAGATGGCTTGAGTCCGAATATATCTGTGTAAAAGAAGGTGATGATCAGCATCATCGAGGAAATCACCACATTGACGGCCATATCCCCGGCGCCAAACCCTACTTTTTCTAACCGTGTTAACTTCTGCGAAACCATACCGCGCTTCCGACTGATTACCCGTTTGTCAGGTAAATATGAATTGATACTGAGCCAGTACATTAGCCCTGTGTTAACGACATTTGCAAACCAAATGTTAATAGCAAATATACTATTATCATACTAATAAAATAACAAGTATTTTGTCGCAAATACTGGCCTGCCTGCTTGGTTTTAAGTTCATCGGAAAAACAGAAAAAGCCCGGCAAGCCGGGCTGTCTTTCACGATTTATTCACACTGGATTACATGCTGTATCGCATACCAAGTGCGAAGGTTCTGCTGATAATAGCACTACCAAAGTTATTAGTGGTTGGGTATTGATAATAACTCTGATACACCTCATCAGTCAGGTTCGTTGCGTCAAACGTCAGCATCAGATTTTCGCTTACGTCATAACTCATCTGGAAGTTCAGACTCTGCTCCGGACGGCGATACACGCCCAACGGGTTAGCAAAAATCGCCGCTTCGTAGTTATTCAGGAAGTCATCACGCCATACATAGGACAAACGCATGTCGAAATCTTCTTTTTCGTACACAGCAACCACACTGTAAGACTTGTCAGAAACCGCAAACATGCTGCGAGACAGTACGCGAGACACGAAAATGTCGCCGTTTTCATCTACGTCAAATTCCGGGATATCCTGCTCTGAATCAAGTAACGTATAGCTAGCTTGTACACCCAGACCATCCAGCATGTCAGGCAAGTCTTCCGGGAAGTAAACCAGACCTAATTCCCAACCGTTCAACTTACCGTCAGACGCATTACCAGGCTGAGTAATAACGTAACCCGTTGGCTCTTCGTCTTCAGGCCCTTGCAGCGTTACTTTGCGCTTGGAGTCAAAAACGAAACCTTCGATATCACGTTGGAACCAGGCTGCATAAACTGAACTCTGTGGCGAGAAGTACCACTCAACCGAGATATCCAGGTTGGTTGATTCAACCGGGCCTAGATCCGGGTTACCCTGACCGGCCGTTTTCAGCTCAAGTCCTGTCAGGTTAGAACCGTAAGAAATCGTCGGGTTAAGGGCTGCGAAATCCGGACGACGCACCGTTTCGGTATACGCGAAACGGGTAATAATGTCATCTGCCAGATGATAACGCACAACAAAACTTGGCAGTACAGAAGTACTAGAACCTTCACCCTCTGTGACCACATCACCATCGTAGAAGCTCATTTCGCGGTCGGCTTTTTCGACACGCACACCAAACTGACCATCTAACGTCTTACCGCCAACACTCATTGAGAAGTCAGCTTCCACATAGGCTTCTTTAGATACTTCTTCAATTTCAAAATTGATGCCTGGAATCTGGTCAGTGACATCGTCATAGCCGTGTAATGCACGAATATCCTGACGATTTTGGGCAATGTATTTGGCATTGACCGCTGCCCAGGTATCCGGGAAGTTCGCGCGGCCGTCAAAGAAGTTGCTGTTAATATACGTAAACCCGTCTTCAAATTCGGTTAAAGACATAGCGACATTGCCGCCCGGGCCTAAATAATCGTAATCTTCTGCGGTACGCTTGTCGTAACGCAAGCCGTATTTCAGTTTTTCAATTGGGCCCAGATTAACAAATTGCTCAGTATCCACTTTAAAGGTCAGTGCATCACCTTCACCACGGTATGAGTTGTCGTACAACCCATCGGTCTGCCACAGGGCACGGTTAGTCAGATCTGACTCATCAATGGCCGTATCCGGGTTATCAACCACTTCCAGTGAAGGAATACCGCCACCTGGATTAAAGTCAAAGTTCAGCGTGCCTGTCAGGTGCTGAGGCACACCACGCATGGCGAAGAACATATTTGAGTACTCACTGGTTTGATAAATCAGTTCAGATTTAACCTGAATATCATCAGTTAAATACCAGCTGCCTCCTAAGGCATAAAGGAAACCGTCTGTTTTACCCGTGAAATAGTCACCACTGGTAAAGTTGTTACCAATGTTTTGCGAGTCCATTGCCGAGCCCGCTTTTACGATGTTGGTTCCACCGAACAAATACAGCGGCGTGCTTGGATCAAGTAAATAGGTATGCTCAACGTTTTTGAAGAACATGGTGGTTTGGTCGTCCGTGCGGAAGCCGTTGTAGAAGGCTTCAAACAGGTATTCTGACCAGTCGTTTGGTGCCCATTGTAGTGACACACTTACTGCAGGACGCTCACGGTCACCATACTTGTCGATACCAAAAATAGCATCACGGGAAAGATAATACTCTGCGTCTACACCGTTAATATCCAGTGTTGAACCTGCTGCAAAGGGCAAGCCTTCTTCCAGACCCGGCGTCCAGAACTCAGAAGAGATACGCGTTAACATATCGTAACCTTCAGGTGGATTCTTAGTGAAATAAGGCAGCATTGCACCCGCGGTAATGCTTTGATCACGGAAGCGCGTTCTGGCATAAGCCACGTTAACCAACGCACCTACTTCACCGAAGTCAGTTTCCCAGCGGTCACTCATTAACAGGCTCACGTTCGGATCGTAATAATCAGCCTGCTCCTGTTCAATCGCACGAGCAGCCAGCACGACCTTGGAGTCTTCAAAATCAAATGGACGCTGTGTTTTTACGTCGATTTGACCAGCCAGACCGCTACCCAGCTGTGACGCTGAACGAGTTTTATATACGTTTGCACTTTGCAGTAGCGCTGCTGGAATATCCGCCAACGCGATTGAGCGACCCGTTGACGTAAAGATATTACGACCGTTTACCGTTGTTGTTACGTCAGTCAGACCACGAATTGATACTGTATTTACTTCACCAGACGCGCGGTCGGTTACCTGTACACCCGTGACACGCTGTAGCGCTTCAACTACGTTGTTATCTGGGAATTTACCGATGTCTTCAGCCACAATGGCGTCAACAATTTGCATGTTCTGACGCTTAATATTAATAGCCTTATTTAAACTGGCACGGATACCCGAGACTTCGATGACTTCGACGTCCTGGGAAGCGTCTTCCTGAGCGGTTTCAGCTTCCTGGGCCTGCAGCATGGTACTGCCAAAAGCAAGTATAACTGCTGTTGCTAAATGTGTTCTCTTAAACATACGGTAAACCTCCATTACTGGGAGCGGTTAATACTCCAGGCAGTAACCTAGTAAGTGCGTTAACTGCAAAATAAAAAGATTGTTATTTTTCGTAACCGAACGATAAATTATCGGTAGATATTATTGTATGATTTAATTGGTGTCAACAAAGTCTGTTAAAACTATTAACAATTCTTAACAAATCAACTTAAAACTACTTATAGTTTAACAAAAATTGAATTTATACTTGATAAATAAACTTAAAATACAGCAAGTTACATATTTAGTTTATACTTAACAGCATATTATATTTAACAACAGATTTACATAGTCCAACGTAGGTGATATGTTATATTGATAATACAATATTACTTTGATGAGGTTTAACCATGAAATGGAACAAAGTGTTGTTAGCCGTAAGTATTTCTGCCGCACTAGGCGGATGCGGAGACGGAACACAACAAAAAGTTGAAGGTATTGTACAGGCACCTGATAACACGGCGCCTGTTAGTATAGCTGACCCTGTATTCCCAACTGAAGTAACTTTTACTGATGCAGGCGTACACGACCCTTCTGTTATTCGTCTTGATGACGGTACTTTTTATATTTTCGGTTCACACATGGCTTACGCCAGTTCCACCGACCTGGTTAACTGGACTCAGTTAAACCCTACAGCCGCAGACAATGCAGATGCAGCCGCAAATACGCCGTTGTTTAATACCTATGAATCAGAAGTCGCTGAAGGTATTGCCTGGGTAGGCGGTTGGGTAGGTTCATGGGCCTCTGATGTTATTCAATTGGAAGACGGCCGCTACTACTTTTATTACAACCATTGCGCATTGCCAGAAAATGGCGAGTGTGTATCGCGTTCTTATTTAGGTGTCGCTGTCTCTGATGACATCGAAGGGCCATATGAAGATTTAGGCCTGATTGTAACCAGCGGTCACGTGGGTGATGAAAACCCAGGTATCAATGGTGAAAACTATGATGGCAACATCCATCCGAATGCCATCGATCCTGATGTGTTCTTTGATAAAGAAGGCCGCTTGTGGATGGTTTATGGGTCATATTCCGGCGGTATCTGGATCATGGAAATGGACCCTCAAACCGGTAAGGCATTGCCTGATCAGGGTTACGGCACCAAGTTGATGGGGGGCTTCTACAGCGCCATCGAAGGGCCAAACATGCTGTACAGCCCGGAGTCTGATTACTACTACCTGTTTACCTCATTTGGTGGCTTCAATAACGCTGATGGTTACAACATGCGTATCGCACGCTCGCGTAATCCGAACGGTCCGTTTGAAGACATCAAGGGTCAGGATATGATCGGTGCCGCAGGCGCATGGTCAGCCATCGAAGGCTACGGTAACAAGATCATGGGTGGTCACCTGTATGATGTTAACCCGGGCGAAGTGGGTTCAGATCATGGCTATATGTCGCCAGGTCACAACTCAGTTTATTTCGACGAATCAACCGGCCAGTATTTTGTGATTTTCCATACCCGCTTCCCGGGTACCGGCGAAATCCATAATGTCCGCGTTCACGAAATGTTCGTCAACGAAGATGGTTGGATGGTTGTAGCGCCGCATCGTTATGTACCGGTTCAGGAAGGTGACAACATCGCCGACGAAACCGACCTGATCGGCACATTTAAAGTCATTAATCACGAAACCGACATTGCCCGCGAAGCCAAGGTATCCAGCTACATGAACCTGGAAGACTACAATGTTATCAGTGGCGACTTTACTGGTAAGTGGTATTACGAGGCAGACAACACGGTACGTTTGTACATTGACGGAATGGGTACCTACAAAGGCGTATCATCCTGGCAATACAATGACAACATGGGTCAGTTTGTTCCAACCTTTACCGCGGTAGGTGAAGACGGTTCTTCATTGTGGGGTAGTAAAACGTCTACCACGGATGAAAGCACGGCGCTGACCAACACGCTGGCAGCCATCAGCTTCCCGGAACAGACAACCTTTAACCTTGACTTACCAGCGGTAGGCGCTAACGGTGCTGACATTACCTGGACGTCAAGCCATCCTGACTACATTGAGATCAAAGGTACACCAGAGCTACCAAACGCGATTTACACGGGTACCGTGACTCGTCCAAATGTAGGTAACGATGACGCTACGGTAACACTCACAGCCAGCGCTACGCTGAACGGCGTCACGCAAACACAAAGCTACGAAGTGATGGTACCGGCCCGTGTTGCCTACAACCGCGTAGCACACTTTAGTTTCGACAGTGACCTGGGTGACGGCATCGGCAACTATAGCGCTGCAACAGAAACGGGTATCCGCCCGGACAGTACAGATGGCACAGTCACGTTCGCAGCCGGTCAAAACGGTCAGGCAGCCGTACTGGATGGCACCAATGGTATTCGATTACCTGATGGCATCATCGACTCGTACGACTACACGGTATCTATGTGGCTGAACGCAGCGCAAACCACCATCTTCACCCCGGCGTTATTCGGTGACGCAGGCGCAAATGGCTGGATCAATCTGGCACCACAGAGCTGGGATGGCAACATCATGCTGTGGAGTAATTCAGCGCTGAAAGGGGCTAACCCATGGTTTGATGGTATTACGGGCGCACCTATGCCACTAAATACCTGGACACATGTTGCGTTCTCTGTGAACAAAGGCATTGTTAAGGTGTTCGTAGACGGTGTACAAACAACAGAAATTGGCGGTTTACCTGATATCTTTACGGGCCAGAATGCGACATTTACTCTGGGTACGAACCCATTTGATATCCCATTTGTAGGTATGATTGACGACGTTAAGTTCTACGACACAGCATTAACTGCAGGCGAAGTGAAGAACCTGGACGTGACTCCACTGAGTACCTCCGAACTGCTGACATCAGCACAAGAGCTGCTCGACTTAGGTGATATCAGCGCCGTGGTCTCTGATTTACCGATGACAGTATCAGGTCCTTATGCCTCTGCAATCAGCTGGGAGTCATCGAATCCTGCTGTGGTAAGTACGAAGGGTGTGGTGACGCGTCCGGCAAACGGTGAAGACGATGCTGTCGTGACATTAACAGCAACCATTACACTGGAAGGTTCATCGGTAACGAAAGCGTTTGAAGCAACAGTACGTGCGCTTGGTCTGCCTGACCCAGTGGTTCACTACAGCTTCGATAACGAAGACTTAACTGATGCAACAGGTAACTTTGATGCAGGAACGACTACCGGCGCAGTGCTGACCGAAGCAGGTGGAGCAGCGCTTTACGCAGACGGTATTGCGGGCAAAGCCCTGGACATGGACGGTACGTACGGTGTGCAACTGCCTGACAACCTGATTGGCGATAATACTTATGCCATTTCTGTGTGGTTTAACCCTGACTCATTGACGTTGTATACGCCGGTATTCTTCGGCTACGCCAACACCGACAGCTGGATCAGTATGATTCCAGGTGGTCACCACGGTGCAAGTAACGCAATGGTGTGGTCTGGTACTGCATGGTATGACGCCTTTACTGACCAGGTACTTGAGACTGGTTCCTGGTATCACATGGTCATGGTGAACAACCAGGGCGATATGACGATTTACATCAATGGTGAAGAAGGCTTCAGCGGCGCAGGCTTCCCGGATGTATTCTCACCGGTATCGGTAACCTCATTCGCACTGGGCGCAAACTTCTGGGATGCGGCATATAACGGACAGTTGGATGAAGTGTATGTCTTCGACGATGCACTGACCGCAACCGACGTAATGCAAATTTATAATGCACAGAAACCAGAATAAGCGCATACAACGCTAATAACCTAACCGGCACTTCGGTGCCGGTTTTCTCGTTTTTTCAGTTTTATTTTTTCAGGGATTATTATGCGACATTTAAGCTTAGCTCTCGCCATAGTGGCGTTAACCGCCTGTTCGGGTGAATCTGAAGTTAATGCATCAGCACCTTCACCATCGCCAGCTTCGACGCTCGCTCAGGAACCAAACAACCCACTCTTCACTGACGTTTTCACTGCCGACCCGGCAGCGCTGGTACATGGTGATACAGTCTATCTGTATACCGGTCATGATGAAGCGCCTAATAACGATGTGTTCTTCCAAATGCACGACTGGCTGGTATTCAGCTCTACCGACATGGTGAACTGGGAAGCCCATGGGCCAATTATGAAAGCCACGGACTTTGCGTGGGCCAAAGGGGACGCCTGGGCAGCACACATGGTAGAAAAAGACGGCACCTTTTACTTCTACACCACCGTTCGTCACAAAGATGACAAGCCTGGATTTGCCATTGGTGTTGCAACGTCAGACTCGCCTACAGGCCCGTTCAAAGATGCCATAGGCAAAGCATTGGTTACTGATGACATGACCAAGCATACGCCAAATGACTGGGACGATATCGACCCCGCCATTTTCATTGAGGAAAATGGTGATACCTATATGTTTTTTGGTAATTTGGTTCCTAAATACGTGAAGCTTAAAGACAATATGATTGAGCTTGACGGTGAGATTAAAGCACTTGATTTACCTAATTACACCGAAGCGTCATGGGTGCATAAAAAAGGCGATAACTACTACCTGAGCTACGCCTGTGAATTCCCTGAAAAGATTTGTTATGCCATGAGTAAGAGTATTCATGGTCCTTGGGAATACAAAGGTATTCTGAACGAGATCGCCGGTAACACGGAAACCAATCACCAGTCGATTATCGAGTTTAAAGGCAGGGATTACTTCATCTATCACACAGGTGCAGTACCGCCTATCGACGGAAAGCCAAGCGGTGGCCGTTTCCGTCGCTCAGTTGCCATCGACCCGCTTTATTACAACGAAGATGGCACGCTTAAACGCGTTGTCATGACAACGGAAGGTATACAACCTTAAGGAGAACAACATCATGAAATGCAAATTGCTGGTAGCCACGCTATTCGGTGTCGGCCTGTCATTCGGCTGTGTGTCGGAGCAACACGACGTCACCCTCACCGCGGACCTGTCCAAAACCGGTCCGTTGTTAAACAAAGACATCTACGGGCAATTTGCAGAGCACCTTGGCCGGGGTATTTATGAAGGGATTTATGTTGGACCCGACTCTGATATACCCAACACCAAAGGGTTCCGTAATGATGTTCTCAATGCATTAAGAGCAATAAAAGTGCCGCTGGTACGCTGGCCCGGCGGCTGCTTTGCCGATGAATATCACTGGCGTGATGGCATCGGCGATCCAAGTAAACGTCCGGTCAAAGTGAATACGCACTGGGGCGGCGTGGAAGAAACTAATGCGGTAGGTACCCACGAAATCTTCGATTTCATTGAACTGCTGGGCGCAGACGCCTACATCAACGGTAACCTTGGCAGCGGCAGTGTCCGTGAAATGGCGGAGTGGGTCGAATACATGACCTCCGACAAAAACTCCACACTGGCCAATGAGCGACGCAAAAACGGGCGCGAAGAACCCTGGGACATCGCCTATTTCGGCATCGGTAACGAAAGCTGGGGCTGTGGTGGCCACATGAGCCCGGAATATTACGTTGATTTGTACAATCAGTACGCCACATTCATCAAAACACCGCCAGGTAAAAAACCGAAGTTAGTAGGCAGCGGGGGTCACACCGAAGATACCGAGTGGACCGACGTACTCAGTGCCAATATAAAACGCAATATGAGTGGCATCAGCTACCACTTCTACACCTTGCCCAACAGTGACTGGCAACACAAAGGTCACGCTACCGAGTTTGATGCAGACGACTGGTTCGCCACACTTGAGCGCACCTATCGCATGGATGACTATCTGAAAGCCAATATTGCTAAGCTGGATAAAAACGATCCGGAAGGGAAAATTGGCCTTTACGTAGATGAATGGGGCACCTGGTATGACCCGGAGCCCGACCGTGAACCCGGCTTCTTGTATCAGCAAAATACCCTACGGGATGCAGTGGTGACAGCGGTTAACATTAACCTGTTTAACCAATACGCGGAACGCGTGCACATGACCAACATTGCACAAATGGTGAATGTGTTGCAAGCCATGGTACTCACTGATGGCGCGGATATGCTGGTTACACCCACTTACCACGTGTTTGGTATGTACAAGGTATTCCAGGACGCAACCGCTATTCCGTTTACCATCGACAATGGCATTTATAAAAAAGGCGAGAAAAAGCTTCCTGCCGTTACCGCATCATTAGCGACAGGTACAGATGGCCATGTCTATCTAGCGCTGGTGAATTTGGATCCGGATAACGATTCGAGTATTGCACTTAACTTCAGCAGCGGAAACTTCAGTAAGTTAACCGGTGAACTGTTGACTCATGACGCGATGACAGCCAAAAACACCTTTGAGCAAAAAGAGGTCGTAAAGCCTGTTTCATTCAGTGCCTCGCTAAGTGACTTAACCCTACCTGCAAAATCGGTATTGGTGGGTCGCCTGCAGTAATCGGCTACACTTTGGTTTCGAGCAGAAACGGCTTAATCCAGGCCGTTTTCTGCTTGTTCATTCTTATCGGTAAGATGCGGTTTTCCCTTCAGATATTGCTGTCTGAAATGCTTAAAATAACGACTGAGTGCATCTGCAGACTGTCCTTCCCCGGCTAATCTGAGTACTTCTATACCCACTTCTGCTGTACACAGCTGATAATCGTGCGCGGCTTCGCGCAGCATGTAGTCTGACTGCTCAGAGGGACTCACACCCAGCACCGGCAGATGCTGTAAATAAACACTCTTTTTAAACATCTTGCGGGCTTCACGCCAGGTACCGTCCAACATGATAAACAAGGGGGTTCTACCCTCTCCCTTAGGTGCAACACTGCTAATACATCTCTCGGGTTCAGCATACTCGTGAGGGAAGATAATCATTGGCATATAACGCGGGTCGTTCAGTAAATCCAGTAACGCCTGCTGAGGCTCGGTACGGTGCCAGGTAAACGCAAAATTTGCTTTCGCGACATCTGCAATAAGTCGTCCGGTATTCGACGGCTTATAACATTCGCCTTTAAACATTAAAAACAGAAACGCGCTGCCTGCCGTTGGAGGTGGCACTGCATCACACATGCAATCCTGAACGGGTAACAGACAACCCTCGCAGCGTTTTACTTTACCACCACGAGCAAGGAAGGGTTTTGTTGATGCCGCCAGTTCTCTTTGGCGTAAGGCTAGTATGGCGTTGTGCAAGGCAAAGAACTTAACAATGAAGGAAATGGGAGTATAGCTGATGTCACCGCTGAATAGCAGTAGTTGATACCAATCCGCATAGAATATTACCCTAGCAGAGTGATCCCTGAGGGCAAGTCGAAATCGACTTAGATCACGACGCGGTTACTGAGGCATAGTCGCTCTACGTCCAGTAACCGCAACACAGAGCTAAGTCGATTTGGCCACTCCCTTCGGGCGAGGCTGACAGGGTAATATTCTATGCGGATTGATATAAAACAATGGGTACACAATGAGGTGTGAAATAAACGCAGGCCCGATGGGCCTGCGAAAACTTGCGTTCAGACGTTGTTTACAGACGTCCAACCAATGTCAGCATCGCATTGATTGGCGCCGCTACCGTTACCTGATGCGTAGAGTGTGCATTCGGGAAATACACTTCGTCCGTCAGGTTTTCAATGTTTAGCTGCACGCGCAGATCATCGGAAATATCGTAGTAGGCCGATGCATCCACACGGGTATAGCTTGGCAATACTGCACTATTGCTATTGTTAATGAAGCTCTCGTCCTGATAAGTCGCGCCCAGGCCAATACCGAATTGGTCATTGATTTGGTAAGTCGACCATACCGAAAAGGTATTTTCTGGTAATTCGCGTGGCGTTCTGCCGGTTGGGCCAGCACGTTCAACAATCTCACCATCCAGATTGCTGTAGTTTACTGATACTCGCCAGTCTTCGGTTAAAGCACCACTTACCTGAAATTCAAAACCTGAAATTTCAGAGTTGATCACGTCCAGTGTCGCCGGGTCGTCATCGGCAACTTGGGGAGATTTCTGTTCGTTCTCAAACACCGCAGCCGTAAAGCTGAGTCCTTGGGCAAAGTCCCACTTCAGGCCAATTTCCTGGTTGCTGTAGGTGTCCGGGTCTAACTGACTCTTACTGCCGTTAATATCCGTGTATTGTTCACCGCTGCGAGGCAGGAACGATTCACTGTAACTGGCATAAACTGAGATGTTTTCCTGAGGCTTATAAATCAGGCCTGCACGCGGAGAAACCTGGTCGTCTTTACGACTGAGATTTTCATCTGCTTTCGCGTTGAATACCTCAATATCGAAGCTATCGAATCGGGCGCCTAGTACGATGTCAACCTGTTCGGATATCGCAATCTCATCCTGCAGGTAGAACGAAAAAACGTCCAGCGTTACGCGGGTATCATCGTTTAGTGCAGTAAAAGCAACCGTGAAAGGAGTGCCGTCAGCATTCACACCCGCCATGCCTTTAATATTCAACGGGCGTGCTACTGCAAAGGTATCTTTATCGTTTCCGGTCGTACTAAATACCGGGTTGAAACGGTTCTGATCGGAGTGGGTCTGGATAAATTCCCCACCTGCGATAACCATGTGTTCAATGCCACCGGTTTGGAATTCACCAATCAGATTACCAGACAAAATAAGGTTGTCGCGCTGGGTATTGTCTATGTAACCATCCAGTTCAACGACATTGGTAGTTGCATCATAATCGTTGGCATAGAAGTTTGAATAAACTTTCTCGTAGTCACCGTAGAAGGCGTTAACATTACCTTTAATGTTGTCAGTAAACTGGTGATCGACATTGGCGCGGAATACGTGCGCTTCCAGCTCGTGATAGTTATTGGCAGGATCACCAAAAGTGATGTCTTTTAAGGCTTCAACCGGCTTGCCATTGTCGCCAGTAGGAATACCACGATCGATAAAGCGCTCGTGATTAATGTACTCATATGATACATCCAGCACAGTGTCTGCGCTTAGCTCAAAACGCGCTGTAGGATTAAAGCCAACACGCTCACCGTCGAAGAAATCACGGTGATTCTCTAACGACTCATACATAGCGTTTACACGCACTGCAGAAGCACTGCTGATGTCGGTGTTAGTGTCAACTTCCACACCATAACCGCCAAACGTATTCAACGTTGCCTTGTAACCCGTAAACGTGTCGTCAAACTTCGCTTTCTTTGATACGCGATTCAGAATACCGCCGGTACCACCACGACCGAACAATAATGCGTTGGGGCCACGTAGAATTTCTACCTGCTCAACATTGTACAACGAGCGGAAATACTGCACGTCATCGCGGTTACCGTCGATATAGAAGTCAGCTGTCGAACGCACACCGCGGAATACCACTGAGTCACGGTGACCTTCACCCATTGAGGTATTCACACCCGGCGTATAATCAATAATCTCGCCAATGCTGGTGATACCACGAGCAATGATTTCGTCAGCTGTCATGATCGACAAACTTTGAGGAACATCAATGATAGGCGTTGGGGTTTTTACCGAGTTAGATTGATTAAAAGACAGGTACTGTCCTTCTACAACAATGTGTTCGGGATCGTCCTGAGTATTTGCCACAGCGGCATTACTCAACAGCAACGCTGCGGTAATTGCAGATAGTTGGAACTTCAAGCCATTCTCTCCATTTGTTTGTGTGCGTTCTTTAGGCACAAGCCTGCTGCGATGCATGATTATTATTATTCGATGTCTGGGGTTGCGATCGCAGGAAGGAATGTTAATGCGAACTATTATTAATTTCAACCAATGTAAAGAATTAGTCAATATTGATTAGTTTTTACTCAAGAATACAAAGAGAAAGCCAGGTTTACCGTCGCCAAATGCTCATATGTAGGCATGAAGCTATCAGGCTTACCAAAACTACCCAATTACTCAATCTAAACTACACTTCTATGTACTGTTACAAAATTAAGGTGGTCCCTTGTGTTAGACCAACTGCTTTCATCTTCTGCAAAGAAGTATGAAGAGATCCTTTCTCAGGCTGTTGATGCTGTAGTCAGTATCGATTCCCAGAACAATGTGACGTTTTTTAATAAAGCCGCAGAAATGTTTTGGGGGTATCGCGCAGACGAAGTCCTCGGCAAGAACGTAAAGATGCTGGTACCAAGAATGATTCAGCCCCAGCATGATCAATTCGTCAACGCCAACAGAACGACCGGTCGGGACAAAATCGTAGGCACCAGTCGTGAAGTCGAGATAGAGAGAAAGGATGGGGCTAAAGCCTGGGGAAGTTTATCGTTGTCTAAAGTAAAGGTAGGCAAGCAGATTCTTTATACCGCCTTTGTTAAGGACATCACAAAAGAGCGCAGTGTTCGGGAAGTCATAAACCAGACACTGGAGCAGGCATTAGATGCGGTTGTCACCATTGATCAAAACAACTGTGTCACTTTTTTCAATCGCGCTGCGGAAGAAATGTGGGGCTATTCACGGGATGAAGTACTGGGCCAGAACGTAAAAATGCTGGTACCACAGGTAATTCAATCGCAACACGATGGTTTTGTGAATGCAAACCGGACTACCGGAGAAGACAAAATCGTCGGCACCAGCCGCGATGTTCAGATTGAACGTAAGGACGGTACCACTTTGTGGGGAAATTTATCGCTCTCTAAAGTAGAAGTCGGCGACCAACATATCTATACCGCCTTTGTTAAGGACATCACCAAAGAACGTGAAAGCGCCGAAATTATCAACCAAACGTTGGAACAGGCGTTAGATGCTGTCGTCACTATCGACGAAAATAACTTAATTACATTCTACAACGCTGCTGCAGAAAGACTCTGGGGTTACAGTCAGCATGAAGTCATTGGCCAAAACGTAAAAATGCTGGTCCCAACAATATATCAGGCCAACCACGACAACTATGTAAACACAAACCGCAAAACAGGCGTTGATAAAATTGTGGGTACGCATAGGGAAGTAGAAATAGAGCGCAAAGACCGTCGCAAAGTATGGGCAAGTTTGTCGTTGTCAAAAGTGCGGCTGGATTCACGTATTCTGTACACGGCTTTCGTAAAAGACATCACGGCTGATCGTGAAAACCGCGAAATCATTAATCAAACCCTTGAGCAGGCATTAGATGCCGTTGTGACTATTGACGATCAGAACCTTGTTACTTTCTTCAATAAAGCAGCAGAAACGCTATGGGGTTATTCTCGTGATGAAGTGCTGGGTCAGAACGTAAAAATGCTGGTACCGTTAGCGATTCAGCCTCAGCATGACAGCCTCGTTAATGCCAATCGCGAAACCGGTGTCGACAAAATTATTGGTACCACTCGCGAAGTCAGTATTGAGCGCAAAAACGGAGAAAAGCTTACCGGTATCCTGTCACTGTCGAAAATTCAGGTTGGCGGAAAAATTGGCTATACCGCTTTTGTCAAAGATGCCACTGTAGAACGCGACGCCAGAAAGACAACCAGTACCGCCATGGAAGCCGTTATGACGTCCAGCGACCAGATCGGTGAAATTAACGGAACGATTAACAGTATTGCCGACCAAACCAGTTTGTTAGCACTTAATGCTGCTATTGAGGCAGCCAGAGCTGGCGAACTTGGTCGCGGCTTCGCCGTCGTTGCCGACGAAGTCAGAACGCTGGCTACCCGGTCAGCCAATTCTGCAGCAGAAATTGGCAGCCTGGTAGACAGCACAAAAACACGTATTCAGGAGTTGAGTAACGCCCTTAATAAGTTGAGTTGATCGGATTAAAACCGGTATTCTGCGGTAACACTGTACTGTTTCATGGTCATAAACTGATGCAGACTCACACCGCCGTTTAAAGAAAAGTTATCGGTGATATCCCAGGCCACTCCCAATCCACCCAGTACCCCCCACTTGTTGGTGGTATTACTGCCTGTTGGCGTCCACTCGGACGACTGCAACTGTCTGGTTGTAGCGTCAATGGAATAATAAGCAACACCTGCTTTGCCATAAACATGGAAAGACTCACTGATTTGATAGAACCGATGCGTCGCTTCTGCCGTGAGGATAGTCAGGTCTGCATTGGTATCATAGCGCTCAGTGTCCTCTGAACAAAATAAACAGAATACCCCATCTAAAAATCCCAGTTCAATGCCACCAGCGTATGCGAATTTTACACTGGTCTCTGGCGTTAGATAGTAGCCCAATGCAAGTTGGTAATTAACCAGATCATTGTCACTGCCACTCAGTTCAGTCTCCCCAAGATTTTGGGTCACGCTCTCTGGCAGCTCCTCACGTGCATCACTCTCGTTGTAGTTATACAAACTGGTAAAAGCGGCACCTTCTACAAACCAATTGTTGTTATCAGCATGCGCGTTAGGCACGAGTGCAGCAACACTCAGTGCAAAAGCACAGATTCCATTTTTATTCATGTTATATCCCGATATTTGGGTCTAAGTAGCCCGGTGTTGAAAACCGCCATAATAGTGTACGGGAGTGAAAAGAAGGTGAAATTTAAAGGGCAAAAATTGTTGCCCTTCGATAACGATTACAGGCTCTTAATGAATGCCTGGTAGGCTTCTACAGCAATAGGCGAGGTCAGCACGTTATTGTGCTCAGCCCCTTCCACGACAACCAGGTTTTTATTGTCGGAAGGAGACACACGATACAGAATTTCGCTGTATTTGGGTGGGGTCTTACGATCTTTCTCGCCGACGATGACCAACAAGGGTCCTTTGTAACTGCCGACCTGGTACGCATTATCAACCGCTTTCAGACTATCTGACAGTTTGTAACGAGTGAGCCACGCAGACCAGCCGGGCGAGTTGTCGTAAATGAGCTGAGTCAGGTTTACTACGGGACCTTCCAGAATCAACCCATCAGGTTTGCGTTTTAATGCAATGTGAGTAGCAACGGCGCTCCCCAGTTCAACGCCGTGAACCAGTATGGGCTTATCATTACGCAGAGCCTCTGCCGCATAATCATAAATAGCCAGCGCATCCTGCAACATGAAATCAGAATTCATATCCTGAGGTTTATCGCTAATGCCCGCTCCCGGATAGTCAAACCAGATGACATTGGCAGGGATACTTCCCAAACGATGTAATTTGCTGGCTGATTTGTTGATGGTAGAACCATTGCCGCCAAACAATACAATGTTCGCCTTTGCACCATGATACAACGCCTGAACACCGCGGATTTGATTCCCTCTGACACCGGTGACAGTTACCGGTTTTACTGCAACGGAAATCCCCTCTTTAAAGGCCTTTCCCTGAAAGTGAGTCAAATCCAGTTTTTCCACACCAGGAGACTGATAAATAAGATTTTGTGGCGTAACGTTTATGACGCATCCCGATAACAACAGGATGAAAAAGCCGGTCAAGACAGATAGAGAAATGCGATAGCGCATGCGAGTCCTTGCCAAAATGAATTCCGCTGAAAATGAACGCTCATACCATAAGTATAGAGGCTACTTGAAGTTTTGAGTATCAGCCTATCAATTAATTTAGCACTTGCCCACTGAGATAATGACAAACCCGACCAGAAAAAAGAAGGGGCAGCACCGCCCTACTCGGTACCACCCCTAGCACAACAAGGTTGGTTGACCGGTAAACTACCGGGCAACACAAAACATTGATTAATTGGGTTCGCGTAAATGGAATACCTGACAGCGCGTCGCCAAATCAGGCTGCTGGGCAATGTTAGTTTGCTCAGCTAAACCACAGTCTGTTAGTCCCAGCGGTAAACGGGTATAACGGTTAAAGAGCATCATACCGCCGCCCTCAACAGGCGCTAATCGCCATTGAGCGGTTTTATTGTCGCAGTTCACCATGTCTATATTCGCGCCAGGCACGACCTGGTTATTTACAACTCCCAGGCATTGCGCGCTGTCCGCTTCTACTTTTAATTGCAGGTAACCCGTATCCGTAGGCTGGAACACCCAGGTCTGTTCATCCAAATAATTAAACGCGCGCTGCACTACATTATCGTCGTCAGCGGTAATCGCTTTGCCACTTTGCTGACTCATTAGTGCGACCTCACCTACCGGACGAAGCTGCCATTGGTTACAGGCACTGTCTGCATTTTGCTGTAATACCGCCTGATTAGCAGATGCCGAACATCCCGCAACCGCTAAGGGCTTGCCAGAATAACGATTAGTGATTGTCACGTTACCATCAATACCTGACGCGACCTCCCATTGCTGACAGTAATTGTTACGCCATGCCGCAGACTGCACGCGTGCATTGTCAGCGGTGCTGCAAGCAGCCACTTCAAGGAACTTACTGTCCTCGCGATTTGCTAACCGCACAAAGCCGTCTGTAGTTGAGTCCAGCACCCACTGTCCATTGGTACCCGCACACTGGCGTTGTACTGCGCGGTTGTCCTGCGGGTCAGAGGAGATGTCCAGGCACAACTCACTGGTCGCATTCACTAATTGATAGCGCTGACCTTGTACTCTTGTCACCAGTGGGCCGTTTTCGCCACCCGGCGGTGCCACTTCAACGCCTGGTGTCAGAGGCTCACCAAATTGCGGAGTGCCGTCTTCATTCCAGGTAAATTTTTGAGCGCGCAGTGAACGCGTCGCACTACAGCCATGCTCAACTGAGTCATTGCCGTGATACACCAACCAGTCTTCTTTGCCATCGGGCGAAGTAAAGAAACCATTGTGGCCCGGCCCGAATACGGTTTCGGTGCGACTGAATACGGGCTCCGGATATTTTGTCCAGTGTTCACGATTCATAGGATCATCACCCACCAGTTCCAACAAGCCCAGCTTATAGTCTGGCGTATTGCAGAAGCTGGCCGAGTAAGTCATGAAAGTACGGCCGTTACGTTGAAGGATTTCCGCTCCTTCTGTTACCTTACGACCGCTGATTTCCCAATCCAGTTCAGGCGTAGTCAGCACGGTATGTGGTTGGCCGGCCTTTAATGTCCAAGGGTTTTCCATCTCGGCGATAATATTGAGCTGGGTATCTCCACGCCACTGTGAATAAATCACATAGAGTTTGCCGTTGTGTTCGAGGTAATTTCCGTCAATATTCCATACGTTGGGCATTAATGCGCCTTTGTACTGATATGGCCCCATTGGGTCGTCGCCAACACTTTCCAGCACATTCAGGTGCTGGTGATCCAACGTGCCATCCTGACCAGCGGTATACATCATGTACCAACGGAATCCGTTCGGGCCTTTCAAGCGGTGAAATTCGAACGCCCAGAAGTTACAGCAGCGATCCGGGTCAGTAGATGACCATACGTTGACGGGTGTGGCATCAGCCAAACCCGCCAATGTAGGCGATTTACGCATTACCAGCTGTGATGTCCAGGTAGTGGTGGTGAGGTAATAATTACCATCCCAGTATTCCAACCACGGATCGGCACCATTAGGAAATAACGGATTAGTAAAGATGCCTGACGCTTCAGTAGCAACATTGTCTGGTTGCTTAGTTGTAGTTTGAGCTTCTGGCGCGGTACTACTACATCCGCCTAGTACGGCCAGTAACAAGGCCGCGGTAGTCAGCCGTTTAATCGACTTTACAATCATTGGTACTCTCTCTTTGTGTCGTCAACACAAACCCATCGTTTGTAGATAAAGTTAATTGAAGATCGCCTGCTGGCAAGGTTTTAATAAGGGTTTGTCGTGCATTGTCGCCAGTTACAAGCAAGGTGGCGTCGACCAGTGGATAGTCATCCGCCGATATCACGACTTGCTGTGATGTTGCTTGTGCATTTATCCCGGCGATGTACCACTGACATTGGGACTCTCGAGCCAACACAATGTACTTGCCCGGGTAGGCGGAAATGAGTTGTGTGTCGTCCCAGCTTGTTGGGAATGTTTGCAAGAACTGCTTCACGTGCGGTTCAACTAATGGCATTTGCGCAGGCGTGGTCACAATGTGCTGTACACCTGAATAAAACAATACCGTTTCAGCCAGTTCAAACACATTCGTCGTCTTTCGCTCAATATTGGGAATGTCACCCAATACCGTAGGCGTAAAGTCCATCGGGTCGAATAAATTCCGGGTAAAAGGTAACAACGAAGCATGATATGCCTGACGGTCTGCAAAGTCCTGGAAGAAGGTAATCATTTCCTGACCTTTAATTCCTTCCGCCGTCATTAGGTTGGGGAATTCACGTTGCAATCCGCGTGGCAATGTTACACCGTGAAAATTCACCATCAGTTCGTAATCTGCAGCATCTTGAAGTATGGCTTTGAAGTACTCCCATACCGACGCACCGTCCCCCGGGAAGAAATCTATTTTTACGCCGGCAATACCCATCTCTTGCAGACGTGCAAATTCCTTGCGGCGGTCAGCCTGTGTAAGCAGTTGCCCTTTGGGACTATACACCGTCTGATTCCAGTGTCCTGAAGAGTTGTACCACAACCATAAACGCACGTTTTTAGATGCAGCGTGTTTTGACAGTTTGGCAATACCGTCATAGCCAATATTCTGGTCCCAGTTTACGTCCACCAGTACATAAGGCCAGTGCATGTCAGCCGCATAATCAATAAACTCACGCTGAGTTGCAGTATTGACGGATTCATCTTTCAGTAATCCCCAACTCCAGGCTGCGGGTCCGGGCTTTATAAAATCCGTATCATTGAGTACGGACGAATGAGCGACATCTGTACCCAGTGTTGACGCGGCGATCGTGCTCAAATCACCCACTAACAGCAATCGCCATGGCGAGGTAAAAGGCAATGTATGCTCAGGTAATAACTGGCCGTTAGTGACAGTTTCAGCCGGGTGAGGGAAAGTAAGTACAAACTTACCTAACTCGTCGCTTTCCATATGTGTGGCAGCATAGCCATTGGTAATGCCGGCTTCACTGACAACAAGATACGTATCCTTGTATTTGAACAACGCTGGATAGACCCATCCGTTATCGAACTGCGGCGTCATCTTACCCACAAGACCGTGTTGATACTCTTCTTCATAAGATGGGTTGGTATTCATCCAGCCCGACTGCGCTGCCGCTTTTGGTTGCAGCCACCCCAGCGTTTCAGCAAACATGCCATAGCTGGTTTGTTCACTGATCACCACACGGGTATCCGTAGATTTGCCCATCAATTCATAGCGGAATGCCAGACCGTCGTTGCTCATCCGCAATCTGACTCCCAGCACATCACCGCGGGCATTGATGACACTGACCAGCACTTCATTGGCCTGATACACAATCTCACTTTTCTTGCCGTGAATCAGACTGTATGAAGATTCTATAGCACGTACATCACTGACGCTTTTCAACTGCAGGTCGCTGGAGAAGGCCGAGTTGGCTAGCGTCAGGCCAAGCGAAGACGGTTGAATGACAGGCTCACCTCTGCGCTTCACCTGATACACCAACGCATTTTGGTTATTGAGTGAAACCTGAGCACTTAGCTGGTGATTAGGACTGGGTAAACTGACGACAGCTTTCGCCCAAGCCGAGCCAGACACGGCGGCGGTGAGAGACACCGCCAGTATCAGTTGAATAGTACGTTGCCACATTATTACTAACTCTAGTTACTTGGCATCAAACGCATAGACAATGCGCGTTGAATAGACTTCCCCTGGCAGCAGTGTCGTGCTTGGGAATGCTGATTGATTGGGCGAATCCGGGTAATGCTGAGGCTCAAGACAGAATGCACCGCGGAAAATATGTTGTTGCCCCATTCCGCTGGTTGCGCCATCCAGGAAGTTACCTGAGTAAAACTGTACGGCAGGCTCTTCGGTAAGCACACGCAAAATTCGACCTGATTTAGGATCATAAACAGAGGCGGCTTCAATTAGCGTGTCATCCGGCTGGTCTTTCAGCACATAGTTGTGATCATAACCCTTACCTAACGCTAACTGCTTATGGCTATCACCGATGTCTTGTCCAATGGCTTTGGCTGACGTGAAATCAAATGCGGTTCCAGAAACAGGCATGAGTTCACCGGTAGGAATCAAACCACTGTCAACCGGGGTAATGGCTGCACTGTTAATGGTTAATTCGTGATCCAGAATGTCGCCTTGGCCAGCAAGGTTGAAATACGTATGCTGGGTCAGATTAACAATGGTTGGCGCGTCAGTCGTAGCAATAAACTGCATGTCCAGCGTGTTGTCGTCAGTCAGCGTGTAAGTGACGACTGTGGTCAACTCGCCAGGGTAACCCTGGTCGCCATCGGGACTAACCAGTGTTAATTTCACACCGGCGCTATTTTTTGTCGCAAACGGCTCCATGTTCCAGACTTTTTTATCAAAACCCTGCACCCCGCCGTGAAGGTGGTTTTCACCGTCATTCGTCGCCAACTGATACTCGGTACCAAACAACGAGAACTTAGCGTCTTTAATGCGGTTGCCATAACGGCCAATCAATGCACCAAAGTACGGGTTTTTTGTTTCGTAGTCTGACAGTGAATCAAACCCATACACGATGTTTCCGTTGTTGCCTTTTGCATCTGGCACAGACATGCGAGTGATAATGCCACCATAACTGATGACATCGATTTCGATGTTATTGCTGTTTTTAAGCGTGACTTGCTTAACCGGTGTTGCGTTGCTTAGCACACCATAAGCACTGATTGTTGCAGAGGGAGTCGTTGTCATTGTTTGTCCTTTTTGTGCCATCACCTGGCTGCTGCAGCCAAAGGTAAGTGACAATACACCCGCCAGAAGCCACTTAGCGCGGTTACCGGAGGCAGTAAATAGTTGTTCAGGACGTATTGAAGTAAGCGAAAGCGTAGACATGGTTAACATTCCCATAATTATTTTTATACTTTTATATTACAATTATAACAGGGAATGCAAGTAATGATTCAGCTAAGTGACAGACGTGTTCCGCTGTTGGAACGGGAAACACGTCTGTGTTAATCCTGAGGTTAGCGCTGAATTTCGCCCTGTTTCACCATAATACAATCCATTCCCGCATCTCTGGCGGCCTGGTAGCCAATCTCGGTGTCTTCAAACACAACACAATGTTGTGGTGCTACACCCATTTGTTCGGCAACCGTTAAAAACGTTTCAGGATGCGGTTTTCCGTGTGTTACATCGGAGGCGGTAACCAGCGAATCAATTCGCGCCAACAGCCCGTGTTTTGCCAGCAGGTGTTCGGCGTGAGGTCGCTCTGCGCCGGTCCCGATACCAATCGACAGGGTTGGACGATAATGCTCAAACACCGCCATGGTAGACGGGATCAGTACAGGCTCAAGATCCATGGTTTCCCATGCCTCGCGCTTGAACTTTGCCACAGCCTTCGGATCGTGATCCATGCCGAATTTTTCGTTCAGTATTACGACAGTTTGTTGCGTGGGCACTCCACCCAGGGAGTTCATATAGTCTGCATCAAACGGATAGCCAAACGCGTTACATGCGCGCTCCCAGGCCACCATGTGCGACGGCATAGAATCGACCAGCGTGCCATCCATATCGAAAACAATGCCCTGGTAGGCAGATAAATCGACCATGAAAACTCCTTAGTTACGGTTCAAGAGACAATGACCGGTGCTGAGTGCACCGGTCTTATTCATACTACAATGAATCGTAATATTATCATGTCAGCTCACCGTACAGGTGTACCAACAGGTCGATTAAATACCTTGCTTAAGCTGATAGTAAGCGGCGTTGTAACGCAGCTCAGACTTAAAGGTACGCAGATTAGTGTCACTGTCGATAACAACCGTTTCCACACCTGCCATATCAGCATAATCTTCAATCATGCTGGACGTAATGGCCTGGCTGTATGCAGAGTGGTGAGCACCACCGGCATAAATCCATGCCGCACCAGCCACTTCCAGACTAGGCTTTGGCTCCCATAATGCAGATGCAACTGGCAGGTTAGGCGTCGTTTCAGGTTGGTCAACCGTATCCAGTTCATTAACCAGAATGCGGAAGCGGTTACCCATATCGATTGGCGATACGTTGATTGACGGACCCGCTTTTGCCGCGAATAACAGGCGAGGTACATCGCACTTCACACCAATGGTATGGCGGTGTAGTTCCAGACGCGGCTTCTTACCAGCAATCGACGGACACACTTCCAGCATGTGCGCACCCAGTACCTGATCAGTGCCGCCAGTAAAGTTATAGGTGTAGTCTTCCATGAACGAGCAACCGCCTTCCAGACCGTTTGCCATGACTTTCATGATGCGAACCATGGCAGCTGTTTTCCAGTCACCCTCACCACCGTAGCCGTAACCTTTGGCCATCAGACGCTGTGTTGCCAGACCAGGCAGACCTGTTAAGCCAGCAAGGTTTTCAAAGCAGTTGGTAAAGGCACCAAAACCACCATCAACAAAGAATTTTTCCATACCAAGCTCAAGACGCGCTTCCTTCATTAAGCGGTCGCGTTGGTAATCGTCTGTCAGCAGTTCTTTGCTAACTTCGTATTCCTGGTAGTACGCATCCAGTTGTGCTGCAACATCGCCATCGCTGATGCTTTCGACTACGTCAGCAAGCTCTTGCAGGCCGTGCGCGTGAACTTCGTAGCCAAAGGTAATTTGCGCTGCAACCTTGTCACCTTCTGTTACCGCAACGTGGCGCATGTTGTCACCAAAGCGCACCACTTTCATAGACTGGCTTTCTGCCCAGCCTAATGCCGCACGACACCAGCCGTCGATTTGTTTAACGGTTTTAGGATCCTGCCAGTGGCCAACGACCACTTTACGCTCTTTGCGCATGCGCGTGCCGATGAAGCCGAATTCACGGTCACCGTGTGCACTTTGGTGCGTATTCATGTAGTTCATGTCGATGCTGCTCCACGGCAGACCGGCATTAAACTGTGTATGCAGGTGCAACCATGGCTTTTTCAACTCGTTCAGGCCGGCGATCCACATTTTCGCAGGCGAGAACGTGTGCATCCATAATATCACACCAATACAGTTAGGCGTGCTGTTGGCAGCCTGACAAACCTGGTGGATTTCAGATGGGGTTTTAACCGTATCTTTGTAAACCACGTTAACCGGCTGAATGCTTTCATTCAGACCAGCAGCCAGCGCCTGACTGTTATTCGCAACTTCTTCCAGTACACGAGGGCCGTAAAGGTGCTGTGAACCGGTGATAAACCAAACTTCTTTTTGTGCTGTAGTCATAATTCTGTCCTCTATAGATAAAGGTGCCTGACGGCGGCTTATTGCTGACCGTAGTAAGCGTTTTTGCCGTGCTTGCGTAAATAATGTTTATCCAGAATGGCCTGATTTAAGGGCGCCGCATTCGGACTCAGCGTGCGGGTTAAATAAGCCATACGAGCAATTTCTTCGAGCAGTGCAGCGTGATATACCGACTGCGCTGCATCTTTGCCCCAGGTAAAGGGCGCGTGACCCGCGACAATCACCATAGGCGCTGAAAGCGGATCGCGGTCGGTGTAGGCATCGGTAATTTGCACGCCAGTTTCTTCTTCGTAGTCACCGTTGACCTGCTCATCGGTTAACTCGCGTGTACAGGTAATATCGCCATGCACATAATCTGCATGGGTGGTACCTAAACACGGAATACTTTGCTTAGCCTGAGCCCATGCGGTGGCATAAGTTGAGTGTGTGTGAGTCACGCCACCAATGTTGTCAAACGCACGGTACAAGTGCGTGTGAGTCTTGGTGTCTGATGACGGGCGCATAGTGCCTTCAACAATGTTGTTTTCCATATCAACAATAACAATGTCTTCGGGCTTCATCTGGTCGTACGATACGCCGCTGGGCTTGATCGCTACTACACCTTTGGCGCGGTCGACCTGCGACACGTTACCAAAGGTATAAATCACCAGATTACGGTGCTGAAGCTCCATATTGGCTTCGTACACTTCGCGTTTTAATTCGGTATAACTCATGGCTGACCTCCACTAACATAGGCACCAAGGGTTTGGTATTTTTGATAGAGTTCGTCGTACACACCTACATTTTCAGGGTTCGGCAGGTACTGTTTGCAGACAGGCGACGCCATCACAGCCTGAGCGTCGGCGACAGTTGGGTATTCGCCAGCAGCCACAGCAGCCATGATAGCGGCGCCTAAGGCACAACTCTGCTCACTTTCTAATACGTCAATCGGACAGTTCCATACATCAGCACAGGTCTGCATTACGTAGTCGGATTTTTTCGAGATACCACCGATAACGACCACCGATTCAATGGGCACACCCTCTGAACGGAAGCGCTCGGTAATTGCACGGGCACCAAAGGCCGTGGCTTCAACCAGGGCTTTAAACAGTTTTGGCGCATCGGCTCCCATTTTGATACCGGTAATTGCCATGGTCACGGTTTGATCAGCATCGGGAGTTCGTCGTCCGTTCACCCAATCCAGCGCCGTAATATCATGCGCACTGGCAGGAATTAATGCGGCTTCGTTGGATAAGCGCTGCAAGGTAATGGCTTCGATTTTATCGGCTAATTCACTGGCGCCGGTTTCCATCAGCTCGTGCAGCAGATTTTGGGTTGGCCATAACACCAGGTTCTTAAACCACGCATAAAGATCACCGAAAGCAGACTGACCTGCTTCCAGGCCAATCATGCCCGGGATAACCGAACCATCAACCTGACCGCAGATACCTTTCACACAGGTATCACCCAGGGTTTGTGGCGTAGTAACGGTTATGTCACACGTTGAGGTACCCATTACCTTAGTCAGTACGCCTTCGCGCACATTGGCCGCAACCGCGCCCATGTGACAATCAAACGCACCAAAGCCAACCACAATACCTTCTGGCAGCCCCAGTTTGTCTGCCCATTCTGCAGTCAGATTACCGGCTGCTTTGTCGCTGGGCTGTGTATTTGCATTCAGGGTGTCTACCACACCGTCCAGCAATGGGTCGATCCCGGTAAAGAAACTGTTTGGCGGGAAACCATCCCAGGCTTCGTTCCACATTAATTTGTGGCCAGTAGCACAGCGCCCCATTTGCATTTGCGATGGGTGAGTGGTGCCACACATAAGCGCAGTCATCCAGTCACAGTGCTCTACCCAGCTATGAGTAGCGGCTTTAACTTCAGGGTCTTTACGGAAAATGTGAAGTGCTTTTGCCCAGTACCATTCAGACGAGTAAATGCCGCCCATATAAGACAGGTAATTCACATCGTTTTCGTTAGCTGCTTTGGTGATCTCGCTGGCTTCTTTTACGGCAGTGTGATCTTTCCAAAGTACAAACATCGCATTTGGGTTTTCCGCAAATGCGTCAGTTAATGCTAAAGGAACACCTTCCGCATTCACTGCTACTGGCGTAGAGCCAGTGGTGTCGAAGCTCATACCTACGACGTTTTCAGCTGTACCAGCCGGCACTTTTTCCCACAGCGCATTGACCACTTCGACCAGACTGTCGATGTAGTCCAGAGGATGCTGACGGTATTGGTCGCGAGCGGGTACGCAATAGCGACCTTCCGCCCAGCGCGGATAATTGACCATATGGCTGGCCAGCTCTGCACCGGTTGTTACATCAACCAAAAGTGCTCTGACCGAATCAGAGCCATAATCGAGCCCTAATGTATAACGAGACATAATAATTCTATTCCACGAACTGCTAACAAAATTAGCCACCAAATTTAATTGTATGATAATATCAATAATACGCAAATGTAAAGGTAATATAAAATTAATATTAATGGTGTGGTGACGAATTTTTCATCGCTTTTTGCGATAGCCCGCAATTTAGTTGCTGGTAAAAAGCGTCTGCACTGCACCAGTCTGTTTTAACCGTTGAATGGAAAATGTTATGACGACCCAACTCGATCAATTAAAGGCAATGACGACTGTAGTGGCCGACACCGGTGACTTTGAAGCAATCAAACGCTATCAGCCACAAGACGCAACAACGAACCCATCACTGCTATTAAAAGCAGTACAAATCGAAAAATATCGCCCTCTGGCGGCTGAAGCGGTGCAATGGGCTGCTGCGCAGGACAATGTGTCAGATGTTGCCGGTGCAGCGGCAGACAAGCTTGCTGTGTTAATCGGTAGTAAATTAATGGAACAGGTACCTGGGTATGTGTCTACCGAAGTAGATGCCCGTTTGTCTTTTGACACCATGGCCACCGTAGAAAAGGCTAACCACCTGCTGGCGCTGTATCGTGACCAGGGTATCGATACCAGTCGCGTTCTGATCAAAATCGCCGCCACCTGGGAAGGCATTCAGGCTGCGCGCATTCTTGAATCTCAGGGCATCAAAACCAATGTTACGCTGGTATTTTCATTTGCGCAGGCTCGCGCCAGTGCCGAAGCGGGTGCATTTTTGATTTCGCCATTCGTTGGCCGAATCCTGGACTGGTACAAAGCCAATCAGCCTGGTGAGGACTTTACCGGAGCCAACGATCCAGGCGTAAAGTCGGTTAGTCGCATTTACGATTACTTCAAGACTCACGGCTACGACACTATCGTGATGGGCGCAAGCTTCCGTAACATCAGCGAAATTCAGGAACTAGCAGGTTGTGATCGCTTAACCATCAGCCCAGGGCTACTGGATGAGCTTGCCAATACAGAAGGCACACTTGAGCGTAAACTGAACCCTGTTGATTCGCCGAAGCCCGCTCCTGCGGCATTAACCGAGCAAGCGTTCCGCTGGGACATGAACGAAGAGCAAATGGCGAATGACAAACTGGCAGAAGGCATTCGCCAGTTCGCTAAAGACCAGGTAACCCTGGAAGCCATGCTGGCTGATTTGGCGTAACGTCAGCGTTTAACAGATAAAAGCCCCGGTTGTTTTGCAACGTCCGGGGCTTTTTAATTACATCACTTTTTACCGCTATTTCACCTGATTGGCATTATGTATTAAGGTACATTGAAATTTAACTGTGCCTGACTATGACCGTTACACTAAAAACTCGCTTTGTAACCCAAACCATCGCAGTAACTCTCAGGGCGTGTTTGCTGGCCGGATTGCTGTTCTCGCCTTTCAGTTATTCAACCACCTTGTCGGACGCGATTCTCAACAAGATTGATACACACTATATCGAACCGGGTTTAGCCAACAAATTAAAAGCTCACTTTCCAGACATATCAGATATACAGGACCAAGCTGCTGTTGCAGACATACTCACCGAGTATTTAACCCGCTTCGATAAACATTTTACCGTTGAATATCTGCCTCCTGAGCCCCCCGCGCATGTAACCACAGCCCCGAGTTGGTTCGAACGCCTGGAACAGGACGAGTATGGCTTTACCCACTATGACGTTATCGAATCGAATATTGGTTATGTCAACTTCTGGGGCTTTGCCCGACTTACAAGAGAGTCCAGGTTAAAAGTACAAAACGTCATGGACACTTTCACGCATGCCGAAGGGCTGATTATTGACTTACGCCAAAATGGAGGCGGTAGTGGCGAGATGGTGAGTTGGCTGAGCAGCTACTTTTTGAATGGGCGTGTCCATATGAATTCATTTTACACCCGCACTTCAAACAGCTGGCATCACTTCTATACCAACGAAGATATAGACAACGATCATTTAGAAACGATACCGCTTTATATACTGACTAGTCACGAGACCTTCTCAGCAGCCGAGGAATTTGCTTACAATCTACAACAACTGAACCGCGCCACTATTGTTGGAGAAACCAGTAAAGGCGGCGCCAACCCCTGGAGGTGGTTTACTGTTCCAGGATACGATTACAGAATTGGGATCCCTACCAGAAAAGCGATAAACCCGATAACGCATTCCAACTGGGAAGGTGTAGGCGTTACCCCCGACATTCAGGTTAGAGCAGAAGATGCTCTTCAGACGGCAATTTCATATCTTCGCGAAAAGCTGGCTGGCAATAAATAACATCCATAAAAAAGCCTGCATCACGCAGGCTTTTCATTGCTATTCGTTATTTTACGCAAGCAACGCTTTGGCCTTGGCCACCACGTTGTCTACCGTAAAGCCGAAGTGTTTCAGCAATTCACCGCCCGGTGCAGACTCACCAAAGGTTTGCATGCCGACCACATCACCGTCTAAGCCGACGTATTTGTACCAGAAGTCAGTATGCGCAGCTTCGATAGCAAGTTTAGCGGCACCCGCAGGTAATACGCTTTGCTTATACTCTGCTGACTGCGCATCAAATTGCTCAGTGCTAGGCATAGAGACAACACGAGCTCCTACACCTTGCTCACCCAGTGCCGTTGCGGCATCGACCGCTAATGACACTTCAGAACCCGTTGCAATCAGCACAACATCAGCTTTACCTGCGCAGTCTTTTAATACATAACCGCCTTTTGCAACGTCAGCCAGTTGGCTTTCGCTACGCGCCTGGGTCTTGGTACCCTGACGGGTAAAGACTAACGCGCTTGGGCCATCCTGCTTCACCAACGCCTGACGCCAGGCTTCTGCGGCTTCCACCGTGTCACACGGACGCCAGGTAGTCAGATTTGGGGTTAAGCGTAAGTTAGCCAGTTGCTCGATAGGCTGGTGCGTTGGACCGTCTTCACCTTGACCGATGGAGTCGTGGGTATACACAAAGATAGATTTTGCTTTCATCAACGCTGCCATACGTACCGCGTTGCGCGCGTATTCCATAAACATCAGGAAGGTCGCGCCGAAGGGAATAAATCCACCGTGCAATGCAATGCCGTTCATGATGGCACTCATACCAAACTCTCGAACACCGTAGAAAACGTAATTACCGGCTGCATCGTCCTGCAGACCTTTGGCTTGTGGCCACAAGGTCAGGTTAGAACCGGCCAGGTCGGCAGAGCCACCAATAATTTCAGGTAATTGATTGGCGAAGAAACCAATCGCATTTTGTGATGCTTTACGAGTGGCCATATCCTGCATATCTGCCTGACACTGGCGCACAAAGGCGTCTGCTTTCTCGTTAAAATCCGCAGGCAGTGCCTGTTCGATAACACGGCGCTTGAAAGATTTGGCTAAATCTGGATACGCAGCCGCATATTCATCAAACATCTTGTTCCAAAGCGCTTCCGCTTCGCTGCCTTTCTCGTTGGCATCCCACTGGGCGTAAACGTCTTCCGGCACTTCAAATGGCGCATATGGCCAATCCAGTTGCTTGCGCACTTCAGCCACTTCATCGTCCCCTAAAGGTGCGCCGTGACAGTCATGGCTACCTGATTTATTCGGTGACCCAAAACCAATCAGAGTTTTACAGCAAATTAATGTGGGTTTATCAGTAACCGATTGCGCCACTTCAATCGCCGCTTTCAGAGCATCTTCGTCATGACCATCGATATCTTTGATGACGTGCCAGCCGTAGGCTTCGAAGCGCGCTGGCGTGTTGTCGGTAAACCAGCCTTCAACGTGACCATCAATAGAAATACCGTTGTCATCCCAGAAAGCAATCAACTTACCCAGGCCCAACGTTCCAGCCAGTGAACAGGCTTCGTGAGAAATACCTTCCATCAGGCAGCCATCGCCCAGGAAGCAATAAGTATAGTGATCAACCAGCGGGAAACCTTCACGGTTAAACTGCCCTGCCAGGGTTTTCTCAGCAATTGCCATACCCACAGCATTGGCAATACCCGCTCCTAACGGACCGGTGGTCGTTTCAACGCCTTCGGTGTAGCCATATTCAGGGTGGCCCGGCGTTTTTGAGTGCAACTGACGGAATTGCTTAAGTTCTTCTACAGGCAAGTCGTAACCACTCAGATGCAGTAGTGCGTACTGCAACATGGAAGCATGTCCATTAGATAAGACAAAACGGTCGCGGTTTGCCCATTTTGGGTTGCCCGGGTTGTGCTGATAAAACTGTTGCCATAAGACAGTGGCAATGTCAGCCATTCCCATTGGCGCGCCAGGGTGGCCGGATTTTGCTTTTTGAATTGCATCTACTGCCAACATGCGGATGGCATTGGCAGAGCGTTGAATTGTAGACATGCGTCACTCACCTTTTAATTACTATTATAGTACAAATAATAATGTGAACTGTGTGTTAAACACAACCGCTAAGTGAAAAAACCCGGTAAATTACTACCAATTATACATATTTCCGCAAATGGCTACTTTCACCCGCTGTACTAATTCGCTATGTTAGTCAAACCTTTAGCCGATATTACTTTTAATTTTCAGCGGAGACCTAAGCATGAGTGAGAGAATTCAAAGCATCAATGCCGTAGGGATACTGGTCACTGACTACGATGAAGCCATCACATTCTTTACTGAAAAGCTGAATTTCGACTTACTGGCTAATGAGGCTCATGACAACGGCATCCGATGGGTATTATTACACCCACCTGGTTTATCCAATACCGGCATCATGTTAAATCTTGCTCAAACCAAACTGGACGAAATGGTCGTCGGTAAACAAGCTGGCGATCAAGTCTTGTTTGTTCTGCAAACCAATGACTTCTGGCGTGACTACGACAACATGCAAAGCAAAGGCGTGAATTTCATTGAGACGCCACGTGATGAAGAGTACGGCACAGTGGCGATATTTGAAGATTTATATGGCAACAAATGGGACTTATTGCAGGTAAAAGATGAAGACTGACGCCTGCATCTGTCATCCCAACCTTCCACTGCTCACCTTCACTGTGCTCAGAATTCATTGTTTCCTTTCATTGATTTAGTTTATGCTGCTACAGCTCGTTATAAAGCGTAGTTAAAACAAGAGGAAACAAAGCATGGAAGTGTTACTCGATTATATCGTTACCCCCCAGTTATTCGTATTAGTACTGGTGGTAATTTTACTTAAAATTTCCATCAAGTTCGTACCGCAAAATCGTGCCTACGTAATTGAACGATTTGGTAAATACCAATCGACCAAAGAAGCGGGCTTAAACTTTATTTTTCCGTTTATCGACCGCGTTGCCGCCGATCGCTCATTGAAGGAACAGGCTGTGGACGTGCCTGAGCAGAGCGCCATTACCAAAGACAACATTTCGCTGCATGTAGACGGCGTACTGTACTTTCGCGTACTCGACCCATACAAGGCCACTTATGGCGTAGACGACTATGTTTTTGCTGTTACCCAACTGGCGCAGACCACCATGCGTTCAGAGCTGGGTAAAATGGAACTGGATAAAACCTTTGAAGAGCGCGACCAGTTAAATACCAATATAGTGACCTCAATTAACGAAGCCAGTGGCCCCTGGGGTATTCAGGTACTTCGCTATGAAATCAAGGACATTGTGCCACCCAACTCTGTAATGGAAGCCATGGAAGCCCAGATGAAAGCAGAGCGGGTAAAGCGGGCGCAAATTCTGGAGTCAGAAGGTGATCGTCAGGCAGCCATTAACCGCGCAGAAGGTGCCAAACAGTCTGTGGTACTGGCCGCCGAGGCCGACAAGGCGGAGCAGGTATTAAAAGCCGAAGGTGAAGCCCAGGCCATTCTTGCCGTTGCCGAAGCACAAGCGGAAGCACTGCGCAAAGTCGGTGAAGCCGCCGATACCGAAGAAGGCCAAAAAGCCATTCAGCTGGATTTGGCCACTAAAGCCATTGAGGCTAAACAGGCAATTGCCCGGGAATCGTCTATTGTGTTGTTGCCGGATGGTTCAACCGAAGCGGCCAGCTTAGTCACTCAAGCCATGGCTATCATCAATAAAATGAACAAAGAGTAACGGGTATGGACTGGTTATCAGACAATTTGGCATCTACGCTGGCCGTGATTGGCCTGTTGCTGCTGGCCATCGAGATAGCAGTACTTGGCTTCGCCACGTTTGTGCTGCTATTTGTGGGTATCGCAGCCTTGATCACGTCGGGGCTGTTTTATCTGGACATCGTGCCAGCAACTTATTTTAATGCCATGATTTGCGTCGGTATCATCACAGCGCTGTCTGCTGCGTTGTTATACCGCCCATTACAACAAATGCAGAAGCAGGTAGAAAAGAAACCGGTCACCAGCGACTTTAACGGTGTTCGGTTTGTTATCGCGGAAGCCATCGGTCCGGCGTCGACAACCACCCATGCCTATTCAGGCATTCAATGGACGGTAAAAAGCACGCAACCTATTGATGCCGGCACCGAAGTAGAAGTGGTAAATGCAGAAGTAGGCGTCTTTTACGTTGTGCCGGCACCAAAATCCTGAATGAACAACAGGCGCTCAAACTACGTTTCAGCGCCTTAGCCTTCGCTGCAGAATTATGACGAGCTAATGAGATTTACCCTCAGCATATCATGCAGCTCTTCCATTACTCTGGCTTGACTGGCGTGCTGTTGAATAGCATCACGATTCTGTTGAATCTGCTCAGCTGTCAACGGCGTGAATGCCGTATTTACTGACGTTTCAGACATTAATTCGGCATGCACACCCCAGTCGATTAACGTCCGGTAGGCCGGTGTATCATTGGTAATCAGCTTTGCGCCATTCATCAGCATCATCAGAATATTCCCAAACCCCTGTGGCCGGAGCGTATTGATTACCATAAAGCCACATTCCGAGAGTAATTCCGTGTATTCGCCAAAGCTCATATAGTCAACAACCGGCACAAAGTTGGCGCCTAACCGTGACTCAGCATAGCCACAGATCATCTCTCTATATCTGTCTTGTCCATAACTCAAAGGGGTGATCACTTTACGACTTCCTAAGTCTGTGCCGGCCAGCCAATCAACGGCTTCTATGTGATTATTGGTCGCGGTGGCAGAGTTTCCAAAGAGTATGTGCTTGCCTGGCACAGGCGTTTCAGCCATGTTCTCTAAATTGAACATTGTCCCGACCGCACCAAACCGATATCGCGTTTTCTTCCCAAGCAAACCCGCTTTCTGGTAAACCATGTGATTGTGATGGAGTAACGACACGAACTCATCGACGCGTCGAAGGTATCTGTAACCCGTATAATAGGTTTTCAAATCAAGCCAGCGCTCTTTGATTCTGTTGCGAAGCGCATCATGGCGCTGGACCCATTCTTGGGTCTTATCCAGATAGGTGAACTGTTCTTTAAGTTTCGGCCATGTCTGGTAACCTTCGTAACCCCAGCCATACCATATAACCCGCATTTTAGCAGGTATATGTTTCAACCAACGCCAGCACACGGGCGGCAGCGGGTTAAAGATAATGCCATTCCAATCGTCACGAGACGCGAGTATTTTAGTAAATTCGGCTTCGTTATTGATTGGAACACACTTACCGGGTTCAGTGTGCGCCTTGGGGAACAACAGACAAAAAACGTGATGGCCAGGCGCGGCCTTCTCAAACATGTCAATTAAGCCCGGTGTAAACTTATCATCGGAAATTATATGTAGCCACATTGTCGTTTGTCTTATCCCGTTTACAGCGCAACGCTATCAAGTAAATCCTGACCATTGGTAAACCTGGCCAGCTGTTGAATAAAAAACTGCTCCAAATGATCAGCGCGCTCTGCACTATGCGCTGCGTTATGAGGCGTTATCAGTAAATTGGGGGTTGTCCATAACACAGAGTCCTGAACACGATAATCCTGCGGTGTAACATCCAGCGCAGCAGCACCTAATTGATGGTTAGATAATGCAAAACACAACGCGTCCGTATCGAGCGTTTCTGCTCTACCTACATTGATAACTATCGCATGAGGAGGTAATAACGACAGCACGTATTCATCTACGCAAAGAGAAGAGTTGAGATTCGTGGGCAACGCCATTATAAGCACGTCAGTCTGGGGAAGTGCCGCGTGCCAATCCTGGCCTGTGTAGATGTGCTGGAATCCAGCGGGTTGCGTACCTGAGCGGTTCACTCCTGACACACTGATGTTATCTTTTTGAAGAATATTAGCCAACGCCACACCAATTGAACCGGTACCCAAGATCAGGGCCTGTTTAGGTTCAGGCAATATCCTGATATTTGTATCATACTGACGATTTACTTGATTTTGGAACGTATGGTGTAAACCACGAACTAAGCTCCACATCAGTGTATGCGTATGACGCGCAATGGTTTGGCTACCTAACGTAGAACGAGTCAGCGTCACCCCATTCGCTTTCAACTCTTCTAACGGAAGCCTATCAACTCCCCCTGCTGTAGACTGCACCCACTTCAACTTGTCGGCGTACGGCATGACTTGTCTCAAATACCGATGACCAAAAATGACCTCTGCACTTTTCGCAGCTTCAATTGCCTGCTCTTCTGACGTAGCCACGACAACTGAATCAGAGTCCAGGTAACGCTCAGCTTCTTGAATGTGCAATGCTGATGGTTGATGTGTGCTGTACATCATTAATAATCTACAGGGCATCTTTTATTGCCTGTGCTTTTTCAATAAACAAGTCGCGGTCATTTTGAATCTCAGATGCAGAGCGTGCCAAACACTCTTCCCAATAGGCCCGGACTTTATTGCACTCCAGCTTCGGGTCCAGTGACTGGATATCACGATAGAATGAGCGCCTAAGAAAACTAAAGTCACAACCAAGACGAGCCATCTCTTTTATCAACAATTTAAACGGTAATGGATGACCATGTTCGAGTAAAGTTATACCGCCAAAGCCCAGCTTCCGGCCAGGGAGTTGGGCGAAAATCCAATCAACCGTACCGTCAATGAGCGGGTCCCAGATGTATGTTCCGGATCGCGAGATCATCAAATCATTGAGGCCGATAAACGCTGTTTTCCAGGCGAGCTTTGATAAGGCATTCATGTCATCAAGCAGCGATTGAGTTTCTATCATGATACACGGCTCAGCCTTATCTCCTACAATCGAGATAAATTCCTCAACCTCGGAAGCGGAATGTGCAATAGGCAGCAGTATTTGCGTTGCTCCGCCGGACACAGCTAAATCGACTTCCGACGACGTCCCTTCATAGAGACCGTTAATACGGACCATCAGCGGTTTTTGTGAATGACTGCGAACCGCGTTGAGGACCTCGATATTCAATTGATTGATTTGAGTGTCATAACCGTTTTGACGATGTACTTTGCCTCTGGTTTCCCAATCCAGCATGATACCGTCTACAACGGCCTCTTCTGCTAACTGAATTTGGTGCTCGCTGTCACAAAACAAATACATGCCCAATGGATTTGTACACATTATTACTCACCTGCCATGGCTGAAATTCAGCACTATAGTAGTACTACTTTAGTCTTATAAATGTGAGCATATCAATTCGTAAACAATAATTGAACAAAAATGAAAACTATTATTGTTTTGTACTATTAGGAGGGTTTGCGTGCCGGCCAGCAATAAATCAGAAGAGATTTCTTTGCCCTGAAGGCTTTAAAAAGCGAGAGGTCTGGTTAACTAAACACCAGACCAGTGATTAACAATCGCGCGGGCCTCAAGTTCTTTAAAGTCACTATCGACTTTTAAGAAAAGCAGGCCCTGTTGCGCATCGAATACGCATTCAATAACGCCCGATTGTTTTTCCAAGGAGTGTACTTGTTCAGAAGTAGGTTGAATGGCTTTATCCAGCGACAACGTAACACGCTTGAACTTATCGGTTGTGCGTAGTCCCATCATAATGAGTCCCCACAATACGGCCACGATGATACCGCTGATGTACGCGCCCTGAGCACCATAAGCGGTTGCAATTGAGCCAGAGACGACACCACCCAGAAAAGCACCAAAGAACTGGAAGCTGGCATAAATACCCATTGCCGTGCCCTTCTGACCCGCCGGTGCAATGCTAGACACTAACGCAGGTAAATTTGCCTCTAAATAGTTAAAGCCGGTAAAGAACACCACCATGGCTGTAACCACTAGCCACCAGTTAAGCATTCCACTTCCCAGCATAGCAAATGCAATAAGCAGCATAGCAATGGCAGACATAAGCATACGTTTCGGCGCCTTGCCACGACTACTTCGCATCATGCCCGCCAGCAGTACCACCGACACCAACAACACAGGCAAATACAACGACCAGTGGCTATCCAGTGACATACCCAGCGATACCAGCGACAGCGGAATTTGCACAAATAACAGGGTGATCATCATATGCAGCAGCATCACGCTGACATTCAGTCGCCATAGCTGTGACGAGGTAAACATGGCCAAGACCTGATCGCCACGCGGCAGGGTTTCCGCGCTTACTCGCTGCGGACTGTTTGGTACAGCCCATTTCACTAGTGGCAGGCAGGCCAACGCCAGTACGCCGGTTACCCAAAAGATGCCGGCAATACCCCAGCTGTCCGCAATGATAGGGCCGATTAATACCGCAATATAGAAAGAGAATCCGATAGCAATGCCAATAATGGCCATGACTTTGGCGCGCTGTTGTTCGCGAGCGACATCGGTTGCTAAAGCCATGATTGCCCCGGCAATCGCGCCTGCGCCTTGAAGCACGCGCCCAGCAATCATCCAGGCCATGGTGTCGGCCATCGCTGCAACAATACTGCCAAGTGCAAATACGGTCAGACCGAGCAATATTACGGGCTTGCGTCCCCAGCGATCAGACATCATGCCCATGGGAATTTGCAAGGCTGCCTGGGTAAGCCCATACCCACCAATGGCAATGCCTACCATCATGGGTGAATAATCAGGGAATTGCGTTGCGGCAACGGCCAGCACAGGCATGACCATAAACAACCCTAACATACGCAATACGTAAACCAGCGCTAGTGTGCAAGCGGCCCGGACTTCTAAGGCATTCAAGGCAGTAGATTCTCTGTTACTCGGTTAAAATGGGCGCGCAGTGTAGCACATTTTACCGTTGTGTACCTACCACCCACCCTTTGTGTACACAGACTGATCTGATTTCGGCAAAGTGGCATATTCAACAGGTCGCCGACTGTGGCATACTGTTTCTTTTGTCTCGCAATCAGGTTCGAATGGATAACATAGAAGTTCGCGGTGCCCGCACCCACAATCTGAAAAACATCGATATCACTATTCCTCGTGACAAACTGGTCGTCATCACCGGTCTGTCAGGCTCAGGAAAATCTTCTCTGGCGTTTGATACTTTATACGCTGAGGGTCAGCGTCGTTACGTTGAATCGCTATCGGCCTACGCTCGCCAATTTTTGTCGATGATGGAAAAGCCCGATGTTGATCACATCGAAGGCCTGTCGCCCGCTATCTCTATTGAACAAAAGTCCACTTCGCACAACCCGCGTTCAACCGTGGGTACGATTACCGAGATATACGATTACCTGCGTTTGATGTTCGCCCGTGTTGGCACACCTCGCTGCCCGGATCACGATGTGGCACTGGATGCACAAACCATATCTCAAATGGTCGACCGTGTACTGGAATTGCCAGAAGGCACCAAGCTGATGCTACTGGCGCCGGTGGTGCAAGACCGGAAAGGTGAGCACGTTAAAACCCTGCAATCACTGGCTGCCCAGGGTTACATTCGTGCACGTATCGACGGCGATGTGTGTGATCTGTCTGATCCACCTGAACTGGATTTACACAAAAAGCATACTATCGAAGTCGTTATCGACCGCTTCAAAGTGCGTGACGATCTGCAACTCCGTCTGGCGGAAAGTTTCGAAACCGCGCTGGCACTGTCTGCAGGTAATGCCAAAGTGGCGTACATGGACGAACCGGATACGCCTGAGATTATCTTCTCAGCTAACTTTGCCTGCCCGCATTGTGGTTACAGTATCAGTGAGCTTGAACCGCGTTTGTTTTCATTCAACAACCCGGCTGGTGCATGCGGCACCTGTGATGGTCTGGGAACACGCCAGTTTTTCGATCCGTTCAAAGTGGTCACCAATGACGAACTCAGCTTATCTGGCGGCGCAATTCGTGGCTGGGACAAACGCAGCTACTATTACTTTCAAATGTTACAGGCGGTAGCCGACCATTATGGTTTCAGCCTTACCGTACCATTGGGTGAATTGACAGACGAGCACAGAAATATCGTGCTTTATGGTTCTAAGGGCAAGTCCATCAGCTTCCGTTACATCAACGACCGCGGTGATGTTATGGAACGCAAGCACCCGTTTGAAGGCATTATTCCTAACATGGAACGCCGCTACCGGGAAACCGAGTCGAATACCGTACGCGAAGAACTGTCAAAATTCTTGAGCCAGCAACCCTGTAATAGCTGCGGCGGTACCCGCTTGCGTACCGAAGCCCGCCATGTGTTTATTGAAGACACCAACTTACCGGCCATTGCTGAAATGTCGATTGCCGGGGCTTACGACTTTTTCGAGCATTTGAATTTGTCGGGGCAGCGCGCCCAAATCGCCGACAAAATACTAAAAGAAATCCTTGACCGACTGCGCTTCCTGGTCAACGTCGGTCTGAACTACCTGACCCTGTCCCGCAGTGCCGACACCCTCTCTGGCGGAGAAGCTCAGCGTATTCGTCTGGCGAGTCAGATCGGTGCGGGTCTTGTTGGGGTGATGTATGTACTCGACGAGCCCTCCATTGGATTGCACCAGCGCGATAATGAACGCCTGTTAAAAACCCTTACCCATCTGCGCGACCTGGGTAACACGGTACTGGTGGTAGAACACGACGAAGACGCCATCAAAGAAGCCGATTATATTATTGATATTGGTCCGGGAGCCGGTGTTCACGGCGGTCAAATCATTGCTCAGGGTAGTCTGGATGACATCCTCAGTAACGAGGACTCCTTAACCGGAAAGTATCTGTCCGGGCGCGAAAAGATTGAAGTGCCTGCTGAGCGCAATAAAGCCAAAGACGACCAATGGCTGGAATTAACAGGCGCCACGGGTAACAACCTGAAAGATGTGAATTTGCGTATTCCGGTAGGCGTAATGACCTGTATTACCGGTGTGTCTGGCTCAGGCAAATCCACGCTCATCAATGATACCTTTTACCGCATTGCGCACCGTGAGCTGAACAATGCAACGACCAGCGAACCAGCGCCATACAAGTCGATGACAGGCTTAGATAAGCTCGACAAAGTGGTCGATATAGATCAAAGCCCTATCGGCAGAACACCGCGCTCTAACCCAGCGACTTACGCTGGCATTTTCACTCCAATTCGCGAAATGTTCGCCGGTACACAAGAGTCGCGTTCACGGGGTTACAAGCCTGGCCGCTTTAGCTTTAACGTGAAAGGCGGTCGATGTGAGGCGTGTCAGGGTGACGGCGTAATCAAAGTCGAAATGCACTTCCTGCCCGATGTGTACGTGCCGTGTGACGTGTGTAAAGGCAAGCGCTACAACCGCGAAACACTGGAAATCAAATACAAAGACAAGAACATCCACGAAGTGCTGGAAATGACCGTTGAAGACGCCCGCGAGTTCTTCGACCCGATTCCCGCTATTGCCCGTAAACTGCAAACACTCATGGATGTCGGTTTGTCTTATATCCGCCTCGGTCAGGCCGCCACCACGTTATCAGGTGGTGAAGCTCAGCGCGTGAAGCTGGCCAAAGAACTGTCTAAGCGCGATACCGGCCAAACTCTGTATATTCTGGACGAGCCAACCACTGGCCTGCACTTCCACGACATCAAACAGTTGCTGGCCATGCTGCACCGCCTGCGCGATCACGGCAATACCGTGGTGGTCATTGAGCATAACCTCGATGTCATTAAGACCGCGGATTACCTAGTGGATCTTGGCCCCGAAGGCGGTTCGGGTGGTGGACAAATCATTGCCGAAGGTACCCCGGAAGACATCGCAGAAAGTGCGGTATCGCACACAGGCCGTTTCTTAAAACCGCTGTTAAAGCAGGTGTAGTATGTTTGAAATGACAACCAATGTGCGCTTCAGTGAAACCGATGGCGCAGGACACGTGGGTAATACTGTAATGGTGGTGTGGTTTGAAGAAGCCCGCACCCCGCTATTCGAAATGTTTACGCCTACCCTGGCGCTGGATAGCTGGCCGTTGATACTGGCTAGCTATCAGGTCGATTTCCATGCACAAATTTTCTATGGAGAACCGGTCACCATTAAGACCTGGGTAAAACGCATTGGAAACAGCTCATTCGAGGCCTATCAGGAAGCATGGCAGAGCGGAAAACGCTGTAATTCTGGCACCACGACCATGGTGCACTACAATTATGAGACACAGAAAACGGCAGCAATTCCTGACAATATCAGAGCCGCGCTAAACGAGCACCTGCTGCCTGAAGACCATGAGTAAGTAGTATGACAACATTCATTGAAGTAATTGATAATGCCCTGCCCGCAGAGTTATGCAGCAACATTATTGATACCTTTGATACCAGCCAAAAGTTGGCGCCAGGACGCACCGGGGGAGGTGTGGATACTGACAAGAAGCGCTCAATGGATGTGTCATTCTCGCAGAACCCGGAATTTAAAGCCTATCATCAGCAAGTGTTTCAGGCTTGTAGCAATGGGATTTTTAATTATCTGAAAAAGTATTATTTTGCGATCGTCGGCCCACTGGGATTAACCCTACCCGATCCAAAAACCGGTCAGCCGGTAAAGCTTACGTCAGAGAATTTTGAAACCCTGGGACTTCCACAACTCCCCATGCTCATTCAGCATTTGTTCCGAATGGGTGACATCAATGCCCAGCGTTATGAAATGGGCAACGGGGGGTATCCTTACTGGCATTCAGAAGTGTATCCGCAGGCACCACACAACGAGGCCCTGCATCGTATCCTGCTGTTTATGTTTTACCTGAATGACGTAGATGAAGGTGGCAGCACGGACTTTTACTACCAGGATGCTTCGATTCAGCCCAAAGCAGGTCGCATGGTTATTGCTCCCGCGTATTTCACTCACACCCACAGGGGCCAAATCCCGGTCTCCAATGACAAATATATCCTGACTTCCTGGGTGTTGTTTAATCGTGCTGAGCAGTTGTACGGCTAGTCAAGCAGTTGATATAGCAGTTAATCACACTTTAGTTTGTAACGAGTGCTTCTACCACCACCCAATTTAACCAAACAACCAATTTCAACAAGATAGGCCAAATGCCTGGTTGCAGATGGTTTACTGACTTTGGCGACTCGATGGTATTGGGTAGTATTAATGCCATCAGAAAAGCTGCCGTCCAGCATTTTGTTTAACACTTTAGATTGTTCTTTGGTCAGTTGAGTTTGATCAATCCGTTGCCAATAGCGGGTTTTAAAAATGACTTGGTCAATATTTTCCATTACTGAATTAAACGCACTGTCCAGTGTGTCCAAGAACCATTCCATCCAAGCTGTTATATCCAAATGCCCTCTTTGACTGTGCTCCAACGCGGCGTAATAGCTCGCTCTTCGCTCTAAAATAGCAACAGACATTGCATAAAAACGAACCGACTGGCTTTCTGCTTGTGCTAAAGCCAAATCGGTGAGTAATCGGGTGATCCTGCCATTCCCATCCTCAAATGGATGAAGGGTAACAAACCAAAAATGCGTAATAGCCGCGCGTAACATAGGATCTAGCGAAGACTCATCCCGCGATGTATTAAACCACGCAATAAAGGTATCAACTTCTTTTTCCAAGCCTTCCCGCGGCGGAGCTTCAAAATAAACTGTTGGTTTTTCAATCCTGCCAGACACAACCTGCATAGGTGCTTTACCTCTTAGTGCACCCGCATTAACCGGATGGATCAAACTATGCCCATTGGGAAACAACAGCTGATGCCAACCGAGGATTCGCTTCAACGTTAAAGGGGAGTCATATCGCTCAACCGCGTCTAACATTATCTCTGCCAAACCATCAGACTGCTCGGTTGTCGGATACGTCGCTTCTTCTTTCAGACCAAGTCTATTTGCTAATGAAGATCGCACTGAAAATGCATTGAGTGTTTCACCTTCAATAGCACTGGAATGCACAATATTTGCCAACAACGTATCAAGCAATTGCTGCTTCTCATCTGAAGGTTGACTGCGCATCTTTCCAATCAAAATGCCTTGATTCAGCCTGACCTTTCTGAGCATCGGCTCGATACGTTCATTATTCCAGCTAAACTTGGGCCAGCCGGGCTGTTGCCATATCCACATAGTTACTCGCTTGATGTGATTACAGACCTTAATCTAATCAAAATATAATCAGAAAAACTTAATTATTCAACTCAAGTTTTGATTAGATTAAACATCATAAACACTACAAAGGTGTTTTCCATCCTCCCAGAAACAACAATGCACCGACTAGCGGTGCATTGTTTTATCTGTTCAACCTGCACTGAATTACAAGTTATAACCTCGCTCATCGTGGCTTGAAATATCCAGGCCCTGATGCTCGGTTTCCGTGTCTACACGCAAGCCTTTCGTTAACACAGAAACCACTTTAAGCAGGATCCAGGACACCACCGCGGTGTAAACAAATACGCTAACGATACCGATGATTTGCACCGTTACCTGATCACCAATGCTGGCATTGTCACCACCAAAGCCATAACCGCTGAACAGCCCCAAATCAGGTGAACAGAATACGCCAGCCAATAATGTACCTAAAATTCCGCCAACACCATGCACCGGGAATACGTCCAGCGAGTCGTCGATTTTCCACTTCTGTTTAATGAGAACGGTACAGTAGAAGCAAATCACACCAGCAGATAACCCAATGATCAGGCCCGCAGCCGGGCTAACAAAACCTGAAGCCGGCGTAATGGTACCCAAACCAGCAACCATACCCGTTACAATGCCCAGCACGGAAGGTTTACCGTATTTCACCCATTCCAGTGTCATCCAGGCAAGAGAACCCGCCGCTGCACTGATGTGTGTCACCAACATAGCCATAGATGCATCGCCATTTGCTGCTACAGCACTGCCGCCATTAAAGCCAAACCAGCCAACCCATAGCATACCGGCGCCGCCGACAGTCATCGTAAGGTTATGCGGAATAAGTGACGCACTGCCGTAACCATTGCGATTACCAATCACCAGCGCTGCGACTAATGCGCCTACACCGGCTGTAATATGCACCACCGTACCACCAGCAAAGTCCAGCAAGCCCATTTCGGCCAGCCAGCCGCCGCCCCACACCCAGTGACACACAGGTAAATAAACCAGCACAAGCCAAACCAGGGCAAAAATCAACACGGACGAGAACTTCATGCGTTCAGCAAAGCCCCCCACCATCAGCGCTGGCGTAATCACAGCAAAAGTCAGCTGGAACATAAAAAACAGCGGTTCCGGGATAGTCCCGGACAAGCTGTCTTTAGTGACACCATCCAGAAACATTTTAGAAAAGTCACCGATAAAGCTATTACCCTCGGTAAACGCCAGGCTATAACCGGCTATTAGCCAAATCAGTGATGCACCACATGCAATGGCAAAGCACTGCATAAGGACCGACAGCACGTTTTTACTGCGAACCAGACCACCGTAGAAAAACGATAAGCCAGGTAAGGTCATAAATAACACGAGTGCGGTAGAGGTAAGGATCCATGCAGTGTCACCGCTGTCTGCGGTTTCCTGCGCAAATGCCGAGCACGGCAAAAGTAAAGCAACAGCTAAAAGCCAGTTACGCATAATGTTGTCCTGAATTGTAAAAATGAGTTTTGGATCTTTCACGCCTTATTGGCGCTTGTTTTATTTTTGTGGGCCGTGGCTTTCACAGTGAAAAAATCACGTCAATAACCTCGTTCCGTGCCGCGCGTTTTTAAAATTATTTTTACGAAGCGTATTTTTAGCAAAAATATACCTGACAGACGTATTATTAAAAAGTCTAATTTTATGCATATTTATTCATCGTTATTCATTTTTAATGAAATATCAAAGGACTGAACGACTATTCAGTCCTTTTTTACTTAATAGGTATTTTTCGCAACCGGCCTGGCAAATTAAGTAAATGAGAAATACCGGTGAGTTTTTAAGCTGTCGTGATGCATTTTTAGCAGACGTAAAACGGTCTGCAAGCCACAACTCAGGACAACTTATCATTATGACCACAAGTAGACGGACCCTCTTAAAATCGATGGTCGCCGGTGCCACTGCCGCACCTTTTTCACTGTTAGCCGCCAGCTCAACGCCATCAGCATGCAACAAGCCAGCAAAAACCTGGCCTCCAGGCGTTGAGGGCCAACGCAAAGCCGATTTAGGCAACGGTACATTCTTAAACCCGATTGTGAGCGGTGATCATCCGGACCCCACTATTTTAAAGGACGGCGACGACTACTACATGACGTTTTCGTCGTTTTACTCCTATCCGGGGCTGATTATCTGGCATTCGAAAGATTTGGTTAACTGGGCCCCAATTGGCCCTACGCTAACCACATCGCTAGGGGTTATCTGGGCCGTCGATTTGTGCAAGCACGATGATCGCTACTTCATTTATATTCCCGCCGACCCAAAAGGCGAAGGCTGGTCTATTTACGCAATTTGGGCAGATGAAATAGCAGGTCCCTGGAGTGAACCGGTCAACCTGCACATCGACGGCTGTATCGATCCGGGTCATATCGTTGGTGAAGACGGTAAACGCTATCTGTTTGTAAACGGCATTCGCAAAATCAGACTCACCGACGATGGACTGGCCACCGATGGTGAACTGGAAATGGCCTACGATCCCTGGCGTTACCCCAGCGATTGGATAGTAGAGAACTTTGCGCCAGAAGGACCTAAATTATTTCGCCATAACGACTGGTTTTATCTGGTGACCGCAGTAGGTGGCACGGCTGGCCCGGTAACAGGCCATATGGTCATTGCGGCGCGTTCAAAGTCCATTCACGGTCCCTGGGAACACTGTCCACACAATCCTCTTGTACGCACCCAATCTGAACAAGAGCCATGGTGGTCAAAAGGACACGCTACGGTGGCGCAAGGCCCGGCAGGTGACTGGTGGATGATTTACCACGGCTACGAAAACGGCTTCAGAACACTCGGTCGCCAGACCCTGCTTGAACCGATTGAATGGCGGGATGATGGCTGGTTCTATGCGACCGGCGGAGACTTGTCCAAACCGTTACCCAAACCCACAAGAAAAGCCCTTTCCACGTCTGGGTTCGCGTTGTCTGACGACTTCAGCCAAAACAAATTTGGCATTCAGTGGAGTTTTCACAACCCAGGCCCTGACGAGATGGCTCGGGTACGGTATGGCGACAAAGCATTGCTGCTATCTGCCCATGGCAGTTCTCCCGCAGACAGTGCGCCACTAACCTGTCCGGTAAGTGATAGAGCCTATGAAGTAGAAGTCGCCATGACGCTATCAGATAACACAAATACGGAAGCTGGCATTTTATTGTTTTACAACCACAAAGCCTACGTGGGACTGGGTTTTACACAGAATACCCTCAAACTGTATCAGTATTCTGAAGAGCTCAAGTGGGCAGGACGTCCAATCGACAGTCGGGAAGTGCGCTTCAAACTCACCAACAATCGCCACGTAGTGACGTATCATTATTCATTTGATAACGGCAAAACCTGGCAACTGCACGGCACCCGAATGGAAGTCTCGGGCATGCATCACAACGTATTCGGCGGATTTTTGAGTCTGAAAGTCGCGCTTTTCTGTGCTGGAGAGGGCAATGTCACCCTGCGGGATTTCCAATACAGGGCCATAGCAGAAACACTTTAATTCAATACGGTGGCGTTACTTCGACGCCACCAGCTTTTCCAGCAATGCTTCAATACGTTTTACGCTGGCGGTCAACTCAGCAAAGTCACCTTCTGATGGCTCTGAACTCGTCTTCACAGGTTTGGCATCACCACTCATTTTGTCTTTCTGCGATAGAATGGCTTCTCTGAAATCAGCGGCGTCTTCTATTCCTATCAGTGAAACCAGCGCCCCCGGGCCAGACTGTCCGGCAGTTTCAAAACTTAAGCTCTGTAAATCAAAGGCGCGCATTAACGGCCCTTGGCTCATGGCTACATCGGTGATCTTTTCAAGCGGGATAGACTTTTCCACTTTAAACAGAATACCGCGCTTTACTACCAGCTTGCGCTCAGTCAGCGTCGCCGACATCGCATTCAGCATCTTGCTGCTGACGAACAAAAAGATAGGAATGGATAAGATAAGCAGCGGTATACCAATAACGGTAAAGAACGACACAATTAACCAGCTCACCAGCCAGTATTTTTTAACGGCAGGGTTAAACGAGGCGCGTAACAATACGGTTTCAGACATGAGTATCGCTCCTTGATCACGTTATATGTTGTTTGCTGTTATCTCATGCCCGGTAGAAAGTTGCAATGCGACGGTGGCAAGGGTTAATACGCTGTTACAGTTTTCCCTTGCATGCTGTAACCGGCGGCTGCGATATCGCCTTCCCAACGCACGGTATTAAACACACCCTCTACCCAAACGGCATCGTACAGGTTTTCTACCGGTACACCTTCGTCCATTTTGACATACACAATTTGATTAGACGCTGGCGGCGGCACATGAATACACGCACCAAAGAACGGGACAAGTAAAAACTCGGTAGTCAGTTCAGCAGTACCTTCCAGAGGCACTATAAAACCGGGTAGCTTAACCCGTTTGTTATTATACAAGGTTACTACCGGTGCGTCCGGCTGAAGCTGAGCCATTTTATTGTCGTGGTTGGTTGATTGAGGCGCCAGTTCGTTGAAGTCAGGCGGCACTAAGTCTTCCCAGTACAGTTCAATTGGATCACTTGCGTTGGCAGCACCAACCGTCAGGCACAGCAGTAAACCCGCCCACAACACCCGGAAAGACAACAACTTAATCATGAATTCTCCACTAATAAAAAAGGCCCGTTTTCACGAGCCTTTATGCATAAATTTTTTGATGCGCTTATGCGACTTACTCGCCTTCTTCGTAACGCTTAACGCTATTTACGATTTCAGCTTTGGCAGCGGCAGCGTCGGCCCAGCCGTCGATTTTAACCCACTTACCCGCTTCAAGATCTTTATAATGCTCGAAGAAGTGCTCGATTTGCTTCAATAATAGCGGCTGCACGTCAGTCGTTTCAAATACTTCACGGTACAAAGTCGACAGTTTATCGATTGGTACAGCCAGTACTTTCGCATCTTTGCCAGATTCATCGGTCATATTCAGTACGCCGATTGGACGACACTTGATCACAGAACCTGCCAGCAGAGGGAAAGGCGTGATAACCAGTACGTCTACCGGGTCACCGTCTTCAGACAGTGTGTTAGGCACATAACCGTAGTTAGTAGGATAGTGCATACAAGTCGCCATGAAGCGGTCAACGAAAATCGCGCCGGTGTCTTTGTCTACTTCGTATTTCACTGGATCAGCATGTGCTGGGATCTCAATGATTACGTTTACTTCATCAGGCAGTTTCTTACCTGCAGGTACGGCATTCAAGCTCATGCTTAATTGTCCTTTCGTTAATCAAAAAAAATGTGCGTCAAGTATAAGGCCAACACAACAAAAATAAAAACCCATGAGGCCATATTCGGCCATACTCATGGGCTATTTTCACTAACCAATTAGTCGTAATAACTCAGACAGGCCTCAACCTCGTCTTTAGAGCCAATAATAACGGGGACACGTTGGTGGATTTCAGTAGGCATGACTTCCATGATACGGCATTCACCGGTAGACGCCAGGCCACCCGCTTGCTCCATCAGGAAGGCCATGGGGTTGGCTTCGTACAACAAACGCAGTTTGCCGGGCTTCGCAGGGTTACGCTTGTCGAATGGGTACATAAAAATACCACCTCGACACAACACGCGGTGAATGTCACCAACCATGGCCGCAACCCAGCGCATGTTGTAGTTTTTCTCACGCGGGCCTTCTTCTCCGGCCAGAAGATCAGCCACATAGTCTTGCATTGGCGCTTCCCAGTGACGCTGATTAGATGCATTAATCGAAAACTCTGACGTTTGCTCAGGCACTTTCACATTAGAATGGGTCAGCAGGAAACCACCGTGGGTTTTGTCCAGTGTATAAATATGAGTGCCTTTACCGGTGGTCATTGCCAGCATGGTAGAAGGACCATACAGCACATAACCAGCAGCTACCATTTGGGTGCCTGGCTGTAGGAACGCAGACGGATCGTCCGGCTCCATCCATTGCGGCGCATGAGCAATAGAGAAAATCGTACCGATTAAGCTGTTAATTTCAGTGTTAGACGAGCCATCCAGTGGGTCGAAGCTTACCAGGTAATTACCATCGGGATGGCAAGGTACCACGTCGTCTTCTTCTTCAGAGGAAATGGCTTTCACATAGCCTGATTCTTTCAGTATGTCTTTTAGAATCTGGTTCGAAATCACATCCAGTTTCTTTTGTGTTTCGCCTTGTACGTTTTCACTCAGTGTTGAACCCAGTACTCCTGCCAACGCGCCTTGGCTAACCCGGAAGGAAATTTCCTTACAGCCAGCCAGCAGAGTTCTGATCAACAAAATTAGTTCCAGCGGTGCGCCGTCTTTTTGCAGTTGAGAGTTAAGTCGTTTCATGGTTTGTGTAAGCCTTTAATTGTGTAGGGTAACGTCGCATTAAACGGGGAGAATAATGCTGGCTCTCTCCGTTGCTGCCTGCCAGCAATCGAGCCTGTATAGATTGTAAACTGACTGAGCCCCGAAAGGAAATCAGATGTTTAGGCAACACCGCAGGCTTCTGTTAAAGTATCCGGATATGAAATTACTGCAGGAAGGTTAATGCACGTACATATTTTGGGGATTTGCGGTAGCTTCATGGGGGGTATTGCCGCCATTGCTAAATCACTGGGCCACACGGTGACCGGCTCCGACCGCAATGTTTATCCTCCTATGAGCACACAGTTGGAATCGTTGGGTATTACGCTAACAGAAGGCTATGACCCGGCACAGTTTAACCCGGTGCCGGATATGGTAATCATTGGCAATGCCATGTCGCGGGGTAATCCTGCTGTTGAATATGTATTGGACCGCAATCTGCCCTACACCAGCGGGCCCCAGTGGTTGCTCGACAACCTGCTCACCGACCGCTGGGTGGTAGGCGTTTCCGGTACCCATGGGAAAACCACTACCTCTTCCATGGTAGCCTGGATATTGGAATACGCAGGCCTGGAACCCGGGTTTCTGATAGGCGGTATTCCACAAAATTTTGGTATTTCAGCCCGTGTTGGCGCCAGCCCTTTCTTTGTTATTGAAGCCGATGAATACGACAGTGCATTCTTCGACAAACGCTCTAAGTTCGTGCATTACCGTCCACGTACGCTGGTAATGAACAACCTTGAATTCGACCATGCCGATATTTTTGCAGATCTGGCGGCCATACAAACCCAGTTCCATCATCTGGTACGCACAGTTCCCGCAACTGGCCTGGTCCTTTCTCCTGAGAACGATGAAAACTTGCAGACCGTTCTGGAACGGGGCTGCTGGAGTGAACAACAGTATCTGGGACGTCACTGGCACGCTGAACTGATTAATCAGGACGGTTCTGCGTTCTCAGTATTCTACCAACAGGATAAAGTAGGTGAAGTAAACTGGCAGTTGCTGGGTCAACACAATGTCGATAACGCCCTCATGGCTATCGCTGCGGCACATCATGCCGGTGTAACCTTACCCGATGCCATTGCCGCTCTTGGCGAGTTTGTAAATGTGAAGCGTCGTATGGAAATCCGTGGCTGCGTGAAGAACATCACGGTGTACGATGACTTTGCCCATCACCCCACCGCCATTGACACCACCATTGACGGGTTGCGTAAAAAAGTAGGTAACGCACGCATTTTTGCCGTATTGGAACCGCGCTCTAACACCATGAAAATGGGCGTGCACAAACAACAATTAGTGGACTCCTGGCAAGCCGCCGATGAAGTGCTTCTGTTTGAACCCGATAACCTGGGCTGGTCGCTGTCTCAACTGGCCAAGCAAAGTACGGCCCCTTGTCAGGTGTTCAGAAGCGTAGATGCGATAATTCATCAGCTAACCACTCAGTTGCAGCCAGGCGACCACGTGCTAATAATGAGTAACGGCGGTTTTGGTGGGATCCATCAGAAGCTGCTGGATGTATTAGCCGGTAAAGCTTAAAAAAGGCCATTATGAAAAAGTCTATCACCCTTGCCATTACGGGCGCGTCCGGCGCGCCATACGCCCTGCGATTACTCGAACAGCTGGTAGCAGCAGACTATCAGGAAATATTCGTGTTAATTTCGTCTGCCGCGAAAGTCGTGTTTGCCACTGAAGAAGACGTAAAGATTCCTGCTCAGCCCGACGCAGCCAGCGAGTTTTTCACTAACCGATATCATGCCAAACCTGGCCAGATTCGCGTATGCGGAAAGGAAGAATGGTTTGCTCCGGTTGCCTCAGGGTCTGCAGCGCCGAAACAAATGGTCGTTTGCCCTTGTTCCACTGGCACCTTGTCGGCAATTTCGATAGGTGCCTGTGATAATCTGATAGAACGCAGTGCAGACGTAGTGCTCAAAGAGCGTGGGCAGCTTATACTGGTCCCTCGGGAAATGCCGCTGTCGACGATACATTTAGAAAATATGCTGAAACTGTCGAAGATGGGCGCAACCATTATGCCGGCCGCACCTGGTTTCTATCATCAACCACAACAGATCAGTGATTTGGTTGATTTTGTTGTCGCCAGGATTCTCGACCACCTGGGCGTGGACCAGTCATTAATGGCACGCTGGGGTTATCAACCTGATTCAAAATAACAAGTATTAAAGGAAGACAGAATGTTCCAACGCGCCTTTTCTAAATCAGCTTCACTGGTGTGCGCCGTATCCATGGTAATGAGTTTACCAGCGTTAGGCTGGGGGCAAACCGGCCACCGGGTGACCGGCGAAATTGCCGAGCGTCACCTGACACCTTCAGCAAAACAACACATTGAAGCACTCATTCCCAACGAATCACTGGCAGAGGCGTCCACCTATGCCGACGATATGCGCTCAAACCCGGATGTATTCTGGCAGAAAACCGCCGGGCCCTGGCACTATGTTACGGTTCCAGCCGGCAAACACTATCACGAAGTAGGTGCCCCGGAACAAGGTGACGCGGCATCGGCGCTGGCATCATTCACCAAGACATTAAAAGATCCCAAAGCCTCTGTTGCAGACAAGCAATTAGCGTTGCGCTTTATTGTGCATATCATCGGTGATTTACACCAACCGCTGCATGCAGGTAACGGCACGGATAAAGGCGGAAACGATGTAAAAGTGCGTTTTTTCTGGCAAGACTCAAACCTGCACCGCGTATGGGATTCTCAAATGCTGGATCAACGAGACCTGTCGTATACCGAATGGAGTAACTGGCTGGATCGCAAAATCACAGAGCAGGAAATAAAAGACTGGTCTACCACAGATCCGGAAGTCTGGATTACAGAAAGTACGGTAATACGGGATACAATTTACCCTGAAGACGCTAATCGTATGTCGTGGGACTACCAGTACGAACATTTGCCTACTGCGAAAAAACGCTTGCAGCAGGCGGGTATTCGGATTGCAGCGTACTTAAACGCAGTATTCGCTGATTAATCGATATCCAGCGGCTCAGGCGACAAGATAACGCCTGTGCTATCAGCATACAGGTGATCTTCGGGCAGGAAGGTCACCCCACCAAAATTCACCGGAATATCCACTTCACCAATGCCCTGAATATCGGCATTGACCGGGATCGCATTTATGGCAAAGATGCCTATGTCGAAATCAGCCAGGTTATCGACTTCACGCACACACCCGTAACACACGATACCTTCCCAGTTATTCTCAACCGCCAGTTGTGCAGACTCAGTGTCAATTAATGCTCGGCGCAACGAACCACCACCATCAATCAACAGGACTTTGCCGTCACCGGGTTCACTAAGAATACGGTCGATTAATTCGCGGTCTTCAAAACACTTAACCGTCGTCACCTCTCCGCCAAATGAATAGCGGCCACCGTAACTGGTGAACATTGGCTCCACCACATCTACGTTGTCGGCGAATAAATCACATAACTCAGAAGTGTTGTAGTCCATGGTATTACCTTCATAAGAAACAAGCGTGTGTGCTGCAAGCATAGCACTGGAGCGACCATAACAGCTAGGGCCAGAGTGCCCTAAATCAATAAATTATCGGATTAATTTAATGCATAAGCATTGTCATAAAGGTTTCGCAAAAGTGTAACCCGGACTTCACAGAGACTTTTTAACCTGAAACAGTCGAAAAATAGGAGCCTTCGGGATGGGCCTGAAAAGCGTTACTAAGTACGATACTGTTTTATTTCACTGGTTATACGGTTTAACCCTAAATCGCGATTGTCGCGCGATTATTTGGTTATCACGTACTGGTGACGGTTATTTGTATTTGGTCATTGGCCTGGCACTGATGTGGTTTGAACCTGAGTACGGTGAACTGTTTTTATATACTGCACTCATGGCGTATGGCCTGGAATTACCCATTTATGTTGTATTAAAACGCGCTTTTAAACGCCCGCGTCCTTGCGACTTCATAAATAACCTGACTGCACATGTCACCCCTTCCGATAAATTTAGCCTGCCTTCAGGCCATACAGCCGCAGCCTGGCTAATGGCCACCATTATTGCGCACTTTTATCCCCCATTCGCTGTCCTGGCTTATACCTGGGCAACATTGATTGGTTTGTCACGCATACTACTCGGCGTGCACTACCCCACCGACGTTATTGCCGGCACATTACTCGGCATCACAATCGCACAACTGAGTCTGACAATTCTGGTTTAGCATGAAAGTTTTATATGGTGTACAAGGCACCGGTAATGGTCACATTGCCCGTGCTCGTATTATGGCTGCAGCAATGGCCAAGCGTGACGACATAGAGGTAGATTTCGTGTTCTCAGGGCGAGAGCCGGACGGTTATTTCGACATGGAATGCTTTGGGAACTACCGTACTTTCAACGGTCTCACCTTTGTTACCGCAAAGGGTAAGGTCAGTCAGTGGCAGACCCTGAAGCAGGCCAAGCCCCTACAGTTAGTGAAAGATATCAAACAATTCGATGTCTCAGGCTACGACGTGTTGCTGAATGATTTTGAACCCATTACCGCCTGGGCCGCTAAGCGTCAGGGATTGACCTCCATTTCGGTCAGCCATCAGGCGGCTTTTGCATACAATGTACCGCGGGAAGGCGAAAGTATCAGCGACCGATTCATCATGCGTGCCTTTGCGCCAACCGATATACAACTGGGCGTGCACTGGTACCATTTTGACCAGCCTATCGTGCCGCCATTTATTATTGATGAACCCGCCATACATCCCAGTAAAGCGCACACATTGGTATACCTGCCATTTGAAGAGCTGCAGGACATCCAGCAGTTACTTGAGCCGTTAACCGAACAGCAATTTGTGTGCTTCCACCCCAAAGTAAAAACACCGTCCAAACAAGGCCACATCCAGTGGAACCCACCTTCTAAACCGGGTTTTCAACAGGCATTGCAACACAGTTCGGGCGTAGTCAGTAATGGCGGTTTTGAACTGGCCAGCGAATCACTGCAACTGGGTAAAAAATTACTGGTTAAACCGCTACACGGCCAGTTTGAGCAGCTATCTAACCTTCGCACATTAATCACACTGGGTTTATGTCAGCCTCTGTACCAACTGGATACGGATACCGTTGAAGAATGGTTAAGCGAACCTGACAACGAAGGCATTCAGTTTCCTAACGACCCAACGCCCATGCTCGACTGGCTGGTGGCAGGTAACTGGTCTGACACAAAACCACTCTGCAACGCACTTTGGCAACAAGTTAAATTTGGCCCAAAAACGCGTGAAAGGCTGATGTCGCTTGCATTTTAATTTTGCTCTGCGATGATATCCGCTCCTTTTTCTTTGCTCTGGGAGTAGGCGCGTGGCGAAACGTGTTTGTGTGGTAATGGCGCTGGTATTTATGCTGAGTGCCTGCGGGTATCGAGGTGCATTGTATTTGCCCAAAGAAGCCCCTGCAACACCCGCCAATCAAGGTACACAAGCTACTCCCCCATCATCCGGAGATGTTCGCTAGTGGATCACTTCAGTTATCAAAATCAAACGCTGCACGCTGAAGATGTCAGTGTTAAAGACCTTGCCAGTCAATATGGTACGCCTCTGTACATCTACTCCCGCGCTACCCTAGAGCGCCACTGGAAAGCGTTTGACGAAGCCTTAGGCGACCACCCTCACCTGATTTGTTACGCCGTTAAAGCCAATTCAAATATTGGCGTACTCAGTGTATTGGCTAAGCTGGGCTCTGGCTTTGATATCGTATCAGGCGGTGAACTGGCCCGTGTTAAAGCCGCTGGCGGCGACATGAGTAAAGTCGTGTTTTCCGGCGTGGGCAAAACCCCGGAAGAAATTGAATTTGCGCTGGAAGAAGGCATTCACTGTTTTAACGTGGAATCGGAGCCTGAACTGCACCGCATCAACGACGTCGCTGGTAAAGTGAGCAAGCAGGCGCCTATTTCTCTGCGTATCAATCCCGATGTTGACGCTAAAACGCACCCGTATATTTCTACCGGCCTGAAAGCCAACAAATTCGGTATTGCTCGGGAACGCGCTATTGCGGTTTACGAGTTAGCCAACAGCTTACCTAACTTAAACGTCGTCGGAATGGACTGCCACATTGGTTCGCAGTTGACTGAAACCGGTCCGTTTGTCGATGCATTGGAGCGTTTGCTGGTACTCATTGATGAGCTCGCAACGAAAGGCATTCACATCAAGCATTTGGATGTCGGTGGCGGACTGGGCGTAACGTACCGCGACGAAACACCGCCTCATCCTCGTGAATATGCCGCAGCCATTGCGGAAAAAATGAAAGGCCGTGAAAACCTGACGCTGATTATGGAACCTGGCCGCGCGATTGCCGCCAATGCGGGCATCATGGTGACCAAAGTAGAATTCGTTAAGTCCGGTGAAGAAAAGAACTTCGCCATTGTCGACGCTGCCATGAACGACCTGATTCGTCCGTCTTTGTATTCCGCCTGGATGAGCATTATCCCGGTTGTCGAAGGGCTAGACCGCGAAACACACAATTACGATGTTGTTGGTCCGGTATGCGAAACCGGTGATTTCATTGGTAAAGACCGGGAGCTGGGCATTGAAAGTGGCGACTACCTGGCCGTGCGAAGTGCCGGTGCATATGGCTTTGTTATGGCGTCAAACTACAACAGCCGCTGCCGTCCGGCCGAACTCATGGTAGACGGAAGTGATGTTCATGTTGTGCGAGAACGAGAAAATCTAAAAGATCTCTGGAAAGGTGAGCATAAACTTACGTAAACTAGAGGGAATTCTAATAATTCTTGTTGCGCTGAAATGCTGGTAAATTTTTCTAAAATGCACGGTCTGGGTAATGACTTTATGGTCATCGATAACGTTACCCAGAATGTTTTCTTTTCCAAAGAGAAAATCCAGCAGCTCGCCGACCGTAACTTTGGTATTGGGTTTGACCAACTTTTAATGGTTGAACCCCCTTATGATCCAGACCAGGATTTTCACTACCGTATTTTTAATGCCGACGGCTCAGAAGTATCCCAATGCGGTAATGGCGCTCGCTGTTTTGCCCGCTTCGTGAAACTAAAAGGGCTGATCAACCGCAATAAAATTGTGGTAAGCACCAAAGCCGGTAAAATGATTCTGTATCTTGAGAAAGACGGCCAGGTCACGGTGAACATGGGCGTGCCGAACTTTACGCCGGCAGAAATTCCGTTAAAAGCCAATAAAGAAGAAAAAACCTATCTGGTTCGCGCCGATGACAGTACTTTTTTTTGCGGTGCAGTCTCTATGGGCAACCCGCATTGCGTGCTGGAAGTCGACAACGTGGACACTGCCGAAGTGGAAACAATCGGCCCGACACTTGAACGCCACGAACGCTTTCCTGAAGGCGTCAATGTGGGTTTTATGCAAGTGGTCAATGCAGAACATATTCGCCTGCGCGTATTTGAACGCGGTGCAGGTGAAACGCTGGCTTGTGGCAGCGGCGCGTGCGCAGCTGTTGCAATAGGTCAGATTCAGGGTAAATTAAGCAAGGACGTTCGGGTTGATCTGCCCGGCGGCAGTTTACGAATTCGCTGGCAAGGTGTGGGAAGCCCGTTAAAAATGACGGGGCCTGCTGAGCATGTATACGACGGAACAATAAATATATGAATGAGTTATCAGGTCAGGGCAATACCTCGTTACAGTTCGACACCGAGTTTCCGGAAGTCGGTGATGTCACTGCTGAGCAAGTAAGTCAGTACTTAATTGAAAACCCAGACTTTTTCATTCAACACCCAAGTATTCTCGAACAGCTGCAAATTCCACATGTCCAAAAAGGCAGCGTGTCGCTGGTTGAAATCCAAAGCGAGCAACTACGCAAAAAAGTCCGACTGCTCAACTACAAACTTACCCAGCTAATTAGCATCGCCAAGCAAAATGAAAAGATTTATCGCGCCTATGCCGACCTGAATCTGCGTCTGCTAACCTGTGATACCACAGCCGATATTTTATTGGCTTTGCAGGAAACCCTACAAGAAGACCTAGGCCTGGCTACTGTGGAGTTTAAGCCATTTAAAGGGGCCAACGCCCTGCCAGAATTACAGCGTCGTTTGTTTTTGGAAAAGCGTTTTAAAGACTCTCCCTATTTCTTTGGCCGCCTGAGTGAACATGAACGCCAGCTTATGTTTGGTGATCAGACCGCTGAATCAGCAGCATTGATACTACTGGGCAATCTTCGCGATATTGGTATTCTGGCTGTAGGCAGTCGCAATGCCGATCACTTCACGCCGGATATGGATACCCTGTTGTTAAATCAGCTGCGCGAAGTATTGAATTATATACTGCCCACAAAACTGCCTTACTGATGCCGAAGAAAGCCGCAGACACCGACCTGCAGCTTGCCCCCGATTGCGCGCACTGGCTGCAAAAGTTTCTCGCGCATTTACGTTATGAACGCGGTTTATCTTCCCATACTCTGAGTAATTACGAGCGACAGCTCACTCAGGTCGCACTGTCCCTGGAAATCCAGGACTGGCAGGCGCTGACGCAATCCAAAGTAAAGCAAGCATTAGCCATTGCCCGAAAACAAAATCTGCATCCACGCAGTATTGCACTGCGCCTGTCTTCACTGCGCACGTTTGTGCAGTATTTAATGCAGCAGGAGATATTAGACACCGACCCCGTGGACGGCGTATCAGCACCGAAGGCTGACAAACCGCTCCCCAAACAACTGTCGGTCGATGATATGGCGGTGCTGTTAAATGACGAGGACGACGAAGAGATTCTGATCCGCGATCAGGCCATGTTCGAGTTGATGTATGGCTGTGGATTGCGTCTGAACGAGCTGACATCGCTGAACGTATTTGATTTCACCCGGGACCATCAGGTCCGGGTAACCGGTAAAGGCAACAAACAACGGCTGCTCCCGGTCGGCAAAAAAGCCCGCGAAGCCATTGCCAAATGGCTAAAGGTGAGACGGCAATGGCTTACCAAAGAAGCCGAGTCTGCGCTTTTTATCAGCAAGCGACAAAACCGTATTTCAAATCGCCAGGTAGCAAACCGATTAAACGAAATGGCCAAACGCCAGGCCATGAGTCAGGGCGTAAACCCACACAAACTGCGCCATTCTTTTGCCACGCACGTACTAGAGTCCAGCGGAGATTTGCGCGCAGTGCAGGAACTGCTTGGACACGCCAATTTGTCTACCACTCAGGTGTACACCCATTTGGATTTTCAGCATTTGGCTAAAGTGTACGACAACGCTCATCCTCGCGCCCGTAAAAAGTAATTCATCGTCTTCAGGAGTCTGTTATGCAATGTTATCGCCCGGTGCACCCGGTTAAAGCCCTAACCTTCGACCTGGATGACACCCTGTACAATAACGAGCCCGTTATTCAGCACGCTGATGCCGCCCTGAATCAAAAGATTCGGAACGATTATCCAGCACTCAGCGCAATGACCAACGACGACTGGTTTACCATTAAAAAAGCCCTCATTAACAAAAACCCGAAACTCGCATCAGATATGGGTAAATTGCGCTGGCAGACGTTATTTACCGCGTTAGGTAAAGCACAGTTACCTGATACTGAACGTGCTCAGGCGGCAAGTGATTTATTCGATTTTTTCTATGCTGCTCGTAGTGATTTCCAGGTCGCACCGGACATTATCACGGTAATGGAAAAGCTGGCTGAAAAAGTCCCGCTAGTCGCAATCACAAATGGCAACGTAGACACCGGAAAAATTGGCCTGGCACCATTTTTTAGTTTAACGCTACACGCCAGTGTGACCCGCCCTCGCAAACCCTACCCGGATATGTTCGAAGAAGCCATTGAGCATCTTTCACTGCCACCTCAACAGATCATGCACGTTGGTGATAACCTGATCAAAGATGTTCTGGGTGCCCATAAAGTCGGCATGCAAACCGCCTGGTTTGCCTGCAATCGTGAAATGAATTTAAGCACGGAAACAATGGCTGTCCTGCCAGGCGTGCAGTTGTCCTCGCTGGACGAGTTATTGCTGATGGTTGACAAGATCCCGGCGCAAGCTGTCAAAGGATCCCGGCGCAAGGCTCAATAAGATCCCGGCGCAAGGCCGGGAAGACGGCGGAGGAAAATTCGGGACCTCAATAACCCCGATTAATCCACCGGCTGATTGTCTTCCAGTACGTTTTGCTGCATGGAGTCGCATGGGCGGCTACAACAGGGACGGCCCACCACTTTGGCAGGTACACCCACCACCGTAACATGAGGTGGTACGTCGTTCAGCACCACGCTCCCTGCGCCGACTTTAGAACCCTCGCCAATTTCAATATTACCCAGTACTTTCGCGCCTGACCCTAACATCACGCCCTGACGAATCTTGGGATGGCGATCGCCGCTTTCGTTACCAGTACCACCCAGGGTAACGTTTTGCAGGATAGAAACATTGTCTTCAATGACGGCAGTTTCACCTACCACGATCCCCGTAGCGTGGTCGAACATGACGCCTTTACCAATTGTTGCGGCAGGGTGAATATCCACGGCAAACGCTTCAGAATTCCGGCTTTGCAGGAACAACGCCAATTGGTAACGCTTCTGTTGCCACAAATAATGCGCGAGTCGATGCACCTGCACAGACTGAAAACCTTTAAAGTGAATCAGTACGGTCAGATAGTCTTTCACAGCAGGGTCGCGATTGAATATGGCGCGAATATCTTCGATCGCCGCTTCAACAATGGCAGGCTCAAGCAGATAGGCTTCATCAAACACTTCTCGTATAGCCAGCGCCGGCATCACGTCATCAGCCATTTTATTCGACAGAATAAAGCTCAGCGACGACTCAAAATTATGGTGCGTTAGAATACAGGCATGAATAAAGCTCGCCAGTAGCGGTTCTTGCTCAACGATACGTTTTGCTTCGTGCTTTAGCGTTAGCCAAAAATCGGCTGTAGCGGTCATTGCTTGCATGTGACTTTCCCAATGTGTAAGGCGGACAACAGTTCCTGATAACGACGAGGAGATAGTGCCTGTTCAAAAAAATTCAAGCGCAGAAACCCGTAAAGCATTAAACAACACCGTTTAAATGCTTAATAAGTCGAGTGTACTGAATACGCGAGAGCATACCATAAAGATGACTATAATTTCATCGTGTTGAACGACGCGGTTTATTCACTTTGGCTTTAAGGTTTAACGCATTGCACATTAATGGCATACTCTCACCATTAACTAACCCCTGAATAAAAATACAGGCATTTTCGATCTTATGGATGTCTCCGAGTTACTCGACGAATTAAACGATAAACAACGCGAAGCCGTTGCCGCCCCTTTGTCTAACAGCCTTATTCTGGCTGGTGCCGGCAGTGGTAAAACCCGTGTCCTGGTGCACCGCATCGCTTGGTTAATGCAAGTCGAGAACATCGCGCCTTACAGTATTCTGGCTGTAACCTTTACCAACAAGGCCGCCAGAGAGATGCGCGGGCGTATCGAAAGCTTGATGGGGCGTCCGCTGAATACCATGTGGATTGGTACATTCCACGGCCTCGCGCACCGTTTGTTGCGCGCCCACTACGCCGAAGCCAACTTACCGGAAAACTTCCAGATCCTGGATTCTGACGACCAATACCGGCTGGTGCGTCGCGTATTAAAAGCCATGAACCTGGACGAGAAGCACTGGGCACCGCGTCAGATTCAGTGGTACATCAACGGCAATAAAGACGAAGGTCTGCGCCCGCAGCACATTGAAACCCACGGTGATCACACTCAGCAGAAAATGCGCGATATTTATGCGGCGTATCAGGATGCGTGTGACCGTTCAGGGTTAGTCGACTTTGCTGAGCTCCTACTGCGCGCCCACGAACTGTGGGTCAAGAACCCGGAACTACTGAGCCACTATCAGCGCCGGTTCCGGGCGGTACTGGTAGACGAGTTCCAGGATACCAATAACATTCAGTACGCCTGGCTGCGTCTGCTATGCGGCCATGACAACAATATTATGATTGTGGGTGATGACGACCAGTCGATATATGGCTGGCGTGGTGCGAATGTCGATAACATTCAGCACTTTCTGCGTGACTTTAACGACGCCACCACGATTCGTCTGGAGCAAAATTACCGGTCTACCGGCACTATATTGAAAGCCGCCAACGCGGTCATTGAGCACAACCAGGGGCGTTTGGGTAAAGAGTTGTGGACCGACGGTGACAATGGTGAACCCATTTCCATTTATGCCGGGTTCAACGAACTCGACGAAGCCCGGTTTATTATTTCGCAAATTGCCGACTGGCAGAACCAGGGCAATCAATTGCGCGAAAGCGCCATTTTATATCGCAACAACGCACAATCTCGTGTGCTGGAAGAGGCGTTGCTTCATCAAGGACTACCGTATCGTATATACGGCGGATTGCGATTCTTCGAGCGTCAGGAAATCAAAGACGCGCTGGGCTATATGCGCTTAGTGAGCCACGCCCATGATGACGCCGCTTTTGAGCGAGTCGTCAATACACCCAGCAGAGGGTTAGGCGAGCGAACCCTGGCCACAATCCGTGAGCACGCCCGGGTTCAAAACTGTTCGATGTGGCAGGCCAGTTTGCAATTATTGCAGGACAAAGGCCTGAAAGGTCGTGCTGCCAATGCCCTTGAACAGTTCATTAACCTTATTACCGCCATGGATGATGCCTGTGCAGAACTGCCACTCGAAGAGCAAGCGGAATATGCTTTCAGGCAGTCTGGTTTGTACGCGATGTATCAGGCCGAGAAAGGCGAAAAGGCCCAGGCAAGACTGGAAAACTTAGAGGAGCTGGTTACTGCCTGTAAGCAATTTGTAGTGCCTGAAGAAGCTGATGAAATGACACCACTGGCCGCGTTCTTAGCTCACGCTTCCCTTGAAGCAGGCGAGACACAGGCCACTGGTGAGCAGGATGCCGTTCAGCTTATGACTATCCATACCGCAAAAGGTCTGGAATTTCCGTTGGTCTTTATGGCTGGCGTGGAAGAAGGCATGTTCCCAAGCCAGATGACCAACGAAGAACCGGGTCGCATGGAAGAGGAACGCCGCTTGTGTTACGTGGGTATGACCCGCGCCATGAAAAAACTTTACATGACCTACGCAGAAATGCGCCGGTTATACGGACAAGAAAAATACCATACTGCATCGCGCTTTTTACGAGAAATTCCCGTTGACTGCGTAGAAGAAATTCGTCTTAAAACAACCGTTTCAAGACCTGTACCTAATCGATTTAGCCGCTCTGTATCTCATGAAAGCTTCGAACAAAGTGGCTTTTCACTAGGACAACGTGTGCGTCATCGCAAGTTTGGTGAAGGTGTTGTGCTAAACTATGAAGGGAGCGGTGATCACGCCCGGGTTCAGGTTAATTTTGACGAGTTTGGCAGTAAGTGGTTGGTATTAAGTTTCGCGAAGCTTGAACCAGCATGAGGATTTCTCCATGCAACAAAAAGTCCTGGTTATTGAAGACAGTAGCACCAGTCTGGCGCTACTTCGCAAACTTGTAGAACAAGCAGGACTCAAGCCGGTTATCGCCACCACACTCGCTGAGGCCCGGCACATATTTTTGCACAGCGATCCCGAAGATTATTTATGCGCCATTGTGGATTATCACCTTCCCGATGCGCCCAATGGCGAAGCCATTGACTACGCCATAGACAGTTTTATTCCTACCATTGTGTCTACCGGTAATGTAGATGCCGTGACACGCAGCGTCGTGTTGGCAAAAGATGTCGTAGACTACATCCCGAAAGAAAATGCCCAGGTGTTTGATTACCTGATGCGTTTATTGTCCAGATTGGAAAAAAACAAAGGTATTGGGGTGATTGTGGCAGATCCTAAAAGGCAAAACCGAACGGCAATGGCAGCCCTATTGCGACGCCACAACTTCATTACGTTTGAATGCGCCAGTACTGAAGAAATTGACGGGCTATTGTCTACTTACCCCAATATCAAACTGCTATTGATAGACAGCGAAGTAAAGGGCGAGTTACCCACGCAGTTTGTTGCCCACCTTCGTAAGTCATTTAATAAGGAAACCCTTGCCATCCTGGGTTTATCAGAAGACGAGAACAATCTGCTATCTGCCCGTTTTATTAAAAGCGGGGCGAACGACTTTGTTAAAAAGCCTTTTTGTCATGAAGAGTTGCTTTGCCGAATCATGTTGAATATTGATTTAATTGAAAAAGTAGAAACAATACGACGAACAGCAAATACCGACTACCTAACCGGTTTACCCAACCGGCGACACTTCTTTTATACAGTTGATCAGTGCAAGCAGTCTGATTTGCGTTATCAGTCGGTGGCTTTGGTCGATTTGGATCACTTTAAACAGGTCAATGATAGCTATGGCCATGATGCAGGTGATGCCGTGTTAAAGGCCGTAGCAAAACGCATTGCGAAGCATTGCTCTGACATGGTGGTGTCGCGCTTTGGCGGCGAAGAGTTTTGTATTTTTCTACCCAACGTACCTGCCGAAGAGGCAGTAAAACGCATTGAGGTGTTACGCCAGCACATTGCAGCAACGCCGATTAACTATAACGGGGTTTCTTTACCCGTTACGGCTAGCATCGGCCTGACCATCAATGCATCCGGTAACATTCATGAGTTACTCACCCAAGCAGATAAATTACTCTACGAGGCCAAATCATCCGGGCGCAACCGGGTAGTGCACGATTAACTACATCTGCACTCTATTGAGCCTATCCTACTCCCAAGCTATACAAACCAATGTAAGCAATTGAAATAATATTACTTTATTGCGTTCTTATTGTCATCGTCTGGCGTCCTGATGACTTTAAGTTCAAAAAATAAACATTTTTTACTTGCGCAAAGCTTGACTACTCAAGTATTATGCAAACACTTAAATATTGAGGAACAAACCATGTCATCGCTGACACACCCTATGCAATTGATTTTGACTCTGGTGAAAACCCAGGGACAGGTATTAAAGCCGCTGGAAAGTACCTTGTCTATTCACGGTATTAGTTTTACTGAATGGCTGGTGATGCACCGCTTAAGTCAATCCAGTGACCACACCATTAAACGCGTCTCGCTGGCTGACGGTATTGGCGTTACTGCGTCTGGTGTAACACGCTTACTGTTACCTATGGAAAAAGTAGGTTGGATAGAACGCGTAGCCAACGCCCGTGATGCCAGAGTTAGCCTGGTAAGACTCACGCCCGCAGGTCTTGAGGCCTATCAGCAGGCAACCAAAAGTATTGAGTATGCTGCTGAGCGTGTAACCAACATGATGAATCAACAACAAGTTGAGCAATGCATGGGGCTGCTTTCGAGCTTACACCTGTCAGCCATTGATGCTGCTCAACTCTCCTAACAACGCAGAATAACGAGAAGCCCATGGAAGACCTGACACAGGGATCGATTCCCAAACACCTTATTAAACTTGCCGTACCCATGGCCATTGGCATGCTGGTGCATACACTGTACCTCATGATAGACCTGTATTTTGTAGGGCAACTCGGTGAACACGCACTGGCTGGTGTCAGCGCCGCTGCTAACATTTCGATGTTTGTACTGGCACTCACGCAAATGCTGAATATTGGCACGGCAACGTTAATTTCCCATGCGGTAGGCCGCAAAGATCAGAATGACGCCAATAAGGTGTTTAACCAGTCCCTTACGCTATCAGCAGTTATGGCGGCTCTGGTGCTGATTACTGGTATCGCGATGACCCAACCCTATATGAATACCATGAGCCTTGACCCACAGGTTCAAATGCTGGGTGCCAATTATCTGTACTGGTTCCTGCCCGGCCTGGCGTTGCAATTTGCCATTGTTGCTATGACCGCCGCCATGCGAGGCACAGGCATTGTAAAACCGGCTATGCAGGTGCAAATGCTGTCATTGCTGGTCAATATTGTACTGACACCGATTCTGATCCACGGCTGGCTTACGGGCTACGCCATGGGCGTAGCGGGCGCAGGACTTGCCAGTACGCTATCGGCACTGTTTGCCACGCTGTTGCTGTGGCGCTATTTCAGCCGCATGACACAATACCTCAGCGTGAATAAACAACACCTGGCTCCTCATCCGTCAACCTGGCAGCGCTTGTTTAAAATTGGCTTTCCGGCGGGTGCTGAGTTTTTCCTTATGTTCACCTATATGGCATTGGTGTATTGGGCAATTCAACGGTTTGGCGCAAGTGCAACAGCGGGCTTTGGGATCGGCTCCAGAATGATGCAGGCACTTCTGTTACCCGCGATGGCGGTGGCATTCGCTTTGCCTGCGGTTGCCGGTCAGAACTTTGGTGCGCAATTGCCGCACAGGGTGAAAGATGCTTTCAGGCATGCGGTCGGTATCTGCTGTTCGCTCATGCTCGCACTCACGTTGTTCTGTGTTTGGCAACCTGGCGTATTTCTGGGCGCATTCTCCAACGATGCGGCGGTGCTGGCTGTCAGCGCAGGCTTCCTCGGCATTGTGTGCTTTAACTTTGTGCCATCCGGCGTGATTTTTAGCTGCTCAGGTATTTTTCAGGGGGTTGGCAATACCTGGCCGAGTCTGTGGAGCTCTGCCACACGACTGGTCACCTTTGCGGTGCCGCTGATGTGGCTAACCGCACAGCCCGACTTTTATATTGAGCAAGTCTGGTATTTGTCGGTAACGACCGTGTGTGTGCAATCAGCCTTGTCGTTGTTTTTAGTGAGACGTGTTTTGCGTCCGCTCCAACCTGACACCAGTTCGGTGTCGACCAGCGCCAGTTGAAGCATAGATGCTCGCTATTATCGTACCGGCGTGTAGTGCGCCGACACAATTGAAGCAGTACCTTCGAGCTCTGCGATTACCCAACTGCCGGTCATGGTAAAGCGGTTTTCTTTACCGTCCGGCATCGTCATCGCAAATACGACATGCCCGGTCACCACCGCGGTTTGCTGATAAACGCGCACATTGAGATCGCTGAGTGTCGCAACAGGCCCTGAGCGTTTTTTTGCGGGATCGTAAAACGCCACAACCTTTGCTTTGGTGTCGATTTCACCGACCGGAGAGACTTCAAGATAGCTATCGTGCAAAATACGTTGCAGCGTAGTGGCATCAAACGCCAGTTGCGCGTCAACTTGTTGCTGCACCAGGGCTTTAGCCTGTTCAGGATCCAATTCTGCGGCATGTACAAGTGACGTCCACAGCGCAGCTACAAACCATACCAGTAAACCCCATCGTTTAGTCTTCATTATTTGGCTTCCTTTCTCCACACAGACATAGTAGCCAAAAAACTAAACGTAATTGTATGGGCTGTAAACTGGCGAACTGTTACCAATCATGTCACCAGCAACGTCGTGAACTAAAGCCGAGCATCGAACTAACTTCCAGCCCTTTTCATTAGTCTTGGTGGATTACTCTGCCCTTTAACCTAACAAGGGCAAACGGTTGGACGCTTTGACTTCACGCAACGAAATGTTTGAACGAATTGCCGAAATACCCGGTAATTTACGCAACACCTTTTCCACAAACACGCTGTAATCGTCGAGGTCTTTAGCAACAACTTGCAACATGAAATCTGACTCACCCGTTGTATTATGACACGACAATACATTCTCGGAGTTTGTGATAATTTGTTCAAACGCCCGAGTACTTTCCTCATCATGATGTGTACATGAGAGCTGTACGAAAGCGAGAACCCCGAACCCAAGCTTGCGTCTATCCAGATTAGCCTGATAGCTGTTAATAAAGCCCTCCGACTCAAGCCGCTTTAGCCTGCGCCAGCAAGGTGTCTCACTAAGTGAAAGGCGCGTAGACAACTTGGCATTAGTCAGCCTGCCATCCTCCTGCAAATGATGCAAAATAGATACATCTGTTTCGTCCAAACCACTCATAGCAAGAATCCCCTATAAATAAAAAACTATTAAAAGACTATTTCACAACCTATGAAAATTCAACGCAACAAAACAAGGTAATTTCAATCCAACCGTCTATCATTTAACCCATCTAAAATTTGACCATTGGGAGTATGACTCGCCATGAAAGCCGTCCTCATAGAACAATTTTCTCAACGTCCAACAATTCAACAGGTAGCTGACCCTACACCCAACAGTCATGGCGTTGTTATTCGTGTAAAAGCAACAGGTGTGTGCCGAAGTGACTGGCACTGCTGGCAAGGGCATGACACGGATGTAGTACTTCCCCATGTACCGGGTCACGAATTTGCAGGTATTGTTGAAGCTGTTGGTAAAGACGTGTCTAAATTCAAGGTAGGTGACAGGGTAACCGTGCCATTTATTAATGCCTGTGGAAATTGTAATGAGTGCCATTCGGGCAATCACCAGGTGTGCGGAAATCAAACTCAGCCAGGCTTTACCCATTGGGGTTCATTTGCGGAATATACGACTGTCGACCACGCTGACGTTAATTTGGTCACACTGCCTGAACACATGGATTTTACTACAGCAGCCAGCCTGGGATGCCGCTTTGTAACTGCGTTCAGAGCTGTCGTAGACCAAGGCGGAGTAACTGCCGGTCAGTGGGTTGCTGTTCACGGTTGCGGCGGTGTCGGGCTGTCTGCCATCATGATCGCAAGCGCAGCAGGTGCAAACGTCATCGCTGTGGACATAGCCGAGGACAAACTGGCATTAGCTAAATCACTGGGTGCTGTCATCACGTTGAATGCGAATAATACCGATGACGTTGCTGCCGCTATCAAAGAGGTAACCAAAGGCGGAGCACATGTTTCATTAGATGCGCTAGGACATCCAGTTACCTGTGTAAATTCAATAAACTGTTTGCGTAAGCTCGGTAAACATATTCAGGTGGGCTTGTTATTGGCTGAACATGCTACACCGCCGATCCCGATGGATAATGTCGTTGCTAACGAACTGCAAATTCTTGGTAGTCACGGTATGCAGGCTTTTCGGTACAACGCCATGATGGCACTAATCTTGTCAGGTAAACTTCAACCTGAAAAGCTACTTGGTAAAACCATTGCACTGGAAGATGCTATTGATGCAATGGTAGACATGGACACATCAACATCTGTTGGCGTGACCGTAGTAACTCACTTTTGATCAGAAGCCAGAGCGAATGTTTAGTAAATCGCTCTGGTGTTTACTCTTCAGTCACCACACTGGCAACCACTTTGCGCTGCTTCCTAAAGCCGCGCCAGGCATCAATGCTAAATAACAGCAAACCAACCCACACCAGGGCGAAAGTGGTTAATCGAGCCGGTTCAAGTGGCTCCTGATAAAGCCATACCGCCAGAATGAACATCAGGGTAGGGCCAATGTACTGAAACAGGCCCAGGGTAGTGAACAGGATGCGTTTTGCCGCGGCGTTAAAGGCAAGTAATGGCATGGTCGTCACAACACCGGCAGCAAGCAGCCAGCCATTGAGCTCCCAGTCATTGGTAAGCATATTGCTTTGCTCACCCGCGAACATTACCCAGTACAGTATTGCGAAGGGTAATAAGACCAGGGTTTCCATAAAGAGTCCCGGCATAGGCTCTACCGGGATTTGCTTGCGGATTAAGCCGTAGACACTGAAGGTGCACGCCAGCGTCAATGCAATCCAGGGCAGTGTACCGTGCGCAACAATAATGTTTACCACACCGGCGATGGCCAGTAATACAGCAAACTTTTGCAATGGCCGCAGGCGCTCCTGCAGAATCAACCGCCCGAGAAACACGTTAATAATGGGATTGATGTAATAGCCTAAACTGGCCTCCAGCATGTAGTTGCTGTTAATGGCCCAAATGAACAACAGCCAGTTTGCACCCAGCAATACGCTGGCCGCGGCCAGGCTTAGCATCAGTTTTTTGCTGGCAAAAATCGCCTTCATTTTGCCGATTTGCTTTAACACCACCAGCAATACGCACAGCAATAACGCCGACCAAATCACCCGGTGCATTAAAATATCGGTAGGCGGAACCTCTGTAATTTGCTTGAAATACAGCGGTGCAATACCCCACATGGTATACGCCGCGATAGCGTAAAACATACCCGCAAAAGCAACCGGTTTGGCTGACACACTATCTCCCTACAATAAAAACAGGCTGCCGAGGCCAAGGAATGCAACAAATCCCACAATATCAGTAACCGTGGTGAGAATAACCGACCCGGAAAGCGCAGGATCGATTTTCAACTTATCCAACACCACAGGCAGCAATACTCCGGCCAGGGCAGCGGCCAGAATATTCATGAAAATAGCCAGGCAGATCACTAAGCCCAGCAGCGGGTCACTAAACCAGAAAAACGCCACAATGCCGATAACTAACGCCCAGATAACGCCGTTCACCCCGCCGACTTTCAGTTCTTTGGTCATCAGGGCTTTCAGGTTGGCACCTGTAACCTGGCCTAATGCCAGACCCCGTACAATCAGTGTTAGCGTCTGGCTTCCTGCAATCCCGCCCATGCTTGCTACCACAGGCATCAGCACGGCCAGCGCAACAACTTGCTGTAACGTTGCTTCGAACAACCCAATAAACCAGGAAGCCAGAAATGCGGTGAGCAGGTTGATCCCCAACCACAGCGCGCGACTGCGGGCACTTTTAGCGACGGGCGCAAATAAATCCTCGTCTTCATCCATACCCGCGGTGGCCATCACCTGACGCTCGTAGTTTTCATTGACCAGTTCACAGGCACTTAAAATATCGACCCGGCCTAGTAGTTTGTTGGTATCGTCGACCACCGGCAACGCAGCAAAGCCACTACGCTGCACCTGTAAAGACGCGGTTGTGCTGTCGTCAGAGCCTTTAATCACCGGAATAAATTCTTCAGTAAGCTCCACCAATGGTAAATGCTCCGGCGCGCCAAACACTTTGGTTAATTTCACGGCCGCTGAAAACTGACCGGAGCGATTAATCAGAAAGATCGTATCACAATGCGGTGGCACATTACGGCGAATGCGGCGCAAACCGTCGCGTACCTTGGCATTTAATGGCATAGCCAGCACATCATGTGAAATCCAGTGACCTATTTGCTCGTCAGGAAACTGTGTCGCGTCACGGAAGTAGCCTTGTTGCTGGTCGTCCAATGCCTGAAATGCCAGCTCCATAAGCTTGGCCGGCAATGAGTCCATCAGCTCAAGTAAATCTTCCGCATCAATACCGGTGAGGATTTTGCTCCACTGATCATCCTCGGTGGCTGAAATCAGCACTTCACGAGGGTCGCTCCGCATTTCTACCAGCACGTCAATTTTTCGGTCGTCAGGTAAGGCTTCCCATAACGACAAGCGTTCTTCAACCGGCAGTGATTCCAACAGTGTTGCAATTTCCACGTGTTCAGCCGGCAATAACGACTCCGCTACCGATTGCATATCGTCATTTCCGTTGTCGGCAACAATTTCTTCAATCAGGGTTGGTAATGGTTCGGCCATAAAGGACTCCGCCTTAGAAGTGGATAACTGGGCGTCACTATAGCACTTTTCAGTAAATTCAGAATGAGAAAAACTGATCTTAAAAAGGCCTGATTATTTCGCCAAAAACGCGTAAAATCGACGCCCAATGACAGTGACATCTCTATCCCCACTCCCACAGCAAACCATACCCACGGATAACCCCGAGGCACTAGCGCGTGCCCAACAAGTATTGGAAGATACCTTCGGTTATCGCGAGTTCCGCGATGGGCAAGCCGAAGTCATCGCGCAACTAATTAACGGTGCCGATGCGCTGGTGTTATTACCTACCGGTGGCGGAAAGTCACTGTGTTATCAAATACCCGCCATGGTGCGAGAAGGCACGGGCATTGTAGTATCGCCGCTAATTTCGTTAATGCAGGATCAGGTGGAACAGCTCAAGGAAGCGGGTGTTAAAGCAGCCTATATTAACTCGAGTCTGGAGCCAGAAACGTTACACAACACAACACAGGCACTCAAAGACGGCGATTATGACATGGTCTATGTCTCCCCTGAACGCCTGTTGCAGCCATATTTTCTGAATATGCTGGCAGGTTTACCCATTGCCTTGTTTGCCGTAGATGAAGCGCACTGTGTGTCACACTGGGGTCATGACTTCCGGCAGGATTACCGTGGTCTTGGATTATTGAAGCAACGTTTTCCTGACATCCCGCTCATTGGCTTAACGGCCACTGCGGATACCACCACGCAGCAGGATATCCTGCTTCAGTTAGGATTAATCGATCCACTGGTGTATCGGGGAAGCTTCGACCGGCCCAATATTCGCTACAGGGTGGTGCCAAAATACCGAGCATTCGACCAGATTGTTACTTATATCAAGCAACAGGATGGCAGCGGGATTATTTACTGTAATTCACGCGCCAAGGTGGATGATTTGAACGCCAAACTTCACCGCCAGGGCATGCGCTGTGCAGCCTATCACGCTGGCATGGAGGCAGATGAACGCGCGTTTGTACAACGCCAGTTTATTACCGATAAAATCGACATTGTGGTTGCCACGGTTGCCTTTGGTATGGGTATAAACAAATCCAACGTCCGCTACGTTGTTCACCATGACGTGCCTCGAAGTATTGAGAGCTACTATCAGGAAACCGGCCGTGCCGGGCGTGACGGTCTGCCAGCTGAAGCCATGCTGCTATTCGATGAAAAAGACAGTGCGCGGGTAAAACAATGGATTGACCAAGGCGAAAACGCCGAACGCAATGCCATAGAATTACAGAAATTCAGCGCCATGGAATCGTTCTCCGAAGCACAGACCTGCCGTCGTCAGGTACTGCTCAACTATTTTTCTCAGTTCAGTGATAAAGCCTGTGGTAACTGCGATATCTGTCTGGACCCACCCAGACCTTTCGATGGACTGGTGACTGCACAGATGGTACTTAGCTGTATTCTTCGACTGGAACAACGCTTTGCCACCCAGTACGTTATTGACGTGCTGCGCGGAAAATCACACAAACGCATTCAGGAATCCGGCCACGAAAAGCTCTCAACCTGGGGCATTGGCAAATCACAAAGCGATCAATACTGGCACAACATTATTAATCAGCTCATACACCGGGGCTATGTGCGAATTGACGTGGCTAACCACGCAGTGCTTCGACTCACAGAAGCCGCACGGGCCGTCCTGAAAGGCGAAGTACCTGTGGAGCTGGCCACGCCAAGACTCGAGATCAAACAGGATAAACCCGTAAAAGGCGCACTAAAAAACTACGACAAAGCATTGTTTGCTCGCTTAAAACACCTGCGAAAGGTGCTGGCGCAAGAGCACGATGTACCGCCATTTGTCATTTTCAGTGACGCAACGTTGGCTGAGATGTCTGATGCCAAACCCACCAGCGAGGATCAGCTTTTAGCGGTAAGTGGTGTTGGCCGAACCAAGCTACAACGTTATGGTGATGCCTTTTTACAGCTCATTCAGGACTATTTACAACGCGACGACTAACCAGAACGGTTCAACACGCTGATACATAAACCAATATTGATCATAAAAAACAGATACAGCCAGAATGTTAGCGACACATAGAACGCCAACGGGCTTTTCTCAACTCTACTGCTTCCCCATGGAGACAAGGCGAATTTGTATTTAAATGCAACAATAAGCGCAATGGCACTAATCCCCGCAATAGCCAAATAAACCGCGATTGGCATAGTGGCTATATGTCGTATTTTAATGCTGACTAATCCGGCTAATACACCAGCTACCACACAACTCGTTATCACGTTACCAGGACTAAGCCGGGCATGACGGCTGCCTGGCCTGTTTAACGGCATTATGAGCACCTCCTAACGATAAAACAAACCTCAAGACTGCGTTGCAATATGCGAAAACGCAATAAATGCATATCAACGTTAAAACCTAACCCATTGATTTAATTAACAAGTCATAATTGGCACATAAGTCGCTATTCCTCTGCATCGATAATGTAAACATGCAGGAAATGCGATGAAACTAAAGCATGCCATTTACTCCGCCATTGCTCTGGCTTTGGTAACGCCCGCGACGGACGCTGTGGAACTTGCCAACGGCCAGTACGTTTGGCAATTCTTAAACGGTGAAGCCTGGCCAGAAGGCTATGATCAGAGTACAGGAAAGCCTGACAATGTCGTCTATATAGATTACTACCCTGAGGACTTCTTTGCTCGTATTGCGAATGCGCTTCCTGAGTCAGAGCTAAACGAAGCCTTTATTACCGATGATGCAGGGTCAACGATTCACCTTATCGAGGAAGGTGAGGTATTTGTGACGTTTCTTCACGAAGGTGCGGGTTATCTAAATTCATTTGGCTACTTCACCTTTGATGCTAACAATCCACCAGCTACCATTAACGATGTGAGCGAAACCATTGTATTTCCCAATCTCTCTTACCCTCATCTGCGTCAGGGTGACAGAGTCAGTCTGGGTACATTCCCGGCTGGCACCAGTATTGGATTTTTTATTGCAGCGAATGGCTTTTCCAGTAGCACTGGGGTAAAAAGTAGCGCAGTCCCCTATTATTATTCATTAAAACACCTTAACCCGGAATCAACTGACAGTCTGCGTCAGCACATGGCCGCACTTTACGACCCTTATGTTGACGAGGTGGTACTGGGCTTTGAGGATCTGCCTCGCACCTGGGGAGATAACGACTTCAACGATGCGGTTTTCTCAGTAAAAACCACACCAAGCAGCGCGCTGGACAAAGACAGTTTGATTATTATTCCGGAAGCTGATGACAGCGACGCCGATGGTATTGCCGATCCCTTTGACCAATTCCCAAACAATTACCAACGCGCCTTTAGCAGCTATTACCCATCGAACAATGCCTACGTTTCACTGGCTTTTGAAGACAAATGGCCACAGCTGGGTGATTACGACATGAACGACCTGGTCATTCGCGAGCAAATGCAAATTATCTACAGTGCGGAAGGCGCGATAACCGGCTTTAAGCTTTCTGGCTACATTGATGCCCGAGGGGCTGATTTTAACAACGGCTTTGCCGTAAGGTTGCTCGGCAGCGACGCGTCTTTGTTCAAGGAAGGATCGATTCAGATTGGAAATAATTCGTTCGCCCTGCTGGCCGAACAAGGGCAAACCAACATGGTGGTGGTACTTTGGGACGACACTCATGACTTTACCTCTACCAGTAACGATCCCGGCTGTAAGTTCTTCAATACAGAAAAAACCTGCCCGGAGTATGACCCCGTCCCCTTTTCGGCCGACATTGCCTTTACCAGTGGCGTGAATGCGTTACTGCACTCAGACCTCGACTTCTTTATTTTCCGCACCGCTAAGCGCGGACACGAGATACACTTTGCCGGTTACCCACCTACCGACAAAATGGACACCAGCTTGTTTGGTAAACACGCCGATACTACCGACGTCGCAAACGGCCGCTATTATCGCAGTGCAGCAAACTTGCCCTGGGGGCTGAAAATCAGCGGTGCATGGCATTATCCTCAGGAATATAAAGACATTGTGTGGTGTTACCCCCACTACGAAGCCTGGGTAGAGAGCTCTGGTGAAAACGCGCCAGACTGGTTCCAGACCAGCCCTCATGATCACCTTTACTATGTCCCCACTCGCTAGGAGAAACCGGCAATGACGATGTTAACTATCAAAAGAAATGTACATGTATTCGCCGCGTTGTTGTGCCTGATTGTGCTATCGGCCTGCGGAGGCGGTGGTGGGGAAAGCAGTACCAACACCCCGGCGCCTGCCCCACCGACACCCGCGCCTGCAGAAACAGTGGATTACACCCCGGATACAGCAGCACTCGATGAATCAGCGAATAAATCAACGGAGCTGTATGTCGAAACGGATTTTGACTTTGACACCTTCAAGGTGGTGACGCTGGACATCAATGCAACGGGCGCGAATGGGCAAGCACTAAGTAATACGCTGATATTCATTTCAGTTATCGACAGCGAAATAACGGAACTGGATGATGAAAGGCTGCAAAATAAAGCACTGCTGACCGTCGCTAAAACTGATGCAAATGGCAGTATGTACCGTCAGGTGGAAGTCGCCAGCACAGTGACAAAGCTGCTCGTAGAACTCAACACAATCGGCATAGAAAATGAGGTTATTCTGGAAATTCCGGGCGATAACTACGTGAGCTACCGCTTCCAGTAGAGCTACGAACGAATCCAGATGTATCGAAGACTAAGAGCCCTTCAAAAAGGGCTCCTTTTATTTAACTATGCATTACGCGTATGCGTACTCACCGCCCTTTTCTAATCCACGCTGGTACGCGTCCCGAGCATGAATCCGCTGCACAAACTCATCGATGGCAGGATATAAACCTTTACCCACACGGCCTTGCATGGCTTCCAGTGGAAAACTCATCTGGATATCTGCGCCACTGAGGTTATCCCCCGCAAACCATTCGTTATCGGTTAAGTGGTCGTTTACGTACTTCAGGCTTTGCTCCAGATTCGGGCCGTAGTAGGCATCAATGATCCCATCTACCAGCTTATTCACTATTGGCTTAATGAAAAACGGACCGGCTTTTTCACGAGCTTTGCCCAATACCAATCGCGCGACCAGAGGAGGCATCAGACTCCCTTCGGCAAAGTGCATCCAGAATCGATACTGCAGGTTGTCTTGGGTTGATATGGGTTTTAAATGCGGGGCATAGTTATCTACCAGGAATTCGATAATTGCTCCGGATTCCGCGATCACCAAATCGCCATGCGTCAGGACCGGGGAACGACCGAGCGCATGAATCGATTTGAGTTCTGGCGGAGCCAGGTTCGTTTTTGCGTCGCGCTGGTAATGCTTCACCGAGTACGCTACGCCTATCTCTTCCAGAAGCCAAAGAATACGTTGAGAACGGCTGTTGTTCAGGTGATGTAGCACGATTTCCGGTGAAGTTGTCATTGAGGCTCCTGTTAACTAAGGCTGATACTTACGGGGTAACTGCCCAAACCGATCACTTGTTTGTTTGATTACGGAATTAGCGTGTAGAGTGATAAGATACGGTGAATTCTGAGATAAAGGTTCACTATGCAGTTAACTCACCACTACGCTACTGAATTGGCAGACACCGTAAGCCCGGTTCGACCGCAATCGCTGAGTGATATCTCGCTACGCATGTCGAATGATAGTCTTATAAAGCAATTCAACTTACCCACTGAATGGTTTACCCAAGAAGGGTTAGTCGAGCAACTTTTTGCTGAACAGGGCACACTGGGAAAACATGCAGTCGCACAAAAGTACGGTGGGCATCAGTTTGGACAATGGAACCCCTATCTGGGTGATGGCCGGGGGTTACTGTTAGGAGAAGTGACGAATCACAGCGGAGAGCAATTTGATTTGCATCTGAAAGGGGCGGGTCAAACCCCTTATTCCCGTCACGCCGACGGCAGAGCGGTTTTGCGTTCAACGCTGCGGGAATATATTGGCTCGGAAGCACTCCATCATCTGGGTATTCCTTCTTCGCGTTCGCTCTGTTTGCTAACCAGCAATGAACGCGTGTACCGGGAACTGCCTGAACCCGGCGCCATGATGATTAGAATGGCGCCCAGTCACTTGCGCTTCGGACATTTCGAATATTACTTTCACAGTAAAGAACTCGTCATTTTAGACAAGCTCATGGACTACACCCTGACACGTCATTTCCCGGACTGTGCGACACAAACAGAACCCCATAAGGCATTATTGAAAGCCATTACCTTGCGAACAGCCAGAATGGTGGCATTGTGGCAGGTACACGGTTTTGTGCACGGGGTCATGAATACCGACAATATGTCGATTCACGGCATTACCTTTGACTATGGCCCGTATGCGTTCATGGAACAATTTAAATCAGACGCTGTGTTTAATCACTCCGATCACGAGGGGCGCTATGCGTTTGATCGCCAACCCGGCATCGCGCTTTGGAACTTAAATGCGCTGGCTTATGCGTTTTCCCGTTATATGAGCGTCGACGAGATCAAAGACTGCCTTACCCGGTTTGAACCTGCGTTTCTGGCTATTTACCGACAAACCATGCTGGAGCGTATTGGCCTGGATAACGATGCGGAACACGAGGCCTGTCTGAATCAGTGGCTTTCCATGCTGGCACAAAACCCTATCGACTATACACAAAGTTTCCGCTGGTTAGCCGATGCGGAACCTGAGGACCAAACCACCGGCCTGCGCGATCACTTTGTCGACCGTAACGCGTTCGACGGGTGGTGGCAGGATTATCGTCAACGCCGGCAATCGTGTTCTCACAGCAAAGACGCCATACTCGCCAGAAACCCGGCCGTCATTGCGCGAACCCATTCGTTACAGAAAGCCATTGAGGCTGCTGAACAGGACGACTTTTCAGTTGCTGAACAATTATTGCTGGCACTCAATACGCCGTATCAATCAACCAATGCCAGCGAGCCCTTCGAGCAAGCGGGCGAAAATAATGAAGCCGTGAGCCTGTCATGCAGCAGTTAACGCCGTCAGTGTTGTTCGACGCATTGAGCGTTAGCCCAGACGGCCAGCTTATGGTTAACCTGCCATTACCCACTAAACCCATAGCATTTACCCGGCTTTGCGACGCACTCGGTATACTGTTTGGCAAAGCACCTACCGAACAAGAATGGGGGGCTGACCGGGCTCAGGCGCGTTATTCACTGCCCGACATGGACTTATTGTTGCAGGCTGAATGGCTTTGCGAAGCCATGTGGTTAACCCCGTCGGGTTACAGTCAGGACTACAAAAATCCGAGTGAGGCATTACACGCACTACTTTCACGCGTGGCTTCTGAGTGAAAAAATGCTATATTATATCAATTGCGGGCCTTGCAAACCCTGTCTCGACCCCCATATAGCACTATCAGATTTAAACCGGCATTGAGTTTCATGACCAGTACATCCCCACAGTATCGCTTTGTTAGCGCAGCCAAACTCCCTACCCGAAAAGGTGAGTTCACTATTCATGGCTTTGTTGAAGACGGTGGCACCGAACACGTTGCACTGTCTTATGGTTCCTGGCAGCCCGACGACGTGGTGCCTATTCGCATTCACTCCGAGTGCTTAACCGGTGACGCGCTGTTTTCCACGCGCTGTGACTGTGGCTTTCAGCTAGAACGCGCCATGGAGAACATTGTTGAGCGAGGCTATGGCGTATTGTTGTACCTGCGTCAGGAAGGGCGAGGCATTGGTTTAATCAACAAAATCCGCGCCTACCATCTGCAAGATAATGGTATGGACACGGTAGAAGCCAATGAACATCTGGGTTTTGATGCCGATATGCGCACCTATGATATGTGCAAAGTGATGCTGGACACCCTGAATGTGAAGAACGTGGAATTAATGACCAACAATCCGCGAAAGACCGCCGCATTAGAAGCGCTGGGTATTAATGTGGTTGCACGTAAACCTATTGATCACGGTGTAACCAAAGACAACAAACATTATATTCGCACCAAAACCGAGAAACTCGGACACGCGTTTGATCCCCACGTATTAGGCGACTAAAACCGTCATTCTCTTGCCTTACCTGAACCAATGGGTTGCCAATGGTTCAGGTAAAGTTAATTTACACTTGCGTATAACAGTATACAGACCAACTAATCAGCGCGAAGGCGCGAGGAGTCTGTATGCACAAGCGTATACTGTCACTACTGTTTATATCACTGCTGGGCAGCACTCAGGTTAACGCAATGACGGCGCCGGAAACCGTTGATTTAGTTCAGCAACAACGTGTTTCTGAAGCGGAACTGGACGCCCTGCTTGCCCCCATAGCCCTGTACCCCGACTCAGTCGTTACCCATATTCTGATTGCCAGCACCTATCCGCTCCAGGTAATAGACGCCCAGCGTTGGCAGCAATCTAACGAGAATCTCAGCGACGATACACTCGCAGACCTGCTGGAAACCAAGCCCTGGGATCCGAGTATAAAAGCACTGGTGCCCTTTCCAGACATCCTGTCTCGCATGAGTAATGATCTGAATTGGTTAGAAACACTGGGCGATGCCGTGCTGACCGACGAGGACTGGGTGTTAGATAGGGTACAAGCACTGCGCTTGCAGGCCTGGCAACAAGGTAATCTGGAAACCAACGATTACCAGCAAGTCAGCTACCAAGACAGGGTAATCGTTATTGAGCCCCGCCAGCCCCGGGTTGTGTACGTACCTTACTATGATCCGCTCATTACCTATGGTCATTGGCATCACCCAATCGCGCCGGTAGTGTGGCCCGGATACGTGAACGTACGTCTGCATCATGGGTTTTACTGGGGCAGCCGCGTCACTATAGGGGCGGGCTTTTACTTCGGGCATATTTTCTGGCCGGATCGCCACATTGTTGTGAGTCACAGGACCGTTTATCACTACCCCAGCGTGTCTTATCGCAAGCGTTACAATGTGCGTGAATACCATCGCTGGCAACACAACAGTTCGAATCGTCACGCCCGCTACTCACACCGCGTTGTTGAACGTAAACCCACGATAGTGAAACAACATAAAACCGTGCGTTACCACAATACGCAAACGGCTTATACCAATGCCGATCGCCCGGTAGTACATCAGCAACGTATGGAAAAAAAGTTAAAGCAACAACCCCATGCCCAGCACAACGGTCAGGATCAACAGAAACGGTACACCCATGCGAACAAGCCGCAACGACCCGTAACACAGGGGCAACAGGCCAATTCACAACGAGCGCAACACGACTATGGAAAACAGCAGAAGCTGACGCCGAAAGCGCACACTAAGCCCGAGAAACAGTATTACAAACAGGAAAAGCACGAGAAAAGAGTAAACAGGGAAACAACGATGCAACGTCAACCGTCACAGCACCGCCAGGTGTCTCAACAACGGCAGGTTAAACAACAACACCGTCAAACCGCGTCGCATCAGAACAGGCAACACACTAAGCAACACTAACTGCAACGTAATAAGGCATACTTCGGTATGCCTTATTTTTATCATTCCTTCTTAGATGACATATAACGCAAGTAAGCACTTACAAAGCACTGTGGTGACCGCTCGTCCAAATTAAAATACAACGACGGTTCAATAAGCTCTAACTCAATAATGCACCATTGCCCGTTATGCTGAAGTAAGTCCACCCGGGCATACAAATAGTCGGTAGGCATGGCATGTAAAGCCAGCTCAGCACTTTCGAGAATTGACGCGTCAGGAGAAATGACAGACAGACTGCCGCCGTGTTCTTCCTGTACCCTGAAATCCCCTTGCTTCGGTGTTTTCAAAATGGCATGGCTCAATTCACCAGCAAAGTAAAACAACGATACCTCGCCTTTTTCAACTACACTGGTGACAAAGGGCTGCACCATGGCAGAACGCTTTGAAAATACCCCGGCCAGTAAGTCCTGTTGCGCCGCCAATGCCTCGCGAGTCAGTCGAAACGTATCATCTGCGTTTGCACTTATGCAGGGCTTAATCACAATTTCATCACTGTTGAATTCAGAGAAAGCGGAAACCAAGGTGTCATGCTCATAGTCTTCAAGCCAAACAGTAGGCAGAACAGCCACTTGCTGAGCATCAAGATCGCGTAAATAACGCTTATCCAGGTTCCATTGCATTAGCGCCAGTGGATTAATCAGTTGTGTCTGGCTGTCTATCCTCTCAAGGCAGGCCATAAACGCATCCGGGGCTTGCTGGTAGTCCCAGGGGCTGCGCACGATCACCGACTCATAATCACTGAAGTCAAAGTCAGCATTGCGCCATGACACGGTGTCAATGGTATAACCCACTTTAGCAAACGGTTCGATGAGTAAATCGTCATAAACAAAAAAGTCTTCAAGACTATCCATCGACAAAAATGCAATTTTTTTCATAAGTCTATAATTCGATTAACAGGCCATTGGGCGTAATTTCAACTCGCTTGGGTTGGCGAATCCCCCACGCAGATAAATCCAACTGTTCAAAGTCGAGCAGCAGGATAACCGGGAAGCGCTTGCCTTCCATACGCTTTAAACTGTTAAGTAACGACTCAGGCACTAAATTAGGGTTATCTTCCCAATGCAACTCATCCAGAGTGGGCTCTTTAATTTGAAGTTGCCCTAACTGAGCGTGATAAAACAATTCACCGGACAACGTGGCATTTGCTCTCAATTGCAGGCCATCGCGCACTGCCAGTACGGTGACGTTTACGCTGATCTCGTCTTCCAATGGATCCAGCTCCACTGAAGGGTTTGAAAACGTAAACAGGGTGCCTTCGTAGTTACGGGTTTGTGGAAAGACCGCAGAGACCATGCTGTTCAGTTGGGACTCAGATAACGTTAGCATAAAGGCGTGTGCTTGATGTGTACCTGCTACCGCCCATAACCAAAGCGCGAGTGCGCCGGCAAAGATGTACTTCATATATTTATAGACACCAGTAAATTTGTCGCATTCTAGCATAATTTTGTATAAAAGAATTGCTCCACGAGAGCCTGCAACATTATGATGTGCGCAAACACAAACAACGAGTTCCACCATGCAAACTTTTGAACAAGTTAAGAACTTTCTGTCTACGGAGTTGTTTACCCTGTTCGACGTTACCTTCACGACCGGAGACCTAGTCGCCGTACCACTTATCTATGTCATAGGGATTTGGGTGATCGGTAAACTGGCTCACCTGGCAACGTATCGGTTACGCGCTTCAGGCGCCAGCCCGGATACCATTCACCTGTTCAAACGTATCTTTTACATACTGGCAATCGCCATATTGGTGGTTACCTCGCTGGATGTCATGAACGTGCCTTTAACCGCGTTTGCGTTTTTATCCGGCGCAGTCGCCATAGGTGTGGGCTTTGGCGCGCAAAACATCATCAACAACTTTATCTCCGGCTGGATATTGATGTGGGAGCGACCAATCCGTATTGGCGATGTTCTGGAAGTCGATGGCGCGCGTGGTGTTGTGGAAGCCATCAACACCCGTTCCACCAGAATCCGCCGCGTTGATGGCGTACACATGCTAATTCCAAACAGTAAACTGCTGGAAAATACCGTTATCAACTGGACACTGATTGACCTGCTGACCCGCACTACCGTTAAGGTGGGTGTTGCCTACGGCTCTGATTGCAAACTGGTGGCAAAGCTCATTGAAGACGCGGTGATTCAGCAGTCAGAGATTTTACCGGAGCCCAAACCACTCGTCATTTTCGACGATTTTGGCGACAACGCGTTGGTTTTCGAGGTGTACTTCTGGATCAATGCCACGGCCGAGCGTGACTTGCGTAAAATACGCAGTGATATCCGATTTACCATTGACGAACTGTTCAACCAACACAACATCGTCATTGCCTATCCTCAGCGCGATGTGCATTTGGATGGCACCTTACAACTTGTTCAACCTCCTAAGGACAATGCATGAGTAATGCAGACCAGGCTTTTTTATGGGCGTACGATATTAGCGCCGAAGGCCAAATTACCCAGATAAGTCACACAGACGTCACCACACCGGTGGCAGAAGACAGCTACCGCTGGGTGCACTTACAATCTGACGAATCCGACGCCGAGCAACTACTGGATAGTATGGCCTTGCCGCCATCCGTCACCGACAGTCTGATGGCTCTTCAAACCCGCCCGCGTGCCCTGCCTATTAAAGAGGGGGCGCTTATCTTTCTTCGGGGAATTAATGTTAACCCTGGTGCAGATGCCGACGACATGGTGTCACTGCGTTTGTGGTTAACGCCGAATTTAATTGTGACTGCGCGCCGTCAAAACCGACGACTAATGAGCGTGCAGGATACGCGCGCCATGATAGACAGTGGCGAAGCACCAGCAAGCAGTGCCGAACTGCTTATCGCGCTATTAACGCGAATCGCAGACCGTATCCATGACAAGATTGAAGACATTGATGAGCAACTCGGCCAGTATGAAGTCGCCGATGCGCTGAATAAACGAGATCGTCAGCAACTGGCCATGCTGCGTCGCCAAACTGCCAGTATTCGACGCCACCTTGCTCCGCAGCGTGATGCGTTGGACACATTAATTCGCTTACCGAACCTGATTAATGACAGTCTGATCTTCGAACTACGTGATCAGGCAGATCGTATGACCCGTTATGTAGAAGACCTCGACCTGGCGCGTGAACGTTCTGTGGTATTACAAGACGAATTACGTAACCAAATTGCCGATCAGCAAGGCATACGAATGTACGTACTGTCGATGATTACCGCGATATTTTTACCGCTGTCGTTCTTAACCGGTGTCTTCGGCATGAACGTCGCTGGCTTACCCGGTACAGAAGCACCTGATGCCTTCGCCACACTGATGATGGCAATGGGCGGTATTGCCGTGGTTATGCTTATTGCCATGCTGTGGAGGCGCTGGCTGTAATTCGCCATATCACCTCTCTAATCATACGGGGCAGACAGTTGCCCCGATGCCTTCCAACTAATTGCTAATCGACTGATCTTTTTCCCTGTTAAATAATTACTTATCACGTTTTTTCGATTTTTTCCCCTTCGTGGGTTTTTCTTTGTCAGTTGATGCGCGTCAATTCATCTTTTTAAGATGTGAATTAAGCTTTACAAATTAACTGGCGAGTTGTGAATGCTGTCCTACACTTAGCGTGTAAAAGGCAAATTGGAGTGTGTTGTATGTTCTCTTGGGTGAAAGAAGGCCACCAGATATTCAGGGTTATCCTGATTGTTCAACTGGTTATCGCTGTGGTAATTGGGCTCATTACCGGCGAACTCATGATCGCGTTTTGGCTAGGCATCCCTATCATTGCACTGCCTCTTTATCTGAGCTACAGCAACCCGGAATCTGAGGTAAGTGGCCATGCTGTGGGTATTGGCGTGCAACTCATGACCGCGCTGCATATCCATCAGGCCTTCGGACTGATTGAAATCCATTTTGAGATATTTGTGTTGCTTGCCATGCTGGCATATTTCCGCAACTGGATGATTATTGCCTCCTCTACAGCTACCGTCGCGGTGCATCATATTGCCTTTTTCTTTATGCAATCGGGCGGGGCCGGCGTGTACATCTTCGAAGATAACCATATCTCGTTTTCCATTCTGTTATTGCATGCAGCCTTTGCGCTGGCAGAGGGCTTAACGCTGATGTACATGACCAAGCGCAGCCATGAAGATGGCGTCGGCGGCGCCATGCTGGAATCAGCGATAGCTGAAATCATTCGTGATCCCAGCAGTCTGAATCTGGCTGTTAATATCGACAAATCAATTCCGGTAATGAAGCGCTTCGACGACCTGCTGGAAGGTATTCGTCAACTGGTTCGCAATGCCTCAAAATTGGCTGACGACGTGGCTAACACCAGTGCATTCATGCAGAATGCAACCCGTGAGCTCAGCGAGCATTCTCAGCAGAGCCAACAGGAAATTGGCAGTATTTCAGCTGCTTCCGAAGAAATCGCCGTAACCATGCAGGACACCTCTGAACGTACCAACGCAGCAAATGACATTACCCAGGACGCCAAAGCCAACACATCAGAATCTCGTTCATCGGTTGAAAGTACCAAAGCAACTATCAGCTCATTGCGAGACCGTTTAAATAGTGCAGCGCAAACCAATCAGGAACTCAACGAACGCTGCGCCAGTATTTCTGACGCGATGCGCTCTATCACTGCCGTAGCAGAGCAGACCAACTTACTGGCATTAAATGCCGCCATTGAATCTGCCCGGGCTGGCGAGCATGGCCGGGGTTTTGCGGTGGTTGCCGATGAAGTACGTACGCTGGCGATCCGTTCAAAAGAAAGTGCAGATGAAATCACGACCATTACTGAGCAATTGGTGTCGAGTACCGCGTCTTCGGTGACTCAGATGAACCAGTGTATCGAACTGGTAGATGAAGCAGTGGGGGCATCAGACAACGCAGCCAGTCATATGCAGGGTATTGAATCGAAGATCCAGGAAGCGTCCAACAACATGATGGAAGTCGCTACGTCAGCCGTCGAGCAGGAAAGCGCCTCTTCGTCCATTGCTGCCAGCACGGCCAAAATTTACGAGCTGGCAACTCAGGAAGCCCGCACAGCGGCAGAGCTGGAGCAGCAGTCGAAAGCCCTGGCCACCTTGTGTCAGGATCTTCAATCTATGGTTAGACGCTTTGTAGTCTGATGAGTACCCGCTTAACCGTCGTTCTGGTTGGCATCTGGGCAACCGCCATACTGGTTGCCCTGTTAATGGCCAATACCAGCCAAATGCAGGACTTTGATCCTGATGCTGTACTAGCCCAGGCTGCAAGCCAACAGCACTTCGACGAAACCTTTACCGGTATGCTGCAGGAAGCGGGCGTGGAAAACGGCTCTATCGTGCACTTTACGGCTAGCACGCGTTGCTTTTGTAACGAGCTGAGTGAATCTCATCAACGGGAAATTACTGACTCACTGGCCGATGAAGGGTATGGGTTCAATACCCTGTCTCTGGACGATTACCCCGCAGTCAGTAAAGTTATTAACCACTTCCCGGCATTGGCCGTTATAGACAAAAGCGGGCAGCTTCGCTACCTCGGCCCCTACGCAACCGGCTTTGGCTGCTTTACTGGCAATAATTTAGTAGAGGATATTGCCCGCATTACCACCAACGAGACGTTTTTTGGCGCCACCATCAACACCGAAGCACGCGGATGTTTTTGCAACGCCTGACCCCTTACCTTCATTTATTACCTCGGGTTTCCGAAAAAAGAAGACTCACTTACCCGCTCTGCAACCTCCCCCAAGTAACCAACTGCAAAATTTTATGGGAACTAACCTGACAAAATATTTACTAATTGAGTGTCATTAAGCCGTGTTAAGAGGGATCAGAACACGATGCCTGCCTTTATCCGTATCATGCCGATTGCCACTCTCAATCGCGCCAGTACTAAACACAAGCTTCCTTCGCTCTCCATTCTATTAGGGTTGATTGCATGTCCGTTCACGGCCAATGCGAATGCGGGCGTCCCCATGCTGTTTCTGGCGATGCCGGCACTGTTAATGTCACTGCTACCCATTATCATCATCGAGTCAGTGTACTATGGGCAAAGATTATCTCTTTCGTTCGGGCAGTCCCTTAAAACAGTAAGTTTGTCTAATCTGGCGTCGACGCTGGTAGGTGTGCCCGTGACCTGGCTCCTGCTGTTGGGCATTCAAATTGCCACCGGCGGTGGCAGTGCGTACGGCGTAGACTCAAACGTGGATAAGGTACTCGCTGTAACCTGGCAGGCTCCCTGGCTAATACCTTATGAAGAGGACCTCAACTGGATGGTGCCGGTCGCAGGTTTGGTTTTACTGTTCCCCTTCTATTTTGCGTCCTGGTGGTCGGAATACTGGGTAGCGAAGAAGGTAAATGCCTCACTGCCAAAGACCAACATTAAATACACAGTCAGAAATGCCAACCGGATAACTTATGTGCTGCTTGCCTGTTGGCCTCTCGGCTTCTGGCTTTTTAGTTAGTGAGTGGTATCGTCGCCATGCAGCCCTTTAATGTGTGCCACCACGCTTCGCCCCAAGGCACTGAGGTTGTAGCCACCTTCCAGCATACTCACAATGCGACCGTGACACACCTTGTCGGCGACTTTACGCAGTTGCTGACTGACCCAATGGTAGTCGTCTTCGCGCAAACGTAATTGCCCCATATGGTCTTCGGCATGGGCATCGAATCCGGCGCTGATCAAAATAAGCTGAGGCTGATAATTAATCAGTGCATCAAACCAGTAACTTACTGCTTTGCGAAAGGCTTCGCCGTTTGCACCGGCCTCCAAAGGTGCACACAGAATATTGCTTGCAGAGACAGGGGAGCCGCTATGCGGGTAAAACGGGTGCTGAAATGAGGAACACATCATAATTCTCTGATCACCCGCTATGATATGTTCGGTGCCGTTACCATGGTGTACATCAAAATCCACTATCGCAACGCGAGACAGGTCATATTTCTTCACGGCATAACGCGCAGCAACTGCAATATTGTTAAACAGGCAAAATCCCATGGCATTGTCGTATTCTGCGTGGTGACCCGGCGGCCTTACTGCACAAAATGCCTGACGGTTCTCGCCGTCCATGACCCAGTCAACTGCATCACAACCCGCGCCGGCGGCATACAGTGCTGCGCTCAGCGTAATAGGCGTCATACCGGTATCCTGCTCCAGCCAAATCACCCCGGTTTTGGGTGCCCGCTGAAAGATACTATCGATGTAATAGGGGTCGTGGGCCAGTGCCAGGTTCTCTCGCTTTACCGGTTTGGCGTCGGCGTGCTGACACACCATATCCAATCCCGATGACAGCAACTGGTCGTCTATCGCGTACAAGCGATCCGGGTGTTCAGGATGCTCGCCGGATACATCGTGATGTACACAGTCTTTGCCCCGGAAGATTTTAATGGTCATGCGCTTTCCTCCTGATTCGCGTCCTGTAATGGCAAAGCAAGTTCGACTTCACTCGGGTCACCGCTGAACAATCGCTTAAATCCATGGTGTTCAAATATAGCTATCATGGGCTTGTTGTCGGCCCGGCAGAAAGCCAGCATTTTGCTGATGTTGCGCTTTTGTGCAATATCGATAAGGGTGGTCAATAATTTGCTGGCCATACCCTTGCCCTGCTGAGTTTCTCTGGTCACAAACGCCGCTTCACAGGTGTTGTCATGTTCGTTGTAATAGAAACGGCCAACCGCGTGAATAGTGATACGCGAGCCTTCCTGTCGTACAATGCACAAGGCCGCATCCGAGCTTTGATCCACACTCACCAAATTACAGGATTTCTCCCGGGACATTTGTTTGGGATCGTAGTTGTAACGCAGCCGCAGCGTTTCTTTGGTATGGGAATAGAAAAACTCTTGCAAGCGACGTTCATCGGCCGGGTTCAGCGGCCGTAAGTAAAAGGTCTCGCCGTTTACCACCATTTTGTGTAACTGAATGGCACCCAGCTCAGGAATATCCGTTGGGTATTTTTGCTGATAGTGCGGTACCCAATAATTCTGACGCACCTCTGCCAGTAGCTTGGCACGAAATTTAGGATGGGCCACCCGGATAAGCTCCAGTGCGCGTTCACGAATACTCTTACCACGCAGCGAAGCAATGCCGTATTCGGTAACAATGTAATGCACATTACCGCGGGAGGTCACTACCCCAGAACCTTCCGCAATATGCGGCACAATACGCGACACCGTTTCGTTTTTAGCGGTAGAAGGCAAGGCAATAATGGGCTTTCCGCCTTTGCTCATAGACGCACCGGAAACAAAATCGACCTGACCACCAATGCCGCTGTAAAAATCAAAACCCAGTGAATCGGCCACCACCTGGCCGGTTAAATCCACTTCCAGCGCACTGTTAATGGCTATCATGTTGTCATTTTTAGCAATATTGGTGGGCTTGTTTACATAGCTGCTAGGGTAAAACTCAATATGCGGATTGTTGTTCACAAAGTCATAGAGTTTCTGACTTCCCATACAAAAGCTGGTGACGATTTTACCTGGGTGAAAGGTCTTCTTGCGGTTACTGATTGCACCAGCGGCAATCACCTCCATAATACTGTCGGACAACATTTCACTGTGAATACCTAAATCGTTGTGACGCTCCAGGTATTTCAGGGTAGCGCTGGGGATTTTCCCCACGCCAAATTGCAGTGTCGCACCATCCTCGACCAGCATGGCAACATACTGACCTATACGCTCAGTGACACTGTCGATGGGCGGCGCTTCGATTTCCTGCAGCGGCTGATCGGCTTCAATCACCGCTGCAAATTCGCTAATATGTAAATAGGAATGCCCCGCTGTGCGCGGCATTTGCGGATTAATCTGCGCGATGACCTTATTGGCATGACGTGCGGCAGACATACAGATATCTACCGAGACACCCAGCGAGCAATAGCCAAATTCATCGGGAGGACTCACCATTACCAAGGCGGCATCCAATGGCAGCGTGCCATCGCTGAACAGGCTCGACATTTCTGACAAGAAAACCGGCGTATAATCCGCCCTGCCCTCATCAACGGCGCGGCGTACTTCATCACCATGAATAAAGAAAGTATTTACCTTAAACAGCTGGCGATATTCTTCCCTGGCCCAGCGATTATCACCAAGCGCCAGCATATGGACCAACTCAATATCACTGAACGCCTTACTGTTAGCGATTAAATCATCGATAAGTGCATAGGGTACGCCTGCGTTCCCGCCCAAAAAAACCCGGCTTCCGGACTTTATAAGCTGCGACCAGTCTGGTCGCTGGGGCAATGCTACTGTCATCGCTGTGCTCCCTGTTATCGGTATTTCCAACACCGATTCACTTTGAATTTACTGACAGTAATGATGCCACATTACTCAACACAGAACAGGCTGAAATGACCGAATATTGATCTGGTTTAGAGTATTTGCTACCAATGGATTAGATAGCTGAGGAAAGAAGAGTATTGAGCATATTAATAACGTGAGCTACTCAACCAATAAACGACATTGTAGACGGCGGCTATTGGTCAGAAGCGGACATTAAACATTAATTTTGATCCGATTAGTTTGCGTCGCGAGCGGACTATGAATAGGTAGTCTTAAATTGAAACATTGGACGTTATCATATTTGGTTAGCCGCAATTAAAGGGCCAGTAGTGATACTGGCCCTTAACTGTACTTTACTCCTGCACTCTTGCAACAAGCGACGCTAATTCTCGCTCATTCATTACTCCTGAAATCCTATCAACAATTTCACCGTCTTTGTAAACGACAACAGTTGGAATGCTGCGGATACCGTGCATATTGGCTAGTTCAGGTTGAAGTACGACATCAACTTCACCAAGTAACGCACTATCTTTTAAATCTTCTGCGGCATTTTTATACATGGGTGCCATCATCATACATGGCGCACACCATTCAGCCCAGAAACGCAACAGTTTCACTCCAGGTTCATTGGTTAGGGTAGTAAAGTTATCAATTGTGATTGGTCTAACAGACATAATTACCTCTTAATATTTGAAATACTGGTTGTTCAGGCAACATCAGTTAAGGATTGTTCTTGTGTAGTTTGGGTATGCTTTTTATCGAAATACCCACTTAGTAAAACCAGTAAGATACTGAACGCAACTACTACCGCCGCAGCACTTCCGGTAGCGAGTAGACCGTAGTTGGCAACCACTATCCCACCTAACCAGGCACCTAGGGCAATGCCAGCATTGAAGGCAGAAATGTTCATGCCAGAAGCGGCATCAACAGAGCGTGGCGCATGCTTTTCAGCTTGCTGCACAACATAAAGCTGAAGCACGGGAATACTGCCAAACGCCATGGCTCCCCACACCATAATGAGTGGCACCATTAAATAGGGATTAGCGGCGACAGGTTCGATTAGCGCCAAAATAACGGTCAGCACAGCGAACATCACCACCATCGCTTTAATTGCACCTTTACGTCCCGCATATTTAGCGCAATAAATATTGCCCATAGTTACCGCAGCCCCATAAAGAATTAACACCATACTGACTGTGCTAACCGAAAATCCGGTTACTTTTTGCAGAATTTCAGACAAATAAGTAAAGGCAATAAACGCACCGCCATAACTTAAACAGGTGATTAAAAATACCAACATCATGCGCGGCACCAAGACCACACTTAATTGTTGGTGCAACTTTGCTGGCTCTGGACGCTCAATTACTTTCGGCAGTAACATCCACTGAGCGATTGCTGAAGCTAGCCCTAGTACACTGATAAACAGAAAGGTAGCTCGCCATCCAAACAGGTCCGAAATAAAGGTTCCCAAAGGCACACCGGACACTAACGCAACCGTTAATCCCATGAACACCAGCGCAATCGCTTGCCCTGACTTTTCTTTACTAACTAAATTGGCAGCCAGTACCGTGGCCATAGAATAAAACACCCCCTGAACCATGCCAGCGAGTACACGACCTACCAACAACATGGGGTAACTGCTTGCTTGCCAGGCAATTAAATTAGCCGCAACAAAGGCGATCATTAACCCTACAGATAACTTTCTGCGATCAATTCTTCCGGTAGCGGCAGTAAGCAAAGGTGCAGCCAACGCCACACCAAGGGCGTACAAAGAAACAAGTTGACCCGCTGTTGGTATGTCGACACTCATGTCTCTGGCAATAGCGGGCAAAATACCTACCACAACAAATTCCGCCATACCTATGGCAAAAGAAGCTGCGGCAAGTGCGTATAAAGCAATTGGCATAATAGTAAAACTCACTTATAGAACGATTGATCCATAAATTAAAGGAGCAGAACAAACTTGTCAAACTTTTATGGAATGATTAATCTATAATATATGTTTTGGAGGAATGAATATGGCGAGAACCGGCCGTCCAAGAGAGTTTGACCGCGAGAAAGCGATTGAAACAGCAATGAATACATTTTGGGAAAAAGGCTTCGAAAGTACATCTTTAGCAGATTTGCGTACTGTACTTAATCTATCATCAGCGAGTTTTTATGCTGCCTTTGGATCGAAGAAGGCGCTTTATGAAGAGTGCTTAAAACGCTACACAGATACCTGTGGTGAAGTAACTTCGTACCTGGACGATAGCTCTAAATCTCCTAAACAAGCGATTCAAAGCATGTTAAGACATACCGTAACAGTGCAAACCTCTTCCACCTCACCACAAGGATGCATGGCAGTACTATCCGGAATGAATTGTTGTGACGACAACAAAGAGGTAGAAACACTCACCTACTCAGTCAGAAAGCAAACCCGGGATGCTATTTTTCGCTGCGTAAAGCGCGGTATTGAACGAGGTGAATTAGCTGCCACAACTGATGCCGAAAGTTATACCCTGATGCTCGATAGCTTTGTTAAAGGAATTTCAATCCAAGCCAAAGATGGCGCGACTGAAGAACAACTTTTGGCTGCTGTTGATTATTTATTGATGAACTGGACTAGTCCAATGAACTAACTTACTGATATTACCCGCGCTCACCGGCGCAGGTAATATCATGGAAATTAAGAAATATTTGCAATGGCGTCAATTTTTACGCCCGCTTTTCTCGCTAGATTTCCAACAGCGCATATTTTATCTGCTGACGCTACAAGCGTTTCAGCTTTAGCAATATCACTCTCGCTTGCGCCCTGAGGTAATACGACATTCGCTGTGTGGGTAATCGAAAAGTCTTCATCACCTGCGTTCGCTTCGGTATCAACACTCAAACTAACAATATCCAACCTTTTGCCTTCAATCATCGCTGTCAGTGTTGAAATAAAACAGGTAGCTGTTGATGCCACAAATAACTCTTTCGGATTGGAGTCCGTTCCCTGACCACCATATACCGCAGGTATAGTAACGGTAGCACTGAAGTTGTCATTTTTAACTTCTCCTTTTCCGCTTTTTCCACCGGTCCAGGTTGACTGTAAATTAATGTTCATATTTATACTCCAAACATGATGTTTACGAAAACATTTGCAGCCCTAATACAGGACTACTAGCATTTATAGACTAATTGATCCATAATTGATATTCAAGTTAGAGAATTGATTCATTAGTACCGAAGAGATTAATCCTGGGAGTCAATAGGAATATGGAAAACATAGTCGTGTTTTGCCTGTTTGTAGGCATAGGCTCAACAATCGCCCTGGACATTTGGGTGACCCTTGTAAAAAAAATAACAGGCATACCACCAACTGACTGGGGAGTAGTCGGGCGCTGGTTAAAGGCATTTCCTACTGGTCAGTTTGTGGTTGACAATAGCAACCCCAATCCACCTTCTACGTTAGAAAAAATCATTGGTTGGCTATTTCATTATGTTGTAGGTATCGCTTACGCCGCACTGATTATCATTATCTTCGGCAGTGAATTTATCAGTGCCCCAACATTACTCCCAACTATTGTTGTGGGCTTAATTCTTAGTACATTCGCCGGACTGGCTATCTTAATGCCTGGCTTAGGGGGCGGTTTCTTTGGTCGCTTACTGCCCAATAAATTAGTGACTTACATTTACCTGATAGTCGCCCATGGGGTGTTTGCCTTTGCCCAATATGGCCTGGCAATAATTTACTAATATGCACAGAACGCTAACCGCTACAAATTCTGATCAGCCAAAAGTCATCGTAGGGATGTCCGGCGGCGTAGATTCTTCTGTGGCAGCATATCTTTTGCTCCAGCAAGGCTTTCAGGTTGAAGGCCTTTTTATGAAAAACTGGGAAGAAGATGATACCGAAGAATACTGTTCTGCGGCTCAGGATCTCGCCGATGCTCAAGCAGTCTGTGACAAATTGGGAATTCACCTTCACGCGATAAATTTTTCAGCGGAATACTGGGATAACGTGTTTGAACATTTCCTTAATGAATACAAAATTGGACGAACACCTAATCCGGACATTTTGTGCAATAAGGAAATCAAATTTAAGGCATTTTTGGAATATGCCTGCGAAGATTTACAGGCTGATTATATTGCCACCGGGCACTACGTAAGAAAACGCTTCCACAATAGCCATTGGCAATTATTGCGAGGGCTCGATAGCAACAAGGATCAAAGCTATTTTCTTTATGCTCTGGCCCAAGAACAAATAGCAAAGGCATTGTTTCCCGTAGGTGAATTGTCCAAACAAACAGTTCGGCATATTGCCGAAACCCAACAATTAGTAACGGCAAGGAAAAAGGATTCAACTGGAATTTGCTTTATTGGCGAAAGAAAATTTACCGACTTTATCGGTCAATTTTTACCTGCTAAACCTGGCGAAATAGTCAACACCAATGGCGACATTATTGGACGCCACCAAGGCTTAATGTTTCATACATTAGGGCAGCGCAAGGGGCTGGGCATTGGGGGACGCAATAACAGTTCAGACGAACCTTGGTATGTGGTGGACAAAGAAGTCAGCACTAACCGATTGATTGTCGCCCAGGGAAAAGACCATCCTAAACTTTATACGCAGCATCTTACTGCCTCAAAAGTGAATTGGATTGGTGGCTCCACTGACAGTTACCTGAATCAACCTTTAACAGTTAAAACGAGATACCGGCAGCAAGATATTGCGGCAAATATTACTTTGGCTAACAAAGACACTATTTCAGTTGAGTTTGATTCACCGGTTTCAGCGGTAACACCGGGACAATCTGTTGTTATTTACAACGGAGAAATATGTCTGGGCGGTGCCGTAATCGACTAACGCCCTTCTACTTTACCACCCGCATCGAGCCACGCAGCATACCCACCATCAATATGGGCAACAGAACGAATGCCCATATTTTGCAAAGCCAATGTTGCTAACGCAGAACGCCAACCACTTTGGCAAAACAAAATAATAGCTTCCTGCTTATCAAACACCGGATCATAATACGGGGTGTCGGGATCCACTTTAAACTCCAGAACACCTCGAGGAATATGAATAGATCCAGGAATACGCCCTCTCTGTTCAAGTTCAAATTGCTCACGAATATCTATGAAAATTGCTGACGCCGATGAATAAGCCTGTATAGCCTCATCAATGGCCAAGGTTCTAATCTGCTTATTAGCTTCATTAACTAATTGTTTTGAATTTTTACTTAAAACCATAGATTAATTTTCTTCAGTAGTTTTTTGTAATGACTGGACTTCCCAGACTCTATCAATATGATTTGAAGATAAAGTTTTCTGTAACTTCTCGAAAAATACCAAAGTCTACTTTGATTTTCACTGTTGATAAACTTCCGCTTTGAGCAACAAGCGTTATGCATCTTATTTCCGCTTATCGCTCATTTGAGTCTCAAACAGCAGCTGCCGAGCTGAATATCCGGTCATCATTTAACATGGTGCAACCGCGGCCATTATTTTTTGCAGAATATAGCAGCTCATCACAACGCGAAATTGCGTCATCTAAATCTTGATAAGGGCCCAATTCCACTAAACCCGATGAAAAAGAAACTGAAAAAGTTTGTGAAGTGGTATTCCATTGGGTGATTTGCACTAATGTGTCGCGTATGTCGTCCAACACCTCTTTCGCATCGGCTTCATTAGTATCTTTGAGTAATAACAAGAATTCTTCACCACCATAGCGACAGTATTGATCGCTTTTGCGCAATCGACTTTTGATAACATCACTGCATTTTATAAGTACTTCGTCACCCGTTTGGTGCCCGTAGGTATCATTAACTTTTTTAAAGTAATCGATATCTATCAGTGCTATACAATTTCCGCTAGAAGTTTTGCTAAAGACACTATTGAGAAGGCTAAACATATAGCGTCGGTTTGGCGCGCCTGTTAACGGATCAAAGTGAGCCAGGCGTCTTACCTTATTGCGTTGTATGAAGAGCCACGCTGAAACAAGCGACACTAACGCTATGATAAGGGCAAGGATAATAGATTTGAGCCTAGCGGTTTCGAGAGCTTGTCGATTTGCTAACTCCTTTGCTTTTAAGCTTTCTAATCTTATTAAATCAATATCTGATTGCATTAAATGACCCAATGTATCTAGTCTGTTATTTAACGCATTAACCAGTGAGGCGTGCTCTATTTCCAGGCGCTCTAGTTTGGTTTTTATCGCAATAGCTGAATTATGATTGAATTCCGCCAGAAACCCTTCAAGAATCGACAAGTATTTGAAATCAACGCCATTAAAGGCATTTGGATTGCTAACCATAAGAGCTCTCAGTGAGCTAATGTTTTCTTCAGTCGCCGGCATATCGCCTTGCAAGCCAAATCGAATGGCTTTTACTGCGAGTAAGCGAGCTTGGTCAACCTCGCTCCAATCCTCAGGCTGACTCTTTAAGTCAACCAAATCCAACAACGCATAAGCGGTATCTAAATCACCCGGCTGATTTCTTCTGGCATGAACGGAGACTTTGGCCAATAAAGCAAACAGTTCTGCCGAAGGACTCATGCTGGTAGCTTTGTGTAACAACTCATCTGCATTACTCATTGCTATATCAAATTTGCCTAACTGATTAGCAAGCATGACCATTAAAAAGTAATCATAGCTTTCTAGTTCATATACGGGGCTCTGACGAATATGTTCAAAATAAACCTGACCATACCGGAATGAGGCCTCGTAAGCTCCTAAGTCATATAAAATGGAAAACAAATGGTAGAGTACAAATGCTTTGTTATATATAAGCGCGTCGCTAACGTCGTTATCCGCTGGAGCAACTTCGGGTAGAGCGTATAGCAGCTCAGCAATCGCGTTTAAGGAGTCCTTCGCAAAATCGAAGTAGTAAATTGCTAATACGCAAGCCACTTGTGCTACTGCTGCTTTATTGCCACGCAACAACTGTTGTTGTTTTAACGTCAGAAGCCTTTCAAGAGCATTTCCTTCGGAGATAAAGCTAATCGCTCGCGTAACCGCATAATAAACCACATCTTTTTCTTGAAATTCCAGCCAGTCATTTTCAGTTGGGAGAGCAATAGTTGGAAAGCCGAGCTCTTCTGCCAATTCAGGATGGTCTTTCAAGTAGAGATATCTGAATATACGGGCAATAGATGTTGTAGAGCTTAGTAATGTAGTTTTTCTTACTGCTTCAATAAATGCTGATTTATCAGTGTGATCCGGGTCTACTAGCGTTGCATATTCATGAATCTCACTCTGAATCGGATTGGCAAGTGTGATATTCGATAATGAAACAAGCAATAAAAAGCAAAAAAGAGTTAAGTATTTAGAAGGTTTAGTTTTATACACAAAAATCCCTTTGTATAAGAAATATTGACCACATCAACCGTGGCCAAAAATACTTGACCACTACAAAATTTCACTGTGTACCTAACAACTTGTTAGAGAGAATTCACAGTAACACGAAGTCTTACTCATCCCTGAACTCCCAACATAATTTGTTGATAGCAATACCTTACACCTGATTAAGAGCCAGTTCCCAATGATTTATTTGGATGAGCGAAAAAGAACTGTTCATGGTGAGCCAGCCTTTTGAAGAGATCCCTGACATCGCTTCGCGATTCAGGGATGACGAACTTGGGTGGTTTCAAATGTTAGATGGGTTGCTGAATGTGACCGCTTTTCGCTCAAAGCCGACTTCACCACTACTTTCATTCGCGAATTAATCAAAATCCCAACACACAAAAATCCGGCTCCGAATGAGCGGGCTTATAGCAATGTAGGCCCGAGTGCCAAAATGACACAGTGATTGATTTTTGCACAGGCAGGGAGCATAATCTCTATGTGACACTTTGTCACATAGGGGGTTTATTATGGCGACTACTCTGCCTCGCATCACTGCTAGAGTTGATGCTGATACACAAGAATTACTTACCAAGGCCGCAGCGATCGCTGGCATGACGAGTATTAATTCATTTGTACTCAATGCCGCAATTGAAAAGGCGAAACAAGTCATCGAACGTGAGCAGGTTTTAAAGTTGAGTCAGGACGATGCAATGTTATTAATGGAAGCTTTGGACCGTCCTGCGGAAGTAAACTCAAGGCTAAAGGCTGCCTCTGATCGGTATGAAAGCAAAACTCAATGATGTATACGGTGCTTTTAGACAAAGCAAAACACGATAGAAACCGATTCAACTGTGGTATTGAAGCCTTAAATAATTACTTAAAAGTAATGGCAAATCAGCAAGCCAGGAAAGACAACTCCAGAACGTTTGTTTTAGAAGATGATAAAGACGGCTCATCTATTATTGGCTTTTATACGCTTACAATGACGCCTATTGAATTGAAGGCATTACCCGATAAATTACAAAAAAAGCACCAATCATCGACCTCTGGTGGCCTTATTGCTCGCCTTGCTATCGATGAGCGGTATAAAGGAAAAAGGTTCGGAGAGTGGCTACTTATCGACGCACTGCGAAAGCTGTTAGCTGCTAGTGACAGTGTGGCGTTTCCAGTTATTATCGTTGATGCCAAAGACGGTGCAAAACAATTCTATGAACGCTATGGCTTTCAAGCCTTTCGGAATACAGACAACAAACTCTTTATCACCATTGCTGATGTAAGAGCGAGCATAGGTTAGCAAACCTCTCTCCTTTCAAAGCTAACACCAATAAAAAAACCCGCTTCGAATGAGCGGGCTTTTATCGTTTAAGTACTTAGTCCTGTTTGGCCCTGGAGAATTTGGATATCAACACGTAGAACATGGGTACGAAGAAGATAGCCAGGAAGGTAGCTGCAAACATACCGCCGATAACGGTAATCCCTATTGCGTTTTGACTTGCTGCCCCCGGACCGTTTGCGATTGCCAGCGGGGTTACCCCAAGAATAAACGCCATTGAGGTCATCAGAATGGGGCGGAAACGCTGTTTTGCCGCCATGGTCACCGCTTCCATAACCGTCTTGCCTTCTTCTTCCTGCAGCACCTTGGCAAACTCCACAATCAGAATGGCGTTCTTTGCAGCCAGACCGATAGTGGTTAAGAACGCCACCTGCAGGTATACGTCGTTAGACAGGTTAAACAGGTAAGCCGCTACCACAGCACCCAAAATACCAAGCGGCACAATCAGAATTACCGAGAAAGGTACTGCCCAGCTTTCGTACAACGCAGCCAGACACAGGAATACAACCAGAATAGAAACCGCATACAGGAAGCCTGCTTGCGAACCCGCAGCTCGTTCTTCATAGGACAAGCCTGACCAGGCTATCTCGAAACCTTCAGGTAACATCTCAGCGACCAGCTTTTCCATTTCCTGCATGGCTTCACCCGAGCTGATTCCCGGCGCAGCTGAACCTTGCAGGTTTACGGAAGACACGCCATCAAATCGTTCTAACTGGGGTGAACCATAGGTCCACTTCGATGTAGCAAACGCACTGAACGGCACCATATCACCGGCGCTGTTGCGCAAATACCATTTGTTCAGGTCATCCGGCATCATGCGGTGCGGGGCATCGGCTTGCAGGTACACTCTCTTAATACGGCCGTCATCGATGAAGTCGTTCACATACGATGACCCCCAGGCGATTTGTAGCGTGCTGTTGATGTCGCTTAGTGACACACCTAACGCCGTCGCCTTTTCGCTGTCGATGTCGATTTTGTACTGAGGTACATCGTTAAGCCCATTTGGACGCACGCCTACCAGCTTTGGATTCTGTGCTGCTGCACCAAGCAGTTGGTTACGCGCCTGCATTAATGCTTCATGCCCGCGGCCCGCGACATCCAGCAGCTGCATATCAAAGCCCGACGCATTCCCCAGTTCGCGAATAGGCGGTGGGAAGAATGCAAAAGCACTGGCATCAATGATTTGAGCAAGCGCCGGATAAGCACGCCCAGCTACCGCTTCGACACTGGTGCCAGGCTCGGTCCGTTCAGACCAGTCTTTCAGACGAATAAAGCCCAATGCCGATGACTGCGCAGATCCTGCAAAGCTGAAGCCGGTAACGGTAAACATGTGATCAACCAAATTTCCTTCTTGTTCAAGGAAGTGATCTTCTACTTTGGCTACCGACTCAAGTGTACGCTCTGCGCTGGAGCCCGCCGGTGTGTTCAGCATCATCATCAGGAAACCCTGATCTTCGTTCGGTAGAAACGAGCCCGGTAAACGCATAAAAATAACCACCATACCCGCAACGAGTAAGGTATACAGCGCCACAAAGCGCGCCAGGCGATTCGCCATAAAGCGGGTTGCGCCCTGGTAACGGTCTCGGCCTTTGTTAAAGGTACGGTTGAACCAACCAAAGAACCCGGTTTTTGCTTCGCCTTCTGCATCGGCCGCGCGCAGGAAAGTGGCGCACAGCGACGGCGAAAGAATAATAGCTACCAGTACCGACAACACCATGGCAGATACAATGGTAATAGAGAACTGACGATAAATGGCCCCTGCAGAACCCGAGAAAAATGCCATTGGAATAAACACCGTCGACAGTACCGCGGCAATCCCCACCAGCGCACTGGTGATTTGGGTCATGGATTTCTTGGTGGCTTCTTTCGGGCTTAAACCTTCTTCATGAATAATCCGTTCAACGTTTTCTACTACCACAATGGCGTCATCTACCAGCAAGCCGATAGCCAGTACTAAACCAAACATGGTAAGTACGTTGATACTGAAACCAAATGCGTACAGGACAGCAAACGTACCAAGTAGTACAACGGGTACAGCGATGGTTGGAATTAACGTTGCACGCCAGTTTTGCAGGAACAGCAGCATGACCAGGAATACCAGTACAATGGCTTCCAGTAGGGTTTGCACTACCGACTTAATAGACAGTTCGATAAAGGGTCCGTTGTCGATAGGGTAAATCACTTTAACCCCGGCAGGCAGATTGCTTCTGAGTTCTTCAACACGGGCTTTTACCCGGTCGATGGTATCCAGCGCATTAGCGCCCGAGGCTAGTGATAACGCCATACCGGCAGCAGGATGTCGCTTGTAACGCGAAATAACACCGTAACTTTCTGAGCCCAGCTCAACGCGGGCCACATCGCGTAAACGAACTTGTGAACCATCGGCATTTACACGCAGCAGTATGCGTTCAAAGTCATCCACGGTTTGCAAACGTGATTGCGCCTGAATAGTCGCGTTAATTTCCTGTCCGGAAATAGCAGGCAGCCCACCTAACTCACCAGCAGATACATCGGTATTTTGCACCGCAATGGCACTTTGTACGTCCTGGGGTGTTAAGTTGTAGCTATAAAGACGCTGCGGATCCAACCAGATGCGCATGGCTTTTTGTGCACCAAAGGCACGAACACTGCCTACCCCGTCTACGCGTGAAATCGGGTCGCGGAATTTAGAGAGAAGAATGTCGCCCAGCTCGTATTGGTCAATACTGTCGTCTTCCGAATAGAAGCCCACGGCCATCATAAAGCTGTTGTTCGACTTGGTAACCGTGACACCCATTTGCTGTACAGACGACGGCAACTGAGATACCGCGCCCTGTACTTTGTTTTGGGTTTGTACCTGGGCAATATCTGGATCAGCCTCTGGCTCAAACGTCAGGGTGATAGTCATACGGCCATTGGCACTGCTTGAATGAAAATACCGTAGGTTGTCGATAGCAGTTAGACGCTGCTCAATAACCTGAGTCACCGCGTTTTCAACAGTTTGTGCAGAAGCTCCAGGGTACGACGCAGAAATGGTTACCGATGGCGGAGCCACCGTTGGATATTGCTGAATAGGCAGGCTGGTAATAGCCATGGCACCAGCCATCATGGTAATAATTGCAAGCACCCATGCGAAAACCGGGCGATCGATAAAAAATCTAGCCATTAATGGATCCTGTAATTATGCGTCGTTCGACAATGGAATAGGCATGACTTTCGCGCCCGGACGAAGTTTGTGATAACCCGCCACAATAATCTGCTCGCCCGCGGATAAACCGTTGCTTACCTGCCAGTTGCCATCGAATGCCTGTAACACACCAATAGGGCGCAGTTCAGGGTTGTCGCCTTTAACTACCCACACTGACAAGCCACCGTCTGGCTGGCGAATCGTTGCCCGCTGCGGTACCACCAATGCTGACGTATCTGCTAAATGGATAGTGGCCCGTACATAAAGACCAGGCAATAGGATGTTGTCCGGGTTAGGGAAACGGGCACGAATGGTCACCGAGCCGGTAGATTCATTCACGATCACTTCTGAAAACTCGACAGTACCTTTCAGGCCTTCAAGCGACTGATGCGAACCGGGAATAGTCAGGTCAACGGTTAAGCTGCCTTTGTCGCGTAGTGCCATTTGCAAGCCCAGCGCTTGTTCGCTTGATACCTGCACATCCACATAAACCGGATCTAACTGGGTAATGGTTGCAAGAGGATCAGTTTGGTTCGCCGTAACCAGCGCGCCTTCTGTGTAGAATGAACGACTAATGCGACCGCTAATCGGCGCATACACCTTGGTGTAATCCATATTCACTTCAGCCAATGCCACCTGTGCTTCGGCAACACTTACTGCTGCCACTGCCTGGTCGAGCTGAGCAACAACGTCATCGTATTCCTGACCACTAATAGCGTTGATTTTGGTCAGGTCTTTGTAACGCGCGGCCTTGGCTTTCAGCGTTTTAACATTGGCATTAGCAGAGGCCACATCGGCTTTAGCACTCGCCAGTGCCGCTTTATATTGCAAGTCATCAATCTGATATAACTGCTGACCTTTTTCTACCACCGTACCCTGCTCAAATAAACGTTGGGTAATAACGCCGGTAACCTGAGGGCGCACGTGGGACTGTCTGAACGCACTCACCCGGCCAGGCAATTCAAGTGTCGTGGAGACATTTTGCTGCTCAACGGTTACCACATTCACAGGAACACCCGATGGCGCAGCCTGGCCACCGGCAGCTTGTTGGCCGGAAGACTCCTGAGAACAACCGGTAATAGCAATAACTGACACTGAGAGTGCAGCGAGAACAAGTTTTTTGATCATAAAATTCTTTACTTAGTAAATTCCTGAGGACTGCTGAGACAGGAAAGCTGGACAATTAGGCAACTTAGATATAGTTTAAAATACATTCGTGTATGTATGTTGTCAATCAGACCAAGAAAGTCAAAAATGCGACGAACTAAAGAAGAAGCCGAACAAACCCGGGCTGCTATCCTCGATGCCGCGGTCGATGTCTTTTCCTCTCAAGGGGTGGCCCGTGCGACCCTGGAACAAATTGCGAAGGCCGCTAACGTCACACGAGGTGCCGTTTACTGGCACTTCAAAAACAAAACTGACATCTTTATGGCCCTCTACGATGAACTGCATAAGCCGTTCATACAAGAGCTGGTAGACGGGTTAGAGAAAACCTACGATGACCCGCTCCGCCAGTTAGAAGAAGTATGTTGCGACCTTACCATCCGACTCGAAGAAGACCCCCATTTACAGCGCGTGTTGTCGCTGTTTCTGGTTAAATGTGACTATAGTGGAAGCCTGCAGGTTTGTCAGGAAAGGACCCGCTTGGCGAAGGAAGAAAAGCAGCAAACACTAGAGAAGTTTTTTGCCAAGGCTCAGGCGCAAGGGACCTTATCAGCCGATTTGGATCCGAAGATTTTAACTATGGCGTTAAACTGCTTTTTCCGTGGGATTGTGGTGGAATATTTGGAAAATCCTGACGAGTTTTCGCTGAAAGAAATGGCACCTAAGTTATTTGGTGTGTTCTTTGGAAAGTGGCGCTAGCTTCGTTGTTTTGAAATCACGGCCTTTTTGTATAGGTCCCGGGGCGAGCCCGGGATGACGGTGTGGTTGTCGTCCCGGAAAATGTGACGCGATTCTCCCCATCCGTCGTCCCGGAATCGCGCAGCGATATCCGGGATCTTAGAAACATCAGACAGTGGTCTTTTTGAAATCAAAGCCTTTTTGAGTAGATCCCGGGGCAAGCCCGGGATGACGCTTTTGGTGTTGGGTGACTATTCTTCCTTAGGCGACAAGTTTTCTTTTACCTGCCGCGCGTCAAAGCTTGAGCTTGAATCAGGGCGCGTACCACGTCCCAACTGAATATCCAGTGCGCTTTCAATGACACTTTTCTCCTGACCACCTACAAAAATGCCGGTAGATAGCGTCGACTCTGGATAGACACGGGTACTGCAGGTCACCAGACCGCAATCGGTCACGCGGGTATAACGCTTTGAAAATCCAATTTCAGGCTCAACTGATACCTTCTCGCGGTCGACCATGGTCTCGCGATTTGCGACCACAAACCAATCATAACCTTCGTTCAACGTTACTTCTGCTGCACGCAGCATGGCATAATCCATTGCCTTGGTTTTGTCACTGCCCTTACCTTTAAAGTACACACGATATTGGGTATCGGTCAGTTTGGTTTCCGAGTAGCCATATCCGCCGTTTTCTGCTGCGCGATAGGCAGGCTGACTGGCACAAGCGGCCAATGTTAATCCCATTATCAGGGTGGCAAATTTCATTACAGTCTTCATCTTAACCTCCAACGGCAGTTACTGCTGCCAGTTCGTTTGAATCGCGTTTTGTTCCTGCTCCCGATTTAGCGGGGCACCTAGCATTATCTCGTCCAGCACGTTATCCAGTGCAGTCTCTGAGGTTGCTGTTTGGTATTCACCAGGTTGCCCTACAGGCATATCCAGTGCTACTGCGGCGCGTTGCTGCCAATTACCCGCTTGCTTACATGCAATCATGGCGTCATGGCGCTCAGTGCCAATAACGGTGAATTGTCTGCATAGTGCTCCGTCTTTATTCAGGAACGATAACTGCGGCATTACTGTTTGCGCGCCTGCCTGATATGCCTGACCACTGGTTTGACTATCCAGCACTGCCGCGACTTGTTGCCATTCGCTGTTGCCAGAAGACTGCCCATCCATTAGCTGCTGCCAACCCAGCAATCCGACGAGAGCGACACTGGCAGCCATCGCCATACCGCGTAACCAACGCACATTGCTCCCTTGAACAACCGTTTTCTGGTCGTCATTCTGAGTCTTACGCTCAACAAAACTGACGACATTGCTCTCTTGTTCGGCATCACATAACGCTTCAATGTGAGCCGGTACCGGACTGTTGGTTGCCTGTTCTGCGGCGGTTTTCACAACGTGATCCACCATGCTCAATGCCGCCAAACGGTCACACAATGTGTCGTCCTGGGCTATGGCATCCCGCACCAGCGACATTTGCTGTTCATCCAGTTCGTTGTCTAAAAACCCGCTGAGTTGTTCATCGGTAATCTTCATGCCGTTACCTCATTGCCTTTATCCAGGTTCAGTATTTGTGCCAGCTTGGTTCTGGCCCTTGCCAATCGGCTCATGACGGTACCCGATGGCACCGACAATACGGTGGCAGTATCCTGATAAGACATCCCCTGTACCGCCACCAAAGACAACACCTCACGTTGCTCATCAGGCAGGGTCGCCATCGCGCTTTCTACCTGCTTTAGCGTGATATCTGCAGTGATTTGTGAAGTCGCATCAATGTCTGTGTGTTGCAGTTCTGGTTTGTGCACTGCGGCCTGTCGCACTTTGTTCGCTCTGTATTCATCAATCCATAAATTGCGGCATACCCGATAGGACCAGGCCAGTAATTCAACGTCTTCCGGGATCGGCTTACTCAGTAATTTTTCCACGGTGTTTTGTAATAAGTCGTCGGCGTCAGCCATGCTACCCGTCAGCGAATATGCAAATCGTCTTAGAACTGGCAGCATACTTTTGAGTTGTGCTGATTGTGTTGTTGTCATTGTATTTTCCTACACTGCAAGGAGGTGGAATGCCCCCTCCGAATTGCCTCTTTTAAAGGGTTAACGAGGCAGCGTTTATTTTATTCCCTTTAATTGGAATTTTTTTTTATTTATTTCGTTAACTCAACATAGATACCGGTTATCCGGCTTACTGTGATCGCGTTTCAAATACTGTCTTCGCTGCTGGATGAATATAAAGCCGGTACCACCATTTTCACTTTTGTATTAAGGTGTCGCTATGAAGTTTACTTATCCCAATACGTTTATGCGCAAGGTCATCCTTACCGCTGTTGCACTAACGAGTTATGCACCTGTTACAGATGCACAAGTCCTGCCATCGGTGACGCGCTCAGTCACTCAACCTATTGAGGACATATCCCGACGAGTGGCTAACGAACGTATTGCAGACCGTATTCAACCACGTGTTGCACCGGCCTTACCCGATTTGCTGCCAGAGCTCAAAACCACATTGACCACCGAATTATCACAGGCCTTGTTACCCGTAAAGCAGGCACTTAATGTCGTTAATTCGATACAGCAAACGGTAATAAGGGAAGATACTACCCCTCAAGGCGATCTGGCGATTGCCAGAGAATGGGTGTTGTATGTCTCAGACGCTGACTTAACCTGGCTGGCAAAGTCTTCTTTCAATGTGGTTAAGCAGCGCTATGTATCGTTACTGGACAACTGGCTTGTCAGTATTCGCGTGCCTGATGAATTAAATTCTGTTCAAGCGATGAAAGCGTCACTGCCAGCGCACCTGCAAACTCAGATGGGCCGAAACCACATCTATCTTACTCAGGCGGGTCCGGCGTCAGACACAATGAATAGCGAACAGAAAAAATTAAATTCTGCAGCACAATTGTGCAATCAGCCCTCTCGTATTGGTATGCTGGATTCAGCCATTGAGGTACATCATCCGCTGTTAACAAGCCTCAGCATTACGCAGCAACGTTTTTTAGATGAATCCCTTCCCCTGAGTCTGGCCCATGGCACGGCGGTCGCAGGTATACTTCAGCAGCAGCTATCTCAGCGCAGTCAGGTTTTTAATGCGGCGGTCTTTTATTCCAGAACCCAGGTTTCCCAAGGTGCCAGCTTATTCGATTTAATCAGTGGTATGGACTGGCTGTCAAAACAGCAGATTTCCGTTATTAATATGAGTCTTACCGGGCCACAAAACCCGTTGCTGGAAAAAGCCATTACCCGGCTATCTGAAAGCGGTATTACGCTGGTCGCGGCGGTAGGTAACGCGGGCCCTGCGGCACCGCCCTTATATCCTGCGGCGTTTCCAGAGGTGATTGGCGTCTCTGCCGTGGATGCAAGCGGCACGATATACCGCTGGGCAAATCAGGGCGAACAGGTGGCGGTTTCTGCGCCAGGTGTCAGTGTTATCACTGCTCGAATAAACGGTGAAACAGGTCCAGAAACCGGTACTTCAATGGCCTCGCCTGCCATTGCGGGCTGGCTGAGCCACTGGTTAACCTGTGAATCTTCGGAAGCAACCGGACTTGTTGAATTACCCCACCAACTACGCGGTCAATTACAGGATAAGGGTGAGCCAGGGTGGGATCCGGTGTATGGCGAAGGCGTCTGGCTACCCTAGATCTATTGTGTTTAAAAACTGGCAGTAAAGCCCACATTGGCTTGATTTTCCTGATAATCGGCAATGGCCAGGTTCGACTGATAGTCTGCATATTTTGCCCCCACATCCAGCGCAACATGCTCAGTAAGTTCATAACTGACTGTTAAGCCCAGGGTATGCTGACGGTCGGTACGTTGGGTCACAGACAAAAACGCTTCTGCTTCACTGTAGTCCCTGTACACAAACTGATACTGGGCTTTCAGCGACGTGGGCGCTCCCCAAATTTGAGTAGGGTAAGTCCAGCTCACCTGCCCGCTGTGTCCAGAAAAATCGAGTCTGTCAGTGTCCGCATCTTCGTATTGGTAGGTGTAACCAATGTTAATCATTTCGCCATCCAGGTCTGGCAAATAAAACCACTGTGTAGACAACTGCCCACCCCTAGCATCACGCTCAGGCAACGTATCAAAACGCTTTTGAAGATAGTCAGCACTGACATGCAAGTAGTTTTTTGCAGTAATGCTATTTTGCCAGCTTACGCCCGATTGTTGGTATTGCATAAAATCACTACCCGCTAATGTTGCTTCAGCGAGATAGCTGTGCACGCCCCATTTCCCCACGCCGGTTTGCCAGCCAGCCCCCACATTTACAGTAGTAATAGCCAGATTAAAGTCTGTCGCATCCTGATAATGCGTGCGCTGATGGTTCACGCCAGCATTGAAAGACAATGCATCCGTAGCCTGCCATTCGGCGCTGAACTTACCTTTCAGATAACCGGCATAATCAGATTGATTACTGGCGCGATCCAGTTCATTAACGGTCACGTTGGAATCGTACTGAGCACCTGCTTTCAACTCACCTTTATAGGTAACACTCGCCATCACAGGTACGCTGATTACAGCAATGGTGGTGATTGGTATTAATTTCTTCATCGTTAATGTCCCCAACAGCTTAAACATCGAATTAGAAGTGCAATAGCGCAAAAGCAAAGAGAGAGGCCGTCTGGCCTCCTCCCTTTATGCACATGACTAGTTACCCAGAATTGAGCTAATGTTTGCCGTTACTGCATCGTTAACGGTATTTGATACCGCGCCTTCTACAGCGGTAGACACGCTGTTGTTAACCGTGCTGTTTACCGTTGCATTAACCGAGTCACTGACTTGTGATACCGCTGAGGTAGATACTGACTGCGCAACATTAGTTGATATTGCTGAGGTGACCACTTGCTCAACGGAAGCCGTATCGGCTATCTGCATAACGGTGGCAGTATCAATGGTGTTTTGTAATGTGTTTTGTAATGTGCCTTGAATCGCACCGGTCACAACAGATTCTGAGTCCTGTAGCGCATTCCCAATTGAACCACCCGTATTCACCAGCGTACCAACACCCGTTACCACCGTCGTATCTACGCTGCCTTGCAATGATTCCGACACTGCTTCCACGGGCAGGTTACCCGCTATTTCAGTCCCTTGTTCAACGGTTGAATTCATCGAAGCTTCCGCTTGCTGTTCTGTTTCGCCTACCGCATCGCCAGACGCTTCCGCGGTATCAGCAACCTCGGAGGCTGAATCTCCAACCTGCTCCGCAGAGTCTTCAGTCATTTGCTCGCTGACATCATTTGTTGCCTGCACATCTGATTGATTTGACAACGATAAAGACAGCGATGAAGGTACACCTTGCTCGGTGTTAATCGATGCTTGAGAATCAACCGAGGTAGATTGGTTAACAGCAACATCTGTTTCAACAGACTGCGCCATTGCAGTACCATGTGTAAGGCCCATGGCTAAAACCAGTGAAGTAAAAGTGAACGTTTTCATAATCATCTCCAGTTATGTCACATTGACATTGAGTTAACGGAGACGCGTTAGGTTTTATTCCAATAAAAGTGAAAGAAATTGTGAATTGAGATTAAAAAAGTACCAAAGTAGACTGGGAAACTACGCCAACAAAGGACTTCACCCACATGTCAGCGAATCAGTTTGCCAATAGCCTGCACGATGTATTCAGCGGTTTCGGGTCTATACAGTTAAAAAGAATGTTTGGTGGCTATGGTGTGTTTCATCTGGGGAAAATGTTTGCGTTGGTAGTGAGCGATCAGCTTTATATAAAAGTTGACGCCGGGATGAAACAAGCGCTTGAAGAGCGGGGCTATTCACCGTTTACTTACGTCCGGCAGGGCAAAACCATCGCACTCAGTTACATGGAAGCGCCGGAAGACATTTATGATGATCCGGATGATGCCCGCGATTGGGCACGCCAGGCTTATGCGGCTGCATTGAAAAGCAGCTGATAATTTTTCAGGGCTCCCAGGTAAGAGCAGAATATCGCTCTTCTAAGTTTTTTTCGAATACTCGCTTTTTCTCATGAAATTCCGGAATATCCCGCATTGAAGCAAAAAAAGGACTTTCAAAAAATGCATACGCCCGTCCTATTGGAATGACAGGCATTTGGTCGACAATCTCATCCAACTTTTCCAAACAACGTTCAGTCTTCCCCTCTGAGGCGAGTAACTCAGCTTCGAAATACACGCTTATTACATTGTCAGAAAGCACTTTTTCCTTATCTGATTGATATGCTCCCAATAACACGTTTTCAAACAACAAATTCCAATTATCGCGATAGTAGAATCCCGCAGATCCAACTACAGAGTTCAGCGCATCGTTAATTCGCGTCTTGCTTTCAGGATCAGTATGTTCAGAAACATTGGCGGCAACCGCCTGAAGAAAAACAGAAGATTCTGGAATCAACAGACTGTTATCCGGCGTAAAAACTTGTTTCGAATGAACGCTCTTAATGGTGTTTAGTAGCTCACACTGCGCTACCTCAAAAGCCATATTTTCACAGGCATTTATTATGCTAATAAGCAAATCCCCTCTGTTGGCCGCAATGGCAACGAAACTATCTCTCATCAAAGACCTGAATGAAGGCGACTTCTCACGCTCCAATTGACTAGCCGTAAACGCCTCCTGATACTCTCCTTTCATTGCATGGACCAACGACGCCATCCAATCGGTTACCGTACTATCAGGATTCAGCTTACGCATTTGTTCCACCGAGAGTCCCGCGCTTTCAGCGTTTAAAGTCAGCAGGTTTATCGCTGTCATTGCCCCGTGTAGCCGGAATGCCAGAGGGTGATAGCTAATGCCTTCCTGGGTTATTGCCTTCGCTTTCTCATATTGCTTCTGCGTAGAGAGAAAATACGCATAAGTAAAATAAAAGTCGTAGCTTTTTTCTCCTAATGCGTGGGCTTGCGAAAATAATGATAGCGCTTGATTAATATCGCTGTTCACCACGTTAGACGGGTGTGGCGACAGCCTCATTCCTTCCAAGAACAATACCGTTTTTCTGGGAGCACCGAATTTCTTTGCCTTCGCTATTTTTTCCGAAGCACTTGCATACATTGCTTCACGACTTTCAGGCTCAACCAATGTCATGAGCTCCAGGTAGTTAACCGCACTCGCCAGCAACAACTGCGGCTCTCTCGGTGCAAGCAACTCAGCCCTCTCGTATAATTCAGCAGCGTCATGTAACGTCTCTACGCTATAACTTTGCTCCGACAAACGATTTGCCTTTAAGAATAGACGGTAAGCTTCTTCCGATATTAATTTGCTGGGGTTTCGTGACGCGACATTAAAATCAAAAGAAACTGCAAGTTGTTCGAGTAACTCCTGGTTAACGGCCCGCCATTCGGACGAACTGATAGTGCGAATTTTTGACCATGCAGCAAATCCTGTTCGAGCATTCACCAATCGGTAACTGATCTGCAAATCCGCATTTTCTCCAGATACCGCCCCCTCCAGCACATAATCGACATTGAGTTTTCCGGAAATGTCTTCCAGGCTGTGCGGGTTTGCCTTGAAATAAAAGCTTGATGTTTTAGCTGCAACCGCCACTTCCGGATAGTCTGTCAGTGCAGTGACAACATCCTCTACCAGCCCATCTGACAATAAATCCACATCCGGATCTCCAGTTAAGTTGTCGAATGGCAACACTAAAATAGCGGGCGGTTGTGTATTTTTTTGAGAATATAAAGCAGCAAAGCATACGCAGAGGACGACTAAAACAATGGCCCAAAGTCTGACGTTTTTAAAATAAGGTACTGCTTTTTCGGAAGGCTGAAGGTGTGGCGTTTGTTGTTTGCTTACTTCAGGCTGGCTTTCTTCTACCACGACCAGCTTGTAACCCCGCTTGGCAACAGTTTTAACGCTGACAGATGATTCGGCATTAAGTGCTCTGAGTGCCTTTCGAAGATCAGAGACCAAGCGGGTTAATGATTCGTCTCCGACGACGGTTTCAGGCCAAAGCTCGGCGACTAGCTCATTTCGCAAAACAACCTGATTAACTGAACGACCGAGAATGTCAGCAAGTGACATGACCTGTGGCGTTACTTTTATTTTATTGCCACCACACTGAATTTTGTTCTCATTCCGCAAGAACGTAAGACAGCCTATTGTCATTTCATCCATGTAAATTTCACTCGTATCGCTTTCTTTTCGCGACAAAAAATTAACAATAATTGTATTGGAGTTCAATAGGAGAGATTTCAGACATTTTTGGAGGTTTCTTTCAGGTTTTTTCACACAGGGCTAGCCACAATAATTGGCGAATGAACTGAAAAACAAGGAGATACTATGATTCGTTTCGCTTACCTTTCACTTATGACTTTACTTATTTCATTGCTTGCTCCTCCAATAATGGCAGAAGAAACCATGCCTACAGAGGAACAGTGGCAGCAATACCTGAATGCAATGCAACCAGAGAAAAACAATCACGCCAGGGTAGTCCGCAATGTTTACCTTGTTGTTAAACCGGGTCATGAAGAAGAGTTTATTGAAATAGTTACCGAGGTGGCTATAAAGGCGATAGCCAAAACCGGCCAACCCGGGCCTTCTCTATACAGAATGACAAGCGGTGAATATGACTTTCTGATGATTTGGCCAATGCCAAATGATTACAGTACCCTGGACTGGCGCACAACAGAGGCTGATATACAGTTTTGGCGGGCTATGGACGAACTATTTGGAAGAGAAAAAACGGTCAACTCGTATAACCGATACAACGAACTAGTGGTAAGAACTAAAGTCGAGTACGCATCTCAAATCGCGCCGGCGGCGGCTGTAGATTAAATTAAATTTCGTTACGGGTTACCGGTTGTTAGAACGCCTGTTCAAAAAAGTTTTCTACAGATTCACGTTCGCAACGGTAACCCTGCTGCGTAACCCAATCCATAGCCTCTCCCAGCGTTTCAAAAAATTCGAGGGTTGCAGGTAAACCTTTATACAGTCGGGACATTTGCATTTTCGCCGTGGTCTTTACTTCGGATTTGCACATTACAACAGCAACGTGAGTCAATCCAGTTTGCACCGCGCGAGCAATACGAATCTGTAAATCCTTTTCTGCATCGGGTACTAATAAGCTTTCCCCCTGGAGCATGATAATGTCTGCCCATTTAGTGGCTTTAGCAGAATACACACTTTCGCCGTATTTCAGGCCAAATTGAACAATACACTCCAGATTCCACGGGCCAATGGCATTGGTTAACACGACATCCTGAATCATCGTTAAAGTAAATTCACCGTGTTGTTTGTTGTAATAGCTTGCCACTTCAGTCCCTCATTCCACTCAATAACATTAGTGTAACAAATATTCCGGCGAAGCAAGTATGATTGACGTGATTTGCGTATAAAAAGACGGGGGCATCGCCCCCGTATGTCTTTCTTTTTTATGCTGCAATAATGTGTGAAAGTGCAGCGAAGGAAGGTTGTGATTGAATGTCCAGCGGCACCCTTAAAATTCGCGCAATATCGCTTACGCTAATCACGCCCCGGATTTCATGTTGCTGTTTATCAATTACCAGACAATGCATCTTACCATTGTCCTGCAGCGTATCTACCACGTCTTTTACAGACGCCACTTTCAGTTCGTTGTAGTCAAAGGCCTGTAAAGTGGCTTTTGGTTGCATCATATCGACAACCAGTAGTTCAGAACGGGGCAGCCCCAATTGCACAACGCGTTGCAAAATTTTCTGCTCCGTTATGTCTGCCAGGGTAACAATCCCGACAAACTGCTCGTGTTTATCCAAAACCACTTTCATTTTCACGTGTGACTGACGCATTAAGCGCTCCAGTTCGATGGCTTTTACGCTACCGTCAATCACCAGTGGCTGGTGCTCGTGAAAATCAGTAAAGATGCTCAAAGCAGAAGAGTCTAATTCAACATGTTCGTACGCTTCTGGGTGAGCCAGAGTATCAATAGCTTCAGTTTGGCAAAGTGTTAAGTGATGCATGAGTTAATCCTCGATAAATTTAAATATTGGCGCCACGCGCCGCAAGGTCGATTGATTAACTGATAACGGGGGGAGCCCTTATTGCGTAACCGGTCTTAATTTGGCCGCTAAGTTGAAGATTTGACTCATCAATAATCGCAGCAACCAGCAAGGCGGTCTGCGTTTCTGTAGCGTGGCAAATGGCATCCGGGCTGTCGCCCTGTTGGTCGGACGCGATGCCCTCTTCAACTTCGCCGTACTCTGCTTCAACTAACTGCGAGTCAATGGCAGTCCACTGCTCATGAACACCTGACTGTACAGACACACCCGAGCCGGGCAAACCTGCCAGCGCGATAAGTGTGAGTAACAGCATCCAGAGTTTCATTAGTAGACGATCCATTTTTTCGAATATGTGATTTAGAGTAAAGATGAACCTGAACAGTTCCCAAATAAAGAGGAATACCGACCAATGGCTAAAAAAACTGGTTAAATGGCATTTGCCGGTGGTTTTACCACCTGACTGGCCTATTTTTCAAGACGAATCATGCGCAATTTCAAACCCTTCATCCGGATTTTTAGAATGAAAAGCTCTATTTATTGTACTGTTTTTGCTGCATTCGATTAGATAATCTGATTGCATAGCAGTGATTTGATAACCCAAATCCCCTGTTCATCGTTAAGGACTTTATTGTGAATTCACCTAAAAACTGGCCGTTGTGGTTAATTGCAGTGCACTGGTTATCTGCGTTGGTCGTTATCGGTATGTTTGCTGTAGGAATCTGGATGGTTGACCTGACCTATTACAGCGAGTGGTATCGTACAGCGCCGCACTGGCATAAGAGTGTTGGGCTAGTGCTCGCTGTCGTGACCATCGGCAGATTGTTGATGCGAACCAGAACTCAGCGTCCGGCACGGTATGGTAACAAGTTGGAGCAATCGCTCTCCAGTTTAGGCCACATGGCGATTTACGCACTACTCGTGATCATTTTTATTAGCGGTTATTTGATCTCTACCGCCGACGGCAGGGGTATTGAGGTATTCAACTGGTTCACGGTACCTGGTGCTGGCGAGTTATTCACCGACCAGTCCGATATTGCCGGTGAAGTGCATGAATATGCAGCATTTGGATTAATTGGTCTGGCTGTCATTCATGCCCTGGCTGCGTTCAAACATCATTTCATTAATCGTGATGCCACTTTGTCGCAAATGACGGGGCGTCATTAGTAATTAGTAAATTATTCAAAATAAAGGAGAGTGTGATGAAAAAATTAGTAATTGGTGCTTTATTGGGATTATCGTCGCTGACCGTTAATGCCGCTGACTATGTTATCGATACCAACGGTGCACATGCATCAGTGAACTTTAAAATCCAGCACCTGGGCTATTCCTGGCTGACCGGTCGTTTTAACGACTTTAGCGGTAAGTTTAGTTACGACCCAGCCAAGCCAGAAGCATCGAGCATTAGTGTGACTATCGACACGGATAGCCTCGATTCAAACCACGCAGAGCGTGACAAGCATTTGCGCAGTGGCGACTTTCTGGCAGTCAGCAAGTACCCGGAAGCAAAGTTCGTAAGTACAAAAATCGAAGATCTCGGTGGAAACAAACTGAAAGTGTATGGTGATTTTACTCTGCACGGTGAAACCAACGCCATTGTTATTGATGCTCAGAAGATTGGTGAAGGTGCTGATCCATGGGGTGGATACCGTGCGGGTTTCTCAGGCACAACCACTATTGCACTGAAAGACTACGGCATTGACTACAACCTGGGTCCCGCATCGACACACGTGGAAATTTCACTGCACGTAGAAGGTATTAAGCAGTAATTTTACCTGTCTGACAGCATTTTAAAGAAAGCCGGATTTGAATCCGGCTTTTTGTTGCCCACTACAATGCGTTTAGTTCAGTAATATGCAGCAATTCGTTGCTTGGCCCCCATACATAAAAAACCTTACCCCATGACGCCTGCTGTACGGGTGTGATCTTTGTCTTATTAGTACTGGTATTGCAGCGCTGAAAAGTCGTATCAATGTCTTCCACACAAATTTGCAGCATAAAGTTATTCGCCAAATCTTGCTGGTAGAAACGCTGCAGGAAAAACGCACACTCGCCGTTTTCACAAAGGGTGAGATCATCGGAGACATAGGCCAGAGAAAATCCTATTTCTTGATAGAAAGCTTGTGATACGTCGTAATCTTTACAAGGCACAAATGCTTTTATGTCTGTCACTACCATTTTCACTTCCTAGTACTTTGGTATCGAATACTTATTTTCTACCTGAATTGCGATTTAATAAAGTGAAATACACTTGCTAAATAGATGTTACAAAGACGTCGCTTGCCTCGCGTATTTTTAAATAAAAATCCCCCCAACCACACATCGTGATCATGGTCATTTGACCGCCAATTTGTTAAAAAAATTACAATAAATTAACGCGCAAAAACTCCTTATTCAGGGTTTTATTTGTAGCCCATTCAAGTAAACTATCGTTGAGTAGTAAACACTCCCCTGGATCAGCAGACAGGGCATAACTGAGCTGGCATACCTCAACATTGAATGGAGATTCGTTATGCCTGCAACTCAGCGCATTTTTATTAAAAATCCCCTTTGTATTTTTATCCCTGAATCAGCCGAACCGGTTACCGGATTAGTGATCAGCGATGGTGTCATTGAGTCCCTGCTGTACAACAACAAGCAGCCGCAAACCGCCTGTGACGAGGTATTTGATGCCACAGGACTGGTTATTCTGCCCGGGCTAATTAATACCCATCACCACTTTTATCAGACCCTTACCCGCGCCTGGGCTCCGGTAGTCAATCAGCCACTATTTCCCTGGCTGCAAACCCTGTATCCGGTCTGGGCTCGATTGACGCCAGAAGCACTCCATTTAGCCAGCCAGGTCGCTATGGCAGAGTTACTCTTATCGGGCTGTACCACGGCGGCCGACCATCATTACCTGTTCCCGGAGGGCCTCAACGACGCCATTGATATTCAGGTAGATGTCGTAAAGCAACTGGGTATGCGGGCTATGCTAACCCGCGGGTCAATGAGTCTGGGCGAAGCCGATGGCGGCCTGCCGCCGCAGCATACGGTGCAGACCGGCGAAGCCATTCTAAAAGACAGCGAACGACTGATTAAGCAATATCACCAACGTGGTCCGAACGCGCAAATCCAAATCGCTCTAGCACCGTGTTCACCGTTCTCCGTTACACGGGAAATCATGCAGCAAAGCGCTGAGATGGCCGAAGCACAGGACGTTCGCTTGCATACTCATTTGGCTGAAACCCTCGACGAAGAAGCGTTTTGCCTGAAGATGTTTGGTATGCGCACGGTAGATTATCTGGAAAGCGTAGGCTGGTTAAGCGACCGTACCTGGTTAGCACATGGCATTCACTTTAATGACGACGAGATTCGCCGTTTAGGTGAAGCCGGTACTGGCATTTGTCATTGCCCTGTATCGAATATGCGTTTGGCTTCAGGGATATGCCCTACATTAGATCTTATTGAAGCGGGCGCGCCTATTGGCTTGGGCGTAGATGGCTCAGCATCGAATGATGCCTCAAACCTGATGTACGAAGCCCGTCAGGCATTGTATTTACAGCGTTTAAAATATGGCGCACAGGCTATTACCCCTGAAAAGGTGCTCGGTTGGGCAACAGCCGGATCTGCAAGTGTGTTAGGCCGTGATGATATTGGCCAAATCGCAGTAGGCAAAGCCGCGGATTTAGCCTGTTTCCGACTGAATGAATTGCGCTTTAGCGGGTCACATGATCCTATCGCAGCCTTGCTGTTATGTGGGGCTGAGCGGGCAGAACATGTCATGGTAAACGGTGAATGGCGCGTGACCGATGGACAAATTAACGGCCTGGATTTACCCGACCTTATTTCGCGCCATAAAGCAGCCGCCAGTGCATTGATAGCAGGCTAGAAATCAAGCAGGCCCGGCATACGCCGGGCCTTTTATTTTAGTGGAGTTTAAGACGTGGGCTTACCAGGTTACTGACCTTGCGGGTAAGCAGAATCAACGCGCCTTTCAACCACCCATGAACAGCAAATAAGTGCATGTTATACAAAGAGATATAGACCATCTTAGCGAGCCTTCCTTCAATAAACATACTGCTGTTCGACAACTTGCCCATTAAGCTGCCCACGGTAGAGTACTTACTCAAGTGAACCAGTGAGCCATAGTCCGTGTAGGTATAGGTTTGCAGCGGTTTATGCATAAACAGATTGACCAGATTTTTGGCGACCAGGCTGGCCATCTGGTGAGCTGACTGCGCACGCGGCGGCACCCATTTACCATTTTCCTGCAACACGCCACAGCAATCACCCACGGCAAAAATTTTGCTATCCACCGTACTTTGTAGTTCCGGCGTCACCAGGATCTGATTTGCCTTATTTAGCTCAAATATACCCAAATCCGCTATAAAATCAGGCACTTTAACGCCCGCCGACCACACCATTAAATCGGCTTCAATCAGCTTTTCCTCCGCGGTAATAAAGCCGGCTTTTTCTACCCGTGCGACACGCGTCCCTTCCAACACATCGATACCTAATTTGGTTAGTGCTTTACGCGCTGACGCGGCAATTCGCTCTGGTAACGCAGGTAAAATACGCGGACCGGCTTCAAGTATCGATACCTTCAGGCGCTCCGCCGACATCTCTGGCATGCCATAAGCACGAGCGAGATTTGCCACATGGTGCAGCTGCGCAGCCAGTTCCGTACCAGTTGCTCCAGCGCCCACAATGGCGACGTGAATTTTATCTTTATCCACGCCATCCTGATTTATCTTAAGCAGTTGATTTAACAGGGCTCTATGGAATCGTTCAGCCTGGTCCAACGAATCCAGACAATAGCAATGCTCTGCCACGCCCAGCGTACCAAAATCATTTGTGACACTGCCAAACGCCAGTACCAGATAGTCATACTCGACGGTGCGCTCGGGTAGGATTTCTTCGCCATCATCATCGTACAGAGGATCCAGGTAAATACTTTGATTATCCCGGTCTATATGGCTCATATTGCCCAATTGAAACTGGTAATGGTGCTGGGCCGCATGCATGCGATAGTCCACGCCGTCAGAGGCTTTGTTGATAATACCTGCTGCGACTTCGTGTAACAGCGGCTTCCACACGTGAGTGCGACTGCGATCCACGAGGATAACCTCTGCGAGTTTTTTCTTGCCGAGGGTTTTACTTAGACGGGTAACAAGCTCAAGACCGCCCGCTCCGCCTCCAACCACAACGATTTTTTTCATAACAGACCTATTTATAAATGTGAATTGGTCTGTACAGGTGTCCTGCACACATCAATCAACACTCATGAACCGGCATAGCCGATTCTGGCAATGTCACCATTTTATGTTAACAAACTCAGCAAAAGCCAGTGCCATTCTTAGGACTTTACGGGCGCTCAGAATAGCACTTTACAGTTAGGTAAAAACTCACCGTTTTAACCAGCACTTTGGTAGTAGTCCTTTCGGCCAGCATTCATCGGCGACTAAAGTGTGACGCAAAAGGCTCCTTTGTGGAGTACTCAATTTTCCCCGCCTAAACAATACTCATTCCAAAGAGTGGCGGCAACGAATCGCTACCGTTTGATGAGAGTGACAGTGGGATAGAAAAAAGTGTTACTCCGCGCAAAATTTAAAAAAATATAATGAGGGTTACACATGAAAAACATGAAATTTGCGTATAAACCACTATCCATTGCCTGTCTTACTCTTGCAGCGGCTTCAGCGAATGGTGCAGTGACCATTTATGACGATGCAGAGGTAGCAACCGTGTCGGTAGACGCGTCCTTTAATACATTTTACGTTAATTCTTCTGTTGACGGCGGTCCAAATGGCGACCGCGAACAGTCACGCGTAAAAATGGGCTTCCTGCCAAACTGGCTGGGTATGAGCTTCAGTAAACAAGTTGGCGACATGAAAGTCGGTGGCCGCTCTTCGTTTTGGGTAACCATTAACGATACCAACACCGGCGTAACCAGCACAGGCATCGACGTTCGTCAGTTTTATGCCACGTTAGATGCCGACTGGGGCCAAATCCTGCTAGGTAAAGATTTCACCCTGTTTAACCGCAGCAACATCTTCCTGGACGAAGTACTGCTTGGTTACGGTAACGTCAACGATACACTGGGTCTGGTAGACGGCCAGGGCGTATCGTTCGGTAACATTGGCTCAGGTTACACCTACCCCTTCCCGGCTTCACAAATTCGTTATACCTCTCCAACTTTCGCCGGTGGCCTGAAGGTCGCAGTAGCGATGGTTGATCCATCGCCAGTGAACGGCGATGCCGACCGCGAAGAATCCGTGCCACGCATCGAAGGTGAAGTCACTTACAGCACCGAGTTCGACGGTGGTTCTGTTACAGCCTGGGTAGGCTTCCTGAATCAAACATCTGAATCCTCAATGGGCGACGTTGATTCAACCGGCACATCGTACGGCGTGAAAGTCGGCTTTGGTGGCTTCTCAGTACATGCATCAGGTTATAGCGGCGAAGGCATTGGTATTTTATTGGGTCCAACAGAAGCTGCACTAGGCCTGGCTCAGGTCACTATGTATGACACAAATTATAACGAGTTAGACAGTCAGGGTTATCTGTTACAAGCGTCTTATAAGCTTGACGCAAACCGCTTTGTCCTGTCTTACGGCGAAAACGAAATTGAAAATGCTGATTACATTGGTCACGAAGGCATGCAGGCCGCTTGGTTCCATTCGTACAACAGCAACGTCACTTTCGCAATTGAATACTCAACCAGCGAGTTCAGCGGCATTTTGGGTGCAGAAGAATCAGACACCCTGGCAGTAGGTGCCATTGTTAATTTTTAAGGCTGCTTGATTGCCAGAAAGCAGCTTTGTATTACGGCCGTCGATGCCGTTGTGGGAGGCAACAGCGCCTCCCGCGCAATCGACAATCTGGCAACGCTTTTATAATTGATTACCGGAGTAAGCAACATGATCTATGCAGCACCTGGAACAGAAAATTCTGTCGTCTCATTTAAATCACGGTACGAAAACTACATTGGCGGCGAGTGGGTTGCTCCCGTTAAAGGTCAGTATTTCGATAACGTATCACCTGTTAACAACGAAAAATTTTGTGAAATCCCTCGCTCTACGGCAGAAGATATCGAGTTGGCGCTGGACGCTGCTCACAAAGCCAAAGCAGCCTGGGGCAAAACCTCAGTTACTGAACGCTCTAACTTAATCTTAAAAATAGCCGATCGTATTGAAGCGAACCTGGAAGCGCTGGCTGTAGCCGAAACCTGGGATAACGGTAAAGCGGTTCGTGAAACACTGAACGCGGATATTCCTTTGGCGGCTGATCACTTCCGTTATTTCGCCGGTTGTATCCGTGCTCAGGAAGGTGGTATCAGTGAAATCGATCAAAACACTATCGCGTATCACTTCCACGAGCCTTTAGGTGTTGTTGGCCAAATCATTCCATGGAACTTCCCACTGCTGATGGCGGCGTGGAAACTGGCGCCAGCGCTGGCTGCGGGTAACTGTATCGTACTGAAGCCAGCTGAGCAGACGCCTGCGTCTATCCTGGTTCTAATGGAAATCATTGGTGACCTGCTGCCACCGGGCGTACTGAACGTGGTAAACGGCTTCGGTAGAGAAGCGGGTGAAGCGCTGGCAACCAGCAAGCGTATTGCTAAGATCGCATTTACCGGTTCTACGCCAGTAGGTGCCCACATCTTAAAATGTGCAGCAGACAACATTATTCCTTCTACTGTGGAACTGGGCGGTAAGTCGCCAAACATCTACTTCAGCGACGTGATGAAGCACGAAGACGAGTTCCTGAGCAAGTGTGTTGAAGGTACCGTTCTGGCGTTCTTCAACCAGGGTGAAGTATGTACTTGTCCTTCACGTGCCCTGATCCAGGAAGATATGTACGATGACTTTATTTCTCTGGTTATCGCACGTACTCAACAAATCAAACGTGGTAACCCACTGGATACCGATACTCAGGTTGGTGCGCAAGCATCGGCGCAACAGTACGAAAAAATCCTGGGCTACCTTGAGCTTGGTAAGAAAGAAGGCGCCGAAGTACTTATCGGTGGCGGTCCTGCCAATGTAGAAGGTTTCAGCAACGGTTTCTATGTACAACCTACACTGCTGAAAGGTTCAAATGACATGCGCGTATTCCAGGAAGAAATCTTCGGCCCGGTTGTAGGTGTAACTACCTTTAAAGACGAAGCCGAAGCACTGGCCATTGCCAACAACACTGAGTTTGGCTTAGGTGCAGGTGTATGGACACGCGATACTAACCTTGCCTACCGTATGGGCCGTGGTATTGAAGCGGGTCGTGTTTGGATGAACTGCTACCACGCTTACCCAGCTCACGCAGCGTTCGGTGGCTATAAGAAATCAGGGGTGGGTCGTGAGAACCACAAAATGATGCTTGACCACTATCAGCAAACCAAAAACCTGCTGACTAGCTACGACATCAACCCACTGGGCTTTTTCTAAAAGCGTTGCCATTAGTGGCGTAAGTAACGATCTCCGCGTTCGCGCGGAGATCTTTTACCGCCTTCGCGAATCACCTGCCGTTTCACACTTACTTTGAGGTTAGAAGTGAACGTATGAGAATCGCTGTTCTTATCTCATTATTTCTCGTTCTGCTGCTGTTACCCACAGCACATGCATCCAGTCAGCTTCCTGTATTACGCGTTGGCGTATTAACCTACGGCACCCTTAACTGGGAACTCGACATTGCAAAACAAGATGAACCTGAAGACCTCGGCTACCAGCTTGAACTGGTAAAGCTAGGCTCACCACAAGCCTTAACCATTGCACTCCAGGGTGGAGCAGTGGACATGATCATAGGTGACTGGCTTTGGGCCGCTCGCCAACAAATAAATCAACGTCAGTTTTATTTCTACCCTTATTCTACTGCTGCCGGGACGTTAGTTACCTCACCAGCCCTTAGCAATAAAGCCATCAACGCGCTGGCTGGTAAAACATTGGGCGTCGCCGGGGGCAAAGCGAACAAAAACTATATTCTTTATCGTGCTTATGCGCTTCGGCAGTTTAATTTTGATATAGACACCAGTACATCGGTTAAGTTTGCTGCACCGCCCATGCTAAACCAACTCATGCAACGAGGCGACATCGATGCAGTACTCACGTTCTGGCATTACGCTGCGATACTCACCAAAGACAATTACCCCACCATGCTAACCATGAAAGACGTGCTCGATAGCTTTGGTATCCAAACCGAGATGCCGGTATTGGGTTGGCTGTTTAAACGCGAATGGGGTGATCAACATGCCGACCTGGTAAATGCCTTCCTGCAGCGCTCCTACACAATCAGGCATATGCTGAATAGCGAAGACAAAGCATGGAAGAACATAGATTCTTTTACGAAAAAGTATCCGGAAGCTGTCCAACCTGCGCTGATTCAAGCCTATCGACAGGGTATTCCCTCACAATGGGGGCCAGAGACCTGGAAAAACATGCAAAAGCTGCTGACGGTCATCAAACAATACGACGACGAAAAGGCGCTTACAGACAAACTGGACAATATTCCCACTTCGATATTCTGGCAAAACAACGTGCTAACAGTCCATGAGTAATCTGGCAAAGCACCATTCGACGTTGATTCGCGTCAGCTCAGTTATCGCGTTACTGCTGGTTTGGCATCTTGTTGTACTGTTATTTGAACCCGATTTACTTCCCTCGCCACTGGACGTGCTTAACAGCTTGTGGACACACACTACGTCAGGTGACCTGCCTCACCATTTAAGCATCACCCTGAAGCGCATTGCCATCAGTTTTGTTACGGCTATGTTCCTTGGCAGCGTATTGGGCATTCTCATGGGAAAATTCAGAACATTGGATTTATGGTTGGATAGCCTGATAACACTGGCTCTGAATATTCCTGCTTTGGTAACGATCATTCTTTGTTTTATTTGGTTTGGTCTGAATGAAGTTGCGGCACTCACCGCAGTGATAGTAAATAAAACCCCAAACATCGCGGTTACGCTTCGGGAAGGGGCACGTGCTGTAAACACGCAACTGTTAGCCGTTGGCAAGGCATACCGTCTGCCTGCGGCACGCCAATTAATACAGGTCTATTTGCCCCAGTTGTACCCTTATTTCTTAGCTGCGGCTCGCAGTGGTTTGGCACTGGTATGGAAAATTGTACTGGTGGTCGAATTACTCGGTTGTAGCAACGGTGTTGGATTTCAGCTTTCGCTGTTTTTTCAGTTTTTCGATATTACCAGTGTGCTGGCTTATACCCTGGCTTTTGCCTGTATTATTTTCCTGATCGAGGCAGCCATCCTGCGCCCATGGGAACGGAGGGTGTTGAGATGGCGTTAGTTTATAAGGCTTGTATAGCCAACAAGCAATTTGTGAATGCTAAGAATACAAATAGCATAAATAAGCCCATCATCAGAGACTTTTCTCTCACCATAGAGCCTGGTGAGTTCGTTGCATTAACGGGCCCTTCGGGTGCTGGTAAGAGTACGTTGCTAAACATCATAGCCGGGCTGGATAAGGAGTATAGTGGTTCGCTTAGCTATGGGGATAAAGCAAGTTCGGCTCGGGTCGCGCTGATGTTTCAGGAGCATCGTCTCATGCCTTGGCTTACCCTTCAGGACAACATTATGCTGGTACTGGACGGAAACAAAAACGACAAGCTTGCCCGGGCACAATACTGGTTAGAGGAGGTGGGACTCGGAAGCTGCAGTCAGTTTTACCCCAGTCAGCTATCCGGTGGTATGTTAAAACGTGCCGCACTCGCAAGGGCGTTTGCGTACGAACCTGACATCCTGCTGCTTGATGAACCCTTTTCTTCGCTGGATATTCAGACGGCAGCGGAAATAAAAGAACGTTTATTACTGTTATGGCAAAAGCAACAAACTTCTATTTTACTCGTCACACACGATGTTACCGAAGCCGTCATGTTGTCCGACCGTGTTGTAGTGGTGAGCAGTTCCCCCATGTCCATTAAACACCGAATTGATATAAAGTCTCCTCGTCCAAGGTCGCCTGAAATGCCCGATTTGTCCACAGTCATAAAGCAAGTCAGCACATGGCTTAAAGATGAGGCAACACAAATGCCACCAAACAAGCAAACGACGGGGTAAAACCAACTTGTCGAACTTGTTAATCAATTGTGAAGCAGATAAAATCAAACCTTGTCAGGGAGTTTTTATGCTGTCTCATTCAATTCAACACGCTGTTTCCAGTAAATACGCTCCAGCGGTTGCCCGCGCAGGTTCAGAAAGCCTCGATCCGGTTGTTGCTGCAGAAGAAATTTATGCTTCGTTATCTGAGTGCGAAGCCACTTGCGTGGTGTTCTATTGCTGTACACGTTACCCACTTGAGCAACTGTCTAAAGAACTAAGCCGGTACTTTGGCGACATAACCGTCATTGGCTGTACCTCAGCAGGTGAAATTACCCCGCTAGGTTGCCGTAAGCACTCCATTAGTGCTTTTGCACTTAGCAAACAACACTTTTCGGTTGAAACAGCACTGATTGAGAACCTCGCTACCTTTTCAGAAGCAGACGCCGATGAACTGGTGAGTGGCATGCTTGAAAAGTTGCGTAAAAAAGCGGTTTCAGATACCCCTATTGAACAACACTGTTTTGGTCTTACGTTACTTGATGGCTTGTCCGTTCGGGAAGAGCTGGTCATCAATGCACTGAACCTGAGTATGCAGGATATTCCGTTGGTGGGCGGTTCTGCCGGCGACGATCAACATTTTGTAGATACGCAGGTATTTTGTAATGGCCGCTTTTACAGCCATGCTGCGGTATTTATGCTGGTGAATACCAGCTGTCAGTTTGAAGTGTTCAGCTATCACCACCTGGCGCCAGAGGACGAGAAACTGGTCGTCACTCAAACCGCCCCTGGTCAACGTGTTGTTGAAGAATTTAACGCAGAACCCGCCGCGCTGGAATATTGCAGAATAAACGGTCTTAAACTGGAAGAGCTGACTTCGGAAGTGTTCGCCATGAACCCGTTAGCCGTGCAGATTGGCGATCAGCTGTATATTCGCAGTATCCAGCAGGTTAACGACGACCTGAGTCTCACGTTCTTTTGCGCCATTGATGCCGGAATTGTGCTTACCAGAATGCAATCAAGCGGACTCCATGCTCACACCGCTATGCTGCTGAAAGAGTTACAACAGCGATTAGGCAACATTGACTTACTGATTGGGTTCGACTGTATTCACCGACGAGCAGAAATCGACAAGCTGGATTTGTGCGAATCAATGTCGTCATTATACCGCGACCACCATATGATCGGCTTTAACACTTATGGTGAGCAAATCAATGGATTGCATCTGAACCACACCTTTACGGGTGTCGCCATTGGAGCGCCTCACCGGAGCGAGCCTTGAACAAGCCTGAAAACGCAGAGGTCTCTTCTACGCCCCCACCGATTGAAGCAGAAAACCCGGCTGATGAGCTGGAACGTCTGCGTTACGAAAATGAAAAACTAAATAAAATCAATCGTGTACTTATGCGACGCGTTGAAATGGGCTGGGGCAATCACTCCGACGCTTACCAGTCTTTCGAAGACGCAGCCATGCTGGCAGACAAAGTTAAAGAGCGTACCTATCGCTTACAACAAACCCTGCATCGACTGGAAGAATCCAACAAAGAGCTTGAACAGGCACGTCGCGATACTGAACAAAGCCAAATTCAGGCTGAGCAGGATCGTCAGCGTTTGCGCGATGCGATTGAGAGTATTTCAGATGCTTTTGCGTTGTTCGACTCAGACCGAAAAATGGTCATGGTGAATAGTCGTTGTGCGGATTTCTGGCGACAGCACAATATCAATTTTGAATTGGGTGTCACTACATTTCAGGAAATAACCGCTGCGTCACTGGTTGTGGTCGATAAAGATGCCAAGGCTCAGAAAAAGGTAGGTGCACATCACGAACCTATTGCGCAAACCATTTTTAAATTGCGCGACGGCACCTGGATTCAAATGCAGGAACGCATCACCCATGACGGTGGTCTGGTTGTCGTATACACCGACATTACGTCTATTAAGTTAGCCGAAGAGTTACGCTACGAAACGGCCATGACTGAACAGGCTGCACTTTTGAAAGCGACCCTTGAGAATATGTCTCAGGGCGTCGTGCTTATTAATGCCGAAGGTCAGCTCGAAACCTGGAATCAGCCTTTCCTGACGTTTATTGGTATGCCTGACTCCAACGTGTCGCGAGGAGAGGACTTTGCTTCGCTCATGTCGCAAACCCCGGAAGCGAAAACGTTATACAACGCACTGGCTCTGGATCAGTCGCAGAACGTGCCGTTTATGGAAGTCGAGACGGTATTAAGTGACGAACTGGTGCTATTAAATCGCCGTAGTCTAATTCCCTCAGGCGGCATGCTCTTTACGTTTGCCGACATTACCGAGCGCAGCCGCAGCCAGCAGGCACTGAAAGAAAGTGAACAGCGAATCCGCCTCATCACCGACGCCATGCCGGCACTTATCTCCTACGTGAACAAAGATCACTGCTACGAGTTTGTTAACCGCGAATTTGAAAAGTGGTTTAGTCGTTCCCGCAAAGAGATTATTAACCACCACTTGCGTGATGTATTAGGCGAACAGGAATACAATAACCTGTCTATTCACATCGCCCGTGCCATGTTGGGTCAAGCAGTAAACTTTGAAATTGAGCACAGTCGCGACCCCGACAATGTGAGAATTTCAAATAAAACCTACATTCCGCACTTTGATGAACAACGGAATGTTATTGGCTTTTTTGCCCTTGAACAGGACGTCACCGAACAGCGACGCACAGCCAGAGCATTGAAACACGCCTATGACTACATGGAGCAGCGGGTAAACCAGCGCACCAAGAAAATCTCCGAGATTAACCTGCAATTGCGTAACGAAATCGAAGACCGGCAGTTGGCCGAAGTCAAGCTGCTGGAGGCCAAGCGCGAGGCCGACCAGGCCAACGAATCCAAGTCCAAATTTCTTGCAGCTACCAGCCATGACCTGCTTCAGCCAATGAATTCAGCAAGACTATTTGCTGACGCGCTAAACGATCTATCGCTTAGCGACGAAGCACAAAAGCTGATGACGTCACTCAGTTATTCATTGGAAAACCTGGAATCGCTGATCAGTGCCTTGGTAGATATCTCTAAGCTGGAAGCTGGCTTGATTGAGCCGGTGCTGGACGACTTTGAGATTGATGAACTCATCAACAACATGGCCGCCGAATTTGCGCCTCAGGCAAAATCGAAGGGACTCAGATTCAAAGTAAAAACTACCCAGAAGCTGGTGCATTCCGACAACTATCTGTTAGCCCGCATTTTGCGTAATCTGTTAAGCAACGCGTTGCGATACACCAATGAAGGCGGGATTCTGGTTGGAGTGCGTCGACGGAAGCAAGGTGTACAAATTCAGGTCATTGATACCGGAATAGGTATTCCTCAGGATAAATTGTCTGAGATATTCCGCGAGTTTAACCGCCTTGATGCAAAAAAACGTCGCCACGACAAAGGGTTGGGCCTGGGCCTGGCCATTGTTGAGCGACTTGCCAGCGTAATGAACCTGACGATATCTGTTAGCTCAGTGGAAGGCAGGGGCTCCTGCTTTAGCATTACACTGCCGTATGCTGACACCACAAACCAGAAAGCCAAACCCGCGCCTGCACCGCTTATCGACCGCTTTAACGACAAGTTGGAAGGCGCGCGAATATTGCTAATCGATAATGACGAAGAAATCTGTAAAGGGATGGAAACCGTGCTGGGCAGCTGGAACTGCAATGTAACGTCGGTGCAAACACTGGAAGAACTGAGCGAACCGGAATTTCTGGCAGAGCTGGACCCACAACTCATTATTGCTGACTACCATCTCGACGACGGTGACACCGGCTTTGATGCCCTGGAGATTACCCGTGAGCATCTTAATCCACATCCGCCGGTGATTATGATAACCGCCAACTATACCAATGAACTGCGTCAGCAGGTTCGTGAGCAAGGCTATTCCCTGCTGAATAAACCCGTAAAGCCCCACAAAATGAAACTGGCGCTGTCTAACTTGTTATCCAATCAGTAAAGAGATTGATATACCGCCACCACCACAACCAGCCCCTCCAAAACGATGTAAGGGAACATCACAGTAGGACGAAGGGATTGTTTGATGTATTCGCCAATGAGCGCTCCGCCTGACTTGGCCTGAGCCTGATACGCTGAATTAAATTGGCAGTCGATCGTCGTGCCGGATTCTCTTATTTCAGCTTCAATTTGAAGCAAACGTTGCTCAAAACGCCCCTGAAAGGTTTTCCAAATACCATCCTGTAACCACAGCACACCAAGTAATGCCATCGCAATTAATGCAGGCAACTGTGTCAGCAGTGCAAGTGCCGTGAGCAACACCGCCACCAGCTTAATAACAAGGCTGTATTTTTCGTAACTGTCGAACTGATTTTGCAGGGTTTGCCACTCCAGTGACAACTTCTCCGGTGCCATACGGCTTTGTCCTTTAATAAACGGAAACCTAAAGCGCTATCATAATGGACAACCACATAGGCAACCAGTTACTTATTCAGTAGTTGACTTAAGTGAGTTTATATACGCTCGATCGGTGCCCCACTTTTATTACCTGAATAATAAGTTCTTGGTCCCTGATTTCATAAATAATTCGATACAAGCCCTGACGAACGCGAAAAAGATTGTGGCCACTGAGTTTTACTGCTCCTTGGCCGCGAGGCTCTTCGGCTAGTGAATTGATTTTGGCCAGAATTTTTTTTACATCCGAACTCGGAATACGCTTAAAATCCCCGGTGACTGATTTCTTAAATATAACTTTATATTTTGCCATCCGCTTCCAGACTGGCTAGCAGCGCTTCATAGGATATTTCAGGTTCACTGGCTCGTTGTTTTACGGCGCGCAAATCTTCGTTATCTTCTCGCATAAATAACCTCACCGCTTCATCAATTAGCTCGGACACAGACGAATCAGTAGAAGCAGCTTTGAGCTTTAGGGCATTGTGAATTGCCGGGTCAAAATAGACTGTCGAACGCTTGGATAAATTACTCATAATTCAACTCTTCTATTAAACACCATAACATTATAGCACTATAACGTTATAGCATTAGGTTGATAGGGAGATACAGCTGAAATAATACAAAAAGCCCCGGAACAGCAAAGCCGTACCGGGGTGACAGAACATAAGAGGCCTGCGCTTAATTACGCATTAAATACTGGTTAAAGTCGATACTGGCCGCGCAGAGTGCAGCCTGGATACGGTTGTGTACATTCAGCTTAGTCAATATCGCTGACACGTGGGCTTTTACCGTGGTCTCGGCAATATTGAGCTCATAGGCAATTTGCTTATTAGACTTGCCCTTCGCAATACATTCAAACACCAGTAGCTGGCGACGGGTTAGCGCGCCAATTAATTTAGGGTCGATTTGCTGCGAGGCCTGGTCTTCGCGAGGCTTATTATTTCCGCCTTTGCGAATAATGTCGGGTGGTAGGTACACCTGACCCGATAACACTTGTTGCAGTGCCGCGACAATCTGCTCGCAGCTGGACGATTTAGTAATAAAGCCCACGGCCCCATACGTAAATGCCTGCAGTACAACGTTTTTGTCTTCTTCCGCAGACACAATAACAATCGGGATTTCAGGGTATTGATTACGAAAACGGACGATACCATTTAGCCCGTCCATACCCGGCATGTTCAGATCGAGTAACACCAAATCGATATCAGGGTTCTCTTCGGCAGTGTTTAGCGCCTCTTCCAGATCCGTACAGCTTATCGTCTTGGTATCAGGGATATTACGCTCCACGAAATCCGTGATGGCGTACTGGAACAAGGGATGGTCATCTGCAACTAATATCTCTACCATGTTTTTCACCCTGCCTATTATTTGTTAGTTATTTTAGTGGATGTGGGCCTGTTAAGCGAATCTACCACACCCGTACGCGCGGCGTCAGCCACCAACTTTGCGGCGAACCATGCCGCGCTTGGGGTCATAACCCCAAATTGCCAGTCCTATAAACGCTATTGTACAACTCAAGGTTACTGCTAACGCCTGGGCGTTAAACTGGCTGTACATGGCAAAGCGTATTAACTCTACTGCATGAGTAAATGGATTAAACAGACAAAGCTGATACAACCACTCACTCGATTCCTGCATTTTCCACAACGGGTAAAGCGCCGAAGAGAGGAAGAACATGGGAAACACCACAAAATTCATCACCCCGGCAAAATTCTCTAACTGTTTTATAAATGACGACAACAATAGCCCCAACGCCCCCAGCATCAATGCAGTGAGCACTAACGCAGGTAACACCACAAGATAACCTATCGGCTCAGCCTGCACGTCCAGTATCCATGCAATAACAAAAAAAGCGTAAACCTGTAAGGTTGAGATAAACGCACCGGCAAGTAACTTACTCACCAACAAAAACGACCTCGGCATCGGACTGGTAAGCAGGACTTTCATACTGCCCATCTCGCGGTCATACACCATTGACAGCGAGCTTTGCATGCCGTTAAACAGCATAATGACGCCGGCTAATCCCGGTACGATATACACCTCATAGGTAATATAGGTCTCGTAAGGCGGTATAATCGCCACGCCTAAAGCGGCACGAAAACCTGCTGCAAATACCACAAGCCACAATAACGGACGCACCAACGCACTGATCAGGCGAGAACGCTGCTGCCAAAAGCGTAGTAATTCACGAGTCAATATACCCAGAAAGCACGTGAAGTAGACCATTATCGCTCCTCGCTCACGTGCATTTGCCGGTAAAGCTGTTGAACAGTCTCAACGCCTAGTGCAGCCATCGCTTCTTTACAGCGCTGTTGTAGCTTGATTTTACCTTTCAGCAACACGATTAATTCATCGTTGGGTTTGACTTCGTCAATCAGGTGAGTTGATGACAGAATCGTGATCCCTTCAATGTCACACAATTCCCGTAAATGGGTATTCATGGCATCGCGGGTGTTCTGATCGAGGCCAACGGTGGCTTCATCAAGCAGCAGTAGCCTAGGCTTGTGCAATAATGCCCGGGCAATTTCAACGCGTCGGCGATGCCCGCCATTTAGTGCTCTGACCTTATCTTTTGCCCTGTCAGCCAGGCCAAAACGAGTGAGCTCTTCATCAATTCGCTGGCGAGTTATCGCGCCTGGCATACCTTGTAAACTAGCGTGGTAGCCAAGATTTTGTGCAACGGTTAAATCCAGATCCAGCGTGGATTGCTGAAACACAATGCCAAGCTGCTTTAAAGCGAATCGCGTGTGCTGTTGAGTATTCTTACCCATTATGTGTAGCGAGCCACTCAGCGGGCGAAGCAACTGGCAGATCAGTGAAAACAGCGTACTCTTGCCAGCGCCATTCGGGCCTAGCAGCGCATAATACTTCCCCTGCTGCAGCGATACAGAGATATCGCTCAACACCGGTTTTTCGCCGTACTGAAAGCCCAGTTGTTCGATAGCCAGCACTGCATCACTCATGGTTTTACTACTACTCCCCAAGGATAACGCCCGGCCTTAATGGTTTTCACCACTTTGAGCTTGTTCACATCTATCACCGAAACATCACCGCTTACACCATTGGTGGTGAGCAGCTTAGTCTGATTGTCGGCAAAGGCCAACTGCCATACACGACGACCGACCAGTAGGTAATCCAGTACTTCGTACGTCTTCGCGTCAACGACAGCCACATGATTAGCCGGGCCAAGGGCAATAAAGGCATACTTGCCATCGTCGGTAAGCTTAATACCGACCGGTTGAATTTTGTCGCGGTGTACGCCAGGTATTTTGAAACGAATGGTGTGGTTAATCTGGCGCGTAGTTGTGTCTACAATCGCTACCGTTCCGCCAATTTCAGCAGATGCCCAAACCAGGCTGCCATCTTTGCTGAATTCAACGTGACGCGGCCGCTGGTCTACCAAGGTGTTGTCTACCAGCTCATGTGTACTGGTATCAATCCAGTGCAACATATTGGTGGTTTCTGAGGTATTAATGACCCACTTACCATCCGGGCTCACCGCCATACCTTCCGGCTCTATCCCCACATCAATCTGTGCAATTACCGTTCGGGACTCAGTATCTACCACCGTCACTACCGCGCTGTCTTCGTTGGCGATGTACAAATGGCGATTGTTGGGGTGTAGCGCAAATTGCTCAGGGTCTTCGCCCGATGGCAAGTTGTGCAGAATACGGTTAGTCGCCACATCCATTACCTGCACGGCATCGGATTCACTCGCGCAAATATACAGGTATTTGTAGTCCTGGCTGAAGATTATCCCCCTGGGGCGCATCCCCACGTCCACGGTATTAGTGACTTCCAGAGAATCCGTGTCGATTATCGTCAGCGTGTCGCTTTTCTCATTTGAAACATACGCAGTTTCTGCCAGTACGGTTAACGGCAGAGCTAACAGAGTGGACATCGTCAATTTAACAAAACGATTTACATTGAACAGATTCATACTACTTCGCCATATTGCAACGCACTTCGGGCTTGTCGTACCCCAGTGTGTCTAGATCAGTAACCGGATGCATGTAGCCTTCCAGCGGTAACAGTGCTGTGAGTCCGTTGGGATGGACCAGCGGGATAGGCTGCCGCAGTTGCCCATTCCAGGCCCGAAAACTCAGCTTACGCCCTTTAAAGGCGGCTAATTCAAAACTATCGCTGAGCAAATAATCATAAAGCACTTCAGACGCTGTCGATTTGGTTCTCGTTACGGCCTCACTGATTGCCCTGACCGCCAGCCAGGCTGCATAATCTGATTCATTCATTTCACGGGCAAACTGGCTGTAAAACCGGTTTTGCAACTGGGTCGCTCCCCATTGTTCTAATGTCCAGTGCCAGCCTGTAGGTATTAATCCTTCCGAGCCGGCAATAGGTCGGGGTAACCAGGTATTGCCTGGGAAGTACTTATCGAACACGTGCTGCTCATCCGCCACCACAACAACGTCATAGTCATCATGCTGGGTAAACAGCGGGATTTCCTTCTGTGCGACGCGGCGTAAGTCTGTGTCGAATGACCACGGCTTTTGCTCAACTATTTTTGCACCAAAGCGCTTCGCAGAGCGTTGTACTGCATCTGAAAACGCCTTATCACCTTCACTGTTGCCCGTAACCAGAAACCATTCCCGCCAACGACGAGACATCAAATATTGAGCCATCGCATCGGCGAGCATCGCCCGGCTAGGCACCGTGTGCAACATCCTGGCAGTACATTGCGATTGCCTGAGGGCATCTTTCCGACTACTGATATTCATTACCAGTGCACCGCTATTCAACACAACCTTACTGATCGCACTGAACGCACTTTCAGGCACATCGATTAACACAACGCCTGGCGCATCATCGGCCGCTAACGCTGTCTTGAGCTGGTCAATCAAGCCATTGGTGGTGTCATCTACTACTACTGTTAACTGATAATGCTGTTTTAAAAACCGCCCCGTTGTATTGCTATCTTCAATCGCCAGCTTTGCACCTGCCAGGGTTTTATTGTCAGCAGGTTGTTTTAATAACAGCGGTTCAGCCGACATTTCCGGGACCTGCTGAACATAAAGAATGTCTATATTTTGCACAGACGCCAATGCAGTATTTTGTAGCAAAAACAGCCCGCACAGGCATTTTGACGTAGTTGCGATAAAGCGCATAAACCACGTTAAAGCTCTGTAAAATTTGTAATCAACGGGATTTTTTATGTTCAAAAACAAAACCCTTTATTAACGTTATGCTGCAATAGTAGAGCATGATCATGCCCGGATGAAATGAGCAAAAAGGATGAAAGGTTTACTACCTAAGTACAATTGGAAGCTTAGTGCATATCTCCTAACTTTCACGGTGTGCTTTGTTGTAGTAGCGAAAGAATAAAAAGCGAGGGCGTTTCTGCAGCGTAAACAAGCATTCTCACAGGCAGCTTTTGGAGAAACATCATGAAGAAGTATTTAACCATTTTGCGCAGTGCGATGATTGCCTCGATGGCATTAACATCTGCACAAGCGCTGGCTCACGGTGACGTGACGCCACAAGCAGTAGACACCAGCGCACTTCCCCAGTTGGGTGAAGAGTGGTTGGCAACCAACCCATACACAGGTAACGAGCTTGCCATCAAAATTGGCGACTCCGCCTACAACCAGAACTGTGCACGTTGTCACGGTTTGGAAGTTATTTCTGGCGGTATTACGCCGGATCTGCGTAAACTGAACGATGAAAACGAATTTTTCAGCCCGGAAGAAGCTGACGATTGGTTTATGATGCGCATTCGCAACGGTGCAGTAGTAGATGGTCGAGTTTACATGCCACCGTTCGAAGGTATCCTTAGCCAGGAAGCAATGTGGGCCATCAAATCTTACATTGAAACGCGCGGTACACCTGAGTAAGTTGTAATTAGACACACACGTTGAGGCAGTAATGGTAGTACGAATTCTGTTCCTGATTTGCGTTGCGCTCAGCAGCTACGCAAACGCCCGAAGCTACGAAGATATTATAGAGTCAGGTCAGATCACCATTGCTGTCTACAACGACTTCCCTCCCTATTCTTACCTGAAAGGCGGCGAACCCGCTGGTGTTGATATTGAGATAGGTAAACACATTGCCAAGGCACTGGACGTGTCTGTTGAATGGCTCTGGATTAACGCCGATGAGAACCTGGAAGACGATTTACGTAACGCCATCTGGAAAGGTCACATTATTACGCGGCAGAAAGCCGATGTGATGTTACGCGTGCCTTACGATCGTCGATTTGCTTATGCTATTGATGGTTACGGCCTGCCAAAAAATGAAATGGTAGTCATGTTTTCGCCTTATCAACAGGAAAACTGGGCACTGGTTCGCGATCACGAGAAAACCAACGATATCCGCACTCTGGCTATTTTTCAGTATGAAAAGGTGGCTGTAGAACTGGATTCCTTACCCAGTTTCTTTTTAGGTGCAACTATCGGTGGTCGCCTGCGAGACAAACTGGTCCACGTTGATTCGGTGTTTACTGGTATCGACAAACTCAAAGCCGGTGACGTTGCAGCAGTTGCAGGTATGAAAAGTCAATTACAATGGGGAATGGGCCCGTTGACAGACCAATACGACATCAGTGCAGATGGTCTTGCCGCAATGAGTATTAAATCCTGGGACATTGGCATGGCGGTAAAACAGGATTACCGTGAATTAGCTTATGCCATTGAGGGTATTATTGAGCCCATGGTTAACAACGGCGAAATGGAGAAATTGTATCTGGAGTATGGCTTAAGCTACGAAATTCCAGACTACTTCCGTACCGAATAATTCCGCGCGACTCCGCGTCCGTAACGCCCGCCTACTTGCATTCAAAGAACTTCGCGCTTCGCCATCCGGCTTGGCCAGACAAGTGGCAACAGTCATTGCGCTTATCTATTGTTCTCATTATCTCCTTAACTAATCGAACATATATTTGCGAAGGCTGTTTGTTAAAAAGTTGCTGTTATAGTTCTTCGACTCAAAGGTTATTTACACAAGTCCAGGCTTAATTTCAGTAAAAAAGCCGCCTTTTTCACCCTGAAAATTTCCTCTGCAACCGAGCAGTACAAGGCTTTACGGCGAAGTAGTACTACCATCGGACTAAAAATGATAATCCAAGGTTTAATGGTTGTTAACAAATTGATGACAGATACTGATTCTGATGCCTTTTGTGGTTGAGTTGGCTGTTAGTCCCACACCACAAGGTCAACAACAATACTCAACCTGTCGCATGCTGAACCTATTCAATTCGCGCTCGTTGTGAACAAGGGGTAATACAAGCCCTAAGTACCCGTTGAAACACTGGAGAAATCTGATGAAAAGTAAAAGAGTTTCAGGTCACTTATTAAGCTCTGCGTTCTGTCTGACGCTGTCTTTAGGGACATTGTCTGGCGCCGTACAAGCGGGCGTGACTGACAAAGACATCCTGAATGACCAGGCCACCACTAGCGACGTAGTCAGCTATGGTCTGGGACCACGCGGTCAGCGCTTTAGTCCGCTGGACACACTTAACACCAAAAACGTAAAGAAAATGCACCCTGTGTGGGCATTCTCATTTGGTGGTGAGAAGCAACGTGGTCAGGAATCACAGCCGCTGGTTAAAGATGGTGTTATGTATGTAACAGCGTCTTATTCACGTATTTACGCTATCGATGTAGAGAGTGGTGACGAGCTGTGGCAATACGAAGCGCGTTTACCTGATGGCATTATGCCTTGCTGTGACGTAATCAACCGTGGTGCAGCCATTTACGATGACCTGGTAATTTTCGGTACTCTGGATGCTATTCTGGTCGCCCTTGATCAAAAAACGGGTAAAGTGGTTTGGCGTAAGAAAATGGGTGACTACAAAGCAGGTTACTCATTTACCGCAGCACCTATGATTGTGAAAGGTATGGTCGTTACCGGTATTTCTGGTGGTGAATTCGGTATTGTGGGTAAAGTTGAAGCTCGCGATGCGAAAACCGGTGAACTGGTATGGAGCCGCCCAACGGTTGAAGGCCACATGGGTACACTTAACGGTAAAGACAACGGCATCACGGGTGGCGCTGCAAACAAAACCTGGACTGGCGACCTGTGGAAAACAGGTGGTGCAGCGACCTGGTTAGGCGGCACTTACGACCCTGATCAAGATCTGATCTTCATGGGCACGGGTAACCCGGCTCCATGGAACTCTCACTTACGTCCAGGAGACAACCTGTACTCTTCTTCTCGTCTGGCTATCGACCCTGACACAGGTAAAATCGTATGGCACTTCCAAACTACCCCACACGATGGTTGGGATTATGACGGTGTTAACGAGCTAATCGCGTTTGACTATAAAGATCGTGGAAAAACAGTTAAAGCTGCAGCGACTGCTGACCGTAACGGTTTCTTCTATGTACTTAACCGTGAAAACGGCGACTTCATTCGCGGCTTCCCATTTGTAAGCGGCATTACCTGGGCGAAAGGTCTGGATAAAGAAGGTCGCCCTATTTACGACGAAGCCATGCGCCCTGGTAACCCTTCAGACAGTGAAGATGGCAAAAAAGGTAAAACCGTATTTGCCGTACCTTCATTCCTAGGTGGTAAAAACTGGATGCCTATGGCGTTTAGCCAGGAAACGGGCCTGTTCTATGTACCTTCAAACGAATGGGGCATGGACATCTGGAACGAGCCGGTTAACTACAAGAAAGGCGCTGCCTACTTAGGTTCTGGTTTCACCATCAAGTCAATGTATGACCATATCGGCTCTCTGAAAGCAGTTGACCCTAAAACCGGTGAAATTGTTTGGGAATACAAAAATAACGCGCCACTTTGGGGTGGAGTGTTAGCCACAGCAGGTAACCTGGTATTTACTGGTACACCTGAAGGCTACCTGTACGGCTTCAACGCGAAAACCGGTGAAATCGTGTACAAGTTCAACACAGGTTCAGGCATCGTTGGTTCACCGATTACCTGGGAACAGGATGGTGAGCAATACCTGAGCATCGTGTCTGGATGGGGTGGTGCTGTTCCTCTATGGGGTGGTGAAGTTGCCAAGAAAGTCAAAGACATTAACCAAGGCGGTACTGTCTGGACGTTCAAATTGCCTCGTAGTTAAGAGGCCACGCGACGAATCGTTTTAGTCCCACCCTTTCGTCGCGTTTTTTTCTCTCCTCGGGGGTGAATGTGTGTAGTTGTACATTCGCCCCTTTTTCAGTTTTATTGAGGGAGTCAGATGAAACGTTTTGCTCTGATTGTCTGTGTTATAATTCTCAATAGTCTGCTTATTGTGCTGGATTGCCGAGCCAGCGAATCCGTCAGTCCTGATCAAATTCAGCGCTTATTCCCCAAAGCGACCGTAATTGGCGATAAAGCCACCGACTTCCCTGTATACCCGGTTTACCAGTTGCAGGAGCTATTAGGGTATGCCTTCGAAAGTAATGATTTAGTCGAATTCCCCGGTTTCTCGGGCGACCGTATTAACCTGCTCATTGGCATGGACGTGCAGGGCAATATTGTAGGTATTGAAGTCCTGCACCATCACGAACCCATTTTCCTGCACGGTTTAGGCCCCGAGCCCATGAACCGATTTATAGACCAGTACATCGGTCAGAATGTCTCGAATCGCGTTATTGTTGATAGCGCTGCAAACGACACGAACCCCAACGACAACACCGTTCACGTTGATGGTGTCACCAAAGCCACGGTATCGGTCATTGTGATCAGCGACACCGTGTTGCTTTCCGCATTACAGGTGGCAAGAAATAAGCTCACTGGTTTTGCCAGCGCTCCTGCTGCCACCGCCAAACCGGAGTTGTATGAACCGCTCGACACCAAAGCACTTATCGGGCGCGGTTTACTGCAACGCTGGGAAATGAGTCCGGACGTTTTTGAAAACGAATTAGGTGCCAGTCTGGACGATTACCCTGATGGTACCTTTTACCTGCAGGATGGCGATACGTTTACTGTTTACTTTGCCTATTTAAACAGTCCGTTAGTCGGTAAGAACCTGCTTGGCGAGGCCGACTTTGCTCGTCTGCAAGCAATGTTAAAGCCCAACGAACAGGCCTTCATGGTAATGTCGTCAGGCTTTTTCAGTTACCTGGAACCGGAATTCAGGCCCGGTACGGTTCCGACTCGCGTTAGTCTGCTACAAAATGACCTGCCTTTTGGTATGCGTGACCTGAACTTTTACAGTTTTGAACCTCAGCAACTTGCCGGTAGTTTGGAGGCTACAAATGACCTTCAAATATTTGCGGTGAATACCCAGTCAGGTTTTAACCCAAGCTTACCTATGCAGTTAAGCCTGAACATCGACATTGCTAAAAATCACTTAATTAGCCAGCAGCTACAGCTGACTCACCCCTACACGCTGCCCAAGGACTTATTCAATATTGCAGCGCCGGCCGAAGAATACAAACCGGAACCGGCTTGGGTGAGAGTATGGAAAATGCGCTGGCCAGTCATTACCGTACTGGTGCTCAGCCTGATTTTGGTCACCGCCATCTTCGCTTTACAACATCAGTTATCCGCCAATGAAAAGCGCTTTCGTTGGATACGTTGGAGCTTTATGTTTTACACCCTGATATTCATCGGTTGGTATGCGCAGGGTCAGCTGTCGGTGGTGAATATCTACCCCATATTGCAAAGTGTAAAGTCCGGCTTTGATCTGCAGGTTTACCTAATGGACCCGGTCCTGTTCATACTCTGGAGCTATGTTTTTGTTAGCTTGTTTATAGTCGGCCGAGGAATCTTTTGTGGCTGGCTTTGTCCGTTCGGCGCCTTACAGGAAATGGTGGGCTGGGTTGCGAAAAAATTCCGTATCCGGCAACGTAAAATTCCCTTCGCCGTGCACCGCAAACTATGGTGGATTAAATACGCCATTCTGGGCGGCTTGGTCATTACGTCTTATATATCGCTGTCAGACGCCGAAGTCCTGTCGGAGGTTGAACCCTTTAAGACCGCCATTACATTGCACTTTGTGCGCTACTGGCCGTTTATGCTCTATACGGTTGCCTTACTCGCGGCGGGACTGTTTATTAATAAGTTTTACTGTCGGTACGTATGCCCACTGGGAGCAGGGTTAGCCATACTGGGCTACTTCCACAAGTTCGAATGGCTCACACGTCGTAAAGAATGCGGAAAGCCATGCACTATGTGCTATCACAAGTGCGACATCAAGGCGATTACGCCGGAAGGCAAAGTAGATTACAACGAGTGTGTGCAGTGTCTGGAGTGCATTGTGTACTACAACAATGACGACCTGTGTCCTCCATTGAAAAAGGCGAAAAAAGGGACTAAAAGAAAGCCGGATATGGCCGATTCTTTGGCTGTGGAAGTGAAGTAACTGACATTAATCAATCAAGCGACATGAATTGGCAGTAAAACTCTAAAATTAATAAATTCATCTACCAGATTAACTTTGACTTCGCCGCCAATAGCGGTGACTAATACCGATACAATTGAGAGGCCAAGTCCGAAGTTTTCCGTCGAGGATCTTGCCTTGTCTTTTTGCCATAAAGGCTCGAAAAAATGGGTAAGATCCTTTTCAGTGTATGCAACTGAGGGCACATTACTAAATACAACTTGCATAGTACGATGGTTGAATTTTTCTATACTGCAAACAACGGTAGAATCTGACTTGCTGTGCTGAAGGGCATTTGTGAGCAAATTATTAAACACTGACTCAAGTGCAAACTGATTACTTATAACGTCACGCTCAACATCTTCATCAATTAATAATCTCACTCGTTCAGGCTGATGATTGTCAATAATTTGCGTAATTAATGTTTCTAGGTTGATAGGGTCTGAGCACACTAGACTTTTGTACGAATATCGATGAATAGTCAGAATGCTCGTAACAATACTTTTCATTCGTTGCGCAATGGAAAGTACCTCGGGTTTAAAAGATTCTTCCAACGATGCTTCCTCTGGAAATCGCATCGCTATTTCAGACAACGCAGTTAGTTCCGTAATAGGCGTTTTGAGTTCATGCGCAATGTCAGACGTCAACCGCTTTTGCTGTTCATACAACCTGGAATTTTCAGCAATAAAGCGATTTATACCATTCACAATGGGTAGTAACTCCTCAACCGGCTCTTCAAGCGTTAACGTGAGGTTTTCACTGCCCAAACTCAGTGTACTTATATTTGCATTCAGCTCAGTTAGCGGATGAAGTGCATAAGTGACTGTGTTTTTTACGGTAAATCTTATGACTAAAGGCACGAGAATGAGTGCCAAAATGAAAGACCCGTCGATTAGCCAGAGTGTATAATGCAAGTCCTCACTTGAAACTGCATATGCCAGGGTCATTGTTCCTCGTGGGGTATCTCCGTTTTTCTTGTAGAAATCGGCGCGTTTTCCAGAATCTATTTGCGGAACAAAGCGAATGTAACCAATCCTGCCCATCCTACCATCCGGAAGAGTTTGATCTTCCAGATGAAATGTATCGAGTGGAAGCGAGACAAATTGAAGAGAGTCTTCGGTTACCATACCCAGAGTATCCGACTTTTCGAAAATCTCTCCGTTGTACCACAGCTGAAAATATTCGGGGTCACCGGTTCCTTCAAATTCAGGCATAAATTCGCCCGCAAAATCAAACTCAACGCCACTAGAATCCTCTTTGACTAAAGTTTCCAGTAACCCAATTTTTTCCAACATTGACTTGTCGAATTGTTCTTCGATCCACCCGTCAACGGCAAGGTCTGCAACAATTAATACCAGGATCACCAAGGCTGATATCGCCAAAGACAAGCGCCTGGTCAGTGATCTGTATATGGAGGTCATGAGTCTTCTGTCACAATGTAGCCAAATCCACGTTTATTTTTAACGGGCAACTCTCCTCCTAACTCCCTGACTTTTCGACGTACACAGGAAAGGTGAACCTCGATCGCGTTTTTGGAAATGCTATCGTAGTTGCCCGCAATAGACTCACTTAGACGTTCGGGAGTGATAACCCTCGCTTTATTTATAAAAATACACTCTATAATTTTAAATTCGTTGGGAGTGAGCTCCAGCTCCATTCCCTTGTAACGCATTACCTTACTGTTCAAATCAAGAGAGAAATCGTTTACAACGATTTCATCATTCCGGTAAAGCAGTTTTCCTCTGCGCATCAGGTTAATCAATCTGACTGTCAGTTCATCAAATGAAAAAGGCTTTGCCAGGTAATCATCTGCACCAGCAAGAATCCCACTGACTTTATCTTCAGGTTCAGACTTGGCAGATAGAATTAACACACGCATTTCAGAATTTTGTTTTCTGATAACTTTCAGTATTTCCATACCATCGAGCAATGGCAGCATAAGATCGAGTATCAAAATATCGTACTCACCCATAAGCGCCATATTCAGGCCTTCAGTTCCTGTTGCAGCACTGTCAATCGCGTATCCCAATTTATGCAATCCCACAGTCAGGCTTTTCCTTAGCGCATCCGAATCCTCAATCAGTAAAATTCGCATAGTGTGTTTTTATGTATTTAACGTACCTTGATTTTAGCTTTAAATTCTTAAGTTTGTCTGAAGAGAAAAAAATAGTTCACACGTAACAACACAGCAAATTTGTACATAGCATCAGCATGATAATTCCACATAAAATCATGAGGTTTGATACTTAGCAAAACGATTAAGCTGAACTTAAGTAAATCGTCAGAATCCCTGCCTACACTCCAGTAATAATCTTTGTTACGGATGTCTCAATTTATATCTTTTTGTCGTCCAATAATGGTGTTCGGGGTTACCCGTTGGAGTTTCAGCGTGGCAACTTTACGATCTCCTTAACCGGCGAAGTGCGCTACTACCCCAATATTAATATTTATCGCTTTTTCGAATTGGGCGCTGCCGCTTTTGTCGATGTGGGCAAAGCCTTCGGCACAGAAGACTTCGGCTCACAATCAACACAGTGGCTTTCCGGTGTGGGTATTGGCGCTCGCTTGTATTCACGCCAGGCTTCTGAATCCAAGGTCATTCACCTCGATTTATCCTTTCCTATGTTAAACCATGAGAATGTAAACAATGTTGAGTTTTTATTGACAGCGAAATCCAGTTTTTAACAATTGAGCTGAATTTCTCTGAAAAAATGAAAAATTTTAAGTTTTAAGCGCTTGTATAATAGTAACTTATTATTCTACTTGTTAAATCTAAGTAAACCCTCAGCATTTCCTCAGCAACACTGCCTAGCATTCCCACATAGCGTTTTATGTGCGAGGTTGTTGTGTTCGCTGATTCACCGAAGAAATCGTGTCTGACCAACTCACAGTTGTTAGTTGTTACCAGTTTATTCTTTACTGTTGTTGTGAATTTCCCATTTTTAAAAGCAGTGTTTTTGGCTACGACACCTTCAACCTTACACGAATGGTTGTTCTTCTTTTCCGTTCCCATTTTTCTGTGTGCGTTACTAATAGTATTTTTCACTTTGTCAGGCGCTTTATTTTTTACCAAAGCAGTACTTGCCATACACATTTTAGTGTCTTCATTTCTGCTTTACGGAACATTAGTTTATGGCGTCTTATTTGATACCAGCATGATACAAAACGTCGTCGAGACAGATTCAGGAGAAGCACTGTCTTATCTCAATGTCAGCTTGCTCGTGTTCTTCGTGGGACTTGGACTTTTACCCGTATTAGCTTTGTTTAGTCAGCAAATAAAAGGGGCGTTTACCACAAATCTAAAATCGCTTTTAAAGATCAACTTATTAGCAATACTTGCCATTGCCCTCATTGCGGCATTTTTGTATAAGGACTATGCCGCTGTAGGTAGGAACAACAAAACGCTAATAAAATATGTTTTGCCTTTGGCTTTCTATGACTCTGGCTACAAATTCCTAAGGGATAACTATTTATACCCCCCTTTGCCCTACCGAATTTTAGATAGCAACCCTTCAATTGATGAACCAGCACTAGTCGCACCTAAAACCTTGGTTGTTGTGGTCGGCGAGACGGCCAGAGCGGACAAATTCAGCTTGAATGGCTATGCCCGAAACACCAATCCCAGGCTGGAAGCGCTGGATGTTATTAGTTTCCGGGATGTGACTTCATGCGGCACTGCTACAGCAATATCCGTACCCTGCATGTTTTCAAATCTGAGTCGGGAAAAATACAATAACAGAGTTGCCGCCAGTCAGGACAACGTCCTGGATATTATACATAGAGCGGGTTATCACGTTGAATGGATCGACAATAACAGCAGTTGCAAAGGCGTTTGCAAACGCATTCCAAACGTACCTCACGACCCATCAAGGGATCCTCAATATTGTGACGGGAGATACTGTCAGGATGAAATACTCCTGAAGCAACTGGCAACTGCCTTAGCCAAGGAATCGAATAGAGAAAACCGCTTAATTGTCCTTCATACTATTGGGTCACATGGCCCTACCTATTTTAAGAGATACCCTCAGGCCTATCGCGAGTTTTTGCCCGATTGCCCGCGTAGTGATATACAAAACTGTGATCTTATGCAACTTACTAACACTTATGACAATACCATTTTTTATACGGATTTTATTCTAGCTGGCATCATTCGACTTCTTAAGGACATTCCGGAATCTTCCATGCTTTATATTTCCGACCATGGTGAATCGCTAGGCGAAAAGGGCCTCTATTTGCATGGTTTCCCATATCATATTGCGCCGGAAGAACAAAAAATGGTGCCTATGATTTACTGGAGCCGTGCATTAACAGATAGCCGCTACCGTCAGTGTGTATCGGCACTATCCAACAATGCGTTTTCACATGACAACTTATACGACACATTGCTGGGCTTAGCGTCTGTGAACAGCACAACATACCAACAAGAACTGGATATATTTTCCACATGCCAATAAACAAAGAAACCCATTTCGACACCTCGAATAAACCTTCTGGTTTAAAACGTATCGTGCTAGCTATGGGCAACTCCATTCGTGCAATTAACTGGCTTACTATAAATGAATCGGCATTTCGTCAGGAGATATTGCTTTTGCTGTTGTCACTGGCCATCCTTTTTTATTGGGGCATCTCCTTGCCCGAGAAAGCCGTCTTGCTGGTGTCGATCTTATTTATCCTGTTCGCAGAAATTATCAATACAGCTATTGAAGCGACCATTGACAGGGTAGGTACTGAACTACACCCACTTTCCGGACTTGCTAAAGACCTGGGGTCTGCAGCTGTACTCATTGCTATTCTAATAGGACTAATAAGTTGGGGGACTGTGCTCGCAGTCAATATTCAAACAGTAACAGGTTGATACAATCAGCACACCCAATAGTATTATTTTGCCTTGTAATCAACCATTTCGGTAAAGGGTTTTAATTAAGTGATAGCCAAATTTGGTTTTTACCGGGCCGTGAATTTTCAGCACTTCTTTTTTGAACACCACGTCGTCGAACTGCTTAACCATTTGCCCGCGACGAAACTCGCCCAGATCACCGCCGCGCTTACCCGACGGGCACACGGAGTACTTCTTTGCCAACGCGGCAAAGTTTTTACCCTGTTTCAGTTGCTTTAAAATATCCAGTGCCTGTTGTTCGGTTTTTACCAGAATATGTACGGCTGCTGCAGTGGCCATTAGTTACTCTCAAATGTTATTTGCACACAATGGATGCCATTATCCCGCTTACTGTACTCGTATTGCCAGCCCATTGCGGCCGTTAGTTGGCTTACCATTTGTAAACCCAGCCCAAATCCCAGCGATGCTTGCGTTTCCTGAGTATCAGGTTCGTCGGTATTTTGGTTAGTAATTTCAACCCCAGCACCAGTTTGATTAATAGTTACCGAGCCAACCTGTGTGTGCTGAAACGCGTTGCGAATGAGGTTACCTAACACAATTCGCACTGCAATCGGGCTGGCTTCAAGGGTGTACTCATTGGTCTCAACAGCAACGCTTACCTCTTTGCCTTGCAACAGATACGCGAGTTCATCGCTGATAGTGGTCACCAGACTGTGCAGCGCTACCGGCGATGTCGACAGCGATGAATTGTCTTGCCGGTCCAACCATAACAGCGTTTCTGTTACGTCTTGCATTGTGTGAGAGGCATGCTCGATGCGTTTCAGCGGTTTGCTGAGCTTGTCTTCGGGCGCATCGCGGCGTACGCGATTTATTAGTTCTGTACTGCTACGAATGACAGCAATAGGGGTGCGCAGTTCATGACTGGCATGGCGTACGAAATTCTGTTCGCGCTTAAGACTGTCGTGCACCGACTGCATCGCCTGATATATCAGCGCTGCTAACGAGTTCAACTCGGCGTATTTAAACGTTGGTGGGGCCGTAGGGAGTGGCGCATTTTTCAGGCTCGCTGCCCACTCTCGCAGTTTTTCAACCGGGCGGGACACCGACTTTTGCATTAATACCACCAGCAAGCTAAACATCAACAAAGTCACAATGCCAATGATCATGATCCAGGCTTCCCGGGTCATGTGAAAAGGGGGCTCGTCGTCGCCATCCCGGGGTTTAAACATCTGGGTTACGTAGACGGGCCTGGCGTTGTCGAACTTTGCCATCAGTACAAATTCAGCCACGGTAGGTCGCTGAAAAATAGAGTTGCGTTCAACGTGTTTATACAATCGAAATGGTTTGAGTTTTTTGGGGTTAAACTGCTGCTGAATGGTGTCGGGCAAGTCCTGCCAGTCGGCTGCTATGGTATAGCTTAGCACCGACACGGGTGCGCCTTGGACTACCGGCGTACGACGGGCAATGTCGATCATAGTGCCTCGCATCATGCCGTCCATACCCGCCAGAAACTGATTGGCCGACATCCAGGAAAACGCCGCAATCACCACACTGGCCAGCACAAACAGCGACATAAACACATAACGGCGCAAACTTATATTCATGGCGGCCATATTACGACTCCTGAACCGGCGACAGGCTGAACCCAACCTGGGTTTTAAAATTAATTTCCATCGGCACACTGGCAGAGCTTAACACTTTACGTAGCTTGTGCATGTGGACTTTCAGGCTGTTGCTGTCGGGGCTTTCTTCGCCCCACACCAGCTCAACCAGCTCGTCACGGTCAATCGGGTTTGGACTGGCACGCATCAAGTGCTCTAACAGCTTAAAACCAGTGGGTGAACAGTGTAAAACCACGCCATTGTAGCTCACCGACTTACCGGATAAGTCCATCACTAAACCGTACACAGTAAGCTGTTTGTTTTGCGCGCTGCGGCGTTTTGCCAGGGCTTTCAACCGCATAACCAACTCTTCCATGGCGAAGGGTTTGACCAGGTAGTCATCGGCACCTTGTTCAAAGCCGGTGATTTTATCCTGCAGCTGGTCCCGTGCAGTCAGCATAATGATGGGCGTATCGTTCCCTTGCTCTCTGGCCCGGGCACAGACCTGTAGTCCATCCAGTCGCGGCAGATTAATATCCAGTACAACCACCTGATAACGGTTTTCTTCCAAGAACTGCAGGGCGGCCACGCCATTACTGGCGTGATCGCACACGATGTCTTCCAGCTCCAGGTAATCCATTACATTACCGGCCAGGTCCAGATCGTCTTCAACCAGCAGCAGTTTGATCATGATGTGTTGACCCTTGTGCCCTGCCTGACACTGCAGACAGCAGCTTTTTTACTCCCCGGCGGGCGTCTTCGTTAATCAGAATCAGCGCCGGAATAAGCAACAGCGTTATAAATGTGGCAAAAAGAATACCATAACCTAACGACACCGCAGCAGGGATCAGGAACTGCGCCTGTTTTGAGGTTTCACCCAGAATCGGATACAACCCGGCAAACGTGGTAAACGACGTCAGCAATATGGCACGTAATCGCCCCTGACAGGCTTGCTGAATAGCGTCGAATACTTCTCCACCGGCGCGACGTATTTCATTATAGCGAGACACTAGCAGCAGGGAGTCATTCACCACCACACCGCTCAATGCCAGAATTCCGTTCAACGACAAAATGCTCATCATCAGACCGTTACTCCAGTGGCCCAGTATCGCACCCACAATGCCAAATGGGATCGCGGACATGATGATCAACGGCTGAATGTACGACTTCAACGGAATAGCCAGTAACGCATAGATTGCAATTAATGCCATCACCGTGAGGGTCTTCATTGAAGAGGTCGTTTCTTCCTGCTGCTCGGCTTCACCGGCAAAATGTACCGACAAATCAGCATGCTGACGGGTTAACTGAGGGACCAGTGACTGATTCAGTGTTTGCACCAACTCGGTAGCGGTGATCACATCGGCATCAACAGATGCAGACACCGTCAGTGCTCGCAAACCATCGATGCGAGTGATTTGTTGTTGCTGGCTGTCCTGAATAATATTCGCAATCACACTTAACGGAACGACTGTGCCATCGGTTAAACGCACGCGGGCATTGAGGATGTCAGTCGCGTTGCTGCGGCTTTCCTCTGGGTAGCGTACACGCACCTTCACTTCGTTTTTATTGCGCAGATAGCGCTGCACGATGTCACCCCCAAAGGCTTGTAACAGCTGCTTCGACAGACTGGCAGTATCCATGCCCAATGCCCGGCCCTGAGGCGTAAGCTCAAAGCGCATCATGGCTTCGCCCGGTGTAAGGGAAGACTCCACACTGGTCACCCCGTCCATGCTATCCAACGCCTCGCGAAAGGCTTCTTCTGCAATCAGCAGGGTTTCGTCGCTTACGCTTTTCAGCTCTACTTTGAAGGCATCTACCATTTCCCGGCGCGATTGAATTTTAAGTTGCTTCACACCTTCGGGGGTACCCGCCAGCTCACGCCAGGTACGGGCTAGGTCATCCAGTGAATAGGGCTTTTCTTTCGCCAATTCCACGACGATAGACCCACTTTGATCGCCTGATGCCATTACCTGCAAGCTTTTAATACCTGAACCGTCGGCATCGTTTTGCGACATTAACTGCGCATCCGCCTGATTAAGCGTCGCTTCCAACCACTGCATATTGCGCTCGGTTTGACCAAAGCTGGCGTCACTTTGCAGTGTCATGCTGGCTTCAACGGTATCACCTGGCATGCTGGGGAAAAATCCCACGCGTACCGTGCCATTCATTGGCATGCCAATCACGGCAATAAACACCGCAACAAACAACAGAATCACGGCATAACGGAACTGCAATGCATACTTCAGTACTGGCATATACACCCGTTGGCTAAACCACTGTAACCCCGCGTCGGCACCGTCCTGAATCTTAGCCCAGCCACGAGCCAATGCATGGGTCGGTTTTTTATGGGTAGGTAAATGCGCCAGGTGAGCAGGCAGAATCAGTTTGGACTCCACCACCGACAACAACAAACAAATGGTCACCACCATGCCGAACTGCGCGTACAGGTTTCCTAATCCACCAGAGATGTTAGAAAGCGCCGCGAATGCCGCTACCGTGGTAAACACGCCAAACAGGGTTGGTACCGCAACTTTGTGTGTACCCCGGATGGTACTGTTCAGGCTATCACCTTCGCGTTTGCGGGTGTCATAGACGGACTCACCCACCACTACGGCGTCATCCACCACGATCCCCAGCGCCATAATAAAGCCAAAGGTGGTCATTTCATTAATGGTGAGCGCAGCAAAGTTGCCGGTCATGAAGAACAGGGTGCCGAACAGGATGAATGGCAAACCCGCGGCGACCCAAAACGCCACGCGCAGGTTTAAAAACAACGCCAGTACCACAAACACCATGGCAATACCGGTTAATGCGTTTTTAGTAAGCAGATCCAGACGTTCGGTGATCAGGGTACTGCGGTCGTACCAGGTTTCCAGCTCAACGCCGTCGGGCAAAATACCGCGCTCGTGCCACTCGGTTACCAACTGATTGGCTTGCTCAACAATGTTCTGCACATCGCCGTATTCGTCCATGATCACCTGAATGCCATAGCCGTTCACGCCGTTGTAGCGAGACAAGGCATAGGCATCGTCGGCAAACATGTCGGAGATATTGGTGACATCGCCCACGGTCAGATAAGTGCCATTGGCGTTCGCTAACAAAGGAATGCTGGCAAAGTCAGCTTTATAGTAGGCCTGCTCAGAAGCTTTCAAACGAATGACTTTTTCTTTGTTACGCAAACTGGTGGTGAGCGCCGTTGCAGATTCAGCGTTTATAGCACTGGATACATCGTCAATAGTCAGGCCATAGGCTTGCAGTTTGGCTTCATCGATTTCAATCGACATCATGTGGTCAACGTAGGAACTGGGAGATACCTGGCTAATGCCATCCCGGGCCAACAGCTCTCGTTCCAGCTGCTCACCTAATTGCTGTAAGGTGGCGGTATTGGTATCGCCGTAAAGTTGCACCCATATCACGTGCTCCTGACGACGCCCCTTGGAAATCACCGCCTTTTCCGCGTCTGACGGGAAGTTAAAGATCGCATCGACCTTGTTTTTGACATCAGTCATCAGCGTTTCCAGGTCATAATCGGTCTGTTTTTCGACTTGCACCGAGCTGCCGCTGGCCGAGGAGGTAGACGTAATACGCTTGATGCCCGGCACAGACTCCAGCGCGTTTTCAATTTTAATCGCAATCCCTTCTTCCGCTTGTTTCGCATCACCACTGTCGTAGGTCATGGAGACGGTAACAAACCGAGGTTCCATGCTGGGGAAGGCTTCTTTACGCAATTCGTTAACCGACAGCACACCCGCCACAATCACGGCCATCATTAACAAGTTGGCCGCCACACTGTTGTTGGCAAACCAGGCAATAATCCCTCTGTGTTGCGTACTCATGAGTTACCTCCGGTGCTTTGCGGACTCACACGGGTGCCCACCAAATAACTGTTTAGCGGGCGGGCCACAATGCGCGCTTCGGTTACGCCTGCGATAGGCGCTATGTAAGCTTTGCCGTCGGCCTGAAACTTCACATTAGGAGTAAATTTATTCAGCTTGTCGCCAGCGTCCAGATACCACACTTCCTGCTTTTGCGAGATGGCACTGGCGGGGATTTCCCACAGTGAATCATAGATTTTTCCGGCTACATGCGCGGTGACATAAGTGCCAAAATACAACGGAGAATCTCCGGCGAGGGGCTGTTGCACCTCAACAATCAGCGAACGCTGTCGTGAACTGGTATCCAGGTGCTGTTCGATACGTCTTACCGTGCCGTGCCATTGATTCAGCCCATCCATATCCTCAATGACAACCGGCCATGACTGGTCATCCAACGAAGACGTGGTTGGCAGGTTTTGCCACTGGCTGGCCGACAGCGGAATAGCAATCTCGGCCTCTGAGGCTGAATATAGCTGCGCAATGCTGGTACCCGATTGAACAAAGCTACCGGGCTGGATATCACGGGTAACCACAACGGCATCAAAAGGCGCCACGATTTGCGTCAGGGCAAGTTCACGCTCTGCGGTTTTCAATTGGGCTTTGGCCTCGTCCAGATTGGCCTGGGCAGCATGCAAATAGGGCTCTCTGAGTACCAGGGGCGATTCAGGTTCGCCGTCTAATCCGGAGCGTTCCCAGTTATCTTTTGCCTGGATGCCTTGCAGTCGTTCTTCTTCCAGCGCGACGGTTGCCGCTTCAACGGCGGCTCTGGCAGTCGCCGCGGCCTGCTGATAAGCCGTGTCATTCAGGTAAGCCATGACTTCGCCTTTGCGAAATACCACGCCAGTTTCAAAATGCGGCGACAAACGCGTAACTTCGCCGCTTACTTGCGCAGTCAGCGACAACACGTGTTTAGCGGTCACTTCACCATAGCCATTCACCTTGGCCTGATATGTACCAGCAGCAACATCCAAAACGCCTATCGCGGGTAAGCTGGTCTCCTGATTCTGAGGGCTGGCAAGTGGCGGAACCTTTGCATCTGATGTACTTGCTTCAGCGGCGGGACTCCCTTGGGGTTTAGCCGCTGCTCCTTGGGGGCCTCCCGGCGGACCTGCATGACCAGACTGACCAAATACACTAATGGTAACCAGTACCAATACTACCAGCGCCCCTGCTGTGCCGATGACGCGTTTTGCTGTTGAAGTCATGCTGATACTCCCAGGCCCAGTGCCAGGCCTAAACTGATTCGATTCGATAATTGATTAAATTGCAGCTGCAACAACTGCGCTTGCAGGTCGTAGGTTTGCTGGTATACCGACAGTAAATCCAAAATGTCGACTAACCCCTGACGGTATTGTTTTGTGTAGGTGTCACTACTGCGCTTGGCATTCGCCAGCGCGACACTTGTGGCCTGATACTGGCTGGCCAGGCTTTTCTCCTGCCCGATGCCGTCCTGTACTTCTTTTACTGCGGTAAGCAACGTGCTCTGGTATCCCCACCAGCTGTTTTCCACAGCCAGTTCCTGAATGTCGATATTTGCGCGTAATTCTCCGCCCTGAAAAAGCGGCGCTGTTAACTGACCAAGTAATTGCCAGAGTGGATTAGTAAACAACGCCTGTGAGGGCGAAGTACCGGCATCGGAAAGGGCGGCACTCAAACTAATTGAAGGTAGCAGCGACTTGTAAGCCACTCGGGTACTGAATTCCTGAGACTGAATATTGGCGTAGGCCGCCATTAAGTCCGGGCGTCTCGCCAGGTCCTGTTCAGGCAGACTTGTCAGAGGCAAAAGTACCTCCGGATAGGTGGCAGCAACCGGCAGATCAGTCACCGACATGTCAGTACGACCAAGTAATACCGCCAAAGCGCGCAGTGATTGCGCGAGGTTTTCTTTATACGCCGCAATGTTGGCTTCGCTGGTTGCCGACGATGTACGGGCGTTGTCGAGATCTTCCAGCGCGCCCAGTCCGGTGCGATAACGCTTGAGGATAACCTCCTGATTGTTTTTCAGCAGTGTCAGACGCGCCTGCTCATTATCGATAAGCTGCTGGTAATAAGCGACTTCCAGATAACCTCGCAACACTTCAGCAACCAAGGTATTGGTCACCGAGGTAAGCTCCGCTTCGCTGGCAGCCACTGACCACTGCGCGGCAGATACCTGATCGCCCAGCTTATTCCAGATATCCGCTTCCCAACTTACAGTAAGACTCGCGGTATAGCTGTCGTCACTGTCTTGTTGGCGCGTACCATTCAAGCCCGCACTGACACCTGGCAGACGCGATGCGTTGGCAACGCGCTTTTGCGCCTTAGCGGTTTTTAAGCTAATTAGCTGTTGCTGCAAGCCCGGATTGCCGCTTAACGCCTCGTCAATCAGCGCAGATAACCCGGGCACACTCACGAGTTCGGTTAGCGACGTAACTGAGTCGGCCTCGGCTGGCATTGCCTGCCAGTTCACGTCTTTCCCCGTTGAGAGCTTAGCGATTTCGCTGTAGTCACCGGTATACTGACTAGTGCAGCCGGAAAGCACCAACATCAAAGAAACGGCTAGAAATGTATGCCTCATACCCATACCTGTTATTCACTGTGAACACAGAATACAAAATCACCGGTTAATGCCGGGTTAACGGGTGAGTTTCAATAAAAGAACAACACGCAGATAACAAAAAAAGGCATTACCTTTTTCTCTCAGGTATGTTAATTCGTCATACAAATTATTAATGAGTTCGGTATATGCGCACGATTGTCCTGTTGATAAGTTTGTTCTCACTGATGAGCTGTGGTGGCGGTGGTTACCCGCTGTCTGCAGACGCTAATAGTCGCTACTCCCTGATCGCTGATGACGCGTTCGCTGGCAGTTCAGTGAATGTATTAGCTGGCGTCAAACAGACCCTTTTCACCCATGGGCAATTCCAATATGCCGCCTACTACAATGCGAATCGGCACCTGGTGCTTGCCAAACGTCCAACCGCTTCCAAAACCTGGCAAACTCAGGCCACGCCTTTTACCGGCAATGTAGACGATGCCCACAATCACATTAGCCTAGTGGTCGATAGCGAAGGCTTCATTCATATTGCCTGGGATCACCATAACTCTCCGCTAAATTATGCACGCTCTGTTGCGCCTGGTAGTCTGACTCTGGAACGAAAGCCAATGTTAGGCAAACCAAGGTCGCCAAGCGAAGCAGGAGAGAAAAGTGTTACCTATCCGCAATTTTATGCTTTGTCTTCCGGCGATGTGTTATTTGCCTATCGGGATGGTGGTTCAGGTCGAGGAAATTTAGTGCTCAATCGGTTTTCAACTCAAACCCACACGTGGAAACGCCTGCACAGCTCAGTACTGGATGGTGAAGGTAAGCGCAGCGCCTACTGGGATATGTCGGTCGATATCAATGGCGTACTTCACCTGGCCTGGATTTGGCGGGAAACACCGGACGTAGCCAGTAATCACGACCTCGCCTATGCCCGTTCCTTTGATCAGGGTGACACATGGCAACAATACGACGGCACCCCCTATGCGCTGCCCATTACCGAATCCAAGTCCGATGTTGTTGTCCCCATCCCTCAAAAACACAAGTTAATGAATCCACCGGTTGTCATGGGCGATAATAGCAGCCGCCCTTTTATTGCCAGCTATTGGGCTGATTCCCCCACTGAAATTCCCCGTTATCAGGTGGTATACCCTCTTCCCCAACCCAACACCTGGCAGATTATTAAAGCGCCCAAAGCGGCCCGGAATTTTGAACTCAGTGGCCACGGCACCAAACGACCGCCCATATCCCGAACGGTACTGCTACCCCGGCAGCACAATGGTGTAACGTCGCTGCATTTAATTTACCGGGATGATTTTCAGCGCGGGCAGGTAATGGGCCTGACCATGCACAATATTATTGATGCAAACTGGGAATCTCACGTATTGCATCCACAAAATGTCGGTGCCTGGGAGCCGAGTATTGACCCGACTCAGTGGATACAGCACGGCAGGGCTGAGCTGCTGCTGCAACGCGTCGAACAACGAGACGGCAATGATGCCGAAAGCGCGCAAGTTGCGCCCAGTCACATTGGCGTGCTGAGCTGGCAAGCCACACTACAATAATTAATAATTATAAGGAAATCATTATGCCTAAACTGCTTCGCCCACTCCTGTTTACACTGGGAATGTCTGCTTTGTTTACCCAAGCCGCATTGCCTGATAAATCGACCTTACAAACCACGTTAACGACCATGGCCGACTGGCAAATCACCCATTTCCGGGATGATTACGGGCGCAAACATGATTGGGATAACCCTATCAATGGCTGGCCCTATGCCGCTATGTACATTGGTATGGAACGTTGGGCGAATATCGCGCCGACAGAACGCTACTATGATTTTTTACTGGGCGTGGCCGATGAAAATAAATGGGATTTAGCCAAAGCGGAATATCATGCTGACGACCAGGCTATCGGCCAGCTCTACCTCTCCCTATACGGCAAGTTTCAGTCGCCCCACATGCTCGCTAAAACCCTGAAACGCACCACACATATTCTGGAAAACCCCAGTCAGCAGCCGATGCGATTGAACAACTACAAGTACACTGAGCGCTGGACCTGGTGCGATGCATTATTCATGGCCCCGCCACTGTGGGCGAAACTCGCCAATATCACGGGAAATAAGCAATACCGGGATTACATGTTTGCGGAATACGTTGCCACGACCAACCATTTATACGACACCGAAGAACACCTCTTTTACCGCGATGAACATTTCATTGGCGTAAAAGAGCACGGCCGCAAAATATTCTGGTCACGCGGCAACGGCTGGGTGTTTGCTGGTCTGGCTCTGATTCTGGAAGAGTTGCCCGACGGCCCACAAAAAGCCTATTTTGAAACCCTGTATACAGAAATGGCGGCATCACTTGTTACGCTCCAGTCTGAAGACGGCTACTGGCCTATGAGCTTAAAAGCAGGAGACGTGTACACCACGCCAGAAACGTCCGGCACAGGCTTCTTTACTTTCGGTTTGGCCTGGGGCATCAACAACGGGTATCTGGACAGTACCACCTACTTACCTGCTGTAGAGAAAGGCTGGGAAAATATGACTTCACACATTACTGACACCGGCATGCTGGGTTACGTACAACCTATTGGGGCCGCCCCCGGTGAGGCATGGCCCGATAAAACCGAAGTCTATGGAGTAGGGGCGTTTTTAGCTGCCGGCAGCGAAATTTATAAGCTGACTAGCGACACTACCGAGTAGCGGTATGCATCTAATCCTGAGCGGCCCTTAGCTGTATAAGGCCGTAAGGGAGCACCTGTCACACGACTCTTGCAGCTTAGCGATTATTCAATCATTACTCTCTGTGCTTTCTGTGCTTTCTGTGCTTATTGCCGAGCTATTATACGCGTTATACTAGCTGACTATTTGTAAACTCATGGTGCGCCAGTCCTCTTCTACGGTAGCACCAAGCTGTTTATAAAACGCTTGCGCAGCCGCGTTCTGTGCTAGCACTTCCCATTTCATCCTGGATCCGCCACGCACCTTGCACACATTTCTGGCCTCCAGCATCAAAGCCTGGCCGACGCCCTGCCCGCGAAACTCCTGAGACACAAACAGTTCTTTCACAATTAACCAAGGGGTTAAGTCGTAAGTGAAAGGCTGGAAAAAATACACCAGTATGCCAGCGGCTTTTCCGTTATCAGCAGAATCGGGATCCGATTGCTTCGCTACCAGAATACCAAAAGCCTTCTCTTCAAGGTATAAAGTCTCCAGTACATCCAGCGTGACAGCGAAGCCCGACAGATATCCTTCAAACTCAGCCAAATCGCACATAAGCGACAATACGTCGGGTAAATCTGCCTGACTTGCAGGCGTAACATTCATTGTTTTCTCAGACATCTGCTTTTAATGTAAACCCTTCGTCCAGCCAACCGGTCACACCGCCTATCATTTTCTTAACCGGCCGCCCTAATCTTGCCAGTTTTATGGCGGCCTTTTCAGTCGCATTGCAATGCGGCCCCGCACAATAGACCACAAAAATCGTATCATCTGTAAACGTTTTTAGGCTCTCTTCACTGATGTTCGCATGGGGTAAAAACACGGCGCCATCGATATATCCCTTCTTCGCGGTCTCGATACCCCGCACATCGAGCAATACAAAATCATGCAAGCCATTGTTCATGGCGTAGTGCACATCCCAGCAGTCTGTTTCAAAAGTAAGTAAACGCTGAAAATGGACGAGTGCTTCATCGGACGGAGCTGGTCTGGGTCTTACAACAGTTGAATACATAGTGGTCTCTCCTTGTTAGTTGATGAATCTATTCTGCTACGAATACTTCAAATGAAACATTGTCTAAATAGACAACTACCGATAACATTTAGACATAAAGAATATACGGGAAAATGTATGAGAGTCGTTATTGTAGTTGCGGAACAAGTATCACTGTTCGAGCTTGCCAGTGCAGTAGAGCTATTTGCGTTACCCCGGCCCGAGATAAGTGATTGGTATCAAACCGACATCGTTAGCTTTGGCAAATCTTCATTTCCCGGGTTATGTGAAACAGGTTTCAGCTGTAAGCAGGTAACCGAGCTACCGGAATGTGACCTGCTGGTGATCCCCAGTTTTCCGGTGTCAGTGACTAGCATTAACCCAGAAATGAGATCATCTATTTTGCGGCATTATCAACAGGGTGGACGCATTATCAGCTTTTGTTCAGGTGCCTTTTTACTGGCGGAGCTGGGGTTATTGAATGAACGTGTAGCGACGACTCACTGGCGCTACGCCCAAACGTTCAGGCAGCGTTTTCCACACATTTCCTATCAGGAAGATATTTTGTATCACTACGATGGCGTCATTGGCTGTTCAGCGGGAAGCGCAGCAGGGTTAGATTTGGGTATCGAGGTGGTCCGACAGGATTACGGCTATCATATTGCAAACACAGTTGCACGCAGGCTTGTACTGCCAGCTCACCGCAATGGAGGGCAATCTCAGTTTGTAGAGAAACCACTACCACAAACCCAGTCTTCAGTATCCCAGGCACTGGATTGGGCCGTGAAGCACTTGTCACCAGAGCTCACCATTGATGATATTGCCAATAAAGCAACCATGACCCGTCGCACCTTCGACCGTCATTTCAAAAAGCATTATCACATGACGCCATTGGAATGGCTGCAGGCACGAAAACTGGAGGTCGCCAAGTCATTGCTGGAAACCACTCAGCTCGGCCTAGAACGTATTGCCGAACGTGCAGGTTTCGACAATGCTATTACCTTGCGCTACAACTTTAAGAAATACATGTCGATCTCGCCCAGCGAATACAAAGCCACTTTCGGGGCATTAAAGAACGCATAGTCTTATATTAATCCTAAGCAGTTATTTATCTTAGCTTTGTGGTGTTAAGATGACGATGGGCGCAATCTGATAGTAGGTATATCCATGGCGATTTTTCTGTTTCCACTGTGGGCTGTTTTGGTCAGTATACTGGCCGTCCTCTGTCCGGACCTGTTTACGCCGTTGAACCCCTGGATTGTGCCACTACTGATTATGGTCATGCTGGGTATGGGGCTGACATTGAAATGGCAGGATTTCGCCAGAGTCCTGGCCTATCGCAACATCGTAGTGATCGGTATTGCTATTCAGTTTTTGGTCATGCCGCTTGCCGCCTGGCTTATTTCGCTTGTTCTGGGACTGAGTACAGAACTGATGACGGGTATGATGTTAGTAGGAGCAACAGCAGGCGGTACGGCATCAAATGTAATGACCTACCTCGCCAAAGGCAACGTGGCGTTGTCGGTCAGCATGACAATGCTCTCAACGCTGGTGGCAGTTGTTATGCTGCCTCTTTTGACATGGCTTTACTTAGGTCATGACATCAATGTTCCTATCGCCTCCATGCTCACTATGCTGGTGAAGGTGATTGTATTACCGGTACTGGCCGGCATGTTGTTCAATCATTTTTTCTCGGCGCGGCTAAAGCGGTTTACCCCTTGGTTTTCCCGTTTTTCAATGATGGCGATTTTACTGATCATTGCCATCGTTGTAGCGCTCAACAATCACAACCTCAGCACTTTGGTATGGCCTGTGGTCTGTGCGGTTGTGCTGCATAACCTTATCGGCATGACCTGCGGGTACTGGGCATCCCGTAAACTGGGCTATGACAGCGTAGTTGCGCGCACCGTCGCTATTGAAGTCGGGATGCAAAACTCAGGGTTAAGCGTGGCATTGGCACTCAAGTACTTTTCCGCTACCAGTGCACTCCCGGGCGCCTTGTTTAGTATTTGGCATAACCTGTCTGGTGCCATGTTTGCCAGCTATTGGCATAGAAAGGACCCACAATAAACCAGTAAACGAAGAATATTCTCGTTAATGCCAGTTTACGTCTTTAAAACTAACAGGGATACAAACGCTAAACTGCAGCAAACTGGCGAATCAGATTGTGATACACGTTGTGAAGTTTATCCAACTCTTCGCGGTCAGTTTGGCCTTTTGCAATGAGCATTTGGATGGTTTGATCAAGGTCGAACAGGGTTTTGCGAAGGCTGATATCGGCCACCATACTTTGCATCCAGGTGATTGCCGCCAGACGCTCGCCTTTGGTAACCGCAGTGACTTTATGCAAACTGCTGGAAGGATAGACAACCGCTGACCCCGCAGGTAATTTTACTTTTTGCTCACCGAACTCAGTGGCAATAACTAACTCCCCACCTTCGTATTCTTCCGGCTCACTAAAAAACAAAGTCATGGACACATCACTGCGCAATACATCAGGTGAATTGGGTATACGCATTACCGCTGCATCTACGTGAAAGCCATAAGTTTCAGTTTGCTGGTAGCGGTTGAATACCGGAGGGAAAATGCGCTGCGGCAGAGCCGCAGACACTAATTTTGGTGTACTGCCAATGCGGGCCAACACTTCATTGCTGAGTTGTTGTACCCGTTTATCGGCAGGATCGGCCTGGTTGTTTTGTTTTACACTGGCAGCCATACCCATCGCAGTCGACTTACCGTTCTGCCAGGGAAGTTCTTTTAGTACCTGTCTGTACAGGGCGACTTCCTCAGCAGACAACATATTTTCAATAACAACCATGCCGCTTTTACTCCGTATGCTTAGAACTCGTAGTTTATGGTGGCGCGGAAGTTACGTCCATCGCCTAAGTACATAAACGAGCCTGAGCGGTAAGCTGCGGTCCAGTATTCTTCATCAAACGCATTGCCAATGTTCACTCGAACAGTCAGTTTCTCGTTCACATAGTAGTTTGCAAACAGGTTTACGACTGAATATGAAGGCACTACGATACTGTACTGACCGGTATCCGAACTGTAGCCTGCAGCTGTATCAGGCTGACCGCCGTACATCTCGCTTTGGTAGCTGTAATCACCACCAAAAGCAAATGTTTCGTTTGGCTGATAACGAAGCTGAACGTAATAACTACGGTCGGCAAAATTACTGAGCACCAGACCAACATTGCTATCAGAGTATGACTCAAGGACTTCAGAACTCATGAATGAGGCCGACGCCTGCACACTCAATCCTTCAATAATGTCACCACTCAAACCAAATTCCGCACCCTGTACACGGTTTTTGCCCGTATTCAACGTACCCAGCGTAGAATAGCTGTCACCAACGCTTTCCATGACATCGTCTTTGGTCATACGGAAAATAGCGGCGGTTGCCATTAACTGCTCGTCGAATACCATCCATTTGGTACCCAATTCAATGTTTTCTACAGTTTCAGGATCCGCCTCTGCCGCCTGAGTTGGGTCACCACAAAGTCCGCCATAACCGCAGTTAGCACCCAGATCTGACTCCCCACCATTGATATTGGTTGCCGTACTGTAAGTTGCGTACAAGTTGCCATTTTCGGCGACTTCATACACCACGCCAAGGTGGCCGTTGTACATGCTATCTGAAAATTGATACAACAAGTCACCACTACGGCCGCTGGTATCATTTGAATAGTCAAAGCTGTCCTGACGAATACCGAAGAACACGTCAACATTGTCTGCTACCGCGACAGTATCCATCATGTATACCGAGATTGTCTCAATATCAAACAAGGCATCAGTGCTACCTTTTGTGTAGCTGCGGTTCATGAGGCCGCCGATATCCGACACTGCATTACCATCACCATCGAGAGCACAGTAACCTTGTGATACACCACCACGGCCACTTACCATACAGTTTCCTTCGTTACCGTAGGTAAGAGAATAAACACCGTTATCAACAGACTCGTCGGTGTATTCCAGACCAAACACTAATTGATGTGTCTGGCCCATTACAACTGGATTCACGAACAGGTTGAATTGCGTGGTGAAGTAATCAACTTCCTGCCACCCCTGGTGTGTGCTCAATGTGATTGTCGCAGCACCCGGTGCAACAGGATCCGTTTCGTGGCGGCTTGTACCACGGGCACCGGTAGTAATATAACCGTTCTCGGTTTTACCCGTACGCGTAGCATTGTAAAGACGCACTTCATCAGTGATCCAATAGTTGGTGCGTAATGTGAATGTGTTTACTTCTGATTCCAGGAAGTCTTCATCCTGTGCATAAACGACAATGTCACGAATTGGCTGGCGCGCTTCGCGGTCGAAGTAACTGCCCAGATCAGGACGGTCTTTGGCGTCCAGGTAATAGAAATCAGCAATAAATGATAGCGCTTCGCTCGCTTCATATACGCCAGACAATTGTAATCCATCGCGCTCACGTTCAATACGGTCACGGCCAGGTTTGGTCTCTTCAGCTGTTAACGCATTAATGCGCAAGGCAGCGTTGTCAGTGACGGTTGCGTTATAGTCGGCGGTCAAACGAAAATAATCGTCAGAGCCGGCACTTAAATCAACACGTCCAAAGTTATACGACGTTGATGCCTTTTTGGTGATGCTGTTTACAGCGCCACCGGATGAGCCACGACCCGCAAACGTTGAACTTGGGCCTTTGGTGATTTCAACACGCTCAGTAGCAAAACTCTCACGTGTCGTCATACCCGGGTCACGCAGACCATCAACGAACACGTCACTGCGTGCTTCATGACCACGGATGATATAGCGGTCACCAAACGCGTTGCCGTTTTCACCGGTTCCCAGAGTGACACCGGATTGTGCGGCAAGAATTTCTTGTAGATCAGTTTTACCTGATTCCTGAATTTGATCCTGTGTTAATACGCTGATGGTTTGTGGGGTATCAACCAGGTCAGCAAGACGACGAGGATCACCAGACTTATTCACACGGTAGATAGAATGGCGAATACCGTGAATCTTAATCTGTTCAATGGCTTCATCTGAATTTTGCGCAGCGCATTCTGCAGAAGACGTATTGTCGCAGGGTTCATTTTCCTGCGCATAAACCGCAGAACTTCCGATAGCTAACGCTGCAGCAATCGATGTTGCCCCCAGAGACAGTGCCAGCCCCTGAGGATGTTTTTTATGTGTCATTGTATGTTCCTTGTGTCCGATTTTGCGCGCAAAGTATAAATGCAAATAAACGTAAAGGAAATATAAATGAGAATTGTTTTTATTTGATCTATTAATTTCAGTTATCTGAATATTGAATATATTGCATCAAATAGTTATAAGGTACTGATTTAACTATTTAATCACTGTACACTGCACATACAGTCCAATTCTTTAACCAAATTCACCAGCGAATTACTATGGAAGCGCTCATTCCTTCACTGTCTACTCTCATAGAAATTGCCGTTGCTCCAGTGTTTCTGCTGGCCGGTATAGCAGGCTTTCTAAATGTGATGTCGGGCCGACTGGGACGCATAACCGACCGGGTGCGCTCTGCTGAAAAAGATATCGTCACTATTACCTCAGAGCAGGAAAGCGGACGACTGAAGACTGAAATCATTTTACTGTGGCGTCGCGTGAAATTAATTAACTGGGCAATCGGTTTTTGTACTGCCTCTGCATTTATGGTTTGCAGCGTAATCATGAGTTTATTTGCAGGCGAACTATGGCAAGTCAAACTAAACTTACTGGTAATTACCCTGTTTATACTAGCCATGTTGCTGTTGATTTTTGCATTACTTCTTTTCTTACTGGAAGTAAAACTGGCGACGGCGACTATCAGAGTGATCAGAACAATCAGATAGTGATTTCAAGAGGGAATCCCGGGTGTCGGTAAAAACAATCATTGCTTCGCTACTTTGCATTGTTGTGGTAACTCTGAGTCCAGTACTGCAGGCTCAGGATAACTGTCAGTCTCTTAAAACGCTCTCAACTGACGCGTTGCAAACAGCGATATTTGAGCACGATTTACCCACGCTACGCGAACACGTTGCTTATGCTGCTTGCGCGACGTCTACAAACAGTAGCGCCAATCAGCAATTCGATGCCATACGTATATATTTGTATTTGCAAGATGTGACGTTGCCCCCGCCAGTCAGTTCCGTACAGCGTTTGCTGGCGCAGATTTCGGTTAACGATAATGCCCCACAACTGGCACTCTACCTTCAGTTGCTAGCCAAATACGCTTTACATACCGATGACGTAAAACAAGCGTTGGCCCTTACCCACCTGCTCACAAGTGACATCATGCCGCAATTGAAAGGCCCTGCATTGGCATACACCCAGGTTGCGGTTGCGGATATTCATTTTAGGATTGGTTTTTTCCAGTCGGTGCGTGATTTGTTAACACCATTACTGTCTCATGAGATCGATAGTATCAGTGTTCAGGCAGCCATCCACCTTTGGCATACACCCCGAGATGAAACACAACTAGCCGATGTCATCGCGTTATTACAAAGTGACAAGCCACTGACAACCACGCTTACGGTCAGGGCTCGAGCTGCGTTTGTATTAGCTAAGCAAGCAATCGAAGACAGTCAGATTCAACTTGCCAAACAACTTCTGGCGCAGGCAAAAGCCCTGGCCGACCAAGCTGGTAATGTCACTTTGCAAACAACAATCTGGCTATACGAAGCGCAACACGGCTCGCTGCCTCAACGTCAATCAGCAATGACCAGGCTCAATGCATTGCAACTGGACAAACTTGCCAGCGCCGACCAGCTCAATTTGGCAACCCTCAATGCTAATCGGGCGAACGAACGAGAGGATTGGCAAGCAGCGTCGGCTTTTTACGAACAGGCGCAGTCTTTGAATGTAACGGTGTCGCGAAACAGAGCATTGGCGCGGGAATACGCTAGCTTTCAGTTAATTGAACAGGCTAAAGCCCTTGAATCAGCGCGCCAGCAATCCGTGCTGCAAGGCCTGCAGGTCGAAAAGCAGTCGCAGCAACAGGTTATCTATCTGCTCGCACTGGCATGTTCGCTACTGTGTTTGGCAATTGTTGTATTGCTCTTTATCCGTAAATACAAAGACGCTAAACGTTTCGAACATTTAGCCAATACCGATGGCCTAACCCAGGTGTTAAACCGCCGGGCAGTGCAGGATTATGCCGAGCAAGTCCGCAAGGAGTTTTTGCAAACCAACAAACCCTTTGTATTGGCGCTGGCCGACATTGATCACTTTAAATCTGTGAATGACACCTACGGCCACGACGCCGGTGATATTGTGCTTACCACCTTCGCTGAGCGCGCTAAATTGCTGATACGTCAGCACGACGCAGTAGGCCGATGGGGCGGTGAAGAGTGGCTGTTTGTGTTACCAACAACCGAGATTGCTGCCGCACAAGGGCTATTTGAACGTTTACGCAAAGCGGTGGCTGACGTTGACATTGGCACACACACGTTGAACATAACATTTAGTATGGGCGCCGTGCAGGCTAGTGGACAATCAGACATCACCAGTTTAATCAATCAAGCGGACGAATTGTTGTATAAAGCCAAACGCAATGGGCGGGATCAGCTATGTATTCCCAATCCCAAAGCGGAAAAAGACGCTACGTCGGCCGCCCCATAAAAAAGCCATTTTCGGCGCTAATAGAAAAGTAGTCACCCGGGCCGCCGGCACGCATGATCGGCTGTGCTTCTACCAGTTGAAACGCGCCATCCTTTAAATGTGTTTGGGCAATATGCACCGCAACCACCTGACCAAACACAACCCAGGTTTCCAACGGCTGTTGTGCGGTATCAGTAAGCTGCACAATTTGCGTTAACTTGCATTCCATCGACACCGGACTGGCCGCCACGAAGGGCACGTTAACCTGGTGAGGTGCACCCTGTTCAAGTCCTGCTAATTCAAACTCGCTGACATCTGGTGCGGCGGGCTTACTGGTAGTATTCATGGCTTCTGCCAGCGGCTGTGTCGCCATACTCCAGCAAAATTCGCCGGTTTCCTCGATGTTCTTCACGCTGTCTTTGTAGCCCACACTGGCGAAGCCGATAATAGGCGGTGCGTTGTTGAATGCATTGAAAAAACTGTAAGGCGCCAGGTTTGCTACACCGTTTAGGCTCTTAGAGGCTATCCAGCCAATTGGGCGCGGCGCTATGATGGCTTTAAACGGGTCGTGAGGAAGTCCGTGCCCATTCGCCACATGATAAGAATAAAACCGGTCTGACATCGTGTTTTCCTTTTGGGATTAGGGGCTGTTGACCTTTGCTGTATCATTTTTGTTCTATATAGAAGCGTTTTAATCGCGAAACAGGCCTACAGGCATAGTCATTCTACGTCAAAGGCCTGTGACAAAGAGTAAAACGCTTCTATGACGAACCCGAAGGGCAGCGTCCGGTGACCGGCTAGTGTGCATCATTTATGCTGCGTTATCGCCCACTTATGCAGAACAACTACACTACGTGGACTCTGCCTTGCCTAAATGACGCACAACTCGCTGCAAAAACATACAGCAAAGGTCAACAGCCCCTAGTGAACCCAGCCGTCAAGGCAGTTGGTAGGCTCACCCAATTCGTTAATCTCGATAATGAAGTCGTCAATGAATTCAGCTTGCTCAGGGTTGGTGTCTTTGGCTTGTTGAAGCCAGAACAGGGCATCGGGTTTATTACCCTGACACCCTAAATAGTTACCGTACCAGCGCTGGGCTTCAAATAACCCTTCTTCGGCCGCTTGCTTATACAGCGGCACACTCGCATCGCGATCCACTCTGCCTTTACCCTGTGCCAGCGCGAAGAGATTCTCGGCACTGGCTTCCTGTTGGTAAGCGAATTTGAACAGCTCAACCGCCTTTTGATGATCCACCCGAATGTTAGGCACATACACCATTTTTGCGTAATGATAACCGCCAGTGCTTAAACCATGCGCCAGTCCGACAATTTCGGCAGTACTCAGTGTTTTGTAAGCCAACACCTGAGATCGAAAGAATGCCACGGCTTCCTGCTCGCTCACTGAACGAGCGCGCAAACCAAAAACCAAAGGCTGTGAGGTGAGTTCATCGACTGAAGGACCAACCAGGTTTTGCTGCATGCCCGCAAACCACTGCTGTAAGCCTTCCGGGTTACATTCACCTATATCGCGAAGCGTGTCATTCATCACCTGCTCAACCATGGCGCTTGACTGTTCAGCATCACCGAATTGCGCCTGCCATTGGTTAAACGTCATGCCGGTATGAATTCTGAGGTGGTAGTCGATAGCGGAGTATTGTTGCGTGGTGTATGCAAAATCAACATCACATCGCAGAGACATTTCACTGAACAACGACTCAGTAAGCGCAAGACGTCCCACCAGCGCAGCGTATTTCCGGGCAACAGCATGTTGTTCCGATTCCGCTATCGCCCCTATTGGCACTAACAACGCAGTCATCAGTATTAAGGCAACGACGCCGTTGCTTATGCAGCACGATAACCGTCTTTGTCTAATATTCATTAATTGGCCTTGGCTAATTCATCCATCACTGCAAAGAGTACGTTAGCACCGACGCGAGAGACTTCTTTGTCGTAAATATGTTCAACATTGACGCCTTCCTGACCACCGGCCAGATCGCTGATTGCGCGAATGATCACCCAGTCGACATCGTTGACGGTACACACCTGGCCAATTGCTGCTGACTCCATTTCAGTGACCTCAGCGTTGAATACCTCGCGGGTCCATTTGCGATATTCACGGTTATCTAAAAAGACTGAACCGGTAACACCGTTGCCGCCAACGTGTAATTTGGCTTCGCGCTGTTCCAGAATCATCTGTGCAGGCATAGCATTCATTGCGTTTTCCGCCGCGTCCAGCAGTCTGGCGCTGGCAGAGAAATACGCCGTATCCTGGGGTTTATCCATCCCGTCTTTAATGATCAACACTTCGTCAGGGTGAATAAAAGCAAATGGCTTGTAGTTCGGGTAATGTGGATCTGCGGCCTTGCGTGCAGGCTGTTCCTGCATGAACTTCGCATAGTATTCCGGTAACACCGACTGGCCAGGATTTACCGGGTCCGGATTGGCATAGACACTTTCATCGTGATAGTACCAACGCGCCGGCACAATCACATCACCCGGTTGCCAGGCCGGATTAACTGCGCCCGCAATGCCCATATACACCACTTGTTTCACCGGGAAATAATCCAGCGCCATTTGCATGGTCATCGACGCATTGGCAATGCTCATCCCGGTGGCGAACACTAAAATTGGCTGCTCATGATATTGCCCTAAGCGGTATTTCACGCCTTTGTAAGTCACCGTTGAGGTAATACTGGCATTCGGGTCTGCCTCAATGCGGCCTAAGATACCCTCCATTTCTGGTGCATAGGCCACAACAACTGCTGTAAAGCCGTCTTCATTGTCATCCACATCAGCAAACTGCGGGCCATACACAGGCGCGGTTGTTGACTGACACGCGGATATTACGAATACCATTACGCCCAGCCAAAGCACGCGTAAAGAACGGGAAGTTACTGCAACCATAAATGTCTCTTTCTAATTTAATTTTGAGGAATGTGAAAAAGCGAACGGCTCTCTTAATGTCACCTTAGAACCGTTATTGAGCCTAGCTTAACAGGTATACACAGAGCCTGTGAATTAGCATTACTCGTGACTCAATGTGCACTGGTCGAAAAAAATTTTCACTTTTTTACTTGAAAAGCCATTGGGCGGTCACATATAAGAATTATCGGTGCTTAACAGTAAGGCCGATACAACCGCCGCCGAATTCGGGGCATAACTTTTTACATATTGCTTTAAACAAGGATATGACTATGCGTACTATYGATCTATCTCCACTTTACCGTTCATTCATTGGTTCTGACCACCTTGCATCATTAGTTGATGCTGCCAGCCGCGCGGAAAAACAAAGTTCTTATCCGCCCTACAACATTGAGTTGCTGGCTGAAGACAAATACCGAATTACTATGGCTATCGCCGGTTTTAGCAAAGATGACATCAACATTGTGGTGGAAGACAACACCCTGGTGATCAACAGCAACAAAACCGTCGATGCGAAAGACGCTCAGGAGCGTAAATTCCTGCACAAAGGCATCTCTGAGCGCAACTTTGAACGCAAATTCCAGTTGGGCGACCATGTAAAAGTGCTTGCTGCCGACCTGGAAAACGGCTTACTTCACGTTGATCTGGAAAGAGTGATCCCGGAAGCGAAGAAGCCTCTTAAAATTGAAATAGGCAGTCGATTATTCGATAACGAATAATCTACGACTCCCTGGTTTTCATGTGTTTCTCTTTTAACGGCGCTTAACGCGCCGTTTTTTTATGCCTGCGCTCAGGCTTGGTTTGAGACGCTAGCGCTCCAGCGTCTCAGCTCGCTTTATTTAGCCATTAACTTTTCAGTCAGGTAGGTAAATTCCAGCGCAACCCGGCGTGCTGTTTCTTGCTGGTTTGCGGCAGCGGAGTGTCCGCCATCAATGTTTTCGTAGTACAGGAAAGGCTTCCCTGACGCTTCAAACAGCTTGGCCATTTTACGCGCATGGCCAGGATGCACCCTGTCATCTTTAGTTGACGTCACAAAGAAGGGCTCCGGGTACGCGGTTCCGGCATCGAAATTGTGGTATGGCGACATTGCTTCCAGCCATTCACGCTCCTCAGGCACGTCGGGAGAGCCGTATTCACCCACCCAGCTTGCGCCCGCTAGCAATAAATGGAAGCGCAGCATGTCCAGCAGGGGTACCTGCACAATTACCGCATTCCAGAGATCAGGACGCTGCGTCAGCATTACACCCATCAACAAGCCGCCGTTTGATCCGCCTTGTATGCCCAGATGCTCAGGCGACGTAAGTTTGTGGTCAATCAGCCATTCGCCCACAGCGATAAAGTCATCGTAGATAACCTGGCGTTTTGTTTTCAGGCCGGCCTGGTGCCACTTGGGTCCAAATTCACCGCCTCCGCGAATATTGGCAAGCACAAATGCACCACCACGCTCCAGCCAAAGTTTACCGCGCAAACCACTGTAGTTGGGGCGCATAGAAACTTGGAAGCCACCGTAACCATACAGCAATGTAGGCGTTTTTCCGTCGTGTTTAATGCCTTTCTTATGAATCACAAAGAAAGGGATCATAGTGCCGTCTTTGGATTCCACCTGCTTTTGCTCAACAACCAGGTCATCAGCATCGAACCAGCTGGGCAGGCTTTTAAGCGTAGTCACTTTGCCAGTCGAGGCCGAATAGCTCATCAGAGAATCTGGCGTTAAAAACCCTTCATAATTAACAAACACGGTATCTTCATCGGGGTCCGCAAACGACACCGACAGAGTCCCGTTTGCTGGCAGGTCCAGCTGCTTTGATGTCCAGCCGTTGTTGCCTTTGGTAATGGCAAAAACTTTACCCACCACATTATCACTCAGGGTCATGAGGATTTGGCCCTTGGTCATGGAAACACCTTCAATGGCCTGGCGCGCATTCGGCTCAAACACCACTTCCGGCAACGTAGCCTGCGTAATGTCGCTGCTCACGACAAAAGGCATGGCTAACAAGCTGCCGGTATTATAGGTGGTGTCCACCCCATCTACCGTTACGGTCCAATCCTGTTTTACGGTAAAGAATAGCTGCTCTTCATACAAACCGACTAAATCGGACTGCACTGGCAAAGGAAGCTGAACAACATCTGAGCCGGAAAAAATGTAGTAATCACGAGTAAAGAAAGTGGGTGCGACTACGACCCCCTCGACCTTTGTGCCATCGTCCCTGTCCAGAGTAAAAGGGAAAGCGCCGACATCGGTTTTATTTGCAGAAAACAGGGTTTCAGCCTCTTCCAGAGGCGTGCCGCGGGTCCAACGCTTTACTACCGATGGGTAGCGGGATTCAGTGAGCGTAGAGCCATCACCGCCCCAGTCGGTTGCTACCAGCAACGTATTATAATCTATCCACTCCGTGCCGGCTTTCGCTTCCGGCAGCATGAAGCCATCATCCAGAAACTGCTTGGAGGACAGGTCAAACTCTCGCACGGTCACGGCATCTTTACCGCCATCAGACAAACTAACTAAACACTTGTAGTTTGCGATGTCTTTTGCGGTGTAACAATCTGCACCTTTGTACACCCAGTTTTTACCTTCTGCTTTAGCAAAGGCATCAAAATCGACAATGGTTTCCCATTCGGGTTGATCAGTGCCGTAACTTTCAAGTGTGGTTCTTCGCCACAAGCCACGTACATTGGTCGCGTCCTGCCAGAAATTGTACACCTTGCCATTTCGAATACTGCCGTAGGGGATGCGCTCTGACGCATTCACAATATCAAGCGCTTTTGCTTCCAAATCAGCATAAACTGGATCAGCCTGGAGTTGTGCCAAAGTGCGGCTGTTTTGCCCTTTCACCCACGCCAGTGCCTGTTCGCCCTCGACCTCTTCCAACCAAAGATACGGATCGTCAGCCAGCGCTTTACTTTCTGATGTCTCAACGGCTTTTGCAGGTTGGGTGTTAACGTTTGCGTCTTGTGATGTACATCCAACTAGTGCCAGCAACACTATCGATGCAATCGACGACTTCCTTATAAATTCCATTGTATATTTCCTCGTCCGGTGCGTTTTTCGCACCCTGTTGTTATAAGCAGGCCTGTATAGCACCCGCATCTCTGCCGTAATATCCTCAGAAAAGCATACTACTTAATTTGCGAGTTGTACCTGTTTTGCCCCAAATTGCTTATCTGGGTGTTCGTCAAGGTGTCCGGCAGGCAAAAAATCACCTGACGCCTGGAGGGAGTCGATAGTTCCCAGCAGATGTTCTAAAGAGATGAAGTAACGGCTTTCCGGTGCCAGAGGCACCGTCAGCAGTTATCGAAAAATGAGAATAAATGAGTCGGGACTGGCCTGTTGAAACCCGCTTAACTTATTTCCCGTTAAACGCAGTTAAAATGGTAGTCACTTCTTTGATTCTACGGGTAAAACTGGCCTTACTGGCTCGCTCATGAATAGTGTGATCGCCATCACCATAAGGTCCGAATCCATCCAGCGTGGGGACACCGGCTGCTGACGCCACATTGGCGTCACTGACTCCGCCACGACGCTCCAGATTCAACGGCTCACCAAGCAATGACTCTATTTCAGTTATCAGGTCCTGCTGTTGCGATGAAGGCTGCATAACATCCCGCTGCAAACCACCAGAGACCTCAACCACAATACCTTCTACCGCTGGGTTATTGACGATTTCGTCAAAGCCAGCCAATAAGCGATCGCGTTCATCAGCCTGTGTAAAACGCGCTTCTACCGTTAAACTCGCTTTTGGAGAAATGGTATTGGCACCTATACCGCCCTGCATTTTACCTGCATTTACCGTAGAACCTTTTTCCAGATCCGTTAGTGAAGTCAGTGCAATTAGCATGTGTGCTGCAGCCAGGTTGGCATTGATGCCATCCGTATAGTGATTGCCAGCATGCGCGCCTTTACCGGTTAACTCAATCTGAAAAGTCGCAATCCCTTTACGTGCAATAACGACGTTATTGTCCGGACCGGCAGCTTCAAACACCAGACATGCATCATAGTCTTTTACGAGTTCTGCGGTTAACGCTTTGCTGTCGTCGCTACCGGTTTCTTCATCGCTTACCAACAACATATCAATATTGCAAATCTCACCCTGACTCGCCTTCACGTTCCTGAGTGCTTGCAAGGCAACGTAATTGCCGCCTTTCATGTCACATACGCCCGGCCCGTAAACCCATTCATCGTCTTCACTGAACGTTGTAAAGGTATCGGGGGGGAACACCGTATCCAAATGACCCAGTAACAATACTTTCCGGCCTGCTGATTTTGCCGACAGATAATGGACATGATTGCCAATAATCTCACGCTCATGGGTTTCAATCTGATAGCCGAGCTGACTCATCCATTGATTAAAGACTGTTGCATTTTCATCCACCCCAGCTTTGTTACGAGTGTAAGAGTTCATGTTGATAATTTGAGCAAACTCAGCGTAATTCATAGTCATGTAATAAATTCATCCTAAAGTATAAAAATTGTCCTTACTACGCTGTAGCCCACTAATAACAGGGGGTATACAAAGGAGCGGCGACGTTTTTATACCTTTTATATGACAATTTCAAGACAATTTACTGCTGATTAAAAAATAGTCTTGAAATTGTCATATTAAAAACGTCTAATATGCGCCGCTTTCGATGAGGTGGTCATTAAATCGCCTGAAGTCTCGCAAGTATTAAATTGGAAGTAATGCTGGAATTGTGAACTATTCAACCTTCGTTGAGTACTTCACAGTGCCATTGAAAGTTAATGTGCAGGTTGTGTTGTCAGGTAGGTCTTACAATAGCAATCTGCTTAAAATTAGGTATAGAGCTGTGACTGAATATACAGTTGGAATGTGGATGTACAGCAATAGCGGTGGCGAAGCGATTCAGAACAAAATCGTTAACCAGCTGCGTGAACGTGGTATTAATACCATCACCGACCTCAATCTGGCAAATGCCACTGCCCATGGCGGCGTTATTACCTGTAATAATGTCATTATGGAAGAGTTGGATGCCTTTTTCTCTTATAACGCAGGTCAGCAAACCCCCTATCAGGTTTATCTTTATCAGGTTCTCAATGAATCAGTTCCATGCCTGAACAATTTTGATGCATTCGCTTTATCAGAAGACAAGCTTAAAACTGCGCATAAGTTAGCTCGTGCTGGCGTTCGCACAACAGACTACATGTTGTGCAACCGGCTCAACAAGCAATCCCTGAAGCAGACAATCCGTAATTGGGGTGGTCGACTGGTTTACAAACCAACCGACGGATGGGGTGGCATGGGTATCGTAAAGGTTGAGGACGAGCGCTCCCTGGACATGCTGATTCCGTTTTTAGATCAGACCAATATTCCGCATCTTTACGCTGAGCGCTTTGTTCAATACGACATGACTGACTACCGTATCGACATCGTCGATGGGCATTACGTTGGCTGTTACGGCCGTAAAGCCCCTGCTGATGATTGGAAAACCAATATTACCAGTGGTGGCAGCATCATGATGCGAGAGCCCAATGACGAACTTGTTGCCATCGCCAAGCAAGCCGCTGCCGTAACCGGGCTGGAAATAGCCGGTGTCGATATTATTTATGATTTGGAGCGCGAAGAATATGTCGTGCTTGAAGTCAACGGTATCCCTGCATTTGCAACACCAGAGCAAGAAGCGGCGGGGCTGAATTTCAACAGTGCGAAAATCGCACGTATCGTTGACCTCATAGAACGTAAAGCCATTGAACAACGTGCTGTAAAACAAAACGTGCACACTTTAGAACCCATGTTGAGTAAGCAATATGCCTGATAAACAATTACCAAAGCTGGGTTTTTTATACCTGGACCATGTTCTCCGTTTCTTTGACAAATCCAATTTCAAAGGCTGGCCGGATAAAATCGAAACCGTGACATATCATTGGGGTAACGATAAAGCGCGATTTATCAATGAAGTAAAGCGTAAGAAAATCGATGTATTGGTTGGCAATATACCGGCCACAGCCTATGAAACGTTCAGAGAAATTGCCCGTGCATTACCAAATGTACGTTTCGTTCCTTCTATGGATACGCAGTTTGCTAACAAATCCAAAGAAAACGTCACCCATTTCTGTACCAAACACGATTTGCCCATTCCAAAGACTGAAATCTTTTATGAAAAAGATGAGGCAATGGCATTTCTTGAGCGTTGTGAATATCCTCGCATCATTAAGAAATCTTATGGTCCTTCTAACTACGGTGGCTACTTTGTTCACAAGGTCGATAGCCTGGACGAAGCCAAAACACTGCTAACTGCCAAAAAATACTACCCGATTTACGTGCAGGAGTTTGTCCCCATGACTGCGGATATCCGCGTCATGCTGGTAGGCCATAAACCGATTTGTGCCTTCTGGCGACGCCCACCTGAAGGTGAATGGCTGACAAATACCAGCCAGGGTGGCTCGATGGATTATCAGAATGTGCCTAAAGAAGCGCTGGATATCGCGGTTCGCGCATCAAAAGCAGCCCATGCTGAGTACTGGGCGTGTGATATTGCACTGGGTGAAGACGGCAAATTCCGTATTCTGGAATGCGCCACTGCATTCGCTGCTTTCCCGTATATTCGGGACTGGATTGGGCAATACATCATGTGGACGTTGGATAACCAGCGCTTCCGCAAACCTTATATACCGCTGTATAACTGGGAAGAACTGGGCAAAATTCGCTCTTCGCTGTTACGCACTATGCGTCATATCACGTTTGGTGAATATACTCCAAGTTATGATTCTGCCGATGCGCTGGAAGCCATGAGCAAAGAGCTTTACCCCTTATTGCCTGTTGAGCTTCAACTGGGTGAAGAATGGCCGAGTGAACGTTGGAACTTCCAGGACAACTATGTTCCGCGCTCTCAATTGCAACGTTTTGAAGACTTACATCTAGAACATCAGGACGTTGGACTTGAAGATGTTGCCGAAGAAGCGGAAGATGATACTGATGTTATTGAGTTAGTTCAGGTTTTGTCACACACACAACTAAAATCCTTTTTTAGCGGTGTAAAGGGCATTGGTCCTAAACTAACCGACGTTATCATTGACGCTCTCGGCGTGGAAGGCACATCCAACGCATTACATGGCGATGTAGAGCAATTGCTAACGGTCAAAAATATTCAGCGCAAAAAGCTGGAAGCCATTAGCGAACATTGGGATTGGTTTAAAACCACGTTGTAATACCAAAGGCCTGTAAAACAGCATGAAAAAACAATATACGTCTTACGCGCAAACCATTGCGTTTTTAGAACAAATGGCCGCGGAACACCCGGGTATTATCCGACTGGAAAGTATCGGAACCACCTGGGAGGGCAGACCGATTATGCTGGCCGCATTGTCACTGGATGTGGCACAGGCTGATGATAAACCAGCGCTTTTGTATACCGGCACCATCCACGCCAGGGAATGGATTGGTAACGAGCTGGCAATCAAATTTATCGAGCATGTACTAACTAACTATAAGCAGGATCCCAGAATCAGGGACGTCATTAGTAAAAGTACACTGTATATGGTGCCGTGCCTGAATCCTGATGGCTTTGAGTATTCCAGAACGCATTTTTCGTTTTGGCGAAAGAATCGCCGTAACAACGGTGATGGCACCTTTGGGGTAGATTTAAACCGCAATTTCGGTGTTCGCTTTAAACGCGGCAATGATACGTCGCTGAATACCTATTCCGGGCCCGAGGCATTTTCTGAGCCGGAAACTCAGGCTATTCGCGACTTCGTCCTGAATCACACCAATATTACCCTTGCCCTGGATTACCATTCCCAGGGCAATGTGTTTTTCCCCGCGCATAAATTCAATCACGAATCGGAAATTGAAGGCACCGACCTTAATATCCTGTGTGCCAACATGAATCAGGAAATCCACAAAGTAACCGGGCGTCGCTACGGCATCCACCGAGGTAAGCCACCAGCTAACCTTATTCATGGCAGTGGCCGGGAATACTATTACTCTTTGGGTATCATTGCAGCGGTCGTGGAAGTCGGCACCCGGAACATTCCTGATTATCTGGTAAACATGTCGCAAAGTGTTGACGAGAATGTCCCGGCGTTATTACACGCATGGTCAGAAGCCGTTAACTACTCTGAGTTTGCGCCGCAGAGAGTCGAAAACTTTACGATATCAGAAGTCGGTGTGTATTCGGCAACCCTCAGTTGGGAATATCCTGACAACCAAGGGGACGTGTACTTTGAGCTCTATCGCTCAGACACGGTGAAAAGTCCTTGTCATCAGGAAAGTCTGGTTGCAACCACCCGTAACCACAGTTTTTCTGATGTGCAGTTAAAGAGTGGTCACAAATACTTTTATAACATCCGGGCAGTGAATGAAAAAACGGGCATAAAGTCGCCTTTTAGCCCGGAAGTAAAACTTAAAACGGAACTGTCCCGGGACGAATACTTTCGTGGTTTGTTCCCTGCAAAAAAAGAAATTGGTTACGTTGGGCAATACACGCTCGAAAAGAACCGCGATCACTTCGGTTACAACTCGCTGTTTGTCGGTGTAAATAAGCGCAGAGGGATATGTTACGGCGTCATTGCTTTTAATATGGACAACCTGCCCGAAAAGGCCCGGATTAAGAGTGCTCGCTTTTCGCTATACCCCATGAACCGGGTGAATGCCAAAGTCGAGAATTTCGGCGAGTGGACAGTATCAATACTCGATCCTAACGATATCTCTGATATCACTGACTTTAACCAGATTCATCAGGCAAAACCGATTCAAACACTCGGTGAAGAGATAGGCTCAGATAAGCTAACCCAAGGCATTTGGTCACATTGGGATTTAAATGTAGCGGAGCGTAGGATCATTCGTAAATCCATAAAAGGCGGCAAGCTGTTATTGCGGGTAGAAGGGCCTCGAAAACTGCCTATCGGTGCAGACTCCCAGATGATGCAGTTTGACATTGGCTACGGAAAGTTTGGCTCGGGGATCCATTACCGGCCGAATCTCGAGGTCATTTATACGCTGCCAAGTGAACAGGTAGAGCTCGCGCCGCGCATGATCAACACCATCTTTAAAAACGAAATTATTGAGCGCGACCTCAAAGCGGGTTTCGATCAAAATGGTGAAATTGTCTATGGCCAGATGGCCTTTATGCCCGAGCGTTTGCCGGACCCGGACAGAACCGTGATCACCGATGCCTATTTGGTGCTGCAAAACAAAAATGCATTGAATACACAACAGGATATCCGCTTCACTATTGAACTGGCTGACTTGCAGGATAATGATTACCAAAGTGTAAAAGAGCGGGAAAAGATAGAGTTTATTGGGTATGAAGTCAGCAATGCCCAGCTGAAAGAACGTTCTGTTCATCATTTTATTTTTGATAGTTTTGGCAAGCAGCACCTCGAGCAATTGCACGCCACCAACCAGCCTTTCTATTTTATCGTTCGGGCAACCTCTGCGTTTCAACAGCAAAACGCGTTAATAGACTGGCACCACGAAGACAGTGCCCAGGCTTGCAGATTGGTCATTAAGTACATTGAGCGCCGAAAATCCTCATTACCTGCACCGACCGATCTGGATGTCACATTGGAAAACAACAAGGTGAAGCTCACCTGGGTTAACCCGCAGCATCGCGATCTGGTTGGCGCATTCGTGGTGCGCAACTGTTTCCATCCACCCAAATCGCCTTTGGACGGTGTAAAGCTCTATGCCGGCCCGGATGAATATACCTACGACAACTTCGCCAACCCGAATGTAGCCAAATACTATTCTGTATTTACCTACGATGATGTGCCGAACTATTCTTCGCCGGTAAGTGTTTTTTACTCTACTCAGGAGGTTATCCCGGTAGAGGAAGAAGAATACGAATTACAGGATGAAGAAGAGCCAATATCACAACAACAGTAACTCGTTTAGGAGGCGGCAGTTGCTGCCTCCAATCACTGCCTTCATACCCTTCAATACTTTTCGTCAACGCGCCATTCCCGGGTTTGAACCTGCGCGCTATGGTGTCGCTGCATAAACACACTTATACTCCAGCACACTACTCACCTGCTCTAACAAAGGTCTGTTTTATGCTTTCATTCCGCCGATTGGCAGTGGTTCAGGTCACCCTGCTCTTCGTTGCCAGCCTGTTATCCCAGTATGCCAATGCCAACACATTGCCTTACGCTAAGCCTGAAAAGGAACTCATGGTGCCAGTCGAAGGCGGTAAGGTGTATGTCAGGATCAATGGCTTACAGCATAAAGACGCCGTGCCTGTGATCTTCATTCACGGTGGACCAGGCGGCACGCACAATGGTTTCGCCGGCATGACCGAACTGGCCGACGATCGCATGGTCATCATGTACGACCAACTCGACAGCGGCAAGTCTGAGCAACCCAATGACCCTGCAAACTGGCGGGTTGAACGGTTTGTGGAATCACTGGAAACCATTCGGCAGCACCTGAACATTAGCAAATGGCACGTTGTTGGGCATAGCTGGGGGTCGGCAATGGCACTGGAATACACGGCGAAATACCCGCAGCACACTGTGTCTACCGTGTTGGGCGGCACCTTTATATCCACACCGCACTGGATCATGGACGCCAACCTGTTGGTTAAGGCCGCACCGCAATCGGTACAGGACACACTTGGGTTGTGCGAGTCCGCAGAACCACCAGAAGATGAGGTGTGCGACGCGGCTTACACCAAGCTCTATTCTGCGTATTACACCCGGGGTACACCAAGCAATGCCAAACTCGACTACTACGATAACGTCGGCGGCAATGGCTTTAACCCGGTTATCTACAACGCCATGTGGGGGCCGAGTGAGTTTTCCTCTACCGGTGTATTAAAAAGCTATGACGCGACCCACTTACTGGCCGATATTAACCCGTTGACCACGTTATTTATGATTGGTCAGTACGACTCAGCCCGTATCGATACCGTGCAAGACTACCTGGCGTTGACGCCTGGTGCAGAATTGGCTGTTGTTCCTGGTGGCGCCCACGGGTTTTACGGTGATCGACCTCAGATTACCCTGGCGATCCTGAAAAGCTGGCTGGACAGAAAAGACCCGATCTCGCAATAACGCAGCAGCAGGCCACTTTATTTCAGGCAAAAAAAAGCAGGCTAGTGGATGAGAGCCTGCTTAAAGAGTCCTAATAGAGTTAAGAGACGTCTAGTAAGAACTACGTACAGGTCTAATGTACTTCACCCACGACTCATTTGCAAATAATAATTATTATCATTTGCAAATGACGGAAATAAGCTATTGTAGTGCCGTTACCAATTCGTCGATAACCAGTCGAACCTTTGGTGATAAGTGTCGGGTTGACGGGTATATCGCCCAAATCCCCTCATCTGCGATCTGATAGCCCGACATGACTTCAACCAGCTCACCGGAGTCCAAATAAGGATTGATGTAGTAATCCGGCAATTGCACTATGCCCAGTCCTTTTAAAGCTGCATCGATAACCGCTACACCACTGTTACATCGCATGCGGGCTTTTACTCTTACCAACTCAGTTTTACCCTGTCGGGAAAACTTCCAGCTATCGGACGTGCCCAGAATACACTGGTGCTGAGATAGCTCAGAAATAGTATGAGGCGTGCCGAATTTCGTCAGATAATCCGGCGACGCGGCCATGTGCCAGGCACGACTACTCAACCGCCGTGCTATATATGACGAGTCTTCCAGCGTACCCAGACGAATAGCCAAATCGTACCCATCGTGAATTAAATCCACCAGCTGATTGGTTAAATTCAGATGGATTTCTAACTCGGGATGTGCAGCAGCAATATCATTGATTACCGGCGCAATGATGCGCTCACCATACGTAACGGGGGCGGTCATTACCAGCTTACCCGAAGGCTTTGCCTGCAAATCGGTAATCACCCGCTCTGCTGCATTCAGTTCCTCCAGAATTGGCTGGCAGTGGCGATAAAACGTCTCACCGGTATCCGTTAAGGCCACTACGCGCGTGGTACGGTTTAGCAACTTGCTGCCCAGACGGTTTTCTAATTTTACGACTTGCCGTGATACCTGGGCCGTGGATAACCCCAGCCGTTTTGCGGCAGCAGAAAAGCTTTGTAATTCAGCGACTGCGACAAATTCGTTAATACCTTCCCAGTTTGCCATGCCAGCATTATTACCAAATAGTAAAAGTGATTTACCAAATACTACTATTGTTACTCAGAATAACGCAACTACACTATTTAGTGTTATTAGTTAAACCATCATCAAGGAATTTATTGAATGTCAGACGTGATCACATGTAAAGCAGCCGTAGCCTGGGAAGCAGGCAAGCCTTTATCGATCGAAGAAGTACAGGTAGCACCACCTAAAGCGGGTGAAGTACGCGTGAAGTTATTTGCTACCGGTGTATGCCATACCGACGCATTTACCCTGTCAGGTGAAGATCCTGAAGGTATCTTTCCGGCCATTCTTGGTCACGAAGGTGGCGGCGTGGTAGAGTCTGTTGGTGAAGGCGTCACGTCACTACAGGTTGGCGATCACGTTATACCTCTTTATACCCCTGAGTGTGGCGAGTGTAAGTTCTGTAAGTCTGGTAAAACCAACCTGTGTCAAAAAATCCGTGCAACACAAGGCAAAGGCCTGATGCCGGACGGCACAACGCGCTTTTCAGTAAACGGTCAGCCTATCTTCCATTATATGGGCACTTCAACCTTTGCTGAGTACACGGTATTACCAGAAATCGCCGTAGCAAAAGTCAACAAAGACGCGCCGCTGGAAAAGATCTGCTTATTGGGTTGCGGTGTCACCACCGGCATGGGCGCCGTTCAAAACACTGCAAAAGTAGAAGCGGGCAGTACCGTTGCTATTTTCGGTATGGGTGGTATCGGCCTGGCAGCAGTCATTGGCGCCAAAATGGCTGGGGCGTCACGCATAATTGGTATTGACCTGAACCCGGACAAATTTGAGCTGGCTAAAAAGTTCGGCGCGACTGATTGTATTAACCCGAAAGACTACGACAAACCCATTCAGGATGTCATTGTTGAACTGACCGATGGCGGTGTGGATTACTCGTTTGAGTGTATCGGCAACGTCAATGTGATGCGTTCTGCTCTGGAATGCTGCCACAAGGGTTGGGGCGAGTCAGTCATCATTGGTGTTGCCGGTGCGGGTCAGGAAATCTCTACCCGTCCATTCCAACTGGTTACCGGTCGCGTTTGGCGCGGTACCGCGTTTGGTGGCGTGAAAGGGCGTTCAGACCTACCACAAATTGTTGAAGACTATTTGGCGGGCAAATTTGAGCTCGACGACTTCATTACTCACACTATGCCGCTTGAAAGCATCAACGAAGCCTTCGACCTGATGCACGAAGGCAAAAGCATCCGCAGTGTCATTCATTACAACAGTTAGTACTGAGCGTCGCTACCACATTGACCCACATCCGGTAGCGACGCATTTTTCACGGAATTCAATACTATGACTATTGAGCATATCAGCAGCAATAAAAGTTTCGGTGGGTGGCATAAGCAATACTCGCATGAATCCACGACAACCCACTGCCGCATGCGCTTCGCGATTTATCTTCCGCCTCAGTGTGGCAACGGCACCAAAGTCCCTGTTTTATACTGGTTGTCAGGCCTAACCTGTACCGATGAAAATTTTATGCAGAAAGCCGGTGCGCAGCGAATGGCCGCGGAACTGGGTATGGCGATTGTCGCGCCAGACACCTCTCCTCGAGGCGACAACGTAGCCAATGACGATGGCTATGATTTGGGCCAGGGTGCAGGGTTCTATCTCAATGCCACACAGGCCCCGTGGTCTTCACATTACCACATGTACGATTATGTGGTTTCGGAGCTGCCCGGGTTAATTGAAGCCCACTTTCCGGTTACACAGCAACGTGCAATCAGTGGACATTCCATGGGTGGACACGGCGCCTTGAGCATCGCATTAAAGAACCCGCAGCGTTACAGCTCTGCAAGTGCATTCAGTCCTATTTGTCATCCCACCCAATGCCCTTGGGGTGAAAAAGCGTTCACCGCTTACTTAGGAGAAGACAAAAACACCTGGCAGGAATACGACACCGTCGCGCTCATGAAGCAAAGCAAGGACGCGTTGCCGATGATGGTTGATCAGGGGCTGGATGACAGCTTTCTGAAAGAACAGCTCATGCCATCAGCACTCGCAGCGGTAGCTGCTGAAAAGGACTACCCCATCGTTATCCGCCAGCACGATGGTTACGATCACAGCTATTATTTCATTGCCTCGTTTATCGAGGAGCACCTGCGGTTCCACGCAGAGCACCTGTCAAAGTAATTCCGACTAAACGCAGTGTATCCCCGATACACTGCGTAGCATTCCTAACTAAATCTGTTTAAATTCCGGTACTTTTTTACGATTGTTGCGTCCAGCAGCTAATCTTAAGCGTACTATCTTCAACACTTAACACAGATTTACCTATTCCTATGAAGTTTCACCTGAGTTCCTTATCGTTTTGTTTATTCTTCACACCTGCCGTATTTGCCGATGGCCCGGACTTCGAGCGTATGGTGGTCTATGGCCGTCAAAGCGATCTGATTGGTGATTCTATTTCTGCGTCAGAAGGCGTCATTGGCTATGGCGACATCGAAATCCGCCCTATTGCCCGGGCAGGCGAAATCCTCGAATTTGTGCCCGGCATGGTAGTCACGCAACACAGTGGCTCAGGTAAAGCGAATCAGTACTTTCTGCGGGGGTTTAATTTAGACCACGGCACTGATTTCAGTATTCTGGTGGACGGTATGCCCGTTAACATGCGCAGCCATGGCCATGGGCAGGGATACAGCGACCTGAATTTTATTACGCCGGAGTTTATCCAGCGTATCGATTATCAAAAGGGGCCGTACCGGGCCATTCAGGGTGACTTTTCATTGGCCGGTAGTGCCAACTTTGCATTGACCTCTAAATTCGAACAGCCGTTTATCAAGTTTGAACTGGGCGAATACAGTTACCAACGTGCCGTGGCTGCCACCAATTTCACACAAGACAACAGCAACCTGGCTGTTGGTGCGGAATGGCAGGGCTATGATGGGCCCTGGACGGACATTAACGAAGATATCAATAAAAAGAACGTGCTCGTTCGCTATCAACACAGTAACGATGACAGCCTGCTACGTGTTACTTTCATGGGCTATGGCAACAGCTGGAATTCTGCTGACCAAATCCCTGCCCGCGCAGTTGCATCCGGGATCATTGACGAATTTGGTTCACTGGATAACGGCCTGGGTGGCGATTCGTCCCGTTACAGTTTGTCGATGAACTGGCAAAACAGTGAATGGGTAGTCAATGCCTACAGCATTAAAAGTCAGCTGAACCTGTTCTCCAACTTTACTTACTTTCTCGATAACCCGGAACAGGGAGACCAATTTGAACAACTCGACGAGCGTATTCTTAGCGGTGGCTCGGTAACCTATCTTCATTCTAATAAAATAGGTAGCTTGCATGCCCACCACATGGCCGGCGTGGAATACCGTCAGGATGATATAAATGATATCGGGCTGTTCAATACTGAAAACCGCAGCCGTATCGGCACTGTTCGCCGTGACGATATCAACGAACAATCCATAGCCGCATTTTACGAACTCAACATAGACATTACCGATAACCTGCCTGTGCATATCGGTGTGCGACACGACACGCTATGGGCCGATGTAAGCAGCGACCTTGCAGCAAACAGCGGCTCCGAAAGCGATAGCCTGGTAAGCATTAAGGGCGGAGTCAGCTATATCATAAACGACGCATGGCAGGTGTACGCCAATGCAGGACAATCTTTCCACTCCAATGACGCCAGAGGCGCAGTCATTAGTGTAGACCCAGTAACGCTGGAACCCGCAACGCCAGTTGATTTATTGGTCCGCGGCGTAGGCAGCGAAATCGGTATCCGGGTAGCCAAATACCGGTATTACAACGCGTCTTTTGCCGTCTGGCAGTTGCGTAACGATTCCGAGCTGGTCTTTGTCGGTGATGCCGGTAATACCGAAGCCAGTCGGGCGTCAAAACGGTGGGGCGCGGAATTCTCTGGTTATTACTGGTTTAACAGCAATCTGACTGCCGATGTGGAACTTGCCTGGACGCAGGGCCGCTTTACCGAAAACGAAGAGGGTGAAGGTAACTACATTGACGGTAGCGTGCCGTTCGTTGCTAGCCTCGGTCTAAACTGGCAGGCTACTGACACTATTCGCACGGGTTTACGGGTGCGTCATTTCGGTAAACGAACTCTGGACAGTACTAAGTCCCGTCAATCAGATTCATTTACGGTGGTAAACGCCAATCTGGCTTATGAGATGAATAATTGGAAAGCAGAATTAACGCTGTTGAATCTGTTCGACAGTCGCGATCACGACATAGATTATTGGTATGCCAGTCGTTTGAACAACGAAGTATCTGAGGGTGTGGACGACAACCACTATCATCCGATTGAGCCAAGGGCCGTGCGGGCAGGTATTACTTACAAATTTTAATATTTCTATGATAAAACGTCGCTAGCCAAGAAAGCTAGCGACTGAGCGATATACTAACACTGGAGGTTGTGGGTCAACATGGCTGCCAGGATAGGTAACGTTATATCGCTGAAAACAATACATCGATGCCTACAAGCAACGACACACCGATGAGCAAACAATACAAATTAGGATCTTTAAATAAGCGCTTAAAACGCATTTCAGTTGAGTGATCTGCAATCACAACTTTATGTGTAATCATTTAAACTCTCCTGTTAAATCATGTAAATAACATGTTATGAATTCATACTAGCGAGGCATAATCTGTCTGCCTATTGTTCAATAGTTTAATTTGTCTATGCTTCTATTTATCGGTACAGATCTTCCAAACAAGCCCATAGATCAATGGCTATATGTAACCTAAGCATGACAGTGACCACTTGGATTTTTAATTTCAAAATGAATATTTAATGGAATATTTTTTTCATTTAAGGTATCGTTTTGTTAACAAAATAAACTGATTCTTCATGAGGAACGCCCTATGCCTAAATTGCTGTCGAAATATCATTCGCCGGATGACGCTGGCCAGACACAGTTAATTTCACCTGAAACTGCCGGTTGGAAGTATGTAGGGTTTGAAGTATTCGAACTAAAAGCCGGTGAAGAGATTTCACAGGAGACAGGCGACACTGAAGTGTGCCTGGTGCTGGTAGCCGGTAAAGCTGACGTTAAGACCAATACACTGGACTTGCCTGCCATTGGCGACCGCATGAGCCCATTTGAACGCAAAAAGCCTTATGCGGTTTATGTGCCTAACGAAGACCAGTTCAGTGTAACAGCACTGACCGATCTTGAATTAGCAGTATGTAAAGCGCCGGGTAAAAAGGGGCATCAGGCCAGATTGATTGCACCGGAGGATATCGGCTCAGAGTCCCGAGGCAAAGGGTTTAACAAACGCCACGTTCACAACATATTGCCGGAAACAGAACCTGCAGACAGCCTATTAGTTGTGGAAGTGTATACCGATGAAGGCAACACCAGTTCCTATCCGTCTCACAAACACGACCAGGACAACGCGCCACACGAAACTTACCTGGAAGAAACCTATTATCATCGCATTGATCCACCACAAGGCTTTGTATTCCAACGTGTTTATACAGAAGACGGTGAAATAGATGAATCCATGGCCGCTTACGACAAAGACGTGGTTCAGGTACCGAAAGGCTACCACCCTGTTGCCACCCTGGCAGGCTACAACAGCTACTATTTGAACGTGATGGCGGGTCCTGATCGCCGCTGGTGCTTTGTGTGGGAAGAGGCACACAATTGGGTCAACTCACCGGCTTATGGTGAATAAGTAAACGCTTTTCGCGACTGGTCAGGCATGGCGAGGCATGGTGCGCCTGACCAGTTTTTTATACCTGGCTATTTAACTCAGCCGCTAACCGGGCCTTTTTTGCCTGCCGAGCAGAACGCACCGTACCAATTGAATTGACTATCAACGCAAGAAATATAATCGCCATTCCACTCACCGACGCAACACTCAGCATTTCATCCATTACAAACACACCTAATAGTGCTACCCATACTGGTTCGAGTGTCATGACAATGGCTCCCTGGCCTTCGGGTGACATGCTTTGCGCTTTCAATAACAGAAAGAATCGCAGCCAGGTGGCAAATACCACACTTAACAGCACCCAGTGCCACACATCGCCAATATGCTGTTCAGTATCAGATTCCCAGAGGACATAGGCGATGGCGCACGCCAAGCTGGCTGAAAACATCTGATAAAATGTTTGTGTAACAGGCGGAATGCCTGCACAAAGGCGTCCGTTGATATTGAAATACACTGCGTAAAGCAGCGCTGATATCAAAAACAAACCATCAGACGGCGCCAGCGTAAACCCGTTTCGAAATGCCAGTAAACCAACACCGGGCAATGCAATAGTAATAGCTATCCAGGTTTGCCTTTGAGCTCGATAGCCAAATGCCAGGCCTGTAACAGGTATCAGTAGGAAACTTAGGCTAATTAAAAAAGCCCCCACACCAAGCCCGGAAGAAAGTGCTAATGCCGCCCCCCATACAGAGGTCTGTAAGCCCAATAGCAAACCGGTTAGCAACGCATTCCTAACGTGTTTAGTGGTCGCTTTAACTATCACGCCCGGCGTCGCCATCCCCATTAACATGGCAGATGTAATAAAGCGGATCGCTAAAAAAAACATCGGTGTAGTAGCAACAAGCGCTGATTTAGAAAACAGCCATCCCGTTGCGGCCAATAAGGTAACAGCAACAAGCAGTAAATGTGCATGTAGCTGTGATGAAGGTTTATCACTCATATCGATTTATTAAGGTATCCCTGGAAACAAAAACCCCCGCGTAGCGGGGGTTTGTAAACTCATCTATTCCGCATTATAGAATGGCGGTCTGGGTGGCATATGAATCGGTACGATTTCACCACTTTCCTGCGCTTTCACACAGGCGTCGCTGGCTACTGACGCAGCAAATCCATCCCAGGCTGTCGGGCCGGTCAGGCTGCGTACTTTAATCCCATCGATGAAATCCTGTAATTCAACATCGTATGCATCAAGGAAACGTTTTTTCCAGTCAGTCAGGATACCGCGAGAGCACTTACCGTCTTTACGAGTGGTCACGCTAAACGGCTCTGGCAGATTCGCCACACCATCTTCACCCACAACAGAACACTGAATATCGTAACCGTATTTACAGTTAACGAAGACTTCAACGTCAATACGAACGCCCTTCGCCGTTTCCAGCAGCACGATCTGCGGATCAGCAAGCTTAGAGTGAGAATGACGGGTGGTGCGTGGGAAGATTACCTGAGCAGACACGTAGTCATCATCCAGCAACCAGCGAAGTACGTCCAGCTCGTGTACCAGGGTGTCCTGAATCGCCATTGCAGTGACGTACATTTCAGGTACTTCAGGGTTGCGGTGCGCACAGTGAACCATCAGCGGCTCACCCAGTTCACCTGACGTCACAACGTCTTTCAGCATGCGGTAACCAGCATCGTAAGGGCGCATAAAGCCAACCTGAACCAGGCGTTTACCGTGGGCAATTTCTGCATCAACGATTCGGCGACAACCTTCGGCAGTAGTGGCCAGTGGCTTTTCACAGAACACGTATTTGCCCGCTTCTATAGCAGCCAGCACGTATTCTTCGTGGGTAGGCCCCCATGAACATACCAGTACCGCATCAACATCGCCGGCAGCGATCAATTCATGACCGTCTTTATAAACAACCGCGTCAATGCCCAGATCCTTTACCAGCTTTTCTGAGCTTTCGAGGTTTACGTCAGTCACTGCCACCACTTCGGCGCCAGTTAATACTTTACTCACACGCTTAGCGTGTTCGCACCCAATGGCGCCAGTTCCAATAACACCAATTCTGACTTTCATCTTCATCTCCAAACCTTGTTACGCCCAGTATTTGTTGACGTAACGTTGAATTTCTTCGCGCATGAACTTAGACGACGCTTCGGCGTTTTCTTCCCATGCAAATACACAACTCGACAACACACCGTCGAAACCAATTTCGTGCAGTGTTTTGAAGAATACATCCCAGTCAATCTCACCTTCGCCCATGTTCAGGTGCTGATGCACGCGAGCAGTGGAACCCGGAGGATTTACGATATAACGCAACTGCGAGGATGCTTTGTGGTTGAAGGTATCCGCGACCCGGGCGTGAACCAGTTCACCCTGGGTTTGACGAATAGACTCAGCCAGGTCATCGCCGTAGTAGTAAGAATGCGGTGCAATATAAGACGCTTTGACCGCTTTAGAATTAATCGTCTTGATAATGTCCATAGCCGGGGAGATTTCTTCTACCCAGTCTTCCGGATGCGGCTCAACGCTTAAGGTTAGGCCTTCGCGCTCAAGAATCGGTACCAACACATCCATAGAACGCCAGAACGCATTCTCACACGCTTCAGGCGTGTGGATACCCTGGGTATCAGCCGCAGAACGCTCTGGTGAACCACCGCGACCGAACTCAGAAATCAACAGTTCGCATTCCATCTCAACAGCCACTTCGATGGTGCGCTTCCAGTTATCCATAGCCATTTCCCACTCATCTTTGTAGGGGCTTGACCAACGGTACATTGGCTGCAGTGTCGCCAGTTCAACACCGTTGTTTTTCATGGCTTGCTTAAACGCCTTGGCGCGAGCCGGGAATACACGTGGACGTGTCCACCACTGCAAAAAGTCTGCACGTGGTGATAATTCAATGTAGTCGTATCCCATTTCCTTGACAAAAGCAGGCAACTCTTCAAGGGGAATATGGCGATGCATATACGGATCGAGGGCTATTTTCATGTTCTGACTCCTCAGTTCTGTCGACTCGCTGCCTTAGGCAGACAGCGCTGATTTCATGTAATCCATGCTGGCTTTAATATCACCAACCGGGTCGGACGATTGCCACACACCATCTGAAAACGGTTCAAAAGAGATGTACCCTTTGTAACCGCCGTCAAACAATGCTTTTACCTGGGCAATGCTGTCGAGTTTGTCACCGTCCATGACAAATTCACGGTGACCATCGAGCATATCGGTAAACGAAATATCTTTATCTACTACAGCAGACACGTGCACGAGGCCGGTTTGCAGCGGGAAGAAATCCGGGTCCGCAGAACCCGCATGATGGAAGGTATCGTGCACCAGACCAAAAATCTCTTCACCCTCTACGGCTTTAATAGCGCCGATGGCTTCCTGCTTAAAACGCAGGGTAGAAATTGGGAAACCTAAGGGTTCAACAAACCCTTTCAGACCACGTTCACTAAGAATAGTCTTTAAGTCAGTCAGTGCCGCTTTTAAATCTGCGGTACGCTGCGCTTCTGTGCGACTATCATCCGCGTCAACCAGCGGGCAACACACCAAGCCAATAGCACCAGCGGCAGCTGCCACATCAGCCATTTGTTCAGCCTGAGCTTTACGTTCGTCGTTCCATACATTAAACGGATACAATGCGTTAATACTCAGAACTGTGATATCTGCAGCTTCAGCGGCCGCACGGACCGCTTTTGCTGTTTCAATATCAGTAACACTGTTTTCTTTTACGTCGTTACGTAATTCAACTGCTTCCATACCGAGGTTTTTAGCGGCCTCGATCATGGCCAGAGGGCTTAGCGTAGGGCAAGCCATGTGATTTAAAGCAAAAGAAACCGTTTGTTCAGACATAAATAATTCCTGACAAAAAAGGGTTATTAACCATTAGTCCATTGTTGGCATAACAAACTCAGAACCGCCTTCACGGATCCCGGTTGGCCAGCGTGTGGTGACTGTTTTTAATTTAGTATAGAAACGCACGCCTTCCGGGCCATGCATGTGGTGATCACCGAACAGCGATGCTTTCCAACCACCAAAGCTGTGGAATGCCATGGGTACAGGAATGGGTACGTTAACACCCACCATGCCCACCTGAATCACGTTAGTGAACGTACGTGCTGCATCACCATCACGGGTAAAGATTGCAGTACCGTTACCGAATTCGTGATCGTTAATCATTTGTACCGCTTCATCGAAGGTCTTAGCGCGAACCATAGCCAGTACCGGGCCAAAGATTTCTTCTTTGTAGATAGTCATATCGGTAGTGACGTTATCGAACAAGGTACCGCCAATAAAGAAGCCGTTCTCATAACCTTCACGGGTCATTTCAAAATCACGACCATCAACGACTAACTCTGCACCTTCTTCAGCGCCTTTAGCGATGTAGCCAGACACTTTGTCCAGGTGAGCTTGTGTTACCAACGGCCCCATATCAGCATCCGCGTCAGTACCAGGCGCGACTTTCAGTTTAGCCAGCTCTTCTACCAGACGGATTTTCAGCTTATCTGCGATTTCGTCACCTACAGGTACAACAACCGAGATAGCCATACAACGCTCACCGGCAGAACCGTACGCTGCACCCATCAGTGCTGAAACAGTTTTTTCTACGTCGGCATCAGGCATAACCACCATGTGGTTTTTCGCACCACCAAGCGCCTGAACACGCTTACCAAATGAAGCACCACGCTCGTAGATGTACTTAGCAATTGGTGTAGAACCAACAAAGCTCAGTGCCGGGATATCTTTATGCTCAATTAACGCATCAACAACGTGCTTACCACCGTGAACGATGTTGAATACACCTGGTGGGAAACCAGCCTGATTGATCAGTTCTGCGTAGAATAAGGTTGCAGAAGGATCACGCTCAGAAGGCTTAAGAATGAAGGTGTTACCAGTAGCCAGTGCAACAGGGAACATCCACATAGGTACCATAGCCGGGAAGTTAAATGGCGTAATACCAGCAACAACACCTAACGGCTGACGTAACGCATGGCTGTCGATAGACGTACCTACGTTTTCAGTCATATCGGTTTTCAGCAGGTTAGGACCACCACAGGCAAACTCAACCACTTCCAGACCACGAATCACTTCACCTTTGGCATCTGATTCAACTTTACCGTGCTCACGGGAAATAATAGCTGCCAGTTCATCCAGATTATCTTCCAGTAACTGACGGAATTTGTTCATGATGCGAGAACGCTTCAGTGGTGACGTATTCGCCCACGCAGGGAAAGCCGCCTTTGCAGCAGCAACGGCTGCTTCAATGTCTGCGTCAGTTGATTGCACAACTTCAGCAATCACCTCCCCCGTTGCAGGGTTAAATACCGGGGTATAGTCAGTGCTTTCGCTTTCAACAACCTGACCGTTAATAAAGTTTAGAATCTTGTTCACTTCTCTTCTCCGTTTTACGGGTTGACGCTCGAAAGCGTGTTACAGCAGACCTGCTTCGGTGGCCAGGGCCTGTAAATTACGATGTCCAAGTGTTGCGTAGGTCAAAGGATCTGCTACAGCAGGATCCTGTTCGGCTTCCACAACTAACCAGCCTTCGTAGTTAATTTCTTTTAACACTGCAAAAATGGCCGGGTAATCCACACAGCCGTCACCGGGTACGGTGAAAACGCCGTTTAACACCGCATTCAAAAAGCTCAGATTGCGGTTTTTTGCATCCAGCATCACGCTTTTACGAATGTCTTTGCAGTGCACATGACAGATACGATCTGACCAGCGTTTGGCAACCTCAACCGGATTACCGCCTGCAAACAAACAGTGGCCGCTGTCCAGCAACAGGCCAAGTTCAGGCCCGGTGCGACGCATTAGTTCGTCTATTTCGTCTTCAGTTTGAATGACGGTACCCATGTGATGGTGATACGCCAGACGAACGCCATGTTTGAGTGCGTACGCAGCGACGGTATTCAACTTATCTGAATAGTCCTCCCATTTATCTGCTGGGAATGGACGACGTAGGGACAGAGGTGTTGACTGATCGCCGTGTACGCAATCTGTGACTTCACAGCACACCATTACGTTACATCCACTGTCGCGAAGTAACTCAAGATGTGACTGCATAGCTTCAATTTCTTCTTCGGCACTGCGCTCTAACAACATCAGCGAGTACCAGCCAGAAACGGCTTTTAATTCGTGAGCAGCTAACACCGTATTCAGGGCGTCGGCCTCACGAGGAAACTTGTGGCCTAACTCAAATCCTGTAAAACCGGCCTGCTTGCCTTCAGTCAGGCAAACTTCAAGCGGCGTATCTCCGCCCAGGCTCGGCAAGTCATCGTTAGTCCAGGTAAGTGGATTAATACCTAATTGAACTGGCATGGATAAACTCCTAAATACACCTGATTACAGGTTTTTAAACTGCTTGGCTTTCTGGGCTTCGTAGAATTCACGAGCCTGACGTACTTCCTCTCGCGGAGACACTTCAGGCACTGCCACATCCCACCAGTAACCACCTTCTTCAGTAATTTTCAGCGGGTCCGTGTCCAGCGTAACAACGTAGGAAATCGGAGAAGCCTTGGCGCGCTCTAATGCCGCTTCCAGTTCTTGAATAGATGCCACTTTTTCAGACGCTGCTCCTAACGATTTTGCATGTGCCGCAAAATCGGTTACCGGCGCGCCTTCGTCTACCGTTAAGCAGTCGTCCAGCAGATTATTAAAACCAGGGCCACCGCAGAATTGCTGCAAACGGTGAATACAACCGTAACCACGGTTATCCAGCACAACCAGAATGATCTTGTAACCCAGCATCACCGAGGTGGCGATTTCAGAATTAAGCATGAGGTAAGAACCGTCGCCTACCATCACGAATACTTCTGAATCTGGCTTTGCCATTTTCGCGCCTAGTCCACCGGCGATTTCATACCCCATGCAGGAGAAACCGTATTCCATGTGGTAGCCACGACTAAAGCGCGTACGCCAGAGTTTTTGCAACTCACCAGGTAGACCACCTGCCGCACACACAACAATGTCTTCTTCGCCAGCCGCGCGATTAACTGCACCTACTGCCTCAGGGTCAGTCAGTGGCAGCGTTTGTTTGTCGGCTGTGGCTTCATCCACATAGGCATCCCAGGCTTTCTTCACTGCGACGGCAGCTTGTTGCCAACCAGCTTCAGGTTGCCAGTCACCCAGCGCGTCATTCAGAATAGGGAGGGTTGACTTTGCATCTCCAACCAGTGGCTTTCCGTAGTGTTTAACCGTATCAAATGCGGCAACATTGACCGACACCAGCTTCGCCTCTGGGTTGATCATCGTACGGGAGCCAGATGCAAAGTCACCCAGTCTGGTACCAACAGCAATAATGAGATCACATTCTGCTGCCAGTTCATTTGTTGATGCTGCACCAGTTACCCCCATAGAACCCATGTTCTGAGGGTGATCCCAAGGCAGAGCACCTTTACCAGCCTGTGTTTCACCGACTGGAATTTTATGTTCACTAACAAAAGCATCGAGTTCAGCCAGTGCACCGGAGTAATGCACACCACCACCGGCAATCAACAACGGCTTTTTCGCGTCCTTAATCAATGCAATGGCCTCAGCAAGCTCTACCTCATCAGGCAGTTGACGACGTAGCTTATGTACCTTTTCAGCAAAGAAATGCTCAGGGAAATCAAACGCCATGGTTTGAACATCCTGGGGTAACGCAAGGGTAACCGGACCACACTCAACCGGGTCTGTCAGTACGCGCATTGCCTGAGGTAGCGACGTGAGCAACTGTTCAGGGCGTGTAATGCGATCAAAGAAACGGCTTACCGGCTTAAAACAGTCGTTCGTTGTCATCGTATGATCGTGGAACGTTTCTAACTGCTGAAGTACCGGATCAGGCATACGCGTTGCGAAAGTATCACCAGGCAGGAATAACACCGGAATACGGTTCACGTGTGCAACCGCAGCGGCAGTAACCATGTTAGTAGAACCCGGCCCCGCAGACGCAGTACACGCCATCATTTGCTGACGGTTTAACGTTTTTGCATAAGCAATGGCAGAGTGGGCCATGCCCTGTTCGTTGTGAGCGCGGTAAGTCGGCATGGTATCTTTTACCTGATACAACGCTTCACCCAATCCGGCAACGTTACCGTGGCCGAAAATAGCCCACACACCGGCGAACATTGGCTTAATTTCGCCATCCATCACGACCTTCTGGGCCATCATATATTTGACCACAGCCTGGGCCATGGTGAGACGGATAGTATTAGACATCTTAAAATCCTCGCAATGAACGGTCAGTATTACTGACCGCGCTTGTTCCACACGTCGACCAGAAAACGATAGTTTGCTTTTATTTGGCTAACCATTTCTTCATCGTCTATCGTTCCTGCAAGCCAGGCTTTTGAAGGCTCACTAAAGATTGAGCGGCCTACCGCAAACCCTTTCACCATAGTGCTGTTTGCTGCCTGGTTAAATCCTGCTTCAAGTACGTCCATGGGGGCATCCAAACCGAGAATCACCACACCATGACAATGCTTGTCATTTTTATTGACCAACGCTTCCACGGTTACCCAGGATTCAGCGCTAAGCGGTGGCAGTTTCCACCAGTCAGGCTTAATGCCCAGATGATAGAAGCGCTCAAGTGTTCGAATATAGTTTTCATCAGTACGCGGCTTGGTTGCAGGCAGGATGATTTCTAATAATAGCTCGTGACCAGACTGACAGCAGGCTTCATAAACCTCACGCACCAGGTGCTCCTGTTCCAGACGCATTTCAACTGAATCATCGGGGTGATAGAACACCAGGCACTTAACAATATGCTCCAGTGGCCAGCTTACTAACTGACTACCGATGTTGCCGTGCTCAAGGCGTAGCGGACGTGACCCTGGTAGTTCGATTGGACGGGCTACCCACCAGTCACGGCCAGTCACTTCGTTTAACACTGCCTGACCGTAAGTGCTGTCTACGAACACACCAATTTTGCCTTGTAAACCCAGTTCTTCACGAGATTCTTCCGCTGCGCGAAGAATGAGCTTCTTCACGGCAGGGATCTGGTCGATGTCAGCGCCGGCGTCGATAGCCATCTTCTCAAGCTGGCTACGGTGGTCGAAGGCAAGAATGTTCAGTTCGCCCCAGCTGTGATCACGGGTGGTGACACGGTGTAAATGCTGCAGACCTTTATCCAGATCAGGGCGAGGGACCGACTCGGCACGGCTTAAGTAGTCATCCAGTTCTTCTTTACTTGGCATCGCTGGTGCACAACCATGGCGAGACACAACCAATGCACCACAGGCATTACCGTATGCACAGGCTTGCTCCCAGCTCTCGCCGTTGAGATAACCTCGTAACAAGCCAGACATAAAGGCATCACCGGCACCCAATACATTCATTACCTGAACGCGTACGCCTTTGAATACCTCGGCATCATCCAGGCTATCGGGGATGTCACCTTCAAACACGGCACAGCCCAATGGACCCAGTTTACACACCAACGCACCGTCAGTAATTTCACGCACTTTTTTCAATGCAGTAATCGTGTCTTCTGAACCACCAGCAATGTGGAATTCTTCTTCGGTACCTACTATCAAGTCAAAATGGCCTAATACGTCCTGCAACTCCTGGGTGACCTGCTCTGATGCAATGAAGCGTGTCTCGCCATCGCCAGGGTTAGTCAGGCCCCACAGTACCGGGCGGTAGTCGATATCCAACGCACGTTTCAGACCGTGTTTGCCCGCATATTCGAGAGCTTTTAGTACCGCAGCGCGCGTCTGATGATTAGATAAATGTGTACCCGTGATCGCCAGTGCTCTTGAAGATGCAATGTAGTCTTCATTCACATCGTCAGGCGTAATTGCCATGTCAGCACAATTATCACGATAAAAAATCAGTGGAAAAGTGTCTTCATCTTTAAGACCCAATATAACCAGCGCCGTTAAGCGATCCGGGTCAGTGATCAGGTTACTGGTATCGACGCCAACGCGATTAAGCTCTTCGCGCAAAAAGCGTCCCATATGTTCGTTACCTACACGCGCCAGCATTGAAGACTTGAGACCCATACGGGCAGTGCCGTAAGCGACATTACCGGATGAACCACCTAAGTATTTGGCAAATGTTGCTTCATCTTCCAGGCGAGCGCCAATTTGCTGACCATACAAGTCAACGGCAACGCGCCCCATACAAATTAGATCCAGTGTTTTGTCTGTGGTACTCATTTTTTATCCTCTTTAAACACGCTGGTCTGCAAGGTTTTTTCAACGTATCAGTCAGGCCTGTTCACGTTGATGTAATTCGATTTGCGCTAAGCTTAATAAAACGAAATAAATATTTCAACATTATTTTAACGAAATCTTTATTTCATTATTAGGGCGACTATAACCACCCATTATAATATTTTAATATCAATGGCTTACAGCAATTAAAATTGGCGAAATATTTATTTCAAAGCACGTTTCATTTTGCCATTACTGGCCTTTCCACCACATCCTGTACAGGTTGTGTTTAACATTTAGCGCCCGTGTGTGGAATTCACTCAACGCCAATGACTCGTCGTCCATCAAGTCATCACACAGCGTGGTAATTTCAGTAAGTAGATCCCGCTCCTGCGGGTTCTGAATATGAGATTCCACCCATCCTACAAATGCGATCCTGCGCCCGGAGGTTACCGGCAGTACTTCATGCATCACACCTGACGGATAAAACAACAGTGTGCCTTTAGGTTCCTTGAGCCGCATCTCCTCACCGCTTGGATAGCTTAGACGCAGCTCTCCGCCTTCATAGCTTTCCGGGTCAGTAAGAAACAACGTCATGGAGTAGTCCGTTCTTACCTGTCGGCGGTTATCCCCTAAAAAGGCTGAATCTGCATGCGCACCGTAAAAACCGCCTTCGGTGTACAAATTAAAGCGGGGGTTTACCATGCTCTTAGGAAACATGCGGGTACGAATAAAACTGCTATTCATAATGGCATTGTTGATTTGCTTTATTACTTCATCAGCAGGCGCCGTTTGCGGGCTCATTTGAAAAGCAATTTCTTTATTTCCTTTTACCTTTTCGCGGTAAAGCTTGCCCGGTGCCAGACCATCAGCCCATTCCAGCTTGTCCAGTACACTCACTATCTGCTCACATTCCTGAGCAGATAGCAGCGGCAGCCGGGAAATCATCCCCGGCTCTCCACTTCAGGCTGTTGACTGTAGTATTCCGTTTCCTCAGTCTCTGCTGATTCCTTTTTAGTGAACCAGTATGTACCGGAAATGAAATACAAAATGGTAGGTACTATCAGCCACTGCTGGAACTGGTCCAGTGACTCAGGACCTGCAGAATAAACCCAAATTGCCAGCGCACCGCACGCGACCAAGGATCCAATAGCAACTAATCGCGCGAGCATAACCAAAGGGTTCTTTGCGATATCTTTTGCGGTAGCAGTATCGATTTGTTCAGTGTGACTAAAGAACGCTTTTTCTTCTGCCACTCTGGCTTCATATGCAGCCTTCTCCTGCGCAGCCTGCGCAGTAAAATCTTCTCTGGCACCCGATAACGCGGCCAGTACCATGTATGACACGGTTGCCATAATCCAAGTGGGTAACAGAAGGAAGAACAAGTGAACATCAGCCACAGTATTCAACAGGAAAGCGAAACAAAGTGACCCCAACCAGGCAACCAGTGCAGGCACATTAATATTGTTGCCTTTGTAGCTGTTCCAATAAGGCGTCATTCCCGCTTTATTTAACAACCAGTGTTCGGCAAATAACACCGCGCCAATTGGCGCTATGGCCAGACCCATGATACCCAGGAAGTCGAGCATTTGTGCGAACGCAAACGGGAAGCAGGCAATAATCGTCGTAAATATACCCACAACAATGGTGACCTTAATGCGATCCCATTTAGGATTAATAGACTGGAACGCCAGACCCGCTCTGTAGATAGTAGGATTAGATGTCGTCCAGCCCGCGATGACTACCGCGAGGATACCGGCCCAACCTAACGCCTGATACGCCACTTCACCCGCATCCAACTGAGAGACAGTGGTATTCAGTATCATCGCTGCCGCCGCACCCATGATACCGGCACAGATCCAGGCCATATAGTGGCCGATGAACATACCGAGTGCTGAAAACAAACCATAAGAAGATTTTTTGGCGAAGCGAAGAATCGTCATATCTGACATCGCGCCATGCATTGGCACATTACATACCCAGGCAAACGCAGCCACGTGCCAAATACCTATACCATTATCTTGCTCTCGCCATATAAAGGTATCACCGACCGCAGCAAAGTCAGCAAAACTTGAAATACCTGACACACCTTCTGTAGCACTAATTAGTAATGGCAATGCAGCGATACCGCCAATCAGGAACATCAGAATCATCCAGGGTGCACACACCGCTGCAAACTGCGCCACTTTTTTGAACCCGTTGATAGCAACGTAACTAATGACGATACCAACCACCACTGCAACAAATACGAAACTCAAGCTGTTGGGATACCAGGTTACCTGAGGAGGAATACCAAAAGGAATTCTGACCGCGGACGCCGAAACCGTAATCATTGCGCCGGCGATGATGACAAAGAGTGCACCATTTATAACGCTGTAGATTTTAACGACGCCAGGGCCCGCGACCTTTTCCAGATACGCATACAGCGTCAAACGCGTTCTCACGGCAATCGGCGCAGTAATAAAGGCCCAGGTTAGCACAGCCAGAATATTACCCATCATTAAACCCACAATGACATCGTAGGTCGACACACCTAATGAAACGAATAACGCACCAATAACAAACTCTGTACCGGCAACGTGTTCACCGGCGTAGCTGGCAGCGAAATGCCTCGCGGGTTCAAGTTTATTCGCCGCAACCGGCTGATTTTCAAATTCTTGCACTTCGCTCACAGTAGCTACCTCCAAAAAGTCCAAGTCAAAACAAATATAGACGGTTAATTGCCCGCTGTTTCATGTACACTATAAACGCTAGAAATCCTGGTCTGTTTAACAGACTTAAGCAGCGTTAGTAATCACATTCGAGTTCGCATAAATAATGCGATTCAGCCAGACATTCGCCTACAATCAACTTGTTAAAGTTAAGTGACAAATATTTAACATAACCAAAATAAAACAATTCAAACCCAATTACAAACGAAATTTATATTTCATTTCATGACATCTTTCGTCGTTCACCACTCTGTATAAAACATATTACTTCACGCGTATAACCACTATAAACTGCCTAAATAGTACCTTTCACACGCCTTTTGCAGCTTATATGAGCCATTCATGTACATTTTCGTTAACTTAAAATGAAATATTTATTTCTTTTTTGTTGACTACCGGAATATTATTTTGTAAAAATTATGTCAACAGATGACAACCCTACTTACAAAGTCATCATTACAAGCAACGCAGTTAACACTAAACTTACAAAAAACTATCTGGAGAAAACGTATGGCCGTTTGTTACAGAAAGACACTATTAGCATGTTGTATTACCAGTGCTTTAAGTTCTGTACCTACAATAGCAACTGCTCAGGAAGCACAAGCAGCCCAGGCTGCAGGACAAGATGCTGAGATCATTGAAGTTCGCGGTATTCGCCGTAGCTTAAGTGCTGCACAAGACATTAAGCGTTCTGCACCGGGTGTGGTAGATGCGATTTCTGCAGAGGACCTGGGTAAATTCCCGGATACCAACATCGCAGAATCACTACAGCGTATTCCTGGCATCGCCATTGATCGTAACGGCGGTGAAGGGCAGTTTGTTACCGTACGTGGTTTTGGTCCAAGCTTTAATACCGTGTTGGTAAACGGTCGTCGTATCGTATCTGAGACAGGTGGTCGTGAATTTAGTTTTGACCTGTATCCTGCAGAACTGATTTCAGGCGCTGACATTTATAAGTCCGGTGTAGCCTCTCTTCAGGAAGGCGGTATCGGTGCAACAATTAACCTGAAAACGGCGCGTCCTTTTTCATTATCAGATGACACCATGTTGTTTACAGCCCAGGGGCTTTATGATGAAAACAGTGGTGAAACAACACCGCAGCTGTTTGGTTTGTACTCAACCAGCTTTAACGATGGCGCGACAGGCCTGCTGATTTCTGCATCGTATCAGAACCGTAAGTCTCAGGAAGATTTTACCAATACGAATGGTTGGTTACCTACTGACGTAGATTCAATTAACTTTGCTGATGTAGCTAACCCAAATCCAGGTAACGTATCTACTGCGTTTATTCCGCGTGAAACACAAACAGGTCGCCGTACTCAGGAACGTGAACGCTTCAACATTCAAGGTGTATTTCAACACTATATCGCCGATGACTTGTTAATGACGGTTGACGGTTTCTACAACGATTACGAAGTTACGTCTTCTGCAACGATGCTGGGTTCATGGTTTGGTACCCCGGCTGCAACGTCGAATGTCATTCTGAATGAAAATGGCACCGTTCTGGAGCAAGATATTTCGTCAGAAGTCGGTATTCTGAACCGTCTTGAAGGCCGCCCGACTAAAACAATGGCATTGGGTGCTAACTTCAAATGGACCGTCAATGATGAACTGACTACCGTATTTGATTTTGGCTATTCATCATCTGAAGCCAAACAAGGTAAAGGTAATGGTCAGGCTGTAATGGGCTTCACTGACGACCCGAATGACCCTTCAGATGACTTCCATTTCGACAACTACGGTTCAGAGGCTGAAATCATTTATCCTCAGGCCATCATCGATCGCTTGCTGGACAAAGACAGCTATCGTTCTCACGTTGCCCAGTATGGTGATCAGGCTGGTGATGGCACAGGCGGTAACTCTGTTGAAGGCAGCATCTACCAGTTCGCTATCGACAGCACCTACGAACCGTTTGATGGCGGTATGCTGAGCAAAGTGAAGTTTGGTGTTAACTACTCAAAAGAAGAGAAAACAGTCGATATTATTCGACCCAGCTTTGACGTTTTCTGTCAGTACTGCTTCTTCATTACGGATGTACCAAATGAGTTACTTCTGGATTTTGATACATCAGGCTTGTTAAGCGGCGTATCTCCTAATACATTCCGCGATCTGTATACGTTTAACCTGAACGACTACATTAACTGGCAGACGTCAGATGAAGGGTTTGCAGCGCGAGATGCCTATTATGGTTATGAAGCCGGCACTTCGGAAGCATTCTATAATGCCCAGCCAGGTGGTTTCCTGGGTACCAAACAACCTGACAGTTATGAAGTCACTGAAACCATTATGGCAGCATACGCTGACATGTTGTTTGAAGGCGAATTCAGCAATATGCCTTGGAAGATCAATACCGGCGCTCGTTTGGTATATACCAAAGACGAAGCCGTGGGTTCACAACAGCTGCTGACGGGTCTGACTCAGACAACTGCAACCCAATACAACCCGGCATATGATACCAACGGTACTGGCTTCCAGTCAGAAACCAACGACTACCTGAAGATTCTGCCTAACTTTAGCTTTACGCTGAACCCAACAGACGATTTTGTGGTTCGACTGGCGGTATCTGAAACAATGACGCGTCCGGAACTGAAAGATTTGGCGCCGCGCTTCTCATACCTGGATTTACGTCCTGGTTCACTCAACGCGGTGGCTGGTAATGTAAACCTGAAGCCTTACACGTCAATTAACCTGGATGCCTCATTCGAGTATTACTGGGGTGACATTAACTATGTAAGCCTGGCAATCTTCCAAAAAGAAGTACAAAACTTCATCGTAACGGATAACGAAGTTGTTACTGTGTCTGGTGTTGATATTCAGGATCCATTATTAGCTGATGACTCAGCTATCGATATCGCCGCTGGCACTATCGACTTTAACGTTCAACGCCCACTGAACAGCGAAACAGCTGATGTAACCGGCTATGAAATTGCTGCACAGTACGCATTTGATGACGGCGCTCTGGAAGGGTTAGGCTTCTCTGCTAACGCGACATTCCTGGATTCCAATGCATCAATCGCATCGAACAGCGACGTAAGCACGTTGTTTGCGATTCCTGGTCTGGGTGACTCAATGAATGCCACGGTATTTTACGAAATGGATTCATTCGAAGCGCGTGTTTCATGGAGCAATCGTGATGAATTCCTGGAGTCACTGATCAACCCTAAAGCCGGTGTTGAACCTGTGTTTACAGAAGAGTTCTCACAAGTTGACTTCCAGTTAACTTACCGCTTCAGCGAAGATTTCTCCGTATTTGTTCAAGGCGTGAACATTACCGATGAAGCGATTCGCAAACACGGTCGTTACGATGAGCAATTTATTCTGTACCGCAACACTGGACCACGTTACAGCGTTGGTTTCCGTGGACAGTTCTAATACCAATTATTGAGTAAAAAAACACGTAGGCGGATTAACATCCGCCTATTTTCGCTTATAATGAAATAAATATTTCATCGTTATGAAACCCCATTCCTTTTCGAGGTGTTTATGAAATTATCCTGTTGTACTGACAGCCTTGGGCATTTAGCTTTTGAAGACATGCTCGATTACTTATCAGCCAGAGGTGTGAAAGCCGTTGAAATGACAACGGGTGGCTGGTCGTCTGCGCCACATGTTCGCATGGACGAACTTATTGCCAGTGCAGATGCCCGTGAAGCTTTTCTTGGGGAACTGAGCTCTCGCGGCATGGAAATCGCCGCATTAAATTGCTCTGGCAACCCCTTGGATCCCAGTGAAATGGGTCAGGACCACAAAGCGGTTTCATTTAAAACAATGGAATTAGCCGGTCTGTTGGGTGTGAAGAAAATTGTGATGATGAGTGGTTTACCGCCGGCCTCAGCTGAAGATACGGTACCTAACTGGATCACGTATACCGTGAGCTGGCCACCCATTCTGAAAGAACGTCTGGATTACCAATGGAACGATGTCGCAATCCCTTACTGGAAAGAACTGGTTGCGCATGCTGAAAAACACGGTGTAGAAAAAATTGCTCTGGAAAATTTCAGCTCAATGCTAGTATACAATCCGGAAACATTATTCCGACTGCGTAATGCTGTTGGCCCAATGGTTGGCCTTAACCTTGATCCAAGCCATATGATTTGGATGGGGATGGACCCCATTGCAGCAGCACGAAACCTGGGAGATGCTATTCACCACGTTCACGGCAAAGACGTTCGACTGGAACGAGGCCTTGTGGATGTGAATGGTCTGCTTGAGACTAAAGTTGTGGAAGACACCGCTAACCGAACATGGAACTATGTCGCTGTTGGCTGTGGTCAGGATCTGCAATGGTGGAAGGAGTTTTTCTCGGTTGTACGCATGACTGGTTACAATGATTACGTATCCTTAGAAATGGAAGACTTAACGATGTCTGTAGAAGCAGGATTAGAAACCTCTATCTCTGCGTTGCAACAAAGTATAAGCCGATAATTCTTCTAAGCTGGTTAACGTAGTAGAGTAAAAAAATGACAGTTGATGTAGAAGTAGAGGAAGACAAGGGTTTGAACTGGAGTGAATTGCAGGACCTGATTAAGTCCCGCTATCCGCAAATGAGCAAGCGGTTAAAGCAAGTTGCTAAATTTGTTTTGGAAAATCCAAACGTAGTGGCATTTGAAACGATTGCTGTTATCTCTGAGCGAATCCAGGTTCCACCTTCTACATTAATTCGTTTTTCTGCGGCGCTCGAGCTAAAAGGCTTTAATGAGATCAAGCAGATCATTAAAGAAGATAAACTCGAGCACACCAGCAATTACAGCAATCGCATACAGCTAATGCGCGGTCAGCAGGACTGGCACAGTGACGAGTTATTACCTCGTTTCGCCAAAGCGAATCGCGATGCGCTTCGTCATCTGGAAGACTCTGTTAACCGTGACGATATTCAACACGCCATCGACCTGATGAAACGTGCCAAGCATATTTTTCTGCTTGGCAATGGTCGTGCACACACTATTGCCAGCTACCTTCATTACGCATTGAATCATATCGACAAGAAAGTGTTTTTGATCAGCGGCACCGGTGGCATGTTTCAGGAACAAATGTCTAACGTCGAGCGTGGTGACCTGTTACTCGCCATCAGTTACAGTCCCTACTCGTCAAACACCTGTGAGCTGGCAGCACAAGCAGCTAACCGGGGCGTGACTGTTCTGTCTATCACCGATAGCCCTATTTCCCCTTTAGCCAATACAAGTCAGCATTCCTTCATTGTGCAAGAAGCCAGAGTAGACGCCTTCCGTTCACTGTCAGCGTCTCTACTATTGTCTCAGGTTTTAGCTATCGGTCTGGCTGATTCCTCTTCAACTGACGAAAGCAATATCTAACTACGTTGTTTACTTCGCTAGCCGCAAAATGTGGCTTGCTTGCGCGCACCTGCAATTATGTTATAACATAACAATCATTACTTGCACTGCTGTTAAAACCTAACAGAGCGGTGGGTTATTTCTTATTTAGCATTTTCTGCTGCAACTGCTGCGCCGTTGAAATTTTACGCTGCTAAAGCCAGTTTTTTCGACGCATTTGCAGTGCGTCAGCTCACTTATACTGATTGTGGAAGGAATATCCAGCATCAATACACCATAAGTGTGGCAACAAAATAAATAACACCAGCCACCGGATAGCGCCCTTTTGCCGTTGATTAGAGAACCTTTGGAGATAACACAAGATGATGAAGCACCGAATTTTTATGAAAACTGCGCTAACGGCGGCAGTTTCTGTTGCGTTGGCTAATAGTGCCAGCGCAATTGCCCAGGAAACCCCGGAAGAAATGGAACAAATTGAGGTGGTGCAGCAGCGTCAACCCTACCGTGGTGATGTTCCGTTAAAATCACTGCCACAAAATATTGATGTCGTGAGCGCTGAGTTACTGAAAGATGTTGGCGTGAATGATTTTCAGAATGCACTGGACTTTGCCAGTGGCGTAGCTCGTCAAAATAGCTTCGGCGGTCTTTGGGATAGCTTTGCCATTCGTGGATTCGCCGGCGATGAAAACTTGCCATCCGGTTACGTAGTTAACGGTTTTAGCGCTGGCCGCGGATTCAGCGGTCGTCGCGATACGTCAAATGTTCAGGCCATTGAAGTCTTAAAAGGCCCGGGCTCTGCACTTTACGGCCGCAGTGAGCCTGGCGGTACTATCAACATCATCACCAAAAAACCACAATTTACCGAAGAAGGTTACATTCAGGCTACAGCAGGTACCTACAGCCTGTATCGCCTTGAAGGTGATTATACCAATGCAATCAACGACGATCTCGCCTTCCGCGTAAACGGCGCTTATGAAGATGCAGGTAGCTTCCGCAATACTGTGGAAAGCAATAAGCTGGCTTTCACCCCTTCACTTACCTATCAGATCACCGACGACACCTCACTGACCTATGAGCTGGAAGTACTGGACCAGGAAGCACCGTTTGATCGCGGCATTGTAGTAGTAGACTATGAATTCGGTACCGTGCCAATCGATACCTTTTATGGCGAACCAAACGATGGCCCTATGAATATTGAAGCACTTGGCCACCAGCTTACGTTGCAACACGGTCTGAACAGTGACTGGAGTGTTATGGTGGGCCTGAGCTACCGCGAATCGTCATTCGAAGGTTACTCCAGTGAAGTGGAGCTATCCGGCGGCCGCCAACTACTTTACACAGACGGAGAAACGGTCTCTCGTCAACGTCGCTATCGTGACTACGATGCAGAAGATTTGTCAGGTCGTGTTGAGCTGAGCGGTACCGTTGAAACCGGCGACATTGTTCACCACATTCTGATTGGTGCTGACGCCTACGACTACCAACTTGATCAAATTCAACAGCGCTGGAGAACCGCGTGGGGTGCAGGGGATACCACTTATTCTGTTTCTCTGATAAACCCGGAATACGGTCAGGCTCAGCCAGAGACCGGTGCTTTGTGGGATCGTCGTGAAGATCAATCAACGGTCGGCCTGTATGTGCAGGACCAGATTGACTTAACTGACTCGTTAAAAGTCCTGGCTGGTTTCCGTTTCGACGATTATTCTCGTGATTTCTACAATTACCTTGCTGACTCAGAGTCCAGTCAGTCTCAAACGGCGACGAGTCCTCGTATCGGCCTGGTCTACGAGCCTTCTAATCTTTACACCCTGTATTTAAGCTACTCTGAAGGCTTCCGCCCGAACTCTGGCACCGATGCCAATGGTGAGGCGTTTGACCCGGAAGAAAGTAAGTCCTACGAAGCTGGTGTTAAATTCGCAAATGGCAATGAAAGCCTGACCGGTACAGTTGCTATATTCCGCGCTGAAAAGTCTAACGTACTGAGCGCGGACCCGGTTAACTCTGGCTACTCTGCAGCCCTGGGTGAAGCGGAAAGTCAGGGTATCGAAGTCGACCTGAATGCTGTGATTGCCGACGACACGACAGTCACCGTTGCCTATGCATATGTCGATGCAGAAACGTCAAACGACATTGTTAACTTTGACTGGGGCGTCAATATACCTGCAGGAAGCCGTCTGATTAACATTCCGGAACACAAGCTGAATGTTACCGCCATGCACTTCATGGATATTGCGGGTAAAGAATCCAAAGTAGGTGCCAGTGTCACGTACGTAGGCGATCGCCTGGGTGAAACCATTGACCCTGATTACATTCTTCCCAGCTATACCACGGTGCGCTTGTTTGGCTCGGTAAACCTGTCTGACAATATTGTTATCAATGCTGACATCGACAACCTGTTCGACAAGGAATACTACGCCAGTTCTTACTCTGCGCTGTGGACCATGCCAGGTACACCACGTACTGCGAAGATCAGCGTGAAATACGCGTTCTAATTGCATTGCCGGGCCTTCGCGCCCGGCTTGTTTACTCAGCGTCTGAACAAGCCGCTCTGAACAAACAGTTGCGCAAATTTAGCCATTAGCGATACTGTGTCGGAATCAAGCAGTACATGAGGAACACCATTGTGGCAGGTATTAAACTAGACAGAATCGACATTAACATTCTGGCCGAACTGCAAAAAAACGGGCGCATTACCAATACTGATCTCGCCGATGCTGTTGCATTATCTCCCAGCCCCTGTCTGGCGCGGGTAAAGCGACTGGAAAAAGCCGGTTACATTACCAGTTACAATGCGAAAATTGCGTTGGAAAAACTGGGCGAAACCGCAACCGTATTTACTGAGGTCACATTAAGCGACCACCACATGGAAGACTTTGCCAAATTTGAGCGAAATATTCGTACCATTGACGAAGTCATTGAATGCCATCTGATCAGCGGTGGTTATGACTACCTGCTCAAATTTGTGACGCGTGGTATTACCCACTACCAGACCCTCATGGAAGAAATTCTGGAAAAAGATTTCGGTATTTCAAAATACTTCAGCTATATCGTGCTGAAGTCACCAATTGAAAAACTGCACTATCCACTGACCACCTTGTTTAAGCCGGAAAAGTAATCATGGCATTTAATCTGGTCTACAAAGGCCCACAGCTTCGTGGAGAGTGCTGGCAACAAGCCGTCGCCGAGGCTCTGCCGGACGCCAATTGGTTTACCTGGCCCGATGTACCAGCACCGGAGGACGTCGATGCTATTATCGCCTGGACATTGCCAGACAAAGCCCTGAAAACCTTCCCCAACCTGAAAGCCATTTTCTCGGTCGGAGCCGGTGTCGACCAATTACAACCCGACACGATCCCTGACTCGATTAAGCTGGTACGGCTTATCGACCCGTCGCTTACTCAGCAAATGCAAACCTATGTGCTGTCATCGGTCATGATGATCCACCGCGATCACTTTTTGTATCAGGCCCAAAAGGCGCAAAAAAACTGGCAACAACACAAGGTTGCCTTACCGCATGAGTGTTCGGTAAGTATTCTGGGGTTGGGCGAATTAGGTAAAGCCGTCGCCGAGCAATTGAGTATGCTCGGATTTACCGTAAACGGCTGGAGTCGCAGTGCTAAACAAATCAATGGCATATCGGCCTTCCACGGCCCACAAGGCCTCTCTGACATGTTGGCAACAACTGACATTCTGGTAAGCCTTCTTCCCCTGACGGAAGAAACCAGGGGCATGATTAGTGCCGATACGCTGGCAAAATTACCCAAAGGCGCATCGGTGATCAACGCCGGTCGCGGCGAACAAATTATTGACGAAGATTTACTGGCAGCATTAGACAGTGGGCATATTCAATACGCCATACTGGATGTATTTAAAGACGAGCCTCTGCCTGAGTCACATCCCTACTGGACACACCCCAGCGTGCATGTCACGCCGCATATTGCGTCCATTACACGGAACGACACTGCCGGACATCGCCTGGCAGAAAACCTGTTACGCTGGCAAAGGGGTGAACGTATGACAGGTGAAGTAGATAAAACTCGCGGTTATTAAGCGCGGCTGCGCGTTGTGCTTTAACGGTACAATTTTTATTCAAATTCCTATATTATCCGCAATTACAGACTGAACGAGCGCGTTAACCGCTCATAAGGGATGCCAGTCTCATACGATTAAGGATAATAACAATGAAATACTTTCTTTTATGTTGTCTACTTTGCCTTTCTACAGCTTCTTTCGCTGCCCAGGACAGTGATTTAATTCGTGCAAAAGCTCTGGTAAAACAAGTCGAGAACGGCTTGAAACACATCAAACGCAACGATGTGAATACCATCAACAAGCTCACCGATAAGCTGAAAAACGCCAAAGACTTACTCACCAGTACAGGGTCAAAAGACGACCCCGTTTTTGCCGAAACGGTGGAAAAATGGAAAGGCGCAAGAACCACCTTACTGGCCACTTTTGAGGAATGGAAGCAACCAGAAGCACAAGCGCAAAAACCATCTGGTTTGTCTGGTCAGGCACTTTATAACTCACTGATCGCAAAATATCAGAAAAACAACCGTCCAGTGCTGAGTGACAACCCAACGCCGGAACAAGCGGAAGCCTGGGCGACGGCAATGTTGTCATTGATTAAAGAACAGCGAATGGCCGACCAGCAAACCGTGAATCAGGCTTATAGCGAAGGACGACTAAGCAAAGCCGAATACGATCGGTTTGATCACTGGGTCAACACCATGTGGTTTAATCAAATCATCGAGCAATTTCAACAGGCCTATGCTCAGGCTGAAGGCCGAATCGCCACCGCAACAGCCACGGCGATACAAGTACTGTATGTGCAGCCCAATGACATGACCGGTGTGGTTAATATTACTAATAAGACCCATCAGGATGCCGGACAAGTCCTGGCAATGGGGCTTCAGAGTGTTGAAGTCGCAGCGACCTTTGATCGCATGAGCCAGATAGACAATAGCGCTACTCGCACTCAACAACGCGAACAGTTTACCAATGCCATTGCTCACTATGATGCCTTACTTGCCAAATTGCCTGAGCACCAAAATGCGCTGTCTAAAATACCTAAGAAGGTTAAAAAGCTGAACCCAGAGAGCCTACACATGTTTGTGAATGGCAATAAGTTTTGCGAAATCACCAAAAAAGGCGAAGTCTGGTTTGGCGGTACCTCTGGCGGCTGGGTCGAGGACGATGGCGACATTTATCTGAAGTCAGACTTTATTGGCTCTTTCGAGGAAGATGGTCAGGTGTGGAGCTACGGTAAAACACTGGGCTCACTGGAAGAAAACGGCGATGTGTGGGTGCGAGGAAGCAAAGTCGCTACATTTAAGTCTAATGGTGACATTATTATGGGCGGTTCTGACACAGGTCGCCTGGAAGGCAACGGCGACTGGCGTAAAGCTGCCGTAGTGTACTTTTTTGGTATCTACGACAGCGTGCAGAAGTATTAAGCATTTGTTTAAAAAGGCGTTATCTAAATAGTCTGCTTTCAATGTACTTATTTGGTTAGTGGACGAAGTCGAGCCTTGTAGGCTTTATTCAGCAGTTTCAGCTTATTGCTACGAATTTGAGGTACTTGCGTAGCGCTACTGGCCGTAAATACCATCCAGTTTGCGCCACTGATGTCGACTGGCTCCCACTCAGGCAAGTCTGCTGCGTTGGGATTGCCGTATTTGATGAACTGCAACCAGTAGCGCTGCATGTGTTGTACACCGGGCAGTGAGGAAGGGTAGAACAAGGCATTCACCTCTGCGCCATGATGCGCACCGGGTTCGCCGCTACGAGTAACATCAAAGAAATAACGATACCCCTGGCTACGCTTATTTTGCATCGCCTCAGTAGTTACCGAGCCCGCTAGCACATAGCGCATATCACCAAAAACGTGTTGGTAAGGTAGCGACTGATACCCATTGCCATCGGGAAGTGCTGAAAGCTGATAAACGCCTTTGATGCCGGACGCTTCATCACCAGCCAGCTCAATCAAGCGTGCCGCCGGCACGCCAGACCAGGGGTAAACGCTGCCGTCATAGCTGTTTCCTCCGCTCATGTAAGGCACATCGTGCTGACGTCCCTGCATAAACACGACGCCCGGTTCATCTGTCAGAGTTATCCCATCAACCACAGGTAAGTGAAATCCTTCAACGGCCTCCACCCATTGGCTGGCTGATACATTAATTAAATCCTCAGCAGTCACGGCTGAAGCCCCTTTGCTGACCACTCTGGATGCCAGCACTTGCGCATATTCCTGTGCATTCAGGCTCTGTGGTAACGGCTTTAAATTATTGGTTCTGGGTAAGGGCCAGGCACCGTAGCCACTTTGTGAGATAGCACGGTGAAATAACGACTCGCTTTGCGGTGCTACCATCAGCATTTGTACCGCCATGCCACCGGCAGACCCACCAGCAATGGTGACATTGTTCGGATCCCCTCCGAATGCGCTGATATGGCTTTTCACCCATTTAAGTGCGGCTACAATGTCTAGCACGCTGAAGTTTGCGCCCTGACTTGCATCAAGTGCTGGATGCGCAAAAATGCCGAGTACGCCCAAACGGTAATTAAAGGACACCACGACTACGTCTTGCGAAAGCCAGTGGGACACGGCGCGCATATCAAGATTGCCGGAGCCGCCTACGTAGCCACCACCGTGGATCCACATCAGAACGGGTTTGGGCTCAATAGCTGTGTTGGAATCGTTTTTTGCAGAGGTGAAGACATTGATAAACAAGCAATCTTCACTGGTGATTTGATCGGTGCGCTGCGGACACTGCGCGCCATAGCGCGAAGCATCAATGTCATCCGCATAGTTAACGGGTTGAGGCGCCTTCCATCGGTTTTGGCCTTCTGGTGAAGCGGCGTAGGGTATCCCTTTGAAAGCCCGCACAGAGCCATAAGCTTCACCATGCAGTACTGACTCACCAATACGCACCTCAACCGCACTGGAATTAGCATTGGCGCAGCTTTCAAACGCCAACGCTATCGAGAACGCAGTTGAGGCTGTTACGACAAGACGGACAACTTTTGCAATCAATTGCTTCACTTTCTGTTCATCCTACAAAATATGTAAGGCACACCATATCAGCGATTGGTGAGAAAGTGCAGCGCCTGCCTGAATTCGAACGTTCGAATTAGTAACAGAACCCGAAAACCTGCAGGATTACTGTGGGTTATCTAACCCATAAACACACACGTACACCTTTTTGTAAGTCTCAATAGTACGCCATTGCCCCTTGTAGCCTGGCTCCATGTAGAAGGTATCGCCCGCGTGATACAGCTTGGGTTCACAGCCGTCTTCAGTTAGCTCAATCACTCCTTCAATGAGATAGCAGAACTCAAACACACCGTCTTTGATTGAGCGGTTGGTGCCCGGTTCGCCGCCCATCACGCCAACTTTGATCTTGTCATCGGCAATGCAATCTGGCGCCCATTTTTGTAGCAGTGGATTACCCGCTAACAAAATAGCTGGGTTAATGTAGCCTTCTTCAGGCGCGTCAGCGGGATGCTGGACTACAGTATTTAGACGAGACATAACGGCTTCCTAATCAGTAACATTGTTAGCCAGCCAGTATAGTGAGAATGCCCGGCAAGTTAGGCTGATTCGCCTTGCTTGCAGGGCAGATCCTGTTGAGTCACAGGTGAGGTTTAGTGGAATTCACTGTTAACGGGCATGGCTCACAAATCGCGCATACAACACTGGCAATACAACCAGCGTTAGCAGCGTGCAGGTGACCAAACCGCCTACGATCACCGCCGCGAGTGGCTTTTGGATTTCCGCACCTAGACCATTCGACATTAGCATAGGCAGTAATCCCAGTGCCGATGTGAGTGCGGTCATAAGCACAGGTCGCAACCGAGAGCGAGCGCCGTCTTTGATGGCATCAATGGCGTTTTGTGTATTGGCTCGATCCCCTTGATTCGCCAAGCGCTGATTTATACTCTCGACCATCACCACACCGTTAAGCACCGCCACACCAAACAAAGTGATGAACCCAACAGAGCTGGGCACTGACAAATAGTGACCACTTACATACAGTGAGAATATCCCGCCAACAGCAGCAAGGGGGACATTCACCATAATCAGCATCACCAGTTTCAATTCACCAAACGCGAGGTACAGCAGCACGGCAATAAGCGCCAATGACACAGGCACCACCAGCATCAGCCTCTGCATTGCACGCTGCTGATTTTCAAACTGCCCGCCTATTTGCACGGTGTATCCGGCGGGTAGTTGGACCGAGGTATCAATGGCATCGCGAATATCACTCACCACGCTGCCCATATCCCTGCCGTCCACGTTCGCCTGGATCACCACTCGTCGCTGTACATCATCGCGGCGAATTTGCGGCGGCCCGGACTCAATGGCAATCGTGGCAACGTCTTGCAGTCGGATCCACGCGCCCTGAGCAGAGCGAAGGCGTAATTCGGCTAATGCTGCAATGTCATTGCGATACTGGGAATCGATGCGCACCAGAATGTCGTAACGCTCGTTGCCCTGAATGATTTGGCCCGCAGCTTGTCCGCCGAGACCTTGCTGCACCAAACTCATCACACCGGCGACATCCAGCCCATACCGGCTTAACTGATTGCGATCGGGCCTTATCACCAATTGCGCTTCACCACTGATTTGCTCCATGGCAACATCACGGGTACCGCTGATTGTGGCTACTGCAGACGTGATCTTCTGCCCATACTCAGCCAAAGCATTCAAATCCGGTCCGAAGAGTTTTATCGCTAACTCGGCCTTCACTCCAGACAATAGCTCGTCTACCCGGGTAGCAATGGGTTGGGAGAAGTTGAACAACAGCCCGGGATGCACTTCCAGCGCCTTCTCCATTTCAGTTTGCAAGGCAAGACGACTCGACGCGGTAGTCCATTGATCTACCGGCGTTAAGCCCAGGTAGATTTCGATGTTGTTCACCGGCTCCGGGTCGCCGCCAATTTCGGCCCGGCCTATTTTACTCACCGCATAGGTGACTTCCGGGAACTCAAGCAGGATAGCTTCCAGCTTAGGCGCAACGTCGAGAGCGGTTGTTAAGCTTGCCGAAGGCGCCAGTGTTACCCTTAAGTTAATGGTGCCCTCTTCAAGTTCTGGTGCGAATTCGGTACCCAACTGCGGAAAGACGATGGCGCTGCCAGCCAATAGCACAGCAATGGAAAACAGCAGGTACTTCGGACGATTCAAACATGCAGTAAGCACATTTTGATAGTTAGACTCTATATAGAGTAATACACGGTTTTCACGTACTTTCGGCGTGCGCAATCCCAGCACCAACACTGACAGCACTGGCACAAAAATTAGCGCCACGACTACCGCACACACTAACGCCAGCATAATGGCAACCGCCATGGGCTGGAAAAGCTTGGCCTCTACCCCTTCAAAACTGAATAACGGCGTGAACACCACCAGAATAATCAGGGTCGCGAAAAACACCGGTTTTGCCACTTCCTGCGCGGCCTGCACCACTAATTCTGAAATCGATTTATGCTCTGGTTCACGCTGTTGCAGTTTTTGATAGATGTTTTCTACCACCACAACAGAGCCATCCACCAGCATGCCTATTGCTACCGCAATACCCCCTAACGACATAAGGTTGGCAGATATGCCAAGCATGCTGAGTACCGACAGCGCTAACCCAATCGACACCGGAATCGACAGCAATACCAACAAAGTAGCACGGACACTCATTAAAAATAGCGCAAGCACAATGACAATAAACACAAAGGCCAGCAATAGCGCCTGCACCACAGTATTGACCGCTTGTTTTATTAATGCCGCCTGATCGTAGTAGGGTTCAAAATGAACACCTTTAGGCAAGGCCTGCTGGATTAGGTCGATTCGCGCGTTGATACCTTCAATAGTGGCGTTTGTGTTGGCACCCATGCGTTTAAGTACCACGCCAGACACCACTTCACCACGGGATGCGACAGAACCGTTTTCAGCCCGCACTGACATCGTTACCGCGCCCTGACGAATCTCTGCGCCCAGCTCAACGGCGGCGACATCACCAATGGTTACAATGCCACTGCCCTCAGTAGTCAGCGGTATCTGCTTAATCTGCGTGAGTGCTTCTGCACCGGACGCCAGCCAGCCTGCACCGCGGATCACCAGCTGTTCGGGTCCGCGGTCGAGATACCAGCCACCCGCATTGTTATTGTTGCGGGCCAGCGCATCCATCACGTCCTGCTGAGTCAGGTTATACGACAGCAGTCGATTGGGGTACAGATTGACCTGATACTGCTTAACCTGCCCGCCAAATGAGAGCACATCGGTGATCCCGTCTACCGGCATCAGTAACAACTTAATCAGGTAGTCATTCAGGCTGCGCAATGCCATAGCGTCGTAACCAGAATCCGGTTCGGCGATTAGCAAATACTGATACACCTGGCCAAGGCCAGAGGTATTGGGGCCAATTTCGGGCATGCCGATACCGTCGGGGATCATCTCTGACGCCACTTGCAGGCGCTCAAATACCAGTTGGCGAGCAAAATAGATGTCAGTGCCTTCCTTAAATACCACGGTAATGCCAGATAATCCGGTTTTGGAAATGGAGCGTACTTCTTCAACATCGGGCAGAGCGTACATCACCGCCTCAATGGGGTAGGTAATCAGTTGCTCCACTTCTTCAGCAGCCAGGCCCGGCGCTTCGGTGTTGATCGCCACCTGAATGTTGGTTACATCAGGAAACGCATCCAGGTTGAGTTTCGGGATCATCAATGCGGCAAATACGCCAAGCCCAACCAACACGCAGAGCACCATAAATCGCAGCCGCACAGCCGCTTCAATCAGGTTTGAAAACATAGTTATCTCCTGACCGACAATTAATGGTTATGCGGATCGAATCCGCCTTTGGCAATTTCCGATGCCACAAAGAACGCACCGCGGCTCACATACCGCACGTTTGCTTCAACACCACTGATTTGTTGCCATTTGCCATAGCGGTTACCCAACTGCACGACTTTAGGTACCAGTTCGCCGTCTTCGTCTACAACAAACAACTGCCAATCGCCATCGGCGTCGCGCATCAGAGCGCTTTCCTGCACCGCCAGAACGCGTGACGTCTGCGGACCGCTGAAATACACGTCGGCAAACATACCCGAGTGAAACTTGTGTGCCTCGTTATTCAGGTTCAAACGGACGGTTCTCGTTCTACTTACCGGATCGATAGTGTGGGATTCCTGCGTAACCGTGGCCGTTGCGGCAATATCACCCACCACCACACTAGCGGTATGCCCTGCGGCCAGGTGTAAATCATTGTGCGCAGGCAGCCTGGCTTCTACCCAGAGTTGCGATTCATCGGAGACCAGCATAAGTGCCTGTCCAGGTGCGATTTGCTGCCCCTGATTAAAATCGTCTGTCATTACCACGCCCGCAGATTGGGCCACCAGCGTATACTCGCCCAGCGGATAGTCCGGAGTTTCAGCGATTTTATTGATAATATTAAGGGATAACCCAAACGCCTGCAAACGGCGTGACGCGGCCTGATAGTCATTGCGCGCGGCCACGTAACGTTTTTCGCCAACAGCGGCTTGCCCCAATTTGCGGATACGCTGCCATTCCACAGCGGCGGTTTGCAACTCGCTTTGCGCGGTGATCATGTCTTCGCTGAACAGCGACACCAATGGCTGATCTTGCTTTACCTGCTCACCAAGCGAGGCGTGACGCTTCACAACTACCGAGCTTACTCGCGGCGACACGATGTAGCTTTGATAACCGTTGGCTTTGATTTCGCCCGGCGCATACACAGACTCGCTTAGGCTAAGTGGTTCCAGCGTGTCCAGGTGAATATCAGCCATGGCCACTTGCTCACCAGAAAGACTTACGCCGCCGTGTTCTTCATGTTCTTCATGTTCTTCATGTTCTTCATGTTCTTCATGTTCTTCATGTTCTTCAGCAGCCTGCTCAGTATTGGATGGAGTGTCATGCTGTCCATGTGCATCATGGTTATGTGAATGTTCTTGTACAGGCTCGGTACTTACAGTTTCTGTAGCCTGCACTTGCCACGCCAACAGTACGCTTAACAAAATGCATTTTTTGCTATGTAGAAACGTCATGGATTACTCCTCGTCGGCCAGGGCATTGATGTGTGCCACCAACCCTGCGCTCTGATGTAAATAATTGATGTAGGCCAACTGATACTGATAAGTAAGGGTTAGCGCTGCTTGCTGGCCACTCAATAGTTCATTCAACTGCGCATGAAAGTCTGTGAATGGCAGATCTCCGGCAGAAAACCGGTCAACAAGCACCTGTGCTTGAACCGTAAAATCGCTCGAATCAATCTGCTCCCAAATGCGAAACCGTTCGCCAAGTAGCTGTAATTGCTGGTAGGTAGATGAAATCGCCTCGCGCACAGCAATGACCTCGGCCTGCAATTGCTGCTCACTGGCCAAAGCGCGCTGTTTCGCAACCTCAGTGACATCATTGAAGTCGTTGCGAATATTCAGCGGCACCGACATCGACAACGAAAGCAACGGCTCCCCCGCCTGACGCCCCACGCCAAAGCCAACCGTAGGCACAGGCTTATTGCTGGTTCGCTGGACATCCACCTCATTGGTGGCTATCAGCCAGCTCAGATGTGCATAGCGCAGTGACGGTAACTGTTGAATTTGCCCAGGCGAAAGCAAGGAAAGTGTGGGTGTCCAGACTTTGTCGCTGATGGGTGTGTCTAACCCCATTCGGCCCAGCACCGTCACTACGTCTTGCTTTGCCTGTTGCCAGGACGTGAGCCATTCACTCTCGGCCACCATAGCTTCTGCAGTGGCAGCCTTGGTAAACGCAAGGGTAATCTCCGGCACCTCACCTGTTTCAACCTTCTTCCCGATAATATCAAGCAATTCAATGGATTGATTCACACGCTTTGTTGCAATTTCATATTGTCGCTCAGCATAGGTTAAAGATATTTGAGCTTTAAGAGATTCAGAGAGCAAATCTGACCTTGCGATTTCCAGTGCCAACTGACTTTGCTCCGCTAAAAAGTTTCCCACCTGAATTTGCGAAGACTGCACATCGTGCCAGTCCAGCTGACTTGATAACCCAATCTGGTAATTAATTTCACTACCCTCGCGTTCCAGACTGGTATCCAGTGAAGGGTTATAAAACGGCTTAGTGAAAGCCGCGGCCTGATACCCGTTCGCTCTGGCGTCGTGTTCCAGCGCCAGAATGGAAGGGTGGGTGTCCACAGTTTGCAGCAGCCAGCCGGCCCAGTTTTTTGCTTGCGCGTACGCGCCTGTGCTTAGCGTGAGTAAACACGCTGCACATATATTTTTGTACAACATACATAAGTCTCGTTTAACGTTATCGTTCGCTGCTTTTACGCAGCGCTATGAAGTATTCCGGCGCGTTAAACGATGGGAGGACGCAGCAAATTTCGCAGAAAACCCTTATGCAGGTTTGCATAAAAGTCAGGCTGAATGCCTTTGAATGCAGTAAGTCCGGCATGACTTACTACAACTGGAAGATAAACATGATGTGAGCCGTGGCAGTGACAACAATGGTGGCAATCGAAATCAGCCGCTTCCCCGGCGAAACCTGTTGAATTCAACTCAGATTGCCCAGTTTGCTCAGCACTGTGCTCATGTTCAAAACTGACATGCTCGGTACCGGCCTGATGCGAGGCATGGTTATCAAAGGCAGTACTGGATGCCTGCGTGGCGAATGCCAACAGTATGCATAGTACCCAGTTTTTTATTGCCCGTGTTATCACCCACCCACTCCTAATGCATTGCAATCGCTAGCCGAAAGCCTGCGACGCCAGGCTGTATACCTGCGAATCAGCTGCCTGCTCAGCCAGCCATTCGCCTTTGACCATTAAGCTTACCTCATCGACCTGCTGCAATCCAAGGTCAGTCAACCAACCTTTCAGGCCACTGGCGTGTTCGGTAAGGTCAAAACGCACAAATGTTTTTGCTTGCTGAAGCAACGCTGCCGCCAGAGCTTTTGCTACAACAGCATCATTGGCAACCACCGGGCCAATCGTTTCGCCCCGTCCGCTCTCGCGGATAAATGCATAACCCAGTGCTTTGCCATTTTGTTTAGCAATCACACAACGGCCTCGCGCCATTAGCGCTTGAAGTAATGCACTGCGGTCGGCCTGAAAGGCCTGATTGTCCAGTTCTATAACGGTAGACAGTGAACTCGCGTCGACGTCTGTGATCTCGATGTCATCAGCAACGTCAGGCTTTGTAGTTAGCTCACCCTGAACCTGATAAATGGTACTTTTTGCGGTAAATCCACACTGTTCATAAAGACGCTTGCCGGCCACAGTAGCCACCAGCTGCAAATTGCGCTCGCCGGTTTGTTCCATCACGGTATTCATTAATGTGCGGCCTAGTCCCCGGCCTTGCATGGCATCAGGCACAACCACCAAACCAACTGTTGCACAGCCCAAATCGGAGGTAGTTAAGGACTTGTTGCTTGCGTTGTTCAGCGCTGGGTAATCCCACCACAAAATACAGCCCAAGATCTGAGGTGCAGATAGTGCATTGTCTGAATCAAGGTTCGCTTCAATAACGCTGCCATACCCCAGTTCAAAGTGCAATTGCCAGTCAATTGACCTGTGGGGCCATTTGACTTGTTGGGTAAACGACAAGCACACCGGTAAATCGGCCTCGGTCATGCTACGAATTGACATTGCTATCTCAGACTTCACAAAACTGCCTTTAACACTGTATTGATGAATAAATAGTACCGGTGCAGCGCAAACATATGCTGCTGTAGATCCGCATTATTCGGTACGATCTTCTTTTTCGCTTAAATAATCTTCTGCCAGCGCAACCAGCAACTGAATGCCTGTAGCGAGTACATCATCATTAAAATCATAGTGAGGATGATGCAGCGGAATGGTAGGTTGTTCAGTCCCCTGACCTAACCAAATGTAGGCCCCCTCGCAGGCTTGCAACATGAACGCAAAATCTTCCGAAGTAAAAGCGGGCTCTGGGGCTAATTGGGCATTGCCCACACTGGCTGCTACGTCCAGCGCTCGCAAGGCCGCCGATTCGTGATTGATGGTAGCCGGGTAATAGCGATTGTAATCCAGTGAAATATCCGTAAAGGTAGCCAGTGCCACGCCCTGAATCACCTGCCGAATAGCCTTTTCAATGGTATTTTGCACTTCCGGATCAAACGTTCGAACCGTGCCGGTTAAGCTCACGCTGCCCGGCAACACGTTGTGCGAACTGCCACCTGCTATTTGTGTCACCGACAACACCGCAGTAGAGGTGGGGGCAATCCGACGCGACACAATCGTGTGAAGCTGAGTAACCAGTTCACTGGCCGCAAGAATGGCATCGGGCGTCTGATGCGGCGCAGCGGCGTGCCCCCCTTTGCCATGTACACGAATACTGAATTTATCGGCTGCCGCCATAATGGGGCCGGGTCTTGTTGCAATGGTTCCCGCGGGTAAGTCCGGCCAGTTGTGCAGCGCATAAACGCGGTCACACGGGAACCGTTCAAACAAACCATCGTCTATCATGGCTTTTGCGCCCGCCTGCCCCTCTTCTGCGGGCTGAAAAATAAAGTGTACAATGCCATCAAATTGCTGCGTTTTCGCCAAAAATTGCGCAGCGCCAAGTAACATGGTGGTGTGACCGTCATGCCCGCATCCGTGGAATACGCCATCGTGGCAGCTGGCGTAGGGCAGCCCGGTTTCTTCCTGAATGGGCAACGCGTCCATATCAGCCCGCAAACCGATTGAGCGTGTGCCGTTACCCACTTTTAAGCTGGCAACCACGCCGGTTTTACCCACGCCGGTTGTTACCTTCAGGCCAGCTGAAGCCAGTGCCTCAGCCACTTTTCTTGCGGTTGACACCTCTTTATAAGCAAGTTCAGGGTGCGCGTGAATATCACGACGGAAATCGATCAATGGTTTGATTAACGCATCAACATCAGGCAGTGTTTTAGAAGGCATGTGGATGTCCTTGTGGCTGCCCTTTTGGCGAATCGGGCTTTCAGCATCATGTAAATCTCGTTCAACCATTCTAGCGCCAATCAAAAAGTGATATCGACTGCTTTACGCGCCAGCTTTTAATATAATTTGCTGTTCGGTCACTCAAAGCAGCAACCCATGCTGCTGTCATCCCCCTATACTGTTCATCATTGGTCAGTAGGTCGTAACAATGCAGTAGATTGTGCTGCATCCAGAATCAACGGAACAGGATTACCATGACGCACCCGGTAGACGAGTTAAAAACCCTTGGCAGGCTGCAACAGGCCTACATAAATGGTCAATGGGTGCAGGTTAGCTCTTCACGCACGCATGACATCATTAACCCTTCGGATGAAAGCCTGATTGGCGAACTCGCATTAGGCAGCGCCAACGATACCGATACTGCTATAAAAGCGGCGGCTGCTGCATTTCCGGCCTGGAGTCAAACATCAGTTGACGATCGTTTGGCAGTGCTGGACGGCGTGATTGCACTTTTTGAAGCCCGCGCTGAGCAATTGGCCCAAATCCTGTCTACCGAAATGGGCGCGCCGATTAATTACGCCCGCACGGCTCATGTGCCACTGGCCCTGGCCCATTTGCAGGTTGCCCGGGATAATCTGGCCAGTTACGAATTTACACAGATGCGCGGCACTACCGCCATTGCGCGCGAACCCATTGGTGTTGCGGGCTTAATCACGCCCTGGAACTGGCCGCTGTATCAAATCACCGCCAAAGTCGGTCCGGCGATTGCCACGGGTTGTACGGTTGTACTCAAGCCCAGTGAACTATCGCCACTCAGTGCATTGGCTTTCGCTGATATTCTGCATGATGCCGGTGTGCCCGCCGGTGTATTTAATCTGTTGAACGGTGATGGCCCTGAAGTAGGCTCTGTACTGTCCAGCCATCCTCTGGTGGATATGGTATCGATTACCGGATCAACCCGCGCTGGCATATTGGTGGCACAGGCAGCAGCGCCTACGGTAAAACGTGTTGCGCAAGAGTTAGGCGGTAAATCACCTAACATTATTCTACCCGATGCAGATCTGCAGACAGCTATTGGACCGGGCGTATTGGCCTGTATGCGCAATAATGGTCAGTCGTGTAGCGCGCCGACGCGCATGCTGGTGCCACGCGAAAAACTGGCAGAAGCCGAACAACTGGCCATTGAAGCCGTAAATACCATTGTGATTGGCCGCTCAAACAATGTGACAGCCACACACGGTCCATTAGCCAACCGTGCTCAGTTCGACCGAGTGCAGTTAATGATTGAAAAAGGGCTTTCGGAAAACACCAAGTGCATTACCGGTGGCGTGGGAAGACCAGATGGATTTGATGCGGGCTTCTTCGTGCGCCCCACCATCTTCAGTGAAGTAACCAATGACATGGCAATTGCTCGCGAAGAAATTTTTGGACCAGTGCTGTGCATGATCCCTTACGACACGGTGGACGAAGCTATCGCAATGGCTAACGACACCGTTTACGGCCTCGCCGCCCATATACAGTCTAAGAATCTAAATGAAGCTCGCCGTGTAGCGCGTTTAATCCGCAGTGGCCAGGTGCATATTAACTATCCGGCCTGGGATGCCCATGCGCCATTCGGCGGCTACAAGCAGTCTGGTAGTGGTCGTGAATTTGGCCTGGAAGGCTTTGAAGAATATCTGGAAACCAAAGCCATCGTTGGCTTTGGTGAAGCATAAAAGTTAAGTATTGATAGTTGAAGGTACAGCATGACCCCGACGTTAAAGAAAATTGCCAGCAATGAAACATTGCCTTCTCAGGCCGATGTCGTTGTTATTGGTGGCGGTATTATTGGTGCCTGTGCCAGCTATTTTCTGGCGAAGCAAGGTTACTCGGTTGCTTTGATCGAGAAAGGATTGGTGGGTGCTGAACAATCGAGCCGAAACTGGGGCTGGTGTCGTCAGCAAAACCGTGACGCACGGGAGCTCCCCACCTCGGGACTTTCCATGCGCCTGTGGGACGAGATGACTGAAGATCTGGGTCAGGACCTGGGTTTCCGCCGCTGTGGCCTTCGCTATGCCACGGATGATCCTCAACAATTGGCAGAATGGGACAGCTGGCGAGAAGTCGCTAAACAATTCAACGTTAACACCCGTATGTTAAGCGCCAAAGAAGCCAACGAGATGATTCCGGCCAATGGGCGCACCTGGTTAGGCGGCGTACATTCAATGGATGACGGCAAAGGTGAACCCGCCATCGCCGCGCCTATGATTGCCGAAGGCGCACGCCGTAACGGCGCAACCATTCATCAGCAATGTGCGGCGCGCGGTATGGACATCACTAACGGCAAAGTAGAGGCTGTGATCACCGAAAAAGGCACTATTCGTACCCAGCGCGTGTTGTGCGCTGCAGGCGCCTGGGCGTCAACATTCTGCAGCCATCATGGTATTCGCTTTCCTCAGGCTAGCGTTAGGCAAACCGCGTTTCGTTCCAAACCTATTGAGAATATCGGTGAGGCCATTTACACCTCCGGTGTTGCCCTCACCCGCCGTTTAGATGGCAGCTACACTGTAGCACTCAGTGGTACGGCATTGCTGGAATTTACGCCACAGGGCATTCGCTTTGCCAAAGAATTCATGCCGATGTTTATGAAGCGCATTAAGGCGGTACAGGTGAACCTGGGAAGCTCGTTCTTCAAAGGCCCTGAAGCCATAAACCGCTGGAAAAATACCGGCCCTTCCCCCATGGAAGCCATGCGGATACTTAACCCGGATCCTCACGGTAAGAATATTAAGCAAACACTTCACGCCGTTCGCACTCTGTTTCCGGCACTTAAGGATATTGAAATTGCCGAGAGCTGGGGCAGCTACGTGGACTGCACGCCAGATGCCGTACCGGTTATGTCTGCCGTTGATGATGTCGAAGGATTTTATTTGGCGGCAGGCTGCTCAGGCCATGGTTTTGGTTTAGGCCCGGGTTTGGCCAAGGTTGCGGCGGATTTAGTGGTAAACAACACACCACTTATCGATGCCACGCCATTCAACCTGTCGCGCCTGAACGACGGCTCTAAAATCGAAGTCGGCGCAATCTAGACCCTCCCAAAGTACCGTGTTCTCCTCAAAGCGGTCTGTGATCTGAAAAGACACCGACCGCTTTTTTTACCCCCCAATTTGTGGACACCCACACTTTTTGGGACACACACCTTTTTTGAGACACCCATGTTTTTTCACAGTTAGAAAAACAATGAAAAAAGTGGGTGTCCACAAACCCAAAGCCATGGCGAATCACAGGTAATTTGTGTTATACCAACGCAATCGGATTTAAAATCAAGGTATTAGGCATGGATGGGTTTATCGCAGGGCATTTTTCGTTTGCATTAAAAAGGTGGGTGTCCAGAAATTGTTCCAGAAACGTCAGGCGCATGCTCGCGGCGGCTGTCTTGTTGTCATTGCCTGTTTCCGGCGTCGTAGCAGAAGTACAACTCATACCCGAAGGCGCACTGTCAGCCGAAGCATTAGCCAGCTTACCGCATGCGCCACAGGTGACGCACCATACGGTATTTAAGGGTAAGCCAGGCGCAAAATACAATCATGGCGCAGTAATGATCGCCCATAAAGGGCGCTATTTCATGCAATGGCAGAGTTCTGCTCAGGATGAAGATGCACCCGACACCCAGGTCTTATATGCCATAAGTGAAGACGGCGAACATTGGTATAAGCCGCGCGTGATGGCAAGTTCCGGCAATGGCAGTCTGATCACTAATGGCGGGTGGTGGTCGGATGGCGACACATTGGTAGCCTACTTCAATGTCTGGCCGAACAAGCAGCTCCAAACGCCCGGGTATGTTCTCTACACAACCTCTAGCGATGGACTAATCTGGCAACCGGCTAAGCGCCTTAAAATGGCCGATGGCACTGACGTAAACGGCATCATTGAGCAAGACCTGCACATCACGCCCAGCGGCAGAATACTGACTACCCTGCATCGTTACCCGGGCTTAATCGCAACTCCCATGTACACCGATAATCCCTCGGGCACAGATGGGTGGCAGCTTGGAGATCTTCCGCACCTGCCGTTTGAAGGGAAAACCAGCCGGGAAATTGAGCCTGCCTGGTTCAGCACGAACAACCAGCTAACCATGGTGTTCCGCGATCAGGCATCCAGTTTTCGCGTACTAACGTCTACCAGCAATGATGACGGAGAGCACTGGACCCTACCCGAAATCACCAATATGCCCGACGCCAGAGCTAAATTAAGTGCGGGAAATCTGCCCAATGGCGTGGCCTTTATCGTAAATTGCCCAAGCGGCAGTAAAACCCGAATGCCACTGGTACTGAGCCTGAGTGACAACGGCAGTTCCTTTAACCGGTTTTTTATGTTGCGAAACGAAGCTTCCAATGTACCCATGCGGTATGACGGCAAGTACAAACGGGTGGGATTTAGCTATCCCAAAAGCTGGGTTACCGAAGACGCACTTTACGTTGCGTATGCGGAAAACAAAGAAGATATTGTGGTTACCAAAGTGCCGTTAAGCGCTCTGTTAAATACGCAATAAAACAGCACGCAATAAAAAGCCGGTTAACCCAATAAGCTAACCGGCATATATGCTACTTACTTGATCACTCAGGCGCGTGAGGCAATACAAACGATAGCGTTGCCAGGTATTCGTACTTATCGATGATTTTAGGGCGGTCAGTAGGTGCGTCGTATACCGCTACCACCACATTCAAGCCCTGATTGCGGATCGGAAACGTTACTTTGCCGTCTTTGCCAGACACAACTGGCTCTGCATCCGGGTCATTCACAAAGTCATTCTTAACCAACGCACCCGCTACAGGCTTGCCTTTGTGCAATACCTGATAAGTCTGCATTTCGCCCAGCAATAAAGGGAACGAATCACCTACCGGCACAATTTGCAGTACCTGTGTTGGCAGAGCCGGCACTTTACGCAATGGGCCGCGCAGGTGCACAGCGTATTTAATAGTTTCTTCACTTGAAATGGCATTGGGCACTTCGTCGCGACCTTTGCCAATCCAATGACCATCACCGGTATTACTCCAAATGCCATTGTTGAGCACCGCAGACACCGCTGCGGGGCGTTCATCACTAGTCACCAACAACAGTGGGCCGCTTGGTGTTAATTCAACGTCTACTCCACCCCAATTTTCATCAAACCCCGACACAGACGCAATTTTAGGTAAGCGCTGCACGGCGTCTAAATCATCAGCCCCAACTCCATAAATAAGCGCAAGTTGTTTTGAACGCTCAGCAAACCAGATGCCATGCGCACTGGCCTGCGCGGATATCAGCGCAGCAAGCGCCACTACGGTAATCTTCTTCAACATACTTGTTCCCTATATATTATTTTCGTGGTTTAACTGATTAACGCCTTTCCGCTTTTTCATTCATCACGATTAAAGCGGATCCGGCAAAACCCGACCGGGTATTCATTAGTCTTTCACACCCTCCTGCTCAGCAAATTTCATTCTTAATGCAATTAAAAGCACATTCTGCCGAAAACAATGGCTGGCCATTGCTTCATGCGCCGCATGACGAGGCGGAATTTAGCCAGGCGGCTTTTTGAAAGTAGGTGAAAAGAAACACGTGTAATGCAAAAGTGCATCTAGCATGTGATAAAGCACTGGTAGCTAAAGAATAAGCTACAGAAAGACAGTTTGTTGAAGGAGCGTCGACCGCTAACGCAAATACGATTTAAGCAGCTTGCTCAGCGCATCAATTTCTTCATTGCGCTGTGAGTCAGTAAGAGATGGATCGCCCACATGAGCCCGAATATGATCATCCAGAATGGTCGTCATCAGGCCGTTCACTGCGCCTTTTATAGCAGTAACCTGCTGTAGAATAGCCAGGCACTCGGTGTCTTCAGATAATGATTTTTCCACTGCATTGAGCTGACCGCGGATTTTCTTCACCCGGGTAAGCAACGCTTGCTGGTTATTTTTAATATGCGCCATGGTTTTCAACTATCACAATGGTATACTGGGGTATAGTATATCAGTCGCTACAAATCAACGAAAGAGTAATACAGCGCTATGACTTCTCATCACCACACACACCATCATGAACATGACGATTGCAACAGCACGTCAACTGGCGATTGGCGTCATGCCCATAACTATTATGTAGACACCCAGGCTGCCGAGAAAAAGGTAAATCTGGTGTTCTTACTCACCACGGTAACCATGGTGGTAGAAATTGTGGCAGGTACCTGGTTTGGGTCGATGGCGTTGTTAGCCGACGGCTGGCACATGTTTACCCACTCCGCTGCGTTTGCCGTGTCGATGTTTGTGTACTGGTATTCACGTAAACACCGCAACAGCAGCGCTTTCACCTTTGGTACCGGTAAAGTAAATGCGCTTGGCGGTTTTGCCAGTGCCGTCGCGCTGGGTACCGTTGCTTTGATGATGCTGATTGAATCCACAGAACGATTGTTCTTACCTGAATCAATTAGTTTTAATGAAGCAATAATCGTGGCAATTGTTGGCTTTTTGGTGAACGTCGCCTCCGTATTTCTGCTACATGACGACCACCACCATCACGGTCATGGCCACAGTCATGGACACTCACACAGTCACGCGCATGGCCATGCTCATGACCACGATCACACACATGAACACGACGACCATCACCACGATCACAATTTAAAAGCAGCCTACTTTCACGTATTGGCCGATACCCTTACCTCCTTACTAGCCATAGCAGCACTGGTACTGGGTAAATATTACGGCTGGTTATGGGCAGATGCGCTCATGGGGATTGTAGGCGCTGTGGTAATAGCCAAATGGGCCTGGCATCTGATTTCAGACAGCAGTGGCATGTTGCTCGACAAGTCGTTACACACCGATAAGCTGGAAGTGATTGCTGATCATATTGAAAAAACCGGCGACACCAAAGTCACCGATTTTCACTGCTGGCAGTTATCAGGCAAACATGTAGCGGGCGTATTAACGGTAGCCACGACCACTGATAGCGACGCCGAGAGCTATCGGGCCGTTGTGTCTGGCCATCTGGATATTGACCATCTCACCGTTGAGGTCAACCGGGTAGATAACCTGTAGCGAGGTTCTCGTTACAGGGCCATGTCCTTGTGACAAAGAATGCGCTTGTCTTCTGGCAGCTTGTGCTCAGGTGGCGGAAGGCTGTCGCATTGCCCCAGAATGCTCACTGAACAGCGATTGCGGAACCGACACAGCGCATCGTTTTGCGCAATACGCACCGTAGGCTGCTCATGACCGTCAGGTTTGGTATCCAGCCATAGTGGGTCCAGTGTAGGCACGCTGCTAACCAGCAGTTCAGTATACGGGTGATACGGCCCGGCTCTGAACGCTTTGCCACTGGCGTGCTCCACTTTTTTGCCTTTGTACAACACCACCACTTCATCACACAGGCTTTTCACTGTGGAAATGTCATGGCTAATAAACACAATGGCAATATTGAGCTTTTGTTGGAGCTCTTTGAGCAGCTCCAGAATCGCAGCAGCCACCACGGTATCCAGCGCCGATGTTACCTCGTCACACAAGATTACCGTCGGCTCTGCCGCCAGGGCACGGGCCAGGTTAATCCGTTGTTTTTGTCCACCCGACAGCGCACCGCATTTCCGATGGGCCAAATCAGCGGGCAATTTCACCAACTCTAATAACTCTGCTACGCGTTCTGCGCGCGCCCGGCCAGTCAAACCATGAAAAAAGGTTAACGGCCTGCCCAGAATATCACCGACTTTATGCGCGGGATTTAGTGCGGTATCGGCGTTCTGAAACACCATTTGAATGTGCTGACACTCAGCTTTACTGCGTTCATCGATGGCAGGCTTAAGCTCTTTGCCGTTCAGCAGCATATAGCCTTTTGCGGCAGGCAGCAGGCCTGCAATTACGCGAGCGAACGTTGACTTACCAGACCCTGATTCACCGATGATCCCAACCGTTTGCCCCTGCCTGACTTTTAACGAAATATCTGACAGCACCGGAATCTCTACCGAGCCATCGCGTAGGATTTTTCCGTAACCCGCCTCAATGTTGGCAACTTCCAGTACGGTATCGTGTTTAGGGTTATCCTGAAACGCATCACTGTCCTGAACGGCACTCAATAACTGGCGGGTGTATGGATGCTCGGCATGATTCAGAATTTGGCTGGTCACATTGTTTTCCATGACCTTACCGTGCTGTAGCACCAGAATGCGATCTGCCATTTGCGCAACCACCGCCAGGTCATGGGATACATACACAGCCGTGGTGTTATAAGCTTTCACGGCCGCTTTAAATGCTTTGAGCACTTCCACCTGGGTGGTGACGTCCAGCGCAGTGGTGGGTTCGTCGAAAATCACCAGCTCTGGCTCACAAATCAGCGCCATTGCTGCCATTAAGCGCTGAAGCTGGCCACCGGATACTTCGTGAGGATAACGGGCACCAATGGTGTCTGGCTCCGGTAATGCCAGTTGCTTAAACAAGTCGACCGCTTTCACTTTCGCCTGTTCGCGGTTCAACACGCCATGCATCAAAGCACTTTCAATAACCTGATCCATAATACGGCGCGAGGGATTAAACGCAGCTGCAGCACTTTGCGCAACATACGCCACCTTGCGACCACGCAGATCTGCCAGTTGCTTTTCATTGAGTGCAAGCATGTTGTCATTGCCCACATTCACCGCACCGCTGCTCAAGCGGCACCCCGGACGGGCATAGCCTAGCAACGATAACGCAATGGTGGTTTTACCGGAACCAGACTCGCCAATCAGCGCCAGTACTTCACCGCGCTTCAGCGTAAAACTCACATCGTGAACAATGGTTTTGGGCGACTCAAGCGGGCCAACGTCTACGCGTAACTGATTCACTTCTACGTGGTTCGTCATTATTTACTCCCCGCTGAATAGGTCGCGCCGCCGCGCAGGCTGTCGATTAGCAAGTTCACGGCAATGGTAATAGTGGCGATAGCAATCGCAGGCACAATCACCGCGGGCGCTCCTTCGGCCAGACCCGAGATATTTTCTCGTACCAACGAGCCCAAATCAGCCTGAGGCGGCTGCACACCCAAGCCAAGAAAGCTCAGGCTACTTAACAGCAGCACCACAAACACGAAGCGCAAGCCAAAGTCGGCCAACATCGGATGCACAATATTCGGCAGGATTTCTTTCACCGCCAGATACACACGGCTTTCACCGCGTGTGCGCGCCACCGTAACAAAGTCCATGTTAGCGACATTCACCGCCAGCGAACGCGCCAAACGGAACGAGCCTGGCATGTAACTAATAGCGGTAATCGTAAGCAGAATCGGCACGGACGAGCCAAACGCAGCAATCATAACCAACGCAAAGATTTTGCTGGGAATAGAAATTAACGCGTCCATAAAGCGGCTGATGGTTTCATCGGTGCGCCGATGGCTGACTGCCGCAAACAGGGCAATAAAAGTACCTGTTGCACAAGCAAGTCCGGCTGCGGCAAGGGGAATAAAAATGGTAAAGCGCGCACCGTCTAACAGGCGGCTTAGTACATCACGTCCCAGGTAGTCGGTACCCAGCCAGTATTTACCGCTGAATGACTCAAACACATCATAGGCCACCAGCTCGCTGGCAGAATAGGGCGTTATAAACGGGCCTATAATAGCCAGCACGACCCAGAATACCACCAGCGACAGACCAATCTTCCCCGACACCGGTAACGCAGAGAGTTGAGACCGCATAATTAACCTCCCTTACGCAGTTTGGGGTTGGCCACAATGGCAGAAATATCGGCAATCAGTACCAAAATGAGATAGCCCACACAAAACAGCATTGCACACGCCTGAAGCAGCGGCATATCGCGGTTGGTTACCGCATCTACCATTAAACTTGCCACGCCTGGATAGTTAAAGATCACTTCCACAATGACCACCCCACCCAGCAGATAGGACAGACTCAGGGCGATGGCATTCACAATAGGGCCAACAGCATTGGGCAAAGCGTGGCGCAATACCGCTCGAGACAAGGTCGCGCCTTTCAACAGCGCCATTTCAACATAGGGCTGCGACAGTTGTTCTACCACCGCAGCACGGGTAAGACGGGCCATTTGCGCACTTAACACAATGCAAAGTGTGACAACCGGCATGGCAAAGGCCCTGAAATAATCATATGCCGTAGCATCGCGGGGAATGTACGACAGCGACGGTAACCAGTTAAGTTCTACGGCGAAGATCAGCACCAGAATGGTGGCCAGCAGAAACTCTGGGACGGCAACCATCGACAAGGTGAAAATATTCACCGCTTTATCGATACGGCTGCCACTGTACATAGCCGATACAATGCCCAAAACCATAGCAAAGGGCACGGCGAGCACGGCGGTAAACCCGGCAAGGAGTAATGATTTTCTCAGGCGCTCGCCAATCAGCGCATCAACCGGACGGTCGTTTGCTAACGAGACGCCCGCATCACCGGTGAGCAAGCCTCCCAACCATTTGGCATAGCGCACCGGTGGCGGGTCGTTTAAGCCGTAGGCCTCACGCAATTCAGCGACCGCTTCCGGCGTGGCACTCTGGCCCAACATTTCCTGTGCCGCATCACCTGGCAACAGGTTGGCAATAAAAAATACTACCGCAGACACGATCAGCAAGGTGATCAGTGACACACCAATGCGCTGGGCAATAAGCCGGAGGATGACTTTCATGTTAGTACTCCTTTGAAAATCAGGCGTCCAGCCAAACGTGCTCAGCAAAGCTGTAGCCCATGAATCCGCCAGTCGGAATGGGGTAGAAGCCTTTGATACGTTTGTCGTAACCGTCGATGATGTTTAAAAAAACCGGTATGCTCACGCCGCATTGCTCAGCAATGAGGGTTTGCATATCGCCATACATTTGTTTGCGCACCTGTTCGTTACCTTCACCACGCGCGGCCAGTAGCAATTGGTCGAACTGCGGGTTTTGCCAGCCGGATTCGTTCCAGGGTGCATCAGATTTGTAAAACAAGCTGAAAAGCTCGTCCAGACTGGCTCTCGGGTTGATATTGCCGAATCCTAAGGGGTGCTTCATCCAGTGATTCGACCAATAGCCATCAGCCGGTACCCGGTTTATGCCGAGCTTGAGATCAGTTTCGATACCGGCCAACTGCAGCAATGCCGCCATGTCAGTTGAGCCTTCCGCTGCCGGAGACGCAAACACCGGCACGCGAGCGCCGGTCATACCTGCTTTCTTCAGATGATAGCGGGCACGATCCAAATCATAGGGTCGCTGGGGCAAATCCGCATTGTAGTAACGATGACTTGGCGGCACCGGATGGTCGTTGGCAATGGTGGCATAACCGCGGAACAACGCGCGTTTTATCAATGGCCGGTCCATCATGTATTTGATCGCCAGCACAAAATCAGGGTTGTTAGTGGGATAAACGTCCTGACGCATAATGAGGTTCGTGTACAAGCCCGACTCGGTTTGCATCACATCGCAATTTCCAGAGCGTCGCACCCGTTTGGTCGAACGCGGGTTTAATGCCAGTGCCATCTGAATATCACCAGACAGCAAGGCATTTACCCTGGATGATTCATCGGCAATACCCACCAATTCAATTTCATCCAGATAGGGACGACCGGGCTTAAAGAAATCTGGGTTTTTACGCGCTATAGTGCGCACACCCGGACTGAATTCTGCCAGTGTATACGGGCCCGTACCGTTAGCCGTACGAGTAAAGTCAGTTGTACCTTCGGCCACAATACAAAAATTAGATGATGCCAGAATAATGGGTAAATCAGCATTCGGTGATGCCAGTGTCAGTGAGAGGCTATTTGGACCGGTTACCTTTGCATCGGCAAACTGCGCCGCAATGGGGGCGACCCGCGACGTCGTCGCCGGGTCTTTATGGCGCATCAGGGAATACACCACATCCTGCGGTGTTAGCGACTTTCCGTTGTGAAACGTCACGCCTTGGCGAAGCGTGATCTGCCAGGTTTGCTGGTCGTCAGACTCCAGTACTTCGGCTAGTGATAAATCGGCGCCCAACTCCCGGTTAAACTGGGTTAACCCACTGTACAGCATGTAAATACGCATGTAGTCGGTACTTAATGACGCCTTGGCGGGGTCCAGCGTGTCTTTTGTTGACACAGACGTACTGGCGACCCGAATACGACCACCGTATTTCGGTGTTTGGGCTTGTGCATTTTCCAGGGTTTGCGCCAGTACATGCCCCGGCACCATCAGCCCACTGGCTGCGGTGACTAAGCCTGCGGCGCCCATTGCTTTAAGCATGGCGCGGCGACTATCAGAAAATCGATATTCAGGCTTCATTTGTTCACTATCCTTTTCGCAGACACGGTTAACACGGCTCAGTGCAACAGGTCCTGCACTTTGTAATACATTCCGACAAAGGGTAAGAACCAGGGTTTACCGAAGTGTCCCGGTACGGCGGGCCATTGGCGGGTAACCCAAGGGCAAGCTGTGTCTTTGCCTTCAATCATGTCGGCCATCACTTCACCCATATGCACCGCCATTTGCACACCGTGGCCGCTGTAGCCCATAGCGTAGAACATGCCGTTGTGCTCGCCGACCTTGGGTAAACGGTCGGCGCTCATGTCTACTGTACCGCCCCAGCAATAATCGATGCGGGTACTGGCAAGCTGCGGAAACATGTCGTCCAATGCCTTGCGAAGTACCTCGCCACTTTTCAGATCTGAACGTGGATTAGACACAGCAAAACGGGCACGACCACCAAACAACAGGCGATTGTCAGCGGTTAAACGGAAGTAGTTACCAATGTTTTTACTGGTAACGTAAGAGCGTTTGCCCGGGAAAAGATCGTCTACCTGCTGCTCCGATAAAGGTTCAGTTGTTACCGCAAAACTGCCAACCGGTACGATGCGACGACGGAACCAGCTAAATGGACCCGGGCCACTGCCGCCCGTAGCGATAAGCACGGATTTCGCCTCCACCACATGTTGCGGGGTCGCTACTGTCCAATTGCCGTTAGCGCGCTTTTCTGTGCGCACTACCGGGTTATGCTGCAGTATGGTTACACCTTTTTCGACACACGTTGAAGCTAACCCATGAACCAGTTTACCTACGTGTAACTGCGCGCCGTTTGGCGTGAGCAGGCCCCCGTAGAATTGATCAGATGCAATTTCCTGCTGAAGCGCATCGGCATCCAATAGTTTGGCATCGGGATCAACGACCTTCACCAATACCTCATGAGTGCGTTTCAGTTTTTCAAAATGCTCAGGCTTAGCCGCAAGTTTAATTTTACCGGCGCGACGGAAATCACAATCGATGTCATGCTGCTTCACAATCTGCTCTACCGAATCCACCGCCTGATTGTAAAACTGATAGAACGACTGTGCTTTTTCTTCACCGTAGGTGGCAACTAAACCAGCGTAATCCTGCGCCGTACCATTGTTGCACTGACCGCCGTTGCGGCCAGACGCCTCGCCGCCCACTACGCCAGCTTCGCAAATCACCACGCTGGCACCGCGCTTTGCTAATGCCAACGCGGAAGACAAGCCGGTAAAGCCACCACCAATCACGACTACATCCACGCAACCTGATGGCGGAGTGTGGTCTGAGGTATCGACAGTAGACGCGGTATCTAACCAGTACGACGCACTTTTCATAACGTACCTTACAGCCCTACAACGCCCGGTAAGCCAGAAATGTCTTTGATTTCTGTGTAGCCGTAAAACGGGTTGGCAGGCTCGTGACCACGGTTTACCCACACCTTGCTTTTAATACCAATATCATGGGCTGACATCAGGTCGTAACGGAAACTGGAAGACACGTGCAGGATGTCTTCCGGGTTGCAACCCAGGTTGTCCAGCATGTACTCAAAGGCCTGTAAACGCGGCTTATAAGCCTGTGCTTGTTCTGCAGTGTAAACAGCGTGGAACGGCGCTTCCAGATTCGCCACGTTGTGGTGGATCTGTTCATTCATGGCGTTAGACAGAATGACCAGTGGAATTTCTTTGGCCACTTTTTTCAGCGGCTCCACTACATCCGGGTGAGGACCCCAGGTAGGTACGGCGTTGTATATCGCCACACTGTCTTCGTCGCGGTATTCAATGTTCCACAATTTACATAAACGGGTAACCGCATTACGTACCACTTCTGCATAAGGCTTCCAGGCGCCCAGCACTTCATCTAAGCGATAAGCAGAAAAGTCTTTTACGAATTGCGGCATTTGTTCTGGTGTGATGCGATCGGCAAACAGCTTTTGCGCCATCGGGGCCATCTCAAAAAAGATCAGGGTGCCGTAGCAGTCGAAGGAAATATACTTAGGCTTAAATACACTCATTAGGGGTTCCAACTATCAGTTCTCAATTAATTCTATTACACCACGCGACGTTTTTTATTTAATGCCAAAATAATTCGCTTCAGCGCCACGTGGCAGGTGTTTTTTATTCGTCAATCAGCAGACTATGCTGTGCTGACGCCGCACTTTATTATTCTTCAAACCGGCATTACCTGCTTACTGCAGCCGGTGCAATGTCAATCACTCTAGCCGTGTTACTTATGTTGACTGGCTTTCCCTTATCTTCCCCCATCCGCCACAGCAGATTTTGCTGAGAAGTGCCCAAAAACAATATTTCACTGCCTTTCTTGTTCCGCTATCAAACAATTCGCGCGGGTGATCGCCGCTACCATGTTGGATAGAAATCGTACATGCGCCAGTTGCGTGTGTGCATCACGCTGACAGGTATGCATCGCGCGCCTTCCTATGCCTCGCGACATACAGAAAAATTGGAAAACAATCATGCAAACGCCTGCTTTGACAGAAATGGACAGTCGCTATCTTGTTCATCCGGTATCAAATTTTCGTCAACATCAGGAAAAAGGAGTAAAGGTACTCCAGTCTGGTGATGGCCCCTGGCTTACCGCAGCAGATGGTAATACGTATCTCGACGCCTTCGCCGGACTATGGTGCGTTAATGTGGGCTATGGTCAGCAACGTATTGTTGACGCTGCCACCGCTCAAATGAATCAATTGCCTTATGCCACCGGCTACTTTGGTTTTGGTAGCGAACCGGCCATCGTTCTGGCTGAAAAACTGGTATCGATAACACCGTCTTCATTGCAGCATGTGTATTTTTCCCTCGGCGGCTCTGACGCTGTCGACGCGGCGATTCGCTACATTACGCATTATTACAATGCCATTGGCAAACCCACTAAAAAGCACATTATTGCATTGCAACGCGGCTACCATGGCTCGTCATCTACTGGCGCAGGCATTACCGGTTTGCCCGCTTTTCATGCAAACTTTGATTTGCCGCTGGCCCACCAGCATCATATTAGCTGCCCGTATCTGTATCGCAGCAACTACGACTCTGCACAAGCGCTCATTGATGCTTCGGTATCCGAGCTGGAAGCCAAAGTTGCAGAGATCGGTGCCGATAACGTTGCCGCCTTTTTCTGTGAGCCGGTCATTGGCTCGGGTGGCGTAATTGTGCCGCCAAAGGGCTGGTTAAAAGCTATAGCCGATACCTGTAAGCGATTGGGCATTCTGTTTTTAGCAGACGAAGTGATTACCGGATTCGGACGCACAGGCACCATGTTTGCCTGCGAGCACGAAGGTGTCGAACCCGACCTGATGACAATTGCCAAAGGGTTAACGTCGGGCTACGCCCCCATGGGCGCGGTGTTAATGTCTGATGAAATTTTCAATGGCATTGCTGATGGTCCGAACAAAGCTGCCGTGGTTGGACACGGTCAGACGTATTCAGCACATCCGGTTAGTGCTGCGGTTGCACTGGAAGTCATCAAAATATACGAAGAAGGCATGCTGGCTCACGCGCAAGCTGTTGCGCCGTATTTTGAAGCGAAGTTACAAGCCTGCTTGTCTCACCCATTGGTGGGAGATGCGCGCAGCTTGGGCCTGTTAGGTGCCATTGAACTAGTTGCTAATAAGGCCACCAAGCGCCCTTTTCCTGCAGCGATAAAACTGCATGAAACCATTGCCGATATTGCGTGGCAACACAAACTGATTTTCCGCGCCTTTGGCGACAACATTCTGGGCTTTGCGCCGGCATTGTGCTTCACCGAGAGCGATTTCGATACCTTATTTGAACGCCTGCAACTGACGCTGGACGATGTGCTGGCACTGGACGTTGTTCAAAACGAGATGCAACAGGAGCTGTAACCCCATGAGTCAAACCTATAACGTAGCGGTCATCGCAGGAGATGGCATTGGCAAGGAAGTCATGCCCGAAGGCCTCAAAATTGTAAAAGCGGCTGCCGACAAATTCGGACTAGACATTGATTTCCACACTTTTGAGTGGGGTGGCTGCGACTACTATGAAACCCATGGCAAAATGATGCCTGACGACTGGAAAGCTCAGGTTGCCGACATGGATGCAATCTACTTTGGCGCAGTTGGCTGGCCGGCGTCCGTACCTGATCATATTTCACTGTGGGGCTCAATTTTAACCTTCCGCCGTGAGTTCGATCAGTACATCAATATGCGTCCTGTTCGCACGTTTGAAGGCGTTAAATGTGCGCTGTCTACTCCCAAAGCTGATGATATAGACTTCCTGGTCGTGCGCGAAAACACCGAGGGCGAATATTCCGCCATTGGCGGCATAATGTATGAAGGCACCGACCGCGAAGTGGTCATGCAGCAATCGGTATTTACCCGCTATGGCACCGACCGCGTGTTGCGGTATGCGTTCGAAACCGCCAAGCGTCGGGAAGCTAAAAAGCTTACCGTTGCCACCAAGAGTAACGGCATGGCAATCAGCATGCCCTGGTGGGATTCACGCGCAGAAGCGGTGTCAGAAGACTACCCTGAAATCAGCTGGGACAAACAGCATATCGATATTTTATCAGCGCGATTTGTAATGCAGCCCGAGCGCTTCGACGTTGTCGTGGCGTCGAATTTGTTCGGTGACATTTTGTCTGATTTGGGGCCGGCCTGTACTGGTACCATTGGTTTAGCGCCTTCGGCCAACCTGAACCCGGAACGTAAATTCCCGTCTTTATTTGAGCCGGTGCACGGCTCCGCGCCGGATATTTATGGTAAAAATATCGCCAATCCCATCGGCATGATTTGGTCTGGCGCGCTGATGCTTAGCTTTCTGACTCACGACACGGGAGCGGGCAAAGAGGCACACGATGCCATTGTGACAGCCATTGAACACACCTTGAAAGGCAGCGTTGTAACCCCAGATCTAGGGGGAGAAGCATCAACGCAGGCAATGGGTGAAGCCATACTGGCTAACCTCTAATAACATCGGGAGAAACTATGGATCTCACGTCACGGCTTGCTGAGCCGTCACTGTTTAACACGTTAAACTATATTAACGGACGCTGGCAGAAGGCCATCTCGGGACAAACCTACCCGGTAGTTAATCCTGCCACCGGCGAGATAATGACCGAAGTGGCTAACAGCGATGCAATTGATGCAGCCCACGCCGCTAGAAGTGCCTACAAAGCGTTTACCGATTGGCAATTTACTACCCACAAAGCGCGTGCTGAGTTGCTGGAGTGCTGGCACGCACTGATTCTTGAACACCGGGACGACCTCGCGGCAATCATGTCTTCTGAACAAGGCAAGCCGTTGGCCGAAGCAAAAGGCGAGGTAGACTACGGCGCGTCTTATGTGAAGTGGTTCGCGCAGCAGGCGATGCAGCTTCGCGGTGACATTCTGCCAAGTTCAAAGCCTCATCATCAACAAACGGTCGAGAAACGTCCGGTGGGTGTTGTTGCCGTGATCACGCCGTGGAATTTTCCATTTGCCATGCTGGCCAGAAAGATTTCTCCTGCCATTGCAGCAGGCTGTACCGTGGTCGTTAAACCCGCCGAAGACACGCCACTAACTGCATTAGCAATGGCTAAACTTGCTGAAATGGCAGGCTTCCCTGACGGCACCATAAACGTGCTGGCCGCCTCCCGGGAACAAACGGCTATTGCAGTCGATGCCTGGTTAAAAGACCCTTGTGTGAAAAAGCTAAGTTTTACCGGTTCCACCCAGGTTGGGCGCTATTTAGCCGAACGCTCCGCCAGCACATTGAAGAAGTTATCTCTGGAACTCGGTGGCAACGCGCCCTTTATTGTGTTTGATGACTGCGATATCGACGCTGCTATTCAGGGCTTGATGGCAGCAAAAATGCGTAATGGCGGACAAACCTGTGTGTGTCCAAACCGGATTTACGTGCAAGAAGGTATTTACGATGAATTTGCCAGCCGTCTGGTAGACAGCGTTAACGCCTTAACGCTTGGCGACCCCTTCGACGATGACACGAAGATTGGCCCAATGATCAATCAAAAAGCTATCGATAAAATCAGCGCGCATGTCGCCGATGCAGAAGAACAGGGTGGTGTATTGCTATGTGGTAGCGCCTCGCCAAAACAGGATTTATTCTTTGAGCCTGTGGTCATTGCAGACGCGAATAATAGTATGGCGTTGTTCAGTGAAGAAACCTTTGGGCCAGTGCTGCCGTTGTTTAAATTCAGTACCGAAGAAGAAGCGATTGCTGAAGCCAATAACACTGAATATGGCTTAGCCGCTTATTTTTATACCCAAAACCACAATCGTATTCACCGTGTTCGCCGCGCACTGCAAGCCGGTGTGATTGGGGTAAACGAAGGTGCAGTATCCAGTGAAGTTGCCCCGTTTGGCGGCGTTAAATCATCGGGCTACGGCCGGGAAGGTTCTCATTACGGTCTGGATGACTTCCTGCAGATTACCTATATTTGCGAAGGCAACCTGCCATAATCCATAACCACAAAAAACCGGTTGCCGTGCAACCGGTTTTAGGTTGTAACACAGTTACCAATTAATCCTGACAAATGGCCCAGCGCATGGATTCTGCATCATGAGTTATGCGTCGAGGTGGTTTTGGCTTGCTGTTATAAACTACACAGTTCTTGCCACAGCTTTTTCCCTTGTACAAGGCTTCATCTGCCTGACGAACCAGGTCGCCAAACTTCGTAGCGCGGGTATTGGTAGAACTTGCCACCCCGACACTGATCGTCACCACGCCGTAAGCACTGGCATCGTGAGTGAGTAGTAGTTTTTCTACCTGACGGCACATATCCTGGGCAACCCGTCGGGCACCGCGAAGGTCGGTTCGTGGTAACAGGACCAAAAACTCTTCGCCGCCATACCGTACAACGCTGTCGAGGGGACGGTTAGCCCGGTCTTCCAGTGTTGCAGCAACTTTGCGAATACACTCATCACCTTTAATATGCCCCTGAGTATCGTTATATTTCTTGAAATCATCGATATCAATCATTAATACGCTCAGGTTGTCACCGTCTCGTCTGAGTTGCTTGATAAGCGATGGCACCTCATTTTTCAGGTATTGACGGTTCTTCAAACCCGTCAGGCCATCACGCATGATTTGTTGTTCCAGCGCCTTTTCGCGACAACGAATATCTAACTGATGTTGAATGCGCTGAATCAGTGTATTACACACTACGGGTTTGGTTACAAAGTCTGACGCGCCGGCTTTCCAACAATCCACCTGCACATCACTGCTTTCTTCGGCTGTGATAAACACCACCGGAATATCTTTTGAAAAGCGATTTTTTTGCAGTTGCTTACAAACCTCAATGCCATTTTCCTTTTGCAATCTGAAATCGAGCAAAATCACCTCGGGCGCCTGACTGCTTTTGCATATTTCATACGCAGTGCTGGCATCTGATGCCAGCGCGCAATCAAACGTGGTAGCTAACATCGATACCAGTGTTTCTCTGAACAGCTTATCGTCATCGATAATAAGCACTTTGCTTTTACTGTTTAGTTTTCTCGTATTCATAGCTCAAACTCCTACAATCCCTTACATACCCAGAACATTCTTTTTGGCAATCAATGAAAATTGCTGATTACACCACTTCAACATCGTCATGAACCCAACATGGGCTTTTCGTGCGTGGTATCGAATCATTTGACTGTGTCTGAATACAAAATGATTGTCATTTTGATAGCAGTCCAGTTTACTGGCCTCGCGTAAGTACTGCTTTATATTGTTACTCGCCTGCAAGAAGCAGCTTTTTCCCATTGATTTCAACGCCATTCTGGTATTAATTTGTTGCGGCGTTCTTTCGGCGTAATGACGACAAACAGGCGCCTTGTTGAAACGCTTGTTTGCCCAAGGGGGCAAACGACCACTAATCTCTTCAGACCAGACCGCGCCGGGTTTATTAATAAAGAATCGCTCTGCTTTCCAGTTAATTGCATAGTATTTCCTTCTTAGCGAAACCGGTTTGGTTACGTCCTCATCGTCAAAGTGCTGATAGTCCCGATCAGTAAAATAGAATTTTGCCTGCCAAACAGACATATTGGTTTTACCCTGCTCAGCGGCCTCTTCCAGCAGCGGAACAGGCGATTCACAAAGCAGTTCTGCTGCATCGAGGATATACCACCAATCCTGGTCACTATATTGGTCACAGTAGTGGTTGTAGACCCGGTTTGTTAGCTGTGTTTTGTATGCCTGGTCTGTCTGACCAAATATCACGATTTCTTTGAAGCGGTCAGCCATAGACTGCACAATTTCCCATGTACCGTCTGTGGAAGCGTTGTCATAGACATAAATCCTGTGGCAAAACTTCATTGCAAACAGCAAGCTTTCCTCAACAATGTCCGCCTCGTTTTTAACTGTTAGAATGGCATTGAGTTTCATAGTAATTTTTCCTTTGGATTCGATATAGCGCTACCGGTAGAAAATTGAACAAGCCTGCCTGCATAGGCGACAAGCTTTAAGAATGAGGAAAGCAGCACTTTCTGTTTACAAAGCGGGTGCGCCAATATTGCCTGAGCATACTGGAAGTTTCTTGCGGCTACTTTCTGCTTCACAACCCCTAGCAAAAGGGCCGCAAAATATTGCTCAATATCTTTAGCGACAATGCGTGCGATGGGACTGGTGTGTAAGCTGCTAATTAATTCATTGCAGGATGTAAGTACACTTTTTGGCAGTTCTTGGTCTGACACCCTGCTTGTGTTATTGCGCTCATGATGCACTAACACGTTGGGGCTATAGGCAATTGCGCCTGCGAGTGCGGCCTTGGCAAAAAAGGCTTGTTCTTCACCAATCGGTTCGCCAACCGGAAAGGTGCCTATCTCATCGAAAAGTGAGCGCTTCGCCACGCAGGAAGAGACAACGAACGGACAATCACCTCTGGATGCAACAGCAAAAAAATCGTGCATTAACCAGGCTTCCTTAAAGCAAGAACCCAGGCGAATTTTGGCGTCAACAGGCGCGCCACCAACCTCGATGAATTGATACCGCGAAGCAAGTAACTCAATATCGGGAAACCGGGTAATCATGGACTGCATTTCCAGGGTAAAGAAAGGCATCCAATGATCGTTGGCGTCCAAAAATGCAACATACGTTGACGTTGACTCGGCAATACCGCGATTGCGTGCTGCGGCAAGCCCTAAACCAGGCTGATTTATAAGCTTAAGGTTAGACAGTTGCATGGCATTAACACGCTCAACGCTTGCATCAGTAGAGCCATCATCAACGACAATGATCTCGTTAACCTTTACAGTCTGTCGCTGAATACTTTCGATTGCATTCACTATGCTATTTTCGTTGTTACAGAGCGGTATGACTACCGAGATTGAAGCAGAATTCATGACACACATCTCCAGTTACCAGAAGCGTTTACTATTGCTTCTATCAGGTTTATTACTAATGCTTGAGCAATACGCGTTCCAACTTTTTAATTCATATATATCAATAACTTAAAATTTTAATCTAGTAGAGCTTCTCAATTTGCAAATTGCATTTTTAAATTTGCAACGTGTCTTAAAAATAGGCGCTACCGGTTTAACGCCTCTTTCAGTATGCAAGGCAAGGAGGTAACAGAATCCAAGGGCGAGACTGACCTTTATCTTGAGAAAAACAGACTGGGCACTAAAAATAAAAAACCCGGGTCAGCAAGCTGCCCGGGAAATGGAGAACGTCAATGCTCCGTGAAAAAGTAAGGGTTAATAGGCGCCTCTGGCCATAATGACTGCTGGGATTGTCGCGAAGAAGATGCGAACATCCAGCCAGAAAGATTGATTAGCAATATACTGTTTATCAAGCATAAGCTGTTGCTCGAAGGTAGTATCGGCGCGGCCAGACACTTGCCATAGCCCGGTTAATCCAGGTTTACAGTTCAGACGAGACAACACAGATGGCTCATATTGCATATATTCGGTAACAAGGTGAGGACGGGGCCCAACAATGGCCATGTCCCCTTTTAGTACGTTAACTAATTGCGGAATCTCATCAATTGACAGTTTGCGGATAATTCTGCCTGTTTTCGTTACCCGGGGATCGTTAAAGAACTTCTGGCAAATGCCGGTTCTGTCGCTTTTACCCATGGTCACATTGGCAAGCTGTGGTGAACCGGGCAAATACATTGATCTGAATTTAAAACAGCGGAACTGGCGACCATTTTCACCAACCCGAATTTGGCTAAAAATAACAGGCCCATTGCTCTCAAACTTGATTAAAAGTGCAACAAGAAGTAATAAAGGGGACAACACAATCAGTGCAAGCAATGCTATTGCTTGTTGCACAACAATCGGTAAGCCGCGACGAGATGTAATCTGATGAGTTAGGTTTTTCATAATGTAACCCTACTTAAAATAGTCATTTAACAAGCACAAGTGATGTAACTATCAGTTCGCTCAGGTTGTAGCGGCTTCTATGTATCACTGGCAAATAATCAGTCGGCGTTACCCATACTTTAGTCATCACTTACTGGAACAAATTCTGAATGTCTCCGGTACGTCCACGTTTTAGTACCAACACGCTAATTTGTCATTCCGTGTATTTCGTCAACTGTATTACTGGAATTGCGATAAGCGTGCCAATTAAACAAAAATAAATTAACTGTTTAAAATCAATACCATAAACCAAAAAAGGAAAAGCAACTCGTGATTTCAACTACCTTTGCATTTTCAAATTCGTTTGCAAATTTAGAAATTTTAGCCTTTTGGAAAACCGCATTTACCCGTTAATCCAGCAATCAGTTGATGTTGTTAAGAAAGTAAATCAGTAGAAGAGGGCAGATTGATTAATCGTAAAAAAGGGCCGGTACGGCCCTTCAGGATGCAGGATTATGAACCTACAAAGAACTCTCTCACTGGCATAAGAGAGTACAAACTGGCTTGAAGCCAATCCCACAGGCCAAGGGAGTAATTATCCAGCAGGTTAATGCCAAACCAGGATTTCAAAATATACAACACCACTAGCGCCAGCCCCATACATATCATCAGGAAACAGGTCACACACAACAATAACATGCCGACTGCAATAGCCCGCTCTTTAGCTGAAAGCTGGCGTCGGTTCTTGCCGACCAGAAAGACCCAATAAAAGCTCCAGGGTAAAAATGGCACTTGCATTGTGGTTCTTAAATCGATGGTGTGAATACGACCACCACGCATGCCAACAACACGACTGAGTGCCATAAGTTGTTCCGTATTAAAACTATTGGCAATGTCTGGCCCAAGCCGGGTAAGCAGGCTTTTTAATGCCGGATCCTGACTGGGGTGCATATTGTTTGACTTGTTACGCTTAGAATTAAACATAACGCTTGCTACACCGAAATACTACGCTTGCTGATTCTGCGAATAGCCATGCGCTCAAGTCGTTGATAAAGGGTTTCGGGTAACAAGCCTAAAAATGCCGTAGCGACCGTGACGAATGTCTTAACCGGCTCTTCCCACAAAATGCGAATGTTAGTTGTAATAGCGTGAAACACATATCCAATGGCCGTAAATGGATTACCACACTTAACCGCCCGGCGGGCCAGATAGCGTAGCTGATAGGCTTTGGCCAGCGATAGCCAAGGCTTTACTTTGTGTGGGTGATTTAACAGATGGCGTTCCATACTTCGTTGCCAGTAACTGAATTGCTCCCCCAGATCGGTCGACAATAACTCGCGATCAACGCGATAGAACGTTAACGGCATTTCGATACCCTCAAAGCGCCAGTCAGTGTTGAGTGAAATACGCATCCAAAGATCGTTCTGCTCAGACTGCTGCAGGGACTCATCAAAGTAACAATAATGACCGAATTCATTCTTTTGAGTATAGGGTTGCATTGATTCCAGCGTTGCCCTTCTGATAACGGCTGCCGAACGATTACCAACCGGGTTTCTGCACATCACCTGCTTCAGATTGATATTTTGCAGTTGCGGATATTGACCGAGCCCGGTTTGATTACCTTCTTCATCTATAAACAATGAGGGGCAGTAGCTCACACCAATTTCAGGGTTGCTAAGTAAATGCTTCAGATGAAGTAACAGCTTTTCAGGTTCATAGCAGTCATTGGCATCCAAAAATGCAATAAATTCACCACGTGCACTATGAATACCGGTATTGATGGCTGCTGCAAGCCCGGGGTTGGCCTGGTTGATCACTCGTATACGCTGGTCATCATAAGATGCCAACATGCGTAAAACGTCACCTGAATTGCCATCATGCACGCAAATCAATTCGAAGTACTGACACGTTTGCTGCAGTACAGAGTCGACTGCCGTTCTCATGTATTTTTCAACGTGACAGACAGGCATAACAACAGAAATGATGGGCATTTTCATAGTAATTGCTCTTTAGTGGATTTGGTTTGTACGGCAGTGCGGATGATGTCAGACAGTCCTTTATGCACAAAAACACATAACAGGCCAATAACACTGGCGGTAAGAAGATCAAAAGCGAATTCAATGGGAGACGAGGGAGACAGTAGTACCAGGGTATAAATGGTCGACACCGAAAACACCAAACGAAAGACAAGCTCTTTGTAATACTGACCTTTCGCACGAATAGCTACCGCCATAATCTCTATAATTAGTGCAGGAATCGCAGTAATACAAAGCACTGACACTACTGGAATCGCATCATTCCAACGATCAGCAAACAGCACCGGAATATAAAAAGGGGCAATGATGGCCTGCACAATAAATGCGCTTCCCACCAATACCGCCATTGCCACTAACCGCCCGTTCAGGGCGACAGAATGCCCACTTCGGTATTGCTGGCACAGCTGAGGGTACAATGCGCTGGTAAATGCCTGACTAAGGGTTTGACTAAGTCCAATCCCGGCACTTCGCGCAAACGCATATACGCCCATCCATTCAGCGCTGAGTACTTTACCTGCAATAAACAAATCAGCCTGTTGACGCAATGAACGAATTGCTTCAGTCGTAAACAACTGCATTGAGGTAATAAACAAGTACTTCATCACCTTTGGTTCGATTCGAGCACGAAAACGCTCAACCGGTGCATTATGAAATCCAGCTACCCAGAGAATGGCAAAGACGTACTTGCCAGCAACCACTGACCAGACATCCAACCCACCAAAAGCAAATGCTGCGACCGCTAAGTTTTCAGCGGTTATACATATGCCATTGCGCAGGCTCAGAAAGCGAAAGTCACCCTCTCGCTGAATTAAGAACGTATTGGCACCAACCAAAGGAAACAAAAGGTAGGTCAACGCCATGACTTGCACCAATTGGGCAAGCACCCGATCATCGTAGAACCATTCCAATAGATAACCGAATAGAATCTGTAGCGCGCACAGTCCAACACTTAACAGCCACTGCAGGGCTTTGGCATTTTCAACGAAGGACGCGAGCTGTTGTTGAGTACATTGCACAACCTGAGCGCCGGCGCCAAAACGCATAATAGTGCGAATAATCTCGTGGCAGGCCAGAGCCAGCATAGCCTGCCCATAGGATACCGCTGGGATATAGGCTGCCAACGCAATAAGAGTAACCAACCGGGAAAGCTTTCCAAATAACTCAGTGCCAAATGACCAGGCAACGTTTCGCGCGACTTTGTGCTGTAAAGTCGCATGTATCTTCTGCTTGAGTAGCAACAATAGCGGCTTCATCAGCGACTTCCGGATAAATGACGATAGTTAATCATTACAAGAAGCAGACCAATCTATGTCAGAAATCCTAACCCACTGAATTATAGTTTTAAATTATAAAAAAAGCAGACTGTGAGCCTGCTTCAAAAATGCCTTTTTGCAAAATGCGAAGCACTATTCTTCCCACTGTTGCATTTTGCGATAAAGGGTTGAAGGGCTGACTTCCAATGCGCTGGCCGCTTTAACCACATTATCGTCATACAAAGCGATAGCTTGCTGAATAGCTTTACGCTCCATTAATGCCAGTGGTTCTACGGTACTCTGATTCTGCGAAACAACTGGCGCCGGTGATGTGCTAATGGACTCAGAATCAGCCGATACGGTCTGCTGAGAAGGCGTAATACCCGAAGCCATTAACTCACTGGATGTCAGATGATCAGCGAGCATTTCAGCGCTAATGACAGGTCCATCGTTCATTACCACACAGCTGTGGATCAAATTCTGGAGTTGGCGCACATTACCAGGCCAACTGTAGCGTTTGAGCATAGCTTCCGCGTCATCTGAAAAGCCAACGAATGGCTTCTCTTCGTCTTCACTAAAGCAATTTAAAAAGTGACGAGCCAATAAAACCACATCGTTTTCTCTGTCTTTCAATGACGGCATGTCTATCGCAATCACGTTCAAACGATAAAACAAATCCTCTCTTAACCGCCCTTCTTGAATAGCCTCATGGGGCTCGCGGTTTGTCGCGGCGACAAACCTGACATTGACCTTCTCTGTTTTGGTCCCACCTACACGCTGGAACGTACCCGTTTGAATAAAGCGAAGAATTTTGGCCTGCAACGCCATATCCATTTCACCCAGTTCATCCAGAAACAGGGTGCCATTATCTGCCAACGTTGCGGCGCCATCGCGATTACTTACTGCACCGCTAAATGCGCCTTTTACGTGACCAAATATTTCAGACTCCATAAGCTCAGACGGAATTGCAGCACAGTTGAGTGCAATAAACGCATCATTTTTACGCTGGCTAAGATTATGGATTGCAAACGCTGCCACCTCTTTTCCCGTTCCGCTTTCGCCGGTAATAAACACCGATGCTTTGCTGGGCGCCGCTTTCTCTAACTTATTGTAAACTCGCTGCATTGACGGTGAGTTACCCACAAAGTCTTCAAACGACTTTTTAAATGGCGCAGCAGCGGTTCCGAGAACTTTGCCAACAATACTGCGTTTAACGTATTGCTCTCTCGATGCAACCAAATCCTCTACCATGGCCCGAAGTTCGTCATCTGACCAAGGTTTGTTGATGTAACCCGATACTCTGCCGCGATTCACGGCCGCCATAATATGTTCGGGCTCTTTGTGCGCGGTTAACATGATGCGAATGGTTTCAGGGGCAATATTAGTAATCTCTTCAAGCAGATCGTTGCCGGACATTTCTGGCATACTGAGGTCACTTATAACAATGTCTGCCGGAGATTCTTTAAATTTTGCCAGGGCTTCTTTTCCGCCTGTGGCTGTGACTACAGTAATCCCCGGCACCGTTGATAAGGTACGATTCAGCGCCCGAAGAATTCTCGGTTCATCGTCGACAATCATTACTTGAAAATTTCTTTGCATAAATCGCTCCTTGGTCAATTACCTGAGCAGGGGAAAGTAATTGTAAAACAGGTACCTACACCAACTTCTGACTCAACACTAATCTGGCCATGATGAGCATCGATAATATTCTGGGAGATTGATAACCCCAACCCTGTTCCCTTGCCCACGTCCTTCGTTGTAAAAAAGGGTGAAAAGAGTTTCGCTTTCACCACGTCATCCATGCCTTGCCCTGAATCCTTGATAGTGAGTACGACTTCGTTTTCTACTTGCCTGGTGCAAATGTCTACATTGCCGTGCTCATTAACCGCATCAATGGCATTCACCAATAAATTCAGGATAACCTGCTCAAGCTGAGAGGCATTGCCTGCAATGACTTGCAAATCTTTTGCCATATCAAAGTTCATACTCACGGTGTCAGGCAAAGAGGTCTTAGCCACCTTGAGCATTTTCGAAATGCATTCATTCAAGTCGACGGTGTCTGTTAGCTGCTCGCCGAAATGAGAGTAGGTCCTCAAACTCTCTGAAATCGCAACAATCCTGTTCAGGCCATACTCATTGTCTTCAAGCATCAAAAGAATCTCTTCATTCATTGCATTAAGTTCGTTTTCACAATGAACAATGTTCTCCTGATCGCCATTACGACAGGCAATAGCATAATTATTTGCCAGCTCGAACAGGGGCGGCATCATGTTCTTCATGCTATTGTTGTTGGCAATGATAAATGCAGCAGGGTTGTTGATTTCATGTGCCACCCCACTGGCCAGGAAACCCAGTGCAGCCATCCGGTCGGCAACCACAAGCTGTTGTTTTGTTGCAGAAAGCTCAGTCTGCACTTTCTGCATACTACTGGCAGTTCGGTCAACAGCCTGAGTAGAGAGACTTTTCGCTAAACCGGTCCGCAAATACTTCAAATAGGCATCAAGTAAATAAAGCAGGCCTTCATCAATATAATTGGCGGGAATAATAAGCACTAACCAACCCAGCGCGTCTTCGCTGTAAGTGAAATTTGCGCAAACTGCCCAACACGAACGCCCCATTTGCGCCGAAATATTCTCAATCAACCAACAATCGAGAATATCTGCGCAATCCTCAGGCACAAAATGTTGCAGCATGTCTTTATGTTCTGCATTTAATGGCAGTGATGCACTGGAGATACACCGGTCTGTTAACTGACCGTTTTTCGTGAAAAAACACACGGCCATATCGGCTTTACAAAAATCCGCAGTCAGCCCCAACGTGGAAGTAATAAGCGTATCCGGATCCTGTTTGTCAGATATGGAAAAACCCGTTCTGGCCAGATACTCTATTTCTTCCTGCTTACGCTGAGCAATGAGCAAGGATTGTTTGAGCTTTTCGTTGGCAGAAAAAAACTTCGCGGAATACTCATCGAGCAGCTTTTCCGATGCCAGACGAGCTGCCTTTTCGCGAGATAATCGTCGTTCCAACTGTTCAATACGCGTTTTATCTTGCTGCCCCATTCCTATCCCTATCTCAAATAAATCGTTTTCCCCTTACAAACCATATATATGGCTTAAAATATTGGAAACGGGATATACCCTGTTTAAGCGTAGTTGAAGATGAGCAAAATATAATTATTATTTAGTCGAATCTTTTTACCGCATCAGTACAAATGAGGAGTAGAGGCGGATCAGAGGTGACCCGCCAGGCAAGCTTACTAATAGAATCAGAAGTATTTAATCAGCGGGTTCTTACTTTGTTTTTTAAATGCTGAGAAGGCTTTTGTAGGGAAATACAAAACGATTCCGAGTACCACGGCTCCCGCCCATATTTGCCATACATCATCGAATGCAAACATGTCACCATGATTCGGCCCCCAGACATTGATAGCAATACGATAGAGCACCAGCAGCACTGTCAAATGCAGGATATAGAAAAACATGGGCGCAGAACCAAAGTTTTCCACCACTTTGCTGTAGCGATTATTGACTTTATCCAGCCCGACCAGAATTAAAAAAGCCGCCCCCAGTGTGAACAACACATAATCCAGAGAAGGGGGATATTTGGTGTAATTGATAAACGACATGACAGTTTGAACTGCAGTTTGCTGCACTTCAAAAGGCAGAATCTCACCGTACAGGTTGGTGCTGCGAAGCACGATCAATAAGCCCCACATGCCCAATGCCAGCGTAGTGAGAGTCTTTCTTCGCTTCGCTCCATCATAGTCACGCGCGTAAATCGGCCCCATGCTATAACCTAACAAAATAACCCCAATCCATGGTAACACTGGGTATGACGCTTTGATTCGGAACGTTTCTGATTCAAAAATGATACCGCGATCGTGTAGCACCGCCCAAATATTGTAGCCCGCTTCACCGGGATTAAATGCAATCGGGCTCAGTAAATTATGACAACACACAATCAACAGGCCGAGAGCCAGAATAGCCTTTGAGGGCAGTTTGCACAGAACAGACAGCGATACCATGCTGATTCCGATTGCCCACATAACCTGTAGGTAAAGCGTGTCGTAAGTCCCCAGCCACAGCCAGTTAATAATTGCTATTTCTACGAAGATGATGAAGAGTCCTCGCTTGAACAGGAAAGGCGTTGCTGAGCGAGGGGCTTTGTTAGCGGGATGTGCATAGAGCCAGGCTGACATGCCCGTCAGGAATACAAACACCGGCGCACAAAGATGAGCCGATATACGCGTAAAAAACAGCTGCGGACTGGTTGCATCCAGGTCCATAGGATCGCTGACGTTAAGATGGTAAAAAAAGCGTTCTCTGACATGGTCGACCAGCATAAACAGCATAACCAGACCACGCAGTATATCGATAGAAGCAATACGTTTACTGTGCATAGCTTCAGGGGTTATTGGGGGTGTATTCATAGTTATAGTTCCCGGATAATTAATGCACTACTCTTCTTGTGAATATCATTTCACATCATTTAACGCCCATGGTAGCGAAGAATGTTTAGCATTTTTCGCTAATATTGGTCTCTCGTCCGGAATAATGCGTTGAATTACGGGTGTTCAAAAAGAAAGGAAAGCTGCTGGCGTAAATGCGCCAGCAGCGGCGATCGATTGCAACTTGTCTGCACGCGTATATGCTGTTTTTGTGTGAGACCGCCCAAGTGATGTTGCTTTGTAAATTATTCTTTACTCTTCAAGCCTAGCCGCTCCAAAGCACATATCAATTAAACAAAAGTATAAGTATTTTTTGGACACCCACCTTTTTTGAGACACCCACTCTTTACACTTTGTGAATCCTCTCCTTTTTTAGACATCCAGCTTTAATCCAAAACGGATTATCCAAACTTGTGCTGGTCAACAACCATAAAAAACATTTGTCTTAAAGAGCATTATTTCTCAGTCTGAATTTCATGGCCGACGAAATTAAATCTGTGCATAATCAGCCGATTTTTTAAACAGCTGGTTATATCCATGTATTTTTCAAATGACCGTGTGTCGGTTTTTGCTTTACCTATTGGTGATTCTGAAAGCGTTTTGTCTGTTGAATCAGGTACTCGCTATAGAGACGCTGTGCTCCTTAATATTCCTGGCGGCGAGGCCTGGGTATTTGATTATGGTGTTATTGTTTTTTGGGGAGTCGATGAAGACGAAAGGTTGTCTTTACTTCATCGCTTAAAGATTCAAAGTGAAGTGATTGCTGGCGATCATCAGGAGCATTTTCGTTTTTCAGTAGATGGCACCGAAATCAAACTCCAAAAGGACTTGATAACACTGGGTATGGATGCTCCGCTGCAACGTTTAGCGGTAAGTCATGCTTTGGCCCAGTCATTAAAGCTTAATGATTATGAGCAACGTGCGCAGGAAACCATTGTTGACTATGCTCACTTGCCGAAAGCGCTGGCATCAACCGGTAAGATAAACCTTAGCCGCAATGAAATCGCGAGTATTCGAGGTCATTTGTTCAGCACTAAAAGTGACATCTTCCTGCACTATGGGCTTCTGGATACGCCAGAGTTTTTCTGGGAATACCCAGAGTATGAGTCTGCTTATAATGCTACGGCAAAGTATTTGGATATCCGCCCTCGCGTTGAGCTCTTGTCGAACAAGCTGAATGTTATTCACGAATTATTTGAAATGCTGGCGGATGAATTGAAGCATAAACATTCATCATTCCTCGAGTGGATCATTATTATTCTGATCGCGTTTGAAATTGTCATGTTCGGTGCTCAGGAACTGAAAGCACTGTTGTTCTAGCCATATTCAATGAGGAGCCGGCAATGCTGGCTCCTCTGCATATAAAATTACAAAAGAAACTAGTAAACCTGCGGCATACTTTATAGACTGCGGGCTTTGCTAATACGTTTCGAGTGCACAGCAGTAAACTACAAAGAGCCCATCAGAGGTTTTGCTGCGCGACAGAACACTCGAAGAAGAAATATAAGGGTTCTTAACATGTCTCAAAATAAAGTTGGTTTAGTAGGTTGGCGCGGAATGGTAGGCTCTGTCCTGATGCAGCGCATGCAGGAAGAGAGTGATTTTTCTCTGATTGAGCCAACTTTTTTCACCACGTCACAAACCGGTAGTACTGCGCCAGATTTCGCAGGCAAAGACTGCGGATTACTTCAGGACGCCTTCGATATTGAAGCATTAGGTGCTCAGGACATTATTATTACCTGCCAGGGCGGTGACTACACCAAAGACGTCTATCCTAAGCTGCGCGAAGCGGGCTGGAACGGCTATTGGATTGATGCTGCCTCTGCTCTGCGCATGAAAGACGATGCGGTTATTGTTCTTGACCCCGTGAACCGCGCCGAGATTGATAAAGGCATTGCCTCTGGCGTTAAGACCTATGTCGGTGGTAACTGTACAGTGTCATTGATGCTTATGGCGCTGGGCGGGTTATTTGAAAAAGACCTGGTTGAATGGGCTACGCCGATGACTTATCAGGCTGCATCCGGCTCAGGTGCTAAGCACATGCGTGAACTGTTAACGCAAATGGGCGCGGTGTACGGCAACGTAAAAGACATGGTCGACGACCCGTCGACAGCTATCTTAGATATTGACCGTCAGGTAGCGGAGTATATTCGCTCAGACGATTATCCGAAGGAACAGTTTGGTGTGCCACTCGCAGGCAGCCTTATTCCGTACATCGACACACAGCTGCCATCAGGCCAAAGCCGAGAAGAATGGAAGGCTGAAGCCGAAGCCAACAAAATTCTGGGAACCACTGATTCGCCAGTACCGGTTGACGGTATTTGTGTGCGTGTAGGCGCCATGCGCTGCCACAGCCAGGCTATCACACTGAAATTGAAAAAAGACTTACCTGTTTCAGAAATCGAAAGCATTCTGGCCGAGCACAACGACTGGGTAAAAGTGATTCCCAACGATCGAGAAGTGACAATGGCAGAGCTAACACCGGCTAAGGTTACCGGTACCCTTTCTATTCCAGTAGGACGCATTCGCAAACTAACTATGGGTCCAGAGTACATCTCAGCCTTCACCGTAGGTGATCAGCTGTTGTGGGGCGCGGCAGAGCCACTGCGCAGAATGCTTCGCATTATACTCGGCGAGTAGATGATAAAGGCGCTATTTAGCGCCTTTTCTTTTGGACACTCACCTTTTTCAAGACACCCACACAATTGTGTGGGTGTCTTGTTTTAGAGAGTATTCATTCAATCAATTTGAATTCGATAGGAGGCAACAACATACTTGTCGATAAAAAGGAGACGATAATGGAATTACCACCAGAGCCAGAAAAGCCACTGAATAGCGATTGCTGTGGCGGCGGCTCCTGCTGCCCGTGTGTATGGGATGTTTATTACGAAAAATACCGCGAGTGGCAAGATGCATGTCATAAATTGAAAGAATCTCAAAAAACAGAAAACGATTCAAAAGACAGTTAATTCGCGTTGTGTGTCGAAGAATGTTGTTGGCATTCTGCAATGCTATACAACCGTTAGGCGCCTATTGGCGATCTCAATACTCACTTTTGCACCAAACCGCTTTTCTATTTCAAAACTCATGCATTGCCAACTCTCGACATTGACGTCGAACCCACTGATTTGAGAGTGAAGCTCACTAAAACCATTGTTTCCCGCTCTTCGCTTTGCTTCGAGTGTACTTTTGATCAGTTCAATATAATTTGAGAACGTGATATTTAGCGTATTATCTTGTCGATTCATCTTTGTTTGAGTGAACGGCATAAGTGGCTTTAAAGGTTTACCTTGGCGAGATATCAGAATGCGCTTTTTGAGACTCGTAAAATCGGCACTTTCAGGGCTAATAGCTATACCAGCCCGCACCGGATTCAAGTCAACGTAGGCCATGCATGCAAATAACGCTGCTTCATCCAACAGCGCTTGAGACTTGAACCGCCCTTCCCAAAAACGACCGGTGCACTCATCTTCCTGATTTGCTTTTCTTGCAATAAATTCGTTAAGTAGCCTCATGAACCAACTCACGTCACAAAGCCGTTTACGATAAACCTTCGCCATTCTGGACACGGTGTCCAATTCAGCATCGCCAAGCGAAGTACGCTCTTTGTTATTGAGATATTTTCGACAGCAAATCATACCCTTATGCAACCTGTGCCAGCGTACTAACACTTCTTCATCAGTCCAGGACGACGCTTGCTTTTCATTGATATGCAGCACTACATGGGTATGGTTGTGCATGACAGCGTAAGCACAGATATCAACGGCAAATACCTGACCTAACAGCAACAACCGGTTTTCTACCCATTTTCGGCGATGCTCATAGGATCGGCCGGTTAGTTTATCTTTGCCGCACAAATACGCACGACGAACACAACGAGAGATACAGTGGTAAAACGGTGTATCCGCAAGGCAGACCTGGTGTTTTCTTGGTTGTGGCATAGCTATTCCTCCCTTATTAATTTCATTGTGAATGAAAACAACTTGGTGGTCTGCTGTACGTTGGAATAGCAGTGAGTGTCTTTTAATCTGTAATCTGTGGGTGTCTAAAGAAAGATGGGTGTCTTAAAAAGGGCCCGGAGGCCCTGCATCATTCGACGGTAACGGATTTGGCCAGGTTCCTTGGCTGATCGACGTCGGTGCCTTTAATCAATGCCACATAGTAAGACAGTAGCTGCAGCGGGATGGTGTATATAATCGGCGCAATTGGAGCATCACAATGGGGCACATTTATAACCCGCATTGTGTCGTCGCTGGCAAATGCGGTGTCTTTATCTGCAAACACGTACATTATGCCTCCCCGGGCACGCACTTCTTCCACGTTTGATTTGAGTTTTTCCAGCAATTCGTTGTTAGGCGCAACCACAATTACCGGCATTTCTTCGTCAATTAACGCCAACGGACCATGCTTTAGTTCACCAGACGCATAGGCTTCTGCGTGAATATAGGATATCTCTTTGAGCTTTAAGGCCCCTTCCATAGCAATTGGATACTGATCACCGCGACCTAAGAACAGAGAATGGTGCTTATCGGCAAATTCTTCCGCCAGATCTTCAATGCCTTGGGTAATAGTGAGTGTCTCTTCCAGTTTGGCTGGCAAACTGTGCAATGCCTGAACGATGGCATTTTCGTCACTTGCACTCATGCTGTTGTATTTGCCTAACGCCAGTGTCAGCATCAGGAAAGCCGTTAACTGTGTGGTAAAGGCTTTGGTTGAAGCAACGCCAATTTCAGCACCAGCGCGCGTCATGAACGACAGGTCTGACTCACGAACCAGCGACGAGCCGGGGACATTACAAATTGTCAGACTCGCCATGTAGCCCAACTCTTTTGCTAAACGCAGTGCCGCCAGCGTATCCGCGGTTTCACCCGATTGAGAAATAGTAACTAGCAAGCTGTTTTCATGCACCACTGACTTGCGATAGCGGAATTCTGAAGCAATCTCGACATTACACGATACGTTCGCATATTGCTCAAGCCAGTAACGCGCGGTCATTCCCGCGTGATAGCTGGTCCCGCAGGCAATTATTTGCACATGTTTTACTTTTTCGAACAGGGCATCAGCACCACTTCCAAACACATCAGCAACAAGGCCTTTTTCATCCAAGCGATGCTGTAATGCATTTCGCACAACGGTAGGTTGCTCATGAATTTCTTTTAGCATGTAGTGGCGGTAGCCGCCTTTGTCACCGGCGTCATGCTCAATGTTTGATTCGATGACTTCACGTTCTACTGCATTGCCCTGTTTGTCAAAAATTGTCACGCTACGGCGGGTAATTTCAGCCACATCGCCTTCTTCCAGAAAGATGAATCGACGAGTCACAGGTAATAACGCCATTTGGTCAGACGCAATGAAGTTTTCACCCAATCCCAAACCAATCACCAATGGGCTTCCAGAACGCGCGACTACAACGCGTGATGGGTCTTGCTTGTCCATAATGACGGTGCCATAAGCGCCGTGGAATTGTGGAACCGATTGCTGAACGGCTTCAAGCAAAGAACCAGCCGTTTTCATGGCTTCATTCACCGTATGGGCAATGGTCTCGGTGTCGGTATCGCTGGTGAAGCGATAGCCTTTAGCAGACAGGTTTTCACGTAACGTCTGATAATTTTCGATAATGCCGTTGTGAACCACGGCGATTCGTTCGTCAGATACGTGGGGGTGGGCATTCGCTTCTGTCACGCCACCGTGGGTTGCCCAGCGGGTATGAGCAATACCTGTAGAGCCCAACGCCTCGTCCTCGCCTATGGCATCTACCAATTCCTGCACTTTTCCAGTACGACGAACGCGCGTCAGCGAGCCGTCAGATTGTAACAAAGCCACACCAGCGGAGTCATAACCCCGGTACTCAAGTCGCTTTAGTCCCTCTAATAGGATTTCAACTACATTACGTTCGGCTACTGCCCCCACAATCCCGCACATATCTATTCTCCATCGGGTGACGCGGTTAATACCGTCACACCATATTCTGACAATTGCTTTTCTGCTTCTTCAGAAAGGCCGGTATCGGTTACCAAAACAGCGACTTGCTGCCAGGCTAATTCTACATTTGGCATTTTGTTTCTTAACTTAGCCGATTCTGCTACAACAATCACCTTTGATGCAGCCTTTGCCATTGCCTGGCTAAGTTGAGTCATTTCATTGTAAGTTGTTGTCCCACGCTCAACATCAATACCTGCAGCACCAACAAAGGCTATATCAAAATTGTAGGCTTGAACCATATTACCCGCCATTTTCCCCTGAAACGACTGGGAGCGAGGATCCCAGGTCCCTCCGGTCATAATAACGGTCGGCTCATTTTGAAAGGCAACCAATTGATTCGCGACTGACAAAGCATTGGTCATAATAACAAGGTTTTTCGGCCTACTCAGATGTTCAACCATTGTCGCCGTTGTACTGCCACTATCGATAATCACTTTATGGTTATCATGAATTAAACTCGCCGCTAACTTGCCTATTGCCTGCTTGATCGGAGATTGCAAATTCCTCAAGGGGTTAGACTTTGCAACTGGCATAGGAGCTGCGCCACCGTGCTGGCGAACGATTACACCTTCTGCATCTAAGACTGATAAATCTTTACGGATAGTGACTAATGACGTTTCAAACAGCTGCGCAAGGTCATCCACGGCCGTAAGTCCGTGTTGATTGACATGGTCTACTATGCCCTTACGCCTTGCATCTGTATTTCGTTTAGCCAAAAAAGAAACTTATTAATTACGAAACGAAACATTAAAGTACAGATTTTATTTTTATTCGCAAGTTTTATTTGATGATTGTTTGTGCATTCAGCTCGCGATCTATTAAATCAATAAGGTACAGAATCTTAATATTAGAAAGCTGTCGGTAGTCAAAATATGGGCAGACAACCAGGTTGAGCCGTTTGCAAATAGCAAACTCCGGTGTAACCCAATGCAGGCTACTTGCAATACGCATCTCCTGTGCAAAGGTCCTTCCCGTAATAATGTTCAGCGCACTAGCATCAAATTGTAATGGCTCATTAAAGATTAGCGCGGTATTGGAGTCAGCCTGTAAAAGGTGGGTGTCTCGAAATTGCTGCCAGCGGCTACCCTGCTTGAACTGTAGTTTTTCGGGTAAGGCATAAAGTAATTTTGCATAGACATTAAATACCTTTCGCCACCCATTTCCACAGGCTTTGCCTATTGCGTCAATATCGCCACTTGCAAGACCGACTATCCCTTTGTCATCGCGATTTAAGCTGAAAGCCGGGCGATTAGCAATATAGACACGCACTCTGGCATTGCGATCTCCCAGGCCTTTGATGTCTGTTGAAAGTAGGTTTGTCATTAATATATATGCGGCCGGTATTTATATAACCTGCACAATGCTTTGTTTTTGCGATGACTTGATTGCCAGTTCAATAAGTCGGATCACCGGCACTACTGTTTCAGCTTCAGCGGGTAAGGGGGAACCAGAGGTAATCGCCTCGGCCAGTTGTTGATAGAATCCAATATAATCCCCTGATTGGGTAATGACTTCCTGATTGTTTGCTTCTGTATACAGCACACCATCTTCCCCAATTGGCGTGGTTGCCCAATGAGGATCGCCAAAACTTAACCCGGCTTTAAGCTGCTCCTCCTGGGGATCCAAGGCATGTTTTTTATAGCTGCCCTTGTCACCGTATAGTGCAAATCGAAGTGTTGGACCAGCCTCAAAAGGTGTAGAACCAAGCTGAGCAAAATGCGTTCCGTAAAACAGGGTTATCTCAAACGCATCGTTAGCCTCCCCACCCTCGCGCTGAGTGAGGATATGAGCATTTACAGCATTGGGCATACCCCAGAGCTGAACACATTGATCAATAAGATGCGGACCTAAGTCCCAAAAAATACCAGAACCGGGGCCGGCTTGCTCTCGCCAGCGCTGTCTTGGTGTTGGGCGAAAGCGGTCAAAACGGCTTTCGAAACGTTTTAGGTTACCAATGGACCCATCCGCAATTAATTGCTTAACGGTTAAAAAGTCGCCGTCATACCGACGATTGTGGAATACACACAAGTGCTTACCAACCTGCTTTGAAAGGGCAACCAGCGCTTCTCCTTCTTCACTGTTGAGTGTAAAAGGTTTCTCAATTAATACATTGCAACCCGCTTCAAGTACCATTTTTGTTTGTGGTGCATGAAGGTGATTTGGGGTGGTGATCACTACCAAATCAAAGTTCGCTGCCGTTAAGGCCAGTTCTAGTGATTCATAAACCACAACACCAGGCAAGTCACCGTTAACCTTGGCAGGATCAGATGAAACCACCCCTTGAATATCAAAATCAGGCAAATTAGTCAGGAATGGAACGTGAAAGGTTTTGGCTGCATAGCCAAAACCCACCACAAGCGTTGAAATTGTCATAAGCTACTGCTTCCGCGTTGCTGAGGTGGGTGTAATCGACTTTTTGGAGTAAATCAGGCTTTTTTCGTAGGACGTGTCCAGCCAGCGATATTACGTTGTTTACTTCTGGCTACCGCCAAATGATTATCCGGCACATTAGATGTCACAATAGAGCCTGCCGCTACCGTAGCGCCGGCACCAATTTCGACAGGTGCCACCAAAGCGGAATTCGAGCCAATAAAGGCACTTTCTCCGATTAGCGTCTTAGACTTATTTACACCATCATAATTGCAGGTAATTGTTCCCGCGCCAATATTACTATTTGCGCCAATAACGGCATCACCAAGGTAGGTAAGGTGATTTGCCTTTGCTCCTTCGCCTAAGGTCGCCTTTTTCATCTCCACAAAGTTACCCACTTTCGACTTGCGTTCCATGACCGCACCAGGGCGCAATCTGGCGTATGGACCTACAGTACAGTCCTCTCCGACGCTTGCACTTTCGATGATACTGTTGGCTTCAATAACCGCACCGGAGGCAATTTCACAGTCCTGGAGTACGCAATTTGGGCCAATCACGACATTATCCCCTACCGAAACGTTTCCAATAAACACACAGTTTACGTCTACAAAAACATCCTGACCTGTAGTCAGGTGTCCACGCACATCAACACGAGTCGGGTCTGCCAATGTTACGCCTGCCGTCATCAACGCCTCGGCCTGCCAGCTCTGAAGGGTACGTTCCAGTCTGGCTAGCTGAACGCGGTTGTTAACACCTTCAACTTCCATCGGGGAATCAGGGTGCGCAGATTGGATGCGCTTGCCTTCTGAGGCAGCCATCGCAATAACATCTGTCAAATAATACTCGCCCTGGGCATTTTCATTGGTCAGCGCTACCAACCAACGCTTCAAATCCTTACCGCCCATCACCATCATACCGGTATTTATCTCGGTGATGGCGCGTTGCGCTTCAGTGGCATCTTTATGTTCAACAATGGCAACGATATTGTCGTCCTTTCGAATGATACGGCCCATACCTGTAGGGTCATCCAGATGCACAGTGAGTAATGCGAGATCACACTTAGCTTTTACCGCAATAAGACGCTCAAGCGTTTCCGCCCTAATCAGAGGGGCATCACCAACCAATATCATTACGTCTTCATCATCAGCAATGTAATCGACGGCTTGCATTACCGCATGTCCGGTGCCTAACTGCTCTTTTTGCAGACACCAGTTTACTTGTCGACCTTCAACCGCAGACTGAAGCTGATCAGCACCGTGTCCATATACCAGATTGACCGCCGTCGCATCCAACGACTCCACTGTATTGATAATTCGTTGCACCATAGGTACACCACCTACCGGATGTAATACCTTTGGCAGCGAAGATTTCATTCTGGTACCTTTACCGGCCGCCAACACCACTACTGAAAACGCCATATCGAGTCCTTTTCTCAATTGATGCGACATAGTGTAACCAACTCATGACATCAAGTCAGTGTCTGAGTGACATTTCCTGGACACCCACCCTTTTTGGCAATGAGACACCCACACTTTATACAGAGGTTTACATTTATGCTGAGTGTACAAATTGATTGGTTAAAAGGTGGGTGTCCACGATTTTGTGGGTGTCTCAGATTTAGGGGGTGTGGGTGTCCGGAAATTGATGTCATTTTTCTGCGACAGTGGCGCATCGCGTGCTCAAGGGTTATTATACGCGCTGGGAATATCTGATATATCCGAGGTCTGATTCCCGTCAGCCGGACCTCTTAGTTTCAAGGAGTGAACAAAAGCCAGTGAACGCATTCAGGACATTACATCGAAGCATATTGCTGTTGTTCGCCGTGGTTGTCATCGCGATTGTCACGCTGGTGCATTTTAGCATCTCAAAAATTGTTGCCGAGCAAAGCCGGGCACAGCAACAATCTATGTCCCCAGCCATTTCGTTAATCGTTTCTCAAATTCTGAAACCTCTCCATGTGTCTGAGGCGCTGGGTAAATCCCGCGAGCTCGTCACACTAATGGAGAAGAAACAGCTCGACGAATCTGAGATTTTTTCAGCGCTGGACAGAATGGAGCAAGAATTCGGTCTGACCTTTTTTATCGCCTCCGAAGAGGCTAGGGTGCAGTACAACTCAGATGGTACCAAACTCAACCTCATTGAAGGCGAAGTTTCCTGGTATTTTAAATATCGCGATTACGAGGCAGATGCCATTGCCGATATCGGTAAATGGGAAGACACCCACTTCTACATCGATATTAAAATTTACGACGACGCGGGTAAATTTTTAGGCTTTTTCGGCGTAGGTAAAAGCCTGAAAAGCTTTGTGTCAGTCTTTGAAACCTACAAGCGCCAATACGGTTATGACTTCCTGTTTGTCGATGGTCAGGGCGACATCATGCTGTCTTCAGACGCGTCATTAATTGCTGAAAATGCCGACTTCACGAATTTGTCTGAGTTACCCTGGTACGCCAGCTTACCTGACAAAGTTATTGCCGAAAACGCATTAAATAACCAACTCATTACGATTAACGGTAACGATCACCTTATAGCAGAAGTTGCCTTGCCTCAGTTTGGGTGGACAGTTTATTTACTCAGCCCCTTAGAGGCACGTCAAGCCGAAATTTCCCAGGGCTTTATCTTCAGCGTCGTTACATTGCTGGTGATCATATTCGCGCTATTCCTGCTTATCTACAACTTACTCTATTACTTCCGTCGCGATATGCAGCCCGAATTAATCATTCGCAATACGCACCGACTACCTGATCGCACGCAGTTGGAAGAAACCTATAGCGAGCTGAGTGCTAAACATTCATCACTCAGTATTATTCTGGTCGACATTGATGACTTTACGAATATCAACGACCAGTATGGCCGCAATGCCGGTGATGATGTTCTGGACAAGGTATCAAACCTGATCACCAGTCACCTACGCGACAAGGACATTCTTGGCCGTTGGAGCAGTGAAGAGTTTATTCTGTTGCTACCGGATATGGGCCCACATGAAGCCCACGATCTCGCGCAAACATTGCGGCATGGGATAGCGATTTTACCACCACCAGCAGAGCATACCGAGCTGCAACTCTCAGCCAGTTTTGGGGTATCATTTACCGCCACTAAACGTTCTATGAATGAAGTAACAGCGCACGCAGAAGATGCGCTGTATCAAGCAAGGCGCGATGGTCGTAACCTTGTGCGAGTGCAGTTAATCGACGCCTGATGCGGCGTCGTTTTCAGTGAACTGAAGATTGACCCATGGCCCAGCGATATCCCCGCTCGGCCACGCCCGACGTCAGACTAATTCCCAACAGGATCAATCCACCACCGCTAAAGTCCATCCAGCTAAGCCGTTCCCCCAAAAAGAAGAATCCCCACACGATACCGAACAAAGGCACTAAATAGCCCACCATAATGGCCTTAGCTGGCCCGGCGATCGCTATCACGTAGAAATACAATAAATACGCGATACCAGTACCACCAATCGAAAGCGCAAGCGCATTTATCCAGGCCAGCGTGGACGGCATTTCTGACGGGAAATCGACAAACAACAAGGGGCAAAGCAACAACGACGCCCACGCCTGGCTCCCGCCAGCAACCACGACAGGCTTCACTCCCGCGAGGGATTTTTTCAGTAAACAGGCGCCAAACCCATAGCAACAGGTCGCACCTAACACGGCCAGAATCGGAATCAGGCTTAGACTTGCTCCTACCGCTTTCTCGAAGCTGATCAGTACCACGCCTAAAAAGCCGCATACCAACCCAACAAATCCGGAGCGCGAAAGGCGGTCGCTTAGCCACAACATGGCGATTAATGCGCCAAACATAGGCGCCGTTGCATTGAGAATAGCCAGAACGCCCGACTGTAAATGCAGACTCGCATAGTTAAACAATATAAAGGGCACACCCGTGTTGATCAAGCCTAGTACCGCCATTGGCTGCCAGTAAGCCGTCAGCATCGACCGGGCTGACTGGCTCAGTAAGAAGGGAAGAAACACCAGCGTCGCCAGCACCGTGCGCAATTCAACCAGAGTAAAAATACCAAATTCAGGCGCCGCTACGCGCATAAACATAAACGACGCGCCCCAAATTGCGCCCAATAGCAGCAATGCTGCCAATGCTCTATTGCTCATCGGTAAGCTATACCCTCTAAATCCAATAATTTTTGCTTGCGGACCAGGCCACCTGCATAGCCGGTTAATGTACCATTTTTCCCAATCACTCGATGGCAAGGCACGATAATACTGACAGGGTTTTTTCCGTTTGCCATACCGACTGCCCTTGAAGCCGTTGGCTTACCCAAGGCATGGGCTATGTGCCCGTAATGTTGTGAGTGTCCATAAGGAATTTCACACAGTTGTGTCCATACGCGCTGCTGAAAAGCGGTGCCTTTTGCATCCACCGGAACAGAAAAGTTAGTCAATTCACCTGCAAAATACGCCTCGAGTTCTTCGCGGCATAGCCGGGTAATGGAAGATGGCCGCACAGCGTCGGGTTGCGAGTCCGTAAATCGAACAACAGACACACCACGTTCAGTGGCTTCAACCCAAATCATCCCTAACGGACTCGACATTGATTCAGCATATTTCATCAATTGTTCACTCTTCTAATCTGCACTGGACGACATGCGCCACAATTGAATCGTCAAATAACTCCGCCAAGGCGCTGCCAGTAAAGGGTTAATACCATGGCTTTCAGCCTGTCGGCGAGCAATCAAATCCCCTGCCAAAAACTGATCAGGCTCACTTTCCCCACGCAATTTAATATATTGCAGAGTCCAGGGGCCCACCCCGCGAATAGCGAGGATTTGCTGATCACTGGGCGTTGAACTTCCACATTCATTGATTAGTTGCGCAAAGTCCCGAAGAGCTTGTTTGCGAGCACCCGGCATTTTCAGCATAGCTAAATCACTAGCGGCGACGACCTCTGGCGACGGAAAAAACCTTTGCCCACTTTCGAGTTCACCGATTGCTTCAACCAGCGTATTTAACTGAGTAATCGCCGCCTTAATACTGATCTGCTGACCAATTATCGCCCGGCAACCTGCTTCAAACACACTCCATACGCCCGGTAGACGCAAACCCGGGATTAATTGCTCCGCGGCCAGGCCAGCATTTAATAGTGACGTCTCAACCAACCCAGGATTAGTGTCCATATCCAGAACACGCCGCAATGTAACCAGAATAGGCTGAAGTTGTGCTGGATCCGATATGGTAACGGTAACATCGAATCCGGCCTTCTCGAAATTATAGTAAGCACTTACTTTGGCTATCCCATAATTGTTCTTTATATGACGTTGATACCCTTTATCGTCGACATATTCCACACCGTCTACTACTCGCATTGCCAAAAACGCGCTTACCTGCGGCCAGTTGTAAGGGGGCTGAACCGGCAGGAACAAACCAATTTCCCCCGATTCAGGCCTGCGCTGCTTGCCTCGTATTTGACTCGGCGTTAATTTACACCAACGCTGCAGGGTATCTTGCAATCGTCTGGCCGACTGGAAACCACACGCTACGGCGACATCAGCTACTGGTAGTGCTGTTTGCTGAAGCAACCGTTTCGCTTGTAAAAGTCGACTGTGTAGCTGATATCGCTTGGGAGACATCCCGACCACATTTTGGGTCAATTTATTCAGGTAACGCTCCGAAATACCAAGCCTTTCTGCAATCACTGTAATTGGTGCAGATAGCTCACCCGCCAGTAACGTCAACGCTCGCCTTGCTGTTGTCTCAATGCCTTGCCAGGCACATGATCCTGGCGCGCTGTCTGGCCGGCAACGTAAGCAGGGCCGAAATCCCTGTTCTAATGCTTGTTGGGCAAAATGAAAATACCTGACATTGTGCTCCGCGGGTAAACGCGCTGGACAAATCGGTCGGCAAAATATACCTGTAGAGACGACAGCCACATAAAACTGCCCATCAAACCGTGCATCACGTGATATACGGGCACTGGCATATTGTTGCTGCTGGGTTTCAGAGAGCATATTGCTGATCGCTTCAAAAGGAATTCGCCGTTATATTACCGGCTTTTTTAGACAAGGATGCGACGAAATCGGCACTCAATTTAAAGTTAGTGTAAATGAACTGCACCGCGCGAGTTGATCAGTTTTTCCCATCACCGCATAATATGGGCGAAATTATCCGCATAACAAGCACGTGCGTGCATTACTAACCCCGGAGAGTTGTTTGTTTTTTTGTTTGTCACGTTTCGTGAGTCAGTGTGTAGCGTTGGTCATTGCTATCAGTTTACTGATACCGCAATGCGCCAAAGCCGACGATCAGTGGTTTGCCGACTACGCGAAACACGTAAAACAAGAAGCCAGAAAATACCGGGTCCCAGGCTATGCCATGGTCTATTACCAGCAGGGGAAAACTCCTGTTATTGAAGTGTATGGTAAAACGCACAATGATGGCGACGCCGTTACGCCCGACACCGTCTTCCGCCTAGCCTCAGTATCGAAAACCTTCACGGCAGTGCTGATGGCCAAGCTGGTCAGGCAGCACCAGCTAGACTGGTCCACACCCGTTGTTTCTTTAAGTACCACGCTGCAGTCACAGGGCACCATGAACCCGCACCTGACGCTTGGTCACATTGTCGGCCAGTCAAGCGGCTATATGCCTAATGCCTACGACAACCTGATAGAAGCCAACTACCCTTTAAAGCGGGTGTTAAATCAACTTGCCGGACTCAAACCACTGTGTGAGCCGGGCGAATGCTACACCTATCAAAACGCGCTATTTGGTGTCATTGAAGAATACTTTATTGGCAACAATACCTCATACCATCGACAGCTACGTGAGCAGATTTTGTATCCATTGGGGATGGAAACCGCCAGCGCGGGTAAGGGTGGCTTACTGGCCTCTGAGCAATGGGCCCGACCGCATATTGCCATCGCCAGAAACCGTTGGCGCGAGGGCCAGGTAGAGAGCAACTACTACCGTTTTAGCCCGGCAGCCGGCGTTAACGCCAGCATCAAAGACATGACTCGCTGGCTACAGGCAATGCTATTGGAATTTCCCACGGTTGTGCCGGAAGATGTCATTGCCGACGTGACGACACCAAGAGTAAAGACAACACGGGAAGTCTATCGCCGGGGCTGGCGTGATAATTTGACTGACGCCCACTATGGATTTGGCTGGCGCATTTATGATTATGCCGGTGAAACGCTGAATTACCACGGCGGCTGGGTAAAAGGGTATCGTGCTGACGTATCTTTCTCGCCTAAGCATCGTGCCGGCTACGTCATGCTAATGAATGCAGAATCCAATCTTATTAACACGACTACCGCAGATTTTTGGAAGACCTATTTCCAGGAAGCCAAGCGCCAGTAACCAAGTGCCACCAGCACCGGGAATTGAACGGGGAGTAACGTCTACTCGCGACTCCCCCAGTAACCACTTACTTTGTCTTCAGATAAGTATATCCGCTTAAACAGTTCTCATAAAAATCTGTCCAGCGTACACCTTCACGAGGCTTAATATTGCCTGCTGACACTTGCTTGTCGATCAGGCGCTTCACATCAGATGCCATGGCACGCGGGTTGTACTGCATAATTGAAAGTACATCTTCCACCGATGAGCCCTTTACGACTTCTTCAATGTAGAAGTCTTCAGGATCATCATCGTAACTGAAAATATGCACTTCATTCAGACGACCAAACAGATTGTGCATGTCGCCCATTACGTCCTGATAAGCCCCTGTTAAAAACAAGCCAATGTAGTAGGGCTCATCTTTCTTCAGTCTGTGCATTGGCAGAATATCGGTGATTTCACGTCCCACCGTAAACTGATCGATTTTGCCATCGCTGTCACACGTAATGTCCACCAGCGCGCAGTTCACTTCAGGGCGCTCATCCATGCGGGTAATGGGAACGACTGGCAGTAATTGATCAATGGCCCAGGTATCTGCTGCAGACTGAAATACTGAGAAGTTGCATAAATACTGCGACGACAAGCTGTAGTCCAGTTCCTGAAGTTCTTCAGGTACGTATTCTGCGTTTGAATAATAGGTCTGCAGGCGCGTAATAATTTGCCAGTACAGCGTTTCAATCTTTGCCAGCTCTTCCAGCGACAATACACGCAGTTTAAAGGCGTCCAGCGCTTGCTCTTTATACTGAGAAGCGTCGTTATACACTTCCTGCATATTGGTTTGTTGATCAAAGCTTTCTGCCATCTCACGCATGTTCTTAACGAAGATATGCTCGCCTTCGTTTTCACTGGTGTCGACTTCGGAGCTGTTTGAACGAATTTCACCTACAATCTGTGTGATAACGCAGCTGTGATGGGCAGTGATCGCCCGTCCACTCTCGCTTACCAGATTTGGATGCGGTACACCTTCCAAATCACACACTTCCTTCATACCGTAAACTACGTCTGACACGTATTCCTGCATGGTGTAGTTGCGAGAGGATTCGCTGGTCGATGCCGTTCCGTCGTAGTCAATACCTAAACCACCGCCCACATCTACGTAATCCAGCGGAAAGCCCATTTTGTGCAATTCAGCATAAATGCGCGCACCTTCCGAAATCGCCTCTTTCACTGAACGAATATCAGTAAGCTGGCTGCCGATGTGAAAATGAAGCAGCTTAAGGCAATGCGCCATGCCCTGTTCGTTCAGATAACGAGCAGTATTAATGATCTCAGAAATGGTCAGGCCGAACTTAGCACGCTCGCCGCCGGAGCTTTCCCATTTTCCGCGACCTTTTACGGTCATTTTTGCACGAACCCCGATGATTGGCTCGATTTGCAACTCTTTGGCAATGCGTACTAACAGCAGAAGTTCTGAATACTTCTCAACAACAACGACCATGCGTCGACCCAGTTTGCGGCCCAACAACGCAAGGCGCATAAACTCTTCGTCTTTATAGCCATTTAATACTGTCAGTGAATGTTCATTGGTATTCATGGCCAATACAGTCAGAAGCTCGGCTTTTGAGCCTGCTTCCAAACCGTAGTTAAACGGCTCGCCTGCATCAACAATTTCCTCTACCACTTCACGCATTTGGTTCACTTTCACTGGGTAAACGCCGTTGTACTGGGCTTTATACTCAGCTTCTGCGATGGTGTTTTTGAAAATAGTGTTCAGGTTTGCAACCTGTGAACGCAATACGTCGTGGAAGCGCACTACTACCGGGAGCTGCACGCCTTCTTCCAGAATTTCATCAATAACGGCTTTGAAATCGATGCGTACAGACGGGTCCGAAGGATTCGGCACCACATGCACATTACCATTTTCACCGATCTTAAAATAACCACCGCCCCAGCGAGATACGCCGTAGATGCGTTCAGCTTCTTCGATCGACCAGTCTGACGAGAGTCCAACCATGATGTACCTTATATAAAACGGCTGCTCACAATTTATAATAAATGTGCGCAGAATATTGCTTAAAAATTGTCGCGTATTATAACGACCTTTACTTGCAGTGCTATGACAATTTCACTGGTATCTATACGAAATAACGTCCGTTATCGATTCACTTTTGCAAACCAACAAAAAGTCATTGACTATTTTTTACACGCCACCGTACCATGGATTCATTGATAAGTCTTTGAATCGGACACAGAAGTCGGTGAACAGGTTGTATGAATCGAGGACCTGCCTGCCGCACGGGAGTAGTACAATGCAACGAATAATCGGCGAGTTCACCGTAGAATTGACCCCGCAGCAAGATGAAAAAGCAATGGGTCGTATGATGTTGAGTAAAGCCTATATCGGCGAACTTGCAGGTAACAGCTACGGACAAATGTTAAGTGTGCGAACCGCAGAACCCGGTTCAGCCGGCTACGTGGCAATGGAAACCTTTACCGGCACACTGGAAGGTAAAAGTGGCACTTTTTCCTTGCAGCATTCCGGCATCATGAGCAGGGGTGAACAACAACTTACCGTCGTTGTTGTGCCAGACTCTGCGACGGGCGAATTGGCCGGCTTATATGGCAACCTGCAAATTCAAAATGTCGACGGCAAGCACTTCTACGATTTTGAGTATGCTTTTGCCTAAGGCCCGTTGACCTTTGGTAATGTCATCTAACCCAGTGGTATGTAATCCACATCAAAGCCAAACGCACGAGGTGATACCACCTCCAGGGCGGCTGCGGTTCGATAAAACACCGGGCATCCCACAGCCAAAACCCCAACACGCTGGCCAAATTTAAGTCGCTCAGCATTGATTGGCTCAGACGTGTCGTAATCCACAACCACAATTAAGTCAGGCACACTCGCCAGTACTTCATCATTTTGCGTCGCCAGCAGATACTCATTCTTAATGGCTATGTTTAACGGTGCCCTGATATTGTCGAAGTCCTCAATGATCGCTGTACCAACGTCATAGCCACCAATAATTCGCGTTGATTTGTCTACGACTTTACCGGTGAAGAGCAACTCACAGCGCCCGTACACAGAGTCGTTAAACAGTGCCTGTAATGGTTCTACGATCTGCTCTACCGGTCCACGCCTTTCCGTAAGCAAGCGACCAAGTAGCACCGCAAAACTCAGTGAGCCCGGAATTATCGCTTGTTTAATAAACGCGCCTGTCATTGGGTGTTCAGCCGCCGTGATCATACCTCCGGCTGACATCGCAAAAGCGCGAATATGGCGTTCATAGGTAGCCGTGTCTGATGTATTGAACGAAGCGGTATTTCCTGCGTAATCCCTTGCCACTGCAGGCGTGGGCTTTGCGCCTGCAATTGCATACGTCATCATTTGGGCTTCTGGCAAGGCTCTGCCCATGCCATCGCCATCAACAACAGGTAAGCCTCGTCCGGCTGCCGCCATGATGGGCAGCAAAGAGTTGCCGCCGCCTACTTCAAATGACGCCACCACATTGACCGCTTTTTTAGTGTGTGTCTCAAATGCAGTGAGTGTCTCACTCGCTTCGTCAATGGAAGGCAAAAGTTCGAGGCTGACAGTGGGTGCACCGACGGCGCCTAAAGCGACAATGTTGGCGTCATCGTCAAGATCATCAAACTGAATGAGCCTGACCGACCCAAATGTCTCTAACGCCTGCTTTGTAAGCAGCATGGGTAAATACGGATCGTCACCACCGCCGGTGGCTAAAAAGGATGCCTGCGATACATTAAGTGCCAATGACTCGCTCGGTATCAAGTGCATAGAAATCCGTCCGATTCTGGAACGCACCAAATGGTATTTAGGCTATCCGCTGGAAAAGCTAAAGTGGCTGGAAGAGTAGATTACCTGTAACAGGCTAAACGCCAAAAGCGAAAAAGCCATGCATGTGCATGGCTTTTTACTGAGAGTGAAGTCAGAGTGACTGATTATTCGTCACCGAACTCACGAATAATGCTATTAATGGTTTCTTTCGCATCACCCAATACCATACGGGTATTGTCTTTAAAGAACAGCGGGTTGTCGACGCCGGCAAAGCCCGCATTGGCTGAGCGTTTCAGCACAAATACCGTTTTCGCGCGATACACCTCGATAACCGGCATACCGTAGATCGGGCTGCCTTTCATTTCTTTCGCTGCCGGGTTAACTACGTCGTTAGCACCGATAACAATCACCACGTCATAGTTTTCCATACGCGGATTCACATCGTCCATTTCACACAGCTGGTCATATGGTACGTCTGCTTCAGCCAGCAATACGTTCATGTGACCTGGCATACGTCCGGCAACCGGGTGAATGGCGTACTCAACCGTACAGTTGTTCTCTTCCAGCAACGATTGCAGTTCACGTACTGCGTGTTGTGCCTGGGCAACAGCCATACCGTAGCCAGGAACAACCAACACAGATTGCGCCGCTTCCAGTACGTAAAACGCGTCTTGGGCTGCCATGATTTTCACTTCACCTTCGATGGCTTCGCCCATCTCAACCGGCTTGGAAAAACCAGACAGCAATACGTTCATCAGTGAGCGGTTCATGGCTTTACACATGATGTTGGTCAGGATCAAGCCAGACGCGCCTACCAGCAAACCAGTAACAATCAGGATTGTATTCGCTACGGCCAGACCTGCGGCACAGGCTGCAACCCCTGAATACGAGTTTAGCAGTGCAATAACAACCGGCATGTCTGCGCCACCAATGGAAATAGTCGCCCACACACCAAAGCTCAATGCTAAGCCAATTGCTACATACAGCCACAACTCGTTGGAGGGCTCGGTAGCAAACAAATAGCCAACGGCAACAAAGCCAATCAGATGCAGAATGCTAAGTTCGCGCAGACCAGTAAAAATGAACGCCTTTGATGACATTTTGCCTGACAACTTACCCCAGGCAATCACTGAGCCTGAGAAGGTGACACCACCAATCAGGATAGTCAGGAAAATAGTGACAAATACCAGCTCATCTGTGGTAGCCATGGTAAGTTGATTCATACCGCTAACGGTTGCCCAACCTAACAAGAGTGATGCTAAGCCACCGAAACCGTTAAACAACGAGACCATTTCCGGCATTTGGGTCATTTCAACTTTCTTGGCTTTCCACGCGCCATAGGCGCCGCCCAGCAAGAAGCCCAATAGGATCCAGTGGTAGCTGATGATCTGCTGATCGATCAGGGTAACCACAACAGCGATAAACATACCAATGGCAGACACAAAGTTACCGCGACGGGCCGTGCCCGGATGACTTAACAGCTTTAAACCCAGAATAAACAGAGTTGTTGCCACTATATAGGCAAGATTGATGATCATTGCATTATTACTCACAGCATAATCTCCTTACTTGCCTTGCTTTTTCTTGAACATACCCAACATGCGGTCGGTTACCATGTAACCACCCACCACGTTGATACTTGCCAGCGCCACGGCGGCAGTGCCCAGAATTGTAGTTAACGTGTCATTCTCAGCACCTGACGCGACCAGCGCGCCAACCAGTGTGATACCGGAGATTGCGTTAGAGCCCGACATCAACGGCGTGTGCAAGGTAGCTGGCACTTTACGAATAAGTTCAAAGCCTAAGAATGCGGCCAGTAGTACAATAAAAATCAGGTAAATGGTTTCCATGACTTACTGTCCTCCGTAAGCATTTTTCAGCATGTCGTTGATTACCGCACCGCCGTGTGTGATCACACTTTGGGCTAGAATTTCGTCTTCCAGATTCAGTTCAAACTGTTTGGATTCGCTGTTAAAGAACTCATCAATCAGGTTAAACAGGTTATTGGCGTACATATCGGTAGCGTCTTTTGCAACCTGCTGGCTCCAGTGTCCGGTACCAATTACCGTTACCCCTTCTACCTGCACGATTTCACCCGCAACAGAGCCTTCCACGTTACCGCCAGACTGCGCCGCCATATCCACTACGACGCTGCCAGGTTTCATTAGCGCCAGTGTTTCTTTACGGATAAGGACCGGCGGCTTGCGACCGAACAACTGTGCTGTTGTTATCACAATATCGGAATCTGCAATCGCATCGCGCTGGGCTTCCTGTTGCTTGGCCTTTTGCTCGTCGGTCAGCTCTTTAGCATAACCGTCTTTGGTTTGACCGGTTTCGCCAATATCGATTTTCAGGAACTTCCCGCCCAACGACTCAACCTGCTCGGCCACAACCGGGCGGGTGTCATACGCAAGTACATTCGCGCCCATGCGTTTTGCAGTAGCAATAGCCTGCAGGCCCGCCACACCTGCACCAATAATGAAGACCTTGGCCGGTTTAATAGTACCGGACGGCGTCATCATCATAGGTAAAATGCTGGGCAGGCTATTGGCAGCCTGAAGCATCATCACATAGCCGGCTAAGCTGGCCTGTGAACTCAGGGCATCCATTTTCTGCGCACGTGAAGAACGCGGGATCATTTCAACCGACAGCGTAGATACCTGCTTAGCAGCAAGTTGCTCTACCAGTGACTGTTGAAAGAATGGGTCGATATGACCAATCACCAGGGTGTTTTCACTGAGTTTGGCAAGGTGTGCTTCTGATGGGCGATTCACATAGAGCACAATGTTTGTGCTTGCTAATGCTTCAACGCCATCTTCAATTATGGTTGCGCCTTGCTCGGCATAGGCGTCGTTGGTATAACCTGAAAGCTCGCCGGCATCAGATTCAATCACAACGTCCAGCCCCATTCGGCTAAGTCGCATAACGGTGTTTGGTGTTACCGCACACCGGCGCTCCACTACCGCTGAATCCACAGCGTGCTTTGCTTCGTTTAGTACTAAGAGTTGCAAGGGTGTTCTCCTCTCCTCCGGGCAAAAAGGTCCCCAGTCGCGCGTACAGGTACGTCGACTAAGTCAGTAATTATTTGCTGCCACAAGATGCTTTAATCCATTAACTACAAAATTGTAAAATGAACCTACTATAAAGCTCACTTATGAATAACAATTATGTAATCTTCCCGTTCTTGTGGTTTTTATTGGAAAGGACTACCGCTTTCGCCAATAATGCATAAATCAAAACTAAAATGAAAGCAAAAAATGTAAGGTCGGGCCTTATATTTCATTTATGGAATGCATTTTACTTATAATTAATATTTATATGATGTAGGAAGATAATTGTTGCGCTGGACACGCAAATACAGGGTTGATGCCAACATTTGTGCAGTATAAGTCAGGCAAATTGTGTGGAAAGCAAATTTTGAATTACCGCTTCAGTTACTAACATAGCAGTCCAAATGTGGAACTTTAATGACAACTTAGCACTACTTTACTGCTATCTTGGTACTAGGATTAAGGAATGAGAACAAAGAAAGCGCCGTAAAATGCGGCGCTTTCTTTGTTTGTACTACGCTAATTCGGTGTGCTGATTGGCTAACTTTTTGGATTAAGCAATACAGGCTCACCAAAACCCAATTCAGCAAGACGTGGCATTTGCGTCTCTGCATCACCGACGACCAACCAAATCATGCGATTTGGATCGGCATATTGTTTAGCAAGTTTGACAATATCGGCTTTGGTAATGGTCTGCACGTCATGCTGGCGTTGTTTAGCATAGTCCGGCTGCCAGCCATAGCTACTGATTTTATCCAGCATCGATAGTTTGGCTCCGGCTGTCTCAAACTGACGCGCAGCACTTTTCATAAAGTAACTCTTGGTATTGTCCAAATCCTGCTCACTGAACGTTTGGGCATAATCAGCCATAATTTGTTTTACCAATGCGGCTGACTCGTAGGTCACGTTGGTTCTTACACCTGAAGAAATGGTAAAGGGTCCGGGTATATCGGAACCATAAAAAGCCGACCGCACACCATAAGTGTAACCTTTACCCTCACGAAGCGTTTGCATCAGGCGCGATGCAAAACCGCCCCCGCCGAGCTTATAGTTCATCAGTGTGGCCGGGTAAAAATCGTCATCCGTTTCTGCCAGGGCAATATAGCCAAAGCGCAACTCAGACTGCTTGGCACCGGGTACGTCGTAAAAGTACACCTTTGCCGCTGCCGGACGGTCTGGCGTATTAAAAGTCGGTATGTTTACGGCTTTCGCGGGCCATGCCTGATTCAGCGATGTTAATGACGCTTTCACGGTATTACTATCTACCGCACCGACGACGAGGAAATTCGCGACAGAGGGTGAGACATACTGCGTATAGTATTGCTTCACATCGTCCAGTGTAATTGCACTGACCGACGCTTCGCTGCCTATCGGGTTTTGCGAAAGAATATGCTCATCCCCGTAAAGCAAGGTAAAATAGGCATTATCGGCAATGCTGTTGGGGTTCGCGCTTTGCTGTGCAATAGTGCTCAGGGCATCCTGCTTCGCCAGTTGAAACTCTTTTTCATCCCACCGGGGCGTTAGCAGCATTTCTTTCAGTAGCGCAATGGTTTCTTCGTAATGCTTGGCTAACGTAGTACCGGAAAACGTTAACGATTGACGGCTGCTGGACACCGAAATTTCCGCACCAAGTAACTCAATAGCCTTCTCTAATTCTTCCGGGGTTTTCGTTGCCGTGCCTTTTTGTAATAACGTCGCGAGTAAACCGGACACACCTACTTTATTGCGATCCTCCAGCAACAGGCCGCCTTCCAGTGTCAGTTCAAAATCAACCAAAGGCAGCTCGCGACTTTCAATACTGTAGATATCCAGCCCATTTTCTAACTCTGATTGCCACACATTGGGTACGGCCGGTACAGGTAATTCACCATAGGGAGGCTCAACGCTGCGATCAAACCGGGTAGGTGTTTTTGTATAACCAGCACTTTCTGCAAGCTCAAAAGACTCGCCGCGGCCCTCGGCCACTATCTTTTCTTCTTCGACTTCAGCCGGGGATGAACCAGCGAGCATCAGATTCGCCTGCCCTTTTGGCACAAAGCTGGTTGCAATAAAGGCCTTATCTTTAATGTACTGATTGTAAACCCGCCGTATGTCGCTTTCCGATACCGATAAATAATGGGCTAATTCTTTGTTTATGTAGCCGGGATCATCGGCAAAGATATTGTACTGCGCCAATTGGAACGCTTTACCCAGCACACTCGACAGATTGGCGTAATACTCGGTTTCGATGCCCGCCTTAATGCGTTTAAGGTCGTCGTCTTTCACACCTGTCGCTTCAAATTGCGCCATGGCTTCCTGTACACCGTTGTACACCTTATTAAGATCGGTGCCCGGATAGGCCCGGGTGATTAACATAATCTCACCGGCCAACTCAGAATTGCGGTTGTACATAGATACGCCGGAAGCGAGCTGCTTGTCTTCCACAATCACTTTGTTAAGCGGTGCGCTTTTCCCTTCAGACAGCAATGTCATCAAAATATCCAGTGCATAGGCATCGGGGTGATACAAATCAACACCCGGCCACACAAGACGTAGCTCAGGTAGCTGCGCAAAATTGTCCTCGTAGTAACGCTTCACCGTTTTGTTGAGCGTTGCGGGTCTGTCTGCCAGCGGCGTGATATCTTCTCCACGAGGGATCTCGTCGAAGTACTTGTGTACCCAGGCTTTCGCCTGCTTCGGGTCAAAATCACCGGCAATCACCAGTGTGGCGTTATTGGGCACATACCATTTGTTGTAGAAGTCTTTTACATCCTGCAGCGTGGCGTTTTGCAAATCTTCCAGTGAGCCAATTACCTGCCAGTTGTAGGGGTGATCGGTAGGGTAGAGGTTTTTACCCACCACGTAATTTGCATGGCCATAGGGGCGGTTGTCTGTGCCCTGGCGCTTTTCGTTCTTCACCACCTGCTTTTCTTTCGCCAGCACGTCTTCGGTAACGGTGTTAATGAAGAACCCCAGCTTGTCAGCTTCGGCCCAGATCATTTTTTCCAGTGCGTCGTTTGGCACGGTTTGAAAGTAGTTGGTGCGGTCACGGCTGGTTGAGCCATTGGCGCCAGAGCCGCCAATACGTGAACTCATTTTATCCAAACCGCCTTTACCTAGGTTTTCAGATTCTAAAAAGAGTAAATGCTCGAATAGGTGGGCAAATCCGGTGCGCCCTTCCAGTTCCCTAGCCGAGCCCACGTGGAAGGTTAATGCCACTGCCGTAACCGGGTCGGAATCGTCCTGATGAAAGACTACCTCCAAACCATTATCGAGCACGAATTTCTCGTATTTAACCTCAAATACGGGCTCTGTAGTTTGGTCAGAAACAGCAGTTGATTCCTGGGCGGGGTTATTTATACATGCGGTTAAAGCAAGGACGCTAAGCGCAAGTAAGGCTGGCGTAATTCGTGTCGACACATTCATTAGGGCATAACTTGTAAAATTATAATCGTTTTAATATAGCAATGGATTAGGAGTAAACCTACTCTTCAAAGATAAGTCGTTTGATTATAGCGATGGTAATGACTTTATTTAGACACAAGAGTAAACCGTAACCATTAAAAAAGGCACTCCGAAGAGCGCCTTTCTTTCTCGTCATTTACTTCATTGATGATAGTGCAGTCTAACTCACCCTGCTTTTATGATTTTCACCTGAAAGCGCGACACAAACACCCCAAAATCAAACCAAATAAAATCAATAACTTAAAAAAATATATAAAAACCGTAAGGAAAAATTCAGGTTTTCTTCAGGTTTTTTAACATGAGTTTTTTCATTCTCTGACTTGGAACAATCCGCTGCAATGTTATTTCAATCCGCAATGCAGTGGACTTTTGCATGAAGCACGTAAATAAAGGAAATAACCATGATGAAAATACTGAGTTTAATAATCAGTTTGATGTTTGTCTCACAAGCCAGCGCAGGGCTTATTCAGTGGAATGGCTCTGGTAGCTCTGATACTGGCTGGACGATGGATGCGGTCGTACAGATCAACGCTGCTGATGTACAAGATAACGTCAACCTTTTGGAGAAGTTTTTTTTCTGGGAAGTGACATGGTCGAACGACCTATTCTCCCACACACTGTCGGGAGACAGTAGCGATAGCCTGGCAACATATGCAATAGACGGAGGCGCATTTAATTTTACAGTAAATAATGGCGCCGTTATCAGTTCTTTTCTATGTGCCTGGGATTGCAATAATAGAGATGCGACCCGCCTGGATTTTGGCATTCTGACTTTGTATGACGGAATTAATGACATCGGTATATTTGATGCAGATTTAACGTCGGACAACTGCTGCATTATGACGGAGGGTGTAACGTCTTTTAGCTGGAATGAAGCTACAAGCGTGCCTGCTCCTTCCTTGTTCTCATTGATACTGGCTGTTGCGCTGTTTATCACAATCAGATCGCAGCAACGTTCACACTAATACTCATGCTGTTCGGCAAATACAAGTCGAACAGCTCCTATATGTTTATCCGGAATAACACAAAAATGAAAAAGGTAGTTTATTGGACACTGGGTATTTTCTTGGCCTTATTATTAATCCTTGTAGGTATTGGAACGCATCAGTGGTTTGTCGAAAAACCCTTTACGCTACGTATTTTTCTCGACAGAGAAGTTATCAAACTGGCGCTAGCCAGCCCACAAATGAAAACAACGCTGGGTCTGCATAATCTTGGGATAGATGAGCATAACGCACATTTAGACGACGCCCGGCAAACGACCATACTTGAAAAGCTGCCCGATCTTACAAAAATCAAAGCGATTACTCAGTCATATCAAGAATTGGAAGGACAAGATGCCATCACAAAGCAGGCAACTCTATATTTACTGGACAGCTTGATCGAGCTGGAGCCCTACAAATACCACAATTATCCTCTGGATACATTTGGTGGCCTACAAAGTCAATATCCTGACTATATGAGTAAGTCTCACCCGATATCGTCTGAGACAGATATCAAGCACTATTTAGCGCGTTTACGTGACAGTAAACGCTATTTTGAACAAATAATTGATGCCGTTGAAATGCGCGCCAATCGGGGCATTGTTCCTCCGGCTATTGTTATTGAAAATGTGACAGAACAAATGCAGAAGTTTGTGCATACTCCCTTAGACGACAACATCTTACTCACTTCGCTCAAGCAAAGAATGAGTCAACTCAGCTCAGTGACGCCAGAGCAACAATTGCAGTTTTACGAACAGGCAAAGGCACTCGTAGCGGAAGTTGTTTATCCGGCATATTACCGTTTAATTGATATGTACAATCAATTGCTTGAGAAATCTAAACCTGGAGTTGGTTACTGGCGCCTGCCAGATGGTGAAAACGCATATGCGGCCTTGCTGCGCTTTTTTACAACTTCAGATCTGACACCTGACGAGGTATATCAGACAGGCGTCGACGAAGTGCATCGTATTCAGCAGCGAATGATAGCAATTCTTGCTGCACAAGGTATTGATACCAAAGATGGTATCGCCGCTGCCTACGCGAGCTTCCTTGATAATCCCGCACTCTACTACCCAGACTCGCAAAGTGGTAGAACTGAACTAATTAACAGCATGCAACAGGCTATAGATGAACTTGCTGTGGCATTGCCTGAACTATTTACTCTAACGGACATCCCTGCGCTAAAAATTGAAAGAAGCCCTGTTTTGTCAGAAAAAACAGATACGCTGGCAAGGTACAGCGCCAATCATGTTTACGTCAACCTGAGTAATCTTAAGGCCCTTCCAAAACACACATTGCCGATACTTGCCTACCATGAAGGGATTCCCGGACATCATTACGAAAGCTTTGCTTCATCGCAAGTGGCCGGAATTCCCATTATGTTTGCTGAAGGTGTATTTGGTGCCTATATGGAAGGCTGGGCAATGTATGCTGAACAATTACCTCAGCAAATTGGTTTGGTCGATTCACCCGAACATGAACTGGCCACATTACATTACGACCTCTCACGCGCTGCAAGAATGGTAATTGATACAGGTATTCACACTCGCCGATGGAGCAGGCAAGAGGCAATAAACTATCTGGTATCGCAAGCAGCCCAAAGTGAAGAGGAAGCTATTGTTGAAGTTGACAGAGCGATCGTAGTGCCGGGTTCCGGCCCGATGTATAAAATTGGTCTGATGAAAATACAGGCGTTGCGAGCAAAAATGCAACACAAACTCGGCGATCAGTTTTCCTTGAAGGCATTTCACCAGTCACTGTTGGGGCATGGCTCATTACCTTTGTCATTACTCGAAGAAGTTGTTGAGCAGGACATGCATCAATAAACCAGAATGTGTAATCATATTGAGTTGGAACGAAAAAGGCACTCCGAAGAGTGCCTTTCTTTTAAGCGTTAAGCTTATGGGTGGCTTACATCATGCCGCCCATGCCGCCCATTCCGCCCATGCCGCCCATATCAGGCATTGCAGGTGCGTCGTCTTTAGGCAGTTCAGCAATCATAGCTTCTGTGGTGATCATCAGTGAAGCGATTGATGAAGCAAACTGCAGTGCAGAACGGGTTACTTTAGTTGGGTCAAGGATACCCATTTCCAGCATGTCGCCATAAGTGTCGTTGCCCGCGTTGTAACCGTAGTTACCTTCGCCGTTCTTCACTTCGTTAACAACTACAGACGCTTCTGCACCTGAGTTGATAGAGATTTGACGCAGAGGCGCTTCCATCGCACGCAGAGCCAGCTTGATACCGTGAGTCTGGTCTTCGTTTTCGCCAGTCAGGTCAACCAGTTTTGCGGCCGCACGAACCAGAGCAACACCACCACCAGGTACTACGCCTTCTTCAACCGCAGCACGAGTAGCGTGCAGTGCATCTTCTACGCGGTCTTTCTTCTCTTTCATTTCAACTTCAGTGGCTGCGCCAACTTTGATTACTGCTACACCGCCAGACAGTTTAGCCAGACGCTCTTGCAGTTTTTCTTTGTCGTAGTCTGAAGTAGAGTCAGCGATTTGTGCGCGGATTTGCTCACAACGTCCCTGAATCGCAGCTTCTTCACCCGCACCGTCAACCACAGTCGTGTTGTCTTTGCTGATAACCACGCGCTTAGCTGTACCCAAGTCTTCCAGCTGAACTTTTTCCAGCTCCAGACCAATCTCTTCAGAGATAACAGTACCGCCAGTCAGGATGGCGATGTCTTGCAGCATCGCTTTACGACGGTCGCCGAAACCAGGTGCTTTAACCGCTGCAACTTTCACGATACCACGCATGTTGTTAACAACCAGAGTCGCCAGCGCTTCACCTTCTACGTCTTCAGCAATGATCAGCAGAGGCTTGCCGCCTTTTGCTACGGCTTCTAGCGTAGGCAGTAATTCACGGATGTTAGAGATTTTCTTGTCAACCAACAGGATGAATGGGCTGTCTAATTCAACCGCACCGCTTTCCTGGTTGTTGATGAAGTAAGGAGACAGGTAACCGCGGTCAAACTGCATACCTTCAACAACGTCAAGTTCGTTTTGCAGAGCCTGACCTTCTTCTACAGTGATTACGCCTTCTTTACCTACTTTTTCCATTGCTTTAGCAATGATGTCGCCCACTTCTGAATCAGAGTTTGCAGAAATAGTACCTACCTGAGCAATAGATTTGCTGTCGGCACAGTCAGTAGACAGAGCTTTCAGTTCTTCAACTGCAGCCAGTACCGCTTTGTCGATACCGCGCTTCAGGTCCATTGGGTTCATGCCCGCAGCAACAGACTTCAGGCCTTCAGTAACGATCGCTTGTGCAAGCACGGTTGCAGTAGTTGTACCGTCACCCGCTTCGTCGTTTGCTTTAGACGCGACTTCTTTAACCATCTGCGCGCCCATGTTTTCGAACTTGTCGTCCAGCTCGATTTCTTTCGCTACAGATACACCATCTTTAGTGATGGTAGGGGCACCGAATGACTTATCCAGTACTACGTTACGGCCTTTAGGACCTAAGGTAACTTTAACTGCGTTTGCCAGGATGTTTACGCCTTTCAGCATTTTTGTGCGGGCGTCATCACCAAAACGTACTTCTTTAGCTGCCATTTTAAATTCCTCTCAATTCGGTTAAACGGTTTATTACTCTACGATTGCCAGAATGTCGCTTTCGCTCATGATGAGCACTTCTTCGCCATCCAGCTTCTCGGTTTTTACGCCGTAACCGTCGTTGAAAATAACGGTGTCGCCGACTTTTACGTCTAACGCTTTCACTTCGCCATTCTCCAGAATGCGACCGTTACCCACAGCGATGATTTCACCGCGAGTCGATTTTTCTGCCGCAGAACCGGTCAATACGATACCGCCAGCAGATTTGCTTTCTTGCTCTGCGCGCTTGACGATTACGCGATCGTGTAAAGGACGAATTGCCATTTTCAAATCTCCTGAATAATCTAACTATTCAATTTTTGTGATTAGCCGACGTATACATTGGTCATACGCCGTTTGCCTAGTTTGACCCTGATGGGCCGTAAAATTGTTACTGCGTGGTTAAATGGGGGAGTACCCAGACAAGATCAAGGGGTTTATTAAAAAAAATTTGAAAATTTTTTTGTGCCTGTGAGCGGCATGTGATGAAAATGCCACCAGGGCTGAAAAACTCAGGCCCTGGCGATAGGAATTACTGAATTAACAAGCGATGCGCTTGTCTGGACAACGTAGTGGGTGTCCAGTCATTCAGTGCTTTTTCTTTTGTATACAGAGGCAGATCTGCTGCCGATATTTGCGGCCTGTCGGTATTGCTATGTGCCCCAGGCCCGTAACTGCCAAACTCACTAAATCGCGCGTCGGTTAACGGCATAAAGCGTTTGCGAGAACCATCTTTGGCAGTGCCACCCATACTGCTCCATCCAACCTGCGCAATGTGGCCGTCCATAAATGTATTGATGAAAGTGCTTTTGCCAATGGCATTCGGATTGGCATAACGCCCGTCATCAAAGGTAGTGGTAGGGTGCCAGGGGCGGCCCAATGGCACACTGTTGTCGGGCACGCCAATCTCGCGCAGCAATCGGCAGTTCAGAAAGGTAAAGCCGAACTCTTGCTCAATCAGCGTGCTGGGTGCGGTCACATACCCGGTAAACGTCATTGGATGTGCCCTTGGCCGGGAAATCACATCGCTATATTCGAACAGCACGTTACCTGCACCGAATATAAAATCCACATGCCCGGCAATTTCACTGTCCAGAACATAGGTTCTGCCAGATTGAGCGTAAAGTGTATCCTGATAACCCAGCAAGGTTACGCGCTGAAGCACAGTGCGGTCGGCTTGTTCTGCTATTTTAAGTGCTACAGCCTGGGTACCACGAATTTTATCCGGGTGGCCTTTGGGCAGCTTATCGTCTGCCGGATAGTCGTAGGTATTTTCAATCGTTAAATCAAACAGGCTGACGTCGGGCGCCAACACCTCCACTACGGCCGTTCGAAACGTTCCCCAGGTTTCCTCGCTACCAGGCACGACAGGCTCGCCTGCATAACGGGCGTAAGCAATGGTTGTGTTGCGTTTACCACTGCCGACAAGTCGAATGCCAGGTTTATTGACAATGACCCGTTCTTCGAATACTCCTGGCCCGATGAAAATCGTCCAGGGTTGCCCGTCCGGGGCGGCGTCGATGGCCGCTTGTATCGACGTAAATGCACTGTCACTCTGTGCGCTTAGCACGCGTGCGTCAATGCGATCTACCGTTTGGCCGGGCGGCGTTGCGCACCCACTTAGAAGCGCTGCGCACCCGCCCAGAAGCATGGCGCATAAGGCCAGCATCCTGCATAGTCTTCCCTGTACTCCCATGTTAGATCACCACCGCTTTACCGTTGATAACGATATTCTCCTGGGTGACCTCGGCGACATTCTCAATCACAGAGTCCTTTTCCGCTTTCTCGATTGTGATATTTTTCAGCGACACGCCGGTAATGGGCGTATGAGGATACCCGCGCATCATAAAGGCGCGCTTGGCTTCCACAACATGCAGATTTTCAATGGAGATGGCTTCCAGGGTAGGCATAAACTGGCCCACATCGCCTTCTTCATAATAAAAGTTGATCACGATGGCATCTTTTACCTTGCCAATGCGCAAATGACGGTAGTTCAGGTTTTGTAAATGCCCACCGCGAATGGAATTGGTTTTAATGCGAATTCCCCGGTCTAAATCCGGGCTGCTCATTTCGCAGTGCTGGGCATACAGGTTTTTTACCCCGCCAGAAATCTCACTGCCAATCACCACACCGCCGTGTCCGGCTTTCATTTGGCAAGCGTTGATCAGGATATTTTCACATGGCGCGCCTACCCTGCGACCATCGGCATTACGGCCTGACTTGATTGCAATGCAGTCATCGCCAGTATCGAACACACAGTTTTCTATAAGCACATCTTTACAACTCTCCGGGTCGCACCCGTCTGAATTGGGGCCATGGCTGTCACAGTGAACGCCGGTTACCGTTACGTTGTCACACAACACAGGGTTGACCAGCCAGAACGGTGAATTCTTGATGGTAACGCCTTCAATAAGCACGTTTTTGCATTTATAGGGCTGAATAAATGGCGGACGCAGGTAGTTTTCATCGAACACACGCTGGGCTACCGGCACTTCGTCTTCTGCCATCTGGCGCAACACATCGCGGGTAAACTTCTGGTTTTCAACCGGATGATCGCCCCAGTCAGCCTCTTTCCATTTACCTTTCCAGGGCCACCACTGGGTTGGGCTACCGCCACCTTCCAGCGTGCCTTTACCGGTAATGGCTACATTGGTTTGTTCGTACGCATAAATAAGCGGCGAATATCCCATGAGTTCCGTGCCTTCCCAGCGGGTGAACACGTAGGGTTTGTACAGTTCTGGTTCCGGGATGAAGTGCAGCGTAGCGCCTTCCTCAATATGCAAATTGATATTGGATTTGAGGTGAACCGGGCCGGTGTAAAACTCGCCTTTCGGCACGACTACACGGCCACCACCTTGTTTTGCAATTGCTTCAATCGCGGCGTGAATGGCGTCACTAACATTTTCGCCACTGCCCGCTTTGGCGCCGTACTCGGTAATCACCGCGCTGCGTGATGGAAAGCTTGGCGGCACAATACGCGCTCGGATGGCGTTGGCCTGATCGTTCCAGGCAAAATCACTGTTTGCGGAAGGACTGCCTGTACAACCCGACATTGTCAGCGCGCCCATGGCGGCTGAGCCTGTACCCATTAGTTTTAATAAAGACCGACGGTTCATCGACATAGTCACTGCGGTACTCCTTGCGTGGCGACACGCTGTAAAAAGGTATGAATGGTTTCCGTTGTCTGGCTCAGGTACGGCTCAAACAACCAAAACGTATGAATAGTGGGCGGTAGCATGACAAATTCGTAATCGATACCGTATTGGTTAAGCGCTTTGCCTACCGCTTCATGCCCTGCCGTAAAGCGCACCTGACCACTGCTGATCACCAGTGTGGGCGGGGTATTATTGTGCACATGGGTAGCAGCAGACGCTTCTTTCCAGCGCGCTGGCATGGTCTGATAGTCGCCGCCCAGCCACAAGGCTGCAGCAGACTTAGCTTTACGTTTGTCTTCAAATTGCAGCGCCAGTGGTGTAGTGAAATCCAGTACGCCGTCCAGATCAATAACGGCATTAACACGCGGGTCAGCGTCCTGTTGCGTATTAAATAGCGGCAAGTGAGCGGTAAAGCCCGCCAATGCGGCCATTTGACCACCGGACGAACCACCACCGATGGCAACTCTGTCTGGGTTGATCATCAGTGTTTCGCTGTTCGCTTTGACCCACAGCACGGCATCTACAATATCCAGCATGCCCGCGGGATATTGGGCCTCAATTGACAGACGATATTCAGGAGTAAATACGGTGTAGCCAAGCTGAGCCAGTTTATTAGCAAGCGGATAAAAATGGGACTTATTGCCTGCGCGCCAACCGCCTCCGTGAATCAGCACAATCACCTGACCATTGTGATTTTCTGCTGAAGGGAAAAATGTGTCTATGTGCAAATCGCGATTTCCCAGCGATTTATAAGGTCGCTCAAATTCTGCGGCCTGCCCTTCCCGGTATTGCAATACCGGCCATTTCAGTTCCGGGTGTTTAGGTTTATAGCGTGCAAAGCGTTCACCCGGCGTATAGCCATCATCCACTTGGAAAGTCGTTTCTTTTGCCAGTGCCGTTGTACTGAGCATGGAACAAAGTAAAAGAAACAGGGAAACGCGTTTCAGGTTCATACGTGATTAAGTCCGGTACATCGGGATAAAGCGAACGTAGTCCACATCAACATAGTTTTGCGAGCTAGTATCCACTTTAATTAAAGGGTTTGTTACTGCGAAAATCCCCGTTTTCGCCCCTACCCAGCGACCGCGTCGCGCAATAAATTGTTCACCCACTACCGTAAAGGGCTCGGTGTCATCATAACGATAGCCAAATACCGCGGTCGAGTCAGATGCCATAATATAGCGAAATTCGATCGTTTCGTTCTTAACAGGGCCATAGTCATGAACGCTTTCATCACATCCAGTGCGAGCGTTGCGGCACTGCACATACACAAGATGAGGCGTGCCGTTAATCGCTTTTACACCTACCCAGGCGTAGTCTTCGCCAAATAACAGCAGACCAGACTCTAATGCAAACGTACTTGAAGGCACGGTCATGCGCATACGCACCTGAAATTGCTGGGCGGGTAATTTCTGCAGCATCAGATTGGGCGTCATCCACAGGTTATTGCCTGTTTCAGGCATTTTCATTTGGGCATGAAGCCGAATGTGCGACTTTGTTTCCCAGCTAAACCAGTTGTCTTGCTGGTTGGCATTCCACTGCCATTGCAAACCGTACCGTTGGTCATTAAATTCGTCAGTGGTAGGTTGAGGCTTCACCGTTTCCGCTTTTAAAGTCTTAGGCTTCTGATGCACATACACAGGTTCGCCGATGCCGTCTTTATCTGCGTCATTGCCAATAACCGGCCAGTCATCCTGCCACGCAAGTGGCTGTAAATGCACAATGCGACCATAGGCCTTTCGGGATTGAAAGTGAATGAACCAGTCTTCATTCTGTGCGGTGTGTATCCACGAGCCCTGATGCGGGCCGTTGATCAGGGTATTACCCTGCGCCATAACTACTCTGCTTTCATAAGGGCCTGCAATGTTTTTTGACCGAAACACCGATTGCCAGCCGGTTTCAACACCGCCAGCAGGGGCAAATATGTAGTAATAGCCATTTCGCTTGTAGAACTTGGGCCCTTCCAGGGTGCGGTAACCCGGCAACGCGTGACCATCGACAATGTGTTGATAATCCTCTGACACCCAACTGGTGTCTGCCGCCATTTTTCGCAAACTTAATACGTTATTAAAGCCCGCGCGACTTTTGGCCCAACCGTGTAACAGCCAGGCGTTACCATCGTCATCCCACAAGGGAGTCGGGTCAATTAACCCTTTGCCAGCAAGAATGCGTTTGGGTTCGCTCCAGGTTCCCGCCGGATCATCGGCAGTCACTACATATATGCCAAAATCCGGATCGGGGTAAAAGATCCAGAATTTCTCATTGTGGTAACGAATGTTGGGCGCCCATACACCATTGCCATGTTGCGGTCGGGCGTAATGTTTCGCAGGCATCTGCACTGGCAACGCGTAGTTGATCAGCGTCCAGTTCACCAAGTCCGTAGAATGTAAAACGGGTAAACCAGGCGCTGCGTTGAAGCTCGATGCGGTCATGTAATAATCATTACCAACCGCAACGACATCCGGGTCGGAATAATCAATATGCAGAATAGGATTACGGTAAGTCCCATCCCCAAGGTCTGACTGATGCATGATTTCAGAACCGAAAGGGGGAAGTGGCTGCAGTGAATGAGCGCCACTGCAGCCACAAAGGCCAGTTAACAAAATACCCAGGCCCCAAAACTTACCGATAGACATGGATTACTTACCCAGTTCCACAGCTGCCAGAATAAACGGACCCACGCCTTTCGCATCGTTCGGGCGAATCGGTTCGCTCATGTAGTACTCAAAGCTGCCATCGCGGTAAGGGTTGCCACCAAGGCCCGCTACGGCACAGACTTTTTCAAGGGTAATGACATTTGACTCAGGGTCGACCGAAATCATTTGATCAAGCAGCCCTGCAAAACCTTTTTCCGCGTAACCTTTAAACTCTTCAGGTAATACGCCGAGGTTTACACCTTTCGCCATCGCATAGGTCAACATGGCTGTACCCGACGCTTCAAGATAGTTACCGTCGCGGTCACCTAAATCAGTCACCTGATACCAGGTACCGCTGGTGTGCTGGTATTTCACCACTTGCGTCATCAGGTTTTCGAAGCGCGAGGCCAACCAGGCGCGTTTGGATAAATGCGGCGGAACAATGTCCAGTACATCAGCCATTGCCATGGCATACCACCCCAGCGCGCGAGACCAGTGATGAGGTGACAGACCCGTGCTGTTGTCTGCCCATTTCTGATCGCGTGACTCGTCCCAGCCATGACGAGGCAGACCGGTCTTTGGATCGTATAAATGCTTTTCAATCAGCTCGAATTGCAGGAAAACATCGTCCAACTGTTCAGGCTTGCCAGCGCGCATGATGTATTCTGCATAAAACGGCGCGCCCATATACAGGCCGTCCAGCCACATTTGGTACGGATAACGTTTTTTGTGCCAGAACCCACCTTCACTGGTACGTGGATGTTCATCGAACTGAGCACGCAATTTGTCAGCGGCTAACAGGTATTTTTTATCACCTGTTTGGTCATACAGGAAGAACAGAACCTTTCCTGCATTGATCATATCGATGTTGAATTTCTCTTTCTTATAAGTGGCAATATTGCCCTTATCGTCAATCAGCGTGTCGTAATACCCTTTCAGATAATCGAAATACCGTTGATCACCGGTTTGCTCATACACGCGGGTAAAGCCAAGCAGGTTTAAGCCATGAACATAATCCCAGGTCGGTTTTTCGTCCCAGTCCATCATCCAGGCTTCCGGGAAACGCACCATTTCTGACTCAACCATACGCTGAGACCAGGCTTTGGTGTTATCAAGTGGCTCTGCCTGAACCATACTGCTACCTACCGCCATACCTAATGACATAAGGACAACTTTGATTAGCTTTCTGGCCATTATTTACCCCTGTGTTAACAAAATTGAAACGCTAAATGCTACCGGTAGCATTCTGGTAAATTTGAATGATGTTGTCAAGTTGTAAATATAATTATCAGCAAAATATAGCACATCATATTAAATAATATAAATACCTGTTTTATTTAACTTTTAATGTAAACCACCGTATAAAAAGTGCATTTCAACTGTATAATATGCGATCTATGCTGACGTGCAAAACTGTAAATCTGCAAACAAAAATTTAAAAAAAATGAAAAAACATGCTTGCCACCGGTAGCATTTGAATCTATATTGTTAATCGCTTGTAAACTACAAGAACAATAATAACAGGTGAGACAAGCATCAGTACCCATGCACTCTATGTGCCTGCTTAATGAGTAATCACTGATGTAGGCACAGATAAAAACGTGAGGAACCACGAATGAATTTTGCCAAGTCCTTTAAAAAAGCACCTATTAGTATTGCTGTAGCGTGCGCTATGCTTTCACCCACTGCCGTTTTTGCCCAGAGCACTGAAGCCAATGATGATATGGTTGAAGTGATCGAAGTCCGCGCATCAAGCTTCGCGGACAGCTTACAAAAAGCCCTTATTACTAAACGTGCTTCTGCAGGTGCCGTAGACACTATTCTTGCAGAAGACATTGCAGACTTCCCGGACCAGAACCTTGCAGAATCACTGCAACGTATTCCAGGTATTGCAATTAGCCGTGACGCAGGCCAGGGCCGTGAAATCACCGTTCGTGGTCTTAACTCCAGCTTTACCCGGGTTCAGCTAAATGGCATGCAGGCGCAGTCACTTTCTGCCGGACCTGGTGGTGTGCGTAAGAGTCGTGCTTTTGACTTTAACGTTTTTGCCTCAGAGTTATTCAGCCAGCTAACTGTACACAAAACATCTTCAGCCGAAATTGAAGAAGGCACACTAGGCGCAACAGTAGATCTGACAACGGGTCGTCCATTCGATTTTACCGACAATGTGACAGCCATCAATGTACAAGGTACCTACAACGACCAGTCGGAAGAAGCCGATCCAAGGTTGTCAGCACTAACCAGCTACACCAATGACGATCGCTCTTTTGGCGTATTGGTTTCCGCGTCATTTTCTTCCCAGCTGATCAGCAACGTGGGTTCAGACACGGGTCGCTGGGAAGATGATGGCTTTTGTACTGATTCTTCATGCCTTGGAACACAAAGTGAAGACTTAAGTAGCTATTGGCACCCGCGCTTCCCGCGCTTTGCCGACAAGACTCATGAATTGGATCGCACCGGTATTACCGCGTCGGTGCAGTTTGCACCAAGCGACGACACCACGGTTACCGTAGATGCCTTGTACTCAAAAATTGAAGCCCAGCGTCTTGAGCCATTCATGCAGGCTATCTCGTTGGCTCGCACCAACTCTTCAGGTGTAGGCCAGACTTACCTGACGGATTACACCATTGATGGCAACGACAGCATTATTGCTGCAACAGCCCACGATGTAGACATTCGTTCTGAAAACTTCGAGTCTAACTGGGAATCTGAATTTACCCAGTTCAGCGTGGATGTTGAACATCACTTCAACGATGACTTAAAAGTCAACCTGTTAGTCGGTACGTCTGAATCTGTACTGGATAACCGTGAAACCACCATTATTTACGAGCACTTCAGCGTGAACGACTCACGTCGCACACTGGACTATGCAGACAGCACGTCAGCGGTAACATACGATTTTACCAATCAGATGAGCCCGACAATGAGCTACAGCTTTGATACGGCAAACCCGGCAAACTGGGAATTGTCTGAATACCGTGACCGTATTTATGATGCCAAATCAAGCTACGACAACGCCCGTGCTGACTTCGAGTATATCCTGAATGACGCGATTACCCTGAAAGGCGGTGTAACTTATAAAGACTACCTGTACTCAATTGCAGGCTCACGTGCCGATGGCACATTCGCATCAGCTGACGCAGCAGACGGTACCGTTGACAACGTAGCGTTTGGTATCAGCAACGTAGTTACTGCTGCTGACGGCAATGTCGTAAACTTTGGTGGTCAGTCATTCTTTATGGCCGACAACGCGCAATTATCCCAATTCCTGGCGAGCGGTGGCTGGAGCTATGCACCACGCGGTGGCGATACTTATGCCGTTAGCGAAGAAAACCTGAGCTACTTCCTGCAAGCGGATTTCTTCTACCCAATTGGCGACATGGATCTGCGTGGTAACGCGGGTGTGCGTTATGCTACAACCGACGTTGAATCTACCGGTCTGGTAAATGGCGACCCAACCTCAGTTAAGAACGATTACAGCGACACGCTGCCATCGCTTAACCTGGCATTGGACGTAACCGAAGATGTAGTGTTACGTGCGTCTTATGCAGACGTTATGTCTCGTCCTGGTCTTAGCACCTTGTCTCCAGGTGGTAGTGTTGACCCATTCAACCTGACGGTAAGCTACGGTAACCCGTTCATTGATCCGTTCCGTGCGACTAACTACGACCTGTCAGCGGAATACTACTTCGACGAAGGTGCGTTGTTGTCACTTGCATACTTCATTAAAGACATCGAGTCTTTCCCTACCAGCGAAACGGTTACACTGAACTGGCAGGAAGTAGGCTTACCAGACAGCGTACTGGGTGGACAAGCTAACATCGTTAACAACTCAGACTTTGAAGTACGTCGCTCAATCAATGGCGGTGGCGGTAAGTTGGACGGTTACGAAGTACAGTATCAGCAAAAACTGGACTTCCTGCCCGGCCCACAATGGGTACAAAACTTCGGCGTACTGGCTAACATGACGTTTGTTGATGCAGACGTAAACCTGACGGGTCAGTCTGACCGTTCTTCAAACTTCACGGTTTACTGGGAAGATGACGTATTCAGTGCACGTATCTCAATGGCAAATCGCAGCGAGTTCACTACGTCGTTCAATAGCAACCCGAACAAACAACGTTATGTTGACGGTACTACGCACATTGACTTCTCAGCGAGCTACAACGTGTCAGAAAACCTGAAAATCTCGATTGAAGGTATCAACCTGACCGACGAGCCAATTGTGGCGATGGTATCACCCAATGTAGGTGGCCGCGTGTGGAACGTGACGCAAACAGGTCGTCAGTTCTTTATTGGCGCAAGCTACAGAATGTAACGATTCGTTTTATTGGGCAGCTACCGTTTACTGTTTGATTTATGCGAGTGGAAGCGAGTTATTCGCTTCCATTCAAACCAAAAGGTCGTATCTTTAACACATTTACACAGTGCCTTAGCATGTTGATGAAGAACCACAAGACAGCATCCTACGGCCGGTTTAAATGATTGAGATACAACAGTGATGATATTCAGTAAACGGTCTTTACGCCCTGCAACATGGCCATTAATGTTAATGGCCTTTTTTCGTTTTAAGGAAATACCATGAAAAAACTCTTTTCGGCGTTAATCATGTTGTCAATTTGCATACCTGTAAGTGCCTGGGATCCTACCCGGGTAGCATTGCATTTGGTTGGCGACTCCACCATGGCAGACAAACCTAATCTCGCTTACCCGGAAAGAGGCTGGGGTCAGTTGCTACCACAGTATATGAACGAAGAAGTGGAAATTGTGAATCATGCTGCGAACGGTCGCAGTACTCGCCGCTTTATCAATGAGGGCCGCTGGGCATTGGTGCTTTCTGAGTTAAAAGCAGGCGATTATGTATTGATTCAGTTTGGTCATAACGATCAGAAAGTCGACGACCCGGCGCGTTATGCTTCTGTAGACCAAGACTACCCGGCGTTTCTGAAACAATACATCGCCGATGTGCGCGCTAAGGATGCCATACCCATGATCGCCAGCTCCATTTGCCGTCGCCACTTCGACAGCGAAGGGAACTTACAACGCAAACTCATCGACTACGCCAATGCAGCAAAAAAGGTAGCTCTTCAAGAAGATGTTGCGTTCTTTGACCTGAATGACCAGACCTGTGGCTTTCTGAAAGAAATAGGTGAGCCGGCCAGCCAGCAGTATTTTATTCAGGTACCACCTGACCTGTACACACGCTACCCGGATGGCAAAGTCGATAACACGCACTTAAATGTGGTGGGGGCATCAAAGGTCGCACAATTTTTTGTACGTGATTTACGGACCAGAAAACACCCGCTGGCAAACTACGTATACCGCGATTCGCTATAAGCAAAGTTTACAAAGCGAGATTGCATGGCGTGCTGCTCGCTTTAAAACTGCGACCACTTAACCTGATTGCGGCCCGCCTTTTTGGCAGCCAACAATTGCTTGTCTGCCATTTCAAATGCATTATCCAACCCTTCAACCGCCAGCACGGGTGCTACCCCAAACGAACAGGAAACGGTGACACCCTCGACGGGTCCCGACAAGCTACCCACGGCTTTGCGTATTTGCTCTGCGACTTTCACACCCGACTCTAATGGTGTATTGGGTAACAGAATAAGAAACTCATCGCCACCAAACCGCCCAAATAAGTCACTCTCACGGCAAACATAGCGGGCAACATCCGCAACCGACTTAAGCATGTTGTCTCCGACCGTGTGACCGTATGTATCATTAATGTGCTTAAACCTGTCTATATCAAACACAATTAGCGTCATGGATTCGTGGTATCGAACGGCTTGCTTAGCCAACTGCTCAGCAGTATTAAAAAACGAATGCCGGGTAAGCGCTTGGGTCAATCCGTCATAATGAGCTTGCTGATGTAGCTTGTTATTATCGGATATGAGGGCAGGCACTGCCATTGAGAAATACGTACTGCAAGCCATCACACACAGCGCAAATTGAAAGATATACGCTTGTGTATCAATTCCTAAAAATGCCACCAGACCCGCCATGGAAAACCCAAATAAAGCAAGGCTTATTGCAGCGTGAAGAGGAGATTCTGTATAAACAATCCACATTTGTGGCATTGCCAGAAAGAAGACAAAACAAGCAATTTCCGGAGAGTTAAAATAATAGGCCGCGAAAGACGTAACCGCTAACCCCATTACACTGAGTAATAACTTTACACTGTAGGGAAAGTCATTTGTATGGACGATGGGCACAAACGTAATGCCCGACAGAAAGTTTAACGCTGGATACCAGCGCTGAAACATTGCGATAAAGATTGGAGTAAGTACCAACATACCTGACATATCCCCAATCCACCAGGCGATTAGAGTTTCTTTCAGTGTTGGAGATTGCAGTCCATCGTACAATACCAGTGTGCCTGTTACAGAAACAATGAGCGTCGATGCTGCGCATACCAGCAGGAAGCGCATGACAACACTGTAAAGGTTATACGAGGTAATTTGCGAAATGGCAGTACGTAGTAACCTGGCGCCGATGCCGTAAACCCCCACATGCAACAGTGCAAATGTTGACCCGGCAATCAACAATGTTTGCGCATTTCGGTTAGTGTCATAGATGTACTCTTCCCAGAATGTCGACAACACGCAGGCAACACTCAACGTAATACAAGCTCGCCAACCAAGAAACAGGATGGCGGTAAACGTAAGCGCAACGGGCGGAAACCAAATGCTGGCATGAAGCGCATACTCCATGACCACGGATAAACGCCACAGCAATAGCCAGATAACCAACAATGAAAGGTGCCTTAACAGGCTGGAGAACGGGGCGTGATTAACTAAAGACATAGATCACAGCCATCTGATAAAAGCATACTGCCTTCGGCCAACATGAAATGATGTCTGACAAGACAGATGCCGATGAAACCACTGATGGTTTTTATTTGACAGTGTGAACCAGTACTACTCTGCACACTCGATACTCCTGATACCCCGGGTTTGGTGAATCTTTCACATAATGTATGAAATTCACCAATCCACAGTGTATAAGGAAATGATTATAAGTGCACGATTTCCATGCTGCACCACCATATTGATTTGATGCTAATCAACAGGTGTTAAAGACTGCTGACGGCCTTTTTTAGCGCCTCAACAGGGATGATCGCGCCAGGATGCTGAATCACTGTCCCGGCGACCTTGGCACCATAACTGGCGGATTCTGTTACGCCTTTACCACTGATACGCGCAGCCAGATAGCCACCGTTGAAAGCATCACCGGCTGCAGTGGTGTCCACTACATCATTAACCTTTTCAACAGGCACAATGAACTGACCCTGAGCATTCTTAATACGAACACCCACGGCGCCGTTCTTCATTACCGTTTCACCAATTCGCATCGGCGCAAGGTGACCAAAAACATCATCGGCATCGGTGTGGCCATACAACGCCAGGTGGTCGTCGCCGCCCGGGAAAGCGATATCAGCGACGGAATAACAGCGGTCCATCCAGGCTTGGGCGACGTCTTTGTCTGGCCACAAACGCGGGCGGTAGTTTGGATCAAAGACTATCTCGCAGCCCTGATGCTTAAGCTCCGCAATCAAATCGAACAGCTTCTCACGCTGAACTTCATCCAGTATCGCCACGGAGATCCCCGAGAAGTAGAACATGTCTATTTGCTGAGGCGGTTGGGTCATCACGTTCAGGGTTTGTGTTGCCGCCGAGTTGTCACGCCAGTAAGCAAACGTGCGCTCGCCTTGTTTGTCGGTTCTCACCATGTACAAACCCAGGTTGCGTTTACTGCAGCGGTACACCTGATCGGTATTGATTTGCTCATCACCCATGGCAAACAGCAATTCATTACTGAGGAAATCCTCGCCGATAGCGGTCAGGTAGCTCACCGACACATTCGGTGCAGAACGTTTTAAATAGACTGCGGTGTTATAGGTATCACCCGCAAAACTTTTAATCATGTCGTTGCCGCCTTTCGACACCAACTCCACCATGCACTCACCGAATATGACGACTTTTTTCACGCGGCATCCTCAATAAACTGACCTTGTGCTACCACACAGGCATCGGTAATTCCCTGCCAATTGCCCGCTTTTACGCAGTCTTTGGGGATCATCCATGAACCGCCTACCGCGAATACGTTTGGCAGCGCGCTGAACTCATGCAAGTTATGGTCGGCAATGCCCCCGGTCGGACAAAAGCTGACTTGCGGAAAAATAGCGCCGAAGTTTTTCAGCATACCCACACCACCACACAAGGTGGCCGGGAAAAATTTGGCTTCAGTTAAACCCGCTTCAACAGCCAGTAAAATATCTGAAGGGCTGGCAGTTCCGGGTAAAAATGGCAGCTGCGCGTCACTTAAATACCCCAGCAGCTTCTCGCTGAGTGTGGGAGTAATAATAAACTGGCTGCCGGCATCTTTGGCTTCCTGTACCTGTTCGGCATTAAGCACCGTGCCCATGCCCACCAGCATGTCCGGAAACTGTTCGCGGATCGCGGTGACTGCGGCGGCGGCTGCCGGGGTGCGTCGAACCACTTCGATACTGCGTAAGCCACTGTTGTGTACAGCGCGGGCAATGTTGATTGCCTGCTCTACACTTTCAGGTTGCAGGATGGGTAATAACGGCGTGCCTTGAATCAGCGCGCGAAATCCATTCATAGTAGGGTCTCCAGAGTGTCTGCGATGTTCTCGTTGTTTAACGCAGCCAGCTGTTCAACATGCTTGAGTACGGTTTGTTTAAAATTATTATTAACCGTTAACTCGTCGAACACCTGGGTTAAATTCAGTACGGCATTGGCAAGGTCTGTGACGCTACCTTTATGCTGTGCAGCAAGGTCTAACAGCGTGTCAGCCAGTGGGTCGACTAGCTGCTCCTGATCATTGTGACGTTTAGCAATAAACAGGATCCAGGCCGCAATAGGCACGCACAGTAACGATACCGGGTTGCCTTTTTTGTAGTTGTCGCGCACGGTATTCAGAATGCGGAAGGGCAGTTTTTGCGACCCATCCCAGGCAATTTGTGACAGCAAGTGACGAATGTGGCGATTCTGATAGCGACGCACAATATCATCGGCATAACTGGCCAAATCCATCACACCTTCAGCGTCAATAGACGGCATGATTTCGCTTGTTAGCAGCTTGCGAATGAACGCGTGCAACGTGTCATCGCTAATGGCCTCGAACACCGTTTCTTTGCCTGCTAACGTGCCTACGTAAGCCAGAGTTGAGTGCGTACCATTCAAAATGCGCAGCTTGGCATTTTCGAATGCCGCTACGTCGTCAGTAAACGTGACACCCACTTTATCCCAGGCCGGGCGAGGGCCGCTGAACGTGTCTTCAACAACCCATTGCGTGAAGGCTTCACGTTGAATTGGCCAGGCATCGCTAATACCTAATTTTTCGGCAGCTAATTCAATGAGTGCCTCATCGGTAGCTGGGGTAATGCTGTCTACCATCGTACATGGGAAGCAGATATTGGCTTTGATCCAGTCCGCCATGGCCGGGTCCAGCTTCTGAGCAAATTGGTACACGGCTTTTTCCAGCTTCTTACCGTTGTCGGCCAAATTGTCACAGCTGATCACGGTCATGTCTGCTACACCACTTTCGTAGCGCTCTTTCAGGGCACACACAATCAGACCAACGGCTGACACCGGCTGATCCGGATTTACCAGGTCATTGATAATGTCAGGGTGCGACGTATCCAGTTCACCACTGCTGGTCAGGCAATAGCCTTTTTCAGTAATGGTTAAAGAGATGATGTGTGTGTTGGCATCAGTCAGCGCAGCCAGTATTGCATCCCGGTCTTCATCCAGTACCAACACTTCATCGAACGCGCCGATAACCTGTACATAAGGTTCATTGTCTAGCACGACCAGTGAGTACAGATTGTCCTGCTCTGCCAGTTTGCGCTTCAATGTCGCGCTGCGCATTGAAACACCCGTTATCCGCCAGTTGCCGCCATGTGCCATTGCCATATCGGTGTATACGGCCTGGTGAGCGCGGTGAAACGCGCCCGGGCCAATATGCACAATGCCTCTGGTGCGCTCTGCACGCACGTATCCGGGCTTTTTAATATCGGCCGGTAATCCAGCCAGCGACTGCTCAGTTAACGGGGTAGTCATTATGCGTTTCCTAATTTGTATGCTTGCTTGGCGAAGTCGTAAGACAGCTTCTTAATTAAGTCTGCAGCTTCTTCTTCGCTCACGCGGTGTTCGGCGACCATCGATGCCAGGAAGCGGCAATCGATACGACGCGCCACATCGTGACGGGCAGGGATCGATAAGAACGCTCGTGTATCATCGTTAAAGCCAACCGTATTGAACAAACCAGCGGTTTCTGTCACCTGATGACGATAACGCAGCATGCCTTCCGGGCTGTCGTGGAACCACCAGGCCGGACCTAATTTAAGGCAAGGGTAATGGCCAGCAAGCGGTGCCAGCTCACGGGAATACACGGTTTCGTCCAGGGTAAACAGAATGATGCTCAATCGCGGGTCATTGCCGTATTTATCGAGCAATGGCTTAAGCGCGTTAACGTACTCGGTTTGCATTGGAATATCGGCGCCTTTATCGCGGCCGAACTTTTGGAATACATCTTCGTTGTGGTTGCGGAATGCGCCAGGGTGGATTTGCATTACCATACCATCTTCGATGCTCATACCCGCAAGCTCTGTCAGCATCTGAGCTCGGAATAACTCCTGTTCAGCGGCGCTGGACTTGCCGGTTAAACACTTGTCGAACAAGGCTTCACACTCAGACACCGACAAGTCGGCGGTCAGTGCGGTAGGGTGTCCGTGGTCGGTTGCGGTAGCACCGTGGTCGCGGAAAAACGCGCGACGCTGACGAATGGCTTCCAGGTATCCGGTCCAGGTTGTGGTGTTTAAACCGGTAATTTCACCCAGTTTATTGATGTTATCCACGAAGTCTTCGCGTGAAGCATCAACCACATCATCAGGACGGAAAGACGTAATAACACGCTTGTCCCAACCCGTGCCTTTTAGCACACTGTGGTGCTGCAATGAGTCCAATGCACCTTCCGTTGTGGCGATCAGTTCAATATTGAAACGGTCCATCAGCGCACGAGGCTTGTACTCCGCTTTGGTTAATTCAGCGGTGATGAACTCGTAGTAGTCCATGGCATTGGCGCTACACAGCATGTCGGTCAGGCCAAAGACGTTTTTAAATACGGTGTCCAGCCACATACGTGAGGGCGTGCCAGCAAACAAGTGATAGTGATCAGCAAATATTTGCCAAATTTTCTTCGGATCACTTTCTGTTTCACCGCCATCCCAACGGCGAATGCCAAGGTCCTGCAGGGAAATTCCCTGGCTGTAGAGCATTCTGAATACGTAGTGGTCGGGCAGAATGAAAAGCTCAGTCGCGTTGCCAAAATTTTCATCGTAAGCAAACCAACGAGGATCGGTGTGGCCGTGAGGACTGATAATAGGCAAGTCCTTAACAGTCTGATACAGCGAACGCGCAATACCGCGTGTCTTTTCGTCCGCCGGAAACAGTCTGTCTTCGTGTAATAATATTGGTTTCATATCAATCTCTTGTTTACAAGGTTACGCCACGTTTCCAGATCGCGATCTCGTGACTGCCGTTCTTTTCGTTACAGGTTTGCTGGCCCGACGCTATATTCAGGCATTGCTGGTACAACTGTGCTGCACAGTCGTCAATACTGACGCCTTGCAACACCTGACCTGCGTTAAAATCAATCCAGTGTGGCTTCTTCTGAGCAATGTCACTGTTTGATGAGATTTTTATTGTGGGTACAGGGAAACCAAGCGGTGTACCACGCCCGGTTGTAAAGAGCACGATGTGTGCACCACTGGCAGCCAGTGCGGTAGAACTCACCGCATCGTTACCAGGGGCTTGCAACAGATTAAGGCCTTTGTGCTTCATGGGTTCACCATAGTGAAGCACGCCATTTACTGCGGCCTGACCGCCTTTTTGCACGGCGCCCAGGGATTTTTCTTCCAGTGTGGTTAACCCACCCGCTTTGTTGCCGGGAGACGGGTTTTCATAGACTGGCTGGTTATTGTCGAGAAAGTACTGCTTGAACTCGTTTACCAGACTTACGATTTGTTCAAATACCGGCTCGCTGGTAGCGCGATTCATGAGTAACTGCTCTGCACCGAACATTTCAGGCGTTTCCGTTAACAACACAGAGCCGCCTTGTTCGCACATCAGGTCAGTCATGCGACCAACCAGTGGATTAGCAGTAATGCCACTGAACGCGTCACTTCCACCGCACTTCATGCCCAGCACCAGCTCTGTAGCCGGAATAGGTTCGCGCTTGTCTTTGCCAACTTCACCCAGCATTTCGTGAACCAGACGAATGCCCTCTTCGATTTCGTTGCCGACTTGTTGTGAGTTGAAATAACGAATCCGGCCTGACGGACGATCAACCTTTTCAAGCAACGCTGAAAGTTGATTATTCTCGCACCCCAAGCCAACCACCAACACCGCACCAGCATTAGGGTGTGAAGCCAGCGAGGCTAGGATAGTTTGCGTGTCGTTAAGATCATCACCCAACTGAGAACAACCAAAGGGATGCGTAAACGCCCTGAAACCATCGCACTCGCCAAAGAAACGGCGATCGCATTCAGCAGCAATGCGCTCAGCGGTGCGATTGACACAGCCTACGGTGTTGATAATCCAGATTTCGTTGCGAATACCTACTTTGCCATTATCGCGACGATATCCCATAAACGACGCCACACTGGGGCGGGTAATGGGAGCTGGCACTGACTTCGGAGCATAGGTATACGACTCCTGACCACTCAATGCCGTTTTTAAATTGTGACTGTGAATATGCTGCCCTTGCGCGATGTCAGCCTGCGCAATTCCAATAGTGAAACCGTATTTCACGATGGCCTGACCTGCACTAATGGGTTGCAATGCAACCTTGTGTCCAGCCGGGATGTCATCCAACAAATCCAGTGCTGGCGACGCAATGTGCTCGCCCGCCGACAGCGGCATGGTGGCAACTGCGACGTTGTCGTTTGGATGAACTTTAATCAGCTGTGTCTGAGTTGTCATAGCGAACCATTTCTCACGTTTGTGCAATGCAATGTTACTGGTTTTAAGGTAGCACATTTTTAACATGTGTGCCACCGGTGGCATTTTATGACAGAAGTGAATGCCCTTTCAAGTAAAAACTTTTTATTTTGTGACTTTGCGGGTGGATTCCCGAATGATTAAATGCGGCTTTACAATGTAATCATCAACGTCTTCGGTGGGCTTGTTTTCAATTAATGCAACAATTTTTTTCGCAGCTAGCCCTGCCATGGCCACCACCGGGCGCTGAACCGTGGTTAATGACGGAATTACCCGTGATGCAAACAAGTTGTCATCGAATCCGGCGACAGACAATTCGCCAGGCACATCAATGCCCATTTCATGCGCGACTTTTAATACACCGGCGGCCATTTCGTCGTTGTTGGCAACAATCACTTGTGGACGAGGCGTCTGAATCAATAAAGTTCTGGCACACTCAATACCGCTTTCGTAACTGTTTTTACCTTCAATGATACGCTCTGGCGGTACTGTCATACCTAATTCCGCCAGGGTATGCGTGATCCCTTCCAAACGTTCTACGGTTGAATAGTAATGCTTCGGACCACTGATAATCGCAATGTCCTTGTGTCCGAGTGAAACCAGGTAGCGCGCCATGTCGCTGAGCGCAGCCCGGTCATCTGACACGACAATGTTTTCCTGCTCGTCAATTTTAACCGACGCCATACGTACGTAGTTAATGCCATGGTTTTGCAGCGCTTTCGCCAATTCGTTCGCTTCTGAGGCAGGGGGCAAGACTATCACGCCGTCGATGTTAGATCGGCGGACGAAATTAATACAGTTGCTGATGAAGTCGTCACCGCGATAGTGACAAGGATGCACAACCAGTTCGTAGCCTTTTTCTGAGCAGACACTCAGCACACCACGTTGCACCTGGTCGATATACAGGGCATCCGGGTTGTCGTAAATTAATCCGATTAAATAGGACCGGCTTGCAGCAAGACCACGAGCCTGCTTGTCAGGAGAAAAACCCAGTTCATCAATGACTTTTTGAATGCGTTCACGGGTTGCAGCACCAACATTGGTGGCGCCGTTGATCACTCTAGATACCGTCCGCTTCGACACGCCAGAGAGTCTGGCTACATCATTAATGGTAGGTTTCTTTTCCATCTGGCAATTCTCATTTTCTTGTTATTGTGCGCCTGTGAGTCTACCCCGAGTGTCAGCAAAGTGCCACAAGGCCAGACCACAAGCGTTTATACCGTTATTGACCGACCCTGTCTATAAGCCAAACGCAGCAGGTAAGGCTTCGCTGAACCATGCCACGTAGGTCACCAGCATCAGCACGACAAACATGGCGACGTACAAGGGCAATAACGGTTTTATAATTTTATCGAGACGGGTTTTCGCAATCGCGCAGGTGATAAACAACACTGCGCCAACAGGTGGAGAACACAACCCAATCGACAGGTTAAGTACGATCATGATACCAAACTGCAAGGGCGACATGCCTAATTGCATGGCCACTGGCAGGAAAATAGGTGTAAAAATTAACACCGCAGGCGTCATGTCCAGGAACGCGCCTACCACAATCAGCAACAGGTTAATCAGCAGCAGGATCACAATCGGGTTATCGCTGATTTCCAGCAAGAACGCACTGATGTTTTGTGGAATATTTTCAAAAGACAACATCCACGACATGGCGGTAGAGGCGCCAATCAGTAGCATCACGATTGCCGTGGTTTCCGCTGACTTGAGCAAAATATCCGGCAGCTGTTTGACTTCAACTTCCCGATACACGCCAACGGCCAGTACCAGTGAATACACAACCGCTATAGCGCCCGCTTCTGTCGCGGTAAAAATTCCGCCAACGATACCGCCAATCACCAGCACAATCAGGAACAGGCTGGGAATGGCCGCCGCCACCTGCTTTACCACAACACTTAATGGCAAACGATCGGTCGTTGCATAGCCTTTGCGTTTGGCGTGGAAATAACACACGGTCATCAGGCTCAGGCCCACCATGATCCCGGGCAAGTACCCTGCCATAAACAGTGCTGCAATTGACACACCGCCGCTGGCAATCGCATAAACAATCAGAATATTACTCGGTGGGATCAACATGCCGGTGGTGGAAGCAGCAGCGGTAACAGCAGCGCTGAAGTTTTCGTCGTAGCCCTGCTTTTTCATTTCAGGCAGCATAAAACTACCAATTGCGGAGGTAGTCGCCACCGCCGAGCCCGATATAGCGCCAAACAGCATACAGGACACTACGTTCACCAAAGCTAATCCGCCGGGCAGTGAGCCAATTAGTGCTAACGCACAGTTGATCAGGCGTTTGGCAATACCGCCGCGCCCCATGATCATGCCGGACAGCACGAAAAACGGAATGGCCAGCAACGCAAAGCTGTCCAGCCCGCCTGCCATGCGCTGTGCAATGGTCGTCACAGCTGGCGTAAAATCAATGTTCATCAGCATGGCAATCAGGGTGGCAATACCAATGCTAAACGAAATTGGGACGTTCAGTAGCAGCAGCGTAAAGAACGCGACTACCAGTACAATAGCGGTCATATCCATTACAGCGCCTCCACGTCATCGGCAACCCACAGGTTGCGAATATTAATCAGACAATACAACATGATAAGCGAGCCTGTAATGGGCAGGACGGTGTACACGTACCCTATTTTCACGCCCAGTGCCGCCGAAATCTGTTCAAGTTGCAGGGTCAGGCTAACCAACTGGCTGCCGCCAAACAGCAGCGCCGTAGCACAGAAGCCAAATACCAGCAGTTCAACAAACGTCAGGATCAGTCGGCGACGTTCAGCTGGCTGCTTTTCGACAATCAGGTTGAATCCCAGGTGTACCTTTTGGCGGTATGCATACGCAGCGCCCAACAGGCCGATCCAAATCAGGAAAAAGCGTGACAATTCTTCGGTAACCGAGGCCGGATCTTTTAATACATAACGGGAGATAACTTGCCACACCACAGCCAGCAATATGCCGGACATAGCAAGGATAAGGGTACCGGCAACGGCGCGGTCGATGAATGCAATAATAGAGCGCATATTACATAGCCTTAATTTGTTCAATTAACGCACCAATCTCGGTGCCGCGCAGACTGTCATGGAAGGGTTTCACCGCCTCCACAAACGGCCCTTTGTCGGGATAAATGACTTCAACACCGTCAGCAATCACCTTTTCGAGTGATTCCTTAGTTGAGGCTTGCCACGCTTTACGCTGAAACACTACAGATTCAGCCATGGCTGTTGCCACCCACTGCTGTTGCTGTGGGTTCAGATTTTCCCAGGTGCGCAAAGACATCAGCATGATATCGGGCACAGAGGTGTGTTCATCCAGTGAGTAGTAACGCGCAATTTCATAGTGACGAGACAGGTAATAACTTGGCGGATTGTTTTCAGCGCCATCAACCACGCCTTGCTGCAGGGCAGTGTAAAGCTCACCCCACGACACCGGCGTTGCCGCGGCACCCAGCTCACGAACGGTTTGTACTGCAGTCGGGCTGTTCAACACGCGTATTTTCATACCCGCAAGGTCTGCCGGTGAATGAATCGGCTTATCGTTGGTATAGAAGCTTCGGCTACCCGCATCGTAGTAGGCCAGTCCTTTTAACTTGAAGTCTTCAACACCGGTTAGCAGATCTTTACCCACACTGCTGTTTAACACTGTCCAGTAATGATCGTTGTCACGAAAAATGTAAGGGATACTAAAAATCTTCATGGCCGGCGCAAAGCCTTCCAGCGGACTGGCTGACACTTTGGTCATCGACAATGAGCCAATTTGCAGCAGCTCGATCATCTCGCGCTCGGTACCTAACTGACTGCCAGGATAAATCTTCACGTCCATCTCGCCATTCGACAACGCTGCCAGGCGTTCGCCAAAAAACACCATGGCTTTGTGCACCGAATGCTGGGTATCGAGTGTGTGACCCAGTCTTAACACCACTTTGTCATCAGACGTCGCCTTGTCACTGCAACCGGCAAGTAAGAATAAACCGGTTAATACAACAAGCGGAAAGGTCTTCAGCAACTTCATAGCCGACTCCTAGCGCAACTCACTGGCGGGAAACTTGTCCATGTCGTCATAGTCCAGATTTTCTCCGGCCATGCCCCAAATAAACGCGTAGCTCGACGTGCCGCAACCACAGTGAATCGACCAGGGCGGTGACAACACGGCCTGCTCGTTTTGAACAAACAAGTGGCGGGTTTCTTTCGGCTCACCCATAAAGTGACACACCGCTTGTTGCTCGGCGATATCAAAGTAGAAATACACTTCGTTGCGGCGGTCGTGCTGGTGTGCCGGCATGGTATTCCACACACTGCCCGGATACAGTCGGGTCAGGCCCATCTGTAACTGACAGGTTTGCACCACAGTGTTGATAATAAGTTGATGAATATCCCGCTCGTTGGCCGTTTCAGGCGACCCAAGATGCAGCACATTGGCATCGTCTTTACCCACTTTCTTGCAAGGGTAACTGGCATGTGCAGGCGCAGAATTAAGGTAAAAATGCGCCGGAGTATCAGCGTTATCTGAATAAAACGTAACGGCGTAATCCCCTGCTCCGATGTAAAGGGCTTCGCCTTTATCAAGGGCGTATTCCGTATCATTAACCGAGACCTTACCCGGCCCACCGACGTTAATGACACCTACTTCGCGGCGGGCGCTAAAGCAATTGGATTTGAGAGCGTCCAATGTCTCCAGAGGCAGGCCCTGCTCTAATGGCACAGCGCCTCCCACCATAAACCGTTCATAGTGGCTGTATATCCAATACACTTTGCCTGGCTGCATAAGTTTGTCGGCCAGGAATGCATCGCGTAATTCCTGCGTATCGTATTGTTTGGCCTCACGTTGACCAATGGCGTATCGGGTTTCGTATTCTGTAGTCATTACTTTGTCCGCCGGGCTATCGGGCTAAAAATCCACCATCAACGGCCAATACGTGGCCGTTGATATACTGACTGGCTGGGCTGGCTAAAAATACCACGGCCCCTTTCAGGTCTTCTGTTTCTCCCCAGCGTCCGGCGGGAATACGCGCACAAATCTCTGTACTGCGTTTTTCATCATCCTGAAGGGCTTGGGTGTTGTCGGTGCGAATGTAACCCGGTGCAATGGCATTAACCTGCACGTTCGAGGCACCCCATTCATTTGCCAGGGCTTTGGTTAATCCGGCGATAGCGTGTTTACTGGCGGTATAGGCAGGCACCGTAATACCACCGCTGTAACTTAGCATCGACGCCGTGTTGATAATTTTGCCACCGCCTTGGTCAATCATGGCTTTGCCGATTTTCTGGCTCAGCAAAAACGCGGCATCCAGATTCACGGTGAGTACCTTTTGCCAGGCATCCAAAGGAAAGCTCACGGCCGGCTCGCGATAAATAGTGCCACCGTTGTTCACCAGAATATCTATGCCGCCCCACAGGGTTAATGCTTGCTCAGCCATGGCTTCTACCACCTGCATGTCCGACAAATCAGCGTGTACCTGAGCTACATTTACTGTACCGAGCGCGCGGATCTGCTCGACCGTGTTGTTACACCCCTGCTCACTGGAACTGGCACAAATAACATCTGCGCCTGCTTCGGCTAACGCTATTGCCATAGCTTGCCCAATTCCCCGGCTGGCTCCGGTCACCAGCGCACGTTTTCCCGCTAAACTAAAGTTCGGCATCACAACCCTTTATTTCTCTGCTGCGCTAACCTTTGTTGGCAAAAAAGGCCACATTGGCAAACGCGATTGAGGCACGATCCTTCACAGTCGCATGTGCAACTTGTGTTGGTATATCACACCCAGTCAATTGTTAATAATATTTAAAATAATTGCCACCGGTGGCAATTGTCAATATGATAGGTAAAAAATTTGTTGAATTTAACCCTCGGAGACAGCCATGAATCACAGGACTTTAGCCACCCTAATTGCCGCCAGCTTTTGTCTGACTGCATGTAATAAATCACCAGAAACAGTAACAGATTCAGCCGCTTCCGCAGAAACTACAGTCAAGACGCACGCCGAGCTTTCGGTACGCCAGGGCGGTGCATGGGAGGGGCAAAAATATGTTGCCGACGGTTTTACATTTGAACCGGTCACGTCGTTCACTTCTCCTGACCAACTAACAGACCATTCTTATTATTTGCGTTACGAAGGTCCGGGCTGGGAAAACGATTTGGTTGGTTATCGCTTGTATCTTGACTGGCGAAACGGCATTGACGTGTTCGTCAAAACCACCAGCGAGATGGTGTTACCCCGGGTAGGTCAGGATGGCTACGACAGCTACCACGAACTATCCGATTGGGGCGGTGACGCACTGAAAGTAGGTAAGTCTGTTGGCCTGGGCGCGCTGGGTCGTTGGGTAAATGACAATGTCGAGCACTTCAAAGACGTTGAAGAGACACACTGGACGTTACTCAAAGACGGCGGTGATACCAGCGAGTTTGAAGTACGTTATGACGGCTGGGAAGTTGCAGGTGTCAAAGCTGATGTGACCACTCACTATCAAATAAGCGCAGGTGACCCGTCAACGTTGGTTACGGTCACCTCGTCTACACCAATGGATAACCTGGTTACAGGTTTAGTGAAACACGACAACGTCAACTACATTGAAAAGCGCAGCGAGCACTGGACGATGATTGCCACTTATGGCAAACAAAATGTATTGGGTGACGAGTGGGACTTAGGGCTGGCATTGTTTGTAAAAAACAGTCAAATCGCCGAGCAATTTGAAGGGCCACACGACTACCTGTTTAAGTTTGTTCCACAAACGTCTTATGAATACGGCTTCTTTGCGACCTGGCAGGGACATCCTGAACAACCTCAAACACAGCAGGAATTTGAGGCGTTCATGGATGAAAAATTACAGCGTCTCGAAGCCAGTGCAGGTCACTAGCAGGCTTAACGATCTAATCGTTTAGACTCATCCGCGCGGGTTGTGTCGGTATATTCCCCCTCAATGGGGTCGCCGTCACGCCCTGAGCGCGGTTGTGTGTTTGAGTAGTAAAACTGTTGGTTTCCGCCCTGTACAGCACGCACTGTCAGGTGTTTTGCTAACTGGCCAGCCATTAGCTGGCGGCTAAACGGCAGCACAAACAAAAAGCCAACGATATCGGTGATGAATCCAGGCGTAACCAGCAGTACACCCGCGATGACCAGCATCAATCCTTCCATCATTTCCTTGCCCGGCACTTCATTTTGAGCCATTTTTTGCTGGGCTTTCTGTAACGTCGATAATCCTTCCTGACGCACCAGGTAAGCACCGACGAATGCAGTAATAATAATTAGCCCAACGGTATTCCACCCGCCAATCATGTCACCTACCTGAAGCAATAGTGCTATCTCGGCAATGGGCATTAAAATAAAAAGCAGAAGTAAAATTTGCAAAATGCTATCCCGGTCTGTTTAAACGAGAGACTTACTGGCTCTCTTAAGGTTATTTTAATTAAAATGGGGTACTTTTGGATAAATCCAAGTCATCGGTTTCATATACCCTGGCGTAATAGCTATGACGCAAAACACATTAAAAAGTGCCATAGCCTGGAAAAATGAATTTTTTTAACGATTATCACGGTCTAGTGAGGCATGGATGAATCCACTGTGTGTAGTGCTAAGCACGACTAATTCCATGACATCTGCGAATGATATTGCCAGCGCGCTGGTCGATCGCCAATTGGCCGCGTGTGTGCAAATTGTGCCGGGGATCAGGTCAGTATATCGCTGGGAAGGTAATGTTGTCAGCGACGAGGAAATACAGTTGATCATCAAAACCACGTCTACCGTACTCGATGAGGCATACCGTATTGTATGCGAAATGCATCCGTACGACCTCCCGGAATGGGTAGTACTTGATTCGGCAAAAGCCAGCCAGGACTATTTGACCTGGGCAAATAAAGCAACAACAAGAAGTAATGAGGACAACCATTAGTGAAACGCCATCCGATACTAATTCTACTGCTACTGATAAGCAGCCTGCTGAGTAATACCGCCTCTGCACAAATAAGTAATGATGATATGCAGGACTTATTCAGCGATGAGCCTCAATTCCTGCCGGTCGATGACGCGTTTCAATTTGATTTTGCCCAGCAAGATAATAAGCTGGTTGTGCAGTTCGATATTGCAGAAGGCTACTACCTCTATAAAAAGCAGTTTAAAACTGTCACCAAAAACGCCACTATTGGCGAACCGGTCTTTCCACCAGCCGAGCAAATTGAAGACGAGTTCTTTGGTATTTCTGACGTCTTTTTTGACAGGGTTGCCTTTACCTATCCAATTGAAAGCAGTGTAAAAGATGGCGTAGTAAAACTGCGTTATCAGGGCTGCGCGTCCGCAGGATTGTGTTACCCACCGACAACGAAAGTGATCTATCTGAACGCAGTGGGTTCTGATCAACCCATCTCTGCACCATTAAGTGCACCTGCTCAATCTGAACAATCTGCTAAACCGCCAGTGAGTGAGCAATTTGACCTGGCCTCAAAATTACACCAAGACAGTTTACCCATTACCCTTGCGCTGTTTTTATTGCTAGGTATTGGCCTTGCATTCACCCCCTGTGTTTTCCCTATGTATCCCATCGTTAGCGGTATCGTTATCGGTCAAGGAAACGCCGTAAAGGCGTCGAAAGCGTTCACGTTGTCATTTGTTTATGTTCAGGGCATGGCAATTACCTATTCGTTGTTAGGCTTAGTCGTATCGTCGGCAGGTGTTCAGTTTCAGGCTGCGCTGCAACACCCGGCAATTCTAGGAACGTTTATTGTTTTATTTGTGGCGCTAGCTGTGGCCATGTTCGGTGCTTATGAAATTCAGCTACCCAGTAAATGGCAGGAAAAGCTGACAGGTGTTAGCAATGCCCAGCAGCGCGGAAGCCTCGCTGGCGTGTTTGTCATGGGTATCCTCTCCGGTTTAATCGCCTCGCCATGCACAACAGCGCCGCTTACTGGCATATTGCTATTTATTGCCCAAAGCGGTGATTTATTACTGGGCTTCCTTGCACTCTACGCATTAAGTCTGGGTATGGGCATTCCGCTTATTATATTTGCCATGACAGGCGGACGATTATTGCCAAAAGCAGGTAACTGGATGAATGTCGTGAAAACCACATTCGGCTTTATGCTGCTGTCAGTGGCGATTATTTTCGTCGAACGTTTGTGGAACTCAGATTACACCTTGTTATTGTGGTCGGGTTTAGGATTAGCCACTTTTGGGTATTTCCAGGTCATTAACCAGCCTTCTGCCAGCAGTTTCTGGAAAGGCGTACGAACCGTGGTCATCTTCCTTGGATTATTTAGTAGTGCCATGCTCGGGTATCACACCTTATTCGGTGCTTCTCACTCTTCACCAGCTAATACAACACAGAAGCAACAAACCAATGCGACTCACCCTGAGTTTCTGGTTGTGAAAGACCTGCAGGATTTCCAGAAGAAGCTGGCAGAAGCCAACGCACAGGGAAAATCTGTGATGGTCGATTTATACGCTGACTGGTGTGTAGCCTGTAAAGAATTCGAAAAGTACACCTTCCCGGATCCGGCCGTGATTGATGCCCTGAGCAATACCGTATGGATGCAAATTGATTTAACCGATAACACGCCAACAAACCTGGCCTTTCAGGACTATTTTAATATTTTGGGGTTACCGACCATTTTATTTTTTGACGCAAAGGGCAATGAACTCAGCCAGGCCAGAATCACAGGTTTCATGCGCGCTGAGCCATTTGCCCAACATGTAACCGCAGCACTAAAAACCCGCTAAGCCCTATCATTCTTCGGCGCCTTCGCAAAACGCGAAGGCGCCTCTGCAGTGTCATATTCTCGTCAAGATGTGACGTTAAATTGACGTCAAACATCAATTTTAACTTCCTAATAAACGGTTGATACAAATCAACATTCTTTTTGGTCTGACAATTTGCAAGACCACAGATCCTTGCCTACAGTTAGGATGGGACGGGTGTCCAAAACTACAAGCCGATTACAGGGAAGATATAATAGCTGTTACGTTTCAACAGCTTGGTTACGCCGTAACTCGTCTCTACAGCAAACCTAAAGAACGTAAATAAGGGCCGGTGAAACGGATGAACACAAATAAACTAACCGTGTTGGGGATCGCCACGCTGATCGCCGCAATCATTGCATGGGCAGGGTATGGATTTATTGCAGTCGTACTGCTCGCCGCCACTGCATTCGGCTCTGAGTTCGCTTTCGGCAAGGATGAGTCACCTGCTCGCGAGAAGTCCGCCAATGCATCCTCGCCAGAAAAAGTGACACCAACCCTGTCAGGATCGAACGAAGCCTATGAACAAATCACCGCAACCTGCACTGAAGTACTATCAGACTGTACGGATAGTTTGAATAATATTTTGTCTACGCATAATGATGCAGTCGACACCCTGAGCGGAAGCTTCGTTGGGTTGAGAGGTTTGGTCGATCAACAGAGCGATACGATACACAGCCTTATAACGGTAGATGAGGGCAGTGAGGAACTGCACAGCGACCAAATGCGCAATTTTGCCGAACGAACAGCAGTGACACTGGACCGTTTTATTCAGAGTACGGTTGATATGTCAGCCGGTATCATGGAAATCCTTGAGCAAATTACAGCAATTAACGAAACAGTCCCTTCAGTAATTCAGGCCTTAAAAGACATTGATAGCATTGCCGGACAAACAAACTTACTTGCCCTGAACGCCGCCATCGAGGCCGCCAGAGCCGGCGAACATGGCAGAGGCTTTGCGGTGGTAGCCGACGAAGTGCGGACTTTGTCCAATCGTTCTGCCCAGTTCAGTGAATCTATTCAAACCCAGATAAACGGCATCAACAGCAAAATATCTTCCCTTAGCGACCGCATTGGCGTGTTAGCGGCATACGACGTCAGTTATGTTATTGAGGCAAAGAAAGACATCAATACAGAGTTAGAGCGCATCATTATTAAGGCTGAGCACGATCAAAAAGTGACGTCAGGTTTACACGAACTGGCAGGCAAGCTGGATGTCGCCTTAAGCGATGCAACGCGTAGTTTGCAATTTGGTGATATCAACCGCCAGTACATTGAATACACCGTTAACGTAATCTCCGTCCTGACAATGCATCTGGACGATTTACTTGACGACAACAAACGGGCACAAACCCTGCAACAACCTGACGCATTCATACAAAAAATCAAATCAGAGTGGGCAGGACTCCACAATCCCGTGTCATCGTCATCGGTTGATGCCGGTGAGATTGAGTTATTTTAAGGAACACGTATGAGCACAACTATCGCAATACCTGAACGATTCGACTTTAGCTTCCACAAATCATTTACTGAACAATACAACAAGCTGTTAGATACCAGTAAAGGTGCGACAATTACGCTGGATTTCTCCAGAGTAATGTACCTCGACAGTGCGGCACTGGGCATGATTGTGTTACTGCAAAAGAGAGCCAAGGCAAACAGCTGTGACGTTGAAATCGTTAGTGCGCAAGGGACGGCGTTAGAAATTCTGGAAATCGCCAACTTCGACAAAATGGTTAACATTCGATAGCAGGTGATGCTTAATGAAACGCATGCCCTGCCCCCCGGGCGCATTTTCGATACTGGTTGTAGACGATGACACCATTTTTTGTGATTTGGTACTTGCCGATCTGCTTAGTAAAAACCTTACCGTTGTGGCTTGTCACACTTTGGCTGATGCGAAAGAAGCCGTATCACGCCATCACTTTGATATCACAATAGTAGACAATCATTTACCCGATGGTGATGGTGCAGAATTAATTCCGTTCCTGCAGCGAGCGGGCCTAAAACCCTACATCCTGATGGTATCAGCCGATGAAGATGTCGGCAGTATTGCCAAAAGCTTTGCATCTGGTGTGCACGATTATCTGGTGAAGCCGGTCAGCATCACCTTGCTGTGGGAAAAAATTCGCAATCTGATGTCGTTTAAAAAAGCCAACATTGAACTGGCCAACAAAAATCGACTGCTCACCCAGTTTATAGACGAAAAAGCCCAGGAAGAAGCCCTAGCACAGCACGTGTACGACAACATGGCCCGTGCCCAGTATAGCCTTCCCGAGTATGTGCAGGTCAAAAGCGAGCCAATGACCACCTTCAGTGGCGATACGATTTTCTGCCCCAATACTCCCACAGGCAAAGTGCAGATTATTCTTGCCGATGCTATGGGTCACGGTCTGGCTGCGGCAATTTGTATCCTACCACTCATCTCTATTGCCAGGGCTATGGCGTCCAAAGGCAAAGCGCTGGACGAAATATTTCATGAGATTAATCGCAAGCTGTATTACGAATTACCAGATGACCGCTTTATTGCGGTATTAGGCCTCGAAATTTGCCCCTATACACAAACAGTTTACGTGATCAATGCCGGACTACCCGATGTGTTGTGTCGCATGGAAGACGGGGAATTACAGCGTTATAAATCACGCTCAATGCCACTGGGCATTATGAACCCGGAAGACTTTAGTGTTACCGCTGAAGAAATAAGTCTGGCAGGGCTAAGCCAGATTGCCATGTTTACAGATGGGCTGATTGAACAAACAAATGCTGAAGGTCAGTCGCTAACGCTTAACCACCTTATCGACCACGCTTCAATCCTGGCCAGTAGTGGCAAGAGTCTGATCGATTTAATGGATATATGTATGACCCACGCTCAAGGGCGCCCTATAGAAGATGACATCACCTTGTGTGTATTAGGCGGTAAAGCGCTTCGCGAAGACTTTGCTTCGGTTGAAGAATCAGTGACAGAAGTGTTTGGCGAACTCGACTACCGTTTTCAGCTAAAGGGCCCGGCGATTGTTCGCATGGACGTGCTGAGCCAGGTCATGTTTATCCTGCAAAATACCGAGCTACCGAAAGCATTGTGTCAAAAGACTTTTACGGTGCTGGCGGAACTCGTCAACAACGCCGTAGACCATGGCATTCTTCAAATCGACTCTTCATTGAAGAACGATATCGAAGGATTTTCTGCCTATTTAAGTCTTAGAGATGAGCGGATAGCCCAATTACAAGAAAATGATCAAATAAATATTCACATTTATACAAACTCTACTACGTTTATAAGAGTGACTGTAGAGGATTCCGGTCCGGGCTTTTGTCGGGCTGAGGTGAATGAACAACAGCAAACCTTGAGTGGCCGAGGGCTCGCACTGCTGGATGCAATGTGCGAATCCGTTGAAAGAAACGCGAAAGGCAATATCACGACTATCTCGTTAGCAAGGAATTAATAGATTATGGGTAAGAAGATACTAATTGTTGATGATTCGATGTCGATTCGGCAAATGGTTGAAGTAACGCTGAAAGGTGCCGGCTACGATGTAGACACTGCAGCTGACGGCAAAATAGCACTCGACAAGTGCCAGACCACCCGCTACGACTTTGTGCTGACCGATCAAAATATGCCCAATATGGATGGCATTACGTTAATAAAATCACTACGCGGCATGGCCAGCTTCCGCACAGTGCCCATTGTGGTGCTAACAACCGAAGCAGGCGATACCTTAAAGGCACAGGGCAAAGCAGCAGGGGCAACCGGGTGGATGGTTAAGCCCTTTGACCCATCCAAGTTACTGGCAATCGCGTCTAAACTGCTGGGGTAAGTATCATGTCAGTGGATATGAATCAGTTTCATACCGTGTTTTTTGAAGAGAGCACCGAGCATCTTCAAACCATGGAAGAATTATTGCTGAATATATCGACTGATGCGCCTGATCCGGAAGATCTCAACAGCATTTTCCGGGCTGCGCATTCCATTAAAGGCGGCAGTGGCATATTTGGGTTCGATGCCCTGACCGGCCTCACACATGTCATGGAAACCATCCTCGACAAAGCCCGCAATAACGAACTTGACCTCACTACCGACATTGTTGATGTTTTGCTAGCGACCACAGATACACTGGGTGGCATTGTTCAATCCTATCAGGATGAAACCGATATAGACTGGCAACAAATAGAAAAGGGTAAAGCAGATTTAGAGGCTATTCTTAAAGACGACGACGCCCCAACGGAAATGCCACAGGTTAGCAGCGAGGAAGAAGATGGCTTCGGCTTTTTCGATGATGATGAACCTGTTGCGACGGTGGCCGCCGACAACCCGGTTGTTGAAGACGATGATGGCTTTGGCTTTTTCGATGATGCCCCGGGTACAGAGTCCATTGTAGAGACAACGCCAGCGACAAGTAGCGAAGCAGCAAATGAGGAGCAAGGCTTCGGCTTCTTTACCGAGCCTAAACCCGCAAAAGCCATACCGGATGAAGAAGCGTTTGGCTTCTTTACTGACGAACCTTCGTCTCCCAAACCTGCAGCCAAACCAGCCGCCAAAAAAACCGCTAAACCGGCGCAAGCAAAATCAACGGCAACCAAAGAAGCAGGTTCTATCCGCGTCGACACCATTAAGATAGACAATGTCGTCAATTTGGTTGGCGAAATGGTGATCACACAATCCATCCTGTCAATGATTGGACAGGAAGTAGAAGGCACCTCAGGTGAAAAATTAAATGCCACCCTGGAAGAACTCTCCCGCAACATTCGGGAAATCCAGGAAGCCACCATGTCGATGCGGATGATTCATGTTTCTTTCGTGTTTAACCGCTTCCCAAGATTAGTAAGAGACCTTGCAAAAACCCTGAACAAGAAAATTGATCTGGTTATTGAAGGCGGCGAGACCGAAGTCGACAAAAGCATGATTGAAAAACTTGCTGATCCGTTGACTCATCTGGTTAGAAATAGCCTTGACCACGGTATTGAGCCATTAGAAAAACGCCTGGCGGCCGGAAAACCCGAGGTCGGTACCGTGATTCTCAGAGCTGAACAACGTGGCGGCAATATTTTAATTAGCATTCAGGATGATGGTGGCGGCCTGAGCCGTGAAAAAATTCTCGAAAAAGCCATAACTAATGGTCTCGATGTTGATGAAAACATGCCTGATGAAGCCGTTTGGCAGCTCATTTTTGCACCGGGCTTTTCGACTGCTGAAGCGGTCACCGATGTATCCGGCCGAGGCGTGGGCATGGATGTTGTGCGCAGGAACATTGAGGCAATTCAGGGTACCATCGATATTCACTCAACTGCTGGTCAGGGATCCACTTTCACCATCAAATTGCCTCTGACACTGGCAATTATCGACGGCCTGTGTGTCTCGGTAGCCGGAGAGACCTACATTATTCCGCTCCTCAACATCATTGAATCACTACAGCCAACACCACAGCAAATCAAAACGCTGGCGAACGACAATGTACTTTGGAGCAGAGACGCCTATTGGCCTCTGGTTTGTCTCCATCAGCAAATGTGCATTCCCGGCGAACCAAAGCCATTGGCAGAGTCCATCATTGTATTGGTGGAAGTAGGTAAAAAACGTTACGGCATTATTGTCGACCAACTGCTGGGCAAACAGCAGGTGGTGATTAAGAGTCTCGAACGCCACTACCGAAAAGTCGACGGCATTTCCGGCGCGACCATTTTAGGTGATGGCAAAGTCGCTATGATTATCGACGTCGATAATCTTGCGAAAACAGAACAATTGAGTCAAGTGGGGTAATCCGGATGGAATCAGTGTCATCGCAGGAAAGAATACATGCCGCCTCTGTAGGCGAAAACAAGGAATACCTGACGTTCATGCTCGGCGAAGAGCAGTATGGGCTCGCGATTATCCAGGTAAAGGAAATTCGGGGTTATGAGCCCGTCACTAAAATCGCGAACGCGCCAGACTTTATAAAAGGCGTCATTAATTTACGCGGCGACATTGTTCCTATTGTCGACCTGCGGGTGAAATTTAAGGTCAGCGAAGCAACTTACAACGAATTTACTATTGTCATCATGCTCAATGTACAGGATCGCATTGTTGGCATAGTAGTCGATAGCGTGTCAGACGTTATCAATGTCACAGAAGATGAAGTACATCCGCCACCTGAATTCGGGGTTGCCTTTGACAGCCGCTTTTTGGACGGTTTGGCCAGTGTGGATGATGGATTAGTAATTCTGGTCAACATCGAGCGCCTGATTACCAGTGAGGAAATCGGCATATTCGACAGCATGAATCAGCAGAACGAGGGCTCTGTATGAACTTACGTGATTTATTTGGGGGCAGTAGTACCCCAGAAACTAAAACACCCGCATTTTATGAAATTGCATTGGCGGAAATTACCTCGGGTGTGATGGTAGCCGATAAAAACCGGAATATCATTTATGCAAATGATGCCGTTTATAATTTGCTGAAGAATTACGAAGATGAAATTCGTACCGTGCTACCTCACTTTTCAGCCGATAACCTGGTAGGTCAGAACATTGACCAGTTCCATAAGAATCCGGGCCATCAGCGCCGCCTTCTTTCTGAACTGACGGCACCAATGGAGTCGTCTATTGTGGTGGGTGATGTCAACTTTGACCTCAAGCTAACCCCACTGCTGGACGCACAGGGCAACCCCGATGGTGCCATTGTGGAATGGGTAGATAAGACCCAATTCAACTTGTCATCAAACAAACTTGCGGCACTGGATAGAAGTCAGGGTGTGATCGAATTCCGGCCAAATGGCGAAATCGTGACAGCGAACGAGAATTTTCTAACCTTAATGGGCTACGACGAAAGCGAAATTGTCGGCAAGCACCACAAAATGTTTGTCGCTTCCGATTACGCTCAATCTGCGGAATATAAAGATTTTTGGGCGAAGCTGGCAAAAGGCGAATTTGAGAGCGGCGAGTATCTGCGCTTCGATAAAAACGGTAATGAAGTATGGATTCAGGCTTCCTATAACCCGGTGACGGCTGGTAACGGCAAAGTAACCCGGGTAGTGAAGTACGCTGTAGATATTACCGAAGACAAACTGCGAAATGCGTATTTCTCCGGTCAGATAAACGCAATTCACCAGTCCCAGGCCGTTATTGAATTCGAGCCATCGGGTAAAATTGTGACAGCAAATGATAACTTCCTGAATGCCATGGGATATACCCTGAAGGAAATTCAGGGCAAGCATCACAGCATGTTCGTTGACCCGGTACAACGAGCGAGCAGCGAATACCGTATGTTCTGGGAGCAACTGGCAGAAGGGCAATTCCAATCCGGTGAATTCCACCGAATTGGTAATGGCGGTAAAGAAGTTTGGATCCAGGCCACCTACAACCCAATCGTAGATCACAATGGGCGGGTGTTTAAGGTTGTAAAATATGCAACCGATATCACCGGGCGGAAAATGGCCGTCAACGACATTTGCGAAATCATGTTGTTGCTGTCCAAAGGTAACCTCACCTCCAAACTGGATAGAGAATACGAGGGTGAATTCAAACAACTGGCAGAATCTGTCAATGAGTTCGTTTCGAATCTGACCACTATTATCCACGAGATTCGCTCGGGCTCTGAAACGATCAACAATGCCTCTGCCGAAATTGCCAAAGGCAATACCGATTTATCCACCCGAACCGAACAACAAGCCTCCAGTTTGGAAGAAACCGCGTCAAGTATGGAAGAACTGACCAGTACGGTTCAGTTAAATGCTGACAACGCCAAACAAGCCAATAGCCTTGCATCAGAAGCTTCAAGAGTCGCTATCGACGGCGGAAAACTGATAGAACAGGTTGTTGGCACGATGGCCGATATCAACCAGTCTGCCAAGAAAATTCAGGACATTATTGGTGTGATAGACGGCATTGCGTTCCAGACCAACATACTGGCACTCAATGCAGCAGTTGAAGCAGCCAGAGCGGGTGAGCAAGGCAGAGGCTTCGCCGTTGTTGCGTCAGAAGTCAGAACCCTGGCACAACGCTCAGCGAATGCAGCCAAAGACATCAAAGACCTCATTTCTGACTCGGTAACAAAAGTAGACAGCGGCAACGAGCTGGTCAATGAGTCAGGTAAAACCATGCAGGAAATTGTGACTGCCATCCAGCGTGTAAACGACATTATGTCGGAAATTGCGTCCGCCTCGGCAGAACAGGCCAGTGGTATTGATGAAATCAACAAAGCAGTGACTCAAATGGACGAAATGACGCAACAGAATGCAGCCTTGGTAGAAGAAGCCGCGGCAGCTGCAGAGAGCATGAGTTCTCAGGCAGCACAGCTTATCTCCAGAGTGAATTTCTTTGAATTAGGTCATGTTCAGGAAAGTGCACAAATGGCACCAGTACCCAGTATTGCGCCACCTGCAAAACCCAAGGTCTCTGCAAGAGCACTGGCTTCAAACCACAAGAAATCTCTTCAGTCCTCAAAGCCTGAAGATGATGAGTGGGAGAGTTTTTAAGCGCTGATTGCGGGAGTAATGCATGGACAGGCCTTTCGCATACAGCCATAAAGAGTTTGAAGCTGTCCGCCAGAAAATACGTCAGTTAACCGGTATTAATCTGGCCGACAGCAAGGACAGTATGGTGTATAGCCGTCTCTCACGGCGGCTACGTGCGCTGGGTCACCAGTCGTTTCAACAATACCTGGCATTTCTGGACACCAATAAAGAAGAAACCGAGCACTTTATTAATGCGCTTACCACTAACCTGACGTCGTTCTTTCGTGAGGCGCATCATTTTGAGGCATTGGCTTCCTTTCTTGAATCACACAGCGGCCCGTTAACCATATGGTGTGCCGCTTGTAGTAGCGGCGAAGAGCCCTACTCGATTGCAATGACTTGCGCTGAGGCTCGTGGTTGCCTGAAACATAATATCAGTATTCTGGCTTCTGACATCGACAGTAAAATGCTCGATAAAGCCAAAGCCGGTATCTATCCCATCGCGCAGGTTGAGAAGCTGAGCCTGGCAAGACGAAAGCAGTTTTTTCACAAAGGCAAAGGCGCCAATAGCGGCCACGCCCGGGTCATTCCGGAACTGAGAAACAATATCCAGTTTTTTCAGGAAAACCTGTTGCACAACCATTACAAAGTGAAGCCCGGCATCGACATCATTTTCTGTCGGAATGTGATGATTTATTTCGACAAGCCTACCCAGGAAATTATTTTAAAACGCATGCTGGCGCTGCTTAAGCCAAAAGGGTGGTACATCGCAGGACACTCTGAAAACTTCTCGCACCTGACTCACCTGATGCGCCCGATGGGTAAAACCATCTATCAGGTCGTGTAAGGAGACTGCTTTGTCCACACTACCGGTGCAGCCCATTCCCAATCGCTATTTTGACCGGCATTTTGACCGCGACGCGGTAAAGATACTCCCTGGCGAGTATTTTGCCACCCGCGAACCGACCATGATTGTCACCGTGCTTGGCTCCTGTGTTTCCGTTTGCTTACGGGATCCGGTGACAAATATTGGCGGCATGAATCATTTTCTTCTGCCCAGTGACGACATGGCTCCCGCTGACAGCATTAACGCATCGGCTCGCTACGGCTCTTTTGCCATGGAATTATTAATTAACGAATTATTAAAACTGGGCGCGTCCAAATCGCGACTGGAAGCTAAAGTGTTTGGAGGAGGCAATGTCCTGCAGGGCATTACCATTAATAATGTTGGAGAACGTAACAGCGAGTTTGTGTTGGATTATCTTAAAATCGAAAAAATACCCATATTAGCCCGGGATCTATTAGGTCCGTATCCCAGGAAAGTATACTTCTTTCCCGATACCGGTGAAGTGCGGGTTCGAAAAATTAAAATTATGCATAACAACACTATACTTGATCGTGAAAGTGAATACCGCATGCGCATTAAGGACAGTCCGATTGCGGGAGACGTCGATTTTTTTGAGTAAACCTTATGAGTATATCCGTATTAGTTGTAGATGACTCCGCCCTGATCCGTTCACTAATGACGCAGATCATTTCGTCACACCCGCAGCTCAGGCTGGTTGGCACGGCCCCTGACGCGTATGCCGCGAAAGAGATGGTAAAGAAATTTAATCCCGATGTGATCACGTTAGACATTGAGATGCCTAAAGTAGATGGACTCACTTTTCTTGATCGCCTGATGAAAGCAAAACCCACGCCCGTAGTAATGATATCCACTCTGACAGAAAAAGGGGCAGATGCCACGATGCTGGCTCTGGAGCTGGGTGCAATCGATTTTATACCCAAACCCAAAATCGATGTTCAGGCAAAGTTTATGGCGTTCCAGGAAACCGTCACCAGTAAAATTATCGCCGCTGCGACTGCCAAGGTGACGAAGCGCAACCCCAACCAGGCAGTAAGCCAAACCCAACTAAGTTATACAGGTACCGAGTTAATCGTGGGTATTGGTGCAAGTACGGGTGGAACAGAGGCAATTAAGGACCTGCTCATACGCCTGCCAGCTTCCTATCCGGCAATTGTAATGACGCAACACATGCCCCCGGGTTTCACCAGCAGCTTTGCCAAACGGTTAAACAGCATGTGTGCCCTTACGGTAAAAGAAGCTCAACACAATGAACGTTTGCTGCCTGGCCACGCTTATCTTGCGCCGGGAGATCAGCATTTGAGTGTGATTAAATATGGTGCCGATTACCGCACTCAGCTAACCGATGGAGAACGGGTTAGTGGTCATAAGCCATCAGTAGATGTGCTATTTCACAGCCTGGCAAAAGCCGTAGGCCAGAATGCTTTTGGTGTCATTCTTACCGGGATGGGAAGAGATGGTGCCGAAGGAATGCAAGCTATGCACGATAATGGCGCGGTCACTTTTGCTCAGGATGAACAAAGCTGCGTGGTGTACGGCATGCCCAAAGAAGCGGTCAGACGCGGTGGCGTCGACAAATCATTACCTATTCCTGATATTGCCAACGCGTTGACTGAGGCAATTCGAGCTAAAGCCAAGGGTAATCGCTACTAAACCACACAAAACCAACGCAAACTTGCTCTCTACGCGTATTAGTCAAAGCAAGTTTGCGGCGATTTCCCCTGATTAGACCAGTATTTTGCTGCGAACTTAAGATTATCCTCTATAATTGCTGACTAACTTAGTAAAAGTCGGATTTGAACGCGTTTTAGGTGTTAATTAATTTGCTTTTTCTGTATAACTAGCAAGTACACCGAAATTAGACGCAAGATTGCTGCAAGTTTAATGAAAATACTACTACTAAATGGCCCGAACCTAAACCTGTTAGGGAAACGGGAGCCAGAAACCTACGGCTATACAACGCTATCTGAGATAGTGACGTCACTAACCGAGTATGCCAAGTCAAAACACGTTGAGCTGTCACACTTTCAGTCTAACTCCGAAGGTGAATTAGTTGACCGTATTCACAGCGCAATGGGCAACGTGGATGCCATCATTATTAATCCTGCAGCCTATACCCACACCAGCGTAGCATTGCGTGACGCTATACTGGGTGTAAGTATTCCTTTCATTGAAGTGCACCTGTCGAATGTGCATGCAAGAGAGGCTTTCCGACACCATTCATATTTCTCCGATATCGCTGCGGGCGTAATAGTAGGCTTTGGTGCCAAAGGCTATTATTTCGCTGTGGACGCGGCAGTCGATATGCTGAACAAACAAAACTAAAGAGACAGATTATGGATATTAGAAAGATTAAAAAACTGATCGAACTGGTCGAAGAATCAGGCATTGCCGAACTGGAAATCACTGAAGGCGAAGAGTCTGTTCGCATTCATCGCGGTAGCTCACAAGCTGCAGCCCCTATTCATTATAGTGCCCCGGTAGCTGCACCAGCAGCGCCTGTTGCTCCAGCAGCACCTGCCCCGGCAGCGGAAGCCGAGCCTGCGGCACCAGCTGGCCACACGGTTAAATCGCCTATGGTAGGTACGTTCTACCGCGCTTCTTCACCAACGTCGAAAGAATTCGTACAAGTAGGCCAGAGCGTAAACGTTGGCGATACTCTGTGTATCGTTGAAGCCATGAAGATGATGAACCAAATCGAGTCTGACAAAGCCGGTGTCGTGAAAGCCATCCTGGTAGAAAATCAGGAAGCGGTAGAATTTGATCAGCCTCTTTTCATTATTGAATAAGCGGTAATCAGGCATGGATAAAGTACTCATAGCTAACCGCGGCGAAATTGCGCTGCGGATCCTGAGAGCGTGCAAAGAGCTCGGGATCAAGACGGTTGCCGTGCACTCCACGGCAGACAGAAATCTCAAACACGTACTGCTGGCTGACGAGTCAATTTGTATTGGTGGCGCTTCGGCAACAGAAAGTTACCTGAACATTCCGCGTATTATTGCTGCAGCAGAAGTGACCAACGCGATTGCCATTCACCCGGGTTACGGGTTCCTGGCAGAAAATGCTGAATTTGCAGATGCGGTAGAAAAAAGCGGCTTTATCTTCATTGGCCCTAAAGCTGACACCATTAACCTGATGGGTGATAAGGTATCGGCAATCAACGCCATGAAGAAAGCGGGCGTACCTTGCGTACCAGGCTCTGACGGTCCGCTGACAGCGGATGAAGATCGCAACAAATCGATCGCAAAACGCATTGGCTATCCCATTATCGTTAAAGCCGCTGGTGGCGGTGGTGGTCGTGGTATGCGTGTGGTTCGCAGCGAAGCTGAATTAATCAAGTCTATCGAAACGACGAAAGCAGAAGCCGGTGCCGCGTTTGGTAACGACGTAGTGTACATGGAGAAATTCCTGGAAAACCCACGTCACGTGGAAATTCAGGTATTGGCTGATGGCCAGGGTAACGCTATTCACTTAGGTGAGCGCGACTGCTCCATGCAGCGCCGTCACCAAAAAGTGGTTGAAGAAGCACCAGCGCCGGGTATCTCTGAGCAAATGCGCAACAAGATTGGTGATCGCTGCCGTAAAGCCTGTATTGAAATTGGCTATCGTGGCGCAGGTACCTTTGAGTTCCTGTATGAAAATGGTGAGTTCTATTTCATTGAAATGAATACCCGTATTCAGGTTGAACACCCGGTTTCTGAAATGATTACCGGCGTAGACCTGGTGAAAGAGCAGTTGCGTATTGCCGCTGGTCAGCCATTGTCTATTGACCAGTCTCAGATTCAAATTCGCGGCCACGCGATTGAGTGCCGTATCAACGCAGAAGATCCAAACAACTTTATTCCCAGCCCGGGCAAAATCAGTATGTTCCATTCTCCGGGTGGTCTGGGCGTGCGTTGGGATTCGCATATTTATGCCGGCTACACCGTACCACCGTATTATGATTCCATGATCGGCAAGCTGATCACGTACGGTGAAAGCCGTGACGAAGCCATCGCACGTATGCGTCATGCATTGGATGAGTTAGTCGTAGACGGTATCAAAACCAATGTGCCTCTGCAGCAGCGCATCATGGCAGATGAAAACTTCTATGCTGGTGGCACCAACATTCACTACCTCGAGAAAAAGCTAGGAATGAGCTAGCACTCAGGTAGCAAGAAATGAGAAGGGCTTCAGATTGAAGCCCTTTTTTTTGCACTATTTCCACTAATGGATGTTTTATTCTGTTTTTCCAATCGGCTTGATTAATAATATTAATTATCATTACTGTTTTTTTGCTCATATAGTTGAACCAAGAGGTTGAACTTAAGTCTAATCTCCATTCAGTCGCTAATTGCATTTTGTGACCCATGCTCGGACGCGACTGAATACCTTTATCCAAAGGTACTTCTCCACTTGTTTGGCCGGCAGTTTTGCCGGCTTTTTTCTTCTTGTCACTTTGACGCCACAGGCAATCTTTACGTACACTCAATATCATTCAATCATCGTGCGTAGTGTAATTTGATCAGGTCTTTTTTCAGGCTATTTTGTCCTGTTTTATTTTTTATAAGTTTGACTGCGACTGCATCTACTCAGGCCATCGCGTCTTATGATCATCGCATTGACGTGCAAATTCGTTACGACAACCGGTCAAATCGCGAAGATCGGGCTCAATACCGGTTAAGATACTACCCGCAAATTAACTTTAACAATGACTGGAGCCTGAATAGTTTTGTCGTCACCGGGGATGATTTTGCTTCCAGCCACAATACATTTGGCGAGTCCGATTCTCAGGAAATAGCCATCAGGCGCTTGTACATAAGACGAAACGTTGACGGCGGCAAAGTAGAGTTGGGGGTCATCCCTACCTATAAGGGTCGGGTTTCTGCAACCGGCCTATCAAAAGATGGATGGATTCAGGGAGTCCGTTATGTCACCAGCTTACTACCCACCCACAAACTGGAATTTGTAGTCGGCAGCTTAAACAATACTGACCCAGCCAAAGCCTTGTCGCTGTCGGGTGAACTCGACTATTTCGAGGTGGAATATTCGGCGAGCTTATCGCAACACCATGCAATTGAATTCGGACTGGAACGCATCACTGCCGGAAATTACGCGCGAGCTGAATGGCGATACATTCAGAATACCTCTCAAACCTGGTTAATCGAATATGTGCGCAGGCTGGATGATGCACAGGACAAATTTGTGCTTGGCACAGAATCTCAATTCGAGATAAAGGGGTACCCGGTTGATATGTACGCTTACTATGCGTACGTTAGTAAAGCGTTTGGGTTTCGCGCCGAACTGACCGAAGATTATTTAGGTACCGGCCATGGTGGCTCAATAGCGTTAAGTGGGAGCCTCTCAATAGCAGAGATGGACTGGTTTTCACGTATAGACGCGGTTGGCAACAACAAGCGTCTGTTAGTTGGCATTAAAAGGAAGTTTTAGCTATGAAACGGTATAAAACAGCAAAGTGGTTAGCCTGTCTCGCATTCTGCGGATTATCATCACTAGGCTATGCAAAAGAGGGTGTAGACAACGCCTGTGGATTCAATCAATCTGCCCGCGAACTGGCCGCGTTGATCATGCAGGATGAAGCACAACAACGCGTCGAGATTGTATGTCATCCCCTATTAGCACAAGCAGCAGAAGACAAAGCCCGTACTATGGCCGATTTTGGTATGGTGAGGCACAATTTAGGCGGCAGCCCGAATGGCAGATTACGTGAAATTGGATTTCCTTTACCGCATTACTACAGTGGATTAATGGGTAATCAGGTCGAAGCCATTGCCGGCGGCTACTCCACCCCCAATTCGGTATGGAAAGCATTCAAACATTCAACAACACATCGCCAGCACTTACTGGGGGAGTTGGATTTCTATCGTGAGCAGCGATATATCGGGGTGGGATTTTACAAAGATTACAGCACGCCTCATGTCGAATATTGGACAGTCTATTTAACCAAAGCATCCAGTGATGCTGATGTGCCGGATTTCGATTACATTCCGCACAAAGGGGTATTCCTGGTCAAAGCGCCTGAAATCGCGGTGCAGGTATTCGATACTGAAAGTACTAATCAATAGATACCTGTCTATAACAACGGTCCCGCATACGACTGAGATGCGGGACGCTGTTCTCAAACACTAGAACTTACTTCGCAGTAACTTGCGAAATCAGCTGGCCAGTGTATTCGCCACCAGTAATATAGCGATTAATGCTGGCTACGTTGTCACCATATTGTTCAACAAATTCAACAATTGGCATATCGTTACACTGAACATTGCTCGCCACATAGTCACGTGACAGACCTGCGTCTTTAATTGCCTTGTGCAGCTTCATTTTGCTACCTTCAGCAGCCACAACACAGATATCACTGGTTACTACATCGTCAGCTGCAACCAATTTAGTATCTGCTTGAGCGAAACCCATACCAGCAACACTAACACCAACAATCATCAATACTTTTGCAATAGCTTTCATCGTTTTTTCCTTTATTTCCATTTAACGGGGAGAGTCCCTTAAGCTAGAGCAACGACGATGCCAACTTTTATTTTTATTTAAAATCAACAACTTAATTAAATTCGATAACAAAATGGCATTGTGCAAAAACAATTCAAAACCAAATTTTAGTCATTTTGACTAAAATTTAGCTTTTAGTTATTAAGATTAAAAAAAGTGAACACAACTACAGGAAATAAAACCAGAGGAATAAAAAAGGCCCACAAATTGTGGGCCAAACAGCAAGAACGCGTACACACTTTCAACAGTGCATACTTAGTATGGTCAGGGGATACAAATAGATCAAAAAATAATTTACTTTTTTTAATATTTTCGTAATTAGTATGTATTATTCGCAATATTGCAAATAAGAATAACTCGCATTTTCGTCTATTTATCGATCGGAAAGTGTTTACTCAACACTCTCCCTGAATAATTTTGAGCAGCTCAGCAGCGGCGAGAGCATCATCTAAGGCCCTGTGGTGGTTATCCAACCGAATTGTAAAATGTTGTGTTAACGCTTTTAACGAATAAGACGTCAATCCGGATTTAAATTGTCGCATTCGGGCACACGTACACAGTTTTGGACGCCGGAATGACCGCTCGATCCTGGCAAATTCCTGCTTTATAAAACCATAGTCAAAGTTAACATTATGCGCCACAAAAACACTGCCTAGTGTAAATGCCTGAATATCGTCAGCGACGTCTTCAAAACGCGGCGCATCAGCGACCATGTCGTCGCTGATTCCGGTTAATTGCGTTATGCGATAAGGGATGTGTCGCATCGGATTAATCAGGCTTTGCCAGCGAGCGACTTCCTCGCCGTTTATTATTTTTACCATACCCACTTCGGTAATCCGATGATGGGGAGCCTGCCCTCCTGTGGTTTCAATATCGACTACAACGTAAGGCTGCATGGGATCCTGATACCAGTTAACCTGGGTAATACCTACATTAAAACCAGCTTGCTTCAGGCGTTGTATGGTAACCAGTTGATTACGCCTGAGCTGATCGCCCGGCGCTTTAATTTCTTCAAACCACAACTCGCCTTCTTCAAGCACCATAATATCTGGAAAGCCGTCACGTAAATTAGCGTAATCCTGAGTCATCATGCGCAAGAAGTCGGCTACCATCGTGATATTTACGTGCCGTAAGAAAACGTTAATGGTATCCAGTAATCCCTGTCGCCACATAAATACGCTATTTACCTTGCCGTAATGCATGGTTGCTTGTTTAAGCAGATACTGGCTTAACGTCTGAGTGTCCTTACAATAATGATTCAGATGAGTATCGATTTGCTCGCCAAAACGTGAGTAGAAATCATTATGTCGCAGAACCTGTGGTCGCCGGTCAAACTCACTGATTAAGCCAAACTCACCGTGTAACCAGTCCCAGAAAAATAAACCAAACAGCGTTCGCCAAAGGGTATTTTCCGTGCGAAAGGCCTGTTTATTTTCTCTGTGATAAAACGCAACGACACCGTTCTCAACACTTTGAATATACGATTCATCCAGAGAAATAACCTGAGTGGCATCACGAAGCATATCGGTTAGTACCGATGTGCGCTTACTGCCAAATTTTCGCTGATAAAAGTCCTCGGCAAAAGCAAGTAACGTATCTGAGGCAGGATCGTCAATGATCTCTTCCAATGCCTGCTTAGCGTCTTCTTTTTCGCCGGCTTTGTAGGTTTCCCTTATCCATTTCTCTCTGGCATTGTCACTGCCTGCCAGCTTCAGGTATCCCAGTGCTTTGGTATGATTCTCAGCGAGCCAGAATTGCCCTAAAGCAAACAACAATCTGTCCCGATAGTCATGACCAATGGCGCAATAAACCGGCTTATCGATTGCCGGCTCGAACCCGGGCTTTAACGCGTTATCCAGTGACTTAAAATATTGTAAGGCGTTGGCATAGTAAAATGCATTTGCCGCGGCTTCCCGATGCTCGAAGCGGGCACAGTCTACAATGGCATCCTGCCGGGTTCTCATCACACCCAAATCCCGCATAGAAAACTGATTTAATCGTCCTTTTGTATGTCCGAAATACAAAAACAACAGATACCGCAACACCACATCAAACTCACAATACAAATACTGCGCATCTAACTCACCACAGTCTGTAATGTGTCCTTTCGAAAAGGCATCACTAAACAAGTCTACAATGACATTTTTCGCGGTGGACGCTGGCACTTTAAACCCGTTTACCGACATCAAGTGGAGTAAATCGCTTTTTGTCATGACCTGGGTAATGTCGAACGCAGTGGCCGTGAGCACATTGTCAAACCACTCGTTATCTCTCAGCGTAAAGAGCGTTTCAATAGGCGCTATTATTTCGTCGTAAGAAAAGGTTTTCACCACGACAACCGCATACTTTCGACTGGCGGCTCTGGCAACAATGCACTGTGCGTTATCATCCAGCGCCCGAAACCGCTCAATGAACCGACTCGCCTCGTCGGTCAGCAGTACTTTGTTCGCGCCATCAAAAAAGCGCAGGAATTCGTGAAAGTGATCCAGATAATATCGCTCTGGCAATGTTTTACGCATTGTCGGGTCCGCTAACTACTAACATGTATAAATATACAGCAGTTTATGAGTGACGACAAACCCTGACTTTTTGACGCCCTACCCAGGCAAAGTATGTGGCTAGAGTCGGGTTGCTCAATAGCAAGGGTAAAGTGTTCAGTTGTTTGGCCAGTTCCATTTCATTGTAGAACCGGTGAATACCACTGTGACACTGCCTGCATATCATGACACCAGCAGCAAGCGCGTCTTTCCCGTAATGCTTTTTGAAGTGCGGTCTGCGATGCATCTTGCGTGGAATTAGATGATGAAACGTCAAATACGTTGTTCTGTTGCAGCAGGGACACCTACCGGTTTTCTGTTTATTCAAAGTAGTGCAATCCAACCTTTATGCTTAAGCGTATCTACTTAACTATTTATACGAACAGAGGGAAGTATGAGTTTAACCGACGCCACGACTTTCGAATGTCCCTATTGCATGACCATTAACGATTTGGAAGTTGACCAGATGTATGACATCGACCAAACCCAGATTGTAGATTGCCAAATATGTTGCCAGCCCATCGTTGTCACTATTACCAATGACAACGGGGAGCTAACTGTTCAAGCCAATGTAGAAAATGAATAACCGCGATTAACCAGGAACCCTTGTGACTAATTTATTCGATTCAGGTGTTATCAACGACATGCCTCAACGCTATCGTGCAAACTTCATTAACAGTCTGTCAGGATACAAAAGTGCCAACCTGATAGGCACCTGTGATGCAAATCGCCACACTAATCTGGCGATTGTGACTTCAGTATTCCATGTAGGCGCCAATCCACCACTCATGGGCATGATAATGCGCCCTCATACGGTCACCCGGGACACACTGGGTAATATCAAAGAGCAAGGCTATTACACTATCAATGCTGTCCCGGTTAGCATGTATATGCAGGCACACCAAACATCAGCCAGGTACAACCCGGAACAAAGTGAATTTGATCAGTGTGGCTTTACACCTTGTTGGCAAGAAGGCTTTGCAGCGCCGTTTGTAAAAGAAAGCCCGATGCGTGTTGGGCTTCGTGTTGAAGATACACAGCGTATCGACGCCAACCAAACCGAGCTGGTCATTGGCCGGATTGAACAAGTTTGGCTGGACAGCAACGTGATTGAGGACGATGGTACGGTCGATATCAGTCAGTTGTCACTGGCCTGTGTGAGTGGATTGGATACTTATCATAAAGCCAACCCTCTGGCTAAAATGGCGTATGCAAAACCCGACAAAGCCCCTTCTCAAATTAAATTGTTTAATACAGATCAATAGTTGTCAGTTTTGCGCTTGGTAGATCCAAAAAAGGGGCGTATAAGTACAAACAGTCAAAGAGTAATAATGAACTGATTGGTGTATTTAGCACACTAAAACCTGCCCATCGGCAGGTTTTGTTGTTTTAGGCACTGAATAAAAAAGAATCATTCTCGTTTACATGCTGGAGTAAGTTTTTATGAAATCTGTCAACCGTCGCGACTTTCTTAAACTGTCAGGCACGACACTGATTGGGATGACACTAGGCGGTGTTGCATTACGCGCTAACGCCCAGGAACACTTAAGTGAAGATGACGCCACTGCAAAAGCACTGAAGTACGTCAGTAAATCGACTGTCGAAGGCGCTCAATGTGGTAACTGCATGTATGTGCAGGGCGATGCTGCGGAAGAATGGCGTCCTTGTGCAATCTTCCCTGGAAAACAAGTTAATACCAATGGTTGGTGTAGCGCCTGGGTTAAAAAGCCAGGCTAATACGTAAATATGAGAAAAGCGGCATTTAATGCCGCTTTTTTGTATTAGTACGGTGAAGCCACTCCCGATAAAGACGGTGCGTCATATCGCGAAGGATAGAACCCGGGCTTTAACCGATAAGGCGCGATGGCCTGTATTGCTTTACCCACTCCCAACACCTTCGCATCGTCCCATTGCCCACCAATAACGCTAAGTCCAACCGGTAAATCCCGCACTGCACCCATTGGCACTGTGAGATGCGGATAGCCCGCAATGGCGGCCATGTAACCAATACCGATAAACCCTTTTGGTGAGTGATCGCCATATACCGCATCAATCATAAAAGCAGGGTTATTTGAAGGCGCAATCAGTATGTCGACGTTATGTTGAGCCAGCATCTTATCAATACCGTTGCTCCGTGTGGCCGCTCTTACCGTATTCAATGCCGTTGCATAACGCGCATCGTCTGTGCCCTGTGTTTCCTCTGACAATATAAAGATAGATTGGTCGAATAATGCCATCTCGCGCTTGGATGCCTCATTAAAGCCGATCAATTCTGACAAATTAGACACTGGCAGCGATGCCGGACTTGAAAGTATGTACTGATTTAGCGATGTTTTAAATTCAGCCAGCAGCACAAAATAAGACTGCTTCCAAAAGTCATCTGGTTGCGAGTGCTCACTTATTTCCACCAGTTCTGCACCCGCCGCCCTTAGCGCGTCAAGTTTAGTGTCGAACAGTGCCAGAATGTCTTTGTCTTCTCCCTGACGCCATCTGACTACGCCTATACGTAGCCCAGCCAGGTTAATGGTGCTATTAGCTAGCTCACTTGCCTCAGGACGGGCGTCACTCAAAGTTGCGTCATCCTGAGCGTCAGTACTGGCCATAACCGATACCATTAAAGCGGCATCTTCCACACTTTTTGCCATGGGGCCTGCTGTATCCTGGGTGTGAGAAATAGGTACGATATGACGACGAGAGACCAGGCCTACTGTTGGCTTAAAACCCACAATTCCATTCATAGACGACGGGCAAATAATCGATCCGTTGGTTTCTGTCCCCACCGCCAACGATGCAAACCCAGCGGCAATAGCGGCGCCTGATCCCGATGACGAACCACAAGCACTGCGATTAAGCATATGCGGATTCCGGGTCAGCCCGCCTACCGCACTCCAACCACTGGAGGAATCCTCAGAACGAAAGTTTGCCCATTCTGATAAATTTGTTTTGCCCAAGATAATTGCGCCAGCGTTACGTAAATTAGCCGCCAAAGGCGAATCACGGTAAGTGTGGTTATTAACAAAGGCAAGGGAACCGGCTGTAGTGGGGAGCTCTTTTGACTCAATATTGTCTTTCAGCAATACCACTAAGCCGTGTAATGGCCCTTTAATTTCGCCATTGGCTCGCATCGCATCCAGGGCCTGTGCTTCTGAAAGGGCATTCGGGTTCAGCGACAACACACTGTTTATTGTTGGCCCCTGTTTATCCAAACGTTCAATTCGCTCCAGATAACCCTTTAAAAGCGTTTCGGACGTTAGCAGCCCTTGCTCCATAGCAGACAACTGTTCTGTTGCCGTTGCATCCAGCCACTGCTCATCAACCTGAGGTGGTGTCGGCGATGCGCAAGACATGAGCAAACCCACCAGCAAAAAGATAATTCCCTTGTTTTTCATCGTCATTTTCCTCAATCGCCCTGTATTCATCATATACCATCTTCTCGCGAGTGTATTGCGTGTTGGGCACCATCCGCTTTACTGGTAAACTTGCGGCAAATTTTGCAAACGAGACACCCATGCCCTGGCTACAACTTAGAATCGATACCTCTGCGGAACTGGCTGAACAGGTTGGCAACATGCTGAGTGCCAATGGCGCTCAGGCAGTCACTTTTGTAGACGCCAAAGATACGCCAATGTACGAACCTAAGCCGGGTGAGGTAATGTTATGGCCAGATACCCAAGTCGTCGGGCTGTATGATGCCAGTGACGATATGCCCGCCATTATTAAACGTCTTGAAAAAGCCCGGATCCTGGGTGAGGGTTTTAAATATCGTCTTGAGCCACTGGAAGACAAGGACTGGGAGCGCGAATGGATGGATAACTTCCATCCAATGCAGTTTGGCAACCGGTTATGGATCTGCCCAAGCTGGCGGGATGCGCCGGATCCAAATGCAGTGAACGTATTGCTTGATCCAGGCCTGGCATTTGGCACCGGTACGCACCCCACTACCGCGATGTGTCTGCGTTGGCTCGACGGTATCAATGTTGAAGGCAAAACCATCGTCGACTTTGGGTGCGGTTCAGGCATCCTGGCTATTGCCGCACTAAAACTGGGCGCAAAAAAGGTCATTGGTATCGATATTGACCCTCAGGCTTTGCAAGCGTCCATGGATAATGCTCAGCGCAATCAGGTAGACGATCGGTTGTCGGTATATTTGCCTGAAAACCAACCAGCAATGCAAGCTGATATGGTCATGGCCAACATTCTTTCCGGACCACTTATCGAATTACAGGATGTCATTACTGGCTACTGTAAGCCTGGCGGCCTATTAGTACTGTCAGGCATTCTAGCCGAACAAATCCCCCGCATAGAAGCCGCGTACGGTCGCGATTTCAGGCTGGACGACAGCGTGACGGATCAAGAGTGGGCGCGGGTTTCAGGCCAACGACAGTGTTAATCTTTAAGTTTCTGTAAATTTATTGCAAGTAGTTCGGTGTAATCTACCCGTAACGCCATTGACACAAAATCGAAATCTTTTTGTCAATACCAAGAACACAAATTTTGTGTGATTTTTAGCCTTTTCAAGCTCAAAGAAAACGCGTACACTTAGCGCCCCGTTTCGGACAGGTGGTTATTTTCTGCGCAGAGTTTGAGTGTTATTTATGCGAATTGGTCAGTACACGCTAGACAACAACTTAATGCTTGCGCCTATGGCTGGTGTCACGGACAGGCCGTTCAGGCAACTGTGCCGGCAGCTGGGTGCGGGACTTGCTGTATCAGAAATGCTCAGCAGTAATCCACGGGTATGGCATACCGCCAAATCTATGTTACGCATGGATCACAGCGGTGAAACAGGCGTTCGCTCGGTACAAATTGCCGGTGCTGATCCTGAATTAATGGCTGACGCAGCCCGACTCAATGTCGATAACGGTGCACAAATCATCGATATCAACATGGGGTGCCCGGCCAAAAAGGTAAACAAGAAACACGCTGGTTCGGCACTTTTACAGTATCCGGAACTAGTCGAGTCGATTGTTAAGGCCGTTGTTAATGCCGTGGATGTACCGGTTACATTAAAAATAAGAACCGGATGGAACACAGATAACCGCAATGGGGTCTTAATAGCTCGCATTGCACAAGAAAACGGCATTCAGTCTCTGGCCGTACATGGACGCACCAGAGCCTGTATGTATAAAGGTGAAGCCGAATACAACACGATCCGCGCAATTAAGCAGGCTGTGTCTATTCCGGTTGTTGCCAATGGCGACATTACTTCACCACAAAAAGCCAGGGACGTACTGGACTATACCGGGGCCGATGCATTGATGATTGGCCGTGGTGCACAAGGCAATCCATGGATTTTCAGAGAAGTTGACCACTATCTGAAAACCGGTGACCTCCTGGCACCGCCGTCGTTGCAGGAGCAACATGCGGTATTAAAGGAACACGTGGCAGCTGTTCATGATTTTTATGGTGATGAACAAGGTGTCCGTATCGCCCGCAAACACGTGGGGTGGTATTTATCGGAACACGATAAGGAACGTCAATTCCGCAAAACGTTTAATGCACTGGAGCTGGCCTGTGAACAGCTTAGTGCCGTAGACGACTATTTTAGCGCGCTGCAATCTGGTGAGAGCCGACAGATCTCCCCGGCAGCTTAAGACTGATTAACAAAAGAGCAAGAAAGTATTATGTTCGATCAAAATGTAACTTCTCCTTTTACTACTACAGTAACAACACCATCGCAAACTCAGGCACAAAAGCCTCTGCGCGATTCAGTTAAGCAAGCGGTAAATAAGTACCTGAAGCAACTGGACAACACTAACATCGACAATCTGTATGAATTGGTGTTAGCGGAAGTCGAAGCCCCTTTATTGGAAGAAGTTATGACTTTCACCCGCGGTAACCAGACTCGCGCTGCCATCATGATGGGCATCAACCGTGGCACGCTGCGCAAGAAATTAAAGCAGTATGGTATGAACTAAGACTGCACTGGGCTTAGCCCAACAAAGAGCACCTTCTGGTGCTCTTTTTGTTTTCACGCAGTGAGCCAAAGTCCTGGCGGTTTATTACACTTACTGCGTTATCTACAAGGATAGATGTCAGGCAACAGAACAACCCTTTTGATTAACCTCCGTCGAAGCAAGATACCACTATGGATACACCAAAACCGATTAAACGCGCACTGTTAAGTGTGTCAGACAAGACCGGCATTGTTGAGTTCGCCAAAGCTCTTCACGATGCAGGCGTAGAACTGTTGTCTACTGGCGGCACCGCCAAACTGCTGGCCGAACAGGGCCTGCCTGTTATTGAAGTATCAAACTACACCGGTCACCCGGAAATCATGGATGGACGCGTGAAAACCCTTCACCCGAAAATCCACGGTGGTATTCTGGCACGCCGCGGCACCGACGAAGCGGTTATGGCTGAAAACAACATCGGCCCTATCGACCTGGTCGCCGTTAACCTGTATCCGTTTGCGGCTACGGTTGCTAAAGAAGATTGTACGCTGGAAGACGCCATCGAGAATATCGATATCGGCGGTCCGACGATGGTACGTGCAGCAGCGAAAAACCACAAAGACGTGACCATTGTTGTGAACGCAGGCGACTACGCTCGCGTACTGTCAGAAATGGAAAGCAATGCGGGCTCTCTGACCTACAACACCCGTTTCGACCTGGCGATTAAAGCCTTTGAGCACACTGCTGAGTACGACGGCATGATTGCCAACTACTTCGGTGCACGTCTTGAATCAACCGATTGTGCAGAAGACTGCGGCCACGATCACAGTGAGTTCCCGCGCACTTACAACGTCCAAATGACCAAGAAACAAGACCTGCGTTATGGCGAAAACAGCCACCAGTCTGCGGCGTTTTATGTTGAAAACAACGTACAGGAAGCGTCTGTTGCTACTGCTACCCAGTTAAACGGTAAAGAACTGTCGTTCAACAATATTGCCGATACTGACGCCGCCCTTGAGTGCGTAAAAGAATTCGTTGAACCGGCCTGTGTAATTGTTAAGCACGCCAACCCATGTGGTGTAGCGCTGGGTGAAAACATCCTGGAAGCATACGATCGCGCATTCAAAACTGACCCCACGTCAGCGTTCGGCGGCATTATCGCATTTAACCGTGAGCTGGATGCCACGACTGCCCAAGCCATTATTGACCGTCAGTTTGTGGAAGTGATCATTGCACCAAGCGTCTCTGATCAGGCGGCTGAGATTGTCGCAACCAAGAAAAACGTACGTCTGCTTGCTTGCGGCGACTGGCAGGGCCAGCTGACTGACGGCTACGACTTCAAACGCGTTAATGGCGGCTTGCTGGTGCAAGAACGCGACTTCGGCATGGTCGACATGGAAGACCTGCAGGTGGTGACGAAAGTTCAGCCTACCGAAGCGCAACTGCGCGATCTGATGTTCTGCTGGAAAGTAGCGAAATACGTGAAATCTAACGCTATTGTGTACTGCAAAGACAGTATGACTATTGGCGTGGGCGCAGGCCAGATGAGCCGCGTTTACTCAGCGAAGATCGCCGGTATTAAAGCCGCAGACGAAGGCCTGGAAGTAGCGGGTTCTGTTATGGCCTCTGACGCTTTCTTCCCATTCCGTGACGGTATTGATGCCGCTGCTGAAGCGGGTATTAAAGCCGTTATCCAGCCAGGCGGCTCAATGCGCGACGACGAGGTGATTGCCGCAGCTGACGAGCACGGCATTGCGATGGTATTTACTGGCATGCGTCATTTCCGCCACTAAGCGATGATTTGCGTTAGCCTGACATCACGAATGTTAATATTCTGTGTTAGGCTAACGGCATAATCACGACAGAAAGGAAATCCCATGCGTAAATCAGCGTTGTTGTTACTAGCGAGTTTGTTATCGTCACCTGTGCTTACCGTGCAGGCTGATGCAGTAGCCGATGCGGCGGCCAGCGAGCACCGTTCAGCCAAAGCAAAACTGCGTGACGAGTATCGTCACCCTCAGCAAACTCTGCGATTCTTTGACGTTCAACCTACGATGACGGTAGTAGAAATCAGCCCGGGCGGCGGTTGGTATACCGACATCCTGGCACCGTTGTTAAAAGACGACGGTAAGCTGGTTGCTGCGCACTTCTTTGTGGATGCCGACAGCCCGGGTTACTACCAGCGCTCGCTGGCCGCGTTCAAAGACAAAATGGCGAACCACGCCCCTTACAGCAACATTGAACTGACTGCTTTTCACCCGGTTAAAGCCTTAACGGTGGCAGAAGCGGGATCAGCCGATCGCGTGCTGACGTTCAGAAACGTACACAACTGGTATATGGCCGCCAAAGATGACGGCGTGCTGAATGCCATGACCGCATTTTACAACGCACTGAAACCCGGCGGCATGCTGGGCGTGGTGGATCACCGTTTACCGGAAACCGCCAGCGATGACACTATGGAGTCCTCTGGCTACATGAAGCAATCCTACGTTATTAAAATGGCTGAAAAAGCCGGTTTTAAACTGGTTGCCAGCAGCGAAGTAAATGCGAACCCACTTGATAATGCGGCACACCCTCGCGGCGTATGGACATTACCTCCATCACTGCGTTTAGGGGAAGAAAACCAGGCCCACTATCTGGCCATTGGTGAGAGTGACCGCATGACCCTGAAATTTGTTAAACCTGATTAACTAACGGAATCTACTCAATGAAGGTACTTGTGATTGGCGGCGGTGGCCGCGAACATGCGTTAGCCTGGAAAGCGTCTCAATCTGCCGGTGTAACCGATGTCTTTGTGGCACCGGGTAACGCAGGCACAGCCATTGAAGACAAACTGACTAACGTGGATATCTCTGCCACTGACGTAAGCGCTTTGGTCGCGTTTGCCAAAGACAACCAGATTGATTTAACCATTGTCGGCCCTGAAGCGCCGCTGGTTATTGGTGTGGTTGATGCGTTCCAGGCCGAAGGTCTGACTATCTTTGGCCCAAGCAAAGGCGCTGCGCAGCTGGAAGGCTCAAAAGCGTTTACCAAAGACTTCCTCGCCCGTCACAACATTCCGACTGCTGAATACCAAAACTTCACCGAGATCGAACCGGCCTTGGCCTACGTTCGTGAAAAAGGCGCGCCAATCGTGGTTAAAGCCGACGGCCTGGCGGCCGGTAAAGGCGTGATTGTCGCAATGACCTTGCAGGAAGCCGAAGACGCTATTCGCGATATGCTGGCAGGCAACGCCTTTGGCGACGCAGGCAGCCGAGTCGTTATTGAAGAGTTCCTGGACGGCGAAGAAGCCTCTTTCATCGTCATGGTAGACGGTAAAGACGTAGCGGCCTTCGCAACCAGCCAGGATCACAAGCGTGCCGGCGACGGCGACTCTGGCCCCAACACCGGCGGCATGGGCGCATACTCACCTGCCCCGGTAGTCACTGCTGAAATCCACCAGCGAGTGATGAACGAAGTCATCAATCCTACCGTTGCCGGTATGGCTGAAGAAGGCTACCCCTATGTGGGCTTCTTGTATGCAGGTCTGATGATCATGGAAGACGGCACGCCTAAGGTAATTGAGTACAACTGCCGCTTTGGCGATCCGGAAACTCAGCCAATCATGTTGCGTTTACAATCTGATCTGGTCGCACTGTGCCTGAAAGCCTGTAAAGGCGAATTGGCCGGTACACACATCGACTTTGACCCACGTGCATCTGTTGGCGTGGTGTTGGCCGCAGGTGGTTACCCGGGTGATTATGCCAAAGGCAAAGTCATCAACGGTCTGGATGACGCCGCCAAACTTGACGGTAAAGTATTCCACGCCGGCACTGCATTAAACGGTGACGACGTTGTAACCAGCGGCGGACGTGTTTTGTGCGCTACTGCATTAGGGAACAGCGTAACCGAAGCCCAACAACAAGCCTATGTGTTAACCAAGGCGATTGACTGGGAAGACGTATACTACCGCAACGACATTGCTTATCGCGCTATCGCACGCGAAAACAGCTAGATATTATATTCATCTACGCCAACCCTGTTATTTTATAGGGTTGGCGACTCTATATCCCCACTCTCACACGTTCTTTGGATACATTCCTTTACAACTAAAGTTGCAAGATAATTTTTTTACATTTGGAACTTTTAGCTTAGGAACAAGGACTTATTACCGTATATATATTTGGCATGGATTGCTGCAGTCGTAACTGAGGTATCAGCTTTCCTGTATCAGTTAGTCTTTAAACAAGGAATGGTTATGCGATTAAAAACGCTCTTATTCAGTAGCCCCTTACTCTTGTCTTTATCCAGTGTCGCTGCGCAAAACGAAGTGACTTTCGGTATTGGCGACTTACAGGATTACACCTCGCCGTTTATCGGCTTGCAATACAAACGCTACTTCAGTGATGTCCCTACAGAGAATCAGCCTCACCTGATTTCGCCCTACCTGAACAAAATCAACAGCGCCTACGGACGCTACTTCACCACCGATATTTATGACTTTTACCAGGCTGGCGGCGAGTGGTTTATTGATGACAAATGGGTGGTTAACGCGGATTTACGTTACGTTGACTACGACAGAACAATCACCACAACCTATGCAACTGCCGACATCGATGTGGGCTATTTCATCTCTCCAGAATGGCAGGTAGGGGTGGGCAATTATTATCAATACAGGGAGTACAACGACATCTATTTCAATGGTGAGGTCTATTTATACGATGGTACATACTCGATAAATCGCAATAACCTGAAAGCGTTCACCCGCTACACCAATATTACCGATGGCAGCGGCTGGGATATTGGCGCTGAAGTGATCTTTTCCGGCTCACTTCGCACCACAGTGGATGCGAGGTACTTCTTTAATCAGGATGTAAGTCTGAACCTTACCTACCTGATGAAAGAAGACGAATCGGATTACCGTTATGAAGAAGGTGATGTCGCAGAGCTCACATTGGATTACTGGTTTACACGCAACTTTTCATTGCAGGTTGGCGCCGGTGCTCGCATAGGCGGGGATGACGACGGCCTGGCAACGGTAACGCTAACAACCAGCTACCGTTTCTAACAACCAATAAGGCAGGTAAGCAAACCAACGCATACCTGCCAAACAGCAGCCTAAACCGGTTCGACAGCCTTCTTACGGAACCGGTTAACCATATTCCCCGTTAACGCCCATACCATTACGCCAGACCACGCGATAAGGGAAAAGCCCGCTGGTACACAGGCAAGGAGAATTAATTTAAATTGTTTTCGATTAAACACCAATGCCACTAACGCGGGGAGAAACCACGTAAGTATTACCAACGCGCCCACGACGGTTAACAAGATGGGGTCGGTCGTTGCGAAAAACTGCGAAAGTGCGTCCATATACCAGTCCTTTTAAAGATACGTTCAGGTATACAGTCCTGGTATTGAAGAAAAGATTACAAAAAAAGCGCATTTAATTTTGTATATCGTTGCCCTCTGCAACTCGACAACTCCCCTGAAGATCGCTTCTGACTATTTCAATCATTAATACAAATCAAGAGTTGCGTGTTGATGCCTTGCCTTAGGGCTACTTAGAGAGCTAAGGTAATAGCTTAATCAGGAAGTATTATGACTCAGCACTCACCAACAGCACGCCTCTACCACATACTGGAACCCGCCCAAAAAGGCGATACGCCCAGCCGTGTGTTCGACCTGCTATTAATAGCGCTAATTCTGCTGAATGCGTTTGCAGTCATGATGTCGACGGTTCACAGCTTCCATCAGCAATGGGCCGAGCCCTTGTATTGGTTTGAAGTGTTCTCGGTTGGGGTATTTACCCTGGAATATCTGTGCCGGGTGTGGAGCTGTGTACATGCGCCACAGACCAAAATATATCGCCAGGCGCCTTACACCAATTCATTGCAACAGCGGCTACGTTACCTGTTTACCCCCATGGCGCTGATCGATTTACTTGCCATTTTGCCATTTTATCTGGGCATGTTCTTTGTCATTGATTTGCGAATCTTACGACTGCTGCGTTTAACCCGTTTAATAAAGCTTGGCCGTTATTCCCGTTCGGTAAATTTACTACTCACCGTCATTCGCAAAGAAGCCCGGGTGCTGTTTGCCGCAGTGTCGGTACTGATTATTGTAATGGTCTTGTCTGCTACCGGTATGTATTACATTGAACAGCACGCCCAACCCAACGCCTTTGGTAGTATTCCGGCTGCGTTATGGTGGGCAATTAACACACTTACCACCGTCGGCTATGGTGATGTCACGCCCATTACTCCATTAGGTAAATTATTTTCAGGCGTGATCACCATTTTGGGCGTGGGCATTTTTGCTCTCCCGGCCGGTATTCTGGCGGCCCGTCTGTCAGAGCTCAGCAGGGTTCGTCGCGATACCTTTCGCAAGCATGTTTTAGAAGTCATGGAAGACGGCAGCCTGACACCGCACGAGTTGGGACGCTTAAACCAGCTGCGCGAAGCACTGGATTTAGACGATGAACAGGCCAATCTGCTGATCGACTTAGCCGTCGAGAATACCAGGCAGGCAGCAGGCTCACAAGGTATGAACTTCTGTCCGCATTGCGGCAATTCGCTGGTTTCACACTCAGCCCCAAAAGAGGATGACGCTTGATTATTCTGCTCGCACAGCATATAACTAGGGTCTGGTTTTCTCGCATTGAGACAGCGCTCCCTTATTTTCATCAAGGTCGCAGTGCGTCCAATTAACAAAGAATTGTCATGTCGGTTAAACATCCCATTATAGCGATAACAGGTTCTTCCGGTGCGGGTACCACTACCACCACCAATGCCATTCGACACATTTTTCGCAATCTGAGTATTGATGCTGCCTATGTGGGCGGAGACAGCTTTCACCGCTTTACGCGTCCTGAAATGGAAGTGGAAATTCGCAAAGCCCAGGAGCAGGGTCGTCATATTAGTTACTTTGGCCCTAAAGCGAATGATTTTGCATTATTAGAAACCCTGTTTCAGCAATACGGTGACGATGGCACGGGCAAATTTCGTCAGTATTTACACACATTTGATGACGCAGTGCCATTCAATCAAATGCCAGGTACGTTCACCCCCTGGCAGGAATTGCCTGCCACAACAGATCTACTGTTCTACGAGGGATTACACGGTGGCGTAAAAACCGAAGACATCGATGTAGCGAAGCACGTTGACCTGCTGGTAGGCATGGTGCCGATTGTAAACCTGGAGTGGATTCAAAAGATTGTGCGGGACACCACCGACCGTGGGCACTCGCGTGAAGCCGTAATGAGTAGCATCGTGCGTGGCCTGGACGACTATTTCCATTACATCACACCACAATTCTCGCGTACTCACGTCAACTTTCAGCGTGTACCCACGGTTGATACATCAAACCCTTTCAGTGCGCGTGAAATTCCCACCCAGGACGAAAGTTTTGTGGTTGTGCGGTTCCGCCGCGAAATGAAGAACGTGAACTTCCCGTATTTACTGCAAATGATCGACGGCTCGTTTATGTCACGCATTAACACGCTGGTTGTACCGGGCGGCAAAATGGGTCTGGCCATGGAGTTAATATTAACCCCATTAATCGAAGATTTAATGAAGCGCAAACAGAAGCGTGGCTATCAAATGGACTGGGTTCAGTAACAATTCAACCACCCTATTAACACACTGATTACATTAGCTTTCTTAAGTATTAAGACCAAAGTCTCGCATTTTCTGAATCAATAACAGATATACCTCAAAACACGCTCAAAAGGGCGTGTTTTTGCTTTACTCAGCAGGCTGTATTCATACAATACCGGCACTGTTCCATTGGCGCTTCCGTTATGCTCGATATTGTCCTCATTCTCCTCGCCGCTTTGGCCCTTTTGGGTGTCATGTTTGAAGAAGTGTTGCACGTCAACAAAGCAAAAATCACCTTATTTTTTGGTACTCTGGCCTGGATGTTATTGTTCATGACATCGGGAAGTCCCGAACAGACCGAACAAATTAACGAAGGGCTGCTACATAACATAACGGAAATATCGACGCTGTGGCTTTTCCTGGTGGCCGCCATGACCTTTGTGGCCTATCTGAACCGCAAAGGGCTAATAGCCAACATGCTCAATCTGGTCATGCCGACACAGATTTCACTAAAAAAGCTGATGTTTATTACCGCCGTGTTCAGCTTTTGCTTCTCGTCACTGGCTGACAACATTACTGCTACTCTGGTATCGATTGCCATGGTGCTGTCTCTGGGCTTACCGCTTAATCAAACATTGCGTTTTGCTGTATTGGTGGTCTTTTCGGTCAACTCTGGCGGTGTCTCGCTAATTACCGGCGATGTCACCACGCTGATGATTTTTATGCAGCACAAAGTCACCATTACGCAGCTGTTCTGGTTACTGGTGCCCTCGTTTTTGGCTGTCATGCTGCTGGCTACATTGTTGAGTACCGGCATGAGCGGTGTGGTTAAAATTCGCAAAACTCAACACGACACCAGTCGCATCGATTATGTGATTGCCGGTATCTTCCTGGCAACTATCCTGTTTACCCTGATCCTCAACGTACTGTTTGCCATTCCCCCTATGCTTAGCTTTTTGGCAGGCATGGCCATTATGTTTCTTGTGGCGAATTCACTGGGTGATGACGACGACCAGGACCCGATCCTCGACTATATTCGCTACATCGAATTCGACACCTTGCTGTTCTTCCTTGGCGTATTGTTGTTAGTCGGCATGCTAGAGCACATCGAAGCATTACATTCCTTGCTTTATCTTTACGACATGTTTCCGCCTACGGTGGCCAACTACATTATGGGCGCATTGTCAGCATTGATTGATAACGTGCCGCTGACCGCCGCATTGCTGAAAGCCAATATCACCATGACCGTGAGCGAATGGATGCTGCTGACCTATGCGGTGGGGGTGGGCGGTTCCCTGCTGATCATCGGCTCGGCTGCGGGTATTGTGGCTATGAGTAAAGTGCAAGGCTTGAGCTTTGCGCGTTATGGAAAATACTTCCTATTGTTATTGATAGCGTACTCTTTAGGTTACGCCCTGGTGTACGGCGTTGCTACCTATATCATGCCAATAAGCTGACACGCTTTGTAACAATCCACATTTCACAGAAACATTTGGGCACTTTTGTCTTTGCTCACTTAGGGTTATAGTTGCATAGAGTACTTATGTGATTGGGGCCGGCAATGGGTCAGGAAACATCAAAAATATTGGTTGTCGACGACGACATGCGTTTGCGCAGTTTGTTAGAACGCTATTTGGTTGAACAGGGATTTCAGGTTCGCAGTGCCGCCAACTCGGAACAGATGGATCGTCTGTTAGAGCGTGAGAATTTTCACCTGATGGTACTAGACCTCATGTTGCCTGGCGAAGACGGTTTGTCCATTTGCCGACGCTTACGACAGGCCGAGAGCAAAATGCCTATCATCATGCTGACCGCTAAAGGCGACGAAGTCGACCGCATCATCGGTCTTGAAATGGGTGCCGACGATTACCTGCCTAAGCCTTTCAATCCTCGCGAATTATTAGCCAGAGCACGAGCGGTTTTGCGTCGCCAAACCGTTGAGGCACCGGGCGCGCCATCGATGGAAGAGCAGATCGTTGAGTTTGGCGAATATCGCCTAAATCTGGCTACCCGGGAAATGACCGCAGATGGCAAGCCATTATCATTAACCAGTGGCGAGTTTGCCGTCTTGAAGTCGCTGGTTACTCACCCACGCGAACCATTATCTCGCGACAAACTGATGAATCTGGCACGCGGCCGCGATTACAGTGCCCTGGAACGCAGCATCGATGTACAGGTATCTCGCCTTCGCCGCATGCTGGAAAAAGATCCGGCCAGCCCTCGCTATATTCAAACAGTGTGGGGCCTGGGTTACGTTTTTGTGCCCGATGGCGAAGCGGTATAAGTTACCTACCTAGTGAGACTACTTCCTAAAAGCGCCTTCGGGCAAACCGTGATGTTGATTGGCGTATTGCTGCTAATCAACCAGGTAGTCTCGTACCTGTCGGTTACCCTGTATTTTATTCGCCCTAGTTACGAACAAATCAACAGCCTGATCGCAACTCAGGCAGCGACTTTGAAAACCCAGCGTGCACTGGTAACCGATCCAGGCTACATCGATAAGCTCAGTGCCAACACAGGCATTGAGTTTTTCAGCTTTCAGCAAGCGCAAACAGAAGAACTGGGCCAGGCCACCTTCTACAAATTTATGTCTGATCAGGTCAGCCAGCAGTTAGGTGAAAAGGCGGAAGTACGCATTAGTACGCCGCTACTCACGGAGCAACACACACCTTATTACGTGTGGCTGAATATTGAAAGCCTGCCAGACATGTGGATCCGCATGCCGGTTTACGGACTCAGTGACGCCAATATCTTCCCACTCACGCTGTATTTACTGTTGATCGGTATTTTAAGTGTTGGCGGCGGCTGGTTGTTTGTGCTTCGTTTGAACCGTCCGCTAAGTGCCTTGCAACGCGCGGCAATGAAGGTTGGTCGCGGGCAGTTTCCACCGCCTCTGCCTGAAGAAGGCAGCAGCGAGATGATTGAAGTTACCAGGGCATTCAACCGCATGAATCAGGGTATTAAACAGTTAGAACACGACCGTATGGTGATGACTGCTGGCATTTCCCATGATTTGCGTACGCCGCTTACCCGCATTCGCCTGGCAACGGAAATGCTGCCGGATGATCAGGACTGGATAAAAGAAGGCATTGTAAGCGACATTGAAGACATGAACGCCATTATTGACCAGTTTATTGAATATGCCCGTCAGGAACAGCAGGAAAAACAAGAAGTCCTGAACCTTAATGCCCTGATCAACGAATTGGTGCACAGCCGTCAGGCCAACGCATCCAGTCAGGCTGATGGTCAGGAAGCCAAACATATTCACACCGAGCTAAACCCATTACCGCCCATTCCACTGCGCAAAGTCGCGGTTAAACGGGTCATGGAGAACCTGATTGAAAACGCGTTTAGATATGGCAGTAATAAAATTGAGGTAACCAGTTACTTCGATGAGAAGCAGCACCGAGTGGTGTGCGCTATCCGTGACTTTGGCCCGGGCATTCCGGAAGACTGTCTTGAGTCTATGTTCAGGCCTTTTTCCCAAGGCGACACTGCCCGAGGTTCTGGCGGCTCAGGGCTCGGCCTGGCGATTACTAAACGCATTATTGAAATGCACGGCGGACAAATCAGTTTGAGAAACCACCCCCACGGTGGCCTTATTGCTGAATTCTGGCTGCCCAGTGAAGGGTTGTAGAGGGCAACTCAATCTATTGGCCCTCACCTCCTCGACACGATGCTGGCCCCTCTTTGGTTTACATCCTTTTGCCTTCAACCTTGAATTTCCCTTTTCATCGCCCCTGAATTTTCCCATTCCGTCATCCCTGAATTGCGAAGCGATATCAGGGATCTTAATCCTCAACCTACATAAAACCACGCAAGCCGTGTTACTGTGAATTTCTTAATTAAGGCCAAAGCGTAAAGACAAGGACAGGAGCAACTCAAAACAATGGATCAACAACAATACACCTCAGGATTAGGAAAAAAATCCATAGTGCCACCGGAAGTGAAAGGCTGGAATTGGGGCGCGTTTTTACTTAATTGGATTTGGGGCATCGGGAACAGTACGTACATTGCGCTTCTAATGTTTGTGCCCTTGGTCAATATCGTTATGTTTTTCATACTCGGCGCCAAAGGCAATGAATGGGCGTGGAAAAACAGAACCTGGCGCGATGTAGAACATTTTAAACAAACACAAAAAACATGGCGCAACGTAGGATTGGCCCTTTGGCTCGTCGTCTTTCCCCTGTTCTTCACCCTGATTGGCAACATGCTGAAAGGTGAAGCTTTCGGGCAATCTTTGACGGCTATATCGCAACATGCTGACGTTGTTGACGTGATCGGCGAACCGATTGAAGCAGGCTACTTTGTTACGGGGAGCATTCGAACATCAGGATCAAATGGAGAAGCTTATTTGCAATATTCTATATCCGGCCCTAAAGGTGACGCTGAAGCGTACGTCCAGGCATACAAAGACATGGATGTGTGGGTATTGCATAACGTTATCGTTCACTGGCCTGAATCGAACAAAAAGGTATAGGTTGTAACGCCGTTAGAATAGAAAAGAAACGAGTCGCAATAGTGAAAAAAGCCCGTTTACATATACAAACGGGCTAAATTATCACTTTGAGGACGATATAAAATCGGTAAGTACGAAAGATAAAAAAGCATTATCCAGACTGCTTGTTATCCCTGTTGAAAAAGCCAAACCACGCTATATACCCATAGCACAGCAACGGAATAACAAAGGATGATTGCAAACTAACTTCATCCGCTATAACGCCTTGCAGTAGCGGCACCAGCGCACCACCAACAATCGCCAGGCAAAGAATGCCAGACCCTTGCCCCGTTTTATCCCCAAGTCCATGCAAAGACAAACTGAAAATTGTGGGGAACATAATACTGTTGAACATGCCAACGGCAATCACTGCCCACATCGCCAGGTTACCCTCCAACACAAGTACTGCAAAAAGTAATGCCACAGCCATCAGGGCATTAAACGCAAGCACTTTGCCCGCAGCGAGTTTCTGCATCACCCAGGCACCAATAAAACGGCCCACCATCGCGCCGCCCCAGTACAACGCCACGTATGAAGCCGCGTTTGCTTCGCTCAAACCTGCGACAGACTCAAGACCGAAGAAGTTGATCATAAAACTGCCAATAGAGACTTCAGCCCCAACATAGAGAAAAATACCCACCGTTCCCAAGGCCAAATTTCTGTGTGCCTTTAGTAGCAGAAATGGATGATGGAGATCGTTGTTTTTATGTCCGATAGCCGGAAGGTCAATGACTTTAAAAAGCAATGCAAGCAGAGCCAGAGTAATCGCAATACCCAAATAAGGGCCTATTAGCGCAGAGGCATCACTGCTTGTATCTGTGCCATGGGAGCCCTGACCAGAAAAGATAAATAATGCGCCAATGAAAGGAGCGATAGTTGTACCCAGGGAGTTAAAAGCCTGGGTCATGGTAAGCCGACTTGCCGCTGTTTCTTGCGGACCCATTACATTGACGTAAGGATTGGCTGAAACCTGTAAAAGCGTAATCCCGGTGGCCAGGATAAACAGCGCAGTAAGAAAGATGGCATACAGATTAATCACTGAGGCCAGGATAAAAACCAAACAGCCAATAGAAGCAATGGATAATCCCAGCACAATCCCTTTTTGATAGCCCCACTTATTCACCAGGCTACCTGCAGGCAAAGACATCAGGAAGTAAGCCCCAAAAAAGCAAAACTGAATCATCATGGATTCGGTGTAAGAAAGAGAATAAACCGCTTTAAGGTGAGGGATCAGAATGTCATTCAAACAGGTAATAAATCCCCATATGAAAAACAACATCGTTAGAAAATACAAACTGACACCGTAAGAACGGGGAATACCAGATTCTGTTAGCATTGCTGAGCTATGGTGCGTTGAATGACCAGCCATAATTAACCTCTTTGATCAGGAGCGGGTTTAATTTGCAGAGCTGCAGCATGACCCATTCCGATGAGATGATGTTCGTAAAACAAGTGTTGAAAAGAAAATGCCAGTGCAAACATCCGTCCACACCGGCATTTTTACAGGCACGCTTTACAGGTTAATGGTGATACCGAAGTACGCACCGGTCTGGCTCGAGCCATTACAATCGTCGATGGCACTACAAGCCTGTTCCAGGTAATTCAGGGCATGGCTGTTATTGCCAACAGTATTGGTTAACTCAGCAGGCGCTTCATTATTTGACACATAACCAACGGTTGCATAAACGGTTACTGCCGGCGTCCAGTAGTAGTTCACGCCCAGAGTAACCAGGTCACTTTCTTTTTGGCTGTAGTCCATTTCATTACTGTACCATGCAGCCAGCAATTCGGTTTTTTCGGTGAGTTGGTAATTCACACCTAACCAGGCCATGGACGCTTCATCATCCGTAACGCCCTGAATGGTGAAACCTGACTCAGGCGCTTCAACATACTCATAGCCTGCATAGGCAGTCAGATCGCCAAAGTCGTACGCAGCTCCCAGGGTGTAGGTTTTAACGTAGATCCACTGAGAGAAGCTTCCCATTCCATAGTATTTACCACCGGAATAGCGGCCAAATTCGTCCTTACGACTCTGGTGAATCGCTCGCACCGTTAGATCATCAGAATGATACGCCAACGAGATACCAGTGCCGCTTGAACGATCGCTGTAACCACTAATCGCGCCAAATTCACGCATCAGGCCGACGCTGAAACCGTTCCATTCCGGTGAGCGATACAGTACTGAGTTCTCAGCGGTCCCTTCGTTAGCACCATTGACCAATGTGTTGATACCGTATAGTTGAAGTGTCATTGGGTCGATATCGGCAATATCCTGATTGATTACCAGATGAGTACCAATGGTTAACTGTCCATAGCTATCATGCTGTAAACCCGCGTTCGAAGCGCGGTCAAACAGCGTATCCGGAATGCTTAACTCACCGGTATTCGTACCAAAACCACTTTCCAGATTGGCCACGGCAGACCATCCGCCGGTCAAGGCTACCTTAGCGTTCATACCAAAATAGGAAATGCCCCACTGGTTAAATTCAGCCTGTGTACGGTTACCAGTCACACCGGCGTCAAAGGAGTTATTGACCTGCTCAAGCCCTGCTACAACGCGAGCGTAAGGCGTAATTTCAATGTTTGTATCCAGCGCTTTAATAACGGTGGTGTCTGCAGCATTCGCCTGACTGAAAGTGGTGAAGGCAACGGTTAAAGCAAGTAGTGATTTATTCATTTTCATAATGGTTCTTCCAAGTGATTGCCGGGCAGCTTGGCTGCCCGCTAAATTCTCAAAATTGGTTAAAATGCGATGTCGACACTGGTGCTCAGCATGTTTGGCGAGCTAAGGTCAGCGGAGTCATTGATGTAGAGCTCGTAGGTACCGTTAGTTAATACCCATTCGTCAGCATCGATATCCCACACGCTTAGGTATTTGCGCGGGATGGTAATAGCGATAGTTTTGCGCTCACCGGCTTCAAGCTCGACTTTTTCCCAACCCACCAGCTTTTTAGGCGGCTGCGGTAAGCCGGGTACATTGTCAGGCAGGTTGACGTACACCTGGGCAACTTCCTGGCCCGTGACTGAACCCGTGTTTTCCAGTTCAAAGGTCACAGTGACATCGCCACTGGCCGCAACGGTTGCTGCAGGCGCGGTGTAGTCGAAGGTGGTATAGGACAAACCAAAACCAAAGTGGAATTCAGGCTCGATGTTATTCACATCACACCACTTATAGCCGTTATGCATCAGTTGCTCGGTATAGGGTGTGGAAATGATGTAGTCGTACGTCTCTTCACCTAACGCAGGGCGAATCATTGGTTCAAGTGAAGCCGGGAACATGGGTAATGGCACACCTAAGGCCTGACTGGCAACTTCGGATAAATCGATAATGCCAGCAGGGTTTACCTGGTCAGCAAAGCTTTTAACGAAGGTCACTGGCAGTTTACCGGACGGGTTGATGGTACCATTGATAACATCCGCTAATACCTGTGCACCCATTACGCCCGGGTACCACATGTTCACAATAGCATCGACGTCTTCTTTCCAGGGCATCGCAATACCCGTACCGATTTCCAGTACAGCAATGGTTTTAGGCGCCGCTTCTGCAACGGCACTGATCAGCTCATCCTGGTTGTAAACAAACACACCGGTTGTGGCACTGGTATCTTCCGGAGAATTCAGATGAATAGTGGTGTTATCGGTGATCTCCGTTCCCCACTTCACGCCAAATACAATGGCAAGATCAGACTCTGCTGCAGCGGCTTTCGCCTCTTCCAGATCTTTACCGCTATAGTAGGTAAATTCAGCGTCCGGGTAATTCTCACGCAGGGCGTTAATTGGCGCGTCACCAACAAAAATCGGACAGCTGGCAAACCCACCGGCTGGCGATAATTTACAGTCGAGCACCTTGTTCTCTGTTAGCGGTTTTACACCGGCTGAACCACCGCCGGTGACCATCCCTTTGTCAGCATACATGCCAATAACAGCTACTTTCTTACCGGCTAAATCGGTCAGCGGTAAGATGGGTTGCGTTTCATTCTCAGGCACTTCGTTACGCATAAGTACAACAGTAGAAGCAGCAATCTCATAGGCGTCACTTCTTCCGGCAACCTGGTCAACTTCCTGCGGGGCATTCACCGGATCGTCCATCAGGCCGATACCAATCATCATGCGCAGTTTACGTTTAACCATGTCATCCAGGCGACTCATAGGCACGTCGCCATCAATCACAGCTTGTGCGAGCTCAGAAGTGAAGTATGGATCTGGTAGAAGGATACTCAAGAACGGTGGAATGAGGGTTTCATCGTCTTCCATACCCGGCTGTTCTTCATCCAGACCGGCATTGGCAGATTCTACGGTGCTGTGGGTTGCACCCCAGTCAGAAATAACCATGCCCTGATAGCCCCATTCGTCTTTCAGGACACCCAACAGGTATTCACTTTCACAGGCGTAACTGCCGTTAACACGGTTATAGGCACACATTACATAGGCAGGATGGCTCTTCTCGATAACAATCTCATAAGACAGCATCTCGGTTTCACGCATGGTCTGCTCATCAATCACCATGTCCTGCACCAAACGGTTGGTTTCAGCATAGTTAAAGGCATAGTGCTTGATGGTGCCCATCACATGTTGTTCCTGACCGCCAATGATACGGGCTGCGCCCAGTTCACCGGCCAGAATCGGGTCTTCCCCCATGTATTCAAAGTTACGTCCGGCACGCATATCTCTAGCCAGGTTAATACCGCCACCCAGGGTGGTTGAAAGACCCAGCGTTCTGGCTTCTTTTGAAATTCGTGCACCAAATTGTTTTACCACATCACGGTCCCAGGACGCAGCCATGGCAATACCGGCAGGCAGTGCGGTGGTTTTCTTACCGTCAATGTAGGGCGCGCTGCCCGAGTCCACGATTTGGTTGTCTGGAATTCCCAGCTCCGGGATACCCGGAACAAACCCGGCAACACCAGCGTAGGCACCGGTTGGGGCGGTATAGCCTACGCCAATGTAACCGGTATAAAGCGTCGACATTCCTGTGCCGTGAACCAGTTGAATTTTTTGCTCAAGCGTCATCTGTTTTAAGATAGTTTCGGCTCTTGCGTCTGCATCTTCCATTGAGACCAAAAAGCCAGGCATGGCTTCATAGACTTGTGGAGTGATTGTGCTCGATGCCGTTGATGGCTTATCAGCACCTCCACCACAACCGCTTAACACAGTTGCCGCAGAAACCGCTAAGGCAACCGCTTTTAGTTTTTTGACATGTTTTTGCATAGTGTTTTATCTCACCTAAACCAACAGGTTTAACGAAGTAAAACTAATCGACTTACCTGCCGGGTAGGGCTAACTCTGCAGTGTTAATCGATTAGTTAATAAATTGTTACTCAGGTGGGACGATTCTAAATATTGCGGGTAATGCTGCTTGTCATTCAGCATCAAAAAGTGATCATTTGGATTCAACTTTGCGTTGGCAGTGAGAAAAATTAGAATTTGTTAATTAAATCAAAAAATTGTGAATGGCTAGTGAGACTGAGAATCAACTCCGCCAGGCAGAGGGAGAGACACTAAACCAGCGTTTGAACGCACGGGTAAACGCAGAAATACTCGAATAACCCAGTATTTCGCTTATTTCCGTGAGTGATTTCTGGGGGTCCTTAACATATTTAGCGGCAAATTCCTTGCGTTGGAGTTCCACCAGTTCTTTGAAGGTCACATTGCTATCAGACAAATTGCGGTACAGTGTTGAGCGGCTCATATTCAGATGGCCGGATATCTGCTCGATGGATGGCTTGTGATATTCCGTTTCGAAGGTTTGCAGTATGAGGCTTTTAACGGCTTCAATGAGCTTATTGCGTTTGCTGGCATCAGGAAAGTGTTCTGAATACAGCGACTCCAGATATTCATGTACATGAGGGTTCCAACTGCGGTTTTTCAGTTCGTAAAGCGCTTTGGGGATATCGATATAAGCGCAGTCTACATTGCAGTGAATCTGAAAATATTCGGCAATAGCATCATGGTCTGGCACTGACGATTGCACCACTCCGATTTGCATGCTGTATTCCCCAAACTGCTCGGGAAATATTCGCTTGATCAGGTAACCCACAAGATACATAACAGACTGTGGGGAATAAAACGCGAAGCTCTGTTCAGAATACTCAATATTGATCCTCACCGAAGTCTCACCGGTTCGAATACTGTATTGAAAATAAGACAGGTTATACTGACAGGCTTCAAGTAAACGCGTCAGCATGGCAGCGACTGATTTAGCATTACTGATAAGTGCAAAGTTTACCTGGTCAGACTCAAACAGCGCTTTAGTGGCTTGAATTTCGAGTGTTTCCTGATACCCGTATTCATGCAATAACTTATGGAGCTTCACTACTTTTGTACTGTCTACCATATTACCGGATATGGCCTTACCGGATTTATGCCACCCTCCCAAAGCGTTTAATTTCGCTTCAGGTACTCCAACCAATAAAGCCTGCTGACTGTAATATTGCATTACCCATTCTGATACTTGATGTTGCGCGGCTGCAGCGACCATCTGAAGACCCCTTTTTACACTAAATTAGTCGTTGTAAATGGATAAAAGATTTATCTATTCCAGAGAAATATGAAGACGATATACTTGGGCCGAACAACCCAGGACAGACACAGAATACTTAGCGGCCCATTAGCCTTGAGATCAATGACCAGTATTTAACAGGCATTAGCCTTTCAACTACAGACACAAACTTCGCGTCGGCGCCAACAATGACCCGGTGTTTATCACTAATGATAGCATCCACAATCATTGCTGCTGCTTTAGATGGTGGTAATTTCAAGAGCTTTTGCATTTTCTTGCGGTGCTTGGCGACCTCTTCAGGATCAGCGCCAACAGGGGCTTTTGCGTTTTTTGATATAGCAGTCGCAACGCCACCAGGATGAACCACAAGCATACTGATATTAGAGCCTTCAAGCTCATGTCGTAATGCATTGCTGAAACCCCGTACCGCAAACTTACTTGCACTGTAAGCACTCTGGTTGGGCGGTGAAATTAACCCGTATAAGCTCGATACATTGACAATTTTTGCGGGTTTTGCAGACGCTCTAAACACAGGCAGAAAGGCGCGAGAGAGGGTGACTACAGCGTTAAAATTAATGTTCATCAGCCAGTCAAAATCTTGCGGGTCAATCTGCTCAAAACTACCACCAAGGGCAACCCCCGCGTTGTTTATTAATATATCGACTGACGGGTGTTCGAGTAATAACTCAGACTTCAGCGCGAGAACCTGATCCATGTCTGATAGATCGGCAACATGCAAAGAATGCTTGATCGGATGACAACAGAGATTTTGAGTTTCAACTAAGCCAGGTTCATCACGATCTATCAAAGCCAGTCGACATCCAGCGTCGGACAGTTGAATAGCGAGCTCGCGCCCTATACCGCTGGCAGCGCCTGTTAAGGCAACCGTTGCATTTACAATATCCATCGTACGACTCTGTTAATGTTGAATGTGAGAAAGAATCAACTTCGCAATGCGCGGTGACTGCTGGGTATCTATCTGATGCCGTAATCCCTGCAGCACTTCTAGTTTGGCATTCACAATGTTGGAGGCGGTGGCTTTACCACCACTGGGATGTACCATGTGATCAACATCGCCATGAATAACCAAAGTGGGAGCAGCAATCTTTTTTATAGCACTGCTACGGTCAGCCGATTTTAAAATGGCGCCTATTTGACGATAGCGAGCTTCGGGCTCTGCTTTGAAACCATTGCGAAGCCATGCGGCAGAAGCATATTCCTGCCAATCATTTGCAGCATTAGGGGCCAGAGGGTCACCAATGTGTTCCATTGTCTTCCGATATACGTCAACGGCCTGCTCTTCTGTAAAAGGCTTTTTGGCATTGGCCATTAGCCACAACGTAGAGGCAGCAGGTTGACCTACTTTGCGATTACCCGTGGTAGAAAATATTGAAACCAGAGAAGCGACCTGACTGGCGTGGTGACTCGCAAGAACCTGGCCAATCATTCCGCCCATTGACATCCCTACGATATGTGCCTTTTCAATATTCAGCGCTTCCAAAAACAAACTCATATCCATCGCCATATCTTCAAGTGTATAGGCCTGCGCAGGCGCTTTTCCTAAGATTTGCTGGAAAGGCTTTGGATAAGGTGTATCGCACCGTGAGGATTTGCCTGCATCACGATTATCAACGCACAGTACTCGAAAACCAGCCTGGGTTAATTGCTCGATAAATACAGCAGGCCAGTACACCATTTGCAAACCCAGACCCGCTATCAATAAAATCGTAGGCGCATCCGTATTCCCATGGCTCGAGTAGCACAGCTGGATATTATTTGACAGCGACACGTATTGTTCTTCATGTTGTTTCAAACTCACGGCTACACTCTCTCTTGTGTGGCTTTATCAAACTGCAAAGCCGGATGGTTAACGCTGCCATTACGAAAAATTTTGCGATCAGACGCGTAATTCCAGGACATGGTCCAGGGAAATGCCGTCCCCTGACGGGGTAATTGATCAAGTGACCGCTGAATGTATCCTGCCCCGAAGTTAAGTAAAGGTTCTGTCGCCATAGCTGGATCGGCTTGAGGCGTGCAGGCCACATATTCGTGTTTTTGCATGTAGCGTTGCAATCGGGTGAAGTGTTCGCAAAGCAGACCAATTTTTAAAGTCCACGACGATGACGTGTAGCCCACCGCAATCGCAAAATTGGGAATACCGCTAAGCAGCATCCCTTTAAACGTCACACAATCGGGCAGTGAGACCGGTTTGCCATCAATTTTAGGCAGGATGCCACCCAGCGGCAGTACATTCAAACCAGTGGCCGTAATAATAATGTCAGCGTCTAAGTGTTTACCCGACTGCAACTGAATACCTGTTTCAGTAAATGACTCGATATGGTCGGTTTCTATAGATGCTTTACCGCTGGACAGCGCTTTAAACAAGTCGCCATCAGGTACCGCGCAGAGACGTTGTTCCCAAGGGTTGTAGGGAGGATTAAAGTGCACATCTACCGGGAAGTCCTCGGGCAGCATTTTCTTATTAAATTTACGAATAATCTTGCGCGACCGGTCAGGAAAGCGCTGACAAAATGCATATACCCAGCGCTGCTTTGCAATATTGAATCGGCGAGCCAGGGAAAAAGCCATATTTTCTGATAACCAGCGACGCAGAAATTTAGCGATAGGATCTTCACTTGGAACCGGGAGCACATAGGATGGTGTTCGCTGCAGCATAGTAATGTGTGCAGTTTGTTTAGCCATAGCCGGTATTAGCGTTACTGCCGTTGCACCGCTGCCAATAACCACCACCTTTTTATTGCTGTACTCTAAACCTTCTGGCCAGTGCTGAGGATGGATTATCTGCCCTTTAAACGCTTCCTGATTAGGGAAGTGCGGAGCATAACCCTTGTCGTAACGATAGTAGCCGGAAGCATTGAAAATCCAGCGCGCTTCGACAACAACCGTCTCTGTTGACTCACCTTTTTGAATAGTGACTTCCCAGCATTGCTTATGCGAATTCCAGTTGGTATCAACTACCTTTTGATTAAATCGTATTTTTGAGTAAACAAAGTTTTCCCTGGCAGTTTGATCAATATAGGCCTTGATGGACGGACCATCCGCAATCGCCTTTTTGTCTTTCCAAGGCTTAAAGTCATAACCAAAGGTGAACAGGTCGGAATCCGAACGAATGCCCGGATATTTAAATAAATCCCATGTACCACCTAAGTCACCTCGGGCCTCTACAATGGTGTAATCAAGATCAGGACACTGCCTGAATAAATGACAACCCATGCCAATTCCGGAGATCCCTGCACCGATAATCAATACATCAACCGACGTCGTTTCTGGTGAATCCTGACTCTGCATTGTAACTAGCCCCAAAAAGTGAGAACGTGCGTTTTCACTTTTAACTTAAATTGTGACAACACTTGTGTCAAGATGTAAAATACACATTATGAAATCGACGACTACCCAAAATCAGGAACGAACCTATTCAGGGATCGCCATAACCGAACGAACTGCACAGCGGCGCCAGGCCTTTATTGATGCGGGCATTGAGCTTTTCGGCACATCCGGTTATCAAGCGACCAACATGCGCACACTGGTCGCTGCAACGGGCTTAACCAATCGTTACTTTTATGAGTCGTTTGACAATATGGAAGCGCTGTTGATTGCCTGTTATGAGCACCTTATCGAACGGTTTAAAGAGCAGTTAACAGAACAACTTGAAAGCGCGGAAAACACATCTGAAGCAAAAATACGGGCGGGAGTTTCATGTTTTTTTGCAGCCATGAGCGATAACCATTTTGCGCGCATTACACATAGCGAAGTGCTTGGCGTCAGTCCGCAGGTAGATAAGGTTTACCATCGTCACATGTCCGAGTTTGCGTCGCTAATGATGAGTTATCTCATCGTGTCTGACCGTCAGGAGCAAAGTGCGATGATGCCATACGTAGGCGCAGGCCTTATCGGCGCTATCATGCATTCAGGCATTGCCTGGGCCAGGCAACGTAACAACGTGCCGGTAAGCGTCGCCATTGAAGCCACGGTGAATATTTTTATCGGTACCTTCAAAGAGATACAACCGCAATAAGCTGATTCTTTCGAAGCGTCATTGTCAGCTAACTACCTCTGAACTAAGACAGGCACCCCCGACAAGAAAATAGTAAGATATCCTGAGAAAGGTTTCTGAATATACGAGGGTAATCTTGGATACCAAATACGTAGCAAAACGAGGGCGGCCCAGTAAGAGTCAGGTTAAGCTGATCGACAACACCATCCTCACCGTCGCCAAAAAGCTATTTCTACAGAACGGATACGATGCGGTGGCTATGGAGCAGGTAGCCTTACAGGCAAGTGTCTCTAAGCCAACCCTTTATGCCAGATACAAAACAAAAACCGAATTATTCGTCGCTGTAATTACGGCTTTTGTTACCGAACATACCGATAATCGGGAATACATTTCGCCAGAAAAGTACCTTTCCTGGAATCTTGAAACCTTGCTTATTCATCATGCGCAAAGTATCGCTAATGCACTGTTAAAGGAAGAATCTATCGGCTTTAACCGACTGATTTTCAGTGCCAGGGATATCAGTAAGGATGAACTTTCACTGGTGGAAAATCTGGGTATAAAAAATGGGATAAAGCTATTCTCTGAGAGTATTAACCAATGGGCAACTGTGCATCATTGTGAAGTCGAGCAGGCTGAATTACTGGCAGAAACCATCCTCAACGTTATGTTTGGAAAATGCTGGTACAACAGCTATTCCAGTGCCTCCTTGCCTCCGGAGAAACTGACAGAGTATATCGCTAACACTGTCGACCTTTTAATGAAAGGCACGGTGGTTACAGCGATTTCCTAGCGCCCACGTTCTTTCAATTTTATTCCGCCTACTTTTAAACACTTAGTGCATAAAATGCCCAGTGCCTTTCATCGCCAGTTGAATTAATTAAACGCAACCGTATAATTAAATTCAGTTAAACGGTCCTTACTGCTGAATTTAGTATCGAAAGTACATCCGGCAAGGCGTCTCGAATGATGGGTATTTTATTGAATTATAAAGCATATTTTCGAACTGTTAGCTTCATAGCGCTAATCTTTCTGGTTATGGGGTTATCATCCTGTGCAAGTTCAGCGCGCAATGACAACCTTAGTTCTGAGAACCCTGCTCAACTTGAGTCACCTGCAGGCTGGTGGCGTGTGTTCGAAGATGCTGAACTCAATAGTCTTGTAGAAGAGGCGCTGAAAAATAATCAGGATGTGCAATCTGCCAAAGCTAATATGGCCATTGCACTGTCTCAGCAAAAAATCGCTGATGCCAAATCTCTTCCTAGTGCTGACTTATCACTTAGCGGGAGTCGGGCAAAGGCCAATTTGAGTGGGCTGCCGGAAGGATTGCTAGGCGCCGGCGGTGAGGTTTACTCCTATTACAATAATGCCTTTGGTTTGTCTCTGGATGTATCCTGGGAATTAGATTTATGGGGCAAAATAGAGGCAGGTTCTAAGGCGGCGACAGCGGAATTAAATAGTCAGTTTGCTCAGGCTCAGGGGGTATGGCTATCAGTGAGTGGGCAGGCAGCTAAAATCTGGTTTGGGCTCATTGCTGCACATGAGCAAATTATCCTGACAGAACAAATGATTGACGTGCAGCAACAACAACTCGCGTTCATTCAAAAGAGAGTTCAGGAAGGAATATCATTAAACAGCGACGCGTTGGCTCAACAGGCTACAATCCTATCTTCAAAAGACACGCTTTTCCAGCTACAGCAGCAGCTAAGCGAATCCAAACGACAACTTAATGTTCTGCTAGGCAGGTCTGTGAATACACCGGTAAAAGCAGATCACTTCCCGGTTATTCCAGCCGTCGAACACGCTGAAATAGCCTCAGATCGTGTCGCACAGCGACCGGATGTGATCGCGGCTGAGCAAAATGTTATCGCGGCTCTGGAAAATATTACGGTAGCAAAATCCAATCTTTATCCACGCATTAGTTTGTCGTCCAGTATTGGTACTTCGAGCAATAGTTTTTCAGACATGTTCAACAAGGATTATTTGATTTGGAATCTGGCTGGTAATTTAGTGCAGCCAATATTTCGAGCCGGTGAACTGTCCGAAAACGTCGAAATTCAGAAGCAGCGGCATATTTTAGCGGCGCAACAGTTTAAGCAAACACTTCTCACCGCGCTGGCTGAAGTTGAGGACTACCTTGGCGCTCAGCAAAACCTGACGGCTAGATACCACCTTATTGCCGCGCAAAAAGACACTTATCAGGATATTTTGCAATCCTCCACCTATCGCTATGCCGAAGGCGTGGATTCTGTTTCCGACATACTAGGGCATCAGTTGAATCTTTTGAATGCGCAACTAAACGCGGTGCAGATTTATCAGGCTCAGCTTAATAATTTAGTCGATTTACATTTGTCGGTTGGTGGTGCGTTTTGCACTCAATCCTGCCCGGGCAATATCGAAACACGTTAGGAGAAAATGATGCGTATTCGTAATTTATTGTGGGCAGTGACGCTACCCTGGTTGTCGATATCCACGGGTGCTGCAGCCGCTGAACAAGCCAAAGTCAGTATTAAAACAGCCACGGTTGGCAAGCAGAATGTTGAACAATGGGTCAGTGTGGAAGGCGTTAGCCATTCCCGCGAACGCCATGTACTGACGTTCAAAAAAAATGGCTCTGTTGAATGGGTCGCAGATGTTGTGGCTGGTGACAACGTTACTAAAGGCCAGCTGTTAGCCAGACTTGAACAGGCCACCGAGCAGGCCGAACTTAAACAAGCACAAACAGCGCTGGCAATAGCCACAGACAGCTACAATCGTTTCAAGCGTTTATTTGCTGTTAATGCTGCCTCTAAACAAGAATTGGAGCAGGCAGAAAGTGAATTAACCCGAGCAAAGGCAGCATTACAACAACGTGAAAACGCATTGGCTGATACGCAATTAAGAGCTCCGGTCAGCGGTCTGCTGGCGGCACTCCATGTGACAGCCGGCGATTACTATAGCGCTTCCCAGAGTGCTCAGGCTCCTGCCGTCATAATTACACCGGAAAAAATCAAGGTGCAGGCCGAATTATCACGTTTTTTACTTGAGCAAATCGACAAGGGCGATACTGCTCAGCTTCGCAATCACTGTTCGGTCGACTCAACAGCCAATGCAGATTGTGCTCTTAACGGTAATGTATATTTTGTTGAGTACACGATTGATCCACAAACGCGCTCAGCAACCGCAGAAGCTTATTTTGACCATGCCAGTCAGTATGGCATCCGCGACGGGCAAACCGTCAGCTTATGGTTGAAAACCCAGCAAGCAGACAATGTATTAGCCATACCGAAAACTACCGTGCTCTACCGGCAAAATAAGCCCTATGTCTTTGTCGTAAAAGATGATCAGGTTATACAGCTAGAGGTCTCTCTGGGTCTTGAAGGTGAGAATTATTTTGAAGTGAAAGCGGGGCTCATGGAAGGGGATATCATCGCAACATCTGGTCGATTTCAGTTAAATGATGGTGCGCACGTTAGAGTACTTAGGGCTGACGGAGATACAGGTAAATGACCACAAACGCTGAGTCGTCTGATACCCGGTTTGCAGCATGGCAACGGTTTTTATTTTTACAGCCAACACTGGCCTTATTACTATCGTTGCTGGTCATTGTCGGTGGTATTTTTGCTGCGTCATCCATGACCAAGGAAGCTTTACCTGATCTGAGTATTCCGCAAGCCACTGTTACCACTACCTGGCCCGGCGCAGACGCACAAACGATTGAGCAGCAAATCACCAAACCGCTGGAAAAAGAGCTCAAGACACTTAAAGGCCTGGCGAAATTAAACAGTGCGTCGTTTGCTTCTTATTCCGTTATTGCCGTGGAGTTTGATGCGAATGCTGATTTAGACCAAGCAATGTCTCAACTACGCCAAAAGGTCGATACCGCCGAAGCGGACATTGCCAATGAAGCAGAAAAACCTGAGGTAAAGCAAGCCTCCGTTGATGATAGGCCAATACTGAGTATTGCCTTAAAAGGCGATGTTAGCCCAGAGCAAATGAATAGTGCTGCTGATTTATTGCAGGATTCACTGGAAGAGATCAATGGCGTTAACGAAGTAGAGCTCGGTGGTGACCGTGAAGAGGTCATAAAAATATTACTGGTACCAGAGCGTATGCAGGCCTTTGGTATTTCACCTACTCTGGTTCGTGACCGAGTAATTGCGAGTGATAAAGCGATGCCTATTGGCGCCATTGAACACAATGAGCTTGGCGCAGAATTTCGCCTGGCGGGCCGACTGAAAGATGTAGAAGACATCGAAAATATCCCGTTAACGCGCCTCGGTGATGATCAGTCTCATTTAGTGAGGCTGGGTCAGGTTGCCACGGTAAAAAGAGAATTAGAAAGGGTGCAAAAAACAGCTTATTTATCGTGGCAGGGAGACGATTTTAGCCCGACTATTGAGCTGTCAGTGAAGAAAACCCCCGGCGCTGACACGATTGCCGTCATTGAATCCATTCGTTCAGCGTTGCAAGACATCGAGCAATCAGAGCAGTGGCCTGGACAACTTAAATCAGAAATAACGCAAAATGGCGGCACCCAAATTACCAATTCCTTAAATGATGTTCTCGTTAACGGTTTGCAATCCATGGTAGCCGTATTTGCCGTTGTATTGCTTATGCTGACATGGCGAGAAGGCTTAATCGCCGGGCTGAGCATTCCCATATCACTATTGGGCGCGCTGGTTATTATTTGGTCCTACGGTTTTACCCTCAACGAACTAGTTATTATCGGCATGGTGCTCGCACTGGGGCTGTTGGTAGATGTGTTTATTTTGATGATGGAGGGTATGCACGAGAACATCTTTGTGCAGAAACAGCCCTTTAATCAGGCTGCTATTAATACGCTAAAAACTTACGCCTTACCTGCATTTGCAGGCACATTAACCACGGTACTCGCGTTATTGCCACTAATGGCTATCGGCGGAACGGCAGGAAAATTTATTCGCGTTTTACCCTTTTCAGCCATCGTTTGTCTGGTGGTGGCCCTGATCTGCGCTTTAATTGTGTCGGTACCCATTTCCCGCTATCTGCTCAAAAATCAACATGCCAGGAAAGCGTCATTAAGCCGGGTTGATAGACTAACCGCATCAATGTCAGAAAGGCTGAAAAACTGGAGTCTTAGAAACAACCTCGCCAGCAAGAAAATGGCTGGATTATATATCGTGTTAGCTTTTGTCGTATTACTCATCGGCGGTAAGCTTTTCAGCACGTTACCGGTAGTGATGTACCCCAAAAATGACGGCTTAAAAATGGGGATCGCCATTGAATTGCCAGCAACCACCAACTTATCAGTCACTCAATCCATTGCCGATGAAGTAGGCGAATATTTAAGATCTAAAACATACCTGGAAAGTGTGGTGAAGCTATCCGGACAAAAAAGTCCGATGACACAACTGACCATGCGTGACTCTCTCCAGCCATTACAAAAAGAGAGTTTTATTGGATTCTCACTGGTATTTAAACCGTTGGAGGAGCGAGAAAAGTCAGCTTATTTATATGGTGAAGATATCCTCAGTGACATTCGCAATATGCTGAACGACAGTGTAAGTGGAGCGACCATTAAAGTGGTTGCCGATACCCGTCAGCCAGAAACCATAGCACCAATAGAGCTCCGCTTGAGTAGCGATGACTTTACTGCGCTGATTTCAATTTCAGAACAGGTTAAAAATATTCTGTCTGGCATTGATGGCCTCGATCAGATCAGTTCAAACCTTGGAACCCTGCAATCTCAGATTGCGTTTGAGCCTGATCGGGAAGCGTTGCAATTTTATGGCTTTACCGTAGATTCTCTGGGGCAGCAGCTCAGCATATTAATGGGCATGAACAAAATTGCCGAATTTCAGACTGCTGGCACCGATGACGATTTGGAAATCAGATTAGGGACAGCCTGGCCACACCGACCCAATGAAGGCGGCGGCCCACAAAGCCTGAGTGACATTCGCTATCATTATGTTGTAAACGATCGTGGAGAACGCGTTCAACTGGCAAGTTTAGGTAACTTTTCCTACGACACTCGCCCCCAGTCGATCCTCCATGCCCAGGGCAACAGAACCATTTCCATATCAGTTAATGATATTGGCGATCGTGATTTGAAGTTAGTCGCCGAGGAAATCAAACAAAAACTGACGGCGCTGAAAGCGGATTCAGATAAGGATTTCACCTTTTTTATTGGCGGTGAACTGGAAGCCACCAGCGATACGTTTGGTTCGGCAGGCGCGATGTTACTGGTGGCTGTAATGCTGATTTACAGTGTTTTGGTGTTGTTCTATTCAAGCTTTTTACAGGCGCTGATCATTGTGGCCATTATGCCGTTGTCTTTAATCGGCACGTTTTACGGCTTTTACCTGATTTCTTATCCATTCACCTTCTTCAGTATGGTGGGGATCATATCGCTGATGGGGATTGTGGTTAATAACGCTATTGTTATGGTCGATACCATGAATAGCCGTCTGGCAGAGGGGCTTTCCATTGTTGAAGCTGCTGCACATGGCGCATCGGATCGCATTCGCCCCATTATCAGTACTTCGCTGACAACCATCGTGGGCCTGGCTCCATTGGCCTATTCCAGTGAAATGTGGCGGCCGTTATGTTTTGCGATCATATTTGGGTTAATCGGAGCAACTGTACTATCGCTATTAATCGTGCCCTGCTTGTATCTGTTATTTACCCGGCAAAGCCAATCAGCAAATTAATAACTTATGCAAAAAAGAAAAAGCCGTACTTCACAAGTGGCTAACGCTGACTATCATTAAGTAATTCTGTCTTGATTGGCGATATCATGAAGTTGATTAGCGTTATCAGTGTCTGGCTATTGTTACTTACCGCGCCAGGCTGTTCGTTCTTAAAACTAAACCAGTCAGTTGAGGCCATTGAAGCATCTGTATCTATTAGCGGCAAAATTGCATCTAATTTAAACAATAGATATCCAATTATCGTCACGATTAACCGAGTGAGCGGTGGTGAGGCTAAGCTGGAAGAATATGCCATCGTGTATGGGAATGGAACGTACAGTTTCACTGTTGAATCCGGTGATTTCTACCTTTTTGCTTTTGAGGATACCAATACCAACTTCACTTTAGACAAAGATGAACGAGTTGCGTGGCATGGCGATCCTTCTGTTATTCAACTGGCTTCAGGAGAGTCAATGACTGACCTCGAAGTTTCGCTCGTAAGTTCAAGTTATGCAGAAGAAATAATCCCCACGTTGTACTTACCTGACGTTGAATATGAAGCAGTAAATTTTAACAATACTAATCTGGGTAAAATTGTAGAAATTGAAGACTTCTCTGCTGAAGTTGGCCCTCTAGGCATGTGGGAGCCGGTAAAGCATTTCTCCGAAGGACATAGCGGTATATTTTTGTTAGAGCCGTACGATGAAAGCAAAATCCCTGTTTATTTTGTACATGGAATGAGCGGTTCTGCCTACGATTGGCTATACATAATTGAGCACCTTGACCGAGATAAATATCAACCGTGGTTGGTTCAATACCCAAGCGGTATCCGAATAGATATGTTGAAAACCGAATTAGCTCAGTCTATTTCTGAAATGCAAATCAGGTACAAACCGCCACAAACCATTTTAGTTGCCCATAGTATGGGAGGGCTTGTCTCAAGAGGTGCACTTAACGAACTTGCCGGTGCTGACAGCGACGTTACCATCAACAAATTTATCACCATTTCCACGCCCTGGTTAGGTCATAACGCTGCATCAATGGGCGTGAGCTACGCGCCGGTGGCTGTCCCCTCCTGGTTTGACATGGTTCCAGGAAGCCAATATCTAAACACGCTTTTTACGGACTCAATATCAGACACGCTAGATTATTATTTGCTATTTGGATTTAACAACTCCGGGGGCGGTGTATTTGGCGCAGAAAACACAGATGGCACAGTGACCCTTAAAAGCCAGCTGTCTCCGGACGCCCAGGACGAAGCCATTGAAATCCGAGGCTATAACGACACGCATGTGGGTATTTTAAGTAACGATGCGGTCCTCAGTAAACTCCATTCTATATTTGGTAAATGACAACACTGAAAGTGGCAATATCTGACAGTTAGTATTTTCTTTACCACACATATATTGGGCTACATAAAATAAAAAAGCCCGTTTGCTCACGCAAACGGGCTAATTTATCACTTTGAGGACGTGATAAAAATCGGTAAGTCTTGTGGTGACTTAGTTGCCTGGGCCAGCGTGTTTTATAGCATCAGACACATCGTAACGTTCAAAGTTGTCCTGGAAGTCTGACACCAGCTTAGCCACGTACTCTTCATAGGCTGCTTTGTCTTCCCAGGTCTCTTTTGGCACTAACAGTTTGCTATTAACACCTTCAACTGCAACCGGTACATCCAGGTTCAATCCGTCAATGTGCGTTGTTTCTACATTCGCCAAATCACCGTTTACAATCGCATCGATGACCGCACGAGTAGTGGGGATATCGAAACGCTTACCCGTGCCGTATGGACCGCCGGTCCAGCCAGTGTTCACCAGGTACACCTTCGCGTTAAATTCTTTCACACGTTTGATTAGCAGCTCAGCGTATACGCCTGCCGGCCGGGGGAAGAACGGTGCGCCGAAACAGGTAGAGAACGTAGACTCGATATCAGACGTTGAACCAATTTCAGTTGAACCTACTTTGGCTGTATAGCCACTCAGGAAGTGGTACGCAGCCGCTTCTTCAGACAAAACCGATACTGGCGGCAGTACACCCGACACGTCGCAGGTTAAAAACACGACAGAACGGGGCTCACCAGCCATATTTTCCACTACGCGTTTTTCAACGTGGTCCAGAGGATAAGCAGCTCGTGAGTTTTGTGTCAGTGATACATCGGTGTAGTCCGGCGTACGCGTGTCATCTAACACCACGTTTTCCAGAATGGTGCCGAACTTAATGGCATCCCAAATGACTGGCTCGTTCTTTTGCGACAGGTCGATACATTTTGCGTAGCAGCCACCTTCGAAATTAAATACCGAACCTGGTGCCCAACCGTGCTCGTCGTCACCAATCAGGAAGCGTTTCGGATCAGCCGACAGTGTGGTTTTACCTGTACCCGACAAACCGAAGAACAAGGTTACGTCGCCTTCTGCGCCCACGTTTGCAGAACAGTGCATCGGCAGAACTTCTTTTGCGGGTAGCAAAAAGTTTTGCACAGAGAACATGGCTTTTTTCATTTCACCCGCATAGCGCATACCGGCAATCAGCACTTTGCGCTCAGCGAAGTTAATAATTACGGTGCCGTCACTGTTAGTGCCGTCACGCTCTGGCTCACAGACGAATCCCGGTACATTCAACACCTGCCACACCGGCTTGTTCTCGCTGTTCCAGTGATCTGGTGTAATAAACATGTTTTTGGCAAAGACATGCTGCCATGCTGTTTGCGTGCGCACAACAATAGGTAAAGCGTGCTCAGGATCTGCACCAACCTGTAATTGCGAGCTGTAATATTCTTCCAGCCCCATCAGGTGTGCTTCAACACGTTTCCACAGCGCATCAAACTTGCCTGCATCAAACGGTCGGTTTACTTTGCCCCAATCGATGTCCTGCTCGGTAGACGGTTCTTTTACAATAAACCGATCCAGCGGCGAACGCCCGGTTCGTTTGCCTGTCTCTACAACCAACGCACCATTTGCGGCTAGCTGCCCCTCGCCCTTACTCAACGCATGCTCTACCAGCACCGCTGATGATAAATTAGCCCATTCCTTTGCTGCTGATTGAATCGTTGCTGCCGCGGTCATATCACTTCACCCTCAAAACTGTAAACTTTCACCCAGACTTTCAGAATTAACCAAAAGCCCACTCATTGTATAGCAATAAAGGCATTGAACAACATCAAACTGAACAATAGTGGGTATTAATTTTGTGCAATTTCCATAGATTTCCTGAAAGTCACTACAAAATTCCGATTCAATTTTGCTGTACCATCGTCTGTTAAGGCAGGAAAAGTGACGCCTGAACCTGCTGTAAAGCAGCCATAACATCACGTAAAGCAACCTCTACAGGCCACATTTTTACTATACAAGGATGAGTAGTAAGGATATTGACGCAGGTCAAAAGGGGGGAATAGGCACAGCGCTGAGCCGCGATGTGCCGTCAAAAAAATTACTGCTGTGTTGGCGAGCCTTCATTGTAGCCTGTTTGTAATGCTTCGATATCAATTTCATCGAAGCGATACTCAGTGTGACAGTACTGGCAATTCATGGCTATAGCACCCTCTTCCTTTATGATATCCAGCAATTCCTGCTTATCCAGGTTTCTCAAGGCTTCAGCGCTGCGTTGGCGAGAGCATGTACAGGCAAACGAGACCGCTTTAGGGGCGTACAATTGTACCTTTTGTTCGTGATACAAACGGTACAGCACATCTTCTGCTGGCAGCGAGAATAGCTCCTCAGCGGTCATGGTTTCAGTAAGCGCACACAGATGTTCAAACTCACTGTCACTGGTTACCTTGGTTGATTCAGCTGATTGCGGGACAACCTGCAGGAACATGCCTGATGCTTTTGGCAACGCGTTGTCAGAAAAATCAGTATGAATAAACACGCGGGTGGCAAGCTGTTCTGAGCGTTCAAAGTAATCCTCAAGGCAACCCGCCAGTGAACCTTTGTCTAACGCTACGACACCCTGGTAACGTTCACCTTCATCAGGGGTGATGGTGATCACCAGAACTGCATTTTCAACCAGTTCGCTAAAGGTCGCCTGAGACAAGTCAGCTTCTTCATCCCAGCGCGCCACACCGCGCAGCTGTTGTTCGTGGGTTGCATTAATCACGGCATAGCGCACTTTGCCCTGACTCTGAATTTGTAAGCCGACTTCGCCTTCAAATTTCAACGTAGCGGTAAGTAAACTCGTTGCAGCGGCCATTTCAGCTAACAGCTGCTGAATTGGCTGAGGGTAATCGGTGCTGTGTACGATAGGCTTTAATGTATCCTGAAGCCTCACTAACTCGCCACGTACACTGGCTTCTTCAAATAAATAACGGTGTAATTGATCAAACTGATTCATTTCAAGTCCTGTCGGGTTACTCACCCTATTGATGCTTAAACTTAATTAATTCGCGACGCTGCTTTTTGTCGGGGCGATTATCTGGCTTAGGGCTGTGAAACGTCTGCATCTTTCTGGCCAACTGGTTTTGTTCACGCTTCGCCACGCTTTCCGGGGTTTCCTGATACATCATCTCAGCCAGTTTTGCTGGTTGACGCTTCTCTTCAATCCCGGTGACTTCCACTTCTTTTACGTCCCAGCCGGCAGGCACTCTGATGAGCGCGCCTAACTCCACAATCTTGCCGGGCTTACTCTTTTGTCCATTATAGTGAACTTTTCCGGCCTGAATCAGGTCTCTTGCCAGAGCACGTGTTTTTGTTAAGCGAGCAGCCCAGATCCATTTGTCCAGCCTTACCTTTAAGGTTGTATTGTTGTCGTTTACCATGCGCGTTTTACATACAAAAATGTCATATTTGTTTAACCTGTCTGCATTAAGGTTGTTGCCCCCGCTCAGACTAGGCTATGATGTGACTGTTATATAGCGGCTTAATGTTCCACCAATTTGTTGTTTTCAGATGATAATTAATCAAACCAGCTTGCAAAATATCCCAGCGTTGCTGACTGCGCACCAAACACGTATTCGCGTGCTTGTGCTTGTATTATTAAGTATATATCTGATTGCATACGCTGCAGACATTACGTGGAAACTCATTCCAACCCCGTCATCAAGCGCCCCGGCCACTGCTACAGCCCGTTATACAGGTTCCGTCGCCAGCTCTCAACGTGGGGTCGATGTCGGCCAAATACAACAGCTGAATTTATTTGGTGAGGTAAATAAAACCGCACCGCCACCCGTACAGGAAACGATTACTGACGCGCCTGAAACCCGTTTGAATCTGGTGTTGTCCGGTTTAGTGTCCAGTACAGACGAGGAAGCTGGTACGGCAGTAATAGAAAATCGTGGAAAACAAGCCACTTACGCTATCGGCGAAAAAATTGACGGAACAAATGCCATACTTAGTCAGGTCCTTATAGACAGAGTCATTATTAAAAATGGCGGTAAACACGAAACCCTGATGCTTGCAGGACTGGATTTTAGTAAGCAAACCGCAGCAACCCCTGCGAGTCGCAGCCGTCAACCGGTTCGACCTCCGGCGCAACCTTCCCGTCGTGCTCGGGAGCTAAGCGACGATGCGGTGGCGGCAACAGAAGCGTTACGCGATAAACCAGCCAGCTTTACCGACTACATTTCGGTAACGCCTGCGCTGGAAAACGGACAAATGATTGGCTACCGGGTTAAACCAGGCAAAGATGCCAGCTTGTTTGAGTCGGTAGGATTAATAAACGACGATGTCGTTATTCAAATAAACGGTCTGGACTTAACAGACCCTGCCCAGGCCCGCGATGCTATGGGTGAGCTACGAGATGCGCAGTCTATTGAACTTACAGTTACCCGGGACGGGGAATACATTACACTGTATTTAGATATGCCAGAGCAGTAATGAACGCAACAGTGAACAGGATACAAGCTATGAGGCAAGTTGGTCGAACCTGGTTGACCCGGATTGGTATTGCGGTGTGTGCAACCGTTATGTGTGTGCAAGCCGCGGCCATCGAACGTATGCCCAAATTTCAGGATACCGACATCAACGAGTTTATTACCATAGTCGGTAAAAACTTGCAGAAAACCATCATTGTTGATCCTAACGTTCGCGGCAAAATCAGCGTGATCAGCTATGACATGCTGAACGAAGAACAGTACTACCAGTTCTTCCTGAACGTATTGCAGGTTTATGACTTCGCCGTTGTGGAAATGCCAAACGGCATTTTAAAGGTTGTGCGCTCCAAAGACGCCAAAACCTCAAATATTCCGGTAGTAGAAGATGCCTCGCTGGACGGTGACGAAATGATCACTCGTGTTATTCCGGTCTACAACGTGCCCGTACGAGAACTGGCCCCTATCCTGCGCCAGCTGAACGACCAGGCCGGTGGCGGTAACGTAGTCAGTCACGATCCTTCAAACGTCATGATGCTGACCGGCCGTGCTGCCGTAGTAAACCGTTTGGTAGAAATCATCGAACGGGTTGACCGCGCCGGTGATGAAGAAGTCGACATTATCAAACTGCAATTCGCCTCAGCGTCTGAAATGGTGCGCATTGTAGAAAGCATCAACAAGTCTCAGGGTAAACAGAATACCGGTACGAAATCAGAGCCTCGGGTGGTCGCCGATGACCGCACTAACAGCGTGATTGTCAGCGGTGATGCCAAAGCCCGTCAGCGACTGATCAACTTGATTCAACGTATGGACCAGGAGCTGGAAACCAACGGCAATACCCGGGTTATCTTCTTAAATTACGCCAAAGCTGACGACTTGGTAAAAGTACTGCAGGGCGTCAGTGACAGTATTCAGGCCGAAGAGAAAGGCACAGGCACTAATGCGCGTCGTTCTTCAGGCGGGAACCGCGATGTCAGCATTGACGCTCATGAAGACTCAAATGCACTGGTCATTACCGCCGAGCCGGACATGATGCGTTCGCTGGAAGCGGTAATTCGTCAGTTGGACGTGCGTCGTGCTCAGGTTCAGGTAGAAGCCATTATCGTAGAAATGTACGAAGGTGACGGCACGTCACTGGGTGTGCAGTTTGTATCTGAAGAGGGCGGCGGCACCCAGTTTAACAATGGCGTGATCCCGGTAGGCTCGCTCGCGGTTGCATTAAAACAAGCTGAAGACCAGACAACGAATTCAACTTACGTTACTGCCAACGGCGAAGTGGTCACCACCCAGGATGTCACGGAAGGTGATTTTACTTCTCTGGCTTCACTTCTGGGTAGTGCGAACGGATTAATTGCCGGCGTGATTCAAAATGGATGGGGCGCTGTAGTTCAGGCCGTGAGCAACGATACCAACTCCAACGTGCTGGCAACACCGCACTTAACCACCATGGATAACGAAGAAGCGTTTTTCATTGTGGGCCAGGAAGTGCCGATTATTACTGGCACATCAACCGGTTCTAACAATTCAAACCCATTCCAGACGGTAGACCGTCAGGAAGTGGGTATCAAGTTACAGGTTACACCGCAAATCAACGAAGGTAACGCGGTACAGCTGACTATCGAGCAGGAAGTTTCCAGTGTATCGGGGGCCACTGCGGTAGATATCTCTATCAACAAACGTCAAATCAAAACCACGGTTATTGTGGATGATGGCGGCACCATTGTGCTGGGTGGTCTGATTGATGAAGACGTACAGGAAAGTGTGTCGAAAGTGCCGTTACTGGGCGACATTCCAATCCTCGGCCACTTGTTTAAGTCCACGACATCAAGCAAGCGCAAGCGTAACCTCATGGTGTTCCTGCGTCCTAAGATCGTACGTGACGGCGTGACCATGAACGAGATCAGTAAGCAAAAATATAACTTTATTCGCGCAGAACAGCTTCAGCGCCAGTCTCAGGGTGTAACCCTGATGCCGCAAACCGACACCCCGGTGTTGCCAGACTGGGATGAAAGCCTGGCGCTACCGCCATCATACGAAGAATACCTGAAGCGTCGTGAAGAAGAGAAAAAGGCACAGGCTGAACAGGACGGCAACTAATGAGCAAGCTACTCGACACGCAAACTGCCGGGCAGCCTGAGCAACCCGACGACGAACAGGTTATCCAAATCGAACGTCAGTTGCCGTTTGGCTTTGCCAAGCGTCACAAAGTCTTACTGGAAATTAATCAGGAGCCGGCGTTGCTTTACCACACCAGTGAAACACCACTGGAGGTATTCGCCGAAGTACGTCGCTTTTATGCTGCACCGCTGGTGCTAAAAGAACTGGCTCAGGAACAGTTTGAGCCATTACTGACCCAGGCATATCAGCGCGATTCCTCCGCTGCCAAGCAGTTAATGGAAGATCTCGGTAACGAGAGCGATCTATTCTCGTTGGCAGAAGAACTGCCCGATACTGAAGACCTGCTCGACAGTGAAGATGATGCGCCCATCATTAAACTCATCAATGCCATGTTAGGCGAAGCGATTAAAGAAGGCGCGTCGGATATCCACATCGAGACCTTTGAAAATCAACTGATCGTTCGCTTCCGTGTCGACGGTGTACTGCGCGAAATCCTGCGCCCGAATCGCAAGCTCTCATCCATGCTGGTCTCCCGTATTAAAGTAATGGCAAAGCTGGATATTGCAGAAAAGCGGGTCCCTCAGGATGGCCGCATAACACTGCGTATCGCAGGCCGTGCGGTAGACGTTCGAGTATCTACCATGCCATCGAGCCACGGCGAGCGGGTAGTATTGCGTTTGCTCGATAAGAACAATGCACGCCTGAATCTGGCAGATTTGGGCATGACCGAAGAGAACCGCGGTCACTTTTCGTCGTTAATCCGCAAACCTCACGGCATTATTCTGGTTACCGGCCCAACAGGCTCAGGTAAAAGTACCACGCTGTATGCTGGTCTTACTGAAATCAATTCAAAAGATCGCAACATCTTAACCGTCGAAGACCCTATCGAATTCGATTTGCAGGGTATTGGTCAAACCCAGGTAAACCCGCGGGTAGACATGACCTTCGCACGTGGCCTGCGCGCCATATTGCGTCAGGACCCTGACGTGGTAATGGTCGGTGAGATTCGTGATATTGAAACCGGGCAAATTGCCGTACAGGCCAGTTTAACCGGTCACTTGGTATTATCGACCCTGCATACCAATACAGCAGCTGGCGCAATCACGCGTTTGGAAGACATGGGTATAGAACCCTTCTTACTGTCTTCGAGCTTGTTAGCCGTATTGTCGCAACGCCTGGTAAGGACCCTGTGTCCGGAATGTAAAACGGCGCACCCACCCAGTGAGCAGGAAGCCGCCATTTTAGGCGTAGAGAACGATCATTCCTGTGTTATTTATTCGCCCAAGGGTTGTGCTGCCTGTAACCAAACCGGGTATCGCGGCCGTACCGGTATTCATGAACTGCTGATTGTTGATGAGACCATTCGCACCATGATGCACGAAGGGAAAGGCGAACAGGCCATCGAAAAATATGTGCGTCAATCCACGCCCAGTATTCGCGAAGATGGCTGTCGCAAAGTCCTAAGCGGACACACTGCGCTTGAAGAAGTGTTACGTGTGACCCGGGAGGACTAATGGCGGCGTTTGCTTATAAAGCCATTAATGCCAAAGGCAAAAACACGAGCGGTGTACTGGAAGGTGACAACGCTCGTCAAATTCGCCAACAACTTCGTGAAAAGGGCCTGGTGCCCATGGAAGTTGAACAAGTTGCGGAAAAGAGCAGTGGTAGCAGTGGTGGCTTTCAGCTGTTTAAACCGCGTATTTCTGCCAGCGATTTAGCACTACTTACTCGTCAGTTAGCCACCCTGATTGAATCGGCATTGCCCATCGAAGAAGCGTTACTGGCCGTGGCAGAGCAAAGCGAAAAGACCCGTCAGAAAAATATGATGATGGCAGTGCGTAGTAAAGTCGTCGAGGGGCATACCCTGGCCGATGCGCTGGCGGAATTCCCCAGCGTTTTTGATGATCTCTTTCGGGCCATGGTAGCGGCGGGCGAAAAATCAGGTCACCTTGATACCGTACTCAATCGCCTGGCCGACTACACTGAACGCCGTCAACAAACCCGTAGCCAAATTATTCAGGCGTTGATCTACCCGGCCATTATGATGTTTTTTGCCATGATGATTGTTGTAGTGCTGCTCACCGTGGTGGTGCCCAAAATTGTCGGCCAGTTTGACCACATGGGTCAGGACCTGCCCACCATTACCACTGTGCTTATCAGCGTGAGTGAATGGATGCAGCAATACGGTTTGTACTTACTTGTCGCCATTATGCTGTTGGTGATTGTGTTTCAACGATTGGTTCAGAGACCCGCCCTTAAGCGCCGCTATCACCGTTTCATGCTCTCATTGCCGCTGGTAGGCAAAGTCGCCCGTGGATTAAATACCGCACGCTTTGCCCGTACGTTAAGTATTTTAACGGCGAGTGCGGTGCCGTTATTGGAGTCCATGCGAATCTCGACCGATGTACTTCAGAATGTCTATATTAAAGAAAGAATTAGCGAAGCCGCAGTTAATGTAAAAGAAGGTAGTAGCTTACGTGCGGCCCTCGACAACACCAAGATTTTTCCACCCATGATGATGCACATGATTGCATCGGGTGAACGCTCAGGTGAGCTACAGCAAATGTTAAGCCGCTCGGCCGACAATCAGGACAGGGAATTTGAAGCACTCATTGGTGTCTCATTAAAAGTCTTCGAGCCCGTGCTGATCGTATCGATGGCAGCAGTGGTGTTATTTATAGTCATGGCAATTATTCAACCAATACTTGCGCTTAATAATATGGTGAACGTGTAATGAAAAACTTAAACAGACAATCGGGTTTCAGCTTAATTGAAATCATGGTGGTACTGCTGATCATCGGTATTCTGGCTTCTATGGTCGCACCACAAATTCTGGGTAACCAGGAAGAAGCGCAGCTTAAAAAGGCCGCAGTCGATATTCAGCAACTGGAAAGTGCACTTGAAATGTACAAGCTGAAGAACAATCGCTTCCCCACAACAGAGCAAGGCCTGGACGCGTTGGTAACCGCGCCGACGATTGACCCAATCCCGCGTAACTACCCTGAAGCCGGTTTCATTAAACGTCTGCCCGATGATCCTTGGGGTAACCCTTATGCACTAATCAGCCCGGGAGAAATGGGCACGATTGATATTTTCTCTAATGGCCCGGATGGCGAGCCAGGCACCGATGATGATATTGGTAACTGGAATATCAACGAATACCTGAACTAATCGAACTCATTGCCATGCGCGTGCGTAGCTCCGTTTCTGCTTTACACAGTTTGCCACGCACGCAGGGCGGCTTTACCCTGCTTGAGGTAATGCTGGTCCTGCTGTTAATGGGATTAACCGCAGGCTATGTGGTATTTAACGCCTTTGGCAGCGACCCAGCTGAACAACTTGAGCGCGAAGTACGTCGTTTACAGGTGGTCATTGATATGGCCAGTGATTTTGCCGTACTGAACCAGCAGCAACTCGGTATTTACTTTGACACTGAGGCGCGCAGCTACACCTTTATGCAGTTAGATGAAGAAGACAACTGGTTGCCTGTTGAGGGCAACAAGGTGTACGAGCCAGTCACACTCACCGAGCCCTTTTATTTCACTCTGGCGCTGGACGATTTACCCTGGCAAAACGAAGGCAGCTTGTTCGACCGCGAATTGTTCGATGCCACACTGAGTGTCAACGACAAAGAGATGAACATTGGCGAAGAAGAGCCGCCACCACCACCGCCGCAAATCCTTATTTTATCGAGCGGGGAAATCACCCCGTTTAGCGTGACCTTCTATTTTGAACCCGATTTCAGCAATGAACTGCCGGCTTACTTTCTGCTAAATAATCAGGATATGCCGCCATTGGAAGTGGTTGGTCCGCTGGAGCAGTTACCGTGAAGCCGTTAGCGCGCCAGTCTGGTTTGACTTTACTTGAAGTTATGGTGGCACTGTTTATTTTTGCCGTCACCGGCACCGCTATCATGAAAGCCGCATCAGAGCACTTAAATGGTGTGGGGCAAATTGAAGAGGTCGCCTTGGCGACCTGGGTAGCCAATAATCGTTTGAACGAACTTATGATGGAACGCCCCTGGCCGCTGAAGAACAATCAAAAAGGCCAGCAGGATATGGCGGGGCGTACCTGGTACTGGACACAAGTAGTCAAAGCCACCAATGACAGCGACTTTAAAGCCGTTGAAATTAGCGTGAGTTTAAACGAAAGCCGTGCCGGTAACATTACCACCGTGATTGCGTACCTTGCCAAGCCCAGCGAGGCCACCCAATGAAGGCGCGCGGCTTTACCCTGATCGAAGTACTGATTGCAATGGCCATCTTTACGATGATTGGTCTGGCTTCCACCGCGTTGCTTACTACCGTGATCGACAGTGACGAGGCCTCCAGTGAAAAGTTTGCGGAACTGCAACAGCTACAGCGCTTTATGCTTACCCTAGAACGTGACGTTCTACAGGTAGTTGACCGCCCGGTTCGCGTAGAAGGCGAAGAAAACAACACCGTATTTCGCGGCGGCGAGCTGGACGACAGCGATGCCGACGGTATGGCCTTCGTTCGCGGCGGCTGGCACAACCCTAAACTCATGCTCCCCCGCAGCACGCTGCAGGGCGTGGCGTATCGCCTGAAAGACGGCAACATTGAACGCCTTAGCACCGTTTATGTTGATAACGTGTTGGGCTATGAACCTAAAGTCAGAGTAGTGTTAAGTGACGTCACTGACTTTCAGTTGGAATTTAATACCGGCGAAGACGACGGCAGAAATGACGGCTGGCATGACAGCTTTACCGGCGAACGATTACCTGATGGTATCCGGGTAACCGTGACCACCCAAAAGGGCGGGGAATTTATTCGCGTGTTTGCTATCGGCGGGGTAGCCAGCAATGGGTAATCAAACTCGCCAGCAAGGTGCTGCACTGTTAATTGTGCTGATGATTGTGGCACTGGTTGCCATACTCGCGACTGAAATGGGTGCCCGACTTCAATTGCAGGTGCAGCGCGCAATTAATATCAAAGACAACAATCAGGCTTATTGGTACGCCGTGGGAGCAGAGGAATTTGCCCGCAAGTCGATTGGTACACTCATGCAGGAAACCGGTGACAAGATTCATTTAAACCAGCCTTGGGCAGAAGAGTTTGAGTACCCCATGGACAGTGGCGGTATCAGTGCAAGACTCGAAGACATGCAGAGCTGTTTTAACCTCAACGCCCTGCCCGATGCCAATCAGCAAAATGTGTCGACCACCGAACCTTCTGAAGCCCTGACTGCGTTTGCCCGCTTGATGAAACTGGTAAACGAGGACATCGACAGTTACACCGTCGATACTATCCGTGATTCCCTGGGAGACTGGATTGATTCCGACGACCAAATGCGGGTATATGGCGCAGAAGAAAGCGAATACGCGTCGCGGGAATTTCCCTATTTGGCCGCCAACAGCATGATGGCGAGTCAGTCCGAACTGCGTTTAATTAACGGGGTTGAACCCCAGTGGCTGGAAAGCTTATTACCGCTGGTTTGTGTTATCCCTGGCAGCAATCTGATGTCGATTAACGTAAACACGCTGTCAGAAGACCACGCGCCCCTATTGGCTGCACTTACCGGATTGAGCACCGAACAGGCAAACGGTGTCATTAGCGCCAGACCCCAGGATGGCTGGGATGACGTTAACGATTTTCTTGCAGAGCCAGACATTACTGCCCTGCAATTAACCACTACCCAAACAGAATGGTTCGCCGTAACCACAGAGTATTTTATTTTACATACCAAGAGCCGTTACAATGAGGCAAGTTTTGCCATGAGCACGGTGTTTAATGCCACCGCTGCAGGTGACGTAAATGTGTTACGGCGCGAATTTGGAGTCTTGAAATAATGGAACAGTTAGTTGTCAGACTTGGCACCACTATGTCCGATCCGGTTCACTGGGTTGTGTGGTCAACGCAGGACCAGGATGTGATCGCCAGTGGCGAACTGCCTGACGCCAGCACACTTGCCAGCCTTACCGAACGTACCCGACTGCGCAAGGCACTAGTGCTGGTGCCTGGAGCAGATGTTCGGCTGTGTCAGGTAGCTCTGCCCCCCAAAGCCAATCGCAAAATTCTCAATGCCATCCCCTTTATGCTGGAAGATGAGTTAGCTGACGATATCAGTGACCTGTTCTTCGCATTTGGTCCCAAAACAGGTAACCAACAAGCCGTCGCGGTTGTTAATCACGAAGCACTGACTCAATGGCAGCAATGGATAGAAGACGCCGGATTTAGTTGCGACACCCTATTGCCCGATACGCTGGCTTTACCTCAGCCTGAAGACCAGCACTGGACAGCTATTGCGCTGGGCGAACAGCTTATTGTTCGTCAGGGCAGCTGGCAGGGCATGCAAGGTGAAGCCGAGTTTATGACCAGTGTGCTGGCATTTCAGGCCAAGCAAATTCCGGAGGGCGTTACCGTAACAGCCCTTTCAGATTTGGACTTACACGCTGTACCTAATATTACGGTAGAGCCAGATGATTCGGGCTTACCGCCAGCGGGCAAGCTAGCCAAAGCGGCATTGTCGGCGCCATTTAACCTGTTACAAGGTCAGTACAAGGTTAAAAAGCAACACAACCAGGCCTGGCAGTTCTGGCGTACACCTGCCATCTTACTGGGCTTGGTGTTGGTATTAACGATTGGCGAAAAAGTACTGCATTTACAACAGCTCGAGCAACAAAACGACGAGCTGTCCGCCCAAATCGATAGTGTCATTAAACAGGGCTTTCCGGATCTGGGCACCTACCGCAATGCACGTACGCGTATTGAACGGGAAATGCGCGAGTTGGAGCAGGGCGGCAGTGGCAGCTCACTGCTCGTGATGCTGGCGCAGTTAAACAGTGCGTTTGCCAGCTCCAATGTCACTCCACAAACCATTCGCTATGATGCCAACCGCACCGAAATCCGCATGCAGGCTGAAGGCAAGGACTTTAATGCACTGCAAACCTTCAAACGCGGCGCGGAAGCTGCAGGCTTCAGCGTAGAGGAAGGCGCGATCAATAACCGCGATGACAAAGTCATCGGCACACTGGCGATCAAGGGGGCATAATGGAGTTTTTAAAGCAAAAATATGCTGCTCTGACAGAGCGTGAACAACGGCTGGTAATGTTGTCGGCGGTTGTTGTGATCGTCGGTATTTTTTACTGGGGTATGTGGGCACCGTTAAACCAAAGCATAGACCAGAAAACCAAACAGCTGAGTAATAACCAAAAGTTGCTCAGCTGGGTAGAAGAACAGTCAACCCGCGCGGCTATCCTGCGCCGCAGTCAGTCGGGAAAGCGCAGCTTTAACGGCTCACTGCAGCAAGCAGTGACTTCATCCAGCAATCAGTTTTCTCTGGTAATTTCGCGTATGCAACCTCAGGGTGACGACTTGCAGGTGTGGATTGATGAAGCGGCGTTCAACGACCTGCTTGCCTGGCTGGATCACCTTGAATCACGCGGCGTACAAATAGACCAGCTGGATGTCACAGAAGCGGATGCCTCAGGCATGATTAAAGTCAGACGATTGGTGCTGAGTAAATGATAAAACAATATTGGCGATGGATCCTCGCCGCCCTTTTCCTCTATATCGTGTTATTGATAGCTTACCTGCCGGCAGCCCAAGTGGCTTACCGCCTGCCTTTACCTGATTCGGTTCAGCTGGGTAAAGTGACCGGTACCCTGTGGCAAGGTGAAGTCGACCGCGTGGTAATCAACAATATGCCCGTGCAACAAGTCAGCTGGAGGCTGTCTGCACTACCATTGTTAATGGGCACCCTGTCAGTCGATCTGGACGCAGGTAATATGCGCTCAGCCGACGCGATAGCGTTTAAAGGCCCGGTTAACGTTCATTTGTTATCGGAGGGTGATATATCAGCCAGTGACTTTTTGCTGTATTTGCCTGTTGACCGCGTGCTCGCCGAAGTCCAGCTGCCGATACCTGTAGATGCAGGCGGTCGCTTCCGTGTAAATGTGGAATCTCTCACACTGGAAGGCGGTATCTGTTCACAAATGATGGCCTACGGCGATTGGCTGAATGCGACCGTTGCCGGTACCCAAGGCCCCATTGAACTTGGTACTTTCAGCGCATCGCTTCGCTGCGACAACAAGCAGTACCTCATTTCTGTTGCCGAACCCAATTTATTTGGGTTATCACTGGATGCACAGGCTGCAACTGACTTTTCAGCTTTCACCGCCACGTCGAAATTTAAACCGGACCCATCACTTCCCCAGGAAGTCCATGAGGCTGCCCAGTTCTTTGGTCGGCCGGATAGCGATGGCTATATCCACTACGATATCCGTTAAAAATTAATACGTATTTTCACTCAGGCCGTTTTGGCGGCCTAAGTGAATCTGCTTAGTTAAACCACTGCCAGCGGTTGCGGGTAGTCAGAAAAATCACTAACCCTCCCAACAAGCCAAACAGTGCACCCAGAATACCTACTCTCAGGTAAATGTTAATCACAAACGCAATGGCGACAGAGGCATACATGCCGTATACCGCCCATTTTTTCCAGCACCAGATACCCACGGCAATGGCGAAATTAATCGAACTCATAACACCCAGTAAATACACAATACTCACGGTTGCTCTGGGGTGTACCGATACAATGAGCTCAGAAGAGGTAAAATAGGCAAGCGCTGAAAGCGGGTTGGTGACAAACATGAAAATAAGAAACGCCGCTAACCAAAAACCGCGTTTCTTTAATTCAGGCTGTGCACTGTCGTCATTTGGACTGTCAGTAACGGGTGCCTGCATGGTCATTCCCTCAATAGAACGTCAGTTCAATTTTACCGGTTGGCGAGTTTTCCAGTTGCAGCGACGTACCGTTACTTAGGGTAACAAACCCGCCTTTTTTATACGGTGCACGGGTATACACAATCACATACTTCGTATTTTCAGGGGTTCTTTTTCCCCCCAACAAGTGAGCATCGCCGCTTTCCCCAAAACTGGCATCATAGAATGTCAGGTCCATAGTGCCTTGACCCAGCGTGTTAAAATCGCTATCTAAAAACATCAGGTGCGGCTGCATATACTGGCCAATGAACATGCCGTTAAAGTGGCTTTTCACCCGAATATTGCTGTTTTGCAGTTCGCTGGGAATTTCCAGCGCTGCAAAGTAGGTTTTGCCGCTGCCAAAGTCATAAACAGGTGCGCCTTTTTCATTGAGTTCAAATAGCGCTGTTTTAGTGCTTCCCAACATCTGATAGTCAATTTCACTGATACTGGAACAGCACAGGCTCTTTTGATTCAGTGCGTTATTCTGGTCAGCAATGGTGGTCACGCAGGCAGTAAGGAATAGGCTTAAGCTTAATAGCAAATACTTCAAAATCTGTCTCCCTAACAATCACTTACTAACGCCAGTAGAAAGCGTAAGCAGGGTGAATGTTTTATTGTAATAGTTATCTGTCCCTGAGCAGGGTCGACAGCTTAACGCTAAGACGAGTATATTTTCCAGCAGAATTTTTCGGACGTAAAAGCGGCATCAGGCCGGACTGAGCCGGCCCGGCAGACTACCTTGAAAACAAGCTTGTATGATTAAACGGAGACATGGCCAGGATCACGGCCAGTTCATACACACTTTGCCGGGTAGCCAGGTTATTGGTTAGCAAACCAATGGCGCCGCCCTTTTGTTTAACATTTTCGGTGTTAAAAGTACGGTCCATCACAGGCCCTAACTCTTCACCACTTACCAGCGCCTGATAGATACTATTTGGTAGAGGGAGGTTGGCACTGCGTCCCACAGACCATTGCTCACCGTTACAAATGGCAACATACGCAAAGGTAGCGGGGCCATCTTCAAAGTTATCGACACCGCCCTCAATGGCGATATACCAATCCGCTTGCTCAGCCTGCATACACGCCTTCACGCGGTTTACCGCCCCTAACCGGGTTTCGGCTTCGGTCATAGGTTGATCTGCGACCAAACTCGGCGCATGCATTCCCATAACATCCTTGTCGCCTATATCACCCAATACCTGGTTCATTGCGATGCGCGCCGCATTTACCTTAACCGGATTTTTCGACCCTACAATCAGTTTCATTCCCTGACTCCTGTTACTTAGCTGGTGGGTTATGGCGAATATCGTCGAGCATGGTGCGATAGTCGGCCACTGCAGGAAACGCGGTAATATCTCTTGCCGGTTGCTTGCTGTCGGGGTTACTTACCGCGAGCAGATGTTTAATGCCGAATGTTTGTGCGGCTTCCAGAATAGTCAGGCTATCATCGACAAACAGTGTCGTAGCGGGATCAAACCCCAAACGCTGCTGCAATGCCCGCCACAAATCCTGGGATTCTTTGGTCACACCAAATTCATGGGTCGAAATCAGCGTATCAATATGAGTATCGAGCTGGGTATGTTCTACTTTCAGCGACAGACTGCCAGGATGTGCATTGGTTACCAACACCACTTCACGTCCGCTCTCATGCAGTGCATCCAAAAATGGGATAGTGTCTTCACGCATGGCGATCAGGTGTTCAATTTCCCGTTTAGCCGCCACAATATCCATATCCAGATACTCTGCCCAGTAGTCCAGACAGTACCACTCAATTTTTCCGCTGACCCGTTGATAGTGGGCCATCATATCAGCGCGGCACACCTCTAGTGGCTGACCAGACTTTTCAGCGATTTTGCGCGGCAAATGCTCCAGCCAGAAATGATTGTCGAAATGCAAATCCAGCAGGGTGCCGTCCATATCCAGCAGGACCGTATTGATTTCTTTCCAAGGCAGAAATGGCAAGCGCTTTTCCTTTAAATACGTTAATCTTAAGACTGACACTATGATAACGAAAGACTGACCCGAACAACATGAGCAATATGGAAAAGGACAAAACATTGCCCGTTATCCACAAGCGGGAAATTGTGGCCGAAAGCCGCTTTTTTCGAGTGGAACGTGTAGACCTGGAATTTTCAAATGGCGCCACCCGCCAATTCGAACGCATGGCCGGTTACAGCCGGGGCGCGGTGATGATTGTTGCCATTCAGGACGGTCACTTTCTGTTAGTCAGAGAATATGCTGCCGGTACCCATTCATACGAACTCGGATTTCCCAAAGGCTTGATTGATCAGGGCGAAACTCCGCTTGAGGCCGCGAACCGTGAGTTAAAGGAAGAAGCCGGGTTTGGTGCTAATTTCCTAAAGGAAGTCCATAGCGTAAATATGGCACCGACGTTCTTTAACGCTCGTATGACTATTGTTATTGCCCACGATCTGTATCCACAGCAATTACCTGGTGATGAGCCTGAGCCGCTGGAAGTCGTGCGCTGGCCCATTGACCAGGCAGACGAATTACTCGCCCGCGACGACTTTATTGAAGCCCGCTGCGTCGCCGCGCTTTTCCTTGCTCAAAAGTGGTTAAAGGAGCACCCCGACTATGTCTGATCACACTGATGAAGCCCTGTTAAATATTGCCAAAGAAGCCGCGATAGCTGCCGGTGAGGCAATTATGACCCTCTATGACGAGGGCGATTTTGAAAGTTATCAAAAGGCGGATGAATCGCCGGTTACCAGCGCGGATTACAAGGCCAACGAGATTATTTGTCAGCACCTTAAACTCCACACGCCTGACATTCCGATTTTATCGGAAGAAACCAAACATGCCAGTCTGGAAGAACGCAGTACGTGGAAGCGTTACTGGTTAATTGATCCCATTGACGGCACTCAGGAATTTATCGCACGCAGTGGCGACTTTGCCGTTAATATCGCGCTGATAGAAGACAATCAACCTAAGATAGGGGTGATTTTCTGGCCGCCAGGGCAAAGTCTCTATTACGCGATTAAGGGTCATGGTGCCTATAAGGAATCGCCTGAAGCTTCCGGCCCTATTAGTGTTCGCAAGCTGGATGACCCGCACAACAGCGTGGTCATTCTGGCCATTAGCCGTCGTCAGCCTCGTGAGCGTGTAATTGGAAAGATGTGCGCCAAACGCGTATACCAAACACTGCCACTGGGTAGCTGCTCATTGAAGGCCTGTTTTATTGCCGAGGGGAAAGCCGATGCGTTCATGCGAATTGGCGTCACCGGTGAGTGGGATACCGGCGCATCACAATGTATTGTTTCAGAAGCTGGCGGTGCTATATACGCTGCTGACTTCGAGCCGCTTAGCTATAACCAGCGTCATTCATTGGAAAACCCGGATTTTGTTGTTTTGGGCGACCAAAACGTTCCCTGGCAGGACATCATCCAATATTAAGGAGTGAGTTTATGTTTAAGCAATCTGTGGTATTACTTTCCGGTTTACTGTCAGCGTCGGCCTTTGCCCAATGGACGCTGGACCAGGACAACTCTTCGCTACACTTTATGTCGACCAAGAATGCACAGGTTACTGAAGTTCATAGCTTTGACCATTTATCGGGTAAAGTCACCGGCACGGGTATGTTGAGCATTGAAGTCCCACTGGACTCGGTAAATACCAATATCGCTATTCGCAACACCCGCATGCAGGAAATGCTGTTCGAAGTAGGCAAATATCCTACGGCTACCTTTACCGCTAAGCTGTCTTCGGAGCTACTGGATATGGCTGTTGGCACAAGTAAAGCCAGCACCGTAGAAGGTGAACTTAACTTGCACGGTATGACTGCACCAGTCAGTTTTAATGTCATGGTAAGTAAACTGTCCGACGATACACTGCAAGCGTCGACTATCTCCCCTACCTTAATTGGCGCCGACACCTTCGGCCTGAAAGGGGGTGTTGAAGCACTGCAAAACATCGCTGGCTTAAAGAGCATTACCTTTAACGCTCCGGTTACCTTTAGCGTTACTTTCGAGAAATAAGCCCTTCAGAAATAGAAAAGGCGGGGCAGCCTGAGGAGAATTGTCTGCACCCGCCTTTGTTTAACCTATTATGCTATACTACGTTAGGCAGCCGCTTGTGGTAATGCACGAGGTTCCGGGCGCGCACTGAAGTCCTGTATGGTCATCGGTTTCCACAAGGTATTCGGCAGTTCAGGCTCGTAAAGCGCAATGCCATCAAGCACTTCTGGCTCCCGATAATTTGCCATACCCAGACGCACGCGTTTCAACGCCCGGCATTCTTTCAATTCATCGTGGATCACAAAGATACCGCCACGGAAACTCAGCTTACCCAGCTTCAGGCTAGAGGTAAGACGGATGATCGGTGCAGCAAGTAACAGGCCCACCAGAACCGGCGATAACCAGGCAAACAGTGCAGGGGTGTAATAAGCGGTTACCGATCCCCAGACCAACGCTGTCAGTGTGGCGATATGCGAGCGCTTCAATGCCACAGTCCACGGCACCATACTGCCTTCACGGGCCTGAGCCTCCCATTTTACCGATGTCCCCATAAACACGCTGAGTACAAAGTAGCTGTGATAAAACATCATTAGCGGCGCGATAATAATGGCCATCACCAGCTCCATCACACCACCTTTTAGCAAGCGCCAGGCTCCGCCGAATTCGTCACGACGCTGAATAAGTGCCAGCACCAAACCCAGAATTTTAGGCATAAACAACATCGCCATGGTGCCCCACATGGTGGCAAACATCAGGCCCTGACGGGCAATCTGCCAATCCGGGAATAATTGGTATGGCGAATTAAAGAACTGTACCGGCGTCAGCGCTTTAATTAACGCGTCTGCCGTGCCAAAGGCCAGCACCATCAATAGCAATAGCGATGACATATACGCAAACGCACCGAATAAAAAGTGCAAGCGACTGGTTATTTTAAGACCTTTAACGCCCAACAAGCCAAGGTGCTGAATATTGCCTTGCACCCAGCGGCGGTCACGGGTCGCATATTCAATCATATTCGACGGGACTTCTTCATAACTACCGGTCGTATCGGTCAGTAAGTACGCATGCCAGCCCGCCCGACGCAATAAAGCAGCCTCGACAAAGTCATGACTTAATATATCGCCACCGAACGGCTCTCTACCAGGTAGCGTAGGCAAACCACAGTGCTGCATAAATGGCGCAATACGAATAATGGCGTTATGGCCCCAATAGTTTGCGCTATCGGTTTGCCAGAACGACAACCCGGTTGCCAGCATGGGACTATACAAATGAGCAGCAAATTGCACGAACCGCGAAAAAAACGTGTGCTGACGCACCGGCATAGGAATGGTCTGAACCAGCGCAGTATCCGGATTTTGTTCAATACGCTGGGCCAAATCCAGCATACGTTCTGCAGACATAATGCTGTCGGCGTCCAGAACGATCATTGACTCATAGCGACTCCCCCAACGCTGACAGAAATCAGCCAGGTTACCCACTTTACGGCCCACGTTCTTTTCGCGACGTCGATAAAAAACCTGACCCGCCGCGTCACCCAACCGATGCTGCAGCGCTTCCCAGGCAGCCAACTCGGCTTTAGCCATCTCTGGCTTAGTCGTGTCTGACAACATATAAAAGTCGAACTGTGCGCTTTGATTACTGCTCAACAATTCGCGTACACAGGCTTCAAAGCCGACCATAATCCGGCGTGTATCTTCGTTGTACACTGGCATAACAACCGCATGACGTTGATGAAGCGGCGTGCTGGCATCCGGAGTAGGAAGCGCCTTTTTCATGCTAAGTGGGTCAATATTCAACAGCTTTAACGTAAACCCAATCGCTGCGGTCCAAAACGACATGGACAGCCACAGGAACAACACGGTACTTAGTATCAGCTGAGCGATTTCCAACCCGGTTAACTGATTGGGTTTGAAAATTTCATACAGGCTCCAGGTTGCCAGTGAAGCGGTAGGCAACACCAGCAACGCCATAATTGATAGTCGCACACCCTCGCCCCAGGTACGCAGAGAAGCTGCTTTAGGCGCACGGTGAGTAGCGTGAGAGTGGGGGTTATTTTGCTTGATAGACATAATTCCATACCTCACTGACACGTTGATTGTTTTGATGAATGAAGATCCGCATGTCGGTCGTTTTATTACCTTGCGGGGTGACCAGGAACGTTGCCCTCAGGGCCTTGCCTGCATCTACCGGGAATACCCGAACCTGACGAATAGTACCCTGTGCGACACCAGCTTTTACTTCAAGCTTGGTGCCGTCAAATTTCATACCTTCCGGCACAGCAAAGTCCACCACGAAGCGACGGGTAGCAGCGGCATTATCCTGCTCGCCTGGCAATACTGCCGCGCCCTGCCGCGTTCTGATTACCCTGGCGATACGCGTTTCTGATTCACTGTCGATAACACCTTCACCCAAGCCGGTTACGGTTGACAGGGTATAGGCGAAATAACGATGCTCTCCAGCCTTAAACGGCGCCTCCGGCACCCAGTAAGCCACAATGTTGTCATGGGTTTCAGAATTGGTGGGGATCTCCACCAGCTCCAAACGACCGGCCTCAAAACCATGTTCAGGCGTGACCCATAAACCGGGACGAATGTGGTAGTTTGCTTCACTGTCCAAATAGTTATCAAATGCGGTATCACGCTGCAGTACGCCAAACCCTTTTGGCGCAGCATCACGCATAGAGGTCATTTGCAGTTGTGAAGGATTCGTCAAAGGACGCCAGATTTGTTCGCCTGACTGAGTGTGCAGCAACATACCGTCACTATCGTGCACTTCAGGACGATAGTCATCGGGTGTGTTACTGCTGTTCTCGCCGTAAAGAAACATGCTGGTAAACGGCGCAACACCAAGTTTATTGACATCTTCACGGGCAAATAGCCAGCTCTCGATCTGCATGGCTGACTCACTACCCGGCGTGATCACAAACTTGTACGCACCACTTACCGACGGGCTCTCCAAGCGGGCATAAACTGTAATTGGCTCGCCGTCCTCCGGTTCGATCAACCAGAACGCCGTAAAATGCGGGAACTCCTCGCCTTCCGGCAACCCGGTATCAATTGCCAGGCCGCGAGCTGAAATACCGTAAACGTGCGACTCGCCCACTAAACGAAAATACGACGCCCCCAGGAAGACGGCAAATTCGTCTTTATAGTCACTGTTCTTTATCGGGTAATGCACGCGAAAGCCCGCATAACCGTTGTTTTCGTTAGTCGCGCCTGCAAGAGGCGCGGCGCTGGCGTCGTAGTTAAAGGCCTCACGCTTAAACGGCAAACGGGTAGGCTGGTTGTCACTGCCTACCGTGTAGATAGTCACTGGCTGTTGATATAAAAAGCCCGGGTGGAAGAACTGTACTTCGTAATCATTCTCTTCACGCCACAAGCTATTGTCTGCATTGAAACGAATGGCACGGTACGTCTGATAATCCATGCCTTTTAATGCATCATCCAGGTCATGATCACTGATTTCAAAATCCTGTTGTGCTGACTGCTCTGCAGACTCAATCACGCTTTGTAAAATTTTGGCCTGGGGCGGCACCCCCTGAAAAGTCGGCGCAGGATTCGCTACTGCGGCGACACTCACCATAGCCAGGCACAGGCCAATCAGTCCGGCTTTGTACTGTAAACCTGCTTTTAACAAATAGCGCGCCGGTCGGGAATCGGCAGTAAAAGAAAGCGCCATGTAGATCTCCAAAGTTATGAATTCCTTGCATCTGTAATGTCATAGAGCAATTCCCGATCCAACACGTACTCATTCACAGAAATACCAATATAAATCTAATTAATTCATACACATAAATATGAAAAATGTGATTAACCCAGAAGATTCCATCGGCATGACACCCTGTAACTTATACTTTAGGCCAATAAGGTGTAGGGAATTTGCAACACTTTTATTGAATTGCAGACCGTCCATTTGTTCACATCCACGGCTCCGTTCATCTGAACCCATTTCAAAAATAATATAAAAAACTGTTTTATATGTATTTTTTAAAAATTCATTTTGATTTTATATTGGATTGGCCCGGTGTTTGCGATAGTCAGGGAGATTCATTAGTTGATAAGGAATTTTGTATGAAATTAATCACAAAACTGGTTTTAGCCGGCACAACCCTGCTTTCTGTTTCTCTTCCGGCATTAGCGAATACACCTGACTGGCGCTATGTAGAAGGGGGTTTCACCCGCTATGGTTTTGACAACAGCAACGTTGAGCCCGATGGTTTACACGTTGCCGGGAAATATTTACTCGATGGTAATTTTTACGCGAACGGCGAATTTGGCTGGCTGGACGAGTCTGGCTTTGATTTTACTACACTCACACTCGGTGGGGGCTATCGCCTCTCGGTTAACAACACCACAGATGCCTATGTAGGCGCAAACTTTGAACGTATCGATGCAGATAACTACGACGACAATGGTTATAGCCTGGTAACGGGTGTGCGTTCCATGGTCTTGCCCGAACTGGAATTAAACGGTGAGCTGGGTTATTACGATGTTGACGAAGGTGACATCACACTGAAAGTAGGCGCTAACTATTACTTCAACCCTCAATTTGCTGTGGGAGCGAGCTATAAGTTCATCGACGATGCTGATGTGCTGCAAGTCTCTGCACGTTACGCATTCTAATTCCTAATATTCAACGCAGCGTGTTTAGGGCCAGTTGGCCCTTGTTAATGCGCTGCGTTATTCCTCTCCCTGGTACCGATCGGCGGGTTGAATATCTACCGTTTCATGAAGCTCTGAATACACCAACACGGCTTTTCCACTGCGCAACTGATCCAACACCTGCGCAACCTTGACCGACAAATCAAACTCCATTTCCCCGTAGTCCGTGCCTTCGCGTAACACGAATTCTTTGGCAATATTTTCCAGCGTATCTGCTGAAAGCTCACTGATAGGAATAATCATTGCGCCGCCTGTAAGGGTAAATAATCAGCAAAAAAGCGTTTAACACGCTCGTGCATCCAGGTAACCGGCTTTGCTGGCGAGCCCTGCATAAAACCAACATGACCACCGTGTTCACTCAGTTCCAGTGTCACTGCGGACGACAACTCGTGTTCGCCCGGCACCACATTTTCGTTCATAAACGGATCGTCCAGCGCGTGCAAAATCAGCGTAGGGCAGTGGATTCCTTTCAGAAAATAATACGCGCTGCATTTTTCGTAATAGTCGTCTGCATCCTGATAACCGTGCAATGGGGCTGTGACTTTGTCGTCGAAATCCCGAAATGTATGGATGCCCTGAATATCGTGCTGACTGATTTGCAAAATTCCGCGGTAATCAATCTTTTGCATTTTCTGCAGCAGGTTGTGCTTCATACTATTCAGCAGATATTTTTGATACACCTTGGAAAAGCCCTGATTGACGCTGGCCGCACACTCATCCAGCTTAAGTGGTGCTGAGACTGCAATGACAGCCTTCAGACCAAACGCCTGTGGATTTTCGCCCACCAGCTTAAGCAACATATTGGCCCCAAGGGAAAAGCCCATCGCGACTTTAGGCAACGAGGGGTAGCGCTCATTCAGCAATGACAAAATAAACGCTGGATCGGTGGTTTCACCCGAGTGATAAGCTCTGGGCGCCTGATTAATTTCGCCGCTGCAGCCTCTGAAGTGCATTAACACAACCTGCCAGCCCGCTTTGGTTAAATAGGCCATCATGTCGTTGGCGTAATGCGAATTGATCGAGCCTTCCAGGCCGTGAAACATGACCACCATTCCGCTCGGTGCAGACGGTGCAGGTCCCCAAGCCAGATCGACAAAGTCACTATCGGGTAATTTAACCCGCTCCATGGTATAGCGAAGCGGCATACGCTTTTGAATAAAGCGTGGCCAAATGGTTTGTAAGTGGCGGTTTCTGGCCCATTTAGGAGCCTGAAAGCTACTTTGTAATATCCGTCCGTGTGAAGAAAGTGCGCGAATCATAGTACTGCTTGTAAGTAGGGATTAATGTCAGGTTGTGTTGCTACGTCTAAATAGTGCTTCAGACGTTTGATTGGATCATTGATGTCAGTGGTTTCTGTTTCTCTGTCAAAAGAACACAACGCTGCCACCAACGCTTTTTGTTGTTCTGCTTCCAGTTCCAATTCTGCTTGTTTCATCGCTTCGTAGTCTGGACAGCCTTTTGCCAATCGTCGCTTTTTTCTGTGTAGTTCTATAGCCGGATTGGTTTTAGCTACCGTGCTATTCAACGCCTCTCTTGCCGCAGGTGTGGGTTGATGGTCATGCTCAATACACCAGCAATAAAGCAAAATCAGATTCACGTTAATACCAAATTGGTCCTGCAACGTCAGACAGGCATCGGCCACACCGGGTTTACCGTAGCGGCTAACGCTGAATTGCCAAAAATCCTCAGGCGTTAACATCATACTCGGCTTTTGCATCTTCCAGTGCTTCCTGGGCTTCCAGCCACAACGCTTCTGCGTCGTCTAACTTATTTTTGATGCTGGTTTGCTCGTCAAGCAGCTTCATGAGCTGTGGCTTTTGGTCAGCTTCATATAACGCGGTGTCTGACAGGGACGACTCGACGTCCGCCAGTGATTTATTAAGCTTTTCCATTTGCTGTTCGGCTTGCTGAATTTGTTTGCGAAGCGGGGCCGTGGCCTGGCGAAACTCGGCTTCACGCCGCTTTTCGGCTTTGCGATCCACTTTTGGCTTCTCTGAAACCGGCTTGTCTTCTTGCTGCTGCGCTAAGATCCAGTCCCGATAGTCATCCAGGTCGCCGTCAAATGGCGCGACCTGGCCTCTGTCGACCAGATAGAAATCTTCACATACTGCAGACAATAAGAAACGGTCATGCGATACCAGCACCATCGCGCCTTCAAATCCTTGCAGCGCCAAATTGAGCGCATGGCGCATTTCCAAATCCAGGTGGTTGGTCGGTTCGTCGAGCAACAGCAAATTCGGCTTCTGATACACAATCAGTGCTAACACCAGGCGAGCTTTCTCACCCCCCGACATAGGCGCAACCGGCGCGGTTGCTTCGTCACCGTGGAAACCAAAGCCACCGAGGTAATCACGCAACTGTTGCTCGGTAGCGATTTTGTCCAACCGCTGCAGGTGCAATAACGCCGATGCAGCCGGGTCCAGTGTTTCCAGCTGATGCTGAGCAAAGTAGCCCACATTCAGGCCTTTGGCGGTGGTAAACACCCCGGTTTTGGGTTCGTGTACCTGTGCAAGCAACTTGATGAGGGTAGATTTACCCTGACCATTGCGGCCCAGCAGTCCGATGCGACTGCCCGGTACCAGGTTTAACTTTACTTGTTGCAACACGATATGGTCGTCGTATCCCAACGTGATCTGTTCCATTTGCACTAACGGATTAGGCAATGCCGTTGGCGTTTTAAATTCAAAGCTAAACTGGCTGGCGTGGTGCGCAGGTAACAGGGTTTCCATGCGCTCTAACTGCTTAATCCGGCTTTGCGCCTGCTTCGCTTTACTGGCTTTGGCCTTAAAGCGGTTAATAAAGGACTCCAGGTGAGCAATTTTGTCCTGCTGTTTACGGAATTCAATGTCCTGTAAGCGAATGCGCTCTGCGCGCTGGGTTTCGTAGCTGGAATAGTTCCCTGTATAAGCCACCAGCTTTTGATGTTCGACGCTGATAATCTGCGCCACACAGTTGTCGATAAACGCTTTATCGTGGGAAATGAGCAGTAAGGTCCCCTGATAACGCTGTAACCAACGCTCTAACCAAATCACCGCGTCTAAATCCAGGTGGTTGGTCGGTTCGTCGAGCAGCAATAAATCAGACGGACACAACAGTGCCTGTGCCAAGTTAAGTCGCATTCGCCAACCACCTGAAAAATCAGTGACCGGCGCACTAAGCTGCGCAGTTGAAAACCCTAAACCGTCTAAGATGGTCGCTGCCCGCGCCTCTACGTCATAGGCTCCAGCCTGAGCCAACAGGTCGTGATACTTCGCAATCGCCTCGCCGTCGCCAGCCTCTTCCGCTTGCGCCAACTGTTGTTGCAGGTTGCGTAGAACCTTATCGCCGTCGATGACGTATTCAATGGCACTGCGCGATACCGCTGGCGTTTCCTGTGCAACACTGACGATCCGCCAGTCACCGGGCACACTGGCGTCGCCTGCATCCAGCGTTAGTTCGCCGCGTAGCAACGCAAACAGGCTCGACTTACCGCAGCCATTACTGCCAATGAGGGCGACTTTGTGTCCGGGGAACACCTGCGCAGACGCTTCGTCCAGCAGTACTTTGCTGCCGCGCATGAAGGTGATCTGTGATAACTGGATCATAAAACGTTGATTGCCTGTGATATCGCTATTAAGCGCGGTATAATAGCAGAACCCAACGCGGCGATCTTCTTTGTCGTGAGGGCGTATTTCATTAATGAATAATTGTGGTGTGTATTATGAGTAAACGTCAGCGAAAACGGTTTGTTGCCGGTGCAACCTGCCCAAATTGCAAAGCCACAGACACCATTATGCTGTACTTTGAAAACAACGTTGAGAAACTGGCTTGTGTGGAATGTGATTACACGGAATCTCAGCCACAGGCAAACGTGCAGTCTGCAAGTCGTGGAACCGAAAACGTCATTGGCGTATTTAAGCCCGACTAACTTCCAGTTTTTCAAGAGTAAGTATTTACTTACAGTCTGGTAATTCTAGTTATGCCTGAATTTAATCTGGCTCAAGCATTTGGCTTGCTAAGCTTTGTGCTTGGCATTTTGTGCTTTTACCAAAAAAACGATCAGCGCCTGCGCATTATGATGGTGGTGATGAACTTAAATCACGCCCTGCATTTTGCATTGCTGGGGGCGTTTACGGCGTGCCTGAGTGCCTTGCTGTCAGTGGTTCGAACCGGGTTGTCGATTAAAACCCGTTCCCGCACGGTGGCGTATATCTTTATCGTCATTACACTGGCTATCGGATTGTATTTCGCCGACGTGTGGTACGACTTATTTCCTATCATTGGTACCTGCATTGGCACTTATGCGCTGTATTGTTTGTCGGGCATAAAAATGCGCCTGGCGTTTTTATGTGGCGCACTGTGCTGGCTCACCAATAACATTATTGTCGGGTCGATTGGTGGCACCATGCTGGAAGCTACTTTGTTGATGGTAAACAGCTTTACCATCTGGCGATTGTATATCCTTAAAAAAGCCCAGATAACCAACTAATTAACCGGCGTTAAAATTTTTGCCCCAGCCTAAAAAAATGACTACACTGATTGCCTGTTAAGACCATCAGGGACGGTGGAAATGCTGTCATTTTTTCTTAGCGACGCCAATTTTTGGTTTAGCTGTGCGCTCGGTATTGTTGCAGCACTGTTTGTTATGGAAGTCGTCGGGACGCTTATGGGCGTTAGCCTGCTTGGCCTGGCCGACGACCAGGTTGATTTTGACGCCGATGCCGACGCATCAGCAGGTAGTCTGACCGCACTTGCCAGCTGGTTGTCACTCGACCGCCTGCCACTCATGGTGTGGCTGGTTATTCTACTTACCTCTTTCGGTATCATTGGTATTCTCACCAATATCGTTTCTCAGTCTGCGATTGGCGGACACTTCCCGGTATTTATTGTTGTTACCATTTCAGTTATTGCCGCACTGGTCATTACCGCGCGTTTTGGCGGGGTAATTGCCCGTTTATTACCGAAACACGAGTCATCTGCCACCAGCTCGGAACAATTAGTCGGTACTGTAGGTCATATCACAGTGGGCACGGCAAGAACCGCAAGCCCGGCAGAGGCCAAATTTCTAGATGCGTTTGAACAGCCACACTACTTGCTGGTTGAACCCATTGAGCCCAAAGACATATTTCAACAAGGCGACAAGGTGGTGCTGGTGAAAAAGCAACACCACAGCTGGCTGGCCACCCGCTATACAGAACTTTAAACCTCAAAGGAAGTAGTAAGCATGGATTCGACAGATCTGAGTAACCTCCCCGCTATGCTGTTTTTGATCGGTGCGGCCGTTATTGGCCTTATCGTGATTGGCTTTATTTTTGCGCGCTTGTATACGCGTGCCACTAAAGAAACTGCGTTTGTAAGAACCGGTTTAGGTGGTGAGAAAGTCATTAAAGACGGTGGCGCCATTGTACTGCCGGTGGTACACGAAATCATTCCGGTCAACATGAACACACTGCGTATTGAAGTGGAAAAAACACAGAAAGACGCCTTGATCACTAAAGATCGCATGCGGGTTGACGTGAAAGCCGACTTCTATTTGCGCGTAGCGCCGAATGCCAGTGGCATTTCGATGGCCGCACAAACACTTGGCACACGTACCACCCGTGCCGAAGAAGTGAAAAAGCTGATGGAATCGAAGTTTGTTGACGTGCTTCGTGCCGTTGCTGCTGAAATGACCATGACCGAAATGCACGAACAGCGCGCCGACTTTGTACAAAAAGTACAGCAAAGTGTAGCGAACGATTTGGAGAAAAACGGGTTAGAGCTGGAATCGGTAAGCTTAACCGGCTTCGACCAGACGGACTTACAGTTCTTCAATGAAAATAATGCGTTCGATGCCGAAGGTCGTGCTCGCCTGGCCAAAATCATTGAAGAAAAGCGCAAAGAAACCAACGACATCCAGCAGGAAAACCGCATTCAGATTGAACAGCGTAACCTGGAAGCGGAAAAGCTGTCGTTAAACATCAAGCGTGACGAGGAAGAAGCTAAAATTCTGCAAGAACAAGCACTGGCATTCAAACGTCAGGAACAAAAAGCAGAAATTTCCAAGCAGCGCGAAGAGAAAGAGCGGGAAGAGCGCCAGGCCGAGATTGCCAAAGACAAAGCCATTGCTGCGTCACAAATTGAAAAAGACCGTGACATCGAAGCACGCGAAATTGAAAAGCGCCGGGCTATTGAAGAAGCGCGTATTCAGCAGCTTCAGCAGTTAGAAGTCGCTGAGCAGAACAAACAGATTGCTATTGCTAACAAGTCGGAAGAAGAATCCGCAGCCCGCGCCAAAGCCGCAGAAGCCGAGAAGCTGAAAGTTGAAAAAGAAGAAGCGGTTACCACGGCACGTCAGGTAGCAGAAGCAAACCGTAGAATGGAAATCGAAGTTATCGACGCCCGTAAAGAGGCTGAGCGTGAAGCGGTTAACATTACCGTAGAAGCCGAAGCCAAACGCGAAGCGGCCATCAATACATCAGAAGCCATTCTAACCGAAGCCAAAGCGTCTGCAGACGCCAAAAAACTGCAGGCAGAAGCCGATGAGAAAGTCTTTGCGGTAGAAGCTGCGGGTAAGAAAGCATTATACGATGCCGAAAACACCCTGAAAGAAGAGCAAATCGACCTACAGCGTTCATTGGCCCTGCTCAAAGTGCTGCCTGAAATCATTGCCAGTGCCGTTAAGCCGCTGGAAAACATCGATGGTATTAAAATCCTGCAAGGTTATAACGCCGGCGCGGGTGGCGTAGGTGGAGAGCATGCGACGAATGGCGGCCTGTCTGATCAGGTGACTCGCGCAGCACTGAACTACCGCGCGAATGCGCCGTTAGTAGATTCATTACTTCGTGAAGTAGGCCTGGTAGACAAAGAAAAAGGTACGCTGGAAGACCTGTTACACGGCAATGCCATTATCGATGGCAATTTAACGCCAGCAAATTCAGCTGACACTGCACCAATAGCTGAAGATAAAGCTGAAACGCCGAAAGCTGGTTAAGTTTTCGGTCTTCCATTGAAATACCAGGGAAAGCTAAGTAACTGGAACGATGCCAAAGGATTTGGCTTTGTGCAGCCCAATGGCGGAGGCCAACGCGCGTTTGTGCACATCAGCGCCTTTACGCGTCGTTCCAGACGACCTGTAGACGGTGATATTATCGTTTATGAAGTAGCTCAGCAGACAGACGGCAAAGCTAAAGCAGTGAACATTGCCTTCATTGCTGACCACAAATCCCGTCATACCAACAAACCGAAAGCCAGACGAACTTCAGGCAGCAGTAAACCCGCTGTTTTGATCACATTGGCGTTTTGCATAGCTCTAGTTGTACTGGCCGTACTTCGCATACTTCCGGGTGAATTGGTGTTCATTTATGCGGGTGCCAGCTTGCTGGCTTTTCTGATGTATGCCTGGGACAAGTCAGCGGCACAACATAACCGCTGGCGAACACCCGAAGCTCACCTGCAGCTCATTGCTTTGCTCGGTGGTTGGCCTGGCGCCTATGTGGCACAGCGTACCCTGCGACACAAATCCAGCAAAACCTCATTTAAGGTCGCATTCTGGTGCATGGTAGCGCTTAATCTTGCGGCGCTGAGTTATTTGTTTACCGAGTCAGGGCAATCGCTGCTCAACTCGATTTAGCGGTTAATGCCTATCTCTGCGAATACGGATTGCTGTGCTCCCTAACAGAAAGTCAGTGTCTGGTTGTTTATTAGCGTGCACTGTGCTGCACAACATTAAAGGAATTTACGCTACATGAAGGATTGGCTAAATCGCGTTAGTAAAAGCTGGGAAGCGGCGAAAGCGGAGCTGGATACCAAGCTGGAGATGGTAAAAGAGCATATCGGCGCTTTACCGGTCATTGTGTCCCTTGAACGCAGCGAAGCTAAGGATGTGCAGTACGATGAAAAGCACTACTTTGTGATCCCCAACCACACCAGCGATATCGGCTTTTCGTTACACACCATGCGCGCATTGCCAACTGACGCACCGGAAATTAACAACCTGCCCAAACGCCGGGTATTTCATTTCCCTAACGAACATTACGAAGGCGCGTTGAGACTGCATATGGTGGAAACTGCCCGCAGCATGGCTATTGATACCAATAACAATACGCAAAGTACCCTGGAAAAACTGGCCGACGATATTGACGCCATGGACAGCAAACTCACTTACGGCATGTTGGCGGTGGGGGCATTGGCGGCTATTTTCAATCCACTCATCGGTGCGGGCATTGCACTGAAAGCGGTACTGCCGAGCATTTCTGGTATGTTATCTCGTCATGGCTTAAAACCACTGGGCGAAAAAGCCACGCGGGCGCAGATTGAGCAAAAAGCGAAACAGGCGGAAGAGCATGTACTTGCTCAATTTGCCGCTGCAACCACGCTCAAAGTCACTAACCCTATTCTCAACGAATTGGAGTTTGCGCTGCGCACCAATGAGCAGGAGCACGACCCGCTGTACGACCCCAATCTGGCAAACGCCAGTTTACCCGCGCTTGAGCATTGTGATTGGCGGCATCTGACTGAAGTTGCCATTTGCCACGTGTACAAAGAAATATTGGCAGACCCTAATATGTACGCCAAGGCCAAGTTGGGGCCAGAGGATATTCGCTGGCTGCAGTTACTATTGGCGGGAAAACTGGACTAAGGCCACACGTCAGGCATTAATAATGCGGAGGAGGCGTCTCTTCCGACATTTTGGCAATGTTAGAGGGCTCCATGCCTTTCACCTTGTCGATAACATGCTTCAACTGGAATTCCATCTTTTCAAGCTGACGCTGCTGCGATGACAACGCATCGTTTAGCGCATCAATCGTGTGCTCCTGAAACGCTAACTTAGTTTGCAGTTCTTCAATGGCCAGATTGGCCGCCGCCAGATCGTCGGCTAGTTGTTGTGATTCAGAAGTCATGGTGATGAAGTACTCCAAAGTTCAGCTAAACCGCTGCTGCTGACCGACAGCACATGTTGTGAGTCGATAAAGCCTACAGCATACACCACCGCAGAAGGTGGGGTCATATTTTCGCGCGGCGCCACTTTCCATTCTGCGACTTGCTTGCCGGTTTGCACTTCCCACATATAAACACGGCGGGAGGGTGCACCAGTAAGCAAGTACTTACCATCTTCTGAAAATACGGCGTCAGTAAAGATTTTCTGGCGCGCAATATACTGCAATTGGCTAATGGGTTCACCTGTTTGCACATTCCAAATCTGCGATTTTTGCTGACTGTCTGCGGTAAACGCATAGCGACCCGCATCGTCCAGCGCTACCAGAGTAACCCGGCTGGGGTGGGTAAATGTATGAATAACCTGCCCGGTCTGTGTGCTCCACAAGTAAGCGACATAATCGTTACCGCCGGTCAGGGCATAACGGCCATTTGGGGTAATGTCCACACTGTTGATGCGTTCCTGGTGGCCCAGAAACTCAATTCGACGACCGCTTTCTGGCTCAAAGTACATTACCTTGCCGTTTGAACGACCAACCAAAATGCCCTGACCTTGATTTGATACGGCAACGTCGCGAATAGTGGACTCATCAATACGCCAAAAGCCTACAGGCTCACCACTCGTTAAACTCCACAATGCAAAGGCTTCGCGATCGGACGTGACCGCGTACTGGCTATCAGCCCCTATATGCACACTGGCTACCAGATTGTTGCCTTCGCCCTGGTGACTCCATTGAAATAACGGTTGCGCTTCGCCATAACGCCATACATGAATACCATTATTGATCCCGGATACAACACTTAACTGACCGTCCGGCGAAATGTCGGCAGCATAGGCGCCTTCTTCAACAAGTCGCCAACTGTTATCCGGTTCGGTCCCCGGAGTGCTGCAAGCAGACAAAACCAGTCCCGCCAGGCACACCAGTGAAATTTGAATGAACGATTTTACGGTTATCGTGGTCATAAGCGTTTTATTGTTGTCCTGACTAACCTGTTTTGGGGTTAGTGATTTATGTCCTGACAGGCTAAATCTAATGGTATACCCCCATTGTAAAACACCGCGCCAGTAGCGCAATGTGATTCACTAGCCGGTTGTGACCGGTATTTCATCGGTGGGGACTCGTTTTTTACACCAAGCGTGTTACAGTACCTGAGTTTATTATCGGACGCGAAAAAATTACCTTTACATACGGCGGCGATAGCGGGATAAAACAGCGCTATATGTATGCCGAATTAAATACAGAACGGAGAAGTTTATGCAAAAGTCGATCGTTGCCCTTTCGCTAATCGCAACATTAGGGCTGGCAGCATGTCAGCCTCAGCAAAGTGCAACTGAACAAGCAGCTGCCCCTGCTATGAAAAAAGAAGAAATGACTGACGCCCAAAAGCAAGCCTATGCAATGGGTGCCAGCATGGGTATGTTCGTATTTACCCGTAACAAGCAAATGGAGCAGTTCGGCGAAGGTCTGGATACTGCTGCAATTATGCAGGGTATGAAAGACGGCATGAACGACACCCTGTTATTCGAAACTGACGAGATTCAGCAACTGGCTCAGGCAGGCGAACAAGCCATGCGTGCCAAGCAACAGGAAATGGCCACACAGGTAGCGGAAGAAAACCTGGTGAAAGGCGCAGAATTCCTGGCTGAAAACGGCAAGAAAGAAGGCGTAGTGACTACCGAATCTGGCTTACAGTACGAAGTAATGGCAGAAGGTGAAGGCGCCAGCCCGGTTGCTACCGATACCGTTAAAGTGCATTACAAAGGTACGTTGCTGGACGGCACTGAGTTCGACTCTTCTTACTCGCGTGGCGAACCCGCAGTATTCCCTCTGAACCGTGTTATCCCAGGTTGGACTGAAGGTGTTCAAACTATGAAAGAAGGTGGTAAAACCCGCTTCTTCATTCCTTCTGAACTGGCTTACGGTGAACGTGCGACAGGTAATATCACGCCAAACTCAACACTGATTTTTGAAGTAGAGTTACTGGAAGTGGTTAAGCCAGAAGCAGAGGCAGAAGGCGAGTAATACTTAGCGAGGCAATTGCTGATCCACTAAAAAGGAAAAAGCCGACAGAAATATGTCGGCTTTTTTACAGCTCCAATCCATGCTTGTCTGTGAGTCCCTACTTTTCTGCACCATTACAGCCCTACGCGTAAGGCCAATGGATGCGCCCAAATAGTTATTCGGGCTACGCTTGTCAGACAGTGTTTGTTTGTCTCTTTAAACTTAGTACAACGAGCAAACTTATCCAGCGGAAACAGGCAAAAGATTAGGAATGATTCGTTCTAAAAACGACGTGGTTATAACAACAGTAATTCGATCAGGACAGGACGCTGCGTCGACGGTCGGGTGGCAGTTTAAATTTACCTACTTTTTGCAATACTAGTTTACCTACCCGGTACATACCAAGGGCCACCAGAATAGACACTATAGTGCGTGTATCTTCGCTCTGTGTCAGGGCTTCAATCGTGGTCAGCACAAACATCAGCAGCCCGGTAATTAGTAGAACAAATCCCATTAACGCCGAGATAAGCATACCCGGAGAGGCATGCCGTAATGACGGCTCTGATTTGTCTGGTTGCTCATATTCAGTATGTTGACGCATAATCTCTTCAATTCGGGTAAAGTCGATGTCAATACAACTTAGTCACTACAAATGTGACATCGTTCAGTTTATTTACAATTCGCTTACATTAATTGACCAGGTTACGAGACACCATGAACCTTTAGTATAGATTATAGTCATTAATGTGATTTATTCACCAAAACTACAGCATTTGTCGCTAATATGCTACACAAGTTATCGCCTGCTTCTGTGATTTTTTTAATTTTTTATAACAACTTATGGCAAAAACACCGTTAATTACCCGCAAGGGATATCAAAAGCTCAGAGATGAATTGGACCATCTCTGGCGTGTAGAACGTCCGGAAATCACGCGTAAAGTGACCTGGGCTGCCAGCCTTGGCGATCGCAGTGAAAACGCCGACTACCAGTACAACAAGAAGAAGCTCAGAGAAATCGATCGACGGGTCAGATACTTACGTAAATGCCTTGAGAACCTGAAGGTCGTAGATTATCACCCGCAACAGGAAGGGAAAGTGTTTTTCGGGGCTTTTGTCGAGCTTGAAAATGACGATGGCAAAGTACTGACAATACGCATAGTGGGTTACGACGAAATCTTTGATCGCAAAGATGTGATCTCTGTTGATGCCCCCATGGCCAGAGCGTTAATTGGCAAGGGAGAAGACGATGATGTAACCGTAGTTACAGAGGCAGGCCGTTTTGATTGGTGGATCAATAAGATATGGTATGACACCACCGACAAAGTCTAAATTTATAATAAAAAACTTATATTTAGCTATAAATAAAATCCATGACAGTCTTGTTTTGAGTGCGCTATATTAACCGCGCTGTATTAGTAGTTAATGGAAATAATAACAATGAATATAAATGGTAAAACAATAAAAAGCGCACTCATCGTCGCGTTTGCCTTCGTGTTAACCGCCTGCGGAAGCACCCCTCAACCGACAGTTGAACTGCAATCTAACCAGGTCGGCAAAGATAAAAAAGTCGCCTTTGTTTACGTTGCTCCCGAAGATTCAACAGCCACCACTCACATCTACGGTGCGGGCTGTCTGTTGTGTTACGGCGTAGCATCGGCACTGACCAGCTCGTTGGATACGCACCTTGAGAACACAATTGACGACACTGAACTTAACGCACTGAAAGATCTGGTTATTCAGGAATATCGTCAGTACAACAATGATATGCAGGTTGTTACACTAGGTACGCCAATTGATAAGCTGAAGAAGTTTAAAGGTGGGCTGGGTTTTGCTGAAAAAGACTTCCGTTCTTTTAAAGACTCACTGAATGCTGACGTGCTGGTTGTATTCGAACTGTATGAGCACGGTGCTTTCCGTAGCTTTAGCAACTATATCCCTAATGGCGATCCACAAGGCTATGTTCGCGGTAAATTATACACCGTTGACCTGACCACTAACGCTTATGTCCAGTACCTGCTTATCGATCAAAAAGTGCAGCCTGAGGGCGAGTGGGATGAACCACCTACGTTCCCAGGCGTAACTAACGCTTACTATCAGGCGATTGAGAACGTTAAGCAAAAACTGGCTGACGCGATCTAATAGCGCAGTTACATTATGTTTTCTGCAAAATTAAGATGGGCTGGCATATTTATGCTGGCCACGCTGGTGGGGTGTAACAGCACCCCTTATCGTGATGACTACGCCAGACACGTCAATACCATGAAAAAATCCCCCATGGAGGCGTCTGCCTTCAGGATGATTTTTTCAGACGGTGATCAGGTGGACTTGCGCGCACTTTACGACAACGATACCACGATGGGTAACTCCAACGTGTTGTATCAGGGTGGACCAGGAGCGGCAGGTCTGATTGCACTGGTTGCCCAAATTGGTGTGCACAGTTCCATTGTCTCGTCTCAGCGGGAGGAGAGACTAGCCACTCTGCAGGAATCAGCCAACAGCGAGATACAACCGCTGTTGAACATGGTTGACGGATTGCAGATGTCACAGCTGTTAGCGCCTGAGCATAAGCCTTGGCTGGCATCCAGCCTCAATAGTGATGTTGAAACGCTATACGTGAAGCCGATTTTTTTCAGCAACACGGATATGACTCAGCTTAGTGTGAAAGTGGTAGCGTGGATTCCTGATCCCAATGGCACGAAAAAGCGCCCGGATAAGTACAAAAACCTTATTCAGGTGGTCAATGCCCCCTTGTCAGATGAACAACGTACTTTGCTCATCAATGGTGATCAGGCGTTAATGCAACAGATCTTAGCCAATCTGCTTGGCACTGCGATGGACATCACCCACGGTGCGACTACAGGTAAATTCGCTGATGTGAAAGGCACGATGAAGACTTACAAAATGCCGAATGCCGGTAAAAATAAAGTCTTCCGGGCATCGCATATCGCCGACACCTGTGAGCACACCATCGTGCGCAATCTTCGGCAGTGGCTCATCGCCATTCCCAAAGACCAGCAAGCTCAACACGTTGCCAGTCAGGCCGCTGACAACGGCAATAGTGATACTGCGGCGACAGCGCCGATTCTGACAACAGAAGGTCAATGTACCGCGGGTGTATAACACCCGCCGTTTTTCATCTGCCCTGCGACTTTTTAATTTTATCCACTCAACCAAAACAGGTCTGCCTGATATCGCGCAAAGCGGTGTGACACCTGACTATTCGGTGCTATACTCAGGGCCCTAACATAACGGGCATAGCCATCTGATTCGTATGTGTTGTAGTTCGAATTGGCGGCTGGTTGCTCTGTCTCACAATGATCGCTTAAAAGCAGGAAAGGGACACTTTCCATAATTATCGACTACCGCCTGAATTCCATGATGATAACAAACACCATTGCCAACGAACTTGCCGTCAACCCTAAACAGGTTGAAGCCGCAGTAAAACTATTGGATGAAGGGGCTACCGTACCGTTCATCGCCCGTTACCGTAAAGAAGTCACGCAAGGACTGGACGACATCCAATTGCGGACGCTGGAACAGCGCTTAACCTATTTGCGTGAACTGGAAGACCGTCGTTCTGTCATTATTAAATCCATTACCGAGCAGGGCAAACTGACCGACGAACTGGCTGCAGAAATTCAGCAAGCCGACAATAAAACGACACTGGAAGACTTGTACCTGCCGTACAAACCGCGTCGTCGTACAAAAGGCCAAATCGCCATTGAAGCCGGTCTTGAGCCCTTAGCAGATGCGCTGTTTACTGACCCGACTTTAAATCCGGAAGAGACTGCCGAAGCCTACGTAAACACCGACAAGGATGTAGCCGACACCAAAGCGGCACTGGAAGGGGCACGCTATATTCTAATGGAGCGCTTCGCTGAGGACGCTTCGCTGCTGGCCAAAATCCGTCGATATCTTAATGACAACGCACACATCCGTAGTCGTGTTGTGGACGGGCAGGAAACAGCAGCCGTTAAATACAGTGATTACTTCGATCACAGTGAAAAGCTGGTGAATGTGCCGTCTCACCGTGCACTGGCAATGTTCCGTGGTCGTAATGAAAGCATGTTGCACATTCAGTTGGTCGCCGATCCGGAGCAAGAAGATTCGCCGGGGCAAACCTCACATTGTGAACACGTAATTGCAGAACATTACAATATCCGCAATCAAGGCCGCGCCGCAGATACCTGGCTGGCTCAGGTAGTGCAGTGGACATGGAAAATCAAGATTGCCCTCCACATGGAAACCGAATTGTTCGGGCAGCTACGTGAAAAGGCTGAAGAAGAGGCCATTAATGTATTTGCCAAAAACCTCAATGACCTTCTAATGGCAGCGCCTGCCGGTGCAAAAGTCACAATGGGTCTGGACCCAGGCCTGCGCACGGGTGTGAAAGTGGCGATTGTCGATGCCACGGGTAAAGTGGTGGGCACGACCACTATTTTCCCACATGCGCCGCAAAACCAATGGGACAAGTCACAACGCACCCTGGCTAATCTGTGCAGACAGCACAAAGTAGAATTGATCAGTATTGGTAACGGCACGGGTTCGCGCGAAACCGATAAGCTGGTAGCAGAAATGCTAAAAGCTAACCCGGAACTGGGCGCACAGAAAATCATGGTCAGTGAAGCAGGTGCGTCGGTATATTCTGCGTCAGAGCTGGCGTCCAAGGAATTACCCGGAATGGATGTATCACTACGTGGTGCGGTATCCATTGCGCGTCGCCTGCAGGACCCGCTGGCGGAACTGGTAAAAATTGAGCCTAAAGCCATTGGCGTAGGCCAGTATCAACACGATGTAAGCCAAAGCATGTTGGGCAAATCCCTGGATCAGGTTATCGAGGATTGTGTAAACGCGGTTGGCGTAGATGTGAATACGGCTTCTCCTGCCTTGCTGAGTTATGTGTCTGGCCTGAACAAAACCCTGGCGCAAAACATTGTCAACTTTCGCGATGCCAACGGCGCATTTGCCAGCCGTAAAGATCTAAAATCAGTTGAACGCCTTGGCCCCAAAGCCTTTGAACAAGCAGCGGGTTTCCTGCGAATTGTAAATGGCTCAAACCCCTTGGATGCGTCAGCAGTTCACCCGGAAGCCTATCCGGTCGTTGATGCTATTGTGGATACTGCGGCAGTTGCGGTGAATGATTTGATTGGCAACACAGACCTGCTTCGCAAGCTCAACCCCGAACAGTTTGTCAGCGACGCTTTCGGTGTGCCAACGGTGAAAGACATCTTTAAAGAGCTGGACAAGCCAGGCCGCGACCCTCGCCCTGAATTCAAAACCGCGGCATTTAAAGAGGGAGTTGAGACCATTGCTGATCTGAAGCCCGGGATGATTCTGGAAGGTGTGGTAAGCAACGTAGCCAACTTTGGTGCCTTTGTTGATGTGGGCGTGCATCAGGATGGCCTGGTTCACATTTCAGCCCTCACCAACAAGTTCATTTCAGACCCTCGTGAGGTCGTAAAAGCCGGTGACATTGTGAAAGTAAAAGTGCTGGAAGTTGACACCCAGCGCAAACGTATTTCTTTTACGATGCGTATGGACGACACGCCGGCACCTCAGGCCAAGGGCAATAAGCCTGCGAAGCAAGGAGGCAAATCCAAAGCCAGCAATCATCGCGGTCAGGCCAAGCCGACTTCATCAGGTAATAGCGCAATGGGTAATGCCTTTGCCGATGCCTTTGCGAAAGCAAAACAAAAATAAGTCAGTAAAAGGGCAGTGCTACGCGCTGCCCTATATAAGACAGGTATGAAAGACAGTTACCTGTAAATAGGCTTATGCCGTAGCGGTGAAGCCTTCGGCGGAAGGTTGATACACAGATTGATAATAACCTGCAATGACCTGATTGCGCTGCTGCATTTGCGACACATCCACATCTTCGATATCCAGTGAACGTCTGCCACCAGCGCTTTGCGGATCAATATCGTTTTCGACGGCTAATTCTTCTAATTTGCGGGTCGGAATATCGGCCGGAGACACGTCAACAATGTCATCAAGGCTCGGCGGTTCAATGTCAGTACTTGGCTCGCTTCCCAGTTCTTCTTTGCGCTGTTTAGCCACTTCGTTACGGGCATCAAAAGCGATTCGTGATGCTTCAGCGGCAACCTGTAAATCCTGCGGCGAGGGTTCAGCGGGTGCCAATGCCGCCGCGCGGACCTGCTGCATCTTGCGAATAGTTTGTTCTGGCGTAGACTCGGCAGAAATATCGATAGAAACCTGACCATCAACCGCGTAACGCTGACCATCAGGCCCGCGTTGGAATTCATACTGGGGCGACCCCGCATACTGCCCACCAGTGCTGGCATGGGCTTGCTCATGGGTACGCACTTCCTGGTCACGCTGTTTGAGCGACTCCACTTCCCGCTGTTCGGCTTGTTGTTGCTGGCGCTCACGGGCGTCTTCTTTACCCGTGCTTTCATCTTCGGCATTATCGAACTGCTGATTTGCAGAATTTTGCCCCTGTGAAACCTGATTTGGCTGCGGTTTTTCGTAGGTTAATGGCTGAGCAGTCTTAACCGATGACTTTAACTTATCCGATTCTGACCCCAGGCCTTGCTCAGCACTACCTTGTTTCGAATCAGATGCCTGAGGAATAGTCTCACGGGTAATGTTATCCCGCCGGGCAGCTTCGGTGTTTAAGTTTGCCGTTGGAATGGCAAAGGACGATGGAATCGGCGTGACGATATTCATAACGGTCAGGCCAGCGTATCGATGATTTTACCTACCGTGTCGTTTGCAACATCAATGACTTTGGCAGAGGCCAGAGCATTATTACTGTACAACTGCATCGACACCAGGTTCGAAGTCAGGCTGTCACCACCTGACGGCAGTAACTTAGAGGTATTTGACAAGCTTTGTATGGCCGCATTGGCCAGAAGCTCTGTAGGACCATTAGCCGCCACATCCTGTTGAGCTGAACGCTGGGCAATATTCAGCGCAGACTGCGTCATGCCGTCAAACGACCGCTGCAATCCAAACTGGCCGGAAATGATGGCCGAATTGATATTATTCGCAATTACCCCAGACATACACTACCTCTACTCTCTCATGGCTAATTATTAACCAATTATGGCCATTTGGGAAGTATTATGTTGATTGCGATAGCTGATAAACAAAGGGGATTGCAGCGTTTTCTTTACAACAAAGTACACCGCACGCCGTTATTTAGCTGCAACGTTTGTCTATTCGCCCCAGGTTATGTACAAAATTACTAATAATATCCGCCGTTTGCGCAGGATGACTAATAAATGGCGCATGCGCCGCATGGGGCATAACCACCGTATCGGCAGAAGGTTGAAGCTCATGAATACGGTCAATACCGCTGGTTGGTACCAGGCTATCCAGACGCCCATATAGTCGCAACGTAGGTTGACTAATACGGCCAATGTCTCCCCGTAAATCGACAGTTTGAAGCAGATGCAGCCCGGCTTCAAGCGCATCTACTGACGGATTTGGCAGCGTTTTGACTTGCTGTCGAATGCTTTTCACGTCCTGTTTTGCTGTCGCGCTACCCATTGCCTGAATAGCAAGAAAACGGTCCAGGGTTTTATCGTAATCTTTTGCTAACTGCTGACGAAACATAGCCAATACTTCAGGCGCGATGCCAGGCCAGCATTTGTCGGCCACAAAATAGGGCGTAGAGGCAATGGTAATTAACCCGGCAACCCGGTGACTGTGATACAGCGCTAACTGTTGTGCCACTAAGCCGCCTAACGACCAGCCAATGATGATGGCGTCTTCAGGCAACACTGGCGCGACGGCCTCTGCAAGTTGCTCCAGCGTGTAGTCGTCAGGCAAGTTCCCGGCATTAGTGCCAAAACCCGGTAAACATATGCGGGTAATTCGAAATTGATCATCGAAGTAAGGCAGAAACTCCGCAAATACGGCGCTGTTCATACCCCATCCGTGAATAAAAACCAGTTCTTTTCCCGTTCCCTGGGACAGGCTTTCAAGCCTCACATTAGTGTTACGCTCAACCACGCAATGGCTTCCTCTTGAAGGTTTGTAAAAGTGTACCTGAGCAAAGTAAAAAGCGGAATAAAAGAATTCAATTCAGTACTTGGGCTAGTTAAATCGTACTTACCTGAAAGCCTGTGTTACTTGTGTCAGCAACCGGCATCCAGCCCGGTTTGCGAGATTTGCGAACAAGACTGTTTGTTCTTTAATACACCTGTTGTGCCTTATAACCTGCTCCACTGGCCACCGATTGAAAAAGGCGTGGTGTCTGGTAGTTATAAGTCGCTTTTTGCCTGTGGCTACTATCAATGGCCTTTGGACCAACTCATCAAACAATTCAAGAGTGGCCATCCGCAACTCACTAACACGCTGGCCGACTGGTTTGTTCGCTATGCGCTTCCGCCAGGAACTTGCTTACCCGACTGTATCCTGCCAGTCCCAACCTCTCGATGGCGATTTGCCCGGCGTCGCTATCATCAGACCCAGTTACTGGCGAATGCTATAGCCCGTCAGCTGTCGCTGCCCGTATACCCGGATTGGGCAACAAGAAGCAGCTTCCAGCGCAAGCAGCAGTCCTTAGGCAGACAAGCGCGGCTGAACAATCTGAATCAGGCCTACACAATACAACGTCGATGCCTGCCCCGGCACGTCGCTATTTTGGATGACGTCGTCACCACCGGAGCGACTGCAGCGACACTTAGCACACTGCTCAGCCAGACTTATCCGGGAATTAATATTGAATTATGGGCCATCGCAGTTACCCCGGTTCAAATCGATGCGGGTGCAATGGTATCCGGAGAAGTTAGGCAACGCCGCCTTCAGAGCGTTTGATATTTCCTGTCTGTTTTGCGGCAAATTGTTAGCCATTGCCGCTCACTTTCGCCAACCTGTTTGCAAACAACCATTGAATTTGCATTTAGATCCCTCTACAAACAACATGACGTAAGTAATTTCCCATGCCTTTTGTGTTTGAATATACAATAAGCAAACAAACAAGCACGCTTCACAACAAGGGACTCTGTGTAATGGGCACGATTAAAAAAATACTGATTACACTGGCAACGCTCGCTCACTTGCCCTGCATTGCACAGGATACCCTGCTTGAAAACATCACTATTGTCGATGTCGAGCACAACCAATTACTACCCGGTCAGTTTGTTTTAATACATGGGGCGACTATTGGCTCGATTACCAGCAAGCGACCCGAAGGATTAGCGGCTGACACACAAACACTCAATTTAGCCAACCACTACCTTGTGCCCGGCTTATTTGATATGCATGTTCATCTGGCGACTGATCCATCAGAAACGGATGCACTGCCAATTGTTAAGAAAAAGCTGGAAATTCTACTTAAAAACGGCGTTACAACCGTCAGAGATATGGCCGGTGATGTAAGGCAACTTGCTTACCTGGCAAGACAAGCGAGCCTGGGAGAAATCCCCTCCCCGGATATTCATTACTCAGCGTTGATTGGTGGAGCGAGTTTTTTTGATGACCCAAGAACGAAAGTATCTTCTAAGGGATTCAGCAGCGGACGTGCACCATGGATGCTCGCTGTAACGCCTGATAGTGATTTCGATCTCGTGGTTGCAGAAGCCCGTGGTTCTGGCGCCAGTGGTATAAAGCTCTACGCTGACCTTACTGCCGAATTAGCCTCTTCTGTATTAAACAGTGCTAATAAACTTGGTTTTCCGGTATGGGGGCATGCAGCCGTTATTCCTGCGATGCCACAGGATCTTGTATCAAACAACATTACCAGTGTGTCTCATGCACCACTGCTCGCCTGGGCGTCAGCGAATGACACACCGACATCGGGAAAACAACGATATGACAAAGTCGAACTTAATGTTTCTCTCCCTGCTTTTCAGCAATTGCTAGGTAAAATGGCGGCAAAGCGTATATATCTGGAACCGACACTTAAGGTGTTTGAGAAACGCCGGCCAGCAGCTTTTGCCAACGGCGTAATGGTCACCAAAGCCGCCTTTGAAGCTGGGGTTCCAATACTCGTTGGCACCGACCTTAGTGCAGATATCAACCGACCTGCCTATGTACCCGTTATCGATGAAATGTTGTTACTTCATTCACACGTCGGCATACCCAGCAACGACGTACTGATGGCTGCTACTATTCACCCGGCCCGGATGCTCGGTATCGACCATGAGGTGGGAGAAATCAAACAAGGCTTTCGGGCAAATCTATTGGTGTTAGATGCTAACCCTCTGGAAGACCTTAACAACCTGAAGAAAGTCACTGTGGTATTTAAGAATGGAAAGCGAATTGACTAGGGCGTGTTGCAATCATCGCATAGCCGTCACGATTTGCACTGCCAACGCATTGCCAGCAGTGCAAACATACGAGTGAAAATTAACGAATCGCTTCCGACAGCAACAGCGCGTTGCTCATTAGCTTGCTGGTACCGTACCAGTACCCTCTGAACTGTGGATTGTCGGTAAACCCTATTACCCGACCACGGCCCATAGGTTGCGCCATAACGGCAACGCTACCGGCAATTTCGTCTGCCAGCACGTCGGCACTGTAACCCGCCACCAACGGAGATTTGGTATACCGCGCAGGCACGTTAAACGGCGACTGCGAACTGGTGATCACGGTATTTGTGGTTTTAAACACATGCAAATACGGCTCGTCAAACCCATAAAACAGTGGGTGTGTAATATCGATTTTTGCCTTATACACGGCACCCGCAATCAGTTTTTTAGCGGCCAACGCAGAGCGATCAGCATAGGTTAACTCTGACTCGTCAAACAGTCGGTCAACATCATTGCGATCAGACACCTGCAAAGACAACCATTTTTCTTTGTTGAATAGCGACAGTGCCGACATTTGTCCTATCAGCGTACCGCCATCCTTCACCCACTCAGACAATGCTTTAGACTCTTTATCGCCCACATCGTAACGCCCTGAAGCAAACACAACGTGACTGTAATCCGACAACGTGATACGCCCTAAGCGCGCTTGTTCAACCAGCGTAATAGGCATTCCAATCTGAGTATCCAAATGATGCCAGATTTCCCCTACCTGATAAGGGTTTACACCATCCCCGCCAACAACCAGTACCTTCGGAGCACGGACTGGTACCATACTTCGGCTGCCCAAATCACTGCCAACCGATGTGGAGCCGCTGGTAATGGAATACACCGGCACTTGCTGGGCTTGACTGGCATTGGCTACCAGCGCAGCTAAATTGTTGGGCTGAACCACGCCAGCCGGCACAACAATACTGCCCAATTCAAATGCCACCTCACCTTCCGTCGTCATCGCGGAAAATGCCGTGGTTGCAATGCGGGCATCAACACCGGCGGAGAGCAACGACTGTAACAATGCAGGTGATTTAAAATGGTGCCATTCAAACGCATAACCGTAGGCACCGCTAGCAAGGTCAGGCAACTGGCTTTCTTTCATTTCACCTTGCTTCACCCGTTTTAGTTCACGTGCTGACATTGAGGTAAATGTCAGATCGAATGCCAACGGCAGGTTCCAGTTGGATACATCGTAAAACGTGTTATCAGGAAACTGTTGCTGGGTTGAAAACAGCGATTTTATGAGGCGGTACTTTTGCTGATTTAATGGCACTACCAGGGTGTGGCCGGCACTAAAGGTTTGATCACTGGCTGATACATCGTCTTTAGGCACCACAAAATCAATATTGTGTTGTTCCAGTACCCACTTAGCCTGCTTCAGACGCCAGCTGTCCTTGGGCTCATGTAGTACATACGCTGCAACATCATCGTCCTTAATAAGCGACTGTGTTTCATTGAAGAACCGGCGAGGGTACTCAGCTAACGCCGCTTTGTTCTTCAAAGCGCCATCAAACACGGCCAGCGACATAGTGAACTGATTCTGGATCGTTTGCGAGAAAGCGACCGGGCCATTAATGGAATCCTGTAAATGCCCGCGACTGCTGGCCTGCTCGAACAAAATACCGATACTGCCTTGCGCATCCGGGTACGTAGATCCTTTGCCATAATAGAAGTCATCAAACCCTTCCTGGCTAAAATACAGATTTTTCTGGTCATCAAACGCCTGAATAAAGCTTTCAGCCAGCGCTTCGGTCAACCGTACATTCCCTTCCGGCGTGAAGGGGTTCTTACGACTTGGCACGCCCGGTTGGAAAAAATACGTACTGTCGGTACCCATCTCGTGGAAATCGGTGAGCACATGAGGTCGCCACTTCTGGAATTGTTTGATGCGTGCTTGGGATTCAGGGTGAATGAGCATCAGCCAATCGCGGTTCAAGTCAAACCAATAATGGTTGGTTCGCCCGTTTGGCCAGCCTTCGGTGTGCTCGCGATGTTCCGGATCGGACGACAGCACCTGCCCTTTATGCATGTTGGCCCATTGCGCAAAACGCGACAGACCATCAGGATTAAATGACGGATCTAACAAAACCACGTTATTGTTTAGAAGCTCAGTGACACGCGGATCATTCGATGCCGCCAGATAATAGGCCACCAACATAGAAGCATTGGCACCCGATGGCTCGTTGCCGTGCACGCTGTAGCCCATGTATAGCACCAGTGGTGATGCTTCCGTAGTGCGGGAACCCGTTACCACGTTATCGACATGCGCTTCCCGCCACTCAGGCAGTTTAGCGCGATTTTGGGGGGCAGTAATGGTTAACAGCAGCAAAGGTCGCTGCTCATGGGTATAACCCGTTACTTCCAAACTAATACGGTCAGATTTTTCCGCTAATACCTGCATGTATCGTACGAGTTGGTCGTGGCGTACGTGCCAGCTGCCAACCGGATAACCCAACACCGACTCAGGTGTTGGAATTTCAGCATTCAGCGCACTGTTTGCGGGTAGATATTCGTTTACCGGTTTGCCTGCAGCAATGCTGAACTGGCTGTTGGACAGACATACCAGCAATAAAGCGAATGGCGCAATAGCCGTTCGTCTTTGCAGAGTAGGGTGAAGTAAAACGTTAGCATCCTGTGCGCGATCACTGCTGACTACACACCGGACAGCCCTCTGAATTCGCATCCAGAAACCGGTTTGGAAGACTCTCATCATTGTATTACTTGGCCTTGTACTATCTTTCTGTCGTGTATTTGGTCTGAATATCTTTAATACCCGAGTGTTTTACTCAAGTAAATTTGTTATCATACCCACAATTCTTTGATTATGCAGGACTCTATCATGATCTCAATATCTACAGAGGCTCAGGCTCACTTTGTTAAGCTACTGGCTAACCAGGAGTCTGGCACAAATATTCGGGTGTTTGTGGTCAATCCAGGTACGTCAACCGCAGAGTGTGGCGTGTCTTACTGCCCACCGGACGCGGTTGAACCCACTGATATGCGTTTGCCATACGATGGCTTTGAAGCCATTGTAGACGAAGAAAGCGTACCTTACCTGGAAGAGGCCGAAATTGACTATGTCACGGATCAGATGGGCTCGCAACTGACGCTAAAGGCACCGAACGCAAAAGCACGTAAAGTCGCCGATGATGCGCCACTGGTTGAACGTATTAACTACATGATTGAATCAGAAATCAATCCTCAACTGGCCAACCACGGCGGTAAAGTCGTACTGCTTGAAGTGACCGAAGAAGGCTATGTCATTCTGCAATTCGGTGGTGGCTGTAACGGTTGTTCAATGGTAGACGTGACCCTGAAAGAAGGCATCGAAAAGCAGATGCTTGACCAATTTGCCGGCGAAATTAAAGGCGTACGTGATGCCACCGAGCACACTGCAGGCGAACACTCCTACTACTAACTGACCTGTCTGCACGGCGCATGGATACGGTAACCCCACCCAAAGGCTGGCAACGATTTACCCAGGGCTTAATCCTGTTTGCCCTGGGTTTCACTACGATGGTAGCCGGTGCCTGGTGGTGGCTACCACTGTATTATGTAGGTCTCGCAGTGTTGTTATGCGGATTTGTGTGGGCGATGTCCGGTTACCTGGCACTTCTGTGGTTCAGACTGACCAAAAACATTAATCCCGGTCGCCGGCCCTGACATAATACCAATAAAAGCTTCCACCCAGGGTTACTCCTCTTGCCAGCAGAAAAGCCAGTAGCGACCACCATAAAGCTTCATTACCGGCTTCGCGCAATACGAACCATACCGGAAAATACACCACTAACGCGCTGATAATCATAGTATTACGCATTGATTTAGCGCGTGTAAGCCCAACAAACACCCCGTCGAACAAAAAGCACCAATGGGCCAATAAAGGCAGCAGCACCATGAGTGATAAATAGGGTTGAGCCGCTAATTGCAGTGCTTTGATATCAGTAAGTAGCTGGATAATATTCTCACCGAAGACATAAAAGGCCAGCGCATAAAAAATAGCGACCACGCTCGACCACACCAGCCCCCTGTGTGTCTGCCTGACTACACCATCTTTACTATTTGCTCCTGCCGCTTCCCCTACGGTGGCTTCAACAGCGTAAGCAATGCCATCCAAGCCAAGCGCAATTAGCACAAAAAACTGCATCAAAATGGCGTTTACGGCGGTAGCCGTTTCACCATAACGCGCCCCCTGAATAGTGAGAAACGCTAAACACCCTTGCAGTGCAAGATTGCGTAAAAACATATCGCCGTTTAATTTCATCAACACTTTTTGGGCACTGCGGCTAAACCAGTACCAGGCCGGTTTCACGCCGTTGATGTGTCTGAGGGCGATAAACAGTCCCAACATAGCCATCGTGTATTCAGCGATCACGCTTGCCAGCGCGACACCTTCCACCTCCATATCGAGAGACCAGACAAATAATAAATCCAGGCCCGCGTTCAACAGATTTCCAATCACCTGAATAATAAGTACTGCGCGGGTTTTCTGTTGCCCCACCAGCCAACCAATCAGCGCAACATTCGTTAACGCCGCTGGTGCGCCCCACACGCGAACATTGAAGTAGCTTTCAGCAAATTCGGAGACAACCTCGGAGGGCGCGGTGAGTGCCAGACCCGCCCACAAAACGGGTTGCTGGAAAACCCATAGCATGAGTCCAATTGTCAGACCGACAAACGCGGTTTGGTAGAACGTTTTAGCAATGTCTTCGTGGCTTCGCTTTCCTCTGGCCTGGGCACTCAATCCTGTCGCTGACATTCGCAGAAAGCCACAAACCCAATAAATTTGAGTCAGAATGAGTCCGCCAATTGACGCGCCAGCCAGTGGCGCCGACGCATCCATATGTCCCATTACTGCCGTGTCTACCAAACCCAATAAGGGCGTGGTAATGTTAGCCAGGATCATGGGCACCGCTAAGGTGATCAGAGTAATATGAGCGGGCAAACCCCGTTGTAAGTAAGCAGCGTGGGTCACAACTGTCCGAAAAAATAAGGAGAATGCATGCAGTCTATCATGAGAGCCTTGGGTATCTCGATGTTGATATGGGGCTTTACCACCGCTCTCAACGTGGCACAGGCGAAAGAACTGAAAAATGTCGGTGCTGTGATTCTGTTATACCACCACGTAGCCGACAATACGCCGCGTAGTACTTCTGTTACCCCAGCCGAATTTGCAGAGCATCTGGCGTTTATTAAGGAAAACTACGTCGTTTTTCCACTGCAGGACATTGTTGAAGCGGCTAAGCGCAATACTCCTTTGCCCGACAACGCCCTCGCTATCACGTTTGACGACGGCTACAACAATATTTATGAACACGCGCATCCTTTACTGACAAAGTACGGCTTTCCCTACACCGTATTTATAAACCCGTCAGTGATTGGGGTTCAGTCGAACCAGTTGACCTGGGATACAGTGAAAACCATGCACAAGGAAGGCGTAACCTTTGCTAATCACACGCTGGACCACCTGCATATGTTAGAGAAAAACGCCGGTGAAAATGAGCAGCAGTGGTTGAGCCGCGTATGGAAAAATGTAACCGACGCAGAAGCACAAATCACCGCGCAGATCGGTGAATCACTAAAGTATCTGGCTTACCCATTTGGCGAATACAACGAAGCCCTGGCGAACAAGCTGCAAGAGCAGGGCTATATTGGATTTGGTCAGCATTCCGGTGCAGTAGGCCCGTTTTCGAATTTATCTGCGATCCCCAGATTTCCGGCAGCTGGCCCGTATGCCAAGCTGTCTACGCTGAAAACGAAAATGGCGAGCTTCGCAATGCCGGTAGTCAATGTATCACTGACCGATCCAGCGCTAACCAGCGCCCAGATACCTCAGCCGGTAACCGTCACTCTTGACGAAAAAGTGGCTAAGCAACTGCGCATTGCCCAGGTTACCTGTTTTTACCAGGGTGATACGTTGCCTGTCACGGTGGAAAACAACCGCTTTAGTTTTGAAATTAATACCGCACTTCCGGTAGGCCGTTCCAGAGTGAACTGCACGGCCCCTTCATCCACAATGAGCGGGCGTTATTTTTGGTATTCGACGCCGTTTTTCAGAGCCGACAAGAACGGGAAATATCCAGACTAACCTCAGTCTATAGCTAGAATGACGAAGTATTGAGTGGGATTGCGCGGATCATTTGGATAAAACGGTCATTGACACGGTGCTCTGCGTAACCCATTTTCTGATAAAACTGAATAGCACCGTGGTTGTCCACTTCACAATTGAGCACCACTGCGTTTTTCTTCAGTTTTCGGGCTTTGTCTTCCATGTGTTTTATCAGAGCAGCCCCGACACCTTTACGCCGGGCAGAATCTACAACAGCAATATGACCTACGCCCATCTCCATAAACATAGGCGGTTCAATAACCGCCATGTACATCTGCGATTTCAACACAACATCCAGCGCCGTATCGATACCGTAAAAATCTACAATGGATTGGAGTGTAACGCGGTCGAAGTCTTCAGGAAGGTGACTGTGCCAGCAGCTAATTAATCCGGTCACTTCACCGTCGGTTTCCGCTACCCAGTGATTCTCGCTGCCATATTGGCCGCCGCCTTTTTTCCAGGCAAAAGAAAGGTAATCCAGTGCAACTTGAGCGTTGCCCAGACCAAAAACCTCTGTGAGTAAGTGCTTACCTGCATCAAACAGAAGTGGGACGGTAACGCCGCCATCATCCAATCTGGCGTTACGTACAACACTACAACATGGCATTAATTATTCTTGTAATTACCTATTATTAAAGGCAAATCTTTAGCAATTTGTATGCTATCACTGATGGCGAGTTCACCGGGAGTATACTTTGGTTTAAATCGCCCTACGGCCCGCCCTTGCGGATCGATGACCACAACGGATGCACTATGGTCGACCAGATAGTTGGGGTTGTCCGTACTTTCCGCAATAGCATACATAAGGCCAAGGGAACGTACAAACGGAAATAGTTGAGCATGCTCTCCGGTAAGTGCCACAAACTCAGGATTAAAGTACTCAACATACGAAGCCAGTCTTTCTGGTGTATCTCGTTGGGGATCTACCGACACAAACACTACCTGAATTGGCGAATCTGTACCAATTTTTTTTAACTCCGGGTAGATCCGTCCAAGCGCTGCCATTGTGGTTGGACAGATATCCGGGCAGTAGGTATAGCCCAAAAATAATAAGCTCCAGTGTTCCTCAAAAACACGATTGTCTACCGGTGAGTTACCCTGATTAACCAGGCTTATATCAGCGAGTACTCTGGGCTCAGGAAAATACTGAAAGTATTCTGGCTCAGGCGTAGAGGAATTAAAGGGTTTGACGACAGCAACGAACGCACCTGCAGACAATGCCACTATGCCTGCAAGTACGACCCAGATTTTTTGACTCATAGTGTTAATGGTATGTAGTGATCAGCCAGTAATACAACAAACAATACCATGAGATGAATAATTGAGAACTTAAAAGTTGCCATCGCCGTGTGCTGGTCGGCCGCATACTTCAGCTTTAATGCATAGTACATAAAGCCCGCGTTAAGCGCAGAAGACCCCAGCAGATACAGTAAATGCGCTTCACCAATCAGATAGGGCAACAGGCAAACCAGACACAATAACACGGTATATAACACCACACAGGTTTTGGTGAATTCCACACCGTGCGTGACGGGCAACATGGGTACTTTCGCTTTTGCATAATCCTTTTCACGATGAATGGCCAGTGCCCAGAAATGCGGCGGTGTCCAGGTAAAAACAATTAGCACCAGCAATAGCGCATAGGCATCGACCTGACCCGTTACGGCTGTCCAGCCCAACAACGGCGGCGCCGCACCAGCAAGGCCACCAATCACAATATTTTGTGGCGTAGCGCGCTTCAGGAACATGGTATAAACCACGGCATAGCCCACCAGACTAGCAAGCGTCAGCAAAGCGGTTAATCGGTTTACCCACAATTCCAACGCAACATAACCAACCGTTGCCAGCACAAATGAGAACACCAAGGCGTTATTCACGCTGACTTTGCCTTTCGCCACAGGGCGATTAAACGTGCGCGCCATCTGGCTGTCAATTTTATGGTCGACCACGTGATTAATGACCGCCGCAGCGCTCGCCAACAAACCAATACCTCCCAGACCGGCGATTAGCGTACTCAGCGGCACCCAACCGGGTGTCGCCAGACACATACCAACCAGGGCAGTCAACAACAACAACATCACCACCCTTGGCTTGGTCATTTCATAATAGTTGCGCCAGGATGCGCGCCAGGCTGTTGATGCCTTTACTGATGAAGAACTGTCAGACAGCGTTGTGGATTTAGCCATAACAGCCTCCTACACTTTTCGATACAAGGTGTAGGTAATCATTACCAACACCAACAATAAACAAGCAGCAATTGCGTTATGCAACACTGCGACACTGAGTGGCAGGCTAAAAACCACATTGCTGATCCCCAGACCCACCTGCAGCGCCAGTACTGCGCCCATGACCATGACAGCCTGCCTGATCACCCGGGAACCCGAGCGACGATACAACGTAAAAGCGAGCCAGCTTAAATACAGCAAGGTAACGATCGCCCCAAAGCGATGCACGATATGCATGGTCATGCGTTCAGGATAACTGTGTGCACCAAATTCGTAGTTGTCTGCTTCCGGGACGCTGTAAGCGCCATGAAGGTCAATATTGGTCATCCAGTCGCCTTCACAGACCGGAAACTGGGTACAGGCTAGTGCAGCGTAATTTGCAGAAGTCCATCCACCCAGCGCAATCTGCGTAACCAGTACAACAACACCCAGGGCAGCAAACCCCGCATATCGCTTTACCCTCTCGTTAACGTAGCCGATGCGGAATGCCGACAGACGCAGATATAAAAGAAACAAACAGGTGAGCACACTGAAACCACCAAGCAGATGCCCCATTACGACCACCGGCAATAAATTTAAGGTCACCGTCCACATGCCTAGCAGAGCTTGAAACGTCACCAGCCCCAGCAACAACATGGGTAATTTAAGTGGCCTGTCCGGCTCCCGTTTAATGAATGCGATAATGGCAATAGCCAAAATACACAGCCCCAGAGAGCCGGCAAAATAGCGGTGAATCATTTCATTCCACGCCTTGTGCGCTTCGACAGGCCGCTCCGGATAGGCCTCGTTTGCTGCCTCAACATGGTGGTCGGCTTCCGGCACAGTTAAGTGCCCATAACAGCCAGGCCAATCCGGGCAACCCAGACCCGCGTCAGTCAATCGTGTGTATGCGCCCAGTACAATCACCACAACCGCAAGTATGATGCTGAAACCAACCAGTTTTCGCATAGCCACTCCTTAACCGATACGTGATAGTTTAAGTAGCTTACGCAAATCAGCCAGAACGTCGCGACTGCCCATCACGGCATCCTGACGTAATGCGTACACCGGGTAACGCAACATCGCATTGCCCTGGGTATCAACGATAAAAACATGATTGGCCAACTCACTGTTATTCAATGTGGTCGCCTGTGCAGCGTTAACAGATAGCGTTTCAATGTGGGCATATTCAGCCAACATAGCGGTAGCCGCTGAGTCGCTGTCTGGGGTTAAGAACACCGCGGGTTTTGCTCTGTCTGACTCTTTTCCAAGCGCAACCCACACCTGTTGTATTGCGTACATGGCGTTTTCGCATTCGGTATTGCACATCGCCGGAACGACATACATTACTCGCCAATTGGGAGCCTGCTCTGCCAACATGGGTGTTAGTGAAACAACCGGCTGTAATAGTTCGCCGCGATTGGTCGCACCGCGCTCAAACCAGTTTCCATCGAGGGCCAGCTTGGCCAGTAATACGGGTAATACAAATACCGCAAAAATAATCAGGAGGGAGCGTTTAGGTCTTTCTTGTGTCTGTACCATGGTTGTCATTATTTTTTACTCTCCGCAGTAACACTGAAAAAAAGATAACGACAGCGGCGAGCGCAAGGCCAAACCATTGAATAGCATAACCAAGATGCTTTTCAGGTGGCATAACAACCGCCTGCCAATTTGGTGTAAAACCGGGCAGGTCAGGTTCAGACGCTAGTCGCTGTACAAGAATATTGGGCATGGATGTGCCCCATTGAAGATTAAGCGTTGCTATATCAATTTGCTGCAGCCGCAACGGAAACGTATTGAACTGCGTAGTAGTTTCGGAAATTAATCGGTTTTTACCCGGTACGGAAATTACACCTTCGACAGACAAAAGCTGCGATGGAATAACAATGACCGGGAGTTGATCGCGTTGAGCAGGTGCCGCTACCCACCCTAAATTCACTAAAAACTGTTGTCCTTCTGAACGTACCGGCGCAATAACGGCATAGCCGGGCTTACCCTGATAAATTTGATTATCCAGTAAAATAACCCGGTCACCATCGACCCGGGCAGTAAAGTTCACAGGTATATCCCTGACTTCGCTGTAAGATTGCAGCGCTTGGGCAACATGCATTGGCGCCTGTGCCTCTTTTTGCGCTATGCTGTGTAAACGTTGTTGTTTCTGATCCATACGCGCAAGCTGCCAACAACCCAAGGACACCATGACTGCAACGGCAATCACGGTTATCAGGGTTGCCAAAACCGGCCAGGATGAACCTGATACGCGCTCGGATTTGTCGTTGGCAGGAGTAAGTTGCATGGTCGTCAAAATCGTCATTGTTGGTTTGTTGTTGTTTATGGTGTTTAACCTGTTCCTGGCCATGAAAGCCATGTTAGGCAACAACCCCAAACACCAACCCATGAGCAAATATATCGGACGCAGGGTGATGACTTCAGCACTCATCGTAGTGATCATCTTACTGGCAATTTCTACCGGTCTCATCACACCTAACCCGCGTCCGTATTAACGCTTACAGTACGTATACAAATACGTAAAGCATGACCCAAACCACATCTACGAAGTGCCAGTACCAGCTACCGGCCTGGAACGCAAAGTGGTTGTCATGGGTGAAGTGCCCTTTTAGCACGCGAAGGAACAATACCATCAGTATGATGGTGCCGAGGGTCACGTGCATACCGTGGAATCCGGTAAGCAAGAAGAAGGTATTACCGTAAATACCGGATTGCAGGGTTAGCCCTAAATCCCGATAAGCATGTACATATTCTTCTACCTGCAAAAACAGGAAGCCACAACCCAGCAGGATGGTTATCCCTAACATGGCAGTGAGTTGTTTGCGTTTGCCTTGCTCCAGTCCCACATGAGCGAAATGCAGAGTAACTGACGAGATCAGCAGGATGACGGTATTGATAGTGGGCAAACCAGCCCAGCTCATCGCTGTTGTGCTCACGCCCCCAGGCGTTTCAATCAGTGGCCACATGGCTTCAAAACCCGGCCACAGCACTTCATTAGTCATCGCATTGTTTGACTCACCAGACAGCCAGGGCAGCGCAATCACGCGGGCGTAAAACAATGCTCCGAAGAAGGCGCAAAAGAACATCACTTCAGAGAAGATGAACCAGCTCATTCCCTGTCGGTATGAACGGCCAAGCTGATCGCTGTATAGCCCGCTCATCGATTCGTTTATCTGATCGCGAAACCAGCCAAACAGCATGACCAGTAACACTACAATACCAACGGCCAGAATGTTGTCGCCATAGCCACTCTCACCGCGAGTCGATTCGATCACAAAATTGCCGGCACCGACGGCAATCAAAAACAGCGCGACCGCACCTACAATAGGCCATATGCTTTGCGCTGGAACATAGTACTTCTGATACTCTTGTTGTTGCATAATGTTCTCCTTCGATCTCAATTCTCAACGAATGAGGTCAGGAAAGGGTTAGTTTTTTTGTCACCGTCGTTGCCGCCGGTCACGTCAAATAGCGTGTATTGCACAGTGAAAAAGTGAATGTCGTCCGGAATTTGCGGGTCGACGTAGAATCGCATAGGCATGAGTGCTTCCGCGCCAGCGCTCAGGGGCTGGCTATTAAAGCAAAAACACTCGGTTTTATTCAGAAACAAGGCAGCCTGACCCGGTGTCACAGACGGTATTGCCTGCGCCACCATGCCTTTCGAAGCCGGGTTTCTAACGTAAAACTCAACAGTATTGAGTTCACCAGGGTGGACTTTTACCCTGTGTGTCTGAGCCCGAAATTCCCATGGCATACCTGTGTGCGTGCGAGTGATAAATTCCACCGTTACCGTGCGGGATTCATCGACTTCGCCTGCATAAACCGTGGCAGCAGTTTCGTTGGTTTTGCCATTGATGCCTGTGATGTCGCAAAACACGTCATACAGGGGCACTAACGCAAACCCAAAACCAAACATTGCCACCACGACCAGGACTAACTTTCCTACCAGTGCGGTGTGGGAAGTCGTTGCCATAATAAGCTGCCTATTTCACTACAGGTGGTGTTTCAAACGAGTGGTAAGGGGCTGGAGAGGGGATTTCCCATTCCAGACCTTCCGCACCTTCCCAGACCTGACTGCTTACTGGCTCACCTTGCTTACGGCAGGCTTTGATCATCACCCACAGGAATATCAACTGAGATAGACCGAAGGCAAAACCACCAATACTGATCCACTTATTAAAGTCTGCAAATTGCAATGCATAGTCGGGAATACGACGAGGCATACCGGCTAAGCCTACAAAATGCATAGGGAAGAACAGCAGATTTACCGAAATCAGTGAGCACCAGAAATGCCATTTCGCTAATGTGATATCAAACATGCGGCCGGTCCATTTTGGCAGCCAGTAATACACTGCCGCCATAATGGAGAAGATGGCCCCCGTCACCAGCACATAATGGAAATGCGCCACCACAAAGTAGGTATCGTGATACTGGAAATCCACCGGCGTAATGGCCAGCATCAGACCAGACAGCCCGCCTATGGTGAACAGGACAATAAACGCTAGGGCGAACATCATAGGGATTTCAAAGGTCATAGACCCCCGCCACATGGTTGCAACCCAGTTAAACACTTTTACCCCGGTCGGCACCGATATCAGCATGGTGGCAAACATAAAGAACATCTCTGCTGCCACCGGCATACCGGTTGTAAACATATGGTGAGCCCAGACAATAAAGCTCAGCAGCGCAATTGACGCCGTTGCGTATACCATCGATGCATAACCGAACAGCCGTTTACGGGCGAAGGTAGGTACGATCTGCGAGATAATGCCAAAAGCAGGCAAAATCATGATGTAAACCTCAGGGTGCCCGAAGAACCAGAAGATGTGCTGGAACATGACGGGATCACCACCACCGGCAGCATCAAAGAAGCTGGTGCCGAAGAACTTGTCAGTCAGGACCATGGTCACTGCCCCGGCCAGTACTGGCATAACCGCGATCAACAGGAACGCTGTGATCAGCCATGTCCATACAAACAACGGCATCTTCATCCATGTCATGCCAGGCGCACGCATGTTGAAGATAGTCACGATCACGTTGATCGCCCCCATAATGGATGAGATACCCATTATGTGTACTGAGAACACAAACAACGCCGTGCTGTCACCGCTGTAGGTTGTTGATAGTGGCGCATAGAAGGTCCAGCCGAATGCAGGACCGCCCCCTTCTAAAAACAGTGACGCAATCAGAATGCTGAAGGCAAATGGCAAAATCCAGAAGCTCCAGTTGTTCATGCGTGGCAGCGCCATATCCGGCGCACCGATCATCATGGGTACCAACCAGTTAGCCAAGCCGGTAAACGCTGGCATAACGGCACCAAATACCATGATCAAGCCGTGCACCGTGGTCATTTGGTTAAAGAAATTAGGGTCGACAATCTGTAATCCAGGCTGGAATAACTCAGCGCGGATGACCATTGCCATTGCGCCACCTGTTAAAAACATAATGAACGCAAACCACAGATACAGTGTGCCTATGTCTTTATGGTTGGTTGTTAACACCCATCGCATGATGCCTTTGGGAATATGATGGTCGTGATGATCATCATGGTCAGCCGCAGCGTGGTCGGGGCTGACGATGTCTGTTGCTTTGCTCATGATCCGCTCCTATTGACCTGTTGCGACGGCATTGACGTCTTTAGGTTGAATTAACTGTCCGGTGTTATTACCCCACGCATTACGCTCGTAGGTAACCACAGCCGCAATTTCTTTCAGACTCAGCATTTTGCCAAAGGCCTGCATTGCCGTGCCGGTTTTACCGTTCAGCACGATATCAATATGCGCTGTTGGGTCGTTCTGGGTCGCTAACACGCTGCCCTTAAGGGCGGGGAACACACCAGGTAACCCTTCGCCGTTTGGCATATGGCAGGCGGCACACGCCGCATTGTAAACGCGTTCACCTTCGGTCATGAGCTCTTCTTTACTCATACTCATCGCCAACAGACGCTGTTCTTCTTCGCGGGCTTTACGCTGAACAGATTCTTGTTCATTCACCCAGGCTTCATAGTCATTAGGCTCTTTTGCAATCACGACCACTGGCATAAAACCGTGATCCTTGCCGCACAGCTCTGCACACTGACCACGGTAAATGCCCGGCTCATCCACTTTGGTCCAGGCTTCGTTAATGAATCCAGGATTCGCATCTTTCTTCACTGCAAAATCAGGCACCCACCAGGAGTGAATAACATCGTCAGACGTGATCAGGAAGCGAACTTTCTTACCCGTAGGAATCACCAACGGACGATCCACTTCCAACAGGTAGTTTTCGCCTTTTTCATAACGATTACTGATTTGTTCACGCTGTGTGGCGAGCAGGGAGTAATACTCGACCTCACGATCCATGTACTTGTAGTGCCATTTCCACTGAGACCCGGTAACCAGCACAGTCAGATCCGCTTCAGTGGTATCCTCCATAGCAATCAGGGTTTTCGCGGCAGGCACTGCCATGAAGATAAGAATTAGAAAAGGAATTACCGTCCAGGCAATTTCCACCTTTACACTTTCATGAAAATTCGCGGGTTTGGCACCGCGGGATTTTCTGTGCAGGTACATAGAAACAAACATGATCCCGAACACCACTACTGCAATCCCTACGCAAATAGAGAACATCAGCATGTGGAGATCGTATACCTGTCCACTGATTTCAGTCGCGCCGCGCCGTAAATTTAATGACGACACGTCGTTACTTCCCGCAGCAATCGCTGTCGTTCCGACTACTAACAGAACCAATGCAGTACAGGCTTTCAGTACGCATCTCTCGAGTTGCTTCACTCAACACCTCCGTTAAGGCCCGCCAGCGTCTCACAGAACGCCCCATTGCGAGATAAAGCTTCCAGGCCCTTTATGGTTGTTTTTTGAACTAGCCTTTTAATATTTTGTGCTTCTTATGTTATTTATTTGTTAAGCACTGTATAAGAATTACTCATTGTGGGAATTGCGTCCAGTCCTTTTTCGCTAAAATCTGGATTACTGGCTATTTTTCATCCAATTTGATGAAAAAAGTTTGATCGATGTGAGTGAGTGTTTATTAACTAAAAAAGGTGAAAACCGGACACTTTAAGCAGGGTAAAAGCGGGGTTTTATTGAATTATGCTCGCCAAATACAAAAAAACCGGCTCAGGGCCGGTTCTTTCATACGTCAATATGGTGCAATTTGTTACATCCAATCAGCATTCCGAATAACACCAACTGCAATTCCTTCGATATTAAAAGGCTGATTCGCCAAATCGACTTTGATCGGAGAAAACTCTTCGTTCTCAGCATGTAACAGAACTTCGCGACCGCGTTTTTCTAAACGCTTAACGGTGACGTCCTCGTCAACCCGCGCTACGACGACCTGACCGTTATGCACATCAGTGGTTCTATGAACAGCCAGCAAGTCTCCGTCCAGGATGCCAATGTCTTTCATACTCATCCCGTTTACGCGCAACAAGAAGTCAGCCTTGGGGTGAAACAACGCTGGATCCACCTTGTAGTGCATCTCAACATGCTCCTGGGCAAGAATAGGCTCTCCCGCCGCAACCCGCCCGATTAACGGTAAACCTTCTTCCTCGGCCTCGTCGTCAAGGGGGATATTTAATTTAATACCCCGGGACGTGCCCGGCAGAATATCGATTACGCCTTTTTTCGCCAGCGCTTTTAAGTGCTCTTCCGCTGCGTTAGCAGAACGAAAGCCCAGCTCACGCGCTATTTCTGCACGTGTTGGCGGCATACCGGTATCGGTCATAGTTGACTTAATGAGGTCGAGTACTTCTTGTTGTCGGGGAGTTAATGGACGCATAAACAGCCTGTTTTTCCATACAGTTAACTGTGAGTATATACAGGTTTACACAAATGACAACCGCGTTTTTTCATTAATTCGCAGGATACATGCTCCTAATGTCATTGCCTTGCGGTGTTTATGCACTCGGAAAGGTGCTGTTGAAACGCGTCCATCTGAGCCGGATTATCGAAACTACGAAGGGGAAAGATGTGGTACTGAAATCCAGAGACCTGGAGCAACAGGTATGAACCGGCCACCCGAAGCTGCCCAAGAGCGCCCCACTTATACAATGTCTCGTTGGCAATCGTTTTTTCAAACAAGCCGTCTTCCGTGCATAGGTACTCGTGTTTCCCCAATATACCGTTGGACTCTTTGGACACCATAAGGACCGTCAGGATACACCACAGGGCATACACAATGGTCGCAGCCAAACCGGCAAAGAGAGAGCCTATCACCATTAACATCCAAATACCGACTTCATCAGGCATGCCCCGCTTATAAACCAGATATATCAGTACAGCCAGTGCAACCAAGCCCATATATCGATAGGTATAGGGATTTGTTGCCATAAATCTTACGTTGAATTTCACCAAATCAGACTTGGTAATATGAGTATGAACTGCCTCGAAATGCACGCGCTCCCTCGCTTATTTCACTAGCCAGGCTGTTTCCATAGCCGGCACTTTGCCTTTTAAGCCACCTTCCAAAGGTTCGCGTGCTAAAGCCGGTTGCAGTTTTGTTGAACCGTACAACTCAAAGAGTTCATCTTCGCTTACCGAGAAGGGGGGCCCGCTGTGAAGCGCCTGATCGTATTCAAATGTAATGAGCAAATGATGTGCATCGGGCGCAGCCGCTAATAAGGTTTTCACGTAAGGTCGGCGCATATCAGCAGGCAGAGCCACTAACGCAGCGCGATCGTAAACACCATCAATCCTGCCCAACAGTTCGGTGGTAATCGACAATACATCCCCACAGTAGATAGTGATATCTGTCGCCTTGTAACAAGCGAAATCCCCGACGATAGAGACCTCTGGTGTCACGCCGAGGTCGGCGAAATATTGCTGCACGGCGGATTCATTCAATTCAACGCCAACCACTTCACAGCCGCGCTGCAACAGCCAGGTCATGTCCTGCGATTTTCCGCACAACGGCACTAAAACCCGCTTTCCGTCAGTCAGGCCCGCCTTGTCAGCAAAGCGAATAAGAAAAGGATTAATGTCTTTTTGATGGAAACCTATTTCCCCTCGTTCCCATTTGTCGTGCCAAAACGCGTGCTGCATACTGCCTCCTACTGCGCATATTGCTTAGGGTGAGCCTGGTACTGAGCACCAGACCCACATCAACACTTATTGTTATTGCTTTTTAAACGGATTGTCCAGCACATGCGTTTGCACAGCAGGCTTCACCCTGCCGCCGTCCATTGCATCAATCATGTGGAGCAAGGCCGGACTGGTTACCTTTTTCACTTCGCCAAAATAACTGTGTCCTTTGGGCATATCAAACGTATTGTTGAAGTTGTCGCAGTCAACTTCGTAAACATTGCGGGGCACATTAGTAAAGTCTTCAACGCCGGTCATCCCCAAACGTTTAGACAGTTGACGATTTTTCAGGTTTGCTACCTTGCTGGCGGGCATAGCCAGATCGTCATTTGCAAAATAGACAACCAGGTTGCGGGTAACCCTGGGCAATAAAGCCCCACTGCGGCCGGGCTCAAGACAATGATTCACAACATCAGCAGCGACCATAAACACGTTTCTGAACAACAAGGGCACCATACCCGCGTGATCGTTACGCCCCCAGTAATGAATGGCGTTACGCAAAACACGATTGCCCATCGAATGAGCGAGAATATTAATCCGTCGCATACAGGGATCAGGCTTTGCCGCTTCAGTTTTACGCCATGTGTCGAACTTTGACAGCATGCGTGAAAACGCATTAGCACTGAAATCTGCGGCTTTCTGGTCATCCCAGTAGTCGTCTAATACACTCACGATGGGGTCGTCATCACAGGGCCAGATCAAGGGCACAACCAACGCCAAATCCTCACTGCGCCCCTGATTGATAAGGCGCTGGAGCTCTTCAGCACGCTCGAACACTTCAGGCTCCATATTGTTATTGAAGCCATGGATATAAAGCAGGATTTGTGTCTTACTATTGAGGTTCTTTAAATGTTCAAAGAACGCTTTACTGCCCACTTCACGATAGTCGTTTTTTCCGATGCGTTCGCAAAAATACATGTCGGTGCCCGGTCGGGTTACCTGTCGGTCAAAGGCGATTTTACGGTTTATTCGTGTGCGGGAAGACCCTTTTGGGGTGCGGTTGGTCGCAAAAAGCATAGTGCCTCCTTGTAATGGGATCAGCAGGCGCTATACCGTTGCATTCGCAGCATGACTTCCTTGCCTGACTGGATGATTTTGTTTTTATGCGCTAACAAGTGTAGTCACTGTTAGCCGTCTTTGCTTACAGCATATCAGGCGTTTACACCGCGAAGGGGCGTCTTTGCAGATAATCTATCTCAACATCCATTTGATAGAGGGTTTTGGTGTCGTCCAGATTCAACGCCTCATGCATAGCAGCTCGTTGTGCTTCGTATTCTTCATTCATAGGAATACTGGCGGCCTGTTCATAGACCAGTTTACTGGGCCATTGTGCATACGCAATCCATTTTCCCTCTTCGGATTTATGCAGGCGGGAGCCCAGACTGCCTTTAAACAGATAAATACCTTGAGTCACTTTAGGCCAGGCCGACAGGAAAGCGTCTTCTTTGCCGGGTTTAACGACAAACTCAAACATAACGATATATATGCTCAATTCCTTTTTCTGCTATTTCTCAGTCAGCCAGCACAACACAGTTACGGCCAATTTCCTTCGCATTGTATAGCGCTTTGTCAGCTCGCTGAAACAGCCCGTCAAATTCTTCAAGATGGTGTGACACTGCCACTCCAATACTGGCGGTAATCGACAACGAGTTACTACCCGCTTTAATCTCAAGCTCTTCCAGCATAGCGCGAATTTTCTCAGCAATGAGTTGCGCTTGCTGAATACTGGTATCGACGCAAAGTAACACAAATTCTTCGCCTCCCCACCGCACTAAACGATCATTCAGACGCACATTCTTGAACAAGGTTTCTGCGCACAGCTGTAACACGATATCACCCGTATCATGCCCGAAGGTATCATTCACCTTTTTAAAATGGTCCAGATCGATTACAAGTAATGCAGTATTCATTTTTAGTCGGCTATCTGGGAAAAGGTGCCTGAATTCGTGAGCAAAGCCACTGCGATTTAATGCGCCGGTGAGAGGGTCATGGCTGGACAATGTTTTATAGTGCTCGGATTCTTCTTTCAAATGGCTGGAAAAATGACTCAGCTGTGAAAGTCTGTTCGCGTCATTCGTTATTCTGGCACTTTGCACCTTCAGCAATCGGCCAAGAAAAACGATATTAAATGCCAGCCATCCGAACCCCACAACGCCATACCAGTAATTAATGGGTAACCAATCTCCCGTCAGGGTAATTTGGTTTATCTGCAATCTGTGTTCACCTGCCCTTATTGGAGACATCAGGTCAAATACCACATCCATTTGCGGACCCGACTCAACTGTATTTAACAAATGACTATCGGATAAATGCCATACACTAACCGGAATTGTGACATCCGACTCTACTGCAGACTTATCCAAAACAACGTCCAGACCGGTTAATACTTCAATTGATTCCGATGTATTCATAGGCGCCACATAAGCATGCAGTTTGACCCTAAGTCTTTCATTCGGACCGGAGTAAGTCAGATTGAACGTGGCACTGCGATAATCGGAAAAGTCTATTGCGGCTTCAGGCGGCTTTATCTGTATGCTGACTCCGCAATATCCACTCTCGATTTCACTCTCAGAAAGACAGTGAAAATCCAGTGCTTGCTGCTGGACCCAATTCCCTATTGTGCTACCACCGGATTGACCGTCATAGAAAATGTGACTGTTATGCACATAATAGGGCAATAATTGTAGCGTTTTCTTCGGAAGAAATTGATATGCCGACAACGCAGCAACGGCGGCTACTGTCGATAGGATAAGTAGTCGGTAAAGGTCGAACGAGTGAGTGTATTTTAAGTCGTTTGGCTGGCGATTATTCATAATACGAAAACAAGCAAAGGCACACAAAACCCGCGTGTTTTTTCTACCATACATACATTAGATATTGCTTAAACTTTAACGAGTGCACACTATTTGTCAAATAGTAGAGGACACTGTGGTGACCTTAATGCACTAAAGGATACCCGGCTTTAAAGCCGGGCAGCGGACGTGATTAGCGTTTGTTTGAATAGGCAGAATAGCAAGACCAAAGTGCGATCAGCAATAAGGGCCCATTAATCTGGAGCGCAGCAATACTGAGTGCTGCAGCGCCAAAAACAACAAAGTAGGTGACCAGGAAACAGCCCGTCAGGATTGCAAAGGCGTATTTTAACTTTTGAGTGACCTGCTCCTGTGAGGAAGCGTTAAGTGAAACTGCGCCAATCAATACTAATACTGCCCAAAAGCAGACGGTTGGTGACAAACCCAAGCCAAAAAAGCCAATTGCACTTGCGACCAGAGCGCCCGGTGTACCCCATACTAACGCCGGCCACAACAGGTTTAACGCATCCTGGGTTTTGCGCTTCTTTAGCCAAATGTTGATACCCGTTGCCGAGATAATGGTAAGCATCATACCCAGCACTATAAACAGCACTTTACCCGGCATGCCTAAAAAGTCGCCAAAGTGCAGGCGATACACTGACCACAAAATCTGCTTACCGCCATCACCACCTTCATAGCCTGCCGTGCCCAGAAACGCGCCTGCTGAGTCATACTGATAATTCTCAGAATAGGTAAAATGTTCAGGCGCTTTCACGAAGAACTCGATAAATTGCTGTGGTGTACCGGGTTCGTGAACCGTAAAGAAGATTAGATTTTCACGGTCAATACGCGTTAACAGGTCATCCATTGCCTTGCTAATGTCAGGCCGAGTAACAGCTTGTTCCAATACTGGCTCAGGGGTAAATACTTTGTCGTAAACTGCCAGGTCATCACCGCTATAAAACGCCTGTGAAATTATTGAAACCACGACTCCTGCTAATCCAAAATAGGCACCTGTGATTGCGACCATCAAATAGAACGGCGTTCCCCACACACTCAGCCGATTGTGCAAATCAATATTACTTTTTAATCCGTCACCACCGGCCCGGAATCGAAATGCGTCTTTGATAATTCGCGGATGTGCAAACAATCCAGACACAATCAATGCACATAACAAGGCCCCAAACGCGCTGACGAAGATCATGCCAAACGATACTGGCAGGTGCAGATACATATGTAAGTCGCCAAGCATGCGGGTCCAGGTAACCGTCTCTTTCTCTGTCAGATTGCCACTACCGTCGACAAAATGCGCGGTGTTGTCGTCTTCCATCACTAATCGGGGAACACCTGACCCCGGAAATACAAAATAGTAATGATGCGTATCGTCGTCGTAACGTTCCGTAAATTGCGTATAGGCTGTTTCTACCTGTTCGATGGTAAACGTGTCGGTTTCGGCAATATAAGGCTGTTCCCAGCGCTCAAATTCGAGATGCAAAACAGCAACCGTACCTGACAAGCAGATCAAATACAGAAACGCACTGACCAATAATCCAAGCCAGCCGTGGGAAGCAAGTGAACGCTTGCTCAAATTCCGGGTAGAAGGTTGTTTAGCCATGCGTGACTCCAAACAAATACAATGCAGCAACTGCAGCTACCAGAAATAAGCCCACAACATGTCGCCACTTGCGCTCAGACATAACGTAACCATAAGCAAAGCCCCCCCATAGCAAGGGCAGCACAATGGCTCCCGTAGCCATTTGCTTTGACTCTGAAATGGGAAGTCGATCAACGAGCGCCACAACAATCAAACAAAATGCAAAGAGCTGTATAAGCATCACGTATGCGATATGCCATGCGTTGATTGCAATGGATTTGCCACGCCACCGCCATTGGTGCGCGGATTTCTGGATTACGGGTTTAACAGGCTCAACTCGAGCATGCCGAGCAATGCCTGCCCAAACACCAATAGCAGGAACAAAGAGACCAACCGCTATACCATATTCAACACCAAGCGCGCTGCTCCAGGCCACAATACTCAATACCAACCCGGCCCAGCCAGCATATGCCCAAAGACGTTTTTGCGCAGCCCAGCCAAAATAGATGGCATAACATGCCAGCAAGCTCAGCGCTCCGGATAAGATAATTGTTGTACTCATAAATACTCTGTTAACTGGCTTTCGCGATGAGGTAATGTCGTGCTGAAGATATGGAGACAAGTAACCAATTGTCACTAGTCTTCGTGGCTAGCGACGCAAAACACAAACGATAATAATTTACATTTACAAAATATTCAATGACAGTAATCGTTTAAAATCTCACAATAATCAGGTATTTTGGTTATATTCTGATAAAGACAAGCCATTCTATTCACTCTGTGAATACTTACTAATCAATCTTGCCTTGAACCAAATAAGGAATGTTGGATGAACAAGCCCCCACAACGCTTTCTTTTAGCGTATGGCGTAATGCTACTGACGTTTGCCATATTGGATGGCGTCTGGTTGGGGTTAGTTGCAAAGAACCTGTATGCCTATAGCTTGTCTGGCATACTGCGGGAAAACTTTATCGTCTGGCCCTGGGTGATATTTTACTTAGGCTACTGTGGCGCTATTTTGTATTTAGCCGTCATCCCCAGTCAAAGTTATCGTCTGTCAGCCTTCGTACGCGGTGCCGTTCTTGGCGCAGCGGCCTATGGCGCCTACAATCTGACCTGCTATTCTATCGTCGCAGACTGGCCAATTCCTATTACCCTTATAGACTGGATGTGGGGAACAACCGCAACCGCACTGGTGAGTATATCCGGGGCGATGACGTTCAGACTAACCGATTCTTAATACCCCATTTTGCAGCACAATCCGACACGTAATGGCAATGTAAACCGTTGAGTAGAAAAAATAGCGGTGCTGATTTGACAGTCTACACCGCATCTAAAACCGGTATTACAGGTTAATTATACGTTGGTTAGAGTACACCAGTGACCCTGTGTCACCTGAGACATGGTAAAACTCAAACTCAACCTTGCCTTTTTCCTGCAGCAAGCCATAGTTGTCAGACTCGTGACGAAATTCATACTTTTCTTCGTCTGCTTTGCGTTTAGTAAACTCTTCTAGCAGCAGCTTTTTACTGCCATGACGGATCTGTTTTTGAAAAATCACGATTTGGCGTGCTTCAGGTTTGTAAACGTAGGTCAGAAAAATCGTGCCGCTTTTTGCATTATTCAGTGCAATTTCGATAACGCCCTTTTCCTTACCTTCTTTGTATTTTGAAGAGGCAAGCTCGTTCAAACCTGTCCAATAAGAGCCCCACTGACCGTCAAACGCCCAGGATGAGGTGTCGTAAATCTCTTTTTTAATCGTATTGTCCGGGTCGTCTATGCCCAGTTGTTTTACGATGGATTTGGTTACATTTTGCTGGGTTTCTGTCAGTGATTCGAAGCCACCCAGTGCCATCGTCTGAACGCTGAATATGCAGAGTATGAGTGGGATATATTTCTTCATTGTTTGTCCATTACTACTTTATTAAATCCAAATAATTAAAATGCCGGGCAGTCCTGCTCCGTTAATGTTTATTAGATTTCGCGCTGATTTCACCTCCCTGTTGTCCAAACTTCGACTGTAACGTCACATTGTAAAGTGGGCAGACCACTTAATATAAAATTGCATTGGTACCGTGGCAAATCAACATAGTCAAATAAATCAATAAATTAGAATAAAAATTAAGCAATTTTTCCGTTATCAGCCTACCTCACAAGAAAGACAAAGAAAGCGCTAAACCTTTAGTCTAATTCGAATTCACTTCCCCATCTAAACGAAGCTGTTAAGCATTACATAAGGAATTCGTGATACACTAAGTGGGTTTTCTATTGCACAGGATTTATTGTTCATGTCTTGGATGCGTCAGGCTTTGCTTAACGTGTTTCGCTTACCGGTAAAATGGCTGGTTAGCACTAAGAGTACCCCCGCCAACGTTGAAGCGGAGTTGGGCATAGACAAATCGCGGCCAATTATTTATTTGCTGCCAACAAATTCCATTACCGATCAGTTGGCCCTTCACATGTCGGCGGAAAAATTAGGGCTGCCCAACCCAATGGGGCAGGTTACACTTGCAGGCAAAGACTACCCCGCCAGTTTGTTTTTACGCCGCACCGATCCGTTATTTCGCAAGCACGCCAAAGAGACAGACATCGAGCACGTGTTTGCCGAACTGTTTCACCTGCATCGCGAGCACGAAGACATCGACGTTCAGGTAGTGCCGGTCTTTGTCTCCTGGGGCCGAGCTCCTGACAAAGGCAAGCCGGGATTTGCCGACTTGATCACTCATGTCGCAGCGCCAAGCTGGTTTAGAAAATTCTTTATCGTGCTGTTTTTGGGTCGTGATAACTTTATTAGTTACAGCAAAGCGGTTTCCTCTCGCGCGATGGCCAATCAGCATGGCAGTGACGAATCGGTCGCCCACAAACTGGTTCGCGTTGCCAGTACGCATTTCCACCGCAAGCGTCAGTCGATGACCGGGCCAACACTGCTGGACCGCCAGCAGTTAAACAACGCCATACTGGGTTCAGAAAGCGTTAAGCGTGCGATGGCAGAAGAATGTCGAAGTAAAAACCTGTCTGCCGACCAATCAAAGTCACTGGCCAGTGGCTACGTAAAGGAAATTGCCGCGGATTACCGAGAGGGCTTAATTCGTTTTGGTGACCGCCTGCTTACCCGTATCTGGAACAAAATATATAACGGCATCAACGTAGGCCATGCTAATCGCATTCGCGAGCTCGCAAACAATGGTCACGAGATCATTTATGTGCCTTGTCACCGCAGCCACATGGATTATTTGCTGCTGACTTACGTGATTTACCACGAAGGGCTGGTGACGCCACATATCGCCGCGGGCATCAACCTGAACTTCTGGCCAGTTGGCGGTATTTTTCGTCGCGGTGGCGCATTCTTTTTACGCCGTAGTTTTGCCGGCAACAAACTCTATACCGCCGTATTCCGTGAGTATTTGGAATTGCTGTTTAAGAAAGGCTATGCCGTTAAGTATTACCCGGAGGGTGGCCGTAGCCGCACAGGTCGTCTGATCCCGCCTAAAACCGGTATGTTGGCCATGACCATTCAGGCTGCGGTAAAAGGCGTAAAGCGCCCGGTTAGTCTGGTACCTGTATACATCGGCTACGAAAACGTCATGGAAGTGAAGAGTTACCTGAATGAATTAAAAGGTAGCTCTAAAAAGAAAGAATCTAACCTGCAGGTGTTTTCAGCTATCCGCAAGCTGAAAAATTATGGCCATGGTTTTGTGAACTTTGGTGAGCCACTCAGCCTTACGCAGTTTTTGGATACCCAGGCTCCGGACTGGCGCAAGAGTCAACTGGATAACCCCGATAAAAAACCTGCTTGGTTAACCCCCACGGTAAATGGTTTAGCCTCTGAGTTAATGACCCGTGTAAATAGTGCTGCCGCCATCAACGGTATGACGTTAACCGCGTTATGCCTGCTAGCCTCAAAAACTCAAACCATGAGTAAGCAGGAGCTTGAGCAAGCCATGCAGGATTACCTGACTATGTTTGCGAACGCACCTTACAGCAGTGATGCAACGTTGCCGGAAGAAGATGCTGCGGCTCTACTTGCCAGTACCTTAAAGCTCAACCGTTTGCAGGTGACTGAAGACAGCTATGGCACGCTTATCGGCCCACAACCAGGTAATGCGGTCTATCTTACTTATTACCGCAACAACATCATTCATTTATTTGCGCTGCCCGGCGTGATCATGACGGCCATTTTTGCCCACCAAAAGCTGGAAAGAACAGGCGTTCTTCAACTAATGGCGGCACTGTATCCGTTATTACAAAAAGAGTTATTCCTGCACTTTTCGCAAGATGAAGCGTTGGCATACACTTCCTCATTAATCGACGCGTTCAAACAGTCCGGCATGCTGATTCAACGTGGTCGCTACTTAATGCCACCAGACGCAAACAGTTCCCAGTTCCATTCCAGCTGGCTACTTAGCCGCTGTATGCAAGAGACCTTTCAGCGCTACGCGGTAGTGCTAACGTTGCTTAAACGTGAGAAGGTTATTAGCCGAGGTGAACTGGAACGCGAGAGCAAAACAGTCGCAGAGCGGTTGTCCAAGCTTTATGGCATGCACTCCCCGGAGTTTTACGACAAGAATGTGTTATCCAGCTTTATTAGCGCATTACGGGACAACCATTGGCTTGATAGCGGCGAAGGCGGTAGCCTGAAATATTCAGAAGAAGCATCGGCGCTGCGTCGCGATATCATTGCGCTGGTGTGGCCAGAAATAGCGCAACATCTGGAAAGGGACATTTTGCACGCAGATGCCAAGGAGGCAGACAGTGACGATTCAGCGCTTTGATCAGGAAATGATCACCGAGTTGCGGGCGCAGGCAGAGGCTAGCCCGCGACGCCGTGCACACAAGAATATCCATTCTGATTATCGGCAACCGGTACAACGGTTGTTTGTTAGCATGCTGCCCGATTCTTATGTTCGACCACATCGTCACAGCCAGCCCACCAAGTGGGAATTCTTTTTGGTGATTGATGGCATGTTAGAGCTGCTGTTTTTTGATGAGCAGGGCGAACTGACTGAACGTATAGCGCTTAGCCCTACCAGTGACTGCTTCGGCGTAGAAATTCCACCCAACACGTGGCACGCCACAGTATGTCATGCGCCAGTGACCTTTGTAGAAGTGAAGCAAGGCCCCTACGAAGTGAGCGATGATAAGGACTTTGCGCAATGGGCACCGGCAGAAAACACCGAAGAAGTCGCAGACTTTCTGGCGAAACTAAAAGTAGTACGTCCGGGCGAAAAGGTCTCAGAAGTTATACGATAGCCCGCGTTAAAGGGTAACGAGTACTTCACCGCTATCATTTCTGTATAGACGATTTGCCAGGCTGGATTGGTAATATGATTTAGGCACAATGGCACCCTTCGCACCAATTACCACACCCGCAACGTCTGCGCCCATTGACGCAGCTATCGCGCTTGAATAACCTGCTAACTTCGCAGCCAGAAAACCACCAATAAACGCATCACCGGCTGACGTCGTATCCACCACATTTGCTACTGGTGTCACGGCAACACTTTCGTGTTGCTCTTGTTGGTATATTTCTATGTTATCTACACCACGTTTTAGCACGATTTCGCGAATATTCATTGGTTTAAGATAACCAAGGATATCTGCCTCATCAGCGTGATCAAACAACGCGGCATGGTCGTCTCCACCAGGAAATGCGATATCGCAAGCAGCGTAAAAACGAGACATCCAGTCTTTTGCTTCCTGGGACGACGTCCATAGCAATGGCCGGTAGTTCGGATCGAATATTATGGTTGCACCACGCTCGCGGTACCCAGCCAATGCCCGCAATAATTGCTCGCGTTGGGGGACATCCAGAATTGCAACCGTGATCCCCGACACGTATACCATATCAAACGTAGAATCAGGCAGAGTTACCAACGACATCAACTGACGCGCTGCCGAGTTATTACGCCAGTAAGAAAAGCTGCGTTCGCCTGCATCATCGACACTCACCAGATACATCCCCACGGTTTTGGAGTCGCTCTTTGCAACGTACTGTGTATCCAGTCCTTCGGACTGCATTTCCTGAAGCATTTCCTGACTCAGAACATCATCGCCTACGGCAGTAACATAGCTTACCGCGCAGTCGGGCAGATTACGCTTCAAATACACTGCGGTATTAAAGGTATCACCGGCAAAGCGTTTATTCAGGGTATTCGCATCCAGTGGCGAGAGCTCTACCATGCACTCACCAATGATTAAACAACTTGGCATAACGGGTTTCCGCTTAAGCTTTCAGTCGACTTTCTTTGAGCTGATAGGTATCACGGTAAATGCCGCGAGCAGCCTCTTTCGCAAACTCAGCAACCACCGGGATTTGTGATTTAGGGAAAGTCACTGCGGGCGCAGTTACTCCCACAGACGCCACCACCACACCGCGATTGTCGCGAACCGGCACAGCAAGACAACGCACATCTTTATTGTATTCGCGTTCGTCTACCGCGTACCCTAGGGCTTCAACCCGCTTGAGTTCTTCGCGTAAATCATCAATGTCGGTAATGGTGTATTCAGTGTGTTTTTCCATTGGGTGTTCCTGCAATAACAATTCAAGATTGTCGTAATACAGGAAAGCCAGGAACACTTTACCGCCGGCGGAGCAGTGCAGTTGTGCCTGCACGCCTGGTCGCTTTGACACCATAAGCGGGTTAGGGCTGTCGACGACTTCTACAATTAAAATACTGCCATTGTTGGGTACAGCAAGGTGAGCAGTATGACCACTTTTCAACGCCAGGCGCTGAATGTGAGGGATCGCAAGCTGGTGCATACGATCAGAATTAATAATGTGTAACCCCAGTTTCATGAGGTCGGTGCCACAGTAGTAACGCTTGCCACGCTTTTCCAGCATTTGTTCGTTACACAGGGTTCGCAACAGCCTGAAAAGCGTTGTACGCGGTAAATCCAGTGCCACTTCAAGGTCATGCATTGTCATTCCATTTTCGCTGTTGGCCAGCAAGCGGAAAATCTGACAGGCATGGTTAACACTCGGTATCAGGTAACGTTCCATAATCACTTCCAGGGTTACACAATTGTTAATATTGTATTATATTTTTAACAGTTTCACTATCGCAATTCATTTGGCGGGAAACTATCCATGTCGCCATAGTCCAGGTTTTCCCCGGCCATTCCCCAAATAAATGCGTAGTTCGACGTGCCCACACCACAGTGGATTGACCACGGCGGAGACAGCACTGCCTGCTCGTTTTGTACAAAGATATGACGGGTCTCTTGAGGCTCACCCATAAAGTGACACACCGCCTGACCGTCATCCAAATCAAAGTAAAAGTATACTTCATTGCGACGATCGTGCTGGTGAGCCGGCATAGTGTTCCACACACTGCCTGGATTCAGACGGGTCAGGCCCATTTGCAACTGACAGGTTTCAACCACCGTGTTGATCATCAACTGGTTTATATCACGCTCGTTAGAGGTTTCCTGGCTGCCTAAGTGAAGAACCTTAGCGTCTTCACGACCAATCTTTTTATTGGTAAAGGCATGATGTGCCGGTGCCGAGTTCAGGTAGAACTTCGCAGGCTTTGCCGGGTCATTGGAGTAAAACGTGACTGACTTGTTGCCTTTTGCCAGATACAGTGCTTCTTCTGCTGCCAGAGAATATTCTTCTCCGTCAGCTACAACCGTACCATCGCCGCCGACGTTGATAATGCCCAATTCACGGCGATCAAGAAAATGCTCGGCTTTAAGTGCATCCAGTGTTTCCAGCGCCAGCGGGCTGTCTGTAGGTACGGCACTGCCGACCATAAAGCGCTCATAGTGACTGTAAATCCAATACACTTTACCTGGCTGCATGAGTTTATCAGCCAGAAAGGTATCGCGTAGTTCAGTGGTGTCGTAGCCTTTTACTTCACGTTGTCCTACTGCATACCTGACTTCGTACTCAGTTTTGTTTGACATAATGTCGGTTCCTCAAATGGTTTATCGGGCCAGGAATCCGCCGTCTACGGCGAGAATATGGCCATTGATGTAATTACTTGCACTGCTAGCCAGGAATACAGCAGCCCCTTGCAAATCCGCAGTCTCTCCCCAACGTGCGGCCGGGATTCGCTTCAGAATCTCCGTGCTACGTTCTGGATCGTCCTGCAGAGCCTGGGTGTTGTCGGTTCGGATATAGCCAGGCGCAATTGCGTTGACCTGCACATTGTGCTGCCCCCACTCATTCGCCAACGCCTTGGTGAGTCCTGCTACTGCGTGTTTACTGGCTGTGTAAGCCGGTACGGTAATACCGCCGCTGTAACTCAGCATAGACGCAATATTGATGATCTTTCCTTGCTGGCGCGCGACCATGGATTTGCCAACTTGCTGGCATAAAATGAAGGTCGCATCCAGATTTACCTGCAATACGTTTTGCCAGGCTTCCAGCGGATACTCTACGGCCGGGCTACGGTATATTGTGCCGCCGTTGTTTACCAAAATATCAATCTCACCAAAGGCCGCTTGTGCCTGTTCAGCCAGGGCAACCACTGCGCTGGCGTCTGACAAATCAGCCGCCAGTTCCGTTGCTTGCCCACCAGCCTGCTCAATCTTACTGACTGTTTCCTGACACCCTCCAACACGGCTGGCTGCACATACTACTTTGGCACCGGCGGCTGCCAGTCCCATCGCTAATGCTTGTCCAATACCTCGGCTGGCTCCTGTTACCAGGGCTACCTTGTCGACTAAACCAAAGTCTGGCTTACTCATTGATGCACACTCCTTTCTTTACCGTATTGTGAGTGGTGATAGTGTGGTCGCTGCTCCAAATGTGAAGCAAGAAAACCGCTATTGAACACGCCAAAACCGGCAATAATGTTCAAATATGAAACTTAATTTGCCGCGCCAACTTCTACCGCGTACACGTGTACCGGCCCATGCATATTCGAACGGAATACCACCCATTTCCCATCCGGGGTAAAGGTGACATTGGGTTCCAACCGGTAGTCATGCTGCTGCATATTCACTAAGCGCTCTGCTTTTAGCACCGCAGGCTTAATGAGATCAGCGGCATTGGGTGCACTAATGCCCGCAACATCGTTAATAGGTTCATCGCGAAACAGATAAATCCACTTACCGTCTTCAGCACGGGCGACCATTTCATGATCGCCACCGTCACCGGCAAATACGCTGCCGTCTGGTGAAATATTAAAGTGCACAGACCAATAATCGCGAGGCATATGACGCCAGACACGCTCTCCGGTTTTCAGGTCGTAGCTCGCCAGCCAGAACACTTCACCACGAGGGGTTTGTAAGTCGTAAAAAATTCGCTCGCCGCTGGCATCAAAAAACTCGTGACCCGCAATTTCCATATTCATGCTTCGGTGATGGACTTTTTGTTGTCCTGTACCATCTACACGAATAGTCCAAACCCTGTCCACTTTGTGCCAAGGCCCTTCATGGCAAAACATGATTTGCTCCGGGTCATTGGGCGAAAACTGAATGTGATTCAACCAATCAGTGGCTTTGTGAATGGTTTTCTGTTCACCGGTTTCAATATTAAAAGTAAACATTTCCATAGGAATGCGGGCTTCCAGGCGTTCGTTGATACGCACTTCCTTTGCCTCCGCAAAGGTCAGCGGCTTACCATCGGGGCCTACGGCTTCGTAGCGGGCTTCAAAACGGCTATCGCGCGGGCCGGCTTCCATGTTGTAGGCGTGTTCAGCAAAAGCGCCAATCAGTAACGTTTCATCACTGTTAATAGAGTGAATTTTGCCTTTTGGAATGGCGCCTAGTTCGGTGACTTCGCCGGTATCCAGGCTAACGCGAAGTAGCTGCGTTGGTGTCTGCAGCTCATTTTTAGGATGCACTACTTCGCCGTTCTGACGGGCTATTTGAGTCAGGTAGACACTGCGAGTTTGTTTACCCACAAACAGAATGCCTGCATCCGGATGCTCATAAATGCGCTTTACGGATAGATCGGTTAAATCCACCACGCCCACACCTCGTGGTTTGTCTACCGAGATCACCATTTTATCGCCTTCCGCCGTATAGGCGTTCTGGTGGAAATACAATGAACGAGAGCCCGGCTCTTCTGACAGACGAACAATACGGTGCCCGGTATCCGGATCAACCCAGTCTTTTGGTATAGACGCCGTTTCGCCTTCCAGTTTGGCTTTTTCCGCTGTTACCGTAGAAGCGACAGTCGTCTCAGCCGCTGGCTGGCAACCTGCCAGTGCAACACCTGCCACCAGCGCTGCTAGCCAGGAATACTTCATACGTGCTGGCTTCATCTTAACGGCCCACCGGGTTTTTGCCCCACAGCTGGTCGTAAGACCAACCAGAGAGATCTTCTACAATGGCTTTGTGTTCAGCTGTCGGCGGTGTTTCCTGACCACACTTAAAGCGTTCAATTTCAGTCATCAGGACTTCATGGGTTTCTTTGTTCAACTTAAACTTGGTCGACACGTAGAACCCGAATAGCAATACCACCAGCGGCCCTGCTACCAACATCACCATAATGGTGGTGATAGCCTGCGGATCCTGTACATCTGCCCCCGAAACAAAGCCACCGGCTTCCAGAATGATACCCACGGACATGACCGCCACCGCTTGCGTGGCCTTGCGAATAAACGTCATGACACCGGCAAAACTACCTTCGCGACGACGCGCTGTCACAATTTGGTCGACATCGGCCATGTAGTTGTAAGTATTCCAGGGAATATAGTTAAGCGCGCCACGGCCAAGCCCAGCCACGATTACACCGACAGCCAGCCACAGTGCACTGAAACTTTCCGTTGTCAGGTACAGGGTAAGCAGGGCGATAATGCCGGCGATATAAAGCAAAATGGCAATGCGATACATAGACCCTGGGCCAAAGCGCATCACCAGGGGGATAGCAGCGGCCACTGCAACCAGCTGTGCAATATAAGTGATCGCCATCATCTCAGATGCAATCACAACCGAACCTCCAATGGCGAAGACCACAAAATAAGTGAATACGGCGTTAAACACGTCCTGGCTGATATACCCTCCCAGATACATGCCTAAATGCAGTCGGAAAGCTCGAATCCGCAGTGTAGAGGACAGATTTTTAAACAGGGTTTTTAGTGTGCCTGCTACTGACCAGTTGTCATCGCGCTTGACCTCGTCTTCACTGAGTTCGCTAACATCGCGCTCCCAGGTAAAGAACCACACGGTGAAGACCACCAGCATAAACACAGCAGAGAAAATAGAACCCATGATCAGGAAAGTTTCAGCAGACTCTTTACCGCCCACGACCGTTACAATCCAGCTTGGCAGAATACCTGCAAAAATCGCTGAGATTTGACCGGTAAGGATACGTGCACCGGCCAGTTTGGCTTTTTGCTTGTAGTCATCGGTCATTTCAGCCGCAAGGGTTTCGTAAGGGATGATTACCGACGCATAAACCAGCTCGAAGAACACGTAGGTTACCAGGTAGTACCAATATTCCTGACCACTTACCCACATCAATGCAAAGCTGGGCAGCAACGGAATGGAGCCAATCAAAAAGACCCGGCGACGTCCGAATTTGCGGCCTATTTTAGTGCTGCCCAGTCCATCTGAAATATGGCCAATCAACGGGCTGGCAACCGCATCTAAAATTCGAGCAATGGCAAAAATCGACGCAGCCTGTACGGCCGACAGGCCACAAAACGTGGTGTAAAAGAATAAAATCCACCCACTGATCACCGCCATAGAGCCTGCGCCCAAAATATCATTCAGGCCATAGGCTACGTAGTTTACCGGTTTAAGCTGACGTCGGGTCATGACTGCTCCTCCCTGATCGGTCTTTAAATGTAGGCGTTCATGTATTCAACCAGGGCGAGGATCGCCATGGATTGACCATAAGGCATGGAAGTCAGCGGAATGTCGCGGTAACCCTGTAGGTCATCAAATACCGGGGTACCAAATGACACCTGCTGTAATTCGCCTGTATCGTCGATGTTTTCCAGTACCGCTTTAATGGCTTTGATGGCGCATGGGGCGTATTCGTTACTGATGTAGCCCTTGCGAACCGCTTTCAAAATACCGTAGGCGAAACCAGCTGCTGCAGACGCCTCCAGATACGAGTCCGGGTCGTCCAGCAATGTGTGCCACAGGCCGCCTTCATGCTGTGTATTTACCAGCGCTTTAACCTGGGCTTCCAGCGTTTCAATCAGGAACATACGCAGACCGTCTGTCTCTGGCAGATCCAGCAGTTCAATAAATTCAGGGATAGCAATAGTGACCCAGCAGTTACCACGCGCCCACAAAGCGTCGGCAAAGTTATGGCGGCCATCGAAAGTCCAGCCATGGAACCACAGGCCCGTTTTGCGGTCAGCCAGGTATTTGATGTGTAGCATGAACTGGCGTTTAGCTTCTTCAACATAGTGAGGGCGGTCTAACAACAAGCCAATTTTGGCCAGAGGCAGCACACTCATCATTAGCGTGTCGTCCCACATTTGCTGATAATTTTCAGAGTTGAACACGATATGTTGAATACCGTTTTCTTCGGTACGCGGAATACCGTCCATGATCCACTCAGCCCACACGTCAAGATACGGCAGATAGCTACGGTTACCGCTTCGCTCCTGCATGTATGCCAGGGTTAAAAACGGCGACATGGTGTTCACGTTTTTAGTTGGTGTACCTGCGGCGAAGCGATTTTTAAACCACTCTTCGATAATCTCGCGGGCTTTGTCGTCACCGGTAATATCCCAGTACTTCAACAGACCGTACAAACCCACCCCGTGAGTCCATTCCCAGTCATTCCAGCCCTTGGTGTCGATAACACGGCCGTCATCCAGTTTTAACAGGAATTCGCCGGTTTCGTCGGTAATGTTCACCAGGTTATCAATCAGTTTGTCGATACTTTGGCGAACCGTAGCGTAGGCAATATCGTGAGCAATTGCGGGCATGTTGAATCCTTTACCTTACAAAGTGTTAATGCGTGTCAGGATCAGTGTCGGAAGAAGAGAGAAAACGCGACACGTCACCTAAAGTTTCAAATAGGGTGAATCTGTTTCAATAATTTTACTGTACACGAATTCACATATTATTAACGTCGTTTAACGTTTTTGTTTCATATGCGAAATTCTTTTTCTTGGTTGAACTTTTCAATGGCATTATTGAGGGTGTAACCGGACCTGAGAAAGGTTAGCTACAGGCTAACTGCCCATCAAAGGCAGCGCCTGCAGCGGGCACAACTCTAGTCAAGCGCATCGCCAGCTAAGGCTAAATTCTGAATAGCGGCAAGGCCCCATTGTGATGCGTCATTTGTTGACACCCACGGTGCTTCATCAATGGGATTCAGCACGTTTGGCCCTTCTATATGCGTGGTTTGCGGGCGACTCGACAGGCCATTTAGTCCAGCGAACTCCTGTTTGGCATCAAACTCTTTCCAGGCGCGTTTCGCCAGTTTTTCATCGCCAGTGTGGAAGGCGGTATAGGCAGTCAGACGAGAATGCGCCGCTTTGAGGTTAGGTCGCTTGGACATCCCCAATTCCGCTTCCTGTGTTTTCGCATCGGCGTTGTATAATCTGCCGTATTCCATCCAGGCTTTCTTGTATGCCGGCATCTCAATGAGCTGATTTAATTCCGCGTTCATTTCCATCAGCCCGAATACCGAACTCAGGTGTGAGATAGACGGTTTATCCAGGTCGTATGCCAACAGTGTCTGATTCTCAACGTCATAGCCAAATGCGCCGGCAAAGAAGCCAAGTGGATGCTCGCTGATCACGGTCATTGCATCAACCAGGCGGTCGCGGTATTTCTTATCGCCAGTACGTTCCCAGGCAGTTAACCAGTTTGCTGCCGTTGAGCCCCAGTCGGTACCCACACCGATTTTGGCCATCCCCGGAATGGGGTTTTCCCGCGCCACTTTACGGGTAGGGTTTAACACTCCCAGCGCCTTATCGGCATTAATGACTTCATTCAGCACATCCCCGGTTCTGTCATCACCGGTAATGTAATAGTGGAAGCGACGGTACGCAGCAGTACTAATACGCATTTGCTTGGCACTGCAGCCCCAGTGCTGCACGTTATGACGCGTACCTAAACCTTTAAACTTACCCGCATGATAGATATCCACGTCGCGATTGTGACGAGTCATATTCTCAGCAAGGTGGAAGGTGGTTGGGTCGCCGGTACGCAAAAAGGAATACCACAGCCACAAATCGGGTGATAATTCAGAGTTGTCCCAGGCATAACCACCTATGTCATAGCGCCAGACGTGACGATCAGTATCATAGGTGTGCATGACATCGCCGAAATTCCAGAACCCGTACCAATGGCGCTGATCTACCTGCGAACAGTAATATTTCACCTGAAAATCCAAACGATCTTCAATGGCCGCTTTTGCTGGAGATGAACGGTCCGGTAGGGTCCAAAGTCCACCAAATACACCGGCATTCAGGTAGTCTTCCGGCGCAGCTACCACCTGGGGTGCCTGACTGATATACCTCGCCATGGCGACGGTTTGATCCCGGGAAGGCGTGGTATCCATTATCCCAAGTGTGAAGTCCGTCGTGCGGGCTACGCCATAAGCAGAACCAAAACCTGGCTCATAATCTTCATAAATAATGTTTAGTGCATCGAGCTGCTTATCATAGGTGTCCTGACCCATGCCATCGTGATAGAAGCGTACATCCATCGCTGGCGCTTCCGGTGACCAGAACCACAGCGTCGCTTCGGCTAGTTCAGTACCCGCGTTGCGCACATCCACCTGCACAGGGTGTAATTGCCAGAAATCGCGCATACCAAATAATACGCCTCCCGACGTGCCACCGATATACGTTGCGCCATTAGCCCGATGACCCTGATCGGAGTCAATCCAGCCATGCCCGGGCTTAGTGCGTTTGCGAATAGCAAAACCATTGGCCGATAACTGTGACAGGGTAAAATCATTCCACACCGGGATATAGTGCATACGACTACTCACCCGTTCGTCCCATTCACTCAATGGCGGGGTAGCAACCCCCGCAATTTGTGCATCACGCACAGATTGCCCTGGGTCACGACGCAGGCCGGTGATGCCTTTCACACCTTCACCCCAGAGGCCATCATTCTGGCCTACAAAACGGATATGACGATTGTATAGCTCATCACGTTGAACCACGTTAAAGCGCAGACCCAAACCGCGAATAAAGTCTTTCTGGTCATCGCCGTCATAAATAAACGTATGGCTGATTTTCACCGTTTCAGCGCCTGCATAGGCGTAGATTCGAAGTGCAAACGGCAGCCAGCTGCGGCCGGCTTCTGTGGTCTGCTTTCCTTCAATTTTAATCACCGTGCGTACCGGCCCTTGCTGTTCGACAGTGACAGAGTCGATAGATGAGGTAAATGCAGCAACACTAGCAGGAGATTCCGGTGTATTTTCCGGTGCATCCTGTACCAGGCCAACCAGTCGGGCAGACCGTCCTATGACTTTGCCATCACGATGCATTTCGCTAATGATGTCCTGGCCGGATTTAGCAATGTGCAGACTAATCACACCGGTATTCACCACGACGCTACCAGCCTGCTCTACAACACTCACTGCGGCTTTTGGGCTAGCCGGCTTACCTTTAATAATTTTGAACTGTTCACCTGGCTGACTGCCCGCAGGAATAGCGTGGGCTGTCCACTTAATACTCCCATCCGGCCAATACGCCGTCGGCCAGCTTTGCAGAGGAACAGGGGAACCTTTTTCACTGATTAGGGTTAGTGGCTGGCCCTTTTTCAATTCGCCTTCCGTCCAAGGGTGACCCCAGGTGGCACCGCCCTGATAATCGGGCGCGTTGCCATCTACCCAGCTCAATGTGCCAGGTTCGCGTTTTACAGTTGGCAGAGGCTTGGCTGTACCTGATGTGACCGCACACCCTGTGGCGGACAATGCCAGCGGCAATGACGCCGCAATACCACTTTGTTTTAAAAAGGCACGTCTATCCATATTTCTTCTCCCGCTGCTAGTTGTTCAGTTTCATGCAACATAACGTCATAACGTGATTGTAAGCATGAATGAAACTGAGCGACTTTTTAATTATTTGTTAATTTATGATTAATTTGTACCATAAAAGAATCAAAAAGCGGTATTTCAGGGTAAACAATTTGGTTTGATTGATTCAGATATGGAACTGACTCACAGTGAACAAAAAACAACAGGAATCATGTAATGAAGCCATCAATTCGCCAGATAATAAATGCGTCGTTGCTGTTAGTTTTCTTGTCCGGCTGCCAACAGATAAACGCCACAGACGAAACGGAAACTGAACAAGGACATTTGATTTACAGTAACTCACTGAGTCAACCGGCCGATGTGGCTGACTGGATTATGGAAGGACCCGGAAAGGTTGAGTTTAGCAATGGCTGGATGCGTATGTTTTCACCGAACAAGGCCATGCACCATGTATTCTGGGCTCCCGTTAAATTACCAGACAGCTTTATTGCCCAGTGGCAGGCCCAGTCACTCGATCCGGAAGCCGGGTTGGTTATCGTGTTTTTTGCAGCAAAAGGTGTACATGGTGAAAATATCTTTGATCCATCTCTACCAGAACGGGATGGCACATTTACACAATATACCGAAGGTGCAATACGTAGCTATCACATCTCTTATTATGCTAATGCCGCCCACAACCCGAATCGCGGTCATGCTAATTTACGAAAGAACAACACCTTCAGTCTGTTACAACAAGGTGAAGTAGGTATTCCCGCGGACTCCACCAAGGTACATAACGTCCGCTTGGTTAAGCAGAAAGCGCACGTCCAGATGTATATAGATGAACGACTGATCATCGATTATACCGATAACCAACCAGTGATCGATGGCACGGATACCGGCCCAGCTTTGACAGATGGCTGGCTGGGATTCCGACAAATGAAATGGACAACCTTTCAATATCGCAATTTACAGATTTGGGAAATGAAAGGCGCCTGAGCAGCGCCTTCATTTTCTTATGCAAGATGGAATACCTGAGGAAGCGGCTGCACTATCGGACTGTTGTCCGGGTTGTGCGCCATAATGTCGCCCATATAAGCCCACCACTTTTGCATTACCGCGGTAGCGGGCAGTGCATCCATAGTGTGATCATCTTTGCGCCACAGTACGGCGAAGAGCTGTAATGTGTCTGGATGAAGGAAAATAGAATAGTCTTCTATACCCGCTTTTTTTAGCTCATCCACCAGCTCCGGCCAGATTTCATTATGGCGTTTTTCGTACTCGGCTTCACACCCCGGGTTTAACTGCATAACAAATGCGATTTTTTCCATGATCAGACTCCTTTTACCTGAATAACGTGTTGAGTGTACCCTTCGAGATCCAGTGTCGTGCTCAGTGACTGGCCCGATATCACATCGACAGACCCGACAGGCAAAGTCAGGCTTCGCTTGTCGGCAAGCATGTTGAGCACAATCCAAATACGTTGCCCGCGGCGATTAGTTCGCGGTACCACAACAATACCAGAAGGGGTATCAGCCAATCTCGGTATACCTGCTGCGCTGGCATAGTGGTCGATTAGCGTATTGAGCATTGTGTCTTTATTGTCACCATGCGGCATCGCACCCAGTAACACCAGCTTTCCTTTACCAATATTGCGTTCGGTAGCAAACGCCAGCCCTTTGCCACGGCCTTCGGTAAGCGTGCCAACGACTTTCGTGCCTGCGTTAGCGGTCATGGCTGAACACCAACCACTTAATTCACTGCTCACTCCTAACAATTCGCCCTGTGCACTGGTGCCCGTTAGCGGCATGACATACTGGGTCGTAACGCCGGCCAGTTTTTCCAAAAGCCCCAAACCTGCATCAGTAGGGACGGTGTGTTCTTTGCCTCGCGTTCCGGTTACCGGACCGGCTATCCATACGCCGCCTTTTTCCATGAAGTCTTTTGCACGAAGCAGGAAAGCTTCACTCACGTAAGGCATGGCGGGCGTAATCAACATCTTCAGGCCATCCAATGACGCATTCTCAAAGCGCACTTCGCGGTGATAGCCCAAATCCAAGACTTGTTTGTGCCACATTTCCACTACACCACGATAGCGTGATGGAAATCCGCTTCGCTTGTCCAGGCCTTCGGTTTCAAGCATCGCTCTGGCATGATCCGAATAAGTAATAGCAATTGGCGGCGCGTCCAGTGTGGTGTCCATTAGTATGGGTTCCAGACGATCTTTGGCAGCGGCCACTTTTTTAACTTCACCGTAACCAATGGAAGGGGCGTTCCAGGCACTTTTCACTGCACTGTGTGGCAACTCAGCACCGGTGCGCTGCTGTCGCCATAACCAATAGCAGAAGCCTTCACCGCCAAGCGCATAAACCAGGCTAGCTTCAGCGGCCAGGAAGCCTTCCGGGTGCATAGGCTGATGATTGCCCAACCATCCGTTGTGGGCCACGCTGGTTTCCATTAACCAAAAGGGTTTGCCGGGAATAGCCGCGCGGTACAAGTCTGATCGAAAGGCCAGGGTAGACCATTGCGCCGCCGTCGGATAAGCATCATAAGAGGCAAAGTCCTGAGCCAGCATAGACCGCTCATGATGAATATTAAACGCCGGGTTATCGTTGTGCGTAATCGGTAAGTCAGAATACTTACGAATAGATTCACGCTGGGCCACCATAAAGTCAGCCACGCTTTCACGGCAGAACATTTTGTACGCGGTGATAAGGGATGCGTTGTGCAAAAACGGAGTAGTGACTGAAGCGGGTACTTGTTCAAACGCGGTGTAATACTGACTCCAGATATGCGTACCCCAGGCTTTGTTCAGCGCGTCGATATGCGTAAATCGCTTCTTCAACCACTTATGCCAGTTAGCAATAGCGGCATCACTGTAATCTTCGCTAACGTGCGCTTTCATTTCGTTGTCGAGCTGCCAGGCAATCACCGACGGATGACGCCCTAATTCACGTGACATCCGCTCAATAATAGTAAAGCAGGCTTCGCGCACTGCAGGGTGTTCATAGCTGGCGTGCTGGCGCGCGCCATGACTCATGATTTCCCCTTTGTCGTTCTTATGACATCGTTCAGGGTGTCCGTATGTTAGCCACACAGGAGGAGTAGCAGTAGGGGTGCACAATACAACCTGAATCCCTGCTGCATGCATTTTATCCATGACGTTTTTAAATACAGAGAAATCAAAATTGCCAGGGGTAGGCTCCATAGTGGACCAGGCAAATTCGGCCATGCGAACCACGTTAATGCCCAATGACTGCATTTCTGCAATATCGGCATCAACATCGGCGTTGGGCCAGAGTTCAGGATAATAAGCGACACCGTGAATCAGTTTATGTTGACGATAATAAGGCTCAGGTGAAGCGGCACTGGCATGCCCTGCCATGCTGCAAAGCGGCAGAGTAATGGCGCCAAGAGCAGCACTTTTACCCGCCAAAGAAAATAAAGCCCGTCTAGAAATTGATGTCATATAAATACCCTTTTAACAACAAAAAGGGTGCTGTTTAAAGCACCCCTATCCAATTAATCAATCCAGCGGTTTAACCGCCGGATTGGGTACACAGTTAGAACTGGTAAATCACGCCCACTGAGTACTCGCGGCCAGACCATTGCAGGTCAGACAGACGGCGCGGACCTGCGGTGTAAGCTTTCACTTCACCTGTCAGGTTACGGCCATCCACATAGGCACGGAAGTTTTCAGTGATGTTGTAGATGAACTTGGCATCCAGATAACCCGAGTCTTCAACAAATACCGGGTTACCTGAGCGGTCAGACGCTGACACCAGATACTCATCGCGGTAGTTGTAAGCCATACGGAAACTCCAGTTGTCTGTCTCGTAGAACGCAGTCAGGTTGTAACTGTTTTCAGACTGAGACGGGAATGGCAGCTCTTTACCTGTTAATGAGTTAAACAAGCCAACATCATCAGCGCTCATACGCGTATAGTTGATAGCACCACCCAGTCCATTAAACGGCTCTGGTAACCAGGTGAAAATAGTAGACGCCTGTAGTTCGATACCTTTGGTGGTGACACCCGTACCATTGATTTTCTGACGAACGTCGAAGTTTCGGCCATCGTTGAAGAAATCCACGTCAAAGCGGGTTTCCGCGTTAATTACCCAACTGGTAATGTCTTTTACGAAATACGCACCAGAGATAATGGAGTTCTCATCCGGATACCAGTTAAGTGCTACATCGAACTGGTTAGCACGGTAAGGCTGCAATGCAGGGTTACCCGCAGTACAGTAGTCGCGTAAATCGTCCAGCTCGTTGCGTGAGGTACGGTAAATGGTACAGCTCGCATTCACGTTCAGGTCGGTGATTTTTGGACGCGACATTACCTTGGCAGTACCCATGTAAAGCACTAACTCGTCTTCAATAATGGCCAGGTTCAGGTTTAAGCTTGGCAGGAAGTCGTTGTATTCTTCTTCAACGGTTTTGCGGCCGTTGAATGTATCCGGGTGATCGGTATCTTCTACGCCTGGTAATGGCTCGCCAGTCACTTCATCAACCAGTACGTTGCCGTCTTCATCGACCTGGTCAACGATAATACGCTCAAATACATCGCCATTAGCCGCGGTTTGCGTTTCGATGTAACGGGCACCTACGTTACCCCACAATCGCATGCCAGCCAGTTCCGTTTCGAAATTAGCTTGCAGATACACAGCCTGAGTATCCACTTCCACATCGTAGTTACCGGTACGTACATCCAAATCTTCACGGGTAGTGAAATCGTTCGCTACCGCCTGAATATCTTCGATGAACGGATAGGTGTTAATTGCCTGGTAAGTACCAATGGTATCTACACCCAGACTATAACCATCAAACAACTGAGGAGACTGGAATGTGTTACCTGTGATCAGGGCAATCTGGTCGTCCATGGTCCATTCCATGCTCTCGCCCGTTTCAGGGTTAGTGTAGGTACGGCCCACATCGCGAATTATGTTGTACTGGTAGTTAGCGTTCTCATAGTTTTGAGAACGTACCTGTGCACCAAAGCGCACTAACGTGATCAGGTCTGAGTCAGGAATATAGGTAAAATCCAGTTTTGCCATTGTTTCACCTGATTCATCATGTGATGGCGCATACTTATAGCGAGCACGCGAGCGATAGCTGGCAGGATCGTTAACATCGAACATGTCTGATGTATCAGTCGGATCATCCGGATTGACGAAGTAACCCGTATTGAAATCCCACTCAGGAATACCCTTGGCATTCAGGTCTACTTGCACGCCAGCAATACCATTAGCCGTTACGTGCGTGTCTTTTGAATCAATGTCCTGCTCTGAACGTGAGTGCGCGAATAAACCTTCGACACGCCATGCCGCTTTATCAAATTCAAAACCGGTTTCAAACATTTCAGTCGTTTGGTCCCAGCCAAACTGCAAGGTACGGTTTGTCACCGTAGCGGCAGCAGACTCGAAATACGTAACGTTGTGCTGATCATCCACAATCACAGAGTCAGCATTTACCCGCGCTGCAGAGTGCGTTTCCAAATGCAGGTTTAAATCCAATGCTTCTTTATCACGCGTGTTGTAGGTATAGCCACCGTGAACCTGCAGGTTATCATTAATACGATATTGAATAACCGCATTGCTGCTCAAACGGTCCTCTTCACGACCCCAGATACCATAACGAGGCAGACGAGGCGAGAAGTCCCACCATTGTTGCTCACAGGCCGCCTGGTTAGCGGTATCTGCACAAGCTGCTTTGTCTGTCACATCAGCATAAGCGGCGTCGGTGAACGTCTTCTCAGGTGAGTTATCATAATCGGCGAATCTCGCCCATTCCGTGTTTCGAATAGCGTGGATCATGGTGTTCTTCAGAGACTTGGTGACGTTGACCAATACACCCAAATCTTCATTAAACTTGTAAACACCAGTGACGTTAAATTTGTTGCTTGGATCGTCAATCAAATCGTTGAACTGACCTTCAGCCGTTGCAGACAGGAAGTTTTCTTTAAATTCGTTTGGCTTACGGGTGTTTACCTGAACCGTACCACCGATACCCCCTTCAGTAAGGCGGGCTTCTGAGCCTTTGATTACGTCCAGTGATTTAATTAGCTCAGCAGCCATGTCACGGAAGTCAACAGCACGACTACCACCAAAACCTTGTGCAGTAACGTTGTTTACTTCTACGCGCAACAGTCCCGGCTCCACACCACGGATACTGATTTGCTGACCTTCACCAAAATCACGATCTAACTGAACGCCAGGAATACGTTGCAACGCTTCACCCACGTTTTTATCCGGGAACATACCGATATCTTCTGCTACCAGTGAGTCGGTAATCGTACCGGCCATCTTTTTGCGATCCAGCGCACTACGCTGACTGAATCGAATACCTTTTACTTCGATAACCTCGGTAGTTTCTTCAGCGTTGTCTAGTTGCTCACTGGTTTGTTCTGCCGGCTTAGCAGCCGCAGATGATTCTTGTGCCCACAGGGGTGCGCTGGCGAAGCAAGCACCGGTAAGCAGGATGGTAGATATACTGTTTGCAATCAGCTTACGCGTTGCAGGCAGTGTACCTTGCATGAGTGTGTTGTTGCGTTCCGTGACGTTTTTCATTGTGACCTCGTTCTCTGTTCTAAGACTGGCTTTCTGCCAACCCGCATAAACAAAACTCTAACTTTTTGTTTACATCTGTGTTGCATGCTAGTGACTGAGTGCGTATTCCGTCAACACGAAAACCATCAAATTCAGTCACGATCCAACACCTATAATCAAAAAATTTCATATTTGGACTTATCACTTCGATCAGGGGTTGATTTCATCCGAAATTTTGTTGATTTCATCCTTGTTTTTGTTTTATTTCGCTTCCTTTAAAAACCACACTTTATGTATGGCCATACTTCTATAAGCCCCAAAAAATGGGAGTTTTATGTATAAAACGGGTAGAAAAAGACGTTTTGCTCCACCTACGCTTTTTACAATTTATTGCACGCATATTTAATCAGTTCGGGTCTCTGCATCCCTGACAAACTGCAGAATTTCGTCTACATTTTGCTCACTTGTGCTTTCCAGGATCACATGGATATTCGGCTTCTTTTGCTTGAGAAGATTGAATAAATGCACATGATCCATTTCACCCGTGCCAGAAGGTAAATCGCCGGCCTTCATGCCATCTTCTTTAACAAAGTCCTTACAATGTATGGCCACAATGTGATTGCCAAACGCCTCGAAAGCTTCGTTCATCAATCGCTGTTGTTCATGACATTCTTTTAATGGAAAGAAGTTCACCGGGTCATAGATGACTTTTACATTCGGCGAGTCCACGGCATCTAACAGCGCATTCATACGCTCATAAGTATTAATCGTATGGTGATGGGCTACCCCTTCGATGCCAACAAAGACACCGTGGCGTTCAGCGACACTTGCCAGACGTTTTACACTCACGACTAACTCATCAAACGCCGCCTGAGAATGATTATCCGGATGATAGGTACAATCCGCATTGCGGGAGCCGGTTTCAGTGCCAACAATCGCGCAGCCAAAGTCTCTGGCAAACTGTAAATGCTCTTCAAAACGTTGCAGTGCCAACTCGCGCTCAGTCGGATCAGGATGAATCGGATTGATGTAGCATCCCAGTACGGCAATACTGATGTTCTGCTCAGCAAAAGCATCGCGAACATAGTTGCCAAAGCCAGGACTTATTTGCCCGGGCTTCTCTTCAATAAAGGGAAATGATTTAGGCAGCGCAAGCTGCACGCAGCTTACCGGATACTGGCCGATACGCTGTGCAATATCCTTAACTCCACCTTGTCCATAATCGTGTGCGCGGACACCAATATTTATTTGACTCATTTGGCCTCCACAGAAACGGATTCAACAACGGTAAGCCCCAGCATCGGTGCCAGATGCTGAGCAACGATACCTGCTGTATCAATAGCCCCGGATTTACTGGTATGCGTGCGGGCATCACCAAACATGTCATCCACTGCTTCCGGCCCCAGTTCGTCATAGCGTGCAGAAACCAAAGCATGTAAATCAATAAAAGGCGTCTGGCTTTGTCGGGCTACCTGTGCAGCCCACTGTGGGTAACTGTTTTCAGCTCTTACAATACGTGCAGCATCTTCCTGCCACACCTTGCGGGGAACAGGCGAACATATAACGGGAATAACACCTCGGGCTCGGGCCTCTCCGACCATTTTGCGAAGATAGGCACCATAGGAATACACGGTTTCTGTTTTGCCGGTGAGCATGTTGTCGATGGTTTGTTGTTCGTGACCGATGCCTTTGATTGTGCCGCGGGCGCGACTATCATCATTTAATGCCCCCGCGTCGTTATGACCAAATTGCATTAACACAATGTCACCCGGCTTCATCATATTCAGCGCGCGCTGCCAATGCCCCTGGGTAATGAAGGTACGGCTGGACAAGCCTCCCACCGCACGGTTTACAAAATTTACGGGCGGATGACCAAGCCAGTCGGCAACGAAATCGCCCCAGCCCCACTGGCCATCGCGTCCGTCACCCCAGCCATTTCGAACCGTAGAATCTCCGACCATAAAAACACTGCGGCGCCGAACATCCGGCACCACAGGCAAGCGAACAAACGCCCAGTCATAGGGGCTAACCGCCTTGCCTTTGTTTGAATACAAGTCGTCTGCCAGCGTAGGGCGTATGCCTTTGAGTGCTGCCACTACGAGACGAGCATGTAAGTCAGCGCCTTCGTTGTGATAGTGCGTATGATCTTTGGGATACAATGCCGCCGTGGCTGCTTTACCCAGCAACTCCAGTTCATCCGCTGCTGCGTTGGTTAAATCAATGTAGGGCGTACCTAACTCCCACGCCAGCTGATACATCCAATAACCATATTGACCGGAGCCACGCTCAATTCGGTGATCATTCCAGATATTTCTAACCGTTAACGATGCCAATAGAGGTACAGCTTGTTTAGCCTGCACTTCAGCCACCATTTGACGAATATAGTGCCCGAAGGAAAACACGCGTTCTTCTTTACCGTTCAGCTGATTTACTATGTCGACATAGTCATCACCAATGCCCGGCAATGTGCCACGGGCACGACGATTGTCGTTGACCGGGCTGCCATCGTTATGGCCGAACTGAATAATAACCACATCGCCGGCACGAACGTCGTCGATTAGTGCCTGCCACAATCCTTCCGCAATGAACGTCCGCGAGCTTCGTCCACCACGCGCACGGTTATCAACCTTGACGTTGCTGTTGTCAAAGTACGCTTTGAAGGGCTCACCCCATCCCTGATGATCTGCGTTGCTATAGCTTGCTGCGGTAGAGTCACCGGCAATGAAAATGGTAGAGGGATTAAGGGATTTGTTTTCTTTACCCAGACTAATGCCACTTACCAGTAACAGAGACAGACACAAGACTTTGATCAGCGTTGACTTCATGGTGTTATAGTCCTTTCTCATACACCGTTAGCGCAGTGATTGCGCTAACGGTAAATCCTGTTGTTTGATTGCATCGATAATTAAATCTGCAAACTTCCGGGCCCCCGCTTCATTGGTATGTGTGCGGTCCTTGGTCACAAAATAAGTTTGCGCGGTCGACTGACCCAAGGGCTCCGCCCAGCTATTTGAAAGTGTGAGCAAGTCGATGTAAGGCACATTCTCACGTGTGGCTATTCCGCTAAGCGCTGCAGGAATATCCAGCTGTGGCCATTGATGCTGCTTTTCCAGGGCAATGCCGTGATTGCGGATCATGGGGGAAATCAGCACAGGCTGTGCATCACGGGAGCGGATGAAGTGAATCAGATCCTCAAGACGCTGAGTGTAGACGCTCTGCGGTGTTGTCTTATCGTTGTGACCCAGTTGGATCAGCACGACATCACCCGCCTTTATTTGCTCAGCGATAGGCTTTAGTAACACACCGTCCAACGTATTAAACGCTTCAGTACCTTCCCCTGAGTCTGCATAGTTCACAATTGAAACGGTATCGTCAAAATAAGCGGGAAGCACCTGTCCCCAACCACTAAAACGATTCACCGCGGGTTTATCCCATTGCGGGTTTTGGTCGCACACGGTTGAGTCACCGATAACGAATATCCGTTGTACTGGCTCTACCGGGGTCACTTTAATGCTGGTGATATTTGCTAAACCGCCGGGAAGCCAAAGGGTGGCGCCGGGCAAGCCTTCATACGTATCCTGCTGGATGGGCTGACCGTCTGGCTGACGGGTATTGACTATGAAGCGCAGCGAACTACCGTATTCACGCTTAGCTTTTGCATCTAATAGTTCACTATCGAACATAAGCCTTCTTGACTCAGCGTAAAGCTTCACTTCACTCAGCGACATGCCTGTCACCTCTACTGCATAGTGATTCGGTGAAGTTTCATTATCGATAACCGGAAAATGGCAAGCCACTGGCGTGTCACCTGAGGGATCTGAACATGTAGCCTGTAGCTCTGAGGCGTTATATGTAACGCTTGAAACTGAAGGCGCTTTAGCACCACTGCTGCAAGCGGCTAGCGCGCTAATCAGCGCAACTAAAGTAAAAGAAAATGGAAGCGGCTTTTTCCACATCATGTAAAACCTCAATTAACAGAATGTAAAAACCTTAACACCCACGCGAAAGCACTCAAATACTGTCACGCCGTTAAGCTTCACATATCAAAAAAATATCCCGTATTTGAAACAAACTGAAATGATGGTTGTAGAGTTACAGGTTCTCAACCAGGTGTCGGGGTACCACTAACACAGACCCATGTCGTGTGCCGTCTGGCATGTTGAGTTTGTTGGTAAGATTTTGCCAATCCTGGAAGTCCTTGGTGCGCATGACGCCAAAGCTATGCTCGATATACTGATCGAAGTACACGTAATACCATCCTTGCCAATACACAATCGCAGGGCCTTCTACCCATGCGCCATCCGGGGTAAAAGGTGTAGAGCGAAGTTGCCATGGGCCCTGTATGTCATCGGCTCGGGTCACAAACAAGTTCTTCGCTGGCGGATAACGGGTTTCCTCTTTGGCAATCATGACGTACTCATCGGTGGTTCGTACTATCGCCGCATCGATTACATTGAAACCGGGTTCATAAAACAGCTGGGTAGGGGTATAGGTTTTGAAGTCTTTGGTGCTGGTTGCGTAAATGCGATGATCCCAGCCTTTGTCTGCCTGTTTTTCTGTATCGGGATACATACCAGGCAGCGTCGAAGCCCAGTAGATCCAATAACGTTGGGTTGGATCGTCGTAGAATATTTCAGGTGCCCAGGCGTTTTTTGCTTCAGGGAAATCAGCCATGACAGGGATAAACTGCTGGCCACTCCAATTTGTTAGATCAGCAGAGTGTGCAATGCCAATGCCCGGATCTTCCCACCCTGAGGTCCAAACCATATGGTACTGCTTGTCCGGGCCTTGAATTATGACAGGATCACGCATGAGTTTTGTGCCAACTGTTGGCGTCAGGACGCTTTTATCCTGATTGAGTGCTCGCCAATTCAGGCCATCCTCGCTTACCGCCAGATGCAGGCCGTCCTGACCATTACCGCGAAAAGAGGCAAACAACAGTACGTTGTCGGCATCGGTTGAACTGACCGTGTGTTTATCGGACGTACCGCAAGCTGTTAACAAGCACCAACACAGCACAGCCAGGCCGATACCAGGTAACTTACTGATTCCTTTAATACAACCGCTGATAAAACCGCGCCCCATACCTGTCCCTGAATAATTTGTAATACAATTAAATATAGCAATATTTTTACGTATTTAACAAAGTTGTCAAAACTAACAATGCATTTGTTTCAGAAATGAACAGATATGATTTAATTTGATTATAAATAGGATGAATAGTAGGGGAAAAGACCGAACAGGAAGTGGCTTTTCACTGTTCGGTAATATAAGCGGTTAGCCAGTATTTCTGGTTACGCTGTTTTAGGCTCGGACAAAAAGAATCGATATGCCGGGTTGGCTGTTACATCCTGATACTCGTAATTGAGTGCAGCTACGTGCTCATCAAACGCGTCGCGGCTCTCTGGTGGAATATCAAATCCTGCTAACACCAAGCCTTCAGCCGCACCATGATTGCGATAATGGAACAGCGTAATGTTCCAGCGCTCACCCAGCGTATTAAGGAAATTAAGCAGGGCACCAGGGTACTCCGGGAACTCAAAACTGAATACAACCTCGTTCAGAATCGTAGGCGGACGACCACCCACCATGTGACGTACGTGCAGTTTTGCCAGTTCGTTGTCTGACAGATCAAAACACTCGTAGCCCTTGCTGGTTAAGTCAGCAGAAAGTGCTTCGAATTCTTTGCGGCCACCGCGTAACTTAATACCCACAAAAATATGAGCTTCCGTCTCGCTGGCATATCGGTAGTTGAATTCGGTGATCGTACGGCCGCCCAGGTATTCGCAGAACTGCTTAAACGCGCCCTGACGTTCCGGAATTTTGACCGCAAACACCGCTTCTTTTTGCTCACCTAACTCACACCGTTCTGACACATAACGCAGCGTATGGAAATTAGTATTGGCACCACACAGGATACCGCCCAGCTTCTGGCCGGAAATATTGTGCTCATTCACGTATTTGCGAATCGCTGCAATCGACATGGCGCCGGCAGGTTCTGCAATCACACGGGTGTCATCAAAAATATCTTTGATCGCCGCACAGATTTCGTCATTGGTGACCGTCATCACTTCGTCAATGTACTGATTACACAGGCGGAAGGTTTCGCTGCCCATGAGCTTTACCGCAACACCGTCGGCAAAAATGCCAACGGTAGGCAAGCTCACTGGCTCGCCAGCTTCTTTCGCTGCGACAAAACAGGCCGACTCTTCTGACTCAACGGCAATCAGTTTAATGTCTGGCTTTAATTGCTTCAGGTACACCGCAATGCCGGCTGCCAGACCACCACCACCAACAGCGATAAACAAGGTATCGATGTTGGGATTTTGCTCCAGTAACTCTCTGGCAACCGTGCCCTGACCCGCAATTACATCCGGATCGTCAAAAGGCGGGATCAGCGTGTAGCCATGCTCCGCGCTAAGCGCTCTGGCATGTTGGCTGGCGGTATCAAAGTTAGTACCGTGCAGCACGATATTGACGTGCTGACCACCAAAACGACGTACCGCTTCAATTTTTATGTCAGGCGTGGTTTCCGGCATAACAATCGTTGCCTGCACACCTTTCATATTGGCTGAGTACGCCACGCCCTGGGCATGGTTGCCTGCAGAAGCGGCAACGACTCCGGCATTGAGCTGTTCTTCGGTTAAATTAGCGATACGATTATAGGCACCGCGCAATTTAAACGATTTAACCGGTTGCTGATCTTCCCGCTTCAGGAATACCTCGTTGCCCAGCTCGGCGGTTAATCGCGACAACAACACCAGGTCGCTGTTTACCGCGACATCGTATACCGGTGCCAGCAGGATCTTTTTCAGATAGTCGATATCACTGACGGTCATAGATCTTCCAGTTTCGACGGGTCGCGCACCGCGCCTTTATCGGCACTTGTGGCTAACATAGCAAAGGTTTTCAGCGACAGGGACACTTCACGCTGACGGCTCACAGGGCGCCATGGACGCTCGCTGGCTTCCATTGCGGCTCTTCGCGCATCCAGCTCAACATCGGTAATAGCAATGTTGATAGTGCGATTAGGGATGTCAATTTCAATGGTATCGCCTTCCTGTACTAAGCCAATGCCACCGCCACTCGCTGCTTCCGGTGAACAGTGACCAATCGATAGGCCTGACGTACCGCCAGAGAAGCGACCATCGGTAATCAGTGCACAGGCTTTACCCAGACCTTTTGACTTAAGGTAAGACGTGGGATACAGCATTTCCTGCATACCTGGTCCACCTTTCGGGCCTTCGTAGCGAATGATGACCGCATCACCCGCTTCAATTTGATTATTCAGGATACCAGCAACGGCATCGTCCTGGCTTTCAAAAATACGCGCGCGACCGGTGAATTTCAGAATGGACTCATCCACACCGGCGGTTTTCACGATACAGCCGTTTTCTGCCAGGTTGCCATACAGTACAGCCAGGCCACCGTCTTTACTGTAAGCGTGTTCTAAATCGCGGATACAGCCTTCACTGCGGTCGGCGTCAGCGTCATCCCAACGGCAATCCTGACTAAACGCTTTAGTTGTGCGAATACCCGCAGGACCTGCACGATAGAATTTAATCGCATCGGCGTTTTCAGGGTTAGTAATGTCCCAATCGGTAATCACATCACTCAGGGTTTTGCCCAGTACATGTGAACAGTCGCCGTGCAATAAGCCGGCTTTATTCAGTTCACCCAAAATACCCAGTACGCCACCGGCGCGGTGAACGTCTTCCATATGGTACTTCTGTGTAGAAGGGGCCACTTTACACAAATGCGGTACTTTACGAGACAAGCGATCAATGTCGTCCATCGTGAACGGCACTTCGCCTTCCATTGCCGCAGCCAGTAAGTGCAGAATGGTATTGGTAGAGCCGCCCATAGCAATGTCCAGGCTCATGGCATTTTCAAACGCGCTGAAGTTCGCAATGTTGCGTGGCAACGCACTGGCGTCGTCGTTTTTATACCAACGCTCACACAGTTCCACTACCAGCTCACCGGCTTTCTTGAACAGTTGCTCACGATCAGCGTGAGTGGCCAGCATTGAGCCATTGCCCGGTAGTGACAAGCCCAGCGCTTCCGTTAAGCAGTTCATTGAGTTGGCAGTAAACATACCTGAACACGAACCACAGGTAGGGCACGCAGAGCGTTCAATTTCATTGGTGTCAGCGTCAGAGACTTTGTCGTCGGCTGCTGCCACCATGGCATCTACCAGATCCAATTTGATTATCTGATCTGACAGCTTGGTTTTACCGGCCTCCATGGGACCACCCGACACAAACACCACCGGAATATTCAGGCGCATTGACGCCATCAGCATTCCCGGGGTGATCTTGTCGCAGTTAGAAATACACACAATCGCATCGGCGCAGTGGGCATTTACCATGTACTCAACCGAGTCGGCAATAATTTCACGGGACGGCAGGCTGTAAAGCATGCCGCTATGCCCCATTGCGATACCGTCATCGACCGCAATAGTGTTAAATTCTTTTGCAACGCCTCCGGCAGCTTCGACACTGCGAGCGACCAGTTGACCCATGTCTTTAAGGTGAACGTGGCCAGGCACAAACTGAGTGAAAGAGTTCGCAATGGCAATAATAGGCTTACCAAAGTCTCCATCTTTCATGCCGGTAGCACGCCAAAGCGCGCGCGCACCCGCCATGTTGCGGCCTTGAGTTGTGGTTGCAGATCGTAATTTAGGCATAGCGTTTCGTCCCGTTGGGGTAATTATTTATAAACCGGTGTTAACCAGTTCCATTTGTCTTCGGTAGTTCCGTTGAACAAACCAAAGAACATGTCCTGGATTTCTTTCGTGATTGGCCCACGACCGCCTTTGCCCACTGTGATGCCGTCTACACTGCTCACAGGGGTCACTTCCGCGGCTGTACCGCACATTAAGATTTCGTCGGCCAGGTACATGGCTTCACGCGGAATGTTTTCTTCGCGGATTTCATAACCCAGGTCTTTCGCCAGCGTGATCACGGTGTCACGCGTGATGCCTGGCAAAATAGCTGCTGTTTTAGGCGTGGTGCTGATCACGCCATTGCGGATAACAAAGATATTTTCACCCGCACCTTCACTGATGTAACCATTGCGGTCCAGTGCGATACCTTCACCATAGCCGTGGCGACGCGCTTCCATTGAAATCAGCTGCGAAGACAGGTAGTTACCACCGGCTTTCGCGCCAGTAGGCATGGTGTTGGCTGCCAAACGGTTCCATGAAGAAATACCTGCATTTACACCGTTTTTCAGTGCTTCTTCACCCAGGTATGCACCCCACTCAAACGCAGCGATAGTGACTTCAGTTTCCTGACCAAATGGCACCTGCAAACCCATACCAATATCGCCATAAAACGCGATAGGGCGGATGTAGGCAGACTTCAGGTTGTTCTTAGCAATGGTGTCGATGGTCGCCTGATTGATTTCATCAAGGGTAAACGGGATCGTCATGCGATAGATTTTTGCTGAATCAAACAGACGTTGGTTGTGCTCGTTCAGACGGAATACACAGGTACCCTGATCCGGCGTGTTGTAGGCGCGAATACCTTCAAATACCGATGAGCCATAGTGAATTGCATGCGACATTACATGCACAGTGGCTTCTTTCCACGGAATGAGTTTACCGTTAAACCAAATAAGTTCAGCAAGTTGCTTAGCCATGACGTTTCCTTAAAAAGTGCGAGTGTTGTCTTCACTCTATAAGCGCAGCCTGCACCGGGCAAACCGCTTAAATTAATACCGCGTCAAATGATACATGAGCACAGCAATCGACCCAATGTGATAAGGCGTTTTTCACACAATTTGTGTGTAAAGCCCCATCGGAACACGGGAAAATTATTAATTAAGCACGCAAAAGAGCTGCTGGCACCGTATCTGGGCGCGAAGCATTGGCGAGGTAACGCGAATTCGGAAATGTGTTGGCTGATGGCAACAAGGGTGTCTGGCTAAGGAACACAATTGCTGCGAGGCGTAAGAAATATCACGGATCGGCGTGCCTGATCAAGCCAAATCAAGCCATGCGGGCAAATTTTATACTGGCATAATTGCCCTTTTCTGCGTATTCACATAATTAGTCCTGACTACCTAATACCGAACAACTGGCCTTAAGCGCAGTAGGTAAGTGACGCACGGATATTTACACTTAATGCGTATTTTCCGTGCACAAAGGAATGGCTTTAAATGGGACTGGGTATTGTATACACCCGTGCAGCGACCGGCATCGAGTCGCCGCCAATCAAAGTAGAAGTGCATCTGTCGAATGGCTTACCATCATTTAAACTGGTGGGGCTAGCAGAAACCGCCGTTCAGGAAGCCCGCGAGCGTGTTCGCAGCGCGCTGATAAACTGTGGATTTGAATTTCCGGGGCGTAGAATTACCGTGAATCTTGCGCCCGCAGATATCCCCAAAAGCGGTGGCCGTTATGATCTTGCTATTGCACTGGGTCTGCTGATTGCTCAGGGTTTACTGCCGCAACAGGTGCTGGACAACTACGAAGTGATCGGCGAACTGGGGCTGAATGGACAACTTAGACCAGTATCCGGGCTGCTTCCCGCAGCTATGCGGTGTGCTGAACACGAACATATTCTGATATTACCCGCCGGTAATCAGGAAGATGTCCAACTGGTTGATGGGCTTCAGTACATTGCGGTTGATTCACTTATGCAAGTGTTCCTGCACTTTAGTAAGCAAAAGCCATTGCAAATCTATACAGCACAGTGTGATGTCGCGTTTGCACAGGTATCTCCCAAATGGGATGACATCATTGGTCAGCAACAAGCCAAGCGCGCACTGACCATTGCCGCTGCTGGAAAACATAATCTCCTGATGGTAGGGCCTGCAGGGACAGGTAAAAGCCTGCTGGCCAGCCGACTGGTGCAGTTGCTTCCGCCACTTACGCATGATCAGGCGCTGGAGGCGGCTGCCCTGTACTCGATAAAAGGCGAATCACGCGACAGCGCCAACTGGTATACGCCCCCCTTTCGTTCACCTCATCACACGTCATCGGCAATAGCATTAACGGGCGGTGGCACGCATCCATCGCCAGGAGAAGTATCACTCGCCCATAATGGCGTGTTGTTTCTGGACGAACTACCGGAATTCGGTCGTCAGGCACTGGATGTATTGCGAGAGCCACTGGAAACCGGCGATATTTGCTTATCGCGCGTCTCCGGTCAGGCCAGATACCCGGCTAACTTCCAGTTTCTCGCAGCAATGAACCCCAGTCCGACCGGCGATATCAATGATGGGCGCAGCACGACGCAGCAAGTTCAGCGTTACCTGAGCCGACTTTCCGGGCCATTATTAGATCGTATTGATTTGCAGATAGAAGTTCGGAAACCAGACAGCTATGCCTTGAGTACACCTCCCTCTGGTGAGGACAGCGCAGTGGAAGCAAAAGTGCAAGTAGAGCAAGCGATGCACCGCCAGTACAAAAGGCAGCATAAGGCGAATGCCGAACTTAGCGTGGCGGAACTAACCCAGCACTGTAAACTGGACGACGAAAGCTTTACGTTTTTAAGCCGCGCAGCAACCAAGCTGAACCTGTCGATGCGCGTATTCCACCGCACGATTAAAGTGTCCCGTACCATTGCAGATTTAGAGGCTGCAGAGCATATTACCCACCGGCATATAGCAGAAGCACTGGGCTACCGGGCGTTGGATACGCTGATACGTCAGTTTAATTCTAATTGAAATAACGCGTCGATGAGTGGTTCGTGTCTACGCGCTTCCAAACAGGCCAGCCCCAGCTCGTAGGAGCCAATGTCTTCAACCAATATGCGTGACACACTGCCAGCCATACCACTGTGATCCAATACAACCTGAGGAACAAACCCGACACCACAGCCTAGCGCCACCATCGACACAATAGCTTCGTTACCGCCCACTGACGCGTATACATTTGGCCGTATGCCATGTTCGGCAAACCAGTGATACACAATGCGGCGGCTTGGGCCTTGCTCGGGCAATACCACCTGATATTTTCGCCAGTCTACCTGAGCCAGCTGAGTCAACCGCCAGTCTCGCGGGGCAATCAACACCAACGGCACATGGTCCATACCGGAAAAACACAGGTCGGTGGGAAAGCCCGGGCTGTTAATGGCTATTGCGACATCACATTTCTGCTGTTTAACGTTATCGATAGCTAATCCGGGATCCCCCGTCACCAGGCGAATATCTACGCCGGGATAATGCTGACGATACCGTGATAGCAACGCCGGAAGGTGACTCTGACTGGCCGTAACAGAACAATAAAGACTGAGCTCCCCCTTCAGGGATTGCTCATCGGTACTTAATTCTTGTCTGACCTGTTGCCATTCTTTTAGCACCGTCTCACTAAAGTTGAGCAGCTTGTGGCCCCCGTGTGTCAACGCAACCGAACGATTGTCGCGTTTAAACAGCACACACCCACACTCCTCCTCCAGCCTTTGTATAACGCGGCTTAGCGTGGAGGGCGAGACGTACATTGCCTCGGCGGTGTCACCAAAATGTAAGCTTTTTGCGAGATGATTGAACAGTTGTAAACTGCGAAAATCCATGAGTATTTCACTTTTTGCAATACTGTTTTGCAAATATATCATTTTTCAAAACGAATGGGGTAGCGTATTGTTCGCTGCAAGTCGTCATTGACGAGGTCATCCCTGCTGAGCGAAGCAAGGGATTACGACAGAAAGAAGTTCGGAATTATTATATTTATGGCTAATTATTTTAACACCCTGTCTTTACGTCAGCAGTTAGACCAGCTGGGTCGTTGCCGCTTTATGAAGCGCGAAGAATTTGCTGATGGCTGTGAGTTCCTGAAAGGTAAGAAAATTGTCATCGTTGGCTGCGGTGCACAAGGCCTTAACCAGGGTCTTAACATGCGTGACTCCGGGTTAGACGTAGCATACGCTCTGCGTCAGGCAGCGATTGATGAGAAACGTGATTCTTATCAGCGCGCAACCAGCAACGGTTTTACAGTAGGTACGTATCAGGATCTGATCCCTACTGCTGATCTGGTTTACAACTTAACACCAGACAAGCAACACGCCAGCGTAGTAGAAGCAGTTATGCCTCTGATGAAAGACGGCGCTGCATTAGGTTACTCGCATGGCTTCAACATTGTTGAAGAAGGTCAGCAAATTCGTAGCGACATTACTGTTGTAATGTGTGCACCTAAGTGTCCTGGTACTGAAGTACGTGAAGAATATAAGCGTGGCTTTGGTGTACCTACACTGATTGCGGTTCACCCTGAAAACGATCCAAAAGGTGAAGGCTGGGATATCGCTAAAGCACTGGCAAGCGCAACTGGCGGTGACCGTGCAGGTGTTCTGGAATCTTCATTTGTTGCTGAAGTAAAATCTGATTTGATGGGTGAGCAAACCATTCTGTGTGGTATGCAACAAGCCGCAGCAATTCTTGCTTACGAGAAAATGACTGCTGATGGCATTGACCCGGGTTATGCGGCTGCATTAATTCAGTACGGTTTAGAAACCATTACTGAAGCACTGAAAATCGGTGGCGTAACTAACATGATGGACCGTCTGTCTAACCCTGCAAAGGTGAAGGCTTACGAGCTGTCTGAAGAATTAACTGCATTGCTTCGTCCATTGTTCGAGAAGCATCAGGATGACATCATTAGCGGTGAGTTCTCTCGCACTATGATGGAAGACTGGGCGAATGGCGATGCTAACCTGCTGAAATGGCGTGAAGAAACTGGCGAGTCTGGTTTTGAGAATGCGCCAAAGTATGACGGTACTATTAGCGAACAAGAGTTCTTTGATAAAGGAATTCTGTTAGTAGCAATGATTAAGTGTGGTGTAGAAGTGGCTTTCGACGTAATGGTTGAAGCGGGTATCTTGCCTGAGTCTGCATACTACGAATCACTGCACGAAACACCACTGATTTCGAATACGATTGCTCGTAAGCGTCTGTACGAAATGAACGTGGTTATCTCTGACACTGCAGAGTACGGTAACTACTTGTTTGCCAATGCAGCTGTGCCATTGCTACGTGAGAAGTTTATGCCAAACATCAAAACTGATGTGATTGGCACCGGTCTTGACGTGACGTCTAACCAGGTAGAAAACAAGCGCCTGGTAGACATTAACGATGCGATTCGCAACCACGGCGTTGAGTCAATCGGTAAAGAATTACGCGGTTACATGACGGATATGAAAGCCATCATTGAAGCGTAGACAGTTTCTGTCGTTAGGTGCTTAACCAAGCCCTTTTGCCCGACCAATTTGGTCGGGCTTTTTTATGTCTGGGATTTGCCGGTATACCCACAACACTTTCTGCAGCTGTATGTTACTTGCCACAATCTAAAGTAGAAACGCTAACTTTTCCGACGCCTTAGTTGGCACTATTTCTGTTATTTCATAGCTAGCTAAGCCTTCCCGATGAAAAGGGTCTTCAGCCAGTACGTCATTGAGTTCTGCTCGATCGGCAATAGCAGAAATGATGACACCGCCTGTTCTAGGTTCTTTTCGCCCGGATAAAATAAAGTGACCTTTTGCATATTGCTCATTGAGATAAGCGACATGCTGAGGAATAAAAGCATCCACTTGCTCTAGAGGCACCAAATAGGTCAAAGACACAATGAACATACATTTTCCTTGTAATGTTGCGCTAGAATTAAAAGCCCGGACCTCAAGCTAAGTTTGCACCCTGTTGAGTAAGTTTTAAGTACATTAACTTATCCATGCCATTCTGGAAGACCACAGTTTCCAACCACCGAACCAACGGTAAAGTGTATACGTAGTGCCCCCCGAAGCCATGTTGGCTATATAAATACTGACCTCAACTTCTGAAACAATAAAGGACTTTGTTATTTCCCCGAATTCAACCCTGACGCCACCACCGACAACTTCACCGAGTTCATTGAGCTGCAACGGGGTCGTTTCATCATAAAAAATCAACTCTAGTCCGTTATCGTCGCAGTACGTTTTTATGGCTGTCTCAGCGTCTTTGGGGAGTAACGTGCTAGCTTCATTAGAATATATGTCTGGGTAAATCTGTGTTGAAACATATATTTTTTTGGGATTTAAGCCACCACCATAGGTATCGTCTTTATCAATAACATTTGAAAATGCAATCAGATAAATGTCAGCATCTTTACCCTGCGTCATAAGCAGTGCAGTAGTGACGATTGCAAATACAAGAAGAAAAAGAAAGCCGTTCTTAAGAAAGTACATAAATTACTGTTTTGTCCCGTCACACGCTTGCGGATCGGGTCTTTATTCCCATGTTATGCATACCCATACTCCAAAAGAGCCATGAATGATAGCAGTGATAAAACGCTACCAAGCAAATATATCCTGGCTTGCTTATAACTAGTAGGGTTGTCAGATTTGCTGAGAGTTTTCGCTAAACCTGAGCCGAATATCTGTAGGCTGGATGTGGTCATTTTACTTTCTAAAGCGATCATTGCGAAATTGGCAGCAAAGAACATAAACAGAACCAATAACGCTACCGTTGAGACAATCACTGGAGTACTTTCTACGTTTACCAATCCTAACCCTTCTTATATAGCACCGAACACTTTTTGACATAAACAGCCATAAGGCTCGCGGATTAAATTTATTGTATGTCATGGTTTGGCACGCTTGACGGGGTACCATCTGCAAAATCACCGTGATGCCAAAGTATGTTGCTGATTTTTTCACATGAAGCTAAAACTGCATGGACTTTAGGGGCTAAAGAGTGCATTTGCTCAATGGCATGCTTTTTATTAAACATGTGTAGAAATTTAGTTTGATAAGACGCTACTTGTATTAACCACTGCTCCGGGTCATCTCCAACGTGACCAAGTAAAAGAAATAGCTCTTTTTCTCCAACCCTTGTATCAAGTGCCCACGCAAAATCTTCATAGTTATCTATGTTTGAGATTACTATGCCGTTATCTGACATCAGTTTTGATAACTTCTCAGCAACCTCTTCACCAACAGGATGTTTTGATTCATCAAATTCCCAATCTGTTTTGAAAGTTACATTCAGTCTCATTATAAAATGCTCATTGCCCCGATAAGGGCCGCTAATTACATTCGAAAGTCGCTACACGGACTTGATAGCCGCCCAACATTATTTTTTTACACACGTACTGATACCACCTTACCATTTGAAATTAATAACACTATCAAAGGGCTGTACATAGCTATCACGACGAAAATTAAAACTGGATTCCAAAAAACAAAAAATGGCATGTATAAATGATAAAGCGGGTAATTTAATGCAAAAGCAACTAATTCTGACGCTTGAAACCCTGAACACTTGATACCGACCAACAGAGCATCGTGAACATAACAGCCAGCGTAATCTGCAGGTTTACTTCCAAATTCGCTGACAGCCATTACCATTAGGTCAAAGGCAAATAAAACACAGACAAGCGCGATGTAGCCCAAGCAACATTTTCTTATCAACATCCAATGTTTCAATTTCATTAAACTGCACAAGGCCTTATTACCAAGATTTGACCGTACCACAGCACCTTACTTTCCGACAAATGCACTACACAATTTTGAAATTAATGGGCTGCGTTAATAATGACTATGTGTAAAGAGTCAGCGTGTTTGAAAATCCCTGATATCGCTTCGCAATTTAGGGCTGACGAGCCAAGGTTTATATCAAGAACTACAGCCAATGTGTTGCAGTTTGGCTACGAATATCACAACTCACCTTTCAAATCCATTTCATAACTAACTGTTTTTATGTGCCATTTCTTCTGGCACGCATATTGTAATAGTGATCTGTTTGCACAATTTCACTGATCATATAATGAACGCTGCTTCGAAAGCAGCGAAGAAAGCGCTAGGAGTTACACATGCAGTCAGGCATAACCCGGTTCACTCAAGTGGGGGACTGGATTTTCGAAGTTAAAATGGTACGGGCACTGCGGGTCGAACAATATGGGCAGCCCTATGACGCAGTATCCACACTTACTGCAAATGGTGACAACCTGTATATAGACACTCAGCTAACGCGTCAGCACAATGAACTGAGTAGAGAGGACTGCATGGCCTTTTATGAATTTGCCCGGCAGTTGGAAATGAAACAGATTCAGTACGATAAACTTCGCAACGGAGAACGCCAAAGCCGTATTGTGGAAATTGTTGAAAACCAACGACCCCGGGCCCAGGTCCGTCTGGCCAGGGTGAAGTAACAGGTTATCTGGCCTTATGAGGAAATCCTCACATAGGGCCGTTATCCATATTCTTAATCATCTGCAGGCGTAGGTTCTGCTTTTAACGTTGGGGATATGACCAGTTTAGCCAACAAGAAAAATATCAGAAAACCTATCGCGATTGGGTACAGGTTGTCTGTTAAGAAGGCGTCTATACCCATGGCAACCGGCACTGAAATAATGCTCGACAGTGAGCCGATAATCGCCGCGCCAATGCCTGCTAGTTTCCCGAGGGGTTGCATGGCAATCGCATTCAAATTACCAAACAACAGTCCAACGAAGAAAAAGCCGATAAACAGAGTGATCAGGGCCAGTGGTAATGGCGGTAACCCCGCAAAAATCACCATTTCAACCACCAGCACAGCAGAGAATATAAGCACACCGTACAACGCCATACTGGTAACCTTCTTCATGCCCCAACGCATCACGATCCGGCTGTTCATGTAAGACGCCAGGCCTATAGAGAAAGCCAGAAATGCGAATACATAGGCAAACATATCACCTACATCATAAAACCCCACAAAGATGGTTTGCGAAGCGCTGATGTAAGATAAAAACGCACCAAACACACATCCCATAGCCACCGTTGGGCCAATCACATCCCGGTGCGTAAGAATGAATTTTGACGAACGAAAGAACTGACCCCAGGTAAATGGCACCCGGTCTTCCACTGGCAGGGTTTCAGGCTGACGAATAAAGTACCACAAGCCAACACCACTGGACACGACCAGGAATAACGTGAAAATGTGTGTCCAGGAAGCAATGCTAATAACCCACTGGCCGACCATAGGCGCAATCATAGGCACCAATATAAACACCATCATGATGAACGACATGACCCGTGCCATGGCTTCACCGGCGAACTGATCGCGAATCACCGCCATCGATGCAATACGCGGCCCCGATACACCAAATGCCTGAATAAGACGCCCAATCAACATAGTGGTCATATCGTTGGCAATCATACAAACCAGCGTACCGATAATGAAGATGGCCAGCCCAAGCATAATGGCTTCTCGACGTCCGCGGGCATCGCAGTAAGGACCAAAGAACAACTGCCCGAATGCCATACCACCAAAAAACAGCGAGACAATCAGGTGACTTTCGTGAATGTCTTTCGCGCCAAGGTGATGCCCAATAACATCCAGCGCCGGCAACATGGCATCAATGCTCAACGCCACCAGCGATGTCATAAACGCCATTAGCATTACAAATTCGGCCATCCCTAGTACGGGCTTAGCATTTACAGTGGACTGGGTCATATTCTCTATAATCTTGTCGTTATCAGTGAGTAATCGCTGCTCACTGGCAGTCGCTCGGCAGAAATCACCGAGCCGTACAGTATACCCTATATTCGTGTCAGCGGGTCAGGTATACGTGGACTTACCGATTAAATCCGTCAAAAAACGCTGTCAATTCCTGTTTGGTATTAGCGCTGTCTATTACCCTATAAACGAGTCAAATAGGTAAGTGATTTAATAACGCAAAAAACCGTTTTGGTAATAGTTAGGCTACTTTCCAGCGTGTACGGTCTGACACACCCTGTTACCTACTTAAGTCTGGAAAGCCCTTGCCATGCTCACCCAATTACTGACCAGAGCTGTTCATCGCGTTGGATTCTTTACGTTGCTATTGGCAGCCTCGAATCTATACGCAGCTCAAACCGCTACAACGCCGTTCAATGCGGCAATTGATACTACGAAGCTAGTAACCTATACCAACCCGGTGTTACCCGGCTTTTATTCCGATCCGAGCATCACCAAAGCGGGGGAGTACTATTATCTGGTTTCCAGCACCTTTGAGTACTTTCCGGGCATTCCGGTGTTCCGCAGTAAAGACCTGGTTAACTGGGAGCAAATTGGCCATGTTATTGACCGCCCTGAGCAGTTACCCGATGGCGTGAACATCTTCGCCGTTACCCTTCGCTACCACGAGGGTACGTTTTACATAGTTACCACTAACGTGGGTTACGGCTGGAACTTTATTATGAAAGCGGACGACCCGGCGGGCCCGTGGTCAGATCCCATTTGGATTGATGTACCCCACATTGACCCGGACTTATTTTTTGACGATGACGGCAAAGTTTACGTCATTAACTCCGCGTTTACCCTGTATGAAATAGATATCGATACTGGCAACGTTCTGAACGAAACCGGACCGGTGTGGGCGACCGAAGGCGGGCGTTATGCAGAAGGACCCCACATTTACAAAAAAGACGGTTGGTACTATTTAATGGCCGCAGAAGGCGGCACTGAAGAAGCACACTCCATTACCATTGCGCGCAGCCACAATATTAAAGGTCCCTATTACAGCAATCCGGCCAACCCGATTGTGACGCATGTAAACAGAGCCGGTCAGCAAAACCCGATTCAGGGCCTTGGCCACGGCGACATGATCCAGGCAGACGACGGCAGTCATTGGATGGTATTTCATGGTTATCGCAGTGTAATTGAAGGTGGTGTGCATCACACTCTGGGCCGGGAAACCTGCCTGGCGCCCGTTAGCTGGCCTGAATTTGGCTGGCCACAAGTCAATGGCAATGGCACCATCACGCCGTTAATGCGCGTGCCCACCTTGCCACTATCGCCTGTTGCGCCCACACCGGAGCGCACTACTTTTGACAAACCACTAGGGCTGGAGTGGAACTACGTTCAGTCGCCTCCACCTGCCACGGTGGCAATTGACCAACGTAACAAGTCGCTGGTACTCACCGGTTCAGCACATTCACTGGGCAGCCCTCATCAAAAAGGCATTAGTTTTGTAGGTCGCCGGCTTCAACATACCCACTTTAAGGCCAGCACAGCACTGAATTTCACTCCAACAGCCAGTAATGAAAAAGCCGGACTCACTCTGCTCAATAACGGCACCCATTTCGACGTGATGATTGGCATGGAAAAGGGTGAACGCTATGTCCAGGCTGCATTTAAGTTTGGCGAGATTCGCTATACCTCGCAAAAATATGCGTTAGCACATGGCCCTGTGATTCTGACCGTAGAGGGAGCGGGTAGCGAATACCACTTTGGATTCGAACAACAGGGAAAGGCAACGATCATCGACAGTGTCAGTGCGCGTTACCTAAGCTCTGAAACCATTGGCGGCTTTACCGGCACTTACGTTGGCCCTTATGCCACAGGGAATGGAAAAGCATCGACTGCCGATGCCAGCTATTTATGGTTTGAATACGTGCCGAAAGAATGATGTTGTGAACAGATCAGGCAAAGGATACTGACATCCTTTGCCGCTCTGAAAACGGATAGATTGACTAGCAGTCCTTATCTTCCATATCCAGCTTCTCTTTGGTTTTTTCGCAGGTATCTTCAATAGCATCTGCCGTATCTTCGGCAAGCTCTTCTGCTTTATCAGCCGCATCTTCGGCCATTTCCTTTGCCTTATCCGTGGCGTCGGCCGCGGCCTCTTTTGCATCATTTAATGCTTTAGTCGCGTTTTCTTTAAAGCTATTAAGCTTGTCTTCTGTTTGTTCGGCACTGTCATCGCTACAGGCTGCCAGCGTAAAGGTAAAAAGACCTACCAAAATCAGTGTGAATGCTTGTTTTACATGTGTCATGTGTGTCTCCCTAAGTGCAACTTTTCTATGCGGCTAATCAGTGAAACCTGCGCGTAACTAACCCAATAACCACTTTATATACAAATACCAGATAAATACTGGTAAGCAAAACCATCTTACCTAAGCCCTGCATGCTGTTTGACACGCCCAGGCGTTTTACCGCTACACCGATAGCGACGGTCACAAATAATAAAATAAACAACATTGGCTTTCTCCTTTCGCTTTCTACACCACAACCCCCTTCATTCAGCCTTCTTGGCTAACCGGTACCGGGTGAGTCATGCTTTGCATGAATCGATCTTACAAAGTGTATAGCGAAAAGCTTGCCAACATTAATTAGCATTTATTAACAATAGCTTAGCGTTTGTATTTGTAAATAAAAAAGAATGGCAAAGGTAAAAGTGTCTGCTCACACAGACACTTTTACATACCACTATGGCACTACGTTGCGGGGATGTCAGGCTTTTTGCTGCTCAGGATGAAGTGTTTTACCCAGTATGTGATTGTCCCGCTCGATAACGGTCGCAGCTCTGCCCACAATCAGTGGATCTGGCGCTTTGGCAATATGCTTGTCCTTGTTCGGGTAGGGCAGTTCGTGCAGGAAATACTGCATGCAATTCAAACGGGCTCGTTTTTTATCGTCAGATTTGATTACGACCCAGGGCGCATCAGCCGTGTCGGTGTAGAAGAACATGGCTTCTTTTGCTTCGGTATAATCGTCCCACTTTTGCTGGGCCAGCTTATCAATGGGGCTGAGCTTCCACTGTTTCAGCGGATCTGTTTCACGACGCTTAAACCGTCGGGTTTGCTCTTCCTGGGTTACCGAGAACCAGAACTTGAATACGCGAATGCCACTGTTCACCAGCATGCGTTCCAGCTCTGGTGTTTGACGCATGAACTCCAGGTATTCGTTGGGCTCACAGAATCCCATCACGCGTTCTACGCCGGCACGGTTGTACCACGAACGGTCAAACAGCACGATTTCGCCAGCTGTTGGCAGGTGCTTAATATAACGCTGGAAATACCACTGTCCTTTTTCTTCATCAGACGGTTTTTCCAATGCAACCACCCGGGCACCACGAGGATTAAGATGCTCCATAAACCGCTTAATCGTGCCTCCCTTACCGGCCGCGTCACGCCCTTCGAAGATCATTACGACGCGCTCACCCGTGTCTTTTACCCATTTTTGCACTTTTAACAACTCCACCTGTAACTGGTGTTTGTGCTGTTCGTAGAACTGACGGGTCACCTTGCGCTTATACGGATATTCACCCGAGCGGAATGATTCGGCAATATATTGCTCGTCATGGCGCATCTCACCAATATTATGGTGAACGGGCGGCACTTCCGTCACGACGGATTTAGCAGGTTGCGATTGCGGGTTGGTTGAGGGTGTGGTTTGGCTGTCTGTCACGATAAGATCTCCTGTTGATGATCTTAGTGTACGCCCAAACCTGCTGGTTCTCTGGTGTTAAAGGCACAGGCGCTGATCCAGATCAACGCCTGCAACGCTGTTTTTACTGAAGGTACTTACTCAGGAATTTATCCATCGCCTCGAAGGTTTTCATCCGATTCGATTGGATGGCCAAATGGTGATTACCATAAGGTAATTCCACATACTCGAAGACCTTATCGTGATCTTCAAGCTCTTCTGCCATGTTGCGGCTTTGCTCTACGTGCACAACGCGGTCTTCTTCACCGTGGATCAATAAAATCGGTGTTTTAATATTCTCAACAAAGTTAATCGGCGAGCGACGTTCACGATCATCCCGGTCTTCACCTATTTGCTCTTTCACAAACTTCTTGTTCACAAAGGCGCGGGCGCGAAATACTAACCTATCCAAATCACTGACCCCGGCAAAGCTCACTGCGCAAGTGTACATTTCCGGGCTCTTAACCGTCGCGGCTAACGCTGCGAAACCACCGTAACTTGCACCCACAATGCAGACTTTGGATTTGTCGGTGTAACCCTGATCAATCATCCACTGTGTCGCGTCAGCGATATCGTCCTGCATGGCCATCCCCCAGCTCTGCATCTGGGCTTCGCTAAACGAATAACCATACCCCGTAGATCCTCGGAAGTTCGGGCGCATAACGGCGTAACCACGGCTGTTGAAATACGCCGTCCAATAGTCAAAGCCAGCGAAGCTTCGGCTACCCGGTCCGCCATGCGGGAAGATAATTGTTGGGTAAGGGCCTTCTCCGGTTTTCGGTAATGACAGATACCCTTCAATTTGTTCTTTGTCGCGCATGGTAATGTCTACACGCTTATGAGGACTCACAGAATCAGGCTTAATATCGGGATACTGATCAAACAGGAAGCTCAATGTGACTTCCTTCTGATTGCCAACATAATAACGACCTGGCTGAGTATCACTTTCAGAGTACAGCAGATACACATCTTCATTGCTGCTAAAGCCCACCAGCGAGTTTCTGCTGTCTTTTAACAGGTCATCCAGACCCTTCTGTAATGCGTCATAGCGCGGGTCCCAGTAGTGACGCCCGCGGTGGCGTACACCAATAGCATCATTGGTAACGGGTGAATAGATTAAGCTGCCATCCACATCGTATTCATCGTCAGCCAGTACCAGTGTCTCTTCACGGGTGGTGAGGTCCATTTTGTAGAGTGCGCGGTAATCACCCAGGTACTTTTTGAAATACAAAATATTGGGATCGGCAGCAAAACCCGCAATGCTGACAGGTTTGTCATTGGATACATTAAACGAAAACAGCTTTTCGTATTCATCATCCTTGTTGAGTAACAGGATATCGCGGTCGCCAGTTTCGTAGTTTAGCGTGATACCAATACGCAAATTGCCCTGACGATCGGTCACCCAGTCACGAATACGGCGTTTGCCTTTTTCCAGCCGGCTGATTTTTTGATTCTTAATATTGACCTTAAAGACCGATGGCTCAAGCGGACGGGCAATATCAATGGCCATCAGGATATGGTCAGGATCATCGGGCAACATGTCGATGATTTCATCCTGAAACTGGGGTGCGCGTTTGGAGTTTTCCTGATACCGCTTAATGTGACGCCAGTCGATGACTTGCTCAGGATCAGACCCCTGTTCGTCGTATTTCATAACATACAAACGGGTTTTAAAATACTTGGTGCCCGCTTCCGAAATTTCATACTTCGCGCTAACCAGCAGATCTTCATCATTCGCCCAGCGATACCAGTTAATTTTTACTTTTTTGTTGTCAGCGCGTAGCAGGTAGTAGACTTTGCCAGTTTCCATATCCAGCGTCATTAGTGCCGCTAAATCTTCACTCTGGGAATTTCGCTCCATTGCAATGCGATTGCCGCCTGGCGACAAAGCAACGGAATAAAACTGAGGTAATCGGCTAAACGCCTCGATTGGCGTTAATTTTGCTTCGTCATTAGCATGGACAACCGAAGCAGGAATGGCAGTGAGTATGCAAAAACACAGCATAACCACGCCTTGTTTAAAGCGCATCATGGCAACTTTCCTTGTATTTATAGGATATTATGGCGAGTAATATAAAGAATACCGACAAACGAGGCAATCAAATCAGTGTTCAGAAGCTGTGTACTAATTACACGCTGTGTCGTAAATTCGCCACGTTTCAACGAAAAGACTGTAGCAATGCTACCGTAAACGGTAAACTTCGATTTTGGTTTGCACAAAAGTGCTCGACCCTTATCCTCTTGTATCCGGTGTAAGGAACAACACGTCATCCTATGTCGCTTCGCACTTTAATTATCGCTCTGAGCACATTTCTTATTACAGCTACAGCACCTGCGCTGCAAGCAGCCACTTCTCTGGATTACGAACTCACCGGCGTCGGTAAAAGTGAACTAAAGAAAAACATTGGTTTATATCTGGCAAACATCTCCTTTACCGGCTCAGTGCCAGACGAGGCAACACAAGAGCGCATTGTAAAGGCGGTCAATACGGCACTTCAGCCATTCGGCTACTACAACGCTGACGTCACGGTAAACGTCGAAAAGGAAGAAGTCATTATTGATGTCGCATTGGGTGAACCGCTCATCATTGCCAATGTTAACCGCGAAATCATTGGTGAGGGCAGGGATGACCCGGCTTTCAGAGAGCGATTTAATGCGCTGTCTATCAAAAAGGGCGATGTGCTGCACCAGCCAACGTACGAGCAGTTCAAGTCGAACATGTTTAATTATGCGTTATCGAACGGTTACTTTGATTTCTACTGGCAAGCGACCCGTCTCGATTTAGTACGCGAAGAAAATGAAGCAAACGTGCTGCTAATCGCACAAAGTGGTCGTCAGTATGCATTTGGCGAAGTCAGACTACTCGGTGACGATCGGGCAAAAGCCATTATTGGCCGTTTGCAGCCGTTCAAAACCGGCGAAGCATACAGCGCCGCAAAACTGACAACGTTTAACCGTCGCCTGAACGAAACTGGCTATTTTCAGCGCGCAATCGCCCGCCCCCTGGTGAGTCAGGCCGAAGGGGCAAATGTGCCTATTGAAATTACGCTGTCCCATTTACCCCGGGATATTTTTAACGTGGGTGGCGGCGCCAGTTCTGATACTGGTCCCCGCGTCCGTGGAAGATGGGAACGTCCATGGGTCAATTCACGCGGGCATTCTATTACCGGCGAAGTGTATTTGTCGAAGCCTGAACAGGCGGCCAGTCTGGACTACCGTATTCCGTTAGAAGACGTGAATAACGATTATGCCAGCATTAAAACCAGCTATGAGTTTGAAGACAATACCACCAGCGACACCAAGAGTGAAAAGCTCAGTATCTCTGGCCACCGTTTCTGGAAGGAAGCGGATTCTCCCTGGCAACGCAGTGTGTCATTAACGTATGAACGGGAGATGTTTACCCAGGGCATTAGCGACCCGCAAACGATCAGTTTGCTAATGCCAGGATATTCCCTTGGCTACAGCGAATCTGACAACGCACTGACAATTAATCAGGGAAAATTCTTCGTGGTCGCGGTGCAAGGCGGACACGAAAATGCAGGCAGTGATATCTCACTATTAAAAGTAACGGCTAAAGCCAAATACATTGCCACATTTAATGACACCCACCGGATATTCTTGCGTGCAGAAGCGGGGGCCATCGAAACTGAAGATTTCGACCGCGTGCCGTCGAGCCTGCGCTTTTTTACCGGTGGTGACCAAAGCATTCGTGGCTTTAGCTATCAGGAAATCGCCCCCTCCGTACTAAATGACGAAGGCAAACGGGTGCTCACTGGTGGTCAATACCTGGCAACCGGCAGTGCCGAATATGCTTATCCCATTACCGATTCATGGCGTGCCGCAGTATTTGCCGACGTGGGTACTGCTACTAACGATTTTTCCGAACCGCTGGCTACAGGCTACGGCATTGGTGCTCACTGGATAACGTTAATTGGCCCCGTGCGATTTTATCTGGCCCGCGGACACAACGAATTTGAAAACACCTGGCGCTTCCACTTTACCCTAGGGCCAGAGTTATGAGTATAAACCGTCTGGCAAAAGTGTTTTTATATACGGTCGCAGGCTTGATTGCGTTCATCGGTGTGTGTTTATCACCACTGGGCATGCCACTGATCCAGTATGCCGCCAATCACAGTGTACCCGGCTTATCGGTGTCTTCTGTTTCAGGGAGTTTATGGTCAACCCTGACGGTTGAGGAACTTAACTGGAAAAACGAACAATGGCAGGTTCAGGTCGCCCGCATCGAGCTGGATCACGAGTGGACCTGCTTGTTGCAATCTTCTGCCTGTATTAACGCATTAACGGTTAACCAGCCTGTAGTAAAACAACTGGCTGAAGGCCCCGAATCAGAGCCTGACAATGAGCCGATTGAAGCCATTGAATTACCGGTGTCGATTTATTTAGACCAACTTACGGTCACCGGGGCAGACATTTCAACCTTTGCAGCCAACGTGACTGTAGAGCGCCTGAGCACACAGGCCGAATGGGTAGACAGTGTTACCATTGGGCATTTTCATACCGACAATATAAACGTCAGCCTGCCCGCCGCAGAAAATGCCCCGGCTCCTGAGTCAGCCCCGCTGGTACTAAGCTATCAGCCTCCCGAGCTACCAGCACTCACTATGCCGTTGGTCATCGATATCAGTGACCTCGCAGTGACTAACCTGCATGTATATCAGGGCGAGTCACTGCTGACACAGCTACATATCGCATTACAACACGCAATGGTTAAAAAGCGTCAGGTGGAATGGAAGCAGCTCAGCGTGGAAGCCCCTCAGGGCAAGACAAGCTTAACCGGGCAGGTTGCTTTTACTGGTAATTATCCCATTACGCTCGCGCTGGATGCGAGTTCGTCGCTGGAAAGCTTTCCTCAACAAGCCAATCTGGCTTTAAATGGGGATTTAAGTAATTTGTCACTTAACCTGGCTGCCAGCGGCAGCGTGGCAGCCAACGCCCAACTGCAAACCAACCTGCTGGATAGCCAGTTACCCCTATCGCTTCAGCTAAGCTGGCCGGAACAGACCCTTAAGCCCGCGCAGGATATGCAATTAGCCGCCGGCGTTTTATCTGTTCAGGGTAACATGGGGCAATATGCCCTGGCGGCAAACACAGCCGTATCGGGGGCCGGTATGCCGGCTACGTCAGTCGACATTCAGGCCGTGTTAGGCGATCGCTCACTTGCTATTAGCGCCTTGAACGCAGACTTGCTGGACGGAACCGTGTCTAACAGCGGCGTATTATATTTTAGCGAGTCCGTTAGCTGGGAAGGGTTAACCCGCATCCAGACACTGGATTTAACGAGCCTGAACGCAGAAGCGCCGAGCCTGGTTGATGGCTTACTGAAAACACAGTTGAGTATGACATCCCGCGGACCAAATGTGCTGGTTTCAGATATTCAGTTGTCAGGCGTGCAGTACAACAGAGACTTCCTGCTTCAAGGTGACGCGGTGTATTCAGCCAACAGTGACATTATGGTAGGCAACCTCACTGCACAACTGGAAGACAACGAAGTTTCGGCCATCGGACAGGTATTTAATCAGCAGTATATCGACGCCCTGATCACACTTGAATTACCGCACTTAAGCTACCTGTACCCGGAAGTGAAAGGGGGGATAAAAGGTGTTGTGAATATTGAGGGCGACTGGAACAACCCGACCATTCAATCGAATATTACGTTGAACGATGTTGCCCTTAGCCCGAACCTGAGTGAGGCGATGGCTAAGCAAGGGCCGCTGAACGGTAGCATTGATGTGGAAGGCAGTCTGGCAGAACACACCCTATCAACATCGCTGCAATTGCCTGACTACACCAGTGAATTGAACCTAAGCGGAAGCTGGCAGGACGGCACATGGCGCGGCGTTCTTAGCGATACACAGCTGGCGGTAGTGAATACACGCTGGGAACTAAACACGGATGTAGATCTTAAGTTTGTGCTATCGCCACAACAGTTTGATGTATCAGCACACTGTTGGGAATCACGCGAACACGGCGAGCTATGCATCAACGCCGCCACGTACAACCCGAAACAGGTACTCTGGGACATCAGTGCTACCGAGCTCCCTCTCGGGCTTTGGGCATTTGAATTGGCCCCCGGGGTATTATTCGAGCGTAACGAAGCAACCTTGTCATTTTCCAGTCAGGGCCAAATGGACCTAACCACGCAGCAGGCAAAGGCGAAAGTCAGCGCGGATATCACTTCGGATGACTGGCGACTAGGCCCTGAAGGCGAAGTACTCATTGCGGTGGACACCTTTGCGCTAAACGGCAACTGGGCAGACAATCAGCTAACGTTTACAACGGATATTAATAGCCCGCAGGTGGGTGAAATCACCGCTAACATCAAACTTCTGCCGCTGGCAGATAGCCCCACACTGGATGGCACGGTGAACATTAATCACTGGCAACTGTCCCCCTTTCAGGCTTTGCTACCTAATATGAACAAGCTAAACGGCCAGATTGACGGTGAACTTGCACTTAGCGGCCCGATGACGTTACCGCTCATTAATGGTTCACTAGCCGTTAGTGACGGCCATATCGACAGCGACGACCTACCGGTGAAAGTCAGCCAGTGGCAACAAACGATTACCCTGAATGGCGACAATGCAGACTTTAAGGGCGAGTACATGCTGGGCGATGGCGCAGGCACACTCAATGGCGACCTAAGCTGGGGCGATGCTCCTGAAGTCAATTTCACCCTTGCCGGTGAAGCATTCACCGTGCAATACGATGACAGCAAGGTCAAAGTATCACCGGATCTGACTGCCCATATTACCCCTCAGAAAATCGATATACAGGGCAAGGTTGATATTCCCTACGCCAGGATCAAAGTGAACGATCTTCCCCCCAGTGCCATTGCGCCGTCTAAAGATGTTCATTTACGTGGCGAGCCTCCCAGCGATGCGCTGATTGACCAAATTAACGCCAATGTGATGGTGACCATAGATGATGCCAAGACGCAGGAAGTTAAACTGGACGCGTTTGGCCTGACGGCTTCCCTTAGCGGTGGAATCAAAGTGCAAACTCAGCCTGCCCTTACCGGATTTGGTGATCTGCAGATTCTCAACGGCCGCTACGAAGCCTACGGGCAAAACCTGATCATTCGCACCGGTGAAGTACAGTTCAATGGCCCTCTCGACCAGCCAATGTTACTGGTTGAAGCCATTCGCGACCCGGAGCTTACTGAAGACGAAGTAATTGCTGGTGTGAGAATAGAAGGGCCTGCTACGCAACCCAGTGTAAACCTGTTTTCCGAACCCACCATGGATCAGGCACAAAACCTGGCTTACTTGTTAAGCGGCAGCGGCGGCCTGGGTGGTAGCAACAGTGAGATGGACCAGAATGCCTACGCAAGCCTGTTAATTGGCTTCGGCTTATCCAGTTCTGAGGGCCTGACAAGTGGTGTGGGTGAAGCGCTCGGCATCGAAGACTTAACGGTATCGACCACTGGGCAAGGAGACAACACCAAGCTCGCCATCTCAGGTAAAATAGCACCTAACCTTACCGTGCGATATGGGGTAGGTATGTTTTCTAACGAAGACAGCGGTGGTCAGGAAGTCGCATTGCGCTATCAGATCATGAACAACCTGTACCTGGAAGTCGTCCGCAGCCTGCATACCGCCGTGGATCTGTATTACCAGTTCACTTTGGGTAAGCGGGGCAAAGAAGACGCAGACACCGGGTCCACGCCGTCACAATAACATTCAGACCAACTTACTGTTGATCAGACAAGTCCGTAATGCGGCCGTTTTGAAGGCTGTAAATCCAGCTGTGAATAGACAAATCCTGATTGCGGGCAAGTGCGTCTTTCACGATAGTGGTTTTGCGCACATTACTGGTTTGTGCCAATACATTGAGTTCACATAATCGGGCTGACCGCTCGTCCTCAGGTAGCGCCTGAATGGCATCATAATGTAACTGATAAATATCGCGGATATGCCCCAGCCAGTTGTCAATGAGGCCAAATTGCTGATCGCTCATTGCGGCCTCAACCCCACCACACCCATAGTGTCCGCAAACAATGATGTGCTTCACTTTCAGCACATCCACAGCATATTGAAGTACTGACAAACAATTAAAATCAGTGTGGATCACCATATTCGCCACATTGCGGTGAACAAAAATATCCCCCGGCAGCAGATCAACGATTTGATTAGCCGGAACCCGGCTGTCTGAACAACCAATCCACAGGTACTGTGGCGCTTGCTGTTTGGACAGGGTTTCGAAGAAAGTAGGATCAGCGTTGTGAGTGCGCGCCGCCCAATGTTTATTATTCTCGAGCAGATGCTTAATGGAGGTCATGGTATACAACCAAAATGATGAATTGTGCGAGTATACGCGCCTTTACTGTGTACCGGAATCAAATCCGGCCAGTTGATGATATTCGCGTTTAAAGCGTGCAGCCCGTTTGTGTGCCCACACACTGGTGGCAACTAACCCCAGCACAACCAATACCAAAACCCAGGCGCTACGCTTAAGGTTGTCCATTGTGTAATCATCAAACAGCGCCATCATGCCCAATATAGCCACAAGAGCAATACCGGATAACCAGCACGAATGGAATGTAAGACGGGCAATCTTATGGTTGTTAAGCAGCTGTTTTTTTAGCGTATCGACATAGTGAGATGTATCACCGAACGTAGCCAGTGCAGCATGACGGCGCAACCAGGCTATATACAAATAAAATACAAACGTCACCGCTACCAGTATTATTAAACAGCCGGATAACAGCGATGACAGTTCATCCCACGTTGCAATGAGCACCCAAATGGCCGGTACAAATCCCAACATATCCAGCATCAGATAGAGCCGCTGTGCACGCTGCTGTCGCTTCAACCGGCGGGTTAAATCCTGCATATCAATGTGATTAGTAGGCTGCTGTTGCCACAGTGCCGATAAATCTGGTGATGAATCAGACATGATTGAGATCCTGTTGTAACTGTGTTTTTGCACGTTGTAATAACACGCCTACATGATTTTTTGTTATCCCGCATACTTCAGCGATTTCCAGATAGCTGAGGCCTTCCAGGGTGAGCGTTAATACCTGTCGCATCACCACGGGTAGTTTGCGCACAGCAATCAGCAACTGATCAATATTCCCTTGCTGTTCCGCCACCACATGCGGCTCTGTGTCGCTATTACCCTGAGCGAATTCCCACGCTATATTATCGTGACCAGACTCTTCCTGTTTTTTTACTTCTTTGCAGACGTGCGTAACTGCCCGGTTATGTGCGATTTTCAGGATATAGGTTTTCAGTGACGCTTCGCCGTTAAAACGACTCAGACCTTGCCAAACGGCCAATGCAATCTCCTGCAACAGCTCCTGCTGCAAAGCCTCATTCGCCTCATAACTCGCAGCAACACGGCTGAGCAACGCCTGATGCTGATTGAGGATGTCCTTAAAATCCGCTTGCACTGAAAGTCCTGAGTGTTCGTTGAAAGGGGTTTGTTGTCTCTATAGTCACGTCATCGCAAAAAAAATTACAGCGCGTTGTAATTTTTTTATTTCTGCCATGACTAGTGAAATATAAACGCCATTTTAGAGGAAGCCACCATGACCCCATTCAATATTGTTGCACTTGTATCAGCAGTACTCGCACTTACCCTTTTGTGTCACTACCTGGACGCAAAGTACCGCTGGCAACTAAGCGCCTGGCTTTCAGGTGAGAGTGTGAATCCATTTGCAAACCGTCAGGAAACTGCAACAACGAAAGCGGACCTGAAAGACGCTGAAATTGCGGCATTAAAAGAGCGCATTGCGGCGCTGGAAGCCATTGTGACTGAGCCTGCATATGCGCTAAACGAAGAACTGAAGAAACTCAGTCGACAATAAACGACAGCTTGGTTTACCCGGTTTCGTTATACGTTATCTAAATAGGCAGAAAGCTTGTTTACCGCGAGTGTAATTAATCGCTGGCGCGCTTCTTTTGCTGCCCAGGCGCTATGTGGCGTGATCAATAAATTAGGTAGTGGTGCTTTTAGAAGGGGGTGGTCTGCTGGCGGAGGCTCGACACTCAGGGTATCCAGCGCTGCGCCGCCTATCTGATTTTGGGTAAGTGCGGTCAGCAATGCCTGTTCATCAATCAGGCCGCCTCTGGCAGTATTAATGAGTAATACACCCGGCTTCATCAGCGCTAGCCGTTCGGCATTGATGAGTTGTGCGGTATCGTCGCTAAGCTGGCAGTGTAAACTCACCACATCAGCCTCTGGTAATAATTCATCCAGCGGTTTACGCGAAGCGTGTTCAGTACCCGGTCTGGCAGCAACAGACACCAGCATACCGAATGCCGTTGCCAGTTCGGCTACACGCTGCCCGAGTGTGCCATAACCCACAATGACCAGATGCTTTCCAGCCAATTCGATAACCGGGTTGTCGAGTAAACAGAAAAACGGCGATTGCGACCATTCGCCCTGTTGTATCTGACGCATAGTAGGTAACGCTGACGTGGCCAGGTTCAACATGAGCATTAGCGTGTGCTGAGCAACCGAGTCGGTACCATAGCCAGCAACATTATTAACGGTAATTCCACGTTGTTCGCAGTAGGCCAAATCGACATTATTCATGCCAGTAGCCAGAATACCGATATAGCGACACTGAGGAGCCTGCTCCAGCACTTCTGCACTGAGCATGACCTTGTTAACCAGTATGATATCGGCCGCGGCTATTCGCTCTACCACCTCATTTGCAGCGGTGGTGGGATAACAGGTAACGGTTACCGGCAGCGCATGCAAAGCTGACAGATCAGCATCGCGGCCCAGAGAATCGCCATCCAGTATAACGACCTGCATCACAGGGCTTCGATGATCCGTTCTAATGCGCTCTTGATACGCGGTGGAATTTGTACAACACGATTCGTCGTGCGATCGACAAATACCTGCACAAACTGCCCGTGAGCCACACGACGCTGATTAGTACCAGCGTATATCGACACACCATAAGTGACCGAGCTGCGGCCAATTTTGGCGACGCGCACGCCCACTTCCACATCTTCAGGATAGGAGATATTGGAAATAAACTGACACTGCGAACTCACAACATGCGCAATCACCGGGCTGTGTCTGAAATCCATACCCGCTTCATCAGCCAGAAAACGGTTTACCGCGGTGTCAAAAAAGCTGTAGAACACCACGTTATTCACATTGCCGTAGACATCATTGTCCTGCCAGCGAGTTGGCAGGGTTACCGCATAGGGATAGTCATTCAGCGAAGGGGTTATATCCGTCATTTTTTGTCTCATCCTTCAATGATGGTTACAGCTTACCGCGTTGAACACGCGGTCGCTACGGGCAAAGTGCAATCAGTTGTTATTTTCGGGTTTGTCCGTTACCCAACACCACAAATTTCTCGGTAGTCAGTGACTCAGCACCCATTGGGCCATAGGCGTGTAGTTTGCTGGTGGAGATCCCAATTTCTGCACCCAGACCCAGTTCACCGCCATCAGAGAAGCGCGAAGACGCATTTACCATCACAACCGCTGAATTAATGTCGCGTATAAAGGCATTGGCCGTCGCGTAGTGTTGCGTAGCAATGACTTCGGTATGGCCCGAGCCATACTGCGTAATATGGTCCACCGCATCGTCGTAGCTGTCTACCACACGCACAGCGATCTCCATTGCCAGGTACTCAGCCTGCCAGTCGGCATTCGTTGCACTTACCGCATCTCTAAAATGACAAATTGACGAATCACAGGCGTGGATCATGGTGTTATGGGTTTTCAACATGGCTGCGGCACGTGGCAAAAATTCGTCTGCGACGGCTTTGTGAACCAGGCACGTTTCCAATGCGTTACACACGCCGGTGCGCTGGGTTTTGCCGTTTTCCAGTAAGGCCAGCGCCTGTTCGATATCGGCATACTGGTCGACATACAAATGGCACACGCCTTTGTAGTGCTGGATAACCGGGATTTGACTGCGCTCACTCACGTACTGAATCAGGCCTTCACCACCACGCGGAATAATCAAATCCACATCGTCTTTCAGGGTCATGAGGGTATTCATAATCGCGCGATCCGGGTCAGGGACAACCGTCACAGCGGCTGCGTCGATGTCATGCTTGCGCAGCACGTGATGCAAGCAGGCTGCCAACGCCAGATTAGAATGCAGCGCTTCTTTACCGCCGCGTAAAATGACCGCATTACCGGCTTTAAAACACAGAGCAGCCGCATCTACCGTCACGTTTGGACGCGATTCGTAAATCATCGCCACGACACCCAGCGGGATTCGCATTTTGCCAACCTGAATACCACTCGGCATAGTTTTCATCTGGCTTATTTCGCCCACCGGATCATCCTGGTCGGCGATCGATGCCACGGCATTGGCAATGGCCATTACGCGGTCTTCTGTCAGGGTTAACCTGTCGACCATGGCAGCATCTAAATGAATATCTTTGGCGTGTTCCAGATCCAGCTGATTCGCCGACAGGATGTTTTTGGTTTGCTGAATCAGGTGCTGGCTAATTTCGTGCAGCACTTCACGCTTTTGCTCCGGACTCAGGCGAGCAACCTGACGGGCGGCATGTTTAGCGTCTTTGGCAGCTTGTCGTATCGAAAAGCTCATGGTGTGCTCCTTATTTCAATAACACCAGATCGTCGCGGTGGACCACAACTTCACCGTTGTCGTAGCCAAGAATGTCCCGGATTCGCTGGCTTTTCTCACCTTTGATCATTTTCAGTTCCTGGGCACTATACAGTGCCAGGCCTTTGGCCAGGGACTTATCCTGACTCACTATTTCTATTGCATCACCAGACTCAAAGTGACCACTTACTTCGGTTACACCTGAAGGCAGTAAAGAGGCACCTTTAGACACCAAGGCTTTTTCTGCTCCCTGATCCACAAAGATTTTCCCACGGGTTTTCAGGGTATGTTCCAGCCATAATCGTCTGGCAGTCTTTTGTGACTGCTGGGCTTTAAACAACGTACCGGGAATGTTCCCTTCCTGCAGTTCATCAAATACATGGCCGTTCCGCCCGTTGACGATCAGAGTCTGAATGCCACTGCGGGCACACTTATCAGCGGCCTCAATTTTGGTTCGCATACCACCGGTACCTACCGAGGTGCCAGCGCCGCCGGCAATGCTGTATGTATGAGCGGTAATTTCGTCGACTTCAGGGATAAGCTTAGCACTGGCATCTTTGCGCGGGTCCGCCGTGTAAAGGCCGTCTATATCGGAACAAATAATCAGGGTATCAGCGCCGGACACCAGTGCCGTATAGGCAGCTAGATTGTCGTTGTCGCCCACTTTCAATTCATTCACCGCAACCGTATCGTTTTCATTTACCACCGGTAAAGCCTGGTGATTCAACAGTTCACGGATGGTATTTTTGATATTTACGTAACGAGTGCGATCGTGCAGGTCATCGTAGGTTAACAGCACCTGCGCACACGGAAAGTCGAAGAATCGCTGCCAGTTGGCCATCATGTACATCTGGCCAATCGCGGCCATAGCCTGCTTCTCAGAAATAGACGCCGGATGCTGAATGGGTACTTTAGCCCGACCAGCAGCCACACTGCCGGAAGAGACTAATATGACCTCTTTCCCTGCCTCGCGGGCAGAGGTAATAAAACGCGCAATAGGAAGAATGTAACGGCCACTGCATTGCTGGCCATCGGGCGCGATCAGCGCACTGCCAATTTTGATTACGGCACGCTGCCAGGAAAACCCACTCATTAGCATGAAGACAAAGAAATTAACGGGCTTTCAAGAATATTACAAAGCGCCCACAAAACAAACAAAAAACAGCAACGTAATGCCTTGTATTGCTGGCTTTGCGTTAAGGCTGGTGCAATTTACGGCAAACGGCTGGCATTTGTGAAGACATTAGAATTACACTACTTGTTTATCATAATAACTAAGCGTCATAACGACTAAGGATCATACATGAGCAATCGTATGCCCAAGTTGATCTGGTTAATGCCAGTGCTGTCTATGCTGACTTGCTCAGTGTCGGCCTATGCTGCCATTAAACAGACGAAAGGGGATTTTGAAGATAAATTCCGTCAACTTGATGAGGTGCTTCCTACACCAAACGTATACCGCAACGCGGCTGGCGAACCCGGTCATCAGTACTGGCAGCAAAAAGTGGATTACGACATTGACGTAACCCTGGACGAAACCAAACGTCGTATTGACGCTTCTGAAGAAATTACCTACCAGAACAATTCCCCGGATACGCTGAAGTATTTGTGGGTCCAACTGGACCAAAATAAATTCCGCCCTGACTCACTGTCAGCGCTGAGCGAAAACTTTGGTGGTATTGGTAACCGTGGCCCTGCAACGTCAGCGCCGAGCGCAAGCTCACCTGCGAAGCTGTCTATGGGCGCTATCCGTCGTCAGCAGTTCGTTGAAGATCACGAGCTGGGTTATCAAATCAAGAAAGTCACCGATGGCAGCGGTAAAGACCTGCACTATGTAATCGTAGGTACGCTGATGCGTGTTGACCTGGCATCACCGCTGAAGCCAGGTAAAAAGACCGAACTGAATATCGACTTTGGCTTTAACATCGTTGAAGAAGATGCGGTATCTGCCCGTGCAGGCTACGAGCACTTCCCGGATGACGAGCGTGAAGGCGGCAACGACATCTTCTTATTAGCGCAGTGGTTCCCTCGTTTAGCGGCTTACACTGACTACGAAGCATGGACCAATAAAGAGTTCATCGGCCGTGGTGAGTTTACCCTGGAATTTGGTAACTACGACGTTGAAATCACCGTACCCGCCGACCACATCGTGTCGTCAACAGGTGTACTACAAAACCCTAAATCCGTACTGACCAGCGAACAACGCAAACGTCTGGATGAAGCGAAAGACGCAGAGCGTACTGTTTTCATCGTGACAGAAGAAGAAGCGCTGGAAAACGAAAAAGAAGGCACGGATAAAACCAAAACCTGGCATTTTGAAGCTGAGAATGTGCGTGACTTTGCCTGGGCATCATCACGCAAGTTTATGTGGGATGCGCGTGGCTATCACCAGGGTGGTAAAGATCAGCCGTTAGTCATGGCGATGTCTTTCTATCCGAAAGAAGGTGGCGACCTGTGGAAGAAGTACTCTACAGAGGCAATCATCCACACCATGGACGTGTACTCTCGTTTCTCGTTTGACTATCCTTATCCGGTAGCGCAGTCAGTCAACGGCCCGGTGGGCGGCATGGAATACCCCATGATCACCTTCAACGGTCCGCGCACAGAATTGCGTGATGACGGTTCTCGTACTTATTCACTGGCAGAAAAACGCTTCCTGATTGGCGTTGTTATTCACGAAGTGGGTCACATCTACTTTCCAATGACCGTCAACTCTGACGAACGTCAGTGGACCTGGATGGACGAAGGCCTGAACAGCTTCCTGGACGGCGTAGCCGGTCGTGAATGGGATCCGGACATTCCATGGGGTGTTGAACCGCGTGACGTTGTAGGCTACATGAAGTCTCAGACTCAGGTGCCAATTATGACCCAGTCTGACTCGGTACTGCGTTTAGGCCCGAATGCCTATACTAAACCAGCGGTAGCACTGAACATTCTGCGTGAAACCATTCTTGGCCGCGAGCTGTTTGACTTTGCATTCAAAGAATACGCACTTCGCTGGAAGTTTAAGCGTCCTACACCCGCTGATTTCTTCCGCACCATGGAAGAAGCTTCAGGTGTTGACCTGGACTGGTTCTGGCGTGGCTGGTTCTACACCACGGATCACGTAGATATCTCAATCGACAAAGTGTACAAACTGCGTTTGGATACCAAAGATCCGGATATCGACTTTGCACGTGAACGTGAATTTGAACAAGACAAGCCTAAATCACTGACTGACGAGCGCAACGCTGCTGAAGGCAAGAAATTGTGGGTAGACCGTTATCCTGACATCACTGACTTCTATGACGAAAACGATCAGTTCACCGTAACCAACAAAGAGCGTAACAGCTACAAAAAATGGTTAGACAAACTGGATCCCTGGGAGCGCAAAGCGTTCGAACGCGCCGTGAAAGAAGACAAAAATTACTATGTAATGGAGTTTTCAAATCTGGGCGGGCTGGTGATGCCGATCATTCTGGAAATGACCTATGCTGATGGCACCACTGAACAACTGCGTATTCCGGCAGAAATCTGGCGTCGTACACCAAAAGCGGTAAGCAAACTGGTGGTTACAGACAAAGATAAAGAGCTGGTAAGCGTTACCGTTGACCCTCGTTGGGAAACCGCTGACGTTGACGTGGAAAATAATCACTATCCTCGTCAAATCATCCCTTCACGTATCGAAGCGTATAAGTCTAAGCCAAGTTCAGCCAAAGTGCGTCGTGACATCATGCACGACATCAAAACTGAGCTGAAAACTGACGAAGACAGCGAAGACGATAAGAAGGAAAGCGATGACAACTAACCTCTCACGCTTTGCTGAGGTTGTTAAGGCAGGGCTTTTTGCCCTGCTAATCTGTGTGGTGAGTGCACCAGCCACAGCGCACCAGCAAAAAGCCGCCATCACAACGGTGTTGTTCAATACGAGGACAGAGAACATCGAAGTAATGCACCGGTTTAATCTGCACGATGCCGAACACGCCGTAAAAATGCTGTTTAAGAAAACCGCGGATATACTGGACGATAAGGCGACTCAGGCAGAATTTGCTGCATATGTGGCTGAGCGCTTCTCTCTGTTGAATGCAGCCGGCGATCCTTTGGGACTTTCGCTTGTTGGATTCGAAACAGAAGGCAAGTACTTTTGGGTGTATCAGGAAACTGACCAGCCACCGGTACTGGAAGGACTGAAAGTGCGTCATGACGCACTGCGGGATATCTGGCCCAGTCAGGTAAACACGCTGAACGTAGAAGGAAAGGGCAATCTGAAAACCTTAACCTTTACCGACAATGTGGCCTTACTGGAAGTGCACTTCTAGCTACGCATCACACACCATGACATCTTGTTGTGTGGCGGTTATTCTCACCGCTGCACAGCCGTTTTTTCGTACTTTTCTTGTACACTCTGTACGTTGTTAACCTATTCAGACCAACGTCGCAATTGACCCCATCCCCTTGAGTACGTCATTATGCTGGTTAAAAAAGGGCATGAAATAATGACTGATTCCCAACAATCCGCCGACACACCTGAAAACAAGAAAAAGAATGTATTGTGGGTATACCTTTCTGGCGCCATGGCACTTACCATTGTTGTCATGATGTTTTTACCCAACTCCGGTATGGGCGGCTCTGTCATTGCCGTTTACGGCCCCATGTTGTGGTGCGGAATATTCGCAGCGGCATTGGCTCGTTACAACGAACGCAACGGATGGATAGGCTTTGCAATCGGAAGCGGCATCGGTATGCTGATCCAATTGGTTTCCCAGCTCGTTTAGAAGGACATGAACGACACACCGAAGTCCCGGCCTATTCCCAGCTCCCGACTTTCGCGCATGACGCGAATTGGCTCGCTGGCGGGAAAAATTGCCGGCAGTGTAGTGTCGCAAGGTGCAGCTAAATTACTGTCGGGTCAACGTCCGGCACTCTCCGATTTAGTCCTCACCCCGAAGAATATTCAACGAATCACCGACCAACTGGCGACACTGCGTGGTGCCGCTATGAAATTAGGTCAGCTCATTTCAATGGACGGCGGGGAGTTACTGCCTCCGGAACTCAGTGCCATTTTGGCGAGACTACGCGAAGATGCTGATCCGATGCCCAAAGCGCAACTTCAGGCTGTATTAGACGGCGCCTGGGGACAGGGATGGCAGGATAAATTACTCTATTTTTCTTTTGCCCCCATTGCAGCAGCGTCCATCGGACAGGTACATAAAGCCATTACATTCGATGGCGAGACGCTCGCGGTTAAAGTGCAATACCCTGGTATTGGCGACAGCATAAACAGTGACGTGGATAATGTTGCGAGTATCATAAAGCTATCCGGCTTACTCCCCGGCTCACTGGATATAAAGCCGTTATTAGGTCAGGCCAAAGCACAGCTGCACGATGAAGCCAATTACCTGCGTGAAGCCGACATGCTTAAACGCTACCGCGATGCACTGGGCGAGCACGCTGACTTCGTAGTACCGGACGTATTCGATGAGTTTACCACCGCCACCACCCTGGCGATGACTCACATAAAAAGTGAACAGATCATTGCGCTTGCTCAGGCACCACAGGCCGTTCGCAATAGGCTCATGACAGGGCTTTTCAGTTTATTTTTTGATGAAGTCTTCTCGTTTCGCCTGATCCAAAGCGACCCGAATATGGCGAACTACCGCTATATCGAAGAAGATACACGTGTTGCGTTACTGGATTTTGGCGCGTGTAGAGAGGTGCCCGAATCCATATCTCAGGGTTATCTGGCACTGCTCAGAGCAATGGCCGATGATGACATGACAAGAGTCGCTCAGGCCGCGCTGGATATAGGGTTAATGCAGACGTCCCATAGTGATTCACAGCAAGCTACGGTCGTGGCGTTAGGTAAACTGGCGTGCGAAGCCTTGTATCATGAGGGGCCCTATGATTTTGGTCAATCGGACTTGCTAACCCGGGTTCAGGCTATGGGTATACAGCTCAGTTTTGATGAAGATTTTTGGCACATCCCGCCAGTAGATGCCATTTTCATTCACCGTAAACTGGGCGGCTTGTACTTGTTAGCCAAGCAACTCAACACGCAGGTTGATTTGCGCGAAGCCGCCAGCAAATGGCTTTAGCTTGAGCTAATACGGCATTTCCATGCTAAATGGCAGTGCCATTGTGTGCTCTGCTTTGGGCGGATTACCTATCATTTCGTCGTAAGGTGTGTCATGTTTCATATAAGACGTTGCCACTGTACATTGGGCAAAAAACTCTCTGATGTGCCCGGCACTGTAAAAGCGCATGGGTTTATCTGAGTCGTCGTATAACAACCCGGTTTTTGCACCGCAGGAAAGCTGAACCAGATACACATTCATCTCGAATGACTGTACCTCAAGTACGTCAATATCCCGCTCAGCCGTTTCAAAATCTTTTCGCCAGAATTTGTACATTGTTGCTACTCCCGTCTTTCTTCTGATTCATTACGACGTTTTGCATAAAATGGATGAAATACGAAACGGTCTTAAAAATCGTACCTGTTAACGGTTTACTCTTGAGGCAGAGCCTGCTATTCAATAAAACAGTGAATTGCGATTTTGAAAAAAGAATAAAAAAACAACATTGAATTTCAGCGGATTGCCAATAACTCTGGTAGTATGAATTTAGCAGCCATCAAATCAAGGTAGATATCTATGAGCGAGAATTCTGAGCAAAAGTCTTGGTTACCCTACGTCATCATTGGCGTGGTTGTGATTGTTTTACTGGCAGTATTGTTATGGCCTTCCAGCGAGCCAGCCCCAGAACCAGCCAAGCCCATTGAGCCACCCGCCATCGCTCAACCCGAAACTATTGAGCCTGAGGCTACAGACGTTTTTGAGGCAGCACCGACACCGGAGCCTGTCGAAATTGATCCGAATCAGGATATTGAGCCCATGCCAGAGTCCGCACCGGAACCTGAGCCTCTGGACATTAGCGATACCGCAGTAAAAGCCGCTCTGGAGACGATTGCAAGCTCACCTATGCTTAGCCGTCTAATGGTTAACGACGGTCTGCTTCAGCGTTTTGTGGTGACGACCACCAACCTGGCCGACGATGACATGGCGCCGAATCATCGTTTACTGACCCCTCCTGATCAGGAATTCCGGGTTTACACCCAGGCCGATCGCGAATGGATTGATTCTGCAAGCTATAAACGCTACACCCCTTATGTGGATGTACTGGAATCAATGAGCAATGAAGACCTGATCGAGCTTTACACCACATATCTGGACGAAATCCAGGCCAAGTATGCTGAAATCGGTGATCCAGACCAATCTTTTACCGAGGTAATGATTACCGCTATCGACACGTTACTGGATACGCCGGAAGTAAAAATGCCCGTAGAAGTCTTCACAGATTCAGTCATGTATAAATATGCCGATGAGCGTCTGGAAAGCTTATCTGCCCCCCAGAAGCAACTGCTCCGAACCGGGCCGGATAACATGCGTCGTATTAAAGCAAAACTGCGCGAATTACGTGAGGCACTGACTTCACTGTAAGGACAACGTGAACTGTAATCAGAAAGCAGGCTTCTTTGCCTGCTTTTTTGTTTATTTTACCGCCAAACCCTGATCAAATATTGTACTAAAGTTCATACTTTGCCATAGTAGAAACTCTTACCACCGCCAAAGCACAGGGAGCGTTAAGTGCGGGAACCTCAGGGAACAGTGCCATCTTTAATTGCAGTCATACAAACAATGCGACTTTTCGCATGCAGTATGCTGCTTTTAATTGCCAGTTCAACAGCTTACGCAGCCCAACAGACCGTTTATTATTCCGGGGTGTCTTTCCTTGGTGACAACCAATATATAAAATCCAGTTACCCCGTTGCGCTGGCGTTAAATAAGACCTCCCCACAACAGCCCAGAGCAGCGCTGGACGCTGCATTTTATGAGCTACTAACCCAATCTGCCAACCTGCCCTTTACCCTTTCCCCACAACTAGGGAACTACAAATCGGGCCCGGCGATTGCGATGACACTGGCAATAGAACGCGAATCCGTGAGTATCGAGTCATTTCAGGATTACAAAAAAGTGGTAGCGGAAATCAGTGCCCAAATTCTGTTTTTTGATTTTCAGGCAATGCGATTGCTCGCCAGCATTCCTGTCGACATAGCCCGTAACGATGTTATCGGTCTGGACAAATCAGAAGAGCAAGCCAGAACCAGCAATCTGACCGCCCTATATCAAACGCTTAATACCAGTGATGAGAGCTTGTTGTCTCTGGCGGTTGGGTACATTGAACAATTCGGATTACCAAAGGAAGGGGTCGTTCGTTTCAAAGTCAGTGACGTTAACTTTGGTGATAAAGCCAGTCCTATGATCCCCAAGCGATTACAACAGCAAGCGCTGTCGCAGGTATTCGGGCAGTATTTTACTGCCCAGTTGGCCCACCTGAGCGGACTGAATATGATTCCCTACACAAAAGGCTATGCCATTGGCAATAAAATGGCCGGACGCATGACTAATGGCGATGTTTATACCCTCACGTTGCCTGAACCAGACTATGTCTTCAGCGTGGATATCAGTAACTTTAAAAGTATTGAACAGACACATAAATACCTGTTTGCCAGCCGGGTAAAATTTAATGCCCGGGAAGCCACCAACCCGGAACCCATGGTGGATGACTATTTTCACGCAGCCGTCGCCAAATTAGTGAGCGATAAACAAACTTATATAGATGACTGGGCTGCCTATGAAGACGCCCTGGAAACGCTTTTATCCGATATTGCCCAACAACTATCTGCGCCACAAAAGAAGTGGTTCGACAGCCACTCACAGCACAAGCGCCGTACCTACAACACTGTTCGTAAATGGAGTGAACACATCAATGGCATCTGACTCTACGCGATATACAAGACTCTTAGCGCTGTTTTTGGCATTCTGCTGCGCCTTTCCGGCATTGGCAGTAGAAAGTAAAAGCACGTATACCTACACCTATTCCGGACGGCTTGATAGCGATGAAAAGGCCGAAGCAATTATGCAGGCCAAGGTAAAAGCCATTGAAAGCTGGATTGCCACTGCGCAACCCTATCAGGAACGTAATTTCGCTATCGCAAAAGACGACATTACCGCGAATGTGGACGATTACCTGCTGAGCAGCGCAGTCATATCGAAAGAAAACAAAAAAGATATTAAGCAGTTTCGTGTGGTGGTCCGGGTAGATATTAACGATACCAAAATGCTGAACTATCTGACCGCCATTGGGCGGGCCAAAGACGGCAACATGGACGACGAAGACCAATATATCACGTTTGTGTTTGTGGCCAGGGAACTTGCATCTCGTACCGAAGCAAAAAATACCGCGTCAGGCGACTTCAAACGCGCCAAAACGCTTTGGCAGGCCACAACTACCAGCGAAATTGATATTGCTGTTGGTGAAGTCTTTGCTGATGCGAATTATTACGTCATTGAAGCTGCATTGCTGGAAGAAGATACTGCCGGTCAGCTTGACGTAAATAACTTCCTGATGGATTACGAGCAAGGCGATGACCTTACGCCTTCTACCAAACGCGACGCAATTCGGGGTTTAAAAAGCCTTGAGGATCCGGTCCAGTATCTGGCCATTGGCACGCTGGATGTTGATGAGCATGTTACCGATGACGTCACCGGTTTATACAAGGTCCCGGTATCGGTAACGGCTAAAATTCTCTCTGTAAAACGTCGGGGCGCGACAATGGCATCCATTGGGCCGGTTCAGTACATAGGCCTTGGACCGACGCCTATCGTAGCCAAAAACAATGCATTAAAAACCGCCGCGCAAGAAATGGCCGCAGGCTTAATTGGCCAACTTAGCTCTAAATCAATCTAGAAGGAAATAGAATGTTTACTCATAAGTCCCGTTATTTTGTTTCATCGCTATTATTCGCGTCTGTATTATCCGTATCATCCGCCCACGCAGGCCTGTTTTCCAGCGACAAAAAGCCTGCTCCTTGGGCAAACGATAGCTTTTTAACCAAGACCTCTTGCGCAGATTTAGACCTGACGGTGATTCGCGACTTTATTACTAAATATACCCCTGAGCGTGCGGCGAGCAAGAAAGTTAAAGCCGCCTCTCAGCAAGTAATGACATCGTATGTACTGGCTGCGCTGGCAATTAACCAGGCTAATATTTGTCTGGCTGAATCTCTGGATTTGAAATCAGCAAAAGAAAGCCTGCTCAAAGAGCGTGAAATCCTGAAAAGCGGCACCAGCATGAGTAAAAAGGAAATTAAGAAGCAACGTCAGTATGCTGCAGGTGCCAGTGAAGAGATCCGTAAAAAAACGATGGAATCGAAAAGCATAGAGCCTGATCAGCAAAAATCCTTCGTGTTAGGGGCCTCAACGTATTTGTTAGGCACCTTCAAAACCTATCAGATTAAGGAAGACGGCGAGACCCTGTTTGATATCGTGGAGAAAGACGCCAAGGGCGCCAAATCCGGAGGTTTCAGCTTAGGTGGCGCATTAGATATGGCCAGTAAAGGGGGTGATTATGCTGAGGCAACCAATACCCTGAACCTGGTGTTAAAAGGCATGCCTAAACACTTACCCAAACTGGTCACAACAGCAAAGTTCTTTATTGAATATGCCAACAGCCAGGATCTTGAATTAGACAAAGACGCGACCGAAGAATTTAACTCCGTGGGTGACTGGGGTTAATGTTATAACCAACAGAATCATCCTGGTTACACCGGGATGATTCATATTCCCCCAGCAATTCTGAAATCCCAGAAGCTTCTTCGGTATCGCTACCTTCAAGAGTATCAAACCTGTTTTGCAGAAGATAGAACTCGCTTTCACTGTTTATTTTTCCGCGCGATAAAGTACGTTTTATGCGTCTATTCATCTTTTCCTGATACGCAGGAATAACAGAATTCTAAGTTTGGTAATAAATATTAAACGCCTCAGCTCGCAGGTTTGATTCCATATTTTCAATAAAAAACGGCAACTCGTTTATCCCCTGTTCAAGTCCGTTTGCGAGTGCAGACTTAGATGTTGGAAATGTATCTTCATTCAGCCAGTTTTTAATTTGCATGAGAGACGATGAAAATCCATCCAAAACAGGGCCTAACTGTCTGCTTTTTAATGTTAATAAAGCAGGCACTAACTTTTCGCCAATATCGAAATAAATATCGAATTTAGTTTTACGCACTGATTACCCGGTTACCACAATATTCAGTAATTCTACCGGTTGTTGTCGTTGAATTCTCAGCTTTAGTGCTTTGACCGCCTTGCCAATCGCCTGGTCTGCACGTTTATAGTCCCGTCCCTTGGTTTGCAGGGTTGCATGACCTATTTGCCCTTGTTTGGCAGACTCCACTTTAATCGTCGTCACAATCTCTGCGTTAAACGCATCGCGTTTATCCTGATATTCATTGACTTCGGTCGAGACTAACAGGACATCCGTTTTAGCGTTCTTCTTTGAGGCCAGATTTACGCCTTGTTCTGCGAGCCAATTGCGGATGAGAGCAGCAACCTGGGGCTGCGCTTTACTGTCATCAAGGTACACCTGATTACCGGCCACAGCTTGCTGAATCGTGCTTAAGTATTCGTTGTACTGACTGCTGTAATAATTGGTATCCAAGCCCTGTTGAAAAAACTGTAGCTGAATAATGATTTGTTTAACCGATGCAATATTACCCGTAGCCACCTTCGCCTGCAGAAACTGAACAAACATAGATTGTTGCATTAATGCATTCATTTGAGATTGCAGAGTGCTGTGCTCAAGTTCCAGACGAGCCGACAGATCCTGGGCCATCTTTACCTTGTCCAGCACTAATTCAACCCAGTACACGTTGCCGATTTGCTCAGTTTGGTTTACGTAGAAGTAACGCAGATCGGTTTCACCAATTTCTACCTCGGTATCTACCGACGTCCAGCTGGAATACTGATCGTTAACCGCTCTCTCTTTTGACTGATAAAGCTGCTGAACCCGGCTGTTAACCTTACCAGCAAGCTCTACCAATGCGGCTTTTTTAGCTAAATCCAACGTAGCGGATGACCCCACACTGTATAAATGGGTATCCGTATCGGGGGTAGGTGATTCGACCCAATCGGGTAATTTTGCCTGAGCAATACCCATAACACCTATCCACAAGATGAGCATTGTTATAGGTAAAGTTAATAATTTACGGCGTGTAAACATGTTTGCCTCCCTGCAATTAATTCCATAACAATGGTCTCCCATTGCTGTTGATTACACCTCTTCCGTTACTTGTGTCTGCACGTCAGAGGACGTGTCGATTTGGCAACGAATACCTCCGGTTTTTTTAGCGATTACATTGTAAATAAGCGCGCCAATAAAACCGAAAATATAGGTAAATACAAAATAAATCAGCGGCATGACAAAGGTCATAAACCCAAACATCGCAGCGGGCATTGAACCGTCAGGCATCTCTGGTGTCATGGCGTTCATAAACAACGTCATGGGCAAAATAAATAACAGTGTCAGTATGGCAAAGACTAATGCGGTATGTAACGCAAAAGAATGCGGCGATAAGCGCTTCAAAGACGTTTCCATCGGTACGACTTCCTTTTTATTATTGGTTCATCCCAGTATTGCTGAATTCAATGCGAAAGACCATGCTCAATTGTACTTTTTATGACCGATATTCGCCGTAGAAAGCTATGATTCCACCGAAAAAGGCGCTGCCTGTTTTGCCTATCTGCAAAAGTTCACATAGAGTTATTTCTACTCCCCCGACCGTTGTTCTGCTCAGCGAGTCGATAAGGGAAAGAAAAGTCCATTAACTACAACAACAAAAGAGAACAACAATGAAAACTTGGTTTAAATCACTCACCCTGGCGACGGCGCTGCTGCCTGTCGGCTTGCTACAGGCGGCCACTGTTATTCATGCCGGACAAGCCTTTACCAGCACCAGCGAAAAGCTCACCGGCCCGGTATCCATTGTGGTAGACGGTAATACCATTACTCGAGTGGAGAAGGGGCATATTGCCGTAGGCGAAGGCGACACCCTTGTCGATTTGTCGGATTCAGTGGTACTGCCAGGCTTAATGGATATGCACGTCCACCTAAGCTTTCAGCAAGGCGGTACGGCGTCATACCTAAAACGCTTTACACAAAACGAAGCAGATTACGCCTTGATGGCATCGCATTATGCAGAAAAGACGCTAATGGCCGGGTTTACCACAGTTCGAAATCTGGGTGACAGCTACAACGAAACCGTTGCGCTGCGCAATGCTATCAGCAAAGGCATAGCGAAAGGCCCTCGTATTTACACCGCAGCCAAATCAATCGCCACCACAGGTGGACACGCGGATCCTAGCAACGGCATGGCAAAATTAATCAGCCCTCATGTAGGTCCTGAGCAGGGAGTGATTAACGGTGTCGATGAAGCCCGCCAGGCGGTAAGACAGCGTTATAAAGACGGGGCTGATACGATCAAAATTACCGCCACCGGCGGCGTGTTAAGCGTAGCAAAAAGTGGTCAGAACCCGCAGTTTATGGATGACGAGCTGGTAGCCGTGGTTGAAACTGCGAAGGATTACGGCATGAAAGTCGCCGTACATGCACACGGAAAAGAAGGCATGATCCGCGCGATAAAAGCCGGTGTTGCCTCCATTGAACACGGCACCTACATGGATAAGGAAGTCATGAAACTGATGAAGAAGCACGGTACATACTACGTGCCGACTATCCTTGCCGGAAATTTTGTGGCCGAAAAAGCCAAAATCGATGGTTATTTCCCTGAAATCGTTCGCCCGAAAGCCGCCGCTATTGGACCGCTGATCCAGGCTACCTTTGGTAAAGCCTACAAAGCCGGCGTCAATATCGCATTTGGCACCGACAGCGGTGTTTCTGCACATGGCGACAACGCACAGGAATTTGCACTGATGGTTGAAGCTGGCATGCCGCCTGCAGATGCTATCTTAAGTGCAACCGTCAATACTGCAAAACTGCTGGGCATAGAAGACACTTTGGGTACATTAGAAGCTGGCAAACTGGCTGATATTATTGCCGTTAAAGGTGATCCTCTGGCTGATGTCTCCGTGCTGGAACACGTACAGTTTGTAATGAAGGACGGCAAGATTTACAAACAATAGGTAGATTGTTCTGTTGAAAAACGTCAAACGGGTATTAAAGCAAAAAACCAAAGCAATGGTGGAGTCTCGCAATATGTTGCGGGGCATTACCATTGCATCGTTTTTAGAATCAACCATTGTGCCTGTTCCTTTAGAAGCCGTGTTGATTCCGTTAATGCAGGCCAAGCGCGATAAGCTCTGGCATATCGCGCTAATGGCCACCGTTGGCTGCGTGATCGGTGCACTTTTTGGTTACGCCCTCGGTTATTTTTTGTTTGATGCTATTGGCGGTTCGTTGATTGAGCTGTTTGGCAGCGAAGCACAGTTTGAACGCGTCGAACAGAAAATGGCATCTCAGGGGTTTTGGTTCGTGCTTACGTTGGGCATTGTGCCCATTCCTTTTCAGATTGCTATGCTGGCCGCTGGCGCCACTAAATATTCTCTAGCGCTGTTCTTGTTAGCCACCATTATCGCCCGGTCTATCCGTTACTTTGGATTGGCGCTGGCGGTAAAACTGCTCGGTAACCAGGCAGAGCAATTCATACGTCGGTACCGCACCAAAGCCATGATTGGCATTACGTTGGTTTGCGCAGGCCTTTGGCTGGCGTTTAGCTAATCCCTATTTCATTTATCAAATGCCCGATTTGCTCTCCTAGACATTATTTACCCCAAAATCACAATTGATAATAATTATCATTTAGATTAGATTGATTGTACCTCGCAGCGAATCACTAAAAAGGAGGTCTGCATGCGTACACAATTGCTTTGCCCCGTTTATCGAAAATGGCTTCAACTTAACCCTGATCATGCCCGACAGGAGCGACATGTGCTGCGTAATCAGGCCCGTGCCTATCAGCAAAATGGGGATTTACAAAAAGCGTTTACATTTAATCAATTGGTGTGGGAAGTAGCTCAGTCAGTGCTATTAGCACTAAGGCCCGTCGATCAGCATTCTGCCGAAAGCCAGAAAGATTTGGTGTTTTTTGCTGCCTCTGCCATTGCGGTTGAGCGGTGTATTCAGGCCAACTCGTCTACGAATGCAATAAAGACTCAATCAACCGCGCAGTCGATTATTCAGGACACACAGCAACAATTAGCCGCACTCATGCCTATGTATGCCAGCGAACCCAGGCTCATGCATATTATTCAGGAATTAATGGGATGGCTTAAGTTAGGTGCATCTGACAAGACATCACACGTATTGCACTAACGGGATTTACCAGTGAGAGGATCTATACCAACCCCAGAGCCAGAATTTGTCAGCGTAAAAATGCGGGTAAGTGTGCTGAAACGCTTATTGCAGGGTCACAACATCCATTTGTGTGACGTGCACGGTACGTCGGCTAAACAGAAACAATGCCTGCAGCAATTGTTACTACAGGCAGTGTCGGAATCAAAATAGCGACTACACGCCTTTTTTGATCAGATAACGATAGGGCACTGATTCGGTGTCTGAAGCCAGCAAAGTATGCTGCATAAACCGGCAGAAACTGGGAATGTCCCGCACAGTGGCAGGATCATCGGCGGTAACGCTCAGCGTTTGTCCGTCTTCCAGCTTACGCATGGTCATGCGTAACATCATCACGGGCTCGGGACAACGCAACCCCAGAGCATCAAGCTCCTGATCGGCGCTGCTAAAGTCGGTATTAGATGCCATAGGCTTCGCGATACGCCTTAATAGCGGCAATGCTGTCGTCATGGCCACCTGATTGCTGCAGATAAGCAACGACGTCAGCCAGCGTAACAATTGAAACTACTTTAGTGCCGTAGTCACGCTCAACTTCCTGAATGGCAGACAACTCGCCTTTGCCTTTTTCCTGACGATCCAACGCAATCAATACGCCAGCCAGTGTGGCACCACTCGCTTCAATCAGTGTCATTGATTCACGAATGGCAGTACCGGCAGTAATCACGTCATCCACCAGCATAATTTTACCTTCAAGCGGGCTACCTACCAGTGTGCCGCCTTCACCGTGAGCTTTGGCTTCTTTGCGGTTAAAGCAGTAGGGTACATCGGCGTCGTGGTGGTCAGCCAATGCCACAGCTGTTGTTGTGGCAATAGGAATACCTTTGTACGCAGGGCCAAACAGTACATCGAATTCAATGCCTGCATCGGTTAACGCCGCCGCATAGTAACGACCCAGTTTTGCCAGATCACCGCCGCGATTAAACAAGCCTGCATTGAAAAAATACGGGCTTTTACGGCCTGACTTTAAGGTAAATTCACCAAATTTAAGTACGCCACGGGCAATGGCGAACTCAATAAATTCTTGTTGGAATGCTTTCATTAAACCAGCCTGCCTTAATTTAATGCTGCTTTTTGAATATCGAATAATTCGCGCAATCCATGCTTGGCAATGTCGAGCAATTCCTGTAACTCGTCGAAAGAAAAGGGCTCGCCTTCAGCGGTACCTTGTACTTCGATCAGCTTACCTGTTTCGGTCATTACCACGTTCATGTCTGTCTCTGCCGCTGAGTCTTCTACATACTCAAGATCGGCTACTGGCGCACCTTCATAAATACCCACCGACAATGCGGCAACCATAAACTTAAGCGGGTTCGCTTTCAGGATCCCTTTGTTGCGCATGTGCGTGAGTGCATCCACCAGCGCCACACAAGCACCCGTAATAGACGCAGTGCGGGTGCCACCGTCGGCCTGAATAACATCACAGTCGATGGTAATGGTGTTCTCACCCAACAGCTTCAGATCTACCGCGGCACGCAAAGAGCGCGCGATCAGACGCTGAATTTCCAGCGTACGACCACCTTGCTTACCGCGCGCTGCTTCGCGCTGAGAGCGAGTATGAGTAGCGCGTGGCAACATGCTGTATTCAGCCGTGATCCAACCTTTACCCTGACCTTTCATAAAGCGCGGGACGCCTTCTTCTACCGTTGCATTACACAACACCTTGGTATTGCCGAATTCAACCAGCACTGACCCTTCTGCGTGGCAGGTGTAGTGTCGAGTGATAGTGACAGGGCGAATTTGACTGGCGGTTCTGCCGCTTGGGCGCATGGTGATCTCCTGAAGTTACCGGTATGGGTGCGTTGAATGTTTAAACGCGCATAGTATAGCGTAAATGGTACTGGAAAATGAACGACCTACCGCCGATGTTTCATGTGAAACACAGCATTTCTACCAAAGGTTAGGGTTAATGTGCGCACTGTAGTATGATTAACCACAGTAAAAATCTTCATTATGCCAATTGGATACAACATGATTTACAGCATGACGGCATTCGCGCGCAGCGAAGTAAAAAAAGAGTGGGGAACCGCAGTATGGGAAATTCGCTCGGTTAACCAGCGCTACCTGGAAACGTATTTTCGTCTACCAGAGCAGTTTCGCAGCTTAGAGCCTGTATTACGCGAGCGTTTTCGCAAGCGTCTTCAACGCGGAAAAGTTGAGTGCGCACTTCGTTTCACTGCCAATGACTCAGCTGTAACGAAATTGAATCTCAATGAGCAATTGGCAAAACAAGTCCTTCACGCTGCCGATTGGGTTCAGTCTCACGGTCAGTCTACCGGAGTTAATCCTCTGGACGTATTAAAATGGCCAGGCGTGATCGCCTCTGAAGAAGCCGATATGGATGCTATTCAGGCCGATATGCTGGAAGGCTTGGACAAAGCCATGAACGACTTTATTGCCGCACGTGGTGCCGAGGGTGAAACCCTGAAATCGCTGATTGAACAGCGACTGGACGCCATTGAGGTAGAAGCTGAGAAAGTGGCGCAGCGCATGCCGGAAATCCTGACCTGGCAACGCGAGAAAATTCAGGCCCGTTTTGAAGAAGCTAAACTGGAACTGGATGCTGCCCGTGTAGAACAGGAAATGATTCTGTTGGCACAAAAAGTCGACGTAGCCGAAGAACTCGATCGTCTGAACTCACACGTGGCAGAAACCCGTAAAATCCTGAAAAAAGGCGGCGCATGCGGCCGACGTCTCGACTTCATGATGCAGGAATTCAACCGCGAATCTAATACGCTGGGTTCTAAGTCAATCAGCACTGAGATTACGCAATCAGCTGTAGAGCTTAAAGTGCTAATTGAGCAGATGCGTGAACAAATTCAGAATATTGAATAACGCTTCAAGCTGATTCATTTTTTGTGAACATCTATAAAACCGCCTAACGGCGGTTTTATTTTTTCAGGTTGTTGATTAGGTGCTGTGGCACTCACCGTATTGGGCTGAATTATAGTCGTGCCTATACGATTGGCATGTCCGGATACTCACAACATCACACTCAATAAATCACCGATATCAGTTAATTATTGATTTAAAATTGAATTAGACTCATAAAATCACCGTTAACGGTGAATATACTTATTTTGGATAGATTTCATCCTATGATCCCAGAAACTGATGAATGTTAGTGTAGAGCGATATAAAGGATTCAAGCGCATAAGGATAACGTTGCCCCAACCTTGTGTTCATCAGTCATTAGAGAATTCAGGCTTCAGACTTTCGACAGCAACATATCCACGTGCGGAATACCGTCTTCCAGGTAGTCCTCTGACTGGCGCGTAAATCCAAAGCTTTTATAAAAGGCTTCCAGATACACCTGCGCGCCTATCTGAATATCCTGTCCGGGCCATGTTTGCTCACAGCCTTTCAACGCTTCGGCAACCAGTGCATGACCCAGCTTCTGGCCTCTGGCAGACTCAGCGACAGCAACCCGGCCAATACTGACCTGGGGATAGCTCACTCCAGGCGGTAGCAAGCGCGCATAGGCCACCAGCTCTGGCTCAGATTGACCATCATCCAATCGCTGATAACCCAGCAGGTGATACACATCCTGCTTGGTGTCTTTGTCGTCCAGTTCCGGATACGGGCAGTTTTGCTCAACCACAAACACATTGGTGCGCAGCTTTAACAGCGCATACAGCTGATGGGTAGTAAGCGATGAAAACGGCAGTAACGTCCAGGTGATCATGGTGTATCCCCCATAAAGGCAAAACAGAAAGGCAAAACTAAAAGGCCGATTAAAACAAACTTAACGGCCTTCAGGCAATCACTGCGTTACCGATCACACGCCCAAATACTGTTTTAAGAAATCGCCATGAGCAGGTAGCGCTTGGACTTGCTGAGACACATGTTGGTGCAGGCCATTCATAAAGCGAGTAAGCTCTTCAATGCTCATTTCGTCTGCCACCCGGTGATACTGCTCAGGTACTAACCCTTGACCCAACATCACCTGCGTCCAGGAATCGACCCGGAAGATATCCCCATCGTCCAAGAACACCCGGCCAGTTTCTTTAAACAGATTGATTTTGTGGGTCAGGGAGTCGGGGATCGCCATTCGCTGGCAGTGTTGCCAGAATAGCGAGTCATCCCGATTAGTGACTTTATAGTGCATCACAATAAAATCGAGGATTGCGGCCATTTCACTGTTGTACTTATTGTTGTATTCGTCGATGGCGCTTTGGGTTACCCCATCGAACGGGAACAAACGCAGCAGACGAATGATACCGGTCATGATCAGGTGAATACTGGTGGACTCCAGCGGTTCAATAAAGCCGCTGGCCAAACCCAGTGCCACGCAGTTTTTGTTCCAGCCCAGGCGACGTTTGCCCGGGGTAAATTGGATCACACGGGGTTCGTTAATTGGGTTGCCGGTTACCTGATCCATGAGGGTTTGCTTAGCCTGGTCATCACTCATATAGCGACTACAATACACCAGCCCATTGCCTACTCGGTTTTGTAGCGGAATTTGCCAGCGCCAACCGGCTTCATGGGCAACGGAACGGGTAAAGGGCGCAGGGGCTTCAACGCTTTCAGTTTGCATGGCAACCGCGCGATCGCAAGGTAACCAATGCGACCAGTTTTCATACCCGGTATGCAGTGCCTGCTCAATTAACAAGCCCTTAAAACCCGTGCAGTCGATAAACAGATCGCCAGCAAGAGTGCGGCCATCTTTTAGGGTTAACGATTCAATATCACCTGATGTGACATGCATATTCACAGTGTCGATGTCGCCCTCTACATGAGTAACGCCGAGATTTTCAGCAAATTGCCGCAGGAATTTACCGTAGGCCACCGCATCGAAATGATACGCAAAGTTAATCGGCATGCGTTCGCTCATGCCAAACTTGTATTGCTGTGCAGCCTTCAATTCAAAGCAGTAATCGCCAAATGCTGAGCCCAGGCCTTCCTGCTGCGCGCGCATCCAGAAATGGTGAAATTCACCTGCCCAGCATTCGCGGCCGGTAACGCCAAAGGAGTGGATATAGGCATGTTCAGGTTCGCGCCAATTGGCGAACTCAATACCCAGTTTGAAGGTGGCATTGGTAGCGCGCATAAAGGCTTTTTCGTCTATGCCCAACAGTTTGTGGAAAGTGCGAATAGGCGGAATCGTTGCTTCCCCCACACCAACAATACCGATGTCTTTCGACTCCACCAGGGTAACATTCACAGACTTGCCAATTAATCGAGACAGGGCAGCGGCGGCCATCCAGCCCGCCGTTCCACCACCGGCTATGATCACGTTGTTCACTTTATTGGCGGATATATCAGGCTTGTTCATAACGGCGCTCCGGATGAGTGTTGATAGCGTTCGCGGATGGCGTTGAGTAACGCCCGGTTATCGGGTAATCCCTGGCTAAATTGCATAAGCGTAGCCTGTAATTTTTGAGAAATCGCACCAGCGCGTTTTAGCATATCGCTGGCATCGGCTAGCGTGGGTGATTGGGTTGTAAAACCCATGCCGTACAACACAAACTGGTAGCTGGCAGAGGGAAATATTTCTTCGTTTTGCACTACGTCGTAACGTGATGGCGGCTGATATTGCCACAGCGATAATAAGGTTTTCAGGGAATCTGGCCAGGTTGCCGGATCGCGATGGGCATTCCAGTAGGCATCATTGGTACGTTGGTTAATGGCATAGTGGAGTTTTACAAAGTCGATGACCCGCGCCCAGCGGTAGGCAAAGCGTTCGTTATAGCGGGCTGCCAGAATACGCATGTGTTCGCGATTTTGCGGGAATTGCTCGCACAACATGCGCACACCCAATTCCACCATGGCAACAGCCGAGGCTTCGAGCGGCTCAATAAACCCGCTGGCCATGCCCAGCGACAGGCAATTGTGGGTCCAAAACTCACTGCGATAGCCGGGTGAAAACTTCAGCTGTCTGCACGTAGCCTGTTCCACCACATCGTGTGGGAGTCGCTTAGTTAAATACTGTTTTAAAGACTGTTCAATGTCCTCTGCAGACGCAAAGTCACTGCTGTATACCATGCCAACACCCCGACGGTGTTGCAGGCCAATATCCCAGCTCCACCCCTGTGGGTGCGCGGTGGCAAGGGTAGTGGAGGCAATGGTATTGTCCTGTTCATGATAAGGCACCTGTACAGCCATAGCCGAATCATTCAGCAAAATGTCTTTTAACGAGTGCCAGGGCACATTGTAATGCTTGCCTGCCAATAACGCCGACTGCCCGCTACAGTCAATAAACAAATCTCCCTCGAGGGTTTGCCCGCATTGGGTGGTTAGTGCCTTGATATCGCCATTGTAATGGCTGACCACCTGTTCAATGTGCGCTTGTACATGGCGAACACCTAACTGGTTAACGCAATGGTCCGACACCATTTCGGCCAGCCTGGTGGCGTCGAAGTGATACCCATAGTTCAGAACGTAAGCATAGTCGGGCGTGGCCAGCTGCTTGGGCGCTTTGTGCTGTTCGCACAGCTCAGGCTGGACACTAAAAGCGCGATCGTATGGCTTATTATTGTGAAGCGCTTGCCAGCAAGCGTGCACATCAATTTCGGTATAACCTGCCGGATTGGTGAAGGGGTGGTGATAACGGTCGTGCTCACTGCCATCGCGCCAGCCAACAAAGGTCGAGCCTTGTTTAAACGACGCCTGGCAATGGGTGATGAATGCCGATTCCGACAAGCCAATTTCGCGGAGTGTGTCGCGAAGTGAAGGCCAGGAACCTTCGCCTACGCCAATGGTACTCACATCCGGCGACTCAATCAGCGTGATTTCAACGCCGTGTTGACGTTCGCCCTGTTTACCGAGTTTGGCTGCTAACATGCCGGCACATAGCCAGCCAGCGGTGCCGCCACCGACAATCACAACCTGTTGAATAGGTGCATTCACAACTGCATCCCCTTCACGTAAATTCTGTATAAACGTGACCTACTTTAACGCAAAAATGACGCAGGGGGGTCACTTCCCTGCGTCATTCCACTTATTGCTATGAGTACTTTTTAGAACTTGTAGCGTACGCCAACGGCATAACGCGCACCCAGTTCATCCAGTCTCCATAGCATGGCACTCGTTCTGCCATGACGGCGGGCATTTTCTTCAGTAATGTTGATCCCTTCCAGCGACACAGTCAGGTCTTCGCTGAAGTCATAAGACACGCTGAAGTCGATTTGCGAATAGGCTTCGGTGTAACCCGGCTCGTTCACATATTGCGACGTGGTGTCCAGGAACTTGTCACGCCAGTTATAGGCGATACGCGCCTGAATACCTTCTTTTTCGTACATCAGGATCAGGTTAGCGGTATCACTCAAACCGACCAGGGCAAACTGGGTTACCGACGGATCGGCGTTGTTGTCAAAGCCAATGTCACCCGTCACGGTGGTGTAGTTACCCATTACGCCAAAACCGCTCTCGCCAAAGAAGTGCTGTGCCGCCAACTCGAAACCATAGATGTTGGCCGCGCGGTTGTTAACCGGCTTAGAGTTTATGAAAGTCATTAACGGATCATCGGCATTTGGCAATACATCGTATGCGGCTTCAAACTGCTCGTCGCTCATCGACGTATAGTCCACACCGTTTTCCATGGCGGCAACCATGTTGAACAACGAAGTATCGCTTAATGGAATGCCTAAACGCTCCAGTTCAGCCGCAGCAGCCTGTGCACGTGGGCCGGCAGTAGCATCGCGCAGACCAAAGATGTTCTCTTCAACCTGTTCGTTACCAATAAAGTTCTTCACGCGCTTGTCGTAGAAACCTAACGACACATAGCTGGTTTCGTCGAAGTAATACTCGAACGATAGATCCAGGTTGTCAGATTCCAGTGGTACCAACGCAGGGTTACCAGAACTTGCCGTAGCCGTTGCACCGCCCGTTAGAAGAGTCGGGCCGCTAGGTGGTGATACCGTCGCTGCTGCACTCAGGTTGTTATACGTTGGGCGAGCAATGGTTTTGCTGTAAGAGAAACGCGCAATCATGTTTTCTGCCACTTCGAGATCGAAGTCCAACGCAGGCAAGATGTGGTCGTAGCTTGAATCCACGCTCACGTCTTCCATGTCGCTCCCAAAGCGCACGTTAAAGTCGTTGTTACCTTCCCAGGCAATACCACTTGGCAGGCTGATGTTCGCAATAGACGTAACATCGGTATTTTCGTAACGTACACCGGTTAATAAGTTATACGGCATGCCGTTAAGTTCACCGTCCAAATCAATTTCGAAGTACACTGCGGTAATGTCTTCTTTGATAGTACGGTTGGTCGCAAATGGGTTGTCAGCAACCAAGTTGAAGCCGTACTCAGATGCAGCAAAAGCACCCAGCTCAGCCACACTGCCAGTAAAGCCCTGAGAGAAAATACCGGCGGTATTGAAGTCGCTGAACTCCTTCGCCAAATCCAGTGGCGTCAGGATACCGGCTGGTAATTCACCTGGGTTTTCGATACCCCAGTTACCCATAGTATGACGAGTCAGAGATTGCAGCGAGGTGCTCTCCATTGAACGAGACTCAATACCGAAGTTAATGCTGCCAGAGTCCATTGCATAAGAACCATCCAGGCGAGCTTGGGTAATGTCAGTATCCTGCAGGGAGTAGTTCATATCCAGGATAGACGTACCCACGTCATCCTGATCAAGCATTCCATTAGGATTCAGGTTACCACGGGCAACATCATCGTAGTCCACCAGCATGATAGGGAATTTTCCGCTAAAGTCTGCGCCTTGTCCGCGCACAACGTTCGCGCCCAGACCCAAGTTTGTCCAGGTACCGTAAGGCGCATCCGGACGACCTTCTGCTGATGAGTTGTGGAAGTCAAATTCCAGGGTTAAATCGTCATTTACAAAGTACTCGATGTTCAGGCCAATGGATTTGTTTTCGTTAACCTGATTGAGTTCCTGCATAGCCAGACCTAAGTCACGAGGCAGTAAGTCACGGCGTTCCTGCGTAATGTGGATAGGCGTTTTTACCGTTTCATCGTCAAACGTGAGCTCGGTGAAATAACGGTCGTCCATCCAGATAGACTGTTCAGCGCGCGCTTCAAACAAGTCTTGTTTTGAATAGGTGTAGTCCAGCGTAGCAACAATGTCATCGCTTGGCGCATACTGGAATGTCAGTTGGGCGTTGGTTCTTTCACGCTCACGGTCGGCCATGAAATAGCGAAGGTCAGACGGGATAGCAAAAAGCTGACCCATTGCCGGTGCGTTATTTAGCACAACCGGGTCGCCACTCGCCGGATTAGATGGATCCGGCGATTGCGGAATAGTACCGTCGTAAGGATTAACACGCCATTGGTTTACAAATGCACCTTGTGATGCACTGTCGCGTTGCTGGAACGAACCTGTAAATGTAAAACCAAATTTTTCGTCGTCGCTGACGAAGTTAATCATACCTGATACTTCAGGTGTGATATCGTCACCCACGCGGTTTGTGGTGTCTGTCAGTGCTTTGGCACCCACACTTGCGGTAAACCCGGTTTCAGCAGCATCAAACGGACGCGATGTACGAATGTTGATTGATGCACCTATACCACCTGTCGCAATACTTGCACGGCCAGTTTTGTATACTTCAACCGCGCGAACACTTTCTGAAGCCAAATCAGAGAAATCAAATGCACGAGAGTTCGGTGCACCACCGCCGCCTGGTAGCGCAGAACCAGGCATCGTTCTGCCATTCAAGGTAACCATGTTAAAGTCAGGTCCAAATCCACGAGCCGTAACCTGATTACCTTCACCGTTATTACGGCTAATAGAGATACCCGTAATCCGCTGCAGCGATTCTGCCAGGTTGGTATCCGGAAACTTACCGATATCAACGGCAGAGATAGCATCGACTACCCCGGCTGAGTCGCGCTTGATACCCATGGATTCCTGAACACTGCCGCGGATGCCGGTTACCTGAATAACCTCTACGTCATCTTTAGCTTCCTGCGCATGAACCGGGAACAGCAGGCCTGATCCCAGTATTAACGACAAACTGGTCGCAATTTTGGTTTTCTTAAGAATTGTGTGTGTCACCGTCTTTCTCTCTTCATTTGTTGTGCTTGAAATAAGCGCTTTTCAAGAAAGGGCTTTCTCTAACACATGCAGGAAAGGCCACACCCATCAAGAAAGCGCTTTCTCAAGCTATAAGATCGACATTTAAAGATCAACATTTTTTTTACATAACTAAAACTAAAACATTAGACCAGTTAACAAAACAAACGTAGAAATTTTAATTTAACTTAATAAATACAAACATATAGGTGGTTATTATTGAAATTATTTTTAATTTTTGTTTATTGATGAAAATTTTCATCATTGAAATAATTTACTAAATATTAAAGAAAGCGCTTTCTCATAAAGTTGCAATTATGCTATAAACCGAACACATTTTACGCTGCCGCTATTTTTTCTGTTTCGCAAGCAGCATGACAACTAACCGCACAGACACACAGGGATGTTGTATCTGGCTCTTAGGAATTACCAACATCATGAAAACAATAAACCTTCCGCTAAACAGTCCTCTTCGCGACCGTTCTTTTTTATTTGGAACAGCTACATCATCGTTTCAGATTGAAGGTGCAGCAGACAGCCGATTAAAATCAATCTGGGATACCTTTTGTGAACAGGAAGGAAAAATTGCTGATAAAAGTGATGGCTTGGTAGCCTGCGAGCACGTAGCCCGCTACAAGGAAGATGTGGGCTTATTGGAAGAGTTGGGTGTAGATGCATACCGGTTTTCAATATCCTGGCCGCGTGTTGTTCAGCAAAATGGAGAACTAAACCCCGAGGGCGTAGCGTTCTACACGAATTTATTGGATGAACTGGCAAGCCGCGGCATCAAGGCTTTTGCCACACTCTACCACTGGGATTTGCCTCAGCATCTTGAAGATCAGGGAGGGTGGTTAAACCGAGATACTGCCTATGCATTTCAAGACTATGTAACCAGGATCACCCAGGCGTTAGGTACCCGGGTATACGCTTATGCAACCTTTAACGAACCTTTCTGCTCTGCTTATTTAGGCTATGAAATTGGCGTGCACGCGCCGGGTAAAACGGGTAGAAAACAAGGCCGAACAGCGGCCCATCACATATTGCTAGCTCACGGACTAGGTATGCAGGCACTCCGGGAACACGCTCCCCATGCTAAAAGTGGCATCGTCCTTAACTTTACGCCTTGTTATCCGGTTTCTGAATCTGCCGCAGACCGCCTGGCCACAATTTACGCCGATGAATACATTAATCAATGGTACATGCAGCCTGTAATGGAAGGCACCTACCCTCCAGTGATGGAAAAACTCGCGCCAGAAGACAGGCCAACAATTCATTCTGGGGATATGGAAACCATTTGCCAGCCACTGGATTTCTTAGGCGTGAATTTTTATACCCGCTTAACATACTCAGCGCCTGAGCAAGGCAATGATTTGTATATTGAACACGAACATTTAATGCCCAAAACCGACATCGGCTGGGAAATCTATCCCCAGGCATTTTATGACTTACTGACATCACTGAATTCGCGCTATGACTTACCGCCCATCTACATAACAGAAAATGGTGCGGCAATGGCTGACAAGCTCGTCAATGGGGAAGTCGCCGACAACGACAGAATCGATTACTATGAAGCGCATTTGTGTGCACTCTCTGATGCCATCGATGCAGGCGTTAATGTCGCAGGGTATTTTGCCTGGAGTTTAATGGATAACTTTGAATGGGCAGAGGGTTATGCGAAACGTTTTGGTTTAGTATATGTTGATTTTAATACGCAAACCCGGTTGTTCAAACACAGTGCTCACGCTTACAAGCTGCTGCTGGCACAGCGTACTTAAAGGAGTAGGGGTATGTCTCAGTCGCTAAATTTAAAAGAAAAAATTGGTTATGGGCTGGGTGATGCTGCGGCCAACCTGGTATGGCGTGGTGCGCTCGCTTATTTAGCCGTGTTCTATACCGATACGTTCGGGATCAGTGCAGCGGCAGCCGCTATGCTGTTTCTGGTTGTCCGATTATCTGACGGCGTTACCGACATTATTATGGGTATGATTGCGGACCGCACGAGTACACCTATGGGTAAATTTCGCCCGTGGATATTAGCGTCTACCCCGTTTCTGGGATTGTTCATGATCCTGTGTTTTACCACCCCGTCGTTTTCAGATACAGGTAAACTAATATACGCATACATCACCTACATTGGCCTGACGCTGGCCTACACGGCAAACAACGTGCCTTATTCAGCCCTTATGGGGGTAATGACTGCCGATGACCACGAGCGTACCAAGTTATCAGGCTTCCGGTTTGCTGGCGCATTTCTTGGCGGATTACTGGTAATGGGCTTTTTGCCTATGCTGGTGGCTTTCTTTGGCGGCGACGGCGAAAACGATGCATTAGGTTACCAGTACACCATGTACGTATTTGCTGCACTTTTGGTTGCGCTTATGCTGATCACGGTATTTACGACCAAAGAACGCATTACCCCCCACCAGCAAGCGGCGACCAGCCTGAGTAAAGAATTAGGCGATCTGTCAAAACAGCTGCCGTTTATCTTAATTCCGCTTTCTGCCATTACCGCATTCTTTTATTACCGGGACTTAATTACCGGAGCAGCATTTGTCATTGTGATGCTTCTTAGCTGGTGGTTTGTCAAAAAGTTAGTGGCGCGTCCGGAATCCCAGAATTCGCGTTCCCAGCAAGACATCATCGACTTGCTGACCAATAAGCCCTGGTTGATATTGCTGGGCATGGGCTTTTTAACCATGATGTTCAACGGCATTCGTTACGGGGTTATTGCGTATTACTTCAAGTATTTCCTGAACGACGCCTCGCTCACCGGACAATATTTTATAGCGCTGCTGGTTGTCTCCATTGCGGGTGCATTTGCTACACCGTGGCTTTCTAAGCGATTTGGTCGCAAGCCGTTGTTTGTTGCATCGTTATTGATAAGTAGCATTATTACCACCGGGATTTACTGGGTACCTATGGGTGAGCAGGGCATTATTCCGTTATTTGTTCTGGGTGGGGCTGCAGAATTTTTTGCCGCTATTATGCCTACCCTGTTCTTCTCAATGTTAGGAGACTCGGCCGATTACAATGAATGGCGTACCGGCCGCCGGGCAACGGGGTTAACGTATTCAGCGGGTTCATTTGTTCAAAAAACAGGGGGTGGCTTTGCGGGCGCGCTGGTATTGCTGGTATTGGGTTCATACGGCTACAACGGCATGGACCCATCAACCATTAGTCATGCATTACCGGGAATGCAATCGTTAATGAGTTGGATACCAGCTGGCTTTGGATTTGCTGGGGCTGCACTGATTATGTTCTACCCAATATCAGACAGCAATCAGAAGGAAATGACAGAGACTCTGTCTCAACGCAGAGCAGCCGAAGAAAGCCTTGTACAGCAATAGCCGTGGTATTTAAAACTATAGATTAAACCTGGTTACGGGTGCTTTACAAACGCAGTGGACACCGTAAACTGCCCAATATAACTAAAAACAGAGAATCAGTGTGGCAACAATATACCAAGTAGCCGAACGCGCCGGCGTTTCGTTATCCACTGTTTCCCGCGTGTTGAATGGACGTAAAACCGTAAATGAAACACTGCGGGCAAAAGTCGAACAGGCTATGCTGGAACTCAACTACCGACCCAGTTCTGTTGCCCGCTCTCTGGCTACCAGCCGCACCGACAGCATTGGCATTCTGGTTTCAGAACTAAACTCGCCGTTCTTTGGCGATCTCATGCAAGCCATAGAGTCGACCCTCCGCGAAGCGGATAAGCACGTCATCATCACCGTCGGACACAATAACCTGGAAACGGAAAAAGACGCCGTTGAGTTTTTAATTAGTCGGAACTGCGACGCACTGATCATGCATGTTGAAGCGATGAGTGATGATTACCTGCGGGAAATCAATGCGAATCGGGTACCCATTTCAGTGGTGAACCGTCAGGTTGAAGGACTGGAAGATGCCTGTGTTTGCCTTGATAACGAACGTGGAGGCTACCTCGCCACACAGCACCTTATTGAGTTGGGCCATACGCGTATCGCCTGTATTTCCGGTCCTTCAAAAGCACGAGACGCACAATTGCGCCTTGCTGGACACAGACGTGCACTGTCAGAAGCAGGGATTCCCTGGTCAGAACAACTGTACTACGAAGGGCGTTATCAGGAAGAAGACGGTAAACAAGGTCTGCAAACCCTGCTTTCACGCAATAAACCTTTTACCGCACTCGTGTGTGCGAATGATTGGATGGCATCCGGTGCAATGAGCTGTGCCAGGGATTTGGGGATGAACTTACCTTACGACCTGTCGATAATCGGTTTCGACGATGCCGTGTTTGCTCATCATGTTTATCCAAGATTAACCACGGTTAAAAACCCCATTTACCAAATGGGTGAAATGTCAGCACGATATATACTCAATGCAGTATATGGCCAGTCTCTTGCAGTCAAAACATTATTTGAGCCTAAGCTCATCGTGCGAGAATCAACGATTTTCCACAAGCCGTAGCAGGTCTGTTCAATGACAAACGGGAAGCAATGCTTCCCGTTTGTTAATTCTCCTTTACAGGTTAAACAACACCTTCACAGACCCGTCTACTGCACCGGCATCGACAAATCCAATCGCATCGGATGAAGACGCTACTGTCTTCAGAACTTCAGCGTCGCTGCCCAGTTCCTTCGGCGGACGACCGCCACCGGTAAAAGCCAGCTTAGCCCAGTAAGCCTTGTATTGACTCGCATTTCGGGAAAGTACCTTGTCGATAAATTCATCGGCAGTACCACCACTTTGCATATAAGGCGTGAGTGATTTGTCTTTACCTAAATAGATTTGGGCAACCTTAGCCTGATCCAGGGAGTCCGCAAAGCCAGGATTAACCACCACAGCAACCGCTGCATTGGTTGAGAAACTCAACATGGCTGCACAACTCAGTAGTAAGCCAGAAACAGTGTTTTTGATTGAAAACGTACGCATTATCAACTCCTAAAAAACTGTAACCAGCGCCATTTCAACAGCGCCAGCATTACTGCCATCCAACTGTTCGGACACGGTGTATTCAAACTTAAAGGCCGCAGAATCGTGGAAGTCCCAACGCATTCCTACTGAATAAAAAGGCAATTCGAAATCACGCTCATCCAGCACTGCCGTTGTAGTTTGGTATAGGAAATCTAGACCAGGATCCACACCTAATGGCACCGAGTTAATTGCCTTTCTATAAGGTTCATTAACATCTTCCCCCACTGTCGCATGGACCATGTAACTGCCAAAGCGTTTACCCACTGAGACCATCCACGGCTTGTAATCCCCCACGATGGTCTCGTCTACCGTAGATGGGATATATTCAGCAAGGAACAACCAGTCCTGATTATCAAATATCACCCCAACCTCAAAGGCAGTTGAACTGTCGTTGTTAATATCGAGCTCATTACCTACTGCAGCGAAAGGTGTAGCTTGCCATGCAGAAACCAATTCTCCGACGCCTATATCGCCGGTAATATCAAACTGCAAGTAGCTGGTTCTGAACGTCCACCAGCCATAATTCACGCTGGCAACAGCACTAAAAATATCTTCAATTTCAAAAGTGCCTGTATCGGTAGAGAAATCTTCTTTGCCGTAGTACAACCGGAAATTCACCATGGCATCACCCACAGTAAAATCGTGAATGGTAGAAATACCGTCGATTGAATCAAACGGTGCTTTATACACTTCAGCAGGCGGCGCTATCCAGTGGTATGCATAAGACACATCAAGGTAGTCTGAGTACAGATACATTGGAATACGTTGACGGCCAGCCTGTATACGCCAGGTCGGTGAGATTTCGTAAGATAGGAAAGCCCAGGTAAATTCGGGCTCCCAGTCATCTCTTCCCCGGGAGCGAATTTGAGCCGTGGCACTTAACCCATCGCCCAGGTCTGAATAAGCCTGCAGAGCAAAGAACGAATGTTCTTTAAAGTCGATACTGTCTTCATAGCCTCTGACAATGGCGTCACTGTCGGTAGACGTACCGCCAACAATACTGGCAAAGCCACTGAGGTTCACTTCTGCATTAGCGTGGATCGGCAATCCCCCCGCTAATAGTGAGGCAATAAGCAATTTTTTCATAGTTTAATCCCGCGTAAATATACGTAGTAATGATGTCTTAAAAAACGCATTTATTATGATTACCCGTTGTCCCCGGGCTGTTGAAAAGGTTGCTCAACTACACTTTGAACTGCCGGGCAATGCCTTCCAGATTTTTAGCAAGGTTGGCTAGTTCGCTGCTTGCAGTCGCAAGTCGCACGGAGTTTTTGGATGTTTCATCGGTTCTCGCATAAATTTCATCGACGAAACCAACAATTTGCTCTGCTACGGCCTGCTGATTGTCAGTAGTACTGGCAATTTGACCGTTCATTGCACTAATACGTCCGATGGTATCCGCAATGACGTTCAGGCTAGCACCGGCCTTGTTTGCTTCACTGACACTGCTTTCCGCTTGTTCAGTGCCGGAACTCATTACCTGAACAGCGGATCTGGCCGCACTTTGCAGCTGTTCAATGGTAGTTTGAATTTCTTCTGTCGACTTTTGCGTTTTAGAAGCCAGGGTGCGGACTTCATCAGCAACCACTGCAAAGCCACGCCCCTGTTCGCCTGCACGAGCCGCTTCTATGGCTGCATTTAATGCCAGTAGGTTTGTCTGTTCTGCAATGCCTTTAATGACATCAAGCACTACACCAACCTGATTAGAATCGTTTTCCAGCTTGCGTATGACTTGTGCACTGTCGTCAACATTTTTAGCCAGCGACTGAATGCTGCGTACTGTGCTATTCACAACAGACTGTCCTTCATTGGACGCATTCGTTGCTTCGTCAGCCGCACGGGCGGCCTCTGCCGCACTTTCAGCAACAGCAACGACAGAATGATTCATGTCATCCACAGCATTTTTTGCCTGAGTTGCAGCACCTTGCTGATCGGCAATATTTCGATTGGTTGTATCTGTTAGCTGGCTTAGGTTTTGAGCAAGATCCGATAGCGGCAGGGTGGTTTGCACAATGTCTTTTACAACTTTTTGTAGCTTCTCCATAAACAGGTTGAAGTATCGCACTAAATCGCCCACTTCATCCTGGGCTCTCGTTTCTATCCGGATGGTTAAATCGCCATCTTCCTGAGCAATATCCCTTAAGGATTTAACAACCCGGGTAAGATTGCCACGTATTTCACTGGTAATAGGGTAGGCCGTGCCAAACAAAATCAACGTGGTCACAATACCCATAATGATACCTAACCAGAATAAGAACTCCTGAGCGCTATTATATTCAGAAAACGCTTTTTCAAATGCACTTTGCCGGGACGCTATAAACTGATTCACCAACATAATTGCGTTATCGTAATTCGCATTCATTTCTTCCAGTTTGTCGCCCAGCGTAGCGAAATCAGCCGTTTCATTCAGAATTGACGCCGTAACTTCAACAGCCTGATCACTGTATGCACTAAACGTTGTCTGCAATTTCGTAACGTCTGCAGATAAGCTGGGATCTATACGACGTATAGCCTGTAAGTCATCCAGAACTGCGTTTACTTTTTCTTTCGCGACACCAATGGCATCTGCATCGCCTGTAGTGACAGAGGAGGCCAGCGTATCCCGCACTTTTTCCATGTTGGTTAACACTGAGGTACTCAACTGAAGCGCGGGAAAATCGACACTTTTAGCAATTTGCAACTGATTGGCATTCTGAGCCGATACAATACTGTTGATCACCACAAAGGTGATGAAACTTACCGCGCCAATAATGGGAATAAGAAATATTTTCTGCGCAACAGATAGCTTCAGTAGAAAGTTCATTGAGGACAGAACTCCTTAATAGACAAGCAAATTAAATGTAATTAACAAACAACATCTGATCTCAAAAATTAGTTTAAATATGTGTTTTTGCAAGTATTCAGGTCGGAGAATTCGATATCTGTTGATGTGCCGCAAGGGTCTTTAAGTTTAAAGAGGAACAAGGTGCTTCGCATTGACACGCTAACTGCTACTTCGTGATTGTGGTAGGGTATTATTTAAGATTATGGCTAAATTCAGAAATTACTTATGCGAATTATCATATATTTATGTGTTTTATGTATTGCTAGTCCGGCATGGGCTAAAGCTCGCAGTGTTGAACAAACACTCGACGCACTGCACACCTCAGCGTCTACAGCAGATGCAGAATTGTATTTTGATTTATATACAGAAAACGCAAAGTTCATAGGGACTGATGCCGGAGAAAACTGGTCTATCAGCGAATTCAAGCAGTACGCCATGCCGTATTTCTCGAAAGGAAAAGGGTGGACTTACACTCCGGTCTCAAGGGAAGTGTTTTACTCTCAGGATCAACAAGTCGCGTGGTTTATGGAAATACTATCCAACGCGTCTTATGGCATTACTCGTGGTACCGGCGTACTGGAAAAAGTAGAAGGGGAATGGAAGATAGCCCAGTATCACTTAACCATTCCCATTCCTAATGCCATGGCGAAGTCCGTGGCAGCGCAAATTGAAAAAATGGCTGCCACTAAAGTTCACAATTAGTTTGTGATTGGCTGAATTGAGAGTTCAACGCGACGGTTCAACTGACGATTCGCATCGCTGGTATTAGGTACTTTTGGCTGAAACTCGCCCATACCGACGGTGGTAACACGCTGAGCGTTTACGTTGTAGGCCGTCAGTAGGTTTCTTACCGCATTAGCGCGGCGCTCTGACAACTCCTGGTTATATGACTCGGCGCCCGTATCGTCTGTATGACCTTTAATTAGCAATACTGTTTTTTCGTAATTATTCAATACAACAGCCACGTCATTTAATACGGGGTTAAAGTTGGGACTGATTGCAGCGCTGTTAGTTGCAAACGTAATGTCGCCAGGCATAATCAGATGCAATGTGTCACCCTCACGTACGATATCTACGCCGGTGTCTGCCAGTTCTTCACGTAACTCCTCTTCCTGCTTGTCCATGTAATTACCAATTGCGCCACCCGCAATTGCACCAACGACAGCCCCCCACGCATAACGGCTCTTGTCATTGTCACCTGTTGCTTTACCCAGTAGCGCTCCGGCTACCGCACCAATTGCGGCCCCTTTTTGTGTATTGTTACTGTTAGCACAACCACCAGCGAATAATGCTGTAGCCACTACACTTGCAATCATTAACTTTTTCATCGCTACCTCAAATTTGTTTACTTTGTATCTGGATAGAGCAATCCGTGTTCCAACTCATTTTTACTATCTATAATTTAGCGGCAGCAATCTGAATAAAGCCTGACTACAAGGGCCCTGTGGCGAAGATGAAAGAATTTATTCAGCGATGGCATAACAGCAATGCACATCAACTCGAATAGTAATTTTTACACGGAATATGTAATTAATTTGCGACAGTGACACCGCAGTGAATTGTATTAAGAGATAGGGAAATACCGGCTTGTCGATATCGAACAAACCGGTTTCTTAGGTTATCAGGACAACACAGATTCGTTGAAAAAACGGTTGATATCGATGTTGTAATCAGACGCCACCACCGCTTTATCAATCTTAACCCTGTCATCCGTGGCCAGATTGACTTCCTTGGGTGTGAGATAGTGATTGCCTGCCGTTGAATAAAACACCCTGACGTGGGGTTTTAGTGGTTGTTTATCATTTTGCTTAATGACTAAGGCGACCTTGTTATTAGACAGCTCGACCAGACTGCCTACCGGGTATATACCCATACATCTGATAAACTGCTGTAATAAGGAAGGATCGAGTTTGTTTTTACTGTCTTTAAGCAGGATTTGCAGTGCCTTTTGACTGGACATCCCAGGCTTGTAGCAACGATCTGCAGTCAGTGCATCGTACATGTCTACAATCGCCAGCATACGCCCTTGTCGGGTAATTTGGTCAGCGGTTAATTGTGCAGGATAACCCAGTCCGTCCAACCGCTCATGGTGTTCGCTAACCCATTTGATCAACGAACTATCAATTTTCATTTGATGAAGAAATTCAACGCCGTAGTTGACGTGTTTTTTCATTTCTTCCATTTCTTCCACGGTTAACCGGCCAGGTTTATGCAAAATAGCATCATCGATTTTTATTTTACCCAGATCGTGCAGCAAACCACTGTAGGCCAGTTGTTCTATTTCCTGTTCATCCAATTCAAGAAAACGGGCGAAATTGGCTAACAAGATCCCAACGTTAAGCGAATGCTCAAGTAAGTAAGAGTCTTTTTCCCGAATTTTTGTCATCAATAACAAAGCATCAGGATTGCGATCTAATGAGCCTACCAGTGACGTTGAAAATTCTTTTGGTACATAGTCATCAAACGGCGTGCCGTCCTGAATAGCTTTATACAGGTTTTCCTGAATCTTTAACCCCTGATGATACAGCTTTTCTGCCCGGGCTAATTCATCTTCAAGCGGCACAGTGGTTTCGAGATATTGATTAGCTGGCAGTCCCTGACCGCTGACAGTACTATTTGATTCAACATCAGTCTCTATAACCAGGCGCGTAATTCCTTTGCGCTTCAGCTCGTCAATAGTAGCCTGGCTGGTTACCCGTCCTCGGGTTTTAATATGCACAGTACCAGCGCGTTGCTCTGCAATTTCAAGCACGTACATACCGACTTCTAATTGCTCAATCCCAATAGTAATCACTGACATGCGTTCTGCTTCTGTTAACTGGTCTAATTGATACGGAGAATGACCGCCGTTAGTCGTGTTCCTGGTGACGGCTGCCAATACCGCAGATACCGCTAAAAATTTCAATTTAATAACGTCTTTAGCGTTGGCATTGTTCAACCAATACTCATGTTAAAGTCTAGCTGGTAAAGTAACGTTGGTAAATCGGGTTGCCACTGATATTGTTTCATTGCAACCCGGTGATGTTTTACTATCACACCTTCGTCTTGCAACTTTGCAATCTGTTCATTTGCATATTCACTGGCGGCGGGAAATGCAATCTGCCCATTGCTGCGCAATACCCGAAACCAGGGTACCGGATGTTCAGGAGGAACGAATTTCAGGCATCGTCCCACCAACCTGGCCCTGCCTGGAAGGCCTGCCAGGTCAGCAATCTGGCCGTAAGCCGCCACTTTTCCTTCAGGGATCAACCTGATCGTATGCCATATACGTTCAGCTGGGGTAAAATCAGTCATCATATAGTTCGCTGAGTATAGTATGCGTGTAAAATGCCATCGTTGTCACTATCCTTTGAAAACCTGTCTGTGTAAATATATTGCGCCAGTCTTCAATTCAATTGAAGTCATCGTATTACAACACCCAAAGGAAGTCGGGCATGCCAAAAATACTGTCAGATTACTGCAATTGTCTCTGCAACATATGCAGTGCTACCCCGGGAAATCTGCTGAAGATTTTATTGCGCTTCAAGAACAGCTGAAATTATCCAAAGGCACGACAGCGGTTTTGTATCCAGCACCTGAAGCCGTCGAGTTAAACAGTAGATCCTGTCATTCTGACCTGATTAACATTGAGCGGCTAATTGTACTCGATGGCAGTTGGAAACAAGCGTTTGGTATGTGGAAGCGTAATCCCTGGTTAAACGCCTTTCCTTTTCTTTGCTTACCAAAAGATATTGAAGGCCAATACGGTATTCGGAAAACCAGTATCACTAACGGCCTGTCCACACTGGAAGCGGTCGCATATAGTCTGCAGTGCTTAGAAAAGACTGATGTAAACCCGCTGTATTGTTTGTTGGATGCATTCAAACAGCAGTGGTATAACCATATTCAACACAATTAGCGTTTAACCTGCATAGGCATATAGCCTCGCTGCTCTTCTACTAACGCAAGCCAGCGCGTAATGCCTGGATAAGACGAGAGGTCGAAGCCGCCTTCGTGCGCCACATGCGTATAGGCATAAAGAGAGATATCCGCCAGTGACAGGTGTTCACCGACTAAGAAGGGTGTCTGATTAAGCTGTTTTTCCATCACCGCCAGAGCTTTGTGTCCTGCTTCCTGTTTTGCGTGAAATTCTGCTTTTCTGTCCTCAGGCAAACCTAGGAATACATTGATAAATCTGGCAACGGCAATAGCCGGTTCATGACTGTATTGCTCGAAAAATTGCCATTGAAGCATCTTTGCATAGTCGAATGCTTTTGACGGTATTAGCGTAGAACCGGCAGCGAGATAGTTGATAATCGCATTGGACTCACTCAAACAGCGACCATCACTGAGTTCGAGTAATGGAATCTTACCTACCGGGTTCTTTTCTATAAACGCATCCTTGTGTGTCTCACCCTGTAAGATATCGACGTCAACCCACTCACAGGTTTTACCCAGCAATGCCAGTACCAATTGAATTTTATAACAATTCCCGGAACGGCTATCTCCATAGACTTTCATAGTAATCCTTTACTTAACGAACCAGGCCATTAGCAGCCAAGTTGCAGGTACACCCGCTGAAACAAGAAATATCTTAATATTCTGCACAATATCTCTGGGCCAGCAACTAAATTGACGCATGTCTTCCAATTGCTGATTTAGCTTATAGAGTTGAGCAGAACTGCGTTCATTGCTTTGTCCAGCTCGCTTTTCTAACAGCAGCTTTTCAATAGCTAATTCGATAGATTCAATATTTTTTGCTCTGTATGTACGCATTAACCACAGGGTTTTTAATACCGGCAAAAACAATAGTGTCAGCAAAAACACAGCCATTACCATTAAGATCAGTAAATCGATAACCGGAATAGGCTTCCCTAACCAGAATATAGGTACCAACATCAACATAAGCAGAGCAAGACTTACATTACTTAACCCCAGATCACATAAGGCTTTGCAATGACTAAAATTTGTCTCTCTGGTAATGCTGGGTAACACCAGGTGACGATAAAGATATCGGGTAAACGATGCAGACTGCATCATAAAAAGAAAAAGGAAAAACCAGAACGGCACGGCCATCGCGTTAAGTAACAGAATAGCCGGCTTCAAATCTAAAGCCAGTAAGCCTTCTGTTGTCAGATAGATCATGGTTATTGATATTGCCAATGTACTCGCAATCACTACCTGTGTGATCAGCTTCTTTTCGAGCTTTTTAATGTGTTGCGGGTACTCGTCTACGCGTCTGACACTCACTAAAAAGTCAGCGATACGTCTGCCTGCGCGACGGTGCATAATGCGAATTGCCAACCACAAATAGCCGATAATTAACGGCATACCTAGCGCAGCATTAAAATCCCTTTGTGAACGCTCATCTACTACGTATGCTAATTGCAGCGATCCGGCAAAGTAGTTGAGGCTTAGGCAAACTATTACAAATAGTAATGGCGGCAACCAAACATGTATTAATACGTTGTTATTATTCATTGCATTGGTTGTAGATATAAAGCGGCGTTAATTATACACGCCATTTATTCTTTGGCACAGACCCATTGTCCATCGCTTTTGTTAATGAATGTGTCTTGCTTTATTAACTGCCATTGCTTCGTTACCGCTTATTTGTCTGACCAAACTGCAAACTCATTACCGCTGGGTTCAGTAAAGTGAAAACGCCTGCCACCAGGAAATGCAAAAATCGGTTTAATAATAGCGCCACCAGCAGCGACTACCGCTTTTTCAGTATCTTCAAGTGTCGGTGAGTAGAAGACGAGTAATGTGGCTCCAGCAGCTGTCAGAGACGCCATATCGGCCTTGTAAAATCCCCCCGTAATGCCTTTGTCTCTGAATTCACAATACTCGTCACCATAATCGGTATACGACCAATTAAAGACTGTGGCAAAGAAGGCCTTAGTGGCGGGTATATCCCGACAGGGTAATTCTACGTAGTTAATTAGCGTTTCACTGTTCATGCTTTGTCATCTCCTGCAAATTGTGCCATTACTTCTTCGCCGGTCATACATACTGTTTTTTGTTCAAAGCTATAGTATTCGGGCTTATTGTCTATGAATATTTGGTGTGACATTGTCATAGTATCATGAGCAGGGAATAAACCGACTGGGAGGTAGTGTGTATCACTGCCTTTCATTCGGTAAAACAGGTGAGTACCGCAGTCGCAGCAAAATCCGCGTTCTGCCCAATCTGAAGAATCATAGGTCTTTACACTGTTACCCGAAAAAGCGACATTGTCGCTCTCAATGGCGAAGTAGGGGCTGCCGGCCCATTGCCTGCACATGCCGCAATAACATACGCCGATCTCCAGTGATTTAATAATCGCGTTAATTTCAACAGTACCACATAAACACGATGCCGAAAGTGGGGTTGGGGTGTCCATATACGTTCCTTGCTTAAAGTTAACAATACAAAAGTGCCTATAGGTAAGGTGATGTATCGCGACTAACAAACATCGCGTGATATGCGGGCAGATTCAACGTATACCTAACTCCATTCACTTCGTTTAAAGCTCAACGCAAGAGCCTATAACATGTATATTTATACAGCATTAATTAAATTGCACGTTTTTTTTACGTTTTGCAGGCATAAAAAAACCCAGGCGAGCCTGGGTTTTTAACATCGTTTGAATCTAATTACTTGCGCAGTTTTTGAATTAATCGCAACTGGGCAATAGCTTCTGCCAGCTCGTGAGCGGCTTCTGCATAATTAAAATCAGCACCTGGATTGGCGATGTGCTCTTCTGCACGTCGTTTAGCTTCTTCAGCAGCCTGCGCATCCAAATCTTCTGCTCTTACCGCAGTATCGGCCAGAACAGTTACATTGCCAGGTTGTACTTCAAGTACGCCACCAGCAACATAAATAACTTCTTCTTCACCGTGCTGTTTAACCAAACGCACCATACCAGGTTTAATTGGAGTGATGAGCGGCGCGTGGCCAGGGTAAATACCCAGTTCACCTTCGCTACCTGTCACCTGGATGGTTTCAACGCGACCAGAGAAAATTTGCTCTTCTGCGCTTACTACATCTAAGTGAACTGTCATTGCTGCCATGTAAACCTCCTAATAGGTACGCTAGCTTAAGTCAGGGGCCATAATCACAGCCCCGGGCCATTAAGCTTTCTTGGCTTTTTCCAGCGCTTCGTCGATTGAACCAACCATGTAGAAGGCTTGCTCTGGCAGGTGATCATATTCACCTTCCAGGATGCCTTTAAAGCCACTGATGGTATCTTTCAGAGAAACGTATTTACCTGGAGAACCAGTGAATACTTCTGCTACGAAGAACGGCTGAGACAGGAAGCGCTGAATCTTACGCGCACGAGTTACAACCAGCTTATCTTCGTCAGACAGTTCGTCCATACCCAGAATCGCAATGATATCTTTCAGCTCTTTATAGCGCTGTAGTACGGTTTGAACGCCACGAGCAGTTTCGTAGTGTTCCTGACCGATTACCAGAGGGTCCAACTGACGTGAAGTTGAATCCAGTGGATCTACCGCTGGGTAAATACCCAGAGACGCGATATCACGTGACAGTACTACCGTTGCATCCAAGTGAGCAAAGGTGGTTGCCGGAGACGGGTCAGTCAAGTCATCGGCTGGTACGTATACCGCCTGGATTGACGTGATTGAACCAGTCTTAGTAGACGCGATACGCTCCTGAAGCACACCCATTTCTTCAGCCAGTGTAGGCTGATAACCTACCGCTGAAGGCATACGGCCTAACAGTGCTGATACCTCAGTACCGGCCAGTGTGTAACGGTAGATGTTATCTACGAAGAACAGTACGTCACGACCTTCGTCACGGAACTTCTCTGCCATCGTCAGACCAGTCAGAGCAACACGAAGACGGTTACCTGGTGGTTCATTCATCTGACCGTAAACCAGCGATACTTTATCCAGTACGTTTGATTCGTTCATTTCATGATAGAAGTCGTTACCCTCACGAGTACGCTCACCAACACCCGCGAATACTGAGTAGCCGCTGTGCTCGATAGCGATGTTACGGATAAGCTCCATCATGTTTACGGTTTTACCAACACCGGCACCACCGAACAGACCAACTTTACCACCCTTAGCGAATGGGCAAACCAGGTCGATTACCTTGATACCCGTTTCAAGCAGTTCAACCGAGCTTGATTGATCTTCATAGCTTGGCGCTTCACGGTGAATAGACATACGCTCTTCTTCACCGATTGGGCCCGCTTCATCAATTGGGTTACCCAGTACATCCATGATGCGGCCCAGGGTAGCTGTACCTACTGGAACCATGATGGGGTTGCCAGAGTTTTCAACTGTAAGACCACGACGCAGACCGTCAGTAGAACCCAAAGCGATACCACGAACGACACCGCCACCTAATTGCTGTTGCACTTCCAGGGTTAGCCCGGACAAGTCACCTTCGGTAACTTTAAGTGCGTCATATACCCTTGGAACCGCGTCTTGTGGAAACTCGATGTCCACAACGGCGCCAATGACTTGGACGACCTTACCTTGACTCATAATTTGTCCTCATTATCTTTTCTAAACCTTTGCCTACACCGCTGCTGCACCACCAACAATCTCACTAATTTCTTGTGTGATTGCGGCCTGACGGGCTTTGTTGTATACCAATTGAAGATCATCAATCAGATTGCCTGCGTTATCGGTTGCGGCTTTCATTGCAACCATTCGAGCAGCTTGCTCGGACGCGGCGTTTTCTACAACACCCTGGTACACCTGGGATTCAATGTAACGAACCATTAATGCTTCCAAAATGGGTTTTGGATCCGGCTCGTAGATGTAATCCCAACGATGCTTCAACTCTTCGTCTTCAGACTTTGGCAAAGGCAATAATTGATTGCTTACAGGCTGTTGTGACATCGTGTTAACGAAGTCGTTGAAAACCAGAAATACTTTATCCAGTTTTCCTTCATCAAAGGCTTTCAGCATGACGCGTACTACGCCAACAATGTCGCTGATTTTAGGCGCGTCACCTAAACCTGATTCTGCGGCAAGCAAGGTACCGCCAAATCGGTTAAAGAACGCACATGCTTTTGAACCTAGCGCTGCAAAGTCCACTTCGACACCTTGGTCTTTCCAAGCTTTTACTTCCTTGGTAACCAATTTAAACTCGTTGGTGTTCAAACCACCACACAAGCCACGGTCGGTGGATATCACAATGTAACCGACACGCTTGACTTCACGCTCTTCCAAATATGGATGGCGGTACTCAAGGTTACCGTTAGCAATGTGACCAATCACTTTAAGCATATTTTGTGCATATGGACGACCGGAGGCCATGCGCTCCTGCGCCTTTTTCATTTTGGACGCAGCAACCATTTCCATCGCACTGGTAATCTTTTGAGTATTCTTGATACTCCCAATCTTACCTTTTATCTCTTTACCGCTGGCCATGACTATCTCTCCGATTACTCAACGTGAATGTGCTGACCTTTCAGTCAGCACCATTGATTACCAAGTTTGTGTCGCTTTAAACTTCGTTAAAGCGTCATTCAACTGTGACTCAATGTCAGCGTTGTAGTTACCTGTTTCGTTGATAGTCTTCATCAGATCAGCGTATTCGCTGTTCATGAATGAATGTAAGGCCGCTTCGAAATCCAGGATCTTGTTCAGTTCCACGTCTTTCAGGAAGCCTTTTTCTACCGCGAACAGGGAAACACCAGTCTCACCCACTGACAGTGGCGTGTACTGCTTCTGTTTCATTAGTTCGGTAACGCGCTCACCGTGCTCAAGCTGTGCACGAGTAGCTTCGTCAAGGTCAGATGCGAACTGCGAGAATGCCGCCAATTCACGATACTGAGCCAGGGCAAGACGGATACCGCCACCCAGCTTCTTAACGATTTTCGTTTGTGCCGCACCACCAACACGAGATACCGAGATACCAGCGTTAACCGCCGGACGGATACCTGCGTTGAACAAGTCAGTTTCTAGGAATATCTGACCATCTGTAATCGAGATTACGTTAGTAGGTACGAATGCAGAAACGTCACCCGCTTGCGTTTCGATAATCGGCAGTGCAGTTAATGAACCAGTCTGGCCCTTAACTTCGCCGTTAGTGAAACGCTCAACATACTGCTCGTTTACACGTGCAGCACGCTCTAGCAGACGTGAGTGCAAGTAGAATACGTCACCTGGGTAAGCTTCACGGCCAGGTGGACGTTTCAGTAGCAGTGAGATTTGACGGTAAGCAACAGCTTGCTTAGACAAATCATCATATACGATAAGGGCGTCTTCACCGCGGTCACGGAAGTATTCACCCATTGTACAACCAGAATATGGCGCCAGGTATTGCAGGGCAGCAGACTCAGAAGCAGAAGCGGCAACAACAATGGTGTGAGCCAGTGCGCCGTGCTCTTCCAGCTTGCGTACTACGTTTGCGATAGTAGAGGCTTTTTGACCAACCGCTACGTATACACATTTAACGCCAGTACCTTTCTGGTTGATGATGGCATCGATTGCCATCGCAGTTTTACCAGTCTGACGGTCACCGATGATCAGCTCACGCTGGCCACGGCCGATTGGAATCATCGAGTCAACAGACTTATAACCAGTTTGCACTGGCTGGTCTACTGATTGACGCTCGATAACGCCTGGGGCGATTTTCTCAACTGGCTCAAATGTGTCAGTTTCGATTGCGCCTTTACCATCAATTGGCTCACCCAGGGTGTTTACAACACGACCCAACAGTGAACGACCTACCGGTACTTCAAGAATACGGCCGGTAGACTGGACTTTTTGTCCTTCTTGCAGGTCCGCGTAAGGACCCATAACAACTGCACCAACTGAGTCTCGCTCAAGGTTTAGTGCAATCGCGTAACGACCACCAGGAAGCTCAATCATTTCACCCTGCATGACATCGGCCAGGCCGTGAATGCGGATGATACCGTCGGTTACTGCGACGATAGTACCTTCATTGCGTGCTTCACTGGTTACATCAAACTGTTCAATTCTTTTCTTGATCAGTTCTGCAATTTCAGTGGAATTAAGTTGCATGCTCTTATCCCCGTTATGCTTGCAACGCGTCTGCGAGACGGTTCAATTTAGATTTCACGGAACCATCGATGACTGTGTCACCGGCTTTAATTACCATACCGGCAACAAGGGCAGGGTCCACGTTACAAATAAGCTTCACTTTACGTGCCAAACGTTTTTCTAACGATGCACTCAGATTAGTCGTTTGTGTGTCGGTCAATTCAGTTGCCGACGTCACAACTACTTCGATTTCTTTGTCGTACTCTGCTTTTAACAGATCAAACAGCGCAGAAATCTCTGGCAAGGCAGTTAAACGTTTATTCTCTGCCAGAACTTTAATCAGGTTCTGACCATGTGTGTCGAGCGACTCACCACAGACATTAATGTACAGGTCTGCCAGCTTGTCAGCGGCCATTGAACCACCAGACAGTTCACTGACTGTCTCGTTGCTCGCTACCGCTGCGGCGAAGCCCAGCATGTCCTGCCATTGTGCAATGGCGTTATGCTCAACAGCAAAATCAAAAGCCGCTTTAGCATAAGGACGAGCTACGGTTGTCAATTCAGACATGGCTCATCTCCTATCTCAAAGCTCGGCGACAAGTTTTTCAACAATGTCGCTTTGCGCGCTGGCGTCGATTTCACGTTGAAGGATCTGTGTTGCACCAGCAACAGCCAGAGCTGCTACCTGCTTACGCAGTTCCTCTTTGGCACGATTGCGTTCAGCTTCGATTTCGGCATAACCTTGCGTGATAATTTTTTCGCGCTCAGCATGACCACGTTGCGTTTCCTCATCAACAAGTTGATTGGCGCGCTTTTTGGCCTGCTCGATAATTTCCGCTGCTTGTGCTTTCGCATCTTTCAATTGCTCGGTGGCTTTCGCCTGAGCAAGTTCTAAATCTTTCTCGGCACGCTCAGAAGCTTCAAGCCCATCGGCTATTTTCTTCTGACGCTCTTCAATTGCTGCCATAATCGGTGGCCAGACTTTCGCCATACAGAACCACACGAAAACGATGAACGCAATTAATTCGCCGATCAGAGTAAGGTTGATATTCACAACCGCTCCCCCTCTATTCGTTGATAAAAGTTATTCGGTGCTTAAACAGCAAACTTTGCGCTTTCAACGAACAGTAGGAACAAGGCAATAGCAACACCGATCATCGCGATCGCATCGATCAGACCCGCTACGATGAACATCTTAACTTGCAGTGTTGGTGCTAGTTCTGGTTGACGAGCAGCAGACTCAAGGAATTTACCACCCAGCAGACCGAAACCGATCGCAGGACCTAATGCACACAGGCCGATCAGGATGCCAACTGCAATGTACAGATTACCTAAAATTTCCATAGTTTTTTCACCTTTAAGTTTGGAAGTTAAATATTAAAAAGTTAGTCAATCAAAAATTAATGTTCTTCGCTGGCCAAGCTCAGATACACGATGGTCAACATCATGAAAATGAACGCCTGCAAAGGAATAACCAGTAAGTGGAATGCCGCCCAGATAAAGTGCAGAGGTAGCTGCCACAGACCCATCGTGCCTGCAATCAGGATGAAGATAAGTTCACCTGCGTACAAGTTACCGAATAGACGAAGTGATAACGACAGTGGCTTAGCCAGCAGCGATACCAATTCCAGAACAAAGTTGAACCAGTACAACCAAGGTGTGTTGAATGGGTGGGCATACAGTTCTTTCAAGAAGCCACCTACACCTTTGATTTTGATACTGTAGAAAATCATCAGAATGAACACGCCCAGCGACAGTGCGAAGGTCATGTTAACGTCAGTGGTAGGTACCACTTTCATGTAGACGTGATGTGGATCATAGCCCATTGCTGCGCCAATTTGCTGCGCTGCCCAAGGCAGGAAGTCAACCGGAACTAAGTCCATCAGGTTCATCAGCAATACCCATACAAAGATGGTAAGTGCTAATGGTGCGATGAGTGGGCTCTTACCGTGGTAAGTCCCTTTGACTGTGTCATCCACAAACTCAACGATGATCTCAACCGCAGCCTGAAACTTACCAGGTACACCAGCTGTCATAGACTTAGCTGCTTTACGGAAAAGATAAAGGAAGAGTATCCCTAACCCCACAGACCAGGCCAGCGTGTCGACGTGAACGGCCATAAAGCCTTCGCCAACAGTAGCATTGGTCAAGTGGTGTTGAATGTAACCGCTAACGGTTTGTTCGCCACCAGATGCTGCCATTTTTTTTCCCAAATTATCTAAAGTTAAAAAATGCTGTGCTCTGCCCGACGAAAAAACGTCTGTTCAGTTGGTCAGGCAATCATCGCGTTGTAATTAATTATTTGTTGTTTGCTTACGCGCGATGTAAATAAATCATTCCGGGCCATTGCGCGACTAATGTCACAATGTAGCCGATAAACAAGGGTAACACCTGCACATTTGTGTGCTTAAATACCCAAGCAAATATCAAAAAGGTGAACAACAACTTAAGTGCTATTCCTTTGCGAAAACTCCGCACGACCAAGTCGTTCTTGGATGCACCGGCGAATCTGAAAGCAAAAAAGGCAAAAATGCCAGCCGGTACAATATTCGCTACAACGCCTACCAGCGCATCGAGGCCGCTGTCCAGGCTCATCAGGATGGCAACAATGCCAGAGGCAACCACACCAGCGCAACTCTGCAAGAGTAGTACTTTGAGTGCCAAATGTTGACCTTTAGTACCGATACGTTTAGCTGCTTGCAAAACCCGCTCGCCATCACTGAATAAAAAGCGTCAGAAGTATACTGTTTTGGCGATTAAATTCAACTGTAAAAGGCATTCTGAAGGTTATTCTGAAAATTTACCAGCCCAATATCAGAAATATAACGGGAAGGGCCTAAGACTATTGTCGTAGATAGCCTTCTGGTAAGGCCTCTACAGGCCTATTTAATGCGAGAAAGAATACCGTCCAGCTGGTCCAGGTCGTTAAAGTTAATAGTCAGCTTACCTTTGCCTTTCGCGTTGTGATCGATGGATACTTTCGCACCCATTTTCTCAGAAAGTTCCACTATTAAACTTTGCACGTCCGGATCCACTTTCTTTTCCGGCTTTGGTGGGGCAGGTTCGAGAAGTTTACGGACCAGTTTTTCTGTATCCCGTACTGTTAATCCTTTTCCGGATACAACCTGAGCTGCATCAGACTGTGCGTCTCCATCTAAAGCAAGCAGTGCGCGCGCATGTCCCATTTCAATATCGCCGTGCTCAACCAGCAATTTAACGTCATCGTTAAGATTATTCAGACGCAACAGATTAGTAATGGTAGTGCGTGATTTACCCACCGCTTCAGCGACTTCTGAATGCGTTAGCTCAAATTCGTTCATTAACCGTTCCAGCGCCTGTGCTTCTTCCATGGCATTGAGATCTTCACGCTGGATATTTTCAATCAGTGCAATAGCAACTGCCGCTTCATCAGCGACATCTTTAATCAAACACGGCACCACATCCAACTGGGCAAGTTGCGCAGCGCGCCAGCGACGTTCACCGGCAATGATTTCGTATTTGTTGTCGCCTACGGTTCGAACCACTATGGGTTGAATCACCCCTTGAGAACGAATAGACGAAGCCAGTTCTTCCAATGCCTCAGGCGACATGTCTTTACGTGGCTGGTACTTGCCAGGCTGCAAAAATTCAATAGGAAGTTTACGAAGTTCGCTTTTTTGCGCGTTGCCGGCTTCTTCGTCCTGGCGGGATGTTGACTGACTGGTTGCAAGCAATGCGTCCAGACCGCGTCCAAGTCCTCTTCTTTTTGCTGACATAATTTCCTCAATGCCTGAGTATGTGTTTACTAACTGGCCTTAGCAGGCATATCACTGTGTTTATCGCGTCGCCTAAGAATCTCACCGGCCAGAGCCAGGTAGGCTTTTGCACCTGTAGACGACTTGTCATAGTACATCGCCGGGGCACCAAATGACGGTGCTTCCGCCAAGCGAACATTACGAGGGATCACGGTGCGGTATACCTGTTCACCAAAGTGGCGTTTCAATTGCTCGGAAACGTCATTGGCTAATCGATTGCGTGGATCATACATGGTTCTGAGCACGCCTTCTATCTTCAGTTCCGGATTTACCACAGACGCCAGCTTTTGAATGGTGTCCATTAACGCCGTTAATCCTTCGAGTGCGTAATATTCGCACTGCATGGGAACAAGAATAGAATCGGCTGCCGCCAGCGCATTCACCGTAAGCAGGTTAAGCGACGGTGGGCAATCGATAAAAATAAAGTCGTAGTAGTCGCGCACTGATGCCAATGCATTGCGCAAACGCACTTCGCGAGCAAACTGCTCCATCAATTTGATCTCGGCCGCAGTGACATCACCATTGGCAGCAATCAGGTCATATTTACCTGATGTCTCCTTAACGATAACCTCTTCAATCGGCTTGTCTTCAATTAAGAGTTCATAACTGGTGGCATCCACATCGTACTTGTCTACGCCACTTCCCATCGTAGCGTTGCCCTGAGGATCCAGGTCAATCAACAATACCTTGCGCTTGGTCGCCGCCATTGACGCGGAAACGTTGACCGCTGTGGTGGTTTTACCAACACCACCTTTCTGATTTGCAATAGCAATGACTTTAGCCACGGTTAATCCCAGTTATGATTTTTGCACGGTTAGCAGGTGACGCTCACCCTCCAGACCAGGAACGGTAAGCTTTACAGAGTGTGTAACAGCAAAATTATCGCCCAGCTCTGCAATTTCTTCTGCCGGATACTGGCCTTTCAGAGCCAGAAACTTACCTTCTGAATCTACCAGATGCTGACACCAGTGCAACATATCTTTTAACGACGCAAAAGCACGGCTCAGCACAGCATCATAGTACTGCTCGGGCTGATGCGCTTCAACCCGGCTTTGTATTGGCGTAATGTTATCCAGCTTCATCTCGAACGCACATTGCTTCATGAAACGCACACGCTTGCCCAAGCTATCGAGTAACGTGAAGTGCTTTTCCGGATACACAATCGACAACGGAATACCGGGTAAACCGGGTCCGGTACCCACATCGATCAGGTTTTCACCGTCAATGTGGGGCGCGACGGCGAGGGAATCCAGGATATGTTTCACCATCATCTGCTCGGGATCGCGCACAGAAGTCAGATTGAACGCCTTATTCCACTTGTGTATACGCGCAACGTAATCAATTAATTTTTGCTGTTGTTCGCTGGTAAGCGTGAGATCCATTGTCGATAAACCGTCAGACAGGATCTGATGTAAAACCTGATGATCAATACTCATTTATGCGGACTGCTTTTCGTGTTTGCGCAATAAACCGTGCTTCTTCAAGTACACCAGCAATAACGAAATGGCTGCAGGTGTAATGCCGGAAATACGTGCCGCTTTGCCAATGGTTTCCGGTCGCGCGTCGGTAAGCTTAGCTACCACTTCATTGGATAAACCTGAAATCTTGCTGTAGTCAAAATCCGCAGGTAACAACGTATTTTCGTGTCGCTGGGTCTTAGCAATCTCATCCTGCTGGCGTGCGATATACCCGGCGTATTTGATTTGGATTTCAACCTGCTCAGCGGCAATCGGATCGTCCAGACCAGGCCCAATCCCTTCAATGTTCATTAGTGCGGCATACGTCATTTCAGGGCGACGAATTAATTCTTCCAGCGAATGTTCACGGCTTACCGGGTTTTTCAACAAGGTATTGAGCGCGGGCACCGCTTTGTGATCCGGGTGCACCCATTGACCGCGTAAACGCTGTTGTTCTTGCTCAACGGCCTCGACCTTGGCATTGAATGATGCCCAACGAGCGTCATCCACCAGCCCGGCTTCACGGCCTAGGGTAGTTAAGCGTATGTCTGCGTTATCTTCACGCAGCAACAACCGGTATTCAGCACGACTGGTAAACATACGGTAAGGTTCTTTAGTCCCCATGGTAGCCAGATCGTCAATCAGTACACCCATGTAGGCCTGATCGCGGCGTAGGATCATTGGATCTTTGTCTTGTACCTGTAACGCAGCGTTAGCACCGGCAATTAACCCTTGCGCACCGGCTTCTTCATAACCGGTGGTGCCGTTGATTTGTCCGGCAAAGAACAAGCCGTCGATGTATTTGGTTTCCAGCGTTTGCTTGAGGTCACGCGGATCGAAGAAATCGTATTCAATGGCGTAGCCGGGACGAATGATATGTGCGTTCTCAAATCCGCGAATAGAGCGAACCAATGCCATTTGCACGTCAAACGGTAAACTGGTTGAAATACCATTGGGGTATACCTCAACGCTGTTTAGTCCTTCCGGCTCAACAAAGATCTGATGCGAAGATTTGTCGGCAAAGCGATTAATTTTGTCTTCAATACTCGGACAATAACGCGGCCCAATGCCTTCAATAACGCCGGTGTACATGGGCGAACGGTCGAGACCACCGCGAATGATCTCGTGGGTTTGTTCATTGGTGTGCGTTATGTAACACGGGATCTGACGTGGATGCATGTCACGGTTACCCATGAATGAAAACACCGGAGCAGGATCGTCACCAGGCTGCGGCTGCATCACACTGAAATCCAATGTACGGATATCTAGTCGTGCAGGCGTACCGGTTTTCAGTCGGTCCACACGGAACGGCAGGGCGCGTAAACGCTCAGCCAAGGCAATGGATGGCGGATCACCTGCGCGACCGCCTTTGTAGTTTTCCAGACCAATGTGGATCGTGCCCCCAAGGAACGTACCGACCGTTAATACCACGGTTTTAGCACGGAATTTCAGCCCCATTTGGGTTACTACACCACATACGCGATCGTTTTCTACGATCAGATCGTCACAACTTTGTTGGAACAATGTCAGATTCGGTTGGTTTTCAACAATGGTTCTGATTGCCTGGCGATACAGGCTACGGTCAGCCTGGGCGCGGGTTGCGCGAACGGCTGGGCCTTTGCTTGAATTCAGTGTACGAAATTGGATCCCACCCTGATCGATCGCCAGTGCCATAGCGCCGCCTAATGCATCGATCTCTTTAACCAAATGACCTTTACCGATCCCACCAATGGCAGGATTACATGACATTTGGCCAATCGTTTCTATGTTGTGTGTAAGCAGCAAGGTATTAACGCCCATGCGTGCAGCTGCCAATGCGGCTTCTGTACCTGCATGACCACCACCAACAACGATGACGTCATAATCTTGTTGATAAAACATTGTAACCTCACTAATTACGTAACATAGCGTGGGAAAAAAGGGCGCGTATTTTAGCTGAGTTATTGCATAAAGAAAACGGTTAAATTTTCTTCATTTTTTCTGTGTGATGCAAGAACACGATCGGCTATCTATTAGAAAGGATCTGTATAGATCTTTTATTTTTATATTTATATAGCAAGGCCAGATCTGTGTATAACCGCCTTTTCCCATTTAATTACATATTGTTACGCGATCAATAAGATCTGGAATACCCCGATCACAAGTACAGTGTGATCCTGTGTATAAGGGGCGCTTTTATCCACAATCAGATTACTCCCCGATCTTATCAAAACAGAGATCAAAGCTTGTACACAACTAGTCTGCAGAGGTTATGCACAGCAGTGATCTAGCTTTGATCTAGTTGGGGATAAGTTGTTGAATAGATCAGTGATCAGATCGCACAATATCGATATTACGCGGTGTGTAGCGCGATCTGAGTGTGGAAAAGAGTTATTCAGATCAGAGTGGAATGATCGAGAGATCAGATCGTCTTTGGTTTACCAACATTTTTAAGAATGGCGATGTTGTGTTGCAATTAGTGACTTTTTAAACGCTGGTTTATTGCCAGAAAGTGATTATTTTATTGTTGTAGTAACTGAGTTCACTGTGATTTAAGTGATAGTTGTAGTTGGGTAGATACAAAAAGGGAGATATTAATCTTTACAAAAGTATTGCTTGTTCAATAGCTGTCAGACCCAGTAAATAATGGAGCTGGCATGTTTTTCTGGTGAGAATGGAACTGAGGCCCACCAGACGCTCAGAAGAGTGTCTGGGGCCTGGAGATTGATTAAACGTAGGTAGTATCAGCGTAGTTAATCTTAGCGCACTTGGTTAGGCTGATACTGTTGCTTAGGACTGAGGTCTTCGTCGTCCAGCGTTAGACCTGTACGGCGGCTGGGTCCTGAAAATTTGACCTTATAGGTATCGTATTCCTTGATCGATTCAAAGCAGTAACGGCCAAGTGCATGTTCCAGATCGCCCAGAGAGTGGTTGGTGATCAAGATACAATTTTTCTTGTTAACCAGGCGCTGCCTAAGCAGATTACCCAGCCAGCTTTGTGCGTTTTTCTTTAAAACGGTTTCATTTACGCACACTTCGTCGAGGATCAGCATGTCCACATCAAGCAGTTCCTGATTGGCTTCACGGAATTTCTGGCCGATATTGTCCTGAGCGCTGAAATCATAAGCGGCGTAGCGCATTTCCAGCAAACTGGATAACTGTCGGTACAACACCGTGATCTCAAACTGTTCAATAAGCTGATGCGCAATGGCCCCCGCAATATGGGATTTGCCTCGTCCGTAATCACCATAAAAGATCATCATATGCGAACCGGCTTCCCGCCATGCTCTGTCTTCGTGTGCGGCAATAAACGACTGTGCAATGCTCACAGCCTCTATAACGTCGTCGCTGTCTTCAATAAGATTGTTGAATGTCCAGCGCGGGTTCAGGTCAGAACGGCCGTGCAGGGCGTCGATACGCTGTCGCTTACTTTGCTGTTGAAGCTGATTTATTTCCTGATTCGCCTTTGCTTCGTAGTCTTTGCGTAAGGTCTTGTAATCAATGTATTCAGATTCATTGGGCACGGGTTTACCCAGTGCTTTAGCGAGTGAATTTAATCTGTCTTTAAATGAATCCATAGCGATCAACGATTGTTAGATTTATTGGCATATTTAGCCACCAGTTTACGCGCATTATCGTCGGCTTCAATGCCTGCTTCAACTTTCACGATCTGATTGCCGACTTTCTTCACTGCCTGGTAGCCTTTGGCAGTGCGACGGGTTTTTAGTGAATGTACGAACTTTTGGGTCCATTGATAGGCACTCAATACCACTTCTGGTCGTCCTAACCAGTACGCGACAAACTCGCCGGTGTCTTCCTGTTCGTAGTGGGTATCGATGAGACCAATCAGGTTGGCTAACTCATTAAATACGTTTGTCTGAGGCTGCCAGTTAGCGTGCATAGCATGTCGTTGCTGATGCAGTGAGGCGTACTCTGGTTGCTCATGCGTAAGGGGTAACAGCAATCGCTCGCCGTTCAGTGATGCCTCAAAAGACAGCGATTCTGGAAGAGAGACCAGCCCTGCTTGTGCCAATTGTTCAATAAGCTGATTGATATCACGTCCCCGGGTAAAGGGACCATCGTTCGAATTGCCATTTACCAGCGTTAGCAGCGATTTGTACTGGAGTGGGGCGCTGACCATCGTATTGGTGTTTACCGTAGGTCTTAAGCCGAGGCAATACAGTACACGCGCGTCGTTTGACAGCGGTGATGTTAATGCGTTGAGCTCGGCCTGGGTATACATCAGTCCAGGGTATCCAGAATAGGTTCGAACCACTCAATGGCTTTGTCTTCAGGAATCGGGTGATGCAGCACGTCTATTAACAGGGGTTCAGACATGACTTTTGCTCCACCGTCATTCAGCAGTTTTTCCATTGCCATAGCGCCGTGACAGAACGTATCGTAGCTGCTGTCACCCAGGCCAATGACGAACGCTTCCACATCTGACAGATCTTCATCTTCCAGTTGTTTAGCAAAAGGCTGAATGTTTTCGGGTAAATCGCCAGCACCGTGTGTTGAGGTACAAATAATCCAGGTGGTGTCGTCGTCGATATCATCGATATTTGGCTCCAACAGCACACTGACTTTGTTGCCGCGTTCGCGGATAAGATTTGCTATTGCGTCGGCAACATATTCGCTGGCGCCTAATACAGAGCCAACCAGCAGGGTGAAATGACGATCCATAGAACTCCTGATAAACAAGTTTGTCGTCTTAGATAATGGCGGGAGTATATCAATAGCCTGCTATTTTGTTTAGCAGGCTTTGTGAATGAGGCGATTATTTGCCGATACAAAACGATGAGAAAATACGCCCCAATAAATCGTCGGAGCTAAACTCGCCGGTAATTTCGCTGAGGTGTTGATGCGCTAGTCGCAATTCTTCTGCCAGCAACTCGCCGGCCAGGTTGTCATGCAACTGTTGTTCACCGATTTGCAGATGTTCAAGGGTATTGTCGATGGCATCAATATGGCGGCGTCGCGCAATAAACTGACCTTCGGTGGTGGTGTCGAGACCCATGCTTTGCGACAAATGATCGCGTAACAGTTCCACGCCTTGTCCGGTATTGGCAGATAGCGCAATAACACTGAAAGGGCCGTGCGGGGTATCTACCTGCTGCAACGTAACATTGTCGCCGGAAATATCTGCTTTATTGCGGATCACCGTCACCGGCATGCCTGCAGGCAAACGTTGCATGAATTCTGGCCAAATCTGGTATGGGTCGATATCACTCGATGTGGTGCTGTCTACCACAAACAATACCCGATCGGCATCGTTAATGGCTTCCCAGGCCCGGGCTATGCCGATTTGCTCGACCTTGTCCGGGCTATCGCGTAACCCTGCCGTATCGATAACATGCAAAGGCATACCGTTTACGTTGATGTGTTCCTTCAACACATCGCGAGTAGTGCCGGCAATATCAGTAACGATGGCGCTTTCCCTGCCTGCCAGGGCATTGAGCAGACTTGATTTACCGGCGTTTGGACGACCGGCAATGACCACCTGCATACCTTCGCGGAGCAGGGTACCTTGTTTGGCTTGTTCGCGAATGTGATTGACGTCGCGAATAATATCGGCCAAATCCTGGGTGACCTTGCCATCAGACAGAAAATCGATTTCCTCGTCTGGAAAATCAATGGCTGCTTCAACGTACATGCGAAGGTGGATGATGGCTTCAGACAGGGTGTGAATGTGTTTTGAAAAATCACCCTGTAACGACCGCACTGCGCTTCTCGCAGCTTGTTTGGAGCTGGCATCAATTAAGTCGGCGATCGCTTCTGCCTGGGCCAGATCCAGTTTGTCATTTAAGAATGCCTGTTCACTGAATTCACCGGGGCGCGCCAGTCTGACCGACTTAATTTGCAGAATGGCTTCCAGCAGCATGTCCATAATAACCGGACCGCCATGGCCCTGAAATTCCACGACGTCTTCACCGGTAAAGGAATTGGGGGCTTTGAAGTACAGTGCAATGCCCTGGTCGATGACATCCTGATTGGCATCGTAAAATCCAGTGTAAGTCGCAATACGTGGCGTTAGCTCTACATTCAGCAGTGCTTTTGCTACGTCGAGGGCCTTAGGACCGGATACGCGGATAATACCCACACCGCCGCGGCCTGGCGGCGTAGCCTGGGCAACTATGGTGTCGGTGTGAGTAGTCTGCATACTGAATTAATCGCGGAAGTTATTAAACTGGAAAGGTTGGCCGAGGTCAGCCCCTTTTACTAACGCAATAGCTTCCTGCAGGTCGTCACGTTTTTTGCCGGTCACGCGCAACTGATCGCCCTGAATGGCCGTTTGTACTTTTACTTTCGCGTCTTTGATCAGCTTAACGATTTGCTTGGCAATCGGTTGTTCAATGCCTTCTTTAAACGCAATAACCTGACGGCAGTTCTTACCTGTTTGCGTGTGCGGTTTACAGTCGATTGAGGCTGTATCCAGACCGCGCTTGGCACATGCATTGCGGAACATGGATTCCATTTGTTGTAACTGGAATTCGGCTTGTGCATGCATGGTGACTTGCTTGTCTTTGTATTCAAACTCAGCTTCTACACCACGAAAATCAAAGCGCGTCGATAACTCGCGGTTTGCGTTTTCGGTAGCGTTTCTGACTTCTTCCATATTGATTTCTGACACAATATCAAATGATGGCATGAGGGTTTCCTTCTTATTAAACAAAGCCCGCAAAGGCGGGCTCGTTCACAGTATCTGCAGTACATACAGATACTGTGGATAAATGGATGACGCAGGTGTACTTATTTATTAATACCGCGTTTTTCCATAGAGGCATAAATCATTTTAGCCTGTACCAGCGTGATCACGTTGCTGATTAACCAGTAAAGTACCAGACCCGCCGGGAACCAGATGAAGAAGATACTCATCATCACGGGCATCCATTGCATGATTTTTTGTTGCATTGGGTCGGTCATGGTAGTGGGTTGCAGCTTTTGCAGCATCCACATACTCGCACCTGTTAACACCGGAAGTACGAAGTAAGGGTCCATTACCGACAAATCAGTGATCCAAAGAATAAAGCCTGCGTGACGTAATTCCACACTCTCCAGTAATACCCAGTACAACGCCAGGAAAATCGGCATTTGTAATAGCAGTGGGAAGCAGCCACCCATCGGGTTAACTTTTTCCTTGCGGTACAGTTCCATCATTGCCTGTGACATTTTCTGACGGTCATCACCATAGCGGTCTTTAAGCTGTTGCATCTTAGGCGCTAAATTGCGCATTTTTGCCATGGATTCATACTGCTTCTTGGTGAGCCAGTACATGGCGCCTTTGACGATGATAGTTATCAGGATAATTGCAACACCCCAGTTACCAACCAAATCATGCAGAATCTGTAGCAATTTGAACAGGTACTTGGAAATCATCCACAGTGGACCGTAGTCCACAGTTAAATCCAGGCCGCGAGCAAGTTCTGCCAGTCTGTCCTGATCTTTTGGACCAAGATACAAGGTACTGCTTAACGTCAGTGCCTGACCTGACTCAACCGTTGCTGAAACACCTTTGTAACCGATAATGGCATACTGACCATTGACCATGCGACTGTACAAGGTGTTTGTTTCATCTTGTGGAGGAACCCACGCAGAAACAAAATAGTGCTCCAGCATACCAACCCAACCACCGACTGTGGTTTCGCGAAGTGCTTCGTCTTCTATGTCGTCAAAACCGTATTTATTGTAGCGGTCGTCCTGAGTTGAATAGGCAGCACCACGATACGTTGGCATAAACATGTTTCCGCCTTTCTGTTCGGCGGTGGTTTGTTTTAGCTGAGCGTATTGTTCGAACTGAGCAGGCTGACCAGAATTATTGGTAATGGTGTATTCAACCTTCACGTCATTGCGGTCGCGGTAAAACGTAAAGGTTTTGGTTACGCTGATACCGGCATTGCTTGACCAGGTTAATGGAACAGACAGTGATTCACCTTTCAGATCGAAATGCGACGATGATGCCTGATACAACGGGCGGCCTGAAGCGTTACCGTCCGGACCATCGCGTCCAACCAATCCACTTTGCGCTACATACAGTCCGTTCGCAGGGCGAAGCAAGCTGTAAGGCTCGTCAGAGTCCTGTGTAACTGGGAATTTCAACAAATCGGCTTCTACTACGTCACCGCCAACCAGGTTGATGGTAAGGTCCAGAGTATCTGTTGTTACTGTGATAGTGCTTTGCGAGGCACTTGCTGAAGCTTGCACCGCAGGTACATCATCGCTCAGTGCCAGTGGCACATCGTCACTTCCTGTTGAAGGAACAGATGTACTGGCTGAAGGCACGCCGGCTGCTACTTGTGTGGTGTCTTGAGCAATCGGTTCAACAGGCTTCGGACCGTAGTCCTCGTTCCATTGTTGCCAGAGTAAAAAGCTGACAAACGCGAGTGCAATAATGAGAATACTTCGTTGCGATTCCATACTGGGCTCTTTATTTTGAGTGTTTGTTATGTTCGTTGTGGGGTACTGGGTCGTATCCACCTGGGTGCAAAGGGTGGCATTTTAATATGCGTTTGATAGATAACCAACCGCCAATTAACAATCCGTGTGTTTTTAATGCGCCTAATGCATATACCGAGCAACTGGGATGAAACCGACATCGCTGTCCTAGCAGTGGAGAAATAAACCACCGATAGAAATAAATGATAAGTAATGGAATCGCAATTAATGCGAATTGCAGCGTTTTGCGAGCTTTTTCCATAACTTGTCCAGTACCGCATAGATTTCATCGTTGGTTAAATTATCTGCGCCGGTTTTACCAACCACCACTATATCAATATTGGGTAGCTGTTGGGTGCGATGACGAAAACTTTCTCTAATAAGCCGTTTTATTCTGTTTCGCTGATTTGCTTTGCGAATACGCTTCTTGGCTAAAGTAATGCCAATGCGAGGATGTTCGAGCTGATTAACTCTACCAAGAACGGTAAATGTTGGAGAAACTGCGGGAGTAGCGTTGTCGAAGACAAATTTAAAGTGGGAGGGAGTAAGAAGCCTTAACTCCCTGGAAAACTGATTTTCGCCCACTTTTGGTAAATACCATTAAGCAGAAAGGCGAGCACGACCCTTAGCACGGCGGGCTGCAAGTACTTTACGACCATTTTTAGTCGCCATACGTGCACGGAAACCGTGAGAGCGTTTACGCTTTAGGTTGCTCGGTTGAAATGTTCTTTTCATGACCAAAGTCTCACTTATCGTGGTTAAACATACTTATCACATCACGATAAAAATCTATCGCACTGCAAAAGGACGCTGAATTCTAGAGATCTAAAGGGCTTATGTCAATGCCAACCGCAGTTAAATTAACCAAATATGCAGTTTATTTTGTTCACTGGTTCATCATTGATTTTCACACTCTGTGAATAACTTGATAGTCAAGTTAAATTATCCACAGATTTGCAAAAATATTTGTTATTTCTGGCATGGATCTTATTGTGATCCACTACTGATCACTTATACAGGATCATGGATCAAAAATTTGCGATCTGATGGGTGTTTGGGAGTTTTTATATATTTTACATGAGGATAGGTTAATTGTTGGTAATATTATTTACGATCCGGATTTACTTTGGATCGAATAAGTAAGATAATCCACAGGCTGTACGCAAACATTACGAATTTTGCCAAAAAGCGTCATTAACGTAGATCGTTTTTCTCGTAATACCAAACACAGAAACAAACTCTGAAAATCAATAAATAAAAGCCCTAAGCTATAACGGAGCATAATAATAATATGTCTTTATGGAATCAGTGTCTGGAGCGATTGCGCCAGGAACTGCCGACTCAGCAATTTGTGATGTGGATAAGACCGCTCACATCGGAACAGGACCACACTGCTGTTACCTTATATGCTCCGAATCGGTTTATCCTTGATTGGGTACGTGAAAAGTATCGTGATAAAATCAATCAGCTATTTACAGAGTTCGCCGGAAATGATGCACCGCAGTTGCGCTTCGAAGTAGTGCAGCGGCGTCCAGCGGGCGCTGGTGTACCTGGTGCCTCGGGCTCCTCAATGACGGCAACGCCGCCAGCGCCGAGACAACCCCTGTCTGCGGTAAATAGTGCTGTAAGTTCAGCGTCTCAACCTGTTCGTAATGAGCCGCCTTTTCAGGCTGTTACGCACTCGCAGCCTATTCAACCAAAACCCGTGCCTAAACCACCTTCAACAGCAACTGTTGTGCCTATTCCTGAGGGTGTCAGCCACAAGAGTAATATTAATCCGAATTATCAGTTCGATAATTTTGTTGAGGGTAAAAGTAACCAACTTGCCCGGGCTGCGGCGAGTCAGGTAGCGAACAATCCAGGCGGTTCTTACAATCCACTGTTTATTTATGGTGGTACGGGTTTAGGTAAGACGCACTTATTGCATGCGGTAGGCAATGGCATCATGAACAATCGCACAGATGCCAAAATTGTGTACATGCATTCAGAACGTTTTGTACAAGACATGGTTAAAGCGTTGCAGAACAACGCCATTGAGGACTTCAAGCGGTTTTACCGTTCTGTCGATGCATTGTTAATCGATGACATTCAGTTTTTCGCAAATAAAGAACGGTCTCAGGAAGAGTTTTTCCATACCTTTAATGCGTTATTGGAAGGTAACCAGCAAATCATTCTTACATCAGACCGCTATCCAAAAGAAATTGATGGGGTAGAAGACAGATTAAAGTCCCGCTTTGGCTGGGGTCTCACTATTGCAATAGAGCCGCCTGAGCTGGAAACGCGCGTTGCGATTTTGATGCGAAAGGCTGCAGAAAACAATATTCATTTACCTAACGAAGTCGCATTCTTTATTGCTAAACGTTTGCGCTCAAATGTTCGGGAACTGGAAGGGGCACTAAACCGGGTTATTGCGAATGCAAACTTCACTGGTCGCCCAATCACTATCGACTTTGTTCGTGAGGCACTTCGTGATTTGCTTGCTCTGCAGGAAAAGCTGGTAACGGTAGATAATATTCAGAAAACCGTGGCTGATTACTATAAAATAAAGGTTTCTGATATTCTGTCAAAACGACGTAGCCGGAGTGTTGCTCGTCCAAGACAAGTTGCAATGGCATTGGCTAAAGAATTAACCAACCACAGTTTACCTGAATTAGGTAATTTGTTTGGTGGCAGGGATCACACTACTGTGCTGCATGCCTGTCGCAAAATAGAGCAGCTAAAAGAAGAGAGTCATGATATAAAAGAAGACTATAAAAACTTAATCAGAACACTGTCTTCTTAAATCTATCACTAACAAAGGCGAGATAAGAATTCGATGAACTTTACCATCAGCCGGGAAAATTTCTTACAACCATTACAACTAGTTTCTGGTGCTGTTGAACGACGCCACACTTTGCCTATATTGTCTAATGTACTTATCAAGGTAAGTGAAGGCGCACTATGGTTAACAGGCACGGATTTAGAGGTTGAATTGATCTCTAGTATCAAGTTAGAAGGTGATTTCGCTGAAGGTGAAATTACGGTTCCGGCTAAAAAGTTATTCGATATTTGTCGTGGCTTGTCTGAAGGCACAGAAATCAATTTTTCATTAGATGGCAATAAAGCGTTAATTCGTGCCGGACGTGGTCGCTATACACTTTCGACTCTATCAGCCAGTGATTACCCAAATCTTGAGGATTGGGAAGGTGAGTTAGAGTTTGAAGTATCTGGCGCCAACCTTAAGCGACTCATCGATAGTGTGCAGTTCTCAATGGCCCAGCAAGATGTACGCTATTACCTGAACGGTATGTCGTTAGAAACTGAAGAGCATCTGGTTCGCACCGTAGCAACAGACGGTCACCGTCTTGCATTATGCCGGATGGAATACGCTGAAGCGACGCTGTCAGCCCGTCAGGTAATTATCCCGCGTAAAGGTGTCCTTGAAATTTCGCGTTTAATTGAAGACGACGATAAGCTTCTGAAAATTCAGATTGGAGCAAATCACATTCGTTTGTTTTCCTCTGAATTTATTTTTACCAGTAAGTTAGTTGACGGTCGTTTCCCTGATTATAGAAGAGTGTTACCCAAAGAGGGTGACAAAGTGATCCTTGCGAAAAAGGACGTTCTTAAAGACGCGTTTTCTCGGGCAGCTATTTTGTCTAACGAAAAGTTCCGTGGCGTACGTCTTAACATATCCTCTGGTGAGTTAAAAATTACTGCCAACAACCCAGAGCAAGAAGAAGCCGAAGAAATTGTAGATATCGATTACGAAGGTGATTCGTTAGAAATTGGTTTTAACGTTGCCTACTTAATTGATGTACTGAATTCTCTGGTATCGAATGACGTTAAAATTAACCTGACTGATGCTAATTCCAGTGCGTTAATTGAAGATGCCGCAGACGACGCAGCGTTGTATGTCATCATGCCAATGCGTCTGTAATTCAGGCCGCACTTATCATCCTGTATCAAAATGCCCATTGTGATTTGAAATGAGTTATTCAATGACAACGGGCATTTTTTGTTTTGTGAGTCCCACTATATTCTTCTTTTCATGTGTAATTAGTCGGAGCGGTTTGTGTTACTGACGTCACTCGCGCTGACTACTTTTCGTAATTTTAATTCAGCATCTCTAACACCATCACCGTCGTTGAGTATTATTGTCGGCAAGAATGGTAGTGGCAAATCTTCCTTACTTGAGTCAATTCATTATCTTGGATTCGGACGTTCTTTCAGAACTAACAAGCATCAATCTGTGATTCAACGTGACTCTAATGCGTTTACTATTTTTGCTCAGTGCGAAAATGAAGCAGGGGATGTGTCTAAGATTGGTCTGACGCGGAGTTTGTCTGAACAGTTTCAGTGCAGCATAAATGGCGAACACTCTAATCGGCTGAGTGATTTGGTTAGCCTATTACCAGTCCAGTTATTTACGCCACAGAGTACAGACCTGGTAATTGGGTCTCCTTCTGAACGTCGGCGTTTCTGTGATTGGGGATTGTTCCACGTGGAACAATCTTATGCTGGTCTCATGAAACAATACGCAAAAGTACTAAAAAATAGAAATGCATTGTTAAAAGTCAGCGTCACTCACTCGATAGATAAAGAACAGATTGCATATTGGGACCAACAGTTGTGCATATTGGGTGAACGCATCGATTTGCTGCGGAAATCCTACGTAGAACGTCTAATTCCGTTATTTAATAGCACTTGTGCGCAATTTCTACCTGAGTTTTCCGTAGAAATTTCGTATTATAAGGGATGGGAAAAAGATCGTTCCTTAAGTGATAGTTTGCAAAATAAATTAGCCTATGACTTGAAAATAGGACACACCTCGATCGGTCCACACAAAGCTGATTTGAGGTTTAAAGTGAATAGTATGCAGGCACAAGAATTGTTGTCACGAGGACAGTTAAGGATGGCGGTGGCGGCATTACAGCTATCGCAAACTAAATTGTTTACGCTTGAAACCCAGCGCCATGGTATTTTCTTGTTAGATGATATTGGGGCTGAGCTAGATGCAGAAAAAAGAGAAAGATTCATTGATGGCTTAATCGAAACGGGGACACAAGTATTTGTCACCGCTATTGAGCAAGAGCAACTTGAATTTGTGAATAAATATAAAGACAAAAAAATGTTTCACGTGGAACATGGTAACGTGAGCGAGGAGTAAGAGCTAAATGTCAGAACAGAACAGTTATGATTCTTCCAGTATTAAAGTTCTGAAAGGACTGGATGCCGTAAGAAAGCGCCCTGGGATGTATATCGGTGACACGGATGACGGTACCGGTCTACATCACATGGTATTCGAGGTTGTTGATAACTCTATTGATGAAGCGTTAGCTGGCCATTGTTCCGAAATAAACGTACAAATTCACACTGATGGTTCGGTATCGGTATCGGATAATGGACGTGGTATACCCACAGAGATTCACCCTGAAGAAGGCGTGTCAGCTGCCGAAGTAATCATGACAGTTCTTCACGCAGGCGGTAAATTCGATGATAACTCTTATAAAGTATCAGGTGGTTTGCACGGAGTAGGTGTATCTGTAGTAAATGCACTATCTAGCAAATTAAAGCTTACAATTCGCAGGGCTGGCAAAACCCACGAACAAGAATACCAGCACGGTGTACCACAGCAGCCTCTAGCTGCTATTGGTGATACAGACAAAACCGGCACCAGTGTTAGGTTCTGGCCAAGTAGCGACACGTTTTCAGATACCTTATTCCACTACGATATTCTTGCAAAAAGACTACGTGAGCTGTCATTCCTAAACTCTGGCGTGTCCATCAAGTTAAGAGATGAGCGTGATGGTAAGGAAGATCACTTCCATTATGAAGGTGGAATTCAGGCTTTTGTTGAATACCTGAACCGAAACAAAACACCAATTCATCAAAAAGTATTTCATTTCTCAAGTGAAAAAGAAGACGGTATTTCTGTTGAAGTCTCTATGCAATGGAACGACGGTTTCCAGGAAAATATCTACTGCTTTACTAACAACATTCCTCAGCGAGACGGTGGTACTCACTTAGCAGGTTTCCGTGGTGCATTAACGCGTACTCTGAATAGCTACATGGAAAATGAAGGGTTGAACAAGAAAGCAAAAGCATCAACCAGTGGTGATGATGCCCGGGAAGGTTTGACCGCAGTTGTATCGGTGAAAGTGCCAGATCCAAAGTTCTCTTCACAGACTAAAGATAAACTTGTTTCATCTGAAGTTCGCCCTGCAGTTGAAACCGCGATGAATGAAAAGCTGGCGGAATTCCTGTTGGAGAACCCAGCAGAGAGTAAAATCATTGCTGGTAAGATCATTGACGCGGCCCGCGCTCGTGAAGCTGCGCGTAAAGCCCGTGAAATGACTCGCCGTAAAGGTGCACTGGATTTAGCCGGTTTACCCGGTAAGCTCGCTGACTGTCAGGAAAAAGACCCCGCCCTTAGCGAACTATACATAGTGGAGGGTGACTCTGCAGGCGGTTCAGCTAAGCAGGGTCGTAACCGTAAAAACCAGGCTATCTTACCTTTGAAAGGTAAGATCCTTAACGTAGAAAAAGCACGATTCGATAAAATGCTGTCGTCGCAGGAAGTCGCAACGCTGATCACTGCTCTAGGCTGTGGTATCGGACGTGATGAATATGACCCGGAAAAACTTCGCTATCACAGTATCATTATCATGACCGATGCAGACGTGGACGGTTCTCACATTCGTACGCTGCTGCTGACGTTCTTCTATCGTCAAATGCCTGAAATCATTGAGCGTGGATATGTATATATTGCACAGCCACCGCTATACAAAGTGAAGAAGGGTAAACAAGAGCAGTATCTGAAAGACGATGATGCGCTTACTAATTACCTGACGTCCATAGCGGTGGATGGCGCTGAACTGTACACAGCGGAAGGTGCTCCAGCTATTAAAGGCGTTGCACTGGAAAGTCTGGTAAATCAGTACCAGGGCATTGAGAAGATGATTGCGCGCATGCATCGCGTAATGCCACCAAGCCTGTGGTACAAACTGATTTATACCAAAACGCTGTCTACTAGTGACTTAAATAATGAAGAGGCACTGAGCGCGTTCGCAACCGAGTTTACAGACGCACTGGCTACTCAGGAAACAGATGGTGCCCTGTACAAATTCGAAATCAAACGTGACCAGGAGCGCAGTGAATTCTATATCTCCATCATTATGCGCATGCACGGAATCGATTATGAGTACAACTTAGGTCGTGACTTTATCGAATCAGCTGAATATAAGCGTATACGCGAACTCAACGACGCCATCAATAACATGATGGAAGAGGGTGCTTATATTAAGCGTAACGAGCGTACAGAGCCTGTGAGCCAATTTAAACAGGCACTGGATTGGTTGATGAACGAAGCGAAGCGCGGACAGTATATTCAGCGCTATAAAGGTCTGGGTGAAATGAACCCTGACCAGCTTTGGGAAACGACAATGGACCCGGAAAGCCGTCGTATGCTGCAGGTAACCATTGAAGATGCAATTGGCTGTGACCAATTATTCACAACCTTAATGGGCGACCAGGTTGAACCACGCCGTGCCTTCATTGAAGCCAACGCGCTTAACGTTGAAAACCTGGATGTCTAGCATAGCGTTTAGTAGCAGCAAAGCGTAATAAACAATGTTAATCAAAGCCCGACTACCCAGTCGGGCTTTTTTTGTCGACCACATTACTAAAAGCACCTTTTACTGACATAGTCATCTCATTCTAAGCGTGCTTAAATACCTGAAATAATCAAAAACAAAACGACTTGGAACTCTTATGGCTACATTAAGTGCTTTAAATAAGGCTGTGGTTGCAGCCTGTTTAACTGCTGTAACAATGGGTGTGTCATTAGACACACACGCAGAAAATACAACATCACCTGCACACATCACGGGGAAGTTTGAATACTGGCCGGGTACGCAATACAGTCAGCAAATTCCAACAACAGAGGCTGTGTTGGGATACCAGATTGGAGAACGAATTTCACGCCATAGCGACATGGTTAAGTATTTTGAAGCCTTGGCCAAAGCCGCTCCTGAACACATAAAACTATTTAATTATGCTGAAACCTGGGAAGGGCGAACACTCATCTATGCAGTAATAGGCAGTAAAGAAAACATCGCAAACTTAGATAGCTTTGCTGAGAAAATGCAAAAGCTGACGTCACCAAACACGATTAGTAAAAATGAAGCGAAGTCACTCATCAGTTCGTTACCCAGTTCCGTGTGGTTAGAGCACGGTGTCCATGGTAACGAAATCAGCAGTACGGATGCAGCAATGCAAACTGCCTATCACTTGTTAGCCGCACCGCAAGACCCGGTGAATAAGACTATTATTGAAAACACACTGGTGTTTATAGACCCACTGCAAAACCCCGATGGCCGAGCAAGATTTGTTAGCCGTTACTACTCCACAGTCGGTTTGGCCCCCAGTGATGATCGGTTAAGTGCCGAGCACAATGAACCCTGGCCACGAGGCCGAAGCAATCATTACCTGTTCGATATGAACCGCGACTGGCTAGCCATCACACAGCCAGAGACAGCAGGGCGGGTAAAAGTAATAAATCACTATAAGCCTACCGTTGTTATTGACCTGCATGAAATGGGGGGTGACGACAGCTATTTCTTTGTACCTGCGGCTCAACCTATTAATCCGCATATGCAGCCTGACCAACTAGCCAATAATGTGCTTATTGGGAAGAACAATGCTAAGCATTTTGATGATTTTGGGTTTAGCTATTTTACCCGTGAAGTCTACGATGGTTTTTATCCGGGCTATGGCGATAGTTGGCCAACATTCTATGGCGCGTCGGCGGCAACGTATGAAGTTGCGTCTACCCGAGGTGAAATCTTCAAAACCCGTACCGGCGAAATCAGGCACTATCGCGATACAGTACAACGTCATTTCGTTGCCGCAATAAGCACGGCAGAGGCAACGGCGGTAAACAGAGAAAAAATCCTAAACGACTTTTATGACTATCAGGTAGACGCCGTTGAAGCGGGTAAAAAGGACAAGAAGGAGCGTACCTTTATCCTACCAAATACCCGTGACGTAGCGGGAACACATCGCTTGGCAACATTAATGGCCCAGCATGGTGTTAAGGTGCAACAGGCTACCGAGGCTTTCAAAGCCTGTGGTGAACGCTATCAGGCCGGTGCGTATATTATCGATACCGCTCAACCCAGAGGTCGTTTCGTTAAGACTACATTTACCCAACAGGTTGACATGCCCAAAGCGTTTATTGATGAGCAGGAGCGTAGACGCGCCAGAAAGCTCAGAGACGAGATTTACGACGTAACGGGATGGTCATTGCCTCTGATGTTTAATATCGACACAGCACGCTGTGGAAGAAGCGTAGAGGTAGAGAGTCGTATTGTTTCTGCCGACGATAAACTGACTCAGCCGTATACCAATCCGGACGCAAAGGTGGCATATCTCGTTCCCTGGGGAGACATGGCTGCAGGGCGATTTTTAACCGCTGCTTTGCAAGCGGGTATTTCGCTTAAAAGCGCAGATGAAGCGTTTAGCATGGGAGATAAACACTACCCGGCGGGTACATTGGTTATTGAGCGCCACGCAAACCAATCAACGTTGCCAGGGCTGATGCAAACACTTGCTGAACAAACCGGCGCAAGGATTGAAGGCGTTGATACCAGTTGGGTAACCAAAGGGCCGAGCTTCGGTAGCGATAAGACTATCCAAATGACTGCCCCGAAAATAGCCATGGCTTGGGATGAGCCTACCAGTTCTCTCAGTGCGGGTAATACGCGCTTTGTCATTGAGCAGCAGTTCAACTATCCGGTTACGGCCATACGCGCTGACAAGTTGCGCTGGGCTGACTTGAGTCAGTATCAGGTACTTATTCTGCCTTCAGGTAATTACAGTCGTGATTTAGGAAAAGCAGGCGCCGATAATATTGGAAGTTGGGTAAGCCGTGGTGGCGTGCTAATTACGCTTTCAAATGCAACGCAGTGGGCTGCCAGTGAATCGGCTGGTCTTCTCGATGCGAAGCGGGAATATGCGTACCGTGAAGAAAAGAGCAAATCATCAAAAGACGGTAGTCTGGTAGAAGGGACGCATATTGAATCAAAAGACGGTTTAATTGATGCCATTGAAAATGACAAGGACATGCCAGATAGCGTGGCGGGTGTGCTGGCCAATGTAGAAGTTGATCAGGAACACTGGTTAACAGCTGGCGTGAATCCGAGTGTTGTGGGCATGGTGTATGGCAATGACATCTACGCACCGGTGAAGCTCGAAAGCGGCAAAAACGTCGCTTGGTTTGCGTCGAAAGACAATGTATTAGCCAGTGGTTACTTATGGGAAGAAAATAAACCCCAACTGGCCTATAAACCGTTTTTAATTCATCAGCCGCACGGAAGAGGGATGGTCATCTCATTTACCCAGGAGCCTACATCACGTGCTTATCTTGATGGACTCAATGTGATGTTCCTGAACACTATCTTTCGGGGAGCTGCGCACGCTAATCCGGTGAGATAGGTTAGCGCTAAAAGTAGGAGACAGAAAAAATAAAAGCAGGCCGTTGGGTAACCAACAGGCCTGCTTTTTTATATTTCAGTTAATATCACATTCCAAAAAAGCCGGCTGGCTTCAGGGTAATTTTGATACCGTCAGCGCAATACCACTTGAGCGTTGGCCCTCTACGGCAAAACGGTATGTGCCCGTTTTACCCGGCGTGAATTGCAGGTTTTCAGCATACTCGCCGCAGGTGAGGATCACTTCCTCATTAACTGCAACGGCATAACCTTTGTAACTGCTGCCGCAAGTCTGCTCGGTAGTCCAGGTTGCGTTGGAGAACTTAAAGTCGTAAGGCTGTTGGTCCGCAATTAATTCTACATCTACATACCAACCCTTTGCTGACGCGGTGAGTTGATAGCGAGGCTGGGCCTCCCACCAGTTAAATACACCGCGCAGATACCAGTCGCTGAAAACTATTTCAGGTTTCTGTGGCGTAAAAATGGGGTATTGTGAGGTTTGAGAACACGCCGTGAGAATCATCAAGGGTGAGAGTAATAACCAACGTTTCTGCATTACAACTCCGAAACTGTGTTGAGTAAGCCCGGTGGTATGTTATTACCGTTACTTCCGGGCTAACTTAAAATTACGCGTTTAAGCCGTGATTTACTTTGCCAGCAAAGAAACGTCAGCGGTAGTCAAGAACAGTTCTCGCAAGGCTAATAATAACGCCAGTCGATTTGCTCTTACGGCTTCGTCATCAGCCATTACCATCACGTTGTCAAAAAACGCATCTATACTTGGACGTAAGGTGGCCAGCGTGTTTAGTACATAGCCGTAATCACGTTCGCCAGCGGCTTTATAAATACCGTCGCTGATCGCTTCAATATCACTTGCAAGTTGCTGCTCTTCAGCTTCCTGAAGCAAAGCGTTGTTCACACTAGCATCACCTTCCACATTGTTCTTGGCAAGGATATTGGCAACACGCTTATTAGCAGCCGCCAATGCTTCAGCAGCGTCATTGGACTTGAATTCAGCAACGGCTTTAACACGCGCCAGGTAGTCAGTAGGTTGAGTCGGACGACGCGCTGATACTGCCTGAATCACATCAATCTCGATGTTCTGGTCCTGCAGCAACGCATTGAAGCGGCCCAGAATAAAATCAACCACCTGTGTTTGGGTGTCAGTATTCGTTAACTTATCACCGTAGATGCTGACAGCGCGGGCAATGACATCTTCCAGATCGATAACCAGAGATTTCTCGGTAATGATACGAAGCACACCAATTGCGGCACGGCGCAGGGCAAATGGATCTTTGTCGCCTTTAGGCAACTGGCCAATACCAAATATACCCACCAGAGTATCGAACTTGTCGGCCAACGCGACAGCGGCACTTTCCAACGACGACGGTAACACGTCGCCGGCAAAGCGCGGCATATACTGTTCATACAAAGCGTTAGCAACGACGTCTGATTCACCGTCATGGAGGGCGTAGTATTTACCCATCACACCCTGTACGTCAGGGAATTCCATAACCATGTTGGTCATCAGATCGGTTTTAGACAATAAACCCGCACGGTTTGCTTGCTGCTCATCAGCGCCGATAACGCTCGCAATGTACCCAGACAAAGACGCAATGCGATCTGATTTGTCTTTCAGTGTGCCCAGTTGTTTCTGGAATAACACGGTATCCAGCGAGTCCAAACGCGACGCCAGAGTTTGCTTTTTGTCGGTGTTAAAGAAAAACTCGGCGTCGGCCAGGCGAGGGCGGATAACCCGTTCGTTACCACCAATTACCTGGCTGGGATCTTGACTGTCGATGTTGCTGACAAACAGGAACTGGTTGGAAAGGCTACCATCGCTGTTTAGCAAGGGCACATACTTCTGGTCATCCTTCATGGTGTAAATAAGTGCTTCTTTCGGCACATCCAGGAAGACTTCGTCGAAGCTGGCTTGCATGACTACCGGCCATTCTACCAGTGCGGCAATTTCATTGAGTAGGTCTTCATCGTAGTCAGCAGTAAGCGACAGCGATGCAGCGCGTTCGTTTAGCGACGCTTCAATAGCACTGGCTCGGGCTGCAAAGTCAGCAACCACATAATGATCCTGCATGGCTGATAAATAATTATCGGCGTGATCCAGTTCAAAACGCGGCTCACCATGGAAACGGTGACCTTGCAACGTACGCCCGCTGCTCAATCCCAGCACGGCAATATCGATTAACTCGTCGCCATAAAGTGCACATAATGTGTGAACCGGACGAATAAACTGCGTAGTGTAATTACCCCAACGCATGGGCTTGGGAATAGGCAGCTTAGAGACGGCTTGCGTAACTATGCCTTCCAGCAGTTCTGCAATGCCTTTACCCTTTACCGACGCTTTGTAGAGTAACCATTCACCTTTGTCGGTTGTCAGTCGCTCTGCGTCTTCAACGGCAATACCGTTACCGCGCGCCCAGCCTAAAGCTGCTTTAGTCGGCTGGCCTTCCGCATCGAATGCAGCGGCAACAGCCGGGCCACGTTTTTCGACGACTTTGTCTTGTTGACTGTCTACTAATGCTTCAACACGCACGGCTAAACGGCGTGGAGCGGCGTACCAGACCACACTGTTAAATGACAGTTCTGCCTGAGTAAGCGCTTCTTCGATATTATTGGCAAAACTACTGCCCAGTTGCATCAGGGCTTTTGGTGGTAGTTCTTCTGTGCCTAATTCTACTAATAAATTCTCGGTACGCACCGTTACTGCTCCTTCTGGCAAAGCGGGAATCCAAGTGCTTCACGAGCCTGGTAATAGGCTTCTGCACAGGCTTTCGCCAGGGTTCTGACTCTTAAAATGTAGCGTTGTCTTTCTGTCACTGAAATGGCGTGACGTGCATCTAACAGGTTAAATGCATGAGATGCTTTCATAACCTGCTCATAGGCCGGCAAAGGCAGGTTTTGCTCAATCAGATGCTGGCTGGCCGCTTCGCATTCGTCAAACGTGTTGAATAGCGCGTCTACGTTTGCGTGTTCAAAGTTGTACGCTGACTGCTCGACTTCGTTCTGATGGAATACATCACCGTAGGTAACAGTTCCCATAGGGCCGTTAGTCCACACCAGATCGTAAATACTGTTTACGCCCTGAATATACATAGCAAGACGTTCCAAACCGTAGGTAATTTCACCAGTAACGGGCTTACATTCAATACCACCAACTTGCTGGAAGTAGGTGAACTGAGTAACTTCCATTCCGTTCAGCCACACTTCCCAGCCAAGACCCCAGGCTCCCAGTGTCGGCGATTCCCAGTTGTCTTCTACGAAGCGAATGTCATGAACCAGCGGATCGAATCCTAACTCTTTCAAAGAGCCCAAGTACAACTCCTGAATATTGTCAGGTGAAGGCTTAAGCATTACTTGGAACTGATAGTAATGTTGTAAGCGGTTTGGGTTCTCACCGTAACGACCATCGGTTGGTCTACGGCACGGTTGAACATAGGCGCTACTCATTGGCTCTGGACCTAAAGAACGTAGGAACGTCATAGGGTGAAAAGTACCGGCACCCACTTCCATATCCAGTGGTTGAATAATAACGCAGCCTTGTCTGGCCCAATAATCCTGTAAGGCAAGGATCAAACCCTGAAATGTTTTAATATCGTACTTGTGCATACATTAACGACTATAACTGACTGATGACTAAAAGGTGGGTTAGTATACAGTCTGAAGGCCTGTGAATGTAGGCCTAAGGATGGATTTAATCGGCTGAATTGCCCATTTTTAGGGCTTTTTTAGTACTGGCTTGTTATTCTGCCGTTACACAAAACATCTTAGTCAGTTTGATATGGCCTGGGAGGGCTTTATGACAATTATACGCTGTGGTTGGGTATCGGATGATCCAATCTATCAACAATACCACGATGAAGTGTGGGGGCGACCTGAATTAAACGACCAGCAGCTGTTTGCGAAGTTGTGTTTGGATGGTCAGCAAGCCGGACTAAGCTGGATTACCATACTGAAAAAACAGCCTGCCTTTGAACAGGCTTTTCATCAGTTTGACCCTGTGAAGGTTGCAGCAATGACTGACGACGATGTGGAAAGGTTAATGACCAATAAAGGCATTATTCGTAGCAGAGCTAAGATTAAGGCTATTATTCAGAATGCCAGGGCCTATCTGACCCTTACAGAAACACAGTCATTTAGTGATTTCATTTGGCAGTTTACCGATCATAAAACCATCGTGAATCGATGGGAGGACTACCGCACTGCGCCCACGTCCACATCGGAATCAAAAGCCATGGCGAAAGCGCTAAAAAAGGCGGGCTTTAAGTTTGTGGGGGAAACGATTTGTTATGCCTTTATGCAAGCCGTCGGCATGGTCAACGACCACACCATCGACTGTCATTGCTATAACAAAATTTGCGAGTTGGCCAGAGAGGGCTGACGCTCTTCACAATATTGTATGATGGCGGGAAGTTCACGCAACACGACAGACTCGTGTTGCTCTTCAATAATTTCCCGCGCTTTGTCTTCAGCAAAACGCTGTTTTTTGGAAAGCGCTTTGCGGTCGTCCAGAATAGCAAAACCACTGACTTCAACAAACAATGCGTGCATCGCCGGGAACTTCGCCTTGTAGTCTACTGGTGTTGTCTCGGGTAGGGCCGCAAACAACCGGCAGATACGAATAGCGCCTTCAGACACATTACACTGTTGCTGCTGCATAGCGCGTGAAATGGTATGGATACTTTCGAAAATGGTTTCCATACGCTGCGCTCGCGCCGCCTGTTGCTTCTTAGTCTGTGCTTGTAACTGGAATAACAATTTGCCGGCGTAAACGCCCAGTGCCGCAATAATTAACAGACCTATTGAGGCCAGCACATACCACATCATCATTACGTGTTACCTGGTGTAGTCGTCTATGTTGATTGAATCGAGTTTGTCGAAGTCATCCAGATCATCATCATCGTCGTCTTCATCTTCGTCATCACGGATACCCATGAGGTCACATAAGATGCGATGGCGAGCCATCTTCTCATCGACATAGCGTTGCTGTTCTGCGGTCAGCGTCTTGCCTTCGTCCAGTTTGTCTAGCAACGCCGACAAGCGACCATCTGCTTCCAACGCAGCTAATTCTTCAGCGGGTGTTGCATATTTGCGTTGCGCCGGTTTAACCGGACTCTTAACCAGCTGCACCGGTTTTTTACTGCCGTGGCGAGGGTCTTTGGATACTGCGCCGCTACTGGTTTGAGACTTCGTCGTCTCTACATTATGGCGACTGCCTGGCGCCTTGCCTTTGTGCTTTTTAACGCGACCGGAAGATTTTTCATGAACGTAATCTGGATCCTTTCTTACCCCGATTAAACCTACTTTGCGCGATTTTCTTTGTTTAGCCATACACTTTGTATTCGTCATTAAGCGTGAATGTACGCATTATACCCTGATATCACTCCGGCTTCTGCATCAATACGATGTCGTTAGCGGGAAATATCACATTTAGGTTGTGAGTCTTGGCCAGCCAGCTGAATGTCTCAACCGAGAAAAAGCTAACATGGGTAGGATCATTCTTGTAATGCCAGTTGGCAAAGCGTTGCACATCCAGTACGCGTTTTGTCATTATCCCCAGCCAGCCGCCGGGTTTGAGCAATGTCATCCAATGCGACCACTCCTTATGAGGGGTATGAAAATGCTCTATAGATTCTGTGGCAGTGATGACATCGTATCGGTCGTTCAGAATAGTCTTTGGACCAAAAAAAGGATCATAACAATCCATATTGAATCCAGCCTGACTAAACACATGGGCGAGGGCCGGGCAGGGGCCTGAGCCATAATCCAGCATGGTCATGTCGGTACATAAGTGAGGGGAAAGGCAATCGAACAAACGGCGCAAATACGCCAGATAGCCGTCGTCTTCCAGTGTATTTTCATGCAGCTGATATTCGGCCAGTTCCTGCGATTCTTTGGGAAGGCTGAGTGGGTCAACAAACACCAGAGCACAAGGCTCACAACGATAATAGTTGCGCCGCTTGTCTTTGTGAAACCCGTAGATTTGATGACTTTTACAAAGTGGACAAGATAACTTCATTCTCGACAACCAATAAAAAAGGCGATGGTATCACACCATCGCCTTCATAAATGAGTGTCAGATGACACCTCTCCCGTTAGTGCACTTCTCTGTGCGGCTGGCTTCCTGCAGTGCTCCCCTTATTGTTCTTGTTTACAGAGCAAATTTTTGTTCTGGGTCTTCCTGACGCTTTATAAGTCGTCCTGTATAAAATATTCTTGTTATTAGAGTCGGACTGTTTCACAACAGGTTTCACGACGCCAATAAGGATACACCATTTGTACAAGATTACAACAGCGAGTGTTACAAAAAATTAACAACCGCTGCTAATCAATGACTTAGTGTAGGCCTGCAACATAGTTAGACAGAATTTCGATGTCTTCGTCAGTTAGCTTAGAGGCAATGTCACGCATCATACCGTTCATGTCGTTATGACGCTCACCAGCACGAAACGCTTTTAACTGAGCTGCAGTGTAGGAAGCATGTTGACCACTGATGTCAGGAAAGCCTGCCAATTGCATACCGTTACCCTGAGGACCATGGCAGGCAATACATGCAGTAACGCCGCGAGAGGCATCGCCACCGCGATATAATGCTTCACCTGGAGCAACAAAGTTTTCAGGTGTCGCACCTGGTTTTGCTTCCTGACTTGAGAAGTAAGCAGCCAGGTCTGCAATATCCTGGTCACTCAGTGGGGCAGCCATTCCATTCATTACCGCGTTATTACGGCCTTCTGCTCCACCGGTGCTTGACGCCAGGCGAAATTCAGTTAACTGCTTAACCAGATAATTTTCGTGCTGGCCGGCAATCTTAGGATTAAGTTCGATCATGCTGTTTCCATCAGGTCCGTGACAGGCAGCACAGACAGCTGATTTGGCTTTACCAGCTTCCGGGTTACCTTCTGCCTGAGCAGCAGCGGTTAGCCCAAGGGTTAAACAAACCAACAAACACAGTTTTTTCATAATAATTCTCTTACAAGGATCCGACGGTCATCTTGATATACGTGATATCATGCGTATTTTACACATTTAACGCGTCAGAAAAACCTATTCCATGCTAAAACTATGGAATTACATCGGTTTACTAATGAACTAAGACCAATGTAGCAGATGAACTGACTTTTGAGTAACGCAATGAGTTATTACAGCCAAGCAACATTTTTTACCAGCGCGCCGGATATTTCCCATTTAAAGGATGATACCGGTATTGAAGTCGCATTTGCCGGTCGCTCGAATGCAGGCAAGTCCAGTGCACTTAACACCCTTACACGCCAGAAAAACCTGGCTCGAACCAGTAAAACCCCGGGGCGTACCCAGTTAATAAACGTTTTCGAACTGGAAGAAAATCGTCGGCTCGTCGACTTGCCGGGATATGGCTACGCCAAAGTGCCATTAGCCATGAAACAAAAGTGGCAGCGGTCACTGGGCGAATACCTGCAAAAGCGCAAGAGCCTGAAAGGCATTGTGGTATTAATGGACATTCGCCACCCATTTAAAGATCTCGATCAAGATTTAATTCAGTGGGCGGTCGATGCCGGATTACCTGTTCTCGCTCTTCTCACTAAGTCAGACAAATTGAAGTCCGGTAAGAGGAAAGCGCAATTACTCATGGCCCGAGATGCATCTTTAGCTTTTATGGGCGATGTAACCGTACATACGTTTTCTGCTCTTAACCGACAAGGGTTACCTGAACTGGAATCTATATTAGATAAATGGTTGGGACGGGTAGAAACACCTGAAGCTGGCTTTGACGAGTAACGCTTTCTGTAAAGTGATTAACTCAATCATTGTTATTCTCAGGTTGCTGAAAAAAAGAAACCCCATTCAATGAATGGGGTTAAGGACTGAGAGAAAACACATAAAAAAACCGATATTAAGAGTACGTAAAACACCTGAAAGTTCAGATTATTTGTATCTTTTTTTAAACTTTTTTAAAAGTTCTTCTGAAACAGTCTGTTACGAAGTATTTTTTTCGAAAAAAATTGAATCGGAATGAACTTCCACGTGAGACCTAGCGGTTTAATTACCTTAAATTGGTTCCCGATTTAGGTGCTCCCGCACTAAATTGATAGCTGAAATCCTCACGGACATGCTGTACTACTAATCTAAACGCTTCACTAAATTTCAGCCAAAAAAAAGCTCCAGCAATAGCCGGAGCTTAAATCAAAGGTTTGAAAAACGATTTCTCACCTCTGTACCCTACATGGCTAAGAGTACCTAAGGCCACGAAAAAATCAAGTCAAATGTGTAATAAAATTACCAAATAAGGCGAGATTTAAACAAATTTTAACAAATGGAAAGCGCTTTTTCGTAATATATTTACCGGTTTTAGTGGGCTTCTTCCCAATTCTCACCTTTGCCAGCTTCTACTTTCAGCGGCACGGAAAGGGCTGCTGCCTGTTCCATAATTGCAGATATTTTCTCTATGTTTTCGTCAATGTGATCGTGTCTTATTTCAAACACCAGTTCATCGTGCACCTGCATGATCATGATCACGTCATCTGACTGACTCTTCTGAATCCAGTCATCCACCTGCAACATGGCCATTTTGATAATATCTGCGGCGGTGCCCTGCATGGGGGCGTTGATTGCTGCGCGTTCAGCGCCCTTACGGCGAGCACCATTACTGGCCTTAATATCGGGCAAATACAAGCGGCGGCCAAAAACGGTTTCTACATAGCCGTGCTCTTTTGCAAACTCACGGGTAGTGTCCATATAAGACAATACGCCGGGGTAGCGGGCAAAATAGAGGTTCATATACTCCTGGGCTTCCTGGCGGCTCACATTTAACTGTTTCGCCAGACCAAAAGCAGACATGCCGTAAATTAAACCAAAGTTAATGGCTTTTGCGCTGCGACGCTGGTTGTCGGTAACCTCTTCCTCAGAAACGTTAAATACTTCAGCCGCTGTTGCACGGTGAATATCCTTGCCATGAGCGAAGGCTTCCAGCAGTCCTTTATCACCAGAAAGGTGCGCCATAATTCTCAATTCGATTTGAGAGTAGTCGGCGGCAACAATCTGATAGCCATCTCGTGCAATAAAGGCTTTTCGAACCCGTCGTCCTTCCTCGGTTCTGATCGGAATGTTTTGCAAATTCGGATCAGTAGAAGACAATCTGCCTGTTGCGGCAACGGCCTGATGGTAAGAGGTATGAACCCGACCTGTGCGGTGGTTCATCATCTTCGGCAGTTTGTCGGTATATGTGCTTTTTAACTTAGTTAAGCCGCGGTATTCCATAATTAATTTGGGTAGCGGGTAATCCAGCGCCAGTTCCTGTAGTACTTCCTCTGAAGTAGAAGGGGCGCCTTTGGGGGTCTTTTTAATAACGGGCAGTTCCAGCTTTTCGAACAGTATCTGCTGAAGCTGTTTGGTAGAACCCAGGTTAAATACTTCACCAGCCATGTCATGTACGGATTTTTCCAGCTCTACAATTCGGCTGGCAAGTTGCTGGCTCTGTTGAAGTAACTGTTGTGAGTCAATCAGGACACCTTGCTGCTCCATTCTTGCCAGTACGGAAGCAAGTGGTACCTCAATATCACTTAAAATACCTGTCAGGCTTTCTTCATTCTGCAGTTTAGGCCACAGGGCTTGATGTAAACGCAGCGTGATATCTGCATCTTCTGCTGCATAATGCGCAGCTTTATCCAGGTCAATTTGATTGAACGTTAACTGTTTTGCGCCCTTGCCTGCAATTTCTTCGAAATGCACTGTACGTACGCCAAGATAATTTTGTGCCAGGGAGTCCATATCGTGACGTGATGCGGTACTGTTTAATACGTATGACTCCAGCATGGTATCGAAAGCGATTCCCTGAAGTGTAATACCGTAATTAGCCAGTACATTTTTGTCGTACTTTAAATGCTGTCCAACCTTCTTGTGATCTGCGCTTTCAAGCCAGGGTTTTAATTTATCTAATACCCATTCGCGGTTCAGCTGGTCCGGCGCACCCGGATAGTCGTGTGCTACCGGAATATACGCGGCTACGCCAGGTTCGGCCGACACAGATACACCTACCAGTTCAGCCTCCATGTAGTCGAGACTGGTTGTCTCTGTGTCAAATGCCACCAGCGGCGCTTCTTGAATAAGCGCTAACCATTTTTCGAAGGCTGGTTCGTCCAGTACGGTTGTGTAGTGGGTTTCTATTGATTCGCTGGTTTGCGGTTCTGAATCGGTACTCGCTTCTTCAGGCTCACTACCGGCTGATTCGAGCGCTGTCGCTACCTGACCGGATGTTACCTCCGCGTACCAGCGCTTAAATTCGTATTCACTGAATAAGTCTGCCAGAGCATCATTATCACTTGGAGTGGGTGCCAGTGTAGTAGGGGAGTGCTGCAAATCCAGATTAATATCGATGGTAGCAAGTTGGTAAGATAAACGGGCCTGTTCTTCGTATTCTGCCATCTTCTTGCCCAGTGTTTTTGCACCACGGAAGGAGAGTTCTGCGATTTTGTCCAGGTTCTCATAAATAGCGTCGATGCCACCAATGCCGTTTAGTAAACCCTGCGCGCTTTTGTCACCCACACCCGGAACGCCCGGAATATTATCGACTTTATCGCCTTTTAACGCGAGGAAGTCGATGATCAGCTCAGGGGGAATACCAAATTTCTCCTTAACTCCCTCAACATCCATAAGTTGATTCGTCATGGTGTTAATTAACGTGACATGCTCGTTGACCAACTGTGCCATGTCTTTGTCGCCGGTGCTGATCAGCGTGTCGATACCTTGTTCAGAGGCCTGACGCGCCAATGTTCCGATAACGTCGTCTGCTTCAACGCCTTCTTCAATAATAATGGGTAGTCCCATTGCCCGGATGATCGCATGCAGGGGGGCAATCTGCGATCTTAGTTCCTCTGGCATAGGCGGACGATTAGCTTTGTATTCCGGATAGATATCGTCACGAAAGGTTTTACCTTTTGCGTCAAACACTACGCCAATATGTGTTGGCTGATACTGTTTGATCAGGCTTTTGAGCATATTGATCACACCGTAAATCGCCCCGGTATCCTGTCCTTTCGAGTTGGTAAGGGGAGGTAGGCCGTGAAAAGCGCGAAACAGATAGGAGGAACCATCTACCAGGATAAATGGTGGTTTTTCAGACGATGACATAGCAATTTTCTTCTCATTTATGCAATGAACGGAAGCATGCCACAGCGCAGGTTAATTCGCTACCTCGAGTCTGGATCAGGTTGTGGATAAGTTTGTGATCTAATGTGATCTTAGATCGCAACGCGCGATCAGAATGCCGCCATGATATTGGCAGATTTTATTGAAAAATAAGGAAAAATAAAAAAGAGACTTGAAGCTACCCTGCTTTGTTATTTCCATATATTATTGTGGATAACAGACCTGTACAAGAATTGCTCAGTGTTCAGGTCACCGACTAATCTAGCATACTTAATCAGAATTCCTAGTATTGGTTGATAAAATTTTTATAGGTTAATAGAGTTCTATAAAAGTAAATAGCATAAGGCAGTCAACGCCTGGTCTGGAGACGAGAAGATGAAAAAGGCAGCAGTGATATTAAGTGGAAGTGGGGTATTCGATGGCGCAGAGATTCACGAAGCCGTCTTAACTTTATTGAGCCTTGAAAAACATGGCGCAACCTATCAGTGTTTTGCTCCCGATGTAAATCAGCTTCACGTAGTTAACCATCTCACCGGCGAGGTTGCTGAGGGTGAGACTCGTAATGTGCTGGTAGAAGCCGCTCGAATAGCGCGTGGAAATATCAAGCCGGTATCAGAGTGCAATGTCGATGACTTTGACTTATTGGTATTACCGGGGGGATTTGGTGCTGCGAAGAATTTGTGTACTTTTGCCGTAGACGGGCCCGAATGTATATTTAATGACGAAGTACTGACAGTATGTAAAGGTTTTGCTGAAGCCGGAAAGCCGGCGGCTTATGCCTGCATCGCTCCCGCATTAGCCGCTAAGGTTTATGGCAACAGCACCAACGTTACCATTGGTAATGATGAGGGAACCGCTGCGGGCATGGAAGCGTTTGGCGCCAAGCATCAGGATTGTTCGGTAGAGGACGTTGTGATTGATCAGGAAGCCAAGTTGGTAACAACTCCCGCGTATATGCTTGGCCAGAACATACTTGAAGTGAGTGTGGGTCTGGATAAGATGGTGCAATCCGTTCTCGCCTTAAAGTAGCAAAATTTGGTTGATTGTTGCTTTCACTATATAGTGTAGGCAGCAATCATAAACCACTCTGAAAAAAGCGATAATAATGCACTACCGCGCTATCATTCGGATCCTGGGGCTGTTAGTCGCCCTGTTTTCTGTGACTATGATCCCTCCTGCCATCGTGTCATTGATCTATCAGGACGGTAGTGGTTTGCCGTTTTTCCTGGCTTTTATTCTGTGTATCATCACGGGATGCGCATTCTGGTATCCAAATAGAACACACAGAAAAGATCTCAGAGCAAAAGAAGGCTTTTTGATCGTTGTCTTGTTTTGGTCTGTACTGGCCAGCTTTGGTGCTATTCCCTTTATACTACTTGAACAGCCGTCTATGAGTGTGACTGATGCATTTTTCGAGTCGTTCTCAGGGCTTACCACCACCGGTGCTACGGTTATTGAAGGGATAGATTTCCTGCCTCATTCGGTACAGTTTTATCGACAGCAACTACAGTGGTTGGGTGGTATGGGGATCATTGTTTTGGCCGTGGCAATTTTACCCATTTTGGGTGTTGGGGGCATGCAGTTATACCGGGCAGAGACACCTGGCCCGGTAAAAGACTCCAAAATGACACCGAGGATTGCCGATACTGCAAAGCACTTGTGGTATATCTATTTGTCACTGACCACGGCATGCACCGTAGCCTACTGGCTGGCAGGAATGAATTGGTTTGATGCAATCTGCCATTCATTTTCGACCATTGCCATTGGTGGCTTCTCAACACATGATGCTAGTTTGGGCTATTTTGCTAGTCCGATGGTTAACGCGATATGTGCGGTGTTTTTGCTTATCGCGGCACTGAACTTTTCACTGCATTATGCCGCTGCTAGCGGCAGAAATATTAAAGGCTATTGGCAAGATCCTGAATTAAAGGCGTTTCTGTTTATACAGGCTGCTTTAATTACCGTATGTTTTATGGTGCTGGTGATGCACAACCAGTTCAACACTGCTGAAGAGGCATTGGACCAGGCCGTTATCCAGGCCGTGTCGATAAGTACGACCGCGGGGTTTGCGACCACAGATTTCGCAAACTGGCCTTCATTCCTACCTATATTACTTATCTTCTCCAGCTTTATTGGCGGTTGCGCCGGTTCTACCGGCGGCGGGCTCAAAGTGATCCGGGTATATCTGCTGTTCTTACAGGGTAAACGTGAGATAGACAGGCTAATTCATCCTAAAGCCGTTTATTCTGTAAAGCTGGGTGAGCGGGCCATGCCTGACAGAGTTGTAGAAGCGGTGTGGGGCTTTTTCTCGGCCTATGCCATTGTCTTTGTCGTGATCATGATTGGGCTTATTGCTACCGGATTAGACAACATAACCGCGTTTACCGCCACTGCAGCAACCCTGAATAACCTTGGCCCAGGTCTTGGCTCAGTAGCAGGTACATTTGCTGACGTTAGCGATGGAGGTAAATGGTTGTTGGTAGTAGCTATGTTATTTGGCCGGCTGGAAATATTTTCACTGTTGGTTCTGTTCTCACCCACATTTTGGCGGGGCTAAACTGCAATTATCAGCTTAGCCCTATCCTTTGGTGGTTAGTCAACGAACGTAACGGAGCGAATTGCTGTTAGCATTCCAATGGTGGGGTCTTCTTCACTTCGGATCAGATTGTCTTTCATCCATTGTTCCGTAAGGCAGGCATACCCGCCGGCACCGAAACCATCCCCCCAGCTATTTGCCATAATGGCACAGTATCTTCCTTCGTCTTCCAGCATCGACTCCGGTAATTTAACGTAGCCAATTAACAGCATGGCATGTCCTGCTGCATGCATACCGCTTGCCGCGCTTAAATTTACAGGATCGTTACTACGTACCAGCCCGTTAGTTTGCATATAGCTTTTGGTCAGGGTAAAGCCAGCCGCTACGGGATGGTTCTGGCGTAGTTCACCTAAAATGTCTGATACATTTAAGTTTCTCGCCATTGAAGAAACGCGCAGCAACCCTTGTTCTTCCTGGAGACAGGCATTGGTAAGGGGGGTATAGGTCAGATTTGCTTGATCACTCTCTGGAATATACGGACAGGCTTGTTCCCGACGAACGGCGGTGAAAAATTCATTTATCGACGTGTTTATAAAACCTACATCGAAATTAGAACCGTCTGAACTATTGTCGGTTGTACAGGCGTCTTTTATACACTCCGGCCGACTAAGCCAATAAAAGTGTTGTTCCGATAGATCGAGCTGATATTGCAGATACTCTGGGTGTTGTGCGAGTACTGTTTCAATTGCGCGAATTCCGGTGAACGCTGCACAGGTCCCGCGTCGCTGCTGATCGCGAATCGGCACATCCATTGCTGAAGGAATAATGTAGTAGTCGCCCGGTTCCATGCCATCTAATGGATGCTTATTGGTCGGTTTCGCACTGCTGACAATAATGGGGGAGGCTAACGGCTGTTGCGTTGCCGCTAAATCGAATGTCGTTTTAAAGTACTGCTCTTCCTTACGGCGGTATTCACGCTTAGCGATACCCCATTTCCGTACAACCTTGTTATATTCATCTGTCCATTGATCAACCGTATCCCGGTAAGACTGTTTAAATCCGTCCATGACGCCTTTCATATCAGAATAGATATCATCGCCGTAGCCCTTTTTCTTTGGTTCAGGCTCGGGTTGTGGCTCAGGCTCGGGTTGTGGTTCAGGCTCAGGTTGTGGTTCGGGCACAGGTTGTGGCTCGGGCTCGGGTTGCGGCTCGGGCTCGGGTTGTGGTTCAGGCTCAGGATTTGGAATGGGCTCAGGAATAGGGGCGGGTTTACGCTTTTCCTCTTCTATGGCCTCCTCTTTATCCTCGTTTTTCAGCGTCAGGCCCATGTCCTCAAGCAGTTTCTGCATGACAAAGGAGCCATGCTGACTGACTTCACCATTGCTTCCTGTATTTGTTGCACTGACTGTTGTTGCAGCTGACGACATAACAGGAAACAGCAAACAGGTCACTAAACACCATTGCTTGTATTGACACTGACGCATAACTCAACCCTTTTAGATATTCTGATATTTTTCCATACGGGATTTAACCTTAACCAGGTAGCGTCTGGTTTCGTCGTAAGGCAAATTAGCCGTTAAGAAGTCATAGACTGCTTCAGGGCTCATTGTGTTGATCTTATCAACAACGGCATCTGACATATTACTCGGTTTTCCATTGTTAAACGCCCTTGCGACATTACCCACGCCCGTATTGTATGCCGCAATCGCACAATAAAGCCTGCTTAGAGGGTTATCTACCTTTCTTAAGTAACGGCTATTTAGTAGGTGCAGATACGCAGAACCGGCTTCAACGTTTTGCTCTGAAATAAACAGGTATTCTTTGGCAAGTGGTTCTCGTTGGTCATGAAGGAATTCATTTACGTCAATACCAGCTGAAGAAGGCACGACCTGCATCAAACCATAGGCTGGGATATGTGACACTGCTAATGGGTTAAAACTGCTCTCGGTATGAATAACGGCAATAATCAGTGGCACTGGCAATTGCCATGCCGATGCGAATTGCTTGGCATATGGTTTAACTTCTTCTATACGTTGTGCAAGTTCCTTCGGCTTAATCGCAATAGTGAGTCGTGTAATGCGTTTGTTCTTCAGATTATCTGACTGATTGCTCTGATTACGCTTTATTTGATTGATCGAAATAGACGCAGTGCGTTCAGTCATTTTACTTAATCTCCCCTGAAGCTTTGAAACTTCAGGGGAGGGCTGCGAAAGCCTGTCTGCCATCATTTGTAAGGCAACACTATCTTGTTGTTGTTGCATCGCAAAAAGCGCTTCTTCTTTCGCAATATCTTCGTCGGTGATTTCCGGTTCCGTGACTTCTACACTGGCACTTTCTACCAGTGAAGGCAGGTCATCAAATGTATCGTTCGCAGCATAGGATTTTAAAATGTTAACTGCAGTTCCCTGTCCGGAACTGTCCTCAGGTGTTAGATGCTGAAGGGCTTCCAACGCCGCTACTACACGACTGCTTTCCACTTCGGTATTGACGTCATGCAGTACATTTACAACAATTTTTTTGTTTTCGAAATCGACAATGGTTTTTACTTCTGGTTCAGGATAGTTGACTACTGTTTCCTGATCACTGACATCCACTTCACCCCACTGTTCTAACAGTTTCTGTCGAAATGCCGCCATTTCAGCGTTTCGTTTCGCTTTAAAGGCTGCGAATTTTTGCATTCGTTGAATTTGGAACGCCTCCAATTCCTGTTGTCGGCGCTCCTTAAATGCTTGTTGTTGTGCGGTTAACGTAGTTTGTGCCTCGGTGGGAACCCATACCGAGGTCAGCCAAATGACGGCGCCCGCAAAAAGAGGTAGTTGCCTTATTAAACTTGATTTCCTTGTTTTCATAGCATCACCTGTAAATAAACTTACTGAACTTTAATCATCGACATTAAACGCTCACGTGCCTGTTCGTTTTCAAACAGTTGCTTAATTTCAGCGTCTGAATCTTTTAACGCTGCGAACACTTTTTCCTGATTCGCTTTGTACGTCATGTCATCCATTGCCAATAAAACGTACTGACCGCCGGTTGGACTTGTCATAGTACGCACGGTGCGAGTGCCAAAAAGAGTCATAGAGGTAACGGTTTCACGTACCATATCCGTATCAATTATGTTCTTCGAAGTTTCGTCTGTTTTAACTGATTTCTGATATTCAGAAAACATATCAGATACCATGGACGCAAAGTAAGATGACATCTTCGCTCTGGCATCTGCGGTAGCTGCCGCTGTAGTCATTGTCGCCGAAGGTTTCTTTTCTGCAAACCCAACTTGAGACAGCGCATAACCTTCAACTGGTACACCACAAATCCAAAGTGGAGCCGCCTTATCAGGCGCATCCTGATAAACACAATCTGGCGTCAGCAGGGTTTCTTTCTTTGTTGTTACGCCTTTAGACGTAGAGCCACAGGCAGTAATTGCTGCTAAAACAGGGAGTAGTAAAATGAGCTTTTTCATGGTTAATCCTTAAACACGGTAAGTAAGTAAAAAAAATTCATCAAGTTGTCCATGATATTGCCGCCTTTCTTCATGGAGTCCCAATGTGGTTTCATAAAGTAATTTACAACAAGATATATCGCATTGAATTTGGTGGGCTTCGTGAATAAATAATTATTCATAAATCCCTCCAAAATAGGTTTCAAACTCAATTCGAGTGAGAAGTGACTCAGTGACTAAAGCAGGATCCAACTCAGTATATCCGTAAAAGTTTGGTGGTTGTGCTTGTCTGAAGACCATAATCCCTTCGACCAGTTCGTCTTCCAGTCCCGCCGTTAGTAGTTCATTTAAACTGTCAATTTCTTCAATCGTGCTTTCGGGACTAATTCTGGTATCACTTAAAGAACGCTCCAGACCGCCATACTCCACAAAGCCAGTGACGCGTTGTAAGAATAAAAACTGTTTGCCGAGGTCCTGGGATTCTGCGTAGTAAACTAAATTATTGGCGTCGAGGTAAAAGCCGCCGTCACCACTATTAATCTCTGACATCGGGCTTGTATCAAGAGCAAAAGAAATATAAGGCTGGTTAGGAAAGAAATCAGGGGCTATCGGGATGACAACGAAACCTGCAACACGGTCCTGGTGATTGAAAACGGTAACCGTCGCTTTATCAATATTGTAATACTGAAAGCGAACTTCCGGGTCGAGAATAGACCGCTTTATAACTTCAGGCGGACCAAATTGGTTTTCGATATATGGGATGGTACGACCTATATTGAGTAATTCGAGTCGCTCATATTCAATTTGGTGAGTGAAATTGGCCTGTATATCTTCATAGGTAGCAAGTACCAGTTCTTTGGTATCGTTAAACTGGCCGATAGAAATCAATGTGAGTGTAACGCTCACAATAACCTTATAAAATGCTGCGCGTCGAGAAGCCTTTGTTTGCTCTTCTTGCGAGTCGTCGACTACATCTGACATATACTTCCCTGAATGCGATGTATTACCTGAGCTTCAAACGGTACTTCCTATTGCGTTTCGTGAGAAGCTGAGTATTTTCTGATATTAAAATAAATCTAGCATATGCCCTTATAGATCAAAAGAAGTATCAACCCCTGTGGCTTCAATTTTATTGTGTTTGAGCCAGAAACTGTATCTTGTTTAAAACAAACTAACCAAAGAAAAAGGCGCTGGGTTGAAACAGCTTTTCAACGTCGTTGATATATTTCTTATCAACCAGAAACAGTATCACGTGATCGTTCGCTTCAATAACTGTGTCACTGTGAGCAATGATCACCTGGTCTTCTCGAACAACAGCACCAATAGTGGTGCCTGGCGGGAGTTTAATATCGCCGATTTGGCGGCCAACCACTTTTGATGTATTTTCATCTCCATGGGCTATCGCTTCAATAGCTTCTGCGGCCCCACGGCGAAGTGAGTACACATTAACTATATCGCCTCGACGTACATGGGTCAGTAGAGCTGAAATAGTAGCTTGTTGTGGGGAGAATGCGATGTCAATTTCTCCCCCTTGTACTAAATCAACGTAAGCGCTGCGCTGGATCAGTACCATAGCCTTTTGCGCACCCATGCGTTTGGCCAGCATGGCAGACATAATGTTGGCTTCGTCATCATTGGTCACAGCAATAAATGCATCGACTTGCTCAACACCTTCTTCACTGAGGAGTTCTGAGTCAGACGCGTCTCCACAAAATACGATGGTTTTGTCTAAATGTGCCGACAGATACTGCGCACGTTCCTGACTGTATTCGATGAGTTTCACGTTATGGTTATGTTCCAGGCGCTTGGCAAGGCCTGCACCAATCAAACCACCACCAGCAATCATGATGCGTTTATAGCTGGACTCGAGCTTTTGTAGCTCACTCATTACCGCACGAATGTGTTTGGTTGCAGCGATAAAGAACACTTCATCATCGGCTTCAATAACGGTAGTGCCCAGAGGTCGAATAGGACGTCCACGACGATAAATTGCAGCAACCCGCGTTTCCACGTTTGGCATGTGCTCTTTTAACGCAGACAACGCATGCCCAACCAATAAGCCACCGTAATAGGCCTTTACCGCGACCAGACTGGCTTTGCCGTCGGCAAATTCCACTACCTGTAATGCTCCAGGGTAGTCAATTAAACGCTTAATAGCCTGGGTAACTAATTGTTCGGGCGCAATGATGTGATCAACCGGGATATCCTGTTGTTTGTACAGTTGCTCCTGATAAATGATGTATTGTTCAGAGCGGACCCGGGCGATTTTAGTGGGGGTTTTAAACAAACTGTAAGCAACCTGACAGGCGAGCATGTTACTTTCGTCACTGTTGGTCACAGCAATGAGCATGTCAGCGTCTTCGGCACCTGCCTTTTTTAACACGTCGGGATGAGAGCCCACGCCCGTAACAACCTGAAGATCTAACCTGTCCTGCAATGCACGCAGAATGGTTGAGTCTGAGTCAATGACAGTGATCTCATTTTTTTCGCCAACCAGGTTCTCGGCTAACGTTCCGCCAACCTGTCCGGCGCCAAGGATGATTATTTTCATCGTCGTTATTAAAAGGCTGTTTTATGCTTGGTTATACGGACTTTAGCAGTCTCGCATAATAGAAACCATCCATTTGTTGCTCACCGGGTAAAATTTGTCTGCCCGGCTGGTCGTTGGTTTCGTTATCGGAAACAGGCACTAAAGTCGCGTCCTGCTGGCGCGCAAGAAACTGTTGAATTTGCGCGCTGTTCTCGTCGGGCAGAATAGAGCAGGTTGCATAAAGCAACGTACCGCCTGGCTTTAATGTAGGCCACAACGCATCGAGAATGCGTTGCTGCAATGTTTGCAGTGTCTCTATGTCTGCCGGCTTTCGCAACCAACGAATATCCGGATGCCTGCGAATAACGCCAGTTGCAGAGCAGGGCGCATCTAACAGGATACGGTCGAACTGATTGCCGTCCCACCAGCTGTCGGGGTTACTCGCATCGGCACAAATGACTTCCGCCTCAAGTTGCAAGCGCTCTAAGTTTTCATTCAGGCGCTCAAGGCGCAATGACTCTGAATCCAGTGCAATACAGGCTGCGAGCGCCGGCTGCTTTTCTAGCAGGTGAGCTGTTTTACCCCCCGGCGCAGCACAGCAATCGAGTACTCGTTCCTTTGCCTCAGGTGCTAACAGTGGCGCGGCTAACTGCGCGGCACCATCCTGCACGCTAAACCATCCTTGTGGATAGCCTGGCAGTGTAGTGATAGGTAAACGGTCCAATAGAATAACCGCATCAGGGTGCTGTTCACTCAGTTCAAAATGAATACCCGCATCGGTGAGCGCTTTACAGTATTTTTTGTGGCTACACTGGCGAGTATTGACACGTAGCCACACCGGAGCTGGTTTATTCATGGCATCAACGATATCAGTCAACTGGTCCGGGTAGGCAGCCGCGATGCGTTTGTAGATCCATTTGGGCAAACCGGATGCAACAATCGGGTCGCTACTGGTTTGCTCTGCTAATCCCTGACGCTGAAAATTACGCAGTACCGCGTTGATCAGTCCTTTTAAACGTACGCCGCCGAGCACTTCAGCGGCATCTACGGTGGCAGACACCGCCGCATGGTCAGAAACGCGACTGTATGCTTGCTGGTAAAACCCAAGCAGTAACAGGTGCTCCAGAATCTTTTTATTGCCTTTCAGTGGTTGGTCTAATAACTGGCGAAGCCAAATTTGCAATTGGGGCACATGGCGAAACACACCCATGGCCATTTCCTGTAACCAGGCGCTGTCTTGCTTGCTGTGTCTGGCCTGAGCTTTAGCCAGGCACTCCCGGGAAGACTTGCCCAATTCAAGCACGCTGTATATTACCCAGGCAGTGTCTGCTCTGAGATTGGCATATGGCGGTAATTTCATGATCGTTACTCGGGTTGGCAGGGCAATACGGTGCCTACTTCAAACCAGTCCTGACGTCCGTTCAAGACATCCTGCACGGCCATAGGCTTTTTACCGGGTATTTGAATTTGTGTGAGGCAAAGCGCGCCATCGCCGGTGGCAATGACTATGCCCTGTTTATTAGCTCGCAGTAAGGTGCCTGGCGCGGCATTGCCGGGATTATCCCGTGCTACCTGACCTTGCCATACTTTAATTTGCTTGTCGCCAATTCGCGTCCAGCACACAGGCCACGGATTAAATGCGCGAATGTTACGAGCTAATTGCTCTGCGCTTTGTTGCCAATCCATAAAGGCTTCTTCTTTGGACAACTTTTTGGCATAGGTTGCCTGTGCGTCATCCTGCTCAGTAGCCGACAACGCTGTGATGTTGTTTAGTGTGTGGACCAACGCTGTAGGTCCAATGTTGGCGAGCTTGCTGTAGAGACTGGCGCTGGTGTCATCCGCTTCTATTGGGAGGGTCTCAATATGCAGCATGTTTCCTGTATCCAGGCCAACATCCATTTGCATAATAGTCACGCCGGTTTCTTTGTCGCCTGCCCAGATACTGCGTTGTATAGGCGCAGCACCGCGCCAACGTGGCAGAATAGAACCGTGCACGTTAATACAGCCGAGTTTAGGTGTATCCAAGACGACTTTGGGCAGCAGCAGACCGTACGCGACGACTACCATAATATCTGCATTTAGCTGAGCCAATTGTTGTTGTGCGTCCTCTGCTTTCAGGCTTTCAGGCTGATACACGGGGATATTGTGTTCCACTGCCAGTTGTTTAGTGGCACTGGGCATGAGCTTTTTACCGCGTCCGGCGGGCCGGTCGGGCTGCGTGTAAACGGCGATTACGTCGTGTTGGCTGGATAACAATGCCGCCAGGTGATCGGCGGCAAATTCAGGGGTACCTGCAAAAATAATACGTAAAGGAGTAGTCATAGGGGATGCGCTTATGCTTTAGCTGCTAAACGCGCGTCTTTCTCCAGCTTTTTGCGAATACGCTGGCGCTTAAGTGGTGACAGGTAATCGACAAACAGTTTGCCCTGCAGGTGGTCGAGTTCGTGTTGAATACAGATAGCCAGTAAACCTTCAGCTTCCAATTCAAATTCAACACCTTCGCCGTCAAGGGCCTTCACTGTGACCTTTTCAGCGCGATCAACTTTGGCATAATTGCCGGGTACCGACAAGCAGCCTTCTTCACTGATGGTAGAGCCTTCTTTGGCAATGATCTCAGGGTTAATAAATACCCGGGGTTCATTTTGTTCTTCAGAGACATCCATAACAACAAGACGAACATGACGATCAACCTGAGTTGCTGCTAATCCGATACCCTGCTCATCACGCATCGTTTCGAACATATCGGCGATTAACTGCTTAACTTCTGCATTCACTTCTGCAATGGGCTTTGCCACTGTGCGAAGTCTTTCGTCGGGGAATCGTAAAACGTCTAAAATTGCCATCTGTTGCTATTTACACTCTATTCTGTATTAAGAAATATACGCACCGTCCGATAGGACTATTTACAAGGTGCTTACTGCCTTTATTCTAGCCTAAAGCAGGTTTTCATGCAGTATATAATCATTACACTACTGAATAATTGGGGATTATGATCTAATAATACAAGGTAGTGCAGCCACCCGGCACAGGGCGAGGATGAACAATGGTAAATAAATCGAAAACGCTGATCGCAATAATAACCGCTGGTTTGCTGTGGTGTTTTGCTGGAACGGCGCTGGCGTTGGACGTGAAAGATGGTGCTCCAACTACCTACACAGTAAAGAAAAACGATACGCTTTGGGACATCGCCAGGTTGTTTTTGGACAAGCCCTGGCTGTGGCCTGAGTTGTGGCGCAATAACACGCAAATTATGAATCCACACCTGATATATCCCGGTGATGTGTTGGTGTTACGTTATGTTGACGGTGAACCCGTAATGGAAGTAGTCAGGGATAAGCCTCGCATTACACTGTCGCCGAATGTTGCCCGATCAACCAAACCATCTCCAATAAGCTTGCTGCCGTGGTCAGTAATAGAGCCGTATATTCAACATCATGAAATCCTCGATCCGGGCAAATACAAGATCCTGCCTCATTTGCTTGGCGATAAAAATGCATCTATGCGTTTTGTAGACGATGACCTGGTAATGAGTCGTCGCAGCGGCCGTGCCAGAGATCAGTATCGGGTAATTCGGAAACAATCTAAGATCGAAGACCTCGACGGCAATACGCTCGGGGTACAGGTGCACCATATCGCCGACGCTACCATGGTAGAAGATCGCGCAGCCGGAGAATGGCTGGTGAAAATCGAAGACGCCAACTCGGAAGCCAAGCGTGGTGACAAGCTCTTGTACGGCGAGCCAAAAACCGCAGGTGATATGACACTGCAGGCCGCCAGCAAATCCCAGCGCGGTTTTATAGTGGGCAACCTTCACCAGCATCAGTTGTTGGGCAAGTACGATGTAGTGATTGTTGATTTAGGCGAAGAGGACATCGAGCCGGGTACCGTGATGGGGATTTACCAGCAGGGCCCAACCATTATAGATGGCGATGAACCTAAGTACTTAAGCGAAAGTAAAGTGGTCGTGAGTGTATTTGACGACGGCTCTACCGTTGAGCAGCCCGCATTAAAAGTGGGTGAGTTGATTATTTTCAGTACGTTTACGCATGCCAGTTACGGCATCATTACACGTGCAGCCGACATTGTAAAAACCGGGAATATTGTCGCACAACCATAGTGACTAGGTGGCTCCCGGTATAGACCGGGAGCGTTTATGCAACACACCACACCCTCTGATACCACGTTGCGCTGGCTGTCATTAAGCCTGTTTGAAAAGCGCTCTCCTGCATTTTGGCTGAAATGGTTATCGCATCATCAATTAACGATAACCGACGCGTTTAACTTGTCTTATCAATCTTTAGTAGAGAAGGGATTGGAGGAACGTGATTGTACGGCCTTTAATTTGGCTCGCGATGAGCTTACACGCGCCGCAAGCTGGATGTCTGATACCAGCCAACAATGCATTATTGATTGTGAACATGAGCTGTATCCTGAGACGCTCAGGCAACTGTCATCACCACCCCTTGTACTTTATTGCGTCGGTAATAAAGCGTTACTCAATCGAAGGCAAGTTGCCATTGTGGGCAGCCGCAAAGCAACTCTTCAAGGATTGCGCTGTGCAACAGCATTTGCAAACGAATTGGGCACTGTAGGGCTCACTGTTACCAGTGGGCTCGCATTGGGTATTGATGGTGCGGCACACAAAGGGGCAATGAACACAAAAGGAAATACCCTGGCAGTAATGGGAGCTGGATTGCAGCATATACACCCCAAAAGTCATAATAAGCTGGCTCGTGAGCTAGTAGACAAAGGAGGGTGCCTGGTGAGTGAGTTTGCGCCATGGACAAGTCCCAAGCCCTATCACTTCCCGAGGCGAAACCGCCTCATTGCCGCGCTGTCTGATGCTGTGTTAGTCATTGAAGCAAAAATAAAAAGTGGCTCGATGATCACGGCAAACCTGGCGGCTGACGCGGGAAAAGACGTATTCGCGATTCCTGGCAATATAAAGCAACCGCTGACAGAAGGGCCGCACTACTTGATTCAGCAAGGCGCTAAGCTGACTACCTGCGTGCAGGATATTCTGAATGAACTGGGTATTGAACCAATAGCCGGATCCAGGAGTGCTGAAACCATTCAGAAGACGCTTGCTATAGCGCAGCCTGATGATCTGCTGGGCCATGTCGATGCTGAATTTACCAGTATCGATGATTTAGCCAGTCGTTCGGGATTGTCGGTTGCACAGGTGATGGCGGATATCCTGGAGTATGAGCTTGCAGGCCTGGTAACGGCCGTACCCGGTGGGTACACAAGGAACTACTGATTATAAATCGCTTAGCGCCTGGTGCTAAAACCAGCAAATTGGACTATCAGTAGCCAACCAACAGGATTAATTAAAAAAAAATACCTTGAATGCTTGGCAGAGACAGGATTTTTAGATAAGTTGAGATTAAGCACTATGCTTAATAGTGTTAATGCCGAACGCAACGTTGTGACCTATTCGCTAAGCAGGCCACGCCGTAATTATAAGTTGCGAGGTTACCGTAGCAACTGTCTGGTTGTTACATCAACTTGAGGGGGAAAATATAATGTTCGATATCCTCATGTATCTGTTCGAGAACTTCGTCCATAGTGAGACGGAAATTCGCGTCGATCAGGATGAACTCACCGATGAGCTCATTCGGGCGGGATTCCATCATGATGAAATCTACAAAGCACTGGCATGGCTGGAAAAACTGGCTGCGCTGCAGGAAACCGATATTAACCCCTATTTCTGTAAAGGGATAAGCAGTGGCTTGAGCCGCATTTATACCCAGCAGGAACAAATGCGCTTAGATACCGAATGTCAGGGATTTTTGTTATTCCTTGAACAAGTCGGTGTACTTGATGCGTCTACCCGTGAAATGGTGATCGACCGCGTGATGGAGATCGACTCAGTCGAGTTCTGTCTTGAAGATCTCAAATGGGTAGTCCTCATGGTATTGTTTAATGTGCCTGGCAAAGAAAACGCCTACGCACAAATGGAAGATCTGTTATTCGAAGAGTATGACGGTATACTGCACTAATTCCATATAGGGTAAGTGTTGAGACGCCGTGTCGAAAATTGATCATTCGTTATTCAGTGCGCATGAACACGCACTCGAACAACAGTACGGGCAATGTCCGGACTGCGGGAAAGATCTGCATGTCCGAAACAGTAAGAACGGTCCGTTTGTAGGGTGTAGTGGCTATCCCGAATGCCACTACGCCAAGCCTCTGCACGACACACAAACTACCGTTTTAAAATTAATAGAAGACAGCCGCTGCCCCGAATGTGGCTCAACCATGGCCATTAAAAAAGGCCGTTACGGCATGTTTATTGGCTGCACAAACTTCCCCGAGTGTCATCATATTGAAGGGACTAAATCACAGCAGGATACGCTGGTGGACTGCCCTAAATGCAAAGAAGGCCATTTAATCGACCGTACTAATAAATACGGTAAACGGTTTTTTGCCTGTAATCGTTATCCTCAATGCCGATATGTGGTAAATTTCGCCCCCGTACCAGAACCTTGCCCTGAATGTGGCTGGGCGATATTGGTAGACAAGAAGGGACAGTTGGTTTGTCCTCAGCCCCTGTGTGGATTCAAACAACAACGCGAAGATTAGAGGTAGTAATATGAGTCAGGTCTCGACACCAGTGGATCCTGATGTCTCAGCGTTTGAACAAGGCGACTTATTGATTTACGCAACAGAAGCCGTCATGGGCATAGGTTGCGACCCCAATAATGAAGCCGCCGTCAATAATCTACTGGCACTCAAGCAACGGCCCGTTGAAAAAGGGCTTATTCTGGTAGCCAGTAATTACTCTCAGTTATTACGGTTTGTCGATGACAACGCTATTCCTCAGGACCGGCGCTTTGCTATTTTTTCCTGTTGGCCAGGGCCTGTAACCTGGCTGTTACCAAAGTCAAAAACAGCACCACATTGGGTAACGGGGGAGCACGATAAGATTGCAGTTCGTGTTTCTGCACACGAGGGCGTAAAAGCCCTGTGCGATAAACTTAATAGTCCAATAGTGTCTACCAGCGCCAATCGCAGTGGTGACGAACCCGCACGAACCATCGAACAAGCCAAAGCGTACTTCGGAGACAGTGTACATTACGTACCTTCAGAAGTAGGCGGCGCCGCACAACCCTCAATGATCAAAGACGCCATGACAGGCGCAATTATTCGGAATGCCTAATGGAAAATGAAGCCATCAACACTGAATCAGTCATTGCGTCGGTAAAACAATTCTTACTCGCACTTCAAGACAACATTTGCCATACACTTGAACTGGCTGATGGTAAAGGGCAGTTTATTGAAGATAGCTGGGTCCGCGAAGAAGGTGGCGGCGGCCGCTCCCGTGTCATGCGTAACGGTGCAATGATTGAGCAGGGGGGCGTCAATTTTTCTCATGTGTTTGGTACTCAAATGCCGGCTTCTGCGACGGCATCGCGTCCTGAACTGGCCGGTCGCAGCTTTCAGGCGATGGGCGTGTCGTTGGTGATACATCCACACAATCCCTATGTTCCTACATCACATGCGAATGTTCGCTTCTTTATTGCCGATAAACCCGGGGAAGCGCCAATTTGGTGGTTTGGTGGTGGTTTTGACCTCACGCCGTTCTACCCGTTTAAAGAAGATGTTCAGCATTGGCACCAAGTGGCTAAAAATATCTGTCAGCCGTTTGGAGATCAGGTCTACCCGGAATATAAAAAATGGTGTGATGATTACTTCTTCCTGAAACACCGCAATGAAACCCGTGGTGTAGGCGGACTATTCTTTGATGACCTGAACCACTGGGGATTCGATAAGTGTTTTGCTTTTATACAAGCAGTAGGTAACGGCTACCTCGATGCATATGTTCCTGTTGTAGAAAAGCGTAAGGCTATGCCTTACGGAGAGCGAGAGCGTCAGTTCCAGCTTTATCGCCGCGGACGTTATGTAGAGTTTAACCTGGTGTTCGACCGCGGAACCTTATTTGGATTACAAACCGGCGGGCGTACCGAATCTATCTTAATGTCTATGCCGCCGCTGGCTCGGTGGGAATATTGCTACGAAGCGCCAGCAGGTTCACCTGAGGCAAAACTACAGGATTGGTTGCAACCAACTGAGTGGTAAAATCAACCCTGATCAGTGATTCGAGTTGATGCAGATCAACTCGAAATCACTGATAGTAAAACGTATTTTCAAATTTGTTTTAGATCAACATTTTGATTTTGGGGAAGCGTACAGTACGCCTCATCAAGTTAAAACAAGTGAGAAAGTACAATGAAAAAATCAACCTTAGCCACAATGGTACTGGCCGCGCTAATTTCAGCGCCTTCTGCGTTTGCTTATGAAGCAGGCGATATTCTGGTTCGTGCTGGCCTGACTACCGTGGCACCTAATGATGACTCCAGTAACGTTAATGTTGACGCTTTGGGCGGTAACGTTGGTATGGGAGTGGAAGTCGACTCTAATACTCAGATTGGTTTGAATTTAGTGTACATGCTGAGTTCAAACTGGGGACTGGAAGTGCTGGCTGCCACGCCATTTTCCCATGACGTAACCCTCATCGATACCGCGGATAACGGTCTGGGTCTGGGTGATGGCAAACTTGCAGAAGTAACACATCTTCCTCCTACCGTTAGCGCGGTCTATTTCTTCGATACACAAAGTGCCTTCGCGCCTTATGTAGGTGTCGGCGTAAACTACACCATTTTCTTCGATGAAGAATTTACTAACACACGTGAAGCCCAGACTTTCCAGGATTTATCTCTGGACTCTTCATTTGGCCTATCAGCGCAACTGGGCTTTGACTATGAAATCGATGACAAATGGTTAATCAATGCTTCTGCGCGCTATATCGCTATCGATACGACCGCCACATTTACGGTTGCGGATGTTAAAGGCAGCGTTGATGTGGATATCGACCCATTTGTTTACACCCTGTCGCTGGGTTACAAATTCTAAAAACAGCTTTATCAGTTTCACCTTGTGTTTTTGCACTGCCTGTTGCCCTTCCTTGGAAGGGCTTTTTTTTACGCCTCAGTATTAATCATGTGATCAGCAAGTTGATCCAAAGCCGCTAACAGTTGATTTGCCAAAGCGATATCCGATACATTTTCGTACATGGCTTTCTTCATGCAGTACATCCACTGTACTTTTAATGCAGGGGTCACCGTAAAAGGCAAATGGCGAGCACGTAAACGCGGGTGGCCGCGCTGTTGTTCGTATTCGTTGGGTCCACCGAGCCACATAGTCAGGTAAAGGCCAAAAACATGCCTTATTCTGTCCAGTGGTTGTGGATGAATCGCAAGTAGTTCAGCCGCAATCGGGTCGGTTTCCATGATGTCATAAAAGCGGTTGGCTATTGCATGGGCAACTTTTTCACCGCCTATTGCTTGATAGGGGGTGGTAACATCAGTAGAGTTGGCAGTCGATTTCTTGCCCATTCCTAATTTAGATAACAATCCCATGAAAAAATACGCCGTTTTTGGAAATCCGATTGCTCAGAGTTTATCACCAACTATTCATACAATGTTCGCAAAATCCTGCGGCATAGAGCTGGAGTACACAAAAATACTCGCGCCGGTAGATGGGTTTGAGCAATCACTCTCCAATTTTTGGGCCGAAGGCGGCGTCGGGTGCAATGTAACCCTACCGTTCAAAGAGCAGGCTTACGCATTAGCCAATGAATGTAATTCAGCTGCCAAATTAGCAAAAGCAGCAAATACCCTGAAGCGTGATGAAAGCGGTACGCTGCAAGCATTTAACACAGATGGCATCGGGCTGGTTAGCGATCTGATAGCAAAAGGCGCGAAGCTTGATGGCGCAAGTGTGTTGTTACTTGGTGCTGGGGGGGCGGCTAAAGGTGTTGTTCAGCCACTACTGGAAGCCGGTGTGAAAGCGTTACACATTCTTAACCGCACACTAAGTAAAGCGCAGGTTATTGCAAAAGACAGTGACAACGACCGGGTTGTTGCCGTAACAACAGAATCACTCGCTTCAAGCTATGAGGTGGTAATTAACTCAACCTCTGCCAGCTTACAGGGCACATTGCCGGAAGTCCCTGTGTCTGTCTTTAAGCATTGTACTATTGCATATGACATGGTGTACGGCAGTGAACCCACTGTATTTATGGGATTTGCTAGAGAACACGGCGCGACGGCTCAGGTTGACGGATTGGGTATGCTGGTTCAGCAAGCGGCTGCTGCTTTTACTATCTGGACTGGTCAGCAACCGGAAACACACGACGTCGAACACTATTTACGTGAGTTAAAAAAGACGTCCTGATTCTCAAAGACATAAGCCGGTGGGACTATTTCTCTCCGGCTTCTTGCAGGTAATCGTCTTTCAGTTCCACGTAGTTAATAGCGGACTGCTTGAGAAAAGCACGTTCACTGTCTGACAGCGGGCGCTTCTGCACCATTGGATTACCTACATAAAGGTAGCCACTTTCCAGCGTCTTATTGGGGGGAACGAGTGTGCCAGCGCCAATAAAGACATCATCCTGAACGACGGCGCCATCCATAATAATCGCTCCCATACCCACTAAGATACGATTGCCAAGCTGGCAACCATGCAGCATGCACATGTGACCTATTGTGACATCGTCGCCAATAAGGAGCGGGAACCCTTCCGGGTTGGATGCTGATTTGCGGGTAACATGGAGGACGGTACCGTCCTGCACATTGGTGCGCTCACCAATAACAATGTGGTTCACATCGCCGCGTGCTGCAACCATATGCCAAATGCTGCTGTCGGCCCCGATGCGAATGTCACCGACCAAACGGCAGGAGTCAGCAATATATACCTTATTACCAAGGGTAGGGTTGATACCTTTATAAGTACTGAGTGTCGTCATGGTTTACTCATCAAACGTGTAATTAAACATGGCAATGTCGCTGGCGTACAAGGCTGCGACCTTATCAATGGTTTCATTATCATAGTAGGCAGTATAGTGTTGCTTAATACGCTTCTCTTTAATAAACAAATGACGAATCTTACGCTCTAGTGAACGACGGAAGCTGGACGTTGAATTAGCATGCGGCAGTGCACTGTTAGCAATGTCTAACTTTTCACATACTTTACTAAAGTCATTTTGCAGATTCTCGAAGCGACCAACAAAGTCTACGATCACGTCACCCTGACTATTTACCAGGTAATCAGTTTGCGGAATAACATGCCGGTATGCATCGCTAAAGTCATCGGCTTCTGGCATTGCCTCGAATACCCACTGTTTAAAGCTGTACTTATTATCCAGTTTCTTATGCAAATACTCAGAGACAAGTCGACTCCAGGGATTCCTGACAAATGCAAAAGAGAAGTAACGGTCATAATCATCCTGCGACATATGTCCGCAGTCCACATATTCATGGGCACGCATATGAGCTAGACGGGAGGGGCCTTTAGCCGGATCATCGTTACGGGAAATTAAAAGCTGTTGCTTTTGTTTCAGCGTCAGGCCATTTAACTCAAGGAAAAACTGTTCAACACTCTGACCACCGGTTTTGGGGACATGAACAAAGACGCATTGCTGTGCAGCACAAATCATAGTGTATCTATTACTTATTACCTAATTGAGCGCTCACTGTACTACATTTAAGAAAAAACAGATAACTTTTAAAAAAAGGGTTGACGCTGTAAATGAACTCTCTATAATGCGCCTCCGCTTCGGCAGGAAAGGCAAAAAGATGAGTGGTTAAAAACTCCTCAAGCCCAAGTGTCAAGCGGTTTTCAGACAATCCGGACTTTGAAAAATAATTCAAAAAAAGGTTGACGAAGAAAACAAACAGCGTAGAATGCGCGCCTCACTTCAAGGGAGTCTAGAGACAAAACATGAAGTGATTTGCTCAAACGGTTTGAGAAAATAAATTTCAAAAAAACGTTGACAGCAAAAACAAACAGCGTATTATACGCACCCCGCTTCGGCAGGTTCTGAAGGAACGCTGAAGCAGCAAACAAGTGAGTTTGCACTGTTCTTTAACAATTTATAACAAGACAATCTGTGTGGGCACTCGTTAAGAGTGTCACAACGACGATTCATATTTCGATATATTTAATTGAAGAGTTTGATCATGGCTCAGATTGAACGCTGGCGGCAGGCCTAACACATGCAAGTCGAACGGTAGCAGAACTAGCTTGCTAGTTGCTGACGAGTGGCGGACGGGTGAGTAATGCTTGGGAACTTGCCTTTGCGAGGGGGATAACAGTTGGAAACGACTGCTAATACCGCATAATGTCTACGGACCAAAGGGGGCTTCGGCTCTTACCTAAAGAGAGGCCCAAGTGAGATTAGCTAGTTGGTAAGGTAAHGGCTTACCAAGGCGACGATCTCTAGCTGTTCTGAGAGGAAGATCAGCCACACTGGGACTGAGACACGGMCCAGACTCCTACGGGAGGCAGCAGTGGGGAATATTGCACAATGGGGGAAACCCTGATGCAGCCATGCCGCGTGTGTGAAGAAGGCCTTCGGGTTGTAAAGCACTTTCAGTTGTGAGGAAAAGTTAGTAGTTAATACCTGCTAGCCGTGACGTTAACAACAGAAGAAGCACCGGCTAACTCCGTGCCAGCAGCCGCGGTAATACGGAGGGTGCGAGCGTTAATCGGAATTACTGGGCGTAAAGCGSACGCAGGCGGTTTGTTAAGCTAGATGTGAAAGCCCCGGGCTCAACCTGGGATGGTCATTTAGAACTGGCAGACTAGAGTCTTGGAGAGGGGAGTGGAATTCCAGGTGTAGCGGTGAAATGCGTAGATATCTGGAGGAACATCAGTGGCGAAGGCG
>CP051238.1:201294-673382 GCA_017794925.1 Aestuariibacter sp. | reverse complement strand
CGCCAGGCTCCCAATTAAGAGAAAGGCCCACTCGTTAGAGTGGGCCTTTTTCGTATGTGGGTCTCAGACAAAACAATACCCACACCTTACCTAGCATCCGTCGTCCCGGCCTCGCGCCCTATCCGTCGTCCCGGCCTCGCGCCGGGATCGTAGCAATCAGTGTGATGATGTTAAGCAGCCTGCGTGTACTGAGGTCCCGGATAAGCGCTTGGCACTTTATTGGATGATGGGGCGCGAGGCCGGGACGACGGATAGGGATTCAAGCACGGGACGATGGGTAGGCGAGCAAGGTCAAGACGATGGAAAGGACCAATGCTGGAACCACAGGTGTACGCAAGAACGGTACGATGGATAAAGGTGCAAGGTCTGGACAACAAATAGGTGCTTAAAGCCAGTAATTCGTTGGTGTGTTGGATGGATTCACCTACCGGATTCCCATTAATTCATATGACCATCAGGCGCATTAGAACGTAATTCATTTAGTCGCTTATAAGGATCATCTAAACCATATTTTACTTTTAGTTCTGATATTAATTCAGGATGTTGCGTTATGAACTCACTGATATCAGCAACAAGCTCAGGGTTATTCAGTGTAGAAAGGCAAAACTCTACGGTCGTGACGGGAAGGTTCGGGTCTAATACAAAGCGATCAACATCTGTAAGTGTGCTTAGCAAGTATTCAGCAACATAGTAGTCCATGTCGAAAGCATCAGCACGATCAAGTTGAGCGAGATATAGCGCAGCTTTGTTGTCTGCAACCGATATGAGTTTTGTTTTACCACTTTCAATTCGCTCCTGCCAATACAGAGGAGAAAAGCCCAGTACTATTGCTAGTTTTCTGATTCGACTTATTTCCTGACCATACCTTGATTCCTTAACAAATGTTCCAACCAGACTGTCGGTCAGGGGAATACTATAATGTTTGGATTTGTTGTCGTTAACAGGATTTGTCCACGTTGGATGGTCTGGATAAACTAAGTCGACGTTACCTTTCTCCATTTCAACCTGAAGACGTAGCACTGGCATTGCAACATATTCAAAAGTAACCCCTGTATGTTTTGAGTAGGCTTCAAGTAAGGCCCATGCGTATCCCTTGTCCAGCTCAGAATTGAATTCATAATGGGGGTAATACGGGATATTTTGCGAAGCAACAACATACGTCTCGGCATGTAAACGCAATGAAAATACCGCGACTAAAACAGAAATAAGAGAGCACGCTAAACGCATAATAGACTGCCATGATTCATTACTTATTAAGCTAGCAAGCCTTCGGCATAATACAAGCATAAATGAAAATATTAGGCATAAAGAAAAATAATGATTCAGTGTTAGTTATTACTTACTTTTGTTTGGAGCTATTAATGAAAGTCTCTGGATCGGACAGTAAGTGATTTAAATGCATCATTTCTGTTTATGAGCTTTCCAGCTATAACATGACATACGCCTTCTTTAGATCTTTCCAGAATGCCATGAATCTCCATCAAATGAGCTGTCAAAAATGCACTCTTTTGCGCCCTTGCAGTGTTTTGCCAAACAATTACGTTAATATTGCCTGTATGGTCTTCTAAGGTCACAAACGTAACTCCTCCAGCTGTGCCAGGGGCTTGCCTGCCCAAAACAGTACCAATCACTTTTACAACGGACTTATGAGCTTTATCTTTAATATCCCTGGCGAAGGTAATGTGCTTTAGTTTACCTGACTGCTCAAGTAATGCTGTAGGATGTTTATCAAGAGATAATGTTAATGATGTGTAGTCCTCTATCATGTCCTCCGCAATGGACGGGGGAGCAAGCTCGGATGCTTCTTTTTCTGTATCCGCGAACAGAGGAAGGGTCTGTTGTGAGTCTGCTACTTTCCACCGTGCATCGTAGCGATGCGAAGAGATAGGTGATAGTGCATTAGCGCTCGCCAGGGCTTCAATATCAGCTTGAGTTAAACCACAGGTTTGAAGTTCACTTATTTTACTGAATCCTTTCTCAGGACGAGATTTTAACAGGCGTGTCGCACCTGATTCACTTAACCCTTTTACCTGTCGAAACCCTAACCTTATCTTGCCTGTATTTGTCAGTGTGTGATCATAGTGACTGTGATTAACACATACTGGAAGAATGCGAATATTATGAGCTTGAGCGTCTCTAACCAGCTGTCCGGGGGAATAGAATCCCATTGGCCAGCTATTTAATAAGCCGGTATAAAATTCAGCTGGAAAGTAGAATTTAAGCCAGGAAGACACATAGGCGAGCACCGCAAAGGAAGCCGAATGAGATTCCGGAAATCCGTATTCACCGAAACCACAGATTTGCTCAAATAACTGTTCTGCAAATTCTGACTTATAACCCCTCTCGGTCATCCCATTAATAAGCTTTGCTCTGAACTGAAGTAACTTGCCTGTTTTCTTCCAGCTAGCCATTGCTCTTCTAAGCTGATCTGCTTCTCCACCAGTAAAGCCGGCCGCAACCATGGCTAACTGAATCACTTGCTCCTGAAAAATGGGTACCCCCATCGTTCTGCTGAGGACCGACTTTACGGCTTCCGAAGGGTAGGTCACCGGCGAATCACCATGCCGTCTGAGTAAGTAAGGATGAACCATGTCACCCTGAATCGGACCGGGTCTCACAATAGCGATTTGTACAACAAGATCGTAATAACAACGTGGCCTTAATCTCGGAAGCATTGACATCTGAGCGCGTGATTCAATTTGAAAAACGCCCACAGTGTCAGCGTCGCAAATAGCATCATAAACTTGCCGATCATCAGCATGCTTAGAAATGAAAGGAATGCTCACAGGCAGTTGGTAGCGATCTTCGATTAATGAAAAAATTTTACGAATAGCAGTGAGCATACCTAACGCCAGCACATCCACCTTAAGTAAACCCAGTGATTCAAGATCATCCTTGTCCCATTGGATTACAGTACGATCTGCCATTGCCGCATTTTCTACTGGCACGAGTTCGTATAAGGGGCCTGCCGAAATGACAAAGCCACCTACATGCTGAGAAAGATGTCGAGGAAAGCCCAGTAGTGACTCAGTTATGCTAAATAACTGTTCCAGTTTTTTACTTTTCTTATCTAAAGCCAGACTATCAATTTGTGCTTTCCAGCCCAGCGTTCGGTCTCTTAGATTGATTTGCTTCAACCAGTACCCGAGTTGAGATTCGTCATAACCCAGTGCTTTTCCTACTTCCCTGAACGCACTTTTAAAGCGGAATGTAATAACGGTGGCAGCCAATGCCGTTCGCTCACGGCCGTATTTGACGTAGATATATTGGATAATCTCTTCTCTTCGTTCATGCTCGAAATCTACATCAATGTCAGGGGGCTCATTGCGTTCTTTTGATATAAAGCGTTCAAAGAGAACGTTAATCTGCCTGGGATCAACAGCTGTGATTTCAAGGCAATAACACACAACGGAGTTCGCAGCTGAGCCTCTGCCCTGATACAAAATACCTTTGGATTTGGCAAACTGCACAATGTCATAAATCGTAAGAAAGAAATACTCATACCCTTCAGAGTGTATAAGCGAAAGTTCTTTCTCTATGATGGCTCGAATTTCATCATTAAGACCTTCGGGAAATCGCCTCAGAATACCTTGTTCTACACAATGTCGAAGGTAACTGGTTGCATCGAAGCCATCGGGAATCAGCTCACTAGGGTACTGGTAGCGAAGTTCACTAAGGTCAAACTGACACTGTCGCGCCAGTGATGCACTTTCGTTTAACCAAGCTGATGGGTATAAGCGGGTTAATGTAGTCAGAGGTTTTAAACTTCTTTCTTGGTTTTGGAGTGCTTCAAAGCCCAGCTCATCAACACTTCGCCCTGTTCGGATAGCTTGTAAAACATGTTGCAGAGGTTGCCTGTCGGGGTGATGATACAAGGCCTGGCTGGTAGCTAATAAAGGAAATCCAAACTGCTTATTCAGCTGAGTAGCATGATCAAAGCTATGGGTATCTGTACCGTCTAATAACCTGGTTACACCTATCCAGCAGCGATCAGGGTGATACCTGGAGAGCCATTTCCCCCAGTGAATGTCATGTTGATTGCCCTTGGGCAACCAAATAACAAAGCAGTCACGTACCGTCTTTAAGTCCCACTCCGCTAACGCGTATTGTCCTTTGGGGGAGCGCCTGCGGGCGTTTGTGATTATTCGGCATAATTCGCTGTAAGCCGCTTTCGTTGGGCAAAGCAAAACAAGGCGTAAAGACTCCGAAAAGTTAAACATGCTACCGGTAATCAATTTCACCGGGAGGTTATTTGACTTTATTTCCTGCCACGCTCTGACAATGCCGGCGACTGAACATTCGTCAGTAATCGCTATGGCTTCGTAACCATAAAACGACGCCGTACTCACCATCTCCTCGGGGTGTGAAGCGCCAGCTAAAAATGAGAAATTACTCTGACAAACCAGCTCTGCAAACATATTAACTAAAGTAGCCGTGAACGAACCATTGACTGCTCTGGTCGCGAAATACCCAAAGTCTCTGGCCACAGTCATTTACGGCAATAAAGTAGTCACGTTTTACCGGGGAGTCATCCCACCATCCGGTTTGGATTCGTTCAGGGCCATAGGCGATTCTGGTTTTCTCTGTTAAAGGCGCTGGTGTATTTAAAAGCCAGAAAGGCTGCTGCCCGGGAGGGGGAAGCATGTTGTCATTGCGATGTTTGTTATGCTGAGATGACACTTGTTTATCAGGCCGGAAGTCATGCTTTATTGAGGGCAATTCAACTGCATCGGCCCCGAGTTTGGCCAGCAAAGTCCCCATTAACAAATTCTCGGCATGCTGGTTAAATCGTTCGGTGAAAAGGTGTTCACTCGTGGCATGAAATACGACGGTTTGTTCGCAACATAACTGAAAGCCCCGTATTGGTGAGTTGATTTTCAGCTGTTCCAGCCTCAACGTAATCAGGCTCAGCCAGTCTTGGGCGCAATGCATTGGTGCGCCTGCTCTTATCTCCATTTGATGATTCGGGGTGTCTGCAAGATGAAGGGCTAGCAAAAGGGTATCGGTCGTCAGGTTTTGACTGATCAAATAGTTACAGCAATCATTAACGGGCTGAGATAAGTAACGAGCCAGTTTCATGCTGTCTTCCAATTCAAAAGGTAATTCACATTGATAGCGATAATGCCGCTTTGGATGAAATGTCGCTCTTGGTATGTGTTTCTTGCCTTTTAATGCAAGAAGGTAACTAATGAATGTGTTATCGAATCGTTTGCCTACTTCTTCAAGAGGTAGAACAAATACCGCTTTTAACGAGCGAATGCCCATTCTGTCAAACTGATTAACCTGTTTGGGTGTGAATTGCGTGTGTGAAAGTGAAACAGTCTGCAATGCAAGCATTGCCTGTTCGTTAGATTCATAGACGGTATTTGAACCGGAAAAGGCCAATACCTGAGCAGACTCAATGGTCGGCCCGGTTGCAAAGAAGTATTTGAGCCCGGTGTGTTTAACAACATGATGGAACAGCGCAATGAAGTAATCTATCGTCTGGTAGTAGTGAATGATAGGGTCCAGTTTAATGGCCACGCTATTCGGTTCGATCAATACAATGTCCGATGCAATTCGGTAAAGCTGGCTGGCCAATAAATGGATCTGCTGGGATTCTGTCTCTGCGGAATAGGGCAGTAACTGAATACTACTGAGTAATGCGGAAGCCTGAGCCAGTCCCATACCTTTCTGGATACCCGCTTTGGAAGCAGCACAGGAAACCTGAAGAATTTCATTATTGTTTGGACTAAAAACGACAAATGCTGCTTGCTTATCCTCTGCATGATCACGTATGAAGTGATCAAGTTGCAATGACGGAAAATATGCATAAAGCCACTGCATTTCGAACCCACTTTAACTTACAGAGATGCTGTTATACGAGCCAGGTTGATGAGCACGCATGGCAATAATAATGGCATCATTACTGGCGGGTAATGGGTTGGGTATCATTATGTTATCTAAGGGCCAACTACCCACTACTCTGTGGATAGTAATAAACCATTGGTCATCTTTTAGAAACAGTTCGAAATCGACATTGACCGGCAGTGTAGGAAGCGGTTGTAGACTGTAATCGATATGAAGTACCAGGCACTGATGTTGTTTACTCAATACCTGCAAACGCCTTGCAGATTTGGTGTTTAATGTGTCATGAGCATAAACAATCAGACTGCATGCCTGACTTCTAATGCACTGTTCGCAAGTCCATAGCGCTTCGTTAGTTGAACCTGGCGTAACCAGCCAGCTATGGGAGAGCAGCCTGTGTTTAGAAAGCCATAGTGGATTAATTCTGTACTTATGCTGAATCCAAACGGTTTTTTTGCCAATCGATTGAACCGCTTCGAGCACTGGCGCCAGTAACTGAAATTCACCACTTCCCTGACGACAGCGAACACGCGTTAAGCCTGCTTTGGGTATGCCGCCCTTAAGTGCGCAATCCAGGTCTTTTAATCCAACAGGAAGCCGCTCAATCTTATGTTGAGAAGAAGACGAAGAATTACCCAAATAAATATCCGGGTGACTGGTAAGTAAAGATAGGGCGCTTTTCATAATCAAATATACTGTATTTATATACAGTATTGTAGCGTAAAAAAATGCCTCTGCAAGAGGCATTTTGATTTCTGAGTGTCAGTAGCAAGGACAAAACTATTCGCTAAGGTTCAAACCGCTGCACGTATTTAGCCAGACTGTGATTCTGTTTTCGTTACCGGAAAACTAATACCCTTGCAGGCAATAACGAAACCTTCAAGGGTGTTTTGGCTCCATGCAACTCGTATTTCACTGGGTTGTAATTTGACCTTTTCACGAACGTTTTCAATGGTTAATTCCGAATCCTGTAACACTGAACTTAATGCTTCTTCTACCGTCATTCCTTTGTCCATACAAAGCACTGCAATTGTGCTGATATTATGGAAAACAAACTGAAATACGTCGAAGGCACCAGAATCTATAAGCCCTCTTTTGTGAGACGACTCCAACCGCTCTACCAGAAAATGCTGGATTTGTTTAGCCAGCATAACCATGCCGGTGGTTGAATCACTAATGCGGCGGTTACTTGCTTTTAGATTCGATTGAGATAACACCAGCTCTTTTTGTAAGTTCTGCACACGCATTACAAAGTAAATCAGTAACAGTACCAGTGAAGCAATTGCAGCAAATATCACCATCGTTTTTGTTAGTCCTTATTAGTAAGTGTTGTCACACCTTACTCTTTTCTAGGCGTATAGATAGGGCCCGGGAATGCCGTTACTTTATCAGATAGTTGGGTGATTTTGGCAGTCCCTTGTTTTTTTACTGCATCAATACGTAACACATTATGCATGGGGATGTATGTACTTGTAACGTCAGCGAACTCATCTTTGAGTTTTTCGTGAGATGGATCAACCACCAGATGCGTGTGGTTATCCCATACAAAATCCCCAATCTCAACAAAGCCAAATAGCCCGCCCTGAGACAGTTCTTTTACGTACAACTCATAACGCTCGCCATTACTAACAAATTGAATGCGATACAGAACTTGCTTGTCGGTCATAACATCTCGCTAATTTCACAATAATACATGCGTGAATAAATAGAAATCTCTGTGTGGTAGCCTGGCAGACTACCCACAGGAATTATAATGATTTCAGGCGGCAGCGCCAGAAAAGGGGAGGGTTCACTGGGTTAATACAGGATTCAACAGTGCCCGCGTGGCAATATGTAACTCTTCTTTGGTTTCTGCCAGAATACTGTTAATGGCAAAGCCTTGTACAAAACACGTTAGTTGCAACGCAATTGCTTCAACGTTAATACTGGTTTTCACCGTGCCTTGTCGCTGAGCCTGTTCTAAACAACCAATAAAGCCCAGTTGCAAACGATCCAGGTAATGCCGGCCCATCGACTGAATCGTGTCGTCGTCATGTCCAAGCTCTGTCACCATGTTAATTAACAGGCAGCCTCTGCCGAACATCGCAGATATATAGGCATTAAAGAACGCTTCTATAGATGCAATGCCGTGGTGGTTCTCAAGGTGATGAATGATGGGAACTAACGTGTGTTCGTGATAGAACTTCAGGGTGTCGTATAAGAACTGTTGCTTACTGCCGAACTCTAAATAAAAGCCCCGACGATTAAACTCGGTACGCGCGATGATTTCTTCCATCACTGCGCCGTGATAACTGTGTTCCAGGAAAATATCAATTGCCTGACCCATAATAGTGTCGACATCGTACAGCGATTTTCGCGGCATAACTCACGCTCTGTCTTTTAAAGAATAAACGTTCTAAAGGTAGTAAAGATTAGGGATAATGCAAACAGCGGTGACTGGCACCGCTGATGTCATTTAACAGAAGAAAGACTGTTTGAAACAAGCCCAGTGCTCATTGAAGTGTTCTGTAGGCTTGCGCTGGAATCCACTGCGAATAAACTGGTTAATTCGCCCGTCGGTAAAACAAATCAGCGTATTGGCAATAAGCGCTTCATCGGCGGCTAATTGTTTACCTTCACGCAGTCTGCGCTCGCGTAGGATCTGCTTCAGTTGTGTTTCCAGGCGCTCAAACAGCTTGGCAATTCGCAGTCGCAAACGCTCCTGTTCACCAAGTAATGCATCACCGTTGAGTATACGGGTAATGCCGGGGTTCTTTTCGGCAAAACCTAAAATCAAATGCAAAATCAGCTGACAGCGAGCTGCAGAGTCTTTCTCTTCATTAATGATCTTGTTGATACGCGAAAACAGCGTTTCTTCAATGAATTCGATGAGACCTTCAAACATCCGTGCTTTACTTGGAAAGTGGCGGTACAGTGCAGCTTCAGACACGCCAACCTTTTCAGCCAGTTTGGCAGTTGTAATGCGTTGACCCGGACTGGTTTCGAGCATCCCGGCTAAAGCCTGAAGAATCTGTGCTCTGCGATTGGTTTTTTTTGCGGCAGGCATAATAAGCTTGCTTCCTCCATTGTCGGCGTACCTACTGATCACCGAAAAATGCGTTCAGTATAATTTTAACTGTGTTGTAATTGGTATCGTTCGTTTATCAGATTTAATAACGCTAAAGCCAGCGATATTTTTGGTTGAGGTGGTAATTCAACCCCGCCTTCTTTCCAAAATACCTGTAGCGCATTGGCGTCGCTATTAAACCCTAATCCTGCCCGGGTAATATCGTTGGCAGCAATCATATCCAGTTTTTTATCGGCCAGTTTCTTTTGAGCATAAGCTTCAACATTCTGACTCTCTGCCGCAAACCCTACACAAAAGGGAGGATTAGGCAATCCGGCAACCGTTTTTAGGATATCAGGGTTTTTAACAAAAGTAAGTGTTAACGTATCTGCATTCTTCTTTATTTTATTGTCTGCAATATCAGACGCTCTGTAGTCTGCTACCGCAGCGGTTGCAATAAAAATGTCGTGGTCAGGCACATGTGCCATCACGCCTTCCAGCATCTGTTCTGCACTTTCGATATTGACTCTGTTCGCACCAACCGGCGTAGGTAAATTAACAGGGCCCGCAACCAGTGTAACGCTTGCGCCCAGAGAGAGGGCTTGTTGAGCAATGGCAAACCCCATTTTTCCGGAGCTGTGGTTGGAAATAAAGCGAACCGGATCCAGGCTTTCCCGGGTAGGGCCTGCAGTAATCAGGATAGATTTACCGGCCAGCGGTTGTTCACGCGTCATAAAAGTGAGCAGGCTTTCAACGATGGCTTCAGGTTCTAACATGCGTCCTGGGCCTACATCACCACAAGCCTGTTCACCTTCAGCTGGACCCAACAAGAGTGCACCTAATTGCTGGATACGGTTTACATTTGCCTGTGTCGCCATGGCCTTCCACATCTGTTGGTTCATGGCTGGTGCAATCACCACTTTCGCGGTTGTAGCAAGGAATAGTGTTGTGAGTAAATCATCGGCTAAGCCATTAGCAAGCTTCGCTAAGGTATTCGCTGTCGCAGGTGCAATGAGTAAAATATCTGCCCATTTTGCCAGCTCAATATGGCCCATTGCCGCCTCCGCAGAAGGGTCTAAAAGGTCTGTGCTGACGGGGTGTCCGGATACGGCTTGCAGAGATAACTCACTCACAAAATGCGTTGCGGAGTCGGTTAATACCACACGAACCGCTGCGCCCTGTGCTTTGAGTTTTCTAACCAGATCGGGCGTTTTATACGCTGCAATACCGCCCGAAACACCCAAAACGACCTTTTTTCCTGCTAATGACATATATATTCACCTGACTGAATAAACGCCGAAAGACTACCACGCAAGGCAATATCTGTGTAGCAATTGATCGAGCGCTATGTGTAATTTTGTGGCGTTAATGCGCCAAAAAAGTGCACAAAAACACGGCGCAAGTGCAGTAGGCGTTCCGCGTTCGTTTAACTACTCTGTTGTCATTTATATCGACAGAGAAGAATGATGACATTGATGAGGTTGCCTGAGCGAGCCCGCCCTCGGGAGAAGTTGTTGGCCCAAGGCGTCGCGCAATTATCTGATATCGAACTACTGGCTATCCTTATTCGCAGCGGAAATCAGGGACTTTCTGCTTTGGATATTGCGCGTTGCTTATTGCAGACATTCGGTTCCTTGCGCGGTGTGATGACGGCCTCTAAGGTACACCTTTGCAACGTGTCTGGTATCGGAGAAACTAAATTTTGCGAGTTCCAGGCGGCGCTTGAAGTGTGTCGTCGTCATTTGGCTGAGCCGCTGCATGAGCGTTCAATGTTTCATAGTGCCGAAGACGCAAAACTCTTTCTGCGCGCGCAGTTACGCGATCTTAACCAGGAAGTATTTGCGCTAATGATGTTAAATAGCCAGCATCATTTACTGGTATTTCGAAAGATGTTCAGTGGAACTATTAACGCCGCTGCGGTTTATCCCAGAGAATTAGTGAAGCAAGCCCTTGCCGACAACGCCGCCGCTGTTATTCTGGTTCATAATCACCCGTCGGGTAACCCGACTCCCAGTCCGGCTGACATCACGCTGACGAAAGACGTAAAAAAAGCGATGGAACTGGTGGATATTCAGGTGCTTGATCATTTTATTGTCGCAGACAATCAGGTATGCTCACTCGCTCAGCAAGGACTGCTGTAGAAAATTTAGCCAGATTTTTTTAATAAACCGATTTTTTGGCATAAAACATGGATGGTTTTTAGACATCGGGCTGGGAATATTAATGTTTGATTAATTTTTCTTAGCCTATAGTCATCTGGTGCAAAATGCACTAATATGCCTTACTGGCGGATATCCAAAGAAAGGACTAATCATGAAGAAAACATTACTTGCTACGTTGATAGGTGCGTCGACCATCCTGTCAGCTGGTACTTATGCACAAGAAGAACCTGGTGCAACTGCTGGTGGTGCGGGTGCCGCTGGTGCTGCTACAGGTAGCGTTGTTTCTGCTGCAATTGCGGCGGGTGCAATCGTAACCTCTCTGGCTGCGTCTATCATTGCTAATAACAAAGGCAAATCTGTTATTACCGGCGATGACGATGACGACGATGATGACGACGATGATGATGACGATGATGGTGCGACTTGTAACGGCGACGACGAACTGGTTGACGACGTTTGTATCGGTACCACTGTTACAAACACAGTTACTGTTTCTGGTACACAAACCATCACAGTGCCTGTAACCGTTACTTACATCTACGCTCCAGGCGAACAGTAAGCGTTAAAGGTTTTGAAAAAGCCGCCTTCTAGGCGGCTTTTTTATTGTGTAACATGGAATCAGTTTCTCTTAAGGCCTGAATAGCTGCATGACCGTTAGATTCATTCGTAACCTTGTTGGTTTAACGTTGGTTACCGCTTTCCTTGTAAGTTGCTCATCCACACATCGTTTATACATGGATTCTCTGCGCCTTGCGTTTCGCTCGGGGCCTGAAAAGAGTTTTGAAGACGTAGAACAAAGTAAAGTCGATTTACTGCAATTAAAATTGGGTAATAAAAATCCCGCATTTTTAGCGCTGGCCTATCTTGAAGACAATCAATACAAGTGGGTGTCAGCCGACCATGCGGTGTTTGTGTTTCACTACGATAAACTTGTTAAAACGTCCGGGTTTCAAAACGATCTGTTGAAAACCAGTGATCTCGAGGCTAACCCATTGGTCAGTAAGTCCATCGCATCAGCGAATAAGTGGCGATACACCATAGACGTCGCCAATCATGAGTATGCTCTTCCCGTTGAATCATCATTTACAACGGAAGGTGTAGAAGAAAAGACATTTTATGGCCGAACCTTCACTCTGCAAAAGTGGGTAGAAACCGTTCGTATTGACCAGTCTGCGCCCTATTGGGACAGCAGCCATGAATGGCATAATATATACCTTGTTGAACCTGTCTCCGGGTATGTCTTTTACAGTGAACAAACCGCTTCGCCATTTACTGATGACATGGTCATTACCTATGTCAGTCGTATTGTGCGGCATATTAAGAAAAGCGAGGGCCAGTAATATGAAATCTGTACTGGGCATCTTGCTTTTATGCTGTCTGTTTAGCTCTGTGGGTAATGCAGCGCAGTTATCTTTTAATGCGCAAAACACCATTATCACCTTCGATGAGCCGGTAAAGCTGGCTGATGTTCTGGCTAAACTGCCTGAGCCACATTCGACGTACTGGGCGGGTGCGGGAGTGTATGAGCTGGACAGCGTTAAAGCTGAGGGATTACGCGCAGAAACAATGAGTCTGCTGGCAAGTCTTATTCGCGAGCAATCCTCCGGGTCAGAGCGCTATATCTTACTCAGTGATTTATACCGTGAAATCAGTGACTGGCAGTTAATGCGTCGTTTAAATATCGATGTTGATTATGATCAGGCCAGATTGAACCCCAAACGCAATCCTGGTTTTATTGCGGGCCGTTACTATATAAAGGCCAAACCAAGTACTCAGCATGTTTCTGTTGTAGGGCAAATCGATGCTCAGGCCAGCCTGGCATTCAGTAATACCGCCACCGTCCGCGATTATTTGGATGGTGTTCAGCCAAAAGAGTCAGCCGATAACGATTTTGTGTACGTTATAGAACCTAACGGAAACGTGACTAAGCAAGGCGTAGCCTATTGGAATGACACCCATTACAAACCTATGCCAGGCAGTGTGATTTTCTTACCTCTTCAAACCGATTTATTCAGCGATGACATTGAATTACTCAATGATAAGGTCGCTCGTTTGCTACAACACAGGATGTAACCGTGACTGCATTAAACTTAAGACTTGCCGTTGCTACGGCATTAATGAGTGGTGTGGCGGTAGCAGAAGAGATACCGGCTGCCAATAACCCTTATAGCGTAACACCTTCTCAAATGGTGCAAGGCGGCGTGGGTTTGTGGCAAACCCCTACCGCGAGAATGATGCCCGAGGGCTCGCTTTCACTTAACTATACCGATAATCAGGAGTACCGTTTCTGGTCGGTTAGTTTGCAGCTTTTCCCCTGGATGGAAGCCACCGCTCGCTATACCGATACCCGTACGCGGTTATACAGTAATGTTGAAAGCTTCAGTGGCGATCAGACACTGAAAGACAAAGGACTGGATGTAAAATTCCGCCTGTGGGAAGAGAGCTACTATTTACCTGATGTGTCAATGGGTTTTCGCGATTTTGGCGGCACCGGTTTCTTCGACAGCGAATATGTAAACATGAGTAAGTCGGTCGGTCCGTTTGATTTCCATGCTGGTGTTGGCTGGGGATATATGGGCACACAAGACGATATGACCAGCCCGTTCTGTAAGCTGCGTGAAAGCTATTGTGAGCGCCCCACAGGCTTCTCTGGCCGTGGTGGTAAGGTTGATTACCAAAACTTCTTTAAAGGCCCTATGGCGTTCTTTGGCGGGGTAGAATACCGTACCCCTGTTGAAGGGCTTACACTGAAAGCAGAATACGAAGGTAACAACTATGTCGACGATCGTGCCGGGGCGCTTGATCAGGATACCCGTTGGAACGTGGGGGCGTTATATCGCTGGAAAGGTTTCGATTTTACGCTGAACTATCAGCGGGGCAATACCGTGGGCTTTGGGGTGAGTTATCGATTAAACATGCACACCATTAAGCAGCAAAAGGTCGACCGTCCTCCTATGGACATTACCAATAAAGTGCCTGCTGCCGATGTGGAATCGATTAATAAGCAGCGGCTGGTAAGAAATTTAGTATTCCGAGGTGGTTTCGTTCCTAACGATATGGATTTGAATGAAACCAGTGCGACCATTTATGGTGTTCAAACGTCCTATCGCAATAATGAAGAGGCGATTGAGCGCGTAGGCCGCATTATGGCTTCTGAACTCCCTGAATCTGTTAAACAGTACCACATCGTGGAGCATGCGGGTAATCATCTGATGGTAGATACCGTTATTGATGCAGACAGTTTCAGGCAGCATGCTAAATATGAAGTTCCAGAAACAGATTTGCCTTCTACGTACTACCGAACTTCACCCGATAGCGAAATACGCGACAACTTCACGCCCAAAACTGAATCAGGCTTACTTTACGGTGCGGAGTTCTTCTGGACCCAGTCTATTGGTAATCCTGAAGCGTTTTACATGTATCAGGCGGGGTTAGTGTTTACCGGTGGTTACCAGTTTAATCGCAATTTTGGCATGTATGGCTCAGTCAGTGCGACGTTGCTGGAGAATTTCGACAAATTTAACTTCAAAGTCGATAACGACACGTCAACGTTACCGCGAGTGCGAACGCAAACACGTGAGTACGTCACCAACGGTATATTTACCATGAATACGCTATATGGCGCTTGGTTCGATTCCTACGGTGATAACTGGTACTACGCAGGGTACGGTGGCTATCTTGAAACCATGTATGCGGGTGTGGGCGCTGAGGTAATGTATCGTCCATTAGACAGTAACTGGGCCTTTGGTGTCGACGCTAACTATGTGCAACAGCGCGATTATGAAAACGAATTCGGTTTACTGGACTACAAGGCCTTTACAGGTTATGCCAGTGCCTACTGGCAACCGGACTTCTTACCTGATGCGCGTATCCGCGTCAGCGCGGGTCAGTTCCTGGCACGAGACAAAGGGGTAAACGTTGAATTTGCCAAGCGCTTCGACAGCGGTATTGTCGTCGGCGCGTTTGCTTCATTTACCAATGTATCCGCCGAAGAATATGGAGAAGGCAGCTTTACTAAAGGCTTCTTTATCTCGGTACCCTTTGATTTATTTGTGTTAAGACCGGCGACAGGCCGGGGAACATTCCCCTGGATCCCAATTGCTCGGGATGGCGGACAAATGCTGAATCGCCCGATTAACCTGATCAGTAACACAGAAAAACGGTCGCCCTTTTTTGACTGATACTGGTCGCAAACCCAGGCGGTGATCGGGTTTGAGCGACTTTTTTCGCTTTTTAAGTTGAATTTGCCGCGCATTTGCTGTATAAAATGCGCCCTCTTTATTAAGGTTATATCGTCAGTTGCATTGCCATTAAAAATGAGCAAAAACGACTGGCACGACAAAATTCGTTGTTCTGGAGACAAATAATGTCAAGAGTATGTCAAGTAACAGGTAAGCGTCCTGCGGTAGGTAACAACCGCTCTCACGCTCGCAATGCGACTCGTCGTCGTTTTTTACCTAACCTTCAAACTCACCGTTTTTGGGTTGAAAGCGAAAACCGTTTTGTGAAATTACGCCTTACTCCAAAAGGTATGCGTATTATCGATAAGAAAGGCATCGATGCTGTATTAGCAGACATCCGTGCCCGTGGTGAAAAGATCTAAGGAAGCCAACTCATGCGTGATAAAATTAAATTAGTTTCTTCAGCTGGTACTGGTTTCTTCTACACCACTGACAAAAACAAGCGTAACATGCCGGGCAAAATGGAAATCAAAAAGTATGATCCAGTTGTTCGTAAGCACGTTATGTTCAAAGAAGCCAAAATCAAGTAACAAAACTTGCTTTTGTCTCCACGAAAACCCGGCTTGTGCCGGGTTTTTTGCGTGACCCGAATTCGTAGTGGTAGGTAGCTGATCATATGGCCAGAATGTCAAAGCGAGCATTTAATAACGTGGTGATTTTCGCCATGCTGGGTATGATTTTTCTGTTTAACATAAACAGCTTTTTACCTTCCGCAACGGTACCTGATTCTATTCCACTGCTCCCTGCAGACGGCTACGTACTGAAAATCGAGCAAGGCAGCTACAAACTTGAACGCGTTGGTCAGCAATGGCGTTGGAGTGGTGTCAGACAGACGTTGGCAACGACCCCCGAGCAGCATATTAATACCTGGCGTAATGCCACCATGGATATCGTCAAGCCACCACGTACTGTACTGCAGACTGAACCCTTGGTAACCGTCGTATGGCTGGCTGGCGCATCACAAGGCATGGTATATGCGATTGTGCCAACACCCCATAAAGTGTGGATTCAATTCAATGGTGACTGGTACCTGTTAAATCAGGTGACTATTGATGAGCTATTACCCTGGTTGGGTGATTCGGAGGAAATGTAGTGCCGGAGTTACCAGAAGTTGAAGTGTCCCGTATGGGTATTGCGCCTCACCTTGAGGGGCAAACTATTCAACAGGTTATTGTGCGTGATGCCAGACTTCGCTGGCCGGTACCGGACACTATTCACAACGCTAAAGGTAATGAGATCATCTCTGTTGCGCGACGGGCAAAGTATTTACTCATCCGCTTGTCCAACGAGGCCGTTATCATTTTGCACCTGGGTATGTCCGGGAAACTCAGAGTATTACCCGCTTCAACACCACCGGTGAAACACGATCATATTGATATCGTACTGACCAATGGCGTGTGTTTACGGTTAAATGATCCGCGTCGCTTTGGCGCTTGTCTGTATCAGCAGCCGGATGACGCGCCCAATAAATTACTGGCTAACCTTGGACCTGAGCCTCTCACTCATGATTTTGACGCTGAGCGCCTGATCACCTTGGCAAAGGGCAAGCAGGTGGCAGTAAAGAATTTTATTATGGATAACGCGGTTGTTGTCGGGGTAGGGAATATCTACGCAAACGAAGCCTTGTTTATGTCGGGCATTGATCCTCGTCGTAAGGCAGGAAAGGTAAGCGCAAAACGCTACCGGGTGCTGACTGACGCCATTAAACAGGTCCTGGCAAAAGCCATTCAACAAGGCGGTACGACATTAAAAGACTTTACCCAGAGCGATGGCAACCCCGGTTATTTTGCGCAGTCGCTGAACGTATATGGCCGTACCGGTGAGCCATGCTTAATCTGTGAGACACCCATTAAAAGTATCGTGATCGGGCAACGAAATACGTTCTATTGCCCAACTTGCCAGTCGTAACATACCTGCGCAACGTTAACGCTTGTGCAGTTTGTCCTCCAGCGCTTCCTTAACAATCGGATCGCAAAACTGACCCACATCGCCATGGTGCAATGCGACTTCTTTTACCAACGTAGATGAGATGAACGAATTCTCTTCTGACGGGGTTAAAAACACACTTTCCAGTTCAGGGTTTAGCCGGCGATTCATATTTGCCAGCTGAAACTCATATTCAAAGTCGGCGACCGCGCGTAAACCGCGAATAAGAATGGTGGCCTGTTGCTGACGAGCAAACTCGGCCAGTAAACCGGTAAATCCAACAACGGTCACATTACTGAGTTCCTTAGTCACGGTGGTAATTAACCGCACGCGCTCATCCAGACTAAACAACGGCTGCTTACTTGGGTTGGCCGCAATAGCCACAATCACTTCATCGAACATACGTGCGGCGCGTTCAATTAAATCTGCGTGGCCGTTAGTGATGGGGTCAAAAGTACCAGGGTAAATAGCTCGGGTTTGCATAGTCATTACCAAAAAATAGAATAGGGTGAAGGGCTGACACTAACGGGAAAAAAGCTAACTTGCAATTGGCTGCTGGTAGCCAGCGTTAAGCGCCTGCCAGTTGTCATCGTTAAAATAATAGTTCTGCTGCGCTCGCGATTGTTCTTTCAGCAATGAGCGGTGTAATCTTTCCAGGTTACCGGCCTTCCAGCTAGCACCATGTTTAATACTGCATTTATCGAAATCGATAAGCCAGAGTTTGTCATCGTCATCAATCAGAATATTGTGGATATTCAGATCGTGATGATATACCTGTAGATCGTGCATACGACGAATAACACCGCCGATCTGTTGCCAAAGTGTATTGTTCAACGCACTGGATTGGATACGCTGGTGGATTTCCTGACAGCGTGGAATTTGTTGCATCAGGATCGACGCTTCATAGGCCAATCCGAAACGGCTTACTCTGCCCGCTATGCCCAAAGGTACAGGTAACCCGGCCTCATGCATCGTATGCAGTAACTGTAACTCGCGAAAGGGGCGGGTTGACTCCAGGCCGCTAAAAATAAAACGGCGCTGGGAGAAATGTCTGACTAATCCGCCTCTGCGGTACGTCCTGAGGACCATGGGCGCAGGCGATCCAATCAGTACGGCTTCCCCACGACCACTGGCAGGCTTACTGTGCTCACGTTGGAGCCAAAAGTCGGTAAATAACCACGCTGTTTCTGGTGGTGAAATACCCAGAGCTTCACACGCTTGCAGGTTGTACAGCAAGACGTCCCGACCATGTTGTGTTGGACTAAGATCAATCAAACGCGTTTTTCTCAGACATTAGACTTGTTTATTGCCCCTGATTGTAATCAAATTACAATGGTTTATCAGTGTTATGTGGAAGTTTATTTGTCTACTGTCAGTAAAAATACCATACCGGAAAATGGCTCATTGTGCCTTTTACGGCTCTCAGCCATTGGTGATGTATGCCATGCTGCTGCCATGGTTCATCGCATCAGAACCCAGCGCCCGGATATCCGCATCACCTGGATTATAGGTAAAGTAGAGTTCCAGCTGTTAAAGGGCATGGACGGTGTGGACTTTGTGGTATACGACAAAAAAACCGGCCGGCAGGGTATGAAGGCGATTAAAGCGCAGTTTAGCGATACGCGCTTCGATGTTCTGTGTATTATGCAAATTGCACTAAGGGCGAATTTACTCTCCAGAGCCATTCGTGCCAAGGTGCGGTTAGGTTTCGACAAGGCCCGAAGTAAAGAAGGCCACAGCCTGTTTATCAATAAACGAATAGCAACTCAGCATCACCCACACGTGCTGGAAGGGTTTATGGCATTTGCGGATGCAATGGGTATTCCGCCTGAACCTGAACTGCAATGGGCATTGCCGTTGTCATCCGACGACCTTCAAGTCGGTAAGGTATTGGCCGATACACTGGGTAGCTATGCTGTTATCTGTCCCGCTGCGTCCAAAGCTGAGCGCAATTGGACTGCAGAAGGATACGCAAGTATATCAAACTGGCTTGCAAAACAGGGCCTTAAGGTTTTACTGTGTGGTGGGCCTGCGCCACTCGACAGACAGATTGGCGACGCGATCCTGGCGGCAGGTGCCAGTATTGAACAAGACCTGATTGGTAAAACCACACTTAAAGAATTAGCCGGGGTAATCGCTGAAGCGCGAATAGTTGTTGCTCCCGATACCGGGCCTGCTCATATGGCAACCACGGTAGGTACGCCGGTAGTGGGGTTGTATGCGCATTCAAACCCGATTCGTACAGGACCTTATTTAAATCGCGACGACGTGGTGTCTGTGTATGATGAATGTGTTGCAGAACAACACGGAAAACCCTGGCAGGATTTGCCCTGGGGAATACGGGCAAAAGGTGAGTCACTAATGGCTCGTATACAACCAGAACAAGTGAAAGACGTACTCACAACGGTACTTAATAAATAGAATTTTAGAGTCTGTTGCTTTAATTATTGATGTTCTTTTCTACACTTAGGGAAGTCAGTCATTTTCAGCATGATTCACAGTCCGCATAGGGAATGTACCAGGCTGACCTTAGGGTCCGATTGTTAAGGAGCAACATTGCAAAGCGGAATTAGTCGAGCACTGTTATTCATATTGTTTGTCTTGGTGAGTGGCCCGATAAAGGCTGCCGAGGCCGCAATACACATTCTGGCGAATGAGTCGGTAAATACCCATACCCTGTCGCCGGCACAGGTGCGCTTAATTTTCGCAGGAAGAACCCAGTTTTGGCCAAACGGCGAGCGGGTTAAGGTGTTTGTGCTGAAAGCGTCTGAGCCTATCCACACCGAATTTTGCCGCAATGTACTGCAAATCTATCCTTATCAGTTGGAGCGTATCTGGCAGCGGATTACCTATTCCGGACAGGGCGATGCGCCCGTTATTGTCAACTCAATTGAAGATATGGTGGCAAAGGTTGCTGCTACCCCTGGGTCCATCGGTTACTACAACCTGGATGGCGCCCCTCCAGAAGGAACTTACATATTAAATATCGGGGAGCGTGAGTAATGAAGAGACTTGCGGTAACAGGGTGTGTTTCCCTCTTTATAATGCTCGCTTCCTGCGCGCAGGCAAACGACAACCTTTCCTGGCACGGCTTTCTAGCCCAAGGCTTAACGCGTTCTCAGGACAGCGCCTTTATTACCGACGACAATACCTTTAGCCGGGAATTAACGGAAATTGGTATCAATGCCACATATACCTTCAATTCATCGGTCAGCCTTGCCGGACAACTTGTGTATCTGGATGGCGGAAACCGATACCGTCAGGGATCCCGGGTCGACTATTTGTTTGTTGACTGGCGCGTCGCCCAGTATTTCGACTGGCAGATGAACCTGCATATCGGCAGATACAAAAATCGACACTGGCTGTATTCCGCTACGCAGGATGTGCCCCAAACGCGCCCGTCTATTATTTTGCCTCAGTCACTTTATTACGATGGCAACCGCGATATGGCACTGAGCAGCGATGGCATTGCACTTCAAAGCACCAAAGTCGGGGATTCCGGGAGTTGGGAAGTGCGATGGAGTCTGGGGCGGTCACCGCTGGCAAAAGAAGAAACAAAGAAATTTTTAAGTCCGCTTGCGCAAGGGCGGGTGAAACAGGACCTGGTGCATCAGTTCAGCACTTACTGGCAGCCAAATTTTTCTCAATGGCAGGTTGGGGTCAGTCTGCTCCAGTCTGATTTTACCTATAAGCCCGCAGAACAAGACATTTTATTAAATGGTACATCAGCCATAGACAGGTTAACCCTGGCCGTACGCTACGACAGCGAAAACTGGGAATTCAGTTCAGAATTGTTACGCGATCGGCTCCGCTATAAAGGTGATTTTACCGAAGGGGTAACACTGGATATCGATAAAACGGGTGAGGGTGGCTATGCTCAATTCCGCTATTTCCTTAGTGATTCCATTACCGGCCTGGTAAGAATCGATACCTATGACGTAGACCGACAAGACCGCGACGGCGCATTACTCGATCTTAATCCCCTTGGCCCTATCCCTCGCTATTACGGCTTTATGGATACGGCCACTTTTGGCGTGAGTTGGGATTTTGCGAAGCAGATGCGCTTAAGCGGTGAATATTCCAGAAATCGAGGTGCGGGCAGGCTATCCACCGTATTGTTCCCGAATTCGCTGATCCAGGCTGAGCCCTACTGGAATACCTGGTCGGTTCAATTCATGTATTGGTTTTAACCATGCGTCGTCTGTCTATCAGTTATAAAGTACTGTTTGTCATGCTACTCATGGTCAGCGTGGTATGTACGCTTGTTGTGGGCTTATTACTTAAGCAGTCTTCCACGCAGGAAAACGAGTTAAATCAAAGCCTGTTTGCCAGAGATATCACTCGCTACCATCAGATTTCCTCTTTGCTGGGAGATCGTTTGTCCGTTTGGGTGGAGAGTCTGAAGCATCAGACACAAGGCGCGGTCTTAACCGAAGAGCAGTTGTTGTCCCGTCTTAAGCTCAGCAGCGATTTTCTGTTACTGCAGTGGGATGTATCCAGTGTCTGGCTGATCAATGACCAGGGTAAGGTAAGATTTAGTGAAGGCATTACGCTACCAGACTCTCTGCGTCCCATGGTTGCACAAACGCTTCAGCAAGGGCGGCCTCAGCAAGGTGTTTACTGCAGATCTTATTGCGAAATGGTAGTCAGTACACCGGTTATGCTACCTAATGGTAAAACTAATGCTGTTGTTATGACGACATCGTTGCAAGAAGTACTCGCATTATTGAGCGAGGCGTCCCAGGCTGAACTGGCTTTGGTGCGTCAGCCAGACTCTGAGGTGGGATATCAATCCAGTCGACTGTATATTAATAGTTCATTGAGTGACAAACAGGCCACTATGATGCGGGGAATCCTGGGTGACATCCCTCCCGCTACCACGATTAAGCGTCTGATAACCCGAGGTATAGAGGTAACCAGTGGCGAGAATGCGTATTACGTGATGCTTTTGCCACTATTTAATTCCAATGCGAATGGTCACTACGTGATGTTTGTGCACGATATAGACGATCGCAAGCGCACTTTCCAAATACAAAAACTCATTATCTTTTTGGGTGGTTTGGGTTTGGTTCTTACATTTGTGGTAAGTATGTTCGCGTTATTGCGGCGCTATGCGCAAAAGCTGGACGCCTTGTCTAATATGCTTCCGTTACTTGCACAAAAGCGATTCGAAGAGTTTAAGGAACAAAATAAGCGCAGCTTCTTCCGCAATCAGTGGTTCTCAGACGAGCTGGACGTATTAGGTACTGCTGCAGAAGAATTGGCTGAAAAGCTGGAAACACTCGATCAGCAAGTGACTGTAAATACAGCCAAACTAGAAAAAATGGCGATGTTTGATAGTCTGACCGGTCTACCTAATAGAAACATGATGACCTTCCAGATCAACAAGCTGCTGGCATCGGTTAAACGAGAAAAAGGTGGTCTGGCACTGTTGTTTATTGATCTGGATAACTTCAAAAAAGTTAACGACAGTCACGGCCACCACTTTGGTGATGAGGTAGTGAAAGTCGCCAGTGAACGACTCTCCGGCGCGCTTCGTGAAAACGATCTGATCGCGCGTTTCGGCGGTGATGAGTTTGTAATACTGATCAATCACGTCGAATCTAACGAGCAGGTTGAAAGTGTAGCCAAAAAGCTAACGGCGGAATTCGTAGAGCCCATGCGGATTGCTGAACACACTTTCTACATTACTATTAGTATTGGCATCGCCTACACAGTCGACTCGAAGAGCAATGCGCTCGAGATGATGCGCCACGCAGACACGGCTATGTACGAAGCCAAACTGCTCCGTGGTTCGAGTTACCGCTTCTTCGACGCCAACATGAACCAAAAAGTCATGCGTCAGGTAGAGTTAGAAAGTGAAGCCAGGGTGGCCATTGAAGAACAACAATTCTTCCTTGCACTGCAACCGCAGATATCTCTGAAGACGCTTAAGCTGGTTGGGTTCGAGGCGCTGTTACGCTGGCGCCATCCTGAACGAGGCCTGGTCTCCCCTGGTGAGTTCCTGCCGCTTCTGGAAAATACCTCCATGATGGCTGAGCTGGACTTCTGGGTAATGGAACAGGCGATCATGCTATTGTCTGAAATGCGCACCAAGGGTTATCCGGGTGTGAAAATGGCCATAAATCTGTCGGCTGCACAGTTTGCCAATGCGTCATTGCAACCTCATCTTACCGAGCTGATCACCAAGTATTCCGTGGATGCGAGTCTGGTAGAACTGGAATTAACTGAGACCGTGCTGGTGGCAGACATAGACAGGGCGGTCGAGACTATTCAACAGATCCGTTCACTGGGCTGTCAAATTGCGGTCGATGATTTCGGTACAGGCTATTCCTCGCTAAGCTACTTGCGTCTGATCCCCAGTGATATTATTAAGATTGACCGTTCTTTTATCAACGGCATGATGGAAGCCGGTACCGACCGAAACATTGTCGATTCTACAATCAATATGGTCCGAAGCATGGGGCAGGAAGTAATTGCAGAGGGCATCGAAACCGCAGCGCAGCTCGACCAGCTCAGCCGTATGAATTGTCAGTACGGGCAGGGCTATTTCATTAGTAAGCCAATAGAGCAGCAAGTGCTCTGGCAGGTGCTACAATCTCAGGTAGTGAATGGACGGTGGGTGCTTTTGCACAAAAGCTGATCTGATAATAACTTATAGCGCCTGACGAATAGGGTAGATCCCTTTAATGCGTGCTAAAAAGTTTACACCCTTGCCGTTTACGTAAAGTACTCAAACCAGTCGCCCTAGGGCATAACCTCAGGCACTTAGGTACAATACGCCGCAAATTTAAACGTCGGGAGTAGCGCTATGTCTGCGTCATTTATTTCTCATATCGAAGCACAACTGGCAGCCACCAAAGAAGAAGGGCTGTATAAGGTTGAGCGTGTCATTTCATCGCAACAGCAAGCCGATATTGAAACGCAGGATGGCTCGCACGTTATTAACTTCTGTGCCAATAACTACCTTGGCCTGGCAAATCACCCCGACTTAATCGACGCTGCCAAACATGGCCTCGACAGTCACGGTTTTGGTATGGCTTCCGTTCGTTTTATTTGCGGTACACAGGACATCCACAAAACACTGGAAACCAAAATCAGTGATTTCCTGGGTACAGAAGACACCATTTTGTATCCGTCTTGCTTCGATGCAAATGGCGGCCTGTTCGAGACTATTCTGGGCCCGGAAGATGCGATTGTGTCAGACGCGCTGAATCACGCCAGCATCATTGACGGTGTGCGCCTGAGCAAAGCAAAACGTTACCGTTATGCCAACAACGACATGCAGGCACTGGAAGCGCAGCTTAAACAAGCCAGAGCCGATGGTGCGCGCTTCATTCTTATTGCTACTGACGGTGTGTTCTCTATGGACGGCATTATTGCCAACCTGAAAGGCGTGTGTGATCTGGCTGATAAATATGACGCCATGGTCATGGTGGACGACTGTCATGCTACAGGCTTTTTGGGTGACAACGGCCGTGGAAGTCACGAATACTGTGATGTAATGGGCCGTGTAGACATTATCACCGGTACACTGGGTAAAGCCTTAGGCGGTGCGTCAGGTGGTTACACTTCAGGTAAAAAGGCCGTGGTAGACTGGTTACGTCAGCGCTCACGTCCGTATCTGTTTTCTAACTCAGTGGCGCCACCGATTGTGTCAGCGTCTCTGAAAGTTTTCGATATGATGGCCAACGGCCACGAGCTGCGCGAGCAACTTTGGCGTAATGCCGCACACTTCCGTACGCGTATGGAAGAAGCCGGCTTTACCCTTGCAGGTAAAGACCACCCGATTATTCCGGTTATGCTGGGCGACGCCAAACTGGCCAACGACATGGCAAATAAACTGATGTCCAAAGGCGTGTATGTGATTGGATTCTCCTATCCGGTTGTACCGAAAGGCCAAGCGCGAATTCGCACACAAATGTCTGCAGCGCATACCATCGAGCATGTCGACAAAGCCGTTGATGCTTTCATTGAAGTGGGTCGTGAGTTAGGAGTGATTGCATGAAGTCGTTGGTGAAAAGCCACTCGCAGCAAGGTATTTGGCTGGAAGATACGGCTAAACCGGAAGTGGGGCATAACGATCTGCTGATCAAAATTCGCAAAACCGCTATTTGCGGCACCGACATGCACATTTATAACTGGGACGACTGGGCCCAAAAGACCATTCCTGTGCCTATGGTTGTTGGCCACGAGTACGTGGGCGAAGTGGTTGATATGGGTCAGGAAGTGCAGGGCTTTAAAGTCGGGGACCGGGTATCGGGCGAGGGCCATATTACTTGTGGACACTGCCGTAACTGCCGTGCGGGCCGTCGTCACCTGTGCCGAAATACCGAAGGGGTTGGGGTAAACCGCGCTGGCGCGTTTGCCGAATACCTGGTTATTCCTGCGTTCAATGCATTTAAAATTCCTGACAATATCAGCGACGACCTGGCGTCTATCTTTGACCCGTTTGGTAATGCGGTTCACACTGCGCTGTCGTTTGACTTGGTAGGCGAGGACGTGCTGATCACCGGTGCTGGCCCTATTGGCATTATGGCCGCTGCCGTAGCACGCCACGTAGGCGCGCGCCATGTGGTGATCACAGACGTTAACCCATATCGCCTGGCGCTCGCCGAGAAAATGGGCGTAACCAGCGCCGTTAACGTTGCAGAAGAAAATCTGAAAGACGTGATGAACCAGTTGGGCATGACTGAAGGGTTCGACATTGGCCTTGAGATGTCCGGTGTGCCGGTGGCGTTTCGCGATATGCTGAACAACATGAACAACGGTGGCAAGATTGCTATGCTGGGTATTCCCCCACAGGATGTTGCCATCGACTGGAACCAGGTAATTTTTAAAGGCTTGGTGATCAAAGGCATTTACGGCCGAGAAATGTTTGAAACCTGGTACAAGATGGCCAGCCTGATCCAAAGTGGTCTGGATATTTCGCCTATTATTACGCATCAGTTTTCAGTAGATGAATTCCAGCAGGGATTTGATACTATGGGCTCAGGACATTCCGGAAAAGTTATTCTTAACTGGCAGTAGCTCATATTATGCAAGCGTTTGAACATATCTCTGTGGCACAAGTTGCCGAACAACTCGGCGACGTTGTGGTAGCCGATATCCGTGATGCCGGCTCATTTCAGGCTGGCCACATGGAAGGGGCAGTCAACCTGTCTAATGACAATCTGGCCGCGTTTATGGAAAACACGCCTAAAACACAGCCGGTAGTGGTGGTGTGCTATCACGGTGTTAGCAGCCAGCAAGCCGCCCAGTTTTTAGTGGGGCAGGGCTACGAGCAGGTATACAGCATGGATGGCGGATTTGAAGGTTGGCGCTTGGGCCAACCCGTGGTGACTGACTAACAGTGGCCAAACCCCTGATAGCGATTCGCCAGCTTCGGTATGCCGACCTGCTGGCGAGCTATTTAACCTCTCAACATATTGATGTCACGGTGATTCACGACGAAGCGCAAGATCAATACCTTGTGCAAGTGAATAACGATGAAGACCTCGATAAGGCACTTCCGATTTGTCAGGCCTTTGTGCAGGCGCCCAACGATCCCAAGTATCAGCAGGCAGCGTGGCAGCATTCTGAGCGTACCGACGTAAAAACGCCGTCCAAACCCACTTTCGACACAAAACGCTGGCTGATCTGGCTGCGCAGAGCGCCGTTTTGCGGTGCTATTTTATTTACCTGCACGCTGGTATTCCTGTTGTCGCTATTGGGGTTATTCCAACCCATTGCAGAACACCTGATGATTCAGCCGTTGGGTCAGTTAGTGCAGAACAACGAATGGTGGCGTTTGCTGGGTCCCGCACTGATTCATTTCAGCATGGTGCACTTTGTGTTTAACCTGCTGTGGTGGTGTATGTTAGGCGGCCGCATTGAACACAAGCTGGGTACCAGCTTTCTGATTTTGCTGTTTGTTGTAACGGCGGTAGTGAGTAACCTTGCGCAGCTTATTGCTGCTGGCCCTAATTTTGGCGGCCTGTCTGGTGTGGTATACGGTGTACTCGGTTTTGTGTGGATCGTTGGCTGGCTTCGCCCAAGCAGGGGTATCAACCTGCCTAAACCGGTCATCGGCTTTATGCTGGTATGGTTGGTACTGGGTTATGCAGATATTCTGTGGGTGAATATGGCCAATGCAGCGCATACTGCCGGATTAATCAGTGGTTGTGTGATTGCCTGGATGTTGCACCTGGGTTCAGGTGCTCAGGAAAATCACGAAGCCTGAAAACAATAACGGCAATACCTTTGTATTGCCGCTCGCTATTGCTGAATCCCGTCGCTGCGTTAACTCTGGTGCAGATACTTAGTAAAGATGATTTCTTTTATTACCGGTGCGCCGGTTTCTTTCGACATGGAATCCTGAAATGCCGCTAAAATGGCGCGACGAATATCTTCACGTCCGGTCAGCGATTTCACTTTTTCTTCAGGCTGGCGACCAAATATCTCAATAGCCGTCGAACGCAGTAGCGGCATATGGTGCTCAACTAACTCAAGTTGATCAACATCACCTACCATCACTTCAATCATCACCCGGACATAGCCTAGCTTTATCGCGCTGGCACCCAGGTAGTTAGTCACAATTTCAGGCTCTATGCCAATATAAGCATAGTTAGGTTTGTCCTGAGCAACGGCAGAATGTGCGAAGAGGCCGGTGCCAAGTAACATAACCAGCAGAACAAATTGCTTCATTAAGAAGATTTCCAGAAAATTGAATTGCTTAAATTCTAGTTGAGACAGCCAGCCCGTACAACCTACTTTAGATTAATGTCGTAGACTTCAAAGGGTGTTACACTGCTTTTTTTAGCATTTAGCCCTGAAACAGACAACAAAAGCCATAAAACGTCTGTTTCGGCAGAGTAATTTTGATTGCCAAACATGTTGTTGTCGCTACAAAACCTACCTCACTATAAACGATTAATGCGGCTGGATAAGCCCATTGGTATTTATTTACTGTTCTGGCCGACATTATGGGCACTCATGCTCGCCGCGCAGGGGATGCCGCCTTTATTGGAGCTGGTGGTGTTTACCTTGGGTGTAGTGGTAATGCGTTCGGCTGGATGCGTAATAAACGACTATGCCGACAGGCACTTCGATGGTAGCGTCAAACGAACGAATATGCGCCCGCTGGTGTCAGGCGACGTGACTGAAAAAGAAGCCTTGCAGCTTTTTGCTGTGCTAATTGGCGTGGCATTCGTGCTGGTATTGCAGTTAAGTTGGCAAACCATTTTGCTGTCGGTAGTCGCACTTGGACTGGCGGCATGTTACCCCTTTATGAAGCGCTATACGTATTTGCCTCAAGCCGTGTTAGGTGCAGCCTACGGCTGGTCTATTCCCATGGCCATTATGGCAGTATACGGTGAGATCCCTGCCTGGGGATGGCTATTGTTCATCGCTAATTTATTGTGGACCATTGCTTACGATACCTTGTACGCCATGGTCGACCGCGACGATGATGTCATCATTGGGATTAAATCCAGCGCTATTCTGTTTGGCCGGTTCGACAAACTCATTGTTGGTACACTGGAAGTCATTGTGCTGGCCATGCTGGCGATGGTATTTATGCTAACAGGGAGAGGGTTGCTGGCTTATGTGGGATTGGTAGCGGCTGCCGTGTTATTCATTCATCAACACTACAGCATTCGCTTTCGCGACAGAGATGCCTGCTTTAAAGCCTTCCTCGACAACCACTATGTGGGCATGGTGGTTGCCGTAGGCTTAGCAGCCGATTACGCGTTCGCGTTGTAGCAGGCTTATTTGTCTGCTTGCTGGGCTTCTAACGCAGCAATGCGGCTTTCCATGGCTTCCAGCTTTTCGCGGGTGCGAATAAGCACCTGTGTCTGAATGTCGAATTCTTCGCGCGTCACCAAATCCAGTTTAGACAACTGAGCCTGCAGTACCTGCTTGATTTTCCCTTCGGCTTCTTCGGCCATGTTCTTTACGCCGGGTGGGACTGAGTCGGCAATCTGACGGGCAATCTCTTCCAGTTTCTTTGGATCTAACATGTGGGTGTCCTGATTTCGCTTTTTCGTGTTGGTCTATTCTAAATTGATTACCCGGCGATGCAATACAATCAACGCTCGGATTATTCCGCGTGGTCGATTACAATAACGCCCCTGCGTGTTCGCTATGAGCACAACTATGTCTGAAACTGAATTCACCGAGCCTTTAACGAGCAATTTGCGCACATGAAATTAAATCCCGCCCAAGAATCCGCTGTAACTTATGTGTCAGGCCCCTGTTTGGTGCTGGCCGGTGCGGGCAGTGGTAAAACCCGGGTGATCACCAACAAAATTGCTCACCTTGTGCGTAATTGCGATATGCCGGCCCGTTACATTGCCGCGGTCACCTTTACCAACAAAGCCGCACGGGAAATGAAAGAGCGTGTGGCGCAAACCTTGGGTAAGCCAGAAGCTAAAGGCCTGAAAGTGTCTACGTTTCACACGCTGGGCCTGAATATTATTAAGTCTGAAGTGAAAGCGCTAGGGCTAAAATCGGGCTTTTCACTGTTCGACGACAAAGACACCATGGCGCTGCTGAACGACTTAACCGAGCATTCATTGGACGGTGACAAGGATCAGCTGAAGCTGTTGCAGTCGTGTATTTCAAACTGGAAGAATGACCTGTTAACCCCGGATATGCTGCTGAAGAAAGCAACCAGTCAGGGTGAAAAAGAATTCGCAGGCTATTACCAGCAATACCAGAATCACCTGAAAGCATACAATGCGCTGGATTTTGACGATCTGATCATGCTGCCCACTTTATTGTTGAAGGCTAACGAGGCGGCACGTACAAAGTGGCAGTCGCGTATCCACTATCTGCTGGTGGACGAGTATCAGGACACCAATACCAGCCAGTACGAACTGGTAAAACTGCTGGTGGGCGAACGCGCCCGCTTTACAGTGGTAGGCGATGACGATCAGTCAATCTATTCCTGGCGGGGTGCCAGGCCGCAAAACCTGAATTTGTTGCAGGAAGACTTTCCACGCTTAAACGTGATCAAGTTGGAGCAGAACTACCGCTCATCTGGCCGAATACTGCATTGTGCTAACATCCTGATTCAAAATAACCCGCATATTTTTGACAAAACCCTGTACTCCGCGCTGGGCTACGGTGACCACTTGCGCGTGGTGGTGGCAAAAAACGAAGAGCACGAAGCCGAGCGGGTGGTGGCGGAACTGCTGGCGCACAAGTTTACCAATCGCACCCAGTTTAAAGACTACGCCATTTTGTACCGGGGTAATCACCAAAGCCGCTTGTTCGAAAAGCTGTTAATGAGCAACCGCATTCCCTACAAAATCAGTGGTGGTATGTCGTTCTTTGGGCGTGCTGAGATCAAAGACATCATGTCTTACTTACGCCTGTTGGTGAATCAGGACGACGACAATGCGTTGCTGCGCATAATCAATACCCCAAGTCGCGGGATTGGACGCGCAACGTTGGAAAAGCTGGGTAACTTTGCGAATCATTTGGGCGTGTCGATGTTCGAAGCTGCTTGTCATGACAGTCTTAGCAGCGTCCTGACTGGCAAAGGCTATCTGGCAGTACACAACTTCGCGCGCTGGATCGTTACCTTGTCAGACGAGGCCGTGCGTGGTGATACGGCCGCTACGTTAAGAAGCATGATTCGGGCAATGGGTTACGAAGAATGGCTGTACGAACACAGCCCAAGCCCCAAAGCGGCTGAAATGGCCATGGCCAACGTCAGTACCCTGTTTGGTTGGGTAACCGACATGCTGGAAGGCAATGAACTGGATGCACCCATGACCCTGCAGGAAGTGGTAAACCGCTTAATTCTGCGCGACATGATGGAACGTGGCGAGGAAGAAGGCGAAGCTGATCAGGTTCAGTTAATGACACTGCATGCGTCGAAAGGGCTGGAATTCCCCATTGTATTCCTGGTGGGTATGGAAGAAGGCCTGTTACCTCACCAAAGCAGCATAGACGAAGACAACGTAGAAGAAGAACGCCGTTTGGCATACGTGGGGATCACCCGGGCCCAGCGTGAGCTTATTTTTACCCTGTCGAAAGAACGCCGCCAGTTTGGTGAAGTGATTCAGCCAGAACCCAGTCGTTTTCTTTACGAACTGCCACCCGACGATCTGCAATGGGAAGATAAAAAGAAAAAGGCGAGCCCCGAAGAGCGTCAGCAAAAAGGGCAGGCCAGTATTGCGAATTTACGCAGTATGTTAGGTCAGTCAAAAAGCTAAAGAATAGCCGGATGCGGATCACGCTTGTTTTGCATTGGCGCTTTTTTCTTCACTGTTTACCTGCACGCTGGGCAGTAACTGTGGCGGTTCAAGGAAACGCCCCTGCCCATAGATACACTCAATGTCTTTCAGGGATTCTAACTGTGAGTTGGAATCAATCCCCTCGGCAATCACTTCAAACTTCAGGTGACCCGAAATTAACATAACCGACTGGATCAGCTTGAGGTTACGCAACGAGCGTGGCAGCGATTTAATAAACCGGTGGTCAATTTTAATAAAGTCGAAGGGGTAGGAGAACAAATAACTCAGCGAGGCTAATCCGCTACCAAAGTTATCCAGCACCAGGGTTACCCCTGCGCGTTTCAGTTTTTTAATGGCAGGCAAAATATACTGAGAACGGCGGTTCAAATCGTTTTCGTCGAACTCAAATACCAGCTGTGATGGACTGACTCCCGATTCATTGATAATCGTCAGGATCTTGTTCACCAGCGAAGATTGCAGTAAGTGATTAATCGACACGTTCACACCAATTCTTGGCTCATGCCCGGCATAGCTTGTTTTGGGCCATGTCGCCAGCAGTTGGCAGGCACTGCGAAGCTGATACAGATCTAAATCCAGTGTTAAGCCGCTGTGTTCGGCAACCTGACGGAACTGCTCGCGCGCCACTTTTCCCATCGTCGGGTGCACCCAACGAACATAGAGCTCGTGGTACAAAGGTTGTTGATTGCGCAGGTCAATAATAGGCTGCAAATAGCATTCAAACTCAGAATCACGTAACGAACGACGAAATTCGTTCTCCAGCTCCAGCTCTTCCAGTAACCGCTCACGCATGCTCTTATCAAACATCACATAACGGCCACGGCCCAGTGATTTGGCCTGGTACATGGCGGCATCGGCGTCGCGAATCACTTCGTCGGCAGTGCGGTAATAGGTTTCAAGGTGAGCAATACCGATACTTGCACCCGAATACATTTCTTTGCCGTCTAAAATAAACGGCTCAGAAATAGACTCGATAATACGGGCCGACACTTCTTCCACATCGGCAGAGTCGGCAAACGCATCCAGTAACAATACAAATTCATCGCCGCCTAACCGGGCCAGTAAATCATGGCCTCGAATACAGTGTGTGATGCGCTTGGACACTTCAATTAAGAATTCGTCGCCAGCGTGGTGCCCCAGCGTGTCATTGATGATCTTAAAGCGGTCCAGGTCAATAAACAGAACCGCAAACATGTTTTCCGGGTGGCGCTGCTTATTGGCAACCGCCAGTTCCAGACGGCTGGTAAACATGGCGCGGTTGGGCAAATCGGTGAGGGCGTCGTGGTGCGCATCGTGAATGAGCTTACGCTCAATCTCTTTACGCTCTTCAATTTGCTGACGCAGCACTTCGTTGGCTTCATTCAGTTCCTGAGTGCGGGCCTCAACACGTTCTTCCAACTGCTCGTTGTAAGCCTGAATCGCGTCGGCTCTGAACTTACGCTCTAACGCTACCGCAATATGGTGCGACACAAAGCGCAGCAATTCCAAATCACGCGGGGTATATTTTGCAGACTTACCGTAGGTCTGTACGGCAATCACACCATACACTTCACCGTCGATAATCAACGGCGAACCCAGCCAGGAGTTAGCTTGTTGCAAAATCTCCTGGGCAACTGACACGTCAATGTCGCCCGACTCGGTAAGCGACAAAATACGCGACGGGTCAATCAATTCGGCCTGACCACGGCGAATAACAAATTCGGTTAAACCCAGCCCCAACGTCCGGCGACTTGGCATGTCGTGCTGTGTATCGCTGAAATAGGGAAAGTCGAGGTATTCGCGGGTTTCATCCAGGGTGGCAATGTAACAGTTAGGCGCGCTGATAAGCCGGGCCAGAATGTCGTGCAGTGCTTCGTAGAATGAATCCATATCCTTGCCAGCGGAGGCCGACAATTCAGAAATTTCAAACAGCGCCTGTTGCAACGATTCGACTTTCTGTCGCTCCAGGATCTCTTCCTGTAAATCGTCGTTAATTTGGCGAAGCTGGCGGGTACGCTCGCGAATAGTGCGTTCGGTTAGCTCACGGTTTTTTACCCGGTCTACCGTGGTAACGATGTGCTGAGAAACGAACAGCAATACCTCTAAATCTTCGTGGGTGTACGACACGTTTTTGTCGTAGGTTTGCACCACCATAGCCCCAATAACCTGGTTGCCGCGTTTTAATGGCACACCCAATAATTCATGAGGCGGGCTGCCAATTTCTTCAAACTGAACCTGTTTTTTGAATTCTTCTTTGTCTTGGTTGCGGTAAAAAATGTGGTTGCCGGTATTTAATATATATCCGGTGAAGCCTTGCTTGAGCTTTTCGGCGGGGAGTTGTTTTATTACCTGTTCGTCGAACTCGTCAACAAAGTAAGCCATGTTCACGTATTCGCCGTCGGTGTCACAAAACGCAACAAAGAAATTCTCGGCTTCCATAAAGTCGCCGATAATTTCGTGAATAGCCGGGTACAGGTGAGAGAGGTTACTTACCGAACTGGCTAATTCAGAAATATTAAACAATGCCTTTTGAACGCGTTCGGCACGTTTATACTTATCTGTAAGCTGCTGAAGTTGCGGAATAAGCTCCCTTAATTCCTCTTCAGACAACTCATATTTTGACGAATCGGGTGACATGAAATGTGCTGACAGCGCTCCTGCTCACAATAAAGATTTAACCTACCTTATTCACAGCAAAAATTCTAGCGCTTATTCAAGCACCAGAATTCTGAAATAAGATAAATTTTGAAGCAGTAAGAAGCGCTTACCTAAGCAGCATAGCCGCTCAGGCAAAATCAGCTTATACGCCTTCGATCATGTACTCGATGGCAGCTTTGATGTCGTCATCGCTACACGTGCCGCACGTACCGCGAGGAGGCATTGCGTTAAAGCCGTTAATAGCGTGAGATAAAACGGTGTCGAAACCTTGATCCAGACGAGGTTTCCAGTCTGCGGCGTTTTGTAAACGAGGCGCACCCAGTACACCCGCGCCGTGACATGCTACACAAGCTTTGTTGTATACGTCTTCACCAGACAGTGCGCCTGCAGGAGCAGCGGCAGCCGCGCCAGCAATGTGTACTGCGCCAACTGGCTTAATACGCTCTTTAATAGCGTCGTTTGACATTTGTTGTGCATTTACTGCGAAAACTGCAAAAAAAGCAGCGCCCATAGCTAACAAAGTTTTCAATTTCACTTTCGTCTCCAGGCAATACGGTCTGAAAAATATTAATCCGCATGATTATAATGGTTAATTGTGCGGCGACAACTGTTTGAGACTAATTGATTAGCCAAACTACGACAAAATACGTAGAAATCGTCATTTTTTAGCTGCCGAACAGGCAATTAGATCACCACCGCCGTTAAATAAGCGCACAGCTTACTACATAAACTGTAAATATTAGTGCGCCAGCAATTCCGCCATACTGGTATTTAATGTGGCTTGCATGGCCTTGGCGGCTCTGCCAACTGCTGCATCGTTATTACCGGGTACTTCTGATTGCACAGCCAGCGTAAATTCACGACCCCCCTGAACGTTCGGCAAGCAAACATGTGCCAGTAACACGGCTTCACCCTGTTGGCGGGTTTCGCTGGGGCCTGCGCCTATTTTCTGGAATATGCGCCATTTGCCCGATGTGAGTTCATCCAGTACTACATTCGGTTCACGCTTATCGTTTGGCGCAAGGGTAGCAGCAATAGAACGCGCCAGCATAAGCCCAATCCCCGACATCATGCCGCCCACATTGCCTGCAGTGCTGTTATGGCCCGGCGCATATAGCAACATGGTGAGATCGCTGTTATCAAACCCCGGTAGTTGCGTAAGCGGTTCGCGCTCGCCAGATACCAGACGCTTTAAAAACTCGGCCTCTGCCAGCGTAGACATAGGTTTGTTACCAGTTAACCCACATTGCTCACAGCGATAGGTTTGATATCCCGGATCGTCCGGCCCTTCCGCATAGTGCGCAACGGCTTGGCTGTAGCCTTGTGAGGCAGAAGTCCACAGATCAGACTCCGGCACAAACGCAACCGGGCCATAAGCTCCGCGAAAACGCACGTTGGCATTGGGTGTATGGATCCAGCCAGCGTGAAACAGCTGCGTTAAGTAATCGCGACTCGCGACATTGGCAAAATAAGTCGCTATAGCGTTGGAATTGCCGTCGGCCAGCCCGGCCTCGGCATAACTGTGCACACTGGTCACTAAATCGGCCAGGCGAGCATTGCCAATCAGGGTGTCTGCAGCCACGTTTGGCTCGAACTTGCTAAGCGCCCCCACAATAGCCATGACCTTAGACGAACTCCACGGCTCATACACTACAGACTGCGTATTGGCATTGGCCAGGTAGCGATACCCCAACCCCGAAGTAGTTTGCGCATAGTCGATAACGGTAATTTTGCTTTGGGTGGCGGGCACATCAAAGAAGGTCCAGTCGTGGGCAACACGATTCAGCCAGCCAGTGCCCAACCCAGACTCGGCAACGGTTTTATAGGCATCTGAATCCAATGTTCGCGCACAAGACGGCAAGTAATGCGAGGTATCAGCCGGTTCATAAGGCGCCGCGCTAAACACGTCTTCATAAAAGGCTAAATCACTTTGCTCATTGGCATAACATACACCGATACCCACCCCAGAACAGGCAACAAGTAACCAGAGAGCACTGCAGAATTCACGCATAAAAAAGGCCCAACATTGAACGAGTTAACCAGCCTAGGGTATTCAAATGGAATAAGCAAAACCTGAATCAATTGACCAAAAACCAATCAACCCAAAGCGCAGTTTTAATTTTTACTGTAATTCTTGCAGCCGACCTCTTATAATGCGCCACTCATTACGCACCCGTAGCTCAGCTGGATAGAGCGTTGCCCTCCGGAGGCAAAGGTCATAGGTTCGAATCCTATCGGGTGCGCCATGTATAAAAAGACCAGCCTCGTGCTGGTTTTTTTTATCTGCTGTATTCGGTTTGTTAGAGGCATAGTTTGACAAAAGTGTTGAGCTGGGCCGACTCTCGACGATTAGAACTCGCTTTAGTACGACTTTAAGGTGAGGTACAAGAAGCGTCCAGTATTAACAGAGGACGTTCCCATATTTATTTGTCCAAATGAAAGCTAAAATCCGCGTACTTATACTAGCCTATTCTCGGTCAGTTACTTTCTTTTGAATTATCCATACAGTAACTGATATCGAAGTTGCATAGTAACCTGTCTTTAAAATGCAAATTTAAGAAAATTACAAAGAGAATCATGACGATTAGCAAGGGTACGATTATCCCTTTTAAGATAAAAACCTTATTTAAATAATACACTTCCTTGACTTTGAGTGGGTCATGCTTCGTTTTGTAGTATTCTGTAAATGCTTTGTATACGACAAATGCGACAAATAAAATTGCAATAGGAATGGCGTATGGCATGTCAAAATCTATTTGGGCATTAGGGTTTCGGAAGAGAAAATTTGAAACTCCCCATAAAAAGATCAAAGAGAAGCCTAGCCAAACTTTCGCTTTAGAACTTATAAGTTCTTTTATTGTTTCACTTCGCTTAATATTATCTTCTAATGCAGCAATGGAATCTCTAACGTTATTCAATCTATGAAGTTCAGTATTGCCTTCGCTTTCTTTCATTAACCCTTCGTTAATGCAGGCTGTTACTAGTGAGTTGCTGTAGGCTATTATGCCATATGCATCGTTCGTTGGATGAGTGGATTTATCAATTTTTGCAACACGACTTAATGTTGTTAGCTCCCTCTTTAATTGACAAAGTAAACGAGTGCCTGCATTAGAGTCGTTTGAGGTTATTGTTGTTATTGAATCTTGTTCGTCGATATGATGGCGGTGGCTATGAAGGCTATATTTGATGTAATAGTACACCTGTCTTGCGATAACATATTGACTTTCTTCGTCTAGTTCAGAAGTTGTATCTACGTAGTCTAAATAAATAATCCCATTTGGTTTTATTAGAATGTTTAGCGTTGCTTTGAAGCAATCAGCTTTCAAATCGGAAATTTTACTGCCTTGTCGTAGTAAAGCGCTTAGGTCGTGAAATACTTTATTACTATTGTCTTCATCAACTTCGTGAGAAAGCTCATGAAGCTTCATTTTTGTCTTATTTTGTACTGATTCAGGTTCAGCGGCTAATGGATATATCAAAACGTTTCCATATAGGAAGCGGTCATTCATCTTGGTTGACTGATTTACTTCCGCGCAAGTGAATAGACGAAATTGTCCGATAGTGTTGTCTTCGTCTTCTGTATCCCTCCAGTCTACTTTGGATTGAAGAATAATTTTGCGATGGTGGGAATCCGGTTTTTCATTTGAGGAGAAATTTTTTTCAACAACGTTTACATCTTTGAAGTCAGACGCAGTAAAGCCACCTTTGATTCCCACTTTCATTAAGCCAAAGTCTAAATGTCCATTAACACATGGGATCCAACCTACATATCTATGCTTGTTTTTTAGCTCTGTCACTGATAAAACTTCCCTCTCAAAAACAAAAAATCCCACCGTAAAGGCAGGATTTTTAAGTATATTCCTTTTTACATGTCAGGCCAAGCGGCTATACCAAGCTGAAGATTTCTTTTGATCTCGCACTACACCAGATTTGTCGGTTTTTAATTTCATACCATGACAAAGTCCTGAGCCTGATGGAGTTACGCCAGCTTTATTAAGTTCGCACTCTCTTCTTTTCATTTTTTTATTGAGGCGAAGTATAGCAACGTTGTAACCAACGTAAGCTAGTAGAGCTAAAATTGCTGCTCCGATAAAAGTTGTCATTTAAGCCTCCAGTGTCACCCTCTATAAAGGGGCGGCGAATTATACATTTTGGCTAATGTTTCGTCAATAGCGCATACATGTACTACTTTAACTAGCCTTAATGATGCATAACATAATGTCAATGTTTTTTGTTAAAAACGCTACAAAAGTCTTACAAGTTGCGGTAATTAGTCGAATTGAGATGGCTAAATCATATCCGGTGAGAGGTTTAGTTGTCGTTGATATTATTATGTACATTTATATTCAACTAAAACTCATCCGACCGTCGCATGGCCAATTGTTCAATTTGGTGGTTTATCCGATCCAATGCAGAGTTATCTAAAATTGGTCTTTTGGAAATGCTGTAATACTTGGTAAGCGATTTATGGTTCATAACAGGTACTGCGGGTTTTTGCCTTATGTCGATATACCAACCTGGAATTACCACTAAAGGATGTGAATTGACTTCCATTCCGGTGCTTTGCGTTAGTTCTTTTGAAAGCCATTGAGCTTGTCGTTTGGCTTGTTCAATGATCGAACTGTCTGTGAAGTTTGGAAATTGAATTTTATCTCCTTCAACAATGAGTTTGTGGGAGTCTTTTGTATTCTTAATATTAGGTTTCCGTCTTCCTTTTGTTTCGATAGCCAGAACACCACCAGGGTAGGTGACTACGTGATCGATATTAAAGTTCGGCCCCTGGATATCATGAAAAACGCGTACGTTTCTGTCTGTTATTTTTGACAGCGCATAAGATACTGCCCATTCGGCTTCTATGCCGAGCCTGACATTTCTTAGTTTGCTAAATTCTCTTATAGAAATTACGAGTTGATAAACTGCTGCCAAGAAGAAGATGCTGGAGTAAGCCCACCAATGTCCAATTTTGTTTTCTAACCCCAGGAATTCAGAAATAGTCGGAATTGAAAATGGAAGTTGAAAAAATATAGTGGCCTGCATGGCACTCGCTACCATATTAAAGGTTAGGTTTTTCTGCGATTGGATAAGGGAAAAGGCTGGAATCCTAACCATGTCTGCGTATTCAAAAGGTACACGGGATCTCCTCGACAGCACTTTAGCAATAAATGCAACGGCAAAGAAAAAGACTAAGATTGGCACCATTGCGAAAAAAATGATGTAAAGCAATTCCATTTATTTACTACTCCATAAACCTAATAAGCGCTGTTAGCGCAAAGTATCTAACTATGTGATGGGGACCCTACAATAACTCCCAAGTCACATTCATTGGCTTTTCGCCTTTGTGTTCGACGTAAGAAACCTCACCATAAAACATAAAGGGAGCGGCTGTTTTGCCACGTAACTTGCTCTCTCTTACAAATAAGTAAACTCTGCTACCCAACTTCTTATGCCCGATGATTTCTTTGCCACGTTTATTGCTGGGCGAAGTGCTATTTTGTGACTGCCAGTGAAAATGTTTCTCGTCTATGAAGTAATCATGATATTGATGCTCACTTCCTTTCCCTTGTTTGTTAAGGGTGACAAGTAACACCTGTACGTTTTTCTCATACAGCACCACATGGCCCGATTGCCAGTTGCCGGGGTTAAAATTTTCGTTGAACAAAGGAGGTATGTCTTCGCGCATAAACTCCTGCCCTACGAATAGAACTAGCGGGTCTACTTTTCCTTTGAGGCGTGCAAAGGTCACCATGTCTTCGTTGGCTTGGATATCATCATAATCGGGGTTTGCGGCCCGTAGCGTGTAGGAGCCATCTGCTTCTTTAAGTACTTTTCGAAGTAGGTACTGATTGTCTCCCGCCGTGTCTTGCCGTTCGATGGCAACGGTCGAATTACTTATACTTCCAGCGTTGTTCGGCGTGATTTGTTCCAATAATAAGTAATCGCCGTCGTATATTGGATTCTTACCGCCATTCATGGAGTTGCCCGATGCTCTGGCTATAAAGTGTTTGCTTGAGTCTAAATTGCCAAAGCCCGCAGGTGCGTTAACCAGCTCTAATACTTCGGCATTGCCGGTTTTGAAATGGCCACAGGCAATTTTGATGTCCGGGAAGAATGGAAGCTGCGTCGTTTCTGGGAATTGAATGACATTGCTTGTGTGATCAGACGTAGACAAACGACTCTGTTTGTAGGCAGCTAATCGCTGATCTACCAACTCTTTGGTCATTTTCAAAAAGGCCAAACTGTGTTCGGCTTGAATGCTTTGATTGAAGTTAAAAGTTTGATTAGCTGCGGTAAACCAGGAAATGCCAGACTCTGGCTCTTCAGTACACCAAAACGTGATTGGGTTATCTCGCCAGTGGCGCTTCCAGGCCGATTTCGCTAAGTCTTGAATATTTCGCTTACTTTCGGGTAAGTCACTTAACCATACTGGATTGTCTAAATACCAATTACGTGACCAGTCTGCTAAATCATCAATGTTGGTGTGTACTTGAAAGGCGTTATGCTCAATTAGCGTATTCAGTAAAATCAGCTTATATGCTTTGGAAAGGCGTGTGACCGCTAGATCTTTGAACCATTGTAAATGCAACTCTAATACTTCTAACTCGTCTGGGGATATATCCCCTTTGGAATCAACGAATTCCCACCAAGAGCCACGGTTTCTGCGCAGCTTATCGATGCTAGCGCCGCTATTATAAAATTCTGTATAAGTTGGTCTGCGTCCTAATGTGGCTTTTAGTTTGTCGTATTGTGTGTCCAGATTGTCGGTAAAAATACTCTCTAGAAAATCAATAAACTCAAGATCAAAGTTTACGTAGCAGCCGTCGGGCAATAATTGACTTGGATTCTTTGCGACCTTAACGAGCTGACGCTTAGTGAGAGGTTTATCACTGAGGCCAGTAAAAAGCATTTCAGGGCGATTTAAAAAGCTATGGTGGTTACCTACGAAATCCAAGATAACTAATCGGTCTTTTCCTTCGCTTTGGCGTAATCCACGCCCCATTTGCTGCAGGAATAGAATTTTGGATTCAGTGGGACGAAGCAGCATTACGGTATCTATCTGAGGTAAGTCCATTCCCTCGTTAAATAAGTCGACTGAGAACAGCACGGAAATGTCGCCGCTACTGAGTTGCTCTAGGGCCTCACTTCTTGTTAGCGCAGAGTCTGAATGCACGCTGGCCGCTTTCACGCCATGCTCATTAAAATAATCTGCCATGTAGTCTGCGTGTTTTCGGGACACGCAAAATGCTAGCGTCACTTGCTGAGACTTTTGTTGCCACTCTTTCAACACATGCTTAGAGCGGCCCTTGGTTGCTAACTTATTTGAAAGCTTCTCTGGGTCGAATTTGCCGTTTCGCCAAGGTAAATGTTCGTAGTCGACTTCTTTATCGAAGATGCCGTAATACGAAAAAGGGCATAGCACTTGCGCTTTAACCCCGTCGAATAAGTCTTGCTGATAAATCAGGTTGTTATCGCACAACTTGAGAATGTCACTGCCATCGGTTCTGTTTGGTGTAGCAGTAAGCCCAAGCATGAAATCCGGGGTAAAGTGTTGTAACAGTCTTTGATATCCATTGGCTGCAGCATGGTGGAATTCATCGACAACGAGGTAATCGAAAGCGTCTGGTGCAAACTTGTTTAAGTGGGCGAGTTGCCCGATAGTTTGCACCGAAGCAAACAACAAATCATATTCTTCGTCTTTTTGCTTCCCACTGTATCTGCCCACTTTCTTATTTGGCAGTATTTTTAAAAAGCTTGCTTCAGCTTGAAGTAAAATTTCTTCACGGTGGGCAACAAATAACAACTTTTGGGCGTTAAAACTCGCTACGTCAAAGGCGGCTAAATAAGTTTTTCCCATACCTGTGGCTAGCACTACCAACCCCTTAGTTAAGCCTTCTACTCGGGCTTTACTCAATGCAACCAACGCTTCGGCTTGATGTTCTTTAGGCTTTGGGATTTCGTGCTCATGCTCTCCGGGTAGTGAAGCCGATGAATGCAAGGGGGTAACTATTCTGGCCTGCTGGTAACGGTATTCGTATTTGGCTATCCAGTCGAATGTCAGCGAGGTGACTTGTGGTAAGGTCAGTAAGTAATTGTATTGATCCCGGATTTCTTGAATACGTGTAACAGACTCAAGATCGTTGTCATTGGGATAATCAATGCGGTAGTTCCATTCAATACCGTCGGTTAGCGCGGTTTTACTGATATTGCTTGAACCCACAAACGCCCGTGCTGAAGTCATGCCTTGTTCGTCGTTTCGCACAAAAATATACGACTTTAAATGAAAGCTAGTGGCTTGTTTGCTCTCATAAACACGAATATCTGCGCCACGTTCTTTTAATAGCATTAAACGTTTTAAGGCTTGGGGCTCAGTTATATTCATATAATCTGAAGTGAGTAGCGACAGCTGAACATTTCGCAGTGATGACGACATCGCAGCTTCAATATCTTCAATGATGAGATTAAGCCCGGAATTGCGAATAAACGACACTGCAATTTCAATATTAGTTGCTGTTTTCAGCGCAGCTCGTATTTCGTGAAGTAGGTAGTGTTTGTCTCTACCGGTAATGAGATAGTTAGTCGCCGTCATTTTTTGTCGTCGCGTATTAATTCTACGGTTACCCACGCCACATCACTACGGCTCAGTGAATCGTTTGTCGGCACAGGGTTTAAGTTGCGTGCTGTCAAAGCGTTATCTGAAGCAAGCGCTGCAAGCTCTTTGTAACTCACTGGGTACATAGGGCGTTCGTCGTCAGTGGGGCCAAATCGCAAACTGACGAATATTCTACCGCCGGGTGACAATAGCGTTGATAATCGTGTCAATGCTTCTGGCCTGGTTTCGACAGGTAAATGCATCCATACGGCTGAGAGCAAAATCAAATCGAATTTCTGAGTGGGTATAGGGAGACTTTCTAGCGCAGGCAAAGAGGAATCACACCAAACTATATTTTTTTGCGCGCTTTGCTGCGCAAGTTCTCTTAGGCCATTTGCGGGTTCGATCGCAACGACTTGCCAACCTTTTTGAGCTAGCCAATTTGCATCTCGACCGCTGCCAGCGCCCACATCTAATGCCATGCCTGATTTGGAGCTATCTAAAAATGCTTTCCAGTCATTGTGTACGTTTTCTGCTTCTACAGAATTATAAAGCGCATAGTAATGCTGAGCTTTGTCACTGTAATGTTGAATGGTCCTGTTCACTACGTTAAGAGTCCTTCCCTTTATTCCGATATACATTAACTTGATATTGAACTGCTATCTACGGGAAAGTATACAAACAAGAATTTCCTAGCCAAAGGCCGGTTAGATAAAACACTAAAGCGACGCGCTAATGACCACAAAAACCAACCCGTAACGTCGCTAAATCCTATATACTCTCGGCTGTATTTTTAAAGGTGGAGCTTTGCAATGCGTGTATGTGGTGTAGAACTGGCGGGGAATGATGCCAACATTGCCTTACTGAATCTGGAAAATGACCTGATTCAGCTTCCTGATTGCCGTACCCGTAAACTGAGCTTGCAAAAAGCCGCTACCGCCCATGAGCTTAAGTATTTTCAGAAGTCCTTCGCCCAGCTAGTGCAGGACTACAAAATAGAAACTATCGTTATTCGCCAACGGCCTATGAAGGGCAAATTTGCGGGTGGTGCGATTGGGTTTAAATTAGAAGCGGCGCTGGAGTTGCTAAACGGCGTGCAGGTTATCGTAATGCCGCCTACTGAGATCAAAGCGGCGTTAAAAGAAAACCACATGTACATAGAGTTTAGCGATACCGGTTTGAAAGGTTTTCAGAAGTCAGCGTTTGAAACTGCGCTGGCGTATATTAGCCAGCACTTGTAACTTGCCCGCTTAAGGCCTGTTTGCTGGTATTGCTGTTACTTTTTGCGTCGTATTCGTTCGAGTGCTTCGGAGTATAAAGCTCACTCTTTATTAAGCCATTGCCAGAAACTCTTGGGCATTTGCTTTTCTACGTCTAGTATCGATTTAACATCCACGGTGCTGTTACAGCCCATCAGTGGAACTTCAATTTCCTGTTCCTGTGCAGACCAATCCATCTCGAAATAGCGGGTGTTTTCATCGTCATAGGCAATACGTTTTATTCTGCCGAAACCATAAAGCTTCATAGATTCGCCGAACTTTTCCCGTTTTTTCAGAATAACCAAATCACCGGCGCAAAGTGTATTCCATTTATTGAGCTGAGATTCACTTTGTAAATAGTCGAATCGGCAAATTCCGTGCTCTTTCCACTCGATATCCAGACGTTGTGTAAAGTCAGCTCCGGGGCAAAAGCCCATAAATAGAATATAGTCATCAGCAGGTTTTGAATAATTAATTGCGTCCAAAATTGCCTTTGCATCGCCGTCGCCCTTGTCCACGAGTGCTTTAGCGTTCTTTTTCATAATGGCTAATTCATGTCTGCTCATGGTGCCTGAGTTAAGGCGATCTAACTGCTTTTGGTACTTCATCGGCTACTTCCTTTTTTGTTTTTTTAGTGTGTTGGTAATTACATCCTTGTGGGCGAATACCTGATTAACGTTGGGTTTGTATCATAAAATTCCCTACTGAGGGTAACTAGCTGATATTTAGTGCCAGGCGGTGCTTTGAACTTGGGTAAATACACTTCATTTCTTCCCACCCAAAACAACAACCCCATAATTTAATAACGTAATTTCTTTCGGGCATTGAGTTGATAATCTTCTATCTATTACTGTGCGGTTTCTTGTCGATTGTGAAACGGTCATGCAGAAATCCATAACCGGCACAAAACACAAACAGGCGCTTATTGATTAGCGCCTTTTGTGTACTTAAGTGAAGCTGCGGTATAAGATTTTTGGTTAATGGCAATATGAGCATGAGTAAGTAAACTGTGGGGGCAAGGATGTTAAAACGGGTTATCACGTTTGGGCTGTTAGTATGCTTTCAACTGAGCACTGCGGTTTACGCCAAGGTGGTGCCCGCGAATGATGCGGGGTATGTGTATACCGGTCGAATCGACTTTGCGAATGCCCGTGCGCCGTATTTAACCTGGCCCGGTTCGTCGGTAAAGGCGCGATTTTCTGGTGCATCTTTGTCGGTAACGTTAAACGACGACAACGGCAAGAATTACTACAATGTGATTGTCGACGGTAACGATGCCTTTCCCTTTGTGATTGAAGCCAAGCAAGGTAAGCACGACTATTGGATCAGCAAGACGTTAGGCGATGGCGAGCACACGGTGGAAATCTATAAGCGCACGGAAGGGGAAGAAGGCGGTACGCATTTTCTGGGTATTAGCATAGATGACGATGCGACGCTGTTGGCGCCGCCAGCCAGACCAAGCCGTCGTGTCGAGATTTACGGTGACTCCATTTCCAGTGGTATGGGCAATGTAGCACCGCACAATGCGGGTGACGGTTTACCTCGCGATAAAAACCACTATTTAAGTTATGGCGCAATAACAGCCAGAGCACTGAACGCGGAATTACACACTATCTCGCAAAGCGGTATTGGTATTATGGTGAGCTGGTTTAACTTTATTATGCCGCAGTTTTATGACCAGTTGAGTGCCGTGGGCAACAACGATTCACAGTGGGATTTCAGTGCCTGGACACCTCAGGTGGTGGTCATTAACCTTATGCAAAACGACAGCTGGCTGGTGCCCGACCCCAAGCGTATTTCGCCTACACCTACCGAGCCACAAATCATTGCGGCGTATCAGGATTTTGTTACTTCTATTCGTGCAAAGTACCCTAATGCACAGATCATATGTGCGCTGGGTAGTATGGATGCCACCAAGGCCGGGTCACCTTGGCCAGGCTATGTTGAAGCGGCGGTTGCTAATCTGGTGGGCGCAGGCGACAACAAACTGTCCACCGTGGTCTTTCCGTTCAACGGTTACGGCCAGCACCCCAGAGTAAACCAGCATATGCACAATGCTGAATTGCTGAAAGCCGCAATTCAGCAGGCAACAGGCTGGGAATAACCTGGCCTGCTTACCCATTACTTTTTCGTTTATCTTTGTGGTAATAGAAATAGGCAAGTAGCCAAGATAATCGTTCTAACCCCTTTCCCGAACGTCGAGTTAGTCTATTCCTAAGCGAATTGGTACAACCAACTGAAACTTCTTTCAGTACGGATGTGCCGGTGAAGGAGGGAAATATGACTAAGCAACATCGTGTGTTGGGCAGCTTACTCGCGGGTGGAGTAGCGACTGCACTAGCCGGTAATGTATCGGCCGCATCAACAGAAGATACGTCTGCATCTCAAACGCATTATCCTATCAGTGAACACCAATTCTTTACTGGCCCTGAAGCGTATTTCACTGGCAAAGTAGAAGTGGAAATGCTGTTCCCACCCAATGAAACCGCTGCCTATTCAGGCGCTTATGTTACCTTTGAAGCTGGCGCTCGCACGGCATGGCATTCACATCCAGCCGGGCAGCATATGGTGGTTATGAAAGGCACGGCCAGAACCGGTACCCGCGACGGTAAGATATTAGAGTTTGGCCCCGGCGAAGCACTATGGTGCCCGGCAGATGTAGACCATTGGCACGGTGCAACACCTGATGCTCAAATGAAGCATCTGGTCCTGACTGGCGTGAAAGACGGCGAAAATGTGGTATGGAAAGAAAAGGTATCCGACGCCGAATATAACGCTGAATAAAGCAAGGCAAAGCAGGAATACAGGCAAAATAGCGGCCTGTTCACTACCATTAGAACTGTAAAATAACTCACACCCAGAGTGCACTTACAATAAAGCGGGTTGGGCATCGCAATGGCATTACAAAGTTTACAACACTCTATGGCAGCTACGCTCACGCGGCTGCAGGCAGATGAAGGGGATATGGAAACCGATATTCCCGGCTTACTGTTGTTTCGTCGTAACCGGCCGACCGAACCAGCTTTTTGTCTGGTTGAGCCCAGCATTGTGTTGGTGGCGCAGGGTCGCAAGCAAATGGTCGCAGGCGGCGCTGCTTACCCCTACGACACCAGTACATTTTTAGTGAATTCGGTTGATTTACCTGCCAGTTCCCAGGTAATTGAAGCCAGCCCGGATACACCCTGTGTGGGGTTGGTGCTTAAACTGGATTTCCGCCTGCTGGCTGATCTGGTGTCTCAGGTGAATTCACCTGTCTTGGGTAACGAAGATGTGAAAGGCATCAGTGCCAGTTTAGGCACCATGACGCCTAAGCTGTTTTCACCGTTGACCCGATTAGTGGAATTGCTGGAAGAGCCGGATGCAATTGACGTAATGGCGCCAATGCTGAAGCGGGAAATTCACTTTCGCCTATTGCAAAGTGACAAGGCCACTATGCTTATGCACATTTCCTCATTCGACAGCCAGGCATTCAGAGTGTCGAAAGCCATTAATTGGCTAAAACAGCATTTTAACTCTGTTGTGCGAGTAGAAACGCTAGCCGGTATGGCCAGCATGAGTCAGCCTACGTTTCATCTGCATTTTAGGCAGCTTACCGGCATGAGCCCGTTACAGTATCAAAAATGGTTGCGGCTCAACGAAGCCAAACGACTCATGATGAACAACCAGTGCGATGCGTCTACGGCAGCGTTTGAGGTGGGGTATGAAAGCCCGTCGCAATTCAGCCGTGAATATCGTCGTTTATTTGGTGTGCCGCCACGAGCCGATCTGGCGCAAGTGCGCAAAGGCAGTTCAGCCATTCAATAAACACAAGCCCGTAGCCTTGTATAAGGAGCCGCCTGCAAAGCGCGCTCTGGCAATGCTGTGCTGCCCGTAAAATACGAGAGGAAACCATGCAAACAAACCAGCAAAGTCTCAATGCCCAGGCAACCAAACAGCAGAGCCAGATAGAAGCGGCTCACTGGAGCGGTGTCTTTGCCATGTCACTCTGTGTATTTGCTTTAATCGCGTCTGAGTTTATGCCGGTGAGTTTACTTACCCCCATAGCCAGCGCATTTACGGTGTCTGAAGGACTGGTTGGGCAAGGCATTGCAATTTCTGGCGCGCTGGCCGTGATAACCAGTTTACTTATTCCGGTCATTGCAGGTGGATTGGATCGCAAGTATCTATTACTTGGCATGACAGCGCTAATGGGTGTGTCAGGCGCAGTGATTGCGCTATCGGGCAACTATTTTACGTATATGCTGGGCCGGGCATTAATCGGAGTCGTGGTTGGCGGCTTCTGGTCGATGTCGGCGGCAGCCGCTATGCGTTTAGTGCCAGCGCACAAAGTGCCCCGTGCGCTGGCTATTTTTAATGGTGGCAATGCGCTGGCCATGATTGTGGCTGCGCCTCTCGGCGCCTATTTAGGCGCGGTAATTGGCTGGCGTGGCGCGTTCTTCTGCTTAGTGCCCTTGTCGGTGATTACGTTTGCCTGGCAGTGGCGAAGCTTACCGCTTATGCCCGTTGAATCGTCGGCCAACAAGAGTAACCCAGCGTTGCAAGTGATTGGGTTACTGGCGCGGCGGTATGTGCTTATTGGTTCTCTCGCCGTCGGGATGTTCTTTATGGGGCAGTTTGTTCTGTACACCTATCTTCGACCGTTTCTGGAAACAACAGTGGGAGCCAGTGTAGAAACTATATCAACCATACTATTGATAATCGGGGCAGCAGGGTTTGTGGGAACCTCGCTGGTTAACCGCGTGCTCAGCATTAGCATAAATAAAACGCTTATTGTTATTCCTATGCTCATGGCGGTTATCGCCTTATTGATTGTTAGTCTGCAAAGCGCCTTACTGCCCGTAGCAATATTGCTGGCGCTATGGGGGTTTATAGCTACCGCTGCCCCCGTTGGCTGGTGGGCCTGGCTGACTAACAATTTACCCGACGACGCCGAAGCAGGTGGAGGCTTACTAGTGGCAGTGATCCAGCTGTCCATTGCGCTTGGCTCAACCTTGGGGGGTGTTCTGTACGATGCCGGCGGGTATGCCATTACCTTTGGCTGCGCTGCGTTTATACTGAGCGTTGCTGCAGTGCTGGCAGCTATGTCTGCGCGCGCCGGCCAATAGGGACTAATTTTTTAAGTCAGTAGCCTCTATTACATTGATGGCATTAAACATGGCCGGAAACCCTAAAACGGGTAAGCAATGTACCATTGCGCCAATTAAAATTGCCTTACGGTTACCCACCTTAAGGTTACCGCGAGTATGGGAGACCAGCTGCTTTTCTGCCCCCAGTGTAGCTAATGTCACCAAAACCAGCAGCTCTTTGGTTTGAATGTTTATACCCTGGCGAGTGTATAGTTCGCCAAACAGCAGACTGGTTAGCTGGTGAGGTATGGCCCGATTGTATGGTTCTGGCAATTGCGCGTATTTTTGTTGTATAGCATTACCATACAATGATTGTTGTATGTCTTTACCCTGAGCAAAACGTTGCTCAATTGGCGCAATTGTTGGAGAGGAAAGGGGCAATTGGATACCGGCATCCTCAAACACTTCATTTACAGCCATCAGCGCGTTTTCGATTTTCGCAAAACCGCAAAATGGTGCAGCAATGTATAACGCTTCACGGATTTCCAATGCAGATACATTCTGATCTAGTGCTTCTCTCACTTCGCGTTGTAATTGTGGCAACGACTGTTGCACTGCTAATGCAACTATATAGGTAAGGTATTTTTGCTTGTTGGTGAGTACATTTATGTTATTGATCTGCTCGTTCCGAAATGTTTTGTACATTGCAGTGAATTCCGGATCGGTGTGGACCAGCTTTTGTAAATTATTGTTTTCTTGAGCACTGATATTCATATTCTGTGACCTTTGCAAAGGTTGGCTAACACTGCAGCCAGCGAGTAATATCAGCAGCATAGTGAAAATGGTTGAATAAATAAGACTGTGTTTCATGTTGTCACCTGTACTGAGTAGGCGATATGCCAACATTGCGCTTGAAGAAACGCGTGAAATGTTGTGGATGGCTGAATCCCAGCTCGTAGGCTATTTGCGATACCGACAATCCGGAGCCCGCTATTTTTTGTTTTGCAACGCCGGTGAGCCAGTTTTCTATAAATGCCTTAGCTGAAATACCCGTTTCTTTTTTTATCCGGTCGCCGAAGTAATTGGCCGATAAATGCATAGCATCTGCAAAGTATTGCACGGTGGGAATACCTTCAGGGGCGTTGCCTGTGTTGCTAAAATAGGTATTCAATGCCTGTTCAAACTTAGCTAAAAAGTCACTGGGCTTATAATTGGCGGCTTGCACCTGCTGCTTATATAGCTTGTCGCAGCAATGCATTATTAATTCGATATACTTTGCTATTACCGTATCTGAATGCGATTGAGTGGCAAAAAGGTCTGCTTCAGCTTTAAGTAATCGGAATAATTGAATGATTTGCTCTTTATCGGGTTGGCTAACATTTATCGCTTCATTTGCGTGGTAACCAAACATTGGAAATGAGGACAGACTCACATTGTGTTTGGCTGTGAGGTCGGGATGAAAAGCCAGAGCCCAGCCATGTGGTCGGTAGATGTCCTCTGAATGGTGATGTAACACCTGCCCGGGAGCAATAAATAGCAAACTGTCTGCGGTAAACGTATATTTGCCTGCCCCATATACCAGACGTTCACAATGAGCCGCTTTCAGAAACACAATGTACAACTCGCTTAAGTATCGGGTTGGCATAAAAGGCTGTGAAAGTTGCTGATCCAATACCGTCACTAATGGGTGGCAGGTTGGCTGCCCCCGCTCGGTATTAAACTGAGATATATGGGCTAATTGCTCAATGTGCGTGGTAGAAGGCATATTAATGACTCACAACTTGCTTGTTTTTAACACTAAAAGCTTCGCCAGGCATGAGTACTTTAATGCGTTCTGGCTGAGTGATGCTTGAAAAGAGTACTGCCGGATCGCCATTAAAAGGGGGAAATTCGGGCGCGTTAACTGAGCCCCAGTGATGTAATAATAACAGGGCGTTTGGGTACGCGTTGGCTAATTTAATGGCTCCCTCCAGTGTGAAATGCCATTCGCTGTCTGAAAAATCAAACAAAATAATATCGGGAGCGGGGGAGTAAGTCAGGTGTTCTGGCATTAACCGGGAGTCACCGGTAGCCCAGATGGTTGCGTCCTGAGTTTTGATCCAAAAACCGGTACTGTCTTCATTTTTAAATTCGCGATCAGCTGTACCCGGATAGGCATTCTGCCAGGCGTGATCAACGGGGATCATGGTCACCTCAATATCATTAATCATAAAGCTGTCACCCGGGGCGTAACCTGCAGACGTAAATCCTTGCTGTTGCATCAGGCTGTGAACGTATTGTGTTGAATGAAAACCTGTATGTGCCGTTAATTTTTGTAGGGTTGGTAAGCTAAAATGATCGTTATCTGAATGCGTTACCAGTACGCCGTCCAAGGTGGGAACTTTGCTGGCCTGAATGGGGTAATCTATCATTACATCCATATCAAAGCCTTCCAGCAGCGGATCTACCATTAGCGTGGTGCCATGTGAATTAATCAAAAAGCCCGCCATACCCAGCCATCGAAAGGTGGTGTCATTGGTACTTGTAAAGGCCCCTTTATCAAACGTTACAGTATGCGCGGGGCGAGCCTGCCCGGCTTCGGTATAACTCACATTGGCAATCGCCGCAGGAGACGAAAATGCGAAAGCGATTACGCTGGCGGTTATGAAACGTAAAGTGGCTATGGTCATGCTGCTAACCCGGTTGTTCAAATGAACTAACAGCATAGCAAGGATTCTCAACAATCCGGTTGCATTGATTACGGTATTTTATACCAAAATTACTTATTTTCTGACTTTAACCTTTTATTAACTTCTTCGGCGTTACCTTACGATTAAATGGCGGCCAGTGTGGCTATAACCTGATGAGTAAGGGCACGATGAATTATATCGATCTCATTAAATCCAGTGGCTGTGCGCTATTGTGCGCAAGCCTGCTATCTGCGTGCGGGAGTGGTGGCGATACGCCGCCAAACCCTATCGACCCACCACAACAGCAAGAGCGGGAAGGACAGTCTGTTGCCCGCATGTGGAACGAAGTACTGCTCCACGCAATTCGTAACGACTTTGCCAGGCCCACTGTGCACGCCCGCAATTTATTCCATGTCTCGTCTGCCATGTTTGATGCCTGGTCGGCGTTCAATACACAGTCGTCTACGTATCTGTTTGGTAAAACGGTTGGGGACTTTTCTTGTCCCGCCAATACCGTCGATATATCTGATCAGCCGTTAGCCTATCAGGAGCAAGCTATTAGCTATGCCGCCTATCGACTGATTGCCCATCGATTTCGACTGTCGCCGGGGGATGAGTCCATCATGGCCATGGCCGACAATCTTATGGAGTCACTGAATTACAATCTTGCTGATACCTCTATGGATTACAGTCAGGGCTCGGCATCGGCATTGGGCAATTATATAGCCGATTGTTATATCCGCTTTGGTTTGCAGGATGGCGCTAACGAGCAGAACGATTACGCAAATACGGTGTATCAGCCGGTGAATCCGCCATTGGCATTGGGAGAGGGCTTGGCAGGCAATCCCGACATAGTGGACCTAAATCGCTGGCAGCCGTTAGTCATTGACGGTTTTATTGATCAAGCGGGCAACCCGTTGGCAGATGCGCCCGAATTTTTGAGCCCGGAATGGGGGCAGGTTGAGCCGTTTGCGTTATCAGATAACGACAAGACGGTGTTTAACCGGCACGGCTTTGCATATCAGGTGTACCACGACCCGGGTATGCCGCCGCAAATAGAATCGCCGCAGTCAGACCAATACAAATGGGCCTTTGCATTGGTCGCAATCTGGTCTTCCCATTTAGACCAAACCGACGACGTTACGTGGGATATCTCGCCAAACAGCCTTGGCAATATTGCCTCGTTGCCAGATGAGTTCAGTGGGCACCCTGCGTTTTACAACCTGCTGGAGGGCGGTGATGCCAGCACCGGGTACGAACTAAACCCGGTTACTAACGCGCCCTATGAAGAGCAGCGCGTTCCAAGAGGAGATTATACCAGAGTGCTGGCCGAGTTCTGGGCTGACGGCCCGGATTCGGAAACGCCTCCCGGACACTGGTTTGTCATTCTGAACACGGTAAACGACCACCCGTTACTGGAAAAGCGCTGGCGTGGAGAAGGTGAGACGCTGGGTAATCTGGAGTGGGACGTTAAAACCTATTTTGCGTTGGGCGGCACGATGCACGATGCGGCTATTACCGCATGGGGAATCAAAGGTCGCTATGATTACATTCGACCCGTATCTGCTATCAGGGCCATGGCGGATTTGGGCCAGAGCAGTCATCCATCTTTACCATCCTATCACCCAAACGGCATTCCGCTTATCGATAACTACATTGAACTGGTTACCGCCAATGACCCGTTGGCGGGTGAAAGCGAGCAGCATGTAGGCAAAATCAAACTGTTCGCCTGGCAAGGGCCTTCACACATTGGCAATCCAGCTACTGATCAGGCGGGGGTTGGCTGGATACTGGCCGAGAACTGGTGGCCTTATCAGCGTCCCTCGTTTGTTACGCCGCCCTTTGCGGGCTATGTTTCCGGGCATTCTACCTATTCCCGCGCGGCCGCAGAGTTACTTACCCGTATCACCGGCTCTGAATATTTCCCGGGCGGCATGAGTGAATTTGAGATCAAAGCCAATCGCTTTCTGAAGTTCGAGCAAGGCCCCAGTGTCGATATGACCTTGCAGTGGGCTACTTATAAAGATGCGGCAGACCAGTGCAGCCTATCGCGTATTTGGGGAGGTATTCACCCGCCAACCGACGACATTCCAGGCCGACTGATTGGTGAGCAAATTGGCAAAGACAGCTTTGACTTTGTTGAACGGATCCTTATGCCATGAACAGGTGGGTTGAAATGATGTGCAAGCAAATTGTTGCCTGGCTGGGTGATAGCAAGAACCGGAACACCGCGAAGCAATTATTAGCACTGTGGGTGTTTACCCTACTGCTTGCCTGCGGGGGAGGTGGTAGTGAAAGCAAAACGCCAACGCCAGATAAACAGCAGCCGGATAACCCATCGCCGGTAGAACCGGTGTCGTTCAATACCGCGTTAAAGCGCGCCGAAAACAGCAATCTACAGGTCGCGCATGGTTATAAGGAGTACAACGACGATCAGGGATTAATCGCCGGCATGGTGGCTGGTGTCACAGTGGGCGACTACGACAACGACGGTGATCTCGATATCTTTATTGTACGCGGCGACATTGGCCCGGATCTGTTATACGCCAACAACGGCGAGGGGCAGTTTACGGATGTCACGCAACAAGCTGGTTTACCATACAATGAAACGCATCAACACAGTGGGCCGCTGTTTGCCGATTTTAACGGTGATGGTCACCTTGACCTCTTTATCGGGGCAATTAACGGTGAGCAGGTAAAGCTGTATCAAAACGACGGTGCGGGTCACTTTACTGATGTGACTGCCGATTCTGGTCTTGCAACGCTAACTGCATCACAAACTATTTCGGCGGCGGCAGGTGATTACGACAACGACGGCGATATCGACCTGGTGCTAAGTCATTGGGGCAGTGAACTGAATGTACAGTCCATGAGCACTGAGTACTTGTGGCAAAACATTTCTCATAACGGCGCTATCACTTTTCAAGATGCCAGTGTAGAGGCGGGCCTAACCGTTGACTTGCTGCGCAGCACAAACGGCGCTTTAGGTGCTGACCACGATTACAGTTTTAGCCCGTCATTGGTTGATATTAATCAGGACGGCTTCGCCGATTTACTGATAGCGTCAGATTACGGTGGTAGTCAGATATTCCTGAACAATACCGACGGTACCTTTACCAATGTGACGGATACCGACGTTATTTCAGATTCCGATGACATGGGCTCGGTACTGGCGGATTTCGACAACGACGGCGATCTGGATTGGTTTGTCAGCGCAATCTACGGCAAGCTCAAAAACGGGAATCATCTGTATCAAAACGATAGCGGTGAATTTACCAATGTCAGCCGTACAGCAAACATTATGCAGGGCGGCTGGGGATGGGCAGGATGCGCCGCTGACTTCAATGGCGATCAACTGCTGGATATCTTCCAAACCAACGGATCGTTTACTATTGATTTGTTCGACGACAGCCATGCCAACGACCCATCAGTCCTGTTTGTGAATAGCCAGGGGCTGACGTTCAGTGAACAGGCGGCAAACGCAGGTGTGCAGGATTTTGAGCAAGGACGCGGCGTCGTGTGCGCTGACTTTAACGGCGATAACAAACCGGACATTCTGCTGGTTACCAAGCACGCCACAGATTCACTGTATTTGTACCTTAACCAAATTGAACACAATAACTGGTTGAGTGTGTCGCTTGCCGGTAATGGCGCAAACACCCAGGCACTGGGAGCTGTTATTAAGGTAACAGTAGATGAAGTAACACAAACCCGGGTCGTCAATCTTGCCAGTCAGTATGTAAGTCATGCGCCTACAGAACAGCTATTTGGCCTGGGGGAAAGCGACCGTGTTGATTCACTGGAAGTCGTGTGGCCGGATGGCACAGTAACAACCCGCTATAACCTGAATACCGATGAGGTATTGATTCAACAACCCTAGTCTTGTCGAGGCCTGATTTATCGGGCCTTAGCACCCCAAAAAAGGAGGGGCACCCATTCACCTTTCAGTCTCTTTCCTTGTCATTATCTCTGCCGCTATCACCGTCACTTTCCCTTAACCTTTACTTAACCTTTTGCCATTTAATCTGACGCAAAATCAAAAACAGAAAGGTTAATATGAAAAGGCTATTTATGCCCGCAGTGCTGACTGCCTGTTGTGCTGCATTGTTGAACGCACCGGTAAACGCTGATGCTTCGCAGGAGTTTGTTCCTCAGTGGGCAAAAAAAGCGGTGTGGTATCAAATCTTCCCGGAGCGATTCAGAAATGGCGATGTGTCGAATGACCCAACCGTCGCCGATATCGCCGGCGCTGACCCGGCTGAGCCTCCAAAAGCATGGCAAATTCACCCGTGGGGCAGTGACTGGTACGCACTACAGGACTACGAAATAGCCAACGGCCAGTCACACGTTGCTACCCATCTGTTAAGGCGTCGCTATGGTGGTGACTTGCAAGGCGTTATCGACAAGCTGGATTACCTGTCTGAGTTGGGCATTAACGCTATTTACCTAAACCCTATTTTTGATTCACCGTCGCTGCATAAATACGACAGCGCCAGTTATCATCATGTCGATCCTAACTTTGGCCCGGACCCGGACGGCGACCGTTTGCTTATGGCAAAGGAAAACCCCATCGACCCGTCAACTTGGGTGTGGACCAAAGCCGACGAACTGGTGCTTTCACTGATTGAGCAAGCCCATAAAAAAGGCATTCGGGTGATCTTTGATGGCGTGTTTAACCACATGGGCATCAATAGCTTTGCATTTCAGGATGTGATGAAAAACCAGCAGGCGTCGCCTTATAAAGACTGGTTTACCATTACCAGTTTTGACGACCCGGAAGCGGGCACTCAATTTGACTATGAAGGCTGGTTTGGCGTGAAGTCGCTGCCTGAGTTCAAAGAAGACGAAAACGGTTTGGTCGACGGCCCTAAAGACTATGTGTTTGCTGCTACACGGCGCTGGATGAACCCAAAAGGCAAAGGCACTCAGTATGGGGTTGATGGATGGCGACTGGACGTGGCGTATTGTATTGCCCATGGCTTCTGGAAAGACTGGCGTAAGCTGGTGAAGTCCATAAACCCCGACGCCTATCTGACGGCCGAAATCGTCGATTCTCCTGACAAGGTGAAGCCGTTTTTACAAGGTGACGAGTTCGACGGCGAGATGAACTACAACTTCGCGTTTACAGCGGCTGAATTCTTATTTAATCCCAACGACATGGCGATTATGCCGTCTGAGTTCGACCAAAAACTGGCAGAGCTGCGCACACTTTACCCGGAGGGTGTGGCGTATGTAGTGCAAAACCTGTTTGGCAGTCACGACTCCAACCGCGTTGGGTCACACATTAAAAACAAAGGCATTGAAAACTTCAGAAACTGGGGCACCTATTTCAATACCTCACAGGCGGTAAATAACCGGAATTACGATGTCAGCAAACCGGGCAAAAACGACATTGAATTGCAGAAGCTGTTTGTTTTATTGCAGATGACCTATGTGGGCGCGCCCATGATTTATTATGGCGACGAAGTGGGTATGTGGGGCTCAAACGACCCGGATTCGCGCAAGCCAATGCTGTGGAGCGATATAAAATACGACAACGAAGTAACCAACCCCGATGGCTCGAAGCGCAGTGCGGATACCGTGGAAGTTAACCATAGTCTTAAGGATTATTACTCACAGCTGATTCACCTTCGCACCAGCCATCCGGCGCTGACGGTTGGCAGTTATAAAACGCTGCTGGCCGATGACAACGCCAATGTGTTTGCGTATCAGCGTCAGCATGAAGGCCAAACTATTTGGGTGGTGCTGAACAATGCAGCGAAAGAGACCACAGTATCACTTCCTGCTTCCGGCGTGAATTCGGCAAGTGTATTGTTTGGTGATACGTCCGCCAAGGTAAACGGCGGCGCGTTACGTCTTTCGTTAGCAGGTAAAACCGGTGCGGTGTTGTTAATCGACAACGACTAAATAAGTTAAGAATGACCTGCTTTGCCGCGCTGCGATATCGCAGCATAGCGGCATAGTTAGTCAGGCGCTAAGGCTGAAACTTAGCGCTGTTGCTTCAATACCCGGTATTCATACGGACCCAGTACAACACTATCCTGCTTACTCACGCGCTGCTCGCTTACTAAATCCAGCCAACGACTATGGCTGATGGCCTCCGGTAACGCGTAGGTCGATGCACTATCACGTGTATTCACTAACACCACAATGGTTTCTTGATCTCTCGTGCGCGTGTATGCCACCACATCTTTGCTACTGTGAGTCGTCAATGAGCCAGTGCGCAGCGCCGGGTGTTGGTTGAACAGCGAGATCAGCAATATGTACTGCGCGGTTACGTCAGGATTAGGCTGCCAGTTAATATTTTGCTCGGTAAACGGAAAGGTGAGCCGATAGGGCAGGCCAATCTCCTGACCGTTGTATATCATCGGCGTACTGCGCATAAACGCGGCGGTTACAAACGCAGCGAGTGCGCCCTGGGTACCGCCAAACAATTGTTCGGGTGTGCCGTCGGAGCCGTTTACGTCGTGGTTGGTGGTGTACCGCACTACGCGCTGGTGGTCGTTGCTGAGTTTGTTCTCAGTTTGCTGCCAGTCATCAATATGCTTGGCTGACTCGCCACCGAAAACGTCTTTTAACCTGTCGAAAAAGCCAAAACCGAAATTGAAATCCACGCCGGTTTCGAAGTTCTCATTTCTGGAGCCTTCGGCTAATAGCACTAATTGCCGGGAACTGCTATTGCGCAACGCCGATACCGCCTGGTGCCAGAAATCCACACTGGGGCCGTCTGAATAGTCAAACCTGAACCCGTCGATACCCGCTTCGCGCACCCAGAATGTCATGTCGTCAATGAGTGCTTTGCGCAAATCCGGGTTGCTAAAGTTGAGCTGAATGACATCACCCCACCCATGTGGATTAACCGGCGTGCCATCGTCGTGGCGTACATACCAGTCAGGATGAGCGGTTAGCCATGGATGATCCCAGGCAGTGTGATTCGGTATAAAGTCCAGCATCACACCTAAACCCCGCTGATGTGCGCTTTTCACTAATGACGTTAAATCTTCCAACGTACCAAATTCAGGATTAATACGGCGGTGCGAGGTAATTGAATAAGGGGAATTTATGCCTCTTTCCTTGCCGATTGGGTAGATGGGCATCAGATAAATCATATTCACGCCCAATGCCTGAATGTGATCAAGGCGTTGTTCAACCCCTTTGAAATCGCCCGATTCACTGAATGCCCGGATGTTGACCTGATACAACACCACATCCGTGGCGGCTGGCACCGTATAGCTGGACTCTGCCTGCTGTTGCACAGCGTTATTGACCTGTGCGTCGGCCGCTGGTGAGACTGATGCACAGCCATGTAATGCACTGCATATAGCAAGTGCGACAAGCGCGGTAAGTGGCTTAATGGTGGGTTTCACTTATGTCCCCTAATACTAAAAGTTTGCTATTTGCTATACGTTGCAATAACAAAGGTTAGTAACAGGTTAAGATCTTCACTCGGAAAACGACAACATCAACAACGCGCGAACCGGCGGCCGGGTGTCGATAATTTTCACCTTAAAGTGCAATGCCTTGGGTTGTGTGTCGGCAGGAAACTCAACGAACATGTCTTTAGCATCGGCCTGAATGGTGTATTGATGCAGGTTAAATACACCGGGCTCACCAGCAAGCAAACCTACCGTGGACTCTTCGATATACGAGTTTGAATAGGTAAATCCGTATTCGTGCTGCCAGTTCTCGCTGGTAATTTTAAAACGCTCACCCAGGTTATCTACCGGGGTTCTGGACACGTCAAAGTTGTTTAACTCGTAACTCTGGGTTTGCGGGTTGTAAGTAAATTTATTATCTGGCGCGGGTTCCCAGCCACTGAATGAGTTGGGCAAGTACAAATCGAAATTGAGTTTGTGCCCGGTTGCTTCAAAAAAGGTCTGTGCGGTGGGATGGTTTTGTGTCTTTTCAATGTGATAGACATTGTCGCAGCCAGCCAACATCATCACGAATCCCGCGACAACAGCGAGCCACAATGAATTTGTACGGGTGCTACCAGGCATGAAGAATACTCTTTGAATGCATAATACGAGTCAGATTAGGTTCCATAGTAGCGGATAGTTAAGCGCGGTGACAGAAACTGCATACGAATGTAGGCATATTTTCGTTAACTGCTCTGGTATATTAATCCCTGTATTTACGCAGTAGTTGGGTATCCAGCCGATGATGAACTTCAAATTAGCCCAGTTTAAGACCACGTTTGTCGTGACTGCGTCGGCTATTGTGTTCATTTTTCTGTACCTGGCGTATTCCAGTTGGAGTTTTCAGGTTAAGTATCTGGAAGAGCAAAGTGAAGAGCTGCTCAATTTTGCTGGCAGGGCCACATCCCGAATAGAAGCGAATCCAACCAGGTACCTTGGGGATGAAGCGGCCAGGTTAAGCTCAGAGCGCTTCAAACTGCAGATGAATACGTCTGAGTTGCAGTCTGTATTGCCTTCCGGCACGCCTCTGGAAAGTCTCACGCCTGAGCAACCCAACGCGATTGTTCTTGCCTTTAACGGGCTCTTTTCGGTGTCTGACATCCTGCTCATCTACCCGGCCATAGTCGCCGATCAGAATGTTGCCTATGTGTACACCGATGTGTCGTACAACGATGAGCTGTTAAATACGCACTTACGGGAAGTCTTGCAGCCCGCTATTTTGGTGTCGGTGGTATTGATTTCAATTCTGCTGATGGTGCAGCTCATGCAAATCAATAACGTCGGAAAAGTGGTTAATGAGCTGGCTGACTGGGCCGATGCGTTGTCGACCACAAAAAAATTCCAGCCTCCGCCAAAGCTAGCGGCTCGGGGTATTAACTACCTGGCGCATACCATGAGCAGTAGCCTGAATACTTTCAGCGACATCCTTGAAAAAGAGCACTCGTTTGCCCGTTTCAGCAGTCACGAACTGCGTACTCAGGTAGCAGTACTGTCGGTGAACATGGAAACGCTCGAAGTTATCATGAAAGACCTGTCACCCGACGAACGCAAAGTGTTGAACCGGATGCTGATTGCCATTGAAGACATGAAGTACCAAACCGAAGCGCTGTTGTGGTTAAGTAAGGCCACGGAACAGGAGCTGCACTTTAGCCAGTGTAATATTGTTGATATTGCCAACAAAGCCGTGCAAACCAATATGCATATTCTGGAAGGCAAAGATGTGCAGGTATCCTGTAGTGGGGATGATTTAATGTTGTTTACCCACGAAACTCTGCTGCAAATTGCCGTGAATAATTTGGTGAGAAACGCATTTCAGAATACCAGTAAAGGCTATGTGAATATCCACATCAGCGACGATTGCTTTGCCATCGAGAACAAAAACACTGACGCCGTTGACGGCACGAACAATCTGGAAGGGTTCGGGATTGGCCTGGTACTGGTGCAACGAATCGTCGAGAAAATCAATCTGGTGTACACCGTAGAGAATTTTGACAACGGACGTCGTGTTGAACTTACGCTCTCTCAGGAGCAGCTTGTATCCCGTCTGGAAATGGATTACGACTGATCCAACACTGCGTGCTGCTGGCTCAAATAAAATTAAAATCACGTCCTTCTATTTCTTAACCTTAAATTAACCATTGAGAACATATTGTTACATCCAGCAACTTGGTGGTTGTGACAATACAGGTCTGTTTATCTCAGTTTGTGCAGATAAGCCCTTCTCTGTATCACGGTAGCCACCGATACGTAGTGATATGATAACTAAGGGTTTATTCATGAATAAGCAATTGATTTTGGGGCTAAGTGCTACATTAGCACTCAGTGGCTGTTTGGGGGGAGGCAATGATAAAGAAGAAGATAACGCGCCGCTTCCTGCTGAACCCGTTAATAATCTGCCGGTAACGCCACCAGTTTCAGCCGATAATGATACTCGCTTTACAGACTCCGACAATGACGGTGTTCAGGACAGTGAAGACAACTGCCCGGCGTCAGACGCGTCGTATAAAGTGGATGAACTTGGCTGTTTTCAATCACTGCGAATCGAAGCCGAAGATTATGCGGAAGCCTATGACTTAACGGAAGGGAATGCGGGTGAAACATATCGGGACGGCGATGCCGATATCTACCGCGCACGTGATATCGATGGCGGCCATGCCATAGGCAACAATGAACCCGCCGAGTGGCAGCGTTACGATATTACTCTGCCCGGCGGTTTCGTAGAAATTCACACACGCGTAGCGTCAGCCGAAGGCACCGGTGGTTACAGTATCTATCTTGATGACCAGCTTATTACCTCCGAAACCATTACCCATTCACTGGGCGATGACTACAGCTGGCGCACCCGTCGGTTAGGAAAGTTCGCAGTAGAAGCAGGGGAGCATAGCCTGCAGATAGTTACTGACGAAGCCGGTCTGCGGGTTAACTGGCTGGAGTTTGTTGCCGCTGGCCCCACCGTATCCTGCGATGACGGCAAGCCTGAAGAAGGGTTGTTTGAATGTGAAGTGACACCTGTTACCGCTAGCATCGACAATCAGGACCGGGTGCTGTACGAAATGAACTTCAGCACGGTTGGCCGTGACGGTGCATTGGCCAAGATAGTCGAACGTTTAGATCACCTGGCATCACTCAAGGTGAATACCCTATGGCTGATGCCGGTTCACCCACGCGGTGGCACCACAGAAGCCAGCTTTGAAGTAAGTTACCTGCTACCAGAACGCGAATACAGCATGAGCCCGTATGCCGCATCAGACTATCTCAGTATTGATGCCAGCCTGGGGGATTTAAATGACCTGCGCATTCTGATAAACGAAGCGCACAAGCGCGGTATAACCGTTGTCCTGGACTGGGTAGCAAACCACACCTCGTGGAATCATCCGTGGCTGTTAAATAAAGACTGGTATACCCAGGTCGATGGCATTTTGGTTCAGCCTCAGGAGCAGCCCTGGTATGACGTGGCTGACCTGAACTACGACAACCTGGCTATGCGCGCCGCCATGATTGACGCTATGTTGTTCTGGCTGGATCAGGGGATTGACGGATTCCGATGCGACTACGCGGATGGCGTACCCAATGATTTCTGGCAAGACGCCATCAGTCAAATTCGCGATGTAAAACCGGATGCGCTGATGCTTGCAGAAGGCCGTGAGTTTCACCTGGACCTGGGCTTTGACCTGACCTATTCCTGGGATGCCAATACCAGTGTGAAACACGCTATTGAGGAAGGTAATGCGAATTTAGTGTTGGATCGGCAAGCGCAAATAAACGCCAATAATCTGCCAGACAACACCCATTTACTGCGTTATTCCACCAACCACGATTTAACCGCGTGGGAAGAAAACCCCATGCAAATCGCCTGCGTGCAAATTAACAACGACTGCGCGGCGTACAGCGAGTTAACTCAACAAGGGGCGTTGGCTCAGTTTGCGCTGCACCTGTTCTACGGTGATGTTCCACTGATCTACAGCGGTCAGGAAGTCGGTGCAGACGACAACACCAGTTTTTACTATGACCACCTGATCGACTGGACACAAAACGCCGATATTCTTGCTCAATACCAAAGTATGATGACGCTGTTTGCATCGTCAGACCTGATTAAGCAAGGCAGAGAAAAAAGCTACGCAGATGACACCGTTGTGGCTTTCCAGAAGGTACATGATGACCAGCGTTTCGTGATGCTGACCAACATGCTGGCCAGTGACAACACCTATCAGGTGCCTGAAGACCTGCAGGGCGACTACGTAAATGCGCTGACCGGCGCTGACGTGACGCTTCAGGACACGTACACCCTGGCAGCCTACGACTTTGTTGTACTTACTCAGGACTACGTGGCGACCGGGCCTGCCTACGGCGATACCCAGTTGTACCTGCGCGCTGACTTTAACGGTTGGTCGCTGGATAACTCCATGATTTATATTGGCAACAATACTTACATGGCGGCGGCTAACATCGAAAATGCCGGTAACTATTACTTTAAATTTGCGAATGCAGGCTGGGATTTCAGAATCGGTGCAGAAGGTGCGGCGTCACTGGATCAGCCAATGAATTATTCTATCCTGACCGATGCCTACGATCCTGCGCAAACTCTGCAGGTCAACGACACCGGCTGGTATGTGTTTACGCTGAACGTGCAGGATCCGGCTCAACCGGTGCTGACCGTATCCAAAGAAGAGCCAACTTACCCGGGTGAAACACTGTATGTGCGTGGCTTTGACGGTATCTGGGATACGTCCCGACCTATGACTTACTTTGGTGCCGGTTATTACGCCTACGATGTGTTGGCGACTCAGAACCCGGATCTGAGCTACTCGAAATACTTTAAAATTGCGTCTGAAAGCTGGGCTAACCCGAATTCGGGTGGGGCCGTGGTTACGCTGAACGGTGACTATGTACCCGTACAGCAAGTGGATGACGCTATTACCCTGGCCCTTGAGTCAGAAACCCAACTGCGGATTATTTATCATGCGATAGACGATCAAACGCATGCCGGGGAAGTAACGGTAATGTCGCTCGCGACACCTTGATCAGGTTAGCCCTATCCTGATCGGGGGCCCCAGGTGATTTCACCTGGGGTTTTTCATTTCCGCACACTAAAAATCTAATTTTAATAAGCAATTTCAGATATTTAACCTTTTGTTAACCTGCTGCTTTTTACCCTTGTTGTGTTCGCAAGTCAGGTCAGTCGGATGACCCCGGCCTTCATGTAACACATCGATTTTTGTGCATCGGCCATGCCTTCGCGAGCAATTGAACAATACTCTCACAAGGTAAAAAGGCACATGCAAAACACACAACCACGGAAAGCGGTTTGGCAAACAAGCCGTTATCGCAATTGCTATGGGGGCCTGGTTGCTCTCATGGCATTGCTCAAAAATACAGTAGGTTTAATGGCGTTGGTCGCCACTATCCTTCTGCCTTCATACACTCATGCACAGGTGGCCCCTTTTGGCGGCGTACCCGCTGCGCCTGATGCGGTTATTTATCAGGTCAACATTCGGGCATTCAGTGAACAGGGGAATTTAGCTGGGGTAACTGACCGGTTAAACGACATAAAATCACTGGGCGTGAATGTGGTGTACCTGATGCCCATTTATCCGCTGAGTCAGAGCGCCAACTCGGTCAATTCGCCTTACTCTATTACTGACTATACCGGCGTGAACAGCGAATTTGGTACGTTGGGCGACCTGCAGCATTTGGTCAACAGCGCACATGCGCTGGGAATGGCCGTGATTTTAGATTTTGTACCGAATCACACCGGCTGGGATCACCCCTGGATCAACACGCATAACGACTGGTATGCCAAAGATGCCAACGGCAATATCCTGATCCCCAACGGCTGGGCCGATGTCGCACAACTGGATTTTACTAACTTGGCCATGCAGGACGCGCTGATTAGTGCCATGCACTACTGGGTGAATACCGCAAATGTCGATGGCTTTCGGTTTGACTATGCGGGTGGACCACCTGTGGATTTCTGGCATCGTGCAGTGTCGTCCCTTCGCGGTCTGCAAGACCAGGATTTACTGCTGTTGGCTGAAGATAATCGCAACGAGAACTTTACCACTGGTATGGACTATAACTTTGGTTTTAGTTTTTTTGGTGAGCTGGAGAAGATTTTTCACGGTGGTGACGCTTACACGTTGCAGTACGTTCATCAGGCTGAAACAGCAATGGCAGGACCCGACCAACGCCTGGTTCGCTATACCACTAACCACGACGTGAATGACTCCCATGGTACACCTGAGTCACTATTAGGTGGCGACCGGGCCGCGATGACTGCCTTTGTGCTGGCGTCTTACATGCGCAGTACGCCCATGGTGTACAGCGGGCAGGAAGTGGGAACGCCTTATCCCATCCGGTTTCCGTTCACGCTGGACACAATTGACTGGAGCCTGAACCCTGACCGCAAGGCTGAATATACTGCGGTGCTGCAGGCGTTTAATCATAACTTGTCACTTCGGCATGGCTCGCTGGAAGACTATAGTACGAATCACGTTGTAGCGTTTACCCGTACCACTCAGGCACAGCAAGCGTTCGTGGCAGGGAACACGCGCAATGGCGCACTGGAATATGCATTGCCGGTGACCGTTGCCAATAAGCAATGGGTCGACGCCTATAGCGGCGAGGCTGTGTATCTGGGCAACACGTTAGCCCTTCCGGCATACGGCTACCGTGCGTTTGTTCAGGACAACCCGGTTACCGGCGGCGGCTTTACCGTTCGGGTGAAAAAGCCAGACAGCTGGGGTGATACTATGAACGTGTATTACTGGGATGCTCAGCCCGCAAACGCCATATCGACAACGGGCTGGCCCGGTGTGCAAATGACCGATGTGGGCGGTGGCTGGTTTGAGTTTACTTTCCAGGGCGTCACATCGACCAACCTGATATTCAACGACGGCAGTAACCAGACCGCCAACCTCAATCGCAGCTACGACGGCTGGTATGACGCAGGAACAGGCAACTGGTTTGGTTCCAATCCCGATGAATTTGGGCCCGCGCCTGAGCCAGATAGCGGCTTTACGGTGTACTTCCAGAAGCCAGAGGGTTGGGCTGAAAACATTAACCTGTATTTTTACAACGCGGTGTCTACTGATCCTAATGCGTCAGTGCAATCAGTGGGTTGGCCCGGTCAAAGTGCTACGTATTTAGGCGCTGATTGGTACAGCTACACGTTTACCAATGTGGAGTCGGCCACCGTTATTTTTAACGACGGCAGCAATCAGTCGGCTGATCATACCGTAACCGGAAACAGCTGGTATCAATCAGGCACATGGTCAGACACGGCGCCTACCTGGACCGTGACGTTTAAAAAGCCCGAAGGCTGGGGCGACAACTTTAATCTGTATTACTACAACGCCCTATCCGGTCAGCCAGGCGAAGATGCGGGGCAACCGGGTTGGCCAGGTGAGCCAATGACAGCGTTAGGTGAAGGCTGGTTCAGCTATACCTTTAACGGCGTGTTAGCGGCAACGGTGATAGTGAACGACGGCAGTTCGCAAACGGTAGATACCACGCTAAGCCAGGACAGTTGGTACCAAAATGGCAGTTGGTCATCTTCGCTACCCTCCTGGACAGTGACTTTTAAGAAGCCTGACGGCTGGGGTGACAACATTAATGTGTATCACTACAACCCGATTGTTGCTAACGACAACGTACAAATGTCTCAGCCTGGTTGGCCAGGTGAGCCAATGACGGCCTTGGGTGAGGGCTGGTACAGCTATACCTTCAACGGCTTGCTGGCCACCACGGTGATCATTAACGATGGCACCTCGCAAACCGTGGATACTACGCTGAGTGGAAACAGTTGGTATCAGGATGGCGTGTGGTCAACTGACGCGCCCGTGTGGACGGTGACCTTTAAGCAGCCCGATGGCTGGGGCGACAATATCAACCTGTATTTCTACAACGCCATTACTGGCCCGGCGATGGCGTTACCAGAACAGCCGGCATGGCCGGGTACGACTATGACATCACTGGGGGATGGCTGGTACAGCCATTCCTTCAGTGGAGTACTCAGTGCCACTGTGATCGTGAATGACGGGGTATCACAAACTCAAGATGCTACCCGCAGTGAAGACAGTTGGTACCAAAACGGGGTGTGGCTTGACGCCGCCCCTGACTTCGACAGCGATGGGTTATCTGATGTCGTGGATACCGACGATGACAATGATGGGGTTGAGGATGTCGTCGATATCCACCTTGGTCTGGTAACAGGTAACGTTGTTGTTGATGGGCGTGAAGTAGCTATTGTTGACCGGGTGAATTATGTTGGTGTGCCATTGAGCGTACTGATTGCGAACAGCTTTGCGGTCTGTCACTCAGGCGACAATAAATTCGTGGTGCAGTGTAAGGCAAAAGCCATCAAACAACTGCGTAAAGATAACCTTGTTTCAAACGTTGAGTCCAGGTTGCTGGTGGCGTTCCTCAATCCTACCGGACCGCGGCGCGCTATTCGTTAATTCTTACCTGAAGCTGTGCGTCGGTGCGGCTTCTTCTTTCCCTTTTTCCCTCTTTTAATAATTCTGTTTCTTCTTGTCTGGCTCCTTCTGCAACCGAGTTTTTTGCGCGTAGCCCGAATTCAAAAACAAAAAAGGGGTAGCAAGGTGCTACCCCAATGGGTCAAACAACTGGTTGGTTGATTGGGAACTTAGAACGAGTAATCCACGCCCATAAAGTAGTTACGGCCAAAGAACTGAATGTTCCCTGTCTTGGAGCGGTCGCCGTAGAATGAACGGTTAGCTTCGTCCGTCAGGTTGTTTATCGAGAACAGGATGTTCAGGTTCTCGGTAATGTCGTAAGACGCCTGGTAGTCGAAGATGGTTTCGTTGGTCACGAAAGCCAGGTTGTTACTGGTACCACTTACACCGCCAAGGTATTCAGAGCGATAGCGTGCACTGAAACGGGTATCGAAGCCTTTGTAATCGTAGAAAACAATCGCTGAATACACGCGGGGCGACAGGCCTTCCAGTGGCACATTTACATTGCCACGTCCGTTACCGATATCCAGGTCACGGGTGATTTCGCTCTCGGTATAAGAGAAACTGCCGGTAAAGCCCAGCCCAGACCAAGCGCCTGGCAACATGGTGAATACCTGGGTATAGCCCACTTCCACACCGCGAATGTAGCCGCCTTTGTCGTTGTTCACTGTGAGTGTGGCATCACCCGGTTCAACAGGGCGACCGTTGTCGGAGAACTCTGGTACGGCAATGTTGTTGGCTTCAAAATTATAGTCTTCCACAACAATCGTTTCTTTGAAGGACTCGATATCTTTGTTGAAGAGCGCCACAAACACGCTGCCAGGCGTATCGCTGAAATAATACTCGTAGGACAGGTCAAACTGGGTGGCCAGGAATGGCTCGATGAATGGGCTGGTGCTCATATCCAGGTTTACCACGTCCTTGCCATCTCGTGGGCGGTCATACTGATAAGAGAAGTTACCGCTCACTGCCATATCACCCATCACCGGGCGGGCCAGTACTTTTGCTGCTGCGAACTTAAGATACTGGTTTTCAGTAACACCAAAAATCAGGTTTACGGACGGCAGAATATTTGTGTAGTTATGCTCCAGCGTTCGATACAGGTTATCGGTGTTAGAGAAGCCGAGATCATCATAGATTTCGTCACCGGTACCCACAACTTCAAGCACGATATCACCAAAACGGTCAAGAATCGGATCGCCATTTTCATCCAGTTTAGGTCGGCGCGACGTAGGCGCTGCAGTAATACCGCGGGCCATTTGGGTGGTCTCGACATACCGCACACCAATGTTACCGGTTAAGGTATGGCCGAACAGTTCAGTATCCAGGTTCATCATGATGTACGCGGCGTTGATGTCTTCCTCGATATAGCGGTCTGCGCCAATGGTCCAGGCAGCCCCTTCCCAGATATCAACCCCGTTGGTGGCCAACGGGTTGCCGTTGGAATCAACTGCCCACTGGCGGCTGATATTGTCGCTGTGAATCGACAGGAAACCCGGTAGTGAAGAGAATTCTCCGCCCAGTTGCACAACCTGAACGTCGGCAGGCGTGAGTGCAAAGGGGTGGAATCGGGCCACTTCAACACCGTTGGCGTAATCAATGTAGTTACCCTGGCGCATGTCATTTTCGGTACGGTAGTTCATGTGGATACCGTTTTCAAAGTGGCCGGGGCCACCGTAAGACCACATGGAACGCAAGTTGGTATGCTTGCGTTTCGAGACTCGTAAGCCCGCCTCGATAGAGCTGATATAGTCAGATTCCAGGAAATACTGAAAATCAATTTTGGCGGCGTCTGCCTGGTTTTCTTCATACCAAGGGAACTTGGTGTTGTTTACCACCATCATTTTATTCAGATCGGTGAAGTCGATGTCTTCGCCGGCCTCATTGGTAATAGCAATGCTCGGGATCATCAGGCCGTTCATTTGGTAGGTCAGGACCAAATCGGTTTCTACTTTCGGGGTTGCTGCTTGAGCATCGTCAAACAGCATCAGGCTCATTTCGTGATCAAGAAACTCTTCCGATGCTTTTGAATGTGAGACATCCACTGAGACGGTTAATGAATCAAATTGCCAGGTAGCGTTTAAGCCCGCGGTCAGGGTTTCGCTGAAGCTACTGCTGTTGTCAGCTGAGGTTCTGATGTTAAGCGGGTTGTAACCAAAAAAGCGGTTGTCACGAACACAAGGAACGACTACACGGCCGGGTGTCAATTCGTCACAGGTGCCCGGCTCGTAGGTCGCATACGGGTTGTAAAACGCATTGTGATATTCACCACCAATAATGGTGTAACCGTTGTCGTCATCACCCACCACTACCGGGTTGATTAAATCCACCGAGTTCAGGTGATCAGTTGAGCTAATCGATGCCAGGCCATTTACTACCAGACCTTTGTCCCATTTCTTCGAATCGAACTTGGAATAAAATACGTCCCCCTTCAGGGTAAACGCGTCATTTGGCTGCCAGACAACGGCACTCATGACACCACTTCGCGTGTCTTCCCCGCCGCGGGTCATCATTTCAAAGCCACTGTTGAAGGCCATACAGTTAACCTGAACGTAATCAGGGTTAGTGTTTTCACCTTCAGCCAAACAGTCGTCCAGGCCGCCGATACCGTCCAATTGAACCGGGTCGTAAATGAACGGGTAGCTCAGGAACTGATTCGACACTGAAGGCGCAAATAACTGCGCTACACCGAGGCTAAAGCCCAGCGTGTCATCCAAAAATTTGCCCTGATAAGACAGGCTTATGCGGTGTCCGGGAGAACCCGCATCCGGGTGTTGATCAGATCGTGAATTGTCAGTCAGCTGCGCATTTATGTGAAACTGGTGCGGCTTCGACATGTTTAACGGGTTGGATGTGCCCAGTTCAATGGTACCGGCCACACCACCTTCAATCAGCGAGGCCTTTTGTGATTTATAGACCATCGCGGAGCTGATCAGCTCCGAGGGGAACTGGGAGAATTCAACCGAACGGCCACCGGACGATGACACCTGCTCGCGTCCATTCATGGTGGTAAACACATAGTTACCAGACAAACCACGAATGTTGAGCTCGCTCGATTGCCCGCCGGTTCGAACTGACGTAACGCCTGGCAAACGTGTTAGTGCATCGGCAATCGATAGGTCGGGCAGGGCACCCAGGTCATCGGCCGTTACCACGTCAACAATGGTGTCGGAGTAGCGTTTGATGTCCAGTGACTCTAGCATACTGCGGCGGAAACCCGTTACGCTGATGACTTCGATGGCTTCATCGTCGCTTGCACTGTCGGCTGGTTCAGCACTGGTGGTAGTGGCCGCAACTTCAGTTGACTGACTGACAGGACGGGCAACCTTTTGTTCTTCTTTGTTAACATCCTGAGCGGCCAGAGACGTGAAGCTGATGCCGGCCATTATTAACGAAACAGTTAGGTGGTTAAGCTTGAAAGTGTGCATTTAAATCATTCCTAAACATCACATATTTTGCAGAGTTAACTGCGAACCTAAAGGCCTACATACCGTTCAGTTTGTTGTCGTAAGTTTGCGTTCTATAAAGCTTTTTAACTGAAGGTTTTATGCTTATTGCACAAGCATATTTATTTGGTGCGTAAGCTACGTGAGAAAGGTTAGTCTTTCAAAGGTTAAGGAATGGTTAAGGTTAAAATGTTGTTTAAAATATATTAAATTTTGCCGTGTCGCCGAGGTTTCTTAACCTTAACTTAACCTTGCAGTAGCTATGTTGCCGGGAAGATCGACTTTCTACCCTTATATAGCTAAGTGTGAGATGACAATGAATAACAACTTACGAATACAGCAGAAACTATTCGTCACCAGCCTAATCAGTAGTGCCATATTATCGTTAGCCGGTTGTAATACGTCTAATGAGGAAGGGTTACCCAAAGAGTTTGAGGAAACCCTGCAAACGCCTCTGACTTGCCGCTTCCCGGACACCATTAAAGCAGACAGCTTTGGCAATCCCATTCTCGATGAAAACGGCCTGCAAAGCTGTGAGCGTGTTGAACTTGCTTGTGAAAACACCCAGTACGACGCGTCTTCTCACTCTTGTAAGGCGAAAGAACGTCATCCGCTAGCACCGTTGGAAGTGGCAGAAGCCATTCCTGTAGATGGTGACTGGGCTACCATATTTTACTGGCGTGATGAATTTGCCCAGCTCGACCCTTACGAGTTGGTGAATCCAGAGCAAGGCGAACCAACCTGGGTTGCTCACGCATGGAACGAAAGTACCTGTAATGCATTTGACCCTGATTATCAGGAGCCAGGTGTACAGAATAACTACGATGAATCCGTCTATTGGGACACGGTGTGGGGCATTGGTTTAAAACCGGACGGTTTTGATCCGAATTACGGTCTGTACTGGACGTTTAAGTTGGTGACCGATGAAGATGCTGACGGTAACCCGCGCAGAACCGACTGCGTTAACTTTATTGTGTACGAGAGGGTCAATTCACTGCGGGGTCACAGTGGTGATATTCAGGGGCCCATCGGCAACGACCCGGAAGGTCGCTTATACAACCCGGACAATATGTTGTATATCCACAACGAGTTAACTACACCGTTAACCGGCGCAAGCCTTAACCCGTATTTTACACCGCCAGGCGAAGCCGCAACCGATGTGCGTGCCGTTGATGATGATTACTACGCCCATTGGATCGAGCAAGGCACACTAATGCTGGACGACGCCCTGATGACCAACACAGAAGGGTTAATTGTCGACAGTATTCGATTGTATTACGGACCCGGAGACATGCGCTTCTTCCCGGGTGAAGGCTATCGGGGTGTGGATTATGTGTCTTTCAGCCGAAACACAGGTGGACTGACGGAAGAACAACAAGCCGCAGCACTGGCAGCGAAAGATTTCTCGGCATTCATCAGTGATCAGGATATTTCATCTGACCTGGCGAAATCCATGTTGCAAGGCTCGCTGACTGTGGTCGCCTATAATGCAGATGGCGACATGGTGGCTGCGACAGGCGTACAGCATGCAGGCGTGATCGACGCCCTCTACACTCAGGGCGAAAACGATGCTGATGAAGCACAGTTGGGCCTGATCTACGACGGTGGCATGGTGAAACATGCACTGTGGGCACCTACCGCAGAAAGCGTGACCGTGAACATCTACAACGAAGCTGATGCCAGCGGTGAGCATACATTGGTAAGCAGTGAGGATATGGTGTTTGATGCGGAAACCGGTATTTGGCATTTTGAACTGTCTGAATCTGACGCAGAGCAAAAGCTGTATCGCTATGAAGTCTCCGCCTTCCATTTCGAAACCGGCAAGTTTGAATCCGAAGAAGTCGTTGATCCCTATTCTGCCAGTGTGACCACAAACACCGGGTATTCACGCTATGTGAATCTGGACGATGAAAATCTGATGCCTGCCGGTTGGTCGCCTTATTCCAGCGATATTCGCCCGGAAGAGTATGTGATTTACCAGGGACATATCCGTGATTTCAGCATCCAGGATGCCTCTACATTACCTGAGTACCGCGGAAAATACCTGGCGTTTACCGATTCGGGCAGTGCGCCTGCCATGCACTTACAGGCGTTGGCTGATGCCGGCGTAACGCACTTTGAACTGATGCCGGTAAATGACAGCGCAGACTTTAACGAAAGGGCGTCGACCGCGGTTAACCTGGGCAATACCGTTGATGACCTGTGTTCAGTCAGTCCGGCCGCCGTCATTTGTCAGACCTACGGCGACGACAGCACGGATATCATTGGCGACATTCTGGCTACTCTGAATGGTTACTCAGAAGAGTCCCGGGATATTCTGGCAGAACTGGCCACTATCGATTCCTACGACTGGGGTTACAGTACCTATCTGTTTAGCACTGTAGAAGGCGGTTATGCTGGCAACCCTTACGATGTCTCGCGCATTCTCGAATTCAGAGAGATGGTGCAGGCAATGCACAACCTTGGCCTGAGTGTGTCGCTGGATATTGATTTCAGCAATACCAATGAATCGGGATTAGCGGATACGTCTGTACTGGACAAAGTGGTACCGGGTTACTTCCATCGTCGGGATGCGTCAACCGGGCGTGTACTGAATACTTCTTGTTGCGAAGATACCGCCCCTGAGCGCGCGATGATGACCAAACTGATTGCAGATTCGCTGGTACGCTACAGTGAGCAGTTCAATATTGATGCTTTCCACATCAGTGCTATCGACGACATTCCGCGTGACAGCTTGCTTAAGATCCGCGACGCGGTAGCGTTGGTGAACGAAGATACCTACATCTACGGCACCGCATGGGATTCGCAGGTAACGGCGTTTACGCCATCAACACCTGAAACACTGGCATCGACCAAAATCGGCATGGAAACAAACATCATGCGCGACGCTTTGTTCAGTGGGGCACTGTTTAATTCTTCACAGTACGAAGCCGATATGGACAAATTGCGCATTGCGATGGTTGCGGGAATTGAAGATTACGCCTTGCAGGATGTAAATGGCGACATTACCCAGGCCAAAGACTTCGGGTTCGGCGCCTACGCGCAAACACCTGCAGACGTCATCAATACGGTAGCCAGCAATGACACTGAAACGTTATTCGATGCACTGCAATACACATTACCGGCGTCATTCCTACCTGCTCAGCGCGTACGAGCGCACCAGCTTTCTCTGACTATTCCACTGTTGAGTCAGGGGATTCCATCAGTACAAATGGGTAGCGAATTACTGCGTTCAAAGTCTATGTCGAATAACAGTAACCACGACGGCGACTGGATTAACCGCGTCGACTTTACCCTGCAATCCAATAACTGGAATGTCGCATTGCCAACCTCTCTGCGTGATACAGAACGTGCAACAGCGTTGCTGATGGATTCGGCCATTCAGGTTTATCCTGACGATATTGCTTTGACCGCAGCCTTGTTCAATGATTACCTTCAAGTCCGTCAGAGCAGTCCGTTGTTCTCGCTACAAACCGGGGAAGATGTTATTGACCGTGTTGGCTTCCACAATACCGGACAATACAAATTGCACAATATGATTGTGATGAGTATTGACGACGGTGAAGGTTGTATTAACAGTAAAATCAATTATCAGGGAACCTGTAACAGCGACGAATACCGTGCTGACTTAGATCCTGATTTAGACGCGGTGCTGGTTGTAGTCAACGCCGGGTCTACACAGCAAACCTTTAGCCTGACTAATATAAGTGGGTTTGAACTGCACAGTGTGTTGCAGGGATCTGCTGATGAACGCACACGCATGGCGTACTACGAAGATACCGCATTTGGTGGCAGCTTTGTGGTGCCAGCGCTTACCACGGCAGTATTTGTGAAGCCTCAGGGCGCGGTGCAAGGCCAGGGTATTAATGCGTTCGCCAGTGTAGGTCGTGCTGCGGTGTCACCTTATAACAATCAAACCTTGTATCTGCACGGCGATATAACACCTAATGGCGAGCCTGTTGCCTTTGAATACCAGGGGGACGGTGTCTATGAAGTTACCGTGTCGCTGACCAATGGTACCTATAGCTTTAATTTGGGTGATCTGGACCTGAGCGATTTCGACATTGGCGGTGGCGTTGACGTAGGCCTTGATACTGAATTTGTTCTGGGTGGCTCTACAGACGCGAATACCTTTACCGTAAGTGCAACGGGACTGTATACCTTCACGCTTGACGCGGTAACACCTGAAGCGCCTACGCTGGTCGTTACCGGAGGCTCTACATTGCCTACCTATGGTTCGACGCAGTTATTGATCCGCGGTGATTTCAACGGCTGGTCAGAAGACGACCCTATGATTTATGTGGGCAACAATACCTATACGGGCATTGCGGAAATTACTGAAACCGGCAACTTCTACTTCAAGATGGCCAATGCCGCATGGAACTTCCGAATTGGTTCTGAAGCCATGACCTATGTGGGCACGCCGGTGCAAATGTCGGTGCTGAGCGATGCGTATGACCCTGCGTCTGTTCTGGAAATTACTGAAATGGGTACCTATGTGTTTACGCTGGACGCCAGTAACCCGGACAGCCCGGTGCTGACTGTCAGCCACGATGAGGCACCTTATGCGGGTATTCCGTTATACCTGCGCGGCTTCGACGCAGTCTGGGACCCGGTGCGCCCAATGACCTACTTCGGTAATGGTTACTATGCGCTGGATATTCTGGCCACCGCGAACGATGACATGACGTACAACAAGTACTTCAAAGTGGCGTCGGAAGCCTGGGCAAATCCAAACTCGGGTGGTGCAGTCGTTACGCTGGACGGTGGCTTTGTCCCCACGCAAACGGTGGACGATGCCATTACCATTGCGCTGGAGACAGAGACGAATTTGCGGATCATTTACCACGTAATTGACGATGCCAATAACGTAAGTGAAATCGCCGTGCAGTCTATTCCGGGTAGCTAGCAGTTCCGGCACGTTAACGAAAAAAGGTACCGCATTTGCGGTACCTTTTTTGTTTATCTTGCGGAAAACCTATCCGCGTTATTTCTTTCTCAGCTCCACGCCATAGCCGTTAATGATATGCAGAATCGGTGTATCAAACGGCTTGTCCAGATTCTGGCGCAAACTGTGGATGTGCACTTTCAGGGTGTTGCTGTCTGGCAGTTCGTCACCCCAGATAGCAAATTCAATATCGCTTTTCTTCACCGCATTGGGGTAGGCGCGAACCAGGGTTTCCAGAATGGTCCAGCTGGAGGGGGGGAGGTTCAACTGCACGTTATCGCGAAAGGCGACATGCTTGTCGATGTTCAGCTCCAGACCCAGTTCATCGATTTTAAGGACTTTCAAATTGCCGCTGCGGCGTTTGGCCAGAGAATTCACCCGGGCTAATAACTCTTTCATTTCGAAAGGCTTGGTCAGGTAGTCGTCGGCGCCGCTTTCAAAACCGGTTAGCTTATCGTCGATATCATTCAGCGCGGTCAGCATAATTAGCGGTGTGTCACAGCCTTGCGCCCGCATTTTGGAGCAAAACGTGTAGCCGTCCATATTCGGCATATTCACGTCACTAATAATCACGTCGTACTGATTTTCCTTCAGCAGATTCAGCGCAATTTTCCCATCGCCACAATAATCGCAGGTCATTTTATTGAGTTCGAGGTAGTGAATAACTGAATTGGCCAGGTTCTTGTCGTCTTCTACAAAAAGGAGTCTTAAATTCATAACGTTAATACTAATTAAACCGGTGTAAGGCGTATTGTTATTGTGCGGTTATTATATTCGATCCTGCAATGGGTCGCATCTTTAACCGCCCTGTTTGCCAATAAATCTGTGTGTCTTTGTGTGAGGTGTAAGGACATGGATTATTTAACCGGTATCAATCATTCGTCTAATACCGTCGTCAGCGATTTGCGATAGTCAATTGTATAGTCTACACCTTAGTAATATTGGTATAGCCGAGCCTTGTCGACATTATTTGTATAGTGAGCCCAGCAACATGTTGATCGCTGAACGGTTACGTTATGCTGGATTTCTATGCTACAAGGACGGTGAGCGATGATCTTAAAGCCGGAGGGCTGTCTTCGCGTGCCTTTTTCAGAGGTGCAGGTAATTGAAATCTCATTCATTAGATCATTTTAAAGCGCTCGTTAATTCTTCCAGCGACGCCATTATCAGCAAAGATCTCAACGGGATAGTGACCAGTTGGAATAAGGCCGCGGAGCGAATTTTTGGGTATACCGAAAAGGAAATGCTTGGCGCGAAAATGCTGACCTTGTTCCCCGTTTCCTTGTATCACGAAGAAGACAACATACTGGATGCTATTAGCAGTGGGAAAACAATTGAACATTTCCGTACTAAACGCATCCACAAGTCTGGCCGCGAATTGGATGTCTCCGTTACGATTTCGCCAATTTATGACGAAAATCAAACCATTATCGGGGCATCCAAAATAGCCCGTGATGTGACTGAGCACATGGTGTTGCATCGCAAAGCCATCCATTTTGAAGCAATCGTACACGACTCTGACGACGCCATTGTAAGTAAAACCCTCGATGGCATCGTAGAGAGCTGGAATAAAAGTGCAGAGAAAATCTTTGGCTACACAGCAGAGGAGATGGTTGGGGAAAGTATTTTAAAGCTTTTTCCTGACGACCGTTTGGCAGAAGAGAAAGTGATCATTAATAAGGTGGCTAAAGGCGAAACGGTTGATCACTTCAGAACACAAAGACTACATAAGAATGGGGAATTAATTGATTTATCAGTCACTGTCTCACCCATTAAAGATGTTGATGGACAGGTGATTGGTGCCTCCAAAATTGCCCGGGATGTTACGCGACAAGTGTTGTCAGAGCATCAGTTATTGCAGTTTCAGGCACTCATCGAATCGTCTGAAGATGCCATCATCAGTAAAAGTCTTGATGGACGTATTACCACCTGGAATAAAGCGGCGGAACGCTTGTTTGGTTACACAGAAGCCGAAGCAGTAGGGCAGGACGTGTCGATTTTGTTTCCTGAAGAGCGCATAGCCGAAGAAGATAAGCTCATGAAAAGTCTGGTGTCGGGCAAACCGGTACGGCATTTTCGAACAACCCGACTCAAAAAAGACGGTTCCAGGGTGTTTGTATCTGTAACCTTGTCGCCGATCTTCGATAAAGCAAAGAAAATGACCGGCGTCTCGAAGATTGTGCGTGATGTGTCTAATGAGATTGAACAGGAAAAAGTCGTTTGGCGTCTGGCTAATTACGACAGCCTGACTAACTTGTTAAACCGAACCGGCATGACAACCTGCATTGAAGAGCTGGTCCAGTTGTCGATTGTCCGACAACGAAAATTCGCTTTATTGTACCTCGATCTGGATGGGTTTAAAGCCTACAACGACAGCTTTGGCCACGATTTTGGCGACCGCTTACTGATCACGGTTGCAGATAAACTGCGAAAAGCGGTGAGAAGCTCTGATGAAGTCGGTCGTTTGGGGGGCGATGAGTTTGTAGTATGTATGATGGGCTTTGAAACCATCAAGCATATTCAGGTCACCGTTGAAAATATCATTGGGGCTATCCACAGTATCGATGCGCTCGATGATGTGGAAATCTCTCTGACTGCCAGCATTGGCATCGCCATTTTCCCGGAAGACGGGCGCAGTTGCCAAACCCTGATCAGTCGGGCTGATCACGCAATGTACAGCGCGAAAGGGAAGGGCAAGGACACGTTTGAATTCTATTCCGGAATTATTGAAACCAGCATTCAGCAAGACAATTCCATGGTGAAGGAATTGCGCGATGCGATTGCGGACAACGCACTCGAGCTTAGATATCAGCCGCAAGTCAATGCAAAAACACTTGAGGTGAATAAAGCCGAGGTACTGGTGCGTTGGAATCATCCCGACCTGGGCTTTGTGCCACCCGATACCTTTATTCCACTCGCAGAAAAATACGGGCTAATTCGCGACCTGGACGCCTGGGTTATGGAAGCGGCGTTGGCGCAGCTTGTAAAGTGGACCGATATGTTCGGCATGGATTTTCAATTGTCGCTGAACAAATCAGCTTATGAACTGGTTGATGCAGATGTCACTATCAGTCACGTTCGAAATAAACTGCACGCGCATGGCTTGTGTGGCGAAAATGTTGTGATAGAGCTAACCGAACGGGCGCTAATGGTTGACCCTGCATGTGCAGAAAAAGCACTGAGACAGTTTACGGCCATGGGCATTGAGCTGGCGATAGATGACTTTGGTACCGGGTACTCTTCCCTGGCCTACCTTAAGTACTTCCCGGTGAAATACCTGAAGCTGGACAAAAGCTTTGTAAACGCATTTCAGCATAATGAAACCGACAGAGTGTTGGTGGAAGGCGTACTAAATATTGCGAAAAAATTAGGTATTGAAGTAGTTGCTGAAGGGGTCGAAACCCAAGAGCAGGTGACACTACTGAATGATTTGAACTGTGAGTACTATCAGGGATATTACTTCGCCAAACCACTCACTGCAGAAGAGTTTGAGCGATTTGTTATAGAAAGCCGCGAGCCCGCTATTTAGCCCGAAGCGCTGCTTTTTATGTCATCGCGTAAAAGTGCTTTAAATACGCCTCATGTGAAAGTAATTGATTTACTGAGTGTGTCAGGGAATGGTCTATCCGGGATAATAGTGCAATAAGTTGCTCCGGGGACGTTGCCGCAACGATAGGATCGATGTTTGTTGGCAACACGTCCATCCCTGTCATTACAGCATGCCAGCTGTGATCGGCAAACAACTCTGTTTGGTCGTGCGAGACTATGCCTCTGTGGCGATACAACGCCAGTTTATGCATCAGCGATTCAGGAACCGAACGGTTTTTCCAACTTTGCCAAAATGCCGAATCATTGCGCTGGGACACGCAGTAGTGCAGCACAATAAAGTCTCGGATGTGCTGGTACTCTGCCAGCATCAGCTGATTGTATTCGTGAATGGTTGCCTTACACGGCGGGCTCGATGGCAGCAGTTTGGCCAGATTCAGGATGCCGCGCATGATCAGGTAGATGCCCGTGGACTCCAGCGGCTCCAAAAAGCCTGCCGACAAACCAATTGCCACACAATTACTGCGCCAGAACTGTTCGAGGTGGCCGGTTTTAAACGTCAGAAGTCTAGGGTCGTTCAGCAATGGCGTGGTTAACTGGGTTTGCAGGTAACGCTTTGCCTCGTCGGGGCAGGTGTACTGGCTACAAAACACCAGGCCGTTGCCAGTGCGGTGCTGTAGCGGAATCTGCCAGCGCCAACCCATGGGCTCCGCAATGGCTTTGGTGTAGGGAACCGGCTCGTCGGTATTTTCCGTTTGCACAACCCAGGCGCGATCTACCGGAAGATAGCGCTGCCAATCGGTAAATCCGGTATTCAGTGCCTGGCCCATCAGCCGTGCCTGTGTACCCGTGCAATCGATAAAAAAATCGCCGTCGATGAGCTCGCCTGTGCGGGTAATAAGGCGCTGAATGGCGCAATTGTCGGGGCACATCTGAACGTGTTCAATATGCGCTTGTTTATGCACAACGCCTTTACGCACAGCGAAGTCCCGTAAAAACACCGCAACCTGCTGTGCATCAAAATGGTAGGCGTACCCCATCTGGCTTAAATTATTGGGCTGCTGTGGATTGGGTATATAAAACTTATTTTCCTGCGCCATGCGCGCGGATGCCGAAAAGTCGGTATAGGTTTGAGCCAGGCCGTTTCGGTGAGCGTGCAACCATTGCTGGAAGAACGGTTTGCCGTCGATGCGGGCACCTACATGCCCGAAAGGGTGCCAGTAACTATGACCCGGAGTTTGCCAATGGCTAAACTGAATACCCAGTTTAAAGGTGGCCTGGGTTGCTTTTACGAAGGTTTGTTCGTCTATGCCAAGCAGTTTTATAAAGTCGACAAAACTGGGCACGGTGGCTTCACCTACGCCTACACCGGGTTGATCCGGAGACTCTACCAGCGTAATGCGGGCGCCCGTACCGTTAAGCAATTTGCCGAGCAGTGCGGCCGTCATCCAGCCTGCGGTGCCACCGCCTGCAATAACGTAATGGTGTATAGCTGAGGTGTGCACAGAGCCTCCGGTTTGTGTCTAATGCGAAACGTAGAAAGCTTAGGTTAGAAAGCTTAGGGTAAAAAGCCACCAACCCTTGTTTATTTACTTCATAAACAAGTGCTGGTGGCCATGCCCGAACAACGTTCGTTGCCTTGATTAGAACGTCGCTCTGACACCCAGGTAGTATCGGGTTCCGGTCATTTCAACCAGGCTTACGCGGTCGCGCTGACCATAGTATTGCAGACGCGTTTCGTTAGTCAGGTTCACCGCTTCCAGCGATACCGTGAAGGTTTCGTTGATGTCGTATGACGCACTGGCATCCAGCTGGCCGTAAGCATCGTTGTATTCAGGCTGAATACCATCACCCGAACGGCTGCTCAGGAACGAGTCGCGCCAGTTATATGCAACCCGCGCCTGGAATGCGTCTTTGTCATAGAACGCGATCAGGTTGTACGAGTTTTTGGCGAAGCCTTCTAAACCGCTACCGGGTTCAACTACCGATGGCAGGTTGATTGGCAGTGCGCTTTCGTCTTTACTGTCGGCATAGGTGTAGTTAGCCTGCACACCAAAGCCTGGCAGGAAGTCAAAGTTGTGTAGTACACCCACTTCCAGGCCGGTCACCGAGCCGCCATCGCGGTTTTCTTTACGCGTGGAGTTGTAGGTTACCGTTTGACCCAGGTTGGCGTAAGCCGCAGCAAGCTCTGGCGAGATATTTCCTTCCCAGGGACCCACCGTGGTGATGGTTGAAATGAAGTTAGAAATGTCTTTGTAGAAGAACGCCAGTGAATATGCGTTGCCATTGTCGGCGTAGTATTCCACTGAGGCATCTAACTGGTTTACCTCGTAGGATTTCAGGTACGGGTTGCCGCCTGCAATGGTTACCGTGGGGCTATCTACACCAGCCGTTTCCTGCACGTTGACACCGGCGTCTGCCAGCGATGGCCGGGTAATGGTTTGCGCAGCTGCCAGGCGAACGATATAACCGTTTTCAAAATTCAGCATAAAGTTAGCGCTGGGCAAAAAGTGAGACTCAGAGGTATCTACCGTCGATGACTTCGCTGATGTGGTGGCGGTGTTATCGACGGACTCTGGTAGGTTAGACGATTCCTGATTGATCATCAGCATGTCGATGGTTGATGCCGTGCCGCGTGCGGTATTGTCGATATCAACATAACGGGCACCCAGATTACCACGCCAGGTGTAGTCACCCAGTTCGCCTTCAAAGTTGAAGCGCGAATACAATGCAATCATGGTTTCGTCGTTGGCGTAGCTGCCACCTGGGCTCGGATACACGGTATCCCAGCCGGCATTGACAATATCACCGCGCCAACCGTCACCATTTGCGACCGCTTGTTCTAAATAAGCCTGTGTCGCCTCGCGGTACGCTTTATGGTTTGCAATCTGAACCCACTGACGTGGGAAGCCGCTGCCAGTGCCGTCCATGAAGTTATTTGCACTCAGCTCCAGCACACTGGCTGGTAATGCGCCGGTTGCCGGGTTGTCTCCCCAGGTACTGCCATCGCCAATCCACATGCCGGCACCGTTCCAGGTTTCACCGCCACTGGTTGGGTCAAACTCGGTACCAAAACGCGAAAATGCAATGTTGCGTTTGGTGTAAGCCGCGCCTGCTTTCACTGAGACCAGTGGGCCGGCGTCGATGTCGTACAAGGCATCCAGCTTCACTTCTTTTACGGTGTCTTCCGCTTCTTCGGCAGCGTAGCGTTGCCATGCCGCGCGGACTTTGGAAATGTCGGTAACGTCCAGCGCGCCGGTGGTAGACAGGCTTGGAATGTCATTGTGGTAATCAATCAGGATCTCGCTGGGTTGGCGTACGCCGTCAGCATCGAACATGGTGTAGTGCAGGGCGGTAGTATCGTCGCCTTCAAAACTGGTTTCTGCTTTTGAATACGAAGCGTCAAATTCCAGTACCAGGCGATCGCCTGTGTATACGCCGTTGTAGCCAAATGCGGTGGTGGTGGATTCCTGTAACCCGTACACCACGTTCATTTCTAAATCGGTATCGGCAATGGTCGCTTCCAGCAAGGTGCCTTCGTCACTGATCACGGCGCGGGTATAGCGCGGTGTCTGGTTAGGGACTTGCAGACCCGAGCCAAGGTATTCGCGGTCTAAACGGGTATACAAACCATCAAAGGTTGATTCAAAGCTGTCATTAGGCGCCCATTGCACGGCAACGTTGGCACCGAACCGCTCGCGGTCTTCGTCGATCATATTAAAAATAGAGCGGCCGGGCCCGCGACTGCCTGCCAATGTAGTGGGGTTGCCGTCTTCACCTAACACGTCGGCGGCATCCATGGGGAAGCCGTAACCGCTGCCGTTTCCGGCGTATTGGTTCCAGTGAGAGGTGCGGTACGCGTCAATGCGGTTGGCGTTTTCTTTGAACGACACGCCCACCAATACGCCCCAGGTGTCATCGTCAAAGGTATTGCTAATAATGCCTGCCAGCTCCGGTGTGGCGTCTTTTACCAGGCTGTGGTAATTGGTTTTGGCGGTGGCCGAAGCGTGAAAGCCCGGCTGTTTCAGAGGCTTAGCGGTTTTGATATTGACATACGCGCCAATGCTACCTGCAGACAAGTCCGCGGTAGGGGACTTCATGACATCTGCGCCACTGATCAGCTGTGAAGGCAGCACCTGAAAGTCAAAGCTGCGGCTGCCGGTCGTGGTGGCCAGCGTGCGGTCGTTCAGTTTTACCACGTTAAATTCGGGACCGAAGCTGCGCACACTGATCTGTGACCCTTCGCCGTTTACTCGTGAAATGGAGACGCCGGTAATACGTTGGAGCGACTCTGCAACGTTCTGGTCGGGGAACTTACCAATGTCTTCAGCAACAATACTGTCCTGAATAACATCAGATGTTTGCTTTTGAAACGCAGCCTGACGCAAGCTGCCCTGAATACCGCGCACCTGAATCAGTTCGACGTTGTCTTCGCCGGGTTGAGTTTGTGCCGCTGCAGTTGTGCTAAGAGCGCATGTTGTTAATGCAGTGAGTACGGCAAGAGAAACTTTACTTTTAATCATGTTGATCTCTTCTAACGGTTTTCCAGTCGTTGCTGCGGCAATTGTGTGCAACCGCAGCGCGCTGAGTGTGTCCAATCTCAGTGGAAAAGTCGGTATTCACCTTGTTATCTGTCACTGTCCAGGTGTTGTTTACCGCGCTATTTCCCGCGTTCCATCTGGCGTAATAAACCCGTTTCGTTACTGCTCGTTAACAAGTTTGCCTAAGATGTTAATAATTTTATAACACGCAAGGAAAACGTTTTCCATATAATTTCCTAAAATTTCCTCATGTTTTCCCTTTGGGTATGTTGAAATAGCTGCGTGATTACGAGCTGAGAAGCACCCGTAATTCGGGTTTGTAACCTCAATATCAGGTTGCTGTAATGAGCACGGCTTGTATCTGGTTTTGATTTGTATCTTATTGTAAATGAAGTTTTTTGTTTGATTTTTTAGTGAAGTGAAACGCCGGCGAATTCACGTTGTAAATACTCAGGCGGGTCAATGACATTTTGGATAGATATTGCAAACCTTCGGATGGATTGAGATTATGCATTTATACGGGTAATCGCTTTCCCTTTGTGGTGAGTTGCAGCCTGTTTTACCCTAGACCTACCTCGCTGGTTAGTCAAAATACTGTTATTCTGCGGGTGTTGTGTAGCAAATTGCATGACAAGGGTAAGTTCACTGCAAAGGGGATGCTTATCAGGTCGAGCCGTTTCACGAGGATGTATAATACAGTGACAAGGTACAACGTAGCCCTGGGGTGTGGGTACTTTGCAATTTTCTTTGTGAGCCATGGCATTGGTACGTTAGCTATTCCTTTCTACCAGATGACCTTAGGTGTCGACCCGCTGTTATTGGGATTGGTATTAACCATTCCTGTTTTTGTGTCTGCACTGATCAGCCCGTGGGTTGCCAGTGTCATCGACAAGCTCGCCAGTGTGCCTCACAGCCAGCGTGTGTTGCTCATTACCTCAGGTTGGATTTGCGCGGCGGCTTATGCCGCGATGTGGGCCGTACCCACAACCTGGAGTGTTGATCAGAGCATTGCCTATTTGCTGGCGTGTTCGCTTATTTTCTACTTCTTTGCCACCTTTATGACCGTGATCATGCGCTGTCAGGCCATGGAAGCGACATCGGACACCCATGGCATTACTTCAGTCATGGGCTTTACGTCGATCTTTGAAAAGCTCGGTTCAATTCTATATTTCTGGCTGTTTCCTCTGGCGCAGTCAAAGTTTTTTGTGTCGCTGGCGGTAGGCATGAAAACCATCGGCCTCTGGGTCGCCGTGTTGTTGATTGGTTTGCTTTCAACGGTGGCCGGTGTACTGGGGAAGTCGCGCAATGCGGCAGCCATTGCCGCTGGTGCGTTTAAAGCAGACACTTCTGTGCCGTTCAACACGGCATTGCTCAAACAAATCAATCTGCTGTTTGTCGTCACTGTGTTGCAGTTCGGGTTAATTGGCGCCTGCGTCAACTTTGATTTTTACCTGCTGGTGTATTTTGTCGAGGGCGGTGATATTGCACAGGGCGCTTTCTGGAAAGGGTATTTGTCTACCGCTTATGCGGTTATCGGGCTTGCTACTATTCCTGTGATTGTGAAAGCCGGCAACCGGTTTGGAAAGAAGCAAACCCTGTTTGCTATCTATGCCCTCAACTGTATTAATGCGTTGTCGAAATGGATGCTTTATCAACCCGGTATGGATCACTGGTTAATTTTCGATGCGTTGCTGGGCGCGTGGATTTGGACTGCCCATTCGACCCTCGTGCCGGCGTTGTTGGCAGATGTGTGCTACGAAAACCAGCAGAAAACCGGCGTGCTTAGCGACAGCTATGTCGTAGGGCGGCACAATCGCTTTTTAAACTTCGGCTTGGTCCTGTCGTTTGTGTTGTCGGGCTGGATGCTCAATGTAATTGGTTTTGATGCCGACGCGCCGGGTGAGCAGGGCAAGGATGTATTGGTTGCCATGCAATGGATTCTGGTGGGCGGTAGCCTGCTGATCAGCCTGTGTGCGATGGCGGTATTATCGAGGTTCACTTTCGAGCGAACCGAGCCTACCGCCTGATTAAAGCATGCAAAATCGCTAACGAATGAGAGTCGGGCGCTAGCTGTGGGAAATCTCGACCACGCTCTCACGTTCGATCATTGACGACGTAAACAGGTGGGTCTTGTTCTCTGGCGTGGCGGCGTCTTTCGCCAGATCAATAGCCAGTTTTACCGCGTACTCTGCCATTTCCTCGATAGGGTATTTAATGGTGGTGATGGTTGGAATACAGGCGCGGCACATGGCCGAGTCATCAAACCCCACTACCGACACCTGCTCAGGTACTTTGTAGCCATTTTTAACCAGTTCGTGAATTACGCCAACGGCCATCAGGTCGTTATAGGCAATCACGGCGGTAAAGGGCTCACCACGCTGGATGAGTTCCTGCGCGCAGGCTTTGCCACCTTCCAGATTCGCCGTAGATTCCACCAACAAATTGTCGTTGAAGGTAAGGCCTTGCATCATAAAGCCCTGGCGCACGCCCAGCAGGCGCTGCTGGGGGTCACGGTTCTGATAAATGCTGGTCGCCACTGCAATGGCTTCGTGCCCTTTGCTGGCGAGCAGGTCAACTATTTGCGCTGTAGACGCCACATTGTCGAACCACACACAGCGACTGGCTATCTTGGGAATGTAGCGGTTAATGATAACCAGACCTTTGTAACGTTCGCTTAACTCAATAAGCTGCTTGTCGGTCAGGTAGTCGCTGTGCAGAATGATGGATTCACAGCCTTTCGCATGCAGGCTCTCGATAGCCGCAATCTCAGATTCTTCTTCGTAAAGGGAGTTACAAATCAACAGGCTGTAGCCGACATCTCTGGCCGACACTTCGGCACCGGCTGCCAGGTTGCCAAAGAACTCCATAGAGATTTTCGGTGTGATCAGCCCTACATTGGTGGTGTGACGATTTACCAGTGACTGGGCAGAGACATTTGGCTTGTAACCCAACTCCTGAATGATCTTTTGCACCCGTGCACGACAGGCATCGCCCACTTTGCCTTTGCCGTTGACGACCCGTGATACTGTAGCGGGAGAAACACCTGCCACACGGGCAACATCATTGATAGTGACCACTCTGAATCCTTCGCTTTCATTTAATCCCGCAATAGTAAATGTCATTTACTAAATAAGTCAAAGCGCTTTCCCTGATATTTCCCTTATGTTTTTCATTTGAACCGGGTGTTGTGGGAAAGGTTTTCCCTTATTGTTCTGAATGTTACGCCGCATTTAATGTGAACAGCAACACTGGTTGTTAATTGCTTCTGTCTTTTAATTGTCTGTAATCATTAGTTTTTAATTGATTTTGTCTCCGGGCTCACAGAAGTGCCAACCAACCTGCTCGCGTGATCTACCTTGTAATTTGCGCTATTTTAGTGAAATATGAGGGAAAACGTTTACTTAAATTTAACGCTATGAAAACACAACATGCACGCTGGCTGGTAGTCCTTGCCATACTGACCGTCTGCGGTTTTACGCAATGCCACAGTGATGAATCGGCCTCTACGCCTGCCATTGAACCTAAACACATTAATCTGGGGTGGCGTTTTATGCGCGGCGACAACCCGGACTATAAGCAAACTGACTTTAATGACGGTGTCTGGCGAACGGTGTTGCTGCCGCATGACTGGTCTATAGAAGATATTCCCGGCACGCAGAGTCCGTTCAGCGCAGAAGCGAACGACGCCTATAACACAGGGTATGCCGTGGGTGGCATTGGCTGGTATCGCAAGTCGCTACCGGTTATAGACCCTGCAAAGCAGTATCTGCTTGAGTTCGACGGTGTGTATATGAATGCCACCGTGTATGTGAACGGCCAGGAAGTTGCGCAACACTATTACGGCTATACCGGCTTTCAGGTGGATCTGACCCCGTTCCTGCAAGCAGGCGAGGGCAATGTTGTAGCGGTTCGGGTGCACAACAACGAAAAGAACAGTCGCTGGTACAGTGGCTCCGGCATTTACCGGAAGGTAACGTTACATGAGCTGCCTGCAACGCATATTGTGCGGTGGGGAACGTCGGTGGTGACGTCATCGGGTAACGGTGGTGACAGCGCGACACTGTCTATTTCAACGAAGCTAAACCTGGCGGGCGGTGATATTCCTACAGGCCTGGAGCTTGAGCAAACTATTGCCGTTGACGGAGAAAAGCCTGTGGTATGGCGCACGCCGGTAACCGGGGATTCGGTGCAGCGCGTTACTCCTGTCGCCAATCCTCACTGGTGGCAGCCCTCGTCGCCGGTACTGTATACCCTGACTCAGCGACTGCTGAAAGGCGATCAGGTAATCGACACGCTGGCTACCCAATTTGGTATTCGCACCGTTGAGCTCTCATCAACGCAAGGCTTTTTGTTGAACGGCACACCACTGTTGCTAAAAGGCATGAATATTCACCACGACAACTATTTGCTTGGCGCAGCGGCTCATCCTAAGGCAGAGCGGCGTAAAGTGAGGCTAATTCTGGAGGCCGGGTACAATGCGGTGCGCAGCGCACATAACCCACCCTCGAGTGCTTTCTTGCAGGCCGCCGATGAGTTGGGCCTGCTGGTGATCAGCGAAGCCTTTGACGCATGGAATAAACGCAAGTGGGAAAATAAGAATGATTATTCCTCTATGTTTGCGCGAGACTGGCAGCGTGATTTAACCGACTTTGTCGCCCGCGATATCAACCACCCGAGTATCATTATGTGGAGTCTGGGCAATGAAATACCTGAGCAAGGTGAGGAGCTTGGTGCCGATACGGCAAAGCAGTTGGCTGACTATTTACGAACCCTCGACAGCAGTCGTCCGCTGACCGTTGGGGCGAACATGTCAGGTGAACACGCGCGGGCCTACCTGTCGGCATTCGACGTATCGGGTTATAACTACGAACCTAGCAATTATGTCCATGACTTTGAAGCCGGTATTTCAGCGGTAATGTATGGCTCGGAAACCTATTCAAAAGACGCCTTTGACTATTGGGAATTGGTAGAAGCCCATCCATTTGTCATTGGTGATTTTGTATGGACCGGTTGGGACTATCTGGGCGAAGCCTCCATTGGCTGGACCGGCTACGCGCCGGAGTGGGCGGGTCTTGCGCCATTCCCCTGGACGTTAGCCTACACGGGAGAAATCGACGTGTTGGGCCAATGGCGGCCCGCCGCATACTATCGTCAGGTGCTGTGGAATACGGGCAATCAGGGTATATCGGCCTTTGTTCAATCGCCGTCGCCTTCTCTCTCACCTACGCCGGATCCGACCTGGTACGACTATTGGACGTACCCGGACATTCACTCCAGCTGGAGCTGGCCGGGGCAGGAAGGTCAATCGCTTTCTGTAACAGTGTACAGCGTATATCCCATCGTTGAGTTATGGCTTAACGGCACCCGTATTGGCACGGCTGCAACAGGCAAGGCCAACCAGTTTACCGCCGAATTTTCTGTTACCTATGCGCCGGGTACGCTGGTGGCAAAAGGACTGGATATGGAAGGAAATGTGCAGGAAGAGTGGCAGCTAACCACTGCCGGTACTGCACATAGCGTTGATATTTTGCGCGAAGATACTGAACTCATGGCCGATGGCTCGGACATTAACTACCTGGCTATGCAGTTACAGGATGAAGCCGGTAACCCTGTATACCACTGGGAACAAGACAAAACTGTGACGGTGACAGTGGAAGGGGCTGCGAAGCTCATTGCGCTTGGGAATGCCAATCCCCAATCCGCAGAAAGCTTTCAGCAGTCACAGCGACAGACCTTTCGCGGCAAACTCATGGCGGTGGTGCAATCGACGGGTGACGCTGGTGAGGTAAAAATAACAGTGACTGGCCAGGGCCTGAAACCGGCTCACCTGGTTTTTACCGCTAAATAGCTCAAAAGAAAAAGGCCCGGGGGCGTTACTGCTCGCGGGCCTTAAGTGTTTACGCCGACACAGAGTCGTACACGACTACCTTGCTCCAAAGGTGAGCACACTTTTCTATAAATTCTACGTGTAATGGGTGCGTTTGGTACGCATCCTGATCTTCCGTGCTGTTAAACAGCATCAGTTCTGACACCTGATAACTGCTGTCGATGACGTCTCGTTCCAGTGTCGATGCAGGCACACCAACGTGCAATCCCTGAATCTGAGGAATGGCTTTCAGGCTATTTAATCCAGCTATCAATGCATCTCTGTCATTTTCTGAGTTGGGGTTTTTGAGCCAGAAATACACCATGTGCACAACGGGACTGAGTGTGTTGCAGCCGGAGTCGGATGCTAACGCAGAAGCGCTGGTAAGCGAGGCTGCCGCAGCCAGCGTACCTGCGGCTGAAATAAACTGGCGACGATGTGGGTCTGTCATGATCTGCTCCTTATTGCGCAGGAATCCAATGGATATCCTACGGTATGAAAATAGTGCAATGCAATGGCATTTGCCCGGCATTTTTAATAAATCAAAAAGCTGAAATCATAATAAAAATGAACCGGTTCATTTGTGTAGTGTCACATTTTTACTGGATTTAACAGCTTTCATTAATTAGTCATAGTGATATCTGTTTATAGTATGTTAAGTTAATTAACAAATCGATGAAAATATGCCGTTTGAGGAAAAAATGCAAAGCCATAGTTCGTCTCGTCGGGACTTGTTGAAACGCATGGCACTGGGGCTGGGAGTGTGTGCAGCCGAAGGTGCGTTGCTAAACAATGCGGTTGCTGCGGCCTTGTCATATGACGCGTCGTCGCCACAAACAGGCTTGTTTACACCACAACAACGCGCTGTGTTAAACGCCATTTGCGAGTGCGTAATCCCGCGCACTGATACACCGGGTGCCGCTGACGTAGGCTGCGCAGAATTTGTTGAACACCAGTTATTGGTGGTGTTTGCTTCCGACACTCAACAGGCGTGTCAGGGGGTACTGCAAACTATTCATCAGGTAAGCACAAACGAGCAGGGCAAATCGTTTGCGTCACGTTCCATCGCTGAACAAATCGCATTGCTGGAAAAACTCGAGGCCATGCAGCCCCCGTTTACACACCTTGAGTACGGGCCGTTTAAGCAATTAAAAAACCTGATTGTGTTTGGTTATTACACCTCAATGCCGGGAGCGACACAGGAGCTCACCTATCAGGCCGTCCCCGGGCGTTTCGTTGGCTCTGTACCTCTTGCCGATATTGGCAGTGCGTACAGTTCTAAAGATTACTATTAAGCCGCGTTCGCAGCAGGAATTATTGACATGACACAACATCGTTACGTAAACGAGTCAGCGGAAGTCTACGACGCCATTGTGGTTGGATCGGGCATTACCGGTGGCTGGGCAGCCAAAGAGCTCTGCGAAAAAGGCCTGAAAACGCTGATGGTAGAGCGCGGCCGCGTGGTAGAGCACCGTAAGGACTACACCACCGAGGCCAAGCCGCCTTGGGAATACCCCAATCGCATGAAAGTCGCTAAGAAGCTGATAGATGAAGAATACCCGATTCAGCAGCAGTGCTACGCTTTTCACGATGGCACAAAACACTTTTTCTCCAGCGACAAGGACTACCCGTATCACACCGAGCCTGATGCGCCTTTTAGTTGGATCCGCGCTAACCAGCTTGGCGGCAAATCCTTATTGTGGCATCGCCAGTCTTATCGAATGAGCCCGTTTGATTTTGAAGCCAATGCCAAAGACGGTCATGGCAATGACTGGCCTATTCGCTATGAAGACCTGGCGCCTTGGTATGATCACGTGGAGCGTTTTGTGGGGATCAGCGGCAATGCCGACGGGTTGCCACAACTGCCCGACGGTATTTTCCAACCGCCGTTTGAGATGACGGCACCAGAGCGTGATTTTACCGCGCTGATGAAAGAGAAACACCCGGATAAACCGGTGATCATGAGCCGCTGTGCGCACTTAACCTCACCACAAAAAATACAGGTGGAGCTGGGCCGTATGCAATGTATGGCGCGCAACGAATGTCAGAAAGGGTGTTCATTTGGTGCGTATTTCTCAACCCAAAGTGCCACATTGCCAGCCGCGGCCCGCACCGGCAATTTGTATATTGCACCTAACAGTGTGGTGGAGAGCGTGATTTACAGTGACCAGACCCAAAAGGCGGTTGGGGTGCGGGTAATCGACAATGACACTCTCGAACAACGCGAGTACTACGGCAAAATGGTGTTCCTGTGTGCGTCGACACTGGGCAGCACGCAAATTATGCTCAACAGCACGAGTAAACGCTTCCCGACCGGCATCGCTAACAGCTCAGGGGTATTAGGGCATTACCTGATGGACCACAACTACAATGCCTTTGTGACTGCTTCCATAGAGGGTTACGAGGACGAGTATTACATTGGCCGGCGACCTTCGTCGCTATACATTCCCAACTTCCATTACGAGCCCAAGCGATACCACAAAGCATTCAAGCGCGGTTATGCGCTGGCAGGCAGTGCCGCCCGTTCTGACTGGCAGGGCCTGGGAATGTCAGACGGCTTTGGTGTGAGCTTTAAGAACATGCTGCACAACCCGGGTAAGTGGGGCATCGGCTTAGGCGCTCAGGGGGAAATGCTGCCGAATCGCGACAATCAGGTGCAGCTGCATCCCACTAAAAAAGACAAGTGGGGCATGCCTCAGCTGAGCATCAACTGCAAGTGGTCTGAAAACGAAACCATTATGATGGAGCACGCTGCTGACGTGTCGGTGAAAATGCTACAGGATGCCGGGTTTGGTGACATAAAAGCCAACGTGAACTACTCGCCGCCGGGGTTGGCGATCCACGAAGTCGGGTCGGCCAGAATGGGGCGTGACCCGAAAGACTCAGTGTTAAATGGTTACAATCAGGCGCATGATGTACCGAATCTGTTTGTAACCGATGGCGCAAGCTATTGTTCGACAGGGGTGGGCAATCCATCGATTACCTTTATGGCCTTAACAGCACGCGCCGTAGACTATGCGGTGAAGGAATTTAAAGCAGGAAGATTATAATGACAAAACGATCAGTAATGCCTTTTGCGCCTGTATGGGCGGCACTTGCCATGACGCTAATGTTAACCGGGTGCGCAGAGCCGCAATCCGGAAGCTCACAATCGGCGCAGCCAACTGCCACAGCCGAAACGGCGTATCCGGCGTTCGAAAAACCGGGGATCAGCGTGCAGTTGTGGTCGGTAAAAGACGATGTGAAAGCGGATTTTGTAGGCACACTGCAGGCCCTGGCTGACATGGGGTTTGACGGCGTTGAGTTTGCTGGCGACTTTGGTCCGTATCAGAACAACCCAACCGGGCTAAAAGCCAAGTTGGCCGAATTAGGTTTGGCGGTTAGCGGCGCGCATGTCGGTTTTGACGCGCTACGCGGTGACAAGCTGGTAGCAACGGCGTTATTTCACCAGCAGCTCGGCACGCCCTATGTGATTGTGCCCTGGGATGAGCGCGCTTTTGCCGCCGACACCGTTGAACTGGTAGCAAAGGAATTAACCGTGATTGCTGAGCGTCTGGCACCTTACGGGTTGCACGTAGGCTATCACAACCATGCGCAGGAAATGGCCGACTATGGTGATATTACCTTCTGGCAGTATATTGCCAGCAATACACCGGAATCCGTAGTCTTGCAGCAGGACGTGGGCTGGACGCTGGTGGCTGAGAAAGACCCGGTTGCGATGGTAAAAGCGTATCCAGGCAGAACCCTGACAACGCATTTCAAAGCCCCTGAATATGAGACGCCCAAAGGAACGCCCATTGTGGGTCAGGACGGCATTAACTGGTTACCGATTTACCAGGCTACTGCCGCTGTTGGCGGTGCCAGGTGGATTGTGCTTGAGCAGGAGCAATACCCCAATGAAATGGCACCATTAGACGCGGTCGCGGCGACCAAAAAAGGATTTGATAAGATCATTTCTGCTACTAACTAACGCAGCTAAAAGTACCAACATGCTATGTGGATTGCTGTCTGGCAATCCACATTTCTACCAGCGCGCGTATCGAAGGAAACGCAATATCATTTAGCGGGATATCTTCTGGCACCAACCAGATTAATTCGCTGATTTCCTCTTCAGCCACTGTCATATCAGGCTTATGGGTAAGTGTGGTTTCAAACGCGCAATCACAGGTTTTGTAAGTCACCCCTTTGTACTCGTACGTATTAGGGCGTGAGCAGAAATACCGCCAATCGGCAATCTTCAGAGCTAACTCTTCCTGAATCTCACGGCTAAGGGCCTGTTCGAGTGACTCATCGTGATCGACAAAGCCGCCTGGCAAATCAAGTTGGCTTTTTCCCGGGTCTCGCGCACGTCGGGTGAGCAATAACTTACCTTCCCATTGTATAAACGCAGCTACCGCTGACGCGGTGTTGTGAAAATATTCAAAGTTGCAGGTACCGCATACAAAACGATGACCGTTCTCTGAGTGGATAGTGGTAGCAGTGCATGTAGGGCAATATGAAAACAAAGCTGACTCCGGATTAGGTTTTTGGGACCGGCCCAACACTGTCGCGAATAATGAATTCATATGGCAGGACATGTTCGCGAATCGTTGGCGGGGTGCCGTTGATTTGCTCTATCAGTAAGCTTGCAGCGCGCTCGCCAATTTTTTCGGCAGGTTGGGCAATGGTGGTGAGAGTCGGGGTAACGTACCGGGCTACTTCCATGTCATCGAAACCAATCACTGAGACATCTTCGGGCACTTTCAGTCCGCGATCTGCAAAGCCCTTAATGGCGGCAATGGCCATTTCGTCGCTCATGCAAAATACGGCAGTGGGGCGGTCAGCCAACTGGCAAAACTGTTCGGCGGCACTGATGCCAGACCAAAAATTAAAATCACCTTCAATAACCAACGCGGGATCAACATCGATGCCTGCAGTTTGTAACGCCCGGCAGTAGCCTTTTTGACGATCGGCAGTATGTGGGTTGTCCTTCAGCCCGGTAACAAGGCCTATGCGGCGATGCCCTAGTTTGACTAAATGGGAGACGGCCTTTTCTGCGGCAGCGGCATTGTCAATTCGAACGGACACGCCCGGGGTGTTCTCACAACTGCTGGCGGTAACCGACAGCACGCCTTCTCTGGCCAGTAACGGTTCGCTTGAACGGCTTGGTCTGAGGTTTATCAGACCGTCAGCTAAGCGGGTTTCTACCATTCGAACAAAGGCTTCTTCCCGTTCAAACGTGTCTTTGGTGTCGCCTAGCAAGACGTTAAACCCAGCTTGTTGGGCCACAGTTTCGATACCGCTAATGAGCTTTGCAAAGAACAAATTGGCAATATCCGGCACCATCACAACAATGGTATTTGCCCGGCTGCTTCGAAAGCGCCGGGCGAGCAAATTGGGTTTGTAATTGAGTTTCTTGATGGCCGACTCGACTTTCAGGCGGTTTTTAGTCGACACTTTTTCCGGCGTGCTTAATGCCTTGGAAACCGTGCCCGTTGAAAGGCCTGCCTCTTTTGCGACGTCTCTGATAGTGGCCATACTGTCCTCGTAAATGCGTTCCTGCTACCAAGGTAAACCAATTACCACTGACAGTCACTTTTTGCCTGATTCGATGGTCTTTTCCCTGCAACGCTGTCGAATGGTGAATATTTCGAAAATGCATAGGCCAGTTTCAATCATATTCAATCCTTTAAAGTCAAGGCTTCCAGAAGATGTATAAATATGAACTATGGAAATGCCAAAATTCACTATTTTACTTTTGTTGATGAAATGTAAATTCTTAGTGCGGTAAGTGTGAAGCAAATACTTGCCGTACTGAAGGACACAATAATGAAACCAAAGCACATACCCTTGAAAAAACTGGCTATGGCGGTTTGTACCGGCCTTGGCTACTTAGTTACGTCACCTGCTTTTGCCCAAGAAGAGCAACAAACTGAACAGGACGTCGAAGTCATTTCTGTTACCGGTACCCTGATTGAAGGGGTGAATCCGGTTGGTTCAAACGTGATTGGTCTGAACCAGGAAAAAATTATTGAGCAGGGCGTTACGTCAGCCACTGACGTGCTGCGTCGTATTCCGCAAATGGATGCGTTTAACGAAGTACCTGAAAATACCCTGAGTTCGTCTATTCCGTTTGAGCCACCACAAATTCGTGGTATTGGTGGTTTAAGTGGTATGGCGACGCTGGTGTTGCTGAACGGAAACCGTTTAGTGCCAGTTGGCCCGTTGAACTGGGTGGATTCGTCTATGATACCGGCCAGTTTGCTGGAGCGGGTGGAAGTTATTCCTGATGGCGGTTCGTCAATTTATGGTTCCGATGCGGTCGCCGGTGTTATTAACTTCATTCCCAAAAAAGACATGGAAGGCGGCGAAATCAGCGTGCAGTACGGCAAAGGTCACGGCGACTATGATCGTATCGACGTATCTGGCGGCTTCGGTCACAGCTGGGATAGCGGTAACCTCGTAGCGGCGTTCTCTTATGGTGACCGCAGTGCGATGTTTGGTAAAGATCTCGACTACATTAAAGAAGATTTAACCACTCAGGGCGGCGCGGATTATCGTTCATCCGGTTGTAATCCGGGTAATATCCTGCTGGACAACACACTGTACGGTTTACCGGGTGTGGATTCTGCTAACCCTAACTATTGCTCAAGCTACGACAATCAGTCGTATTATCCGGAAGAAGAGCGCTACTCCTTGTTCACTAATTTGAATCAGGAGCTGGCCAAAGGATTAACGCTGGATGTACTGGCATACTATTCACGTCGTGATGCGACGGATTACGATCCTGCCGATGTGCGCACTTCGGCTACTATTACGTCCGATAACCCTAATTTTGTCGCGGTAGGTGACGAGACCTCCAATACGGTTGCCTTCTCTTATGAAGACGTATGGGGCAAAGCCGGTAAGAATCCATCGGTGTACGAACAGTGGCAGGTCACACCCACACTGACTTACCAGTTAACTGACACCTGGAAGTTAAAGGGCACGCTGAACTACGGTAAGAGTGAATCTACTTACAACGATTATAAAATCAATTCCGAAGCTCAGGCTGCGGCACTGAGCGCAACGTCTGCCGACCAGGCGCTGAATCCTTACGATGTCAGCCAGACCAGCGCGTCAGTGCTGGCGTCGATTGCTGACTGGCAGGAGTATACGCTGTCTAAACAGGATCTGGCGGAAGTAAAACTGATTGCTAATGGTGAACTATTCGATATTACCGGCGGAACGCTGCGTGCTGCGGTCGGTACCGAGTATCGTGAAGAGTCATTCTATCAGGTGGTGGACACTGGCATGATTGGTTCACCCTCTACGTCTTCAGTACGTGATATCGACCGCAATGTGAAGTCTGTATTTGGTGAGTTGTATATCCCGCTGGTTGGCGACGACAATGCCTTACCACTGGTGCAGCATTTAGATGTATCACTATCGGCACGTCACGACCGTTATAACGATGTGGGTTCATCTACTAACCCGAAAGTCGCGGTAACCTGGAACCCAAGCGAAGATGTCACCGTGCGCGGTACCTGGGGAACTTCTTTCCACGCACCAGCTCTGGCGGACCTGGCCGCACCATTACAGTATGAGCTGTTCTTACCGTTTAGCCCGTTCCGTGCGTCAGACAGCCCGTTTGTGCCGGATTTCTTCAAGCCAAGCTTCCTGGTTGGTGGTGCGTCTGAAGGCATTAAGCCTGAAAACGCAGAGACCATGTCTTTGGGTACTGACTGGTATGCGACTGACGAATTGAGAGTGTCGTTAACTTACTGGAGTGTGAAGTACGAAGACCGTTTAGATCAAAACGCAGGCTTCTTCTTCGGCCCGTCATATTACGACGAAGAAGTGAACCAGGATTACTTTATTCTGGGCCCGACGTCGGCTGAAGAAGTGATTGCGAAATTCGGTGATTTACCGGTGGCAGGCTTCGACAGTCTGGAAACTATGTTCGCCATATTCGGCACGCCGTATGTGGTGTCTGACCAACGTAAAGCCAACATGGGTGCCTATGAGGTCGACGGACTGGATTACTCGGTTCAGTACTTTACTGACGTAGCGCTGGGCGAATTGGATATGAGCCTGAGCGGCACCTATATCATGAACCGCGACAAGGAGAACGTAAAAGGCGCAGGCTTTAACGATACTCTGACTCAAGGTGACTTTAACAGCCCGATTTCAGCCTTAAACAGCGTTGCTACGGTGGGGTTACGTAATGGTGACTGGTATGTATCAGGTACGCTTTACTATCGCGGCAAAGCCGAAGTCGGCGCTGAAACCATTGATTCATTTACGACGCTGTCGCTGTTTACCAGCTACGATATCAACATGGACACCCAGGTGTCGTTCAACATTGATAACGTGTTGGATCAGGACCCGCCATTCCGTCTGATAGACGAAGGCGTGGCCTATAAGAGTATGGGCCGGTTTATGTCGGTCAGCTTAAGAACCAAGTTCTAAGCGCCTTGCACTGATAAAGGCTGGCCATAGGGGCCGGCCTTTTTGTTTTTCATTTTCGACGTAAAGGATGCTGTATGCGATTTTCTTTTCTGCCGGTAAGCCGGGCTATTCGCACACTGCTGGTGGGCAGTGCTATGACGTCATTGTCTGTAGTCGCAGGCTCTATGAGCGACGCTGAATTCCAGCAGCCACCCCAATATGCAAAGCCTTTGGTGTGGTGGCACTGGATGAGCGGCAATGTAACCGAAGACGGTATTGCCAAAGACCTGGCCTGGATGAACCGCGTGGGTATTGGTGGCGTGCAAAACTTTGATGCACACCTGATGACGCCAAAAATCGTGGATACGCCAGTGCAGTACATGAGCGAAGACTGGCAGCAAAAGTTTCAGTTTGCGCTGACTCAGGCGCAGCAATACGACTTTGAATTTGGTATTGCGGCCTCACCAGGGTGGAGTGAAACCGGTGGTCCCTGGGTGACACCCAAAGACGGCATGAAGAAAATCAGCTGGAGTGAGACTTACGTAACGGGCGGCAGTACCAAGCCCATTACGTTGGCATTGCCACCGCAAACAACCGGTGTGTTTCAGGACTACGCCCAGGGCACAGAGATGTTCCAGGACGACAGTCACGCCAAAGATCATGTACCGCATTATTACGAAGATATCGCGGTATACGCGATCCCGCTCTCTGCTGCACCGGTAGAGATTAAAAGCGTAGCCACCAGTTATGGTGAGCCAATGTCGCTGGCGTTAATGCAGGATGGTTCGTATACCACCGGTGCTACGTCTGTGTCTGGCCCCGATGAAGCCCTGGCCATTACCTTTGATTTTGGCGACGTGCAAACGATACAAAGCGCGTCGTTCGCCATGCCTATTCCGGGGATGTTCCTGCCAGCTGCGTTTGCCCCTGTGGTGCAGGCCAGCGCCGATGGCAAGCACTTTACTGACGTTGCTGACTTTGTGGTTGAAACCAGCGTACAAAAAACCGTGTCGTTCGCACCGGTGCAAGCACGCTATATGCGTTTAGTCATGCGGCCTAACCCGAATGGTAAGTTTGAATTACCGTCTTCTTCTGCACCTGGTTCGGCACCTCCGCCAGGATTCAAGTTACCAACGGGAGAGCCCCAGGCATCACCCGTCAACCTGCTGGAAGTGGCATTTTATGCACAGCCTCGCGTACACCGTTTTGAGGACAAAGCCGGGTTCGGCATTGTCGAAGATTACTACCCGCTGTCTTACCAACGTAATGCGGACGGTGTACCAGCGAGCGACATTATTGATGTCACCGACGCCTTGCAAGCCGACGGTACGCTGGCCTGGACCCCGATTGAAGGCAACTGGAAAATCCTGCGGGTAGGGTATTCATTGACGGGCAAAGAAAACCACCCGGCCACACCAGAATCTACCGGGTTGGAAGTGGATAAATACGACCCTGTTGCCGTGCGTAAGTACATCGAACACTACCTGGGCAATTACGCCAAAGCCAGTGGCAATAACAAGCTCGGAGAGGGCGTAAAAGCCTTGCTGAATGACAGTATTGAGGTGGGACCATCAAACTGGACGCCGGATATGTTTGCAGAGTTCAAACAGCGACGCGGCTATGATTTACGCCCCTGGCTGCCTGCGCTCACCGGTGTGGTAGTGAACAACGCCCAGGACAGTGACAAGTTTCTGTATGACTTCCGCCTGACCCTGGCTGAAATGATTGCCGACAATCACTATGGCGTGATCAGCAAGGTACTCGATGAGTACAACATGATTCATTATTCTGAAGCGTTGGAAAACGGCCGCCCTTCATTGGGCGATGGTATGCGGATGCGTCGTACTGCGGATATTCCAATGGCGGCCATGTGGTCATTCGACACCAATAACAAAATTGGTCCTGCGCCCCAGTATTGGTCGGACATTCGCGAAGCTGCGTCGGTCGCGCACATCTACGGGCAAAACAAAGTAGCGGCTGAGTCGCTCACCGCTGCTGCATCACCCTGGGCGTTCTCGCCACGGGATCTTCAGCCCATGATCGACATGGAGTTTGCGCTGGGTGTAAACCGGCCGATCATTCATACCTCAGTACATCAACCGTTGGACAATGGCCCGGGCCTGAGCCTGTTTATTTTTGGTCAGTACTTTAACCGGTTAGAAACCTGGGCTGAGTTTGCCAAGCCTTGGGTAACTTACATCAGCCGCAATACCTACATGTTGCAGCAAGGGCGTTTCTACGCCGATGTGGCTTACTTCTATGGTGAAGAAACACCGCTTACCGCGTTATATAACGACAAGCCGTCGCAAGACGTGCCGCGTGAAAACGGTTTCGATTACGTGAATGCCGATATCATTCGTGATTTGTTGCGTGTAGACAACGGCCAGTTGGTTACGCCCAGCGGTCAGCGCTATCAGGTGCTGTATTTGGGCGGTACCAGCGAGTACATGAGTCTATCTGTACTGCAAAAACTGGCTGAACTGGTAAAAGACGGTGCGACGGTAATTGGCGCCAAGCCGTTGGCTTCACCCTCACTGCAGGATGACCCAACTGAATTCGCAGCGCTGGCCGATTCACTCTGGGGTGGCAACACGGGTAAAGGCCGCATAATTGAAGCCAGTGATATATCTTCAGGCCTTAAAAAGGCCGGCGTTAACGCTGATTTTGCTTATAACGCTAAACGTGATGATACCGAGCTGTTCTTTGTGCACCGTCATACCGACAGCGAAGAGATTTACTTTTATACCCATCGCCAAAACCGCAGTGAGCCGGTCACCCTGCGCTTTGCCGTTACTGGTAAAACGCCGTATCACTACAATGCGGTAACAGGCGAAATTACGGCTGTCGATTACAAGCAAAAACGCGGAGTCACTGAAATCAAGCGTAATCTGGCACCGTTTGAATCAGGTTATATTGTGTTTGCAGATGACGAGCGGGTAAACGCGAAGAAACCTGCCAAAGGCCGCACATTTGCGTCGCTGGACGACAATTGGTCGGTGACGTTCCAGTCTGGTCGTGGTGCACCTGAAACGCCAATGACTATGCAAGCGGGTAACTGGGCAAACAGTAACGACGAGCGCATTAAGTACTTCTCGGGAACGGCTACCTATCAGCAAACGGTAGAACTAAAACGCCTGCCTAAAGGCAAGTCGTTGGTGCTGGACTTAGGGGATGTGCGGGAGCTGGTGGAAGTGAGCGTAAACGGCAAGGTAGTAGACACCTTGTGGAAGCCGCCGTATCAAACCGATGTGACGGATTTCCTGACATCAGGCAGTAACACCATCACATTGAAGGTGACAAACCTGTGGGTGAATCGTTTGATTGGCGATGTGCAGCCAGATGCCGAAGAAACCTTCACGTTTACTACCGTACCTACTTATATTCCGGACGCACCGCTGCGTGAATCGGGTTTGCTAGGGCCGGTTACGATCCTGACGAAATAAGCACGACAACATGAGGGGCAGTTTGCCCCTCGTTATCTCCTGCACACTACACTGCCTCAATTCGGAGTTAACCATGCACACCGTTACCTTGTATGGCTCGCCAGGCGCTTGTTCGCTGGTGAGTATGATTGCCCTTGAGCATGCTCAGATACCCTACACACTGAACAATGTGATACTTGCTAAGGGCGAACACAAGCGCCCGGAATACCTGGCTGTCAACCCCAAAGGTAAGGTGCCAGCACTGAATCTGAACGGGCGGGTGATCACGGAAACACCGGCCATTCTAATCGCCCTGAATAGCACTTGGCCACAAGCGCGATTGTTCCCTGAAAGCGTAGACAGTATTCAACGCATCAGTGATTTAAGCTATTTAGCCTCTGGCGTACACCCGCTGGTAACCCGCTATTGTCGCCCCGATCTTATTGCCGGAGACAGTGACGTAAATGAAGTGAAAGCACGCGCAGAAAGTACACTTGCGGGTATATTTAACCAGCTCAATACCACGCTAAGTAACCAAGCTTATTGGTACGGCGATAGCTGGTCTGCCATGGACGCTTACTGGTTTTGGGTGATACGCCGCCTGACGGGTGCAGGATTTCAGCTGGATGCATACCAGCATGTAGCAGCGTATTTTGAGCAGATGCACACACTTGAGCCCGTTGAACTCGCGCTCAAGCATTCCTAGTTGCTAAGGGATATCGCAAGCAAACCGTCGTCCCTGAATCGCGCAGCGATATCAGGGAACATGCGCAGCGATATCAGGGAACATGCGCAGCGATATGAGGGAACTTGCGTCGCGATATTAGTGAGCCAATCGTGATATCATCAGCATACTTCGTCATCAATCCATTTCGATATGTTGTACCACGTACTCGGCATACTCAGTGCAGTTCTGTTTATACTCACCTGGCTTGGATTATGGGCTCAGATCAGGCGTATTCATCTTCACCGCCAAAGCAATGCACAGGGTACCCAAAGCTTGTCGCTCAATCAGTTTGGCTCAAGCTTTTTTGCTTTCTACGCTAATTTTATGTTCGGCATTGCCGTCGACCCCTTCAATCACTATCTGGTGTGGACTCGCTGTGGCGCGCTATTACTTACGCTCGTTATTCTTTGGCGCATCTGGCAGGAAAGACGCACATCAACCACCTTTTTGACGTTGGTTGTCTCAGGTTTAGCCCTGTGCGGTGGATTTATCTCCATGGGTTATCGCCCGTTTCCCGCCTTTGCACAAATAGGGGCCAACGGGCTAATGCTGGTGGTGACAGCTATTCTGATCCAGGGAACAGCACATCAATGGCTGATTCTGCGTCGCTATGGTGAGATAGGCGCGCTGTCCTTCGGTTTGTTTCGAAGTATCTTAATAAAAGATGTCAGTACGCTGTTATTTGGCTTAACCATGCCGCTCAGCCAAAGCTGGCCACTGTTGGTATTGAATGGCGCCAGCGTCATTATGCGTGGCAGTGTGCTGCTGCAGATGGAGTTAATTAAACGGAAAAAGGCGTAACCCCGCCAGCCAACCAATGCATCACATTCAACAGAAATTGTTCGTTTTGCTCTGCGCCCGGTGAACGTAAACCATAAGTTTGCCCGGTTTTAGTATCCAACTGTGATGAAAACATCATGCCTTCGGCAAACACTGCAACGCGGCCTTTGCCATATTCAAGAACCGCTCCCTGACTCCAGCCACTGGTTGATATCGTTCTTGAGTCAGCAGAAATCTGAAAAGGGATAGCAGGCTCGTGAGATACCGTCCCTGTGCCCAGTGTTAACAACGACGTCGCCTGTGCTGGCGGCTGAAACGCGGAGCCGCCGAAGGTTTTGACCTGCGTGATCGAAGCGTCAGGCACAGGCTGCATGAATATCGGGGTTTCAGTGGTCTTGTCTTCATCGGAACGCCCCGACGTGATGGCGTGAACGGCAAGGCTATGAGTGCTGCGTTTAAAGGTATAGGTACTCACATGGCCGTTAGTGAAAATAACACCAAATGCCTTTGCGAGGTTATCTATGACTGCCGGGAAAGGTGCGTGATCCGCTATTAGTAGCAAGGCACCTCCGTTCTTTACCCAGAATACGACCTGTTCAACTTCCTGTTGCGTCAACGCTTGCTCGTAAGGCGGCTGCCAGTCGGTTCGGATTCTATCCAGTGCGTTTGCAATCACCAGAATATCCGCTTTCGCTAATTGGGTACCGGTGAAGGTCGTTGTGTTGGCTTTCACAGAAAAGCCGTCACTCAGCAAGACCTGTTTAAATGGGGCGAATCGGCCACTTATGGTCAGAAAGTTATGATGCGCCTCGTCGACCAATACTACCGGGCTATTGGTTGGTTGATATGTATGGATACGAAATTGTGGCGTGAAATTTGGGTCGGCCTGCTGCGGGCTGTCAGTGCAAGCGCTAAGGAATAACAGTGACAGCAAAAAAAAACGGAACAGTTGGGTCATAAAGTGATGAGGACGAAAACGGGCTTAGTTGGCCACACCATACCACAATTGTGCGAAAGCATTGACTGCTCGCAAGCATGGGGCCGTCAGGCCCCAAAAGTTTAGCTACATGGCGTAATCCCGTAAGGCGAATTGCAACGCAATGTATGACACTACACCGCCTAATAATGCCCCCCACACTGTTTTTAGTGCCAGCGCCTGGGTGAATGATACGCTGCCAATCAAGGCTGATAGCAACACAAACAAAAGTAGAGAGGCAATTGCACCCGCAACGGCAAACAATAGCGCCCGCACAAAAGGATGTGCTGGCAATTTAGAAGCAGCGTGTTCGGAGGCTTCCACGCTTACCTGACCGCCCTTAATGCGCTTGCGAGTCAGAAATGAAGGGAAAAATGCGCCCATCAGGCCAATGGCGAGCCCCTGTGGAATTGAGTCAATCAACAGACCGCCTTCGCCAGTCATGCCTATTTGTGATTGGCCGGAAAAAATCAAAAACACAAATAGCACGCTGAATAGGGCATTAATTACTGCACCGATCAGGGTTTCCGTGCGCACGTAGCTTTGTAGGGTAGGTGAGTTCATAGCTTGCTCCATGTAATTATTTTGTTAACAGTAAGCGAGCAGATAGCACAGCAACACCGGAATTTATGCATACCTGCTATAACGGTTTTCGATAGCCTTACAAACAGTGTTCAGCGGCGTGGTTTAGCCGTTGGGTTTGAGAATGTTGTTGATAAAGTCCACGATTTCATCGGCCAGGCGTGTGTCACTGGTACCGAGATGGCCGGCAATGGAATAGTGGTTATGTCCCGACAAGACCAGGGCTCGATCAAGGCGTTGATTGTGGGTGAATCGCTGATGCACCAGGCCCAGCCATTCCTGTTGGAAGCGCGGAGGGTCGTATTCGCTACAAGCAATAAATAGCGGTAGTGGGCACTTACTTATACTGGGTAAGGCCATACGGGAATCATATAAACTGTGGTCCCCGTAGTAGAGCGTGTCCCGGTCGTCCAGTGGTGTGGCACCGTAAAGACCAGACAGCAACAGCAGGCCTTTAACCGCATCTTGTGCGTTGTATTGCTGATGGTAGGTCGCAACGTGGTTTGCGCCTGCTGAGGTGCCCATTAAAAACAACGCGTCGGGGTTGCCGCCGAACTCAGCAATGTGTTGCTTAAGCCATATTACCGCAGCGGCCAGATCGTCTGCACCGGCAGGCCAGGTATGTTCAGGTGCCAACCGATAGTTAATTACGACGCCCAGCATGTCCTGTTCGGCGGCCATGCGACCCACGCAGGCGTTATACCAACGGGTGGTATTGCCTTTGTCGCCTTTCAGGAAGCCGCCGCCATGCACAAAGACCAGCACCGGGCGCGACGAGGTTTTACGCGCGGCAAGGTCAGTATGCAAAGCGGTTGGACCGTAAATATCCAGTCTGTGCCGCGGGTGTTCACCGTAAGCAATGTCAGTGGCGAGGGCAGGTTGGCGCGCAACCAGGGCGGTTTGCTCTTCTGCAAATAATGCAAGCATTCCTTCCATCATGGCCGGCCCCATTTCGGTGCCTAATGCGGCGATGCCCTTACGCGCTGACTCAGACTGTTTCATGGTATTACTCCGCCACAATAGTGTTGCTAAGCGTGCCCATAGGGCCAATCTCTACGGTTACGGTATCGCCGGGTTTCATCCACAGTGGAGGAGTGCGTTTCGCACCAACACCACCTGGCGTGCCGCTGGCAATAACATCGCCGGGCTTAAGCGGGGTAAAGCTGGAGATGTAGGCAATAACCGTGGCGATAGGGAAAATCATATCACCAATAGGCTGTTGCTGAACGATTTGATCGTTCAGTTTGGTGGTGACGTTCACTTCGGAAAAGTCCCCGGCTTCGTCCGGTGTTACCATGAACGGGCCGAACGGGCCGGTGGTTGGGAAGTTTTTACCGGGCGTAAATTGACGGCTATGCCATTGCCAGTCGCGCACAGAGGCATCGTTAAAACAGGCGTAACCTGCTACATGTGACATGGCGTCTTCTTCACTGATGTAGCGTCCGCCTTTGCCAATAATGACCGCCAGTTCGCCTTCGTAATCGAGGTCGGTTGATACTTTTGGCATGACGATTGGCTGATTGTGTGCGCCTAACGAATCGGCAAAGCGCACAAAAATAGACGGGTATTCGGTTGCTGCGCGGCCGGTTTCCTGACGGTGGGTTTCGTAGTTGTGGCCTACACAAAATACCTTGCCCGGATTCGGGATAACGGGCGCTAACGTTACCGTATCCAACGCTACCTGTTCTTCGCTGCTAAGCGTCGCCAGAGTGCCAGCCTCAATGGCCGCTTTCAAATCATCAGCCTGGTTGCTCAGTACTTCGATACTATCACCGTGCAAGCGGCCAAATCCGGCGCTGTCATCATTTAGGGTAAAACTTACGTATTTCATTATCGTTGCTCACTTACTGTTAGGCAGGCTGCCAGGTGCGTTTAAATTTAAAATTAGCTTCGGCCTCTTTCAGACCGGCGAAGTCTTTGTCAGACATGCCCCATTGGTCGATACGGTTTTCAGGCCAGGTCCAGTCTTCTGGCGCACCAGCTTGATAATCTTCCGGAACGATTTCAACTGCCGTTGAAAACTCAACAACCGCGCCAAATGGTGCAATAAAATAGGCAAAGACATTGTCGCCGGGTCCGTGTCGACCAGGTCCCCAAGCTGGGGCATACTCGTAATCACGCAGTCGGCCAACGCCACGCATAACGGCGTCCATATTGGTCATTTCAAACGCGATATGGTTAAGTGAATTAAAGCCAGCACGGGCAAACGCCGTACTGTGGTGTGAGGCATTACAACGCACAAACACCATGCCTTTGGTGCGGTCAGATACCGTAAAGTTCAGGATGTCTTCTACCGCTAAACCGGACTGTTCTGCATCTACTGAGTTGCACACCACGTGAGTGAGTTTTACCGGCAAGTCAGGGTCATCTATTGCATCGACTTCTTCGCTGCCGGTTAAAAACCGAAATAGTTCGCCCTCTGGCATCTCTACAATGATTCCGTGACCACCGCCTAAGTCGGCTGAGATCTCAGGGGTTACATTGAGCGCTTTGGCGCGAGCGTTTTGTTCGATGCGCTCGATATCGCTTTGCTCACAGATGAAGGTGACGCTACGTACGAAAGATTCGTCGCCTTCTTCCAGTGCAACCAGATACGGAAACGTACCCGCACCCCGAATGTAATGGGTATTGGCTTTGGCGTCCGAGCGATTATCTGACGGGCTGGCAGCCAGCTTGGTATGCCAGATGTTAACCAAAAAATCCGCGGCTTCCGCGGCGTTTGGGAGTACTAGTTCAATACTGCGTAATCGCATGATTATTTGTCCTCGCTAAATTGCAGCGCTGCGATACCTGCTATTGCGCATTGTTCGTCAACATCACCGGTGTCACCGCTGATGCCAATGGCACCGAGTAATGTGCCGTCGGGCGCTTTGATTAAATTGCCGCCAGGTGATAAGGCGATTTCAATACCGGGTATGGCGGTCAGGCTATTGAAGAATACCGGGTTGTTTTTGGCTTTTTCGGCAATGCCCCGGGTATTAAAGCCCATGCCGAGCGCGCCTTTGGCCTTCGCGTTTGCAATATCGATGCGATACAGGCTGGCGCCGTCCTGGCGTTTAAACACCACGGCATGGCCGCCTGCATCCAGTACTGCCACGGCAAGTGGCTTTACATTGTTTTCGCTGGCATAGGCCAGCGTGGCGTTTGCAACGCATTCTGCTTGTTGTAGGGTCAGAGTCATTGCGCGGCTTCCTGTGATGTTAATGGAGAGGAAGCAAACAGCTGGTTGGACAGCGTGTTCAGTAATTCTCCCAGTGATGATTCAGTGGCGGTGCCAAACACATAGTGATCGGGACGCAGTAATACGGCTTGCGCATCTGCATCTGCCAGCCAGGTCGATAGCGCATCGCATTCCAGGTCGGTTAGCAGGGTCGCCTGAATATCGATTTGTTGTTGTAGGCCAGACAACAGTGTCTGATTGCTCTGCGACAAACGCTGGCTGTTAACCAATAATCGCCATTGTCCGTCGGTGACATCATCCAGCAGTTTGCGTTCGCCATTCAGTTCCACCCAAGGCTGAATGAATCGTGCACCAGCTTTGGTTGTGCCACTGGCAACTAAGCCATTGCGCACTGGGGGAATCAAATCGGCAGCCGTGGTTGGCAGCTCGTTGCGTTTCACTTTTTCGCGGATCATGGCATCGCGCTGGGCGGCTTGTTCCGGGTCGAGCATACAAATATAGCGGCCGGCATCGACAGCTGCATTGATGACTGCCCGCACATGGGGGTCGCGTTCAGTTTGGTATGTGTCGAGCAGGCTGTCAGGGGATAGCCCTTTTAATACCAAATCCAACTTCCAGCTCAGGTTTGCCGCATCGCGGAATCCGTGGCACATACCCTGACCGAAAAACGGTGGGGTCTGGTGCGCGGCATCGCCAGCCAGAAAAACATTACCCACCCGCCATTGTTCGGCAACCAGGCCGTGGAATCGGTACGTCGCAGCGCGCACAATCTTGTGTGGCACATCCTGCAACCAGGGTTTCAGCAAAGCGGCTACGTTGTCTGGCTCCATCATGGCATCATCGTCTTCGCCGGGTTTGAGCATAAGCTCCCAGCGGCGGTGGTTGCCCCGGCCGGGCACTACGGTAGCCGGACGGTTGGGGTCACACATCATTACCGACAGCTGTTGAATGTCACAGTCATCCGGCAAGTTCGCGATAGGTGGAAACGTAACCGGCCCATCCACTTCTGCGTCAACCACGAGCCAGGGTTCTTCAAACTGCAGGTCGTCCAGTTTGACACTCAGTGCTTTGCGAACCTGACTGCGCGCGCCATCACATGCAATCACATACTTGGCACCTGCAATGGACTTTTCACCATTGCATACCAGTGTGAGCGATACACTGGACTGTGTGCTGTGCAGGTCGATCAGTTCGGTGCCGAGGTTCACGTCAACATTGTCGAAGCGGCTCAACGCATTGCGTAAGTGTTCTTCGAGCTCAGGTTGATAAAAGAAGTAGTCATTTGACCAGCCAAAAGGACGGGGCTTACCGGACGTCCCCATATAGCGCAGCACGCCGTGGTCAGCCCCAACATGAAGGTGGCCTTCGGTGTCGCGCATGTCTGGGAGAATGGTGTGATGCAGGTCGATATCCTGGAACAGTCGGACCATTTCATGATCTAAATGCACGGCTCTTGGCAGCGGATAGGGATTGGCTTCGCGTTCCACTACCAGCACTTTCCAGCCTTGCTTACCCAGAAAATTGGCCGCAAGCGCCCCTACCGGCCCGCAGCCGATAATTGCAATATCGTACATAATGGTGGCTCCTAAGCGGCGGTAGTCAGCAGTGACAGTGGCAGTTTGTAAGCGTCACCGTCTTTCATGATCAGACTAATATTCGCTTTGTTCTGCAGGATAGTGACGTCTTCCGTAGGGTCACCATCAATCAACAACAGGTCTGCCAGGTAACCGGTTTTGACCAGTCCCAACTCGTCGCCCATTCCCATGATTTCACCGCCGAGCTGTGTAGCGGCATGCAGCACTTCTGCAGGTGTGTAATCAAAATGCCGAACCCATAATTCTAAATCCCGGGCGTTGCGACCATTCGGATTAAATGGGAAGCCATAGTCGCCACCGGGGAGCAGTTTCATGCCACCGGCTTTAAGTTTTGCCACCAGTTTAATTTGATGTGCCATGACGTCTGCCGCGTCTTCCTTCATGTATGTCATATCCATATGAGGAGGAGGCGTGGCATCCAGTGTGGCCTGTACAATACCAATGGTGGGCGCGACAAACATGTTGTCTTTATTGGCGAGCAGCATGTCGATGGCTTCGTCATCTGCATAGGTGCAGTGATACAGTACCCGGAATCCGGCTCGCACGCCGAGTTTTACCGCTTCAGCGGCGTGAGCATGACCGGTTAACCATACGTCACTGGCTTTGGCTTGCTCGCCGGCGGCCAGGATTTCTTCTTCAGAATACAGTAATTCATGCGAAGCACCTGGTTTCAGTGCGTTTTCACCAGAGATTAGAAATTTCACTGCTTTGGCGCCGATGTCTGCACATTCTTTGACGAAGGCTTTCACACCATCCGGGCCATGTTCGTGCTGATCAGCTTTACCCGGGTCTAATTCTGAATCATTGGGTGGCTCGCGCTCTACTGACGACGGGATAAGGCGTGGACCAGGCAAACCGCCAGTAGTCAGGTGTTCGTTCAGGCTGATCTCAAGCTTTTTGCTCAGTGCGCCAGCGGAGTATGCACTGGTGAAACCATGGTCGAGCAGAATACGCGCATTTCGTGCGGCGGTCAGAGCCAGTTCTTCTGGCGGCAAATACATTCCCGGCACAAATTTTTCGACTGATGTGGGCCAGGTCAGGTGAGCATGAGCTTCCACGAGGCCAGGCATGAGTGTACGGCCATCAGCATTGATGATTCTGTCACCGCGGTTGGCGGTGATATCTGTGTCGCTGACTTCGGTAATTCGGTTGCCTTCTACGGCTACCGAACCTGAAAATGGTTCGCGGCCAGTACCGTCGAATATACGGGCATTTTTTATGATAGTTCGCATTTAGGTTGTCCCTGTTTACGTCTGGGCTATCGCTATTTTTGGCCGCAGGATATATTTGATCAAATATTTATTTTTTTGTTAAGTATAGGTAAAAGCTATGGATTGGCGTAAGCCACCACAAAGTCCACAAATGCCTGTGCAATTGGAGTTAGCTGCCGCTCTGCCATCCAGAGCAGACCTACCTTGCGCTGGAAGTTAATGCCTTCGATACTCACGGCTCGCAGCGAACCTGCCATGATTTCGGTACTGACTAATTCATTGGGCAATATGGTGATGTACTCACTGTTCTTAACAATGGCTTTAGTCGATAAAATGGAATCGGACAGGATAACGTTGGCAGGCAGTCGGGCGCCGCTGTTTATAAACAACGCATCGATTTGTTTGCGGAATCCCCCGACGGCATCAGGCAGAACCCAATGGTTGTCCGTTAAGTCACTCAGTTTTACGGCGTCGCCAATGTGTTCATTGCCCGGCCCAACGATGACCGAAAACGGGTCGCTCAATACCGGCTGCTCCTGAAATTCCTCGGTAGATTCCCGCATACCGGATGTGACGATGGCTAAGTCGATTTCGTAGCTGCGAAGCATGCTTTGCACAACGGTGTCTGGCCGCTCCAGTATACGCAGTTTAAAACGTGGATGTTCAGCCGAGAAGCCGCCAATAACCCGTCCCATGGTAGTAGATAGCGCGCCAGGCGTGCCCCCAATGGTCAACGGACCGCCGATATCTTCAGCCAGTAACTGGATTTCTTCCTGAGCTGTAATTAACAAGCTTTCTACGGCGCGGGCTTTCATCTCAAGTGCTACACCGGCCTGAGTTAACTCAATACCCTGACGGTTCCGGGTAAACAGTGTCGTTTGCAGTACACGTTCAAGTTGATTAATGGCGACCGATACCGAGGGCTGAGACAGATGCTCTGCTCTGGCTGCGCCACTGATGGTGCCTTCACGGCATACCGCTAAAAATAAACGAAGGGTCCGAGGGTCAATTCTCATGGCCAGATTTCTCTTTGTATAGTCTGAAACTATATTAACAATAAAAATTATTATTTTATTTGTCACGTTATTCACGATATTTTTACAAACACGCTATAAAAACTTAATGAAATCGAGCGCAGTATGATCAATCGACGTCAATTTTTGGCCATGGCCTCCGCTACTGTGAGTGCACCGCTTTTTGCCAAGTCAGGAGCCTCTTCCACCCCGGCTGGGCAACCTTTTCCGGATGACTTTTTTTGGGGAGCGGCCAGCGCAGGGCATCAGGTTGAAGGTAACAATGTCAACTCTGATATCTGGTTGCTGGAACACGTCAAACCCAGCTTATTCCGTGAGCCGTCAGGTGATGCCTGCAACAGTTTTATGTTGTGGGAACAGGATCTTGACCTGTGTAAGGCCCTGGGGTTTAGCGCCTACCGCTTCTCTATAGAATGGGCGCGCATTCAGCCTGAACCCGGTTTATACTCTCAAGCGATGATTGATCACTACAAACGCATCATCGAAGGCTGCCATAAACGCAACCTGATCCCACTTGTCAGTTTTAATCATTTTGCCAGCCCGGTGTGGTTTGCTGCCCAAGGCGGCTGGACTAATCCTCTGGCCCCGGCGCTGTTTGCTGACTATTGTTCCAAAGCCGCGTCGCAACTGGCCGATGGCATCGGTTATGCGGTGACATTCAATGAGCCAAATTTACTGCGTTTGCTGAAAGTGCTTGGTGTACCGGATTTCGTATGGGATATGCAGGATAAAATGCTGACTGCCGCCGCGAAAGCGACTAACAGCGAGTATTTCTGTGGCTTGAATTCGGCGAGACTCGGTGACCTGGACAAAATAAATGAGCAGTTACTGCTGGGTCACAAGCAAGCTCGCGAAGCGATTAAAGCCCAACGAAGTAACCTGGATGTCGGGTTTACTTTGGCAATGCTGGATGACCAGTCGAAAGGCGGCGATGCAATGCGCGATAAAATGCAGGACTACAACTATGGCGCCTGGTTAGCCGTGGACGAAACTGACTTCATAGGTGTACAGAACTATGAGCGCGTTGAGTGGGGGCCAGACGGTAAGCTGCCTATACCGGCTGATGCACAGCTTAACCACTCCGGGCATTGGGTAGAGCCAACCTCGTTAGCAAATTGTGTGCAGTACACTTACGATAAAACCAAGAAGCCAATAGTGGTAACCGAGCACGGTATTGGTACGGAAGACGACAATCAGCGTGCCTGGTTTATTCGTGAATCCCTGCGCAATCTACAACAAACCATTGATGGTGGTGTCCCGGTGAAAGGCTATATCCACTGGACACTGCTGGACAATTACGAATGGATCAGCGGCTATAACGAGCATTTCGGCTTACATACCGTCGATCGCAACACCTTCGAGCGTAAGGCAAAGCCAAGCGCCCATGAATATGCGGCTATCGTGAAACGCAACCGCGTATAAATGCAACGGCGGGGAAAAGTGCCCTTTCCCCGTCGCTGCGCCTTCGGGTTGATGTGTCAGAGCTAATAACGGTAAGTGTAACTCACACCCATCATACATTCGGCCATTGTGTCATCATCGTAGCCGTCTTTAGCTGGTTCAAATTCATCGTAACCAATCGCAAACGTCACTTCAGAGCGACGCGATATATTCCAAATACCGCCAACCGACGCATTCACGGCATTGTCCTGAGCAAAGTCCTTGAGTTCACGGTATTCACCCTGCGCAAACAGCGTGAGTTTTGAGTGTACCTGAACGAGCACGCCGGCATTTACGCGTAATTCACTACGATTATCACGTTCGTCTTCCAACCAGGACACATAGTGGCCGCCAAAAGTAAAAGCAACACCAGGTGATACCCGGTACTTACCGCTGATACCGGCACCTACCGCATAGCTATCGCCAAACGCCTTTGACTCGTAAAAGCCCATTAACCCGCCTTCTGCTGCCAGCTCCAAATCGGGCATACTGCCACTGTCAAACGCGTTGAAGCGATAGCGAGCACCAAGCGGGCCGATGGTGAAATCATCTGTTACACCATAGGCAAACGCAATCAGCGGGGTTGTGATATTCTCGTCATTATGGGTTTCGCCATAGGCTGCACCTACCAGAACGACCGCTTCCTCGTTTTGTAATACCAGTGAGCGGGTGACCGGATTTGCGTCGCTATAGGCTTGTTCAGCCATTGCGCCGGGTACAAGTAGCAACAAGCAGCAGCTCAATAAAGTGTGTTTCATGTGGATTTCCTCTATACGTTGTAAGTTGAAACCATTTTGCTTGAGCGGCGGTCAAGCTAAGGTGAAATAAACTGAACGTTGCAAAGGAAAGGACCAGATGTCTGTTTTAACCACGACACAATTAACGCGTTTGCGAGCCGGTGGTATTGCCGCATTTGTGTGCGCGTTGTGTTATGTCATTGGCTTTGTGATGATCCTGGCTGTAATGCCTGATATCAATACCGATGGCGACGAGCGCCTGAGAGCGATTCTTACACACAGTGGCTTGATTCAGTTGTGGTACCTGGTCATTTTTGTGCTGTTTGGTTTGGCGCTCCTGGTGTTAAACCGCAGTCTGTATCAACCTGCCTATTTACAGTCCGGGCACTTCCAACTTTTGGGGGCGTTACTGGGCTACATGTGGGCGGCCTATGTATTCGCTAGCGGTCTGATAGCGGTGCTTACCATTCAGTATTTGATTATGCAGCCAACAGAACAGATTGAGCGAATCTGGCCGGCTATTTTTGCGATTCAAATGGGGCTGGGTGACGGTATTGAGTGGGTCGGTGGTATTTGGATGGTCATGGTGAATGCAAGTATGCAGCGTTATCATATGGCGCCCGCGTCTTTAGCGCGGTTTGGTGTCGTGGTTGGAATTATTGGCTCCCTTACCGTGGTACCTGCACTGTCGCTGGCAGGATTAGTATTCGGACTACTGCAAATTGTGTGGTTTTGCTGGACGGGCAGTTTGTTAGTGCGGGGACAAATTACCACGAGTGCCGTTCATTTCTCAGCCATTAACGGCGCTAACACCACCCGGTAACTTTGCGCTGTTTGCTCAAAGGCAATCTCCCACTGCATTACACTGGCAATGCGTTGAACCAGATATTGTCCGTGTCCCAGTCCCTGATAATAAGGGCGATCAGAGGTATCTGCCAAGGGGTTCTCAAAGACCCACTGGCCATCTTTGAGGCTAATCGTCATGCCTTTTCCTCCTCCGTGATATACCCCGTTGTTCACCAGGTTTTGGCAAAGTAACGTCATCAGGTAAGCATTGCCAATGACCTTTGCATTGTCGTCGATGTCCAGTTCAGCATCGAACATTAAATCGGGGTGAACATGGTGAATGGCCAGCAGTACCCGCTCAAGCACAGGCATGACCGCGACAGGGCTGAATTGCAGGTTTTCCTTACGTGCCAGTGCTAAAAGAACTTCTACCGTTTGTTGCAGGGTATTGGTGGCCTGCTCCAGTAATTGACGCTCTGTATCGTTTGAAACTGACTCAGGTTGTACCGCCAGCGTGTTCTTTAAAAGCGTGATAGGGGTGCGCAATTCATGACTGACATCATGGGTAAAGTCGCGCTCGCGTTGCCAGGCATCCTGCAGAGCAGAATAGGTGGCGGTAAATGTATTAGCCAGCGTACCAATTTCGTCCTGACGGTCGATGCCTGCAATCGCGCAGGGCGCATCGTGTGTCTGTTCTTTCACAGAAGACGCCAGTGCCTGGAGGGGCTTGGCCAGTCGGGATGCTAAGAACCAGGTGCTGAGTATGGCCAGAATGATAGCGGCGGCTGATGCACTGAATAAAAACACGCTGAATACATCGGTAAAGCTGGACAATGGAGTGAGTGCTGACGCTTGCATACGCACCCCGCCAGCAGGGAACCCGGTGTGGCTGAATGCCTTAAAATACACCGCTTGTTCAGCATGCCTGTCGATGATCATATTGTTATCGATAGCCGTTGGCTGCCAGTTTTCCGTATCAGGCACATCGCTAAGGACAAATGCCGATGACGATAAGGCGGTAATCGAGTCGGTGTTCAGCCAGTGTTGTTCGAGACGCTGTATTTCCAAATCCAGTAAATGCGATGCCACAATATCTTCTGTGACATCAACAAATAATACGCTTAAGCGGGTGTAAAACAGATTGATGACCAGTACCAGACTACCAAACGCAATAAACAACTGGGCCTGAATACCACTAAGCTTCATGGTCGAGTCCTGTTAGTTTGTAACCTATGCTGCTAATGGTTTCTAACAGCGGCTTGCCACTGGCTTTTTCCAGCGCTTTGCGAAGGCTGTACATATGGGATTTTAACGCATTGCTCTCGGGAGGCTCATCGCCCCAGATATGCGTAATTAAATCGGTACGACTAACCGGGTAGGGGTATTCCAACAGCAATTTATGCAGAATGCTAAAACCCACGCCCGTCACGGAAACAGTGTGCTGTTGCCACTGTACGGTTTTGGCGCGGGTGTCTAGTGTCAGGCACCCTTCGCAGACCTGTGTATTAGTGTGTAATTGTGGGCGTCGGGCAAGGGCTTCAACGCGCAGGGCCAGTTCCCGGAAGTCGAAAGGTTTTGTCAGGTAATCATCTGCGCCCTGACCAAACCCCTTTGCTTTGTCTGTAAACGCGTCGCGTGCTGTCAGCATGAGTACCGGTGTTACGCGGGTTGCACTGTTCTTTACGTGCTGGCAAACATAAAGGCCATCCATGTCGGGCAGGTTCAGGTCCAGAATAATCACATCAAAAGCATGTTCAAGCGCAAGGTCGATACCTTGCTGACCGGTAGCGGCAAAATCGACCTGCCACTTGAGGCCCTCCAAAAAGCCAACGACTTGTTTAGCTATCGCCAGGTTATCCTCAACCAATAACACTTTTATCGACTTATTCATCATTTTTGCCTTTACGTGGTCCCTGCCTGGCTGACGCTATCAAACCTCAGCAAACTGAACAAGTTTCCTATCTTACTCTTGAAGGGGTGAAATAGAGGTGAAGCCGGACGTTGATTCTGTAAAGTTGGCTGATTACACCGATAGGCAAGGGTTTATACTTGTATTTATGCCATGGTCTTCTACTATTTTAAGTAGTGTTTCAGGTACCCAGAATTCGCCCGTGACGACTTATCTTTATATTGGAAGTAGCACAGAAAACCAGGATGTTGAGCAGCAAGCTGAGCGATTAGCCCAGGTCTATCCTTACGATATTATGGTGCGGGAGCCAAACGTCGACCCGGGTGCCAAGCCTAAGCTGGAAAGATTGCTAAAACGGCTGCGCCGCGGTGACCGGTTGATTGTTAAAGATGTGTCCCGATTGGGTCGCAGTATCATTCAGGTGGCGAGGGTTGCGTCGGATCTTAAATCTCGCGGCGTCATGCTGGTGGTCGATAATCTTGAGACATTGGTTAATCCCACGCTTAGTGTGTTTACCCTGATTGAATGCGCCGCGCAAATGGACCGGGACCTTTTGAAAGACCGCCAGGCCATTGGCATAGCAAAAGCGCGCGCTGCCGGTAAGTATAAGGGCCGCAAGGCAATACCCGCGAAGATAGTCAAAAAGGCACAGTCACTAATTGCGAAAGGCATGAAGAAAAAAGACGTTGCATCCACACTCAATATCGGTGAATCCACACTCTATAAGTATCTGGCAATGAAAAAGCAGGAATAGACCTTGATGTAAATCAGTGTCCGGATAGACGACTCCTGATAGCGTAGAATTTCAGGGGAAGTTTTTTCTGCTGTTCATCACACCCATTGCTTTTTAATGCACCTTCCCCAAGGAGCACCGTAATGAGTAATAAAACTGATTCATTTCACGCCCAGTCCGGAGACGATGTACTTCGTGCGCTCAACGTTAGTTCGTCAGGGTTGACCGAAGGAGAAGTGGCTGAACGCGTGCAGCAGTATGGGCCGAATAAACTGCCACAGGCCCCTCAACCCGGTACTTTTGCCCGCTTTTTAAAACAGTTTGCCAACCTGTTAGTGATTGTGCTGATGGTGGCTGGCGTTCTGACTGCACTTTTACAGCACTGGATAGACACGTTTGTCATCTTCGGTGTCGTTATTGTGAACGCGATCATAGGTGTTATTCAGGAAGGCAAGGCTGAAAAAGCCATGGATTCCATTCGCAATATGCTGGCGCTAAAAGCGGCGGTTGTACGCAATGGCAAGCGTAAGACCTTGCCAGGAGACGCTCTGGTACCTGGCGATATCGTGCTATTGGAAGCCGGCGACAAGGTCCCCGCGGATCTACGCATGCTTCGAAGTCATGGTTTAGCCATTCAGGAAAGCCTGCTGACAGGGGAATCCCTGCCGGTCGAGAAGTCGATAAATGCGGTAGCCGAAGAGGCGGCTCTTGGCGATCGGGGATGCATGGCATTCAGTGGCACCAGTGTGACCGCCGGGCAGGGTATGGGGGTGGTGGTTGCTACTGGCGCACATACTGAGATTGGCCGTATTGGTGGTTTATTGTCGGAAGTACAAAAGCTAACGACGCCGTTAGTGGAGCAAATGGATGTACTGGCCAAGTGGATCACCGCCATCATTCTTGCCATTGCTGTGATTCTACTCATCGTTGGTACCTGGATACTGGAGCAACCTTTCACTGAATTGTTTTTGGCCGTTGTGGGATTGTCAGTTGCGGCAATCCCTGAGGGGTTGCCCGCCGTGTTAACGATCACACTGGCTGTCGGTGTACAGTCAATGGCGAAGCGCAATGCCATTGTACGGGTGTTACCCGCCATTGAAACACTGGGCTCGGTGTCGGTTATCTGCTCGGATAAAACAGGGACATTTACCCGTAATGAAATGATGGTTGTGAGTGCGGTGACGCACGACGATCAGTTTGATGTTGATGGCGAGGGGTATGCGCCGGTAGGTGACATTATGCTTAAGGACGAGCCGGTTGAAGCCGCACAACAGCCGGTACTCAATGAATTGGCGCGGTTGTGTGCCTTATGTAATGACGCCGAAATTCATTGTAGAGAAAGTCAATGGGGTATTGAGGGCGACCCTATGGAGGCGGCGCTGTTGTCATTTGCTGGCAAAGTCACTCTGCCGGATGGTGAAGATTTTCGTCACGAATGGCCTCGTACTGACGTGTTGCCATTCGATTCAACCACCCAATTTATGGCCACCTTAAATCACAACCACAATGGCAAAGGCCTGGTGCTCCTCAAAGGGGCGCCCGAGGTGATCTTAAAGCGTTGTAATACGGCCCTCACTACAGAGGGTAAAACGACGTCTATTTCTTTTCAGGCATGGATGGATAAAGCGGATTCTCTCGCAAGGCGAGGGCAGCGTGTGCTGGCTCTGGCGTTTAGAGCGGTTTCTGCAGAGCACACTGTACTGGCTACCAAGGATGTGGAACGTGACCTATGTTTGCTCGGCCTGGTTGGCCTTATTGATCCACCAAGGCAAGAAGCAATCGAGGCAGTAAAAACCTGTCAGGCAGCCCGCATACAGGTCAAAATGATTACCGGCGATCATGCGGTTACCGCACAGGCAATAGGAAAGCAGTTGGGTCTGGCACACGGCAGCGTGCTAACCGGTACCGAAATTGACGGATTGGATGATGACGAACTGAAGAGCGCCGTGCAAGTTACCGATATATTTGCCCGCACGACGCCAGAGCACAAATTACGTTTGGTGATGGCCTTGCAAGCTCTTGGGTTAACCGTGTCGATGACGGGGGATGGCGTCAATGACGCGCCATCGTTAAAGCGCGCTGATGCGGGCGTTGCTATGGGGCTTAAAGGCAGTGAAGCGGCAAAAGAGGCGGCTGAAGTGGTATTGGCAGACGACAACTTCGCTTCCATTGCGGCAGCCGTTGAACAAGGCCGAACGGTTTATGCGAATATCAAGAAAGTGGTGAGTTGGACGTTACCCACTAATGCCGGGGAGGCACTGACCATAATAGTGGCGCTGCTGGCTGGACTGCCTTACCCCATTACACCGGTACAAATTTTGTGGGTAAACATGATTACCGCAGTGACGCTGGGTATGGCGCTGGCGTTCGAACCGACTGACAAAGACACCATGAAAAAGCCGCCGCGGCCAAGAGGGCAAGCGCTGATTCAACCTGCATTGGTATGGCAGATCTTGCTGGTGGGAAGTTTGTTTTTCCTTGCGGTATTCAGTATTTATCAATATGCCATTCAAGCTGGACATGAAGTAGAGTACGCGCGAACACAGGCGATGAACATGTTAGTGGGTCTCGAAATATTCTATTTATTTTTCATTCGCACCATGCACCGGCGCTCCATCTCATTATCCGGTATTAAAGGCACCAGGGTAGTGTGGTATGCAGTGGGCTTTGTGGTTATTGCGCAACTGGCAATTTGCTACATACCCGTGCTACAAACCGTATTTGGTACGCGTTCACCAACGTTAACCGATAACCTGCTCATTGTATTAACCGGGATTGTCATGTTGATTGTGCTGGAAATAGAAAAGGTGGTCAGACTCAACGTATATGCGAGGGTAAAAAAGTCATAAGGCGCTAGACTCCGGCTGTTTATCTGGCAGACTAGCTATATGCATGTTGATATGACAAACGGATAGGTGACAGGCAGTATGACTCAACGTCCATTACTCAGGCATATTCGCGATCACAAAGCCTTATTTCTGGAAATTGCCCGCTTGCGGGACCTTGCGGTGGGTGAACTGGGACTGACCCATTATGAATTTCACAAAACCCCGAAATTCATTAGCAGTACCGGGGAGCGACTCACCATAGAGCCTGAGCGCAGTATTATTTTACCTACAACTGACCTGCTTAAAGGTGTTAAGTCCAAACTATTGCGTGCCATTGAGGGATTCTCAATTGTGGCTCACAGTGATTGTGGCTACCGTTATCCCACGGCAGCATTGGCGGGCAAGGATGCGCCATTTATAAAGCGTCTGCGTTCTGAGTATTTTCACCGGGTTGATGAAGACCGCAGTATTTGCCGACCCGTTAACCTGTCGTTTGGTATCAAAAGTCGCGGTAAAGCCGACAACCGTCAGGAGTACGAGGTATGGGTGCCCGAGGAGCTGTTGGAGGAGGATCCGGCACCATTATTGGTGAATCAATACGGCGAAGACCTACCCGATGATGTACGACATTTTGCCCAGCAGCCAGCACTAATACATGGCTGGATGGGGGTAAAACGCGCAGCATTTGAAGCCTTGTATCGCCCGCCTGCACACATGGGTGATCTGTTGTTATGTGTCGGGATGTCCGTAGATGCCTACAACATTGGCGCGCGGCCAGACTTGTCCTTTTCGCCAGAAGCAGACAGTTCTATTGCGGTAAGCAATGCAGAATTGGAATGGGAAATCATGGGGTATTACGCGCCCGTAGGGGCGCACTTTGACCATGACACCCTGTGGGCGGCAATTAATTATACTCTGGAAGCCATCGGTGAGCCGCTCAATACGCTCTACGGCAATGAAGTCATTCCTATAATGGAAAGTAAAACGGAGCGTATTCTCAGTACGGTTGAGGCCCATGGCAGCACGCCCGAGGATATTAAGCGTTTAAATCTGCGCCCCTGGGAGTTTTTGCAAACCAGCAGCGAACACCGTGTGAAACCGCAGGATCCCAATCGCAAGGTGAATTTTTTGGGCCGTCTGAATCGCTTGTTTTACCAGCCTGAACACCAGTTACCCTCTATAAAATCACTTCACGACCTGATTGCCGAGGGCAGCTGACACTGCCCTTTAATTACGCGTTTTCCTGACAGACGCTATACGCATCACATAGGAAATGCATCAGGTTGAGAAGCCATGCATAAACCCTGGTTTACGCGTGTAAAAAGCCAATTACCCAAGCATTGTTCACATAGTGACAGTTAAGTGTATTATCTTCGCGCAACGAAACCCTGACGCCGCAATACGCAGTGTTCCCCCTACTTCCCTGCCTTTGGTAGCACAGATGGCAGATAAGGACGCATGATGTTTGAATCCGTAAACGCCTATGCTGGCGACCCGATTTTGTCCCTCATGGAAACCTATATTCAGGACCCCCGAGAGGACAAAGTAAATTTAACCATTGGCTTTTATTACAACGAGCAAGGCATCGTGCCTGAGTTAGCCGCGGTGATGCAGGCAAAAGCCCGCTTGTTCGAACAACCGCCTGTGTCGCCAACGTACTTGCCAATGGATGGGTTGCCCGAGTATCGTCCGTTGGTGCAGCAGTTGGGTTTTGGTGACGCATTACAGGATGTGCAGGACAGGACCGCAACCATTCAGAGTCTGGGTGGCTCTGGTGCATTGAAAGTAGGCGCAGATTTTATTAAACGTTATTTTCCAAACTCGCAGGTTTGGGTGAGCGATCCTACCTGGGAAAACCATCACGCTATTTTTAAAGGCGCGGGATTTACCGTTAACACTTACCGTTATTACTGCAGTAAAATGAAAGAGCTGGATTTTGACGGTATGCTGGAGGATCTGAATACGCTGCCAGCCCATTCGGTGGTCTTACTGCACCCTTGTTGCCACAACCCGACCGGTATCGATCTGACGTCGGAGCAATGGCGGCAAGTTATCGCGGTTGTGACAGAACGTATGTTACTGCCCTTTTTTGATATGGCGTATCAGGGCTTCGGACAAGGGCTTAATGAAGATACCTATGCGATTTCACTGATGGCAAAGACAGGTTTACCGTTTTTATTGAGCCATTCGTTTTCTAAAATCTTCTCGTTGTACAGTGAGCGGGTAGGGGCCTTGAGCGTGGTGTGTGAAACGCCTGCCATCGCACAAAATGTGCAAGGGCAATTAAAGTTCACTGTGCGAAGCAACTACTCTACCCCGCCTGCCCAAGGCGCGCGACTAGTCAACCTGGTACTTAGCGATCCACAACTGACCGAGCAGTGGCAGCAAGAGCTGGAAAGCATGCGGATGCGTATGCAATCAATGCGAACCGGGCTGGTTGAGCGCCTGAGTCAGCATCGTCCTGAATTGAACTTTGATTATTTACGCAGACAGCAAGGGATGTTCAGCTACACCGGGTTAACCTCCGCCCAGGTAGAGCGTCTGAAAACTGAGTTCGGCGTGTATTTAATTAACAGCGGCCGGGTGTGCATTGCAGGATTAAATGAGGGGAATCTGGACCGTGCGGCCAGTGCGATTGCAGCGGTGTTGTAAATACACTCTTCCACTCTTACGCAGATAGAATTTGTTCAAAAAGCCGTCAATCACTTTGCATTGTTACCGCCTTAGCGGCAAGATGGTAACAATACTCTGCCAGAGGGAGGCGAGTGATGACGGCATATCGCTATCAACAAGGACTAACGCTCTACCGCTTTGACAATTTAGCCGATGTCATGGCAAAAGCTTCACCATTGCGAGCTGGCGATCAACTTGCGGGTGTCGCTGCTATTACTGCCGAGCAGCGCGTGGTTGCACAACGCGTGCTGGCAGACTTACCCCTTAGCACCTTTCTAAACGAAGCGCTCATTCCTTACGAAGACGACGAGGTTACCCGTCTGATTATGGATACGCACGATAAAGCCGCATTTGCACCGGTTTCTCATTTTACTGTGGGCGACTTCCGTAATTGGTTATTGTGTGAAACCACGACGACCGACATGCTGCAGGACGTGGCCTTGGGGTTAACACCCGAAATGGTCGCGGCTGTCAGCAAGATTATGCGCAATCAGGATCTGATTCTGGTGGCGAAGAAGTGTGAAGTTGTCACGGCATTTCGCAATACCATTGGATTGCCCGGTCGTTTTTCTACCCGTTTACAGCCAAATCATCCCACAGACGATTTAAATGGGATCGCAGCAAGTATGTTTGATGGTCTCATGTATGGCAGTGGCGATGCCGTCATTGGCATAAATCCGGCAACTGACAACGTAGCGCAAACCATGCGGCTGTTGTCCATGCTCGATGAGGTTATTCAACAGTACGCCATTCCTACGCAATCCTGTGTGCTTACGCATGTCACTAATACCATTGAAGCTATTGAGCGCGGTGCGCCGGTGGACCTGGTGTTTCAATCTATTGGCGGTACCGAGCGCACCAATAATAGTTTTGGCGTCAACCTGTCTATGTTACAGGAGGCAAGGGAGGCCGCTTTATCACTTAAGCGCGGTACGGTAGGTCACAACGTGATGTACTTTGAAACCGGGCAAGGAAGTGCGCTGTCGGCAAACGCGCATCATGGTGTCGATCAGCAAACCTGTGAAGTCAGGGCTTATGGCCTGGCGAGGGTGCTCGACCCATTATTGGTGAATACGGTCGTCGGATTCATCGGGCCGGAATATTTGTATGACGGCAAGCAAATTACCCGGGCAGGGCTGGAAGACCATTTCTGCGGCAAGTTACTGGGTCTGCCTATGGGCTGTGACATTTGCTATACCAATCATGCTCAGGCAGATCAGGATGACATGGATAACTTACTGACCCTGTTGGCTAGCGCAAAGTGTCAGTTCATTATGGGCGTGCCTGGCGCCGACGATATTATGCTTAATTATCAGACGACGTCATTTCACGATGCCCTGTATATTAGACAGTTGTTTGGCTATCGGCCAGCCCCAGAGTTTGAAGACTGGCTCAACCGTATGAACATTTTTGCAGAAGCCGGCGACAGTTTGCTGCAAGACAGTATGCCTGCCAATTTTGAGCTGGCGCTCCGTTCAATAGAGGAGGACAAGTAGCAGGATGTCAAAAATAAAAACAACAACGACAATAACTAACAACCCCTGGCAATCACTCTCTGCCTTTACTGACGCCCGGATAGCACTTGGCAGAGCGGGAACCAGTCTGCCGACACATGCATTGTTGGATTTTCAGTTGAGTCATGCTCAGGCTATTGATGCGGTGAAGGCTGAGCTGGACACAGAGAATATCCTTAGCGGCTTAAATGCGTTGCGATACGAAGGTCAGGCACTAAAAATACTAGAGGTAGAAAGTCAGGCCGGCCATCGGCAGCAATATCTACAGCGCCCGGATTTAGGCCGCAGACTGAGTGAATCCGATACCTATACACTACAGCAACATCGCCGGGAACAAGGTTATGATTTGGCAGTGGTCATTGCAGATGGCTTGTCAGCTACCGCGGTTAACCAACACGCCGTTGCTTTCGTTAGTGCGTTAGTGCGTGAATTGTCAGAAGCTGAATGTAAGTGGGCTATAGCGCCTGTTTGTTTGGCGAAGCAAAGTCGGGTAGCGCTGGGAGATGACATCGCGCACGCACTTCGAGCCCGAATGGTACTTATGGTTATTGGTGAGCGGCCGGGTCTGAGCTCGCCTGATAGCGTGGGGCTTTACTTTACCTGGCAACCTCAACCAGGTTGTGATGACGCCAAACGCAACTGTATTTCTAACGTCAGACCGAAAGGGCTGGATATTAAAAGCGCAGCTAAACGCTGTCATTATTTGATGCAGGAGGCCTTCACCAAACGGCTTTCGGGTGTCGCATTAAAAGACCGGTCTGACGATGCTCTGTTGACAGCCTCAGCTCAGTCGGACATATTTCTGCTCACAAATAACGACTAGGTGATAGCAATGCTATCGCTTAGCTCGCTCGCCTAACTTATATAATTTTGTATATTGTATAAAATATAAGTTATTTGTTGTGGGGCTTGCTCCGTTGTAGGTCTAACTGTAAGGCGTTCACAACAAGGCTAACAAGGCGGGTTAAGAATAAAAATGACAGAAGGTTAAGTTATGCAGTACCTAATTAAGCATACTCGTTTTACGATAGTGGCACGACTGGTTAGCGCTTTGGCGTTATGTGGATTGGTCGTGTCCGGCCTGGCGTTGGCAAGTCAGGCCGACGACACCTTTGAAACGCTATACCAGGAAGAGTGGCAAAAGCGGCAACAGCTCTATGCGGTAGATGAAAACGCAGAAGTTAGCCGTATCCCCGTAAAGTTGCCGGTAGTGCACGCCAAAGCGCAGGCAGAACGCCTGGCTTACTGGGAGTCTGTTCAAACCAGGTTGGGTGAGATTGCGCTGGACAGTTTGTCGGATGAAAACCAAATTAACTACCGGGTATTTTCATTTCAAATTCAAAGCCTGATCAACGACCAGCGATTTAAGTTATTTGAAAAGCCGCTAACCGGCGATACGTCGTTTTGGGGTGATTTGACCTATATGCCTAAAGGGCAGTTTCACAGCCAGCAGGATTACGAAAATTACCTGCTGTGGCTGGCTGATATTCCCCGCTATTTTGACGAGCAAATCACTAACATGCGTGCCGGGCTTGCCAGGGGCTTTACTCCACCAGCCATTGCTTTAGTCGGCCGAGAAGCAACGGCAGCGTCAATTGCTAATGCTGCAACCCCGCGAGACACTATTTACTTTAAGCCCTTTTCGGCTTTTCCTGCGACCTTTTCTGAAACGCTAAAACGCGAATTAAGCCGTAACGCTGAGCGTGTAATTAATGTGTCTGTGATCCCTGCTTACAAGCAATTACTCGCTTTCATGGTGAATACGTATATTCCCGGCGCAGTGACGGAACTGGATGCGTTTTCGTTACCCGACGGCCGTGATTTCTATCAGTCACAAATTTTTAAATACACCACGTTAACCTTATCGCCGGAAGAGATTCATGAAGTTGGCCTGGGCGAAGTGCGAAAAATAAAAGCGCGAATGCACGACATTATGAGCGAAGTAAAATTTAACGGTGACTTACCGGAATTTTTGACTTTCCTGCGTACTGATCCGCAATTCTATGTCACAACACCCCAGGCATTACTTGATAGAGCAGCCTGGACGGCCAAAGAATTTGATGCAGTGGCCAAGAACTGGTTTGGGCGTTTGCCCCGCAGTCGCTTTGCCATTATTCCGGTGCCCGATGATATCGCGCCCTATTACACTGCGGGTCGCGGTGGCCCGGGCATGTATCTGGTAAATACCTACGACTTACCTTCGCGACCTTTGTATTCGTTGCCTGCACTGACGTTGCACGAATCAGCACCGGGACACGCATTCCAGATGCCGCTGGCAGCCGAGAACGAAGGCATCCCGGCGTTCCGTCGTAACACTTATATCTCTGCTTACGGTGAAGGATGGGCGCTCTACTCTGAAAAACTGGGTGAAGAAATGGGCATGTACCACACGCCTTATGAAATTTTCGGCATGCTGAGTTACCAGATGTGGCGGGCAGCCCGTTTGGTGGTGGATACGGGTATTCACGCCAAAGGCTGGAGTCGCAAACAGGCGCAGGATTTCATGAAGAACAACACGGCGCTGTCAGTGCATGAAGTGACCACCGAAGTGGATCGCTACATCGCCTGGCCCGGACAAGCGCTGTCCTACTATTTGGGGCAAATGAAAATTGAAGCGCTGCGAGCCAAGGCTGAGAAGGCACTCGGGAGCAAGTTTGATATTCGCGCTTTCCACGATACAGTGCTGCAACTCGGCTCTGTACCTTTGGCCGTGTTGGAAGCCCGCATTGATCGCTTTATCGCAGAAGGCGGCCCGTCCCCTTACAGCAGCCTTTAAACGTCAAGGCTTGGTCACTGTGACCGATGGGTGGGCTGATGTGGCCCACTCATGACACAGGTCAGCAACGTAAGCGACAACTTCACTTTCTGGCACTGATGAAGGGATAGTGATGTCCATTGCGGCGCGTTTTTTCCCTTCATTTCCCAGGTAGAAGGTACACCATTGGCTGTCGCGTTTAACCACTTCTACCGATTTGCCAAATACGTCCAGTCTCATCGATGTACTCCGCCTATTGTTTATATTCCGCTCGGGCAGCTTACCGCATTCATGCCACTCACATAAGTCATACACATCTTTGCTTACACATTGCTTATTGTAGTTGACGGCATGCACCGTTAAGTTTAATTGACTCCTCTGGATGGTAAGAGCATAAGGATGATGAACCCGTTAATTCACAATGACAGCCGCGCCCCGTTTTGGTCCCAGTTACTGGCGCTATTTGCGCTAACCGTTGTGACTCAAATGAGTAATATTGCGTTTCAGAAGCTATCTAACAATGAGCCTTTTTTGCCGACGGTTTTGCCGGGCCTGCTTTTTCTGTCCGTACTTACCATACCGGCTTTATTCATAGGCCTGAAGTTAGGCAGTAGGGTCGGTCTTGGATTCATCAACAATAAAACCATTCAAGAAAGACGTGTCGGCGAGGGTCTGAGGTTCGCGATATTCGCAGCTATTCCATTGGGGCTATTCATGCTTGCATTGCGCTGGTTGCTGGCTGATAGCTTACCCGCAGAGTTGCCTGAATATGGATTTCGCGGCCCGGTAGGCGGGCTGTTGGTTAGTGTCGGCGCGGCGGTAGGGGAAGAAATTTGGTTCCGCTTTGGCTTAATGACCCTGCTACTGTTTATCGCGAGTAAAATGCGAAGCACGGCGCTGGATTCCCATACCATACCGGTGATCATTATTCTGGTTGTTGGATTCGGGTTTGGTCTGGCACATATCCCCAGTGTGATTGCTTATGGTGCCCATACCTCCTTTGCCGTATGGGCCACCATCGGCGGGAACGTCGCGGTTGCGGTGCTATATGGCTGGAGTTACTGGCGTTATGGGCTGCTTGCTGCCATAACAGCTCACTTCAGTGTTGATGTCGTATTGCATGTACTGCCAGCGCTCATTTAACGAGGAGCTGGCTTGTTTGAAGGCCACTTCACTACAGTGCTTTTTTGGTCGGGAATACGACGTTTGCAAAGATAAGGCCCGCTACCAGAGACATAAAAATTAAGAATACATCCTGTCCAAGATGGTCGACATTCATAAAATCCTGCCCGGAAATAAACGAGTTCAGACCAATATACGTCTTGGAGCCCGGTACCAGTACAATCAGACCATGCATGGCGACGATAGTTGCTGGCTGGTTAGCCAGACGGGTAAAGGCATTTGCCAGAATTCCCAGCGAAAATGCTCCCACGAAACTACCGATGCTCTGAGGTAAATAGTCAGACGCCAGGGCCGTACTGCTATAGGCAAGCAACGCAGAAGCCAATGCCCAGGGAATGTGTTTGGGACGGGTTTTAAAGATCGCAACCAGGCCAAAGCAAAGCACAATTACTGCCAGCCACGTTGACCAGTAGGGCAGTGAGGCGGCCGGGTTATAGGTGTTTTCGCCAAATACACTAAAGCCGGTGGCAACCCCCAGATAAGCGCCAAAATACAATTTAAATAACTGCATCAGCGCGTCCATTACCCGGGCGGTGCCCGACACCATATTGCGCGACGACAACTCGGCTAAGCCCATGGTAAGCGCGAGTCCGGGCACAAAGATGATCACCGATGACAGTATGGTCAGCGGAATATTCATTCCCGGGTCGAAATGACGGCTAAATGCACAGGCCATGAATGCGACGACATAAGCGGCAACGGGCTCCATCATCAGCGCAACACGCTTGGACCGTTCAGACCATAGCACCCAGAAATAAACGACGAAACCCAAAATGGTAGACCAGTACATTTCTGACCAACTGCCGCCCATCAACAAGGAAAACGCACCAGTAGAAATGCCGTAAGAAAAGCCGGTAACCCATTTGCCATAGGGGCTCGGCATAGCGTCGATTTCACTGAGCTGTTTGTCGGCTTCTGTCAGAGTAAGTTGGCCGGTTAGTAATTGGTTGGCAAGTTCATCGGTGCGGGACAGAGAATTTAAATCCAATTCGCCAGGGTCGAGTCGAGCCGCGTGACTGTATTCGTCTTCATGACGATCGCTCCAGATAACCACCGACAGGGATGTGGGCGTTGAAATGAATGAGGCGTGTACGCCTAGGTAACGGGCTACCTCATTCAGGTAAGCTTCAAGACGAAACGCAGGAGTACCGTATTTATGGAGCATTTTTCCCAGTTTCAATATGAAACGACGGATTTGAATAAATTCTTTGGTATCCAACGGTTAACTCTGCTGTGCTAAATGGTACTGAAATCGGAATAGTCCGCTAAATTACCACGATGAGCGAATTAGCGGAACCAAAGCAGCACAGATTGAGTGAATTAGCGTTATTACTCTAGCCGGCAATGTCACTGACGTTTTTACAGACTTGATCTGCGCCAGATTTAATGTCTTGCATGACGTGTTTTACCTGGCTCACCTGTTCGATATTGTTTTGAACATCATTGAGTGTCTCTTCCATCATTGTTTTAGCATCCTGCGCCAGTTCTTTATTACCCTTTACCACTCGATTTATTTCTTCCGTTGAATTCGACGTTCTGAAAGCAAGCTGACGTACCTCATCTGCCACAACGGCAAAACCTCTTCCATGCTCACCTGCCCGAGCGGCTTCAATGGCTGCATTAAGTGCAAGGAGATTTGTCTGTGCGGCTATGTTGCTGATCTCCGAGGTGATGTCATCAATCATTTGGGACTGCTCTTCCAACTTGATAATGGCTTCATTTGTGGACGTCACTTTTTGTGTCATTTTGGTGAACAGCTGAATGGTTTCATTCAGTGATTCAACGCCCTGGTGTGCAATTTGCGAGGTTTCACTGGCTGCGCTTTCTGCTTCTGCACATTTTTTCTCAATGCGCTGTTTCGACGAGATTTGGTCTGTAACTTCATGAGCGAACTTTACAATCTTAATGACTTTACCATCAGGACCAATGACCGGATTGTAAGTCGCTCTTAACCAGATAGTGTCACCGTTTGCACTTCTGCGCTTAAACAACCCCGTTTCGAACTTGCCTGTCCCTAATGTTTGCCAGAAGTCGGGGTTATCCTGATAGAAGTCATCAAAGCAAAATTCTTTGTGGTGGTGTCCAATGACATCATCGATGACGGTTTTAAATATATTTAAAAAATTATCGTTAACTTTTAGTACTTCGCCCGTCGGCGTAAACTCAATGACAGCCGTAGATTCATTCACCGCGTTGATCAGAGCCAGATTGGTAAGTCTGCAGGTCTCTTTAGCTGTTACGTCATGACATATTTTTACTATTTCTGTAACGTCACCGTTAAACCCGGTGATGGGGATATAGGTCGCCTCCAGCCAGATGACTGAATTGTCGGCTTTAATTCTTGGGAACGTCGCACTTTGCGCTCTGCCTGCAGCTAATTCAGACCAGAATTGTTGGTACTCGATATCAGTGCAGGCGTTTGGGACACGAAACATTCTGTGGTGCTTACCAATAATATCGGATTCAGCATAGCCGACAATTTGACAAAACTGTTCATTAGCAGATTCTATATATCCCTTGGTGTCGAAGCTAATGACCGCAGTGTGGCGCACGATCGCATCAATTTTAGATTTATAAACCTGACTCTGGTGTTCAGATGCCTGAAAAATTTCTTCGTGTCGCTTTTTTGTCATTAACATTTTTTTTCACCCTTAGCAGCATGACTTTTTACAGATGATATGGTTGTTTATTGAACAGTTGAAGCGTTTTTTGAGCTACTCAAAGAATGATATAACTGACTAATGTTGTATATTTCTTAATCGTTTTAGTTATCGGAGTTAAAACAGTGCATTACCCGTGCATATTTACGGATTAATACTTATTGTTAAGTATGAAAAAAAATACCTAATTTTATTGATCCTATGTAGAGAAAAACGGCAAGGCAAGTCGAAAGCCTCCGGGAAAGAGAAAACGAGTTTGATTTGCTAGTGGCGTGGAAAGCAACGGTAATGGAACCAATTTGCGCTCAGGCTACCTAAATCTTTAACACAACGGAAATATTAACAGGAGGCGACATGAAACACGCTCTACTGGTAGCCCTCAGTACGTTGATACTGTCAGCTTGCGCGACTTCGCGTTTGAGCGATGAAGCCATGGGGACCTTAATTGAAGACTTTATTGCCGCTGAGCAAATTGAAAACCGACACTCGGTTTCGGCGTTTACGCTGGACAGCTACGGTGAACTAAGTGACGAATATGTGATGTTCCGCAGTGCGCCAATGCGTTTCTATCTGGTTAAGCTGGCGCCCCGCTGTTCCGAGCTGAGCTTTTCTATGGGACTGGTATTACACCGCCGTTTCGGCAATACCCTGAGTGAAGGACTGGATTATGTTTATGTGCCGGACTCGCTGCCGTTTAAGTGCTTTATCAACAAAATTTATCCGCTTACCAAAGCACAGCACGATGCACTGAGAAGTAATATTAAGGCTGAAGTGAAGGAGCTAGAACTGAAGGAAGAGCAAGCTGATAGCAGCGACGCCACAGAGCCTGCAGCCAGGTAAGCTGTAACAAATTGTGGCAAACCCTTGAAGTTAATGCAGTAACGGCCCATGTTAACAGTATTCTTGTTATTAATGGGCTCACTGCTGAACCGCTATGCGTAAATTTATCGACGCCATTCTTACTCCGGCTAAACAGGCCAAGGCACTGGGTGCTAACCAATGGCAGCGCTGGTTCTTGCAATCAGAACATCGCTTTACCATTACCGGTTTGAGTCGCAGCGGCAAGTCCATGCTGTTTACCAGCCTGATGACGGTCCTTAAATACCGCAGTGAAGAGCAATATCAATGCTTACCGCTACTGCGCTTTCTACCCATGGAGCTGGTCGACAAAATGTGGCTGGAGCCACTGGGAAATTTGCCGTTATTCCCTGTACAAGAGCATATTAAAGACCTAGAGGCAGGGCACTGGCCTCCGGCCACTGAGTCCGTCGCCGGGTTTAAGTTAGTGGTGCGTCTGCGTCAGGCGCATCAGCTGAAAAAGTACCTGTTGCCTTACACCGACGTGGTATTTGAGTTCATTGACTATCCGGGTGAGTGGCTGACAGACTTACCTATGCTGGGAAAAAGCTATACGCAGTGGTCAGATTCGGCGTGGGCGCAACAAATGAATGCGCCTCAACAGCGCTACGCAAAATCCTGGCATGACTGTGTCAATGCCTTTGATTTTGAACAGCCGCCTACACCTGACCGAATTATGCAACTGGTTGATGCTTATCGCCGTTACTTACAGGAAGCCAAGTCCCAGGGCATTTCTATGTTACAGCCCGGCAGTTTTCTGATACCCGGTTCCGGATTTGATTTTACTCAGCAGGGTTTTACGCCCTTGCCGTCGCGTATTAGCAGCGATGTTGCAAGCCCGTGGACGCAGTGTTTTACGCAGCATTTCGACGCGTTTAAACAGCAGTGGCTGACTCGCTTGAAAAAAGACACGTTTCGTCAAACAGACAAGCAAATTATTCTGGTGGATTTATTTGAAGGCCTGAATCATAGCCGTAGTCATCTTTATCAGTTACGGGAAACCTTAAGCCATTTAGCTGATACGTTTGTTTACGGAAACGAAAATTGGTTTAAGCGCAATGTATTGCAGCAACAAGGTATTGCTAAAGTGGCCTTTGTGGCAACGAAATCCGACTTGGTACCGGTTGGTCAGCGCGACGCCCTATTGTCATTACTTAAAGATGTAACGCGTGGCGCCACAGCGCGATTCAAGGATGGCGAAGTCCAGTTTGAGCATTTTCTGGTGTCGGCCATTCAAGCCACCGATGAAGGTAGTCACGACAATGCCCTGCGTTATATGAATCATGAAGGGCGCTACATGGAAGCGGAATTTGAAGCGCTACCGCCTGATTTAAAGTCGATGCCAGCGGAAGAACACTATCCGGTTCTGCCGGCTGCGGTTCCACCAGACTATCTGGCTCGTATTCTTAACGGAAAAGGACTCGACCGTTTACTGCAATTTTTATTGGAGAAATAGCCCATGAAGACGACTGAAGACTCACCATACCGGGCGAAAATACAACAAACAGAGATCAAAGCCCAGCGCCCCGACCATGCAATGCCAGTGAAACAGGAGCAGGATGACTGGCAGCCTGCACATGCTGAGCAAACCGGGCTGTCTGCAAAATGGTGGGTACTGCTGTCCGGCGCCGCTTGTTTTGTCGGGTTTAGTGTTTTTGAAGCTATCACGTTCATAGATACCCATTTCGCCACTGCGCCTGTATCAACTTCCATACTGGCAGTCTTGCTCAGCGTATTTGTCGGCAGTCTCTGCTGGTTAACGGGCAGTGAATACCGTGGTTACCGTCGGGTGAATACGTTTATTGATAAACGTCCTACACGAAACGCGTTAGTTGCGCTGAGCCAGCCATCGCTGGCAGTGAAAAAACTCGATGCCTATGCCAGCCATTTCAGTTCGGGCAGTTACGCTGAGCGCTGCTATCGCCGTTTTAAGTCAATGTTGCAAGGTGATCATAGTGTAGAGGAAGTGATTAAACTTTATCAGCAGTACGTTGTTGAGCCGGTACGCAAAAAAGCCAACGACGTTATCAAGAAAGAAGCCATGGCCAGCGGCAGCATGGCGTTTATTAGTCCTAATCATCTCATTCAGACGTTAATGCTGTTATGGATCAGTGTGCGGACGATTAAACGTGTTGCGCAGGTCTATGGATTGCGTCCTGCCACGGCAGGTAACTGGAAACTGATGAAAATCCTGGCGCAAAACCTGGCAGCGCAAAGCTTATTTGATTTAGCAACTGACGAAATGACAAATCAACTGAGTGGCTCGCTGGCGGCTAAGCTGGTAGAAAACTCGGCAGAAGCCGTTGCGGCGAGTGCCTTGAACGTGCGTTTAGGGAAAGCGTTGGTAAAATTACTCGATGATCAGAGCGACGATAAAAAACTGGGAGACTATCGGTAAAACTGACACATTAGTCGTATAGGCTATTGTGATAAGGAACCCTGCCTTCATGATGGACTCATAGTTGCCGGAAGAGAGCAACTTTGCGCACAGGCAGGCGCCCCCGTTAGGGATAAGGATAATAAAAAAGAGAAGAACCATGATAACAAGACGACAGTTTACCGTAGCCTTGGGTACGTTTGCAGCTGCAGGTGTAACCGGTGGCCTTTTTCGACACCCCAAAGCCTGGGCTGAAACCCAGCTGACCAAAACAACAACGGGTTACGGCCCGCTCATTGATGATCCGAAAGGCATCCTTTCATTACCCAAGGGCTTTACTTACGAAGTGCTATCATCGTTCGGCGATGTAATGAGCGATGGAAATCATGTACCTGATCGGGCAGATGGTATGGGCTGTCTCACACTGGATGATGATCATGTTGCGCTGGTGCGAAATCATGAATTGCAGCCCAAGCATTTAAGCGAGTTTGGCCCCGGACAGCCTGAGGCTCTGAAAACTCCGATGGCTTATGATCACAACGATGAAGGCCAGGCGTTGCCGGGCGGGACATCGACCATTGTGGTGAACACCAAAACCGGTAAAAAGGTCAAAGAATATTTAAGCCTTACCGGCACAATACGTAACTGTTCTGGTGGTATTACCCCTTGGGGAAGTTGGTTAACCTGTGAGGAAAGCGTCGACAAGCCTTCTTCTGCAAACAGCAAGTATCACGGTTATGTATTTGAAGTGCCGGCGAATGCAGAAGGCCTGGTCGACCCGAAACCACTGAAAGCCCTTGGGCGCTTTAATCACGAAGCTGCGTGTATCGATCCGGAAACTGGCATCGTTTATTTAACGGAAGATCGTGGTGACAGCCTGCTTTACCGCCTGATACCAAACGAATATGGCAATTTGCAAGCCGGAGGCAAGTTACAGGCACTGGCCGTAAAAGGCTATCCGAAATTTGATACCCGTAACTGGCAAAAACAAGAAATGCCAGTGTCGTCCTGGGTAGATTGCGAATGGGTAGACATTGAAAACGTCGATAGTGCGGAAGATGATTTACGCAAACAAGGCTATCAGGCCGGTGCCGCGTTATTTGCAAGGGGCGAGGGTATTCACTGGGGGCAGGGCGAGTTCTATTTTTGCTGTACCAACGGTGGCAACAAGAAGTTAGGACAGGTCATGCGTTATAAGCCGTCGCAGTATGAGGGTACGCCAAGTGAACACGATGAGCCGGGACGTTTACAGTTGTTTGTTGAGAGCACTGACGCACAGATTTTTAATTTTGGCGATAACCTGACGGTTGCCCCTAATGGCCATCTCATCGTATGCGAAGACCAGTATACTGCCGTGGTCGATAATCACTTGAGAGGTGTTACGCCGAATGGTGAGGTGTATCCGTTTGCACAGCTTGCCTGGCAGACTGAGTTGGCCGGTGCCTGCTTCTCTCCGGACGGCTCCACATTGTTTGTTAACGTGTATTCACCAAGTCAGACATTGGCGATAAAAGGGCCCTGGAAGCACCTGGTCTAGTCATCATTTCCTTCTGATTATTGCGCTATCCTACAGCAATTCCCGTAGCAGGGTAGCGCAAAATATCATCACTTAATTTGGAATAATAATTGTTATTCACAGGAATAATTAATGTTTCACTGCCAAGTGGAATAAAAATTATTTTGTAATAATATCGATTTTCCCGGCTGTAAAACTCAACTTTTCCCCATTTTTCTATTTCCCATCTCTTACTGTATTTTTATTTTTAACTATTTCAAAACAATTACTTGTGTTTTTTTTGCTTGATGCTTATAGCGTTCGTTAAGTAAGAGGTATATTTGAAATAATGATACTTTTGTATTGAGTTGGAATAATCCGTAAATCGTCAACGGTAATTGAAATATTTTGAGATAAAATATTTCATAAAAAATAAAAATTAAGAAAAAATTATTCTTGACCTTTGGGGTGACTGTAGGTTAAAAGTTGACCATAAGCGGTTTAAGCCGTACTACAAAACAGCAACAGGGGTCTCACACATGAAAAAGGAACTCACGCCAAAAACAGCGCGTTCAGCGGGGCGAAATCTCGCTTACGCGATTCGCCAGGCGGTCCGTCAATCCTGGCAACATCGGTCAACCAGTGCCGCGGTAATCTTTGCTGGCGCTGTTGCTGCCAGTGTTTGTGCACCAGTTCAGGCGCAACAAATTACAGGGAGTATCAAAGGCACCGTAACAGCGCCTGGTGGTGATGTCGTTGTCAGTGGTGTTCAGGTCGTCGCAACCAGTGACGTGATGCCAAAGCCTCGTTCGGCGACAACACGCCCTGATGGGACATTCTCATTGCCGTATCTGATCCCGGGTAACTATATTGTTACCTTCACCTTTGCCGACGGCTCAGTGCGTAAAACTAATACCACGGTATTGCTGGAGCAGGCATCGGTAGTGAACTTTGCTTACGAGCCAGCACAACCCGAACGAATCGAAGTCTATGGCTCGGCAATCGTGACAGAGGGCGATTCAGCGCTGACGAATTCCTTTGGGGAAGATGTGATTGCGAATATGCCAATTGGTCAGTCTTATCGTGACATGCTGAAAATCCTACCGGGCGTCGAATACAGCGAGAACGGTGTGCTTGGTCCATCAGCCGGCGGTTCAGGCGTTGATAACAGCTATGCATTGGATGGGGTTGATTTATCCTTACCCATGTTTGGTAACTTATCTTCAGAACCGGCAACTCATGATATTGCCTATGTGTCGGTTGATCGTGGTGGTGCGAAAGCCATTGGATTTAATCGTGCGGGTGGCTTCGCTGTTAACTCAGCAACCAAGTCGGGTACCAATGAGTTTCACGGCAGCCTGGAATACCGTCTGCAAAATTCAGGGTTTACTTCCACACCTGTCGATGGCGTGATCAGCGACGTGGATCGCAGTTGGATTACTGCTTCTGTAAGCGGTCCTATTATACAAGACCAATTGTTCTTCTATGGTTCATATTTCGGTCCTGAAGTTACCGGCGATAACAAGATAACCGCGTATGGGCCCACCAAATCTTACAAAAGTACACGGGACGAGTATTTCGGAAAACTCACCTGGGCGCCATCTGAAGACATTCTGCTAAATATCAGCCAGCGCGTTTCAGACAGGCAGGTAGTTGGCGGTTCGATAGGTGAGTTTGAAACTGACAGCGTGTCGCTTGGATCCGAAGCAAAGATCAACATTACTGCGCTTGACGGCTCATGGCTGTTGGGTGAAACGTCGAGCCTTAACTTCAAGTACGCAAAATACAGTGAAGATGGCAGCTCTCGCCCCGATGTGGAATTAGGGTTCATGCCGGTACTGGGTGAATCTCTTGATATCAACAACCTCGATCAGATGGGTTACTTTGGTGTACCTAGTCTGCGGGACTATCCGGAAGGCGCAACAGCAGATGAAATGGCAGCTATTGATGCGTTTAACGCCTATGCCGCACCACTGATTGCTCAGTTCGGTTATGTGGGAGACGACGGCGAACTCAACGGTGGTGGGGGGGTTGGTGCCTATCCTACCTATAACAATCAGGATTTTGCCCGGGAGTCATTGCAGATTGGTTTTGATACCGAGATCTACACGGGTGAGATGACACACTTCCTGCATTTTGGCGCACGTTGGTCAGAGTTGAAGGAAGACCTTTCCCGCCTGTCTAACGGTTGGGGCTCCATCAGTTACATTGGTGGTTTGGGGGCCGATGGCGGTGATACGGACTTAAGCAACGTATTCTACGAAGCCTCTATTCAACAAATGAGTCTGGTACAAGACGGTAGCGCTGTCTCGTCTATCACGTCCTACGCTGAATCTATCGATTTTGAAATTAATGACGAAATTGAACATGGTGATTTTACCTATAACATCGGTGTTTTAGTCAGTCAGGATACGTTCTATGGACAGGGCTTGCGTAAAAACAGCAGCAATGTGTCCGGCTATGAACTCGCGCCGGGTGAAAAGTACGAAATGTACAAGACCGATTGGGCAGACATGGTGCAACCGCGTTTAGGCGTGACATGGGAGTACGAAGAGGCGGCCAGCGTATTTGCTAACTATGCCAGCTACAACCCGAATGCCAGCTCGTTGGCTCGTGCAGCATCATGGGACAGAAATACCCGCCGTACTTTGTTGGTTCGCTTTGACCAAAATGGCGATTTCGTTGATGCAGGCGGTGCAGCAGGCTCATCGGGTAAGTTCTTCGCAGATAATATGCGTCCTCGCCGTATCGATGAATTCACGTTGGGTACCACCAAAATGGTGACCAATGAATTATTTGTGCGGTCCCACGTTCGGTATCGTTATGGCAGCCACTTCTGGGAAGATATGCCAAATGGTGCGCGTTTATATGGTGATTACGGCGATTTCGGCGGCGTGCCGGACAATATTGCTGCGAAAGGCTTGTATATCCCGAACCTGGATGACATGCGTGCAGAAGTGGGCGGTTCGTCTTACGTCATTGCTGAAGTGGATGGTGGACAAACCAAGTACTGGGAATGGAGTATCGAAGGGGAGTACCAGAACGATAAGTGGTATGTGAATGCCTCTTACGTCTGGAGTCACTACTACGGTAATTTCGACCAGGACAATACCACGGCGGGTAATGATGCCAACACCTTCATCGGCTCGTCTTACTACGGTGATGGCCGTGGTCGTATGGTTTGGGATAACCGCTACGGCAATATGATTGGCGACAAGCCGCACAAGGTTAAAGTTATCAGCACCTACACGGCTGATTGGGAAGGTGTGTTCGGCGCGTACTTTGTGTTCCAGTCAGGCGAGGCCTGGACAGCCTGGGACGGCACGCCATATGGTTATTCGTCCGGCACCAGCCGCTTTGCTGAGCCTGCGGGTAATCGCCGGGGTGCCAGCCACTGGCAAATGGACTTAAGTTACACCCAAAACTGGGAATTTGTTGAAGGGTATACGGCACGTTTCCGTGCGGACATCTTTAACGTGTTTGATAAGCAAACAGGGTATTCCTATAACCCGTATGTGACCTCTGATCTGTTTGGTACACCACGTGATTACTACAATCCGCGCCGCATTCAGTTAGCGGTGGGAATTAAATTCTAAACTCCGTACAACCTCGTTGACTCACGATGGTTTTAGCCACCTCAATTTGAGGTGGCTTTTTTATTTCTGCAAAAGGCTATTACGCCATACAGAAACAATTAATTTTATTGCCGTCCAGATCCCGGAAGTAAGCACAGTAGTATACGTCCATACGTTTACCCGGTGCGCCATCGTCCTTTGCACCAAGCGCCAGGGCTTTTTCATAGAGTGCATCAACTTGTTCCGGGTTAGCTGCAGCTAACGCAATCATGCTGCCATTACCTACGGTCGCGGGTTTCTCGTCATAGGGCGTGGCAATAGCAAACATAGGCGCATTGGGGTTATTAGCCCAGGCGATCATACGGGGAGAGTCAATGGCGCGCTGTGCGCCCACAATGGCCAGCAGTTCGTCGTAAAAAGAAGCGGCACCGGCTAAATCGTTGGTGCCAAAAATGGTATAGGCTATCATGCGAAGTCCTTGTTGTAGGGTTATCTTAACCGACTTAGCTTAAGCGTAGATAATCCCGCACGGCAAGCAATGATTCATTTTTATAAGAGACGGATGTTCCGCTAGTGTGACAGGCGGTAATCTGTTAGTCTAAATAGGAATGATTGTTATTTATGAGCGTTGCATCCGGGTACATTACCTGCAGCGCTAACAGACTGGGTATTCACTATGACATTATGGGAACTGGGTAAGTCGCAATCCGCGCAGGTCAGACAAATTGACATGTCGCTGGACCCTCAGATTGTCGCCCGACTCAATGAAATGGGGCTTGCGCAAGGGCGCAGTGTGCAATGTGTGAGACGAGGCCCGTTAGGTGGACCAATGGTCATGCAATTAGGGGGAAGCGTGTTCGCTATGGAACAGGATCTGGCTTCTCGCATCGAGATTACGCTTCAAGACTAACCATCAACTGTTAGCAAACTTCAGGAACAGTAGTATTCATGCAACGCATATTAATGGTAGGCAAGCCGAACTGTGGTAAGAGCTTGTTGTTTAACCAGCTCACCGGGTTACGGCAGAAAGTAGCCAATTACCCTGGCATCACGGTAGAAGTAACACGCGGTAAATTTGATAATTTCGAGCTGGTGGATTTGCCAGGTGCCTATTCACTTAATGGCCTGACCCGCGACGAGGTCATTGCAGTTGAAGAAATCAAACGATCTTTGGCCGATAAAGAGACCAGAGTCGTGCTGGTCGTGCTGGACGCTACCCGTTTAGCACAAAGCCTGATCCTGGGATTGCAGGTAAAGGCATTGGCCACTGAACACGGCAAGTCTGTTGTATTTGCGCTCAACTTTATCGATGAGGTAAAGCGTGTTGGGGAATCCATAGACAGTGAAGGCTTGTCGAAAGCGCTGGGTGGTCCGGTAATGCCAATTTCGGCCCGCTCTTTGGATGGCCTGCATGAATTTAAGCAAGCGTTACTTGCACTGGCTGAGCAGGCAGACGGGCAAAGTAATCAACAGCATCCTGTGGAAGCGTATACTGATGTGGCATCTCACAGCCAGGAACTGGCTGGTAAATTTGGGATACAGCACGATATCGTGTTGAAAAACCAGAATCGCATCGATAGCTTTATGTTGAACAACTGGACGGGTGGACTGATCTTTATAACGGTCATGTTTGTGCTATTCCAGAGTATTTTTACCCTTGCAGCACCCTTAATGGATGGTGTTGAAGGGTTTATTGAGCAGGCGGCCAGTGGTGTTGGTTCGATTACGCAGGAAGGGATATTTCACGACTTTATGCACGATGCCATGTTTGGCGGTGTCGGTTCATTCTTGGTGTTCGTACCGCAAATTATGGTGTTAACGCTCATTATCGGACTGCTCGAAGATTCGGGGTATTTGGCGCGTGCTGCCTTAATGTGTCACCGCCCGTTGAGCTTCTTTGGTCTGTCGGGTCGAAGCTTTATTCCTTACTTGTCGGGTCATGCCTGCGCCATTCCCGCGATTATGGCTGCGCGTACGATTGAGTCGCCGCATAAGCGCCTGATTACCATGCTAACCATTCCGCTCATGTCCTGTTCTGCACGCTTACCAGTCTATGCGTTGTTGGTAGCGGTGTTAGTGCCGGCTGATGGCACCTTCCTGGGCATCTTCAATCTTCAGGGCGCAGCGTTTTTCGGCTTGTATTTCTTCGGGATAATCATGGCGCTGGTGATCAGTCAGGTGCTGAATCGCTTTTTACCGCGCGATCTGGAAAAAACCGACATGCCGTTTATTCTGGAACTGCCGACTTATCGTTTACCCCACTGGAAGCCGTTGTTTCATCGCGTTGTGAACAGTGGTCTGCAATTTATTCGTCGAGCCGGTCCAATTATTTTTGTGGTATCGGTAGGCATTTGGGTATTGGGCTACTTTCCGTTGAACGCGTCACTCGAAGACTCCTGGTTAGGTCAGATTGGTCATTACATCGAACCGATATTTGCGCCAATGGGACTGGATTGGCGTTACGGTGTGGCCATTTTGATGTCGTTCCTGGCCCGTGAAGTGTTTGTTGGTGCGCTAGGTACTTTGTTTGGTATGGAAGGTGCGGATGAGGACGTGGCTGGTCTGGCTGAGCGTGTACAAGCAGAAGGTTTGACGCCTGAAGCAGGCCTGGGTCTGGTCTTGTTCTATGTTGTCGCGCTGCAGTGCGTGGCCACGGTTGCCATGCTAAAAGGTGAAAGTGGCAGTAATAAACTAGCGTGGGGATTGTATGTTGCCTACGGCGTACTGGCGTATGTTATTGCCGTGGTGGTGAATCAGTTCTTCGGGTTTATGTTTGCCTGATTCTTTTGCCTAACCTTACAGCGAAAAGCTAAGTCAAAGGGCGCTAATCAGCGCCCTTTTTCATGCAGACTGGATTACTTATCTTTCAGCGCAATGCTTTGTTTGTAATAGGATAAAGCAGACTCATGGTCACGCGTTTTCTCATTGATTTCTGCCAGTAGTAACAACCCTTCCTGTGTTGGCTGTAACTTCATCGCTTTCTGCAGTGCTTTATTCGCCAGTGCGAGATCATTGGCCCGGTAGGCTACCTGGCCTAAGACGCGATATAGCTCCGCATTTTCTTCGTCGGCCTTAATCCATTTTTCAAGGGCCTGTATGGTCGGTGCCGGGTTAGGTAATGCCAGTTGCTTCAGCAGCGGCAGGAACGCACTTTGCGGCCCTCGTTTTTGCCAGCCAAGCAGCACCGATTGCGCTTCCTGGTGCATGCCCTGAGCGAGTAATTGTTCGGCATAGGCTGCCTGGTAACCCACGTCGTTGCGCTGCTTTCTGGGCAAGGATTCCCAGAACGTCTTTAATTGTATCGCACCCTGTTTACTCGCCACTTCGGCCAAACGGCCTTTGGCTATTTGCTTCGACCATACGGTGTATTGCTCACCCAGTACTTTTTTGTAGCCGTCCAGCTCGCTTTCCAATGTGGCCCACTGGTTACTTTCCGATAAGGCCTGAACACGCAAACTGATGGCGGGTTTAGTCGCTTTTTGTTTATCGTCCAGCTTATTCAGTTCTGCCAGTGCATCTTTGGGCTGATGTGCAGCCAGAGCCATACGAGCCAGCGTTACACGCGCGGCTAATGCAGACGATGGATACTCTGCTGCCTCGTTCAGCTTGCGGGTCGCTGTATCCTGGCGACCGCGTGCGACAGCAGCCTGGGCTGACACTAAATAATTAACCCCTTCGAACTCACCTTGTTCGGCGATTTCTGCTGCTTTGGTCGCTGCGTCCCACTCCCCTTCTGCCAGCGCCTGAATACTGCGGTAAAACGCGCGCTGCTTTTTGCGCTGTGCACGCCCGCCGAACCAGCTGCCAGACAGTCGGGTGAAGCGCCATACTTTGCCAAATAGCATACTCACCAGAATCCACACTACCACGGCACCGAATAACATGATCCCCAGTGCTACCACACTGGTTTCGACTACCAGATTACCCATGGAAATCAGTACATAGCCTTTTTCGCCAATCAGTGACGGCGCGGCTACCAGTGCAATCAGAACGACGGCAATGAACAGCAGCTTAAATATCAGCTTCTTCATAGCGCACTGACTCCCTCACCGAATACGCGTTTAACACGGCTGTCCAGCAGTGCTTCAAGCGCAGCTTGTGACGTGAGTTCAGTTGGAATCGCTTTACTGATATCCGTTGCCTTCAGGTGATTCAGCGCCATCTCAAAGCCACTCACCTGCGGGCTGTCTGCCAGGTAGTTATCGGCGAGAATGGCGGTAGCCTGTTCAATTGAGGCCACAAATAGCGCTTGTTCGCTGGCAAGCGCTGCAGTTTGGGCCTGTTGTAGCGCAAGCTTAAGTTGTTCCTGGACCAGCCATTTTTGCTTGGCCGACATCATGGGTTCAACGGGGACATCGCGGACTTCAACATGAATAAAATCATCCACTAATGAGTGCCATACATTGAGCAGGTTTTGCTTCCAGTCGCTGGCTGAATCTGTCACGGTTCTGTCCGGCGCGGTATAGTTTTCTTCCGGCGCATTCAGCGGTAGCGCATTAATTTGCTTGAACATACCATCCAGTGCCAGCGCGACTGAAACCTGAGACGTGGGATTAACTTGCTGCAGAGCCTGAATATCCTGAGCAATTAGCGCTCGAACAGGTAAAACTGACGGGTCTGACAATGATTGCAACCGCTTGTCGGCGTTACCCAGCAACATGATGGCAGTGCGCACGTCTTGTTCGAGCCACATCTTTCTGCCGGCCATACGTACCAGGTAATCAGCCTCTGCAACCAGCCAGTCTGTAGGTCGACGACCGTTCATTTCCTGAAGCTGGGACTCGGCATTGTCCAGCGCCAAGGCTAACTCGTCGATTGTAGCTTCCAGGGCTTGCTGGTTTTCTGCCAGTGCCTTGTCGGTGGCTTCCTGTTTGGTCAGGTCCGTTTTAATAACGTTACTGTCACTGGTGGCACGGTTGCCTTGTTCGGTAATAGATTGCTCTACGGATGCCTGCAAAGCGTCTAATTTAGTTTGTGTCACCGTTCGCTCATTAATGAACCAGTAACCACCATAGCCAGCTGCGCCAAGCAGCGCGAGATTCAGCAGCACAAAAAACCACAACAGACCGTTACCAGCTGACTTTTTTTCTACCGGGTCGCTTTTTACACGCTCAGGCTCCGCAGCACCTTTTACCTTACCCGAGGCGGTTGCCTCAATGGTGTCAGGCAATCTGGATTTGGCGGTGTCTTGTGGTTGCTGATTATCAGCCATAGGTTACTCCCAGTTTTCCTTGATCCATGCAATGAGCGACTGATCATTGGCCTGCGGACAAATACTTACCTGTTGAATGCCCTGTTGACGCAATTGCTCTGCAATTCTTTCGCTTACCGTTAGCCACCGATACTGATCTAACGATTGCGATTTATATTCATTTATCAGGCACTGAGCCTGTTCACCGCTGGTGACGACAATGCCCTTTAGGGCTTCCCAGTTCATCGGTTGACTGAGTGTCGGTGCTGCCAGTGTTTTTCTTTCGTAAACATCAAAAATAGTCAGTCGGGCACCGCGAGATAACAATGTGTCCTGGATACGGGTCCGACCACCCTTGCCTTTTAATAGCAAAATGCGCTGGTCGGCGCAATCACGCAAGTGTGGTAATGACAATACGCCGTCTGAATTTTCCTGCTCGGGTGATATCACCGCGCCAGTGAATGCGCCTAGTGCTTTTGCCGTACTTTTGCCTACCGCGACCACGAGTAGCGACGCGGGAAGTTGTGTATTGGTGTGTTCACCTGTGTTGCGTAATGCGTCTACCGCTGCGGTGCTCGTTACAATCAATATGCCATCGCTGTGTTGGTTTACCCACTCCGTCACGTTTGCCGTAGCATGAGGGGCATGCTGTATACGCTGTAAGGCAACAACAGACGTATTGAGTCCAGCCTGGGCAAATGCGTTTGCGCTTGCTGCCTGCTTGGACTCAGGTCGGGTAACCAAATACACGACAAATACTCGTTAGTCGTTGTTAAGTGCAGCCAGAATACCGCCCGCGCCCTGCGCCAGCAAAGACTCTGCTACTTCAATACCAATTTGCTTTGCATTGTCGCGATGTCCCTGGGCATCGGCATACAAAATGGTTGCGCCATCGGCCGTGCCTACCAGCCCGGTAAGGTGGATGGTGTCATCCTGAAGCGTAGCGTAGCTGCCGATAGGTACCTGACAGCCGCCTTCCAGGCGCGCATTCATCGCACGTTCTGCGGTAACGCGACTGGCGGTGTCTGCATGGTTTAACGCGGCGAGTAATTCGATTAACTCACTATCGTCATTGCGACATTCAATGCCCACTGCGCCCTGCCCAACGGCGGGCAGCGAGTCTGTGTGTGCGATAGGTTGCGTGATGCGATCTTCCATGCCCAGACGAATAAGTCCGGCACAGGCTAAAATAATGGCGTCATATTCATTGGCGTCGAGTTTAGCCAGGCGGGTATTCACATTGCCGCGCAAATCCTTGATCACTAAATCGGGGCGATGGTGTCGTATCTGGCACTGACGACGCAAGCTGCTGGTACCCACTACCGCGCCTTCAGGCAGTGCTTGAAGTGAGTCGTAGTGATTTGAAACAAACGCATCGAATGGATTTTCCCGTGGGCATATGGCATGCAAGCCGAATCCGTCAGGAAAATCGACCGGTACGTCTTTCATGGAGTGTACGGCGATATCGGCACGCCCTTCCAGCATGGCCACTTCCAGTTCTTTTATGAACAGCCCTTTGCCGCCTATCTTGGCCAGTGGGGTATCCAGAATGCGGTCGCCCTGTGTGGACATGGGGACTAATTCAACATCAACATGAGGGTGATGATGCAAGAGCTGGGCTTGCACGTACTCGGCTTGCCACATTGCCAGTGCACTTTTACGCGTGGCAATTCTGATGGTGCGTTGAGGCTTCACTACGTTATTCGCCATAGGGAAAATCTTGTATTTCAGTAAGTATTTCAATCGTTACAGTGTAACTGAAATTGCTTGAACACGCGACGAAATTAGCTTGATCTGCCTCTATGTAAACACGACTATGATAAGCGTGCCTGCATCCATGCGCTGATGTCATTTATTTCTTCCATACACACATTGTGCTGCATGGCATAGGTTTTCCATTTTGCGTCGTAGCCGGCGTCTTTGAGCGCCTGACAAGCAGCCTGCCCCATGGCGACAGGAACCACATCGTCGTGGGTGCCGTGACCAAACTGGATAGGTGTATGCTTGTTTGCGTCGGTGGCTTCTTCAGCCAGCAAGCCCGGTTCACACATGTAGGTGGATAAAGCCAGAATACCGGCAAGGGTTTTGGCATAGCGGGTACCCAGGTGCAGTGCAATAACGCCACCCTGGGAAAAACCTGCCAGAATAATGCGGTGAGCGGGCACGCCCTTGGCAATTTCATCTTCAATCAGCTGCTCTACCAGTTTTGCTGACTCTCTTACTCCGCCTAAATCTGCACGGTTTTCAAAATCCATCGACTTAATATCGTACCAGGCACGCATTCTCATGCCGCCGTTAATGGTTACAGGACGCTCTGGTGCATGGGGAAATACAAAACGAATAGCCATGTCTTCCGGCAATTTTAATTCCGGTACGATTGGCGCAAACCCGTGGCCAGAGTCACCCAGACCGTGCAACCAAATAACGGTTGCCTTAACCGCAGATGCGGGATTGATGTCGACAAAAGGTAACGGCTGACTCATGGTAACGATGTCCTTGGTGTTGTTATTCGGAGCAGGATTATTAGCCTGATGCAATGCTATGCAAACCTACCATCTACATTAAGCGTGAGCAATCACCAACTTTGTCTACAATGTGTGCGCGAAACGGTATTTTGTAACAAAGCTTGTGAATAGCGTTGCTGCCGTGTGCTACAATTCGTGCTTTAGACAGATTTACAACTTACGCTATCCGTTATGAGTACACTATTAGGCAACTTGTTTATTCTGGCTGCGCCGTCAGGGGCGGGCAAATCGAGTTTGATTAAAGCGTTGCTGGCAAAAACGCCGGTGGATGGGGCAAATCCGCTTCAGGTCTCCGTATCACACACTACCCGGGCACCGCGCCCTGGTGAAGTGAATGGCGAACACTATCATTTTGTGACGCATGCCGAATTTGAAGCGCTCATTGCACAGAATGCGTTTTTTGAATATGCCGAAGTGTTTGGCAACTACTACGGCACATCACGGATCACCATTGAGGAAACCCTGCATCAGGGCATTGACGTATTCCTGGATATTGACTGGCAAGGTGCGCGTCAGGTTAAAAAGCTAATGCCGGATACCTGCGGTGTGTTTATTTTGCCTCCTTCAGTCGAGACTCTTCGTCAGCGCCTTGAAGGCCGTGGACAGGATGATGCGTCAGTCATTGCAAAACGCATGGCAGAGGCCGTATCAGAAATGTCGCACTATGATGAGTTTGATTACGTGCTGATCAACGATGATTTTGAGACCGCGCTGACTGAATTAGACAGCATTGTGCAGTCGCAACGACTCAGAACGCATAAGCAACAGTTGCGGCACGACACGCTGGTCAGGAGTTTATTGGCCTAAGCTCAAATTTAGTACTACCCATTTCCCGCCGTGTTGTTGTATACTACGCGGCCATTTTTAGTAATAGTATTGTTCAGTTCGGAGATATACATGGCTCGCGTTACAGTCGAAGATGCAGTAGATAAAGTTGGTAACCGTTTTGACCTGGTGCTGGTTGCTGCGCGTCGTGCTCGCCAAATCGCTACAGAAGGCAAAGAGCCTATGGTTGATGTAAGTAACGATAAGCCTACCGTTACTGCGTTGCGCGAAATTGAAGAAGGTCTGGTTACCGTAGAAACCATCGAACAGGATGAGCTGCGTGACCAACAAAGTCAGGACCACGTAGAGTTTGCTTCAGTCGCAAATATTCTGTCTGACCAGTAAGCCGACCGGCCTCTGGAAGCACTTTTTGACAGCGCCAGTGATTCTTGTTTAAGAAACACTGGCGTTTTTCGTTGGAAAGCGGCTCATTTCACCGTATTCTTAACGCTTGATATTATTGGAAATGCGTAACAAACGTGTATCTGTTTGAAGGGTTAAAGCAAAAAATCTCAGAATACTTGTCGCCTGAACGAGTCAAACTCGTGCAGGAGTCGTTTGTATTGGCTCACGAAGCGCACGATGGTCAGATGCGCTCCAGTGGTGATCCCTATATTACTCACCCCGTCGCCGTCGCCAGTATTCTTGCTGATATGCACATGGATCATGAAACGCTCATGGCTGCCCTGCTGCACGATGTTATAGAAGATACCCATTATAATCAGGAAGATTTGGCTGACGCGTTCGGCGACACCGTTGCCGATTTGGTCGAGGGCGTCAGTAAGCTCGACAAAATTGCGTTCAGTAGCAAGCAGGAAGCCCAGGCTGAAAACTTCCGCAAAATGATGATGGCGATGGTACAGGATATTCGGGTTATTCTGATTAAACTGGCTGACCGCACTCACAATATGCGTACACTGGGCTCATTACGCCCGGACAAACGCCGCCGTATTGCGCTGGAAACGTTAGAGATCTACTCACCCATTGCGCATCGCCTGGGTATTCACGATATTAAAAACGAACTGGAAGACCTCGGCTTTCAGGCGATGTACCCCATGCGCCATCGGGCGCTGAAGTCAGCGGTTAAGCAGGCGCGGGGCAATCGCAAAGAAATCATAGAAAACATCCGCCAGGAATTGTCTACCCGGTTAGCCGAATACAAAATCGATGCCACCGTACTGGGACGCGAAAAGCACCTGTATTCCATTTACCGCAAAATGAAAAACAAAGAAAAGATGTTTAATGAAGTCATGGACATCTATGCGTTTCGTATTGTGGTGAATTCCGTAGATGACTGTTATCGCTCGTTGGGTGCAATGCACGGCTTGTACAAGCCCATCGAAACGCGCTTCAAGGATTATATCGCCATTCCGCGTACCAACGGTTATCAGTCACTGCATACCTCACTGGTCGGCCCGCACGGTATTCCGGTGGAAGTACAAATTCGTACCTTGGCCATGGACCAAATGGCTGACAAAGGGGTTGCGGCACACTGGCTGTATAAAGAATCCGGCGACGGCACAACGGCGCAGTTACGCGCGCGCAAATGGATGCAGTCGCTGCTGGAACTACAGCAAAGCGCCAGTTCATCATTTGAATTTATTGAAAGCGTGAAAACGGACCTGTTCCCGGACGAGATTTATGTGTTCACGCCGGATGGCCGCATCATCGAATTGCCCGCAGGGGCAACGGCAGTAGATTTTGCATACGCGGTTCACTCAGATGTTGGAAACACTTGTGTAGGTGTGCGTGTTGAGCGTCGCAATTACAGCTTAAGTAAACCGCTGGAAAATGGCCAGACAGTAGAAATTATTACGTCACCCAAGGCGAAGCCTAATGCAAACTGGCTGAATTTTGTGGTGAGTGCCCGGGCCCGAACCCGTATTCGTCAGTACCTGAGAAAGCAGCAGTCTCAGGAGGCCATTAACATGGGTAACCGTCTGTTGCGTCATGCATTGGGTGCGGTAAAACTGGATGATATTCCTCAGGAAGATATCGACCGCGTCGTGGCTGAAACCAAGCACGAGACCTTTGATGATCTGTTGGTCGACATTGGCCTGGGTAATGAACTGAGCGCGATTGTTGCTCGTCGTCTGCTGGGCGAAAGCGAAGACATCCAGGAGAAAAAAGGCAATGTGGCGATTCGGGGGACCGAAGGATTACTGGTTACCTATGCACGATGCTGCCATCCTATTCCGGATGACGAGATTGTTTCGGTACTGAGCCCCGGTAAAGGCATGACCATTCACCAGAATGGCTGTCCGAATATTCGCAAGCTGGCGAAAGAAGAGCCGCAGCGCGTATTACGTATGCAGTGGGACGAAGAACCACAAGGTGAATTTAAAGCGTCTCTGCGCATCGAGCTGTTTAATCACCAGGGTACGTTAGCCACCCTGACGAATAATATTGCGTCATGTGACTCGAATATTATTGGTCTGCAAACAGAAGAAAAAGAGAGCAATATCTACTTTGTGGATATTGAACTGACTACCTACAATCGGGTGCATTTGGCGAATGTTATGCGGAAGATTCGCACCATGCCCGAAGTACAAAAAGTGTCGCGACACAGCCAGTCGCGCCAGCAATAACGCTATTATTCACAGGATTCATTATGTCTAAGTCAATTATCCAAACTGATAAGGCCCCTGCGGCTATTGGTACTTACAGCCAGGCTGTTAAAGCGGGCACCACGGTGTATTTGTCTGGCCAAATCCCATTGGTTCCGGAGACCATGCAACTGGTTTCTGATGATTTTGCCGAACAAGCCACCCAGGTTTTTGAAAACATCAAAGCCGTATGTGAAGCCGCAGGCGGAACAACTAATGACCTGGTAAAAGTAAATATCTACTTACTGGACCTGGGTAACTTCGCCACCGTAAATGAAATTATGGCGAAGTACTTCAACAAGCCCTACCCGGCTCGTGCTGCGATTGGTATTAAAGCATTGCCAAAAGACGCCCTGATCGAAATCGACGGCGTGATGGAATTGCCGGAGTAAGACATGACTCCTGAACGTTACCAGCGTATCAGAAATATGCTGGCCCAACGTCAGACGGATTTGACTGTATGCTTGGAGAACGTCCACAAGCCGCATAATGTGTCGGCAGTGGTGCGCACCTGTGATGCCATCGGAATTCATAAAATCCATGCGATTTGGGAAGAGCGCTACGGCATTCGCCGCGGTACTGCTATGGGCAGTGAGCGTTGGGTTGGCGTAGATACGCATCGCAATGTCGGTAACGCTATTCGTGCGCTGAAGTCGAATGACATGCAGGTGTTGGTGACTCACCTGTCTGACAAAGCGGTGGATTTTCGCGAGGTGGACTACACCAGGCCTACGGCTATTTTGTTCGGTCAGGAAAAATACGGTGCCACAGATGACGCAATTGCATTGTGTGATCAGGAGATTGTGATCCCCATGGTAGGCATGGTGCAGTCTCTCAATGTGTCTGTTGCCGCCGCACTTGTCCTGTACGAAGCTCAGCGTCAACGCCAGAATGCAGGCATGTACAATAAACAGCAATTGAGCGAGGCCGAGTGTCAGCGCATTTTGTTCGAAGGTGGTTATCCGGTACTGGCCAAAGTATGTAAAGCCAGGGATTTGCCCTACCCGCCAATTGACGGGCAGGGCAATATTGCCGCAGATGAAGGCTGGTGGGAAAAGATTCAGGCTCACACCAACGCGGTGGCGTCACTTAACGCATAATTTCCTCTGTTAATCATCACATTCGAAAGAAAAAGACCGCTTTGCAGGTCTTTTTTTATTCCTGAATGACTGTGAGAAACCCTATGCGTTCTATTTTACTTCTGACACTGGTTTTGAGTGTCTTAATCGCTTCGTCTTCTATGGCAGGGCCCAGAGATATTGCACCGGAAGCGACGGCTGTTCGGCCTCTGTTAAACGGTATGACCATCCCCAATGTTACGGTAAAACTGCCCGATGGTTCACCGGTAAGCCTGGCGGCGTTGACGATGCAAAAGCCCACTGTAATTTTGTTTTATCGCGGCGGCTGGTGCCCGTATTGCAACCGTCAGTTTGCCGAGTTGCAAACCGTTGAGCAGGATATTGTCGACCTTGGCTATCAAATTCTGGCTATCTCTCCGGAAACCCCGGAAAATCTGCAAAAGCAGGCCCTCAAAGCTGAGATGAAAGTCACGCAGTTATCGGATACCGATCTGAACGCCATTCGCGAATTCGGTTTGGGATTTAAGGTGGATAAGGTGACGCAGATGCGCTACGCCGCTAACAATATTAACTTAGCTAAAGATAGTTCGGGCAATGCGGTATTGCCTGCACCAGGCGTCTTTATTGTGAACAAAAAAGGGCTGGTGGAATTCAGCTATGTGAACCCTGATTTTAAGGTACGCCCGTCAGCAGAGTTAATTTTAAACGTCGCAACAGTGCTCGCAAAATAATCGCTATCGAGTCGGGCCAGCGTGCCCGACTAGTCCTCCGGGCATGCAATCTGGTGGCGTTGCATATAATTGACCAGATCCAACGCATCATGCCGGTTAGTGTCGAGAAGACCGTTATACACACTGGCTTTGTCGGCAGCAGACTTGTGCTGACCCAGCTTTCTGACCCCTTCCAGTGACGTGACGCGCAGTTGGATACCCACAATACCCCTGAGTAATTTCTGTTGATAGTCGGCTTGATCACTGCCATTGGCAGGCCTTGCCATGTCGGGCTCGAATTTGTCCATGATGCGGTCAACGACCTCTAAGGTGGCTGCATCGTCCAGCGCATTCAATTGCCCCTTGGCGTGCACCGCAACATAGTTCCAGGTAGGAACATTGGGCGCACTGGCGTACCAGGTGGGAGAAATATACGCGTGTGGCCCGGCAAATACGGCCAGTGATTCAGTATTATCCAGCTTTTTCCAGTGCGGGTTACCACGTGCCACGTGACCTTCCAATACGAGGTCGACACCGTCTTGCCTGGCTAATAAGGGAATATGTGTGGCCTGTAAATCCTGACTTATCAGAATTGCAAAGGCGTATTCATCGATAAACGCAAGCTGTTCAGATTGCTCTTTAAATGCAAAGGGCGCGGGGACAAGCATACTCATTCTCAGAAGCCGTCACAAAAGCATCAGTTGACCACAATGTGCGAAACGGTACTAGCGAATTTCTACAAATGGCAGGAATCGCGGGGCTGACTCAGTTTCGCTGCGTTCAAACTCATTAAATGGCGGGATAGCTAAATCATCTGGCGGCGCAGCCAATAGATTAAGGTCAACGGCCTGTGCCTTACCATATATACCTCCGTCTCGAACGTCGAAGTCGTAGTAAATACCATTCCAGAAATTCGCGCCGAACTCGCCTTTCTTTTTGAACATAAACAACAGGTCGTGCGACAACCAGCTCAGATCAGTTGTTGTCACTGTGCGGGGCTGCTCGTATGGGTAACGCAGGTGACACCATAGCTCCGGTCCTTCCAGGCATTTCATTTCTTTCATCGACAGAAAGTAATCGGTGAACAGCGCGTAGTCGATATCGATGGTGTAACTGACCTTTTCACCATCATTGGCAGGAGTGAACAAAACTGTTCCAATTACCAGCTGTTCACCTTTATTGCCCATCAATACAATGGATTTTTTGCCGGAAAGTGGGCCGGCTGGTAGGTCAGCGGTACTTACACAGGCTAATAGCATCAGGCAAATACAGGCTGTTAGTATAAAACGTGAAATCTGGTACATGAGCACAACAACATGTTCTTTTGGTCGTTTAAAAAACTATAGGCGTTTATGGCAGTACCGAAAGGGTACTTTAGTACGTTTTATCTCCTCCCTGGTGACTGCCATAATGAGGTCATAAGTCGCTTAGTGCTGTATAGGATGCCGTATCCGCGTATTCAGGCTCGCAATGCTCCAAGGCTTCAATTACACTGCTGTGTATAAATACAGGAAGGAATATTCAATATTATGCGAGCGGAAGAGTCGCTTGCCACGCTACCTATTACACAACTTAAAGGCGTGGGCGCAAAAGTCGCAGAAAAACTCGCGAAAATAGGCTTAAACACGGTGCAAGATATGCTGTTTCATTTGCCATCCCGCTATGAGGATCGCACGCGCATTTACACTATTGGTGACTGCCGCCCGTTTACCCATGTCAGCATATTGGGTGAGGTCATGTCGGCGGATATTCAGTACGGTAAAAAGCGCATGCTGGTGGTGAAACTCAGTGACGGCACTGGCACCATTACCCTGCGCTTTTTTCACTTCGGCACACTTCAACGCAATATGATGACACCGGGCAATGAACTGCGGTGTTTCGGTGAAATCCGCACGGGTAAGTGGGGGCTGGAAATGATGCACCCCGAATTCAAACTCATTGAGGCCGATACCGAAGAACTCGAAGAAACCCTGACCCCGGTTTATCCCACCACCGAAGGCGTCAAACAACTTACCCTACGCAACCTTACTGAACAGGCATTAGCCATGCTGGACAAAGGCGCGCTGAATGACTTGTTACCCGACGGAATGTACAGCCAACAGGTGAGTCTGGCTGATGCATTAAAGCTGGTCCATCGTCCGCCACCCAGCGTAGCCGTAGAGCAGTTGGAAGACGGTAAACATCCGGCGCAAATGCGTTTAATTCTGGAAGAGCTGCTGGCTCAGCATTTAAGCGTGCTGAAAATCCGCCAGCAAAGCGATGCGCAGCCGGGTATCGCCATCGACGTAGACAACGGTTTAATTGATAAGCTGCTGGGGAATTTGCCATTTTCACCAACCGGTGCTCAGCAGCGCGTGGTCGCTGATATTCAGCAGGATATGCGACAGCCACGACCAATGATGCGTCTGGTGCAGGGCGATGTAGGCTCAGGTAAAACCCTGGTCGCTGCGCTGGCTGCGTTATCAGCAATTGGGGCGGGGTATCAGGTTGCATTAATGGCGCCTACGGAGCTGTTGGCAGAACAACATGCCAACAACTTCAGCCAGTGGCTGGAGCCACTGGGGATTCAGGTAGGCTGGCTGGCCGGAAAGCTAAAAGGTAAGGCACGCGAGCAGGTACTGGAAAACCTCGCCAATGGCACCATTCAAATGCTGGTAGGAACCCATGCGATTTTTCAGGAGCAGGTAACTTACAGTCAACTGGCGCTGGTGATTGTTGATGAGCAACACCGTTTTGGTGTGCATCAGCGACTGGCGCTACGAGAAAAAGGCGAAGCCCAGGGGCGCTTCCCGCATCAGCTAATTATGACCGCAACCCCCATTCCCCGCACACTGGCTATGACCGCCTACGCTGACTTGGACACCTCGGTGATTGATGAATTACCGCCGGGGCGTACGCCGGTTAAAACCGTGGCTCTGCCCGATACCCGACGTGGAGATGTAATTGAACGGGTGCGCGAAGCCTGTGGTGAGCAGGGCCGTCAGGCGTATTGGGTGTGTACATTGATTGACGAATCCGAAGTACTGCAGTGTCAGGCAGCGGAAGACACAGCAGTCATACTCAAAACCGCCCTGCCCGACTTAAATGTGGGTTTGGTTCATGGCCGTTTAAAAGCCGCTGAAAAACTGGCGGTAATGGATGCGTTTAAAGCCGGTGAACTGGATTTGCTGGTAGCCACCACGGTAATTGAAGTTGGTGTGGACGTGCCCAATGCCAGCCTGATGATCATTGAAAACCCTGAACGCCTCGGGTTAGCCCAGCTACACCAGCTGCGCGGCCGTGTTGGGCGGGGCGCTGTCGAGAGCCACTGCGTGCTGATGTATCAAAGCCCGCTGTCGAAAACCGCGACCAAGCGTTTGGCAGTGCTACGCGAATCTAATGACGGCTTTTATATCGCTCAGCGGGATTTAGAAATTCGTGGGCCAGGCGAGTTAATGGGCACCCGCCAGACCGGTATGGCTGAACTTAAAATTGCCGACTTAGTGCGAGACGCTCAGCTCATTCCACAGGTACAGCATATAGCCGTAAAGCTCTGGCAGGAGTATCCGTCCCATGCACAGGCCATTATTAACCGCTGGATTGGTCACAAGGAGCAATACGGTCATGCCTGATTCGGTGCCTGTTATTTTTGACAATCAAACCGCGCCTACCGCCGCTCAACAAGCTGTGCTTGATATCGCACAGCAAGCTGGGCTGCCAGTAACTGCGCAAAGCGATGCAATATTGCAGTTGCATATCGTAGACGACTGTCTGGTATTAAACGACGCCAGCGACGCGAAAAGCCAAGGCGTCAAAGTAGATTTTTTATCCGGTCAGAGTCAGTACCGACGGGCCCATGGTGGGGGCAGTAAAGAGCCTATTGCAAAAGCCATTGGATTAAAACAAGGCAACCAGATGTCGGTTGTGGATGCCACGCCGGGGCTTGGTCGCGATGCGTTTGTATTAGCGGCATTGGGCGCACAGGTTACTATGGTTGAGCGCTCACCGGTGGTGTATGCATTACTGGCGGATGGTTTGCGCAGGCTGGCAATGCAAGAGCCCGAATTAGTATCCCGTTTTAGTCTGGTGCACGCTAATAGTACTGACTACATGCAAACTCAACCGGCCGGTAGCGTGGATGCGGTGTATCTGGACCCTATGTTTCCGCATAAGAAAAAGTCCGCCTTGGTAAAAAAAGAAATGCGTGTATTTCAGGCTTTGCTGGGCCCGGATGCTGATGCCGATGCATTGCTACCCGCAGCGCAAGCGATTGCTTTAAAACGCGTTGTTGTGAAGCGCCCGAACAGTGCGCCGTTTTTGGCGCAAACTAAACCTTCCATGGCTATCAGCAGCAAAAAACATCGATTTGATGTATATATCAATGTTTAACTATGCTGTTATAGTATTTAAAACAATCTAAAGCGGATAAGAACGCGCCGCGTTATACACTTTTACCCTTGGGAGACGAGCATGTTAGAAGTTGGTAGTACCTTACCTGAAGTATCGTTTGGCTATATTAAAGATGGCAAAATGACTGACCCACGCACTAATGAAATTTTTGGCGAAAAGCGCGTCGTCGTGTTTGCCGTTCCTGGTGCATTTACACCAACCTGCTCACAGGCTCATTTACCAGGTTACGTTGCATTGGCCGATAAAATCAAAGCCAAAGGTGTAGATGCTATTGTGTGCCTGAGTGTGAATGACGCCTATGTAATGGATGCCTGGGGTAAAGCCTCGAACGCCGAAGAAATTATGATGCTGGCTGACGGTAATGCTTTCTTTACCAAGAGCATTGGTATGGACATGAACACCAGTGATTTCGGTGGTACCCGGTCTGTGCGCTATTCTATGCTGGTGGAAGATGGCGAAGTCGTTAAGATTTTCGTAGAAGATCCAGGCCGCTTTGAAGTGAGCGATGCCGAAACCATGCTGAAAAACCTGTAATCCCCCGTTTATTGCTAAGAAGGCACCCGCCTTCTTAGTATTCCCTCTCTGATTAACTGATTCCCACTTCTGGCCCCAATCCAAATATGCTTATCTCTGCTTTGTTTTCCATGCATTGCTATGCGGATTGGTATTAAGCGTTTTGTGTATTCCGTTTTGCGCATAATTGTGTCAGTTTAAAAAAGTTAACTCACATAACAAATAAAAAACGTTGCCATAAAAAAGGAATCAGAATGAAGCTTAAGGTATCAGGGCGAAAACTTGTGTTGGGGTGTGTCATGGCACTGTCACTAACGGGATGTGGCGAAAGCGCCGATCCCACCCAGGTAGCCGTAACAGGTGGTGTGGTAAAGGGCGTAAAAACCAATAACGTTATCGCATTTAAAGGCATTCCGTTTGCAGCGCCGCCGGTTGGTGACTTGCGTTGGCGTGCCCCTCAGGCTGTGCAGCCTTGGGAAGGTGAACTGGACGCTAACGACTATGGCAATGACTGCATGCAGCTGCCGTTTCCCAGCGACGCCGCGCCATTAGGCAAAACACCCGCAGAAGACTGTCTCTACGTTAACGTTTGGAAACCCGCAGATGCCAATGAAAATACACCGGTCTTAGTGTGGTTTTACGGCGGCGGTTATGTGAATGGCGGCGCGTCACCAGCAGTCTACAATGGCGAGCACTTTGCCGAGAGCGGCGTCATTTTTGTGAGCTTTAATTACCGTTTGGGGCGTTTTGGCTTCTTTGCGCACCCTGCACTCACTGAAGAAGCGAAAGCGAACAATGAGCCGACGGCTAATTTTGCGGTGATGGACCAGGTAACTGCACTGCACTGGGTGAAAAACAACATCGCTGCATTTGGCGGTGACCCGTCGCAAGTCACGATTATCGGTGAGTCTGCTGGTGGGGATTCTGTTCTAACCATGATGCAAACCGCACCGGCCAATGGGCTGTTTCAACGGGCCCTTATTATGTCGGGCGGCGGTCGCTCGCTTACCCAGCGCAGAGTGCTCAGTAAAGCAGAAGCGGGAGAGCAATCGGCTGAGGCTATTGGTGAGAACTTTGCTGAAGCCAAGGGTATCAGTGCATCCGGTGCTGAGGCACTGGCAGCGCTGCGCGAGTTAAGTGGTGAGAGTGTGGTCGACGGTTATAACCTGGCAACCATGTTTGCACCGCCAGCAGGTGGCAAGACCACCTATGTAGGCGGGCCGGTTCAGGACGGTGAGCTGATCACCGGTAGCATTCAGTCTGCACTGGAGAATGACACGGTAGCCGACGTTGATGTCATGGTTGGCGCAACCAGCATGGATATCGGATTTAATGCCTTCCCCGACAAAGCCAGTTTGTTTGCTTCTTACGGCGAGTTTGCTGAGGCCGCAGAAGCCGCTTACGATCCAACCGGTGATGCACCGCTGCAATTAGTGGGCTACATGGCCGGTCAGGATCGGATGATGCAGGAACCGGCAAGATTTGTTGCTACACAAATGACCCAATCAGGCCAGCAAGCCTACTATTACCGATTCGGGTATGTGGCGGACTCACTGAGTAATGAGCCAGGTGCCGCACATGCATCGGATATTCCGTTTTTCTTCAAAACGGTGGATGCGAAATACGGCGCTGCGTTAACGCCAAAAGACGCCGCTACGTCGACTATGATCCATCAGTACGTAGCAAACTTCGCCAAAACCGGTAACCCGAATGGCGAAGGGCTCGCAACCTGGGAAGCGTTTGACCCGGCCACGTCTAACATGATGGACTTCAATCGGGCCGGTGAGGGCAGTCATGCTGTCGACCCGTGGAAAGCGCGTCTGGATGTGGTGGCTAAGGCAGCAAGCCGATAGCGGAGGCATACCTAATTTACCTGAACTGACTTATACTACGCTCCTTGAAAGAGGAGCGTGTAGTGAAACAGTTCGACGTGGTAGTGATTGGCGCCGGTGCAGCAGGCTTATTCTGTGCGGCAGAGGCAGGTAAACGGGGCCGGAAGGTACTGGTACTGGATCACGCTAAAAAGATTGGCCGTAAAATTCTGATGTCTGGCGGCGGTCGCTGTAACTTCACCAACATGTACGCCAGTGCCGAAAACTATCTGTGCGAAAACCCGCATTTCTGTAAGTCTGCGTTGAGCCGCTATACCCAGTGGGACTTTATCGGACTGGTGGCCGAATACGGCATTCCCTATCACGAAAAGACCCTAGGCCAGCTGTTCTGCGACAACTCCGCGTCGGACATCGTAGATATGCTGATGAAAGAATGCAGCAAATCTGGGGTAACCATTACCACGCGATGCGAAATCGGCGGCGTAACAAAAACCGATGAGGGATTTGCGTTAGCCACGTCACAAGGTGATTACCAGTGTGAGTCGCTGGTCATTGCAACGGGCGGCCTGAGTTTACCCAAGCTGGGTGCAACGCCATTCGGCTATCAAATTGCTGAACAGTTCGGTTTAAAGGTATTGCCCACCCGTGCCGGATTGGTGCCTTTTACCCTGCACGAGCAGGAGAAAACACTGCTCGCTCAGTTAAGCGGCATAGCTATAGATACCTACGCCAGCTGCAACGACACCACCTTTAAAGAGGCTACCTTATTTACCCATCGGGGGTTGAGCGGTCCGGCCATGCTGCAGATATCCAGTTATTGGCATCCGGGTGATACCTTGCATTTGAATGCAGCGCCTAGCCTGGACGTGAGCGAGGATTTATCTGAATCACAATTAAAGAACCCTGATTCTTTATTAACAACCTGGTTGGCCAAACACTACCCGAAACGCGTGGCCAGCACGCTGTGTGAATTACATGGCTGGGACAATAAGCCACTAAAGCAGCTCAATACCAAAGACATCGACACTATTGTCGATAAACTCACCGACTGGCAAATAAAGCCAAATGGTACAGAAGGTTACCGCACCGCTGAGGTGACACTGGGTGGTGTGGATACCGACGAGTTATCGTCTAAAACCATGATGAGTAAGAAAGTAGAACAATTGTTCTTTATCGGCGAAGTCGTAGACGTAACCGGCTGGCTCGGCGGCTACAACTTCCAGTGGGCCTGGAGCAGCGGCTGGGCCGCAGCGCAGTATGTGTGAGTCGCTCCTCTTTATAAGAGATATTGCAAACGTTTGCGTGTTTCAACGTAAGGTTTAAGAGATAATCTGACTATTTTTTAGATTGATCAAAACCCTTATTTATAAATATTCCAAATAAATGTTAAAAAAAGGTTGAATAAAATCTAAACAAAACAGTATAGTAGATGAATGGAAGCGCATACATGTGTCGCAAGGGTACAGTGTAACGACGCGCTCAAAAGTTTTGCAGCTAATACAAGGACAGTGGGGGAGAGCAATCATCGCTACAATAAGGACGCTGCTACTCATTCTGATAGTGCAAACCATTGCATTGTCGCCGGCCCGGGCTGATACCACTAGCCCGGTGTCTCAATCACCTATCAAATCTGAACTTGTTCATACCGAATCCGGCTATGTAATCCATCGAAATGGCGAGCCCTATTTTATCAAGGGGGCAGGTGGCAGCAGTAATATGGCGTTACTGGCGCAAAGCGGGGGTAATTCCATTCGCACCTGGGGCACCAATAACGCAAAAGCCATATTGGACGAAGCCCACAAACACGGCTTAACCGTAATGCTGGGTCTGCGCATAGGTCATGAGCGTCACGGGTTTGACTACAACGACGAAGCGGCCGTTGCCAGGCAAAAAGCCTGGGTGAAAACCCAAATTCTGGCGTTTAAAGACCATCCTGGCTTGTTAGCCTGGGGTATTGGTAACGAGGTTGATTTGTTCTATACCAACACCAAGGTGTGGTATGCCGTACAAGATATTGCGGCCATGATCAAAGCTCTCGACCCGAATCATTTGATCACCACGGTCACTGCGGGAATGGATAAAACCAAACTCGACCTGATCCTGGATCGGGTACCTGATATTGATTATCTGAGTATCAATATTTATGGCGGTCTGGAAACGCTGCCTAATGCCCTATTGGAGATGGGGTATAGCGGTCCGTATGTAGTCACTGAATGGGGGCCAACCGGGCACTGGCAGGTACCCAAAACCGATTGGGGCGTGCCCATTGAACAAACCAGCACACAAAAAGCCCTGTCTTATCGGGAGCGCTATGCGGCGGGCGTGCTGGCTGCACCTGGCAGAGCATTGGGTTCCTATGCCTTTCTGTGGGGTCAGAAGCAGGAAACTACGCCTACCTGGTACGGTGTTTTTACCGAAGCGGGATACCCCAATGAAGTGGTCGATTCGCTGCATTACAACTGGCAGGGAGCCTGGCCTGCATCGCGCGCACCTTACATAAAAAGCTTTACGTTAAACAACAAAGTGGCGCTGGATAATATTCATGTGAAGCAAGGCGATACCATTGACGTTGATTTACATGTCGGCACACATCAAGCAGACGGTTACACCATTCGCTGGGAGGTATTGCCGGAAAGTACCGATATTAAATCGGGCGGTGATCCTGAATCCCGGCCAGAGCCTGTGCAGGGGTTAATTGTTTCCGATAACCACAAAGGGGCGATGCGTTTCACCGTTCCCTCTGCACCCGGCGGCTACCGGTTATTCGCTTATGTGCTCGGCGGCAGCGGAAAAATAGCCAATGCGAATATTCCGTTTTACGTCGATTAGCCGCTTTTCTGTATTGTTTGTGAGTGAATTGAAATAATCGTACTGGATTAATGCGATTATTTCATGAAGCCATTCGTGATCCTTCACTAATATTAATGAATCAACCGCAGTAAGGTAGTACTCAACGCATGTACATACCGCTGATGGTACGTCATGCCAGTACCCGAATAACGGAGGAGACCGCTCGTGGCGAATGATTCAGACACAATCAAAACAGGTAATTCTGAAACCCAATCCAGCAGAAGGCAGTTTATCCGCAATATGGCTATTGCCGGTACGGGTATCGCAGCATCGCTTGCCGGCACACCTGCTGTTGCCGGGTCTGATTCAGCACAGGGTTGTTCCACTGCGGTAGTAGGTAACAACACCCGAAAGCTCGGCGCATTAACAGTATCGCCAATTGGCCTGGGTTGTATGAGTATGTCCAGTGGCAGTTATAACCCGCCACGCAGCTCAAAAGACATGGTGCCGGTAATTCGCGGTGCAGTAGAGCGTGGCGTCACGTTTTTCGATACCGCCGAAGTGTACGGTCCGTTTACTAACGAAGCGATCGTTGGTGAAGCGCTGCAACCGGTGAGAAATGACGTCGTACTGGCCAGCAAATTTGGCTTTAAGTTTGAAAATGGTCAGCGTGCAGGGCGTGATTCGCGTCCTGAAGCTATTCGCACGGCTGTAGAGGGCATGTTAAAGCGCCTTCGTACAGACCGTATCGATTTGTTGTACTTGCACAGAGTCGATCCGAATGTACCGGTAGAAGAGGTTGCCGGGGCGGTAGGAGAGTTAATTAAAGAAGGTAAAGCCCGCTATTTTGGGTTATCCGAAGTGTCACCAACCACGTTGCGCAAAGCCCATGCAGAGTATCCGGTTACCGCGGTACAAAGTGAATATTCCATTATGGAACGTTCGGTGGAGAATCAGGTACTGGCAACCTGTGAAGAGCTGGGGGTTGGCTTTGTGTCATGGGGCTCAGTGTGTCGGGGCTTCTTAGCCGACAAATTTAACGAGTACAGCCGCTTCAGCGAGCCATCGCGTTTCGCATCAGTGCCGTATTTCACGCCGGAGGCTATTGAAAAGAACATGGCGATACTTAATCTGGTACGAGAATGGGGAGCAGAGCGAGGCATGTCACCTGCGCAGTTTGCCATTGCCTGGTTGTTGTCGGTAAAACCCTTCATTGTGCCAATTCCTGGCACCACTAAATTGCATCATCTGGAAGAAGACATCGGGGCAATTCATACGCGTTTCTCAGACAGTGAAATGGCCATGTTCCGCAAACAGTTTGAACAATTGGATTTAGTTGGGTTCCGCGCAAAGGATGCGGCGTTAACTGATAAATAAGCTCATGATGTAAAAACAGCCAACGGATGTTGGCTGCTTTTACGGTGAGGTTGGTGTGATTTACACCGTGCGTGTGGCAATGGCTGGTGGCGTGGCGGCGGCTTTAAGCGCTGGCCCCAGCACAGCTAACTGACCCACCACAAACAACACAACCATGCCGGCCGGAATGTAATACCAATCCAGTGCCGTCATCGCGAACCATTCAATCAGCAGCATATTCAATCCAATTGTCATGGCGACGCCCAGCAATATGCCAGTGGTACTGATGATCACGTTTTCCAGCATGAAATAGCGCACGATGGCCTGCTTGCTTGCGCCCAGTGCGCGGCGTGTGCCGATTTGCTTGCGACGCCGGTTCACATTGAAGCTGGTTAAGCCAATGATACCCATGGCCGTGATCAGCGTGAGCAGCACCATTACCGTAGACAGAATCTTAATCATAGCACTGTGCTGACGATAGCTTCGTTCGCGGGTTTCCGTGACCGTGGTGACATTGCGAATAAGGCGATTACCGTAGGCGTTGGCCAGGGTGTCTTCCAGTTCTGCCATTAAGCGGTCGCGTTCACCCGGTTCGGTACGAATGAAGTAGCGGGTAGACTCAGAGACCATTTTTTCGGGCGACAGCATGGCGTTTTCCAGTTCGCTCCAGCCTATCCAGGGCGCTTGCAGTTTATCTACAATGCCGGTAACGATAACCGGTTCATCATCGCCAATGTACACGGTTTTGCCTACGACACTTTGCCATGGAATATCCGGGAACAGCTTTTCAGCCAGTGCCTTGGTGATCATGGCGTTATCCGGCCAGTCCGGCTGGTTGCGTTCGCGCCAGCGAATATCGGTTGCAGTAAAGTTACGGCCGGCGATCACTTCCAAATCAAGCGCGTTAATGCCGTGGGCGTCTACGAAGTAATTGGCGGTACTCACATCTTCCTGGTCGTCACCCGGTTCGGTAGTCAGGCTCATCGACCAGCCACCGCCGCTAATGGGAATAGCATTGATCTGAATAGCGTCAATGACCCCCGGGGTGTTTCGAATTACATCCAGATCCTGCTCGATAACCCGTTTAGGCTCAAAGTCGTTGCCAAAACCGGTACTGGTTAAGTAGAAGCTGTTGGCTTCGTCAATGCCGCTTTCTCGCTGCATTAATGCCTGACGCTCTACAATAATAAATATCGCGTTTACCACTATGGTCATGGTTAATGCGATTTGCAGGGCAATGAGTACGGCACCCACTTTGTTGCGAAGCAGAGCGCGGCAAATAGGGCCAAACTCTAAATTGGTTTTCATGATTGGCTCCTTATTGGGTTTTCAGCTGACTTGCTGGCGGAATACTGCACACACGCCATGCAGGGTAACAACCGGCCAGTACACTGGCGGTAATGGCAATGCCAAACGACAGCACCACCATAGTGGCGTCCAGATGCACTAATTCACTGATGAAGTCACCATACAAAGACTCAATGGCCTGCAATCCCAGTGAGGCAAGTGCCAGCCCGAGTACACCGCCTATTAAACCTATGAGTGCGGTTTCGGTAATATACTGCGCGAAAATTGCGCCTTTGGTGGCCCCAATTGCCCGGCGTAGGGCAACGTCGCCATTGCGGGTGGCGAATTTAGAAAGTAACAGGCCAACGGTATTGAGAATGCAAACAAACAGAAACAGGAAGGCCATGTACATCATGATTTGCGCATCGTCGGCCACCACTTCTTCGGTTTCCATCCAGGTCATGACGTCCGACAAGCGGTTGTTGTGAGGGCGCGGAAAACGGCCCAATGCTTTTTGCTCGTCCACATAGGCATTGAGGAATGTCATGTAAGCATCGCGCTCGGCATCAGTTGGTAATTCAACCCACATCTGGTAATTGATACATTCCGACATCAGGAATGCCTCAAAGCCTTCGCCCTCAGGGGATTTCCAGCAATTAGTGTTGCCGCCATTAGACAGCTGCATAACCTGCTTCATGTAGAAAGGTATAAATACATCTTCGGTCTCGCTGAACGCACCTGTGGTGACATCGTAGAAGCGCGGTACCAGAACCCATTCATCGAGCACGCCGACTACTGTAAACATTTCACCAGCGATGGTAATGGATTTACCCACCGAGTTTTCACCGCCAAATACACGGTCGTTGGTTTCTTTGCTGATCACGGCTACTTGCTTACGGGCAGTATCGTCGCTGTACTGCCAGCCACTGCCGTATAAAAACGGCGCGTTGAACATGGGGAAAAAGTCGGCAAAGTTCAGACGCAAGCTAGCCATAAAGGGCTTTACATCCGGGTTGTCTGGTTGCACTACACCGCCAGAGCTTGCCATCGCTGACTGACGGAATGCCTGCTGTGCCTGCATAAGGTTAGTGGCGTCGGTCCAGGTTAGCTGGTCGGGTGGCTCATTGGGCTCTCGGGCTGCGAAATGCGGGCTCCAGCTGTCGAGCTGAACGTAGTAAAGCTGATCGCTTTTTTCCGGAATCGGGTTGGCCGACATCAGGTAATTTACCGTAATGGTGGTCATACAGGCACCAATACCCAGTGCAATAGCCAGCATCATTAACCCGCTGAGCCAGGGCGTGCGCTTAATGCTTTTGCTGGCCAGTTTTAAGTAGTAGTAGAACATAACGGTGTCCTGCGCTGACTATTGGTTGCTGGCCAGTGCCACAGGCACCAGGGTTTCGTGTTCACTGATCTGACCGTCGCGAACAAACACATTCTTACTGGTTTGCATGGCCAGTTCCGGGTCGTGGGTGACCATCACAATGGTGGTACCTTGCTGGTTAATTTCCTGCAATAAGGCCATCACGCTTTTTGCCATTTGGCTGTCCAGGTTCCCGGTTGGTTCGTCAGCTAACAGGAAACGAGGCTCTCCGGCTAACGCGCGGGCTATGGCGACGCGCTGCTGTTGTCCGCCTGAAAGTTGCGCGGGTAAGTGTTTCATGCGGTTTGCGAGTCCAACGCGCTCCAGGCTTTGAGTAATACGCTTATGGCGTTCCTGTTTGCTGAAGCCGCGATAGCGCAAAGGCACGTCGACATTGTCATACAGGTTCAAATCCGGGATCAGGTTGAAGCTCTGAAAGATAAAGCCGATTTTTTCGTTGCGAAGATGACTGCGCTGCCGATCAGACAGGTTGCTGACATCGGTGCCGTCCAGTACATACTGGCCGCTGGTGTAGGTTTCCAGTAACCCTGCAATGTTCAAAAACGTCGTTTTACCAGAACCGGACGGGCCGGTGACTGACACAAAGTCACCTTCGTCGATAGTGAGGTTAAAGTCGCGCAGTGCGGTGGTTTCCACCAGGTCGGTGCGAAACACCTTGTTGATGTTGTTCATTGATAGCATGTTGATTCCCTGTCGTTTTATTGTGTGATCAGCACCGTTTCGGCGTTGTTGAACTGCGCAATACCTGAAACAATGATGGTGTCGTGCTCATTCAGGCCCGACGTGATTTCTACAGCCGCCAGGCTTCTGGCGCCGGTGGCAATAGGTGTGCGATAAGCGATGTTGTCGCGCACAACATAGGCAACCCTGCCGCCGCCGTTATCCAGAAATTGCCCGCGTTGTACCATGAGTACATTGGGTTTGTTCTCCATCAGAATGCGGGTGGTCAGTCGCTGGTTTTGACGCAGTCCAACGGGCGAGGCGTTGCTGCCATCGGCCACAAAGCGCACACGACCTGTTACCTGATTGTTCTCAATTTCGGGGGAAATGGTAACCAGCTTAGCCGGGTACATCTGGCCGTTTACGTTCACCTGAGCCTGCATGCCCAGGGCTAAGTCGTCGGCGTAGCTTTCCGGAATGCCCACTTCCAGTTCAAACTCACTCAGGTCTACCACGCTTAAAATGGCCTGGTTTTTCGCGACCTGATTTTTTTGCTCTACGGCAAGGTTGCCAACAATGCCGCTTACCGGCGAGCGCAACTCCAACGAGTCAACCTGACGCTGAAGTTCAGCGACTTTCAGCTCCTGGCGGGTCAGTTGATGCTCTTTACTTTTAATTTCGAACAGCAGACTTTCTTTGTTGAGCTCGGCATCGCTAATGGCGTGCTGGTGGACTAACTCGGCATTACGCAGATCGTCCTGGGCTTTTTCAAAGTCGATATTGCTGATGGTTTTGGTTTCGTAGGCTTTGTCGGCCCGGCGTTTTTCGCGCGATGCAGCAGTAAGAGTAATCTGCGCCAGGTCCACGGCTTTCTGATCGTCCAGCATGGCTTTTTTAGCTTGAATACGCTGACGAGACAGGGCAGTTTGCAGCTCTTCGAGAGCCGCGTTTTCTTGCTCGAGTTGATTGGTGAGGTCGGGACTGTCAATTGTAGCCAGTACCTGACCTTTCGTGACTTCATCCCCTGCGTCTACCGCAAAGGTAATAGTGCCTTGTGCGGGGCTGTAAAGGCGAGGGCTGACCGCGGCGACAACGCGACCTTCAATGGACAGGTCGCGGACCAGGTCGCCATAACCTACATTGGCGAGTCGTAACCGGGCGGCCGAAACTGATGCGTCAGAGGCTTGCCAGCTGGAAACAGCAGGTACAACATAAAACAGAAGCAGGCCAACAACGGCTACGCCGGCTAACGCATACCACTTTAGTGGACGTGATTTTTTTTGGATGAGGGTGTCCTGACCGCTGGTATCGGTGATGTGCATGAACAGGTTTCCTTTTCACTCTTGAATACCTGCTATGTCGAGAACAAATCCGGAATAGTTTAAATGGAGGATATATTTTTTTTGGTCAGGCCGATTTTAATGCGCTTACCTACTCGAGAAGATGATTGTTTAACAGTCTATCGGTTGCTTGCTACCAAATTCACTAGCAGCATCGAAATGGCATGCGCAATTTCACTTTTGAAACTTTATTCGGGATTTAGGCGCATTTTCTATGCATTTATCAACAGGTAATTGACTCAATATATTTCTTAGGTAATTTTGGCCTTACCACATTACCAGTTGTCTGGTTGTGTTTACGTCTATCGCGGAGGTATACAATGAGCAATTATGTTATTCCCAGTTTAAACAGCGCTTGTGAAATTTTGCGTTTGATAGTGGATTCACCCAAAACTCTCTCGCGAGACCAAATTGCAGAAATGCTAACCATTCCACGTTCCAGTGCATATCGTATCTTACAAACACTAAAGTGCGCAGAAATGGTGGTATACCGGAATAGAAAGTATTATCCGGGGCCGGGTCTGTATACATTGAGCTTAAAGCTCAACTCTACCGATAGACTGAGACCATTATGTTTGCCCGTGCTGCATAGTCTGGCAAAAATAACTGGTTATACCGCGCATATTGCAGTGCCTAGCGGTTACCGTTCATTACTGGTTGAAGTCGCCGACAGTCAAAATTTGCTGCGGGTGGCATCAAGGGCTGGTTCTACCGCGCCCGCTCATGTGTCCGCAACAGGCAAAGTCTTTCTTGCTTATCTGTGGAACGACGAATTGGACATGATTGAGTCCGAAACCGGGTTTTCGCGATTCACGACTCGTACTCACACCACACTTGATGAAGTAAAAAATGAAATTCAATGTACGTTGAAACGAGGTTACGGGGTTGACGATCGAGAGTTTGATGACGGAGTACGGTGTCTTGCTGCACCAGTGTTTAATGCCAGTGCGACAGTGTCAGCCGCTATAGGCGTAACTGCGCCGGTAGGGCATTTTTCAAAAGAGAATATTCCGGAAGTTGCCGCTATTGTTAAAAAACACGCGCAGCAGTGCTACATGCTACTGAAAGGTGAATTGTAGTGGCTGTGGCGAGCGGTATTTCGCAAAGTTAGCAAGATGACATCAATCTAATGTGCCTAGTTAAGCCATGTAGGATGAATAAACGACTAGCGGGTGTTTTATCTGTAGTGTTGTGTTTGTGTGTGCAAGTTAATGCGACGGCTGAAGTGCGTGTTGCAAACATATTTACCGACAATATGGTGCTTCAACGGGGGCAAAAGGTACCCGTGTGGGGAACCGCTGCCCCTGGTGAATCTGTAACAATAACATTTGTAGATCAGATACTAACAACAACAGCGAACGAAAGTGGTCGTTGGTTTGTTGAGCTAAACCCACTTCATGCTTCCTTTGATGCCAGAGAATTAACTATTCAGGGGACCAACCGGTTGCACTTGAACAACGTACTCGTTGGTGAGGTTTGGCTCGCAGCCGGTCAATCGAATATGGCAATGGCAGTAGGCATAAGCACGGCGGGTGCTCTTCCTGTTTCTGAACAAGACACTCAATTGGCCGAAGATCTTCAAGCCGGCGGAGACCAGAGTATTCGTCTATTCAGGGTTGAGAAAAACAACCGAACAAAAGATGTTGTGAGTGATGGATGGAAATCAGGTTCACAGCGTGAGTCGGTGTCGGCGTTTTCAGCGATTGGGTATTTATTTGCCCAGACTATACAAAAAGAACTTGGCGTACCGGTTGGGATTATTCAATCCGCAAGAGGCGGTACAAGCATTGAGCTTTGGACACCCGCTGAAGCTTACAAGCAATCCGAGCTATTTAATTTGCAGCCCACCTCTGAAGGGCCTCTTATCGTCGATGGAATCACACCGGGCAAGCTCTACAATGGCATGGTAAAACCATTGGCGCCTTTCGCTATAAAAGGCGTGTTGTGGTATCAGGGCGAGTCAAACATCATTGCCGGCAATGATGGTATGCGGTATGCCAACAAGTTAGCGTTACTGATAGAGAGTTGGCGGCACGCCTGGGAGGCTAAAACGCTCCCGTTCTATTTTGTGCAGTTAGCGCCTTTTTTGTATTCAGAACGAATGAAGGTCGGTGAGGTTTATCACGCCCCCACAGAGCTACCCAAACTATGGCGAGCTCAGGAAAGCGTGCTCGAGCGAATAGAAAATACAGCAATAGTACCTACTACGGATTTGGTTGATGATTTAAGTAACATTCATCCATTACACAAACGCCCCATTGCAGAACGTTTAGCCGCTATTGCGTTAAGTCGCCTATATCAGCGAGGTGCCAATGTACCGGCGTCACCAAGATTGAGTAATATCAATATTGAAAGCGGGGTAGTCAGGGTGTCGTTTAAGCAGGTTGCCGGTCGCTTGCAAACCTCTGACGGACAGGCCCCGGATAGTTTTGAAATTGCCGGGGACGACGGTCGTTTTGTGAATGCGAAAGCCGAAATTGTTGGTCCGCAAACGGTCTTACTTTGGAGTCATGAAGTGGCGAAACCCAACGTGGTTCGATTTGCCTGGAACGAAGCCTCTCAACCTAACCTCATTGACGACAATGGCTGGCCTGCATACCCATTTTGTAGCGCCGATGTGACTGCCTGCGATAATGAAATTCCAATCAATAGATAAGCCCAACCCAGTTAGCTTCGTTATCTTTGCGCGAATGAATCGGCCCGATTAGTTAGGGCCGGTCAATGATTTACCTTGCAGATGTCAGTTAATTACCTTCAGGTTTCGCCGCAGATGAAGCTATACTCGATGGAATAGACAGCAGTACCGGGTCATCGGGATGACTAGGCGAATAAGAGGTATATTCAGAACGTAAGTGCTGAGCAAGTTCGGGAATCTGTGTTCGGATACCTTCTGCTACGCATCTGGCAAGCTGGAATGCCCCGTAAATATTATGATGGGTGTTGTCTTTCAGACGTTTCGGCTGATCAGGGAAAGTATGTGCAGGGTAATGAACGAACGCTTTCGCAGACGTTTCCTCCCCCATTGCCTGATAGAAATCAAGGCTCATCGCCTGTAAGTCGATGACGGGAACATTGAGTTCTTTCCCAACTTGCCTTACTGCATCAGCATATTCAGTGAGTGTTTCTCCTGGCTTTCCGTTCTTCCACCTGCGACGTTCCATGGGGGTTATTAAAACGGGGATTGCTGACTTTTCCCTGGTCGCATTAACGTATTCAATAAATTCTCTGGTATAGGTCGTATACGGCCCTGAACCCGGTCGTTTATCTTTTTGATCGTTATGCCCGAACTGGATTAGCAAATAATCACCGGGTTGAATGGTGCTAAGGATTTTTTCAAATCGCTGTTCCTCCAGGAAGCTAAATAACGCCCTGCCAGACTCGGCATGATTCGCCACAGAGATGCGTTGGGAAAACAGGCTGGGGAGTACCTGGCCCCAACCTACATAGGGCTCTGAGCGTTGGTCTGCAACGGTCGAATCACCGGCGATATAAACGGTTGTTACGTTGCTGGCTGGCTCTATTTCAATGGCATTGAGCCCTGATGTATCCGGTAAAAATTCCAGCGTCAATAATTTATCCCAGTGTGCAATCAGCGAAGGTGTTGTCTCCCAATCATTGAGTGTTACTTCACCGCCTGAAGCAATCTGTGGCCGCCGGATGTTTACTGCAAAAGTGCGTACTTTACTGTGACTTTCAGATGTGGAAGGCAGCATGAGTCGACGAGACTCCGCCTTCACCGTCATGGCGTTGGCCGCTTCTGGTGAATCAAAGACTAATTTAACGATGTAGTTTCCCTCAGGGACAGCAATACCAAATTGATTTTTTGTGTCGGCAAGCCAGCCAAATCCAGTCTTAGAAGAAAACGACTGGTCTGCTTCCAATGCGTGGTATTTTGCGGGTATATCTTTATTCGAAAGCATGAACCGATACTCATTTTTTGCATTGCCTGCAAATGTGGTGGTTAGTAATAAAGAGCCAAAATACATAAGCGTGATTGTCATGGTTTTACTCACAATCTACTCCTCTATTGTTTCCTGTCTTACTGGTGTTCTTATAAGACAAATAAGGCCTGCTAGCGCAGGCCTTGACTTAAGTTAGAGAACGAGGGATGAGAGTTAACAATCAGGGTTACATTTTGTATGTAACGCCAATTGAGAAGTCTCTTCCATAGTAACGACGCTCATAAATACCGGCGTTGGTCCCACCGATATAATCACGACCCTGTTTAGTTAAATTGCGTGCATCGAAGTAGTATTTAAACTTGGAGCCATCGGGTTGGTATGTAATCTTACCGTCCAGGAATCCGGCAGCGTCAACATAATACGGGTTGCCTCTGCTGTCTCTGATGGCATCTAAATAGCTGCTTCTGTAGTTGTAGGCCAGCTTAACATTCCACTCTTCAGTCGAGTAATACACGCTAAAGTTATAGGTGTTCTTCGACATGTCGATGAGGTCAAGCTCTTCTTCTGATATCTCGCTGTAAATACCGGTATTGTCGGCAGTTGTGTAAGTGTAGTTTGCGTTCATCCCGATATTATTAAACGGTGCTGGCAACATGCTGAAGAAGGTTGCAACTGACAACTCGTAACCTTGCGTGTTAACGCCGGCTGAGTTAGCAGGCGCTCTAACTTCATAAAGATTACCGTCACCAAAGTAATCTACGTCCGGTACCGGTGCCTGGCTACCAGAAAGAATATAAGTATCCAGATTTTTCTTAAACATCGCCGCTGACACCATCGTGTCTTCGTTAGGGTACCAGTTAAGCGCGATATCAAACTGTTTTGCGACATAGGGATCCAGATACGGATTGCCGCCACTACACGTGCTAGGGTTTCCATTTTCAATAGACTCTGAATCAAGACGGAGTCGGCATGCTGCAGCTATGTTGAGATCTTTTGCCTTAGGGTGAGCCATAACTTTTGACGCGCCGGCGTATAGTATAAGCTCGTCGGGCATGAGTTCCAGGTTCACGTTTATGCTGGGCAGGACTTCACTGTAGTCGTTAGACACCGTTCTGGTCCCTTCGAAGGCCTCTGGGTGGTCCTCGTCGATATATGCGTTTCCGTCTTCGTCGTCTACTGATACATCTACTGTGGCTATACCCGTGGTGTCGACATCGGTCTGTACATAACGAACACCGGCATTACCCCATAACAACAAACCGCCGACTTCGGTTTCGAAGTCTCCCTGAACATAAAACGCCTGTGTTTCCATTTTTACGTCAAATATGGAACGCAGATTATCGATAACTAGGTCGTCATCGGTAAATCCTCCCAGCGCTATGAAGTCACGTTTGAAAGTACCCACGTTAATGGTGTTCCAGCCATCCAGCGTATCCACACCCGGGTTGAAATCACGGAAAAATTCCGGTGTGCGTACATAATTGTCTGACAATAACTGGGCATTTTGCTCAGCTGTAACATCGGAGCCGTTAAACAAGCGCAGGTCGTTGTCGTACCGGGCGTAATCCTGATTTTCAATGGTGTAGCGCACCCCTGTTTTTATCGTGGTCAGGAAATTACCGGTCATCGGAATGACAAAATCAAATTGAGCTAACGTTTCGTCACCAGAGCTATCGATATCAGACATGTTCAAACGCGTGTAACGGTTTGTCTCTGTTATTGGATTATTGAATGTAACGTCTGGTCTGCCTGAAGTGGTGTAATCGACACCTGTGCTCAGGTTTTCTTCAGTAATGATGGGTAAGCCATTCTCGGAAAATTCCATCAACATGCCACGAATGCGGTAGCCAAAAGCCTGTGTATCGGTTTGATCAATGGTTTGCTTTTCGTCACTGTAGCCGAAGGTACCGGTTAATGTGAACAGGTCGTGTTGGTACTCAAATCCCGCATCTACTACTGCGTTTTTCTGTGACCAGTCTACATCTACTGCACGGTTAACTATGGCGAAGCTGCCTGCGGTTTCCACCGATTGAATACGGTGGTTGTCATAGAACATCCAGGTGTCAGCATCGACCATGGCGTCCCTGAACTCCTGTAACTGATAGTTCTGGTCGTTCTGTACAAAGTCCCGTTTGTTATAGGTAATGCCCACATGAGCAGATAACGAGTCACTGATACGATACTGAATCATGCTGTTAGCACTAATACGGTTTTCGTCGCGTTGCCAGATACTGGCGCGAGGGATGCGATTTTTGGGATCGTACCATTGCATCTCACAGGTTTCGTTGCCGTCACAGCCTTCAACTGTAGTGACATCTGCATAGTTAGGATTTACAAACGTCTTTTCCAGCGAACCGTCAATGTCTGACTCAAAGTTAAACGCAGTGTTGCGCAACGCGTGAAATGCGGTGTTTTTGTCACCCGCTGTAATGTTAACAAGAATCCCAAGGTCATCTGAGAACTTGTGTACCCCTATCAGGTTAAATTTTTGATTGTGTTCATCTGTAAGCGTATTAAATTGATTTTCTGCATTCAGGCTTAAATATTCTTTCTTAAAGTCGTTTGGCTTTCTGGTTGTGATTTTTATTGTGCCACCAATGCCGCCTTCCGTTAATCGTGCTTCGGAACCTTTAATGACGTCCAGCGCACTTACCAGCTCTGACGCCATACTGCGGAAGTCATTACTGCGTCCAGTGCTGGCGAACGGATCGGATGAGCCTACTGAGCTTATGCCATTGATCTCAACCCGGGTTAGCTCGGGTTCTACACCACGGATACTGACACCACCGCCTTCTCCAAATTCCCGGTCCAGCTGGATACCTGTTACGCGAGACAGAGCCTCAGCGATGTTTTTGTCTGGGAAATCACCGATATCTTCGGCAACAATTGAGTCTGACATAGTGGAGGCGAGTTTTTTTCTGTCGATAGCACTTCTTTGACTGGCTCTTACACCGGTAACAACAATTTTCTCTACAATTTCACTGTCATCCTTTTTAGCGTCTTCCTGAGCAGTTTCGGCTTCTTGTGCGAAGGTAGCTGATGAAACGATGAGTCCAAGCGTTAGACCAGAGTGAATAATGGCTTTAACCGTCTTTGATAGCAGTGAAGGCTCAAATGTTTTTGCGTGTTCTTGTACTAGATTAAGAGTTTTCATTGTGACAACTTCCAAGGTTTAGTCTTTTAATGTGTCTGGCACTCAACCGAAACTGCTCAAGTGGCAAGGCCAATTCGTTTACTTAAAAATCACGGCGTGCAGTCTTGTTTGACTGGTTTTGATCATTAATGTAAATCGATGGTTAAAAAATATTTCAGCTTGTAACGTTCGTCAAACATGATTTTTCCGTTGGCTCAGATATGAGCCGGATTCGTAAGCAAAGTTAAAATTGTGCTACATAAGTATTATTTTTAAAGGGGTGCGCTGTGAGTAGCGGTATTTATTTGATGTTTGAATTGCTTTGCTAAACGGCGATGCATTGTTGTTAATAACTGCTGACTGGTTGGCTCAAACTTCGATCTGCACCGGCCAAAAAATAGTCAATTTCAATCATGAACTCAGTATAGTAGGCCGGCTTTTAGTCAGGCTAACCTCGAGCGGAAACGGTACATGTGAATTAAAGCCAGATAAAACACGAGCCAGTCCATATTTAGACCATTTTCAATCAGGTAATCGAATAATATCCCAACTCGCTGAAACACATTGTCGAAAAATAAATATGCGGTTCATTCAACGGAGTCAGTTTATGCAAGTGTTAAGAATAAGTGGGTTTATCGGTATTTTGATATTAATTGTCGTTGGCTATTCCAAACAAACTCAACCGCAGGTCGAGCCATTGGAAATCTATATCTTGATGGGCCAGTCAAATATGGCCGGCAGAGACACCAGCGCTTTGGATGCGCAGGTTGATGACAAGCGAGTAGTTGCACTCAGAGAAGACAATACATGGCAGGTTGCCAGAGAGCCCATACACAAGAAAACAGGTCGTACCGAGCCTGGTATTGGCCCGGGTATTCCTTTTGCTAAAGCAATGTTGGATTCGGGGTACGCTACACATATTGGGCTGGTGCCCACTGCTGTTGGTGGTTCGCCATTGCGAAGATGGGAAAAAGGGGGAGATCTTTACGCTGCGGCTATGGAAAAAATCAAGTTTGCCATTCAGCATGGCAAGATAAAGGGCGTGCTTTGGCATCAGGGAGAGTCGGATAGCGATAAGCAAAGTAACGCGGAAACCTACGGTGTAAGACTTATCCAGATGTTTCAGGACCTAAGAGCGGATCTCGGCATGCCAAACCTACCAATTGTGGTGGGAGAAATGGGTTATTTTCTTGAACCAGAGCGATTCCCTTTTGCCAGTAATGTTAGAGAAGGGCTACGCAATACCGCAGATTCACTTAAGTGCGTTGGTTTTGTGGGATCTATAGGTTTAGAGCACAAGGGCGATCAATTGCACTTTTCCGCACCGTCTGCCATTGAGTTGGGTGAGCGGTTTGCGAAAGCCATGATAGAAATAGAATGCGGTGACTAGATAAACTATCGGGCTCTGGCATGCAGTTTCTGTGCATGCAGGGCCCGGACTAAACGAATTGTGCGTCAGGACTAACGCACATTATTATCTAAAAGATATCGCATTTTACGTCGCTCGCATTACTGCCATCTGTCAAATCTGAACGTATCGATTCAACCGCGAAACCAAACGTTATATCGCTTGTCGAGAACTTTTTCGTCATAAATGTAGCAATACCATTTTCATCTGTTGTGATTGTGTGTCTTTCATTGAAAGTGCCGGAAAATCGCCCGAAAACCACAGCATTTGGGAGTGGAGCGCCAAAGTTATCCGTAATTTGTACCACTGCTTGCCCGTAGCGTTTTAATGCGTTGGTGTTGAGTCGCATAATCTTTTGTGAGCTATTTTCGTTGCTGTTGCCGCTGCTACTTGCGTGTTGTTGGACGATACTGATTTCAACTGATTCAACTTTTGCGGTATCCGGTACTGGTGATTCTGGTGTAGCTTCCACAAAATCAGTGAGCGCGGATGTGTCACCGTTTTCTACAGAGGCCGTGATTTTGTAGTAATACGTTTGCCCATTTATGACGTCGGTGTCGGTGAACTCGGTTGCAGTAAGCTGCTGAGCTATCACCGAATAAATACCTTGGGGATCGGTACTGCGATAAACCGTGAAATCAGAAAAATAGGGTTCATCACTGTGAAGCCAACTTAAGTAAACCTCAGCATTTGCCGGTGAAGCCGATAAACCATGTGGGGCTGCTGGTGCCGTTTCAAATGCCCCTAAATCCGGGGCCGAACCATTGTAGGGTAAACCTGCATCAACCCCGGCATTGATAAGATCGCTACCCGGTGCCAATTTAGCAAACGCAATATCCGGCAAGTCGCCATTGGGTTGTCGAGGCAGAGTTAGCTGGCTTTCATCAAGAGAAATAAAGTCATCAGCGGTTACCGAAACATTGAGGTCAAAATAATTGTTGGCCAGGTCATTTTCAGAAGCCGGACCAAGGTTAACCACTTCGTTACTGCCGCCGAATCCCAGATTATTACGCATGTAATGCGCATAGCCCGGCACGTCCGTGGCATTGTCTGCCAATGTCGATAGCAAATTGAAATTGTGATAGTTCCCAATGGCGGTATTGTTTACCCAGTCCTGACCGTCGATATGGTGATTAGCATAGAATCCACTGGCTTTGTTCCCTACGGCAAGGCTTTTATAGATAGCATGGCGTGGAACCGGCACCGGATAGTCTACCTTACCGTCTCTGCCGTATCCCCCAAGCTTAAATCCATTACCATCACCCAGTTTCGTAAAATCAGTGTCAAAACCGTTATAAAATGCCCAGCTGTTTTCAATGGTTACCGCGGTGTCAGCACTGATGAGATCAAACCCATCATCACTGTTAAACCAGGCGCGGCTGCCTCTAATGATATTACCTGAACTCGACGAGTTGGGATGTACACCGAATCCATCGATGTTGCCGTGAGAGTAGTTATTCAGCCCTTTGTTTCTGTACGCATCGACATTGATTACCTGATTGTCACTGCCGCTAGCGAGGTACCAGCCAATCGCCATGTTGTCGTATATTTCCAGTCTTTCAAATAGGTTTCTGTCCCCGTTTACTACGCGAATCGCTGTAGACTGTGTGCGTTTGTAATCGATGGTGATTTGTACCCCGGTGATATGAAATCCTTCAAACGTATTGTCATCGCCAGATACCAGAAATGCGACAACACGGCGGTCGACTGGTTTAACACCAGTAAAATCAAATATGGGAGTTTCGCCGTTAAAGGCGATGTAACGAATGCCGTTTTCTTTTATCTCATTGACATAAGCGCGGCTTGAGTCAGTGCGGGATATATCGTCATTGTCGAGGTAGTACGTTCCCCCCCGAATATACACAGTATCACCGGCGTCGGCTAAATCCTGTGCTCGCATTAATGTTTCCAGCGGCGAGTCAATGGAGCCGGAATTGCTGTCATTACCTGTTGGGGACACGTAATAATCTGCTGCTTCAGCGAGCAAACTGACGCTGCTGAGCGCACATAAAGTGGTGAAGCTTAAAAGAGTTTTTTTCATTTTGACCTCAATTTAAAGATTTTTAATTGGCCTTACCACCTGGCCATGTTTAAAATTTGTAAATCAAGAATCGATTGATGAACAGTGAAATGAGTGAATAACAGCAAAATCTTTAATGAAATGTTAACATTTGGAACTGTGGCGTATAGTAAACACAAAAAAGCACTGCCAGGGCGAACCATGGACAGTGCAATCACAATGAACTTTTACTAATTCAGTTAACTATTATTGGTGTAATGTGGGCTGTGTTAGAACGCGCCGCGCAAGCCTAACGTGAAGGTTCTGCCGCTGTAATAGGCTGCATTCTTACGAGATTTTCCATCTCCATACAGGCCCGCAGGGTTGGGGTAGTACTGATATTCCAGCGCGTCACTCAGGTTTGTTGCTTCCAGGCGAAGCTCCAGGTCGTCACTGAACTTGTACCCAAAGCTTGCATCCAGGTAACCCACACCCGCTTGCACCCGGTTCAGGTCATTACCCCGGTTAAGAGGGTCGACATATTTCTCGCTCTTGTAGGCATAAGACAAACGCAGAGCAATGGGGCCATCTTCATAGTAAGTAGCCAGGGTATAACCATATTTAGGCACGGTAGGAATGTTGTATACATCGCCGTTATTGGCTACCCAGTTAGCCGATTTTGTATCGACATTGGTGTAACTTGCTATGGTACCAATGTGGTTAAAAGGTTCAGGTAAAAAGCTGAAATTTTGCTGATAGGCTATTTCAAATCCATTTAACTGTTGTTCTGCGCCATTCTCAAAACTGTTCAGGATAATGTCCAGATTGGGTGGGATTTTACCGGTATCCGGGTCAATAAAGATCGGGCCCAGTGCAGTCTCGGGTAACTTCAGTGACTCGAACGTCACCAGTGTACTGCTTTGCACCGGCTGGTCTTTAATGGTTTTCCAGAACAGCCCTGCAGACAGCAAACCGCCTTCTGAGAAGTACCAGCTAAGGGACACATCCTTCGATAATGATTCTTCAGGTGTTAAATCCGGATTGCCTGCAGTCGCTACCGCTTTAAACGGATCGGCAATGAGCACATTGGCTGCAATTCGGTTCAGGCCAACACGGGTAATGGTTTTACCAATTGCCGCACGCAGTTCCAATTCCTCGGTAATATCGTAGGCCATATTCAATGATGGCAGAACCGTTGAATAGCCACCGCTCGTTGTGTTGGGAATGTAAGTACTTCCATCGAGCGTATAATTGTTGGCCGTGACATCGGTATCTGACAAGCGAACGCCCAGGTTAGCTTTAAAAGCACGGTCAAAAATATCGGTGTGTACATCGGTTTGAATATACACAGTAGATACTTTTTCTTCCGCTTCAAACGAGCTGTTGAAGTCTACTTCGGTTTGCCTTAATGCTTCATAAGGCATAAAGAAGGACTCAATGGTATTGCGTGAGAAGCTAGACCAGGTTGTTGGGAATCCGTCTCCGGCTTTTTGAGCAAACGGACGAATAGGCATAGAACTGTCCATCAATGCTACCCGCTCAGATAAGCTCATTTCGTTAAACGATTTTCCATTGGACAACGTTTGCGATTTTGCCGCCGATGTGCCGTTTTTACTGCTGCTGGTTTTGGTCGAAGTAGCCTGACTAACGCCGAATTTCAGATTGCCATACCAGTCTCCTAAATCGTAATCCCACCGGACTTGCAGAGATGCCAGTACGTCTTCGTCCTTTTCATTGTTCTGTAGAAAACCGATGTCGACCAGGTTGTTCCATGCTGTTGGGTCGGTAAAGTCCCTGTCATAAGTGAGTACCGGATAAACGGTATTCTGAGACGAATCTATGACCGAGGTAACACCGTCGGCTACGTTATACACTTTGTTCCGGTATAGAACTGCTTTACTTTGTGAGCGGGTAAGCTGACCCCGAATGGTCAGATCGTCACTTAAATAATACTGGCCACGTAAATTCACGCTGTAAAAATCTGTTTCACTGTCGTAGGGATAGCTTTCGGCAAAGTAAGTGGTATTGCCAAACTTGCCGAACAAGTTGTTGTTCTCATCAATAAAAACATCCATAGGCACTATACCCGGCACACCATTCTGACCGGAATTACGTATGGCGATACCAAACGTATATTCATCCCGTTGGTCGGTGAGATTCGCGACTAACGTGTCCAGGCTCACCTCAAATTTGTCACCCAGATACTGCAGCGACATAACTGAAGACAACCGCTCGCGTGTATTTTCTGAGGCATAAGCGCGATGGAAGCGAGGCAGAAACGCATTGTCGACCTGTTCCTGGGTGAGGTCGCCCAGGTTGGTTCGTGGATCGTCGTAGTCGATGCTGAATCTGAAAGAACCTTTTCGTTCTCGTCCTAACGCGTTGGAGTTGTACTGTCCGGTTGTTTCATAGCCAGAACGGGTATTGATGCTTTTGGCGTAAGCAATGCCAAACAAGGCACCAAAGTTATCCCAGGTATTACTGTAAAGTGCAGATAACTTGGGGTTATATGATTCAGATGCATCGTTATAGCCAGTGCTTACGGAAAATCTACCTACCTGTTCGCCTTTGCCGTCAAACGGTCTGGGCGTTTGCAGATCTACATTTCCGCCTATACCGCCTTCGGTAAGTTCCGCCATGCTGCTTTTATACACATTAACCTGGCCAAATAATTCGGAAGGAAATACATCGTAGTTGAAATCACGGGTTGATGTGCCAACATTCATACTGGATGTCGTATGAACGGGTGCGCCATTGATGGTCGTTACTGCATAGGAGGAATCCAGTCCTCGGATAGTAATGCGGTTGCCTTCGTTACTCGCGCCATCTCGCTCCAGATAAACACCAGGAATGCGCTGAAGTGATTCGGCGATGTTGGCATCGGGGAACTTACCGATGTCTTCGGCAACAACCGCGTCTACCATAGCGGTATTTTCTTTCTTAATAGAAATGGATTTAGCGAGGCTTTGTCTGATTCCTCGTACTTCAATGGTTTCTACAACGGTTTCGTTTTGTTCCTGAGTGTTTGCTTGCTCAGCTTCCTGTGCTGTGGCGCCAATACTGGCTGCGCTCAATGCTGTGGCAATGAGTCCTTTTTTAAATTTTGATTGATTCATGTTTTTTGCTTCATTTCCGGGATCGTTATCGAGGAGAATCAGCTGTTGTTTATTATTGATATGTGCATGAAGTGGCGTATTCGCCAACAGTAAATCAAGCGCTGTTTCCGGACGGTAAAGCCCTGATACCGGGTTCGTCCTTACTCCAGACACTGAACGCAGTGTTAAACCAAACGTCACGTCCGCTTGCATTGCAAATAACAACAAAGTTTGTGCTGCATCTCCGCCCGCAATGTCAAACTTTCGGTATCCATCTTGAAGCGTTTCAGATGGCTGACCGTAGCTGATTGGCGTAAATCCAATAGCAATGACACTGCACACAACATAGGCAAAGTGCCGTTGTGTACGGAGTAAACGAATCAAATTCAAAAAAATACGTACAAACATTTTACAAATTTTTAATCATTTAAGCCTGTTGGCCAAATGATTTTTGATAAAAGTCATTATTAATCAGTTTTTTACTTAAAAGTCATTAGTGTCAAAAATAATCAATTTAAGTCACAGGTGTATGTGGAGCTAGAGTATGTTTGCTGTAAAATAGCGTGAAATCAAGAAATGTTAACGTTCTGATAACAAAAAGAGGGTTCAACACATTTTTTGCGATTTTTTACGCGTGCTTGTAAGTATTTTCCTAAAGTTAAAACGTTATAGTAAAAAAACTCTGTACCGAACCTATGAACGATAACAATAAGGTTTTGCTGCAACTTCACCGTTTGCGCGTAAAACTAAAGGTCTTTTTGTCGCAGTTTGTGTCTCCCGATGACGTGGAGGACATTGTGCAGGATGCGTACGTCAAAGTGTGGCAAAGCCGACAGGAGCAGGCATCATTGCCTGTTAGCGACGGGTTTGTTTTTACCGTGGCGAAGAATCTGGCACTGGATCATTTGCGAAAACCCCATGTGAGCAGAATGCAATCTGTTGAAGAAACTGATGATGCACTATTTGCTTCAGGTGACACGACATACAGGGACGTAAAAGCCCAACAGCAATTCTTACATTTCTGTGAGTCAGTAAAGCAATTGCCACCACAGTGCAGGAAAATATTTGTGCTGAAGAAAGTGTATGGGCTGAAAACCAAGGAAATTGCCCATGAATTGTCTTTGAGCCCCCGAACGGTAGAAGTTCAGTTGCAACGGGCTTACGTAAAATTTCACCAGGCGGTCGAGCAACAACGCGCTGAGGCTAATCAGGGCCAGCAAGTGATGAGAGAAAAGGGTAAATCCAGTGGCAAGTAACGAAAGTAAAGTGGTGAATCTCTATGCTAATGAGACCCTGATGCAGGAAGCTGCAGAGTGGCTTGTTAAATTGGAAGATGGATTAGATACATCAGATGAAGCGAAGCTTGCGCGCTGGAAAGCAAAATCTAGTCGGCATGCCGACGTGTTCGAGCAAATGAGTGAAACACTCGCTGATGCTGAAATACTGTCTTCTCTTGCAGATGTTTTTCCGCTTCAACGTCGCAAAACCAAGGCCGCCTGGAGTCGAATTACGGGCCTGGCTGCCGCCGCAATTGTGTGTCTGGCAATGTTACCCATTGGGTATTTCGGGTTGGCTTATTTCAACAATACTTCGGTATCTGCTGAACATTCGTATAGTTATTCTGCTCAGGTCGACGCACCTATCGCGACGTCTGTCAGGAAGACGCTACCAGACGGTTCTGAGTTGACGCTCAATTCTAATTCGTCAGCCTATGTACGCTATTCTGCCGAAGCCCGGGAAATAGTGCTTGTGCAGGGAGAATTGCATATTGACGTAATGCATAACCCGGACTGGCCACTGTCTGTCATTGCCGGTGAGCAGCGATTTGAAGCCATTGGTACAGCGTTTAATGTTGCTATGAACCAATCCGACGTGGAGCTCATTGTGACAGATGGAAAAGTCAGTGTAGAAGTGGTGACTGTGCCACAGACAGACCAGGCAGAAGAGCTAAGTGCTGCTGTTTCTCGAGAGAAAATTGTTCAGGTTGTGAAAGGTGAAAAACTCCAGATTCGGGTGCATTCCAGTCAGCCAGTTGCGGTACAAAAATCCCCTATAAACGAGGCGCAAATGGCAATGTCACTGTCTTGGCGTGAGGGTATTATTACGTTTAATGGCGAGCCTTTGACCACAGTGGTAGAGCAGCTAACACGTTATACCGGTAAGGAATTTGTGATTGAAGATGAATCTTTGAAAGGCATGAAAATTGTCGCTCGTTTCAAAATGCAGGAGTTGGATGACATTTTATCGGTGATGGAAAAAAACATGGGGATAAATGCTTACAAAGATACAAACAGAAGCGAGCTAATTGTACTGAACTCTGCCAAGTGATGAGCCAGTACAATTATGGTGCTCACTTCTGTTTGGTAGGGTCAACTTGCTCTGAGGCGCTCCAATACATGAATCACGCCACGTAACTCCGCCAGCGATTTCATTCTGCCAGCATAGGAATAGCCTGGGCGTACGCCGGGTTTATTCATTTCCTCGTCCATCAAATGACCGTGGTCGGGGCGCATTGGGATACTGTTGCGCTTACCCCGGTTGGTTTCTTCGTCCAACAGGGCGTTGATCAGGCCAATCATGTCATTGTCGCCATCTAAGTGGTCTGATTCATAAAAGGAGCCGTCTGGTTCGCGTTTTACATTGCGTAAATGTACAAAGAAAATGCTGGGTCCAAAGGCGCGGACCATGTCTACCAGGTCATTGTCTGCACGCGCGCCAAACGAACCTGCACACAGGGTTAATCCGTTGGCTGGGCTTTTTACTGCTTCCAGAATGGCACGGGCATCGTCGGCGGTGGAGACTACACGTGGCAAGCCAAACAGCGAGAACGGTGGATCATCCGGGTGAATACACATTTTCACGCCTGCTTCTTCGGCTACCGGAATAACTGCTTGCAGGAAGGCAAACAGATGCTGGCGATAACCCTCGGTACCCAAGGCAATAAACTGGGCAATGGCTTTGCGAATGCCTTCCCGGTCGTATGAGCCTTCGCCACCCGGTAACCCTGCAATAATGTTCTTCTCCAGAAGCTCACGCTCGGCGGGCGATAGCGCCTCAAAGCGCGCTTTGGCAATATCAAGTTGTTCTTGGTTGTAGTCTTGCTCTGCATTTTCGCGTTCCAACATGAACACGTCATAGGCAATGAAGTCGGTCATTTCAAAACGCAGTGCTTGTGAGGCGTTGGGCAACTGGTAACTCAGGTTAGTGCGTGTCCAGTCCACCACCGGCATAAAGTTATAACAGACCGTATCAATCCCTGCTGCGCCAAGGTTTCGCAGTGTCTCCTGGTAATTTGCGATATGACGCAGGTAATCGCCAGTTCGGGTTTTAATATCATTATGTAATGGCACACTTTCTACCACCGACCAGTTCATTCCCGCCGCTTCAATTTCAGCTTTGCGCGATTGAATTAAACTGAGCGGCCACACTTCGCCGGTCGGGATTTCATGTAACGAGGTTACGATACCTGTTGCGCCTGCCTGACGAATCTGCCGTAACGTAATGGTGTCGCCTGGACCAAACCAGCGCCATGTTTCCTGCATAACTGCCTACTAATCGAATATTGGTAATGTGGTAAGGCCAATAATAGTGCAGTTTAAATTTAAATCAATAGAGAATGCAGACTTTGTGGTTATGAAATCCGATTATTTGCAAAAAGTTTCTTATTCGGCATCCAGCTCCAGCACAGACATGTCCTGTTCAATAGCGTGTGATATGTGATTCTGCATGGCAGCTTTGGCTCTGTTCGGGTCGCGAAGCTTTAATGCATTTAAAATCTTGCGGTGTTCTTCAACATAGGGGTGAACACCTAAGTCCCGCACGCGCTGGTGGAAAGTGGAGCTCAATGCAGATTTATTTCTGAGTTCCCACAGCCACTTTATGGTGGAAGTGAGTGCGCTGTTATTGGTAGCTTCTGCAATGGTGCAATGAAACAGCTGATCGGCTTGTTCCTGCTCCTGTTCACCGGCGTCAGCACTTTCCATGGTCTTTAGTGCTTGCTCAAGGGTCTTGATTTGTTCTTTGGTAATGCGCGCTGCTGCCAGACTCACGGCCTCAGTTTCAATAAGCAGGCGAGCTTCCAGTACCTCAAAGGGGCCTGGCACGTCGTCAATAGTAATGGCTTCCGGGCTCTGCTTTAGCGGCAAGGCGTAAATGCCTGAGCCGGTGCGAATTTCTACCAGCCCGGCAATTTCCAGCGCAATCATGGCTTCGCGGATAGTGGGGCGGCTAACCTCGAAGCTGGCAGCAAGATCCCGCTCAGAAGGCAGCCGCTCGCCGGGTTTGATTTCCCCACTGCGGATCAGTGTTTCAATTTGCCCGGCAACTTCCAGGTATAAGCGACGTACCTTCACGGCTTCAACTTTCATTTGAGTATTCCAATCACGATAATTTGTTGAGCTTACCGCGATTGCGTAGGGTGTCAAGCCACCCTACCGTTGGTGTTCTCGCTCCTTTTTGGCATACCAGTCTTGCATGAGGTACCACACTTGTTTTTTGATACCCTGATCGCTGAGAAGCCCCTTTCTGTTCCAGTAATCCTGAACACCGGCAAGCGGTCGACGTGCGGCACGAAAGTCCTTGAGCAACCAGGGGGATACGCCGGCCAAATGCGGCATATTGTCCAGCATGATCAGGTTTTGTTTGAACACTCGCAGTTGATAAGCCTCTGAGAAGAAGGTGTTTTCATCACCCTCCCAACCCTGTAGCGCACCGGCGCCAAATTCACTGATAATAATGGGTTTGTTGTATGCTGACTGCCACTTGTACTGGGCGCAGGTTTCAGGTTTGTCGTAATACCAACCGCAGTAACTGTTAATGCCAATCACATCTACCACCCCGGCGAAGGCTTCGTCGATAATGCGGCCGCTGTCTGTCGTTGTTTGTGTATTAATGGCTGCGGTCACCAGTCGGGTAGGGTCAGTGGTGCGAACGGTATTGGCTAATTCTGTTAAGAAGCTAGTTCGTACTTCGGTGTTTGGGGTTTCGTTGGCGATAGACCATAGAATCACGGCGGCCCGGTTTTTGTCTCTGAATAACATCTCGCCGAATTGCTGCTTGGCTTTAGCTAATACCTCTGGGTTATCGAACTGAATGTCCCAGTAAACCGGGATCTCTGCCCACACCATCAGGCCTAGTTCGTCAGCAACTCTGAGCATGTTATCGTTGTGAGGATAATGTGCAAAGCGCACATAGTTGCTGCCTAGCTCTTTCGCCCAACCAAGTAATACTCGCGCTTCTTCTTCGCTCCAGGCTCTGCCGTCGCTAAAGGGCTTTTCCTCGTGAATAGCAATACCGCGAAGAAAGACGGGTTTACCGTTTAGCAGCATTTTGTCGCCATCGACTTCAATGGTTCTGAAGCCAATTTTATCGGTGAGCGTTTGATCGCCGAACGTCAACGATGCGCTATATAAAGTAGGACTTTCGGGTGTCCATAACTCAGGTTTGGCCTTAAAAGTGAAGCTGGCTTTGCCTGTAGCGTCAGTGGTCAGGCTTTTAGAGATGCCAAGCTTTGGCAACGCAATGTCAACATTTTGTTTTGCTGGTGACTCTCCGGTAACGGTTACTGAAACCGCTATTTTTCCGCCTTTTTTATAGGTAAAACTGTAGTCCTGGATGTACGTAGGAGCAAGTTCAATGAGACGAACCGGACGGGTAATGCCGCCATAGTTCCACCAGTCGGTACTCATGGTGGGAATAAAGTCAGGTTCACGACGATTATTCACTTTTACAACCAATACGTTTTTACCGTCTTTCAGGGCGTTTGTTGCCTTGAACTGGAACGGTGTAAAGCCACCTTCGTGCTTGCCTAATAACGTACCGTTTAAATAGACGCTCGCAAGATAATTCACGGCGTCAAAGTAAAGCATGTACTCTTTGCCGGGTTTAGCCTGGTGATCAAATGACCTTTCGTACCACACACTCCCTTCGTACCAAAACAGCTTATCGTCCTGTGTATTCCAGTCGCCCGGTACGCTGAGCTTCATGGCAGAGTCGAAGTTAAACTCTTGCAGCTTGTCTGCGGGTGGCGTGCCATCAAAATTCTGAAATTTGCGTTTATCACCCACATCGAAGGGATCAACAATGGCGTTCCACTGACCATTCAAAGAGGTTTGCTGGCGTCCTGGCGCATTTTGTAACAGGTCCAGTGCGAGGGACTGGCTCGCGAAGAACAACACGCTTAAGGCAACGATAACTGACTTCATAATGTATCTGCTTTGTTAATTGGTAAGGCCAAAACTTACAATATATTTATATCCAATAAAACTATCTGACCAATTATTGATAGTTTGTTTCCGTATTTGAAACGAATTTATGGGAGCATTCCAGTGCGACAGCCGTGGTGTACCCGTGTAATATTTAGCCATAAGCGAAGAAGGAGAGAGTGATGCATATTGGAATTTACATTTACGACAATGCCGAAGTGCTGGACTTTGCGGGACCATTTGAAGTGTTTTCAACCGCGAACCGCTTTCTGGAAAAAGACAAGCAACACAAAGTATCATTGATAGCAGAAAAGGCGTCTCCTGTGCATGCCCGCGGAGGTTTTCGGGTGATGCCTGATTTTTCCATCAGCGAACATCCGCCAATCGACGTATTGGTAGTGGTAGGCGGCGTGCATACCGAAGAAGTGAAAAAGACAATCGTTACAGCATGGATTGCCGACGTAGCGCGGTCAGCGAGGCGCGTCGCTTCAGTGTGTACGGGCGCATTTTTGTTAGCGGAAGCCGGCCTGTTAGCGGGGCGGGATGTCACAACCCACTGGGAAGACTGTGATGACTTGCAACAAGCTTATCCGGCGCTAAATGTGAAGCGTAACGTGAGGTGGGTACAAAGCGATCCATTGATCACATCGGCAGGTATTTCTGCGGGTATTGATATGAGCCTGGCCTTAGTGGCGTTACTTTACGAGCAATCACTCGCCGAGCAAACGGCGCGGCAAATGGAATTCGACTGGACACCGCGTGTCAGAGATAATAAAAATTAACACTGGGTTAGTCGGTCAGTATTGTTGTGTTTAGTCTTACTTGAAAGGAATGCATAAGACGTGACGTCATATCAACAGGGTTTTTTACTGGCCATTCTGGCCGCCTTCGGTTTTTCCTTAAAGGCCATCTTTGTGAAGCTGGCTTATGCCGCAGGTGATGTTGATGCGATCACTTTGCTGGCGTTGCGCATGGCGTTTTCACTTCCTTTGTTTTTGTTAGTGGGTGCCAGTGCCTTAAAACAGGGACCTGCGCTTAGCAAAAAAGATTGGGCCCTGGTTACCGTGGTGGGGCTGGCGGGCTACTATGGCGCGTCCATTCTGGACTTTATGGGGCTTCAGTACATTAGTGCTGGCCTGGAACGACTGATACTCTTTACTTACCCGGCGATGACTGTACTGCTGGCTGTGATGTTTTTAGGGAAGCAACTTCACGGGCGACTTGTTGTGTCGTTGGTACTTTGCTCCGCCGGTGTAATGATTGCCAGTGTGGGGGATTTGCAATTCAGTGATTCACATGGGCAAGTCTGGCTTGGCGTAGGGTTGGTGTTTGGTTCGGCGCTCTCTTATGCCTGCTACAATGCCTTTTCTGAAGTGGCTGTAAACAAACTTGGGCCGCGCAAAGTGTCATTGCTGGCTATGTTGGTGTCGATTGCCGCCGTGCAACTGCATTTTTTATTGTCCAGTCCTGTCTCCGGACTTGTGCAACCCGCCCCGGTTTATGGTTATGCATTGGCAATGGCGCTGTTCGCAACGGTGATACCTGTCTTTCTGCAGGCAACGGCAATTCGTCACATTGGTGCCGCAGATACTGCCTTAATTGGCACTTTAGGGCCGGTCATTACCATCGCGCTGGGTTGGGTAATACTCAGTGAGCCGACTTCAGCCGCACAACTTACCGGCACCGCGTTAGTTATAGCGGGCGTGCTCGTTATTAAACGCAAAACCTAGACTAACCACGAAGGTAGAAAGTACTTTGAAATCATCGACCTCTCACTTGTTTGTATACGGCACTCTGCGTTCAGGTTACCCAAATCAACATGTGCTCGACGCGATTAGCGGAACGCGACAAGCGGCCACGGTCTATGGCGATCTTGTTGAGTCAGGTTGGGGAGCAGCAATGGGGTGTCCTGGTTTGGTTCTAAATACCGATGGCAAAGCAATTCCCGGTGAAGTTTTCAGCTCAACTAACCTGGACGAGCACTGGGGTGAACTTGATCGCTTTGAGGGCGAGGAATACCAGCGGGTAGAGGCGGAGGTATTTTTAGCAGATAAAACATCACTATTGGTTTGGCTTTACGTGTTAAAGGCGTAATTGCGCCTTTTGGCTATGTTGACAATATGTTGCGTTTTGGTTAATTATTTAGGGGTGTTCACCATTCATCGGAGTCACCCATGCTTTATTTTTATATCGATTTGCTGCTTGCTGTAAGTGAGCAAACAGACCCAAGTCAGCCTGTTCAGGAAGTTGAAGCGTCAGAACAGCAGGACTGAACGCCGCTATAGCCAAATTTTAAAGCCGTTTGTTCGGTTTCCGATACAAAGCTGCTAAAGTATCACTTCGTTTTTCATATCGTATTGGGCACTGGTCGGTGCCCGATTTTCTATGTCGCTCAGGTATTTGTCGCAAGCCGTTGAGGGTATTGTGCCGTTGCTCGTAGTGTCAGATAGCAGGAAGCAAAGTGAGCTGGATCCTATTTACCCTAATGGCGGTGTTTTTCCAAACATTCCGCAACGCTATTCAAAGTAAACTCAGTGCAACCGTGCCCACCCTGGGCGTCACGCTTTCCCGTTTTTTATTTGCCGCACCTATTGCCGGTGCTTATGTTTATGCATTGTCGGTTTGGCGTGGCGAGGGCGTCCCTGATTTTTCTGCCCGGTTCTGGATGTTCGTCGGGCTGGCTGCCTGCTTACAAATTGCCGCGACGTCGTTAATGGTAACCCTGTTTAAACAGAAGAATTTTGCCGTTGGCGCAGGCCTGGCAAAAAGTGAGGCGCTGGTGGCAGGTGTGCTGGGCATGTTGTTTTTCGGCAGCACCCTAAGCTTGTTAGGTTGGATAGGGATCATCATCGGCGCGATGGCGGTGTTTGTGCTGAGTGGCTGGCGTAAAGGCGGTGATTTAACCCTGAAAACGGCGCTAATCGGATTGGCTTGCGGTACGTGTTTTGCGCTTACTTCACTGTATGTACGCGAGGCGAGCCACACTCTGTCGGTATCGTTCGAACTGGCGGCGGGCTGGGTGTTGTTTTGGGTGTTGCTGGTACAAACCATTATGTTGTGTGCTTACATTGGGTTACAGCAACCGGCAACGTTTTCTAAGCTGGCGGCACAACCGGGTAAAACCCTAGCAGCCAGTGTGACGAGTTGCTTGGGCTCGATAGGTTGGTTTACGGCAATGGCGTTACAACACGTGGCTTATGTGAAAACAGTTGGTCAGTTGGAAGTATTTACGACTATGCTTATTTCAATTGTCTGGCTTAAACAACCTGTGCGCAAACACGAAACCTTAGGACTGGTGCTTATTGGTCTGGCTGCGATTCTGGTAATGTGGACCTAGCGGCGGCTGGCTCTCAACTGGCTAAACGACATCAAGGATACGTTATTACTGCTGAATATTCCCCCGACCCACTGTTAATGGAGGCCCTGCATGGCATAGCTGATTCGTTTGACGACGGCATTTCAGAATATGCTTTACTGCAATCGCTGCAAGCCTCCCCTTGGCACCTGTTTGAAGGGGTAAACCTCAGCGACTCACTGGCCATGTTTCAAACGCATTTCGTGTTGTTCAACGCGTTGTACACGCTGAGCGACGAATGGCAAAGTAACGGTGAGGCCGGATTAGATATTCACACCCTGAAGATTATCCGCAATTCACAGTCTGCCAGGGTCTCACAGTCGGGCTCAACCGAGCTGGAATCAGAGGACCCACTCAGGGCGTACTATCTGGATTGGTCAAACCTGAAAGACACAGACCGCGATGGCGTAGAAAAGCTGTTAAATGGCTTTTGGGAACGTTTTGTGGGCTCAGGCTTTACCGATGATGACGTGAACAAAGCCAGGTCTATCCTGGAGCTGGATGAGGGCGAGTCTATAACGGCGACAGGCCTGAAACGACAGTATCGGAAATTACTGCAGACTCATCACCCGGACAAAGGCGGTAGTACTGAAGCATCGCAACAGATTACCGAGGCATACAGGGTGCTGAGCCGCATAGTGCGTTAACGCTAAAGCGAAGTGTGGGTGTTAGCCATTGTACTTGGCCAAATCCTCCCTCTTATCGATTTTATGTTGGTCCTCAGAACGCCCTTTACGCCAGTAGCTTGTAACATACACCTGACTGCGTGGCACATCGAACTGTTCATCCAGAGTGCTGCGGATGGCGCGCATACTGGAAAACTCACAAGCCGCCCAAATTGCAGGTGTGCCAGCTAGCCACTCAAGTTTGTTCAAAGCCCCGGCAAGCGTGTCGGTACCGGTGTTTTCAACCCAAATTATGTCGATATCTTCTGGGTGAGTGAGCACTTGCTTATCGTCTTGATGTTCGATACTGATCACGGCGTAGCCTTTGGTGTCAGCCGGTAATGCAGCAAGTTGCGCACTAATGGCAGGCAACGCTGTCATGTCACCCATGAGCAAAACCCAGTCCCGTTCTTCCGCCAGGCCTTTTGATGATCCTGGACCACCAAAATAGATGGTATCGCCGGGTTGAGCCGTGACTGCCCAGTGCGACGCCGGTCCACTTTCTACGCCTTCGCCGTGCAACATAAAGTCAACGGTGAGGGTGCCCGCTTTCGCATCTGCATCCCGGACTGTGTAAGTGCGCATCAGTACGGTATCTTCAGCGGTAGGTGACTGCGTAAAGGGTTCACCGTATTGGTTAAACAGCAGTTTAATGTAGCTGCCTGCGGGAGTATCGGGGAATTTGTGTAAGTCCTCCCCGGTTAATATCAGTCGTTGCATAGTGGGTGTCAGGCGTTGACTGGATTGCACCTGAACCTGATAGTATTGTCTTTTCTTCATTTACTTTCCTTATGTCAGAGTGCCCAAACAGCCGCAGTGGGCACACAATTGACGTAGTGTACTTAAACATCACGCCAACTGTTATCTATATTGTAAATGAGAATCATTTGCAAAAGTAATAGTAAGTTTAGGACGGTTCGTTTCGGGAATTCGAATAAGTGGTTAGAGGAGGTTATCGCCGAGTAGTTGCTGTATCTCCTGCTCGCGGCGATGGGGTTCATCGTCCATCACGCCATAACAAATCAGTGTGGCACCTTCGAGTTTTACGCCCATGGCATAGCATTGACCGCTAATTCTGGGGAGCCAGAATTGTTCATTTTCCAGCAGTGAGCGCGCAGCGTGTGTTGCAGGTTGTTTCAGGTTTTCCAGCGACAGCCAGTAAATCCAATCGTGTTGGTTACACAGAAAGGTCTGCTCTGCTTGTCGTTGTTCAGCCAATGCCGCCACTCTGGGGGGGAGTTTGTCGGGCAAGCTCAAGGGGACAAGGGCAGAAACCGTGTTTACCAATTCACAATTTTCATGCTGACGCCCGGCACGGCTCACCAAGCGCACAATCGGTTTGGGCAATGGCTTCAGACTGGTAATCGTTGGCGTGACCGAAATTGCCTGTGTAAGTGCGACCACTTTACGGTTAAGCGGTTGTTGACCGTGATACCAAGCCAGCAGGCTGTTAATCGACTCCGGATACTTGGATTCGAAGAACAAGTGTTGTTTGGGCACGATGCGGAGAAACTTTACTTCTTCGATCAGTGCTTGTTGAGCCGCCATCAACTGGCCCGGACGCCCAATGATACGAAGGGCAAACTTTTGCTGGTAGTTCGCTGAGTCTTCGACCACTACTTGCATATTGTATTTATTAAGCAGCGCGCGCAGCCGTGTTTTTGCTGATAACAGGCCATCTAAATAACATTCTGGTAGCCACCAGCTAAAGATATAATCGTCCTGCAGTGTGTCTGCCATAAAACGATGCTGGCTTGGATTGTATGTTAACTCGCTGGTGTCAAAGGCCTTGCTACAGGTCGGCAACAATTCGTTTGCAGACACGCCGGATAATAGTAGCGTTATGTGCTGTGCCTGATAGTACCAGGCCTTGTAGCCTTCCACATCGGTAGATTTAAGTTGTGAAATGGTGTCGCAATAGCCGCCCCAGTGATGATAACAATCGGGGGCCCGGTCACCACGCCAAATGGCCATTTGCTGTTGATAGTCAGCGGTAGATTCATACATGGCTAATTCACGGGCGATCACACCATCCCGCTCACGGCGAACGTCGTCATCTGTATAGTGGCGTTGCTGTAAGCCTGCTAACAAATAATCAATAGCGTGCAACAGCACTTGCTTATCGGGAGAGACCGCATAGAAATAGCTAAAGCCATTATGACTTGAGGCATTCATTTTAAGTGGTAACAATCCGTTGGCGGCGAACAGTGTGTGTCGTGCCGGGTAACGGTCGGACGTGCGAAACACCAGATGCTCAACTAAATGCGCGATACCAGAGCTGTCTACCGCAGGGGTAGGCACCACAAACACCGCACCGAAGTCTTCTGCGGCCTGCTTAAAGCTGACCACATTGAGTCCGTTAGACAGCTGCTCCTGGTGCGCCATGATAGTTATATCTCAGTGATTGGAATACTTACCTTGGGATCACGATACACTAATTCGCGACTCGGTGACTCTGAATTTTTCACTGCCTGGGCCATTAAACCGTGGTCGGGTGATTTGCTGCAAACCGGATCAGTTTTATACATGTCACCGGTCAGCATGTAGGCCTGGCAGCGGCAGCCGCCAAAATCTTTGTCTTTCTCGTCACAGGTTTTACAGGGGCTGGGCAGCCAGTCGGTACCGCGAAAATGGTTGAATGAAAAATCTTCCTGCCAAATCGACTGAATGGACTTTTCCCGTACGTTCGGGAACTTCAGCGGCAGAATTTTCGCGCTATGGCAAGGCAGCGCGCTACCGTCCGGGGTAACTGTCAGGAAGGTCGTACCCCAGCCATTCATGCAGGCTTTGGGACGATCCTCGTAATAGTCTGGTGTAACAAAAATAAAGTGCGGGCCTTTGCCTTGCTGTTTAGCACGAAACGCATTCACTCTGGCCTCGGCTTCTTCCAACTGGGCTTTCGCGGGTAGCAGGTGGTCCCGATTCAGATAGGCCCAGCCGTAATACTGCACGGTGGCCAGTTCTACATAGTCACCGTCCAGCTCGCAGGATAACGCCATAACATCGTCGATTTGATCGATGTTCTGCGCGGTCAGGCAGAAGTTCAGCACCATGGGGTATTCGTACTGCTTAACCAGTTTAGCCACTTTCAGCTTTTGCTCGAAGGAGTGACGTTTATTGCCAATCAGGTCGTTGGCATCGGCATTAGCAGCCTGAAAACTCAGCTGAATATGGTCGAGACCGGCCTCGCGCAGCGAGGCAATGCGCTTTTCGGTAAGGCCAATGCCTGAGGTGATTAAATTAGTATAGAAACCCAGGTCAGAGGCATGTTTTACCAGTACCTCAAGATCTTTGCGCAGCAGCGGCTCGCCACCTGAGAAGCCCAGTTGCACTGCGCCCATGGCACGGGCTTCGCTGAGTACCCGCAGCCAGGTATCGGTATCACATTCCTGTTCGCGGCTACCCAGATTTACCGGGTTTGAGCAGTACGGGCAGTGTAGCGGACACTCATAGGTGAGTTCCGCTAACAACCAGAGTGGTGGCCCGGGTTGGTTTTGCTTCGCTTCAGACATAATTTATCCAGCGCTTTTCGTCAGCGTGTTCAAAGAACGCAAATACATCTTCGCTAAGGCTTTCTGCATCAGGGAATTTGGTCATTAAGGCTTCGATGATGTCGCTGATTGTGCGCTCACCGTTAACCTGCAACAGGATTTCCGAGGCACTTGGGTTTAGTTTGACCATGCCTTCGGGAAACAACAGCACATAACAGTCCTGCGCCGGTTCGAACTGGAATTTAAACAAGCGGTTGAGTTTAGGGACTTTGCTCGAAAGCGGGTCAGACAGTTCACTCATTACATTAATCCCTTGTGGCAAATTTGCTGGTCGGCTAGCCCGTGGAATGGCTTACGGTTAAATTCAAAGGCCAGGCTAATCGCATCGGCCAGCGACCAGAGTACGTCCAGTTTGAACTGCAAAATATTCAGCGCTTTTTCCTGTAGTTCGCGGGTGTTGAAGTGGTCCAGGGTTATCGCCAGACCGTGTTCTACGTCGCGGCGTGCCTGACTCAGGCGCATTTGAAAATAAGAAAAGCCTTCCTGGTTGATCCAGGGATAGTGCTCAGGCCAGGTGTCTAAACGACTCTGATGGATCTCGGGTGCAAACATTTCGGTGAGTGATGAGCAGGCTGCTTCTTCCCACGTCGCACGGCGGGCGAAATTCACATAGGCGCCTACAGCGAATTTCACACCGGGCAGCAGGAGTTTTTCGTCCAGAATATCCTGACGGTTCAAACCAACCGCTTCGCCTAGTCTCAGCCAGGCTTCAATGCCGCCTAGTCTCGGATCGCCTTCCTCGCCATCGTGATCCAGAATGCGTTGGATCCACTTACGACGGGTTTCCATGTCCGGGCAATTGGCCAGTATGGCGGCGTCTTTAATGGGAATGCACATTTGATAAAAGAAGCGGTTGGCGACCCAACCCTGAATCTGTTCTTTCGTGCATTCGCCTCTATTCATGGCCTGATGAAACGGGTGATGAATATGGTAGTACTGCCCTTTGTCGCGCAGCTTTTGTTCGAATTCTTCTCGGCTCCAGGGTTGTTGACTCACCTTGTACCTCTCTATAGGGAAATTTTCATACCGTCGTAGGCCAGCTCGATGTCGTTGTCGAGCAGGTACTGATGGGCTGAAGAGTCTTCGTTCAGCACCGGGTTGGTATTATTAATATGGATTAGGATTTTGCGATCAATCGGGTAGCGGTTTAACAGTGCGACCGCACCATCCGGCCCGTTCACAGGCATATGGCCCATTTGTGTGCCCAGGCGATTGCTGAAGCCTTTTTGAATCATTTCATCATCCAGCCATAAGGTACCGTCGAACAACACGCAGCTGGCTTGTTCCAGCATGGATTCCACCAGCGGGCTGGCCTGAACACATCCAGGCGCGTAGAACAGCGATTTACCCGAGTCGGTATCGGTGATTTGCAAACCAATATTATTACCCGGTACGACTTTGTCGCGATAGCTGGAGTAGGGCGGTGCGTTTGATTCCAGTACAACGGGATTAAAGGTCAGTCCTTCTATGCCTTCGGGCGTAAAGCTTTTGTCGTAATCCGTGTCAATCGCATGACGTTGCAGGCCACCGTGCCAATGCTTCAGCATGGGAAACAGTGGAAAGGCGGTGGTGAGATCTTCGTACACGACGTCTGTGCAATAAACCGGCAGCGGCAATCCTTCACGCAGGGTAAGCAACCCTGTAGTGTGGTCGATTTGACTGTCGGTAAGAATAATCGAACGTATACTGGTACCGCGTTGTTGGGATTTGTCGGCAGGCCACAACTCGTGGGTGTGGTTGATCTGGTGACGCAAATCAGGAGACGCGTTAATTAATACCCAGTCAGTGCCATTTGCACTTACTGCAATACTGGATTGGGTGCGCGGACTGGCTTTTATGGAGCCATCCCTTACGCCGCGACAGTTGTCACAGTGGCAGTTCCATTGTGGAAAGCCGCCACCGGCACCTGCGCCCAGGATCAGTACTTTCATGCTCAGTAATCCTGTTGTTAGCTAAAAGCGTTGCCCGTTTTATAAACTGGCGAGAATAAAAAAGGCTGCGCAAAGTGCAGCCTTTTGAATACTTGTTGAGAACACACCTCAAAGAGGGGTGAAATTAACGGTTGCTGATATACAGCGTTACTTCGAAACCTAAACGCATTTCAGTGTATTGAGGTTTTGTCCACATAATGGAACTCCTTATTAACTTTGTTTTAACACTTTACTGATTGTAGGACCGGCCCTGGCAAAAAAAAATCCTACTTTGGAACTAGAGCGGGTTAACCTTTGGTGTAAGTAAGTCTGCCAACTTAGCCATTACCACAAAGGTTAAACCGCTCCGTTCTCTATACATTCAGTATAACACAGGTGAAATTGTCCACTGGTAATTCGTCGATTCGCTGCATTGGCTTAAAAATGCGAATAACAATGAAAACGGCCTGCTGCTGGCTGAATTACCCGTCCCATACTGAAAGCTGGTACCGGCGATGTCAAGATGGGCCCACGGCGTGTTGCCGGCAAAGCGCGACAGAAAGCAGCCGGCGGTGATCATGCCGGGTGAATTGCTGCCGCTATTGCGCATATCGGCGGCGAATGAATCCAATGATTCCTGATAGTCGTCCCATATTGGCATGGCCCATGCGCGATCACCACTAAGCTCACCTGCCTCTAGTAATGCTGATGATAACGTCTGGCTGTTACTCATTAGCCCGCTGGCATGGCTACCCAGACTAACAATGTGTGCGCCAGTGAGCGTAGCGACATCAATAATGGCTGCTGGATTAAATTGTTGTGCATAGGTCATCGCGTCGCATAACACTAAACGACCCTCTGCGTCGGTGCTGATGATTTCAACGGTTTGCCCTGACAGTGTGGTTAGAATGTCACCGGGGCGGAAGGCTTTGCCGTCGGGCATGTTTTCCGCAGTGGCGATGATACCAATTACGTTAATGGGTAAGCGTAACGTTATCAGCGTAGCCATAATTCCCATGACGGTGGCGCCACCACACATGTCGTAAATCATGTTTTGCATGCCGGGCGGTTTCTTCAGGGTAATACCGCCAGTATCAAAGGTGATGCCTTTTCCAATCAAAACAATACTCGGTAAGTCGGGATCTTCTGCCCCCTTGTAATGCATTACGGGCATGCAGGTAGGCTGTTCAGAGCCCTGACCTACCGCAACGTATGCGCCCATCCCCATTTTCTTTAGCATTACTTCATCGAGGACTTCAGTGGTGAGCAATGGCGATTCCGAGGCCAATACTTCGGCAGTCTTTGCAAAATAAGAGGGTGTACATATATTGCCTGGCAGATTGGCAAGATCCCTTGTCAGAGACTTGCCACGGTGTATGGCCATTGCAAGGTCAATGTCCGGTAGGAGTTCGTTTTGCTCAACGCCTATGATGATGGATTTGATGTAATCCGGGCTTTTGGATTCGGGCGATGTTTTAAAGCCTTTGAAGCGGTAACTGGCAAATAAGAGGGCGTCGAGCAGCGCTTGGGTATAATGATGATCTTCTGCAAACGGCGTAATGACACAGGCCTTTTTAACCGGCAATTCAAATAACGTTGACCAGATAAAAGTGGCATGTCTTGCTAATGATTGTCGGGTCTTGTGAGCCGTATCTGCGTCACATTCAGCAAGCTTGTTATAATTGTTAGTATTTACTAACAATATCCGTTTTGCTTTGCTTCCCAAGGTTTCAGAAATAAGTAAGTGTTTACTTTTTGAGCTTTCTGATTGCTGCCCGGGGAGAGCGCTGAGCACTGCGGTAAGCCATTGAGGCTTGGATAATAGTGATTCACTGTGCTGAGGCGTGTCGCCAAAAAGCCAGTCAAAGTCGACAAGTACAATCAGACAATCTGTGTTACATGCACCTGCTTTTACAAAGGAAATGTTTCTGGCTTCAATTTTCACAACGACTGCTCCTGTGTGAGCGGGCAGTGTACCGTGTTCCGAATCAAATTACAGCGGCTGACTACTATCTAAACATTGGATGCCAAGTTTGATGACGACGGAACAGGGGCCGGTGTGGATTTTCGTTTCACGGTTGCAATCAGTAAACATGAGCTAATAAGGCCGATACCTGTCCAGCCAACCCAGGTCAGGGTTTCACCTACAATCCACATGGCCAGAATTGCTGCAACAACGGGCTCCAGCAGGGTGATAATAGTGGCTAAGCTTGCCCTGATAGTGCGCAAGCCATAACCAAACAATAAATAGCCCATAAACATAGGGACGGCAGCCATATAGACTCCCACCATAAAATTACTGGTGCTGTGGAGTAACTCGGCGCCTGTTAGCAACAATACCGGCAGCAATAACAATCCGCCTGTGCCGAACATACTTCCCATTGCTGCTCTGGAGTGAACCCCGCGTTGGATTAGACGATGAGCCAACCATGAATACATCGCATAAGTAAAAGCCGCAATTAAACCCAGCGCTATGCCGAAGACGTTGTACCATTGTGAAAGTGTATCTTTGTCAGTTGAGACAGCATGCTGAGGTTTGGCGCCTGCCAATAGCGCTACACCGAGGATGCCCAGACAGATACTAATAATCCAGCGAGTAGATAATGTGTGCTGATCAAACAGTCTCTCGATAATGGCTGCTGCCACGGGAGCCATGCCAATGGAAACGACGGTCCCAATTGTTACACCTGACAGACGCATTGAGCTGTAAAAAGCGAGCGGATAAATTGCGACATTTAACGCGCCCCAAATAACGAGTTTTCGATGCTGCTTTAATTGCTGCCATTGTCTGGATATAAAGCGCCAGGCGATAATGGCCTGGAGCAGGCCTCCACATCCCATGGATACTGCGGCGATACCTAATGAACTGACATCGGGTGCGAAGGTGGCGGCCGTGCCGGTGGTTCCCCACAACACAGAAGCAATGACAACGGCGATAACGCCCAGAAGATAACCAGAGGAATCATTGCTCATAAAGATTGCTCAATGAGTTTGTCAGCCATCGTCCGTGCTCGTTGAATGGCGTGAGTGTCTGCAGACAGCCCGGCTAAGGAAATTGAGCCTTCCAGCAAAAAGCACACATGTTCAGTTAGCTGGCCAAGGTTATCTGGCTCTGTTAAAGGCAGTTCGGCTAACTCTCTCTTTACAATGGTTTTGACTTCCAGTTTGTGCTTGTTTACCGCTTGTCTTTCGATACTGTTGGCTGGCATCTCTGCCGCGGCATTGAGCAAACCGCAGCCACGAAAACCGTTTTCGTAATCAAATTCTGCGTGGTCCTGATAGGCATCGAAGACGGCGAGTACTCTCTCCCAACCATTCGGTAATTCCCCTGAGCGTTTTTCATAGAGGTTCAGCCACTCCTGGTGGCGGGCATCGATATACGCAGCAACCAATTCTGATTTTGATTTGAAGTTGTTGTACAGCGACATTTTTGCCACGCCGGCGCGAGAAATAACAGCGTCAATGCCAGTCGCCACTATGCCGTGATCATAGAATAATTCTCCGGCTGCTTTTAACAATTTTTCTCTTGCTGGTTGCCTTGCCATACGTTGTCCTCGATAAATATACAGACCAGTCTATATATTTTATGGTGAGCTTGCAATTTTTTCTTTATGTCTTTTCTATGGCTTGATATATATAAATATTATACCGGATTGTCTAATTTGATTTTGCCAGTTGGTTAAGACTTTCAGGCTTGTCTACTGACAAATAAACCTCTGTGACATAGTCGGTAAGCGACCCCATCATGCTGTAATAACAATAGGGTGATGCTAGTGTCAGCTTAGCGTTCGCTGGCCCTTTTCCCAAACACAAAGCGTCTGAATCAGGCTGATCATTGAAGTCTGTTTGTACCTGTAAAATCTGGCTAACAGGGATCACTATCAGGTTCAAAAAGTTATTGTTAATTACCAGATGTTCATCTAAGACATATACAGAATGGTGCTTGCTGATTCGGTAGTTCGCAATTAAGTAAATAAATGAATAACCCATTAACGATGACACGATAATGGCAGCAAGTTCTGACCATAAAGCCAGTGAGTAGTATAAGCCTGTAGTGATGGCAATTAGCCCGGTTAATAACAGTATAAATGTAATTGGCGATGAAGATGCCAGTCTGAGATTCACTAACGACGGGGCGTGATGACGACTTAAAAACGGAAAAAGGTAGTACCAGGTGGCGGGTTCGTAAGCAAAAAGAATGGCAGTAGTACGTTTTTTCTCATCTTCATCGGCCATGGTTTTAATCGCGGATGCTCTGGGATCACCTTGCATAGACCGGCATTTCCATAGCATGCGAACAACGTGGTAAACGATAGCTAGTTCAATAATGAGTAGTATGGCAATAAGTGGATAGCGAAGGTAAGCAATAAACTCAAAATAGCCAGCAAGTTCTGTTGGCATGGAATAACGACATACCAGTGACGATGTCGAGAAGGGGATGAGAATCTTCCAGAGCTTTTGCTTGGTTCCCAGTATCACCAACACCAGATGAAGTGCGGGAATAATCGCAAAATAGAGGGCAAACAAACTAATAAACACCGGCAGGTTTTCATCAGCTAAAAATTGCTCAGGCGTAAGTTTCACCCCAATGGTATACAGGCAAACTGCCAGAACTAAAAATACCAGACGGTAGCGAGTGACCTTTCTCATCAACAGTCCTTGTTATCATACTTCGAGTACCTGAAAGTTCATCATGCCCTTTCATTCTCTGCAAGCGTTATCCCTGGTAGCGACGTGGCTTGTTACAATTAATCATCTATGCGATTGGGCTTTGCTCGTAAATGGCCGATGGCAATTAATGTTACCGTTGCCAACATGATGGAAGAAGCAAGAAACGGCGCGCGATGGCTGATTTGATACAGCGATGCTGCAATAGGTGGCCCAATGATATAACCCATCGCCGGGGATGCTGTTATAAACCCCGTTACGGTAGCTTGATTCTCTGGTTTACAACTCGACGTGGCCAGCGCGGCAACAGCAGGATAACTAATCCCAAGTCCGCTGCCTAAAAACACCATGGCAAAATACATTTGGCTTTGGTCTTGATGTAGGAACAGAATCAAATAGCCAAGTGATAACAAAGGGAAGGCCAGTTTTATTAAGTTTGCCGGATGCATGCTGGTGCGTTGTACCAACGTAAACTGAACAACCAGTGCGCACACGGCGCTGATCATCATGGCTAGCCCGACACCTTGAGCGGCTTCTGTTGTCGATGCTCCGTGATGATCGATAAGGAAAAACGCCAGCGACTGTTGCATCATTGCAACGGCAAGAAATACACAAGCGTTCATGGCTATAACCAATGGCACAAAGGGCTGAATACTATGCGTTGTGATTGCTGCCGGCTTCTTAGGAGGCGCTGACGAGGCGACAACCTGATTGTTGGGCAGGTATCGCCATACCAGAACAAGTGCGGTAAATGTCATCAGCGAAATGGCATACAGTGGCGTTAACAAATGAAAACCTACCAGTAAACCAGCCAGAGTGGGCCCCAGTATTTGCCCCAAGCTGTGGGCAGATGACACTTTACTGATGGCTTTCACACGCTCGTGCTCGGCACTGATAGAGATCGCGTAACCTACTACAGAGGGCGGGGTAGCGGACATAATGGTGGCCTGGCCGGACCGGGCCGCGGTCAGCGCAAAGAATAACGCCGTACCCACCAGCCAGCCTTGAAAGCCGCTTAACCAAACCGTCGCAAAAACCAGCGTGCCGATAGTGTAGCCAGTCAAGCCTGTTATGAGCACCCGACGATAGCCTTTGCGCTTGCCAACTCTTGACCACAGCGCATTGCCTGCTGCGTACATTAACGCAGAGCTGGACATTAGAAACGCGACCTGGAATTCCGTTAAGCCAACTTCCCTGCCTAACGGGGGGAGCGTTGTCATTACGACAGACTGACCCATTGCTGTGGCAAGTAGGGCAAAAAACAACAAACGGAAAGTCATGGAAAAGCATCTATCATTAAGAGAGACACAAATTCTACCATATCTTAGATGCACATAACGGTGCTTAAGCGACGCAAAAGCACCGCTAAGCTGATCCGTTTTACTTGATATATTAGAAATGGCGCATATATTGCTGTAAGACATTATCTTAAGCGGTAACAGTGAAAAGTATTATGAACACCTTGTCAGGAAAACTTGTAGCAATCAGTACGCATAAACCCTTATGGATTTATGCTGTCTTGTTGTTGCTGACACTCGGCATAGGCAGCCAGATCCCCCGGATTACCATTGATACGGACCCGGAGAATATGCTGGCGGCCGACCATCCGGCACGTACGTTCCACAATCAAACGAAGGCGAATTTCGCCATGCACGATGCCATTGTGGTGGGTGTAGTGAACGAAACCGATACCAATGGTGTGTACAATACGACATCTTTGTCTGACATTTTTGACTTAACCCAGTCAATTTTGGCAATCGATGGCGTTGTGGATGCCGATCTCATGTCGATTTCTACGGTTGATAATATTTCTCAGGCCGGGCCTGGGACAATTCGCTTTGAATGGATGATGCCAGATGCGCCGGTATCTGATGCTGCTGCTCAGCAAATTCAAACTAACATTGAGAGACTGCCGCTACTTTACGACACGCTGGTATCGCAAAACGGTAAAGCGGCGGCGATCTACGTGCCGATTATTGATAAAAATGAAAGCTATCGGATAGCAGAAGAAATTCGCGCCACGATTGATACATTCGACGGCACTGAACAGTGGTATATCACCGGGCTACCGGTTGCAGAAGATCAGTTCGGTTTTGAGATGTTTGTACAAATGGGCATTTCAGCGCCACTGGCGGGCCTGACCATCTTCATCTTATTGTTTATTTTCTTCCGCAATATTCCGCTTATTACGGCCCCTATGATTGTGGCGATGGCAACTGTGATAGTCACCATGGGCCTGCTAATTGGCTTTGGCTTTACCGTGCACATTATGTCGTCAATGATAGCCATTTTTCTGATGCCCATCGCGGTAGTGGATTCAGTTCACATTCTGTCTGAATTTTCTGACCGCTATAAGCCGGGTGAAGATTTAAAAGCCGTTGTTGAAGAGGTTGTGGGTCACCTTTTCACGCCGATGTTGTATACCTCGGTAACCTCGTCGGTGGGCTTCTTCTCATTAATGCTCACACCAATTCCACCAGTGCAGATCTTTGGTGCGTTTGTTGGTTTCGGCATTCTGTTTGCCTTTGTGGTGACGATTACGTTTATCCCGGCTTACTTGTCGCGTATGAGTGATTCTGCACTGGAAAAACTCCAGGCCGCCATGCACGAGGATGGCGCTGGACAGGGTTCGAATATTGCGCGCATGGCAAGGGGTTTAGGCAAGTTGGCCACGGGTCGGCAAGGTCTGTTGCTGGCTGCATTTGGTGCGGTGTTTGTGGTCTCTGCCTGGGGCGTCACGCAGATTCAAATCAACGACAACCCGGTACGCTGGTTTAAGTCTGATCACGAAATTCGCGTGGCCGACCGCGTATTAAACGAAAACTTCGCCGGAACCTACAATGCGTATCTGGTGCTGACCGACCGTTCAGAACTTCCGACTGCTGCATCTCTGCTGGAGAGTGGTGACATGCCGGATTCGTTGACAAGCTGGAAGAGTGAGACGCTAGCAGCCATAGGCAGCGGCGCACCAGAAGAACAATTGCAAAACCTAATTGTAGCGATTGACGACAAGTTGTTTAGCGATCTTAGCGACGAGGAAATGACCTATCTGGATAACGTCATGGCATCGGCCGAGCAGGCAAATAGCCAGAGCAAAACATTCCAGAATCCGGAAGTACTCGCTTATATCGAGTCATTGCAAGAGGCCCTGACAGCGTCTGGCTTGGTGGGTAAATCCAACGCCTTACCCGATGTGGTGAAAGTGGTTAACCGTGAATTGCGCTCAGGCGAAGCACAAGACTACCAGCTCCCTGATTCGGGTAACGCGGTAGCCCAGACGCTGTTGCAGTACCAGTCTTCTCACCGTCCAAATGACCTGTGGCACTTTGTGACGCCGGATTACCGTTCTGCGCTGGTTTGGCTACAGTTAACCAGTGGTGATAATCAGGATATGACTGCGGTCATTGAACTGGTCGATTCGTATATTGCCAGCCATCCAATGCCAGCCGGTATTGAAGCGGATTGGGCAGGTAAAGCTTATCTGAATGTCGTGTGGCAGGAAAATATGGTGGCAGGCATGCTCGACAGCTTGCTGGGCGCGTTCGTTATGGTCTTTATTATGATGGTAGTGCTGTTCCGCTCGTTTGTGTACGGCATACTGGCGATGTTACCACTTACTATCACGATAACCTTTATATACGGGCTGATAGGAATAGTGGGTAAAGACTACGATATGCCAATAGCGGTGTTGTCTGCGCTGACACTTGGTTTGTCTGTGGACTTTGCTATTCACTTCCTCGAGCGGGCCCGCGCGACATTCAATGACACACAAAGTGTTAAGCAAACCATGGCGTTAATGTTTGAAGAACCAGCCACGGCAATCTCACGTAATGCGCTGGTCATTGCTCTGGGTTTTACCCCGTTATTGTTTGCTCCGCTGGTACCTTACATCACTGTTGGCGTGTTCCTTGCCAGTATTATGGCGGTATCTGCGCTGGTGACGTTATTACTGCTTCCTGCAGTAATGAGCCTGGGTCACAAGATAGTCTTTAAATCGGCGAAATAAGGAGTCGGTATGAAACGTAGTTTGGTTACTTTAGGTTTGTTGGCAGCGATGGCGTTCATGCCAGTTGCACAGGCAGAGATAGATGTTGATGTGCTTATCAAACAGGCTGAGAAGGCGGCATATTATGCCGGTGATGACGGCCGCGCTGACGCCCGTATGATGATTGTTGATAGCCAGGGGCGTAAGCAAATGCGCCAGTTCACTATTTTGCGTAAAGATGTGGAAGACAACGGCGATCAGCAAATGATGGTGTTCTTTTCACGTCCCACTGATGTGAAGGACACGGTTTTTCGCGTAGAAAAGCATGCGAAGACGTCAGTGGATGATGATCGTTGGTTGTATTTGCCAGCGCTGGATCTGGTGAAGCGTATTTCTGCGGGAGATAAACGCACCTCGTTTGTCGGATCTCACTTCTTTTATGAAGACGTTTCAGGGCGAGCGGTCTCTCAGGACGATTTTACTCTGACAGAGGAAACGGCTGACCGGTACGTATTGAAGGCGGTACCAAAACAGCCTGAGACTGTTGAGTTTGCCCACTACGTCGTTGAAATCGACAAAGCGACATCATTACCAGTGCTGATTAACTTTTATCAGGCAGACGGCACAAATTATCGTCGCGTAGAGTCTGTGCAGGTTGATGCCGTTCAGGGCTTCCCCACCGTGCTTCGCTCCAAAGTGTCGGATCTGGCAAATGGTGGTTACACGCTCATGGAGTTCCGCGGCACTGAATACAACATTGGTCTGCCAGAGGATGTGTTTAGTGAACGTAGCCTGCGTACGCCCCCAGTGCAGTGGTTGAAATAACGCTATGCGTCAGACGCTGAAAATACTCATAGTCAATGCCGTGTTTTTAACTGGCTTAGCCGGTCAAACCGGAGTGTGGGCACAAGAAAGTACAGACGTTCAGTCTACCGCCGATGATTGGGCAGACTGGGGGGATTTTGATGAACCCGAGGAAGTATCACCATTTACCTGGGCAGGCTTTGTGGAGCTGGCGGCAGGCACACGTTTAAACAACGACGCAGCCGTAGCAAGAGACACTACATTGCAGGATGCTCGCGTGCAACTGCAGGCTGATTACGCGCTGAGTGCGTCAACATTATCCTTTCGCGGCGATCTGTATTACGACGGCGTATTAAACAGTGTTGAAACCCAGGTACGCGAACTGGCGTGGCAAGGCAATCTGGGATTTTTAGGTGAATGGGGACGTAAATTCGACGCTAAGCTGGGCCAGCAGGTGCTGACCTGGGGAACGGGTGACTATGTATTTTTAAACGACATGTTTCCCAAGGACTACCAGTCGTTTTTTGCGGGGCGTGACGATGAATATCTCAAGGCGCCGAGTTTGTCTGCCAAACTGTCGGGTTATTTTGATGTAGCAAACATTGATGTGGTGGTAACGCCCCAATTCGAACCGGATAACGGTATCACTGGTGATTACTTTTCGTTTTTCAGCCCCCAGGCCCAAATGAACGTCGCACCGGGCTTTCGTGTGTTGGATAAGAATGAGCCGGATAGCGCAGAGTGGGCGTTGCGTATCTATAAAACCCTTGGGCAAACCGAGCTGGCGTTTTACGGTTATCGCGGGTTTAACAAAACCCCTATGGCCGCCGACGAACAAGGCCAGCCACGCTACAGCCGCTTAAATGTGTGGGGAGCCAGTGCGGTGAAACCATTAGGGCCGGGCCTGGCAAAAGCCGAGTACGCTTATCACGATGCTATTGACGATACCGATGGGAGTAACCCATTAGTGCCTAACAGCCAACATCGCTTTTTGGTGGGCTATGAACAGGAGTTGGTGGCGAATCTGACCGGTAGTGTGCAGTGGTATATGGAGAAAACCGCGGATCACGATGCGCTGATAGCCAATTCATACTGGCCACAGTATGAACAGGAAGCTAATCGTCATGTGGTGACAACTCAACTGATGTACCGGGCAATGCGTCAAACCCTGACCCTAAACTGGTTTAACTTTTATTCGCCTACCGATAGCGACGGTTATATGAAGTTTCGTGCAACCTATTCGCCCGTGGATGACTGGCAGGTAAACGGTGGTTTTAATCTGTTTTACGGCGATGAGCCTCATACTTTTTATTCACAGTTCGAAGACGCCAGCAATGTGTATGCGTCTTTCCGATACTTTTATTAGGAGCTAATGCGATGTCTGCAGAAAGAGCGTTAACGGCGTTTGCCGGATTTATGGTGCTACTGTCGGTGGCACTAACCTGGTTTGTACATGAAAATTTCCTGTGGTTCACCGTGTTCATTGGTGCAAACTTGTTTCAACAGAGCTTTACCGGCTTTTGCCCGGCTACCATAGTACTGCGCAAAGTATTTGGCTTTAAAACGGAGAAAGAGATGGCAACCGGCCAGTAAAAGCACATCGTACCCTTTCACTCATCAGGGATGTTCCGTCCTGTTCTCACCCCGCTTTGCGGGGTTTTTTTATTGTCGATATACTCGTCTTCTTACTGCAGTTTACACAGGTAAATCATGACGCCTATCCATCCGGCCGTTGCCCCTGAATTAGTCGAATCACTAAACGCACTGCTGGATGCTACCGCCTCCAATCCGCCGTTAAGTGGTAAAACCCTCGGTTTCTATCGCAAACGCAATAAGTTCAACGTATCACCCGTTAGTGATTTTCCTGCGATCAAGTCTCATGACATTGCGCAAAGCACTGAGACACCGAGCGTACGGGTGTGGGTAATTAACGCTTCTACGGATACGAAAAAGCCGGCGTTGCTGCACTTTCACGGCGGCGGGTTTGTGATGGGCAGTTGCCAGAATGGCTTTTCCCGTATGCAGCAATTAGCACTGGATCTGGGGTGCGTGGTCGTGAGTGTGGATTATGGGTTAGCGCCGGAAATGCGTATTGATGAGGTGGTAAAACAAAGTTATGCGGCGCTGGTCTGGACTCATCAGCATAGCGAAACGCTGGGTATTAATAATACACGTATAGGTTTACTAGGCTTCAGCGCCGGAGGCGGACACGCCGCATTGCTGGCGCAATATGCCGCGCACCGAAATGAGTATGCTGTTAAATGCCAGGCGTTAATTTACCCTATGCTGGATGACAGAACAGGCAGTACCTTTTTGCCTGAGCCTCCTAAGGGTATGTACTTGTGGACAGCAGAACAAAATCAGTATGGCTGGCAGGCGGCGCTTGGCCGTACGCCCGGTAAAGACAGCTCAAAGCCCTTTACTGTGCCGGCCAGACAGTCCCTTTCCGCTGACTTGCCCGCTACTTATATCGCGGTAGGCGACCTGGATTTGTTTTATGACGAAAACCTGCGTTATGCCAACGCCCTTCAGGCACTAGGCATACCCGTAATACTGAATGAAGTGCCCGGTGCTTTTCACGCATTTGAATCCATTGCCCCGGAAACGAAGCTGGCTAACATGTTTAATCAGGAAATGGTAAACGCACTAAAGAAAATACTATAGGGGCTTTTCTTTGCAGAAGGCGCTGTCTTTAATGCGCCGCATTCTGCCCGCCTAGTGCGTGGGCAATACGGTTTTTTGCTGAATGCCAGTGATTCTTCGGTAGCACCGGAGCTTGTTGAATAATGGCCTCAAAGTCGATGTTGTTAATCGACAGTGGTGGCACGTGTGCGCAGAACACGGTTTGCGGCTGTAGCGTCTGAATGCGCTTCAATGACTGCTTGTACTGATTGGGGTGGCAAATAGGGTAAGGCGGGGCAAGCTGGCGTTTCACCGATACCATTAAGTCGGCAACGTAAGCCTGACTGGTTTCACCGTGATACAAGGTGATGTCATGGTCGGTATGCCCGGGGGTGAATAACACCTGCCAGTCTTCAAAGTCCGGCAGCGTTTGTTCGTCAAGCAGAATAATATCCGGCTTCAATATGGGGCTGTACCAGATATGCTTTTTCGGTTTGCCCAAACGACCAGCCACCCACCACGTCAGGCTGACATCAATTAAATGGGCCGCTCGCCCCATCACACCTGAATACCATTTCGCTGCTTTGGGATGGGCCGCTATTTTTGCACCGGTTAGTTTGCGTAACGTGTGCGCGCCGCCGGCGTGGTCCGGGTGCATATGCGTGACGACAATCAGCTTTAAATCCGTGAGAGGCCGGTTGAGTGTGTGAGTAATAAACGTACAAACTTTGTGTGCATCGGCCCGACTACAGCCATCCAGCAACAACAAGCCGCCCGGTGTTTCCACCAGATAAATATGTTGAATGTAGCCCGCCAGGGTATGTACTTTCATTGTGTAACTACTTACTGTTGCATGGCGTTTTTAACCGGGTTGGCATAGTTAGCAATCAGATAATCACGCGCTTCTTCCGGTAATTCTGCCAGTTTTTGTTTCAACGTTTGTTTGCACTGCTCAGGGATTTTTTTATCCTTGCGTTCTGCAGCCAGGTAATTAATTGGGTACAACTGATAGTGAGTATGGATGTGCTGGTCGATACATTCAGCCAGTGCAGCAGGTGTGTCTGGCACGTCGCTAATCGGGGCTGAAAAATTAACGGTAACACGTCCTTTGTACCCGGTGATCCCCTTAATAATACTGGCGATGTCTTCCATTTCAGCTTTTTCATAACCGCCTAAATGCTCGCGATGATACAACTCATTAGCTTTGGCGATATCGCATGGGTCGTTTTCGTAAGAAATCGACACCGGCACAATACGCAGAGATTGCATATAGTCACTAAACGATTGTTGTTTTGATTTTCCGTGCATATAGAACATTTTCAATATGGCCGGATCGGTCATATCCAGTCCATCTTTGGCTCGCCCCTCTCGCTGAGCGATCCAAATGGAGTGCCCCTCATCCAATGAATGCTTGATGTATCCCGATAGTGTGGTCAGGGCTTTCAGCAATTGTCGAGGAGCCTTCACCGAACGGTTGACCACGAAGCCTTTGTTCAACTTCATCAGTTCAGTCACGCTGGGCTTTTTTAGCAGATTGTCGCCAAAAGCAATACGGGCAGTTGGAAAGCCAGATTGATGCAAAGCGTAATTTACCAATGCCGGGTCCATGGCGATATCCCGGTGGTTGGATACAAAGAGGTAAGGGGTATTGACCGACAATTGCTCAACGCCCTTTATGGTGACGCCGTCTGTGGTCTCACTCAGCACGCGGCTTAAATACACTTCAACTTCTTGTTGTACCTGCTCAACTGTGTTGAGCCTGGCCCATTTGCGTTTCAGTAACAGTTTCACCACTGGGCTCAACAGCGCTTTAACCCACCGGCAGCTTTGTCTGAAGCGGTGATTCACAATCGCGGAAATGAACTCAGGATCGTTTACCAGTCGCTGAATGGCCGCCGGTATTTCGTCGTCGTGGTAGGCGCGAATAGCCTCAAAAGGGTCGTTTGTGTTAGTCATGGTTACCGCATTGCAATGAAAACTTACCCCGGCAGCGTATCTGCCGGGGAAGTAAGTCTACTTCTCAATGCCTGCTAAATGGAAGAAAAACGCATACTCTTTTGCGGTTTGTTCGTAACGTTTGAAGCGACCGGATGCACCACCGTGGCCGGCTTCCATGTTCGTAATGAACAGCAGCAGATTGTCGTCAGTCTTCTTGTCTCGCAAACGGGCGACCCATTTCATAGGCTCAAAATACTGAACCTGTGAGTCGTGCAGGCCGGTTGTGACAAATAAGTGCGGATACTTCTGCGCTTTTACCTGATCGTAAGGTGAGTAAGACAGCATGTACTCATACTCGTCTTTGTGGATGGGGTTACCCCATTCGGTGTATTCACCGGTAGTAAGCGGTATAGTGGCATCACTCATAGTCGTGACAACATCAACAAAGGGCACGTGCGCGGCTATACCGGTGTAGAGTTCAGGCGCCATGTTAGCAATAGCACCCATTAACAGGCCTCCAGCACTGCCGCCTTCAGCAAAAATACGATTCGGATCAACGTATTTCTGCTCAATCAGGCCTTTAGTAACGTCAATAAAGTCGGTAAAGGTGTTCATCTTGTTGCCCATTTTACCGTCTTCGTACCATTCACGTCCTAGCATCTGGCCGCCGCGAATGTGCGCAATCGCGACCACAAACCCGCGGTCCATCAATGAAATCCAGTGTGATACAAACGTAGGATCGATGGTCGAGCCATACGAACCATAACCATACTGGAACAGCGGGTTAGTCCCGTTTTTGTTGAATTTATCCTTGCGATACACCAGTGACACGGGGACGAGTTTGCCATCTCGTGCAGGCAACATGACACGCTCCGACTGATAGTTTGCTGCAACAAACTCATTACCCACTTTGTTTTGTTTGAGTAAGGTACTTTCCAGTGTTTCGAGATTGATATCAAAGGTACTGGGTGGCGTGGTAAGTGACGCGTAATAAATACGTACCGTATTGGTGTCAACCTGGGTGTTACCCGTAAAATAAGCTGTGTAAATTGGATCTTCAGTTGGAATGGCGTAGCTTTCACCGGTTTTCAGTGACACGGCATTCAGGTTGAGCATGCCGTCTTTTTTCGACTTGTAAACCAGAAAATCCTGCAGTAACTCAATATCCTGAATGAATACCTCAGGATCATGTGCAATGACTTCCTGCCATTTATTTTTATCTGCCGTATGTCCGGCATCCACTTTCATGATGCGGAAGTTCTTGGCATTGTCGTTGGTGAGGATATAGTAATCGCTACCATGTTTGGCGACTGAGTATTCCAAACCATCTTCAATTGGGTAGAAGGGGGTCGGCAGGGCTTTGGGATCGCTGCGGTCAATCAGCGTCATACCGGTTTTTTCGGTGTTGTCGTGCCTAATATAAATAACGTCACCGTCCTTACTCATCCCCAGTGATGTATAGAACGTACTGTCGGTTTCTTCGTAAATGAGTTCGTCGTCTGCCTGAGGGGTACCCAGTACATGGCGATAGATTTTTGAACCTAACAGGGTTTGTGGATCCCGGTCGATGTAGTACAGGGTTTTATTGTCTTTAGCCCAGTATACCTGGCCATTTGTGTTGGTGATTTCATCGCTTAACAGTTCACCGGTTTCCAGGTTCTTAACCTTCAGCGTGTACATGCGGCGGCTTACAGTATCAACGGTGTAAGCCAGCAGTGTATTGTCTGGTGAGGCTTCGTAGCTACCAATACTAAAATAGTCATGACCCTTGGCCATTTCATTGCCGTTTAACAGGACCTCATTGGTGCCATCCAATGTTGTCCGACGAACATAAATAGGGTATTCGCCGTCACCTTCGTACAGCAGCTGATACCAATAGCCATTCTCCTTTACGGGCACGGATGCATCGTCTTTGGGAATGCGGGCCACAAATTCTTCGTAAAGGGCTTCTTGTTGTTTTTCCAGCGGTTTGAGCACGGCTTCCGCATAGCTGTTTTCTTTTTCCAGGTGACCTAGCACGTCCTGATCTTCGCGGTCGTCGTCGCGCATCCAGTAATATTCATCTATTCGGGTATCACCGTGCGCTGTCATTTCGTAGGGCACTTTTTTGGCTACCGGCGGGGCTACAGATGTGGTTAAACTCATTGGCGCTTGATCTTTCACTTGTTCTGTCGTGGTTTGTTTGTCGCTGCAACCAGCCAAAAAGAGGCCGATGCTAAGCGTAAGCAATGTTTTTTTCATTATTGTCCTTTGCCGTCGTGCATGCTTATTTTGGTAAACGACCAACATAGCGTATCTGAAAAATGGCTGCAAAGATTACCCGCTATTAAAACGTAACCAGTTGCAAACAGCCGGCGTGAAAGCGAGAATTCCCCAATCGCATTTTTACGAAGTCGCTCATGTTCGATATTTTTACCGCTGGTGTACTGGAGCCCATGACGGCGCTTGGCCTGATTTTACTGGCTGGCTTTACCTCTTTTGTTACCGGCGCTATGGGTTTAGGTGGCGGGATGTTGCTGCTGGTTGTAATGGCGTCAACCATTCCTATCGCAGCGCTCATCCCCGTACACGGTCTGGTACAGCTGGGATCCAATGCCAGCCGTTCAGTGATGACCTTCAAACACCTTGACCGAACCATGTTTAAGTTCTTTGCATTGGGTACAATACTCGGTGCGGCAGTGGCGTCGCTGGTCGTCGTACAGTTGCCCCTTACGTTTATTCAGTTTGCGATTGCCATATTCTTATTATTGGTGGTGTGGGGAGTAAAGCCCAGAAACCGGGAGACGTCGCCACAAGGCAGTATAGTGGCAGGGGCGTTGACGACGTTTTTATCGATGTTTGTTGGCGCCAGCGGGCCAATGGTGGCGTCAGTTGTTTTTCGCAACGGCTACGATAAATTGACGCACACCGCGACGTTTGCAACCTGTATGACCTTTCAACACAGCCTGAAAGCCATTGTTTTTACCTTCGTTGGGTTTGCTTTCTGGCAGTGGTTACCGTTGGTGGTCGCGATGATTACAAGCGGTGCTATTGGCACCTGGTTAGGACTGAAGTTACTCAATAGAATTCCGGCTGAGAAATTTAAACTGATCTTCAAAATTATCTTAACCGTGCTAGCGCTACGGTTGCTCTATCAGGCAGTAATGAGCTTGATTCAGGTTTGAAAATTAATCGCTGAAACGCCACACAATTCGGGACGGGCAAAAAGAAACCCCTGAAATTTTTGGATGCCAATATGTTGTAACCAGTACCATTCGTCCATCTTTTCTATGCCTTCAACGATCAGGGGAATACCCAACGTGGTGGCAAATTCCATTACCGCGTGAACAATGGCCTGACGCGGGCCGTGCTCATGGATATTGCAGGCAATGGCACGGTCAAGCTTGATTTTGTCTGGCAGAAAATCCGCCAGTACCGATAATCCGGCATAGCCTGACCCAAAGTCGTCCATGGCAACGCGGATCCCTTTGGATCGCAACGTTTCAACCGCCCGCATGAATGCATCACCTTCGTTAATAATTTCGTTTTCCGTGACTTCAACGATGAGTTGCTGGGGCTTCATACTGAATTGTTCGAGATAGGACAGCAGGTAATCGCTGGCATCGGAAAATTGTGTCAGGGCGCCGGGCAGTAAATTGATGGATAGCGATTGATTTGATGACAATAACTCACTCGCCATAGCAATAGCGTATTGTTTTGACGTCAGATCAAATTCGTAGCGCTTTGAGCGACTCAGGTCAGTTAATATCTGCTCCGGATAACGGCCGGTGTTATCTCTTAGCAATGCTTCAATCGATGAAATGGTACCCAGATGGGTGTCTATTATTGGCTGAAATGCAAACTGATAGGGTGATTGTTCATCTCGGGTCGCACTTAACCCGGTTGTGCTTATCGAGCGGTGAAGTCCAATGCGGTGGTGTTCAGGCAAGCACCCCCGCCAGCGCCCATTGGCAAAACTGTTTATCAAACCATAGACCTGACTGTCCCGTTTTAAATAAATATCATCGGGTAACCAGTAACAGGAACGGTCACTTTTGAGTGTCAGGGTGCGAAGATTCCATGCGCCGAAATCCCGCTGAAAAACCGGATGGTCGCAGATTTTCACAATATTGTTGTGGCGCGGATCGGACTTGAGTTTTTCAAACAATGCCTGGACGTGTTCACCGGGCCCCTCAATCACCTGGAAAAAATATTCCCCGTCGGTGAGCAATAAACCCGTAATGTTATATCGAGAGTTAAAGGCTTCAGAGTCCGCTTCGATTTGTTCAATCTGCTGAAACGCGTCCTTATGGGTAGTACGACTGCGATAGACCAGTTGCCTGAGTACTGTCATTTACTCCACCTTCTATTTGCCAATCCGAGACAACGAATGTCATAAATACAACCATAGACACCAGACAGGATCATTTCAAATAGAGGGGGAGCCGAAAGCGACTAGCTGCGTAAGCGTATGTTGTATCGCTGTAGCTTTCTGTACAGCGTTCGCGTGCTGACTTCCAGTTGTTTGGCGAGCTCGTCGGGTGAACCGTCATAGGTTTTACAAATTCGTTCCAGATAGACTTGTTCTGCTTGGTCCAGGGGTAGTATGTCCTGGCTTACAGCCTCCGTCTCACTGGCTTTGACGCCGAGTATTTGTGGGGGTAAATCACTGGCCAGTATCTCATCATCATTTGCCATTAAGGCTGATTGTTCCACAATGCTAATCAGCTCCCGAATATTACCGGGAAAGGAATAGCGACATAGCGCGTCGATGGCTTGCTCGGAAAAATGTTTGTGACGATGCTCACCCGCAGATAAAAAGTGACGGCATAACATGGCGATATCAGACTGGCGTTCTCTGAGCGCGGGCAGGTGAATAGGGAAGCCCGCAATACGGTAGTAAAGATCCTGACGGAATTCGCCTTTCTCTACCATTGAAAGGAGGTTTTTGTGGCTGGCGCAGACTAATCGAAAATCGGCTTTTTTCTGTTTCAGACCACCAACAGGGCGGTAGCACTGAGTTTCCAGTAGCCGCAGCAACTTTACCTGCATATTCAGGGGGACGTCACCGATCTCATCAAAGAATACGGTGCCGCCATTCGCTACTTCAATTAAGCCTTTTTTCGCGTTCGTTGCACCCGTAAACGCGCCCTTTTCGTAGCCGAAAAGCTCAGACTCAAACAAGCTCTCGTTCAGGCCGGTACATTCAATGACAACAAAGGGCTTTTCCTTTCGACGGCTGGAGTCGTGCACAGCCTGTGCCACTAACTCTTTACCACTGCCAGTCTCGCCCTGCAGCAACACTGAGATTTCACTTTGTGAAGCGCGATTAATGCGGTTGAGCAGGGCTTTGAAAGCATCTGACTGGCCAATCATTTTGTTTTTCTGAGAGTCCGCGGAAGCATAGCTAATACGGTCGAGTATTTCTAAAAAACCAATGGTTATCCCGTCTTCGTCGCGCACTGGTTTCATCAGGATGTCGCAATAAGTTCTCCCGGCAGTCGTGTTATGAATATGCACTACGCTGCTGGGGCGATTGGTATTTTTGCATTGGGTTATCGGGCAATCCTCGCCGTGCTTGTCGCACGGGCCAGGGTTTTTATGGGAAACCGCATAACAGGTGCTGTTACCAATTATGACTTCGGTATCGTAGGTCTCCCGATAAGCTTCATTAACAGCCTGAATAACGTAGTCGGGGGTGATGAATATGGCTGGTTTATCAATGGCATTGATCATCGATTGAATCAGTGATGCGTTCATTGCCCCTCCTTAGTGTCAGTTATGACAGTGATACACGCCTTTGCGATGTCAAATCTGGCACAGCTTTTACCTAAATTCAACCGCTTAGATTATTAATATAATAAAAATCTAATATAAACAGGGGTATATAGTTAGTTTAAGACATGGCATGAAACTTGGTAACACACTGTTAACAACTAACCGGCCCGGTTAGCCAGAATACGCTAAGCCCGGCCCATGACAACAAAGAGAGCAATTATGGCTAAAGTGGTGGTGTTAGGTGCTGGAACCGGGGGAATGCCCGCAGCGTACGAAGTAAAGGAAGCCTTGGGCAAAGATCACGAAGTACTGATGGTCAACGAACGTGAAGAGTTTCGTTTTGTGCCATCAAATCCATGGGTGGCGGTTGGTTGGCGTGAGAGTAGTGCGGTTACCATGCCAATTGAAAAATACTTGTCGAAGAAAAATATCGGCTTTAAATGCGCGCGAATCGATAAGATTGACGCAGATGCGAATTTGCTGATTTCATCTGAAGGCGAAGAAATTAGTTACGATTATCTGATCATTGCAACCGGACCAAGACTGGCTTTTGATGCTATTGAAGGCGCTGGCCCGGATGGCTTCACCCAGTCCGTCTGTACGCTTGATCACGCGCAGCACTGCTACAGCGACTTTGAAAAATTGGTGGCAAACCCAGGGCCGGCCATTGTAGGCGCTTTCCAGGGCGCCAGTTGCTTTGGTCCTGCCTATGAATATGCCTTTATTCTGGACAAAGCGCTGCGCGACGCGAAGATTCGCCATAAGGTACCGATTACTTATGTCACCAGTGAGCCCTACATTGGCCATTTGGGACTGGGAGGCGTTGGCGATTCTAAATCGATGTTGGAATCTGAGCTGCGCAATCGAAACATTAAGTGGATTTGTAATGCCCAGGTCGACAAGGTCACTGATGGCGTGATGCACATCAGCGAATTGAACCGGAAAGGCGAAGTGGACTTCACCTATGAGGAGGCTTTCAAGCACTCAATGCTGATCCCGCCGTTTGGTGGCGTACCCGCAGTGGCGAATGTGGAAGGGCTGTGTAATCCCAAAGGCTTTGTGATCACCGATGAAAATCAACGTTCACCCAAGTACCCAAACATCTTCTCGGGTGGCGTTTGTGTTGCGATCCCGCCGGTAGAAACAACACCGGTACCCACAGGTACGCCTAAAACCGGTTACATGATTGAAACGATGATGACAGCCATTGCGCATAACCTGAAGAGCATTATTGTTGATGACCAGCCACCCACGGCTAAAGGTACCTGGCATGCAATCTGTCTGGCTGATATGGGTGACACCGGTGCCGCTTTTGTTGCAATGCCACAGATCCCCCCACGCAACGTGACCTGGTTTAAGCAAGGAAAATGGGTACACCTGGCTAAAATTGCGTTTGAAAAATACTTTATGCGTAAAATGAAAACCGGTACGAGTGAACCCGTTTACGAAAAATACGTGTTAAAAGCCCTTGGTATTGAACGTCTGGAGCAGGATGGACATGATAAGTAAAGCGTTGAAAAGCGTAATACTTGGTATATTGAGTGTAGTGCCGACAGCTGGGTATACGGCGAATACTGATACTCAGGCTGAACAACGCTTTGTTCAGGAAGCCAGAACTAAAGCGATGGCCTTGGGAGGCGAGCTCAAACAAGCGTTACAAGCGGCTATCAAACAAGGTGGACTGACGGAAGGGATTAAGGTGTGCAAAGAGCTCGCCCCACAGTTGGCGGAAAAACACAGTGTCGATGGCTGGCAGGTTGGTCGGACATCGTTAAAAGTGCGTAATCCCAATAATGAACCTGATGCTTGGGAGACAGAAGCACTAAAAGCCATGGAAAATGCATTGGTGAACGGTGAATCCCCCGCGCAGCTTGTACATGTAAAAACCGGTGCAGCGTTGACGGAATGGCGTTATATGCAACCCATTGTGACACAGGGTGTTTGCCTCAATTGCCATGGCGCAGAGCTGACGCCTGCTGTCAGTCAAGCCCTTGATAATGATTACCCCCACGATAAAGCGACGGGATTTGTTGCTGGTCAGCTTCGCGGGGCGTTCACGCTTCGCTACCAACCTGAATAGGCAGTGGCGTCATTTACCGAGTAACTCAACAAGGTCTGTCGTTATCAGGCCTTGTTTATTTTTACTCTCTTTAAACGGTTTTCATGCCTTTCATTTTGCTTATCTTTTTCTCTGACGTGATTCCTTTTGATTATGGTCAACAACCCAGAGCCAATTCTCCTGTAGGTTAGTCAGGCTAACTGCTTTTTGTGTGCCAAGACAAGATTGTCAGTGCGTTGTCATTTCTGTCATTGCTTGGGCTCGATCACATTGTATCTGTCAGATATTTCCACTGAATTTAACATTTTGTTCACTGTTTTCAGTGGATTAATGGGTTTTTCAGGGTTGGCGCAGGTTATGCAAAGCAGGTTTTGTAGTTAGCCGAAGTACTGAAGTAAAAAATTTAAACGTGCAGTTAATGAGGACGAATTGACTGTGCGATGTGTAGAACCTCAGAAGAGGATTAACACCAGTAAAGATTGCGTTTTTATATTCGAAGGAGAGTGTCCCATGAGCGATACGTTAATAGAACTATCGCGGTTACAATTTGCTTTAACAGCAATGTTCCACTTTATATTTGTACCCCTCACACTGGGGATGACCTTTCTGCTGGCCATCATGGAGTCTGTTTATGTGATGACTGGCAAAGAGATCTACAAACAAATGACCCAGTTCTGGGGGAAACTGTTTGGTATTAACTTCGCCATTGGTGTGGCTACCGGCCTGACCATGGAGTTCCAGTTCGGCATGAACTGGTCTTATTATTCTCACTATGTGGGTGACATCTTCGGTGCCCCATTGGCTATAGAAGGCTTAATGGCGTTCTTCCTTGAATCTACTTTTGTCGGTTTGTTTTTCTTTGGCTGGGACAAGATGTCCAAAGTGAAGCACCTGATGGCGACCTGGCTGGTGGCATTAGGGTCCAACTTTTCAGCGTTGTGGATCCTGATTGCCAATGGCTGGATGCAACATCCGGTAGGCGCGGAGTTCAATACTGAAGCCATGCGTATGGAGATGACCAGCTTTTCAGAGGTGATTTTTAACCCTGTTGCTCAGGTTAAATTTGTACACACGGTTTCTGCGGGTTACGTCACTGGCGCTATTTTTGTGCTAGCGATATCCAGCTATTATTTATTGAACCACAAACATATTGCCTTCGCGCGTCGTTCATTCGCTATTGCGGCGAGCTTTGGTTTAGCGTCTGTGCTGTCGGTAATTGTGCTGGGCGACGAAAGTGGCTACGAATTAGGTGATGTCCAGAAAGTAAAACTAGCGGCGGTTGAAGCGGAATATGACACGCATCCTGCGCCAGCGCCTTTCACGTTATTTGGTGTGCCCAATGATGAAACAGAGCACACAGACTATGCCATTCAGATCCCTTGGGCGATGGGTATTATTGCCACCCGTTCGCTGGACGAGGAGGTAACAGGCCTTAAGGATCTGAAAGAAATCCACCGCGTACGTATTTTGGCGGGCGTTCAGGCTTACAAACAACTGGATAAGGTTCGGGAAGGCACTGCTAGCGAAGCTGAACTGGATATGTTTGAGCGCAATAAGGATGATCTCGGTTATGCATTGTTGCTGGAACCGTTTACCGATGACATTACCAAACCGACTCCGGAAGCACTGCAGAAAGCGGTTGATTACAGCATTCCGCCAGTGGCACCGTTGTTTTATAGCTTCCGCCTGATGGTCGTCGCTGGCTTCCTCATGCTGGCCCTGTTTATCTGTGCATTCTATTACAGTACTAAACACCAAATCACTAAGCCTCGCTGGTTGCTAAAGGCCGCGTTGTGGAGCCTGCCTTTGCCCTGGATCGCGTCAGAAGCCGGGTGGTTTGTGGCGGAGTATGGTCGTCAGCCATGGTCTATTGCAGAAGTGCTGCCGGTCCATACTGCGGTATCTAACCTGAGTGTGTCAGATGTTGTGACTACGTTGGTTGCTTACACTTTGTTCTACACTGCCATGTTCATCATTGGATTCTACCTAATGAAGAAATACGCCAAGACAGGGCCAGTGCCGCCGGAAGATAAAGCCGAGCTTGATAGCGCAATGGGCCTGGGTATTAAAGGAGCAAACGCATGATTGATTATGAAGTATTACGGGTAATTTGGTGGGTACTGGTTGGCGTACTGCTGATTGGTTTTGCGATTACCGATGGATTTGATTTAGGGGTAGGTGCACTACTTACTCTGATTGGCAAATCCGACGATGAACGCCGGGTGATGATTAACACTATTGGCCCGCACTGGGATGGCAACCAGGTTTGGTTTATTACTGCTGGTGGTGCTATTTTTGCCGCTTGGCCGATGATTTACGCTACCGCGTTTTCCGGGTTTTACTTAGCCCTTGCGTTAACACTGATTGCGTTGTGGATGCGTCCGCTAGGGTTTGATTTTCGCAGTAAATTGCCCGATAAACGCTGGCGTACCAGCTGGGATTGGGCGTTGTTTGTGTCAGGCGTGGTACCGTCGCTCATTTTTGGTGTGGCGTTCGGTAACTTGTTATTAGGTGTCCCTTTTGAGTTGGATAATACGCTCAAAGCCACCTATACCGGTTCGTTCTTTGGCTTGTTAACACCGTTTGCCTTGGTAACCGGATTGGTGTCGGTAGCCATGCTACTAAACCATGGTGCTACCTGGTTGCAAATGAAAACTGACAGCTTCATTCAGGTGCGTGCACGGGCGGTATCGGTGATCCTGTCTCTGGTCACTGTGGTGTTGTTTGTATTGGCTGGTATCTGGGTGGCGTTTGGCATCGACGGTTTTGTGATTACGTCTGTGGTTGATACTGCTGCAACGTCTAATCCGCTGAAAAAAGACGTCGTGATGGAAGCAGGTGCCTGGTTAAACAACTATGGCAAGTATCCGTGGATGGTTGTCGCGCCGGTGCTGGGTATTGCGGGTGGTTTGGCCTGTGCATACTTCTCTAAAGCCGGTAAAGGCGGTTGGGCATTTGTTAGCAGTTCATTGATGCTGGCAGGTGTGATTCTGACAGCCGGGTTCTCTATGTTCCCGTTCCTGATGCCCAGTGTCACCATGCCAGCAGCTAGTCTGACTGTGTGGGACGCGACATCCAGCTTACTGACATTAAAAATCATGTTCGGCGTAGCCTGTATCTTTGTACCCATCGTGCTTGGATACACTGCCTATGGGTTTTACGTTATGCGCGGTCGCGTGAAAAACAGCGACCTTGATTCGTCTCACGCGATTTACTAAGGAGATTTGGTATGTGGTATTTCACCTGGATATTAGGCGTGTTGCTCGCCTGTTCATTTGGCATCATTAACGCCATGTGGTTAGAATCAACGGAAAATATGGACCGTCCCGAAGAAGATCAGTGAACGGCACGCAAACACTTGCAGCGTGGTTTCGCACCACGATACAAACACAGGGTGTTGCCTCGAGCAGCACCCTGTACACATTAATAGGGCTGAGAACCAGTCGACTTGTCGTCATGATTGCGGCCTTTTGGCTGTTTGCACATATGATGCATGCGCTGGTGGTGCTGGCTATTTCACCCACAATGGCCGATTGGATTGGACTGTCTGTTGCGCTGCTACTTGTCTGGCTGCTACAAGGCGAGGCAAACCGGCGTACGCTGGCAGCCAAAACACAGTTACTCAGTGACCTTGAAGGCCGCTTCGCTCAGCATCTGGCCGTTGGTCAGGTGGCCATGGTGGGGCAGCAAAGTACTTATTACTGGCAGTCACTGTGGCTGCATCACCTACCTGCCCTGGCAAACTGGCGTTACGATTATCAGGTACAACAATACGTGGCTGTGCTGACACCGGTAATCGCGTTGGTGGGCTTATTTACGGTGAACTGGCTGATAGCGCTTAGTTTGCTGATTACCTTGCCCATTGTGCCTTTGTTTATGGTGATAGTTGGAAAAGGCGCAGCAGCACAGCAACGCAAACACTTCATTGCACTGACCCGTTTGGGCAGCCTGTTCACTGATCGTTTAAAAGCCTTACCGCTATTGGCAACATACCGGGCACATGACAGTGAGCAAGCTTTACTTAAACAAGCCAGTGATGATCTCAATGACCGCACTATGAAAGTGGTTGGAGTCGCCTTTTTGTCGAATACCGTATTAGATTTCTTTTCTACCGTCGCTGTAGCATTGGTAGCGGTGTTTATTGGTTTTACCCTACTGGGCGAGTTTGCCATTGGGCCGGCGTTGAATCTGCACTACGGATTATGGTTACTGCTGACGGCACCATTGCTGTTTTCTGAGCTAAAGGCATTAGGACAGTATTACCATCAAAAAGCGGAAGCGGAATCCGCTCAGGCCAGTCTTGGCCGTTGGGTATCCGCTATTCCGCCAGATACATTTAACAGTGCGATGAACAAGTCCATTGAGTTTGATGGACCTGCGCATATTTGCCTGCAGGACGAGCAAGGACTGGTTTCGGCTAAGGAACTAACGATAAAGGCTGGGGATAAGATAGCAGTAACCGGCCTATCTGGTAGTGGCAAGTCGCTGCTGTTACAAGCGTTAGCAGGTCAGTATTCCGCTGGCTATTCGTTGCCCTGTAAAGTTGCCATGCTAACTCAGCTCCCGGTCATTTTATCCATGAGTGTGCGCGATAATCTGGATTATCAGCAGGTGCATACCACTACCGTGCTTTGGGATGTGCTGGCCAAAGTAGAGTTGGATGACTGGGTGCGAGGTTTGCCACAACAGTTGGATACGCAGTTGACTGAAACACCTGAAATTTCCGGTGGTCAGGCGCAGCGACTGGCACTTGCAAGGCTGCTGTTGAGTGATGCTCCACTATGGTTACTGGATGAGCCGACGGCTCACTTACCCGCTGAGCAACATGCCAAGTTGAGTGAGTTAATTTTACAGTTGTCCGGGTCTAAAACGCTGTTGTGGGTGTCGCATAAGCCCCTCCCGGAGGATTGGTTTTCTCAACGTTGGCGAGTGAAAAACGGCGAGGTAACCGCACAATGATGGCGTTTCTTACCATTGTACTAGCGGTTATTCACGGCTTGGCCGGTCTGGCCATTCTTATTGTGTCTTCCTGGTTTATTGCCGCTTGTGCGATAGCGGCGCCCGGGTTTAACTACATGTTGCCAGCTGTAGTAATAAGAGGGCTGGCACTACTTCGTATTGGCAGTGGCTATGCACACATGTGGGTTGGCCACAAACATCTGCTTGGCTTAACTGCTTTCTTGAGGCTTCAACTTTTTGCGCGGTTACAGTCGCATACGATCAGCTCACACAGTGAAGAGGTCGAAGCCCTTGCGTCCCACACGGAAGCCATCGCGGCGATATGGGTTGGCTGGGTTTCTCAGCAAGCGTCTGCTGTGATGATGCTATTGGTATCCAGTATTAGTCTGTGGTGGCTACGCGTCCCTCTTGGTGGCTGGGCAATTGTGCTTGCAGTGCTGTGGCTGTTGGTGATGCTCCTTTTATGTTGGCTAGGACTCACTTATGCTAAAAATATCGCTAAAGAAGAGCAGGTGTTTCGCCAACTGTCAGAGTCACAGCTTGCCAGTGCGCCGATCTGGCATTTAAAACCGGGTGATGCCCTTACGGCTGCAATGCCGAAGGCGATGTCGCTTTGGCAGTCAAACTTGTTGCTTCAGCAACGCGTTATGCAAGCGCAATGGCTTTTTCAAGGTGGTGCCTGGCTATTATTGCTCGCTAGCCTGTTGGGTCTGGTGCATGCCGCGTCAGACGCAGATTTTGCAGAGCCACTGTTATTAATTGTGCCGATGTTATTGCTAAGTGCGGGAGACTGGCTCGGCCGTAGCTATGGTACCCAACCTGCGCTGAATAGAGCGATTCAGGGTAATAAAGTCGTGAGTACGATGCCTGCTCAAGCACTTGCGTTCAGTCAGAAACCCGTTGTACCGGACGATATTCAATTAACTGATTTTGGGTCAGCTAATCTTCCTGAACAGCGGGTCAGTACCGTGCTGCCAAAGCAGGGAATGGTATGGGTCACCGGGCCCAGTGGAAGCGGAAAATCACAACTTTTACAAGCCATTGCCGGGTTGGTGGACAGCCATGGTATTCGGCAGTGCTCGGGCCATTCTCTGGGGCCGGGCCTGATAAATGGCTGGCTGTATCTGGAGCAACAGCCCATCGTATTGGCTGCGACGTTGAAACACAATTTATGTATGGGCAAGTCTTTCAGAGATGTCGCACTGCAAGCGGCATTGTCTGAAGTAGGCTTGTCGCATTTAGTCGAGCTCGGTGAATGGTTGGGGCCTGGCGGCAGGCAGCTATCCGGCGGAGAGCGAAAACGGCTGAATATCGCCAGAGCTATCTTGCACGATGGGCCTGTCTGGCTGGTGGATGAGCCCTTTGAAGGGCTCGACCCAGACGCTATTAACCGGCTAATGGCACTGCTTACCGATCATGCGCAGAGCAAGCTGGTCGTTATTGCCAGTCACGTAGTTCCGGACTACGCAGGGCCTTCAGCTACCCTAACACTTTAACGTTTTCGAGATAGCTACGCGGCTACCATAGGGATATAGCCAGAATCAATGCCATATTTAAACCTGGCTTTCAGACATTGTGCTGAGCCGTCTTCGAATTCACGGCAGGTGGATGAACGCTGGTCATAGATGCGACAGGAGACTTGTTGTCTTACGTCACCCTGAAGTGCGTTACAGCGGGGACGGGGCTTATTGGTCTCCTTCATAGCGACCCTGGATGGTGAGATTTTCTCTGTTAATTCGGCTGGTACTGTGCCACCCGTAAAAGGGTCCGCTTCAGACCAATAAAAAGACACGCGAAAGCTTGCGCAGCACGCGCCACAATTCACGCAAGAAAGCATAATTCCTCCATTTATTCTGACGAGATAGCAGTCAATAAAAAGCGGATTATGCCATTTGCTTAATTGCGCGAATGCAAAAATAAACTAAACTAAATCAATTATTTATTTTAGTGAGTGCAAGCCAATCAAATTGCCTTCAGTGTCTTTAGCCAGACTGACAAAACCGTACTCGCCGATGGCAAATTTTTCCCGTTCCAGCGTACCTCCTGCGCCTTCCACACGAGAGGCTTCCGTTGCGCAGTCTTCACAGGAAAAATAGACCACGGTGCTGTTATTGCCTGCTTTTATCGCCGGAGAGCTAACTAAGGCACCAGAGCTACCGTAGCTCTCCATATTCGATGGGAAGCCATACATAGAAAAGCCATCAACCGGGTCTACCATACTGGTAAGACTTACGTTGAACACGGTTTCGTAGAATGCCCGAGCCCGTGGCATATCATTGACATAAATTTCAAACCAGCCAATAGGATTGTTCATGTTCCGTTCGCCCTCATTTCACTATAGTCATCGTAAAGTACTTACCGCTGCAAAAAAATATATACGTTAGGTTAAACTTTTTTACAAATTACGATTCTTAGCTTTAGCAGCGATGTGCTAACGTGATTGACGTATCCATTTGGTATTGATAGGAAAAATAACATGAGGATGTTACCCAAAAAGTTGTTTATTGCCAGCCTGTTAACGGCATCCGTACTAGCCGGTTGTACCAGTGCAACGCGCGGTGTGGTGAATCCGACGCCGGCCCCGGCACCGCAAATTAGCCCGGTACTTCAGGACGAGCAATTAGGTCTTAAGCGAGTCGTGGCGATTGCGCGCTTTTCTGATGAAACAACGCGAGCCAATAATTTTTTGGTCGATAAGCAGGGTAACCGTTTGGGTAAACAGGCCTCTGATATTCTGGCCAGCCGCCTCACCGCAACACAGAAATTCATTATGTTAGAGCGCGATGCGATGGAAGACGTAATGAAAGAAGCCAAGCTTGATGGCGAGCCACTTGAAGACGTAGGCGCAGATTACATTATCGTGGGGTCCGTCTCTGAGTTTGGTCGTAGCAATGAAAGTGAAGTGGGCGTGTTTAGCCGCAACCGAATTCAGGTCGCTACTGCCACAGTGAATGTTCGCTTAATCAACACACGCACCGGGGAAATTGTTTACGCTGAAGAAGCAACCGGTCAGGCGCAAAGCGAAGCTAACCAGGTACTTGGCGTTGGGCAAACCGCAGGCTACGACACCAGTCTGGACGACCGGGCAATATCTGCTGCGATTTCGAAGCTGGTAAGCAATGTCATGGAGAATTTGTTAGATGGGCCATGGCAGGCGTATCTGGTGGGTCAGCATAGCGGCCAATGGCTAATGACCGGAGGTAACTCTCAGGGAATAGAGGCTGGTCAGCAATTTACCGTGGTCATGCCGGGTAAACTGGTTAAGAACCCTCAGACAGGGATGAACATGGAGCTGCCTGCTACTGAAGTGGCAACAATTGAAGTTGTCAGTTTCATGGGCAAGGGGAATAACGAAATGTCGCTGTGCAAACTGGTAAATGGCGACATAAACAGTGAACGATTAACGGATTACCGTGTGCGAGAAGGGGAGTCTGCACTATGAAATTAATTAAATATTGTAGCCTGGTACTGGCCATGGTGGTGTTGTCAGCATGTAGCAGTCAGTATCAACAGACGACTCAGGTCGATGATCACGCGGTTATTCAATTTGTCGGTCCATTGGATGGATATGCATTAAGTATTGATGGTCAGGCCATTCCACTGACTAACGTGGAATCCTTTACGCTCAATGGTGAGATGGCTACGCAGTTCTCCGTAGCAAGTGGAACACACGTTGTTGAGTTAAGCAAAGGAGGGAAAACGATGGTGAGACGCAAGATTTACGTGTCTAATGGCAATGTTTTTGAGGTGCGCTTACCGTGACGCTGACCAGAACAGCCATTGTTCTGGTAATTGCAACAGTAGTACTTAGTGGGTGTGTGAATACACACTCACTTTATTATTTTGGCAATTACTCAGCGGCATCTTACGCATACAAGCGTACGCCAACGGCAGAAACCCGCGCGGAACTCAAAGAAAGCTTACTCACGATCATTTCTGAATCTGAACGACGTCAAAAGCGTGTGCCACCTGGAATTTATGTAGAACTGGCAATGATGGAATTCGAAGATGAGCGGCCGGGGCGTGCAAAGCAATATCTGGCATCCGAACTTGCCCTGTATCCGGAGTCGGCAACGCTGGTCGAGCGCTTAGGTGCTCAAATGGCGCCTACAGGAGGTGAGGAGTGAAGCGTCTCTACCTGATACTTGGCGCATTGGTGTTACTAACTATGCAGGGGTGTGAGTCGACATCACGCCAATATACTAAGCAAGACGCCTATCCTTTAATGTACGAAGAAAATGTGAGAAGTATTTTGGTCGTGCCTGCGATAAATCAGACAACCGCTGCGGACGCACCGGCATTATATGCGACTACAGTGTTACCACCATTGGCAGAAGCCGGGTATTACGTGATGCCGATTCCCGTGGTGGAGCAATTGTTTCAAGAACAGGGTATTACCGATGGATCTCAACTTCGGGAAATAACGCCGTCACGGTTTAAAGCCCTGTTTGGTGCTGATGCCGTGCTGTTCGTCACGATAGTGCGGTGGGATACCAGCTACTATATCACTGGTGGCAATGTGTCAGTTGGGTTGGATTTCACTTTGGTCTCTACCACGACATCGCAAACTATTTGGTCGCAAGCGCAAACACTGAATGTTGAAACGTCTGGAAATTCCAATGATTTACTGGTCAGTATTATTGCCACTGCCTTAAATACAGCCTTTACGCAGTATATAGACTTGGCGCGCGACATAAATGGTGGCGCTATTCGTCAGCTTCCCGTTGGTCCTTATCATCCGCAACATCGTCAGGATGGTGCAGAGCCGGTGAATCCTACCGGGCGTGTGCGTAGTCGTTAACGTTATTAGCAGGTAAGGCCAGCCTTACCTGCTAAATCTCATCCTCATGCCATCAACATGGCAAACCTCTTGCTCTGTACTTGTTAAGCAATGTGCAAAATTTCATTTTTTAACTGGCAAGAGTGTCGCATGAGCAAAATTCAGATCACGTCTTTTTTCCACGAGCCCACGTTTACCGTGACCTACGTAGTCACTGACCCGGCGACAAACGCCTGCGCTATTATCGATCCGGTGATGGATTACGATGCTGCCTCAGGCACCTTGTCAACGGAGTTTGCTGACAAGATTGTCAGCTACATTGACAAAAATGGCTTAAATACCGAATGGATCCTGGAAACGCATGCCCATGCTGACCACCTCACCGCTGCGCCTTATCTTAAGGATAAGCTGGGAGGCCTTATTGGTATCGGCGAACATATCCGTCGCGTCCAATCCACATTCAAATCCATTTACAACCTGGAAGACGCTTTTGCTTCTGATGGAAGCCAGTTTGATCAGTTATTTGCTGACGGCGAAGTCATCAGTCTTGGTCACCTTGATATTGAGGTGTTGCATACCCCGGGTCATACACCGGCATGTGTGTCCTACTATATCGAGGACTCGGTATTCGTTGGTGACACCTTGTTCATGCCTGACTACGGCACGGCACGAGCGGACTTTCCAAATGGCAGTGCGCACACGCTTTTCCAATCTATTCGCAAATTACTGATGCTGCCAGAGTCGACCCGTATGTTTGTGGGCCATGATTATAAAAGCCCCAACCGTGATACGTTTGCATGGGAAACGTCGGTGTTTGAACAGCGGCGTAGCAACATTCACGTAAAGGACGGTGTGAGTCAGGCTGACTATGTTGCAATGCGGGAGGAACGTGATGCAAGCCTGGCTGTCCCAAAACTTCTGTTGCCGGCAATTCAAATCAATATTCGCGCAGGCTTGCTTCCGCCAGCAGAAGACAATGGAAAGCACTATCTGAAAATCCCGCTGACGGTGGCTAAGTAACCGCCCATGATGACAGTATTGCTTGGCGCATTAGTGATTGGGTTGAGCTTGGGAGTATTGGGCTCAGGGGGCTCTATTCTTACCGTGCCACTGTTGACGTACGTGCTAGATCGACCACCCAAGGTAGCAATTGCAGAGTCGTTGCTCATTGTGGGCTGTATTGCGGCGGTAGGGGCCTGGAAGCTGCACAGGGAAGGTTTGATTGCCTGGCGAAAAGTGTGGTGGTTTGGGTTTCCCAGTATGGCGGGAACGTATCTGGGCGCACTGTTCTCGCAATATGTTGATGGCACTGTTCAACTCGCAGCTTTTTCCATAGTAATGCTTGCAGCGAGTAGCTTCATGTTGCGTCCCTACAAACCGGAGTTCGTGGCGAATGTCAGTGTTCTGAAACTTGCTGTGGCGGCAATCTGTGTGGGTGTTGTTGCAGGTTTTGTTGGTGTGGGTGGCGGGTTTCTGATTGTGCCGGCGTTATTAGCAACAGCCGGTGTCACAATGCGACAAGCTATTGGCACCAGTTTGGCGGTTATTGTGATGCAGTCGCTGGTTGGCTTTGGCAAACATGCCTGGCTGTTTTTGCAATCAGGGGACTTGCCATTTAACTGGATGTTAATAGGTGTAATGGCTGGCGTCGGCGCCGCTGGTTCACTGGTTGGCACCTACTTGGCGGGGGCGTTACCACAGCATCTATTAAAACGCGGATTTGGGATGGTGTTGGTGGTAATGGGTATCGCAATCTTTATTTCAGCTCTTAAAACCTTATTGTAGGAGGTGTTTATGCAACTTCGAACGATTACAGAACAATTCAGTGTGTCAGGCCCAATCGATGAAAATACGCTTAAAGCGCTGAGGAAACGAGGAGTAGGCGTACTGGTTAACGTTCGCCCGGACAACGAAGAACCGCTCCAGGTAAGCGATAGTGAGTTAGCGGCAATGGCAGAAAAGGCAGGCCTTGAGTATGTGTATATCCCCGTGAAAAGCGGCGAATACCCGGCAGAAAAAGTAGCGATGTTCGCAAAAGTCCTGGCCGGCTGTAACAATGCCATTCACAGTGTGTGCCGCACAGGGACGAGAGCAGCACACATGTGGGCGCTGGCAGAATGTAAGGCGGGAGTCAGTAAAACTTGGTTACAGTCGAGGTTAATGGAGGCTGGTATTGATGTAGCACCACTGCTTGCGAACTGCGCGGCATTAACACATAAAAAAGCGGCGGCCTGAACACACAAATACCGCCGCCGGGTTGGGAGATGGCCAAGAGGGTCTCTCAATGGCCACCGGGCACATGAAAACTTAAGGACAGTGTGTGGTTGGTTGCCCGTGTTGTGTCAGTCTGATATTTGACAGAGACAACTCGGTGGTGCTTTTAGCTGATAGGCTGAGCGGGGCGTATACTTCTTTCATATTTGCTCCTGCCTCAATAAGACACTTAGTCGGAATTTCCACAGATTGCCAATCACTGGTATCGACAGCAAAGTCATTAAGCGGCACCATGCCTGCGCAATTATCACCACACTCAATACCCATCTGAATGTCCGAATCAGGCTGGAATTTCAGGTCAAATGCCAATGCGGAGTTGGGGGTCGTAAAGTCGAGTAAGTCTACCGGGAATGGCGCAAAGAAATGGACTTTGGCCTGGTTTCCAGCAAATTGCATTAACAAGGTATCTTCCTGCACCAGTCGATCTGCTGTGCGAATGGTCACATCGCCAACAGTCAGTACGTTGCTGTTCATCGTTCCTGAGTCTTTACTTACCCGTGCAACCAGTTGCCATGGGGCCTGCACGCTTTGCTGGAAGATAATGTGGTCCGCGGCTTCGCTACTGTCAGCTTCAACGGTTTCATTAAGTACCGGAAGGTTTTTGCTGTCGGCATAGGTTAACCCGAAGCCATATTCAAACTGAGGCGTTTTACCGTCACCACGATTAATGGGGTTTTGGTATGGTGTGGAAGGCCAGGTAAATGACAATTTGCCTTGCATCGGATATGCAACTTCGCCGTTTGTGTTGGTAAACAACACGTCAGCTACCCCTTGTCCTTCTGATCCGGGTAACCACGCCACGACAAAGGCATCAGTGGCGTTTATTTCCGGATTAACCCATAGCGGTCTGCCAGTGATGAACACACCAACAACAGGAATACCTGCCGCTTTAAGCTGTTTCAGCATCGCCAAATCGCGCTTCTCGCCGCGTTGGTATTCGACATTTGCAATGTCGCCGTTGCCTTCTGCGTAAGGGTTTTCACCAAAAACGACGATGGCAACATCGGGTTTTTCGTTGAAGCTGCCGTCGACACTTAACTCAGCGCTACCACCGGCGGCTGTGACCACCTGCTCAATGCCCTGATAAATTGAAGACGCATCAGGAAAGTCACTGTTTTCATTGCCGGTACCCTGCCAGGTGATGGTCCAGCCACCAGATTGCTTACCAATATTGTGCGCACCATCGCCAGCTACAAGCACTCTACTGTTTGGTTCTATTGGCAGTAAATTATTGTTATTTTTCAACATAACCAGTGATTTACGCACGGCTTCACGCGCGACTGCCCGGTGATCCGGATGGCCGATAATAGACCGATCTCCCGACAAACTGCGATTTGCTGGCGAAGGCAGGTCAAACAGTCCTACTCGCACTTTTACCCGCAGCACGCGACGTACCGCATCATCCAGGCGTGACATTGGGATTTCACCGCTTTCAACCTGAGCAACCAGATTGTTGAACAACGGTTTCCAGGTAGGCGTGGGAGCCATGTAAACATCAAGGCCAGCGAGCAGGGCTTGTGGGCAGTTGTCATTGGAGCATCCTTCGATTTGACCATGACCATTCCAGTCACCTACCACAAAGCCGTCGAAGCCCATTTTGTCCTTGAGAACATCAGTTAGTAAGTACTTATTTCCGTGTAGCTTTTCGCCATGCCAGCTGTTAAAAGACGCCATTACTGATTGAGATCCCGCTCCCAGACCTTCTACATAACCCTGAGCATGAATGCGAAACAGTGTTTCCTCATCGGCAATGTTGTTGCCCTGGTCGTCACCTTGTTCTGTGCCACCGTCACCGACAAAATGCTTTACCGTGGAAATGACGTGCTGGTCATCAATATTGCCGTCGCTAATATCACCTTGTAAACCGGTAACAATAGCTCGTGCATAGGCTCCAACTACCTCTGGATCTTCAGAATAGCTTTCATACGTGCGGCCCCAGCGGTCGTCTCTTGCTGCAGCCACGGTAGGAGCAAAAATCCAGTCGATTCCGGTTGCTCGTACTTCCCTTGCCGTGGCATTGGCGATCTTTTCGATTAGGGCTGGGTCGCGCATTGCGCCTAAGCCTATGTTATGCGGGAACAACGTTGCGCCAATCACGTTGTTGTGACCGTGAACCGCATCAGTTCCCCACATCGTTGGAATACTGCTTCCATCCAGACTATCGTCAACCGATGCCTGATACATGGCTTCTGCTAAAGCTATCCACTCTTCCGGCGTGGCATGCTTATTGTTGTTTGGAAACGAACCTCCACCGTTCAGGTAGGAACCAAACCCATATTCACGCATGTCTTCTACAGTAACATCGCGTATCTCGGGCTGAATAATTTGTGCAACTTTTTGCTTTATGGTCATATTGGCCATAATGTCAGAGACTTTCTTTTCAACGTCATCTGATTTAGCGATAGGCGATTGTATGTTAGGCCAGTAATCTGGTACTGCTGCAGTGCTCGAAGCTGAACGAGTTTCGTTGTTACTGGAACAAGCGCCCAACAACAGCGCGCCAAAAGCCGCTGCAACCGAAATGGCTAAACGTTTTTGCATGGTTATTCTCCAGTCTGTAGATCAGGTTTTGAACCTTTCAGGCCATAAAAACCGATATACAGATAGCAAATAGCAGGTAGTAAAAATGACAGGGTTAAACCAAGGGTGTCTGCCAGGACACCTTGGACTAAAGGAATTAGCGCACCGCCAACGATAGCCAGGCATAGTAAACCGGATGCCTTTGCAGTTTGTTCACCCAATCCTTTCAGCGCCAGGCTGAATATTGTTGGGAACATGATTGAGTTACACAAACCGACAGCCAGCATAGACCACATAGCGATATCACCATTTGTGAGCACGGACGTCACAATGAGCACCACAGAGGCCAGGCTGTTAAAGCCGAGTAACACACCAGGTTGAATACGCTGCATTAGCGCTGCGCCAATAAATCGGCCTACCATTGCACCACCCCAATAGTAGGCAATATAAGCTGCCGCCTGACTTTCCGGCATAGAAAGCACATGTGCGGAGCCAAAATAATTTACAAGAAAACTACCAATGGATACTTCTGCACCGACATAAACAAAGATGCCGATTACGCCAAATTTCAAGTGGCGGTGGTGTAATACGGTAGAAGCCTGACTGTCGTCCAGTTGTGTTGGTTGTGCCTCAGCCGGCAGGTTGAGGCGACGTGTTAGCAGTGCCATAACCGCTAGTATAATGGCCAACGCCAGGTAAGGTACGATGACGGACTCCGCGTCCGCCTGCGCATTGGTGGCGCTATGTGCAGAGAATATCAATACACCACCGATAATAGGGGCTATCGTTGTGCCCAACGAGTTGAAAGCCTGGGTCATAGTCAGTCGGCTAGAGGCAGTATCAGGGTTACCCATAATGGTCACAAGTGGGTTCGCTGCTACCTGCAATACAGTGATGCCGCCTGCTAACACAAATAGTGCTAACAAAAACATCCAGTATTGTGCCAGGTTGGCCGACGGAATAAACATGAGACAGCCAACCGCCGCAGCGAGTAATCCGGCCATGATCCCTTTCTTGTACCCAACCCGGCTAACTAGCTTGCCTGCCGGAACTGACACTAAAAAATAAGCGCCAAAGAAGCAAAATTGCACCAGCATAGCTTGCGTAAAGTTCAGTTCAAACAAGGCTTTGAGGTGTGGGATCAGGATGTCGTTCATAGCGGTAATGAATCCCCACATGAAAAACAGTGATGTCAGGCTGACCAGTGTAGACATGGTCAGCGGGGCTGATTGCCCGGTTGTTGTTGATGCTGATGGCATAGACATAGCGTTGTGCCCTGATTGCAATATACGAAACCCAATCTCATGCTGATGAGTTGGAATGTTAATATTTTGTTGTGAGATTATAGGGCGATTATACGAAAATGCAAGCGCTTACATTTTTGTTGTGAGATTGTGTGTATTCAAAGGTGAAGCAACGTTGAATGCTGGTATTTTTCGATGTTTAGTCTTGGTGTGGATTGATGTAAAAATTACTTTTTTTCAATTTGTTACACGGATTTTTATGACCATTTTTATTGACGGGGTTACAGCATGCGTTGAGTATGTTTGATAGCGCTTACATTTATGATTTAACAGGCTTTTTTCTTCCTGTGAGCTGTACAAGGTAATGTGCTGTTACAAATTGGAAAAGACAGAAATATTAAATACTTTCATACTGATATCATTCACATTATTGATCGGAAACTGGCATGAAACGTTGGATTGTATTGGCTGCTTGCCTGCTAGGCGCGTTAGCATGCTATACCCTGGGATTTCAGGAAGGGTCGTTTGTTATTATTGGCGTTGGTGTCGCACTCGAATTGGCATTTTGGCTTAATTTACTAAAATCCTGACGTTATTTGGTCTATGAGTCGTTAATTTATCCATAATAAAATGTAAATAACTTGTATATTTAATGAAAGCGCTTACAATTGGATTTGGTTCCTTTAAATCTATTCGAATAATCACCCGCAAAAGCTAAGCAAAACTTTGTATATGTGTGTAAGGCGTTTCCCATGGCTAAAACTCTTAAGATAGATCAGAGACTGAACTCAGATTTTTTCCCAGTAGGCGTAGCGACATCTTCCTTTCAGATAGAAGGGGGGCGTGAAGGGCGTGAAGCCAGTATATGGGATACATTTTGTACAAAGCCTGGGGCGGTTAAAGATGGCTCAGATGGCGCAATAGCGTGTGACCATATATCGAAGTGGCGTGAGGACGTTGATTTAGTCGCTTCGTTAGGCTTTGATGCATACCGCTTTTCAGTAAGCTGGCCCCGTGTAATAAAGGCCTGCGGTAGCGTGAATCAGGATGGTCTGGCATTTTACGTCGCGCTACTCAATGGCTTGAAAGAAAGAGGGCTGAAGGCGTATGTAACCCTTTATCACTGGGATCTCCCTGAATACCTGGAAGAGCAGGGGGGCTGGCTCAATCGACAAACAGCCAGTGAGTTTGCGGAATATGTCGACGTTGTTAGTAAAGCATTTAGCGGACTGGTGGATTGCTACGCTACACTTAATGAACCGTTTTGCAGCGCGTACCTGGGCTACGAATTGGGCGTGCACGCGCCAGGGAAGGTAGGTAAGCAATACGGCAAAAAAGCGGCGCATAACCTGTTACTGGCACATGGCATGGCAATGCAGGTTTTACGCAGGAATGCACCTGATGTAACTAGCGGAATTGTCCTCAACTTCACGCCTTACTATGCTGCGAGCCTTTCTGAAAACGATCAAACGGCCGCAAAGCTAGCCCATGATCATCACAACGACTGGTATGTTCGCCCTGTACTTGCGGGCTGTTACCCGGATATCTTAGCGTCGCTACCCGAAGAAGAACGGCCTGAAGTCCATGAAGGCGACTTAGCATTGATCAGCGCGCCTATCGACTATTTGGGCGTAAACTATTACACCAGGTCGTTCGTAAAAGAATGTAGTCAAGATTATTTCGATATTTTGCCTCCTGCTAAAGGTAAGCCGGTATCAGCGATGGGATGGGAAATATTTCCTAATGCTTTAAGGGACTTGCTATTACAGCTGCACCGTGATTATGATTTACCACCAGTGCAAATCACCGAAAATGGCATGGCTTGTGATGACGCGCTGATAAATGGCGAGGTTGATGACCCGGTTCGCGTTCAGTATTTACAGGATCACATGAACGCTGTCGCTGAAGCGATGGAAGCAGGGGTAAATGTAACGGCCTATTTTGTGTGGAGTTTACTGGATAATTTTGAATGGGCTGAAGGGTATCTGAAGCGGTTTGGGATTGTGTATGTAGACTATGACACGCAACAGCGTGTTCCGAAACAGAGTGCCTTGGCGCTTAAACAGTGGTTAACGCGCCGAAAATGCGTTTAATGGGTGAGTTGTGACCAGTATGATCAGTATTAAAGAAAAAGTTGCTTACGGATTAGGTGATACAGCGAGTAACTTTATCTTTCAGACTGTCATGCTGTTTTTGACCTACTACTACACCGATATTGTTGGTCTTAACCCTGCTACAGTGGGAAGCATGTTTTTGCTGGTAAGGCTGATTGATGCCGTAACCGATCCTTTGATGGGCTCCTTGGCGGACAGAACCCGCACGCGTTGGGGCTCTTACCGACCTTACTTACTCTGGCTGGCCCTTCCCTTTGCCATTATCAGTGTATTGGCGTTTACCACTCCCGATACTGACTACCAGGGCAAACTCGTATACGCAGTGACGAGCTACATCGCACTCATGTTGATGTATACCGCGATTAATATTCCCTATTGTGCGCTTGGCGGCGTCATGACCGCAGACCCTGAGCAGCGGGTTGCGATACAGTCTTATCGCTTTATATTTGCCATGATCGGCGGGCTCATTGTTACCTCGTTTACATTACCTTTGGTCGACGCTTTCGGAGATGGAGACGATGCTAAAGGTTATCAGCTTACCATGTTGCTAATGGGGGTGGTGGGCATGGTATTGTTTTTACTTTGTTTCGCCGGTACCGAAGAGCGCCTTAAGCCTGAAAAGCCCCTTTCCATGCCGCTTTCAGAACAGTTGAAGTCGGTGTTGCGAAATGACCAGTGCCGAGTGCTTTGTCTGGTTAGCGTCGTGCTACTTACCGGTATTTTGCTGCGGAATTCGCTGGCCATTTACTATGTAAAATATGTGCTAAACCGGCCCGAAGACGTCACATTATTTGTGACGATTGGGATGGTAGGGGGACTCATAGGTTGTGCTTTCGCTCATCCCCTGGCAAAAAAACTGGGCAAGATTCGTCTGTACGTCTTACTTCAGATTGGCTCAGCGATTGCCTGCGTAGTGAACTACTTTATACCTATCAACATGTGGATTTTTGCATTAGTGATTCACTTTGTCTGGGGGTTCTTACTCCAAATGTCATCGCCTCTGCTATGGGCGAAAATGGCGGATGTTGCTGATTATGGCGAAGCGCAAAGCGGTGTAAGGCTGACGGGTGTTACGTATTCTACCGTGGTGTTTTTTATTAAAGTCGGGGTAGCTCTGGGCAGCGCAATGTCAGGTTGGTTACTGGCCTTTTATGGTTATGAGGCTGGCACCGTGTCAGAGCACGTAAACAGCGGCATTGCCTTCTCATTTTGTATTTTACCTGCGTTAATGTCAGTTTTGGTTGTGATAATTATGCGCTGGTATACATTAGACACTCAGCAAGTAGAAGCAGCACAGCAACAAATTCAGGCAGCACGCCTGAGCGCAACACATTAGAAACAGTGAACAAACATGGTAACCATAAAGCAGGTAAGTGAAAAAGCAGGGGTATCGTCGGCAACGGTATCCCGTGTCATTAATGACACCGGAACCGTTAAAGAAAAAACCCGTAAACTGGTTGTAGCGGCGATGGAAGAGTTGGGTTACCGGCATAACGTTGTTGCTGCGTCATTAGCATCAAATAAAACCAACACTATCGGATACGTTGTGCCAGAACTGCATGGTTCTTTTTTCGGCGCAATGATGGGCGGGACCGAGCAAGCCTTGCGTGAAGCACGTAAACACATGCTGATCGCTACCGGACACTCCGACGAAACCATTGAAAAAACGCAAATTGAAGCCTTGTTAAGCCGTCGTTGTGACGCGTTAATTTTGCACGTGGAAGCGGTTAGCGATGATTACCTGATTAATCTTGTTCAACAAGGGGTTAAGTTAGTCGTGGTAAACCGTTATATTTCTGACATTGATGATAATTGTATTAGTCTGGACAACGTCAAGGGCGGTTATCTGGCTGCCCGGCATTTGTTGGATATTGGCCACACTGAAATAGCCTATCTTGCTGGTTCATTGTTTAAAGCTGATGGTATCAACCGATTGGTTGGACACAAACAAGCACTCAAAGATGCCGACATCAATTACGATGACAGCTTAATGTACGAGGGTAATTTCCAGGCAAAATCCGGTGCCGAGGGTATAAGAGCACTGGTAGCGCGAGGAAAGCCATTTTCTGCAGTAGCCTGTGCCAACGATGAAATGGCCTCCGGTGCAATGAATGCACTAAGAGAAATGGGTAAACGCGTGCCTGAGGATGTATCGGTTATTGGATTCGATAATATTGACTTTGCCAGCTATTTGACTCCAGGGTTGACGACAATTGATTACCCGGTAAAACAAATTGGTACCATGGCAGCACACTGGGTACTGGATCGAGTGTACGGTAAAGGAAGTCATGAATTTACACATGTCGTTGATCCCCGCCTTATTTTGAGAGGTACGACCAGTAGTCCTGAGTAGCATTTACTGGTGAATTAACGCTATGCTAGCCGGGATTACTGCCGATAACACCTATAATAAACATTAATAATAATGTGCCCCCACAGAAGGAGCCTAGTCTGTGTTCGTATCTCGCTCAACGCATGACAGTGCATTACAAAAAGTCACTGCACTTCAAAAAGAACAATCTCACTTAGAGCAACGTATCGCCTCATTAGAAGCGGAAAACCAGCAGTTAAGACAAGATCTTGCTGCAGCTCAACAAGTTGATAGCAGTGACCAAGGGCTCATTGGAAGCCTGTTGGACTCGTTGTGCCAGGTAGAAGGAATACGTGAAACGGTACTTGAGTCCTACCACCAGGTATCAGCACAGACTGATAGCCTTGCCGACAATCAGCGTTTGTTTTCAGAGTCTTCAGAGTCACTACAGCAGATTATTAATGATATGACGGGCCTGAATGAAATGATGCTAACGATGAGCACAAGCATTGAAGGTTTGTCTGAAACTGCGGATAACATTAATAAGTTTGTGTCTACCATTACCAGTATTTCAGACCAGACAAACCTGCTTGCGTTAAACGCGGCCATTGAAGCTGCACGAGCAGGTGATGCCGGTCGTGGTTTCAGTGTGGTAGCTGATGAAGTACGTTCACTGGCAAATGAAACTAACCAGTCTGCAAACGAAGTATCGGAGCTGGTAAAGAGCATTATCCAGTCTACTCAGAAAGCCGTCTCTTCCGTGTCTGAATTACAACAGAACAATACGCATTTGGCTGACGGTGTTACCCGTTTGAATGGCAACTATGACGAAATGGTGTCCCACTGCGATATTATGGAACAGGCCATTCGCGGTGCCAGTATGCAAACTTTCATTCAGACAGTTAAACTGGATCACGTGGTCTGGAAGTCTGAAGTGTATGCAGTCATTTGTGGGCGATCGTCTAAATCTGCAGATGATTTCTCGGATCATACGCGTTGTCGCCTGGGCAAATGGTACAGTGAAAATTCTCATCAGCCAGCCGGCAAGTTAGATGCATTTAAACGCCTGGATGCACCTCATGCATCCGTTCACCGCTTCGGTGTTCAGGCGGTACGCGCGTCATTAAATAATGACACTGCCGCATGTGAAAGTGCACTTGCGTCAATGGAAGAGGCAAGCCGTCAGGTCGCTTCTTTGCTTGATCAGATTGGCAATGGGCTTACCCGCTAAAACGTAACGCATTCTAACACGCACAAAACAGCACCTATTTGGTGCTGTTTTGGTTTTTAGAAACCAACTTGTTCGACTTATCGCGTAATAGCGCATTTACACGAAAATATCGTCGATTAATTTGCGGAACGCGTAGAGCGTGGTCTACTTTAGTATAAACATATGTTGTTGTTTATATGTCCATATTGCAATCATTCACAGATTTTCGGCGGATGCCATTCTGTGTAATGGGCCTCAGCAAGCCCTTAGTCGAGTTGGAGCAAGTACACTATGCGTAATAATCAGCCCGTTACGCAGCGGGAATATAAATTTCCGAGAGAATATCGGTTAATTTCTGCTACGGATGAACGCGGGATCATCACTCACTGTAACGACGAGTTCGTTGAGGTCAGTGGTTACTCGCGGGAAGAGCTAATTAACAAAAACCATAACCTGGTCAGGCACCCGGATATGCCCCCTGGTGTGTTTAAGGAAATGTGGCAGACACTACAAGCGGGTCGCATTTGGATGGGGCTGGTAAAGAATCGACGCAAGAATGGAGACCATTATTGGGTTTCAGCGTTTGTTACTCCCGTTTATGAGGGAAGCCGTATTGTAGGTTATGAGTCGGTTCGCGTACCGGCACTGGCGCATGAAATCGAAAGAGCAGAAGCACGTTATACGCGTATTCGCGAGGGCAAATCTGCCGCGCCCGCATTAGAAGTGTATGCCTATTTCATCAAAAAGTTCAGTATGTACTGGGTGCCCGGTATTCCGTTGATAGCGTTTTTGGCGTTTATGTCGGGCTGGCTACCTGCGGTAGTAACGTCTGTCATATTGATCATTATGGGATCTTGGCAATATAAATCTACAGAAAGTGATTGGGAGAACCTGATATCACTGAGCCCGGATTCCTATGACAGCGCTGTTGTTTCACAAACCTACTTTAACGACTTTGGAGCTGTGGCCAGAGGGAAGTTGGTATTAGGCTGTGAATTGGCACGTAGCCGAACCGCACTGACTCGTATAAAAGACTCTGCCAGCGGGTTAGAAGAAATTGCTAACACTACTCATCAACAAGCAGAGCTAACCAGCTCTGCCGTGGTACAGCAAAATCAGGCCACGCAGCAAATAGCGTCAGCAGTAACGCAAATGTCCCAGTCTATTCAGGAAGTCGCTGAGCGCGTTGAAAACAACGCAGAAAGTGCCAAGATGGCAGCGAGTAATGTGAACACCGGGAATCAGAAAGCAGAGTCTGCTGCTGCCGCCATTGTTGAGTTGAAGGAAGTCGTAGAATCTATTTCTAAGACGGTTACCGAGTTGGCGCAGTCAACCAGCGATATTGGCGAAGCAGCGAGTATTATTTCCTCTATTGCTGACCAGACTAACTTGTTGGCACTTAATGCTGCCATTGAAGCTGCCCGTGCCGGTGAGCAAGGCAGAGGCTTCGCTGTGGTTGCAGACGAGGTTCGGGCTCTTGCATCGAAAACCCGGGAATCTACTGACAAAATACACGATATTATTCAGGTATTGGCGAATCGAAGTGAGCGGGCAGTCACGGTGTCCACTCGCGGCTTGGAGTCAGCGCAGCAAGGTGCAGAAATCGTAGAAGAGACTCGTCGGGCATTGTCTGAAATCAACACCGCCGTCAAAGGCATCAGCGATATGACAATGGAAATGTCTGCTGCCGTAGAAGAGCAAAGTTCGGTGGCAGAGCATATCAACCAACAAATCGTCGAAATAGCTGATGGTGCAGCCGATACCCAGCGCAGCTCCGAAGCGTCCCTGGCTGCCAGTGAGCGTCTGCACTCAACGATTAGTGAGGTCAACGGGGTGATTAAACGCTTCAATATTAAAGGCGAAATTGGCTAATACCGCCGCTAACTCGGCCTTAACTTTAAAGCGTTTTCTAATCAGGCAACAAACGGGCACTGCGACAAGCAGTGCTCATTCGTTTCAGGTCGTAATTAACGTCACCGCGCAGCCAGAGCTCACGCATAATCTAGCCGTTAGCTTTCAGCTTTACCACGTCTGCACCTTCCTGAGACAGAATACTGTCTGCTGTTGTGCCTTTTAGTAGCTTGGCCAGGTTGTCTTTGTTCTTTGCCAGCATGATCGACAAATCTTCGGCAATGTCGTCACTTAATTTAATGCCTTTTGCCTGAATATAAACCGCCAGGTTGTCGGCAACGTCGAGCATTTTATCGTACTGATCTGCTTCTTTTTTATCGGTAGTAACCAACTTTTCTACCCCTTTGTGCGAGACCACATATTGTGTTGTGATAGCCATGGTAAAACTCCGTTGTTGTGAAATACATTGTCACTGTAGCTCAAAATACTGTATAAATAAACAGTAAATTTAAATCAGTGAAGTGGTACCCATTCATGCTCCAAATTATTCCAGTCGCAGCACAGGCAGGGATTAGCGGTTTCGAGTCGCCCGCAGCTGAATACAAGCAACTCGCGCTGGATTTGGATGAACTCCTGATTGAGCACCCCAATGCGACGTTTATTGGGCAGGCTCAGGGCGATTCCATGACCGGCGTAGGGATTTTCGATGGCGATTTGCTTATCGTCGATCGCGCTGCCGCTCCCACATCATTAGATGTGATAGTGGCTAACTTAAACGGTAGCTTTGTGTGCAAGCTCTATGACCGAAAGTCACAGGTTTTGCTCTCTCCTGGCTTGGATCATCAGCCCTATGCATTAGGAGAGGGGGATACGTTTGAAGTTGAAGGTATTGTTGTGCGCTCGGTACGTATGCACAGGTACGTAAGGTGGTTGAGCCAATGTATGCGTTAGTCGATGCCAATAGCTTTTATGCCTCAGCCGAAAAGGTGTTTGACCCTGCGATTCGTCACAGGCCGGTCGTAGTGCTAACCAATAACGATGGGTGTATTTGTGCGTTGTGTGACTATGCCAAGCAGTTAGGCGTAAAAAAATTCGGGCCGTATTACAAAGTAAAAGGACTGCTTGCCAGGCACAATGCCGTGATTCGCTCGTCGAACTACGAGCTTTATGATTATCTGTCGAACAAGATGATGCAGGTGATTGGCGAATTTGCCCCGGATCAACACGTTTACTCAATCGATGAATGTTTTCTGCGTTTTGATTCCTGGCAGCCAAGTGCTGGCTGGTTGTCACATGCCGCCGACATTCAGCAAGCCGTGTGGCAGCAATTGCGATTACCGGTAGGAGTGGGCATAGCGCCTACGCCTACACTAGCAAAGGTGGCCAGCTTTGCAGGTAAACGGCTCGGGGATCAACAAGGTATTGCGGTTTTGGATTCCCCTGAAAAGGTAGAAAATGTGTTGCGCGCCATGCATGTACAGGACGTATGGGGCGTAGGGAGGCGCATTGCTACCCGGCTGGAGGGTCAAGGTGTTTTTAGTGCCTGGGATTTGGCTAGTGCTCACCCGAAAGCGCTGCGGAAGCAGTTTTCGGTAGAACTTGAACGCACGATACGTGAACTAAACGGTATCACCTGTATTCAATGGGACGCAGAGCGAACGAATAAAAAGCAGATTTATTCCACCCGGGCATTTGGACGAACAGTGACGGCACAACAAGACCTAAGAGAGAGTCTCTGTTGGCATGCCGAAAAAGTAGCGGAAAAGTTGAGGCGGCAGGGGAGTAAAGCCTGCTTGTTGACCCTGTTCACCCATGCTAACCCGTTTGCGAATACACGACAATATCACAAGGCTGTCCAGCACCGGTTTGCTCAACCGACCAATGACACAAGAGCATTGGTCGAAGTGGCAAGCTCTGCCGCAAAGGATTTGTTTAAAGCTGGCATTTTATTACACAAATGCGGAGTAGGCGCCATAGAGATTATCGATACTGAGCACGAGCAGCCAGATATGTTTGCGCAACTAACACACAACCCCAGGCTCATGCAGTGTATGGATGCGATTAATTCAAGGTATGGTAGTCAAACTATAGGTGCTGCTGCCAAAGGCATTCATCCTGAGTGGAAAATGAAGCGTGAGTATTTGTCGCCTCAATACACCACTAATTGGCAGCATTTGCCAAAAATCGCCTGTTGTTAAGACGCAGCCTACTGAGTACGCTGCTCTGATTGCTATTAAAGAGGTAATATTGAGGTTACCCACAAGGCGCATGCCAGCGTCCAGGCTGCTGCGGCCGTTATTTTCACAACACTCGGCAATGACGTGTAGGGCTTTTCGATAACGGCTTTACGCTGGGCACCAATCAGTAGGTCATCCCGGTACAACTTGCACTCAACATTGCCTGTAAGGATATTGGTAATTCGAAGTACTACACGATAACTATGGTGTTTTCGAGTAATCAGGTGCTCACTGGTAACGTCAGTCAGCGCGCGTTTGTCAGAGACCAGCTCTCCATTAATACGTACAGATTCTTTTCCTGACCAGGATGATGCCTGCACTTCGATGTTTACATCCCGATCGCTAAATTCGAACCGGTATCCCTTAAATACTGACGCTGTAGCGGCTGTAGTGATATTAAACTGAACTGAAGGTGATTGAGTTGTCATGGTATTTGTCCTTTTCTATTTGCAATGCGTATTTATCGTTGTTGAATCAGCGTTGTGCTGAAGTGGAATCAAGTACACCAGAAGTTAGACTTTACCGTGACGACAGTCGTACGACTTAGCTGCGCCTGTCATACGCCATGGAGTATGACAATAAATATGACACACTGATTTTATGGGATTTCAATATAAGTAAGCGCTTGCTTTTTTCTCGTGGGGTCTTGGCGAGAGCGTGATTTATCAGGTTGCGTGTGAGTAGTAATCTCAGCGCTGATCAGACTCACAATAGATATGATTGGATGACTTGCCAACATTCATGTGGATTAGTTTGAAGTAGAAAATGCGTACCCTCAACGGTTTGAATGTTTATGTCTTTAAAGGTGTTTAAAAAACGGGACATAGCCTCCTGGGAGACGAACAGGTCCCGGCTCAGATTAGCGCAGAGGCAAGGAACGTCTATTTTAAAATGAGGCGGGGTAAGCTGCGAAATCTGTTTCAATCTGAATGCCAGGAGCTGGATAGGCACTAAATCCATAGTGTCATGAAACAGGGTTTCTAATGTTAAATATGAAAAGCGACCAAAAAGCAGATGGGTAATGAACTTACTTCGGCTCTGAGCGAGGCTGAAAAGTGGTTTTGGTATACAGTGAGCGAATCTGGACAGCGACGACGGCCGACTAATAAAACTTGCAATAAAAACGAGCTTAGCAATTTTGTCCGGGTTATTTGATGCTAGTTCAAGGGCTATCATGCCTGAGTATGACTCAGCAACGATGACACTTTTAACCTTGATCTGTTTTGCAATGTGTTCTGCTTGCTGAGCATAGCTTACACCGACGTCTTGCATGAGGGGATAATGGTGACATTCACTTGGGGCGGCAACACGCCAGTAAATGGCGCGAAGAGTTTACCTGTTCCATCCATTCCGGGCAGCAAAACCAGATTCAAACAGACCTCGATAGCATGGGCTTATTGCAGCCACACGTAAGGAATGACCAAATTAACCACCCATCATCCAGTACATGATCCCGGCGCCAGCAAGCAACCCGCCAATCCCTGCAGCGGCAATCATAATAAACTGATTGCCTACTTTGATGGTTTGCCATTGCGATTCGTCGACTCTGGGTACAATCAACAGTTCGTCTCTGGGTACCTCAAATACCGCACATAAACTCATCACGGTTTCCTGAGCTGCGTTACCCTCTTTTTCTACGCGTTGAATAGTACGTAAGCTTACACCACACATATCGGCAAGCTGTTGCTGCGTCCATTGGTGCTGTTGTCGAATCGCCTTAATATGCGATGCGTTAATTTCCACCGAACTCTCCTTATGCGGCGAAATACATAACCAATGCGGCAGCGGCAGCGCCAAATCCTAAGCCCGCCAGGAACATACCTAAAATGAACAGCCATGACCCTCTGGATTTACCCAGAATGCCTTTGGTTTGCGACGCAAAAAGTTTACCGTCGCGGTACAGCGTGCACTCAAGTGCGCCCGTTAATACATTAGTCAGGTGATAGTTAACACGGTATTCGTAGCCATTATGGGTAAATGCATGGTCACTGGAAAACTTCAATAGTTCGCGTTTATCTGAGACAGGGTTGTCGTTGAGATAAACGGTTTCACGACCGGACCAGGCTGAGCCATGCACTGCGATTTCCGTGTCGCCATCATTAAAATAAAACCAATATCCATTTACAAAAGATGCGGTAGCCATAGTTGCCTGCTGTGATTGTGAAGCCGTTGATAATCTTGCCATAATTTTGTCCTCTTACCTATGATTTACGCAAATCAATTGCGTGCGATATGTTGGGACCTATTGAAGCAGTGCTAGTCGGTGAGGGGTGACGACAGTGCGGTGACGGAGGGGTGACACTGATATGACAGTTTTAATTATGTTATTGATCGTAAATACTAATTTGGATTTATGGTAATAAGAAAAAACACCATACAAACTACGCAATGTATTCACGCTGCGTTACAAACTGGTGTTTTGGCTAGTCAGTAATTTACTCGTTTCCGGGCTTTTCTGCGTGCTCAACAAGTGGGTTGAGGTTAAAAGTGCCAAGGTTTGCAAGCTCAAACAATAAAGAATGCCCCTGAACCCCTCCCTGAACCATAGTACAGTCTTCTTCTGATAGCTCGCGGTAGGTTGAATTTTGCTCTATATTCATCTTGTAGTCCTTGTGTATTGGGTTAATAGGCAAGTACAACTTTAGGGAAAATTTCAAGGAGAGAAATGGATGCTCGGGACATGGAGTGTTAAATTCAGGACACTTTTACTTATTGTCTTAATTTGGATCGTTCATGTATCTAAAGTGTTATCTGTAGAGCCTGCGTGGGTTGGAAAGAATAAAATTTCTGGTGAATCTACAGGAATAATACGCGGACTAGAATCAATAGACGGCCTTTTGTTTGTTGGCGCTGAGAATGGTTTCTTCGAGGTCGCGGGTGACTATTCCAAACATTTTACTAACCTAAACAGCCCATTGGGTGTTGGTTACATTTCAAAAATTCATAAAGACAAAGATCAGAAACTCTGGATTTCGGAATACGGCCACGGGGTGTATCAATACGATTTTCGGAACTCAAATTTCACCGAGCTTAAGTTGCCAGATATCGTAGCGAAATATGCATGGTCGGTAACCACTGATGATGAATTAATTGTTGTTGCTGCGATATATCGACTCGCCATTGTTAATAAATCGACAAACGAAACAATTGTGATTGATAGTCTCGATTCTGGCGAAAGTTTTTCTGGCGTATATATAGCGGATTCTTTTCATGGAGAGATAGTTGTTGCAGAGCGTAATAATTTATTGTTCCTCGATAGCTCAGGAAGGATAACAAATACTATTAACAGAGAATCTGAACTACCGCTTCTGAAACGCATTACTTATGTGAAGGCGTACAATGACGAACTGTATGTTGGTGGCACTGGCGGTGTATATAAATTGGGAAATTCTCAACCCGTCTTTTATCCCCTATTGCACAAGCACGGCAGTAACCAAGAAGTTGAAAGTATATTTATAAGTAAGTCCGGTGATTTGTGGGTTGGAGCAGGAGGTTTCTACAGACTGGATACGGTTTTGCAAAACCTTGTAGAGCCTCAATTTGCGAGGCCAAAGTTTGGGTTTGATCAAATAAGAGCTGTACAGGAAATTCATCAGTTGAATTCCGGAGAGTTAATAATCGCGTCTACACAACTCGGCCTAACAAGTATTAACCCCGCAGATCTGGCGATGGACTATGTTCATGAATCAGACTTTCCTTTCAGAAAAGATATCTACGCAATAGCGCCAGTAGGGCCTAATCAGTATATGGCAAAGACTGCAGATAACTGGCACTTATTTAATGGTGAGACCGGTAAACTATCGGCGTTGTCGGGCGGAGCTTTTGATGCGGAGCCGGTCACCATGGCAACAGGAGATCTGTTTGATGCTTCAACGTGCTCTGTCTATCACTACGAAAACGCAAATCTAATACAGAAAGCTAAGTTAAAGGATCCGCAAAACTATTGTCAGTCAATAGCCCCGCTTTCCTTTAATCTCAAGGGCCAAACCTATTTATACTTCCAAAAAAGCAGTCATGCTGGTTTCGTTACTATTCAGGAAGGCATTGTAAAACTGCACGCTAATGCCCCCAAAGGTATTAAGCACATCACGGTACATAGTGATGAAAAAATCGTTCTACTCGACAAAAATAACACATTGTATGAAAGCGATACCGTGGGTGTTTGGGTTAAGCACAGAATCGACGCCTTACAAGGGCTCTTTGTTTATTGCCTATACAAGGATACGCAAACGGCACTACTTTATATGTGTACGTCTGGATCTGGGCTTAAGCAATTTTCGCTTGCAGATGAGACACTGACAGAAGCTTTTCCCAATAGTGGTATTCCACGCTTTATCCGTGATGCACATCTGGACGAGGACGGAAATCATTGGCTAGCGACTAACAAAGGCTTAATGCTGGTTAATCAGGACTTTTCGTTTGAATTCGATAGTAGCGATGGTGTCATCGATAACGATTTTAATTATCAGGGCATTCTGGCTTTAAATGACAACAAATTATTACTGGTGGGTGACCAGCTAAGCTATGTCATCGATACCCAAAAAATGCTCAGTTACGTGCTGCGCAGAAGGGCGCACGAGTCACGAGCGCGAGTGGTAGACGTTCAGACTCGCACTCAACGAGGCGAGCTCGTCACTTTGGATACGACGTCGTTAGCAACGGCGTTCGAAAAAGCGCCTGAAGAAATTACCTTTTCGTTCGCATCATCTGATTTTCAATATGCACATTTACAGCATTTGGAATACCGTTTGGCGGGATTTCATGATGAATGGAGTACGTTGCCTACAAATTACGGCACTATCACTTATTCCGGATTACCTTATGGTGCATTTCAGTTTGAAATTCGTGTGGTAGACAAAAAGAGTGCAGCGGAACAGCCGGTGTCGGTCTTCTTAGTAGAGATTGCCAGACCCGTTTGGCTTTCCTGGCAGGCCATATGTTGCTATGTGTTACTTGGGATTATGTTGGTTGCGGGCTTTGTTTATCTTGCCAAACGCTATGCGGAAGAAAAGAACAGGGTGTTGTCAGAAATCATTAAGCAAAAGCAATCTGCTTTACAGGAAATGAATGACTCTGTCTCTGAATTACTTGCGAAGAAAGACCGGCTATTTCGCAATCTTGCCCACGAACTCAGAACTCCGGTGATGTTGCTGATGGGGCCATTGTTAGACCTGAAGCAGAAGTCCAGCAACCTGGAAGAAAAAGAAACGCTTAATACGCTGTATCAGCACACCAGCCGGATTCGTTCTATCGTTGAACAGTTTACAGAAGTGGAGCGAGTCGATTCGATCACTCAACACGAGTTGGTTGAATACGATGTGACTAAATCAGTCCAGTATGTCATTGAGTCTATGCGCCCCAAGGCAACGTCTAAGCAACAAGTACTGACATTTGACAGCAAGGTTAAATACCCCATGTTGCTGATAGAGGATTCTGTTGAAAAAATGACTCATCAGCTGATAGACAATGCGATTGCCTACACACAAGAAGGCGGCTTTATTAAAGTGCAGGTATCTGAGTCTGAAAGCCAGATACATCTGTCGGTCTCCGACAACGGTGTTGGATTGACACCAGAAGAGCAGAAACTGCTTGCAGAAAGATTTGAAGCAGGTGCGAATAATCGCGGTATGCCGCACATGGGAATTGGCCTGAACCTGGTCAATGAATTAGTGCTTGCGAATTATGGTTGGCTGGAAATTCACAGTGAGCCGTCTGTAGGTACTACTTGCACAGTACATATACCGGTAAAGCGCTCGGAATCTGATTTACAAAAGGAAAAGGAATGCCTGTTTCAAGCTGATGTCGACAACGCTAAAGCTTGTGCGGTAGCAGAACCTGCTGTTGAGTACAGGGCGAGCACCTTGCCGTTGGTGCTGGTTGTAGACGACAGCGAGCCTTCTGCTGATTATATTACAGGCATGTTAAGCGACAAATTCAAGTGTTATGACGTACACAGCGCTGAACAGGCGCTCGCCATGCTGGTGGTATTAAAGCCTGACTTGATTTTATCGGATTTGAAAATGCCTGGTATGAGCGGCATCGAGCTAACACGCGCGGTGAGAGAATTAGACGGGTTTGAAGATATTCCCATTATATTGCTTACAGCCGAAACCGGTAAAGCAAGCAGAAATGAAGCGTTTAAGGCGACGGTTAATGATTATCTGAACAAGCCTGTGGAGAGAGAAGAATTAATAGTCAGAATTGAAAACCAGTTGGCTATTTCTGCCCTTGGCCAGCAACACACCCTATCACCACAGAATGCCCTCAAAGACATTCAATCTGATTACGTTAAATCCATTATTCCTGAAGCGCCCTCAGATAAGGAGAGAGCGTTTATTTTGCGTCTGTTAACTGTGGTTGAAGGCAATTATCAAAAGGAGAGTTTCAGTCGAAGCGACGCTGCATCTGCACTGGCGATGAGTGAAAGACAATTGAATAGAACGATGGCCAAATTGATGCCAGACAACTTTACGCAGTTCTTAAAGCGTTTTCGATTGGAGAAGTGTTTACCTATGTTAGCGGATGGTATGCAGGTTACGCAGATTGCGCTAGAGGTGGGTTTCGGCTCTCCGGGGTATTTTAGCCGCTGCTTCAAAGCCGAATACGGGTGCTTACCTACACAGATGGAATTTAGTCAGGCTAGTTCGAATGCAAAGGACAACGGAGCATAAACAACCAACGATGCCAGTGATTACTTGTTTTCCGACTTATAGAACCGGTAGCGAATATGGGCAAAGTCGCCCTTGGCGACGCCATCACGAATGATTTGTTCAAGTTCGTATTTACGCTGATAGAGCCAGGAGTTTTTGTTAATCACAATGTGTTGTTCATATTCCTTGGGAGGCTGAAACTCTGCCAGGCGAATTTTTGTGTACAGATTCTGCGTGATCAGTGTGGTAAGCGTACTTTGCTTAACATGCATAAATGAATCGATTCTGCCTTTCAGCAGAAGATCTATTTTTTGTTCCAGCGATACGGCAGGAATAATGTGATTGTCTGGAATATGCTGGAGGATCGTTTGTCGGCTGGAATTACGGGTAACGCTGATGTTGTACTGATAAAAACTATCAATGGAGCTGATTGTGGACTCATTGCCTGCCAAAACAAAGATAGCCACACTAAGTGACTCATAAGCCGGCTCAATACGGTCAGTATTTTCGCCGATAGGGGCGGTATTTGATACCCCGACCATAATATCCAGCGTGCCATTATCAACCGAGAGTAACCTTCTGGCATACGGCATAGTGGCTACTTCGCTTTTTACACCCAGCTTGTTGGCAATGTAGGCCAGATAATGGGTGTGCAAACCGTCGGGGAAATTGGTCGACACAGCGGATCGCAGGACGTCTTCACCTTGCGCTCCCCATGACAACAATACTAATAGCAAAACCCAACAACGCATGCTGAATTGGTCCATTTGCAGAAGAATAGCTTATCATACGGCAGTCACCCCGACTTGCAAGTAACACGATGATCAGACTGTTAAATCGGGGCAATTAGATGAATGGGCTGTATTTATTTACACAGGGGTTTGCCCCACCACTCACCGTCTTCTACGTATTTAACTACCAGGCCATTATGAATGAGCAAAGCATGTGAGTTATAGCCAGTATCTTTGCCCACCATATTGCGATAATTAACCGTGGCACATACCAGGTAACCGTAATACACATTGTCCAGTTCGTTGCCCAACCAATACCGGCGAGGTTTACTAATGGCCGCATAGTCAATCGAATCGGGGTGAGTAAGGTGATAGCCATAGTAAGTTTTTACAATGGATTCGTAATCTGTAGGGTAACTGCCGTAATCCGCCTCGCCGATTTCTTTTTCGGTGGGTAAGGTAGTACAACCGCTCAACAGGGCGACGAAACCTGCCGCACATAACAACGCTTTGTTCATAATCATCCTCAAACAAAATTGATTATTTTCATAATCGCGATATGGCGATTAATAATATAAATCACAAGCACCGAACGTGCCGATAAGGTAAATTCGTTGGTAAATCAGTGATAAATAGTACAGACTGAGCATATTTAGTACCAGTATCACTCGGTTATGAAAAAAGTCACAGCAATTATCAAACCCTTTCGATTAGAAGAAGTGCGCGAGGCACTGGCGCAGGTTGGCATTAATGGACTGACAATTGGTGAGGTTCATGGCTTTGGCCGTCAAAAAGGACACAGCGAGTTGTACCGTGGTGCCGAGTACGACATTGATTATGTACCTAAATTGAGACTCGAGATAGTGATTGCTGACGATATGCTTGATCGGGTTTGCGAGGCAATTATTTCCACAGCTCGCACCGGTAAGGTGGGTGATGGGAAAATCTTTGTTACGGACGTGGAAAAAGTGATTCGCATCCGTACCGGTGAAAAAGGCTTGGATGCCCTGTAAGGGCCAGAGCGGTAGGAGCAGGTGTTGAATAATAAAATTCCTTTCACAAGTAAAATGAGCACGTTGAGTAACATCGTAAAAACAACCACAACGCGAGTGCTGCAAAGCACTCTAATTGCTGCAATGGCGAGCACGTATGTGTATGCAGAAGACATTGAAGTGTCTAAAGCGACGTCTCCGGTTATTATTGATGGGGTAGCGAGTGAAGCCGCATGGGCGCAAGCTGAATGGCTGCCGATGACAGAGCTAATGGTGGGTGAAATGCCTGCACCTGAAGACTTTTCGGGTCGCTATAAGTTGTTATGGGATAACGACCAGTTGTACTTAATGGCGGAAATTATTGACGACATTTTGTGGGACAATCACCCCGATCCGACAGACAAATACTGGGACGATGATTGCCTGGAAATCTTTATCGATGCTGATGCCTCAGGTGGTAACCACTTAACCAGTTACAATGCCTTTGCTTACCATATTGCACTTGATGGTAATGTTCTGGACATTGGGCCTGACAAAGGTGAAGCGCAAAACTACGTGATTCTGAACGACCATGCAAAAAGTCGCTGGACCCGTTCAGACAAAGCGCCTTTCCCTGTTACCTGGGAAGTGAGTATTAAGATATTCCCCGATACGTTCACAGAGGCAACGCCAGGAGAACCGTTGGCTTTGAGTGCTGAGCAAGTCATTGGATTCATGTTGGCGTACTGTGATAATGATGGGAGCGCAGAGCGAGAGCATTTTGTTGGATCACACGCCGTGGAAGCAGTAAATGGCAGTAAGAACCTCGGATATATCGACGCATCAGTATTCGGCAAAATTGTGCTCAAGCCATAACTTTTTGCTGTTGTTTTTGCTCGTACATGAGCATGTCTGTTTGATGCAGCAACGTTGATAAATCAGTGTGGGGCAGGTCTATGATTTGTGCCCCCACACTTGCCGAAACAGGCAGCGTTATCTCACCAATACGCAACTCCAGCGAGAGTAGACGTCGCTTTATGCGTTCAATCATTCTTTCGCCAATGTTACGACTGTGGCAATGGCTCATGATCACAAACTCATCGCCACCGAGTCTGCCGACAATATCCTGAGGTCGGCATTGGGCGTTGAGAATTTTAGCCATGATAACCAGTGCATTATCTCCGACTACATGGCCGTGTTGGTCGTTGATTTTTTTGAAATCATTCATGTCGATAAACATCATCACCAGAAACCCACCGTCGCGCTGATGTTGTTTTAATAAGCGGTTAGCTGCATCCTCCCAGCCTCGCCGGTTTAATACTGGGCAAAGCGTGTCACTGGCAGCGTTCATATGGGCAGCAATCTTGTCTTTCTGCAGGCGCTTTACTTTTTCCGATGCGGCAACAGCCAGTAAAAAAGCTTCGATGGTCACGGCAATAATAAGCGCGTAGCGATGCAAAAACTCGCTCACATGCGGGAAATACACCCTGAAGATCATGGCTGCTAGTAGCATTAATAATGCTGCCAGCACCAGACCTGCGCAGTGAATTTTGCGAACAATGGCGTACACCGTCGCAATGGATATCGCAACCATTGCCACCACGGTTAAACTGCCCATTAACAGACTTGCATATTGATTGAGTGGTGAAGGCAAGAGTGCAGCCAATGCACCGAGCAACAAAATGACAATACCTGCATAGCGTATTAACGCATGTTCCCAACGCCTTAATATAAGTTGGAACTCAAGCAGTTTGCTGATAAAGCGCTGCGCGGTGTACACCGTTAAGCCTGCAAATACCAGCTTTAGGCTAATGCTGTGTAACCACGCTGCATGTGGCAACAGAACTTTTAATACGCCTTCCTGAAGTACAAAAAAGAAACCCGCACTGAGGATGTATGAACTGTATGCATAAAAACCTTCGTTGCGCAGGCTTCTGCCTAATACGCCTACATACAAACTCAGCGCAATACACAGGCCGGCAAAGCCGCTGATAGTGAGTAAGTGAAGACTGTTTTGTTGCTGGAATTGGGCAATGGGTTCAAGCTGCAGATTAAGAAACCGGGCTCGCTCAGCATGCACGGTCAACGTAAACGAATAGTCGCCGGCAGGCAGCAGGTAGGCCGCTCTGGCACTGCTTAGTGGCACTATATTGATGTCGGAGGTTGTGTATATTCTCGGATTGGTGACGATATCTAAAGGAAAGCTCAACGCCAACGGGCTATTCAGGTTGCAGCGGAGCTGAATATCAATAAGTCCTGTATTCAATGGAATCGGAGAATCAATGTCATGACCGGCGGGTTTTTCAACAATACAGGTCGCTAGAGCGTGGGGCGGCAGCCAGCACATCAGGCAGAATAGGAGTCGCTGGAGTACCCTGTACATCTTTGGTCCGTGAATACTAAATAGATAAAAAGCTATAGTATGTTTTATAAACTAAAGTTGAAAGGGTATGTTGTAAGATTTATCACATCTTGCGACTAACATCGTAGCCATGAGAATTGGCCCGGTTCTGACTGAACCGGGCCGCGTTAAACGCGCCTAGTCACCACCTACGATTTGAACCTGGGCTAAATCGGTATCGCCCTTGATAACCTTGAAGATGGCATCCTGAACCAGGGTGCGCATGCCGTCTTCCATGGCTTGTTGTTTCATCTCGGCAACCGACGCTTCCTTATACACCATAGAGCGAAGCGCAGGTGTCATACTAAGCAGCTCGTGCACACCGGTTCTTCCGCGATAACCTGTATCACCGCACTCCTCGCAACCTTTGGCTTTATAAAGTTCCAGAGGCTCAGGCAGGTTTAGTTCACTTAATAATTGCTCGCCATACTGGCGTTTAATAAATGCCATATCGGTGTCGGTGGCGGGGTATTTTTCTTTGCAGTTTGAACACAAGGTTCTAATCAGACGTTGTGCCAGAATACCCACACAGGCGTCAGAGAAGTTAACCGGGTCCAGACCCAAATCCAGTAAACGCGTAATGGTTTCTGGTGCTGAGTTGGTGTGTAGCGTGGATAATACCAAGTGACCAGTTAACGAGGCTTCAATACCCGCGTGTGCGGTTTCTTTGTCACGCATCTCACCAATGAGAATGATATCCGGGTCAGCCCGCAGGAACGCGCGTAGCGCGTTGGCGAACGTAAAGCCAATCTTTGGGCTTACCTGCACCTGTTGCAATCCCGGTTGGGTGATCTCTACCGGGTCTTCTGCTGTCCAGATTTTCTTTTCAGGTGTGTTGAGGTAGCCCAAAATAGCATGCAGAGTCGTGGTTTTACCTGAACCGGTCGGGCCTACCACCAGTAAGATACCGTGAGGTTTTTTAATCATTTCCTCAAGGCGTTGCATATTGGTAGGCGCAAGGTTCATCTTGCCAATGGGCATCGCGCCACCAGAGGCGAGAATCCGCATGACCACACCTTCACCAGCAACGGTGGGTATGGTGGCAACCCGCACTTCTACCAGCTGACCACTCATGCGAAATGCCAGCTTACCATCCTGAGGTACGCGTTTTTCCGCGATATTCAGATTGGACATAATTTTAATGCGGGCAATCACGGCACTGTGGTGAGAAGCGGGAACCTGGTTGATGTCGCGACACACACCGTCGATACGCATACGCACACGTGTCGGTCCGTTTTTTTCCGGGTCTATGTGAATATCTGATGCATTCAGTCTTTTTGCATCGTGCAGAATACGGCTAACCAAGCGAACGACAGCTGGGGCGTCATCAGACAATTCATCGATATGTTCGTCTGATTCTTCTGCCGAAGTGCCTATCTCGTCGAGGATTTCACTCATTTCGCCCGGTGCACCACCACCTACAGAGTCACCTAAATACTGCAAAATATGGTTAGGTAATCCGACTGCTATTTCATAGCTGTCGATGCCAAGCGCGCTTTCAATTTCCATTAATAGCGAGGCATTATTGGGTTCAGCCATAAGCACAGTGGGTTTATCACGGGCATCGGCAATGACGGCAACAAAATTGCGTTTCAGATAAGAGCTATTGAGTTTGCTTTCACTCTGGAAAAGATGAAATTTGTCAGGATCAAATGCAATAAAAGGCACCTGATAGTGAATAGATAAAGAGTTTCCCAGTTTGGCTTCGTTAATACGGTATTCCGACATTAATCGTTGTACCGTTTGGCGCATATCTGCACTGGACTCTTGCAAGTCGTTTAATGCTTTTTCGCTGATGAGTTCTTCGTGCAGTAACAAATCAAACGGGTTTTTGGTGCCGCCTAACTCATAACGGAATTTATTACCAAGGACTTCAGTCAGGGCTTTCGCAATGGTCATATCCCGATTGGTAAAAGGCCCTTGCTGCTTATTGATAATCTGCATGACGCCCATCATTACACCGGCGTTTAATATTGGCACGCACAGGATATTACGTGTTCTGAAGTCGCTGCTTTTATCGAAGCGGTCGGCAAAGCGAAGACGGGGGTGTATAGCCGAGAGTTCTTCCGTGTCATAGGGGTTCGAGATGATCAACGAGCGCTGCGAGAGCGCAACATAGCCGGCAATGGAAAGGGGGCTAATAGGGACCTTGATTTCAAGGGTTTCTTTACCGGTTTTAAATCGGGCCACTAAGTCCTGGTGCTGACGGCGACGTTGGAAAATACTCATACGCTGGGCATCAAACAGACCCAAAATCAGCGGTTCGAGATCCTTGTAAGCATCCATGAGCGTTGGATTGTTCGCCAGGATGGTGTTGATATCGTTAAACACCTGCTGCTGATTATTTTGTTCGGACATACACTACAACATTTTTATGGAAACGGTGATCAAATCACTCGGCAAGAAAATACAACAGGCTGAGTGGCTTTGCGGGGTTTTGTAACACTCTGCACAAAAACCCGTATCTATAACAACTACTTCAGTTTAGCACCATATACCCTAAGCACATGGTGGGCAATAGTCTATAAGTCAAAGGCTATGTAAATACCCGTGACCGCCTGTAAAACTAAGCATAGTGGTCTTTATTGGATGCAAAAGCCTTAATCAGTATCGCTAATGTTATCTTTTACGGACACATCTATTGTCCACTCTCCTATTCGCATTTGCTGATACTTTGGCTTGCTGTATTCAATGTTGAGTGCTCCCAACGACTCAATCAACGGAACTTCGGCTTGGTTTTGATCAGGTCGAATGGTTTGGATAGACAACTCTTTCCACTTTTGCTGAACCTTGGCATAGAAATAAAATGCACGGTATCCGTTCGCGGTTTCCTGCAGAAGTAGGTACTCCGGTTCGCCATCATTGTTCGGGTCGGCTTCCATTAGGTACATATGTTTATTATTCAGCAGTGTCCAGTGGTTTTGACTTCGGTCCGTGTAAATCTGATCCAGCAGATCAGTTGGTGCAGTGCAGCCATTCAGACACGCAATATTACTTAATACCAACAGCTTGTCGTCTTCATTGTTTACCGGTTGATTATAGGTATACAGACGATTCAGGCGTACAACGAATTCCGGGTGGGTTTCCCGGTAGTCTTTTTTCCACTGTTGAATCACGTCATACCCTGGTCCGGCAAGCTGTCGCTCAAAGTACTGAATGTCTACCTCGTCGATATCAATTGTACCTGACGCCAGGCGCGCCAGTTGGTCCTGTAAGGTGAGTTTGCGCAGGTCCATGATGGGGCTGTTCACTACAATAAGCGTCACCATAAATATCCATCCCATGGTGACATTGACCTTACCCAGCATGCGTATCCATGCATCTCTTAAACGCAGAATTCCCACCACGTAGCCTGCAGAGAATAACGCCAGTAATGCCCAAACAATCATTCCCCAGTAGCGACTCACCGACCATCCATATTGTTCAATCCGTTCGGTGAGACCGTAAAACACCAGTACGCTGTAGCATGGCAGAAGCAGTATCCCAAAATAGATAAAACGATGTAAAAACCGTCCATAGGGACGCTCTTCAGCATCGCTTTGGTATACGCTGTTGAGGGCAAACAGAATACAGGCTTGCATCCACAATATTAAGTAGCTGCCCGGGCCGTTTTCCCAAATAGGCGCAAGCCCGGTGAAAGGTAAGGTAACTAAAAATAGTAGTGATACGAAAATAAGCAGCACCAAAAGGTACTTCAGGAGCAATTGTTGAAGTCGCTTTATGGTGTCGACAATGACGGTCAGGCTGCGAATCAGAATAATGCCAAAGGCCAGTGCCATTGACAGTATTGGGTAGTAAAACCATTCCTTGGTAAACAACTCATAAAAGAAATCGATATTAATGATTTTGAATAACCCTGCCCAGAGCATAAGTACGCCCCAGGTGACGAGTGTAAATGCCAGGCCGAGGCCCAGGGTTAACAGGTTACGCCAGGAATAGCTGAATAATTTGGGGTATTCGAAGGCCTCGTCGTCGGCCCAGACTTGTAAATACATCAACGCTTTGAAGGTGAGTAGTCCAAGGGAAAAGCAAAGCGGTAATAGCAGCACTTCTGCATTTGCCTGAGGTAATGGCACTACCTGATGGCCGGTATAATATGCCAATAATGCGCAAAGCAACGCGAACCCCGATGCTGCAGCCAGACGTTTAATATTCACATTGGTTGCCGCCAGCAATAACATTGTCGGGTAAATCAGGACCAACGCATAAAGTGCGTAGAGCCAGGTCGGTGACGTCGCAGGCCAGAATTCAAACTCAATGGATTCGTGCAAAATTAACAGGCAGAAGCCTTGCACCAAGGCAACTAACAGCATGAGCATTGTCGGGTAACGCGATGTATCCATATCATAACTTCCTTTAACCTAACCGCTCTAACCTACACGGCTTTTTCCTGACTTGGAAGTCTATGTCAACACCAGCTACCCCTGCTTGGGATGCTGGATTTTGTTGGTAGGGATGATGCGCTCTAAAATGAGGTTGAGATCCCGACCTTTATTGTCGATTCTTCTTCCACCATTTCTGAATTTACGCCGAATTGATTGGTTAGGTTAGTGGAATATCTGTAGCGGTCTACAGATACGGAATAGCGCCAATTTTCAGTCAGCTCAGCACGCCAGCTAATTCCCGCCTTAAGTCCATCTCCATCTCCGCCCGTAGCGGGAATGGGGAAACCAAAGATAGTTTCTTCCAGAGAGGCTTCCAGATCGGCATAGGCGATGTTTACTGCCAGGACGCCATCTTCATTAGCAATAATGCCATAATTAGCACCGACAAACGGCCCATCAGATTCAAATAGAAAAGTGGAGTTCGCAATACCTTTAGAATTCAACTTTCCTTTGCGGTAGCCAATGAACACGGAACCGCTCTCAAAAAGGCTGTATCCGGCTGTAACTGTATATTCCTGTCGGTCTCCGCCCCAGCTTTCTACGGCTGGTACTTCCGGGACCACCTGAACAAACTGCATGTCTGCAGTAACAGAAGAGCTTAGATCGAGGTACATTTTGCCGTACGCGAACGTTAAGTTGAATTTATAAACGCTTCCAGACTCTGAAAACTTATTGTCTACTTCGGTGATACCCACGGGGAGCGGGAAATCACCTTTGAAGCCAAGTGAGTAATGGGTTTGGCCATACTCCATACTGGGAATAATCGTGATTTCATCAGCAATACTGCTGCTAACTAAAAGCGCGGTAGATAACGCTACCAGTTTCTTATTGATCATACGTAATCCTCTTTCCTTAATTGAGAAAATTTAAAATCCAGTAACGATGGGGCGCTTTTTCTTTTTGTTTTTTTCTTCCTGCAGGCGTTGTTGTTTTCTGTCGAGCAGTACGATGTAACTGCTGTCGATGTCGGTAAAAAAATTAATCAGGTTACTCAGCACATCAATTTGTTGTGCTGTTGTTCGTTGATTGCCGTCTTCTTCTATAAAACGGTCAATCGACTGAAGTAATAAATCTTTGGTCTGCTTGTACTGGTTGTTTTCCACTCCCAGTGTTTCTATTTTGTTCAGGTAATACAGTGCGCTAATTTCAAAAGGCTCAAAATAACGCTCCTGTTGCAGCGACTTTTGAAATAACTGTTTGTAGAGTGCGAGCTTTTTCTGTGTATCTAATTGGCCCAACAGCATCGTTTTGTGTTCTACCAGTTGCTCGTGAATACCTAATTGGTTAATGGCAATATTGGTCAGGTTAAGGCTGTCCTTCAGAGGCATTGTATTGAAGGCGTTAGTCACCGCTTTGATGCATCGTTGAAGATTGCCGGCATTGTTTGTGTGTTGGGGGATCAGCGTAATCAGGTTGTTGTATAGCCCGAAGGCGTCTGTGTGGCCGTTAGTCATACCATTTTCTAATGCGGTCATAAGCTGCGTCTGGATACGGTTGTATTGAGTGCGCTTGGCTTCCGTACTTTCTATTTCTTTTTGTAATTGAACAAATACCGGGTAGTTCGCTAACGAAGGCTGCTTCTTGATCAAAAGCTGGTAACTGGAGCTGGTTGCATCAACGTTGTCATAGGTCAAGGCGGTTAATAACGACTGCGCCTGCGTAAAATACTGTTTGCTGGTTGCTTGTGTCGCGGCATCAGCCTGAGCAGAGAGCAAAGCACTGATGTGGTTTTTTATCGACAAGAAATCCTGATAGCCATCAATGTCTGAAATTACAGCGTTTTCCATACTGGCACGATAGGCCTGTTTGACTTGTAGCCCTGAGTCCAACAGTACCTGGTCTGTAATGGTGTCTTTCAGCTCTGCCAACGAGGCTTCCCTGGGCGTAATAGCCACTAACGTCGTCAGCTCAATTGTCCAATATCGTTCGTTAGCATCCGTTTCCATAAACTCAGTACTGATATCCATATCACTTAACGTTGAATCGGATTTGGAGATAACCAAGTCCTCTTCAATCTCGAAGTCGGACATTCTGGAGACAGAGCTTACTGCTATTTCACCACCTCGCTCCGCGGCGATGCGTTTAGCGATTTGTTCACCACGCGCTCGACACAGGACTTTCCGCTCATCAGCACTACAATATTCCTGGTGCTCAACTGTAATGTCCCGAGGGGTCGTAATGGCAGCTACTTTGTCTGCGAAGCGCGTATCAATCAACCTAAATTCCTGATCGGCTAATTCAGTTTCGGATAGCTCCAATGTGGACTCACATTGCTCGTAACGCTGGCTAAAACTGTTTGCGAGTATAGTGAGGTTAGCCTGAACCGCTTTAAGTGAGGATAGGCTGTCTTTTTGTTCGGTATCAGCACGTGAAAGTTGCAATTCAATGCGCTTGTCGAGTAGTTGCTTGTTACGGTCTACATCAGCTAGCAATACATCAAGTGCTTCGCACCGGGCTTGCAATTGGCCAACGTTATGAGTGAATTCTGATAATACAGAGGTATTCGCTTGCACTACCTTGGGAAACACACAGCACACAGCCGCCCCTATGCAGAGCATAATATTCTTTGGTACGAGGCTGAATGACTTTGGTACTTCCATTGTTACACTCACAGCAACCTGGTTTCCATTTGGTCTTAATAAATTGAACAACAATAGTCTCAGACCTACATTTGGAGATTCGGTAAAACGAAAAGGTTTGGTTAAATTTTGATCTAGTTAATCAAACAAGGCTCGGCATGTATAGCGTTTTATTTATATTCGGTGGCCAAATAGAACCAAAGTTTAATGGTTGGTGTCTGTGTATTTACGATGGATAAAAATACCGATACATTGATTGTGAAAGATAAATCTAAGTAGCTAATGCGTACACAACCACAATAAATAAACGGAAAAGACATGCCCGGACAAGAACGATCGTTAACCCTTCGATTTTTAGCAGAACCCGCAGACGTAAACTTTGGCGGTAAGGTGCACGGTGGGGCCGTGATGAAATGGATAGATTTATGTGCTTATGGATGCGCAGCAGGTTGGAGCGGTAACTACTGTATTACTGCCTACGTTGGTGGGATGCACTTTGTGAAACCGATATTAGTTGGCAGCATGGTAGAAGTTGACGCCAAGGTGATCTACACCGGTAGAACGTCCATGCACTTGCGTATTCATGTCCGTGCTGGTGATCCCAAAAGTGCAGAACGTGAATTGTGTACCCATTGTATCGCAGTCATGGTTGCGATGGATGAAAACGGCAAGCCAGCAAAAGTGCCGGAATGGATACCAGAGACCGATCAGGACAAACGCCAGCATGAATCCGCGGTTAAACTCATGGAAATGCGTAATAGCATTCACGAGGAAATGACGACCTATCTGGACGCCGATTAATAACCGGAATGCTTTCGGTAAAAGCGGAAAAAGAGAGTGTAATAAATACAGCCGGAATATAATCCGGCTTGTTTAATTATTGAATAGCGTAAAAATTAATGACAATTAAAACGTCGTCATTTAACTATTGATGAAGGCCGTCATAGAGACCATCGCCCAAACCTTCACCAAACTTCTCAGCCCATGAAAGAATAGATATGTATGTGCCCAACATACCAACTCTGTTTAATGTGGTTGCGAAAACCCCACCACAGACCACAGCCATTTCTTCTTCATTGAGAGGCTTTACGTGCATATGCTTCATACTTATTCTCCCAATGTGTTTGCAAAATCATCAACAATGCCATTGCTTATCATTACGTTGGTGTAAAAGTAGGTAATTGAGTAGCCTACACTATACCCAACCTCATATAAGGTTTCGTCAATGACCTCTAAAATGCCAGCTCCAGTTACTTGATGAATTTGTTCGTGTGTCAGTTCTTTCATATTGATTCCTCAAAATTTGTAAGATTAGCGCTTGTTATAAGCAGATTTAGATTAATCAGCGGATACAAACAAAGTAACTGGCCGTAAGACGGTTTATTGCCCTTTTGATTTTGAATCAATTTGCATACCTATAAGTATGAACAACAGAACTGTATTAGTTATTGGGTTCTCGAAAATTGAAATATCTAAGAAGAACTGAGCATACCCGATATTAAACATGCCAATCGAGACTGCACATACAAACATTGCCTTAGCAAAACGATCAAATTTACGTTTATCACTTTCTGACATTTTCATTGGTCACTCCTGGATTTGGGGTGTGTAAGAACGATAAACGTAAAGTAAAAAAGTGTGACGGGTAATGTCCCGAAGTCCAGTTTTAAGTCACTTAACCCAAACTAACGCTATAGACGCAAAAAACTTCACTTAAATCACAATCACTGGTTGCAATACCTCCCTCAATCTGTATAATTCGCGCCCACTTGTCCTCTATATCTTTATAAAGGACATGGTTTCGGCCGCAGCCACACTGCTTTTAGGGTGGTCGCCAAAGCAACGTCTTGTTGATGTCGCGGGAGTGTCAGAAACAAAGAACAAGGTTCCAATTGGGAATCACTGGTTTATACGCACATCTTTTCATCCCGTACGAAGGGGAGTGAGAAGATGATTTTTTTGTTCTTTCGATTGGAGCTTAATCGATGCCAAATCAAAGAATTCGCATTCGTTTGAAAGCGTTTGATCACAAGTTGATCGATCAGTCTACGGCTGAAATCGTTGAAACTGCGAAACGCACTGGTGCTCAGGTAAGTGGTCCTATTCCTCTACCTACTCGCAAAGAACGCTATACAGTTCTGATTTCTCCGCACGTTAACAAAGACGCGCGTGATCAATATGAAATCCGTACTCATAAGCGTTTGGTAGACATCATCGAGCCAACTGACAAGACTGTTGATGCTCTGATGCGTCTGGACTTGGCAGCCGGCGTTGATGTTCAAATCAGCCTGGGCTAATAGAAGAGGGTTATAACAATGGCGATTGGTCTARTCGGTCGTAAAGTGGGTATGACTCGCATCTTCACTGAAGATGGCACGTCGATCCCTGTGACTGTTATTGAAGCGACCCCAAACCGCGTTACTCAGCTTCGTACTGAGGAAACTGACGGTTATCGCGCACTGCAAGTTACTGCAGGCACCAAAAAAGCGAACCGCGTAAACAAAGCTTCTGCAGGTCACTTTGCAAAAGCTGGCGTTGAAGCTGGTCGTGGTCTTTGGGAATTCCGCCTGGAAGATAACGAAGGTGCAGACATTGAAGTTGGCAGTGAAATCACTGTAGAAATCTTCAATGACACCAAGAAAATTGACGTAACTGGTACGTCTAAAGGTAAAGGTTTTGCTGGTGCAATCAAACGTTGGAACTTCAGTTCACAGCGTATGACTCACGGTAACTCTTTGTCACACCGTGCTCCTGGTTCAATTGGTCAAAACCAATCACCAGGTAAAGTATTCAAAGGCAAGAAAATGGCTGGTCAGCTTGGTAACAAGCAAGTGACTACGCAGTCTTTGGAAGTAGTACGTGTAGACGTAGAAAATAACCTGTTACTGGTTAAAGGTGCCGTACCTGGCGCAACTGGCGGCGACGTGATCGTTAAGCCAGCTGTTAAAGCGTAACGTCTGGGGAGTGAACTGATGGAATTAACATTGAAAGACGCGCAAAGCGCTCTTGAAGTATCCGAAGCGACCTTTGGACGTGAATTCAACGAAGCTCTGGTTCACCAGGTGGTTGTAGCTTACGGCAACGCTGCTCGTCAGGGTTCTAAAGCGCAGAAGACACGTTCTGAAGTACGCGGCGGTGGTAAGAAGCCATGGCGTCAAAAAGGTACTGGCCGCGCACGTGCTGGTACTATTCGCAGCCCAATCTGGGTTGGCGGTGGCCGTGCTTTCGCAGCAAAGCCTCGTGACTTTGACCAAAAAGTTAACAAGAAAATGTATCGCGGTGCGATCAAGAGCATCTTATCTGAACTGGTTCGCCAAGAGCGTCTGGTTGTAGTTGAGAAGTTTGGTGTTGAAGCACCTAAGACTAAAGCTCTTCTTGCTAAGCTTAACGATCTGGAACTGAACGATGTATTAATCGTGACTCCAGAGGTTGATGAGAACCTGTTCTTAGCGGCACGCAACTTATACAAAGTTGACGTACGTGACGTTGCAGGCATCGACCCGGTAAGCCTAATCGCGTTTGAAAAAGTGCTGATTACTGCAGATGCAGTTAAACAGCTTGAGGAGGCGTTAGCATGAACGAAGAACGTCTACTGAAGGTGCTTCGTGCACCTCACGTTTCAGAAAAGTCAACTATGGCTGCTGAAGCGAACAACACTGTAGTATTCAAAGTAGCTAAAGACGCGAACAAAGCTGAAATCAAAGCAGCAGTTGAAAAACTGTTTGAAGTTGAGGTTGAAGGTGTTCGTACTGTAAACGTTAAGGGTAAAACCAAGCGTCACGGTATGTCTTTCGGTAAACGCAGCGACTGGAAAAAAGCCTACGTAGTGCTTAAAGAAGGTCAGGACATCGACTTTGTCGGTGGYGCTGAGTAAGAAGGGGATTAGAAATGCCATTATTGAAAGCTAAGCCAACTTCTGCCGGTCGTCGTCACGTAGTTCAGGTTACTAACCCTGATCTGCACAAAGGTGCACCTTATGCACCTCTGCTGGAAAAAAACAGCAAGTCTGGCGGCCGTAACAACAATGGTCGTATTACCGTACGTCACATCGGTGGTGGTCACAAAAGTCACTATCGTGTAATTGACTTCAAGCGTAATAAAGACGGCATTCCAGCGAAAGTTGAGCGTTTAGAATATGATCCAAACCGCTCTGCAAACATTGCTTTGGTTCTGTATGCAGATGGTGAGCGTAAGTACATCCTGGCGCCTAAGGGCATCCAGGCTGGTGACACTGTTCAGTCAGGTTCTAACGCACCAATTAAAGCGGGTAACGCTATGCCTATGCGCAACATGCCAGTAGGTACTGTTGTTCACGCAATTGAAATGAAGCCTGGCAAAGGTGCACAAATTGCACGTTCTGCTGGTGCTAACGCACAGATCCTGGCGCGCGACGGTAACTACGTTACTTTACGTCTGCGTTCTGGCGAAATGCGTAAAGTATTATCTGATTGCCGCGCCACCATTGGTGAAGTGGGCAATGCAGAGCACATGCTTCGTTCACTAGGTAAAGCTGGTGCTACACGCTGGCGTGGTGTTCGTCCTACCGTTCGTGGTGTTGCCATGAACCCGGTAGACCACCCACACGGTGGTGGTGAAGGTCGTACTTCTGGCGGTCGTCACCCAGTAACTCCTTGGGGTGTTCCTACYAAAGGTAAGAAAACCCGAAGCAACAAGCGTACTGATAAGCTTATCGTACGTCGTCGWAACAAGTAATAGCGAGGATTCACCATGCCACGTTCTCTCAAGAAAGGTCCATTTATCGACCTTCACTTGCTGAAGAAGGTAGAGGCTGCAGTGGAAAAGAACGAACGTAAACCAATCAAAACTTGGTCTCGTCGTTCTATGATCATCCCAGATATGATTGGGTTGACCATTGCGGTCCATAACGGTCGCCAACATGTACCTGTCATYRTWAGTGACGAAATGGTCGGCCACAAGTTGGGCGAATTTGCGCCAACGCGTACTTACCGCGGCCATGTCGCGGACAAGAAAAGCAAACGTTAAGGGGTAGGAAATGGAAGCTTTAGCTAAACACCGTTTTGCCCGCACGTCGGCTCAAAAAGCACGCTTGGTTGCGGATCAAGTTCGCGGACTGCACGTAGAAAAGGCTCTTGAGCTTTTAACGTACAGCCCAAAGAAAAGCGCAGCGCTGATTAAGAAAGTATTGGAATCAGCCATCGCCAACGCAGAACACAACGAAGGTGCAGACATTGATGAACTGCGCGTTTCGAAAATCTTCGTTGACGAAGGTCCAACAATGAAACGTATCAAGCCACGTGCTAAAGGCCGTGCTGATCGTATCTTCAAGCGCAGCAGTCACATCACTGTGGTTGTAGCGGATAACTAGGAGTAGATAATGGGACAGAAGGTACATCCTACAGGTATACGCCTGGGTATCAGCAAACCATGGACTTCTACCTGGTACGCTAATACTGCAGACTATGCAGACAACCTGTATAACGATCATCAGGTACGTCAGTATCTGACTAAGCAACTAAAGAACGCTTCACTTTCTAAAATCGTGATCGAGCGTCCTGCTAAGAGCATCCGTGTGACTATTCACACTGCTCGTCCAGGCGTTGTAATCGGTAAGAAAGGTGAAGACGTTGAAAAGCTGCGTAACTATGTGTCTAAGCTGGCCGGTGTGCCTGCTCAGATCAACATTGCAGAAGTACGTAAACCTGAGCTTGATGCACAGCTGGTAGCTGACAGCATCTCAAGCCAGCTGGAACGTCGTGTTATGTTCCGTCGTGCTATGAAACGCGCAGTTCAAAACGCGATGCGTCTAGGCGCCAAAGGTATCAAAGTTGAAGTTAGCGGCCGTTTGGGCGGWGCAGAGATTGCACGTTCTGAATGGTACCGTGAAGGTCGCGTACCTCTGCACACTTTCCGTGCGGACATCGATTACGCAACCTCTGAAGCGTCAACGACTTACGGTATCATCGGCGTTAAAGTATGGATCTTCAAGGGTGAAGTTCTAGGTGGTTTACCTACAACTCAAGAGCCGGCTGCGCCAGCTCAACCTAAGAAGAAAGGCCGCAACGCGAAGCGAGAGGGCTAATCATGTTACAACCAAAACGCATGAARTTCCGTAAGATGCACAAAGGCCGTAACCGTGGTTTGGCCGCTGGTAACTCTGTTGCCTTTGGTACTTTCGGACTTAAAGCGACTGGCCGTGGTCGTATGACTGCACGCCAAATTGAGGCTGCTCGTCGTGCCATGACTCGTCACGTTAAACGTCAAGGTAAAATTTGGATTCGAGTTTTCCCTGACAAGCCAATTACTGAGAAGCCTCTTGAGGTTCGTCAAGGTAAAGGTAAGGGTAACGTTGAGTACTGGGTATGCCAAATTCAACCAGGCCGCGTACTGTATGAGATGGAAGGTGTTCCTGAGTCTCTGGCACGCGAAGCGTTTGAATTGGCAGCGGCTAAACTGCCATTTAAGACAACCTTTGTAACTCGGACGGTGATGTAATGAAAGCAGCTGAACTGAAAGATAAAAGCGTAGAAGAGCTGAATGCAGAGTTATTAAACCTGCTACGCGAACAGTTCAACTTACGCATGCAGCATTCAACTGGCCAGCTTGAAAAAACCGACCAGTTGAAGAAAGTGCGTCGTAACATCGCGCGTGTTAAAACCATTCTGACTCAAAAGGCTGATGCGTAATGACTGAGCAAAAAATTCGTACAGTACAAGGTCGTGTGGTTAGCAGCAAAATGGACAAGTCTATTGTTGTTGCTGTAGAACGTTTCGTTAAGCACCCAATCTATGGGAAGTTCATCAAGCGTACTACTAAACTGCACGCTCACGACGAAAGCAACGTGTGCAACGAAGGCGATACAGTTACTATTCGCGAATGTGCACCTATCTCTAAGAAAAAATCTTGGATGTTAGTTGACGTTGTTGAGAAAGCTGGCGTTTAATCGCTGACTTTTTTCAAAGCTTAAAAAAAGCCGCTCTTTGAGCGGCTTTTTTGTTTCAGTAAGCCCGGCCTACAATAGCGTTTAAGGTTTCCTGGTATCGCTCAACATGCTCTCCATTATTCCTGACTATCCAGTCAGGTACTCCTATAGTTATTGCTTATATAACTGGTAATAAATGCTATTTAGCTTGATATTTAATGCTAATGCTAATTAATTTATGGTTTTTAACCATAAGGCACTGAAATAATTATATATGATAATGGTATATGACGTTTCACTAATTAATTTTAAGCCTATATATATAAATATTAATATGTCTTATTGGCCGACTCCTGTCTGCAAAGGCTCTTAGCTAAGATAAAACGTTGTTTAGTTAGGCAGTAAAATAGGTTTCAGGTAGGTGGTAATTAGTAACTCGATGATAAGACGGGTTTAATCTTCATCATATCGACTATTTTTGAAATGGTTCAAAAATAAACAGCAGATCAATTTACTGTTTTGTTGGATAAGTTCAGCCAGTAAAGATAGTTACTGGCTGAAATAAAATTAGCCGGCTTTCAATGTGGCCATATCAATAACAAAGCGATATTTAACATCGCCTTTTTTCATTCTTTCGAAAGCAGCATTGATGTCCTGCATCTCTAGCATTTCGATATCGCACGATATATTGTGCTTGGCACAGAAATCCAATACTTCTTGTGTCTCAGCCAAACCCCCAATAAGTGAGCCCATAACTGACCGTCGCTTTAATACCAGTGCAGCAGTATTTAATGCTGGCTCGAGTGGCGTAAGCTGACCTACTACAATATGAACACCATTATACTTAAGACAGTTAAGATAAGGGTTAAAGTCGTGTTCCACCGGAATGGTATCAAGCAAGTAGTCGAACTGCTCTGCGGCTGCGGCCATTTGATTCTCGTCGGTTGAAATAATCACGTGGTCAGCACCCTGACTCAAGGCTTCTTCTACCTTGCCCGTCGAGCGTGTGAATATGGTTACTTCAGCCCCCATCGCCTTAGCAAACTTGACCCCCATATGACCAAGGCCACCCATACCCAATACACCAACTTTATCGCCTTTCTTCACACCCACATGCTTTAATGGTGAATAAGTTGTAATACCGGCACACAGTATCGGAGCTGCCGCGGCAGGGTCGAGATTGTCAGGAATCGATAAAACAAATGACTCTTTAACAACGATTGCTTCTGAGTACCCTCCTTGGTTAGGTGCACCATCTATCCTATCAACACCTCCGTATGTACCGTGCACGCCATCTTCACAAAACTGCTCCTCATCGTGTTCACAAGCGCCGCAATGGCCACACGAGTCGACAAGGCAACCTACACCTACTTTGTCTCCCACCTTAAACTTGGTAACGTCAGGTCCTACTGCTGTTACCGTACCGACGACTTCATGTCCGGGAACGATAGGGTAGTTTGTTCCGCCCCAGTCGTTTTCAACGGTATGCAGGTCAGAGTGACATACACCACAAAAGTCTATGGAGATAGCCACATCGGTATCACGCAAATTGCGACGTTCAATGTTCAGAAGATGAACCCCTGAGTCTGGTGCTGTCGCACCATAAGCTTTTACTGTCGTCATGTTAGCTCCTTTTTTTGAGTAGGATTATTGTGACCGATTGCTGCAATTAATACTGGTACGATACTCTTTACTGTTTGCACAATGCTATTAATGCGTAGTCAAACGTGACATAAATGAGTGAATGCAGCCATCTCGGCGTTTGAACAGCAGAACAAATTAGCGCAGTTATCGGTAACAGAATCACATTTTAGAATGTATTGTTACTTTCACCGGGAGTGCATCGATCAAACTAAGATGGATTTGTCACTGACAAACGTGAGTAGGTTTTACGATAACAGTAGGTGGAACGCGTTATAATGGCGGGAATAGTTAGTCAGACTAGGCGTTTTATATCCCCCGGATGCCGATAGTAGAAAGAGTGTTCTGAAATAAGATTATGATAAAAGACAACACGCCGACATACAGACCTACGTGGAGCCAGGAGGCCTTTCGCTGGCTCTATTCACTGTTGCTTTTAATCGCTATTCCATTCGCCGTTATTAACCTTTTGCTGAAAAGTAATCACGAGCCGAAAGCCAAGGAACGACGACGATTTGAGAGACTCGGCCTGATGGCTCCCGCCCCAGTGAAAAACGGGTATTTATTTCATTGTGTTTCTGTTGGAGAAGTTGTTGCTGCATCCTGTCTAATTAAGCGCATAATGCATGAACAACCTAATGCTCAGATCACCGTTACAACAACGACGGCAACAGGCTCTGCGCGAGTGCAGGCTATATTTGGCAATGCAGTTCATCATTTTTACTTGCCATACGATCTACCTGTTGCCATGAATACCATGTTAGATCGCATTAAACCCAGTATGGTTTTAATTACAGAAGTAGAGCTATGGCCAAACCTGATCCATACCTGTTGGAGGCGAGGTGTGCCGGTTGTCGTGGTTAATGCACGTATGACAGATCGTTCAGCCAGACGCTACAAAAAGTTCCCGGTCTTGTTTGAACCCATGCTTCAGAAGATTTCACATGTGTGCGCTCAGGGAGAAAGGGATTATAAGAATTACCAGTTTCTCGGGATTGACCCAAACAAGCTAACACTCACGCAAAATATAAAATTTGACCAGGCCGCAGCACTCACTACTACAAAGACGGATTTTTTGAACCTGGCAAAGGACAACAGAATTATTCTGATTGGCGGTAGTACCCACGACCCGGAAGAATCAACCCTGTTAAACGTGTACCGGGCACTAAAGCCAACTTTCCCCGCATTGTTATTAATACTGGTTCCTCGACATCCTGATCGCTTTGATGCGGTGGAGAGGATTATCGAAAAAGCGGGTTCATCGATGCGTCTTAGCGCAGATTGTCCGGACGTCGAACAGGATTGTGACGTCCTGTTGGTCAATGAAATGGGTAAACTTAATTCAGCTTATGATGTTGCAGATATCGCATTTGTGGGGGGCAGTATTGCGGATCGTGGCGGCCACAATGCGCTAGAGCCTGCTGCGAAAAAATTGCCGATTCTAATGGGCACAAGCACACATAATAATCCAATTATATGCAGTAAATTAGCTGAAGCCGGCGCATTGACGATTGTTGAGGATGAATCTGCGTTATTGGATCAGGTTAAGCACTGGTTGAGTCACCCGGAATTAGCCAGGCAAGCAGGTCAGGCTGGTTACAGGGTATTAGCTCAAAACAGCGGTGCGCTGGATAAAACATTGGCAGTTGTGAGGACAATAGCAGGCTGATAAAGTACTAATATAACAAAGAATATTAATGGAATAGTCGTATGCATGGACGTTGGGTAAGTTACCTGTTTGCGCTGACTTTGAGCGCCTTGTTATTATCGGGCTGCGGTGCAACAAAGGTGTCCGCACAAAAGCAGGATCAGGATAAACTGACCAGTAATGAAGAGGGGTATTTACTCATCGGGCTGGTTAACAACTATTCCCTTGATGCCTTGTATATTTGGGGTGAAAAGGATTTCAAGCTCACTCAACAAGATCTCTCCGCCGGCGAAAACTACATTCTGATTCCGGTTCCGGCAGGTGACTACCGCTTAGGTCAAATCAACTACAACTATTACATTCGCACCAAGCTCGAAGACGATGTCTGGCAGTTCACTATTAAACCGGGTCATATTAACTACATCGGGCACTTAACGGTTAATCGTCCTTTTTTCTGGTTTTTTGCGAACGATGTTGAGTTGAACAATCAGGCTGTTGGGGCTCAGCTCTACCTCGAAGAGTATTTTCCAAAGCTTATCACTGAACGACCACTTATCTACGCTGGCCCTGGCCAGGATAAGTTCTATCAGTACATAGCAGAACTGGAGACTACAAATGAATAGGTGGTTGCTTTTTTTGTTATGTCTCTCATGTCAGACTTCGGCAGAAATTGCCGAGCAGCGTATTGTGAGCCCGGTGCCTGCTACGAAGATATTCTCCAATCAACAGTTTCGTTCACCCAATTTATCGCCCGATGCCAAATACATTACGGTGTTTGAATACACCGAGGAAAAATCACGTATTGGCTTGATTGAGAGGGTGACACAAACATTTTATCCGCTCGTTGATTTGGGAGAAGGCGGCAGGCTTGAGCAGTATTTCTGGTTGTCTTCAAAGCGTTTGTTTATTGAGGTAGTTGCTAGTAGTAATGGCAATCGCATCCCCGTTACCGCCATTATTGAAATCAACGATGATGGTGATGGTATTCCTCAATTTACCTCGCACCGTATCCGGCACCAGGGCTATGTGTTAGGTCGCTCTTATCATGAGCCGGCCAAACTCGTTTATGCACTTCAACCTAAAAAGGGGGACACGGAAATTTACGTCACCGACCCCATGGCGCTGACAGAGCTTTCATGGCGAGGTAGTGACGAAATCCATAACCTCATCGATGACGCGGTATTCTATTTTTATGATTCTCGATCTGACCGCTTAATCGGGCTGACTTATGACCAGGAAGCCGAAACCTTTACCCTGCGACACAGGGCACTTCGCGATGAAAAGTGGCAAATACTGCTAGAAAAATTCGACACAGATTATACGTTTAAACCTGTAGGGTTTTTCGATGAAAATACCCTGGCGGTGTTGAGCGATATCTCGACTGATAAAATTGCCTTATATCGATATAACATTAATACGCAGACCTTTAGTGACGTGCTTTATGAACATGAAAGCTACGATTTGGTCTCTGCAACGGTTAACTATGAGTCGGGTGAACCTGCATCAGTAACTTACTACAAAGGCGGCGAGTTAACCGTTGAGTATCTGAACTCGGCGCACAATTATCGTCAGTCTGTACTTAACGCGAATTTGGATGGGCGAAATGCCGTACTTGTTGACTACAGTCCCGAGGCTGATGTGTATGTTGTCGCTGCCTATGCGCCTGACGCGCCGGCCGATCTCTACGTCTATGATGTTCAGAAGAAAGTCGCAAGGTTGCTGTTCTCCGTTCAGCCGGAATTGGATGGTTACACGTTTTCCGCAGCCCAATTGATCACCGTTGAGTCAGATAATAAGCAAGTTGAGTCTTACTATTATCCACCTGTAGGCGAAGCCAATGATGTGTTACTGGTTATGCCTCATGGTGGCCCTGTTGGCGTGCGTGATACTGCCGAATTTAATCGCGTCGTGCAATTTTATACAACGCGGGGCTACGCGGTATTGCAGGTGAATTTTCACGGTTCCTTTGGTTTTGGAAAAGCATTCAGGCAAGGCGGCGTAGGTGAGTTCGGTCAACAGATCGAGCGGGATATAGTAAAAGCCATTGACGTGGTTCAACAGAAGTACCCAACGAGTAAACGCTGTGCAATGGGAGCAAGCTATGGCGGTTACTCGGCACTCATGCTAAGCATTCTCCATCCCGAATTAATTGATTGTGTTGTTGCTCGGTTTGGCGTTTATGACCTCCCTTTAATGTTTAATGAGAGTAATCTGAGAACCAGCGAAGAGTGGTTAGAAAAAGTTGAGAATACGGTGGGCGAATACAGTGAAGATCTGTTTACTATCTCGCCTCTCTATCTAGCCAATAAAATTACCCGGCCATTGTTATTAACAGCGGGTTATAACGATAAAGTGGCTGCCTTTGAGCATACGCAGCGACTGGACTATGTGCTATCCAAACTGGATAAGCCTTTCGAACACGTCTATTACAAGCGAACAGGTCATGGTCACTCGAATTGGGGCGGAGATCAGCACGAGCATGTGGTAATAGATGACTTTATCCGACGCAAACTCAATATCGCTGATATTGATATACTGTCACTTGCTGACAGAGAACAACAGCTAATCACTGAAGATCTGCTGCAGGTTGCAGACGACTTTTCTGGCTCATATCGCCTCGACAAAGACGAAGAAAAAGCCGCCTACTTCTATCACAAGGCAATGAAAAGCGAACTACCTGATGCATTATTAAAAGCGGCAAAAAGCCAACTTACCGCTATTGATACGGTATATCCTGTTGGCGATGCTATTGAATTACTCATTCAGGCCGCTGAGCAAAATAACGCAGAAGCAGCCTATGAGCTTGCTTACCGATATTTACTTGATTATCGCTTTGAGGCGCCCAATCCTGAACGCGCAAAAGTGTTTTTGGATAAAGCGCTGGAGTTAGACGAAGGTCATCGCAGCGTGCTGCTGAAATTTCTTTGGGACTGTATTTGGGCAGAAAACGGTTCTGACTATTGTTTAACAGAGATGCGTGCATTACCAGAAGATGAAGACAAGCAATATCGACGCTTAAAACGCCGGTTTGTCGCCGAGTTAATTTCCCGGTTCGAAGGGACTAAAGCGGACCTTGAAACCATTTTGAATGAGTACAAAGACATTGCACAAAGCAGTGCCGATATCACACTGCTAAATCGTGGATTGTTGACAGAAATGGCAAACGGGGAGAAGGGTTTTGTCTCCCTGTCAGAACGAAAACTCACCCCGGGTGACACTGTCGCGGTGCGTTTTAAAGTGGGCAGCACAAATATCTTCCGCGCAGCAGACGAAGACCTGGGTATTGTTTCTGAATGGCAGGGCGTAAAAGAAAATGGCGAAGTAGTGCTGTTGGGTCGTATGTTCTTATACGGTCAGCCAAGAGAATACCGATACGGGCAAAAGACACCCTGGCAAAGTGGACGTATTTTGACGGCCAGTGATCTGAAATTCCAACGTTTACAGCTTGTACTTAAAGATATTTATAATCAGCCACAACTAATTGAAAACTTTGATTTAACGAAGTGATTAAATAATGGTCACCAAAGTTGGGCGATAATAAACGGTAACGCCCTGTTTTGGGGTAAAATAGTATAATATAAAACGTTTAATCTTTTTTGTTTTTAATAAAGTATTGAAATTTAAAGGTATAATATTTTTGGCATGTTGGCGCGTTGATTGCTTTTCAAAGTCGACGTTGTAATTGAGTAAACCAAAAACACTAACGGTTGCACCTAACGCACCACTTAATTGCTCGTTTTTTCCAGGGAGAGGCACCCTGTCGTCAGACAGGGTGCTATTCTGATTACTTCTGCTCCGTCGTAGCAACAGCGACTTCTTCTTTCGGTAACGCGTCCGCTTCAATCAGGCTAATCAACTTCCAACCAGCGCGAGGAATGATTTCATCTGAACTTAGCATGACATGCAGGCGCTTGTTTTCATCAACTGCAACGAGCGGAGTGGCTTTATCTGCATAATTTCGCAGGTAATCCTGATAAGTAAACTCCGGGGTAATGGATGTCGTTTTAATGCGTCCACCACGACTGACCGTACCAGCAAGGTAGCCATATGTTACGCCTTCCCCAAATAATGACAGCTTTTTAGCGTAGTCTTCCGAAACCTGATGGCTCGGACGGGTGTTTAGCTGGTTAGTTGTCAGTCCCCAGACTTTGTCTTTCCCCATTGAATACTCAAAGTGATACGCAATCATAGGATTGAGTTGTTTGTAGGGCGATAGAATTAACACCGTGCCGATACTGTTTAAATCCAGATGCAGCGCAGCATGCTCAGACATTGGATTACCAAAATAAACCGGAATATCCTGCATTCTCGCTTCTCGAATAGCGTCCCAGTTTGTGTCGGCAATGCGCACGGATACTTTGTGTTTAATCAGCTCTTTTGCCAGCATGCGGCTAAACTGGCTGGCACCAAATAGCAGAAACCCATTGGGGACCGGCGCGCGGACGCCTAACAATCTGGCAACGGGTTTGGCGGTTAAACCTTGCAGAACGACAGTCGTAATAATGACCAGAAATACGAGTGGAACGATAACTTCTACACCAGCATAGCCCAATGCTTCCAGCTTCAATGAAAACAATGCCGATACCGCAGCAGCCACAATACCACGTGGCGCCATCCAGCTGAGTAACGCCAGTTCACGCCAATTCAAACCCGTTCCAAAGGATGAAATGAACACCGACAAAGGACGTGCCACAAAGATAATGGAAATCAGAACAATTGCTGCTGCCCAGCCTACTTCGGCGACAGCTGCAAGATCCAATCGGGTTGCCAACAATATAAACAGGCCTGAGATCAGTAATACACTCAATGTCTCCTTAAATTCCAGTATATCCTCTACGTCTACATCGCGCATATTTGCCAGCATGATGCCCGCGATGGTGACGGTCAGCAGTCCAGACTCGTGAGCAAGGAAGTTGGAACCAGCAAAAGCGCCAAGAATGATAGTGAGTACCGCGGTGTTCCGCAGATAATGAGGGACCCAATGATTTCGAAGTGTCACGCCCAGAAAATAACCTACGGCCAATCCACTTAGCAAACCTATACCGATGGTTTTGCTGAACGCGAAGAGGGTGTGAGACATCGCACCTTGCGACGAGATGATATATTCATAAACAATGACCGCCAGCAGTGCGCCAATGGGGTCGATGATGATCCCTTCCCAGCGCAGAATATTGCCCAGATTGGTATTTGGGCGCACCGTTCGTAGCATAGGGACGATCACCGTAGGGCCGGTAACTGTTACTATCGCACCGAATAAAAACGATAGTTGCCAGGTGACCTGTAAAGCGTAATGGGCAACCACCGTTGCAATTACCCAGGTAACCAACACTCCAACAGAGCAGAGGTTGCGGACCATATTGCCGTGACCGGCTATATCCTGATATTTAAGCGTAAGTGCGCCTTCAAAAAGAATAATGGCTACGGACAGTGAAACCACCGGAAATAGCAGATCGCCAAAAAGACTGTCTGCGTTCAGCACGCCGAAAACGGGGCCAACCAATATACCGATGACCAGCAGGGGTAAAATAGCCGGCAATCTCATACGGTAAGCCAGATACTGGCAGCCAATAGACAGCAGACCAACAGCGACTAAAGCTAAAGTGGGATCTGACACAAACTTTTCCTTTCTTATTGTTTAACTACAACAGTAATACTGCGGCTTATTGGCCGCTTAATTTCTGATTGAATACGCAATCTTCATAGTAAAAACGACTTCACCTTACCGAAAAGCTTTCGTTAAGCATAGCGATATCGGTGTCGAATATTTTTACAAATAATTCGCCCTATCTAGTACGGGCATTGCTAACCTAATGATCTCTTATGGTTTTTTTCAATGGAATAAATTTTGCATTTTTCATTGTTTAACAAAGTATTATCGCGGTGGATGTAAAGATGATCAAAATAATTAGCCGACGTTTCAAAGCGATACTTTGCATGCTTATGGTAGTCATGGCAGGGATGTCGATACCGGCGCAGGCTGGCATTGTAAAAACTGACATTGTTATGATTGTTGATGAAAGCGGCTCAATGAGCAACATTCATACGAATCTGGGAAACAGTATTGGTCTGTTTGCCAGTATTTTACAAGCTGGGGGGCTCGACGCACAGTTTGCACTCATCGGGTATGGCTTTGCAGGGAACAACATCCGCTTGTTAACCGATTTTGTCGACGCAGCTTCTTTTGCCGGGTTTACCGACGATCTCTATTCTGTAGGCTCAAATGAACCCGCTTATGACGCGACAGCCTATGCGCTTGATGGCCTTACCGCTGAAAGTGCTGATTTATCGTACCGAACAGATGCAGTAAAGAATTTGATTTTGTTCGCTGATGAAGCCAGTAACAGCGATACGGAATACGATGCTTCGTCGTTGGACGCGTTGTTGCAGCAAAGTTCTGCGTTATTTAACGTCGTACTGGGCGGAGAATTTAGCGAACTATTGACGCTGGCGTCAAACAACGGCGGTCACGGCTTTGATTTAAACGAATTGAATACGTCGGATACGAACGCATTAAACGCATTTGTTACGAATTTCGCTCAGGTCAAACTGCAGGAAACCCTGGATTATTGTGTGGCAAATCCCAATGACCCGGCATGTAGTGGCGGCGGATCAGATCCGGTGCCTGCACCGTTTGGTTTTGGCCTGATGCTGTTTGCTTTGGCAATTATGCGGGCGAGAAGATAAGCCGTATGGGTTAGTCATACGTAGTTTTTAAATAATTGAATGGTTCGATGTTGTAAACGGACTTAAACAAACGTCATTAGCGTAATACAGTGGAATGTTAAACGTCGAATTAAAGCCAAAAAACCGTTTGCAGTCTAAGGTGGCGAGCCGCTATGCTTGACCGCCATCACACTATCAGTCTCGCGGAGTTCAATAAATTGTCGCGTCGCATGTCGCGCTCTTTTGCGCTGTTCGTTTTATTATTCCCTATGGCTTGCAGTACCACCACCACTGCCAATTCCGGTCAATTAACAGTCATTGCTGAGCATGGCCTGATGGCCGAATTAGGTGAAACATCGGGTTTAATCTGCAGTGCTGACACTCAGTACACGATTGCAGATTCCGGTAATAGTCCCACTCTGTACCAAATTAACGGTGAAGGCGTCATTGTCGAAAGTGTTGATGTTGCCAAGAAGAACAACGACTGGGAATCGGTCACAGCCGATGAGAATTACTTCTACATTGGTGACTTCGGTAATAACGCCGGTAAGCGCAGAAAGCTGGTTATCCATAAAATCCATCGTGAGGACTTATCCAGTGAAGCTCGTCTTACGTTCACTTATGACAATTATGAGCCGAAGAAAAACGAGTTGTATGCGCATGACTTTGATGCTGAAGCCATGGTGGCTCGTGATGATAAACTCGTTCTGTTTTCGAAAAGCTGGCTAACAAAAACACTGCGAGTCTATCACCTTGATAAACAATCAGAAGAGCAGTTGTTGTCGCCGGTTACGACCATTGAAGGTCTTCCTGGTGTTGTGACAGGTGCTGATTGGGATAAGTATAATAATCGTTATGTTGTAGTCGGTTATAGCAGTAACGCATTTGGTATTGTCGATCCTTTCATTGCGTTTTTGTCGGAAGACTATTCACTTGAAAAGAGCTTTACACTGACTGGCTATGGTCAGGTAGAGGGATTATGCGTGAAAAGTGAAGATGAAATCTGGCTGACCCAGGAAAACTCGCCATTCAGTATTGCCAAGTTAATCAAAATTCGGATTGCCTCGTTAAGAGAGTCGATAGAGTAGTTTTAGTGCGATGACAGGTGGTAAACGCAACTACCACCTGCCTGAATGGACGCGCCTATGCGCTTTAATTTAGCGCAGTCAGCGCCGCTTCAATGCCTGAGTCTACGCCGTTAGCCCTGTCCTCTTTTGAAAAATTCGGGACTTCAATATCAACCGGAATACCGGTACCTTCATACCAAACATCATCTGCAGATAAGTAGACTTCATTTGATAGTCCTAGTACATGTCCACCGGGTAACACCCACTCCAGTACATCTGAGAAAATACCTTGAGTGGCTGTGCCGATGACCGTCACTTGATCTTGTGGCAGCATAGCCAGGGTAAATGCTTCGGCTGCTGAGGCTGTCTCGGCGCTGACCAGCAATACCAATGGCTTATTGGTATAGCGAGTATAAGAAGAAGGTTCAATGGTCGCCTCCAGAGTCTCAGTGACACTATTGCCGTCCCGAGCGTATTTCTTGTAACCCACATACTCGACATCAGTAAAGCGGCTTGCAATGGCAAGGCTAATGTAGTCATTTCCGCCCCCGTTTGCCCTAAGATCAATGATCAGGCCATCCGTATTCGCTAAATCTGTCAATACCTGGTCCATGGCACTATTCAGGTTATTCAATGCAGATGTTGTTTGTGTCAGGTCGTCTTCGTCATCAGACACCGTGCTGTAGTCGGTCATCGAATCGATTCGCACATAACCGATGTTATCGATACTGAACCAGGTAATCTGCTCACTATTGTCCTGCTGAATGTCAGTCGTAGCATATTCCAAAACGATAGCCTGCTCGGTATTCAGATTATTCTCTATGTAGGCTTCAATGGCGGCAATCCGGCTGGCTGAAAGTTCATTTGCCTGCAAGGGATAGCTCAGGTTATTGTCCAGCGCGTATTCTTCAATGAGGTCCATTGTGTGGGTTTGTTTGCCCAGGACTTTAATGAGTGTACCGTCGGCAGCGGAAAAGGAATTATGTCCATCCTGCAGCGCGATATAAGACTCGTAAATGGCGTCAAAAAGGGTATTGGCATCGTTGGTCACGGGCAAACTCAAGTTGTACGCCAGCTGGGGCCAATCTATGTCCATCCGTTCAAAATCGACGTAGTATTCCTGCATAATCTGACTGTACAAAGCAAACATGTCCTGATTGCTCAGCGACGAAGATACCATAAGCACATCGTTCTGGCATGAAGGTGGCAGGTTAGTCTCTTTGCTCAGGACGCGAGCAGGTGCGCCAAAGGTGGCAGTGCCGTAGCCGGCAATCCAGCTTAATGACGTTTCATCGTCACTCAACGAGACACTGCGGCTCAATTCTGCTGTTGTAATACCGCTGAAACTGGCTTGCAACACACAGTAATCACTGGAGTACTTGTAATAGTTAACACTGTTATCAGTGACTTCCAGCACATCGGCGTAACCACTGGCTACCCAAACGCCCTGATAAGCGGTTGCGATGGTGGAACCTGACTGACTACCGCCATTGTTTTGGTTCACTTGTTCTTTGCTGTGGTTACTGCCGCAAGCGGTTAATAGTAATGCGCTAAGCACCGCGCACGTTATAGAAATATTGCCTCGCATAATAGACCTCCGTGTTGAGCCTATGAGTAAGTGGGTTGTATGCATCATCCTGAAGCACAAAGGCACAGCTTCTTCGTTTTCGCCTTAACAGGAATGCGAGCAGTGTGAGGGTTGAAAGGTGAAAGCAGGGTAAAAAAATTCAGTACTATTGAGCTAGTGCTAGATATGGCTCGATGAAAAGATTAACTTAGTGTTAATTGCAGCTTCGGCCAGCGAGACAGCCATTGCTTTTGTTCGACGCGGCGTAAAAAAGTGCACTGATCACGTGCCGGGTTCCAGGTGAGCCTGCCATTGAACAGGGATTCAAACCCAAATCCAGAAACAAAAGTAAAGTCGCCCCGGTGTAATTGCACAGCCACAGCCGTTTCCTTTTCTGGCCAATGCTGTATGGCATCGACAATTCCGGTATAAGGCCGATCACCGTTACGAATGTGCATGACTGCCTGATTCTTAACTTGCCAATGAACGTCAGGTAACTGCTTAGTCAGTTGAGCCTGATAGTCACTATCTGAAAAGGGGCATGGCTTACAGTCGTCGAAATAAATAACGTCGACATCGTTAAGTGGGGTAGGAGGATAAATGGCGTGCAATGCATCCCATACTAAATTCCGCAAAAAGCCAGCGGCAACAAAAGCGCTGTCGACCGATAACGTCTCAACGGCTTTTAAAATTTGCATGCGTGTTGGATCAGCAAGCAGCAGCTGAGCCAAACGCGCTTCAAAACCATTTACCGGCTCCACCGGCGCGGTTACTCGCAGTCTCTGGGTAAATTTGCCGGGCTGACCATGTCGGTTTCGCTTTTGTGCACTGGGACTTCTACTTTACCGCTCGCAATCACTTCTCCCAGCTGCCACAACTTCCATTCCCCTCGTTCATAGATGTCCCATTCTTCATCATGAGTAAGCGGATCTGTCGCGATGATACTGACGACATCGTTGGGCGTGGTTTCAGCCGCAAAGTCAATTTCGACCTCAACATCTTTTAAGCAGGCCGGGCCAAAAGGGGCACGGCGGGTGATACTGGCCATCTTGGTGCTGCAAAAGCTAAATAACCAGTCACCATTGCTAAGCAAACAGTTAAATACGCCTTGTTGTGCATATTCCTGAGCAAGTGTAACCAGTGCGTCTGCCAACTGTTGAGGCATGGCATCGCGAGGCAGGTTCTGGCGGATTTGATTCATCAAATCGCAAAATAATTCTTCACTATCGGTATCGCCCACCGCTTCATAAGTACCGACACGACGGGTAAAGCCGGGTATCTGCCCATTATGTGCGAATACCCAGTAGCGTCCCCACAGCTCACGAGTGAAGGGATGGGTATTTGACAGGTTGATGTTGCCTACATTCGCTTGGCGAATATGACAAACCGCCGTTTTACTTTTAATCGGGAGCTTGCCTACAAACTCAGCAATTTTAGACGTTGCGCAGGGTTCAGGATCGTGAAACAGTCTTACGCCTTTCCCCTGATAAAAGGCAACGCCCCAACCGTCTTTATGCGGTCCTGTTTCACCGCCCCGTCGTGTTAAACCGGTAAAACTAAAACATAAATCCGTTGGCGTGTTGGCGCTCATGCCTAAAAGCTCGCACATGGTACTTCTCTCTTACCCTGAACTGATTTGTTTTTGAAAGGTGAATCCGTATGATTATACCTCAATAAGGACGCAGGAAGTATGAAATGGACATTTTACCGCTTGGTGTTATTTGTTTTGCTATCAGCGCAGTGTCGTGCTGGCTGAGTTATAAAAACGTATTCGACCGACCTCAGGAATGTGTGCAGGATGAAGGTGACACAATACGCCTACGCTGTTCGCCCTACGAACGCTATTGGAAAAGAGGCGGTAAAACCTTCCCGAAATCATCGATAGCGAAGATTCAAAAAGCCGGGTCACTCACGGTGTTCAACCATTCCGATAACGCAACGGATATCTGGCTACATGGCCGCGATGTCGATGCTGTCTTTGAGCAGCTACGAGCATTATTGCCCAATGCAGACGTTGTGGAAATACAGGTGTAATAAGCACAAAAAAGCCCTCATGAGAGGGCTTTTGCTGGTTGAGTTTAGTTGTCAGATTTTACCGGGAAGCCTCTGTCGCGCATGAGGGCTTCTACGTTAGCATCGCGACCACGGAATTTGCGGTACGCTTCTGCCGGGTCCATGGCGTTGCGGATCGAGAACAAATATTTCACCAAGCGGTCAGACACTTCTTCATCGTAATAACCGCCAGGCGCTTCTTCGAATGCTTCGGCCGCATCTGCGGTCAGTACTTCTGCCCACATGTAGCCGTAGTAGCCAGACGAATAACCTTCACCCGAGAAAATATGACCAAACTGCGTCGTGCGGTGGCGCATCACGATTTCTTCCGGCATACCAATGGCTTTCAACTGCTCGCGTTCGAAACTGTCCGGGTCAATCTTGGCCGGGTCGGTTGTATGGTACAGCAAGTCCATAATAGCCGAAGCCATGTACTCGGTGGTTTTGAAGCCTTCATTGAAGGTGGCTGCGTTGTTGATTTTTTCAATCAGGCCGTCTGGAATGGGCTCGCCTGTTTTGTAATGCACCAGGTATTGATCAACGACTTCGTCGGTGGTTAACCAGCGCTCAAGTAACTGAGACTGGAATTCCGTGTAATCACGTACACCAGAGTGAGAAGTCGGGTACTTCACTGTGGCAGATAAGAAATGCAACGCATGGCCAAATTCGTGGAAGTAGGTTTCAGCATCATCCCAGGAAATTAGCGTAGGTTCGCCTTCTGGCCCTTTCACAAAGTTTGAGTTGTTAGAAGACAATACGGTTTTAGCACCGTCATACGTGGTATGGCTGCGATAAGTTGTTGCCCACGCACCAGAGCGTTTGCCTTTACGCGCGAAGGGGTCCAGGTACCATAAACCAACCAGCTTGCCAGAGTCTTTATCGGTAACTTCCCATACTTTTACGTCCGGGTGGAACACCGGTACTGAACCTTCTGGCACGGGTTTGAAGTCAAAGTTAAATAAACGGCCTGCTACGTAAAACATTGCTTCGCGAAGCTTATCCAGCTGCAGGTATTGTTTTACTTCATTGGAGTCCAGGTCGTACTTGGCTTTACGGACTTTCTCAGCGTAATAGCGATAGTCCCAGGGCTTAATGGTAATGTCGTCACCCAGCTCGTCTGCAATGGCTTGCATGTCAGCGACTTCTTCTTCAACGCGGGCAATGGCGGCAGGCCATACCTTCATCATCAGGTCCATGGCATTTTCAGGTGTTTTCGCCATGCGGTCTTCTAAACGCCATTGGGCGTAATTTTCGTAGCCCAATAATTTAATGCGTTCGTGGCGTAGTTCCAGAATGCGTTTAACCAGTGCATTATTGTCAAACTCGTCGCCGTTATCACCACGGCTGTAGTAGGTTGTCCAGACTTTTTCACGCAAATCGCGGTGGGTTGAGTAGGTCAGGAACGGATCCATGGAAGAGCGGGTATTGGTAATAGCATACTGTCCTTCTTTGCCACGATCGGCTGCCGCTGCCGCCGCTGCTTTCACAAAAGAGTCTGGTAAACCGTCCAGTTGGTCTTCGGTTATATAGGTAACGTAGTTTTCCTCGTCAGCCAGTACATTGTTGGAGAATTTGGTGTGCAGGCTGGCCAGTTCTTTATTGATTTCGGCATATCTGGCTTTTGCATCGCCTTCAAGCGTCGCGCCGTTTCGGGCAAAGCCGTTGTAGATCAACCAGGTAATGCGTTGTTCTTCGTCGGTTAACGTTGCCAGTTCATCACTTTCGTAAACAGCCTTAATACGGTTGAATAGCTTCTCGTTCTGATTGATCTTAGAGCGGTAATCAGACAGCTTCGGCGATAATTCACGCTGAATTTCACGAAACTCCGAGCTGGACTTATTTGAGCTCCAAATGCCGTAGTAGCGGTATACATTACTAATAGTACTGCCGGCTCTTTCCATGGCTACGATGGTATTTTGAAACGTCGGGGCTTCAGGATTATTCGCGATGGCTTCAATTTCTTCGAGGTGTTCAGCCATGGCCGCTTCCATTGCGGGTTTAAGATCGCTCAGCTCCATTTTGTCAAACGCCGGTACGCCGCCATAGGGGCCTTTAAAGTCCTGCAGTAAAACATTCTCTGTCGCAATCGCCTCCGCCTGAGCAGTATCAGCATTTGCGGTTGAATTCGTTTCAGGTGCCTGTGAGCATCCGGCCAGTGCCATCACAATGGCGGCTGCCGTTAGGGTATGGGTTAGTTTTATCATAGGATTTACTTCAACTTTTCTGTCGTTCTTATTTCTTCAGCAAGCGTCCAGCTTTGGGACCCTGCGTACATCGATTTATCAGTGTATGTGCAGGCAACATATTGTGAAAGGTATTTTAACGCGATGATTTGCACCAGAACGCTTTTGAGAGCCGGTTCTGGTGCAAATAAAGAGTGGTTCGCTTAGGCGAAGACTACGGTTTTGTTGTGATGAATAATAACGCGATCTTCCAGGTGGTAACGAACCCCATGGGCGAGGGCATTTACCTCACAATCCTTTCCTTTACGCACCATGTCGGTAGATGAATCGCTGTGGCTGATGCGTTTAACGCTTTGTTCGATGATAGGGCCTTCGTCCAGATCACTAGTGACGTAGTGACAGGTTGCGCCGATCAATTTTACACCGCGCTCATAGGCTTGTTGGTAAGGCTTAGCACCAGCAAATGACGGCAGGAAACTATGGTGAATATTGATTACCTTGCCTGCCAGTTTTTTACACAGGCTATCAGGCAAAATTTGCATAAAGCGGGCGAGTACAGTGAGATCAATTTTGTATTCTTCCAACAACACTTCAATTTGTTTGAATGCCGCTTCTTTACCTAAGGTCTTAAAATCTACCCAGTGGAATGGAACTTTGTACCAGTCTGCAAACTGCTTTAACTGCGGGTGGTTACCAATAATACAAGGGATGTCGCAATGCAGCTCCCCTGTGTGCCAGCGATGCAGGAGATCAACCAAACAGTGTGATTCCAGGCTCGCCAGTAACGCCACGCGCTGCTTCTTACTGGAGTCGGTCAGTTTCCATTCCATTTGAAAATGATTTGCCAGTGGCGTGAATTCTTCAATAAACCGGTCGTAAGACAGGTTGATTGAATCAGTGCTGATTTCGTGGCGCATAAAAAAGCGACCGGTCTGCAGATCGGTATGATGACTCGCTTCAAGAATGGAAGCATTGTGATCGGCAAGAAATTGGGAAACGCCTGCTACCAGACCAACCTGGTCAGGGCAATCGATGATAAGTCTAAAGGTGTGATGCATGGTTTTACATGGTGATAAATAGTGCTCCCTTTTTACCGAGCGGTAAGCGTGCTGTAAAGGGGAAATGGCCTAAAAATGACCTCTTTGCAGTTTTTCTCGTATAGAATGCCCGCCTCGTAGTGGCCAACTGTGCTTAATAGAGTAGTGAACCCCGCTTGGTGCAGACACTGATTCAAACAAATGAAACTGAGTAAACCGGCAGGTCAGCTGGGGTGAAAACAGCGGTGGCGGATAATCTTCCCTGGTATTGCGAATAAGCGTAACGTGGGGCCGGTACTCTCTGCGCTCAACATCGATGCCTGCCTGCCGCGCTGCACTATTTACGTTTCCTGCCAAGGTCATTAGTACCGCTGGCGGCTCAGAAGGGGCGGCTAACAGAATCTTTGGTCCTTGCCAGAATGCAGTCAAATCCAGTGTGACGTCAAAGGGAGCCGCTGCGACCTCGTCGAGATTGGCTATGATAGCCTCGTGTTGACGGTCGTTGATATTACCTAAAAAGCTCAGCGTAATATGAAAATTTGCCGCGGGTACAGGCTTAGGCTGACGCATCGGAACCTTGGGTTGGTTGGCGTTTCGGGTATTTGAGGATGGCATTCCGGGCAAACTTTTTTCACGCCAGTGTTCAAGTGCGAGTTTGTCCTGAGCTGATAAATCCAAACCGATAAAGCTTCGCATTTTTTGATGACCTACCGTATTGAGTAATGGTTAGGGATGAACTGTGCAACGGCACAATGCTACTATACCTGCTTGTTTTAGTATAAGCCGGGTGTGTCATCTTGCCTGTCGGTGTAGCCGACGATACACCTGTATTTTTAAATATTGATGTTGTGAGAACCGTCCTGGTATGACACTCCCTGTAGAATCCCTGCTCGCGCCTCTGTGTAAATCACTCAATACTCAGGATGTTTTATTAAGTGCTCCGCCTGGAGCCGGTAAATCTACGGCCATACCTCTTGCTCTATTAGCCCATAGCAATAAGCGCATCGTTATGCTGCAGCCCCGGCGTGTTGTAGTAAAACAACTCGCCGCCTTTTTGGCTGAGCAGTTGGGTGAAGCGGTGGGTCAAACCGTGGGGTATCGCATAAAAGGTGAGCAAGCGGTAAGTCAGACCACTCGTTTGGAAATTATTACCGAAGGTATTTTGAGTCGTCGAATCCAGCAGGATCCGGAGCTCGACGGCGTTGATATCATCATATTCGATGAGTTTCACGAGCGGAATTTGCACAGTGATTTTGGTTTGGCATTGGCCATTGAGGCCAAACAGGCGTTGCGCGACGATTTACGGTTACTGGTCATGTCGGCAACACTCGATGTCTCTCCCATTCAGGCGTTGCTTCCCGAGGCCGAAGTGCTGCACAGTGATGGGCGTCAGTTTCCTGTTGAAGTCAATTATTTGGGGCAATGCCAACACCATGAGTTAGTGAATAATCTGGCAAAACACGTACGCGTAATAGCAGAGCGTGAATCCGGCGATATATTGGTTTTCCTGCCAACGGTGAAGCATATCTTACAGCTTCAGCTGCAGTTAAATACTTCTTTGCCAGACAATACTGACGTTATGCTGCTGTACGGCAACCTGCCACTGGCCGAGCAACAGCGCACGCTGAGACCTCTGATGCAGGGAAGAAGAAAAATCATTCTTGCAACCAATATAGCTGAAACCAGTTTAACTATTGAAGGGATTGCCGTGGTGGTTGATAGCGGTAGGGAATTGGTGGCTGAATATCACCCGAAGAGCCAAATGACGGAGTTGTCATTGCAAATGATATCTCAAGCGTCAGCAGAACAGCGGAAAGGCCGGGCAGGTCGTCTCGCAGCAGGCAAGTGTTATCGACTCTGGAGCGAAGATGTGCAGGGGCGTCTGCGTAAGTTTAGTCAGCCTGATATCCATACCCAGGACATTACGGGATTGGTGTTGCAATCTGCGGCGTGGGGAACGCCGGTTAGCGAATTGGCCTTGCTGGATATGCCGTCGGAAGCACAGCTTAAATCGGCCGCTCATACCCTACTGCAGCTTGATGCCTTCACAGAACACGGCGCTATTACGTCATTAGGACGTAAGGCTGCACAACTACCCGTGCAACCTCGCACAGCCTACATGTTACTGAAAGTGAAAGCCCTGACTGATGATACCGGCAACAACGACTGGCTGGTGGCTGGCGGTGTAATTGCCGCACTCAGTGAGGACCCGCCAAAGCATACGGGGTGGGACGTACATCTTTGCCTCAAGCAATTGCAGGGACAGGTGAGGCAAAGGTTGGCCGAACAAGCACAGCGTCTGGTCAAACTCTTGCGAGGCAAGGTAGACAAGTCATCGCTATTCAATGTGGACGAGTCAAAATTAGCAGTGGCCATTGGGTTGCTAAATCCAGATTGGATAGCGTGTAAGCAATCCAATGGGACGTTGAAGCTGGCGCAAGGCGTGGGTGCTGAGCTCACTGCCGAGGCGGGTATGAATGGCGACTGGCTGGCAGTCCTGTCGGGACAAAGACGGGGGGCATCGATGCAAATTCGCTTGGCCCAGCCTATCGACATTTCGGTAATAAAAACACATTTCCCTAACGGGTTCAGTGAAAAGGAAGCCCTTTTTTACGATGCAACTACCGATACCCTGCGCGCAGAATCTCAGCAGCGCTTTGGCCAAATTGTGCTAAGTCGTCAGCCACTGGCAAAAGCCAATGTATCGTCTCGTGGTGAATTCTGGCGGGAATGGCTGTCAGGGAGACCACTGAAAGACTGGCCAAATTCAGCGATATTGTTGCCTGCTTTGCATCGACTCACGATGGCAAGAACGCTTAATCTTGAATATAACAGTTACGGCGAGACGCTTACCTGGCCGGAGGCGAGTGTAGAATGGATACTGGCTTGTGACACCGTATACAGCGCGCTGAAGCAATGTTCGTCTGTTGCGCAACTAAAACACAATCCATGGGACAAGCTTCTTTGCCAGGCATTGCCATGGCCGTTGCAAGAAGCACTCAATAAACAACTGCCTGACTCGATTACCGTGCCAAGTGGCACCTGTCGGCCTTTACGCTACGAAAGCCCCACAAGGGTTGTGTTGTCGGTAAAGATGCAGGAAGTGTATGGCAGTAGTGAGCCCGTTTGTATTGCCAACGGGCGACAAACTGTCACGGTAGAATTACTCTCTCCCGCTAACCGGCCTATTCAGACCACCGATGACCTGCCAGGTTTCTGGAAGGGGAGTTATGCAGAGGTGCGCAAGGAAATGAAAGGGCGCTACCCAAAACATGTCTGGCCGGAAGATCCGACCACTGCTCAGGCAACAATTCGCACAACTAAACCTAAGTAACTGATTTGTCATATTTAATTGCTACTTTGTTCTTTCGGCTAATTGACATCGATCAATAAAAACCCGACCAAGGTCTGATTTTCCCATTGTCAGATTAGGTTTATAGATGGTTATATAGTAAATGGTTATTTAGTAAGCGATAGCAAAAGAGGAAACAGCATGAGCAGAGTAGCACTCGTCACAGGCGGGACACGAGGGATTGGTGAAGCAATTTGTACTACGTTAAAAGCCGCAGGCTATACGGTAGTTGCTAACTATGGTGGGAATGATCAGGCGGCACAGGAATTTACTGAGCGTACCGGGATCGCAGCGATGAAGTTTGATGTGTCAGACTTTGAAAAAACCAAAGACGCAATTTCACAGATTGAAGCGGACTATGGCCCGGTAGATGTATTGGTAAATAACGCGGGTATTACGCGTGATGGCACAATGCACCGCATGACCTTCGAGCAGTGGAACGCGGTTATTCAAACTAACCTGGCTTCATGCTTCAATACATGCCGCGCGGTTATCGAAGGAATGCGTGAGCGTAGCTTTGGACGTATTGTGAATATTGGCTCTATTAACGGTCAGGCTGGTCAGTATGGTCAGGTAAACTATGCTGCGGCAAAGTCCGGTATCCATGGCTTTACAAAAGCGTTGGCACAGGAAGGCGCTGGTAAAGGCATTACAGTGAATGCGATTGCACCCGGTTACATCGATACCGATATGGTTCGCGCAGTACCTGAAGATGTACTGGCAAAAATTATTGCAAAAATTCCGGTAGGCCGTTTGGGTAAACCAGAAGATATTGCGGAAGGGGTATTGTTCCTGATCCGTGATGAATCAAGCTTTATTACAGGCTCTACGCTGTCGATTAACGGCGGCCAACACATGTATTAATTCGCTTACCATAACAACATACATGAGTTAACGGAGGTTCGAGTGCCTGATTTTTTGCTGTTCTCAGGCACTTTGAAATAACCCTGATCACCTGATTAAGAGTTTGGTGTAACACTCACTCCCAGCGCTGCCATTACGGATAAGGATGGGAAGCCATCGGCTACCATGTCCTGGCTTAGCTGAAACTGTCTTATACCTTCTCGAGTCGCAGGGCCCAGAATGCCATCAGCGCCACCTACATCAATACCGCGTTCATTCAGACTGCGTTGCAACGCAATAATATGGTTACGGCTATAAGCTGGTAATTCTGGTAGTGACGCCACCATACGGCCATCACCGGCGATACGGTCAGCCAGTCGCCCTACGGCAATCGCATAAAACTCTGAATTGTTCCAGCGCATGATCACTCTGAAATTGGGATACGCCAGAAAGGTCGGACCCTGATGACCGGCTGGCATAACCAGGTAGCTGTTTATATCACTGCTTCCGAGGGAGTCACCTTTGGCTTTAGTAACACCCATGCTATTCCAGTCGGTAACGGCTTTGCGATTGCTGTAACCCAGTAACCGATAGTCGAAGTTGTCGGGGAGCTTTACTTCACGTCCCCAACGAAAGCCCGGTTGCCAGCCTAGTTGTGCCAGAAAATTAGCCGCGGAAGTAAGTGCGTCGGCCTCGCTGTCCCATAAGTTGATCTGGCCGTCATTGTCGCCGTCGACGGCATACGCCGCGTATGCTGAGGGCATAAACTGTGTATGTCCCATAGCGCCAGCCCAGGAACCAACCATGCGTTCTTGCTCAAGTGACTGCGCCTCCAGCAACTTAATGGCTGTTATCAGTTCTTTGCTGAAGAAGGTACTCCGGCGAGGGTCACAAGCCAGTGTCGCAAGAGAGTCGAGCACAGGCATTTTCCCTTTATAACCACCAAAATTCGTCTCCAAACCCCAAAATGCCAGTAAATAATGGGCAGGGACGCCGTATTGTTTAGTCAGTTTAGCCAGAAGCTCCTTGTGCTTTGCAGCCAGCTCTCGTCCTTTGTTAATTCGCCAATCGTTGACACGTTTACTGAAATACCCCGGAAATGTCTGTACAAACTCTGGTTGGCTGCGATCGAGTTCAATGACCCTTGGCTGATATTTAATTTTTTCAAACACCTGTTGAGCGACAGGTTCACTCACGCCGTTTTCAATAGCGCGTTGTTGAAGCCCGGCTTTGCAACTTTGAAACTCGTCCTGGGCAGTTTGTGCAAAGGTGGCTTGACTGACCGCAAGGCTACTTAGAACAAGTCCTGCAGTGGATGCGCGAAGCAGAAGGCGAAGTGTTCCTGATAAGGTACAGCGCATGCAATACTCCCTGAAATAATGAGAGCCCATGCTAACGCAAAGCGCAGGCATGGGCGAGTCTGTATCAGGCGTATTTGTGAATAAAGTCGGTGATTAGCGGACGGATATGCTGACGGAACTTAGAACCACTAAAAATACCATAGTGACCGGCACCAGGCTGAACGTGGTGGATGCGCATAGAATTTGGGATGTTCTTGCACAGCGTTTGAGCCGCTTGAGTCTGACCCAGGCCACAAATATCGTCATCTGCACCTTCAACTGTCATCAGCGGGGTGTTTTCGATGGCTTCAAAGCTTACCGGTTCGCCTTGATAGGTAATCGCACCACGTGCCAGTTCATTGTTTTTGAAGACCCGTTCAATAGTTTCCAAATAGAACTCGGCTGGCATATCGAGTACGGCCAGATATTCATCGTAAAACGCGCGGAAACGATCGGCGTCTTCTTCTTCCCCGAAAATGAGATTCTGATAGAAGTTGATGTACTTCTTCATATGAGTTTTCTGGTTCATGCTAATGAACCCACCCAGTTGCATAAAGCCTGGGTACACTTTCCGGCCTTCACCCGGATAGCCATGAGGAACAGACATAATAGCCACGTTCCGGAACCATGACATAGGGTGTTTGGTTGAGAACTCATTAACCCGGGTAGGGTTCTTGCTGGTGTCGATTGGGCCTGCCATCAGCGTTAATGAACGAGGGACGCATTCATTCTTTTTCTCGGCCATAACAGCCGTTGCAATCAGCGCCTGAACGGTTGGCTGGCAAATTGCGATGACGTGGGTGCCTGGTCCAAGGAACTCTAAGAATTCGATGAGATATCCTACATAGCAATCAAAGCTAAACGGACCTTCATCTAACGGTACCTCACGAGCATCAGCCCAATCGGTAATGTAGACTTCGTGGTCGGGCAGCAGTGCTTCTACAGTCCCTTTCAATAACGTCGCAAAATGGCCGGACAACGGTGCGACTAATAAGACTTTGTGGTCGTCTCTTACGCCAACGCGATTGAAATGAATAAGGTCACAGAAAGGCTTGCTGTATGCGACTTCTTCTTTGACCTGGTGATATTTTCCATCAATGGTAATTTCGTCGATATTAAACCCAAGTTTTTCATAGCGGCGAGTCAGGCGCATTGCCGTTTCCAGAGAAGCTTTGGTCATTCGACCAGGAAACGTGTGGGAAAAAGGGTTCGACGGATGACTCGCAACATCATTCATCAAGCTAAAGCCTTCGTGCATGATTTGCGCACTGCGGGCCATATAGTCATAGGCTTGGTAGTTCATTCGGTCACTCCTAACAATACAACATGAACGAGCGCTGAGTAGGACAACTAGGGTTTACATCAGTTCATTTTTTGTAAAAAAAATGTAACATAGAACGCAAAAGAGGGCCATAGATCCCTACAGCCCTCTTTCTTATTCTTTAGTCTTACTTAGCGGTGAATTTAGTCGTAAATTCTTCGCTCATGCCTTTCAGCATTTCACCGGCTTTAGTTTGAGCTTCGGTGATTAAGGTGTAGCTGCTTTTCGCAGATTCAGTCATTTTTTCCTGAACACCTTCCAGATACGCTTTTTGCGCTTCAGCAAGGCTCATCATGTCTTTCTGCTGGCTAGCTGTCTCAACGAAAGACATGCCGTCAGACAACAGAGTAGAAAACAAGCTGTTTTGCTTCTCTGCTAATTCTTGCATGGTGTTCATGTTCAGCGTCGCTAAATCTGTAACAGGCTTCATTGCAGTTTGGAACTTCTCTGTCATTTGCTCGATCATGGTGTCTCTCCTTAAAAAGAGTCGTTAGTTAACTTTCTGATTTGGTAGAAGGTGCTGACTTGGCAGGCGCCTTCTTGGTAGTCGTGGTTCTACGTGTACGCGTTGTTTTCTTTGCTGCTGGCTTTGGCGTCTCAGCTGGCTTTGCTTCAGCAGCCGGAGCAGGCGCTTCAACTGCCTTTTCAGGCGCAGGAGTCGGTGCTTCAGCCTTTACTGCTGCTGGCTCCGCTTTCGGCTTTGCCGGCGCTTTTGGCTTCGGTGTGGCTTTAGCTGCTGGCTTCGGCGCCGCTTTTTTCGGCGCAGCCTTTGACGGAGCCGCTGCCGCTTTTGGCGCTTCCGCTACCACAGTTTTAGCTGCTTCAACACCATCTTCCAAAGACGTCTTCATTACATCTTTCAATTCAGCCTGCATGTGGCTCAGTGTTGAGTAAGCACCTTTAGAGGCCATTGCAAGTCGGTCGCGCATGGACTCGGCATATTCAGATCCAGCTGCAACAACCCCTTTTACTTCGGTTTGTACGGTTACGCTTTCAATAAATTTAACGCTGTCTGTTAACAAACCGGTAAATAACTCGGTTTGATTTTGAGACAAGTTTTCCATTGCCTTTGCGTTCATCGCCATTAAAGAATTTAGTGGCTTTGATGATTTCTTTAACTGTTCTGAAAATTTGCCAAACATATAACACTCCCTTTCGAAGTCTATACTTGCTGCGCTGCAGCATTCGTTGGTTATATATTAGACAGCTTGGCTGGGAATGGTCAAGGGTAATTTTGTTGCAATTCAGCAAAATGCTAGAACAATATAGAATATATATGTAATTTTTTATGCTGCATTGCAGCAGTAAAGGTACGGCGTATTGTATACGAACGCTATTTTTTAGGTGGTGTCGGCGGTTTTGGTGGCTTGGTCCAGACATCCAGGTTCTGTTCCATCATTTTACTGAACAAGCCTAATGGTGAGGTATCCACCATATTTTTCATCATACCCTGCAGCTGATCCTGTTGTTCCATGAAGTTAACCAGACTTTGTTCCAGGTACTCCCGTAAAAACACCTGCATATCAGAATCATAAAATCGGATTAGTTGCATCAGCAGCTTACTGGTTAGTATTGATTGCTGCTCATTAGTTTCAGATTCACTGATGATTTGCAGCAATATAGTCTTGGTAACGTCCTCTCCGGTTTTGGAGTCAACAACATTAAAATCCGTACGGGCTTTTACTAAAGACTTAATGTAATCCATGTTCACATACTGACTCTGTGCGGTGTCATAGAGTCGGCGATTAGGGTACTTCTTGATAGTGATCATGGTGATTACTCTTTGCAGTCATTGTGCGCAATGTAGCGTAAAAGCTAGCAAAAGAGCAAATTTAAGCCGCCGCCAATGTATGGCAGCGGCAACAAAGCGGTTAGTCCAGGCGCTTCTTCACGTAGCTACCTGGCGCAGCCTCAATAGACGGGTATGCTTTGTGTTTACCAGGTTTGGGCGCCGTGATCTTGGCATCATTATGTGTTGCCAGCCAGGCATGCCAGTCTGGCCACCATGACCCTTCCACTTGCTCTGCACCATCAAACCAACTGCCAGCGCTGTCCGGAAGCTCGGTATTGACCCAGTGTGGGTATTTACCTTTGTCTGGCGGGTTGATTACGCCTGCCAGGTGTCCCGAGCCCGCCAGAACAAAGCGGGTATCGCCACCGACCAGTTGCGTTCCCTGATACGCGGCTTGCCAGAGCACAATGTGATCGGCAATGGTAGACAGGAAATAAACCGGCATATCAATATTGCCTAAATCAATAGGCACGCCGTCTATCACAATAGCGCCGGGCGTTTTGAGTTTGTTTTCCCAGTACATCGTTCGCACATACTGCTTAAAGCAGGCAGATGTAATGTTAGTTGCGTCACTGTTCCAGTACAGAATATCAAAGGCTGCCGGGTCCTGGCCTTTCAGGTAGTTGTTAATAAAGTACGACCAAAACAGGTTGTTCTCTCTGAGCAGACTAAAGCTCAAGCCAAGTATCCGACCATCGTAAACACCTTTAATATCGGCATTTTGCTCCATTGCCTTCAGGCTCTCTTCGGTCAGGTAATTACCGATTTCACCGGGTTCGCTAAAGTCCAGTAAAGTAGTGAGAAGCGTCAGTGACAATATGCGTTCATCGCCCTGTGCGCGTAAATAGGCTGACGTCATCGCCGACAAGGTACCACCCACGCAGAAACCCACCATATTGACTTTGGGTTGTCCGGTGATTTCACATACGACATCCAGTGCAGCGATGGGGCCGTGTTTCATGTAGCTTACAAAATCATGGTCTGCCAGTGAGCGATCAGGGTTGATCCAGGAAATCATGAATACGCTGAAGCCCGAATCCAATAGCCCTTTCACCGCTGATTTTTTCTCGTCCAAATCCAATATGTAGTATTTGTTGATAAACGGTGGAACGAACAATATAGGCGGTGCATAGGTTTTTGCTTTTTTCGGCGTATAGTGAATCAACTGGATCAAATCGTTCTGGTACACCACTTCGCCTGATGTTGTCGCCAGGTTTCCACCCAGTTCAAAGGCCGACATGTCGGTTTGGGTAATCTTAAACGCCTCAAGCGGGCTTTGCTCGAGGTCGCGCATGAAGTTCTCAATCCCTTTAAGCATACTCTGACCTTTGCTTTTCAGGATTTCTTCACACACTTCAGGATTAGAGAACAAGTAATTGGTAGGAGCGACAGAGTTAATGTACTGGCGCGTGTAGAACTTTACCTGTTCAGCGGACTTGGGGTCGGCAAAGGTCATTGAGTCCATCATCCCCTGAAGCATTTTTGAATTGATTAAATATGCCTGCTTCAAATAGCTGAATACCGGATTCTCGGACCAGTCGCTATGACTAAAACGACGATCCCCTCTTTCTTCCGCTGCGACATTTTCCGCTTTTTCACCAAACATTGCTTTGGTGGCTTGCTGCCACAGTTCAGTTTGCTGACGCATAAAAGCCATTTGATTTTCGAGCAGCTTTGATGTGTCAACCTGCACGTTTTCAGCCAGCTTGCTGGTGAGTAATGCCTGCAGTTTTTCGGGGTCAAACATGGCGGCAGTGTCGGTACTGCCAGCCTGACGGGTCAGAATTTTTTGAACCATGCTGTTAAACTGCTCAGCGTATTGATTCAACGTGTCCAAAATTTCGTTGTGGTCCTGTTGCTGCACAAGCACTCCTTGTGTGGGCTATTTTTTAGTCGTGGCGGCACCGGTAGCAATACCTTCCATCATTTTCTGATAAAAGCTAAATGCTTGCTGACTGCCGTCAAGGTAGGGTTTTAGCATGGTCATCATGGCTTCCTGATTACCGTTTTTCATTTGTTCGGTAAACATAGCGATAGATGCTTCGTGAATTTTGGTCATGTCGGGCCAGCCTAATAACTCGCGTGCTTCAGACGGTGACAGATCAATGTCGATAGAGATTTTCATGGTACACTCCTTTTTCTGGCTGGCTATTGCGTTGCTACGCGCAATGACACATTCTTTTACCGGCTTTATCGCGCTAAAAGACTGCTGAGCACCGAGCAAGCCGAAACGGTATTTCGGATGCTAAGTTTCTTACAGAGTAAAAAGTGTACATACGCTTGTCTAGTCTGATGAGCCAAAAGTATGATGCAGCACACAATTTAACGTCATTTACGTTAGCAGGTTCGATTCAAAGACCTCAGTTTACACAACTTAACGTTCAGAATTAGTGGAAGATTTGTGACAACCCGATCGAAGAAGACTGCCGAGCCCACCGTAAAAAAACGCCTCTGGTGGGGTGTTATCTGGAAATTACTGTTATTACTGAGCGTGTTGTTTGGTGCGTATTTGTTTTATCTCGACGCGCAAATTAAGCATCACTTCTCTGGAAACAAGTGGCAGGTGCCTGCGCAAATTTATGCGCGTCCTTTAAATATTGAAGTGGGTGAAGAGATCACCCGCAAAGAAGTCATTGATGAACTCAAATTACTGGGTTATCGAAAAGTCCCTGCGCCGTCGGGAAGCGGAGAATACAGTGTTGCCAGTAGGAGTATCGAGGTATTCAGGCGAGCATTTCACTTCCCCGAGGGTTATCAGCCATTACAACGTTTATTGATTAGCTGGGAAGGTGCACGTATCGCGGTGATTCGCGATGTGGATACGGGTCAGTCCTTGTCGTCAATGCAGCTCGAGTCCTGGCTGGTTACCCGTTTGGCAAGCGGAAGTAGCGAAGATCGCATGCTGGTTAAGCTGGATGACGTGCCGCCTTTACTGGTCAAAGCACTGACGCTGGTGGAAGATCGGGATTTCTATACACATCACGGGGTGGCGCCATTGTCTATACTCCGGGCGCTGGTAGCAAATATTGCCGCAGGGAAAACCGTACAGGGGGGCAGTACGTTAACCCAGCAGTTAGTGAAAAACCTGTATCTGAGCCGGGAACGCTCTATTGAGCGCAAGGTAAAAGAAGCGCTGATGGCGATTATCATTGATGCACGATACAGCAAAGACGCCATTATTCAGGCGTATTTAAATGAAGTGTTTCTTGGCCAGAGTGGCAGTATGGCCGTGCATGGATTTGGGCTCGCCAGCTATTTCTTTTTCGACCGTCCTATCAATGAATTGGATGAAACTGAAATTGCGCTGATGGTAGCGATGATCAAAGGTCCCTCGTTTTATAACCCCAGAAAGTACCCGGACAGAGCCATTGAAAGACGTAATCTGGTACTGCGTTTACTCATGGAAGCGAACGATATTACGCCACAGGAATACGAAATGGCGGTATCCAGGCCGTTGGGCATCGCGACTGGAGACAGTCTGGCAACCGGCAAACATCCTGCTTTTATGTCTCAGGTAAAACGCGAGTTGCAAACCATTCTGGCGGACCCGAATATTCGTGAATCCGGGGTGAAAGTGTTTACGACACTGGATATTCACGCCCAGCGTCGCGCAGAAAAAGCGTTAACAACCACACTGACGAAACTGCAAAATGGAAAGGAAGTGCCGCTCGAGGGGGCCATGCTGGTAGCCGATATCGCCAGTGGTCAATTGCGAGCTATTGTTGGCGGGAAAAATGCTGGATTCGCAGGGTTTAACCGAGCGCTGGATGCCGTACGTCCTATTGGTTCGCTTGCCAAACCCGCGGTTTACGTAGCCGCCTTGTCTGAACCTGGTCGATACAACCTGGCGACCCCTCTTGAAGATAATCCGCTGACGATTGAAGATGAACATGGTAAACCCTGGCAGCCTCAAAACTTTGACAAAACCTTTAGCGGTTCTGTGCCATTGCTGAATGCCCTGTCCCGCTCACTGAATGTACCTACCGTAAATCTGGGTCTGGACCTGGGCATTGATAAAGTGGCTGGTATGTTGCGAAGTCTGGGCGTGAAGCGAGACTTCCCTATGGTGCCTTCATTAACTCTGGGAGCCGTTGCTTTAACGCCATTTGAGACAACACAAATGTACCAAACCTTGTCAAATAACGGCGCCTACCGACCGCTCCATGCTGTCAGCGCAATCGTAAGTGCAAATGATCACCTGATGTGGCGCCAGGCAGAATATGGTGAGCAGCGGGTAGAAGATGAAGCAGCCTATTTGCTGAATTACGCTCTGTATAAAGTTACAACAGACGGCACGGCAAAATCCCTGGGGCGAACGTTTCCCAATATCAACATGGCGGGTAAAACAGGTACCACGGATGACTACCGTGACAGTTGGTTTGCTGGGTTTGATCGCAATAACCTCACTACGGTTTGGATTGGTAATGACGATAATGCCTCCGTTGGACTAACCGGTGCCAGCGGCGCCTTACCGGTGTTTATTGCGTATCAGCAGTTGCAGGAGCCTAAATCGTTATCGAGACGTTTTCCTGATGGATTAGGTATCGCGCACTTTGACCCGAATACGGGGGATGTTGTTGTGGCTGGTTGTCCCAATAGTCTGAGTGTGCCTGCCGTTCTTGATGTCTTGCCGCCTGCACAGCAAGACTGCTTTGGTAAGCCTGTTACACCGAAAAACTCAGAGAAAAAAGCGTCTAAAAAGTCCTGGTGGGAGCGTTTACTGGGCTTGTAGCCAAACTTTAAAGGTACTGGCCCTGTAAAAAAAACTCAGGAGATTGCAATGCGTATGCAATTCCTGAGAAGTGGCACTACGGGAGTAGTTTGGTTCTGTAAAATCGGGGGCTAGTGAGCAACTGTATCTGACGTAAACAAATAACGAATACCGTTAAAAATACCCAGCGCTACCACATAGGCCAGTACCGGGCCTAACACCAACCATAAAATAAAGCTGTAAGTGATCATATCCTGCACCTCGCTGTTCCATGTCCTGCTAACCTGTAAGTCGCAGCAACTGTTGCGATAGTTGTGCCAAAGATTAAATTATTTTTAAATTACTGATTTAAAACAATATTTATTTGTTACGAAAAATAAACCTGCCAAGCGCAGCAAATTTTATAGGTGAAAATCACACATTATTCGTCAAAACGACTAACGGTTAACAGAGAACTGCGAACGCGGTTTGCAAGGCTACAGGTTATCTTCTTCCTCGGATAATGGGAAAAACCGATAATACTGATCAACTATTTCGGTTGGCGCTATTTAACGTCTGCGTGATTAACTGCTCCCCAATCAACTAGGTTTGGGAATCAGTTATGCGAAAGGTATTAGTTGTTATTGGTTACTTTGTTTTTAGTGTGTTTTCAGCCCAGGCGCTGGCAAGTAGCGAAAGTAATCAGTGTGAGTTGCGTCTGGAAGCGAACGACCGTATGCAGTTTGTGCAAAAAAAGCTCGCCGTGGATATTGGGTGTGACACCATAACCATTACCTTAAAACATATTGGCAAGTTACCTGTTGCCGCAATGGGGCATAACGTCGTTGTTGCTTTGGAAAGCGATATGCAAGGTATTGCAGCTGACAGCTTTAAGACGGGCGTTGCGAATCGTTATGTTGCACCTGACGACCAGAGGGTAATTGCTGCATCAGAGGTCATTGGTGGTGGCGAAAGCGCCGATGTATCTTTTTCAACGTCTGAGCTGGACCCGGCGCAACGCTATGTTTTCTTTTGCGCTGCACCAGGACACTGGGTAATGATGAAAGGAGAGCTTATTATTTCGCAGTAAATTTAGTCCAGGCTTGTACTGCCAGTGCAATAATGGCGCCTGCAATCACACCAGCAACACCGTCAAAGGCGATACTCATTAACCAGTCAACAGAGGGAGCCAGGTTGATTACAGACTCTGCAATATGATGCAGGAAACCAATACTGTGGGTAAGGATTCCCCCTCCCACTAAAAACATCGCAATGGTACCCGCCACTGACAGGAACTTCATCAGTGCTGGTGCGGCGGTCAGCATAAAGCGACCACCCAATCGCTGGGCGGTATTGAATGAGCCGGTTAATGATTTACGTAGCAGGTACAAACCAAAATCGTCCATCTTTACTATGGCGGCCACGAGTCCGTAGACACCGACGGTAAAGGCTATGCTCAGGCCACTCAGTATCAGGATTTGCGAAAATAAGTCAGCTTCCTGAATAGAGCCCAGCGTGATGACGACGATTTCTGCGGAGAGAATAAAGTCTGTGCGAATAGCCCCTTTTATTTTATCTTTCTCCATAGACACCAGATCAACGCTGTCATCGGCAAGTTTATTTAACCGGGCTTCAGCGTCTTCATGCTCATCGTGTGGTGCGAAAAATTTATGAAGAAGCTTCTCTGCTCCCTCAAAACACAGATAAAGCCCGCCAATGACCAGCAGCACAGTAATCAATACCGGCACAAATGCACTGATTAGCAAGGCGGCCGGTACTAAAATCAGTTTATTCAGGAATGAGCCTTTGGCTACGGCCATTACCACTGGAATTTCGCGATCAGGTTTCACTCCCTGAACCTGGTTTGCATTCAATGCCAAATCATCGCCTAACACACCGGCGGTTTTCTTGGCGGCCATTTTTGACATTACTGCGATGTCATCGAGCATGGTTGCGATGTCGTCCAATAACGCAAGTAAATTTGCTGCAGCCACTTTTTTAGTCCTTGTCGAGATGAGTTTTTTTCAGCCGTTTGTCAATAAACTGCTGAAAGTCGTTTCGTTGGGTGCACTTTACATTGCCACCGAACAGTCCTGCAACTACTGCCAGTGAACTATTGATACCCTTGTCACAATTTATCTCATGCTCCCCGGGTGTCGGCTCTGCAGGTGGCTGATATTCGCCTATTCGCAAGTCAGGCGAGTTCTTCTGTTCGCGGTAAGCGCGGGCTGCAGCTTCGGCCATGTCTTGCTGCATTTGCATTTGCTGCTGCTGAAGCGACTGGCCTATTGATTGACGGATATTTCGACTGGCTGGTGCAGGGCTATCGTCGGACTGTGTCAGAATATTACGGGTATCCGGTATGTGTTCAGACGAAGCTTGAGGAGGTTCGGGTATGGGGTCTTCAGCAATGGGGTCCACAACAGTCTCTGCAGCATTACTCTCAACAACGGGTGATTCAGTTTCCGGTGTTTCACTTGGTGTGACTAGCTCCGCCTCTTTAGCAGATAACGATTCTGTTTCGACGGGTGTTTGCTGTGTTTCCGGCAGCGTTTGTTCAAGGATAGTTGGTTCAGGCTTAACAGGTTCTGTAGTTAAAGCTTGTAATCGAATCAATACTGCTTGAATAGGCGGGGCCTGTCTGTCTAACGGAGTGGGCGTTGACCAGGATAGAGACAGCAGAATGGCAACGTGGACCAATACAGACAACAGCACGATCCCCCACAGTGTTTTTGACTGTGCTGGCGGTCGTGGTGATGGTCCAGGCGTATCCTCAACCAAAGAAATATCGATGATTTGCATGCGCTATACGACCCTGTGATACGTCGATAGTTCCCTGCGATAAACCGTGTGAATAGCAAGATGAAACTCCATAGCACCATAATGGTGCAAATGGGTGCGTTTGCTTTTAAATGGTGCACAAAAATCGTAAACCTTTGTGTATTTTTGATCTTAGTTGTTGTTTTTAAAGGAATAAAATTTGTGGCATAGGACTTGTCTTATAAGCTCTTGCACAACATCAATATTGCAAAGCAATCCAACATTTGGGAGCAACACATGAAACTAGTCACAGCAATCATCAAGCCTTTCAAGCTGGATGATGTTCGTGAAGCCATTTCAGAAATCGGTATCGACGGTTTAACCGTGACCGAAGTGAAAGGTTTCGGACGTCAAAAAGGACACACTGAATTATACCGCGGAGCGGAATATCAGGTTGATTTCCTACCTAAGGTAAAACTGGAAATTGCGGTACAGGATGACCAGGTAGATCGTCTGGTAGAAGCGATCGTAGGTGCAGCGAAAACCGGTAAAATCGGCGATGGCAAGGTATTTGTTTACGACCTTGAAGGTGCCGTTCGGATTCGTACGGGCGAAACAGACTCAGACGCCCTGTAAGCCGTCCACGAGAAAATTGCGGAGATAAGCATAATGGAAACAACTTTTGAATTAGGGTACGCATTAGATACCTTTTACTTTTTGATCTGCGGCGCATTAGTAATGTGGATGGCTGCGGGCTTTGCCATGCTGGAAGCTGGCCTTGTACGTGCAAAGAACACAACTGAAATTCTGACTAAAAACATCGCCTTGTTTGCGATTGCTTGTACTATGTACATGATTTGCGGTTACGGCATCATGTATGGCGGCGACGACTGGAGCCTGTTCCTGGGCGGAATCGTTGGTGACGGCGCTACTGACGTAGCAGAAGACCCAGCCACTTACGCGCCTTCAGCAGACTTCTTCTTCCAGGTAGTATTCGTAGCGACGGCTATGTCTATCGTATCTGGTGCGGTAGCTGAGCGTATGAAGCTTTGGGCTTTCCTGACTTTCTCAGTGGTAATGACTGGTTTCATCTACCCAATGGAAGGTGCATGGACCTGGGGCGGCGTATCTGTATTCGGTATGTATACTCTGGGTGACCTGGGTTTCTCTGACTTCGCAGGTTCAGGTATCGTTCACATGGCCGGTGCTGCTGCAGCGCTAGCGGGTGTGCTGGTACTGGGTGCTCGTAAGGGTAAATACACTGCTGACGGTAAAGTTAATGCTATCCCAGGTGCGAACCTGCCGCTGGCTACCTTAGGTACATTCATCCTGTGGATGGGCTGGTTCGGTTTCAACGGTGGTTCAGTACTGGCTACTGCTACTGTTGAAAGTGCAAACGCCGTTGCGGTTGTATTCATGAACACTAACGCAGCGGCTGCTGGTGGCTGTATTGCTGCACTGATTGTTGCTCGCATCATGTTCGGTAAAGCTGACCTGACTATGGCACTGAACGGTGCACTGGCTGGTCTGGTAGCTATTACTGCTGAGCCTTCTACGCCTACTCCTCTTACTGCAACCCTGTTCGGTGCATTAGGTGGCGTACTGGTAGTATTCAGCATTGTGACTCTGGACAAACTGAAAATCGATGATCCGGTAGGTGCTATCTCTGTTCACGGTGTAGTAGGTCTGTTAGGTCTTATCCTGGTTCCTTTCACAAACGACGGTTCTTCTATGAGCGGTCAGCTGATTGGTGCCCTGACTATCTTCGTATGGGTATTCGTAACTAGCCTGGTAGCATGGTTAATCATCAAAGCTATCATCGGTGTACGTGTTAGCGAAGAAGAAGAGTTCGAAGGTGTGGATATCAGCGAATGTGGACTGGAAGCATATCCAGATTTCACAAGCGGTCGCTAATAGCGCACTGAGCAAATTTAGATTAGGCGCCTAAAACAATATTAATAAGCCTATATCACTTCAACTCTAACCCCGCATTTGCGGGGTTTTTTCTTATGTATGTAGCCTTCTCTAAGTGCGAAATAGCAGGTATGCTTTGGTTATTTAGCCAACGCTTATAACGACGATGAAAATAATTAGCCGGCTGTTGATATTACTTACCTTTTCCGTTGCCACCCACGCTTACGATCGCGTAACGGGGGCGCCTTTTGCCAGTCGCTCTGAAGTGATTGCACAGCAGGGAATGGCGGCGACCAGTCAGCCACTTGCCACACAAGTTGCACTCGATATTCTAAAACAAGGTGGCAGTGCGATTGATGCAGCCATTGCAGCTAATGCGATGCTTGGCCTGGTGGAGCCCACGGGTTGTGGCATCGGAGGCGATCTATTTGCCATAGTATGGGATGCCGAAACAAAGCAACTACATGGCCTGAATGCTTCAGGTCGCTCGCCTGCGGCGTTAAAGGCCGAGTATTTTACCGAACAAGGGTTAACGACCATTCCGTCTTTCGGGCCATTGCCGGTATCAGTGCCAGGTGCAGTTGACGGTTGGTTTAGTCTGCACGAAAAGTTTGGTCGACTGCCGATGACGAGTATTTTGTCGCCCGCCATTGAATATGCCCGCAGAGGGTATCCGGTTAGCGAGGTTGTGGCCTATTACTGGCAAATGAATGTCGACCGCATTGGTGAATATAAAGGCTTTGCCGACGTCTTTATGCCTAACGGTAAAGCGCCCACTACCGGACAAATCTTCAAAAATCCATCACTGGCAGCGACTTATGAAAAAATAGCAACAGGCGGCCGTGATGCGTTTTACAAAGGCGATATAGCCCGTATCATTGGTGCTTACATGAAAGAGCAAGGCGGCTTTTTAAGTTACGAAGACCTGGCGGCTCACACATCAGAATGGGTGTCTCCAGTATCTACTAACTATCGGGGGTACGATGTCTGGGAGTTACCGCCAAATGGTCAGGGTATCGCTGCGTTGCAGATCCTGAATATACTTGAGCAGTACGATATTGAAGGGATGGGCTTTGGGTCGGCTGACTATATCCATACCTTTGTCGAGGCGAAAAAACTCGCCTTTGAAGACCGCGCCAAGTATTACGCTGATCCGGCGTTTAACGACATCCCGGTGGACGCGTTAATTTCAAAAGACTATGCACAAAAGCGCCAGGCACTGATCAACCCAAATAAAGCAGCCAAGCGCTACGATGCGGGAGTGGTTGAGGGCGATACGATCTATCTTACCGTTGCCGACAAAGACGGCAATATGGTGTCGCTGATACAAAGTAACTACCGGGGAATGGGCTCAGGTATGACGCCACCAGAGCTGGGTTTCATTTTACAAAATCGTGGTGAGCTGTTTACGCTGGCACCGAATCACTTCAATACCTATGAACCGAAAAAGCGTCCCTTCCACACGATCATTCCCGCAATAGTGACACGCAATAACAAGCCCTGGCTAAGCTTTGGGGTGATGGGCGGTGCAACACAACCGCAGATGCATGCGCAAATTGTGGTGAACCTGATTGATTTTGGCATGAACCTGCAGGAAGCCGGTGATGCACCGCGCTTTATTCACGTGGGTTCGAGCAGCCCGACAGGTGCACTAATGAAAGACGGTGGCGAGCTGAGTATGGAAACCGGTTTTGCGACAGAAGTGCGGCGCACGTTATACGAGCGAGGCCATCAGTTGTCTGATAAGCTGGGAATATACGGTGGCTATCAAGCCATTCTGTATGATGCCGATAAACAAGTATATTTTGGCGCATCGGAAAGCCGCAAAGACGGGCAAGCCGCAGGCTATTAGGAGTTTTATGTCGCAACCACAAAAAGGTATCTGTGCTGAGCCAAACCTGCACGCACAATATTTATTGTTCAACGTGGTTGACGAGGACAGTCAGGCCGTGCGCGCCAAACTGGGAAGAGTGCTGGAAGTACTGGATCATTACGACAACGAGCATTACGAAGCGATGGTGTCGGGTGTCATCGCCATTGGTAATAACTACTGGAGCGAACTCTTCCCTGGACCCATCCCGGTTGAGCTAACCCCTTTTCCCGATATGCAGTGTGAAGACCGGGTTGCGCCGAGTACACCAACCGATCTGTTCATTCAAATCCGTGCTGATCGCTGGGACATTTGCTATGCCATTGGTCTGGAGATCATGGAGCTGCTGCGCATTCATGTAGAGCTAGTCGAGCACGTGCAGGGGTTCCGCTATCTCGACGGCCGTGACTTAAATGGTTATTTATATGCACCGGATAACCCAAGAGGCATGCAGCGAATGAAAGTTGCTGTGCTGGACGATAGCGATGAATTTGTCGGTGGCAGTTACGTCCATGTTCAGCGTTTTCGTCATGATTTGCGCCGTTGGCAGAGCATGTCTCAACGTCAGCAAGAACAAGTAATGGGTACAACGAAAGAGCATAATCTTGCCAGCGTTGAATGTAACCCTTCTTCGCATTCGGTGCGAGCAAACCTGTTGTCACATGAAAAAGGCGTCGCTGAGTTATTAAAGCAAGGCATGCCCTACGGCGATATGCTGATACAGGGGATGTTTTCGGTCACCTGCTCCTCAAGTTCACAACCCTTTAAGCGGATGTTGGATAGCCAAATATTTGGGACCGGTGATGGGGATTATGACCGTTGGCTCGATTTTACCAGTGCAGAATCAGGCGGCGCATATTTTGCGCCTTCGATTAATTTTATTAAGCAGCAAGCCAAGCTTTAGCACTGCAATCATACACAAGCTCATATGACTCCTGTCAATTTTAACCAGCTGTATTATTTTCATATGGTGGCCGAACACGGCAGTATAGCTCGTGTCAGCGAGCTACTGCATATCACACCTCAAACCATCAGCGGCCAAATCAGCGCGCTGGAAGATACCATTGGCGCCCCGCTATTTACCCGGCAATCACGTCGACTGGTGCCAACAGAGCTGGGCCACTTGGTGCAGCGTTATGCAACCGATATATTTCAACTGGGGGACGAGTTAAAAGCCGTCCTTACCCAGCAGCATAGCCAGTGGCAGAGCTTTACGGTAGGCATAACAGACGTGTTGCCGAAAACACTGGTTTACGAAATGCTGAAGCCTGTTCTGGAATTGCCGGTAAAACTGGTATGTCGGGAAGGTGAGTTAACCAGCTTGTTGGGGGAGCTGGCGGTGAACAAGCTGGATATGGTGCTGGCCGACCAACCCATTCAAACCGGCAGTCACGTGAAAGCGTACAGTCACCTGGTGACTGAATCCTCAATGGCCGTATTTGCTACCGAACAATTGGCCATCGAACTGACAAACGGCTTTCCAGAATCCCTCACTGGCAAACGGTTTCTGCTTCAGGGAAAGAAATCGCTGATCAGGCAGAAACTGCTTGGCTGGTTCAGTGAAATGGACATTCAACCCGATATTCACGCTGAGTTTGACGACAGCGCGTTGATGCTGGCATTTGCTCAGCAGGGCCTGGGGGCGTTTGCTGCCCCTGAACTCTTATCAGAGCACCTGAAAAAACAGTACAATCTCATTAAGGTCGGCACTATCGACCGGGTTACTGAGCAGTTGTACGCCATTTCCCCAGAGCGAAAACTTTCGCACCCCGCTGTTGTTACTCTCGTAAAAGCACTTCGTAGATAGTAAGAAAATACCTGACTATTTATAAGTTATATTCGATTTTAACTTATAAGTATTGACCCTATATACTCTATGTCTGGGAAATCTCAGAAACAGGTTTCTTTTTTAGTAGAGGATTTTATGAAACGTATAGTGCTTTTCCTTATCACCAACCTGGCTGTGGTGCTGGTGCTGGGCGTTGTAATGAGCGTTGTGTTCAGCGTTCTGGGTATCAACAGCCAGAGTATGGGTGGATTATTGGTTTTTGCTGCCATCTTCGGATTCGGCGGTTCGTTTATTTCACTGGCGATTTCGAAATGGATGGCGAAGCGTTCAACTGGTGCAGTGGTGATCACAGACCCGCGAAACGCAACGGAGCGTTGGTTGTTGGATACCGTGCGCAGACAGTCTGAAAAAGCGGGTATATCAATGCCCGAAGTCGCGATCTATGACTCACCGGAAATGAATGCTTTTGCCACGGGGGCCAGTAAAAATAACTCGTTGGTTGCTGTAAGTACGGGCTTACTGCACGGCATGACACAAGACGAAGCTGAAGCTGTATTGGCCCACGAAGTTTCACACGTCGCCAATGGCGATATGGTCACGCTTGCACTAATTCAGGGCGTGGTGAATACCTTTGTGATTTTTCTGGCGCGGGTCGTCGCAGGACTTATCAGTAATGTAATGCGCGGCAATGATGAAGAAGGGGAATCCATGGGAGGATTTGCCTATATGATCACCGTGTTTGTTCTTGAGATGATATTCGGTGTGTTGGCCAGCACGATTGTGTACTGGTTCTCACGTCAACGTGAATACCGTGCCGACGCAGGCTCCGCCAGACTGGTTGGTAGCCACAAAATGGTTGCTGCGCTGGAACGTCTTAAATCCAACCGGGAAAGTCAGTTGGAAGGCACGATGATGGCCTTTGGTATTGCCAGTAAGCCGGCGATGTCGGAATTGTTTATGAGTCACCCCCCGCTTGAAAAGCGGATTCAGGCACTTCGCACTACTCTGCATGGATAATTGGTGACCAGGCCGGACGGGTGTCCACTTCCCGTCCGGCTTTTTCTATTTTCAGGCCTTGAGGACTGTTGTGTGGTGTTACTTAATCGCAGTTTGCTTTGTGTTGTTGTGCTTACATTGCTCAGTGGATGCGGAAGTGACAGTCAGGAAGTCCCGCAGTTCTCATCGCCGTTCCCTCTTCCCACTCCAGTTAACGGTCATTGGTACGTTCCTGCATCAGGCACGACCTGGCAATGGCAATTGAGTGGGGAGCTCAATACACAATACGCGGTAGATGCGTATGACCTGGATCTGTTTGATGTCAGCAAAACGCAGATTAATGAATTGCAGAGCAGGGGGGTAAGGGTGATCTGCTATTTCTCGGCGGGCTCATTTGAAGCGTGGCGTGACGATGCTTCCCAATTTCCTGCAAACGCACTCGGCGACACCCTTGATGGCTGGGAAGACGAGCGCTGGCTGGATATCCGTAATGAAAACATTCTTGCCATCATGGAAACCCGCATCGCATTGGCGAGTGAAAAAGGCTGTGATGCGGTAGAGCCGGATAACGTGGATGGTTATACCAACCAAACCGGATTCAATTTATCTCACGAGGATCAGCTTGCGTTTAATCTGGCATTATCGACGGCAGCTCACAGCCACGGACTGGGCATTGGTTTGAAAAATGACCTGGACCAAGTCATAGAACTTGAGCCATACTTTGATTTTGCGGTTAACGAGCAGTGCTTTGAATTCAACGAATGTACCGCCCTGCAACCTTTTGCTGAAAACAATAAAGCCGTGTTTAATGCAGAGTATCAAAACCGCTGGGTTAATGATGCAAGCGCACGAGCGGCTCTGTGCGAACAAGCCAATACCATGGGGTTAAGTACGTTGATTTTGCCCCTGGCGCTGGACGACAGTTTTCGCTTTAGCTGCTCGCGGTAGCGGGTAAATCCGGCTTGTTTATCAATACAATCAAATAAATCAGCGCGACCAACGGCACAATGCAGGACACCGCCAATGACACGGCAGTTAATATTGGGGAGTGTGTTTTTCGTTTGCCCAGGTAATAACCAATAAAGCCCATTAAAATTGCGGCTAAGGCAATAATTTCACCTACCAGGGTTAAGTTGATATTCAACGTCTCTTCCTTAAGTGACTTAAATAGACACCGAACCGTCCCAGTCGGATGGGATGGTGAGTTGCATTAACTGTTTACAGGTATCGATATGATAACTGATTAACGGATCACCGGGTAGTAGGCTGAGGGCATGGTGAAAATGGGTCAGCGCAGTCGTAAAGTCCTTAGCAATTCGGTAGGTCAACCCTTGTTCAATATCCTGTTGCACCATAATTTTGTTCTGACGAATGTCTTCATCAAGGTGATCTAACACTTCATAAACCCTCACAGGGGCTTGTCGTCCTTTTACCCTTACCCAATCCAGCACTCTGACTTGAATGTCGGTTGAATCACCTATCGCCGCCAGTGTTTGTGCGCTGACGATGATGTCTGCATGATATTTCGGTGCCAGCCCTTCCAGTCTGAATGCCACATTAACGCTGTCGCCTATAACGGTTGTGTCCATGCGGTCATCGGATCCGACTGTACCGAGAATAACCGGGCCAAAATGAATCCCTACACCTACACCAATGCCCGCATAGCCTACTTTGGCGCGGTGACTGTTGTAGACTTTGAGTGCTTTCTGCAAATCGATAGCCGCGTTTACCGCATCCTTTGCTTTGGCGCTCGCATCCCCACCTGGATGGTCGAATAACGCCATTATTGCGTCGCCAATGAACTTATCAATGAATCCACCATTTTGATGAATGGGGTCATTCATTCGCAAGAAATAGGAGTTCAGGAAGTTCATTAACTGCTGAGGCGTCATTTGCTCCGACAGTCCGCTGAATCCGCGAATGTCGCACAGTAAAATCGCCACTTCGTCTTCGGCTGCGCGGCCTAATTCCAAGGAGTCGTTGCCGTGTTTGGCAAAATGATCGACAAACTGTCTGGGGACGAATTTCTGAAAAGTCTGGGTCAGGCGCATCGCCTCATCGGCCTTTTCGAGAAAACGTTGCTCATTGTCGTCTATGCGCCCGGCGGGGTTAGGTATTACTCTGGACGCGGATTTAACAATGTGACGAGTAACGCGACGCTGCCTAATTAATAGCAGCGTCACAATCAGCCCGTAGAGCACTAAGCCAATACATACTATGCCTAATATCATCGTGCCAAGCGCTCCGGGTAGTGATTAAAGGTTAGCAAATACCTTACGTGCAGCATCCAGCGTTGCGGTGATGATTGCGTCATCATGCAATTTAGATACGAATCCAGCCTCGTAAGACGCTGGTGCTAAGTATACACCTTCGTCGAGCATGCCATGGTAAAACTGCTTAAATTGTGCCTGATTGCAGTTGATAGCTTGCTGGTAGTTAACCACTTTTTCCACGTCGGTAAAGAAGATACCGAACATGCTGCCGGCTGAGTTTGTGGTAAGCGGAATGCTGAACTCATTGGCAATAGACTGGAAGCCTTCCACTAATTTTTGCGTGCTGGCGAAGATGCTGTCATACAGGCCGGGTTCTGCTAACTGATCCAGCGCAGCCAGGCCTGCGGCCATGGCAATAGGGTTACCCGACAACGTACCTGCTTGATAAATAGGGCCGGTGGGAGCGATATGGGTAAGGATATCGCGTTTTCCGCCAAATGCACCTACAGGCATACCACCGCCAATGACTTTGCCTAAGCAGGTCAGGTCAGGGGTAATGCCGTAACGCTCTTGGGCTCCGCCACGGCTAACCCGAAAGCCGGTCATCACTTCATCAAAAATCAGCACGGCACCGTATTCGTCACAGATAGCGCGAAGGCCTTCCAGAAATCCTTCTACCGGGGGAATACAGTTCATGTTGCCTGCAACAGGCTCAACGATAATACAGGCAATGTCGTCTCCGCATTCTTCGAAGATCGCTTTAACGCTGTCCAGGTTATTAAACTCAACGGTTAACGTGTGCTGAGCAACATCGGCAGGCACGCCTGGTGAACTGGGTACACCCAGCGTAAGCGCGCCAGAACCCGCTTTTACCAGTAACGAGTCAGCATGACCGTGGTAACAACCTTCAAATTTAACCAGCTTGTTCTTGCCGGTATAACCACGGGCCAGGCGAATAGCGGACATGGTGGCTTCGGTACCCGAGTTCACCATGCGAACCATTTCCATTGAAGGTACCAGTTCCTGAACCTTCTCGGCCATAATAATTTCGGCTTCGGTAGGCGCACCAAAGCTCAGGCCATTTTGTGCAGCGGCAACAACGGCATTACGGATTCTTTCGTTGTTATGACCCAATACCATTGGGCCCCATGACTGCACATAGTCGATATACTGCTTACCGTCAGCGTCGACAATGTACGGACCGTCAGCTTTAGTAATAAAGCGCGGTGTGCCACCTACGGCCTTAAAGGCGCGAACCGGCGAGTTTACTCCGCCGGGAATGGTTTTCTGAGCACGTTCAAATAACTGTTCTGATTTTTGCATAAATACTAACTCTTACTTATTGGTGTACCACACCACATCCCGCTCGTACTGAGAGACCAGATTTTCTACCCCGAGGGTAAGGGCAAACAAGGCCATCCGGACTAACACGCCGTTATCGGTTTGGCGGAAAATTGCCAGATTGGGATTCAGGTTGAGGTCGTTGTCTAATTCATTGGCTTCGGTACGTGAATCACGCGGTAATGGATGCATGATCACGGTTTTTGATTGGAAGTGGCGAGTGTAAATGCTCTGATTCAGGCGGAATTTACCACGGTATTTATTGGCTTCATCCTGAGACGGAAAACGCTCTTCCTGGATGCGTGTCTGATAACAGATATCCGCATCCATATTGCCTTCAAGCTGTTCGGTAATATGCAGCGAATGACCCGCGTCAGTAATGGCATCCAGAATATTCTGAGGCATGGCCAATTCTTTTGGCGAAATCAAAGTAAAACGGATGTTCTTGAATAAACACAGCAGTTTTGACAGTGAATGAACGGTACGCCCGTAGCGCAAATCACCGATCATGGCGATGTGCAAGCCATCGATGCTCTTGTTGTTGTACTGCAGTTCACGCTTAATGGTAAACAGGTCAAGTAAAGCCTGTGTTGGGTGTTCATTGGCACCGTCACCGCCGTTTATCACCGGAACCCGGCTACCTTCCGCAAATTCTGATACAGAACCTGCCGCAGGGTGACGCATGGCAATGATGTCGGAATAGCCGCTGAGCACCCGGGCGGTGTCGTACAGTGACTCGCCTTTCGCCAGGGCCGAGTTAGCCATACCGGTGGTTTCACGCACTTCGCCGCCTAATAAGTTAAAGGCGGTGCCAAAACTCACTCGTGTGCGGGTACTGGGCTCGAAAAACAAATTACCTAATATCGCGCCATCAAGAACTGTTGTTCTTTTTTTCCGCTTGGCATAGGGTTCCATGGTTTCGGCAACATTAAATACCAAATCGATGGCATCACGATTAAACTGTGTAACTGAAAGGATGTGATTTCCGGTGAAACTAGACATAGTTGATGCGAATGGCCTAAGTTGGTGAACGGAACAAGTCTGCCTGGCATACATCGCCTGCTACAGGCATTGTGCTATAAACACAAGCAATTGTAGCAAAAACAGCGGGCAGACGTGCGGATATTCTTTGCGCGGGATCATAGCGATGTGTATCCCAATTGCCAAGCCAAACCGTATGGCATTTATCATCGTCAACCGGGCACAATAATTCATCCGTTTTCAGTTGGAAAACGTTTAAAGGATCCGATATGTCTGAACAGCCTTCGTCACAGCGAGAAGCGCCGCAGCAGAAGAGGAAGCACTGGTGGGCAACCGATTGCCCGGTGTGCATGCGTATGCGTTTGTACGTGGTTTGGACGGTAATTATGCTGGTGGTGTATTTTTATGTCTTCGACAAATGACACAATTTTTATTAAATCGACGGCCAAGCGGAATGGTCTTACTACACTGATCATAGGCGCAGTCGCTTTACTCATTTCATCTTCATTACTCGTGCTACTACCTGATTGGTTATTTCTGGTCGGGATTTTTATGGTGAGTGGCTCCATTGTTACGCTGCTGATTGGATGGTTCAAAGTGCGGGAGCCAGAGCACAGTTTGTCGGTGGACCGCCAGCAAATTAGTTATCAGCATCGCTGCGGGCAGTGGCGCATTACCTGGGAAGATATCCAACGCATCGATTGTCCGCGCATCCGACAGGGCCTGAATCATACTACGCTCGATATGGTGGGCATTAAATTAAAGCAATATGATGACTTTATCACTTCTTGTTCGCCTCGGCTGGCATCGCATCTGATCATGGAACAACGGCCGCTGTTACTGCACAGCGACGACAAATCCTGTGCAACAGGGGGGTGTTATAGCAATAGCTTGTTCGAAGACAAACCTTATCAATTGTCAAATGGGCAGACGGTAACGGGTATTAAAGCGATTCTGGCGAATCGTATGACAGCGCTCAGGGATATTCTTGGCTACGACGTGTTTCTTTCTGCCAGTGAGCTGGATCGCTCACCGGCAGCATTTGTCACATTACTTCGCGACTGCCAACAGTCGCGTCATTAGGTCCTAATCACCGCTATTTTCCTGAATAAATTTGTTAGCTTGTGCGCCGACAATTTCACACTCTAGAATAATGGCGGGTAACTGTTCGCCCATTTCAGAGTGCTTACCGAGTTTTAAATTACTTTCTATACGGTTGGCCAGCGCTTGCAGTTTTGGTACACCGGTATAGCAACAGGCGCCATGCAAACGGTGGATTTCGTCCTGCACGCCTTTAAAATGTCGTGCGTTCCATTCGGTGCGAATCATCTCTACAGTTTTGGGAAGATGGCTAACAAAGTCACCCAATAATTCCAGTGCTACTTCACGGTTTTGGTTTGCGCGTTTTACCGCGAGCTGCCAGTCGAGGGTAGGCAGTGCTAGTGTTGGATTTTCATCATTTTGACACCAACGCTTTATCAGGTTTATTAGCGTCGCATATTCAATGGGCTTGGGCAGGTAATCGTCCATGCCCGCCGCCAGTAATCGTTCCTGTTCTTCTTTAAAGGCATGTGCTGTTACCGCAATAATGGGTGTGCCTTTATTCAGTGGTGATTTTCTGATGAGCCGTGAGGCCTGTAATCCGTCGATGCCCGGCATTTGTACATCCATCAGAATCAAATCATACTCGTTGTTCTGGCATTTTTTGACCGCATCCTGACCACTGGCAGACAACGTCAGGGTGACTGCTGAATCAGTTAGCCAGGTGTCCAGAAGCTTTAAGTTCATATCCATATCGTCAACGGCAAGAATATGCGCTGGCGGCAGCGAGTTTGCTTTAGGTTGAGACGGAGATTGCGTTAGCAAATGGTCGCCATGTAACAAGCCATCCAGCTTGGAAGGTGTCAATGGCAGACGAATTTGCGCCTCAAAGTCGTCAATATAAGCCGTATATTCACTCAATGGTTCATTACCGGCGAACCATAGAATTCGCTTGCCTGCGGGAATATCGATAAGTGTCTCCAGCATCATTTCCCAGGCATGCTGTTTAAAGTTTGGTAAGGTTGCGAACAGATAGTCAAATTCACCCCGAACACGCTTCAGGTAATCCAGAGATTCAACACAGTGGACCTGTGCGCCTAAACTTGTCAGCATTTTCGCGCTGGAGCGCCGACTCACAGGGTGGGGATCAAACAGTAATATGTATTTGTCCTGCCACTCCGGATTGCTGTTAAGTGTGTAACGCTGGCTGAGCTGGTTGGTTCTAATGGTAACGGTAAATAAACTGCCCTGGCCCGGCGTACTTTGCAAATGTAATGAGCCGCGCATGAGTTTGACAAGTTCCTGACAGATAACCAGACCTAACCCCGTTCCCTGATAGCTTCGGTTGAGTGCGTCATCTAACTGCGAGAAGGCACTGAACAGCTTGTTGCGGTCTTTGCGGCTGATGCCTATTCCAGTATCTTCGATTTTAATTTCCAGCTCATGTATACCGTGGGGCATGGCTCTGCCCTCAACCGACATCTTTATGTAGCCTTCAGACGTGAATTTCAGTGCGTTACTCAGCAGGTTGTTGAGTACTTGTCGGATACGAAATAAGTCACCAATCAGTTTCTCGGGCAACGGCGCTAACTCGAAAATAAACTCCAGCCCTTTCATGTGCGCCGATTTACTCATGATGGTAACCATTTCTTCAAACAACGCGTTCGGTGAAAAGGGCTGATTGTTTACATTGAGCTTACCGGCTTCAATTTTAGAAAAGTCCAGCACGTCATTCACAATGGTCAGCAGGTTGTCCGCCGCTGCGTTGATAATACGCACCTGTTCCATTTTGTTGGCAGGCAAAGACAAATTAGTCAGCTCTTTACTGAAACCCAAAATGGCATTTAAGGGCTTACGAATTTCGTGACTCATATTGGCCAAAAACTGAGACTTAACATTACTGGCTTTAATGGCGTCTTTTCGGGCAATATCCAGGCGCGCATTTTGCTCTTCAATCAGCTCCATATTATGGCGTAATTCATCAGTCGCTTCAGACACATCGTTTTCGAGACGGCTACGGCTTTTTTCCATCAAAGCAATGGAGAATAAGCCCGCTTCTACGAAAACAGCTACCTGGAAACAGTAGGTGGTAAACATATTTGAGGGGACCACCCCAACCAGACTCAACATGCCGACAAGGGCGCCAGTGGCCAGAATGCTCCAGGCAAAAATAAAGTACCGGGCGGGCTTGTACTTTTTCAGATAAGCCTCAAAACCCGCCGTGATGTAGCTGCAAATAGATAGCATCGCAATACCATAAATCAGGTTGTGCTCCCAGGTAGGGGGAAGAATACCCAGTAAGGCTAGAATCCCCATAGCCCCCTGAAGCCATAAAAATGCAATAACGACAGGATGTGTTGAAGGCGCATTGTCTTTTGTTTCCAAAAAAATCAGCGAAAAAATACCCGAACAAATACCGATAATGACAAAAATTAGCGAGGTATAGGGCGAAAAAATAGGAGATAGGGTGTCTGGAAAAAAGAAATGTAGATGGCCGCCCCACACGAACTGCCAAATCAACACGGCTGAGATATAAGTAACATAACCTATGAGGCTAAGCTCCCGGGACCCTAAAAAAAGCACAAAATTATAGATAGCCAGAATCATCAGGCCGCCATAGAAAAAGCCCCAAAGCAGGTTATCAATCTGGCTAATAACGGTTTGTTTGTGTTGTGAGGTTACATAAACGGGTGCAATAAGGGCTGAAGAGCTGCTTTCGACGCGGATAAATAGTTCTGCCTCCTCGCCAACAGGCAACGCGGTGTTAAAAACGGGAATGCGAAAATGTTGCTCTGGCTGGAACTTACCCTGATGACTTTGATCAATGACGTTATTGTTTTGAACGACGTAAAAATCGACCTTGTCCAATTGGCTGAAATTCAGTGAGAATACCCATTCGTTGGTATGGGAAAGATTGGCAAGTTCAGCATGTAGCCAGAGGCCATTCTCGCTGAAGCCGTAGTTGGGGTTGTCGTCGGCCTGATAAATGAATTCGTGGCGTAATTTCAGGATTTCGCCGATGGTCAGTTGCGCTTGTTTTTCGCGGTACACCGAAAAGTTATCGGCCAGCAATTGCATTTGTTCATCGTCGTACAGATGAACAGCACTTTGTACAGGCATTCCCATGGCGCACAGAAGCAGAAAACACCACCATTTAAACGGGATACTACGCATAAACTTTTCTGATCCTTGATAATACCGCCATAGACATACATCTCTATTAAACCCTAACTTTCACTTGTCTGCAAAAACAGCGAATTAGCACAAATCCTGAATGCGCTATCTATTGCGATTACGGCTGGTTTATCTCACAATGGGTCAGAGAATACCTACGTTGAAGCAGCCGCGCCTGCGTTAGCATTACGACGAGAATAATAACGACCCATGAGCGACGAAATCACCATTAATCAAGACGGTGTAGAACAACTTCCAATACGAAAGTTTACCGAAGATGCCTACCTGAACTACTCCATGTACGTCATTATGGACCGGGCCCTGCCAAACATTGGTGATGGCTTAAAGCCGGTTCAGCGACGCATTATATACGCGATGTCTGACCTGGGCCTAAGCGCCACGGCCAAATACAAAAAGTCCGCCCGTACGGTGGGTGATGTACTGGGTAAATTCCACCCTCACGGTGACTCGGCCTGTTACGAAGCTATGGTATTAATGGCGCAGCCGTTCTCTTACCGTTACCCGTTGATCGATGGACAGGGTAACTGGGGCGCGCCGGATGACCCGAAATCGTTCGCTGCCATGCGATACACTGAGGCACGTCTGTCAAAATTCAGTGAAGTATTGCTGTCTGAACTGGGACAAGGCACGTCTGATTGGGTCCCCAATTTTGATGGTACCTTAAACGAGCCTAAAGTCCTGCCGTCGCGCTTGCCTCACATATTGTTAAATGGAGTAACCGGCATCGCGGTAGGTATGGCAACGGATATTCCGCCGCACAACGTGCGTGAAGTGGCTAACGCCTGCGCTCGATTACTGGATAACAGTAAAGCGGAATTACACGAATTACTGGAAGATATTCAGGGCCCGGATTTCCCTACTGAAGCAGAAATCATTACGCCGCGCAGCGATATTCAAAAACTGTATGAAACAGGTCGTGGTAGCGTAAAAATGCGCGCTGTGTATCACGAGGATAACGGTGATGTCGTTATTACTGCGCTACCGCACCAGGCGTCCGGCGCTAAGATTCTGGAACAAATTGCTGGCCAGATGCAGGCGAAGAAGCTGCCAATGGTGAGCGATCTGCGTGACGAATCTGATCATGAAAACCCAACCAGACTGGTCGTTGTGCCGCGTTCGAACCGGGTTAATGTCGATCAATTGATGCAGCATTTGTTTGCGACTACCGATTTGGAAAAGAGCTACCGGGTCAACCTGAACATGATTGGTCTGGATGGCCGTCCACAGGTTAAGGACTTGCGAACCATACTGTCTGAATGGCTGGTATTCCGCAGGGAGACGGTGACTCGTCGATTGCAATATCGTCTCGACAAAGTGTTGGCGCGTTTGCATATCCTCGAAGGCTTAATGATCGCCTTTTTGAATATCGATGAAGTGATAGAGATCATTCGATTCCACGACGAGCCGAAAGCTGAGTTAATGCGTCGCTTTAGCTTAAGTGACAAACAAGCAGAAGCGATTCTGGAACTAAAGTTACGCCATTTGGCGAAACTGGAAGAAATGAAAATTAAGGGCGAACAGGAAGAGCTGGCCGCTGAGCGCGATCATTTACAACAACTGCTTGGTTCTGATCGCCGTATGAAAACACTGATCAAGAAAGAAATTCTGGCCGATGCTGAAAAGTATGGCGACGACCGACGCTCGCCCATCGTCGAACGCGCGGAAGCCAAAGCGCTGAGTGAAAAAGAACTGGTACCCAGTGAATCGGTGACGGTAGTCTTATCAGAGAAAGGCTGGGCGCGTTGTGCAAAAGGCCATGATATTGATGCCGAAGCTTTGAGTTATAAAGCGGGAGACAGCTATCTTGCCAGTGCGATGGGACGCAGTAATCAACCGGTTGTATTCCTTGATACGTCCGGGCGTGCGTTCTCGTGCGATGCACACGGATTACCTTCTGCCAGAAGTCAGGGGGAACCGTTAACCGGGCGATTCAGCATGGTTGCCGGTGAACAGTTTGCCCACGTGGTGATGGGCAATGATGACAGTAAATATCTGATAGCGTCTGATGCCGGGTACGGTTTTGTCGGCACGTTTGCTGATATGGTCAGCAAGAACAAAGCCGGTAAGGCGTACATCAACCTCTCAACCGGCGCAAAAGTTATTGCTCCGCAAACGGTAGAAAATCTGGAGTCAGACTGGTGTTTAGCAATATCCAATGAAGGCCGCATGCTGATGTTCCCGCTCCGTGATTTACCCAGTCTCGGAAAAGGAAAAGGGAATAAGATCATCAGTATTCCTTCGGCGAAAGCCCAAATTCACGAAGAGTATGTCAAAGTGCTTGCAGTTGTGCCTGACGGTAAATCAGTGAAAATTTCGGCGGGTAAACGCAGTATGAGTCTTAGCGCAGATGACTTGTCTCACTATCAGGGAGAACGGGGCCGTCGAGGCAACAAACTACCAAGAGGTTTGCAGCGGGTAGACAGTATTGAAATTGAGTAGAATCCCCTATTTACTTTTTGTTAGTTAGCTATTTTTAGTTAAAAATGCGCCATTTAGGCGCATTTTTTTTGTACTTTTCACGGGCTCTTCTACACTTAAGATCAAGCTACGGGGACCTAAACCGGATAGATAATAAGTAGGAGAAAGATGTGCTTGGGATTGTTTTCACCACACTCGTGGACATGCTGGAAGAGAAGGTGTCACCAGAATTCGCTGACGAGGTATTGGTAGAGGCGAACCTCGACAATGACGGCGCATTCACCGCCGTCGGGTACTACCCATTTTCTGATATGGAGAAGATTCTCACGGTACTGATTAATAAAACCGGTCAGTCTGCTGATGAACTGCTTTATGGCTTTGGTGAATACCTGTTTGGCGTGTTGGCTGGTGCCCATGCTGAAGTGATGACGGGAAAAATGACCGTGCTCGATGTACTTGACAGTCTGGATAACGATATTCATGTGCAGGTGCGCAAATTATACCCCGATGCTGACTTGCCAACTTTCGCGGTCTTGTCGAGGGCATCCAATGTCATTGAGTTGGAGTATTGTTCGCAGCGTAACCTCTTTAAACTGGCTGAAGGGTTAATTGATGGTGCGGCCAACCATCTGGGTAATAAGGTGTCACATAGTGTTGAACCCACCGATACGCCGCACACCTATATCATTCGAGTTGAAATGGAATCACAGTGACGCTCTCTTCCCGGGACACCGTGCCTGATATCACGTCGTTAAACCGGCGACTTAAACGCGAAAAAGCCGCCCGCAAGCAAGCCGAAACATTGCTTACTGAAAAGAGCCGTGAACTCTATCTCGCTTTGCAGAAAAGTCGGGAGAATCAGGAAAAGCTGGAACTTGCGTTATGGGCTAGTCAGGAGTCTTACTGGGAGTGGCGGGCCGAAGATGATGCTTTTATGGTTAAGTCATTTGGACTTCACAAAAAGCAGGTAAAGGAATCAAAGCATAACGCTATTACATTGATGTCTTTGGTTCATGACGATGATATGCCAACCGTTCAGTTTCAGTGGTCTCTGGCAGTACATAGCTACTACGACGACATTGAAATCTCGTTTAGGATCAAAGGCCGTGAGGGTTACCAGTGGATGCGTTCCCGAGGGAAAGTGTTACTCCGTGATGAGAGTGGCACGGCCTTGCATATTGTGGGGACCAGTAAGGATATCACCCGGCAGCAAAAAGCTGAGCAGTCCTTTCAATTAATGGCGTCAGCGTTTTCAAGTTCAAGAGAACCCATGCTGGTGTTATCTACCGACTTTGTCATTACCGAACCCAATGAAGCATTTCTAACGCTTGCACAGCTTAACGCCAGGTGTGAATGTGAGCATCAACCGCTCACTGCGTATCTGGAGGATGCAAAAGAGCAGCTGCAGAACCTGCCTCAGCTTGGTCAGCTTCAGTTCGATACGCGATTGGTGACGTCGGTTGGTACGAGTATTCCCGTGGATGTCTCACTGGCCATGTTCGAATCGAGACAACACAGTTCCCGCTACTTAATTGCGACTATTCGCGATATTAGTGAACGCAAGCATAACGAAGAGCGGCTTCGCGAGCTCGCTACCCACGACGACCTGACCGGGCTGAAGAATCGGCTTGGGCTTAACGCCGAACTAGCCAGATTAACGGCATTCAGTGAACCTTATTCACTGGCATTTATTGACCTTGACGGATTTAAATCCATTAATGATTTGGCCGGTCACGATGCAGGGGATTTGTGCCTCAAGACCGTCGCGAAAACACTGCATAAAGCTTACGCCAATAACGCAATTATCACCCGGTGGGGCGGTGATGAGTTTCTTATTGCTGTGCCGGGTGACGAGCAAGACTGTGTAACCAGCAGCCAGTCTTTAATTACCGAACTGGAGTCGCTAGACTTCGAACTAGCCAACAGCGACATCGGGCTTTCTGCCAGCATTGGCGTTGCCAGCTTCCCTGCCCACGGCGAAGCGGTGGAAGATATCATTCAGAATGCGGACGCGGCTATGTATCAGGCAAAAACATCGGGTAAAGGTCAGGTTTTTGTCTATCGGCACGGTTTAATTGAGAGGATGAAGGAACAGGTTACCCTGCTGACAGACTTACGCAGGGCCATTCGTACACGTTCATTGGATTTTTACTTACAGGGCAAGTACGGCTCTGCAGGCAACATGATTGGCGCAGAATTGTTGTGCAGGTGGTTTTCACCGTTGCACGGTATGGTCAGCCCGGGAACGTTTATTCCGCTGGCCGAAGCCCATGGGCTGGACGGTGAGATTGGTCTTATGGCCCTGGAATCAGCGTGTGAATACATTGCCATGATGGAAGCGGAAGGACTGAGCGTGCCGTTGTCGGTTAATATAAGCGCGAATCAGCTATTAGAGCCGGGCTTTGCCGCTGTCGCGCTTGCAATATGTGACGACCACGTTGTTGCGCCCCAAATGATTGAAATAGAAATTACCGAATCCATCTTTATACAGGATCAATCCAGTGCGCTTCGGGCGCTGACTGAATTGAGAAATGCGGGCTTTGTACTCTCTCTGGACGATTTCGGCAGTGGCTTCTCGTCATTGAGCTATTTGCGTACCTTCCAGTTTGACGTCATCAAAATTGACCGAATGCTGGCCAAGGATATTCACTGCTCAAGCAAGGCGCTCTCGCTGTTATCTGGTGTGGTTAAGATGTTGAACAGTTTGCAATTTACGGTGCTGGTAGAGGGGATAGATAATCTGGCGTACCTGCCGTTAATGGAAGAAATGGGCATTTCCGCCTATCAGGGTTTTTTATTTGAAAAGCCGATTCCGTACGATCAGTTTATCTATAAACACGTCCAGAGCGCTACTGCTCTGGACGATTAAGTGTCCTTATGCGAGCGCCGGACTATTTTGCATTAGTACTTTCAAAAATTTTGTCTGCAGACGCTTCAACAAATCCCTGATACAGCTCCCCATTAGGCATGGCAAAGCGCTGAGCAAACTCATAAAAGCAGCTTGGAATGTTAAGTGCGGTATCACTGAAAGCCAGATTAATTTTGTCTGCCATCGTTGAAGACTGCGCCAAAAAGACAGACTCACCGCCCTTGATTTCACCACCAACCGTATTCAGTACAAATCCAGCTTCTTTCAGCAGTGTATTCACTTCTTCCAACGTATCACTGTTGTTCAGGTGATTAACACTGACTGTAAAGTGATTGGCTCTGAACCCCCAGGCTGCAAGCCAACCCGCGTACTCAGACTCACTGATCAGTGCCTGATACTCTTCAGCGGATAGTTGCCATTGACGGCCCGAGTAAAGGAAGTTATCGGCCGTCACGACCTCATCAGACATCTGCGCAACGAGTCCGCGAATAATTTTCTGCGCGCCTTCTGATAATTCTTCCACTCTCAACTGGCTGATGAATACTTTAGGTTGCGTGGTGTCAGGGTGTTCGAAGTGCTTTGCATCCAACTTTTTGGCTTTGAAGTTATACTGCCCTTTCTCTTCGTAGCCCAGAGCCAGGAAGTGCGCCGCCAATTTATCCAGATTGGTTTTTTGCAGATTGAACGTGCGAAAGGCAACGTGATCGTTAACGATTTCCGGGCTGTTTTCTTCTCCGGCTAATAACTCGTGAATGCGTTTGGCACTGGGGGTAATTTGCACATAATCCTGCCACATATTGGCAAATAGGGTATTGATATTGGTGTGCATAATAGTCTGTCGTTCCTTTTTATTTTACAGCGTCAAACCAGGGCTCAGTGTGCCTGGTAACGTGACTTTATCCAGTTCTACTGAGGCAACCGGATATGCACAGTAGTCTGCTGCATAGTAGGCGCTCGCTCTGTGATTACCACTTTCACCAATACCCCCAAACGGTGCAGCACTGCTTGCCCCAGTGATAGGACGGTTCCAGTTTACGATACCGGCACGAATGTGTTGGAAAAAGTACTGGTAATCGGCCTCAGAGTCGCTCAATAAACCCGCAGACAAGCCGAAACGTGTGTTGTTAGCCTGCGCAATGGCGGTGTCGAAGTCGGTATAACGAATTACTTTGAGCAGCGGGCCAAAGTGTTCCTCATCCGGCATGTCATCAACGATGTCAGTGACGTCCAGAATACCCGGGGTAACAAAGCCGGTATTTTCGTCGGTGTGCGTCAGTGTTAGTAACGCTTTAGCGCCCAGGTCGAGTAATTCCTGCTGGGCAGCAACCATACCTTTGGCTGCAGCAGCACTGACCATGGCACCCATGAATGGCTGCTCTTCAGCGTCGTAATGTCCTACCTGAATGGCTTTAGTCGCGTCAACTAACGCGGCCATTAACGCATCACCCTGTGCATTTGCCGGTATGAACAGACGGCGCGCGCAAGTGCAGCGCTGGCCTGACGTAACAAAGGCTGACTGAATAATATCGTGCACGGCTGCTTTAGTATCGGCAACATCGGTAACGATGAGAGGGTTGTTGCCACCCATTTCCAGCGCCAAAATTTTGCCCGGGTGACCGGCGAATTGTTCGTGCAGGATCTTACCTGTGCGAGAACTACCAGTGAAGAACAAGCCGTCCAACTGAGGGTGACTGGCTAACGCCTTGCCCGTTTCCACTTCGCCCTGCACCAGGTTGAGAACACCATTTGGCAGACCTGCCTTTTCCCAAAGTTTTACCATTGCTTCAGCCACAGCAGGTGTTAAATCACTGGGCTTGAACACAATGGTGTTACCTGCAATCAGTGCTGGCACAATGTGACCGTTTGGTAGGTGACCAGGGAAGTTGTATGGGCCAAATACTGCAACCACACCGTGGGGTTTGTGGCGAATAAACGCTTTACCTACTGGCATGGCATTTTCTACTGTACCGGTGCGCTCAAAATAGGCTTTCTCTGAAATCCCGATTTTACCGATCATGGCGGCGACTTCGGTAGCGGTTTCCCATAATGGCTTACCGGTTTCCTGCGCAATTAACGCCGTCAGTTCTGGTTTGTTAGCGGCCAGTAATTCACCGTACTGTTTGATGATGGCCAGGCGCGCTTCAACAGTAAGTTCTGACCATGCGGGTAATGCCGCTCTTGCAGCACTGATGGCGTCATTAACTTGTTCGGCTGAGGCAGCTTTACCTTGCCAGAATACGTGGTTTTTCGCTGGATCAGTTGACGCGATAGAGGCACCCTGGCCTTCAATCCACTGTCCATTTATAAAATGTGTGGTTGGCATAATTCTGTCCTGATGCTTGTAATTGATTTAATTTCGGGGTGTTACCGCAGCAAAGCGAATGGCATCACCTTCTTCTATGGCCAGCGCTGCCGCTGCCTTATGTGAGATCACCGCTCTGTCGGTCTGATTGTCGTAAAGGACATCAGCCATGACGGCGCGGAAATCTTTCACCGAGGTGTTAATGATGTAGCACAACTCGCCATCTTGTGCGGCCGACTGGTCGTCAATGTGTGCCGCGGCTCGTTTACTGCGCTGTGCGGTACGAATATTACTGAGGTTTGCCTCAACGGTGGGGCCGCCATCAAAAATGTCTACATAACCGCGACAACTAAAGCCTTCTTCCTGTAACAAGCGTAACGCGGGTTCGGTTTTCTTGTGCACTTTACCGATCACGTTTTGCGCTTCCTGACTTAGCAGGTTTACATAAATTGGATACTTGGGCATCAACTCAGCAATGAATACCTTGTTGCCAATCCCGGTCAGGTAATCGGCGGTGGGGAAGTCCATGGAAAAGAAATGGGCTTCCAACCATTCCCAGAATGGTGAGCGTCCATTTTCGTCGCTGACGCCGCGCATTTCTGCGATCACGGTTTCGGCAAAGCGTTCGCGGTGTTCCTGCATAAACAAGAATCGCACCTTTGACAGGAAACGTCCGTTCAGGCCCTTGCGGGCCGATTCCCGCAGAAACAGCGTACAGATTTCGCTAACACCGGTGTAGTCATTACAAAACGTAAGAATTTCAACGGTGTTATGAATGTTAAGTTCACGCGAAGCATGTACTACCTTACCCACGTGATAATGGTAAAACGCGTCATCGGTGCCGACAGCGGCTTCAATGCCAGTGGTACCTACCACCTCACCAGTGGTCGCATCTTCCATAACAAACAGATACGATTCACTGCCAGGCGCGGTAACCTCGCTGTCAAATGAGCCGGTGGATCTGTCGATTTTGCGCTGCAATAGTGCTTCGTTCACTGGCAAAGACGTAAAGCCAATGCCTGATTCCTCAGCTATTGCGAACAGCGCTGCGTAATCGCTTTGTTGTATGGGACGAATAATGTACATGCTTGGCTCACTTCCAGCTATTTGGCTGCAACGACGCTTGCAACGGCTCTTTCAAAGCGCACCAAACCTTCCGCAATATCTTCGTCAGGAATGATCAGCGAAGGCGCAAAACGCACAACGTTGGCACCTGCGACAAGGCACATGAGCTGCTGTTGTGTTGATGCGTCGAGGAAAGCCCGAGACTGACCCGCAAAGTCTTCTGTCAACGCACACCCTAATAACATGCCCTTACCGCGGATTTCACTGAACACTTTGTGCTTGTCGTTAATGGTTGCAAGTGTGTCACGGAACAGCTGTTCTTTGCGTTTAACGCCTTCCAGTACTGCCGGGTCATTAATGATATCGAACGTGCGTTCTGCCACGGCACACGCCAGTGGGTTACCGCCGTAAGTGCTACCATGGGTACCCGGCTTGAAGTGAGCTGCAATGTCGGTGGTCGTTAACATGGCGCCTACTGGGAAGCCACCGCCTAGCGATTTTGCAGTGGTCAGAATATCTGGTGTTACGTCCAGACCCATGTAAGCATACAAGTGACCAGTACGGCCTACACCAGACTGTACTTCATCGAAAATCAACAGTGCATTGTGCTTGTCGCACAGCTCGCGAACGCCTTTTACGAAAGCCGGATCAGGAGAAATAATACCGCCTTCGCCCTGCAGTGGTTCCATCATTACCGCACAGGTATTGTCAGAAATCAGTGCTTCAAAGGCAGCCAGGTCGTTGTACGCACAGTGCTCTACAGCGCCAGGCTTAGGACCAAAACCATCTGAATAGGCAGCCTGACCGCCTACCGTTACCGTAAAAAAGGTACGGCCGTGGAAGCCTTGGTTAAACGCGATAATCTGTTGCTTGTGCTCGCCGAATTTTTCCAGCGCGAAGCGACGTGCCAGCTTAAGGGCGGCTTCATTGGCTTCAGCGCCAGAGTTGGCAAAGTAAACGCGCTCTGCAAACGTGTGATCGGTTAATTTCTTCGCCAAACGCAGCGCTGGCTCGTTAGTGAACACGTTACTCAGATGCCAAAGCTTATTACCTTGTTCTGTCAGTGCTTTTACTAACTCAGGGTGACAGTGGCCTAATGCGTTTACCGCAATACCGCCAGCAAAGTCGATGAACTCATTACCGTCCTGATCCCAGACTCGCGAACCCACACCGCGAACCGGCACCATACTGGCTGGGTTGTAGTTCGGCACCATGACTTCATCAAATAAACTCCGGGTTACATTCATCTCTTCACCTCTAACTGTCGAATGGCTGGTTGTTCGTGGCAACATTTGGCGCACGAAATACAGCGGAATAATGTGTTTCAAAGCGCTTCAGTATGCCAGCATAAACCGCCTTTGTCTTGTCAATTCAGTGGCCGTAAACGCAGTAAAATCAAGGGGTGTGGCTTAACTTGCATAATATGTGAATAACTATCCACCGAGGTGAATAGACGAGAAAATGAACGAACCAGAGCGATCAACTTGCGCTGCGCCAGTCGCCTGAGGATGCGTGGATGTACAAATCAGTTTACGGCTGAATGATTATGAAAGCCGAAAAAAACACGGTTTTCCATGTTATTTCACTAATTATTGAAGGCAACATGCTAATTCAGACGTCTATTGGAACAAGTTTCACAGCTATTGCCGTTAAATTTCAGCAACAACGGGTAGCTGCGACAAGGTCATTGCTTGCAGTGAGTCGAGGGTAGTGGGCCAGATGGCACTCCCAGCCCTAAATACGGCTGCTTCATCGTCCAGAAACAGTTTCGCGTCGTTTAGCATTCTGTATTTAGTGTAATAACGGCATTGTTGCAGCGTTTTCGTAAGCGGCAAGGCATCTTCATCGTCGGGATCTTGCAAAAACTGATGTAGTGGTGAGTGAAGGTCAACCCGTTTAAACACCATCTGTTCGAACAAATGTAAGGACAGTTTGTCACTGTGTTGATTAATTAAACCAATAGATTGCGCGGGGTCGGGTACCAATTGGGTTAGCGCGCTGTGTAAGTCGCGAAGTTTGGCTTTTTGGGCGTGTTGCAGGAAGTCGAAATGGACTTGTTCAAACAGTTTAAAGTACAGTTTCAGCACCACACTGCGACCGAGTTGACTGAGCAGCGCTAGCAAATAGGCGTGATAGGGTTGAGCTGCGAACTGGGGAGCAATGATTTCAGCTGTGCGGGCACAGGATACCGCATACTCCATTGTTTTGTGCTTAATTTGCGGAAAGGGGTCAGTGATCAGTGGTATGGATTGCCTGAACATCAGCGCTGGGAGCACTAACTTCACATTATCAATACCCATGAAGCTCAGTGCGGTTTTAAGCGTATCGACCACAATGACCATACCGCGCGCATCGCGTCTGCGATTTTGCGGGGCGTTTACTAACTTGAGCAGTTCGTCGTATAACCAGGGCATACCAGAAGCCACGGCTTCTACCTTGGTAATCGTAGCAGAGGGCGTCGTAAGCAGGTCGATGAGGTCCGTAGATTCATCCTGCCAGTTGAGTTGTTTGTCCAGAATGGCGGGCGTATCACTGATCGCCTGGCTGAGTTTCTTTTTAACTAGGGTGTGGAGTTGCTGGTTAATTTGAGCAAGGTACTCCGCCTTCACTTTCGCCGACTGAAGCTTGTCTCGAATCGCCGTTTTTTCGACCTTGAGTAACTGACGTCGGGTAAAACTCTGCTCGGATTCCTGGTAACTGACTTCTCCTGGCGCGCGCTTTCCAATCATGACATTGACGCGCTCAGGCGCAATCAGCCAGTAATCTAAGCGCTCTGCAATAGAAGGCGGTGTTAATAATAGCTCAGCCATAAGCGAAGTGTTTACTCCATACAAACATCTGGTCAGTGGTAGCACTGGGAATCAAGGCAATATAATCAGTATCGGCCGATAACCAAACGGCTGCAACTTAATTACGATTGTTCTGTTGAACAGCGCGCTTCATGGGGGACCGGTATTTTCGCCAGGGCTAAAAAATTAGCTAATACCTGGTGCCCGAACTCCGTTAACAGCGATTCCGGATGATACTGCAGGCCCCAAACAGGCAATTGTCGATGGGCTATTGCCATGATCTCCGGCTCTGAACCATCCTGACTCCATGCTAATACTTCCAGGCAGTCAGGCAGATTCTCGGGAGACAATACCAGAGAGTGATACCGTGTCACGGTAAATTGCACAGGGACATTTTTGAACAACAGATGGCCGGTGTGCGAGACTGGCGATAGTTTTCCATGACGGATATGCTGAGCACCGCCGACCTGAGCACCGAAAACCTGACCCATTGCCTGATGTCCCAGGCAGACACCCAACATGGGAAGTTTTCCTGCAAAATGCGCAATGACCGCCAGACTGATACCTGCATCGTCAGGGGTGCAAGGACCGGGTGAAATAACAATGCCGTCCGGCGACATTGCAGCAATGTCTTCCAGCGAGACTTCGTCATTCCTGACTACCTTTAGCTCACAACCCAGCTCTACAAAGTAGCGCGCCAGGTTATGGCTAAACGAGTCATAGTTGTCGATTAGCAGTAACAAGTGGTACCCGAATCCCGATTAAGGTCTTGCGATAAACCCTAATGCTTCGTAAGTTGCCGCAAGGGTTTTGCTGGCCTTGGCTTGCGCCTTGGCTGCACCTTCGCGCATCACATCATTCAGGTATGCCTGATCTTCACGAAGCTGATGGTAACGTTGTTGAATGGGCTCAAGCAGCGCGACAACAGCATCCGCTACGTCACCTTTAAGGTGGCCATACATCTTGTCTTCGTAATCCGGCACCAGTGATTCCACTGATTTGCCGGTGGCGAGCGACAGCAACGTAAGCAGGTTACTTACACCGGCTTTTTCAGCCGGGTCATAGTAAATGCGCGCCTGCTCATCTGAATCTGTCACGGCACTTTTGATTTTCTTCGCCAGCTTTTTCGGCTCCTCAAGCAACCCGATATAGTTCTTCGGGTTAGCATCGGACTTCGACATTTTCTTATCTGGCTCTTGCAAGCTCATGATACGCGCGCCAAACTCCGGTATGTAAGGATCGGGCAGACGGAACGTGTCGCCGTAGATGTTATTAAAGCGCGTTGCGACATCTCGGGTCAGCTCAAGGTGCTGCTTCTGATCTTCACCTACAGGTACTTTGTCTGCCTGATACAACAGAATGTCAGCGGCCTGAAGCACCGGGTAGCTGTATAAACCTACGTTGATATTGGACGTGTTCTTCGCAGACTTGTCTTTAAACTGCGTCATACGGTTGAGTTCGCCCATTTGGGTGTAGCAGTTCAGTACCCAGGCTAATTGCGCATGCTCAGGAACATGAGATTGAACAAACAGGGTGCTTTTTTTCGGGTCAATGCCGCATGCCAAATACAGGGCTAGGCCATCAAGGCATGCTTGTTTAAGCTTTTCCGGTTCCTGGCGAACGGTAATCGCGTGTAGGTCTACCAACATGTATAAACAATCGTGGTCGTCCTGCATGCTTACCCATTGCTTTAACGCACCCATGTAGTTGCCAAGGGTTAATTGACCGGACGGCTGACAGCCGCTAAGTACGATTGGTTTTACACTCATGAATTTATACCTACTGTTATTACCGGGCGCTGAGCGAAGCCAGTTCGTCGCGCATTTGCTGAATCACGGTGGCGTAATCAGGCTGGTTAAAAATAGCTGAACCCGCGACAAACATGTCGGCACCGGCTTCAGCAATGGCTGCGATATTATCGACTTTCACTCCGCCGTCAACTTCTAGGCGAATATTTCGCCCGGATTCTTCGATTCTTTGCTTCACTTCTCGCAGCTTATCCAGTGTATTTGGAATAAAAGACTGGCCACCAAAACCAGGGTTTACCGACATCAACAGAATATGGTGCAGTTTGTCCATAACGTAATCGAGGTGAGACAGTGACGTTGCGGGGTTAAATACCAGTCCTGGCTGACACCCTTTGTCGATAACCAATTGCAGGCTACGGTCGACATGCTGGGTGGCTTCCGGGTGAAAACTGATCATGCTGGCACCGGCATCTGCAAACTGTTCAATCAGTTCATCAACCGGTGACACCATTAAATGCACATCTATAGGGGCAGTAATGCCATAGTCGCGTAGTGCTTTACATATCATCGGTCCAAAGGTCAGGTTCGGGACATAGTGGTTATCCATTACATCGAAGTGGACGACGTCGGCCCCTGCCGCCAATACCTTCTCTACGTCTTCGCCTAGCCGGGCAAAATCAGCAGACAATATTGAGGGGGCTATCAGAAAATCTTTCATACCTTACCTTTGGGGGTTAGTCAGGCCATAAGCTGGCTTTAATGGGTTGCAGAGTACTTAATTTTTAACGCATTTTTTATCACGTTTTTATTGTTCAAATTTTACCGGATTCTGGTGCCGTGCAAAAGCCGAATTACCGCCCTTAATTGGTGAGTGCGCACTGAAATGGTGCGATAGGCCGGTGCGTAAGCATCATTACGCTTTGTGGGTTAAAAAAAGGTAATAATTAAAATGTTTAAAAATCAGCTGCTTATTTTTGTTTTTGGCGATTTTTTTAAAGTGGATTAATTGGGCATTAAGTTTGCGTATGTGGTGGACACAATAATAAGAACATTAGACAGAAAGTGATTTAAAACACTTATGCAAAGTTAATTTACGGAGAACACACATGAAATTTAACAAAACTTTGGTAACTTTAGCTGTTGTTGGCTCTTGCCTGACGTCTACTGCTGCCCTTGCTGACAGCGTATCTGCTAACGTTAGCGTTACCAACAACTACATCTGGCGTGGTCTGACTCAAACCATGAACGAAGCAGCTGTACAAGGTGGTATCGACTACGCAAGCGACAGCGGTTTCTACGCAGGTACTTGGGCGTCTAACGTTAAGTACGGTGCGGACGATGTTTACTCTTACGAGCACGACATCTATTTTGGTTACGCTGGTGAAGCGGGTGACGTTTCTTATGACGTTGGTTACCTGTATTACAACTACGACACAGAAGCCGGTTACGATTTCGGTGAAATCTACGGTACTGTAGGTTACGGTAACTTCAGCGCGACGTTATACGTTCTTGCAAATGCAGAACCAGACGAAGGTCCAGGTGAAGATTTCGGTTTTGGTTCAACAACTTACCTGTCTCTTGACTATGCATATGGTCTGGAAAACGGCACTGAAGTTGGTGTTCACATTGGTTCTCACCAAGGTGATTTCTCTGAGTCATTCAACGGCGTACCTGGTGACTACATCGATTACGCACTGACTCTGTCTAAAGACGGCTTTGGCTTCATGATCAGTGGTACTGATCTGGACGATTCAGGTCCGGATGCATACGACAACGACAGCATGAAGTTCACAGTTTCTTACGCAGTAGACTTCGAGCTGTAAGCGATAATCGCTTAAAAAATTATTTGTTGTGCGTACAGGGCCATGCAGAAATGCGTGGCCTTTGTACTTTTGGATGATTTTTTATTGCCAGATGTTTCTAACTGTTTATAATTACGTCAATGGAATCTACTGGGTAGATAAGTGAATGTTTAACAGAAACCTAAAATGGCGGGCATCGAGCACAGTGTTGACTGTGGGCTTGCTGTTAGGAACATTTCACCTGGCAACGGATAGCCGTGAATTGGTTACAACAGACTCTCAACCGCTTTGTGCAAACGCACAACAGCAAGCCGAAGAGGTAAGCTGGGTAAGTTGGTTAACGGGTCGTTCCACATCGTATCGTTTTCACTATCTCGATTTGCTGGAGCTGTTGTCTCGCCAGAAAGGCTCGGAAAGCGAATAGGCATTATGGCCAGTAAACCCGGTTTGCTGCAGGTCGTGCAAAGCGTGTTAGCCAGTGCTTTTGGTGTCCAAAGCCAAAAAAAATATCAAAATGACTTCTCCCAACCCGATGCAAAAGTCTACATCGCTGTAGGTATCGTATTTGTGGTGCTGTTTGTACTGTCGCTCATTGCTTTAGTACAATGGATTTTACCCTAGGCTTGCTCGTCGGTAATGGGCATCACCGGCGTGTTATCGAAATAGGCCAGTAGTTCGCTTACTGGTTTTCTCTTATTGCCTTTTTGACTAATCGATCGCTTTACATTCAGCGTAGAAATATGCGCGCCGCTGTATAGCTGACGGGTTAGCGGCAGATCATGGTTGGAAATTAACACCGGTATATGGCGTTTAAAGGCTGCACGTTTGGCCAATGTTGCCAGTTTGTGTTGGCAGGCCAGACTGAATTGCTTTGCAGCGTAACTGGTAAACAGCGCTGTTTTACTGATTGGTGCGTACGGCGGGTCGCAATAAATGACGCTGCCTTTGCGGGCACGCTGAAATACCTTTTCGAAAGGCAAGCAGGTAAATTTAGCGCGCTGAGACTTTTCCGCAAATACATACATTTCATGCTCTGGGAAGTACGGTCGTTTGTAGCGGCCAAACGGTACATTAAAACGCCCGCTCAGACTGTAACGGCAGAGCCCGTTGTAACCATGCCGGTTCAGATACACAAAGAGTAACGCGCGAAAGTATTCGTCGGTGGTTTGATTAAACTCTTCCCTCAGTGCGTAGTACCTGCTTTCATCATTGTACTCCGGTGTAAAGAATGCCTTTAAATCATTAATTACCGTGTCGGGCTGTTGCTTCAGCAAGTTGTACAGGCTAATGAGGTCAGGATTGATATCGTTGAGCACGTAGTGAGGGTAGTCAGAATTCAAAAACACTGACCCAGCGCCAACGAAAGGCTCAATGAGTTTGTTCGCTGCTGGCAATTGCGCGTTTATCTTTTCTACCAGGCTGTATTTGCCTCCTGCCCATTTGAGGAATGCCCGGTTTTTATTGACTGCCATTATGTTGGTAACTACTCACTGACGATTTATTGGTTATTGTCTTCGTGGAAAGCATAGCCATGACAGCGCGCATTAAAAAATGGTGCTGTGGAACATGTTCAACCCAGAGAAAAGACGATTGTAGCGACCACAGCGGATCCCGACAACCAGCAATTTCCAGAAACCGCAAAATATTAGCGAGAGGTGGTCAGTTCGCGTTGGATTTGTTGGCCTGATTTTACAAAAACAGCCTCGCGACCGGGAAATGCTGGCAGTGATTTTGTCATCTCTCTGGCTTCTTGTAACGAAGCGCCACTGGCTTGCCACAACAGCACATACCAATCGCCACCATAACGCTGTGTTTTATACACGCTTACCTTATCGCTTAGGCTGTGGTCAGATAAGAAGTCTCTGGCGAGCGGAAGATCCTTCATACCAGCAATTTGAATGTAATAGCGTGCCGGATCAACATCAGACAACAGGGTAAAAGTATCGACAACGGTATCGGTACTCGTGTCTTCAGTGATGTTTGAAATATTGTCATCTGCCGCGTATTCCAAAGGCGGCTCGGTGACTGTCACTGGAGTATCATCCCGTTGCGCTGGCGCGTCTTTGGCTTTATCAACCGGGGGACGTTGTGTCGCTTCAGGTTGAATGTTGTCCATTGACGCTACTGTTCCGCCTTCCTCAATGGCGGGAGACGCTGCTTGTTGAACCGGTATGGTTTTCAAGGCATCGTTGAAACTGCTGACTACCCGGCTATTCTCAGGTATCTGTGCTGAAGGTTCTTCTGCTGGTTCGTCGGGTTGCTTGAGTACACTGATAACCTGAGGCGGCTCACTGTCTGCACGGTCTGGCGACACCGATTCTTTCGTGTCGGACGCGGTCGTTTCTGTTTGTTCAATAGGATTAAACAGCGTGCTCAACGTAGCGCCATATTGCCAGCCAAGTAGTGCGATAAAGCTGGATAAAAAAACCAGCACAATGGCCAACCATAGCCATGGAGAGCGCAATCTGTTGGGACGGGTCTCGATGTGGGCCTGACCCTTTGCCTGACGATAACGGTCAAAGGCGGCTCGGCGCTGCGCCAGTAGCTTGTCTACATCACTCCCGTAATTGTCGCGGGTAACAGACTGGCTGCTTATCAGCAATGGTGTATCGGTATTTTTAGCAGGTAACCACTGCTTGGCTTGCTCGGCCCATTCGGACTCACCAAATAGCAATACGTTTAAGTGCTGTTTGTTGTTGGCAAACCGACTTTGCAGTACCAGATCCCATAGTTCTTGCAGGAACTGGTTTGGCAGGTATTGCGCGTTGGTAATAGTAATCAGCACAGGACCGCTATGATGATTCAGGTCAGCCAGTAGTTCATTGAGCGGGCGCACATAGCTGCCAACTACCTGGCCGAGTAACTGACGACACACATCCCGACGGTAATCGGTAACCTGCATGTCGTCATTGGCAGTAATGAAGGCTAGTTCTGTGTTGTCAGCTTGCTGAAAGACAAATGACTCCAGCGTGCGTTGCTGTTCTGCAATAGAATCCCCGCTAACAAAAATTAGCTGAGATGAATAATTGACCAGATACTCCAGTCTGTCATGCAGTTCGGACGACACAATTTCAACCTTAAAACCAGTAATTAACCAGCGGGTTGGCTTAACAATTCAGTCAGCATTGATTCACTGACATCTTTCGTCACGACCGCATGGCCGATGCCCTGCGGGATGACAAAGCGAATGTGCCCGGCTTCGACCTTTTTGTCGCGAGCCATGTGACGCATGTAATCGTCATAAGTCATGGTATCCGGGCCTTCAACAGGTAATGAAAATGCCTGTTGTAGCTCAGCTACACGACGGGTTTCTGACGGTGTTAGCCAATCCAGTTTCTCTGCTGTCTTACAAGCAAGGATAATACCAGCCGCTACTGCTTCGCCGTGCAACCAGTTGCCGTAGCCTTGTTCGGCTTCGATAGCGTGGCCAAATGTGTGTCCCAGATTCAGTAATGCGCGAATGCCGCCTTCACGCTCATCTTGTGCCACCACTTCGGCTTTAATTTGACAACAGCGGTAGATAGCGTGCGCCAATGCAGATTGATCCAGGTCTTTAAGTGCTTGTTGATTGGCTTCCAGCCACTCAAAAAAGGCACTGTCATAGATAATGCCGTACTTAATGACCTCAGCCATACCAGCCGCAAATTCTCTTGCTGGGAGGGTATTCAAGGTGTTGATATCGATAGCAACCAGAATAGGCTGGTAAAAAGCACCAATCATGTTCTTGCCCAGTGGATGATTAACGGCTGTTTTGCCGCCCACAGAGGAATCTACCTGAGAGAGCAATGTGGTAGGCACCTGAATAAACGGCACTCCGCGTTGATAGGTAGCTGCAACAAAACCGCAAAGATCGCCAATAACACCGCCGCCAAGGGCAATAAGCGTGGTATCACGCGCTGCATTCATTTCCAGCAGACGCGTCATGACCACTTCGTATTGTTCCAGCGTTTTGTATTGTTCGCCGTCTGGCAACGTGACGACGTCTACGTTTTTATCGCCACAGGCTGCAATTACCTTCTCCAAATACAGCGGTGCAATGGTTTCGTTGGTGACGATAACTGCCCGCGGCCCTTTTATATAAGGCACAAAAAAGCCGGCTTGATTTAATAAGCCGGCTTCTATCTGGATTGGGTAGCTACGATCGTCAAGTTCTACAGTTAAGATTGACATCGAGGTAGCTCCTAAAGAAATTTATAATCCAATTTTGCTGATGATTTGATTTGCTACTGCGCGTGCAGATTGATCATCGGTATCGACTACGTAATCGGCCACTTCTTCGTACAGTGGGTTACGCTTTTCCGCAAGATCTCTTAATACTTGCTCCGGATCGTCCTTTTGTAACAGTGGACGACGCTTATCGCGTTGTGTTCTGGCGACTTGCTTGTCGATAGTTGTTTGTAAATACACTACGATGCCGCGAGCTGATAAACGGTTACGCACCGCTTTTGTCATGATTGAGCCACCACCGGTAGCCAACACAATACCTTGCTTATCGGTAAGGTCATTAATGACATTTTCTTCGCGCTTGCGGAAACCTTCTTCGCCTTCTAAATCGAATATCCAGGTAATATCAGCGCCAGTGCGACGTTCAATCTCCTGATCAGAATCGTAGAATTCCAGATGTAGTTCATCTGCTAAGTGACGACCAATGGTACTTTTACCCGCGCCCATTGGACCAACCAAAAAGATATTACGTTTTTCAGCCATATTTGCTTATTTCACAACTTATCAATGTTAAGGGTAGTGTTGCCTGAGTTTCCCAACCACCCATTCACACGTGCTTATTTTGTCGCTAATAAGCACATACATAAAACCTCGTAAAAATTTCGAGAGCGGGATTATCTCAGTTTCTCAGACCGCTATGCAAGTTTTGTTGCAAGATTGGGGTAGATGTTTTGAAATCAAGGGAGAAATCAAAGCCGTATAAACCTCAATAAGCAGATTTAACGGCTTCTCATGGGTAATTAACCCTAGTTTTAATAAGGGTTAAAAGTCTTCTGTTACGATTTTGGGTGTAACGAATATCAATAACTCACGTTTTTGATAGACAGTCGAGCTGTTTCTGAATAGTGCACCTACAACGGGCAGATCACCAAACAATGGCACTTTACTCACATCGTTGCTATTAACCTGTTGGAAGATACCACCCAGTACAATGGTCTCACCATTTTCCACTAATACCTGAGTCTTAATTTCTTGGGTATCAATTGCTACGGCATCACCTGTTGCTGTTGCAACCGTTTCGCCTCGTGTATCTTGCGTAACAACCAGGTCCAGAATAATGCGATTGTCAGGTGTGATATGCGGGGTTACTTTCAGGCTCAATACCGCTTTTTTGAATTCTACAGACGTCGCACCGCTTGAAGTGGCCTGCGAATAGGGAATTTCAGTACCTTGTTCAATATACGCTTCCTGTTGGTTTGCAACAGTAATACGCGGGCTGGCAATAATCTCACCCTTGTTTTCTGTTTCCAGTGCTGACAACTCCAAATCAAGGATAGTGCCGTCTGCCAAACTGGCAATTTGGAAACCAATAGCACCGGCTGCGCTGGTGACCGGTAAGTTAACATTCAGGCGATCGCTCAGGTCAGGAATAACACCACTTGCTATGGAATCTGCGCCTTCTAAAGACCCTGAAACACCGTTGTCGTCCTGTCGGTCAGAGAACCCCCAACGTACCCCAAAGTCTTCGCCTACATTATCGCGTACTGTGACCATGCGGGATTCAATAAGTACTTGTTTAACCGGGATATCTAACGAGGCGATCACTTTACGCGCTTCATCAATGGATTCAATGGTATCGCGCACCAACAGTGTATTTGTACGCTCATCAACAGTTACCGTACCGCGCTCAGTTAAAATACCGCCACTGCCTTCATTCGCCTTCAGGATATTAGCCAGCTCTGCGGCTTTTGCATAATTCACGGTAATGCTGGCTGATGACAGCGGTGCCAACTGCGCAACCTGCTGGTCGCTTTGCAATTTTTGGGTTTCTCGCTGTGACAGTTCTTCACTGGGTGCGATTAATAGTATATTGCCTTCGCGACGTTTATCCAGGCCTTTGATTTTCAAAATCATATCCAGCGCCTGATCCCACGGAACACCGGTTAAGCTGATAGTGACGTTGCCGGTTACGGTATCAGTGGTTACCAGGTTAAAGCCATTCACCTTGGCAATAATTTGCAGCACCTGGCGTACTGGCACATCCTGGAAATCGAGTGAAATAGGTTCGCCTTCATACTGACTGCGTTCAAGGCTGGCGACTTGTTCTTCGCTCATTGGGGTAATAATAACCCGCAACGATTTACCGTCTTGTTCGGTACTGGCTACCACTCTTCCTTCGTAGTTAAACACCACCTCAGAGGATTCTTTTTCCTGAAAGGTTTCAATCGTTGTGACGGGTGTACCAAATTCCGTTACATCCAATTCTACCAGCTGGTCTTTCCCTAGCTCAGTTTTAGGTAGTGTAAGTACTAACTTTCCTTTTGCTTCGATAAGTTGAGGCTGGCCTTTACTATTTGAAAATGTCAGCGTGGTAACCGCGCTTTGCTTGGCACTGCGGGTAAATGCAATATCTTTTAACGTAGACTTGAAAACCGATTCTTCAGCAGCATTAGGGTTCAGTAATTGCGGAGATTCCTGCGCATTTAACTCAGAGGCTACAACATTCGCCAGCACCAGCGTAACAGCCAATCCCAATAACCAGGAACGGCGTCTACTGCGCTTATTGAGTCTTTCGTTAAAGATATATCGCTTAGACATCTTACTTATCTCCTACTCACGAACCCATCGCGAGCGTTGTTTCTTTCCGCTGCCAGCATCCGGTGCCGTCGGGCACTAATTCTTCGATGATCACGCTGTTGTTCTTCACGCTAATTATTTTGCCAAAAAACAAACCTATCCGATTTCCTACTTTGGCCTGATATAAATTGCCATCGTTGGTTTTAAACAGTACCCAATTGGCACCGTTTGAACGGAAGTTGCCCGTTAATTGCAGTGCGTCGATTCCATACGCCTCAAGCGGCTCTTTCGCCCTGCTTAAGTCTGGCTGTGTACAGTTAGCCTTGGTTTGCGCAACAATCGGCGCCATATCGCGTTTTGGCCGCAAAAACGGACTTCTGAACTCTGACGCACTGTAAACAAAAGCCGGTTGCTGCGTAAACTCCGGATATGGCTCAATACGAGACTGCGTAGTTTGCTTGACCTGGTTAGTGTAAGCAACCAAATCATCCATTTGTGGTGCACAACCTGCTGTTAAGCCTAACAAAGCCAGTGTTACCAATGCGCGTAAGGGCTTCATTTTTTATCCCCTTCGTTATTGGTGTTTGCTGCGCGATAGGTCTTCGCGAGTAAACTTAACTTAAGCCCTTCCTGCTCGGCCTTTAATTCAAAGTCATGCATGGTGACAATACGCGGTAACCCTGCAACTTTTGAAACAAACTCACCTATATTGTGATAACCGCCGCTTACTTCGATTTTTATCGGCAGCTCGGTATAAAACTCTTTAGGTATTTCATTTTCCCAGTTAATTAAGCGGAAAGTCAGCCCCGCGCTGGTACCTACGTATGTAATATCATCCAGTAAGCCAGGTGTTTCATTGCGAGTAGGCAACGATTTCAGCATGGAAGAAAAGTCTTCTTCAATTTTGGCTAGTTGCTTTTTATACGCTGTTAAGTTGACTGCTAACCGGTATTTGGCTTCAAACTGCAGTTTTAATTCGGCTTCCTGACGCTCTGCCGCATCCAGCATAGGTAGTTTTGGGCTAATAATCGCAAAGTAACTAATCCCACAGATAACCACAGCGACAAACAGGGATACGACAACCTTGATTTCAAAAGGCCAGACGGCAACCTGCTCAAAATCCAGCTCGTTCATCTCTTTTAAGCGAGACACGTCAAACTTCATTTTTTGCCTCCCTTCGCCTTTTGCTCCGCTTCGAGTTGCGCATTAGCAAGGACCTGACTAATCGAGAAGGTCAGGGTGAATTCACTAACGGCATCACTTGCACTGGTATCAGCGACAATGGAAGATAATTCCCCCGCAGTGAATACCTTGGATTTTTCTATTTGGCGCATGAACTCGGCTAAACGGTTATTTGACTCGCTGGTACCGCGCACTTCTATTTGCGCGCCTTTACGGATCATGGATTTGAAGCTCACGCCAGGAGGCACCAGGCGAGCCAGCTCATCCAGAATATTCGGGGTGATATTTCTACTGCTTTGCAATTGCTCTATCAGCGCCATGCGCTTTTCAATCGCCGCTTTGCTTTCTTTAATGCGCTTGATCTCAGCGATTTGGCTTTCTAATGCGGTAATTTCAGTCTGCAGGTATTGGTTTCGCGTATTTTGGTTACTGATTTGGTTTTCAATAATCTGCCCGATTACCCAGAATACCAGTCCGCAGAACACCGCGACTAATGCCAGTGTAACCAAAAACTGTTGCTTTTGCTTTTGGCGGCGTTGTTCGCGCCAAGGGAGGAGGTTTACATGTGCCACGATGAAAACCCTCTGCTTGCTAACCCTGCCGCAATGACCATCATAGGCGCTAGTTGCTCTACCTGTTCCGGGTTCACTTTGTCACCCAGTTTCATTTGTGTAAACGGATTGAAGATATCCACATCGATACCCAGGTCCTGCTTCAGTGTTTCGACCAATGACGGCATAACCGCCCCTGCACCACAAATAAGAATCCGATCAGGTCGGTCGGCATGCACAGTACTCATGTACATCTGCAGCGCACGGTTAATTTGTTGTTGAAGGTTGGCAGCAAATACCGGCAAGGTATCTGTCTCCCAATTAGCCGGTAATTGATTCGTAATTAGCTGTTCTTCCGTGTCCTTGCGATCCTGCATATGCACCAGCGCTAAATCCTGAATCAGCATATCCACACCAAAGTTGTGCTCTTTGCTGTAAAGCACCTGTCCCGATTGCCACACGCACATTTGCAGTAAAGACGCGCCAATATTGATACAACAAATGCGCTCGTCTTCTTCTTTGCCCGGGTAGAAGTGATCGATGGCATTGCCCAGCGCATAACCTTCTACATCGACGACCAGTGGTTCAAACCCTTGCTCGCGGACCAGCGTAGAGCGCAACATAACCACATCTTTATGCGCCGCGGTAAGTAAAACATTCACTTTGCCGGAGTGCGTTTCGCTCATGCCCAGTTCTTCGAAATCCAAATAGACTTCTTCCAGCGGATAAGGAATAAGGCTGTCTGCTTCAACTTCAATCTGCCCTTCCAGTTCAAAGTCAGTTTGGTCTGGCTCCATGTGGACCACTTTGCTGATAACAGACGCGCCGGCAACCGCAATGGCGGCTGGCTTAAGTTTACTCTTCATGGCTTTACGTACTTTACGCAGTGCAAGGCTTACCGCTTCCATATCGGTAATTTCACGTTCCTTGAATGCATCCTTAATAATCGGCTCGCACGCAAAAGCAGACAACGTGTAATCGCCGTCGCTGCCTTCCAGCACCACTGCCTTTATACAACGCGTGCCAATGTCGAGACCAACAATGGGAGGTTGCTTCTTTTTAAACAGCGATTTCAACATATAAACCGTGCCTTTGAGTGCCTGCGTAAATTTCTACCATATGATGTTACTTAATTTTTTTCTATTAAATGGTTCTAATAAATACACTTAGGTATAAAATATAAGTCATTTTGGCAAAAAAGCCCTGAAATATCGCATCGTGAAGTACATTAAAACCTTATTAAAACTTGGCATTATTGCCGGATTGCTCGGAAGCATTGTACTAACGGGTATCTATTTCTATATCAAACCGGATCTGCCGAGCGTTGCCATCCTTAAGGATGTACGCTTGCAAACGCCTATGCGAATCTATACGCATGACGGCAAATTGATCTCCCAATACGGTGTCAAAAGACGGATTCCGGTAACACTGGACGAAACGCCAGATTTACTCAAAAAAGCCATACTGGCCACCGAAGACAACCGGTTTTATGACCACTTCGGTATTGATCCTATCGGCATTACGCGCGCTTTCATTAACCTGGTCCTCACAGGCGAGAAAAGTCAGGGAGCCAGTACACTTACTCAGCAGTTAGCACGAGGCTTCTTCCTGACGCGTGAAAAAACCTATATTCGTAAAATCAAAGAAGTCTTTATTGCGCTGCATATGGAAGCAGAGTTAAGCAAAGATGAAATTTTCGAACTCTATCTGAACAAAATTGAACTGGGTCACCGTTCGTTTGGTTTTGGTGCAGCAGCGCAGGTGTATTACGGCAAAAAGCTGAACGAACTCTCTCTGGCCCAAATTGCTACGCTGGCTGGTTTGCCCCAGGCCCCCTCAGTGCTTAACCCGATTAGTCGTCCGGAGCGCTCTATGGAGCGTCGAAGAATCGTTCTGTTACGTATGCTGGACGAGGGTTACATAACCCGTCAGGAATATGATGAAGCAGTGAACTCACCGGTAACGGCCAAGAAGCACGGTGCTGAAATTGAATTGGATGCGCCTTACCTGGCAGACTTGATTTACAACGAAATGGTTGAGCTTTACGGCAAAGAAGAAGCTGAGACCGGAGGCTATCAGGTATACGCCACAGCTGATTCCGAAATGCAGCAGGCTGCGCAACGTGCGGTAATGCAAAACTTACACGATTACGACGAACGTCACGGTTATCGTGGGCCGGTGGCAAGGTTATGGCCTGAGCAAGACAGCAAAGCGTCATCGCGGAATACCACCCCGGCACTAACCGACTCGACGGTTACACTTTGCGATACGCCTGTGTTGTATGCCAATTGGCCTTGTGACGTAACTGAAGAACAGGTGATGATGGCTCTGGACAATGCCGGTGCTTACGGATTTGTCTTCCCTGTAGCAATAACGGCTGTTGAAGAGCAACGCTTTATTACCCGGGATGTCACAGGTACTGAACGAGTGATTGAATGGGAAGGCATGGATTGGGCCAGACCGTTTATTGGTGACAGTAGACAAGGCGAGCCACCAAAAACCGCCAGCGACATTGTCTCGCCTGGCGACATTGTGTATATCCGGGAAATGGATGGGCAGTGGCGATTAGCGCAATTACCCGATGTAGCGGGCGCATTTGTTGCGCTGGACCCGAATACCGGCGCTGTACAGGCCATAGTTGGGGGTTACAGTTTTTATCAAAGTCAGTTTAACCGCGCCACGCAGGCTAAACGTCAGGTGGGTTCAAACATCAAACCCTTCATTTACTCTGGTGCCTTGGCAAACGGCTATACGGTGGCCAGTGTCATCAATGATGCACCCATCAATGAATGGGACGAAGCGACAGGCGTTGCCTGGCGCCCTCAGAATTCGCCAGCCGAGTATGACGGTCCCATACGTATGCGTGTCGCGTTGGGTAAATCTAAAAACGTCGTCTCAGTGCGATTGTTACGCGGTGTAGGGCTGGACAATACGATTGAGCACCTGACTAAATTTGGTTTGGATAGGGCCGATATTCATCGTGATGAAACGGTGTCATTGGGCTCCAGTTCCCATACGCCCTTAGAAATTGTGCGTGGCATGGCAACCATCGCTAATGGTGGTTATTTGATTGAGCCTTACTTTATCGACCACGTGGCCAATGAATTTGGCGAAGTGTTGTGGCAACACAATCCGGTTGTCGCGTGTGGTGATTGTGAACATGAAGGTGAATCCACTGCCAGTGCAACTGACGAAGAAGTCGATATTGAAGCGTTGCTGGCTGCAGAGTTAAATCAGCAATTGGAACCTCAAAACGAAGAGCAGCAAGAAGTGTTGCCTGCACCGCAAGTGATTTCTTCGCAAAATGCCTTCCTGGTTGCCGAGATGATGAGAACAGCGGTGCGCTACAACGGCAGTTACAGTAAAAAAACCGGCTGGCAAGGCACAGGCTGGCGAGCTAAAAATATTTTACAACGTGATGATTTGGCCGGTAAAACAGGTACTACAAACGATTCACGGGATGCATGGTTCAGCGGATTTAACCGCAATCTGGTGGCAACCGCCTGGGTTGGTTTTGATGATATGAGCCGTCAACTGGGTCGTGCCGCCTACAATCGCCCGTTGGCAGCACGTAATCCGGATCGTTTTGGCTGGATTGGTAATGCGCTGGTTGGGGCAGAAAGTGGTGCTAACGCCGCACAACCTGCCTGGATAAGGTTTATGCAAGTTGCATTGGATGGGGTGCCAGAGACGCCTATGCCAGTGCCGGATGATATTGTGCGAGTGCGAATTGATCGTACCAGTGGAAAGTTGACCCGGCGCACCGACCATACCACACTATTCGAATATTTCCTGCGGGGCACTGAGCCGACTGTTTATGTTCTGGAAGATGATATAGACGATCCGGCTCAGCAGGATGAAGAAAGTGTAGACGTAGAGGAAATCTTCTGACGTTTGCGCCAAACGACAATGCATAAAAAATAAATGGTTAACTACAATGTCTGATGACGATAAGCGCTATCTGTATATCCCTCATTCCGGGCCTTCTCTACTCGAGGCCCCGCTGCTGAACAAAGGCAGTGCGTTCAACGCGCGTGAACGAGCTGCCTTTAACCTTACCGGTTTATTGCCGCCCCGTTACGAAACTATCGAAGAACAAGTTGAACGAGCTTACATGCAGTATAGCTCGTTCGATGAACCACTGAACAAGCATATTTATTTGCGTGCCATTCAGGATACTAACGAAACCCTGTTCTACCGCCTTATTCAGCGTCACATTGAAGAGATGATGCCTATCATCTATACCCCAACGGTGGGAGACGCCTGTGAACAGTTTTCTGATATCTATCGCAGTTCCCGCGGCTTGTTTATTAGCTGGGAAGAGCGCCACCAAATCGATGATATCGTGCGCAACGCCACCAAACGCAAAGTAAAAGTGATTGTGGTAACCGACGGTGAGCGTATTCTTGGCTTGGGTGACCAGGGTATTGGTGGAATGGGGATCCCAATCGGTAAGTTGTCGTTGTACACGGCGTGCGGAGGTATTTCACCCGCGTATACCCTGCCAGTAATGCTGGACGTGGGCACCAACAACGAAAAGTTGTTGAATGATCCCATGTACATGGGCGCACGCCATCCGCGTATCAGCCAGGAAGAGTATGATGAGTTTCTGGATATGTTTATGCGTGCCGTTAGCAAGCGCTGGCCGGAAGCCATGATCCAGTTCGAAGACTTCGCACAGCCTAATGCCATGCCACTTCTGAAGCGGTATCGCGACCGCGTATGTTGTTTTAACGACGATATTCAGGGCACGGCTGCTGTTACACTGGGTACCATCTTAGCCGCATGCAGAATGCGTAAAGCCAAATTATCTGCCATGAACATTGTGTTTGTGGGAGCGGGCTCTGCGGGGTGTGGTATTGCAGAGATGCTGATCCAGCAAATGGTTCAGGAAGGATTATCCGACGCTGAAGCCCGTAAAAAGATCTTTATGATTGATCGCTACGGCCTTGTCATGGAAGGGCAGGAGGGTCTGCGAGACTTCCAGCAGAGACTACAGCACAGCGCTGATGAAGTGAAAGACTGGTCATTTAGCGGTGAATATCCGTCGCTTCTGGATGTAGTAAATTGTGCCCAGCCAGATGTGCTGATCGGTGTGTCTGGCCAGCCCGGTTTGTTCACTGAACAAGTGATTCATGCCATGAAACGCAATAGCGATATGCCTATTATCTTCCCACTGAGCAACCCATCACGCCAGGTGGAAGCGCGTCCGGAGCAGGTGATTGAATGGACTGAAGGCGAGGTAATTATTGCCACAGGTAGCCCATTTAAGCCGGTGGAATACAATGGTAAGTCGTATCCCATTGCCCAGTGTAATAACAGTTATATCTTCCCGGGTATTGGCTTGGGTGTCATTGCCGCTAAAGCGCGTCTGATAAGTGATGAGATGCTGATGGCGGCCAGTAACGCGCTGGCAGACGCATCGCCACTGGCCAATACGGGGGAAGGTGAATTACTGCCACCATTACGTAAAATTTCACAGCTGAGTCGGGACATTGCTTTTGCTGTAGCTAAAGTGGCTATGCAGCAAGGTTTGGCGTTGGAACAAACCGACGAGCACCTGCTAGCCAGCATTGAACGCAATTTTTGGCGGGCTGAATACCGGCCATATAAGCGAGTCAGTATTTAATCGCGAACGTGATTTCAAGGGCAGCATCAGGTTGCCCTTTTTGTTTCTTGCTACCGTGTAATTTCTGTAGCCATCTTGCAACACTTTCACACTACTTCTTTTCTTGTAGCGCACAAAATACAGCCTAAGGTTATGAAAATCAGACTTTTGTTGTAATTGGCATACGCTTTGATAGTCACTTCTCTGTAAAGATGAATAAAAACGATCAGGAGTAGTTATGATGTCACTACGTCAATTTAATCTGAAGCCGGTAACTCAAGCCGTTGTAATCAGTTCATTGCTGGGAACGTTAGCCGCTTGTGGAGGCTCTGGCTCTGATAACATGACCAATCTTCCCGGCAACCAACCAGACAGCACCTCTTTTTCACTTGCCGTGTCTGACGCACCAGTCGACCAGGCAAACGAAGTCGTTGTGTATTTTGATACGGTTGAGCTGATTGGTGAAGAGGGAACAGAAACGTTTGATGTACGTGACGGCAATGGCGACCCAATGGCCATTGACTTACTTCAATATCAGGGCGACGCCTTTATTGAAATCGTGTCGGCGACTGACATTCCACTGGGTACTTATTCACAGTTACGCCTGGTAGTCACCGACGACTCATATATCTCTACCGATGTGGGTACGTTTAATCTGTCTGTGCCAAGTGGCGAGTTGAAGCTGGATGGCTTTGTCGCGTTACCTAACGTTGAAGCAGCATACACCGTTGAGTTTGATTTACGTAAAAGTGTCGTCGATCCCGTCGGCCAGTCAACGACGTATTTCCTGAAACCCCGAGGCGTGCGCCTGGTGGCTAACGGTGAAGTAGGCACACTAAGCGGAACCGTATCTTCTGACGTGATCACGCACCCGGATTGCAGCGTGAAAGCAGATAGTGACGTGGGTAACGCCATCTACATTTACAGTGATGTAAATCTCGATGCGGGTGTGCTGGGCGATGACGCAGACAGCCCGGACGACGAGCTGGAAGTGTCGCCTTATGCCATTGCCACGGTGAATTTCGATGAAGCATCTGACTCATACAGTTATGTAGCAGGTTACCTGCCTGCGGGTGACTATACCGTTGCGTTTAGTTGCCTTGCCGACATTGATGCACCGGAAACAGATGAAAACAGTGATGATGGCTTTACGTTCCAGTCAGTAACGGAAACCACTATCTCGGTAGGTGAAGAAACAGTTTTAGCGTTTTAACCCTTGGTGGGCAAGGGACTGCCCACATTTTTAAATCATAGATATTTTTGTCATTGGCAGGACAATACCGTACATCACCAGTGTGCTTTTGAATGACATTAAGACGCCTTCAAAACAACTTCGTTGCAAGGGTGCCTATGCAATTCGGTCTGAAACCCGAAACTGTATAAGGAATCTGACTCCCTGGCCCGGTTCGCTTTCACAGACTACCGAACCTTTAAGCGCGTTGGTAATGATGTTATAGGTGATGTTCAGCCCTAATCCTGTACCACCAGAGCCGCGCTGAGTGGTAAAGAACGGCTCAAATATTTTCGATAAGTTATCCTTGCTAATCCCTTTACCGTTATCTCTATAGTCCAGCTCAAATGTCTTTTTCGTGAGTTCTCGCAGTGCGATTGTAATGACGCCTGAATGCTGTTCGCTGAAGCCGTGTTTTACTGAGTTTACAATAAGATTAGTCAGAACTTGCGAAAGCAGCCCCGGGTTGGATATTACATTGATATTATCCGGGCAGTCACTGCTTACTGATACATTGGCTTTTCGTGTAACCGAAGAGAGACTGGCTATGACCTCTTTGATATACAAGGCCAGATTAAATTCACGATCTTCCTCACTTGTCTGATCAACGGCAACCTGCTTGAAGCTTCTTACAAGCTGGGCAGTCCTAACCAGATTATTCTTTACAAGTTCAGCTATTTCATTAGCTGAGGCAATAAAGTCCTCAAAGTTACTGGCGGTCAAATCGCCTTTTTTGTACCGTTCACTGATGTCTACACAATCCTCCATCAATTGGGTAACACCTGTTAGCCCAATCCCAACTGGTGTATTGATTTCGTGAGCGACGCCAGCAACCAGAGAGCCCAAGCTGGCCATTTTCTCAGCCTCAACCAGTTTGTCCTGTGTTTGTTTAAGATTCTGTATAGTGGATTCAAGTTCAGCGTTACGCTGAAAAATTTCAAATTCGAGCTTTTTCTTCTCTTCAATGTCGCGAGTAATGGCATACAACACCAGTTCCCCGTTCAAGGTGATTTTGAAAACGATTATTTCGCACCAAAATTCTGTACCATCTGCCTTTTTATGAAGCCATTCGAATCGAATACTCCCTTCGCTGAACGCGGTTTCGATAATCTCTCGGGCAGCATCGGCGGAGGCTCTGCCGTCGCTCTGCAATTCTGGTGAAATGTCCATGGGGGTCAGACCGATGATGTCTTCTTTGCGAGAAAAACCGAGCATACTCAGGAAGGCTTTATTACAGTCCAGATAGTGTTTGCTGGTTAGCAGGCAAAGCCCGTCAACAGATTCGTTGAACAGGGTTTCGAAAGTATCTTTCTGTGCGGCGATTTCCAGTTCAAGGCGTTTCTTTTCGGCGATGTCACGGGTAATGGCGTACAGAACGACCTCGCCACCCAGTGTGATTTTGAAAACGATAATTTCACACCAAAATTCTGTACCATCTTTCTTTTTGTGTATCCATTCGAACCGGATGCTGCCTTTGCTGAACGCGGTTTCGATAATCTCTCGGGCAGCATCGGCAGAGGCTCTGCCATCGCTCTGAAATTCAGGCGAAATATCCATAGGCGTTAGACCGATGATCTCTTCTTTGCGAGAAAAACCTAGCATGCTCAGGAAGGCTTTATTACAGTCCAGATAGTGTTTGCTGGTTAGCAGGCAAAGCCCGTCAACAGATTCGTTGAACAGGGTTTCGAAAGTATCTTTCTGTGCGGCGATTTCCAGTTCAAGGCGTTTCTTTTCGGCGATGTCACGGGTAATGGCGTACAGAACGACCTCGCCACCCAGTGTGATTTTGAAMACRATAATTTCACACCAAAAYTCWGWRCCRTCTTTCTTTTTGTGTATCCATTCGAACCGGATRCTGCCTTTGCTGAACGCGGTTTCTATAATCTCTCGGGCAGCATCGGCAGAGGCTCTGCCATCGCTCTGAAATTCAGGCGAAATATCCATAGGCGTCAGACCGATGATCTCTTCTTTGCGAGAAAAACCTAGCATGCTCAGGAAGGCTTTATTACAGTCCAGATAGTGTTTGCTGGTTAGCAGGCAAAGCCCGTCCACAGATTCGTTGAACAGGGTTTCGAAGGTATCTTTCTGCGCGGCGATTTCCAGTTCCAGGTTCTTCTTTTCAGAGATGTCGCGCCAGTTAACATGCACAACCTGCTCACCGTTCATGACCATCTTGGTAATAATAACTTCAACCCAGAAGGTTTCGCCGGTAAGTTTTGCATGCAGCCATTCGAACCGAATAGAGCCTTCTTTCATGCAGCGATCTATATGTGCCTGACCTTTTTCCGAAGACAGCCGACCATCCGGTTGAAATGTCGGCGAAAAGTCAAAGGGGGTATAGCCAATAAACTCTTCTTTAGTTTTCAGGCCAACCATGTCCAGCATGGCCTGATTACAATCAAAGAAAACCCCATCCTTGAAAATACCTAATCCATCTATTGATGCACGAAAAACGTCCTCAAAACTCTTCTCGCGCATAGCTTGGTTTTGCATAAATTCTACCTGAACACAGCGTGATTATCAGAAGTTGGTATGAGGTATAAATACTAGCAAAGATGCTGATATGCGCGAATTTGCCGAGGTGCCTTGTGAAAAGTCTAATTTATACAATAGGAAGGTTCATGGTAGGTATGAACCTATCCATTTTTTCACGCAGTTTGTTGTTGCAGCCATTGGCTGGCTATCGACCACAACGGCAAACACTGGCGCGAGAAAAAGCGCATGTGGCCAATGTGGTTAAGGCCAAAAGTTGCGGGGTTAAGGGACTTTTTCTCTGCTTTTAACCGGCTGTACACCGCGAGCATTTCATCGACGTTTTGCGGCCTGGCAATTTCGTCGTCTGTGGCTGTAAGCCACAATGACGGTTGGGTTAATTCATCGTAATAGTGTTTTGTAACCCCTTTGCCAAACTCTGTTTTTACATACCCCTGGCCGTTACACCACTTCTGCCATTGAGCAGCGACTCGCTTTGGTAAAGGCTCACCCATGCCTACCCATTGAGATTGAGTTTGCCCAAATAGCAGGTTTGTAAGTGGAATGAAACAGTTCATGTAGAAATGGGCTTTGAACTTATAGGGCCAGTCGAAGTTGCGAAGGCTACCCGAAGAACTCCCAAATGTAACAAAGCTATGAAGCTGGTGACTGTTTGGCATCAGGCCGACAAGCTGCCCGCCCGCACTATGGCCAATTAAATGTAGCGGTATATCAGGGTACAACGCTTTCAGCGTATCCAACACAGCTGGCATATCCAGCTCGCCCCAACACTGAAGCGATGCATTACGCATGATATTCTTACGCTTGTCTGACTCACCAATTCCCCGGTTATCATAGGTTAGCACCGCAAAGCCCTGCTCACTCAGGAATTTGGCAAAATGCTGATAGAACCGCTGGCTAATCCCTGTTGCCGGTGCAAGCATAATTGCCCCGGTGGCGAGTTTCTTCGCTGGGTATAATGTCGCAGCTAACGTTACGCCGTCTGTACAGGTAATCGTAATGGGTTTGGATTGTGTCATGCAGTGTTGATGCTTTCTGGTCTAACCAGTTGGCAGTATAGCGAAGTAGTGATGACTGCGCTACACGTAAGAGATGAGTGAATTTCACTATCGATGTAAATGGACCTTACGTTGACCATTAAGAGGCTTAGTTTCCTGAAAGTGCATCAGCATCAGGGTAACTGAATAAATGATTGTGCTATTTAATATGAGAAATGGAGGTAGAGAAAAGATGTTGTCACTAGCAAGATTTTAGTTTCTCTATTATTCGGATTTAGAAATGCATTTTCTGTAAGTGTCTATTTATTATGCTTTTTATTTTTTGTTTTTTTAAGGTTAAACTTGAAAATCGATGATGTACCGGTATTATCTCCGCTGCTGAAGTCAACTGTTGCAGGTTGTAGCACTTATCAAATTGGACGATAAGCTAACATGGACGTAGTGCAAAGTGCATATCAGTTTCCTATTACTCTCCCTCCAAATTGTGTCTGCTGTTATTACCGACCTTGACCAGTATTAAAAATAATAAGTTAAATATCCGGAGAATTTTCAATTTTGAATAAACAACTTTTAGCAAGCGCCATCGCGCTGTCTGTTCTTGCTGGTTGCAGTTCTACCCCACCCGTAAATGAAGAGGTGTCTGCTGAAATTCAGGCAAATATTAACCTCATCAAATTGAATGGTACCCTTGCAAGACAAAAGGATGGTTTTGTGCTTGCTCCTATTTTGTCTGCTAATGACTCTGAAAACAAAGGCATGATGGACACGACTTATTGGCAATTTAACGGTAAGACACTGTTCCCTACATTTAAGTCCGAACGATTCAAGTGCCGTCTATCAAAAGACGAATGTGTACAATACGAAGAGATAGATTCTCCCTTTTTAAAAGTCAGTGCCACCGATAGTGATTATGGAGACACATACGAAAAACGTGTAGCCGACGGCAAAAAACCAGGTATGTCTGCCGGTAAGGTGGCAATGACAGGTGCTGCGGCGGTAATTGTAGGACCAGCTCTGGTTTTAGTTGGAGCACCATTAACGCTGATAAACGGAACAGCTAACTTAATTAGTCACGGCTCTGTATGGAATAATAAGTGGGTCGAGTTTGATCATGATAGTTTTTATGAGCAAACTGTTACAGCTATTCAAGCAAAACACGGCTCATTGGAACAATATGTGCGCTATATGGCGTCCGCTAGTGTCGTGTACAGCGAACTAACACAATACAACGAAAACCTTTATGCTGAATGGAACAGCCTGCGATCTGAGAAATCAGCAATCCTCAATCAATACCTGCCGACTGAACTAACAAACCTGGACTTATACAGTTTTGAGATGCCGGCTTACGGTGATATTCAGATGGCAAAAGTGGTTATTGAATCGCAGTTACAAGACTATTACGCAAACTCGACAAAGTCATTGCTTTCCGAGTTTGATGGAAAGTTTGCAAACGCAAAGGTACTTTATGTACAACAGCAACAAGCAGCTTTTGCGTTGGCAAAAACAGCCTCTTCCATGAAGAGGTTTATTGAGAAGTACGAACGTTTGGATGAGGCTCAGCTAATCAGTAAAGCGAAAACTCAATGGTCTGCTTTGGTTAAAAAAGAGCAAAAAGTAGCGTTCGATAATATTAAAACAATTGGTGATGCAAACACTTTTATTGCTACTTACCAATATATCGACGAAGCAAAGCTAGTTGCCAAGGCGCGTGATCTTGTGGCTAAAGCCGAGCTACGCATTCAAAATGAGAAGATGGAAAAGCGCAAAGCGGTCCTCGCGGGTCTGGAAAGATGGCGTAAGGGACTCAGTGTAGGTGATCAGACATTCTGTGGCAGGGTGATTGAAGCAAAATATCCGATGTTTCAAATCGCAATAAGTCATCCACTACAAGGCTTTTCCGACACCATTTGGTTGGAAAAAGATAGGGTATTTGAACCATGGAGTGGTTGTAACAACAGGAACAATCAGCTTACGCCACTAACCAATCCATTGGGGTAATCGTTACATTCCGATGGAGAAAAGTTGCGCTTGTCAGGCAGAAGAATAATACTGGTAAGCGCGGCTTTAAACGTTGGTTATACCTCACCTTATAAGCCTCTAATGCAAACGGAGTTGTTATGAATAAGGGATTAATGTTACTGCTTTACCTGTGTTTTTTATTGTCACCGCTGGCTACTGCCGGAGTAGACTGGTTGCCCCAGCAACACATAAAATCACAGATCCTTAAGGAACAGCGCGCTTATCGCGTGTCGTTGCCTGAAAGCTATGAGCAATCTTCCCGGCAGTATCCGTTGTTACTACTGTTGGATGGCGACCACTATGGCGATCTTGTCGCTAATAACGCTCAGTTTTTGGCGGATGCCGGTGATATACCCGAACATGTGGTCGTTGCGCTGTCTTCAGTAAATCGATTGCGGGATTTTACGCCCACAGACTCGCCAGATTGGCATGGTGGTGGCGGCGCTGAGGCCTTTTCAAACTTCATTAACAACGAACTGCTCAACACGTTAAAGGCGGATTATCGCATTGGTGGACACAAGGTTATCTGGGGGCATTCGGCGGCTGGACTGTACGTGTTGTACCACTTGTATACTTCTCCATCCACGTTTGATGCGTATCTGGTTAATGATGGCTCACTGGAATGGGACAACGGTGTGGTGGTTGATAGCCTGCGACAGTACCTGCAAAAAGGCACGCACCCCAAGCAGTTTCTCTATTTCAATAACAGTTATCTGCTTGATGATATTCCAGACGAGTTTCGATTCGTTGATCATGTAAACGCTTTGCTGCAAGCTAATTCCACTCAGTCATTGCGTTGGGTTCATCAAAATCTGAGTAATGAAAGTCATGCCACTATACCATTGGTGGGCAGTGTTCACGCACTGCGAGCCCTTTACGAAGGATACAGGATCCCTGAAGCCATTGTGTACAAAGGGTTGGATGCCATGAAGTCGTATGTTGAGTCCTTGTCTGGTCGGATTGGCGCGAAACAAAACGTTGCTGAGGAAAGTTTACTGGATTACGGCTACCACGCGCTGTTTTCTGAACACATTGATATCGAGCATGCCATTGATACCTTCAAATACACGGTGAGCTTATATCCGGAATCCATTGCATCACTTGAAGGCCTGTATCTTGCCTATGAGGAAACAGGCAATAAAGCGCTGGCAAGTGCTGCGTTAAACCAGGCAATCGATGTAGCTAAACGTAACTGCTCTGATGAATTACAACGGCTACTGGATATGAAGCAGGGCACTGAATGATACACGCCCTAGTTAACCATAGTTTCTTACCACGGCATTCCTGATCAAGTTGAATTGAAACCAGACCATAATCGGCATAGCACTGAAACTGTAAATGACCCAAAGGTACCAGCCCCCTTCGGCAGCAGTAAGTGTGTAAACGATCACTGCGTACGCAAGCCAGTATAAAGAATGTACTTTGATACCAACAGGCAAACTCAGCACAATCAGCGTGTCCACTACGCCTGCCCTCTGGTATTGCGCACAGGCTTTGTAGACGTTGAGTGCGCCAAGGTGGAATACCGCCAGCGATGCAATGAATGACGCAAGTGTAACGACATCCAATGAATACGATAAGCCAAATAAGTACATGGGTAATACCGTGCTGGCCATTTGCAAATAGAAGCAGGCGATGTAATACCTGACTTTTTGGCTTTGATCCAGTTCATCTTTGGCTAACAATGTCGCAAGGCGATCCGTGTCCAAGAAATACATAAATCCTCAAATATATAATGTAATCAGTATGTTACTGCACAATATCAGTTGGATATAACAAAAGCGATAGGGTGAGACTAACAAATATGACTTTACTATATTGCCTGGAGGTGCGCCTGTTTTGAGTTTAGATTAAGTCACCTTTCTTAAGCACACGTTTCTTTCATTTGCTCTTTGTACCTGCGGACTTTTTGGGTCACAACCCAAACCACCAAGACAACAAAGCAGATTGGTAAAACGACATTAGTCACAAGTTGCTGGACTGCATTCATAGTCAGGGGTTCTGCTGTGCTTGGCTGGAATAATTGCGCGCCAATCGGTCCGTTAGAAAAGACCAATATCGTTACGACGTTCCATCCAAGATGAAGCGCGATTGGCAGCACTACTGACTTTGACATGGCAAACGAATATGCCAGCATTAGTCCAAATGAACCCGTTAGGAAAAACACATAAATCATTGGGATCACGCTACCGAACAGGCCATAGGAAAACCAGTGATAAATCCCAAATGCCGCTGCAGATAACCAGCACGCTTTTCTTATGCCCATGAATTCAATTGCTTTATAGAGTAGGTAACCGCGGAAGAGCAGCTCTTCGTACAATACGGAGTTCAGCGTCCAGCGCAGGGCGTCTAATAGCTTAGTGGCGTTATAATCCGGATTCAGTATCCAATCAAAACCGGAAAATACCGAGGTCAGAACAAACTGAGCCGTCGCAAATCCGCAGGCAAGCATAAAGCCTGCAACAAATTCTCCTAAGCGTTGCCTGGGCTAATTGAATCCCAGTACAGACAGTGGTCTTCCTTGTATTCTGAGAAGGAACCAGGAAACCCCAATAAGTATTAAGCCAATCAATATGCGTTCCTTGCTATCGTCTATTAGTGGGTGTAAGTGATTTCTTGTAGTACTTTTTCTTGATTCATTCCAATGACGCTAAATGTGACCAGGTCACGTCACCTTTTCTAAATCGCCGTCGTCAAACCCAACAGTGATATTGGGCGCGCAATTTAAGATCGTTAGTCGGTCTGAGTTAATAATTTTTCTTACTGAGTCTACTACGAACTGCTGTACAGCATGCCATTCAGTTAGCGCTATGTTTAACACCAGATACTTATTTGTCGGGATAAAATCTTCGTTACAAGCCCAATCATCATTATTTGGATCGTATTCGTTTGAGCCAATTAGATAGGCTGTGAACGAGTCTTTCGAATGAAACAAGCCGATATTAATAGCGTTGAGTGATGGTCTTTCTGTAATGCTTTCAATCCAAGTTTGAAACTCACTATTCATTAAGAAGCCTCCTTTACCTAACGCGCCACTGACTTGGTTCGTTATTATTTTCTGTTGTAAACCTCAAATGCGCCTTTGGGAGCAGGTAGTAACAATTTCTCATTGTTGATACATAACTCAGTCTTTTGTATATCCAAGGGAATTCGCGAGTCTTTGAATTGCAGTAAAACACACCTGTCAGACTCTGAAATTACCGAATAAGGAGTTTGACGTAATCTTCTGGCAGCCTTATGCACTGAGTATAGGTTTTCAGAAATGACTATTTCTTGCGGTTTTAGAATGCTGGCAAACTCATTAACTTCTTCTTCGGTCATTTCAGAGTTTTGGAAGCTCAAAACGGTTTCTTGTTTGTTAAAAAACCAGTGCCCAATGATCGCTTCCTTTGGACTATTATTAGCGTTACCGTAAGCTTGCGCACCGAAGACAGCAACACACAATGACAGAGTTACCTGAAAAAACCTTCTCACCTACTTCCCCTTAAATGAAAACTTCCCGCATAACTGGCAAGTATACGCAGGTTAAAATACTGAGCAAAGCGAGTGTTATTGCCATTTGTGATATTCCAGACATGTATTTGTAATGCGCACTTGTATGCGTATACTTGGTTGTGAAATGAGTTGGAGTATTAAAATGCAAGATTTATATGACATCCATGCACCCAAGAAAGCGACAAATTTAAGTTTAAACAGTGACTTATTGCAAAAAGCTCGGGATTTAAAAGTTAATCTTTCTGCAACCTTAGAGCAAGCACTTAGAGACAAACTAAAAAGTGTTGAAGAAGAGAAGTGGAAAAAAGAAAACAAAGCAGCCATAGCTGCATACAATGAGTTTGTTTCTGAAAACGGTTGTATAGGTGATGAGTACAGGCACTTCTGATGGCGCAGTTTGATGTTTACAGAAACCCGAGCAAGAAAACAAATAAAGCTTACCCTTTTCTTGTTGATGTTCAAAACTCTGTCATTGACCAATTGGCAACAAGACTGGTTGTACCATTAACAAATAGCAATACTAACAACAGTCTTTACATGAAAAGCCTGACGCCGGAAATAGAATTCGAAGGCGAGATATACTTATTTTTAGCGCAACAACTTAGCGCTATACCTGAAGACGTGCTCAGTGATTGCATTGGTTCATTGGCTGAGTTCAGAGAACTGCTGATAGATGCAATAGACTTCGCTATAACTGGTATATAACTACTAAATAGACTCGCTTGTTGATTTGTTATCCAAATGTTAATCTGAATTTCAATTTAATATATTCATACTATCGGGCACTTTAACATGGATCGTCGACGTTTCTTGCGTTATTCGTGTGCAGCAGTTACTTCGTCATTATTGCTTCCCTCTGGCCTCTCTCAGGCTTTTTCCAAACCCACACCAAAGTACAAATTGGGCTACCAATTGTACAGTGTGAATAAAGACATGCAGCGCTCTCCCTGGTCTACGCTAATGGCGTTAAAGAAAATGGGATATCAGGACTTCGAGGTATTCGGATTCGATCCGGACACGGTGAGCTATTACGGTTTACCGGCAAAAGATTTCAAGCGCATGCTCGATGAATTGGGACTATCAGTGTCGAGTGGTCATTATGGCTTTGCCTCGTATCTGGACAAGCCGTTGGCGGAGATGGATGCGTTCGTAGATAAATGTATTCAGGGCGCTAAAAAGCTCGAGGCTTCCTATATCACCTGGCCTTGGATGGCACCTGAGCAACGCACGTTGGCGACCTTCAAAAAGCTACCCGAACTGCTGAATCATATTGGTGATCGGGTCACTAAAGCCGGTCTTACGTTTGCTTATCACAACCATGGTTTTGAGTTTGATATTACTGATCCTCAAACCGGCATGACGGGGTATGACATGGTCATCAGTCAAACCGATCCGAAACTAGTGAAGCTACAAATGGATATGTACTGGGTTGCTCATGCTATGAAAACCACGCCTAAAGCCTTGGTCGCAGCGCATCCTGGTCGATTTGTCATGTGGCACATAAAAGACATGGATAAACAAACGCGAGATTACACGGAACTGGGTAATGGTAGTATTGATTACCCCGCAGTGTTGCCCGATACCGACGTGTCTGGCCTATGCTATTTCTACATTGAACAGGGTGGTAACTTTGCTTCGTCGCCGATGGAAAGCGCCGCCGCCAGTGCGAAGTACTTTAACGCGAAATTAGCGTCGCATTTTAATCAGTGAGGAAAGCGTCGGGCAGGGGACTAAGCTGCCCGGCGAATTTATAGCTCCAGCGTGAAGACTTTTGATTTACGCTGGAAGTTATACAGCTCTTTTTTGGACGCGGGCAGGGCATCAACGGTGGCGGGCTTAAAGCCGTGATCCAGGAACCAGTGTGCGGTTACCGTTGTTAATACAAACAAACGGTGAATACCGGCAGCAATGGCTCTTTCCCGCACTTCTGCCAGAATACGTTCGCCGCGGTTTTTGCCGCGATATTCTGAGTGCGTAGCAACACATGCCAGCTCGGCTGAACCGTCTTCCGGATACAAATACAACGCTGCACAGGCGATGATCATGCCGTCGCGAACAATTACAATGAACTGGTGAATTTCGTTTTCCAGGCGCTCCCTGGAACGTTTTACCAGCACACCGCTTTCTTCCAATGGCTTGATGAGATTAAGTATACCGCCTACGTCGTCAATGGTGGCTTCGCGGATCTGCTCGTAATGGTTTTCCATTACCAGTGAGCCTGCACCATCGCGGGTGAACAGTTCCTGCAACAAGGCGCCGTCGGTTTCGTAGCTTACACAGTGGGCACGGGGTGTACCGGCTTTTACACTGGTTACCAGGGCACGAATCACCGTGTCTTCGGTCATGATTTCCTGATCTTTGTGTAACTGCTCTAACTGCGTGCGCTCGATAGTGCGGACCAATTTACCATCTTTGCGGAAAATACCGGAGTAGTTGGAAAACACAATCAGCTTGTCGGCTTTAAGTGCAATGGCTGCCTGCGTGGCTACATCTTCGTGAGACAGGTTAAATACCTCACCGGTAGAGGAATAGCCCATAGGCGACAGCAATACAATTGACCCATCGTTCAGGTGGTCGTTAATGCCGGTGGTATCAATACGGCGCACAACGCCGGTATTTTCAAAGTCGATACCGTCCAGCACACCCATCGGTTTGGCGACCACCAGGTTACCCGTACACACACGTATTTGCGCGCCGTGCATAGGGGAGTTTGGTAGCCCCATAGTCAGCAGCGCTTCTACATGACAGCGCACCGAGCCGGCTGCGTCTTTCACACATTCCAGGGTTTGCTTGTCGGTAATGCGTACGTCGTGACTGAAACGCCCTTCAATTTGACGCAGCGCTACGCGCTGGTCGATTTGCGGGCGAGCACCATGTACCAGCACCAGGCGAACGCCCAGGCTGTTAAGCAGGGCGATGTCCTGAATGATGTTGGCAAAATTGTCGTCCTCTATCGCCTCTCCGCCAAACATAATGACAAAGGTTTTACCCCGGTGTGCATTTATGTACGGCGCAGAGCTGCGAAACAGGCCAATACTTTCGTGATGCGATAGCACCATGTGTTGTTATCCCAACTTATCCAGATTTTCTAATTCCTGGTACAGTGCTTTGGTCACTGTTTCGGCACTGGTGCCGCCCAGAATGTTGCGTTTGTCCACACCGAACTCCAACTGCAGAACCGGGTACACATCGTCGGTAATGTCAGCACACACAGATTGCAGTTGTGTTAACGACAGTTCTTCTATGGCGGCATTGTTTTCAATGGCCAGTAACACAATCTGTCCGGAAATATCGTGCGCAGTTCTGAACGGAATGCCTTTGCCTACCAGATAGTCAGCGAGCTCAGTAGCATTTGAATAGCCTTGAGCGGCAGCCACGCGGCAACGTTCTTCGTTCAGTGCCAGTGTGTCCAGCACTTCGCTGGCGATACACAGGCAGCAATGCCATTGGTTCACCGCGTCGAATGCGCCTTCTTTGTCTTCCTGCATGTCTTTGTTGTACGCTAAAGGCAAGCCTTTCATGGTGACTAACAAAGCTTGCAGGTGACCAAATACACGGCCACATTTACCACGCAGTAACTCCAGCGCATCCGGGTTTTTCTTCTGCGGCATCAGTGATGAACCTGACGTCACGCTGTCGCCCAGTTGCAGGAAGCCAGCTTCGCCAGAGTTGTAGAAGATCAAATCTTCTGCCAGACGAGACAGATGCATCATGCTGGTGCTGGCGGTAAATAGCAGCTCCAGAACGAAGTCACGGTCAGAAACGGCATCCAGGCTGTTCAGACATGGGCTGGTAAAGCCCAGCTGGCTGGCGATCTCATGGCGGTCTACCGGGTAGGTAGTACCGGCCAGTGCGCCGGAACCCAGCGGACACTGATTCATGCGCGCGTGCAAGTCTTCAAGGCGACTCAGGTCACGTTTGAACATTTCCACATAGGCTAAACACCAGTGCGGAAAGCGAATAGGCTGTGCACGCTGCAGATGGGTATAACCAGGAATGATAGCCTGCTGGTGGCGGCTTGCGGTATTCAGCAAGCTGCGAATAACCCCAAGCACGTCGGTTTTCAGCGATTCAATGTGGGTGCGGCACCACAAACGGAAATCGGTCGCAACCTGATCGTTACGGCTGCGGCCGGTGTGCAGCTTTCGCCCCACATCGCCCAGCTTTTCAATCAATGCGGCTTCTACAAAGCTGTGAATGTCTTCTTCGCCACTGGCACCGAAGTCAATCTCACCCGCTTCCGCCTGGGCTTTCAGTTCGCTGAGTGCAGATTCTAACTGCTGCTGTTCTTCTGCGGTTAGTACACCGGCTTTTGCCAGCGCACGAGACCACACGATCGAGCCTTCCATATCCTGCGCGGCCATGGCCTGGTCGAAGGGCAAGGAATCATTGACCTGACGGAACATATTACTACTGCCGGCAGCGAACCGGCCTCCCCACAATGCCATGCTTACTCTCCCTGCTTTTTCAGCGCCGCGATACGGCTTGATAAGCTAAACAGACGGATAAAGCCTTCTGCGTGTTTCTGGTCGTAAACGTCGTCTGCACCGAAGGTTGCGAAGTCTTCAGAGTACAGGCTGTTCGGTGACTGGCGCTGTGTAACTGTCGCCTGACCTTTATACAGCTTCACCACGATCTCGCCGGTTACATATTTAGCAAACGATGCTGCACCTGCAATCAGGGCATCGCTCAGCGGGGTGAACCAACGGCCGTCGTACATGACGTGAGAGAATTCCAGCGCAAGCTGTTCACGATGCTTAAACGATGCTTTGTCCAGTACCATGGTTTCCAGTGCTTTGTACGCTTTAAGCAGTACCGTGCCTCCGGGAGTTTCATAACAGCCGCGAGACTTCATACCAACCAAACGGTTTTCAACGATGTCGATACGGCCAACACCGTGGGCAGCAGCGAGCTTGTTCAGTTCGACGAGACCTTCGTATGGAGATACTTCTTTTCCGTTTACGTGAGTCAGCGCGCCTTCAAAGAATTTAAGGTTTACACGCTCTGCCTGGTCAGGTGCTTCTTCCGGATCAACGGTCATGGTCCAGACTTGCTTGCTTGGTTCGCACCATGGATCTTCCAGCTCGCCACCTTCGTGTGAGATGTGCCATGCGTTTGCATCACGGCTGTAGATCTTGGTGGCAGATGCCGTGGTTTTGATATTGCGCTCTGCCAGGTAAGCCAGCAGGTCTTCACGCGATACCATGTCCCATTCACGCCAAGGCGCAATAACCGCCAGGTCTGGAGCCAGTGCGTTAAATGCACCTTCAAAACGTACCTGGTCGTTACCTTTACCAGTACAACCGTGGCACAGTGCATCGGCACCCACTTTACGGGCAATCTCAACCTGCGCTTTAGCGATGACCGGACGCGCCATCGACGTACCTAACAGGTACTCGCCTTCATAAATCGCACCGGTAGTGATAGTTGGGAATATATATTCTTTAACGAATTCTTCTTTTAAATCGACGATGTAGCATTCGCTCGCACCCGTCGCAATGGCCTTTTCTTTCAGGCCTTCCAGCTCTTCGTCACCCTGACCTACATCGGCCGCAAACGCGACAACTTCGCAGTCATAGTTTTCTTTTAACCATGGAATGATCGCTGAGGTATCTAAACCGCCTGAGTAGGCGAGCACAACTTTATTTACTTTGCGCATAATGGGTGTCCTGATTAGGCTCCTAACAAATGGGTTAAAATAGCATTTTGGCCGTGCATCCGGTTTTCTGCCTGTTGCATTAACAGTGACGCGTCACTGTCCATCAGACTTCCGGTAATTTCCAGGTCACGGTGAGCGGGTTGGCAGTGCAATACGTGTGTTGCGCCTGTCAGCTCCATCAGTGCTTCGTTAACCTGATACGGCATAAACTTGTCTTTAATGGTTTCAAGTGGCGTGTCGTCGCCCATTGATAACCAGGTGTCGGTATAAATGACATTCGCGCCTTTCGCGGCAGCAACGTCATGAGACTCTGTGATTTTTACGCCAGTTTGCTCTGCAATGGCTTTGGCCTGGGCCACAATGGTAGGGTCGGCTTCGTGGCCTTCAGGCGTAACTACTACCTGATGGCATCCCAGCAATGCGCCCACAATCAACAGTGAGTGTGTGACATTGTTACCGTCGCCCACATAGGCCATGGTCAGGCCTTCAGTGCTGCCGAATTTTTCAAACAGGGTCAGGTAGTCAGCCAGACCCTGACAGGGGTGATACTTGTCGCACAGTGCGTTGATGACCGGCACATTGGCGGCTTCAGAAAAGGTTACCAGTGTTTCATGTGCGAATACGCGAGCCACAATAGCATCGGCCCAGCACGCCAGGTTTGCCGCTACGTCAACGGCATCTTCGCGCCCGGCCAGTTTGTTTGACTGACTGTCCAAATACACCATGTGACCGCCGAGGCGGTTTATACCGATATCGAAGCTTACGCGGGTGCGCAGAGAAGGCTTCTCAAACAGCGCAACCACTGATTTACCTGCCAGTACGTTGGCGTATGCCGCCGGCGATTGTTTAATCTGAACAGCCAGTGCAAGGAGTTCCTGCATTTGGTCGGGTGTCCAGTTGGCAAAGGTTAATAAATCCTGCTTCATGCTACTCTCCAGAAATCTGGGCTGCCGGAATCACTCTGGTTCCGGTTTGGTTAGTTAAAATAGCGGCTAACGACTGCGACCAACTGGCAATCGTTACCGGCTTACTTAATTGAGTTGCGGCTTGCATAGCGGCTTCTACTTTTACCAGCATGCCGTCTTTAATCACGCCTTTATTTACTTCGTCTTTCAGGCGGGCTTCATCCAGGGCGTGAATAAGCACTTTTTCGCCGTCCAGTACGCCTTCAACATTGCTGAGCAGCAATAGGTCACCGCCAGTTAACTCGGCGATAACGGTTGCGGCCTGATCGGCATTTACATTAAGCAAACGGCCATCGGCATTACTGCCAATAGAACTGATCACGGGCAAACAACCGCTTACCAGTAAGTGATCCAGTAAGGCTGAATTACCTGGTGTCGGTACGCCAACCGCGCCGTATTTTTCGTTCAGTACAGCGCATTGTGTTAAGCCGCCATCGAGCAAACTGATACCCACAGGGGTAACGCCTACCCCTATTGCCAGGCCACACAACATTTTGTTTGCCGTGCCCGCTAATGCACCACTAACCACAGGCATGTGCTCGTCGGGGGTAACCCGCAGGCCATCAATTTTGGTACTGGTTAATTGCATAGCACCCAGTAGGGTGTCGACCATTGCGCCGCCACCATGCACCAATATTACCGGGCGTGTGACCATTAACGCTTTGATCTCAGTTAACAATTGTGCGGCTATTGCCGGATTTTCCAATAATGCGCCGCCGACTTTAATGACGACCGGCGTGTTACACGTTGCCATGAATCAATCCCTGTGTAGCAGACAAGCCAAGCGCCAGGTTGGCACATTGCATGGCCTGTGACGCAGCGCCCTTCATAACGTTGTCGATAGCACTGGCTACTACGGCGTAACCAGACGCGGCATCAACCTTCCAATGCAGATCACAAAACGGTGTGTGTGCTACATCGTCAACTTTAGGGAAGCTTTCGCGTAATCTTACGATAGGCTGGTCAGCATACACGGACTCATACAGGCTATCCAGATCACTTTGGGTTGTGCCTGCTTTCAGTTTAACGGTGACGGTTGCCAGGATACCGCGTTTGAAATTGCCCAGGTGCGGGGTAAAGATAACCGGCGTACCCAGGTGAGCTTCAATTTCAGGGGTATGGCGATGCCCCAGCACGCCATAGGCTTGCAGGCTGACTTCGTAAAAGCTGGTGGCAAGGCTGGCTTTTCTGCCCGCGCCACTTACGCCTGAAACGGCATTAATAATAGGGCGCATGCTGGTGTCCAGCAGACCTGCGTTAAACAACGGCTTTAACGCCAGCAGTGACGCCGTTGGGTAGCAACCCGGCACTGCAACAATATTGGCGTCTTTCAGCGCGTCAGCCTGATACTCAGCCAGACCATACACGGCTTTATCAAGGCAATCGACAGATGTGTGCGCAAAACCGTAGTGTTTAGCGAATACATCGGTATCTTTAAGGCGGAACGCGCCCGATAAATCGAATACTTTTGCTTTCCCGGCAGACAGTGCTTCCATCCAGTCATGACTGGCTTCGTGAGGCGTAGCCAGGAAAATGCCGTCCATCGTGGCGGCTAATTCGGCCAGCAGATCACTATTCAATGGAGTAAGTACATATTGAGAAAGATGAGCCAGGTTACCATGCACTTGTGCCATGGTTTTACCGGCGTCCGCACTGTTTTCAGATACCAGTACATGCTTCAGGGTCATTTGAGGATGACCAACAATTAAATTAACTAGCTGTGCCCCGGTGTATCCGCTGGCACCAATCACTGCAATATTAAACATAATTCGTTCGTAGAGTTTGGGTAGTTACAAATAAAAAAACACTTTTTACCTTTGCGTGGGGCTTGTGAGCAGGCCGACCGATAAAGCACAAAGGTAAAAAGTGTGCTACAGCGAGTGTTCTACTGCTTCGGCGACCTGACTATACGTCGTCGCCATTCACACTGCATATTGTAGCCAGCCAGGGGAGAGGTAAACTCTTTGTCGTTGCTAGTGGTTGAACCAACAACGCGAGTTGGTTGTGTCATCATCAATTCCTATCATGTTACAACCCAAATTTTAGGGTTGGATGCCTTAACCGTAGATAATTGTATCCAATCTGAATTTTTATGCAATAAAAATGTATAAATATTTACAGTTGCCCGGTAAAATTCAGTTTTTCCTCTGTCTGGCGACAGACTATCCATTTTTTCAGTGTAGGGTTACCGTTTCATTACCCGCTGATAAATGGTACAAAAAGCGAATAATCATACAATAAAGAAAGGAATTGCCATGTCTAGCCGTACCATTGCGTTGGTTGCTCACGACCATAAAAAAGCTGAACTGCTCGAATGGGTAAAACAGCACATTGACACCCTGCGCCCGTTTCGCATTGTTGCAACCGGCACAACCGGGGCCCTGATTCAGGACAATACCGGCCTTGAAGTACACCGGTTCAAAAGCGGTCCGCTAGGCGGCGATCAGCAAATTGGTGCACTTATTGCCGACGGCAATCTGGATGGATTGTTTTTCTTCTGGGACCCGTTAAACCCCGCACCGCATGACCCGGACGTAAAAGCGCTGCTGCGCTTGTGCTCGGTTTGGAATGTGCCCGTTGCATGTTCGCCTGCTACCGCGGATTTGATTGTTACCTCGCCACTATTCAGTGACGACAAGTATGTGCGAAAAGTGCCGGACTACGGTAAGTAAAAGACGCTGCTGTTCATTTCATGCTCAGGTCACGACATAGCGTGACCTTTCCAGTCTTAAAGGGTGCTTTGCCTGAATGCATACGCATATTGCATTTGGTATACCCGAACAACGAGACGTATTTGCCATACTGGAATATCGAATAGTGTTGTATGCGCAGGACGTCATGTCATTACGTTTTATTCTTTGCATTTCGATTGGGATATTCCTCGCAGGATGCGGAGGTGGTACCGAATCGACAGATCCGGAGTCGAATCCCACCCCACAACCCGCGCCAGAGATACCTTCAGCGCCCGTTATAACGAATGAAGAAGCGGTAAGGTTACTCATGCAGGCGTCGTTCGGTCCTACAGACGAAAGCGTTGAACAGGTTGCTGTGATGGGGGCAGAACAGTGGCTGAACAGTCAATTTGCACAGCCTGTTACAGAACACCTTCCATTACTGAACAGTACGTTCCCTCAGGAAGAAATTTACAGTCATCACTGGGTCGAAACCTGGTGGCAACGTTCAATCTATGCAGACGACCAACTGCGGCAGCGCGTTGCGTTTGCGCTTTCCGAAATATTTGTTGTGTCTACAAAAGACACCCGGTTGCTGGTTGACCCACGAGGCGTTGCGTCTTATTACGATACACTGCTAGCACACAGCTTTGGTAACTTCAGAGAGTTACTTGAAGCGGTCACCTTACACCCTATGATGGGCATGTATTTGAGTATGCTAGGCAATGAAAAGCCGGATACTGAGCGAAATATTCGCCCTGATGAAAACTTTGCACGAGAGGTTATGCAATTGTTTACCATCGGGCTGGTGGCACTTAATGAGGATGGTAGTGTCGTGACCAATAGTCAGGGGGAGCCTGTGGCAACCTATGATCAGGATGTCATAAAAGGATTCGCCCATGTTTTTACTGGGTGGAATTTTGCAGGCCGCGCCAATTGGTGGGAAGACAATTACGATGGTCAGTCTCCAATGGAGCCCTATGAGGCTTTTCATGATAGGGGTGAAAAAACACTGCTCAATGGTACGGTTGTTCCCGCGGGACAGAATGCCAGAGCAGACCTGGCCATGGCGTTGGATAACCTGTTTAACCACCCGAATGTAGGGCCGTTCATAGGTAAACAGCTTATCCAGCGATTGGTAACCAGCAATCCAAGTGCGCAATACATATCACGTGTAGCGGCTGCATTTAACGACAATGGCCATGGCGTACGCGGTGATATGCAAGCAGTCATTACTGCCATTTTACTGGACGATGAAGCGAGAATAATGGATGCATCGCAAACGGGTAAATTAAGAAATCCACTCTTGCGGATTGCGCATGTAATGCGGGTATTTGCCTCTCAGGCTCGCGACGGTGGTATGGGGCACGAATTTGTTGGTTTCAACATCGGTATAGCGCCACTGGATTCACCCAGTGTTTTTAACTTTTACCGGCCTGACTATAGCGCGCCCGGTGCTATTCGCGATGCGGGTCTGGTGTCTCCTGAGTTTCAGATTACGAACGAGATTAGTATTACCCGTTTTGTAAATTACATGTACTACATGGCTTGGTTTAATAACCTTCGCGGCGATGAAATTGTTGAAGATGACGTAGGTATTGTGAATTTCGATCGGCTTGCAGCCTTGTCGAATGACCACGATGCGCTGTTGGATTATCTTAACCTGATGTTACTGGACGGACAAATGAACGACGCCATGCGGACCGTTTTAATGGATGCGTTAGAACACTGGTCTCAGGAACAAACAGAATGGATAAAACTGGCGAATGTGGTGTATTTGATCACCATATCTCCGCAATTCGCGATACAGCTGTAGGAGCTCACCATGCAAAGACGTGATTTTTTAAAACGCAGTTTGGTTAGTCTGGGTGGTGCAAGTTCTCTATGGGCAACAACATCGCAATTTAATCTGGTCAGTGCGGCTACATCGGCGCAATCGTTTAATGACTATAAAGCACTGGTATGCGTATTCTTGCTGGGCGGTAACGACTCTTTGAATATGCTTATTCCTACCGATCAGAGTGCATATCAGCAATACGCTGCTACGCGGCAAAATCTGGCGGTTGCGTTGGATGCTGCATTACCCCTGAGTGTAACAAATACCCAGTACAGTACCTTGGGTCTGCACCCGTCTCTCGCGGCATTACATTCAATTTACGAACAGGGGAATATGGCACTTGTGGCCAACGTTGGCCCTTTGATTGAGCCTGTCACTAAAGAAGATGTGCTTGTGGGAAGAGCCGTATTACCGCCCCAGCTTTTTTCCCATTCCGACCAACAGAATCACTGGCAAACAGCGCATCCACAGCAAGCCGCATTAACAGGCTGGGCCGGAAGGATGGCCGATATGCTGTCTGATACCAGTGCGCCTATCTCAATGAACCTGTCCATGGCCGGAAATAACCTTTGGCAAACGGGAACTCTGGTATTGCCTTTTGCCCTGAGTAATCAGGGCGCAGAAGTGTTGGAAGGTATTAATCCTGACCAGGAATGGCAACGACCAAATGCAGCGTTTCTCGATCGGATCCACGCCGGCACCGAAGGCATGTTTGCTACGCAATTTGCCACCATGGTCGACCGTACCCGCACGAGAGGTGGGTTGGTAAATGGCGCCTTGGCGCTGGGACCAGAACTTAACACCGCCTTTCCTGCTACCCGTTTTGCTGAACAGATGCGTTTGGTTGCCAATATGATCAGTGTTCAACAGCACCTGGAACAACCTCGTCAGGTGTATTTTGTTACGTTGGGAGGATGGGATACCCACGACAATCAGTTAGCCGATCATCCCGCGTTACTGATGGAACTGGCTGAGGGCATGGCTGCGTTCTATAACGCCACCAGTGAGTTAGGCGTGAGTGAGCAGGTTACGGCCTTTACTGCGTCGGATTTTGGACGCACGCTCACCAGCAACGGCGACGGCACCGATCACGGTTGGGGAGGCAATCACATTGTGCTGGGGGACGCTGTGCAAGGCGCTGACGTATATGGGCAGTTACCGGAAATGGCACTGAACAGCAACGACGACATGGGCGACGGACGAATGATTCCCACATTATCGGTAGACCAGTACGCCGCGACACTTGCGCGATGGTTTGGGCTCTCCGACACTGAACTTACCGGTATCCTGCCCAACTTAACTCACTTTAATCAGCACGATGTGGGCTTCATGGACTAGGGCTAAATGTGATTTACTGCTAATGTAAAAGTTGCGTAAATCACCGGCTTTCGTTTTGCTTGTATAATAAGCAATCAGTAATCTTACGGTCAGAATTGTCATCCACATTAATGGAAAAACTATGACCACCTTGAAAGCCCGTGCTATATCTACCGTTAATGTAATTAATCACGTATGGCAAAAAAAGGAAATCGACGTGAGTAATGTGAGCAAGCCGGCGTTTTCGGCTTATCAGTCGATCTTGTTGATTGACGACGACGATGAACTAAGCGAAATGCTACAGAGTTACCTCGAAACAATGGGTTACGACGTGACGGTGGCTCACGACGGCGAAGCGGGATTGAAGCTGGCTACCGGGACCGGTAATTTTGATTTGATTTTGTTAGACGTGATGATGCCTAAAATGGACGGTTTCGACGTGCTTAAAAAACTGCGTCAGACACATTTAACGCCGGTGTTAATGCTTACCGCGAAGGGCGACGATTATGACCGTATTCTGGGGCTGGAGTTAGGCGCAGACGACTATCTGCCAAAACCATTTAACCACCGTGAGCTGGTGGCACGCATTAAAGCTATATTCCGCCGCCTGGAGCTGGGTTCTCAGGTAAAACAGCAACAGGATTTGGTGATCAATGACATAGAGCTGAGTGTTAGTAAGCAGGAAGCCTCGGTTAAAGGCGTATTGCTTACCCTGACCGGCACAGAGTTTTCAATTCTGCGTTTGTTAATGGTCAATGCCGGCGACCTGGTCACCAAAGAAGATATCAGTCAGCAGGTGTTAGGTCGAAAACTCATGGCGTTCGACAGGAGCATCGATATGCATGTGAGTAACTTACGAAAGAAGTTATCTGCTTGTTGTAATGATGAAAAAATCAAAACGATACGCGGTTCCGGTTACTTACTGCGTCAGCAATCATGAAATTCTTAGCGTTTATTAATCCCACACGGCGCCTGGTTGGGCGCCTTTTTCTTTGGTTCTGGGTAACGCTGGTTCTCACGGCTGTCACATCGGCCTGGCTGGCCAGGATGTTCTATCAGCCTTTCCAAATCGAACAACCCAGTAACAATGATATTCAGCAGCTGGTGGCCATGGTGAATGATTTGGAGCGGCGTAAAGCTGCATACGACCAGTTCCGACCGCTGCTACGTGACGTGAGTATGCAACAACGCCGTTCGTTTATTTCGGTCAACCTTGATACTGGCAAAGTATCTAATAATGGCGGCCCACCGTTACGGCCTGATGAAGAAAGCTTGCTTGCTCAGTTTGCCCGACAGTCTAACTATATTTCTGTTCAGCTTGGCCCAATGGTAGCCATAGGACCGGTGATCGTAAACTTTAATGGTACATCCCATGCCGTCTATTGGCGTCGCCCGGATGGGAAGGGTGGCCCGGAACGAATACTTTTCTGGTTGATCCCCACTGCCGTTATTATTTCTGCGCTGTTCTGCTGGTTGTTTGCAAAATCTATTGTGCGTCCCATCAGGCACTTACAGCACACCGGACGTCAGCTAGCCGAAGGCGACTGGCAAGCGCGAACTGATATCAAGGCATTCAGACGCGATGAAATCGGTGAACTGGCAGCGGACTTTAATTTAATGGCAGAGCAGTTATCGACGATGTGGTCGGGACAAAAGCGTTTGCTGGCTGATATTTCTCACGAGCTGCGTTCACCGCTAGCTCGAATGCAAATGGCGATTGGCCTGGCACATCAGCAAGAAGTCGATTCGCCTACGCTGGATCGCATTGAACGCGAAGCGATTCGTATGGAAGCGTTGATAAATCAGTTGCTTCAACTTACTCGTGCAGAAGCCGGAAAACCGGTGTTAAGCCGATTAAACTTGCGCGATGCCATGAGAGAATTGTTTCAGGATGCGGCTTTTGAAGCCAGTACCAACAGCAAGCATTTCAATAGTGATGAAATCCCGGATGTCAGCCTGAAAGCAGACGTGAATCAGCTGAACAGCGCGGTAGAAAATGTATTGAGAAATGCAATTCGTTACGCGGATACGCTTGTTGAAGCGTCATTTACTGTGACGGAAGAACAGGTTACGTTAGTGATTAAGGACGATGGACCAGGATTAACGCCAGCGGAGTGTGAAGAGATCTTCAGGCCCTTCTACCGGCCTTCAGCATCGAGGGAGCGCAAATCGGGGGGCGTGGGTTTAGGGCTGGCTATTGCACAAGCCGCCATTGCTCTGCATCGCGGTACAATCAGTGCCAAACCAGGAGATTCTGGTGGCCTGGTAGTCACAATTACCGTACCCTTAGGGCATGAGCGAGAATAATTATTCGTATTTTACCGAACCTAACCTGCAGCAGGATTTCGCGCAGTGCATAACGCCGTTTTGGCAACAGCACGTTATGCAAAACCGCTTTACCGGGCAGGGGGACGTACTGGTGCACTATGCCTACTGTATACCCGCCGATGCGCATGCGTCGGTGGTGATCAGTTCGGGTCGTATTGAGTCGTTACTGAAATATCAGGAAGTGATTTACGATCTCTACCACCAGGGCTTCGCGGTATTTATACTCGATCACCGCGGCCAGGGGTTATCTGGCAGAATGCGAGATAATCCTCATCTGGGGTTTGTGAATCACTTTGACGAATACGTCGCCGACATGCAGTATTTTCTCAATCATGTTGTTATCCCTAATCAACAAGGTGAACTCAATTTGCTGTGTCATTCCATGGGGTCGGCGATTGGGGCATTAACCTTATTATCGCTGCCAGAAGTTTTTTCCCGCGTTGTCTTTTGCGCCCCTATGTTTGGTATCCGCCCCGCAATGCCAGCGTGGCTGGCATCAACGCTGATTACCGTAAACAGGGCTTACAATGCGCTTATACCGGGTGCCAGCGGTTACTTCTTTGGTCAGCGTGATTACCACGAAGAGCCTTTTGCAACAAACCGGTTAACCGGCAGCGAAGCGCGCTACCAGTTGTTTCGTGAACTTTATGCTCAACAACCCGAAATCCGGTTAGGTGGGGTAACGCCTGAGTGGCTTGCAGCCGCCAGTGCCGCAATGTGGCAGATTGAACAACACGCCAGTGAACTCACCCTACCTGTGACTGTTTTCAGTGCTGAACGGGATGGGGTGGTCGACAATCAAAGACAACAACGCGTTGTTAGTCACATGCCTGACGCAAACTGGGTGTCGGTGGCTGGCGCAAAACACGAAATATTAATTGAGCAGGATGCTATTCGTACCCCGGTGATGCGTCAGATAGTCCGCTTTTTTACACCCGGGGCCTAATGCTCCCCCGTGTTTTGACGCAACCGCTGAAAACTCGCATAATGCGGCCCTCTGCGACTACCGGTCAGGATTCACAACATGCTGGATATTGTACTTTATCAACCTGAAATTCCGCCCAACACTGGCAATATTATTCGTTTATGCGCGAATACGGGTTATGCGCTGCACTTAATTGAACCGCTAGGGTTTGATTGGGACGACAAGCGTGTTCGTCGAGCGGGCCTGGATTACCATGAATTTGCAGAGGTAAAACGCTACGCGAACTTCGAAACGTATTTGGTCGAGCGTAACCCCAAGCGCGTGTTTGCCTGCACCACCAAAGGAAAGGCGTTTCATTCTGACGTGCAATATCAACAAGGTGACGCGTTATTATTCGGACCGGAAACCCGTGGATTGCCTGACGATATCATTGAGTCGCTACCACCTGGACAACGAGTGCGTATTCCGATGTTACCTGACAGTCGCAGTATGAATTTGTCGAACGCCGTGTCGGTATTCGTGTACGAATCCTGGCGTCAGTTTGGATACGAGCAGGCGAGATAGCCTGCACCGGTAATTATTCGCTTTTGAGTGAGCGACCCAGTAAGGCCAGCGCAGCGTCTTTGGGTGACTTACCCTGATACAGAACCGCATAGATTTGCTCGCAAATGGGCATTTCTACATCAAGGTGTTCTGCAAGCGCTTTAACTTCTTCAGTATTGCGGTAGCCTTCAACCACCTGACCAATATCGGTCATTGCCTGTTCTACCGAAAACCCTTTGCCTAACGCCAGGCCGAAGCGGCGGTTACGCGACTGGTTGTCGGTACAGGTCAGTACTAAGTCACCTAAACCTGCCATACCCATAAAGGTCTCTGGCTGTGCACCTGCTTTCACACCCAGACGGGTTAATTCGGCTAACCCCCGTGTGATCAGAGCGGTTCTGGCATTGGCACCAAAGCCCAGACCGTCGGCCAGACCTGCGCCGATTGCAATGACGTTTTTAACAGCACCACCCAACTGCACACCGGTAAAATCAGGGTTTTTGTAAACCCGGAATGACTTGGAGCAGTGGAGTTTAGCGGCCATATCATCGATGAAACTATCATCAGTAGACGACAGGGAAATTGCCGTCGGTAATCCGGCAGCCATTTCCTTTGCAAAGGTTGGACCCGAAAGCACGGCAAGTGGATAGTCGTCGCCCAGCACGTCCTGTGCAACGTCTTTTAGCAATCTGCCGGTACCCGGCTCCAGCCCTTTGGTTGCCCAGATAATCCGTTGTGATGCTGCTAACAAGGGGGCAATTGACTCCAGCATGCCTTTAAAGGCGTGACTGGGCACGACCACCAGGATGTCGCGGCTGGCTGCTACGGCGTTAGCAAGATCAGTTTCAATATGAAGACTGTCGGGAAAGGGAATATCAGGTAAATAGCGCTGATTCTGCCGGTTGGCAGTCATGCTATCCAGCTGTTCTGAGTCACGGCCCCACAGCAAGGTAGGCGTGCCATTTCGGGCCAGACAAATAGCAAGGGCAGTGCCATAAGACCCCGCCCCGAGTACCGTTACCGATGCTTGATTCATACGATGAAATTAAGCGTCTAGCTGTGGAGACGCTTGTTGTGCTTCCTGAGCACGCTTTTGCATGTAGGCAGCAAAGATGGCATCGAAGTTAACCGGTGCCAGGTTCAGTGGAGGGAAAGTTCCACGGTTAACCAGATTTGAAATGGTTTCACGCGCATAAGGGAACAGCGTAGTTGGGCAGAATGAACCCAGCATGTGTGCTTTGTTCGCTTCTGGCATCTCGCCAATCATGAAAATACCGGCTTGCTGAACTTCACACAGAAACGCGGTTTCTTCGCCCATACTGGCCGTAACGGTTACAGACAGAATAACTTCGAACAGGTTACCGTCCAGTTTGTTCGTCGCCGTGTCGATATCCAGTTTGATTTCTGGCTTCCATTCTTTGGTAAAGATGCCTGGTGCATTTGGTGACTCAAAAGAAATGTCTTTGGTGTAAATGCGCTGAATGTTGAATTGTGGAGCCTGGCCTTGTGCGCCTGCTGCTGCGTTCTCTTGATTTGTTTGATTTTCGTCAGACATGATATTACCTATGGAATTTATATAATCGTTATAAAATTATTGGGCCAGCAGCGGGTCAAGCTTTTGTTGTCGCTCTAGCGCGTACATGTCGTCGCAGCCGCCAATGTGTTGCCCGTTTATAAAAATTTGAGGCACTGTGTAGCCACCGTTTGCCCGCTGAATCATTTCGTCACGAAGCGCAGGTTCTGCATCCACGGCGTATTCAGTGTATTCGACACCTTTTTGCTGAAGCAGTGCTTTAGCACGGTGACAATACGGGCAGTAGCCCTTGGTGTAAATTTCAATTTTGCTCACAGTATTACCCCAACTTGCTGGTTATTTTGCGACGGGCAGTCCGGCCTGAGTCCAGGCGTTCATACCACCGCGCAGCACATTCACTTTTGCGAAGCCTGCTTTGGTCATAGCCGCTGCGACACTACGGGCACTATTGCCCATGGCGCAAACCACTATAATGGGTGTGTCTTTGTATTTTTCAAGTTTAGCAAAGTTACGTTCACGCAGTTCCTCGGCCTTAATTTGGCGCGCGCCAGTTACGTGACCGGCTTTATAGTCGTTGGCTGAGCGGGTATCCAGTACCACCGCGTCTTCGCGGTTTATCAGCAACGTCATCTCGTGCACACTGACTTCCTTGACCGGGGAGATCAAGCCGCTAACGTAGCTGTATACCAGCATACCGACCAGCGCCAGCCATATACCTGCCAGCATAAAGTTATTGCCAGCAAATTCGATGATTTGATCCATTACGTCTTCCCAATGCATCGGTTTTTAAAAAAGAGAGCAAAGTATATAGAAAAAACCAACAGAAGCTAGGGGCTGTTGACCTTCGCTGTATGTTTTTGCAGCGAGTTGCGCGTCATTTAGGCAAGGCAGAGTCCACGTAGTGTAGTTGCTCTACATCAGTGGGCGATAACGCAGCATAAATGACGCACAAACGCTGCCCTTCGGGTTCGTCATAGAAGCGTTTTACTCTTTGTCACAGACCTTTGACGTAGAATGACTATGCCTGTAGGCCTGTTTCGCGATTAAAACGCTTCTATATAGAACAAAAATGATACAGCGAAGGTCAACAGCCCCTAGGGCGGGGCCGGGATTGACGATTGAAATTTGACCGATACAGGCGATTTTTAATCGAATTGACAGGTTATCGCGTAGCAATGAATGACGCTGACTAACTGCTTCGCTAAAGGTGTGGTACGCGAAGCGCCTGTTTAATCGAAAAAAACTATGCAACGGATTTGCTGAATTTTTGACTTATTCACTTCAATCCCTTGTAAGGTTTGGTAATATAGCAATCAAGCCTCACCCTACGAACGTAATAAAGCGTCTTAACAAACCAAAGCGATCAAGCAAGAGTACCTGTGAGTACCCATATACCCCTTTGGTAACACGTATCGCCTGAGCAGGACAGCCTGCCCGGAGGCATAGAATTTTGATAGGAGAACTCATGACTGAATCCAAGAAAACACTGGCGTTAATCATTCTCGACGGCTGGGGTTATCGTGAAGATCCAGAAAACAATGCAATTCTGGCTGCAAATACGCCCGTTCTGGATGCGTTATTTGCAGACTATCCCAGCACGCTGGTCAGTGGTTCAGGTTTGGACGTAGGCTTACCTGACGGACAAATGGGTAACTCTGAAGTCGGTCACGTAAACCTGGGCGCGGGTCGCGTGGTGTATCAGGATTTCACCAAAATCACTAAAGCCATTGCAGACGGTGAGTTTGAGCATAATCCGGCACTCGTAAAGGCAGTCGATGACGCCGTCAGTAAAGACAAAGCCGTGCATATTATGGGACTGATGTCACCAGGTGGTGTGCACAGTCATGAAGACCATATTTTTGCAGCGGTAAAAATGGCAGTGAGCCGTGGCGCGAAAAAAGTGTATTTACACGCGTTCCTTGACGGTCGTGATACACCGCCACAGAGCGCACAGGCATCGCTGGAAAAAGCCGATGCGGTTTTTGAAGAGCTGGGCGTGGGTAAAACCGCCAGCATTATCGGTCGTTACTTTGCTATGGACCGCGACAAGCGCTGGGATCGTGTACAGAAGGCCTACGACCTAATCACACAAGGCAAGGGCGAAGCGCAGGCTGCCAGCGCGGTTGAAGGTCTTAAAGCTTCCTACGAAGCGGGTAAGAACGACGAGTTTGTACCACCAACAGTGATTGGTGACAGTGTCGCCATGGAAGATGGTGACACTCTGTTGTTCATGAACTTCCGTGCAGACCGTGCACGTCAGTTAAGTCAGGTCTTCCTGGACCCAGGATTCGACGGCTTTGCGAAAGCATCGGCACCTGAGTTGTCTGCCTTTGTGATGCTGACAGAATATTCAGCAGACCTGAAAGCGCCTGTGGCCTATCCGCCGGAAAAACTGGTTAACGTACTGGGTGAGTGGTTGGCGAAGAACAACAAAACTCAGTTGCGTATTTCTGAAACTGAAAAATACGCCCACGTTACGTTTTTCTTCAGCGGTGGCGTTGAGAGAGAATACGACGGCGAAGAGCGTATCCTGATCCCATCTCCTGATGTGGCCACCTATGACATGCAGCCGGAAATGAACTCAGAAAAGCTGACTGACGAACTGACCGGCGCCATTGAATCAGGCAAATTCGACGTCATCATTTGTAACTACCCGAATGGCGACATGGTTGGCCACACCGGTGACTTTGCTGCTGCGGTTAAAGCGTGCGAAGCGGTAGATCATTCGATTGGCCGTGTTATTGAATCACTGAAGAAAGTGGGTGGCGAGTGTTTGATCACTGCTGACCACGGTAACGCGGAGCAAATGGTAGATAAATCTACCGGTCAGGCGCACACGGCGCACACCAGTGAGCCAGTACCGTTCATCTACTTTGGCCGTGATGCAGAGCCGCGTAAAGGTGGTACGTTGAGTGATGTTGCACCAACCATTCTGCATTTAATTGGCATGGAGCAGCCGCAGGAAATGACCGGTAAAACCATTATGACCCTGAAGTCGTAACTTCAGAATATGTCATTAGCAGTTGGCAATATGCGGTATAAAGCCATTACCCGGACGGTAATGGCTTGCTGTATGTTGCTTCTGCTGTCAGGCACCGCACTCGCCCAGCAAAGCGACGACGCAGAGAAAGAGTTGGCCGCGCTTCAGGCTGAACTCAAGGCTCGTCAGGAGGCATTGCAAGACAGCCGGGCGTCAGCAGAAGAACTGCAGGCTGTCTTAGCTGAATCGGAAAAGCAAATAGGTCATGTCGCGGGAAAGCTTAACACCACCCGTAAAGCTCTTACCGACAATAAGCAACAGCAAGCTACGTTAAGCACCCGTCAGGGCGAATTACGCGAAGCCATTGGTCAACAGCAGTCCATGCTGGCAGGCCAGCTCAAAAGTGCCTTCATAGCTGGGCACTACGACTACGCCAAAATGATTTTTTACCAGCAGGATGCATCCCGTTTTGAGCGTATCATCACCTATTACAAATATTTAAATCAGGCCCGACAGGCCAATATCACCGAGTTCAAATCAACAGTTGCGGAATTAGAGGCCGTCACGGCGTCATTGCAGCAGAAGGCAACAGAACTTAACCAACTGCAAGCCGATCAGCAAAAGCAACAGAATGAGTTGGTGGCTCGTCAACAGGACCGCCAGAAAACCCTGAAGCAATTGAATGCTAAAATTGCCAGCGATGAAACCCGTATAGCCCAATTGCGAGAAGCGGAACAGGCGCTCGTTGAAGCCATCGAGCGCGCCCAGCGGATGAGTCAGATTCCACAAGAACTAACAGGGTTAACTGCAGACAAAGGGCGCTTATTGAAGCCAGCAGATGGGTCCGTCAGAAAATTGTTTGGCAAACGCCGCCAGGGGCAGGTCCGCTGGAAAGGCATTATGATCGACGGCCGGGAAGGTAGTGCGGTTAAGGCTATCGCTCATGGCCGAGTGGTGTATTCGGATTGGTTACGCGGATTTGGTCTGGTTACTATCATCGAACACGGCGATGGGTTTATGACGGTATATGGCCATAATCAGGCATTGCTACGTCAAGCCGGTGAATCGGTTGTTAAAGGTGAAACCGTTGCTCTTCTGGGGCAGAGTGGAGGGCAGAACTCGCCCAACTTGTATTTCGAAATTCGCCACAAAGGCAAAGCAGTCAATCCGGCAGACTGGCTCGACCTGTAAGTCAATCGACAGGGGCTAATCCCTTCTTGGTGTTGATGGGGTTGGCTGGTATGCTTAGGCCACAACAACAAAAACGAAGTGCGCTTGGTAGTGTTTAAACAACATTGGCTCATCAAACTGTGTTGCCTTGCAGGGCTGCTTGCAGGTGTCAATTCGGACTGTTTGGCTGCGCCGGAAAACAAAGCCACCATTTACGTCATTATCGATGATATCGGCTATCGCTATACCGATGATCAGGCGTTGGTGTTGCCGAGCGAAGTGACGTTTTCTATTTTACCTCATACTCCACTGGGTGAAGCGCTGGCATACAGAGCTCATGGCCAGTCCCGCGAGATCATGTTGCATCTGCCTATGGCGGCAAGTTCTGATAAGTCCCTGGGGCCAGGTGCAATTACACCGCACATGGTGCCTGAAGAAATCAGTGATACCCTCGAGAGCGCATTAAGTACCGTGCCTTTTGCTATTGGCGTTAACAACCATATGGGCAGCGAACTCACGGCGTCTGAAGAGGCAATGGGGCTGGTAATGCAACAAATCAAGCAGCGTAATTTGTTCTTTGTGGATAGCCGGACGACGTCTAAAACCGTCGCGCAGCAGGTGGCACAGCGACAGCATGTACCTAACGCGCGTCGCCATGTGTTTTTAGATCATGAGCAAACCGAACCCTTTATGCAGTCGCAATGGCAACGCTTACTCCGTCTGGCGAAGCGCCATGGCCGTGCTATTGCTATTGCCCATCCACACCCGGAATCAATCGCTTTCCTACAACAGCACTTAACTAAGCTGGAAGCTGAACATATAGAACTAAGGCCTATCAGCCATTATTTCCAGCAAAGTCGCTCTACTGTATTGGCAACCGAAGCGGGTGAAACGGTTGCGGTAAGTCCTCTCGTATCTGCCAGGTAATAGCAACCTGTTTAACAGAAACTATTCCGCTTTCGTGTACATATCGTTTGAATAAACGAGCAGGCCTTTTAATACCTGCCTTCTGTGCTAACCGGGTACAACCGTCGTCATTGGCGTTGTCATAAAGAGAACGTGCAGCTACAAAAAAACGGTTGATTACATTGCAATCAACCGTTTTTGCTTTGTCTTAACAACAGGAGCGCCTGAAAGGAAGACGGCTAGATTTAGCGTCTTCCTACAGGGGGACCTGTTATTCCATCGAGAAGTTAACACCCATGAAGAATGTGCGTCCACGAGGACCTACAGGCCATGCTTCCTGAGTAGCAAATGGAATTTCATCAGTAATGTTATTCACACCACCGAATACCGACAGGCTCTCGTTCAACTGATAGCTTGCGTTGAAGTCATGAACGATCGTGGTACCGAAGAAGCCACCACCTTGACCAAACAGAACTGCCTGGTCGTTCAGACCCAGTGAGTTTTCCACTTCCTGATAAGCCTGACGGCTTTGATAGGTCGTTTGCCACGCCATGCTTAACTCGTTACGCGTCCAGCTCAACTCAACATTACCGGCTGTTTTAGGCGTTTGAATTTCTTCAAGGCCGATATCAACATCGCTTGGGTCAGTTGGGTTGAAGTAGCTGTTCAAGGTATTCTGACGTGTACCGACTACGGTAATACCGAACTCGTTTTCATCGATGTTAAACACGTAGTTAGCAGAGACGTCGATACCATCAGCTTCAATACGCGCAAAGTTGATTTCACCGGTAGATAAACCATTCAAGCCACCATCTGCACGACGACTGATTTGACTACAATAGCCAACAGCAGGGTAGTTGCTTGAATCGAAGCAACCGTTCAGTACGTCACTTGTACCTACTGCAGAGATCGCTTCTTCAATTTCTACACTCCAGTAGTCCACAGTCAGGGTTAAGCCTTCAACAAAACTTGGCTGATAAACCGTACCAAAGGTCACGGTGTTTGCAGTTTCGACATCCAGATTAGGGTTACCACCAGACGTACCTGAGAAACGCGCGGTTAGCGGGTTAACCCAAATGTAGTTTCCTTCAGAATCCTGAATGTCTTCCAAGGCAACACCGGCAGCTTGCAGAGCCGCAACACAGTTAGCTTGGCGTACAGACGACCCAGCATCAATGTTAGCCGGATCACATGGGTCGGTATCCAGGTTAATCGTAATAGGCAGTTGTGGGTCAAACAATTCCGTAATGTTTGGTGCACGTACCGCTTCAGACACGGTGCCTCGGAAGTTTAACTCTTCGATTGGGCTGTATGAGAAACCCAGCTTCCAGGTTGTTGCATTCCCCAGCGTTGAGTAATCCGCTAAGCGCACGGCACCATCAACGGTGAATTCATAAGCGAATTCACGGTCAAGGAAAATAGGCAGTCGCACTTCTACGAATGCATCCAGTACGTCGTATTTACCTGCAGTGTTAAACTGCTGAACGTTGTCGATACCGGTTAGGAAATACAACCAAGGCGATACTTCGTTAACTAACTGGCCTGCAGTATAAGGTGTACCTTCTGGCAAGATACCCAGTGCAGCTGGATCCAAACGGTTGTCACTGGACTCCTCGCGGTATTCTAAACCGGTCGCATAACCCAGAGCACCATCAAGCACGCTGTCTAACAGATTATCAAACTGACCAACAGCGGTAAGGGTAACCACGGTTTGTTCGATGGTTAACTCGTCTTTCATACGGTTAGAGATAAAGGCTTTTGCTTCATCACTCAGTGCGTCTGTACCAAATGGATTCAGCGGCGCACACTGGCCGTCGCCAGGGGTAAAGCTATAGTAGCGGTCACTGAAGAAGTTACCATCTGCGTAGTTTACGTTATAGGCAAAATAATCGATTTCGTAAGCAGCAGTTGGGTCGATGTCAGAACGACAAACCGGGCTGCCATCAGGGCCGGTTACCGCATCCATTGCGGCAAAAATACGGTCGATGTATTGCTCGGTGTAACGGGTCGTGTTTTTAAACTGGCCGTGGTTTACCGCAAATTCAAGACTGTGATCGTAAGAGTAATCCCAGGTAAATCCACCTACAAAGCGGGTAGTTTCACGAACGTAATTCGTGTCATCGTCATCCCAGGCAATCGCATCCTGGGTGATTAACAAGCCACCCGTTTGATCAACAACCGGTAGTAACTGTTCAGGGATATACGGGTTGTCGGGCAGGATGAACAGTGTGTCGTAGTACGAGTCATATTCTGCGTAGAAGTTGGTTTCTGCTTTTACGTATTTGGCTTCGAAAAATGCATTCAGCTCGTCGTTGATTTGATAGTTACCGTTCAGGTTAACAATGAACTTGTCAGTATTTGGCATCAGGGTGTCATTGTCGAAGTTGAACTTCGCACCGTCACCGCCACTACTTAACAAACCATTGTAGATAGGGCCGTCACTGTTTACACGCACCGTGCCGTCCGGATTAGTTAACCAACAACCTGCAAGGTAGCCCACGCGACCGCCCTCAGATTCCTGACAGTCGGCAATACCGTTGTTGTTAATATCAACGTACGTGACATCACGGCCACCAAAGGTAGGGGCAATCGACCCTTCATTTGACGTTAACCAGTAACGTACATCAGAGGCCAGCATACGAGAAGTTTCGCCGCTTGGATTTGGCACGATGCTAGATATACCGTTGTTGCGAGACCAGTCGCGGTCGCCGTGAAGCAGTTCTTCTTCTGTTTCGTAAGACAAGGTGAATACAACGTTACCCTGACCATCATCGAAGTTTTTACCATAGATGCTATCGACAGCAAACGAGCCGCCACCTGACTCTTCAGGCAGTGCGCCTGTGGCGTTAATTTGGAAACCATCAAAGTCGTCTTTAAGGATGAAGTTAACTACACCGGTTACCGCATCAGCACCATATACGGCTGATGCACCACCTGTTGTGACTTCTACACGCTCAACCAATGCTCTTGGAATGGTACCGATATCTACCGCGGAGGTACCGCGGAAGCCTGCAACATGTCGACGACCGTTTACCAGGGTAAGTGTTCTTTCCGCGCCTAATCCACGAAGGTTCAGTGAGTTAGAGCCGGTATCGGTGTTTTCTGCAGTTGAAGATGAAATAAGGGCAGGGATATCGTTAACGATATCTGCCAGGTTCAATTCACCCGATAACGCGATATCTTTGCTGTCTACTGATTGTACGGGTACAGAAGACAGTACGTTGGGGTCGGTGGGAATGCGTGAACCGGTGATGTTGATCACTTCTACCGATTTCAATTCTTCTTCTGTTTCCTGAGCCAGGGTATTCGCTGAATAGCCCAGACCCAACGCGGTAGCGATACACAGTGATATCGCAGAGCGCTTCTTGTCGTGTAGTTTATTGTATGTGCTCATGGTGGTTTCCTCAGAGTTCTCTGATGTTTTTATTTTTGCAAACGTTGTCAAAAGCATACTTTGTACCATGTATAACGGACCTTGTATGGCGAGCTTTGTACGGGGTAACGTAAATGCAAATTGACAAAAGGCTCCATAACAGTGCAATACTGCACCAAGGTTGGGAGCTGTTGATTATTATAGAGGTTTATCGCGCATTAACAATTTGAGGGTAGGATTTATTATTGTTTTAGCGCAAGGGATTGGTCTAAATGTACAGGTTCAAGACTGTTTTGGAGTGCCTGTAATTGATGCTCAAACTGAAGCCAGCTACCGATACCGTTGCTATTAAGAGGCTGGCGTACCTGCTCACTACTGGCGGTATGAATGGCTCTTTTTGTGGTATGGAAAGATAAACACGCAGGATCATAGCTAAGGCCAAGGTGTTGGAGAATCCGGCGAATACTGTTCTCTGGCTCGCGAATAAGGTGTTCGTATTGCACCCGCAATACTTTGCCCGGTAACACTGAATCCCAATGGTGCATTAGTGCCATGTAGTCGTTGTACACAGCACCGATATGCGTCAGGTCATAGCTGAAGTCCACACCCGCGTGAAAATACTGTTTGTACAAACTTAATCCACAATCCATAGGGTTACGCACCACATCAATGATTTTGGCTTGAGGCAGGATTTTATGGATTAGACCGGATAAGCGGAAATTGAAGGGTTGCTTGTCGGTAAAAAAGCGCGTTCCTTTGCTTCTGAAGATCGTACTTTCATCCAGGTAAGCCTGCCCGAACTGCGCAAGTTCCTCAGCAGAGAGTTTGCCGAGTATATCCGGTAACCCCTGATTGTATTTCGCCTGCGCAAAGCGATGCATCCGTTGTTCAATACTCAACAACGTCGGTTGCTCAATGGTGCCTTCCACTTCACTGTGACTCGCCAGTATTTGCTCTATCAGCGTGGAGCCGGAACGGGGAAGACCAACAATAAAGACAGGGACCTGTTGGTCATTTTTTTTATCGGCCTGCACCAATAAGGTGTTTGTAGTGTAATGATGCTGAAGGCTGGTTAAATCCTGCCGGATTGCCTGAATCTGATGAGTGTCTGCGGCTTTTACACTATTGGCGGTCTGGTAATAGTGAAAACTGCCTTGTGTGTCGCCTTCCGCCTCGCATAACCGGGCATACGTAAAACATGCCAGTGATTTACTTTCTGCTGAAATATTGGCAGCCATCAGATCCTGAAGTTGCTGTTTATCTACCAATGTAAACGTATAGTCCTTGAAATCGGCTAACGCCCACCACGCCTCTGCATTATGGGGCGACAGTGCCAGGCTGGATTTCAGGCTATTAATACTTTCTTTGCGTTGACCCAGTATTCTCAGCACCTGACCTTTCAGCAGTGCCAGCTGGCTTAACGTGTTTTTATCATTGTTAGCCAGTTGCCCGGCCACATCGCAGTACTCCAGAAAGTCGTGGTACTGACTGTATTTGAACAGTAAACCAAGTAAAAGCCATACATTCTCGAAACTTTTGTCGAGCTTGATCAGTACCTTCGTTGCGTCGACGGCCTTACTGTATTGCCCTGACTTCACGTAGGAGTCTGCCAGCAAACGTCTTAAGGTTATGTTTGCGGGTAACGCTTTTAATCCCGGCTCCAATAGGCCAACACTGGATTCTGGTTGATTAGTGGATAACGCAATACTCGCCAGGGTAAACAAGGCTTTGGGGTGGTGAGGGTATTCATTGAGCATACCGCGAGCAATCTGCGCGGCGTCCTGCGCTGAGTGCTGTTGCATGGCAAGCTGAATGCGCTGGAAGTGTTCAGCCAGTGGATCGACTTTCTCAGCGTGCTGTGCAATTTGAACGGCTTCTTTAATATGACCGGTTTCGTACAAGCATCTGCTGAATAACAGCCAGCCTTGGTAAAACGAAGGGTGCTTTTGTACCGCGGGATACAGCATTTTAATTGCGTCTGCTTGCCTTCCGGAGTCTGCAAGCGTTAGTGCCTGAGCATAAAGGTCGGTAAGTGTCGGGTGCTGCATGCTATTAAAACCACAAGCGGATTACGCAAAATATTGGCCTCAGAGACTAGCAGTAATCAGGCGGTGCTTCAACCGACTGACATTGACCTGACTAGAAAGGCAACTCGCTGGTTTTGTCTTCCGGAACATCTCAGCATTTTGCAAACAATGACATATGCCCATAGTGAAACTATGACGGCTATTTATTATGCGATTTATTGTTTTTAACTTGAAAAAAACTAAGTTTGTTATATTATAACATCCGTCTGCAACGCAAAGGTTTTATATGCAATCACCCATCGACAATCCGACTATTCTCGACCGGCTAGGGATCTGGATCTCTGGGTTGTGTGCGTTGCATTGTCTGGCGATCCCCGTCTTACCTTTGTTGGCCTCCAGTGTTTTCGGCGAAGTGTGGTTTGAACGCACTATTCTTAGCCTCTCTATTCTGATTGGAAGCGTGGCGTTAATCGCGGGGGCTATTCGATACCACGGTCAGGTTTATCCCCTGCTATTATTACTGTCGGGTGGCGCAATTTACTGGTTTAAAGACATGTTTGGCGAAGCGGGCGAGCCGTTTACGATTGCGGTGGGTGCGATGCTGATTATTGTTGGTCACTGGATCAATATGCGGCTATGTCGAAAATGTCGCTGTTGTCAGGGCAAGATCACCTCTCAACATTTGGCTGATAATAACTAGGCCACTGTTTCTCGGGCCACATCCGGTACGTTAGTAAATATCCCGTCTACGCCCCAACTTTGTAACATCTTCATATCCTGTGGGTGGTCGACAGTATAAACCAGAACTTTCAGGCCTGCTTGCTTTGCTTCAGAAACATAGCCTTCATCTACAACGTCTAGCGCCATATGCAATGAATACGCACTGAGATCATCGGCAAAACCCAGTCCGTTTTCCGGGTAGGTAGCGGTTAACGCCCCAATCTTTACCTCCGGCCAGTGCAACTTGATACTGCGTAACCAGCGATGATTAAAAGAGGAAATAATCAGGTTTGACTCAGGGAACCCCGATGTTTTCAAGCCGGTTTGTACATCAGCTATCCAGGATTCAACCTGTGATAAATGTTTGATTTCAATGTTTAGCAGGGCGCTCACGGGGAGCGTTTCAAACACGTCCCGAATAAGCGGGATACGTTCACCATGGCCGGCATCCAGACTGCGTAAATAGTCGATGGAGTGACTCGTTACCATACCATCGCCATTGGTTGTGCGATTTAACCAACGGTCGTGGATCACGACAATGTGTCCATCTACCTGATAGGTATCGATCTCTATGCCGTGAGCCTGCTGGGCCATGGCCAGTGAAAAGGCCGCCAGCGTGTTTTCCGGAGCCGCTTTACTGGCACCACGGTGCCCCAATATCCACATAGGTTAACTCTTTTTAGATGCCACCGATTTATGGGTGTTTACTGTTTCATAAATTGACGCTGAGGTCACTAAAATTCCGCCAATCAGCGTATTCCATCCGGGGCTTTCATGCAGTAGCACAACGGCAAAGGCGACGCCGTAAAAGGGTTGCATACAGGCAATTAATGAAAAGGTTTTAGCGCGCAGATGTGCCAATGAGCTGGCTACCATCGCGTGGGGCAAAGCCGTAAAAAAGGTGCCCAGTGCCAATAGTAATAACCAAACGTTGATATTGGCATCCACTATTGCTGCGCCACTGAAGGGCAAAATACACAAGGCGATCACCAACGTTTGCCAGGCCATGGCCTTGGCGCCGCTATAGTGCGAAAAGTACTTGCGGTGTGACAAGTTGCGAATGGCATAAAGTACTGCTGACGCGATCCCCAGCCCAACACCCAGTGTTACATCGTTAGCGAGGGATATTTCCGGCACAATTAATACGATACCCAGTACCACCACCAGGGTACTGAGTACGTCCTGCCATACCAGCCGGGTGCGTTCAAAAAAGGGCTCAAGCAATACGGTAATTACCGGAAAGGTAAACATAGCAATCATGCCAACTGATACCCCCGCATACTGCATAGAGGCAAAGTAAGTAATCCAGTGCACGGCCATCAGTACCCCAAGACCAACGGCAATGCCGTAGTCTCGACGCCGGTCCAGCGTCAACCCCTCTTTCCCAATCAACAGGACGCAAAAAAGTGCTATGCAGGCGAATAAACTGCGACCCAGCGTAATGTCAGTTGCAGAGAGTGGGATGATATTTGAAAAGAGTCCCGTTCCCCCTAGCAGAATGACGGCAATGTGCAGGGAAATAAGACTCTTTTTAACCGGTTCCATGGATTAGTCTGGTTGGGTTTGATTGTCCGCGAAAGTGGCGAAAGGCGTACCTAAACGGGTGACTTGCTCAGCAGCTAAATCGGCAAAATCAATTTTGTCAGCTTCAAAGCACACAACAATGGTCGAGCCTAGCTTAAACTGACCCATTTCTTCGCCTTTGCCAATAGTAATAGCGTCTTCACCCTCGGCGTCATAGCGCCAGTGCGTAACGTGTTTACCTGCTGGTGGGGTTACTGTGCCAGCCCATACCGTATCGATACTTGCAACAATGGTTGCACCAACCAATACAATGGCCATTTTTCCAACAGGTGTGTCGAATAACGTCACTACACGTTCATTGCGTGCAAATAAGCCCGGTACATTTTCAGCGGTTAATGGATTGACTGAAAACAATTCTCCCGGGACATAGACCATGTCCGTTAACGTGCCTTCGATAGGCATGTGAATGCGGTGATAGTCGCGTGGTGACAAATAAATAGTGGCAAATTTTCCGCCCTTAAAGTAAGCGGCTAAATCCGGGTTGCCACCCAGCAACGCACTAAGTGTAAATTTATGGCCTTTGGCCTGAATCAGGTCTTCACCCACAATATCGCCGAACTGGCTTACAGTGCCGTCTACCGCATGGCACAACCCTTTGTCGTTGTCGTCAATCGGACGTACACCCGGTTTCAGGGGGCGGGTAAAAAAAGCGTTGAACGTGCGGTAGTCCTCGGGCTGTGAATACATGGCTTCGTCCATGTTTACTTTGAACTGTTTTACAAACAGTTTGATCAGCCAGGTTGTAAACGCGCCAGCTTCAGCAGCGGCTAGCTTACCCACCAAACGGGAAATGGGGTGCTTGGGTAAAATGTACTGTACGTTAACTTTAAACCAATCCAGCAAAGGGGATCTCCTTACTTATTCTGTGGTGTCTGCCGGTCTTTACCCTTATGGGGTTTTGACTACCGCGACCCTGTTATGCTGCGCATTGTACCGGATCCCGTGGTTAAACATAGCAATTTACGGTTATGGTCAATCAGGGTTTGATATAAGACGGTCGCTGTTCGTCCATCGCAGCAATAATTTTATGGTAATTCTCATAGCGCTGTGGATCTATCTCACCATCGTCTACCGCTTGGCGAATAATACAACCAGGGTCATTCAAGTGCTTACAGTCGCGGAATTTGCACCCGCCCAGGTAGTCACGAAACTCTTTAAAACCCCAGGTGATCCGCTCCTCGGGTAAATGCCAAAGGGCAAACTCACGGACGCCGGGTGAGTCAATTAAATCGCCGCCAGTAGGGATAGGGAGAAGTTTCGCTGCGGTGGTGGTGTGTTGTCCCAGCCCTGAGTTTTCCGAAATTTCGCCAACCAGTTCATCGGCATCGGGTAATACCTGATTAATAATACTGGACTTCCCGACCCCGGATTGCCCGACAAATACGCTGGTTTTATCGCGCAGAATGTCGTGCAGGGTGTCGATGCCTTCGCCGCTTTTGCAACTAGTATATAAAAACTGGTAACCCAGCTTAATATATATTTGTAGCGATGCCTTAACGGCTTCGCGCTCTTCCGGGCTCAGCAGTTCTACTTTATTCAGCACCAATAGTGGCGCGATGCCGGTGTCTTCACACGCGACCAGATAGCGATCGATGATATTGAGTGACAAGTCGGGCTTTACAGAAGACACCACAATAATTTGGTCGATATTTGCTGCAATCGGTTTGACGCCATCGTAAAAATCGGGACGGGTTAATACCGAATGTCTGTCCTGAACCAGCTCGATGACACCACCCAGGTTTTCATCCGGCACTTCTGAGCGTGCAAATAAGACGTTGTCACCACATACAACGGATTCGATGGTACGTCGAATATGACAGCGTACGATTAACCCTTCACTATCCTGCACATCGGCTTGTTTACCGAATCGACCGACGACACGCCCAGCCAGAAGTGATGACAAATCCGGTGAAGATTTCGCTTGTCGGTGGGCGAGTCGCTTCTCGCGGTTTGCCGCTACCTGACGCTTCTGTCGTTGGGATAATTTAGGTTTCTTGGCCACGCCGCTCTCTTTTATTGCGTTTTAGGCTGTGCATGATACCTTTTGTGCACTTTATGTGTCACCACTTCAACTCAAATAGGTGCTCTTCATGACGACATCCTCTGCATATTCACCCGATAATCTGGTTTGGATTGACATGGAAATGACGGGATTGGACCCGGAAACCTGTGTTGTGCTGGAAATCGCGACCATTGTCACCGATTCCGAACTGAACGTACTGGCAGAGGGACCAGTCATTGCGGTACACCAACCCGATGCTGTGCTGGATGGGATGGATGAGTGGTGTACCCGCGTGCATGGTGAAAGTGGCTTAACCCAGCGCTGCCGGGATAGCAAAGTCGATGAAGCGACAGCATCTAAACAGACTATTGCGTTTTTAGAACAGTATGTACCGGCCGGTAAATCACCACTGTGCGGCAATACCATCGGACAGGATCGCCGTTTTATGGTGAAGTACATGGCAGAGTTGGAAGCTTACTTCCATTACCGCAGCGTTGATGTCAGTACAATAAAAGAACTGGTTCGCCGTTGGCAGCCGGCTGCGTTGGAAGGTTTTACGAAAAAAGGCACGCACCAGGCTTTGGACGATATTCGCGAATCCATCGCTGAATTACAGTTCTATCGCGAAAAAGTGTTTAGTATTTAGGCATTCAGTGTGCTTATTACAAAAAAATTGAAAATAGGTATTGCGTTCGATAAATATTTTTGTAAAATGCGCACCACTTCAAACGAAGTGCCACTCTCAAGCGGGAATAGCTCAGTTGGTAGAGCACAACCTTGCCAAGGTTGGGGTCGCGAGTTCGAGTCTCGTTTCCCGCTCCAATTTCTCTTCAGAAATTATAAAAATCCAAACAACGAAATATCAAAGCGAATCGCGACCCCAAGGGGCCAGCGCCAACGTGCATGTCGCTCAGCGATTGCCAGTTGAGTCTCGTTTCCCGCTCCAATTTCTCTTCAGAAATTACAAAAATCCAAACAAAGAAATACCGAAGCGAATTGCGACCCCAAGGGGTCAGCGCCAACGTGCATATTGCAAAGCGATTACCGGTTAAGCTTCTTCATGATCCCATTTTTCGTCAACCATGCTTCGTTCCTATCGATATAGAAACACTGTCGAAAATCAGGCAAATTTCGTGTTCTGCTTGAATCGCAATGCGGATCCGACTACCCTTCTGGTACGACCAGTAAGAGTGATAACGAAATGAAACACAATCCATTACGCGCGTTTGCGCTTAAAGCCAATCAGTATCCACAGTGGTTGCGTCAGCGCTTACTTACCTGGATGTTCAGATACAAAGTAAAATTAGCGGGTACGGCGAAGGTCGACATTCTGGGTACTGACTTAAAGCAGGTTACCTTTCGTCAAAAAAACTACAAAAAAGTACAGAATCACATTGGCAGTGTTCACGCTGCTGCCATGGCTTTGCTGGCTGAGTCGGCAACCGGGTTTATTGTTGGTGTAAATTTACCGGGTGACAAGTTGCCACTGATCAAATCCATGAACCTGCAATATGTGAAGCGTGCCCAAGGGGATATGTTAGCTGAGGCTTCACTGACCGACGAGCAAATTGCATTGATGCAAGATCAGGAAAAGGGGGAGGTGACTGTGCAGGTTAAAGTAACGGATGCACAACAAATAGAGCCCATTTTATGTGAAATGATTTGGGCGTGGGTGCCCAAAAAACGTTGATCACACAGGCGTTTGCGTCAGATATTTCGTGATTTTGTACAATCTTTTCATCACATCGGCTACCAGAGAAGCCATTTCACCAAGGTAGCCGCTATTCTTTGTCTCCACGAATAGATAAAAAACTTTCCTCAGATCTTCACTCAATCGAAAGGTTTATCCTAATTTTTGGTGTTAATAGAAATTGGTGTAATTTTCCTAAATTGCCCTGGGGGCCAATGTTTAAGCGACTTCGGGATAAAAGTTGTACAACTTTAGTGTTAAATTGATGTAAATGATTATTTCGTTAAATTGAAAAAAACAACCAAAATCGAAAGATTCATCCTAATTATTTCCATTATTGGGATATATGTCTCACTTTTATTTATAAAACTGTTTTATCTTCCTAACTGCTTCGTTATAGTCCGCGTACCGTGAATAAGTGATAAACAACTTTTGCCATTTTTCTCGTTTGTCGAACTGCGTTTTTCACTTATTGCGGCCAATTATTACGCTGCAACAGGCACAATTATCCAATAGGAGATAACACCGTGAAGATGATGTCGGGCGCCGCCATGGTGGTGGAAGCGCTAAAAGATGTAGGAGTTACGCATGTATTCGGTTACCCAGGTGGTGCCGTACTTGACATTTATGATGCATTATTTGCTCAGGATGATGTCAAACATGTCCTCGTACGTCACGAACAGGCCGCTGCACATATGGCAGATGGTTACGCGCGTTCGACCGGCAAAACGGGTACAGTCCTGGTCACCTCAGGCCCAGGGGCAACGAATACCCTGACCGGTATCGCAACAGCGTACATGGACTCTATTCCAATGGTTGTGTTGTCTGGCCAGGTGCCTTCGATGCACATTGGTGAAGATGCATTCCAGGAAACTGATATGGTAGGGTGCTCTCGCCCGGTCGTTAAGCACAGTTTTTTAGTTAAACGTGCTGTAGATATTCCTGAAGCCATTGCTAAAGCTTATTACATTGCTAACACAGGCCGTCCGGGCCCGGTGGTAGTCGATTTACCTAAAGATATCGTTAACGTGATGGAAGAACACCCGTATGTGTTCCCCAGCAGTGTTGAGATGCGTTCGTACAACCCAACAGTACGCGGCCATACCAAACAAGTGAAAAAGGCCGTTGCGTCGCTGAAGAAGGCGGAACGCCCGGTATTGTACGTGGGTGGTGGTGCAGTTACCGCTGAAGCATCAGGTCTTGTTACGCAACTGGCTGAACTGCTTAATTCACCGGTTACCTGTACGCTGATGGGGCTGGGGGCTTTTCCTGGTACGCATCCGCAATTCGTCGGTATGCTGGGTATGCACGGTACGCTTGAAGCAAATAAAGTCATGCACAACTCTGACTGCATTTTAGCGCTGGGTGCCCGTTTTGACGATCGTGTAACCAATAACGTCGCCAAGTTCTGTCCTCATGCTGAGATTATTCACGTAGATATCGACCCAGCGTCGATTTCTAAAACTGTGAATGCGCATATTCCGGTTGTCGGGTCGGTAGAAATTGTCCTGGAACAAATCCTTGAGTTACTGAAGCCTGAGGAGTTTACCGGTCAAACAGACAAACTGGCTGATTGGTGGCAACAAATTGAACAGTGGCGTTCACGTCAGTGTCTGACCTACGATCAGGGTGATACGGTCATTAAGCCGCAGCGCGTCATCGAGGCACTGTATAAGCACACCAACGGTGAAGCGTACGTGAGCTCAGACGTAGGTCAACACCAAATGTTTGCTGCGCTTTACTACCCTTATGCGAAACCGCGTCAGTGGATTAACTCGGGTGGTTTGGGCACGATGGGCTTTGGCCTGCCAGCGGCAATGGGCGTTCAGTTTGCGCATCCTAATGCAACATCAGTTGTGGTAACAGGTGATGGCAGTATCCAGATGAACATTCAGGAACTGGCTACCTGTTTACAATACAACCTGCCAATTAAGATTATTTCACTGAACAACCGTGCGCTGGGTATGGTGCGTCAGTGGCAGGATATGATTTATAAAGGGCGTCACTCTCATTCTTACATGGATTCTTTACCTGATTTCGTCAAGCTGGCTGAGGCCTACGGGCATGTCGGTATTAAGGTTGATTCGCTTGATCAACTGGATGCGGCGATGGAAAAGTGTTTTAGCTTAACCGACCGTTTGGTGTTCATGGATATTGCTGTTGACCAGAACGAACACGTATATCCTATGCAAATTAAGTACGGCGCAATGGATGACATGCGTTTAAGCAAGACGGAGAGAACCTGATGAAAAGAATCATATCGGTATTAATGGAAAACGCGCCAGGGGCTTTATCGAGAATTGTTGGTGTGTTTTCTCAACGTGGTTACAACGTTGATTCTTTGTGTGTAGCACCGACTGAAGATCCTAGCCTGTCTCGCCTAACTATCATTACGCATGGCGATGACAAGGTAATCGAACAGATCACCAAGCAGGTCAATAAGTTGGTAGATGTGCTGAAAGTGGTTGATTTAACAGAAAACGCGCACATTGAGCGTGAAATGATGTTGATCAAAGTGGCTACGCGTACCGAAGCTATCCGCGCTGAAGTTAAACGTAACGCAGACATTTTCCGGGCCAACATCCTGGACGTCTCTGTGAACAACTACACCATGGAAGTGACAGGTACAACAGATAAGCTGGATGCCTTCGCAACTACCATGGCTCAGTGTACGGAGATTATCGAGTCTTCACGCACAGGTGTATGCGGTCTGGCGCGTGGTGAGCGGGCTTTACGTCCATAGTTATCCGTTGCAGATAGTACCGTAAACAACGATTAAAAAACCCGACTCTGTCGGGTTTTTTGTTTGTTAGTCTAGCTATGTTTTTTACACTGCCGGTATTTAGAATAATCCTGCCGTTGTTGACTTCGAATTGCAGATACCACCATTAGTGCGGCAAATGCGGAGAACAGCAGTTGAATGACCTCGTCGTTCATAACCGCATTGTTCTCTGAAGCTGCAAGCAATGAAGCCTGTGGCCCACTTGAATGAAAGTTAGCTCGGAAAAAAGTGAGTGAATCATCGTGCTCTGGCTGGAGGGCAAACGCAGGCAATGACAACACCAAGAAAAGCACAAACCGAATGGCGCTCTTGATACGCATGCGAACAAATCTCCCTTTTCAGCGATCCATAATAATGATTATTTAGGGGGCATCATTAAACCCAATTACGCCCATGTGCGCAACCGAAAGTAGGCGGTCTGGCACTTAACTGGTCGAACAATAAGCTAATCATGTATTGGGTAAAAAGTAAACAGTTTGTAAAGTTTTAAGTGCTGCCATAATAGAACTCAAAGCGTACAGCAAGTCCATAAGAGGGAGAAAAACTTTCTTTTTTCAACCAGATAACAAAAGGCTCTAATTCGAAAAATAACCAACTTCGTTTGTAGTTTGTACGCCACCGTACACTGGTATACACCTCCGTGACATGATGACTGGGCTCGGTCAGACCTTTCACAAAGAAGGTATACAATATGGCGCTCTGATCCGTCAGTGGCCTAAGGTATTGAAGCTCATGACGCCACAGCCAATCTGTGCTCTTATCTCTGTAATAGTAGCGATTTTGAAGCCGTAAAAATTTATCGTCTTCCAGCATTTGGGTAAAATTTAACCCTAGTTCGGCACCAAACTGATCCTGGGTGTAGTAATAAATTTCACCGTCGTAATCGAGTTTAAAGTCTTCTTTAAACCAATAGTCATCTTCGTAGCGGCTGCGAGCAAACAGCTGATCGCCACGCCCTGCACCAATGCGGTGTGACAAATTCGAGTCGTCGCTTTTTTGATACCTTAACGCAAGGCTGGCAGAATCCTGAAGGTGATTAACAGAGTCTCTGGCGGCACGGATGTTGTCCTGCCGGGTGTAATCGTCGTCATCTGAAAGCAGCAGATCCACCCGGTTTTTTAGTGCCGGTAATTTTACGCGTATTCGAAACCGAAAGTCGGTAGCCATTAAATCACGGGTCCTGGGCTCAAGACCGAATCTCACACGGCCTTCTGCCCTGGCATCTTTATGGTTGTCACTGCCTTCCAAAGCAAAAAATTCGTCGAGTTGTTGCGCGGTGTAGTCCATTGAATTACTGAATTTGCTGTGCCAGATGTCCAGCCACGCGTCTTCTGCCGGTGGCACTGACGTTGTGGTCTGCTCATCGGCGAAGGTTTGCAGGGGAAGAAGCGAGAATAAATAAAAAGCAAACCAACACCTGTAACATCTGAACGGTGTCTTCAATGACTAAATCCTTTTAGTTGTGTAATGCAGTGTGGAAATGGAACGAATCATAAGTGGACCGGTCCTAGTACAGTGCAGAATAGCTGTCTTTAAGCTTGCGCGATAAATTGGGTGGCTGCAAATGATTTTTCGTTACAGCTCATGTCATTAGACCGACAAAATATTGTGAAATTATTCGGTTAGACCAGCTAACAAATGCTGGCTTATCCGCACAGGCTCGGTAGAATGTACCGATTCAGGGATAAAAGTACTGCCCGGCCACGCTGTCGGTGGCATACTGTGTAAACAGAAGTAAGTTAGAGGTTTTTATGGGTGGAATAAGTTTGTGGCAACTGTTAATCGTTTTATTGATTGTCGTGTTGCTGTTTGGAACCAAGCGTTTAAAAAGTATTGGCTCAGATCTGGGCGGTGCGGTAAAAGGCTTTAAGAAAGCCGTTACCGACGAAGAAGCAGATGCTGACTTTAAAGACAGCCAGGCCAAAGTAGAAGAGAAGCCTGCGGCCACTGCGTCAACCAAAACAGAAAGTGACGTTAAAGAAAAACAATAATGTTTGATATTGGGTTTTTTGAAATCCTGGTGATTGGTGTACTGGCACTGTTAGTGCTGGGGCCTGAGCGTTTACCCGGAGCCATTCGTTCTACGCTGAAAACAGTGCGTAGCGTGCGCAATATGGCCTCTGGGTTCAAACAAGAGGTTGAGCACCAGCTTCGTGTACACGAGCTGCATGAAAATTTGAAAAAAGCGGAGCAGCAGGGCCTTAAAGACTTATCTCCAGAGTTAAAAGACAGTGTTGATGAGTTAAAGAAAGCCGCTGAATCTGTTCAAGAACCGTATAAAAAGCCTTAGATGTCTGAAGAAAACAGCTTAATATCGCACCTCATTGAGTTGCGTACCAGAATTCTGCGCGCATTGCTCAGTGTTATGCTGGTGTTTTTGTGTCTGGCTTATTTTGCCAACGATCTTTACCAACTGTTGGCGGAGCCGTTGTTAAACACACTGCCAGAAAACTCATCGATGATCGCAACCGATGTGGCATCGCCGTTTTTTGCGCCATTTAAACTGACACTGGTACTTTCGTTCTTTATCGCCATTCCCTTTGTACTGTATCAGGTGTGGGGGTTTGTTGCGCCGGGTTTGTACCGCAACGAAAAGAAGCTGGTAGCACCTCTGCTGCTGTCCAGTACCCTGCTGTTTTACGCCGGAATGGCCTTTGCTTATTTTGTCGTATTTCCCATCGCTTTCGCATTTTTCACCTCAGTCGCCCCAGAGGGGGTTACGGTTGCTACGGACATCAACAGCTACCTGAACTTCGTGCTGAAGTTGTTTTTTGCGTTTGGGATGTCTTTTGAAATCCCTGTTGCCATCGTGTTGCTGTGCTGGACCGGGATAACTGATGCTGACAGTCTTCGTCAGAAGCGCCCTTATGTGGTTGTCGCTGCGTTTATTGTTGGTATGTTACTCACTCCCCCTGACGTTATTTCACAAACGCTGCTGGCAGTGCCAATGTGGATTTTGTTTGAGTTTGGTGTCATTGTAGGCGGCATGTATTCTAAGAAAGGCGACGAAGACACTGACGGCGACTCGTCTGAAGAATAATTTAATAAAAACAATTATTTGGGCTGGTTCAAGCATGCCGTTTGGCGTGCTTGATATACAAAGCCGGATGATCAGGACAGAAATATGAGTTTACGCACTTCGATTTTACTATCAGTAGCATCACTGCTTATAGTTATACCTAACACCCAAGCCGCTTCACTACAACAATCCCTGGATGCCTGTCGTGCGATAAGCAACGGGGTAGAGCGCTTAGCCTGCTATGACGCAATAAATGCATCTGACTTGAGCAATAAGCGCCCTATGCCTGAGCGAATGGATAAATCAGTCACTGATATCGTTGAAGAAAAACAGCAGCAAAAGGCGAACGAAGTTGCACAACAATCTGAACCTGCTCAAGCGAAGACGCCTGTAGCAAAGCCGAAGCCTGAGAGTCAGTTTGGTCTGAAAGTTAAATCTGAAGTGCAAGCGCTGGAGGACATCTCCGATATTGTTGTTGATGTCACCAAATCTGCTCGCGGAAAGAAAGTTATTCACATGAAGTCTGGTGCGGTATGGCAACAAGTAGATAGTGCTTATTTCAAACTTGAAGAAGGGATGGCTGTCTACGTTGAGCGTGGTGCGTTAGGCTCGTTTTACCTGAGTCACGAAGGTGTAAATCGTCGAATTAAAGTAAAACGGATCAAGTAGATGCCATGGTTTGATGCTGGTGTTAATCTGTTTGACGACAGAATGCCAGCGGAAGAAACAATTATGCTGGCTGGTCAGGCTGGTGTTAGCAAACTTTGCCTTATTACTACCCACCCCGATGAATGGGTGGAGGCAGAAGCTTTATATCAACAATATCCTGATACCTTGTGTTATACGCTGGGTATTCATCCTCATCACGCCAAGGACGCTAAAGCCGAACATTGGGATACACTGGTTGCTATGGCAGCGTCACCGGGTGTGGTTGCTATTGGTGAATGCGGCCTCGATTATAACCGCGATTTTTCTCCCAGGCCGGTACAACGCGCCGTGTTTGAAAAGCAACTGTCCATTGCTGTGACCTTAAATAAACCAGTCTATCTACACGAACGCGATGCATTTGAAGACCAGTGCACACTGCTTAATCAGTATCTTAGTCTGCTTCCCGGCGGAATTGCACACTGTTTTACCGGTAACGTAACACAAATTCAGGCTTATCTTGGCATGGGATTATACATCGGGATCACTGGTTGGTTGTGCGATGAAAAACGGGGCGGCGCGCTACGTGACGCTGTGCAGCATTTGCCGATGGACAAATTGATTCTGGAAACCGATGCGCCTTACTTGTACCCTAAAACGCTAAAACCAAGACGCCGTAACAATTCGCCTGCCTATCTACCCCATGTCGGGCAGACACTGGCGACGCTGTTAGCGCAGCGCATTGAGAATATTGAGCAGGCAAGCTATACCAATAGCCTGACTCTGTTTAAATTGTAGGTAGATAAATGCAGTTTAATGCACCCACAACCCGAGTTACTGATAAATGGCTGTTCGCCCTTACGGTGGTGTTTGTGGTGGCTTTACTCGTGTTGTTTACCAGTAGCGAACTTAAACAGCCAAAGCAATATTTCTGGCCTGCGGTTCAGGTACTTGATAACCATCAACACGAAGACGCACTGAACGCCGTTCTGTCCGCCCCGGAATCCGCCTGGTACGAAGAGACGAATCCGCTCAACGCGGGACTGTCGGACGAGCCGGTTTGGATCCGCTTCAGATTGCCAGTGACGCAGATAGACCAGCAAACTGCCTATATCGATATCGGCTATCCGTTGCTGGATAGTATTGATGTCTGGACTCAGTACGGTAATAAGACCGTCCATTCTTATTCAGGAGATGCGCTGCCATTCAACCAACGCGAGCATAAATATCATGGCTTTTTGTTTCCGTTGGAAGATTATCCTGGAGCCGTTAATGTCGTTATGCGTGTTCAATCCAGCAGCGTGGTAAAAGTTCCGGTAAAAATATGGCAGCAGCAGGCATTTTGGGAACATGTTAATAATACAAACCTGGTAATGGGACTGTTTTTCGGGCTCTTACTGGCGATGGCACTGAGCAATCTGTTTTTCTTCTTCACTACCCGTACACTGACTTTTATTTTTTATACCGGCTATGTAATTTGTTTAGGGCTGACACTGGCTACGCTGCATGGATTTGCCTACAAATATCTGTGGCCGGAGCAGCCTTGGTTTCAGGCTAAGGCGATTTCGTTGTTCGCCAGTACAACACTTATTTTTGCAGTGGTGTTCTCTGCCTCCTTATTAGAAATTTCGAATCACAGTAAGCGATTGGCAAATATTTTCAATGGCTTAGCCGGGGCGTTTGGCGTGATTGCTGCCAGTGCACTGTTTCTTGATTACGCCGTCTCGATTCGTATCTTTCTGGTACTTTTGACTATTACGGTATTCTTAATCATGGGCGTTGCTTTGTGGTTGGCCCGTAAAAAGGTATCTGTTGCCGGGTATTATGCGCTTGCCTGGGGGGCGTTACTCGTCAGTGCATTCACAGCCAGCCTGGATAACCTGGACATTGTAAATGTAAGTATCCCATCACAATATTTATTGGTGTACGGTGCGGCCATAGAAGTGTTGATGCTGGCCTTTATTCTTGCCATAAGTTACAGCCGGCAACGTGACTTCATGCTGTCAGCCAAAGAAGAAGCGCTGGAAAAGGAGCGGGAAGCGGTCAGAGCAAAACAGGCACTTATTGACCTGCAGCAATCAACTCAGGATGAATTAGAGTATAAAGTGGGTGAACGAACACTTGAGCTGGAAATTGCCCTTAGAGAGTTATCGGAAGCGAATCGCGAACTGGAAAAACTCAATACGATTGACCCGCTTACCGGTATTCGTAACCGTCGTCATTTTGATAAGCGCTTGCAGGCAGAAGGACGCCGGAGCCGCCGTGAACAAACGCCTTTAGCACTGGCTATGGTTGATATAGACCATTTTAAATCGGTGAACGATCAGCATGGACATAGTGTGGGCGATGCCTGCATTAAGCATGTTGCCTGCATTCTACAGGACCAATTAAAGCGTCTTTCCGATGATGTATGTCGTTATGGTGGCGAAGAGTTTGGTCTTATTTTGCCAAATACTGATACGGCAGGTGCCGAACAACTTCTGGAAACCATGCGGGCTGGAATCGAAGCGAAGCCCTGTGAATTCGATGGAAAGTCCATTTCCCTGACTATTAGTGCGGGCGTAGCTTCGGGCGTCATTGCCTACGGTGATGAGGAAGCCAGTCTGCTTAAAACCGCCGACGAACGATTGTATCAAGCCAAACAAGCCGGTAGAAACCGGGTTGTGGCGAAACAGTAAGGTTTATTCATGTCCTATTCTCAATATTTACCGCGCAGGATGCGCCGCCTTCGCCGAACCGACGGCCTGCGAGCCATGGTGGCTGAAAACCAACTTAGTGCAGCTGATTTAATCTACCCGGTATTTGTATTGCCCGGGACGAATCAGCGAGAAGCGGTCCCCTCTATGCCGGGTGTTGAACGACTCTCTATAGATTTGTTGATTAAAGAAGCGCAAGCGGCTTACGACCTCGGCATTCGCAGTATGGCGTTGTTCCCAGTCACGCCTATGGATGCGAAATCGTTGTGTGCCAGTGAGGCGTTCAATCCTAACGGTATTGCCCAAACGGCTATTCGGGAATTGAAAAAGCATGTACCTGACATGATGTTAATTTCAGATGTGGCCTTGGATCCCTTTACGTCACATGGTCAGGACGGGCTCATCGATGACGAAGGTTATGTGGTCAACGACGAAACTGTCGAAATTCTCATTAAACAAGCGTTGTCTCATGCAGAAGCCGGCGTAGATATTGTTGCACCGTCAGACATGATGGATGGACGCATTGGCGCTATTCGTGATGCGTTGGAAGAGGCAGGTTTTGTACATACTTGTATTATGGCGTATTCAGCCAAGTATGCTTCAAGCTATTACGGGCCATTCCGTGATGCTGTCGGTTCGGCGGCGAACATAAAAGGTGGCAACAAAAAGACCTATCAAATGGACCCTGCTAACAGTGACGAAGCCATTGCCGAAATTGCACTGGATCTGGAAGAAGGTGCTGATATGGTGATGGTGAAGCCCGGTATGCCGTATCTGGATATTGTTCGTCGTTGTAAGTCTGAATTAGCGGTGCCCACGTTTGCTTATCAGGTTAGCGGTGAGTATGCGATGCACATGGCAGCCTTCCAGAATGGTTGGCTAAATCGCGAGCAGGTGATACTGGAATCATTACTGGCGTTTAAACGTGCTGGCGCCGACGGCATATTAACGTATTTTGCGCCGGAAGCGGCAAAGCTCCTTAAGTAAAATTAAGCCAGAAACAAGCTGTTCCATAAATGAAAAAGCGAAGATGGAATTCTTCGCTTTTTTAATGCTTTACAGTAAAGAATGAATGTTCTACTTGCAGGTTAGATGCCAGCCGGCCCGGTGTTGCAGCCAGGCTTCATTGACTAATTCTGCATTAATCAGTGGATGCTCTTTCAACCAGTTTTTAGGGAAAGTCAGTGTCCAGTCCTGATCATTAACGTCCAGTGTGATGTCAGGAATGTGCTGCTGGTGTCGGCGCAGGCAAACAACCACAGCAATACGTAAAATACGTAATAACCCCATCAGCATAGCGCGAACGTCGTCGTGATACAGGTTAAGTGGCGCAATATCAACAGTTTGCCTGTGACAAGCTACCAAATCCCTGATTGCGGCCCGCTGAAGTCGCGTATAACCCGGTAAATCTATGAAATTGAGTATGTAGGCACCGTGTTCATGGTGTTTTTTGTATTCGATATGCAATCCGAGCTCGTGCAGCATGGCTGCTGCATCCAGTACTGCTTCGGTATCAAGATGGCAAAAGTCTGTTTGACTACATAGCTGTTTACACAGATCAAGGGCCAGCTTTCTGACATTGACTGCATGGGGCTTGTCGATGTGATAGCGTCTGATAACCGTATTGATAGTCTGTGTACGGCGGTCGTTATGCTTTACATTGTCCAGCATGCCGTAGATCAAGCCTTCCCGCAGCGCGCCGCCTGAAATATTCATGGTCGAGATTTTCAGGCGCTCAAACAGGGCTAGCAGGATGGTTAAACCACTTGGAAATATCGGCTGACGATTGGGCTCCAGCCCATCGATAACCAGATTAGACAGGTTGCCGCAATCGACACACTGCTGCTTCAGGTTGTAAAGGTAATCCAACCGAATGGCATCGCTGATTTCCTGCTTAACCAGAATTTCAGTAATGGCCTGTGGGGTGCCAGAAGCGCCCAAACAATTGTGCCAGTCGAAACACAGAAAGCTATCTACAACCGGGTCCAATAATGCATTGGCGGCTTCCATAGCACGGTCAAAATTGGCTTCAGACAGTTCACCATCCAGGAAGTAGCGCTCCATAAAGGTCACACAACCCATGTCCAGGCTGACCATGTGAATGGGCTGCATGTCATTGCCAATAATGATCTCAGTGCTTGCACCGCCAATATCAATAACCAGTGAATTGCCCTGATTGGCTGAGGTGTAGGCCACCCCCAGATAGATTTGCCGCGCTTCTTCTTCGCCTGAAATAACCTGTAAAGGATGCTTAAGGATGTGTTCTGCTTTCTCGATAAAATCCTGAGCATTCCGGGCGAGTCTCAGCGTCGCCGTTGCCACTACGCGGATGTTCGAATGAGGAATATCCTGGAGACGCTCAGCAAACGTCTCCAAACATTGCCATCCGCGCTGCATGCTCTCATCACTGAGCACCATGTCCTTGTCAAGGCCAGCAGCCAGGCGGACTTTTTGTTTCACTTTACCAATGATCTGTACACTGCCATTAACCACGTGAACCACTACCATATGGAAGCTGTTCGAGCCTAAGTCAACGGCTGCATAATACTCGCCGAGGGTCTCGGCGTCATATTGAGTTTCAGGCTGCATAAGGTAACGCCGTGTTATTTATTCTGTGGTGGTCTTCCCTTGCCCCGACGGTTAGTAGGGCGTCGGTTCTGTCTGCGTTGACGTTGCTTCGGCGGCTTTACGTCGTCCAGCAGTGCGTCGTGTACATAGTCAGTAACCGGAATAGCATGACTAATATAACTTTCAATAGCTGGTAGGTTTAACGCGTATTTTTCACAGGCAAAACTGATTGCTACGCCACTCTTACCTGCACGTCCGGTACGGCCAATACGGTGAACATAATCTTCCGCGTCGTCTGGAAGATCAAAGTTAAATACGTGTGTAACAGCCTCAATATGCAAGCCACGCGCTGCAACGTCGGTTGCCACCAGAATGTCCAGGCCACCTTTTGTGAACGCGTCTAAAATGCCCAGGCGTTTCTTTTGCGGTACGTCGCCGCTTAACAAACCAACTCGGTGACCGTCAGCCTCCAGCCAGTCTGCCACACGTTCGCAGCTGTGTTTTGTATTGGCAAAGACAATGGCCTTGTCTGGCCACTCTTCTTCAATCAGGGTTAACAGCAGACGCATTTTATCGTCATCCGACGGATAAAACAGTTCCTCAGACACGCGGCTGGCGGTCATTTGCTGGGCTTCTACCTGAACATGAGTAGGATTGTTCATGTGTTCATAAGCCAGTTCCTGAACGCGATAGCTCAGCGTGGCAGAGAACAGCATACTCAAGCGTTCGCTAGCAGGCGGCATTCGACGGAACAGGAATCGGATGTCTTTAATAAAGCCTAAATCGAACATGCGGTCGGCTTCATCGAGAACGGCAACCTGAATATTATTCAGGCTGAACACACCTTGTTTGTAGTAATCCAAAATGCGTCCGGTCGTGCCAATTACAATATCTACCCCTTCCTGCAAAGTTTCTCGTTGACTTTGATAACCTTCGCCCCCATAAATGAGGCCAAGTGAAAGTCCGGTATGTTGAGCGAGTAGTTCTGCATCATTATATATTTGCACAGCGAGTTCGCGGGTTGGTGCCATAATAATGGCTCTGGGGCCAGCTTTCTTGTCTTCAGCCGACTCCGCACGACTTAAAATGTGGTGGAATGTCGCAACAAGAAATGCGATGGTTTTTCCAGTTCCGGTCTGGGCCTGACCGGCAATATCATTACCTTCTAATAAAGGAGGTAAGCTCAACGCCTGAATTGGTGTACAATGCGTAAAATTAGCCGCATTTAGTGCATCAATCACTTTGCCATTGATAGGCAAATCGGAAAAATGTGTTTCGGTTAAATGAGTTGTTTGCATAGCTTATAGCTTATCAGTGCTTGCATTAAAAAACAGTTTCTATATAACACTTATGGTAGAGCTGAACAAATCAGCGACAGACCAATAACGGAGAAAAGAATGAGCGACAAAATTATCCAGTTGACTGACGATAAGTTCGAAGCAGATGTTATCAATGCATCAGGTCCTGTGCTGGTTGACTTCTGGGCCGAGTGGTGTGGCCCTTGTAAAATGATTGCACCAATTCTTGAAGAAATTGCAACCGATTTTGAAGGCAAGTTAACAGTTGGCAAGCTGAATGTCGATGAAAATAATGAAACTCCACCTAAATACGGCATCCGTGGTATTCCTACCCTGTTGTTGTTCAAAGGCGGTAACGTAGCTGCGACTAAAGTCGGTGCATTGTCTAAAGCGCAATTAACTGAATTCCTTAGCGCGAACCTGTAAGCGTTAATTGATATAAAAAGCCGCCCTAGGGCGGTTTTTTTGTGCTTGTTTGATCTCAATTAATATCGAGCCTCGCAAACTCGCTATGCTGTCGCACTTTATCTTTTTCTAGTACAGCGACACCTTATGCGAACACCTGAATTGCTTTCGCCCGCCGGTTCCATGAAGAACCTCGAATATGCCTTGGCCTATGGTGCCGATGCAGTCTATGCGGGTCAGCCACGCTACTCCTTACGAGTACGAAACAATGAATTTACCCTTGAAAAGTTAGCGGAAGCCCGAGCCTACACCTGGGAGATGGGCAAGCAGCTGTATGTCGTGAATAATATCGCGCCGCACAACAGCAAACTAAAGACCTTCGTTAGTGACCTGGGGCCGGTCGCGGCGCTACGGCCTGACGCAATGATCATGTCTGACCCGGGCATTATTATGCTGACACGCGAGCATTTTCCCGATTTGCCCATTCATCTGTCGGTGCAGGCGAATGCCGTGAATTGGGCTTCAGTGAAGTTTTGGCAGCAGCAGGGTATTAAACGTGTGATATTGTCGCGTGAGTTGGGTCTGAACGAGATCGAAGAAATCCGTCAACGCTGCCCCGATATTGAACTCGAAGTTTTTGTACATGGCGCGCTTTGTATGGCGTATTCGGGCCGCTGTTTGCTTTCGGGCTACATCAATAAACGGGATCCCAACCAGGGAGCCTGTACCAATGCCTGTCGCTGGCAATATGATGTTAAACCTGCGACGACCAACGACGTAGGGCACTTCATTCCAAGCGAGGACTCCGTAGAGCCAACGTTGGGTAAAGGTACCCCCGTATCGCAACCATTTTTAATTACCGAACCACAACGCCCTGATGAACCCATGGCCGCATTTGAAGATGAACATGGTACCTACATTATGAATTCGCGGGACTTACGGGCTGTGCAACACGTTCATCGTCTCACCGAAATTGGTGTAGACTCACTGAAGATAGAAGGGCGTACCAAATCGTTTTATTACTGTGCCCGTACCGCACAGGTCTATCGAAAAGCCATTGATGCTGCTGCGGCAGGACATCCTTTTGACCCCGCTTGGTATGTCGAACTGGAGCATTTGGCCAATCGTGGTTATACCGATGGTTTTCTACAGCGCCACAATCATCAGGACTATCAGCAATACGAACGAGGCAGTTCAGTGAGTACCTCCCGGCAGTTAGTCGGTGAAGTCACTGGCGAAGATGATAAGTGGTGGTATATCGATGTAAAAAATCACTTTGCTGCAGATGACCTGATTGAAATTATGACGCCAACGGGTAACCAGCTTATACATTTAACGTCGTTGCAGTCATCAACGGGGGAACCTGTGTTGGTGGCACCCGGCAATGGTTATCAGGTTCGCATTCCAAAGCCCAATGGATTGTCTTCATCTCACGCCATATTGTTGCGTTGTACCGGCTAGGTTTTTTGACTTGATAACCCCAATGAAGCCATGGCTAACCAGCTTATTTCGCCGGATCCATGGCTTTCGCAAAGTTTTTTTAACAATTACTCGTGAAAGGCTGGACGAGTTAAAGTTATGGTGCTAACGTTACAAGGACTAGGCAAACCGTGCGGTTCCCTAGCATTCTTACAAGCCTTTAATCGGCTGGCCCGTACCCGGGCAACGAACCCTTTTCTATACAATTTAACGAATTTCCCAACAAGACGTTCAAAATACACAAAGACCCACCAGTATGAATCTAACTGAACTAAAGAATAAACCAATTAGCGAATTGGTAGCCCTTGCCGAAGAAATGGGCCTGGAAAACATGGCTCGTGCGAGAAAACAAGACATCATTTTCTCGATCCTGAAAACGCACGCCAAAGGCGGCGAAGACATCTTCGGGGATGGCGTCCTTGAAATCCTTCAAGATGGCTTCGGATTTTTACGTTCAGCCGATTCATCTTACCTGGCTGGCCCGGATGACATCTACGTATCGCCAAGCCAAATTCGCCGTTTTAACCTGCGTACTGGTGACACGATTTCCGGCAAGATTCGCCCGCCAAAAGACAGCGAGCGCTACTTTGCTCTGTTAAAGATTCGCGAAGTTAACTTCGACAAGCCTGAAAACTCCCGTAACAAGATCCTGTTCGAAAACTTAACGCCATTACACGCAAATTCACGTTTGCGCATGGAGCGTGGTAATGGTTCGTCTGAAGACATTACTGCTCGCGTTTTGGATTTGGCATCGCCTATTGGTAAAGGACAGCGTGGTTTGATTGTAGCACCGCCAAAAGCGGGTAAAACTTTGTTGCTTCAGAATATCGCTCAATCCATTGCGGCAAATCACCCCGATTGTGAACTGATGGTATTGCTGATCGACGAACGACCAGAAGAAGTAACGGAAATGCATCGTTTGGTTCGTGGTGAAGTTGTTGCTTCGACCTTCGATGAGCCGGCAAGCCGCCACGTTCAGGTTGCTGAAATGGTGATTGAAAAGGCCAAGCGTTTGGTTGAGCACAAGAAAGACGTCGTTATCCTGTTAGACTCAATCACGCGTCTTGCCCGTGCATATAACACCGTTATCCCATCGTCTGGTAAAGTACTTACCGGTGGTGTTGACGCCAACGCTCTGCACAAGCCCAAGCGATTCTTTGGTGCTGCGCGTAACGTCGAGGAAGGCGGTAGCTTAACCATTATTGCAACAGCGCTTATTGATACCGGTTCTAAGATGGATGAAGTTATCTACGAAGAGTTTAAAGGTACCGGTAACATGGAATTGCACCTGAACCGTAAGATTGCCGAGAAACGTGTTTTCCCTGCAATTGACTTCAATCGTTCAGGCACGCGTCGCGAAGAATTACTGACCGGTCAGGATGAACTGCAGAAAATGTGGATCCTGCGCAAAATCGTACATGAAATGTCGGAAATCGATGCCATGGAATTCCTCATCAATAAACTCTCCATGACTAAGACCAATGATGAATTCTTCGACGCGATGAAGCGCCAGAAAAGCTAACTGAATCATATTACTACTTATTGATAATATTAAAGCCGCTGAATTTTCAGCGGTTTTTTTTTCTGTAATACATTTGCCGTTAATGTATAGTGATTGCATTGTATCCTCAGTTTTCGGGAATTGTATGCGAAAGTTATCGGTGTTATTCGCCCCTCTGGTTTTCTCTGCGGTTGCTGCTGCGCAATCAGGTGACGTGGATCGCTTGGCTAATGAAATAGAAGGCGATGTCATTGCCTGGCGTCATCATTTACACCAGTACCCTGAACTATCAAACCGGGAATTCAAAACGGCCGAATACGTCGCCAAATTTTTGCGTTCACTGGATCTTGAAGTGACCACAGGTGTGGCGAAAACGGGGGTTGTGGCTGTATTGGACAGTGGCAAACCTGGCCCTGTAGTGGCTTTACGTGCCGATATGGACGGCTTGCCGGTACCGGAACAAAACGACCTGGCATGGCGCTCAACCCAGCGCGGTGAATTCAAAGGGCAGGATGTACCGGTAATGCACGCTTGCGGTCACGATACGCACATGGCCATGCTCATGGGGACAGCCAGCGTATTAACCGCCATGAAAGATCAGTTAAAAGGCAAAGTGAAGTTTATATTCCAGCCTGCCGAAGAAGGCGCGCCTCCGGGCGAGAAGGGCGGTGCTGAAATCATGGTGAAAGAAGGGGTGCTAAAGAACCCTGACGTTGACGTGATTTTTGGGTTACACATTAGCGCAAATGCCGACGTGGGTACCGTAAGTTATAATCCGGGCGGCACTATGGCCGCAGTGGATCCCTTTAAGATTGTTATCCATGGTAAACAAGCACATGGTGCTTACCCTTGGAAAAGCGTTGATCCCATTACCACCGCGGCGCAAATGATTATGTCACTGCAGACTATCGTAAGTCGTGAACTTAAGCTTATTGATGACGCTGCTGTTGTGACAATTGGGTCAATTCACGGTGGAAATCGCTCAAATATCATTCCCAATGAGGTCGAAATGGTGGGGACGATTCGTACCTTGAATCACGCTGCGCGTGAACACGTCTATGAAGCAATGGCGCGAAAAGTGAAAGGGATTGCAGACAGTATGGGGGCAAAAGCTGAATTAACCTTGCCGCTGGACTATAATTACCCTATAACTTTTAACGATCCAGCACTCACAGCTCAAATGTTACCAACGGTTGAACGCACAGCAGGGAAGGAAAATACCATTCTGGCGAAACCGGTAACAGGTGCGGAAGATTTTTCGTTTTATCAGGAGCAGGTGCCGGGATTGTTTATGTGGCTGGGAGGGAAACCTTTGGATGTCCCAGTTGCTGAGTCTCCGGCGCATCATACACCAGAGTTTTACGTTGATGATGCTGGCATGAAGCTTGGCGTTCGGGTAATGACTAACCTAACCCTTGATTACATGGCACAGCACGGCGAGTAATACTCTCTGCAATCTAGAGTGATTATGGGGAAACACTTGCTGAAGGCATGCGCTCTGATTTTGCTTGGAGCCTGCGTTAATTTACTGCCTGAGCCAATAGACAGCCAGGGAGTCGTCTTTTTCGGGGGCGGATTTGCTGTCACCGTTGCCTTACTGTATTCAGTCAGGTTGACGGTACTGGCGACTGTTGTCGTGTACGGTATTTTGCTGTTGAAAGGCCATGACTGGCCGTTAGTGCTGTTTTTAGCTGGGCAGCCACTGTTGATCAATCTGCTTTACGACCGTCATGACACCCTGAACCCGCTCAAAGTCGGACTCGGTTGGTGGAGTGCATTTACCGTTCCCATCTTCGCGGTCATCGTCGCATCACATTATAGCGGTAGTCCGGATACTGCTTTAACCGCCTATATTGTCACCTGGTTAAGCGGCGCTTTTTCCTGTTTGTTTGGCCATCTGCTGTTTTTAGCGATGGTGCGCCGCACAGATATTGGCTACAAATTAAAATTCAATGTTGAAGTGCTGTTCCGTTACATGTTCTCAGCATTGTTTTTCTTCGTCATTTTAACCATGACTTATGTGTATGTCGGGCAGTTACAGCGTCAGCAAGCGGGTCAGATTAACAGCTATATGGGCCATCGTGCGCAGGTAATGGCGGAAGAGTTAACCTCTTTTCTGCAAACACATGCCATGGCGATAAGCAGCGCTGCGGAATCGATAAGACTGGCAACTCAACATGGTGCCAGCGTGCAGCAAATGGCCCCGGATACGTTGGCGAACCTGGCCAGAAATTATCCGGAATTCCTAACCTTCCTGATAGCAGATATGGAAGGCAGGATTACGCACTCTTACCCTACTAATTTACTTTTTAGAGCCCGGCAGCTGGGCCGCGCAGATATATCCCAGCGGGAATATTTCATCCAGGCTATAGAAACAAAGAAGACCTTTGTTTCCAGTGCTATTCAGGGACGCGGGTTTGGTGATGATCCTATTGTGGCAATTTCCAGCCCAATCAAAAATGCAAGGGGGGAGGTTGTCGGTATCATCGAAGGGTCGCTTAACCTAAGTAGTTTTATGGAGTATGACAGCCGCAACCTGGCGCTTTTTTGGACTGTGTATCAGGATAATGCCGGGACAGTAGTTTATGCTTCACCAGAGCTTCAAATAAATCCCTTGGATAAACCGGATATGCAGTTTTGTGCCGGTAACCGATGCCAGGAAAGAGTCACATTTTTGGAGCGAAACTGGTTTGCCTCGCAAGCTGTGGAACCCAGGAACGACTGGATGGTGACCGTGCTGTTTGAACACAGTAGTTTTGTGGCAATGAGCACCAGCTATCTTCGATGGGCCTTGGTGCTGTTATGTTGTCTTACGGTATTGGGGATATTTCTTGGTGGGAAAGTTGCAAAGATCTTTGCTGATCCAATACGAGAACTCATGCTTACATTTGCCGGGTATTCACCCGAGAAGCAGGTTCCATTGCAAACCTTTTCCAATGAAACACTACAACTCACTGAAATATCGGGGTTGGGGAATGAATTCCGTGATTTGGGAGAGCGATTAGTCAGTGTATTTAGTGACCTGAACACAGCCAGAAAACGTCAGGGTGTGTTGAATCAGGAATTAGAAGAGTTGAATCGCACCCTTACCGAGCGCGTAGAAGAAAAAACAGCATCCTTGGTAAAAGCGCTCTCTCAAGCCGAAGCGGCCAGTGTTGCGAAATCACAGTTTTTAGCGAACATGTCTCACGAAATTCGCACGCCGATGAATGGCATTTTAGGCACGTGTGAGAATTTACTCGAAAAGACGCTTGAACCGAAAGTGGCCAGCCGCCTACAGGTAATTATGCAGTCAGCGTCAAATCTGTTGCTCATTCTGGATAGTATTCTTGATTGGTCGAAAATTGAAGCGGGTAAAATGAAGGTGACATTGCATCCCATGGCGCCGCGTAAAGTCATTGATGCATGTGTAGAAATTCATCGGCAGGCTGCAACGAGAAAACAAATTCGCCTGGAAGTGAAATGGTCGGACTCCGTCCCCGGTATGCTGAAAGGTGATGCGGTTAAAATCAGTCAGATCCTCAACAACCTGTTGAGTAATGCTGTTAAGTTTACCGCGATAGGCGGTGTGACCGTGAACATAGATTACCTTGATGGCAAACTTAAGATAATCATAAAAGACACGGGAATTGGTATAGACAAGTCTGAACAATATAAAGTGTTCCAGCAGTTTGTTCAGGCCGATGCCACCATGTCAAGACAGTTCAGTGGAACGGGGCTAGGTTTAGCTATTACCAGTAAGCTGGTTGAATTGATGGCGGGCAACATTAAGCTCGATAGTGAACTGGGTATGGGGACAGCATTTACCGTGTCACTACCCATGGCCGAAACAGATCATGTCGAGCCGACGTTTGACGAGACGCGTCTATCGCTGCCCGAAGGGTTAAAAATCCTGATTGTGGAAGACAACGATATTAACGCTGAAATCATCATTGATATGTTGAAAGACGGCAAAGCGAAGTGCATCAGAGCCAGAAACGGCAGGGAAGCGTTGGATGTGATTGCCCGTGTCAGTTTTGATATGGTGTTGATGGACTGCCAGATGCCCATTATGGACGGTTTTACTGCTACCCGGGAAATACGTGAAATGGACGATGAAAAAGCATCTACACCCATCGTGGCACTTACGGCCAATGCGTTTGAAGACGACAAAAAAGCCTGCCTGGCTGCGGGTATGAATGACTACCTTGCAAAGCCGGTCCGTCGCGCAGACTTATTCCGGCTTATTGTTCAATATACAGGGAAATAAAAAAGACTTATTTTTTCTCAATCAGAGATTGCCTGAATGCCTGTGCTGATAAGCTGATAGGACGGCGCTTGTTAGTCACCACCTGCCAGTTACTGTGCAAGGGAAAATCTCTGATTTTTAAAATTTTGACATTGTCCGTCGAAGCCTGGGCAAGGGTGTGTTGAGACAACACTGCCAACCCAAGGCCTGCAGATACCGCCAGGCGGATCGCCTCATTACTTTCAATAATCATGGTATTGCTGAACGACACGCGTTTTAAATCGCAGTATTCATCCAGTGTGCGGCGGGTGCCGCTGCCTTTTTCACGTAACAGGAATTTTTGATCCGACAGTTCGCTTAGCAAGCAATCGTCCGGGCCATCGTAATCTGCAGGCGCGATGATCACCAGAGGATTAGCCATAAACGGCACGCACTCCAGCTCTTCATCTTCAGGCGGATATGTGAAAATGTACAAGTCATCTTTGTTCTGAGAAAGGCGTTCAATAATTTGTGCCCGGTTTCCTACCGTAAATCGCACATCAATATTCGGATGTTGGCGGCAAAATGGGCTCAGGAATGGTGGGATAATGTACTTCGCTGTTGTCACCACCGCGAGTTTAAGCGAACCGACTTCCACACCCTGTAAGGCGCTTATCTGACTGTTAAGCTTTTCTTGCGAAGTCAGTACTTCCTGAGCGCAGCGATACACGGCTTCACCCGCTTCGGTTAGCTGAATCTTTCCCTGAAAGTGCTCAACCAATGGCAGACCAACAATACTGGTGAGCTTCTTTAGTTGCAGTGATACTGTGGGTTGAGACAGGGATAGCGCGTTTGAGGCGCCAGTGACGGATCCGCTATCTACGACCTGTTGGAAAACTTCTAATAAACGAAACGTCAGGGTATTCATGAACGGCTCACTCTGGAAATATTGATATAAAAATAGAACAAAACAGCATTTATTTCTATCTATATTTTGCGGGTGATGTTGAATCGAGGCAAGTACACTGGGTCAAAACGGGTATTTACCACGCTCGATAGCGGTTTTTATTTGTCAGTGTATTTCATAGAAATATAGACTTTGGCTCAGGGTGGCTATGGGCAAATGCACGAAAATAGGCTAATATCGGCCGCTTTTCGAGCGCTGTGTATTATTCCAGCACCTGTTGAATACAGCTAGCCAGTGAGGACAGCATCATGGCAAAAGTCGCGATCGTTATGGGGTCTACATCAGATTGGCCTACCATGCAAAATGCCGCGTTAATGTTAAAGCAATTTGGCGTAGAGTTTGAAGCCCAGGTTGTATCGGCACACCGTACACCGAATCTACTGGTAGAGTTTGCCGAAACGGCGGAAGAAAAAGGCTTTTGTGCCATTATTGCCGGCGCTGGTGGTGCTGCGCATTTGCCGGGTATGATTGCTGCCCATACCCACCTCCCCGTATTTGGATGCCCAGTAAAATCTAAGGCGCTAAACGGTCTGGATTCTTTACTCTCAATTGTACAAATGCCAAAAGGCGTAGCAGTCGGTACGCTGGCTATCGGTGAAGCAGGTGCAGCGAATGCAGGTTTACTGGCTGCGCAGGTAGTTGCGCTGCAGGATGCGGATGTACGCGACGCGGTAATTGCATTCAGAAAGGCGCAAACTGACACTGTTTTAGCAAGCGGTAAACTGGAGTTATAAACATGCAAGTGCTGGTATACGGTGCCGGACAGTTGGCACAAATGATGTATTTGGACGGTGCTGCGTTAGGGATTGATGTACAGGCAGTTGATGTAAGCAATAACACGGTTGTGCATCCGGTGAGTAAACAACCTTTGGATTGCTCACTGGCGCAAGCCATTGAACGCGCAGATGTCCTCACTGTCGAATTTGAGCACGTGCCTGAAGCGCTGCTCGAGACCGCTGAACAATCCGGCAAGCTGCATCCAAATAAAGATGCCATTTTGGTTGGTGCAGATCGGGTGCGTGAAAAAGCATTGCTCGAACGCTTGAATATTCCGAATTGTGCTCACCGCATTGTTACCGATTTAACGCAACTTGATGAGTGTGTTGAAGCACTGGGCGAACGTCTGATTATAAAAGCCAGTCGCGACGGTTACGACGGCTATGGGCAGTGGCGCTTGAGCCAAAAAGCCGATTTACCGGCACTAAAAAAACAGCTTGAAGGACTGGATCTGGTCCGCGTACCACTGGTTGTAGAGCAAATGCTGAAGTTCGACCGTGAAGTGTCACTGATTGGTGCGCGCAACGTGAGCGGCGATATCAAAGTGTACCCACTGGCAGAAAACCTGCACTACCAGGGGCAGTTACATGTCTCTGTTGCGCCCGCAACAAATAGCGATGATGCGCTTACCGCCAAAGCACTGGAGATTTTCAGTAAGCTGGTGGAAGGCATGGATTATGTCGGTGTGCTGGCGGTTGAATTGTTCCAGTGTGGCGACACATTACTGGTTAACGAACTGGCTCCACGGGTACACAACTCCGGTCACTGGACCCAGGCCGGTGCTGATACCAGTCAGTTTGAAAATCATTTACGTGCTGTGCTGGATTTGCCGTTGGGTGATACTGCGAACATCGGCGGCGATGCTGCGATAAGTGCCATGGTGAATATCATTGGTTGCGACGACCACGATTTGGCGCTGTTGGGTCTGCCAGGCGTACATTTTAATTGGTATGGCAAAACCGTACGCAACAAGCGCAAAATGGGTCATATCAACGTAACAGCGTCGGGCTACAAGGCATTGGGCAGTAAACTGGAGCAACTTTCCGGCTATCTGTCTGCTGACCATTTCCCCGAATTAGTGGATGAAGCCGCTCGCTTGCAAAAGTAAGCTTGACATTCACGCCGTCCAGCATAAAATGCAGCGCGCTTACCGAGAAGGTAGGCGCAAAAAATTAATGGGCCGACTTAGCTCAGTTGGTAGAGCAACTGACTTGTAATCAGTAGGTCGCCAGTTCGATTCCGGCAGTCGGCACCATTTCCCCCCCTTTTCAAATCGTTTTTTCCAATCAGGCGAATCGCCTGTTCAAGATCAATATTCAGCTATTTCTTGCTTGTTTTAACAGGCTTTTATCGTCTACATTGATAGTCATTCACTGATGACGAAAAACAAGGCTGGTGTCTGGAATGTCAACGTTTAAACGCGCTTTTGCGCTGTGCCTGTGTGTATTTAGCCTGATGGGGCTCCAATGGGTTAATGCCATGCAAGGCGTCATGGTTCACAATGTCAAAGCCCGGGCCACGTTTGCCATGGCAACAACTGCTGCGGTGTATTTCATGGTTATGAACCACAGTGACAAAGCGGTTACGCTTACCGGCGTGAGCGTGGATGAATCCATTGCTGCAGATGCCCAGCTTCACACCACGGTAATGGAAGGCGACATGATGAAGATGCGACAAATCACAGATGGCATCGACGTAGCGCCCGGCGCAATGGTTGAATTCAAGTCGGGTAGTTACCATGTCATGCTTATGGGCCTGGTAAAGCCATTAGTGGAGGGAGCGTCATTTGATCTGACCCTCACCTTTGCAGATCAGCCGTCCATGACTACCACGGTTACTGTTGGCGCGGGCGCTGGTGAGCACTCTCATCACCACCACGAGTAATGCTTTTCGAGGAAACGAATCCAAATGGTCGTTTTCCCTCTATAAACAATGCAATAAATTAACGCTAAGGAGTTAATGATGAGCAAGATTGATATTGGTATTTCAGAAACCGATCGCGAAGCCATTGCCGGCGGACTGAAAAAAGTACTGGCAGACTCTTACACCCTGTATTTGCAAACCCACAACTTTCACTGGAATGTCACGGGTCCGCAATTCCGCGAATTACACCTGATGTTCGAAGAGCATTACACTGAACTGGCTGTTGCGGTAGATGACATCGCAGAGCGCATTCGTACCATTGGGTTTTCTGCACCAGGTACTTACCGGGCATTCGCAGAGTTAAGTGCTATCGAAGAAGTGGAAGGGGTACCGGAAGCGTCTGAGATGGTCCGTTTGCTGACCCATGGCCATGAGCAGGTGGTAAAAACCTGTCGCAGTGTACTGAGTATTGCCCAAGACGCTGACGATGAATCTACCGCGGCGCTGGTCTCAGATCGCATGCGAGTCCACGAAAAAACGGCTTGGATGCTACGCGCTATGGTACAGTAATTAAAATCTGTTAATCGAATAACGAGAAAAACAATCATGAAGCAGCCTATTAAACAGGTTGCAAAACTCACAGCACTGGCCCTGGCCGGTGCTGTTGCGTTTAGCAGCCAAGCGACAGAAGACGTAACCGTTAACGAATTAGCGAGCGGTCTGGACCATCCTTGGGGGATGACTTTTTTGCCCACCGGAGAGGTCTTGATTACCGAGAGAAGTGGCCAGATGCGGGCTTTTCAATTTGGTTCCGGATTGAGTGCGCCATTGAAAGGTGTGCCCAAGGTAGTGGCAAACAACCAGGGTGGCTTACTTGATGTCATTGCTGACCCGGATTTTACCAGTAATCAGACCATTTACTTTTGTTATTCACGTCCAACCGAGGGAGGCAGCAGCTCTTCTGTTGCCAGTGCAACCTACACCGCGGGTGAACTTAAGAATGTGAAAGACATTTTCATTGCTGACTCCGTAGTCGACAATGGCTTTCACTTCGGCTGCCGCTTAGCGTTTGATACAGAAAACGACCTGTATGTTGCGTTAGGTGATCGCTATAAATACATGAAAGAAGCGCAGAACACCGATAACCACTTCGGCAAGATTGTGCGTATAGAAAAAGACGGTAGTGTGCCGAAAGACAACCCATTTACCGACGGCAAAGCACCCGAGGTATACAGCTATGGCCACCGCAATATTCAGGGCCTGACTGTTCACCCCGATACCGGTGAGGTCTGGGCAATGGAACACGGCCCCAAAGGGGGAGACGAGATTAACCTGATCGAAGCCGGCAACAACTATGGCTGGCCAGTGATCACCTATGGTATCGATTACAACGGCGATATCATTTCTGACAAAACCCATCAGGAAGGCATGGAACAGCCCGTGTTGTACTGGAACCCTTCGATTGCGCCCAGCGGCATGACGTTCTATAAAGGCGACGTATTTAAAGCCTGGCAGGGTGATTTGTTAGTCGGTGCGCTGAAGTTCCGTCATTTACGTCGAATCAGCTTTAACGACCAAGGTGAGCCGGAGTCACAGACGGAATACCTGAAAGATCGCAACGAGCGGATCCGCGATGTTGAAGTGGGCCCGAACGGGTTTATCTATGTGTTAACCGACGAAGACAACGGCAAATTACTGCAAGTAATGCCAAAGCTATAAACTTAAAAGCGCGCTACCACATGGGGTCGCGCGCTTTTTGATAGGTTTCACACTGCTTATATCGACGAACAGGTTACCGCATGGTTGCGATAACCAGGTCAAAGCTTCTGACGAGCCGGTTTATTCTGAACCTGCGGCAGTCTTAGTCTCTTCGCTGGTGCGATACCGTTCAAACCACGCCAGAATATTGCCTACCTTCTGAATTAATCGGGAAGGCTTGGACGCAATACCATGTGACGCGCCGGGCAAACGCAGCATGGCTGCATCAACCCCCTGAAGTTTCAGGGCCTGATAAAACTGTTCAGATTCACTGATGGGCGTGCGGTAATCCGCTTCACCGGTTAGCAACATGGTTGGGGTAGTCACATTGCCGACCAGAGACAATGGAGAATGCTTCCAAAGGTGCTCAGGAATGTCCCAGGGCATACCCGGCATCCAGTACTGGCTGAAATAGGGGTAAGCATCAGCGGTCAGTGCAAAACTCATCCAGTTAATAACCGGTTTAGCAACTACGGCTGCGGCAAAGCGATCTGTTTTACCAATAGACCAGGCTGTCAGCACACCGCCGCCAGAGCCGCCGGTAATAAACAGGTTGTTGGTGTCGACGTTGCCTTTGGCAATCACCCCATCAACCACGTCCATCAGGTCGTTGTAATCCTGCGATGGGTAGTTGTGGTGAATCAGGTTCGCAAAGTCTTCACCGTATGATGTACTGCCGCGTGGATTCGACCACACAACCATATAGCCTTTTGCAGCCATCAGCTGAATTTCAGCACTGAAGTTAGGGCCATAGGCCGTATGCGGGCCACCATGGATTTCCAGAATTAATGGGTAAGACTTGTTGGCATCAAAGTCAGGAGGTAACAGCATCCAGGCTTCTATGGCTTTGCCGTCTACCGATGATTCAACCGTTAATGGCTGAATTGCTGGCATGGTCAGATGCCCAAGCACATCTTCGTTTAAATCAGAAATCGCACTGGTTTTGCCGCGCTTACTGCGAAGGTATAAATCAGCGGGTCGGGTACCGGTGGAATAGGTGTAGGCTATCTCGTCATTGTCTGATACCGCAAATTGCCCTGAGGTATAAGGGCGACCAAGTGACTGTCCTGACAAGCTAATATTCAGCGATTCTTCGTCGCCATCCAGTTCGAACAGTGACAGTTTTACTTCACCGTGATCCTGGTAGCTGATATACAGCCCGTCACTGTCGGAAGCCCACTCTACCTGACCAACCTGACGGTCGAGTTTTTCAGTGATGTTCTGCATGTCACCATTAGCCAGCTTCATCACCCAAATATCTGACTGCTGGTGGCTGAGTTTGCGATCGTTCACGTAGCGAAAGGCAAGGTATTTTCCGTCCGGGCTCAGCATAGGGGAAGATTCAGGCCCCGGCATGTCAGTAACCTGCGTTACCTTCGCTGTTTTTACATCAATCTGATAAATGTCACTGCTCATGACTTCCATGGCGTAGTTATCGCTAGGGTTCATGGAGAAGTACAAATGGGTGCCGGCTTTATTCCAGACAATATCGCCATTATTGGGGTACGGATTAAACGTTAACTGGCGAGGTGTACCACCCTCAGCGGGCAATACGTAGATTTGTGAAAATCCACTCGGTGCATAGCCTGCGCCGTCAAAGCGGTAATTCATCTTTTCAATATAATTGCCAGAAGGGGCCCATTCTGCTTTTGCGGGTTTGGCAGGCATGCCGGTAAACAGCGGCTTTTCTGATGCCGGCGTAAACAGCGTGAAGGCCAAATGTTTGCTGTCTGGTGACCATACAACATTGCCCGGCGAGTAGCTGAGGTTAGTCAGTTTGGCCTCATCGCCGGTGTCCAGATAGCGTACATAAAGTTGCTGACTGCCGTCTCTGTCTGACAGATAAGCCAGCTTTTTGCCATCCGGTGAGATAACCGGACTTCGTACATTCGCACCTTCAGAGATAAGTGGACGATGCGTGCCTTTTTTCAGATCGTACCGCCAAAGGCTGACATGCGTACGGTCTTGCATAATGTCATTACTGCGTCGCTCGTAGATAACCTGCTTGCCGTCTGGCGTAAATACCGGAGAAGCGGCATATTCCAGCTCGAATATATGTGCATAGTCAAAGTAATTGGGTTGCTCAGTTGCTCCCGCCCAGCTTCCCGCGCAAAGCAGTGAAGAGGCCAGTGCCAGGGTTTTAATAGGGTATTTCATATTATTTATTATCCCGCTTTTCTGTCGTTGTCAGAGAGAGTTTGCCTGTCCAGATATCTTTATACATTACCCAATCACCCATCAGGCTGTAAAAAGGGTAACGAAACGTTGCTGGTTTATTGTGTTCAAACGCGAAGTGACCCAACCAGGCAAAGCCATAGCCCGCAACAGGCAGACACCACAGCAGCATCCAATGCTGCGTGACAACAGACAATATCAATAAGGCTATTACCAGCGTAGAGCCGATGAAATGCATAAGGCGACAGCGAGGGTCGCGGTGCTCGTCCAGATAGTAAGGGTAAAATGCGGCAAAGCTTTGAAATGGGCCGTTGGTTTTTTCTGTCATGACTGCCTCGTTGTTATTGTTTTCGTTAGTTTAGGGCAAAGCCCAAACTTGTACTTGTATTTGTGTTCAGGATGCCCATATTGTTAAACAAAGCAAATTACAGACAAATGAGCAAACAGCAGATGATGTCGAACAATATTGTTGACCTGACCGTCGAGAATTTCCAACAGGTTATTCTGGAAACATCCAGAGAGAAACTGGTCCTGATTGATTTTTGGGCCGAGTGGTGTGAGCCATGTAAAGATTTGATGCCGATCCTGGAAAAAATCGCCGGCGATTACCCAGACACTTTGCTGTTGGCGAAAGTTGACTGCGAGCGTCAGCAAGAAGTGGCTGCCCAGTTTGGCATTCGCAACTTACCTACCGTGATGGTAGTAAAAGACGCGCAACCCATTGACGGGTTTGCCGGTGTGCAACCCGAGTCAGAAATACGCGCAATGTTGGCGAAATACCTGCCAGCGCCGGAAGATGAATACCTGCAGAAAGCTTCGGAATGCCTGTCTGAAGGTGATTACGCAGGCGCATTCCCGTTTGCAAAACAAGCCTACGAGATCAACCCGGACAACATCGACAGCAAATACCTGTATATCGACTGTTTGATTGAAACCGGTGCGTTGCCCCAAGCCAAAACCTTGCTCGGCGAAATTAAGATGGTTGATCAGGACCAGCGCTATCAAACATTACAGGGCAAAATTGAGCTGGCTGAGCAAGCGGCAGACACGCCGGAAATCCGCGCCTTGTTCGAACAGGCTGAAGCCGAACCGGACAATCTGCAGGTGAAAGTCGATTTGGCGGTTGCGCTTTATCAGGTTCAGCGCTCAGAAGAAGCACTGGAACTGTTGTACAGCGTGCTGTTAAAAGACTTTGGCTTTGGTGATGCAAAGAAATTTATGTTGGATGTCATTAATGCACTACCGGACGGTGATGCACTTAAATCTACGTACCGCCGTAAACTTTACAGCTTAATGTATTAAACCCGACATACCCCTGAGTGCGAGTTCGGACTCAGGGAGTATACCCTTCACTTTGAAGCCATTTCAGCGCTTCAAGGTAGCTGCTGAAATACTGGCGCTGGTAGGCTTTGAGTGCCGGGCTGGTCGCCACCATTTGCGGGTTAGTGCGTTCCAACTGAACATGTTTTACATGGTTCGTATCCACAACATAAGCCGCTCGTCGTAGCCCATTGTCGATATTACGGGCAATGCCTTCCCTAACCCTGACTTGTGACTCAGGTGTGCTAAGTACCCACCGACGGCAATCTATAATCGCCGCCCACGGTGTATTATTGAACTCCTGCGACACGGGTAGCATTTCATCTACCAATAAATCTGCCATAGCAAGATCCCACGCGCCGGTGACGTAGACTTCGAGTATATTGTTTGAAACCGTCAGGCTAAACTGACCTAAATTAGGAAATAGCATGGCACATTCAGTTAACAGGTGTACGCTGAGTATAGTGTGAAATGCTGTATTGCAACATAAAAAATTGGGGAAAATAAAAAATGCCAGAATGGTTTTGGCCAGCAGTGGCAATGGTCGTTATTCTCGAAGGGCTTGGTCCTTTGTTTTTTCCAAACAGATGGAAGGCTTACATTCAGGAGTTGAGTCGTTTGTCGGCAGCACAACTAAGGCAAATCGGTGGATTCACCGTCGCAATGGGTGCGTTACTTTTATATTGGCTCACAGCCTGAACGGGATAATTCGGTTTATTGCCGGAACGGTTTGAGCGTCGTTATTGCAATTAAATGTAAGATATTACTTATTAAATGTCCCTGTGCTGAATATTTGTGCATAAAACAGATGATCAGGGCAGGGGAATTTTGATAGAATCCACGCCTAATTTTTTACACATACTCGACTCATGGCTAAAAATATTGTAGTCCTCGGCACTCAATGGGGTGACGAGGGTAAAGGTAAAGTAGTAGACCTACTCACTGACCGGGCAAAGTATGTTGTGCGCTATCAGGGCGGACACAATGCTGGTCACACCCTGGTAATCGACGGTGAAAAAACCGTTCTGCACTTGATTCCATCTGGTATTCTGCGCGACAACGTAACCTGTATTATCGGTAACGGTGTTGTATTGAGCCCGGATGCACTGATGGCTGAAGTAACCATGCTCGAAGGGCGTGGCGTGCCAGTGCGTGATCGTCTGAAAATCAGTGAAGCCTGCCCACTTATTCTTCCTTATCACATCGCATTGGATGTGGCGCGTGAAAAAGCGCGTGGTAATAAAGCCATTGGTACCACCGGTCGTGGTATTGGCCCGGCTTATGAAGACAAAGTATCCCGTCGTGGCTTGCGCGTAGGCGATCTGTTTAACGCGGAAGACTTTGCGGCTAAACTGAAAGAAGTGCTGGATATCCACAACTTCACACTGACCCAGTACTACGGCGAAGAAGCCGTTGACTTCGACAAAACCTTAGCCGATGCACTGGCTGTCGCAGATATCCTGCGTGCCATGGTGGTTGACGTTACTGACGAGCTGGACAAAGCCCAAAAGGCCGGTCTGCCTATCATGTTTGAAGGTGCACAAGGTACCTTACTGGATATCGACCACGGTACTTACCCGTATGTAACGTCTTCAAACACTACCGTAGGTGGCGTAGCAACAGGTGCGGGTTTTGGTCCGCTGAACCTCGACTATGTGCTGGGTATCGTTAAGGCTTACACTACTCGCGTAGGCTCTGGCCCGTTCCCAACGGAACTGGACTGTGCTGTAGGTGAACATCTTGGCGTTAAAGGTCATGAGTTTGGCGCGACTACCGGTCGTAAGCGTCGTACCGGTTGGTTCGATGCTGTTGCCATGAAACGTGCGGTACAAATTAACTCTATTACCGGTTTCTGCTTAACCAAGCTGGACGTACTTGACGGTCTGGAAACCCTGCAAATTTGTGTGGGCTATAAAGACGGTGAAGGCAACATCAAAGATGTGCCGCCTATGGCTGCTGATGGTTATGATTTGGTCACGCCAGTGTATGAAGAGATGCCAGGCTGGAGTGAAACCACCTTTGGCGTAACCGACTACGAGAAGCTTCCTCAGGCAGCGAAGAACTACATCGCACGTCTTGAAGCACTGACAGGTGTACCGGTAGACATTATTTCTACAGGCCCGGATCGCAACGAAACTATCGTTATGCGTCATCCATACGACGCCTGAGTCAAGCGCTAACCCTGTATTCAAGAGCCCCGTAAAACGGGGCTTTTTTATGCCTGCGGTATGCTATCAGGTTACAACGCTTACGACACTAATCTACAGTGCGGACTGCTATCAAATAGTGTTACGATAGGTCGGTCCAGTTAAGGTGGAGTAGATACAATATGTCGCAAACTCATTCCATTGCGCAATCTTTTGAGCGATTACAGCAAACATTTCAGCTTGGCAAAACACGTACCTATGCGTGGCGAAAAGCACAGTTGGATGCCTTGCAGCGTTTGCTTACAGAGAATGAGAAAGCACTGTGTGAAGCACTTGCGGAGGATCTGGGTAAAAGTATAAGTGAGGCCTGGACTACCGAAGTTGGCTTTTTACTTAGCGACATTAAGCACACCAAGAAGCACTTAAAACAGTGGATGAAGCCAACCAGAGTCAGTACGCCAATCGTTGCGCAGCCTGGACGCAGTTTTATCCAGCCGGAACCTTTGGGTACGGTACTGATTATTGGTGCCTGGAACTATCCGATACAACTTACGTTGGCTCCCTACATCGCGGCCCTGGCAGCAGGTAACTGCGCCATTTTAAAGCCCTCTGAGTTATCACCGGCCAGTTCTACACTGATGGCTTCGTTGATTCCTCGTTATCTGGATGGTGATGCAATTGCCGTTATCGAAGGCGGTAAAGATGAAGCGGCAGCATTGTTGGAACTGGCATTCGACCATATTTTCTATACCGGCGGCGATCGCGTCGGCAAAATTGTTATGCAGGCTGCGGCCAAACACCTGACACCGGTAACTCTGGAACTTGGCGGCAAAAGCCCGTGTATTATCGACAGTGATACCGATTTGGCTACCAGTGCACGACGTGTCGTGTGGGGGAAATGGACTAACGCCGGACAAACCTGTATTGCGCCCGACTATCTGTTGGTTGAGCGCAGTGTAACAAAGGAATTCCTGACGTTACTTGAGCAAGAGATCAGTCGGCAGTATGGCGCACAACCGCTTACAAGCCCGGATTACGGTCGCATTGTTAACCGAACGCACTTTGATCGGTTACGTGGTTACATGCAGCAGCAAAATGTTGTCATGGGTGGTCAGGTAGATGAGTCTGCCTTACGCATTGCGCCAACCGTTGTGCTGAATCCCGACATCGACAGTCCGGTAATGCAGGAAGAAATCTTCGGCCCAATCATGCCATTACTTGAAGTGAGCAGTGTGCAGGAAGCCTTCGACTTCGTTAAACGCAGACCAAAGCCATTAGCGGCTTACTTATTTAGTCAGCGCCAGTTAGTTCAACAACAGATTGTTGACGAAATTAGTGCAGGCAGTGTGTGCATTAATGACGTAATGATGTTTATGGCAAACCCGGCACTGCCCTTTGGCGGAACCGGGTACAGTGGTATGGGCCGGTATCATGGTAAATTCGGGTTCGATACGTTTTCGCATCAGAAAGGCGTGATGAAGCGCAGTTTTTGGTTTGATGTTGCCATTCGTTACGCCCCTTCCAGTGTACGCAAGCGTTACTTGTTGAAAAAATTACTTTAGCGACGGGGCGCATTTGCCGAATATCACTGAAGAAGCTGTCTTGCCTACGGAAAACGGCCAATCGCCTCAAACCAAACAGCAGCGCTTTGCGTTTATTGTTTTATATTCTTAATATGTTCCGCTTTGCCATCATGTCGTTGCATTCACGAAAATACTCAGACACTTTTACTATTCGATTTAGGGTTCAGTCATGACGCAGCCGTTTCACTTAGCTATACCGGTAGACGATTTAGATAACGCTCGCGAGTTTTACGGCGACTTGTTGGGCTGTAAACAAGGCCGCAGTGATACCCATTGGATTGACTGGGATTTGTACGGCCACCAGTTAGTTACGCATTGTGTAAAACGCATGCCAACCCCACCGGAATACAATAGTGTCGATGGGCATAGTGTTCCGGTTCCGCATTTTGGTGTCGTGCTCACCATGGAGGACTGGCAGCAGCTTGCTGACAGGCTGGTGGCTGCAAACGTGTCTTTTGTGATTGAACCCTATATTCGGTTTAAGGGTCAGGCTGGGGAGCAGGCGACACTGTTTTTTATGGACCCTGCTGGCAATGCGCTTGAATTTAAAGCGTTTAAGGATATGGGCCAACTGTTTGCGGTAGATTAAAAAGTGTGCAAAATGTTGCTGGCCTTTTTAGCTAACATATTGTTAGTATGAGTATATTGTAATTCGATGCTGTCCTTACAGTGTTTGATTTGACTAAGGGAATGAGATAAATGGAGTTTATCCAGAAGAAACGCGGCGTGAAGCAGGTTTTTACGCTCAGGGACGACCACTTCAATTTCGCTTATGAAGATAAATCGGGGTCGGGAGACTTCGACCTCAATTACGTTGATTTCCCAATAAAATCATCGGTGTCCATTGAGCAAAATGAATGGCTACGCAATGTGGGTTTGTTGTGGATTGCGTTAGGCGTGGCACAGATAGGCTGGGCTGTATTTAATGAGTTAAGCCTGTCTGGCAAAGGTTTTTGGCTCATGGTTGGGATGGCTTGCGTGCTGTGGGCGCATTTTTCCAAAACCCGCTACTCAGTTTTCAGAACCGAACATGGTAACGTGCTGGTTATGCAGGATAAGCATCACCAACAAATTGTTGAAACGCTGCATCAGCGTCGAAAAGCTCAGCTTTTGGATTGGTATGGTGACGTCAACCCTGAAAACGAACTGGAAAATGAAATCAGAAAGTTCCAATGGTTAGTGGAGCAAAATGTGATGTCCAAGGAAGAATCTGAGCAGAAAATTGCCCAGGCTCAGCTATTGCACAACAGCCAGTACGAATTAACGGAAACTAAATTGAACTAAAACTGTCCAACAAAATTACTCGCAACCAAAACAAAAAGAATAAAGGAGCGAAACATGCGTGACGAGATACTATCTGATGGTCATCGGGGGCGTCCTCGCTCTGTTACCAAAGTACTCATAGACTGGCTGTTCTGGGGGATTTGTTATGCGCTTGGTTGGCCCGTATGCAAAATAGTGACCCTGGGTTTTTATCCCCGCTCCAAATCACATAATCGCGCTATTTTTAGTCAGCGCCGAGCACATACCGGCTTTACGTGTGCCATGATTGGTCTGGTTATCATCTGTTGCGCTATCGGCGTTTATACCGGCTATCTCCCGGCTTTATCACTTAAATAATTTCGCTGTTCTATGTTCTGGTAGAAGCGGCATACTGCAACGTTTACAGTATACCGCGGTTAGTTACGTAAATGCGTTACTGGACCATACAGAATGCGTTTAGCTTGTTCCCATCCAAATCGCGAAAATAACCGGCGTAAAAGCCTCTCTCTGCATCTTCTGGTCTAAAACCTGGCTTACCTTCACAGGTACCGCCCAGCGCCAGGGCTTTTTGGTAAAAAGCGTTTACTTGCTCTGGCGTATCCAGTGCAAACGCCGCCATATTGCCATTGCCAACGCTTGCGGGCTCTTTGTTAAATGGCAGTGTAACGCCAAAAGAGACTTCCCCTTGATTCCGGGCCCAGGCAATAAAGTAATTGTCCTGTTCCATAAACCGCTCAGCGCCAATCGTACCTAATAACGCGTCGTAGTATGCGCCTGCTCGTGCTAAATCAGCCGTGCCTACCAGTATATAACCAATCATCTTTGTCTCCTTTATGGTTGTTGGTTAACAGACGCATTCATAGTATTCGTTGACTCCTGACAGTAAGTGTCAGTAGAGTTTTTCTATTCTTGGATCTCCCCGAACAACGGACGACAAACAAATGCGAAAGGCGGAAAGACTCAACGAAATTGTGCATCATCTGAGAAGGATGCATCAGGCCGTTACGGCAGATACCCTGGCCTCATTATTTGAGGTCAGCCCGCGAACCATTTATCGGGATATTCAGGATTTAATGGACAACGGTATTCCCATCACCGGCGAGGCGGGGGTTGGGTATGTAATTGATAAACAGTACCACTTGCCGCCAATTATGTTTGATGCTGATGAAATAGAAGCCATAGCATTGGGCATTGGCATGGTGAGCAACTGGACGGACGATGCCTTTGCACGTAAAGCGAAAAGTGCTTATCAGAAAATACAGGCAACACTGACTGCGCCGATGATTCATGAACTTACCCAAATCAGCACGTTTTCAGCACCTAGTCGCTATAAAATTCCCTGGAAAGTGAATTTTACCGAGGTGCGCGAATGTATCAGGCGAAAGCAATTTGTCACATTCAGTTACCTTGATCTGAGTGACCAGGTTACCGAGCGGACAATTCGCCCTTTGGCATTGATTTCATTTAGCCCAATCTGGCTGTTGGCTGGGTGGTGTGAAATGCGTCAGAACTTCAGGAATTTCCGGCTGGATCGGATTTCGGACTTTTCCGTATCGCCACAACGGTTTCGGGATGAAAAGGGCAAGGCGCTGTCGGATTACTTAAAAGAACAGGACGAGTGCGTTTAATGAGGGAGCTGCGTGTCGCAAACTCCCTTAGCCAACTGCGTTATTGGGTGCTGCGGACTATTGCCTTACCACGGCCGTTTTTCTCTGAAGCAGCAGACAGGTTACCGTCTTCATTGAGAATAAGGTGCAGATCACCAAAGCGGCGGTCGTCGATGGTATAGCCCATCGCTTCTAACGCGGTTAACGTTGCTTTACTAAATCCATCGTGAACCCGGATTGTGTCTTTAGGCCACAACTGATGGTGGAAACGCGGGCTGTTCACGGCTTCTTCCGCCGTCATGCCGTATAGCAGGGTGTTAAAGATCGACAGTGTCACAGAAGAGATAATCGTCGTACCACCAGGCGAGCCGGTAACCAGCTTCACGCTGTCGTCTTCAAGTACAATGGTGGGTGTCATGGAAGACAGCATGCGTTTATAAGGTTCAATGGCATTGGCTTCGCCACCTATTGCACCAAAGAAATTTGGCACGCCGGGCTTGGCACTGAAATCATCCATTTCGTCATTTAGCAGGAAGCCTGCACCTTCTGCAACCACGCCTGCCCCGAAACTCAGGTTAATAGTGGTGGTGTTGGAAACCGCGTTGCCCCACTTATCGACGATAGAGAAGTGGGTGGTGTCTTCACTTTCATGTAAGCCGGGTGCAATACCTTCTGTGGGTGAAATGGCTGTCAGATTAATGTCTTTTGCTCTGCTTTCGATATAGGCAGGTTGCATGAGTTCACTCTGCGGCACATCAAAGAAATCCGGGTCACCCAGATACTCGGCACGATCTGCAAATACACGTTTTCCTGCTTCCGAAACCATATGCAGGTAAGGTGCAGAATTGTGCGCAGGCATAATATTGGTCTTTAGCACCGTATCAACCATACCCAGCCACTGTGCTACCGCTATACCCCCTGAACTTGGCGGCGGGGCAGTAACCACTTTGTAACCACGCCAATCGAATGCCAGTGGCGTGCGCCATTTTGCGTGATAGTTGGTAAGGTCATCGTGGGTCATCAGGCCATTGGTTTTTTGCATGTAGGCAACAATAGCGTCAGCGGTTTCACCTTTGTAGAAGCCATCAGGCCCTCGATCGCGGATGCGGGCCAGCGTTGCCGCTAATTCAGGCTGTGTAAACAACACTTCTGGCTCAGAGGCTTCACCGAAATAGTGTTCGAAGTTGCTGTCACGCTCTTTATCCCGTAAGCGTTTGATGTAACGGCTAACACGACTAGCCAGTTTAGGAGGAACATGAAAGCCGTCTTTGGCCAGCGTTACCGCAGGCTGAACCAATCTTGCCCAGGGCAGTTTGCCGTATTTTTGGTGCGCTTCCCACATTCCGGCAACGGTGCCGGGAATACCAGACGCTTTTGCGCCAAACAAAGAGTCAGTAGGGTGAACATTGCCGTCTTCGTCAAGGTACATATCGCGTGACGCAGCTTCTGGCGCCATTTCACGGTAGTCCAGGAAGTCAGGCTGACCGTCGATGTAGATTGTCATAAAGCCGCCGCCGCCAATATTGCCCGCTTCCGGGTAGGTGACTGCCAGCGCAAACTGCGCTGCAATGGCAGCATCAACCGCATTTCCACCTTGTTCTAATACGTCCATGGCGACCTGTGCGCCAAATTTGTCGGGCATGGCAACCGCGTAATCTGAAGAAGGTTGTTCAGAAGGTTGGTTTGAACAGGCTACTAATCCAAGTAGCCCGAATGTAATCAGTAAAATTCGCATTGTTATCCCACCATTATAATACTTGTGATCAGGTAAGCTATGAGTGTCAGCCCGCCGCCAACCAGAGCGTAGGGCAATTGGGTTCTTACGTGCTCCAGCAAATCACAGCCGGAAGCGATGGATGAAACTGCCGTGGTATCTGATATGGGCGAGCAATGGTCACCAAATACTCCGCCACCCAGAATGGCACCAATCACCAGCGAAGGAGGTAGTCCCAGTTGTTGAATGAGCGGCACGCCAATGGGGATCAGAATAGCAAAGGTGCCCCAGGATGTCCCTGTGGTGAATGACATGATCGCACCGGCAATGAACAGCATGGGTACCACTAAAACAACAGGTAAGTACTCACCAACCAGCCCGGCAACGAATACGCCGGTGCCCAGCACTTTCAGGCTGCTGCCCAAGGTGAGTGAAAGCAGTACAATAGTGACCAGCGGCAGAATTTCCCCCATGCCTTTGAAGCCGGTTGCTACCGCTTCGTGATGGGTAAATCTCTTGCCAAATACCAGCATGAGGTAGGCGACCGCCGTTGCAAGAATAGTGGCGTACAGCACGGATTTACTGCCGCTTCCCTGTGACAACACGCCGTTACCGGTCCACAGCATAAAGCCCACCATACTGACGACCATGGTCACAATAGGCACTACCATGTAGCTGGCTTTGGTGGCTGGCGCTGCCTCTAACGACTGCTGGTTACTGCTTAGTTGTTGCTCCGCTTTTGCCATTGGGCCGTGAACCTTGTCGGCAAAGACCGTGTAAGCTGCAATGGCTAAGGCGATAATGGCGTAAAAGTTAAAGGGGACTGAGCCCCACAGAATACTGGCCGACGATTCGGGTAAATCGTAGGTGTCCAGCATGCCCAGTACAAATGCACCCCAGCCATTTAGCAGAATAAGAATACAGACGGGCGCGCTGGTGCTGTCGATGAGATAAGCAAGTCGTGCCCGACTCATGCCAAACTTGTCGAACAGGCCCCGGGCAAAAATACCCGCGGTGAGCACGCTTAAATTTGATTCAATGAAAACCACAATGCCGGTCGCCATGGTTAATCCGCCTACCTGGCGACGACTTCGGGCAACGCCACGCTGTGTTAACCAGTTGACCGTCGCGGTGACACCACCGGAATCGCGAATATACGCAAGTAATGCGCCTACCAGTACACTGAACAATAATATGCGTGTATTGCCTGCGCTGATAGCAACATCAACAACGCGTTCAATAGAGGTGATCGGTGCAAGAAGTAAACTGCCTTCAGCGGTGGTTAGAAGAATAAGTGCTTCAGCGCACAGTACCGCCATGAGCAGCGCCATAATGACTTCTTTCTTCCAGAAAACAATCAATATCGCAACCAGCGGTGGAATAATGGAAACCCATTCCATAGTGTAAAGCCCTGTTGTTGTTCTTTTGGTGTGGCAGTAATGCCTGGGATCAGCGGTTGAGCACCGCCTCGTAAACCAGCGATACAATACTGCCATATTTACCGGTTTCAAAGGTTTTACCGGTAAATTGCAGATTGCCATCGTCATCTTCCACAATGGGCGAATGTCGGGCATTGGTCAATAGGATGACGGCCAAATCCAGAGCTGGGTCGATAACTGTCGCCGTACCTGTCCAGCCGGTGTGTCCAAATGCCTGCTCACTGGCATATGGGCCAAAGTGCCAACGATTAACACCATTTGCAGCCCGCCGCCATCCCAGGCCAAAACTCCAGAACTTGTTGTCTGGCTTAATAAAGGCGTTGAGCACGCTGTTTTCGAACAACTGAACATTGCCGTAGCCGCCCCCATTTAGCAGGAGTTGCGCCATCACGGCAAGGTCGTCAGCGGTGGAAAACAGGCCAGCATGCCCAGACACGCCCAGCATGGCATGAAACGCTTTTTCATCGTGGACTTCTCCTTGCAGTGTATAAGTACGAATGTTCGGGAAGTCCAGTCTGCCGCCGCGGGTGTTGCCCATCAGTTCCGTTGCTGCAAACTCGTCGCTCTGATGGCCCTTCAATAGGGGGTTAAAGCGCGTATTTGTCAAAGCTAATGGGGTGTATAGCTGCTCTTCGCAGTATTGATCAAGTGGCAGTCCAGTGATGCGTTCAACCAGCAATCCCAATAGCATAAAGTTGGTATCGCTGTAAGCCGTGGTGAGCCCGTTGCCAATATTGAAGGGTACTTGTGTTACCAGTAACTCAGATGTTCGCTGCTTATCCTGAGAGTAAAAGGCCGGGCCAAGCGGATTGTCCGGTTTGTGAAATGGGATCTCCGGCGCATAGCCGGACTTGTGCGAAAGTAAGTCACTCACTCTGCGCGCTTCGCGGCCGTCCCCCTGATACTCTGGCAGATAAAACTGAATGGGCTTGGATACATCCAGTTGGCCGGTTTCTACTAATCGCATCAGCGCAAATGTCGTCGCAAACATTTTTGTATTCGATGCCAGATCAAAGCCCGTGTCAGTGCGCATGGGCTGGGGGGTTTCAAGTGGTCGATCGGCTTCATCATAGCGTTTTGCATAACCGTAAGCACTGCGCTTAATGATTGCACCGTCTTTGATTACCAGTAATACCGCACCCGGGAAACCAGCATCGATTTCCTGGTTAATCAGCGAATCTACGTCGCTGAATTGGTGTACATAGCTTGCAGTGTCGTCGACCAATGTAGGGAAGGGAACGGTGACACGCAATGCCGCTGACGATGGTTCCACCTGTTCGACCAACAGTGTATTCAGGCCAGTACGGGTACGACGGGCCAAGGAGTATTGATAAGGCGTACCCGGTATAAACGGTTGATCAACATTCAACGTTTCACCATTCACTGAAATGGTTGCCCGGGTCGGCTCTCTTGCTTCAATGATTATGTCTCCGCGCCCTTTATAGCCCTTAAATGCAAAGCGGTCATTCACATAAGCGCGCTTGGAAGGCTCAGCATCAGGGACGAGCACATCCACTTGCCCATACTTGGGTTCATAGGCTAATAACTCAGACGGCTGTAGTTCCTTATCGTAGCGGGCCAGCAGGTTTTCAGCACTGGCCGGGAAGTACTTTTCAAGTAGAGCAAATAACGCAGCAGCAGTGCGACTGTCCGGTTCACCGGTAACATGCCATGGCAGGAAGTGCATTTGAAACGCCGATACAGCGTTAAGTGTACTGTTGTCTTTGATACCGGATTCTATTACTCCGTAACCATACGCGCGGAAAGCGGCCTGAATTAACCCGACTGATGCGGGTTGTTCGTTAAACTGCTTCCAGTAATGTGCGAGCGTATCATTGTCGTACCACGCGCCAATGCCCTCTTGGTAAAGTTCATACCAAGGAAACCGCGGGCCGGGATCGTTCTTACGATTAAACGCGATATCGGAGTGACCGATGACGGCCGTTGGATGAATATCCGGGTTTCGCGACAAAATATCTTTCGCTAACTCAATAACGACTTCAATTTGTTTGGGATCGTAATCAGGAAACAAACACAGTCGGTTATTACCGTGCTCAGCAAGCGAGGGACCGAGTTGGCCATCGCGCTCACACGTGGGGACGTTGACGATTTCAATGCCAATGGAATGGTCATTCAGTCCTGAGCGACCCTGCCAGTAGCTCTTGCCTGCGTGCCAGGCACGTTTATTTTCGTCTACAAGCTGGATGACACGAGGGTTACCAACAGGATCAGATGGGTCGTTTGATTCGGGTACCAGGTAGTGCGCGCTTAGACCGCCCTCTTTGACTAATGCGTCAACCGATTTGGCGTAATCTATAGCAGTAAAGTGGATCACCAATGACTTCACCCGTTCGCCGTAATTGCTGGATGGCATTTGAATCACGTTACGACTGCTGCAACTGATTATCAGTACAGTGCACAACAACAGCGCTAGTGAGGAGCGAAGTACGCGTTTTATCACGGTGTTTCCAGTTCGAATAGACGGTATTTTTACCAAATTAGCAATACCTAAACCGATTGTAAATAATAAAATATTCCAAGTCGCTCAGTTGTCGGTTTAATCGGTCTTATGCGTTTAGATGTAGGGTTTTATCGCGACATTAATGTCGTATGACGATTGGGTAATTGACTTCAGAGCATCGGTGTCATCGTCCTTTTATGGGTGTCCAACGTCAGGTTATAAGCGTGTTTGGAATAATTTATTTTTTGTGGTGAATCGGGTAAGCTGAATGAATATTGAAACAGCGATTCGGAAAGCGGGTATTATGTTGCGAGGATTTTATGGTGTGTTGGGAGTGCTGGCTATGCTGAGCGTTACGACGAGCTGCTCGTCTTCCGGAGAGTCTCCGTTATGGTTGGGGCAAAAGCTGATGCTGGATTTGCGTTACTACTGCGAAGACGGTACTGCTGAAAATCAATGTAAAACACCGGTAACCACGCTGACTCCTGCGCTAAAAAACGTGATTCAGAAGGGGCACATTGGTGGCGTTATTCTGTTTGCCGAGAATCTGGAGGCCACTGAGCAAGTCGTTCAGTTTAATTATCAGCTACAAGCGGCCGCAAAAGAAGCCGGCCTGCCGCCCTTGTTTGTGGCCATTGATCAGGAAGGCGGTCGGGTTGCTCGCTTGCCTGACGCGGTCGCCACCCGTTTTGTTGGTAATATGGCAATCGGTGCAACCTACCCGAAACATGGTACCGACTTTTCCGCCAGAGTGAACGCGGGTATTGCCCAATCGATACGGTTAATGGGTTTCAATGTGAATTTTGCCCCCACGGTAGATGTAAATGTCAACGCCAATAATCCGGTTATCAATGTGCGTTCTTATGGTGAATCAGCAGAACTCGTCGCTGAAATGGGGGCTGTTGCCGTGTCCGCACTTCAAAAGAATGGGGTGATGAGTGCTCTGAAGCACTTCCCGGGACATGGTGATACACATGTGGACAGTCATACCGGCTTGCCGAAAGTAGACCATGATGCACAGACTATTGAAGCAGTAGATCTATTGCCATTTCGATATGCCATAGCGCAGTCTGATTACCCCGCTATGATCATGACTGCGCATATTCAATACCCTGAACTGGATGACACGACGTTCACCACAAAAGACGGTGAACAAAAAATGCTGCCAGCCACGCTATCCCAGAAAATACTCACCGGTTTACTGCGCGAAAAAATGGGCTACAGCGGACTTATTGTTACTGATGCACTTGATATGGCAGGCATCGCGCAGTTTGTTGATCATCGTGATGCGGTAGTGATGACGTTCAACGCAGGTGCTGATATTGCATTAATGCCGTTTGCAATTCGCAACCCTGAAGGTATCGGGCAATTCTGGACCTTATATCAGCAATGGCTCGATGCTCGAGAACAAGGGGAGCTGGATGCTGCTGCTATGGACACGTCATTGCAGCGAATTTTAGCTGCAAAGCAGGCCTATGCTCTGGATGAGTTCACTGCAGAGCCGCTGGCTAAGCGTATTGCTGACGCAAAGCAACAGTTACCGATGCCTGACAATCAACATACCGAGCGTGAACTCGCAGAAGCCGCGCTGACTAAAGTGTTCGACAAAGGGGCACTGCCACTAAAAGGGAAGCATTTTGCATTGGTGATGCCGGATGAAGCGCGATGTGAGGCGCTCTCTGGCGCTATGGCGCAACATGGCAAAGGGGTTTCTACCGTGTGTATGTCACTGAACCGCATTGCCACACAACCTGATTTAACGCCGTTACTCAGTGCTGATGCGCTTATCATTGGCGATATTACACCTCAGCACAGCATGGTTGAGATGGGGGGAATGGATGACCTGGCAAGCTGGAAAGCGAGACCCGACAAAACTGCCATCGATCGATGGGTGAGACTGTTGGCTGAGCAGGCAAGGGCGCGTCAGGTTCCGACAGTCATGGTTGCGCTTCGCACGCCCTATATGTTGAGTGAATACCGCGAAGTGGTCGACGCTGGGGTCGCGACGTTCGGGTACAATGTAACCGTCAGTTCGACCAGTAAAGGTGAAGTGGCAGAAGGCGCGGTGTTTTCTGCGCTGGCCGCAGGGTTGCTTGGGCATATTGCCATGCCAGGACAATCACCGGTAACGATTGAATGACACCGCGTGTTCACGCACTTGATGCACTGAGGGGGGTGGCGATATTTGCCATGTTGCTGGTGAACAATCCAGGCTCATGGCAACATGTTTACGGCCCTCTCTTGCACGCAGAGTGGCATGGACTCACGCCAACGGATTTGGTGTTTCCCGGGTTCATTTTTGTTATGGGCGTGACCATCGCCATTCAGCTTCCCAGAGTATTAGACCGCGCACCGAATCTCTATTGCGTGTTGCTTACCGCGTTCAAGCGCGGAGGAACACTGGTGTTATTAGGGTGGTTTTTGTACCTGTTCTGGTATGACTTTTCTGCACCACAGTACGACTGGGTAGCATCCAGACTGTCTTCTCTTCGCTATCTTGGGGTCTTACAACGACTGGGTATCGTGTATGCCCTGACAGTTTTGATCATGTGTGTCGTGCCGCGCCGTTGGCTGTTTTCAGTTGCGATCGGACTGCTTTTTATCTACTGGCTACTCATGAGTCTTGTCCCTTACACCACTGCTGATGGGCAGATATTTCAGGGATTATGGTTACATGGCAACAGTCTGGCTGCCTATCTGGACAATCTGTGGTTGGGTAGTGAGCACGTTTACTATTCAAAAGCGAGTCCGTTTGCGTTTGATCCAGAAGGGCTGCTATCGACCATTCCAGCAGTGAGCAGTTGCTTATTGGGCGTGGTGGCAGGGCGCTACATGCTTGTGGAAAACGGCTGCCCCACCAAATTGCTGAATTTTGCCTTATTAGGGATCTGTGCCGGCGCAGCATTGTCGACCTGGATTCCTATCAATAAAGCACTTTGGACACCGACGTTTGTGATTATAACCAGTGGTATTCTGGTGTACTTACTATGGGCGGCAATAACACTGGAAAAGCGTTTTCAGTGGTTTAGGCCTGGCTCTCCACTACTGGTTGCCGGAACAAACAGTATCGCACTTTACATGATTGCAGGTATCTTCACCCGTTTATTGTTGATGATTCGGGTTGATGGCGCGTCGTTGAAACAGTGGATTTATCAGCCCATTACTCAAGTTGTCAGTGATCCGAAGCTCGCCTCCTTGTGCTTTGCGCTGCTATTTTGTTTTGTGTGCTATTTGCCGCTGCGATGGATGTATCGGCGTAATCTGTTCTGGCGAGTATGACGTGAGGTGTCATGTAGTGCTGGTTTGTCCACCTGACTAAGGGGTCAAAGGCACAATAGGGCTGGTAGGGTAAGCCCATTGAAAGTAAAAGGATTTCAAAATGATAGCCAACCTGTTTAAGCAAATGCTTTGCATGGCACTGCTTATTTCAGTCATCCCAGGCGTGTCGAAGGCAACAGAAACCTTGTATCTCGCCATGTCTGACGACTGGATGCCCTATGTCTACCTTGATCGCTCTGGCAAAGCAACAGGGGAGGATTACACGCTGTTGGAGCGCACGCTTGCGCACATGGATTACGAGATTCTGGCTGTCGATTTACCTGAACAGCGAATGCGGCTGGATATTTCCAGAGGTCATGTTGATGTTACCCTGGGCGCGGTATCTACCACTGAACGCCGCGAACAAAATTATTTTTCCATACCCTATCGATTAGAAACCATTGTGTTAGCGTATCGTCGGTCTGCATATCCGGATTGGACTGACGTTGAGCTTGAGCGAGTGTTGCAAAAAGGCGATCTTGTTGCAGTAAATAACAGTGGTTGGTTTGGTGAATGGTTCAGGTACCATATTCAGGAAACCTATCCGTCTCAGCTTGTTCACGCAGAGGGAACGTTGAGACGTATGCAGTTACTGAAACTGGGTAGGGTGTCAGCTGTGATTGGTGATATCAATGTGCTGAAGGAAGCAGGCCAGCAGTTGGCTATTACTGATTTGGAAGTAAGCAAGGCGGTTATCAATCAAACGCCTGTGCACTTCATGTTCAGCCGGCTTCGCGTCGATTCCGACTTTATGAAACGCTTTAATCAGGCACTCAAACATCAACTCGATGATAGTGTAAAACTTCCGTAAAGATATGAATTAACCACGCTGTGAACTGCCAAACTGGTTCATGGTTTAAGTGGAGTATATCGTTGTGGACCGTCAATCACCGTTAAATTCAAATCAAATTATTCAGCGTCGTCGCGTTATTCGTACCTTACTAGGCGCGGCTGTGGCAACGCCTGTGTTAAGTCTTATCGGCTGCGGAGGCGGTGGCAGTACTGCGACGACAGCCGTATCGTCATCATCGACGTCCTCAGGCTCCGGGAGTTCAACGGGCAGCAGTGGTTCGTCGTCTTCTGGAACCGGTACTACTAACAGTGGTGTTACCACAACGACTGACTGGGCAACCGGCGGAACATCGTCAATAACAGAAAATTTTCCTGACGATAGTCTGTTCGACAGCAGCAGTACCTGTTCGGTTGAACTGACCGAATCATTAACGGAAGGGCCATGTTATTTTGACAGTGAATACCGCGATGACATCTCTGAAGGGCAAACAGGGCTGCCTATGATGCTGTGTCTGCAGTTGGTTGATGCTAACTGTAATCCGCTATCAGGCTATGAGATTGAAGTTTGGCATTGCGATGTAGAAGGCATTTACTCGGGTGATACCAGCGACAGCAGTGATGCCAATGGGTTTAATTCCAGCTTTTGTACCGGTAATGACAGCGATGCACTCGCCGCTAAATGGTTCCGGGGGATTAAAGTTACGGATAGTGCCGGTCGGGTTGATTTTGCATCCTGTTTCCCAGGCTGGTATTCGAGTCGCGTGATCCACATCCACTTCAGAGTGAAAAACAACAACAATGACGAAGTCGTCTCACAGTTTGCATTCAGTGATGAATTCGTCGATGCAATTTGTACTACCCACAGCGACTATTCGTCACGGGGTGAACCAGATACACATTTGTCCAGTGATACTGTTTTCCGCAGTAGTGATGACGATTATCTGTTTGACCTGCAACAGAACGCGGATGGTTCGTTACTGGCTTATAAGCGAATCATTATTAGCTAAGGTCAACAGGCTTTAGTCACCTGGATAGGCTGTCCATTCAGCACGGCAACGGTGCTACCATTGTCGTGTTGCATGATCCAGAATGCCGGACTGTCTGCTTTTAACCAGGGGTGTTCCAGCTTGTCAGGTAAACATAAAACGGGCAATTCAGATTCATTGGTCATGTTATCCGGGCTGCCAATGAAATAGACGATGCCTTTTGCCAGGCGGTCCAAATAACTTTGTTGAGTTAGTATAAATGGCTCATTTACCACTTCCCCCTGTAACGGGAGTACACGCAGGTTGCTGGAGGCCGGATAGTCAAAGGCCTGCTGTACCGATAAATCGCCAATATGCTGAATCGTGGCCTCTCCCGATTTCCTGCACACATTTACGCTGATATCCGCGTTAAATTCTTCAGTAAAGCAGGTAAGTCGCAACTGGTTGAATTTAATATCGACCAAGCCATCTTCCACGTTGTCCGGGATACTGTAATAGTCAGCCAGCGACTTTTTCATATACTGATTGCTTAGCAAGGCTTCAAGCGCAGTTTGCAACGCTACAACATTCATTTTTCGGGCTGTCTGGCGACAGGGATCGCCGGGGTAGGCGCCGGACTCGATTAAGATGGTACTCGCTCCGGTTGCTGCAATATTGTCGCCAAATGAACGAAGCGAATAGGTATCGTCGTAGCGTCCTACATGACGGGGTAGCCAGTGCCGGATAGCATCAGCCATGCAGGCAATCAGTTGCTTGGCACGCAATCGCGGCGCGTCTACATGCTTATCGACATGAAATGCAGGCGCAAGAAAGGCGATCGTCGCTGCTTCGCCTTGTTCTCCCGCCGTGTAATAGGGGTTTTGGTCGTGCAGATTAAAGGCGACGTCAGGCTTTAACGTGGTTACCTGCTCCCACAGTATTCTGCCTTCGGGAGATTGCAGCGCTTTGGCATCCCGGTTTATATCGATACCTTGGGCATTCACCCGGGTACGCTGCTCTGCGCCGTCCGGATTGAGCATGGGGATAATGTGTAGTGTAACCAGTGACGCCCAGTTTGCGTCCAGTGATGGCTGTGTCTGGGATAATAAAATATGCAACCAGTCCAACACTGCCGCTGTGGCGGTGGGTTCATCGCCGTGCATTTGAGTCCATGCCAGCAGGACCAAAGGGCCATGACCGACAGATAATCGGTTGATAGGGGTACCTGCACAGGAATAACCGATAACATTACTTTGCACCCGCTTATCCTGAGCAATATCTGCCACTATGTGTTTGATATCGCTGTAGCGTATATGAGGTTTATTCAAACCGGGAAAATGCTGTTCATCCCACATTGACGCAATGGAATTGGCTGGTAGGTGGGGATGGGCAGTATGCATAATTTACGGTAACCTGTTTGGAATAATTTAAGGGAGCGTTGCTCGCTATCCTTTATTTAAAGAGATTTTGATATTCGTATCAACTAGTTTATATTTGAATAAAAAATTCATAAACAAGGTTGTTGTTGTCGCCACGGCGGTCTAACCGGTGAGTAGGAAGTAATCTGTCTATGTCTGCCTTCGTTAAAATTAAAGCCATTAAACACTCGTTGTCTGCCAGTGAATCAAAATTGGCGACCTTTACGCTGGACTCACCAAATGCTGTGCGGGACTTGTCTTCCCAGGAGTTAGCAAATGTAGTGGGAGTGAGTCAGTCCAGTGTGGTTAAGTTTGCCCAGAAGTTGGGCTACAAAGGCTACCCAGCCTTTAAGCTGGCGGTGATTGATGCACTTAATCGCGAAACGCCGAACACCCAGTTACATGGCAAAATTACCCTAAATGATGGCTTTGAACAGATGGCCGATAAGTTGTTGAGCAGCAAAATCAGTGTGCTCAATGAAACCCGCAACCTCAACGAAATTGTCGAATTCGAAAAAGCGGTTGAGATCATTAAAAATGCCAAACGCATTTTAATTTGTGGGGTTGGCGGCTCGGCACTGGTAAGCAAAGACTTTTCATTTAAGCTGCAAAAGCTAGGTATGGTTGCGATTGCCGAAGCGGACGGACACATTCAGCTGGCGGTTGCCGCAACGTTTAGCGAGGCGGATGTGGTTATTGCGATTTCTGAATCCGGTGCAACCCGGGAAATCGTGAATGTGGTACAACAGGCCAAAGACAACCATGCCAAGGTCATCTCTATCACCAAATATGGTGCGACGCCAGTGTCTGAACCTGCTGATGTGAAGCTGTATTCAGTGGCCGAGGAAGCGTCAGCACGCCTTTCATCCATTTTGGCGCGTACTGCCCAGGAATTGATCATTGATATGCTATTTATCGCACTGACTCAGGCATCCCGCCCCGGCAGAAAGCTGCTTGAGCGTACAAATGAAGTGGTGTCTCAGTTTCGTCGCGGCAACCCGTCGGTGTCTGGTAGCTAGTTTTCCAAGGGGACCAGCGTGCCATTGGCGTTGATTTTTAGCAGCAGCGCTTCCGCAAGTTGGTAGGCTCGCTCTTGTTCACCAGGATCAAGATACTGTATTAATCGCTGCTGGAACCCATCGTAGCGATTGTAAATGTCGTTATCATCAGTGAGAGCGAGCACGACCTGATTAAGCGCAAACGCATTCAGATAACTGTCTGCACCGGTTTGCTGGGCGTTATGCATCCGGGCTAGCCTGGCCAGTGCGGGCAAACTGCCTTGCTCTGCAGCTTGTTGCAGATAATGACGTTGCCTGGCTACAAATGCATCACGGGTTGCAATAAAGTCTTCTCGTGACAATCCATCAAAGCCCCGCTCAGTCATGTAGCGTGGTGCATGAATGTTGCCGATAGCCTGTTGTGCAAAGACGTATCCGTTTGCCGCAGCTTGTTCGAGATAATCGAAATAGTGTTTTCCTGCCTTGCGCGTAGCTTCCTGACAATATTGAAACCTGGTCTCGATTCGAGCGATGGCTGCAGTGGCATCGCTAAATGTAGCCGCGTCCTCTAACGCCTGATTCAGTGCTTCTGAGGAGGCTGGCGCATAAAAGCAGAACTGCAGATTCATACCTAATATAAACGCTGCTTCACTGTTCCCGTCAGCTGACTTCGCTGCAAGTTCATCCATATGTGATTTGATATTGTCATTGAATAGCCAGTGAGGCGCATAAAGCGTAGTCAGCCCTACAGGCATTTTAGTGTCGTTACGGGAAATGACTGCTTGAGGCTCCGGTATAACCTGCTTATCGTTGGGTTGCGGCTGTGTCGACGTAGTAGGTGTTTGTTCAGCCTTTAGCAAAGGGCTGTTGGTCACAATGTACACCATCCATAGGGCTACCAGGACCAGTGCAAACAAGCCTGCGACAACGATGCCAATGGTTTTACTCATGAATAGCCTGTTGTCAGCAGTTAGTGGAGCGGATAGAGCAGGTAAGGTTGTCTGCGTGTTTTATATTTTTCGAGCTCAGGCTGCCAACCAGCGCGTATAGCCTCTGAGGAGAGACCTTGTTCCAGCTGGTTGCGAAGGACATCCGTACCGCTTAATAAATCAAAAAAGCGCGGGCGGTCTATGAGCGTTTCATTCGCGTCATTAAACGTGGTTATCGCCGAAACCAACAGTGACAAATCCAATCCTTTGATATGACTGTCAGTCAGGTCAAGTCCCCGCAAAGGCGTGTCCTTGTGTTTTGGGTTTGGCGCACTCTCAGGCATGGAAACGGGCGTAAAAGTGAATTCCCCTAATGCGATATCCGGATGCCCGACAACCTGAAATGGCCATGGCGTGCCCCGTCCAACACTGATTTCAGTGGCCTCAAATAAACATAGTGATGGGTAAAGTGTAATGGCCTGGTCGTTGGGCAGATTCGGGCTGGGGGGGACGGGCAATGAATAGTTATCGGTTTTGCGGTACTGAAATACCGGCACTACGGTCAAAGACAACGTGTGCGCCTGGTTAATCCAGTTTTCACCTCGGATCATCAGGGCCAGTTCACCCACAGTCATACCGTGTAATAGTGGAATGGGGTGCATACCAACAAAGGACTGGAATTCTGGGTCCAGCACAGGGCCGTCCACATAACGTCCGTTTGGATTGGGGCGGTCTAACACCAACACCTCAATACCTTGCTCGGCCGCAGCCTCCATGACGTAATGTAAGGTGCTGATATAGGTATAAAAGCGTGTGCCTACATCCTGTATATCAAATATCAGCAGGTCTATGCCGGTCAGCATTTCAGGCGTTGGCTTCTTTGTTTTTCCATATAATGAGCGAATGGGTAAACCAGTTTTTTTATCGGTGCCATCGCTAATGGTTTCTCCAGCGCCTGCTTTTCCTCTAAAGCCGTGCTCCGGGGCGAATACAGACTTAATCGAGACGTGTTGAGAGAGAAGATAATCAACCAGATGTTGATCTCTGACCTGGCTGGTTTGATTGACTACCAGACCTACCTGCTTGCCTTCCAGTAATGTCAGGTAAGCCGCTGGCTGCTCCGCACCAACTATTAATGCATTAACCGGAAAGCTGGCCAGTAGCCAACAAACCACAGCGAGCAATAATGGCATTCGTCCTTTCATACGGGTCCCGATAGCAAAAAGTCTTAATCTTGTGCCTGCACAGCTTGTCTTAAAAAGCCGTTATTTTCAGTCAGAATAGCTTCAGCTCTACTGGCATCTAACCCGGTGAGGATCATGAGGATCGCAAGTTTGGCATGATTGTTCGCTGCGGTCAGTGCTTCACTGGCTTCCTGTTCACTACAGTCCGTAGCTTGCATAACAATGCGAATCGCTCTGGCCTTTAGCTTCTGGTTAGTGGCATTGACGTCGACCATCAGGTTTTCGTATGTTTTACCCAGTCGAATCATGCTTGCGGTACTGAGCATATTCAATACTAGCTTCTGTGCGGTACCCGATTTCATTCGCGTTGAGCCGGTTATGCATTCGGGGCCTACGACCGGGCAAATACCGATTTGCGCACACTCCATCATGGGAGAGCCAGGATTACAGGTAACCGTAACGGATACGGCACCTGTTTCATTGGCATACTCAAGGGCGCCAATGGCATAAGGCGTTCTGCCACTGGCTGACAGGGCAACCAATACATCTTTGCTGTTGAACTGAATGTGTTTGAGATCAGCCACACCCTGAACGCTGTCATCCTCTGCGCCTTCGATAGCTTGGCGAATGGCAGTGTCGCCACCTGCGATTATGCCAATCACGACAGATTCAGACACACTGAAAGTTGGGCGGCACTCAACGGCATCGAGAATACCCAGCCTGCCACTGGTTCCTGCTCCCAGGTAAACTAAGCGGCCACCTTGTTGTAGCCGAGGCACGATAGCATCGACGGCTTTAGCGATATGGGGGATGGTTTTGCGAACGGCATCAGCGACCCCCGCATCTTCCTGATTAATCTTTTCGAGAATAGAAATAGTAGGCAACAGGTCGATATCCATGGTTTTGGGGTTTCGACCTTCAGAGACAATCTTATTGAGTTGTTCCAGTAGGGTTGCTGAATTGTTTTTAGTCATGAGCATAATAATTAACGCTTGCTTGCGCCTGTCCGAAACAAAAAATACCGTGCGTACTCAACATTGTACGCTGGCCTCCTGCCGAGCTTTGCCGGATGGTTGTCCGACCGCGCACACCATACCTGCTATTAGTGCGCCTATTACCAACTGCCAGGTGAATCCCAGCGAAAACTGCAGGGATTCAGGCAAATACCATTCCATTATATAAGGTTGTAGCAGCAGTGGGACGATAAAACCAACAATCAGTGCTGCTAATACTGAGGCCGGACTCCCGCGCTTGGAAAACAGCGTGACGAAGTACACACCAAGTAATCCGCTGTAGGAGAATACCATGACTCCAAGCGCAAACTGCAACAGTGGCGTATCAGAATATTGTTGCCAGTAATAGCACAAACAAGCCATGAGTGCTAATGCCAGAGCGACAACCGTCATGGCAATCCTGCCTGCGCTAACAAAGTGCTCTTCTGCACAAGAACCGTGCTGCTTCAACTTCCACGGCCGGTATAGATCCTGAATCAATACGCTCGACATCGAATTAAGACCAGAATTTAATGTTGAAAGTGCAGCAGCCAAAATTCCAATCGTCACCAGGCCCTTCAGACCTGCTGGTAAGTCAGTCAGGACGTAATACATGAAAATAGTGACCGGTTCGCCTGCGAATTCAGGAACAGGCGCACCCGTACCCATACTCATGATATCCGGTCGCTGATAATAGACGTATAACAATAGCCCGATGATGATAAACAGCAGCATAACAGGGATAACCATCACCACAGAGAGCAACATCGCCCTAGCGCCCTCCTGGGCATTTTTGCAGGTTAATACTCGCTGGGTCATGTCCTGGTCCAGTCCGAATGCCGCAATATTGAGCAGCACGAAGCCAGTAAAGACAGAAAGTAGTGTAAATACACCGGTTGGGCCAAAATCAATACTTGGGTCAAACAGTAAGAGCTTTGATTGACCTTCTGTAGGGTTCTGTAACGCATTGAAGACTGTACTGAAATCGGCCGGGATCGCTACCCAGAGTGCTACAATAACGGCAACCGCAGCGCTTATATAGGTGACTGCTTGCATCACGTCACTGTAAATTACCGTGCGTATACCGCCATAGACGCTGTACACTAAGCCAATCACGCTGATGAGTAACGTCGATGTAATCACACTAGATGCATCGATATTGCCAAACAGGATCATGGCAACGGCCAGTGCAGCCATGTACAGTCTTGCCCCGCTGGCAAATACCCGGCCAAATAAATACATCAGGCCAGCTTGTTGTTTAGCGGGGGCGCCAAAGCGGTTTTCGAGTAATTCGTAAACGGTAAAGGCGTTTAGGGCGTAGAAACGTGGAATAAGAAAACGAGCCACAAAAAATGCGGCAATAAACGCACCGAGGTTAGTGGCAAGGTAGGTCAGATTGCCTCGATAGCCTTGATCAGGTCCGCCCAGAAAGGTAGCTGCTGATTGCGATGTCGCCAATACCGAGATGGCGACCATCCAGACTGGCATTGCGTGGCCACCCAGAAAATAATCACTGGTGGAGGCGGCTTTGCGATTAAAGTACCAGCCGCTTACCGCAAGCAGTAAGCCGTATAAGGCAAAAAGCAACATATCGATGCTGGTATATTGAGTTAGCATGTATCCACTTTATCGCTATTAGCTAGCTGAGTTATGATGTCGCAAACGGTGTTCACTGCATCGTTGTATTTATACGTTACTGATAGTAAACCACATCATTTTTTACTCGTGGTATTGGTCTAGAATATATTATTCTGCGAACAATTCAAATTAAGAATTTATTAATTAATGCAGGCAGTGTATTGTAGGATTTATGTTCATTACAGAGAGCAGCGTCGTTGAGTAGACAGACCCGCGCCATTATCCATCCCAGCGCATTACAGCATAACTATGTCAGGCTGCAGCCATCGCTGCCAAGTCGTACTATTGCTGTTATTAAGGCTGATGCTTATGGACACGGTGCTGTCACTGTTGCCAAAGCATTAACTGACCTGTGTGAATGCTTTGCTGTCGCTATTTGCGATGAAGTCCGTCCGTTGCGGGAGGCTGGTATTGCCCAACCCGTTGTCGTACTCGAAGGACCTCATGATGTCCAGGATTGTCTGTCCGCAAAGACATCAAACAGCATTCTGGTCGTGCATAACCGGGTGCAACTCGACTGGCTGTCAAACTTGCCACCGCACCAACGGCCCGTTGTCTGGCTAAAAGTCGACACCGGTATGCACCGGCTGGGTTTCTCTGTAGAAGATGCAATTCAAGTACTGAATACTCATGCCTGGTTGCATGAGCAGGCTTGTGTGCTGGTTACCCATTTTGCGTGTGCGGATGAACCGGATAACCCGTTTAATACGACGCAATTTGAGGAATTCAGTCGAATTGCAGAAAAGACCAAAATGCCGATTTGTATGGCCAATTCTGCGGCAACCCTTACTCACCCTGAACAGTGGGGAACCTGGTGTCGGCTGGGCATTGGCATATACGGCGCTACGCCATTGGCGAACACGTCTTCACAAGAACTGGATTTGCAGGCGGCCATGACCTTGCAGGCGGAGGTCATTGGAATACATCGCATTAAAGAGGGTGAAACCGTAGGTTACAGCCGGGCGTGGACTGCGCCAAGAGACAGCATCATTGCGACGGTTGGAATAGGCTATGCAGACGGTTACCCCCGGCATTGTCCAACGGGCACGCCTGTTGTGGTTAACGGACAGCGAGCCCGATTGGTGGGCAGGGTCTCCATGGACATGATTACTATTGATGTCACGGATATCCCGGGAGTCACGCTTCAGGATAAAGTCGAGCTATGGGGGCGGCAGTTGCCCGTTGATGAAGTTGCCACGTGTGCCGGTACCATTAGCTATGAACTGACTACCCGCGTGTCAACCCGGGTGCCCAGAGTGATTGAGCACGTTGATAAGGTTAACGCCTGACATGGAAGTACAAAATATTGTCCTTGCCGGCTTTATCGCCAGTGCGTGTGCCAGTGTCGGGACAGCTGTTGGGAGTCTGGGGGTATTTTTTATTCAAACACTCTCCAGGCGACTGGAAGATGGTCTGTTGAGTCTTGCAGCAGGGATTATGCTGGCAGCGACGTTTTTTTCTTTATTGCTGCCTTCCATTGAGTATGGTGCGACGCTCTATTCAAGCGAGACTGCAGGCGCGCTGGTGGCAGGTACCGGAGTGCTTGTTGGGGCTTTCCTGCTGTTTTTTATTCATCAGACCGTGCCCCATGAGCACTTTGTATCGGGAAGAGATGGAGCCTCAGACAAACAGGTTGCGCGCATTTGGTTGTTTGTTATTGCTATAACACTGCATAATTTTCCTGAGGGGCTGGCTGTCGGTGTGGGTTTTGCCGGCGGTGAAATGGCCAATGGTCTGTCATTGGCATTGGGAATAGGTATTCAGAATGTGCCAGAGGGGCTGGCAGTCTCAGTGGCCTTGATGTCGGTGGGGTATACTCGGGCTAAATCCGCTGCCATTGGCGTCGCCAGTGGGATGGTTGAGCCATTGGGCGGACTAATCGGCGCCGTTGCCGTATCTGGAGCAGAGAGCTTTATGCCTTGGGCGTTGGCATTCTCAGCCGGCGCAATGTTATTCATTATTTCGGATGAAATCATTCCGGAGACGCACCAGAACGGTAATCAGAATATAGCTACGTTCAGCTTAATTATTGGGTTCGTTGTAATGATGTTACTGGACATCGTATTGGGTTAACTGCATGAATAAAAGTAAACAGCAGTATTGGGTTGGGATTGATGGTGGTGGCACCAAATGCCGGGCCATACTTTTTAATGCCAATGGTGATGCAATTGCCCAGGGTTTGGGTGGGCCTGCTAATATTGCCCGGTATCAGCACGTTGCGCAGGAGTCTATGCTGGATGCCGTGAAAGCGGCGGTTGCAAGCGCTGAGCTAAACTTCGATAAAATCAGTGGTTCTTTAACAGTCTGTGCAGGGTTGGCTGGGGCATTTTTACCCTCATCGCAACAATTGTTAACGCAGTGGGAACATCCATTTGGCAGCTTTGTATTCACCTCCGATCTGCAAATTGCATTAATCGGCGCTCATGGCGGCGAGGAAGGCGCGGTGATAATTACAGGTACCGGCTCATGTGCTGCGACGCTTGAAAGAACCGCTGAGGGGTATCGCGTACATCAGCTCGGTGGATACGGTTTCCAACTGGGTGACCAGAGCAGTGGGGCCTGGCTCGGAAGACAAGCTGTGCAACAAGCCTTGTTGCATGCTGATGGCATCATTGATGCGAAGGGATTATATGAGCTGGTTACTGGCTTTTACCAATGCCAGAGCGCGACAGAAATTGTAGAAAGGCTTAATCGGGCACAACCCGGTGAGTTTGCCCAACTTGCACCGGGTATATTTGCGTTGGCAAAGCACGATGCTTCGGCTGCACAGATTATTCAGGCTGGGGCCGATTACCTGAATGCCCTGGCAGAAAAAGTGCTGTCTGATTCTTCCCTTCCCTTAGTGTGTTTAGGAGGCCTTGCTCAAAAATGGCTACCGTTACTTTCAGAAGGTCTAAAGCTGCGCTTGAGCAATCCGCAAAAATCAGCGGAGTGGGGCGCAATGCATTATGCCCGAACGCTCCATGCCTCCCGGCAATCAGCTGAAGGTATGCGGGAAGCAATGGTGAAGTAGTTACCCATTTTGCGGGTGCAGATGCTCAACGTCATCTGTTGTCGATTCCGGTGTCACATTAACTGGCTGTGCCTTCTGAGGTAATGAATAACGCTCAGGACGATGGTTCAGCGAAATCACCATGTTGAGGCACAATGCGGCCAAAATGGAAATCAGAACCAGATAGGCGTCTATGAACAGGAAAGACGCACTCAGTATGACCGTGTCTACGCACAGCTGAAACGTACCCGCCCGAATGTTGAATCGACTCTGTAAATAGAATGCCAGGATACCCAGCCCACCCAGGCTTGAGCTGTGACGGAACATAATAAGCATACCCACCCCAATCAGTATGCCGCCAAATACCGCCGCAAAAATGGGATCGATGCGTGAAAGATCGACGAATTGAGGAACCCATTCCGAGAACAGTGAAACCGTCGTTACCGAGATGAAGGTGTTGATCATGAAGCGCTTGCTGATTTGTCGCCAAGCCAGGTAATAAAAGGGCAAATTGATCAAAAAGAACAGCAGTCCAAATTCAACCGGAAACACGTAGGTGCTCAAGAGTGCTAACCCTGCGGCACCACTCACCATGAGCTCCTGGCTTTGGAACAAAAAAATACCAAACGCGACAAACAATCCTGCGCAAAGTAATGCGAAAACATCTTCGAAAACACTGTGTGATGCGTTTTTCATAAGCCTTATGCGTCGTAGTTAATGAAGTCAAAAGAATGCGTTGTTGCAGAAAACGTCATGGTCCCTTAAAGCAGCTGTTCGCTGTAAGTCCCTGTAATTTGCGCGTGTATTATACTGCCAGGAATAAGCGAAAACACGGGGGGGCCGTTCTTTGCGGTAGCACGCTTTATTTACTGGTACGGAAGCTTTACGCAATGTAGTTGCGCTGTAATCTATATGTAGGAAATATGTGAACGGTGACGGTAAATACCGCCACCGTAAATACGTAATTTAGTCCTGAGACGACAGGTAATCGAGTAGTTTTTCCAGGCCCAATGGCTTGCTGAGTAAATAACCCTGGATACTGTCACAGCCAATGCTCTTCAACACAGTTCTTTGGTCATCGTGATCAACGCCCTCGGCCAGCACATTGAAGTCCAGTGCCTTACAGATATCAATCATCCCTTTATAAATCTTCCTGGCCTGTGTTGAAGCGGCGAGTTCCCGCACAAAGCTCATATCGATTTTTACTGTATCGACAGGCAGTTTAGTGAGGTAGCTCAGTGAACTGTAACCCGTACCGAAATCGTCAATAGACAGTGCAAATCCAGCTTCTTTAAGTGAATTAAGCAGCAAAATACAGTGATTAAAATCACTGATGAATGCGCCTTCCGTAATTTCGAGTTCGATATCTGCGGTTGTAATGTCGGACTCAGCGATCAAATCCAACATCGCCTGCACGAGGTTGGGACGCAGGAAGTCATTGGCCGAGATATTGATGGACACCTTTCCATTGAACCCCTGCTTCCGCAGAACAGGAAGATCTTTTGCGACTTGTTTTACAACAAAATCCGTCACTTCACAGATAAGTCCGGTACGCTCGGCGAGAGGAATAAATTCACCCGGAGAAATCAAACCGTCGACAGGGTGACGCCAGCGGATAAGCGCTTCCATACCACTTATCTGCATGTTGTCCAATGTCTGCTTGGGCTGATACCAAATCTCGAGATCGGTTTCGTCGTCCAACGCCTGATTGAGCTGCGACTCCAGTAGGACCTGACGGGTCAGGTTCTTTTCCTGCTGTGGGTTGAATAACTTCTCTCTGGCAAGCGGATCACCCTTCGCATGATTTAATGCGATATAGGCACATTCCAACAACGAAACAGGCTCACCATTGGTGTTTATATTTAATGACATCCCGATTGACGGGGTAAGGAATACGGCACCTTTCTGGGTGTTAAACGGCGCATCGAACTGGTCGCCTATCCATTTGGATACATCCCATATTTCCTCGTGACTACCCATGTTAGTGACGGCTAGCGCAAATTCGTCGCCGTGCAGCCTGACCAATTTGAATTCATGGTTTTTGTATTTTTCAAGGCGTCGCGCTATTTCGAACAAAATCAGGTCGCCGGTAGCGTGACCGACGGTATCATTAATATTGCTGAAGCCATCCAACTCAGCCAAACAAATGCCGGTAATGGCATTAGGGCGTTTTTGATACCAGATCTCGATCTGTCTTAAAAGAGACACTCGTAACGGAAGCTGCGTGACGTGGTCAATCTTTTCGTGCTCCCGATTCACAATAATTTCAACCAGGTCATCTTTTTGAATCAGCGTTACGCAGCGATGACACAGCGGCGCCACGCCATGTGTATTTTGATCAGACGTAGTTTGTAGTTCGTTCAGGTGCTGAATAAGAAATTCGCATTCGTCCGGATAAATGACGGACCGGCGCTGTAACGACAATAAGTAACTTTCCAGTTCGGCGGCCTGACACTCAAAATACCAGATGCCAGTGGAATCACTTTGCATGCCTGTTTCCTTTTCTGTTTTGAAGCCGGTGAATACAGCGTTCTGGCTGAACCTGTCAGCCCGCAACCGTGCCCAAGAAACTTGTATATTCAATTATGATAATAAACCTTTGATAAATTAATACACGCATATTTTTGTGCTTTTCTTTATATGTGGCGCAATTTGGTAACAGGTAGGAACAGTTTGGAATGGAAAATGTTTTATATCTGTAAATAATTTGGCTCAAAAACGGTTAAAAAGCAGAAAAAAGCAGAAAAAATCGATGCCTGCTAAAGACAATAGGGTTGAAATCTGGATAAACTGCGATGAAAGGGATGTATTCGTGCAATAACCCATCAATTGGATTATATTTAAAATCTGTCGTCGTAAAGTTGGTATTTGGAGACACCATGTCAGTGTGCAATGGAAGCGTAAGTCGTTTATTTCGCATCGCATTCACGCTCTGCGCTTTATTCAGCGTTGGGTTTAGCTCAATCGTATCTGCAAAATTGGTTGAAGCTAAGGGGATCAGCGAATTCGAGAAAGGGAACATGGTGGAGGCGCGCAAAGTCGCGCTGGAAAATGCTAAGCGTGCAGCAGTGGAGCAGGTGGTGGGAACGTTTGTTCGCTCGCGCACAGACGTGAATAACTATTTGCTTGGCAAAGACCAAATCTATTCCAGTACCGCTGGTCAAATCGATGAATACAAAATCATGTACGACGGTCCGGGCGACAACGGCGTATACGAAGTGGTAATCCAGGCCGATGTTCGGGTTAACGCTTTAGTTGATAAAGTCGCGCAAATCCAGGCCTCCATGGGCTGGACCAAAATGCCGCGTATTACGGTTGTTATTGATGATGCCTCAGAAAACATCGTCGTTGCGCAAAACGCCCGCAACGAAATGGTGGAGCGCCTGCTGCGCGATGGTTTTCAGGTGTTTGATGAATCTGAGCCAGTGTACGCGGGTTTTGCCGTCACGCTGACTGTCGATGCGCAAATTAAACCCGATGAATTCCAGGGCATGAAAATTAATGCCAACGAATTAACGCTCGGAATGAAAGTGACACGTGTGGGTGATAATCAGGTGCTGGCCGCAGGTGTTAAAAGTGCGAGCAAGCCCGGTGTGAAATCCAATAGTATTTTCAGCAAATTGTCGGCTGATATTATTCGCAAAGAATGGCCGCAACTACGCAAACAGCTCATTAAGTTCTGGCACCTGGAGCAGGTGCAGGCAAGAAACATATTCTTAGACATTGAAGGCGTAGAATCGCTGGACATCGCCAATCAAATGAAAGCGGCGCTCCAGGATACCATGCCGGCAGTGCAACAAATTGAAGTATCAACAATCGCCAATGGTGTAGCCCACCTGGTTATTAGTTACAAAGGGTGGACTGAGCAGCTGTATGAAGAGCTGTTGGCGAGTCAAATAGCCCAGCGTCACAAAATGACAATTCTTGGCGTGTCTGGAAATAAAATCACCGCAACCAAAGTTTGAGGATAAACAATGAGACGGTATGTACTGGCCGCTCTGGTATTGTCAGCCCTAGCAGGGTGTCAATCAACGGGCAAGGGAAAGAAAGAGTTTGACGTATCTCAACAATTGGCGGCAGCTGGCAATTACGCAGAAGCAATAGCGTATTTGCAGCAGGCTATCGCCAAAGAGCCTGATAACAAGCAATATGCGGCGCAATTGAGCAACATGCGTTTGAAAGCGACGCAGGACTTGCTGGGGCAGGCGAAAGCACTGTTGAATGCGGCTAGCGTAGACATCAATGCTATCGAGAAAGCCGAGTCGTTAGTCAATGAAGCGAAGAAGTTTTCGCCAAGCTTGCCGGCTATTGCTGAGCTTGAAGGTCAAATCAGTACCTCTCGTACTACGCTGATTGATGAAGTCAAGGCCAAGTACTCAGAAGCGTTAGCCTTGATTGACCGCCAGGATTGGGTACGAGCAAACCTGACGCTACAGCAGGTTCAGAAGTTGTACCCGAATTTCGAAGCGTCAGTGCCGCTGGCATCGCGTATCAAAACGGAAGGTACTCGTGATTACTTGCTGCAGGCTAAAAAGGCATTTGTAAACTACGAGTTTGAAGATGCCAAGCTGGCTGCGCGTAAAGCCAGTATGCTGGATCCTACCAACGCCATTGCTAAGAAAATGGCTGCCGATGCAGACTCGAAAAACACCCCGGTATTTTTTAAAAACCTGGCTGCTGAGTCGCTGGATATCCAAAACTGGCCACAGGTAGAGTTTGCTTGTGACAAGGTGCTTGCGATGTCAGGTGACGACCAGGACTGTCGAACCTGGAAAGTCACTGCGGTAGAGAAGCAAGTCGATGAAAAAGTACTGGAAGCAACGCGATTGCTACAGCAAGGTTATATTTCACGCGCAGTTAAACTCGCTGTTGAAATAGACGAGGCGACGGGTGGTGCACTGCCTCCTCGAGCGGTTGCTCTGCGTAATGCCGTAGTGTCCCGCGCTGAAGACATCGCGTTAGAGTATCTGGACAATAGTGGCTACGGCGTCGCGTGGTACATGTACGAACTGATTGGCAAGCTCGACCCATTAATGGAAGGGTTGTTCGAGAAGTCTCGTGATGTTCAGGATAAGATTCGTGAGCGAGTCATTAAGAAAATTGCGGTATTTGACTTTAAGAGCCCGTCTTACAATCTGGATGCAGGTGGTTTAATCGCTGGTAAGCTTATTTCAAACCTGTTTAACAACGCCAGTAAAGATATCAATATCCTTGAACGTGAAAACCTGAAGTCAATTCTGGAAGAAATGAAGTTAGGTCAAATCGGCGTGGTATCAGAAGATACCGCGAAGGAGATGGGCCGCTTGTATGGTATCGATGTTGCCATTATGGGCTCAGTTCTGCTGTTTAAGGTGGAGGAAACTCGTTCTGAAAGTGCGGAAACCGTGCGTTATCAGGTTGGCCAGGAAATTCAGGACAATATCGACTTCCTGAACTGGAAAGCATTAAATCCGAATCCAAAGAAAGAAGAGCTGCAATCTGCGCCACAGGCTAAGATCATGGTGCCGGTTTATGCTGAGAAAGAATACACAGTCACAAAAGCGAAGAAAGTCGGTTTCATCGAAATTTCTTATCGCATTGTTGACGTCTCTACTGGTCAAAACGTCAGTGTAGATACCATTCGCTCGCGACTGGAGAAAGAGGATGAGGGTAACGACGGCGTGAAAGACGCAAACGTGCCATATGATCCACTGGAAATTGCTACTGATACTGAAATGTTGCAGCTAATGGCTGACCAGGTGGTTGAAGACTTGTCTCGTAAAGTACTACAGCCTCTGCGTAATCGTGAAGTGGGCTACTTCGAGCAAGGTGAAGAATTCCTGCTAAGACGTAAAGAGCCTATCGCAGCATTAGAACAATTTATTAATGCCATGTTTGATGAAAAAGTGAAGTCGAATATTAACTCACCCATTTCATCGAAAATTGACGGGTATGTTGAACAAATTATCGATACCTATCAGTTTAAAAACTAAGTAGTAGGCGAGGGATATGCGCGGAGTAATAAACAGGTTACTTTTGCTGGCTGTGCTTTGCATACCAGCGGTGGTTCAGGGAAAAACCAGCCTGGCGTTATTTAATTTAACGCCAGCCAGTATCGATGCTATCGGACTGGACGGTAACCTGTTGTTTTCTATGCGTAAGGAGTTGGAAAGAACGCAAACTTACCAACTCTTGTCCCGTCGTCAAATGGAAGAAGGCTTGTACCGCATTGGCGGAGCACAGGTCGCCGACACCGACCTTGTTATCAGCTACGGTAATGATTTAGGGGTTAACTTCATACTTACCGGCACTATCGATATTAAGCGTGCCACCATCATTGTTGACTTCAAGCTGGTTGACGTGAGTAATTCAAGAGAAGCGGCAATCTGGCAGGAAAGTTTCCTGACTCAGGGGGAGCTGGTTTCAAGAGCATCAGAAATTGTTGCATCACTTGAGCGTCGCATTCGCAAGGCGCAATCCCTAAAACCCGACACATCATCTGTCGCAGCTGCCTTAACTGAATTCCGAGGTACAAGTCAGGGCGAGCAAGTTGTACTCGAGTGGAGTACAGCGAATCTGGGACCTGTATTTTATTACAACCTGTACAGAGGTGAGTCTGAATCAGGCCCGTTTGAGTTTGTTGAAAGTACCACCGAAGCAAAATATGTCGATACCCGTTTACCTTCAAGTGGTACGTATTTTTATCGATTGGACATTATTTTAGAAACCGGTGAAGAGGTTGATGGGGGGATGCTGGCCAGAGCGAGTATTTCTAAGACTGAAGCTGCATCTGATGTTGCTGCGCCTGCCATCTTGTCTCACCAGGTGTTTGTGAATGGTGTGTCGATGGACTTCGTGCCTTCAATAGCCAATAAAGAAAAAACAGCAGCCTATCAGGTTTATTACCGTGAAACCGGTGGTGCCTGGGAGTCAGCGGTAAAGGTAGAAGATACCGGTAAAATTAATTATTCAGTCACCGCAGTGAATATACTGGAAGCTGACAAGCAGTATGAATTTGCGGTCACTACCGTCACGGCAAGCGGTAAGGAAAGTGCAAAGTCATCGCCGATTCAAATTACCAGTGCACCCTCGGTGACATTGAGCGTAGATGACGCAGACCTTACGCGTGAAGTCAGATTAGCATGGCAACCCGCAGCAAACGAATATGGTGTCAAAGTCTATCGCCGGGAGTTAGGTGAAGGCGACTGGCAGGCGGTGGGGGAAGTCCGTTCAGGCCATGGCGGTCAGTACACTGACACAGAATCATTAAATGATGGCGTAACTTATGAATACGCGGTTACGCTTTACGACCGACTGTCTGAATCGGCCTACACCAATACCGTTCAAAAAACCACGAAGAAACTGCCTGCGCCAGCCGAATTTACCGTGTCAGGTGGTGTGAAATCAGTGCACTTGTATTGGTCAGAAGTGCCGGATAACGATGTAACCGGCTATCGTATCTTCAGAACGCAAGGGGCACTTACCCAGGACACGATGCTTGAAGAACTGGCGGATGTAAGTGGCAAGAGTAAGACCCAGTTTGTGGATGGTGTGGACAACAGTAAACCACTGCTGGACGGCGAGGAATATCATTATCTGGTAGTGGCGACGAACAAATTCGGTGGTGTTGGTGTTGTGTCACAAACGCAGACAGCAAAAACCAAACCCAGACCAGATCAGGCGAATAGTCCGGCACTGACGGTTGAAGCGAGTCAGATAGTTATCAGTTGGCCGCCATCTGCTGAAGTCGATATCAAGCAATACCGTTTGTATCGCAAATGGAACAACGAAAACTGGCAGCAAATTGCGACGCTTTCTGCCAATGAAACTCAGTTTGCAGATAGTGACTTAAAGCCATATGCACAAACGGCCTACTACATTGTTGCAGAGGACAAGGACGGGTTGTTAAGTGATCCTTCCGACTATGCGGTTGCGAAAAGTCCGGATGCCATTGCTTTACAAGTAGCGCGAGACGGAGAGTTACGTAAAACAGACTTATCGTGGAGCCAGCATAGTAATATCGACGGATACCGCGTCTATCGTCGGTTGCAGGGCAGCAGTAATTGGAAACTGGTTAAGAACATCACTACGCCTTCCATCACGCAGTTCAGCGATGATGATCGCCGTAACCTCGCCGATGGCGTAACCTATGAATATGCCCTAACGGCGGTAGACGGTGATACGGAAACCGAACAATCCAATGTGGTGAGCGCGACAACGAAACCAGTGCCTCAACCACCAGAGCAATTTCAGGCAGCCAGTGATGAAGTGAAAAAAGTCACGCTTACCTGGACGCCATTGTCAGATCCGGACGTGAAGGGGTATAAAATTTACCGCAAGGACGGCAGTGATTTTGATCTGCTCGAAACCGTTGATAGTCGGACGCGTGGACGATTCGTAGATGAAGGCAACTTTTTCAAAAAGCTAAAAGACGGTATGAAGTACGAATACCGAATCGTAGCCTATAATCGATATGACGCCATCGGTCCAGCTTCGGACTCAGTCATCGCTCAAACAAAGCCAGTGCCTACTCGAGTTGAAGGCGTGGCAATATCAGAATCGATTCCGAACGTTGTGTTGCAATGGCAAGCAAACCCGGAGTCAGATATTGATTACTATCAGGTATACCGAGGAACAAGTTGTAGCAGCGTCAGAAAGCTGGCCAGCGTTAAGAATACATCTTATGTTGATGCTGATGTATCTGGTGGTCGAAGCTACTGTTATCGCGTGAGTGCTGTCGATCTGGATGAGCTTGAAGGTAGTTCCTCGTCATCGGTGGAAATAACCACCACTGCAGTGCCTGAAGGAGGCCAATAATGAATGCGTCAAGGAAACTGTCTGGAATAGCCAAGGTGGCGGTTGCTGCTATGCTGCTGGCAGGCAGTTCAGCTGCTATGGCTAACGAGCTATCTGGTATTAAAAAAGTCAGTGAATCTAAAGAATTAGGTTCGCTTCGCGACAACTACAGAGCATGTGTCGTCACGAAAGCAAAGCTGTATTTAAAAGTGAACTCAATCGACTCCACGATTGCGCATGCACCTATTGCATGTAAACGTGAGTTACTTAGCATTCGTCAGTTTCTGTTGTCGGGTGCGTTTAAAGTAGATGTTGTAGACCAACTGATCGACTCAGTGCGTGAAGGGGTTGAAATAGACCTAGTGAACAGCGTTTACGACGAAGTGCTCAAACAGAGAGGCATTAAACAATGATGCGAAAACTGATAACCCTTGTTGCCGTATTGGGGTGTTGCAACCTCGCCCAAGCTGATACGCCCCCTGGCGTTGTGACTGCTCTGGGGTTCGGAACCATTGACCCGGCTATGGCTAAAACCAATGCTCAGGCGCGCATGCTTGCAAAGCGAGCTGCACAGTTGGATGCGCAACGACAGCTATCTGAGCAGGTTAAGGGAATTGAAATACGGGCAGGGTCTACCGTTGAAGAATACGAAGTACGCAGCGACATCATCGCTACCCGGGTAAAGACCTGGTTGCAAGGTACTGTAGTGGTCGATGAGAAAGTCTATGAGTCTGAGGGTACTTGGGTAGCAGAAGTTACGCTGGGTATTTGTCTGACCAATGAAGCTGAAGTCTGTAAGCAAAGGGAAAGTTTAGAGGCAATTAGCAATGCGGCGAATAAATACTAAGTTAATCGTTTCGCTAATATCGCTGACGTTGGGATACGTCGGCGTGGCTTCGTCTCAGTCGGTTGATGACTTTGATGAAATCAGCGCACAAATGGATCTCGAATTTAATACGCAGGCTCAGCGTATTGATGACATATACGATGCTGTTGATCAAGCCATCGACAGAGCCTTTAAAGGACTGACCAAACGGATTGAAGTAAAGTGGCCGGACGGTGCTTTACCCGACCGGCATCGGTGGGTTACCTATAATGCATCCATGTCGAGTCGTGCCATTGCTGATTTTGACAAAGGTGAATTAGTGGTCGAAACCATTATTGAGCCCGGTGAAAACGTGCAGGAAAAACTTGCAGAGCTAATGGAAATGTCCAGCTCTATTGCTACGGCTACCCCAGAGCAGCTTGACGCTCAGGATGTATTGCGCGAAGCCGTAAAAAAAGAAGTCGCAGAGGTGACTGAAAAGACAGACGAAGTTATTCCCTCTACGGAGTCTTCAATTCAAACCGTATTACCCGCCAAAATCGATACCCAGTTAACGAGTCTGAATGACCAGTTGGCTGCCAAAATGGCTGAAGTTGAGGCAGAGCAAAAAGCGAAAAAAGCGGAAGAAAAAGCAACTAAAGCAAAGCAGCTAAGTGCAATTACCGCCGTTGCCGGGCCGGTGAAACCCATCGAGCACAGGGTTAAACCTGAAATAGTAAAACAAAAGGCTGCGCCTAAAACAGTCGTTGAAGAGACTACAGCAGAAGAGAGCCAAACCGTTTCTGTTCAAAGCGAGCAGGCAACTGCTGCCGCTGTTGTTCCCGTTGTCGATGTTGTTGAAGAAGACGGTCAGACCCGACTGCAACTACGCATTGCTTTTGTGAACGATTATCAGGAAAAGCTGTTCGGACAGTATTTCTCGGAAATCAAAGGATACGCCGAACAATATGATGTGCCTGTTTCGGTCATCATGGCCATCATCGAGACAGAGTCCAGTTTCAATCCTCGCGCCGTCTCGCCTATTCCTGCTTTTGGTTTAATGCAATTGGTGCCAAAAACCGCTGGGCTCGATGCACATCTGTTCGTTCACGGTGAAAAGAAAATTGTGAGCGCAGACTATTTGTTTAATGAAGAAAATAACCTGAAGCTGGGCTCAGCCTATTTCCATTTATTAACGCATCGTTATTTGCGCAAGATAAGTGACCCAACGGCACGGTTTTATTGTGCGGTTGCCAGTTACAATACCGGCGTGGGTAACGTGGCAAAAACGTTTACCGGTAAGAAAAGTATCAGTGCTGCGGTAAATGCAATCAACGAGATGGCACCAGGAGATGTGTATGACTTTCTACTTACACATTTGCCGGCACAAGAAACCAGGAATTACCTGAAAAAGGTGGTTACCCGGATGGAAAAATACAAGCAATTTGACGCATAGCGAGTCAACATTATGAAAAAACCTTCAATCACAGCGCTTTCTTTACTTGCTCTTTGCGGCACCTTGTTATTTGGCTCTGCGCAAGCTGACGAAGTGGTTCAGCAACAAGCTGGCGGACAAATCAACTGGTCAACAGGTGTAATATCTGCTTATGGCTACGGTGTTGCCCCGGATGATGTTCCCCTCGTTAAGCAACGCTTACTGGCACGTCGTGCTGCGCAATTGGATGCTTACCGGAACCTTGCTGAAATGGTTCGTGGTGTCAGGGTCACGTCTGAAACGGTTGTTGAGCAAATGGTCACACAAAGCGATACCGTGAAAACCAGTCTTGAATCAATGATCAAAGGGGCGGCAATGACCGCAGATCATTATCAAAATGACATCGCTACGGTCACCATGACGATGTCTATGGATGGGCGATTCATTCAAATGATTGCGCCTCATGCGGCGAAATCGGGAATGGGGTCAACGGCCTGGTATCAGGCACCCGTTGACTGGGTACTGGCAACAACCTCAAATATTCGCTTACCAAGTCTCACGCTGATCCCACGCGCAATGGCCAGCGACAGCACTCAACAAGTGTTGGTCATCGATAACCCCAACCAGTTGGAACTGGTTAAAAATATTACTCAGTTACTACGCGCACAGCCCCAACAACAAGTTATTGCTCAGCTTGAAAAGCAAATAGCGTTTTACGAAAGCAACAGCAACTTTACTGGTGTATTGATTGATGCCAGCAAGGTTGGCGCATTCCAACTGGCAACCATTCCACGCATTCGCAACGCAAAAGGTGACATTATTTACCCTAATTCAAACGACCTGGCGGAGGGGAATATTAGCGGCCGCCCAGTGTCTTATGACTTTGATGTGGGTGATGCCGTTCGCAATGCGCGTATAGCCGTGAAGCCATTTATTATTCCTGCTGAAGGGATTTACAAATCGCGCAATTCAGATTTAGTGATTTCCGATCAGGCAGCCAGTTTATTAAAGTCACAGCAGACCCTGTTACAGGCAATGGGCAATGCTGAGGTGATGATTGTGGTGTCCAGGTGATAAAACAGCTTTGTGTTTGGTTAATCATAGGCGTACTGAGTCAGCCCGGGTGGGCTGTTGCTCAGCAACCTTCATCTCCCAAGGTCGCTATTGTCGAAGCACAAATTCTCATTGACCAGGGGGATATCGAGAGCGCCATTGAATTGCTAAAGAATGCCAACCAGCAATTTCCTGGTAACGATATGCTATTGATTTTGTATGGCGACGCGCTTTACGAAAATAAGCAAATGACGCTGGCAGAGCAAGCTTACATGCAGGCGTTAGAAATTAACCCTTTAAGCCCTACCGCAGCGAAACGCATTGAAGTCATCCGTGCCATTTCCAATGCCTCTGTCAGTGAAAAAGCCCAACAGCTCGAAGAATTAACCCTCGATAAGTTGTTTGATCTGCTGGCAATGGCCCTTGCTTTTGCACTTGGTACGGTAATGTCTAAATACCTGCGAAAGTTTTCCGACTGGAACTTCATGCGTCGCAGCCGAAAGCTGTTTTTGAAAGGTGATTATGACGACTTCGTGGATCTGCTTGAAATTCAACTTTCAACCAATGAGCTGAAACCACTGCGAAAAAGTATCGAGTTCATGCAGCAACACATGGCTCATGAAGAGATTGATCGCATGTTGAACCGATATGTGAATACCGAAGATAACCTGCATACCCTTACACGCATGGTGAGCAAAAGTTATGAAGCGGGTTATCATAAAGAGTAGTGCACTGTGCTGGCTGGCTGTATTAGCCGGTTGTGCCAGTGCACCCCCACCGCCAACGCCGGCACAATCCTTTGATGAACTTGTCGCTGAGCCTGATTTTTCACCTTACGCAATGCGAACCATCGTGCAACAAGCATTTGATGCAGGTGATACTGACTTGATGTTAAAGGCGCTCTGGCGCTTGTGCCAGCGAAGTGTGGCGAATGCGAATAGCAAACAGGATTGTAACGATTATCTTGATGTTGCCATCATTAAGAAAAGTCAGGCCGATCAGGCCCAGGCCAATATGGCGCTGTACTTTTTAACCAGAGAACCGGTCTATCATCGCAGAGCCAAGGCGTTACTGCCGGATAACAACCAATATTACCAGGCGTTGCTATCAGCGCGTTTAGAAGACTGCCTTAGTGTGTCTGAACAGAGCGAGCCACTTGCATTGCAGTGTTATGTCAGTGGTAAGCACTTTAAAAATAAAGAAGCATTGCAAAAAGCCCTGGAACTGTTTGAGCAGTATGGTGCCAATCACAATGTTGCTGACACGTATTTTGTACTGGCGCAACTTGCTGCCGACGAAAAACACTACGAGCACGCTGAAAGTTTGGCGGCCAGAGCGTCATTAATATTGAGCCAAATAGGTGAAGCCGAAAAGGCTCGTCAGGTTAGAGCATGGCGTCAGGATATGCTCTATGCTCAGTAAAATAGGTGTGCGTGCGAAACGTTCAGGCAGTGTGTTTATTGGCATAATTGGTTTGCTGGGATTAGCCATTAACACGTGCCCACAATTGTTGAAGCCTCAGCGCAGACGTATTTTCTGGTTGTTGTTTAAACGTCAACTTTATAATTCGGGACTTCGAGCGGCCTCTATCAATACGATAATCGCAATGCTTTTAGGTATTTTTGTGATGTCAAAGGCTTATGCCGTTATTCCGAATAATGCGCAATTTATTGATTACTATGCGCAGTTTTTCAATATTGTCGTTAATCGGGAGATTGGGCCATTAATTTCGGGCATCATTCTGATCGCCAGATCGGCCTCAGCAGTAACAGCGGAAGTGGGGCAAATGCAATTGTACCGACAGTTTGACGCCTTGTCTGCGGTGCACATGAGCCCTGCTCTAGTATTTTTATTACCGGTATTTTTTGCGTTTCCGGTCTCACTAATGCTGATGTTTTTCTACTTCAACATGATTTGCGTACTCACTTCGTTTGCCATGATAGAGCTATATCACGAAGGCGGGATTACATTAGTTGACTATATAAGAGCACTGCTACAGCAGCTAACCGTTGTGGAAGTTGCCGTTAGTATGACGAAGGCCATGGTGGGAGGCTGCCTGATTGGTCTTGCTAGTTTATATTTTGGCTATCATGTGGAAGACAGGTTTACCGACGTATCCCGGGCGATTTCAAATTCGAATACGTTTCAGCTCTTTGCGTTTTTTGTACTGAACATAGGCTTGTCGTATTTGGTGTATTTATGATGCGGCTCAAGCTCGACAGTATTGCACTGAGTTTTGATGACAAGGTTATATTTCGCGACTTGAATTTGCAGGTGAAGCCGGCCGAAATCGTCTGTGTTCAAACCGGAGTATTGGATGGCGGGTCGAGCTTATTAAAACTGGCGGCGGGTTTATTGCCACCAGACAGCGGGAATGTGGTGGTCGATGGTCTGGCGATGAGGGACATGGCCGAACAGGCACGATTTGGTGCAACCTGTATGGGATTTGAGGCCGGCGGGTTACTGAGTATTTTTACGAATTACAATAACATCGCCTTTCCATTGCTGTATCACACGGATATGTCAAAAAAGGCCATTGCACAGCGTATCGAGCCGTTGGCTAATGCGTTAAATGTGCAGGAATTATTGCAACTGGAACCGCACCAGCTCAACGATGTGCAAACGCGAGTAATGAATTTGTTGCGGGCAATGGTATTTCGCCCCAAACTGGTATTATTAGATGAGGTGCAAAGTGGAATGTCTTATGACATGCGGGAAAATATGCTGAATGTGCTGCTTGCGGAACAGCAGGAGCATGGCTATTCCGTACTGATGACGACCACTGTGGGTGATCGCACCGACTTTGCGGATCGCACTCTGGCCATAAGCGGCGGTAAACTGGAGCCAATACAATGAGTTTTGCGCCATCACAATCACTCTCGTCCCGGGCACAGGATACTGTGCTTGGGTTGTTTGTTGTGGTTGCGATAGTGTTAGCTGGCTGGCTGCTATACGAAGATGCAAGGGAAAGTAAGGGGAAGCAACTCTCTTTTCAGGCGATTCTGGCATCGTCGTATGGTTTAAGTAAAGGAGCGCCAGTCAGGCTCAACGGCGTGAATGTCGGACGCATCGAATCAATTGGTCTTACGGCAAAAGGCGACGTGGCACTTACGTTATTAATGCAGACCGAATATCAATCCCTGTATACCGAGGGTAGCCAGCTTAAAATAGATTCTACGCTGGATATCGATAATGTGTTGTCGGGAGCTGGTATAGCGTTCATTCCCGGTGATGGGGCAATACTGGAAGATGGCGCTATGTTAAGCGCGTCAGAGCCCAAATCCCTTAAAACACTCATGGAGGAATGGGATATACAGGCATTGACGCAAAAAGTCGCAGATATTCTGATTAATCTTGATGCCATTGTGAGTAACGTCAATGACAATCAGGACAATTTGACGCGCAGCCTGGAAAATGTGGCAACGCTGACGGAAAGTATGAATGAGGCCAGTCAACAACTACCCGCTGTTCTGGCACAAATGCAGCAGACTATGAAGGTGATGGAGTCGACGTTGCAGAATGGACAAACGACACTGACCGAGAACATGGGCGCTTTTACCGATGTCGCCCAGCAGTCAAGTGCGTTAATTAAAAGTATCGATAAGATCGCAAACAACATCGAGCCTACTGTTAGTGAGTTGCCGGAAACACAGGCACTGCTGAACAATTTGTTGTTTGAAGTGAATGGGCTTACTCAACAACTACGCCAACACTGGTTGCTTCAGGGTGACCAGTCCCCAGCAGACACTCCGGGCAAACGCTCTCAAGGCAACGGCCTGTTTCCACCCGATGACGCGCTCTATCCGTCTGAACGTGGTGCATCACAAGGAGAACCTGAATCATGAAAATGCAGTTAACGCGCCTTTTTTGCGGTGCGGTGATTACCATCCTGGCCGGGTGTACGGTTAGTACCAATGACTCTATTTCCATTGGGCAACCCCAGCGTTCAGCCAGCAGTTCGGTAGAAAATAATACAGGAAATAGTGGTGATAAACGTGAAATCCCGACCAGCATTGCGATTTTGCCGTTTAGCAACGCTACTGAGGAGCAGGTAGCAGCACCGCTATTACGTCAGGTGATTAACAGTCAGTTAGCCGGGCGAAATTTTTCGTTAATGCACCCGGCCGAGGTTGATAAGCGGCTGCCATCCGGTCCCCTGGAACATTCAAAAATGGCGTCGTATTTGGGGGTGGAAGGCGTGTTAGTAGGTGAAGTCGTGGACTTCGAACGTTTCTTTGCCGGTATTTATTCTGAGATACGACTTGAAGTTGCGCTATCACTTTATAACACCAAAGGTGAAGTCGTCTGGAGTGGCGAACATGAAGTGACGCAGCGTGCTGGCGGTGTGTCTACGACGGCATGGGGCCTTTTGCTGAATGCGGCTATTGCCGCGATGAATCTCGATGATGAAAACTTACTGGCCGCAGCTGACGAACTAGGTAGAAAAGTGGCGTTTGATTTTCCACAGCCAGCCATTTATGCCGGTGATGGCGGGCCACTGATTGAGTCGGTTATTCACGATAAAGCCGGGAAGTGGCTGCGCTATTCTGATGTGCTTGAAGTGGGGGTAAAAGGCGAACCCGGACTTCAGGCGTTTGCAGAGCTTGGCAATCTGGTGCGTACTCAGTTAAATGAAGTTGAGCCTGGTGTATACATCACTAAAATTCCGGTACAACCAGACTGGAATCAGGTTCGTGTTCCGGTAACGGGTATTTTGCAAGGTAAAGATGGTAATACATCGACGATGCTCAGCATTACCGGTTTGGTGAATTTTGATAATCAACCGCCCCAAACCGTGAATAATTTGGTGGGTAGTCAAACGGAGACGACGCTTAAATTGTCCTGGCAAGCAGAAGATGATGCAAGCTCGTTCAACGTCTTCAAAGTTGAAAATGGCGAGAAGGCGCTCATTTATTCCGGTTCAGATAGTTTTGTGAATATCGCGATAGACACAGAGGCGTTTAGTCTTAACGAATACGATGTTATGGCAATAGATCGTGCCGGTAATAGCAGCGATACAAAGGCAATCACGTTGACGACCTATATTAAAGAGGTCGGTCAGCAAACTTATTTGAGTGGGCCATTGCAAGGTGATTACTCGGGTATAATGGCGTTGACGAAAACCTTCAGCCCTTATCAGGTAAAAGGGAATGTTACGTTCACTGAAGACAGTGAAATTTACGTGGAACCCGGTGTAGAACTGCAATTTGATCCCCAGGCCACTATGGTAATCAAAGGCGAGGCTTATTTTTGGGGGCTTAAACAAGCGATTAAGATTGGTCCGGTTGCCGATGCTGAACGTCGGGCGCCGTATTTGATTCTGGAGAACAACAAGGCGACGCAGATTAGTGGAGTACAAATACACAACGGCGGTATTGGCATTGCAATTAAGTCAGGCCAGCCGTTGTTAGAAGCCATTGAAATTATCGGCAGTAAGTTCACGGCTCTGATGATTGAAGGGGAAGCCAATGTCACTGTTCGCCACTGTCTGATCGACGGCAGCAATACCTCAGGTGTCGTTGTGAGTGATTTTGCAAAGCTTAAAATAAATGATTGCACCATTCGTAATAACTTCCCGTTCCATATCCAGAATGCATCCAGTTATGAAATCGATGCGACGGGCAATACCTGGGACCCTGCGGCCTCAGCAACGAATTTGCTCGGTAACATAAGGACAGAATAATGAAAAAGGTATGTTTAGCGCTGGCGCTTACACTGACCAGCTTTACCGGTATCGCGGCAAATGCACACTACGAGGAGTGGACGGCGGCTGGAGGCAAAGTAAACTGGACTACCGGGCAGATCGCTGCTGAGGGTTACGGTTTGCCACCAGCAAATGCCATGGGTAAAGCTGGCCCGCTACTGGCGTGTCGAGCGGCTGTCGTCGACGCACAGCGTAATCTGTTGGAAGCGACACAAGGCGTTCGCGTTACGGCTACCACCGTTATTGACAATTACATGTTGAATAACGATGAAGTAAAGAGTCAGGTTGAGGGGGTTATCCGCAATGCGCGTATCTTAAGTCGCACGCCTGCACCGGATGGCAGCTGCAAAATTGAGATGGCGATTAGTCTGGGAGGACCCGCATCAAAAGCCGTTTACAATGAACTCTATCAAACGACAGGCTTGCAAAGCTGGGTGAAGAAGCCGCTCGATTGGCTGGCCATGGCGATCATCCCGAAGGCCCATGCGCAGGATGATGTAGCCTTGCAACCCGTTCCCTGGTTAGAAGAGGTCGATAAATTAAACAGACGTCTGTCTGTGCTTGAACAGCAACTTGCGGCGCAAAAACGAGAAGACGCTACGCCTGTGGCGAAGAAAGATAAGCAACCTACCGGGTTAGTGGTGGACGCGCGAGGGAGTAACTTTATTCCTTCATTAAGTCCGAAAATTCGCCAACTTCGCGGCGGTATTGTTTATCCTGACTCTGCCGCGGAGAAAAGTGAGCGATTGCTGGAACGAGGCCAGCTCGTTTCTCTATTCGCCCGTGATGTCGATTTTGCCGTTCAACATCCTGTTGTGGGCAGTCGACCATTGCTGGTTAAAGCACTGCGTACATATGGTGACACGCGAACCGAAATTGTTCTGGCTGCTGAATACGCCCAGCGTATTGAAAAACTCAATGAAAGTGGCTTTTTCGGTGAAGCGGGTGTCATTATTGTACTGGACTAGCCAGCGGTAACTCTGAAGGCCAGTCTAATAACTGGCCTTCACCCCAGTCGTTAAGGCATACTAGCGGCTTGTTTCAATTATGCTTTTTTCTATGCCAGAACTTACTCATCGACACACGTTCGCACTTCCCAGCCATTGCCAGCAATTACAGTCGTTTTCTTCGGTAGAGTCATTGTTATCGCAATACCGAACAGACATGCCTGTTTATATATTAGGTGGTGGCAGTAACAGCATCTTCATAGAAGATTTTGACGGCCTGGTGCTAGTCAACGAAATTAAAGGAATTGACGTTACACTATGTGAAGACGGTATTCGCCTGGTTGTCGGTGGGGGCGAAAACTGGCATGAGTTGGTGGCCTATACGGTAAAGCAAGGCTGGCATGGCCTGGAAAACCTTGCATTGATACCCGGCTCTGTAGGGGCTGCCCCTATACAGAATATTGGTGCCTATGGATTGGAAGTGGGTGAGAGAATTGAAAAAGTCGATGTCACGTCACTGGAGACGGGCGAAAGGTTTAGCTTGTCTCAGCAGGCATGCGCATTCGGCTATCGGGATAGCATTTTCAAACGCCCGGAAAACAGCAAGTGGATTGTAACTCACGTTCACTTCTTTCTGCCAAATGATCTCGGGCCAGTGACCAGTTACGCAGAACTTGACGCGCTAACAAACCCAACGGCCGAAGATATATTTAATACGGTAATTGCCGTAAGAAGGCGCAAACTGCCTGATCCTGCGACGTTGGGCAATGCAGGAAGTTTCTTTAAGAATCCCGTCATTCCAGCGCAACATTATGAACAGTTAAAGCAACAGTATCCTTCTATGCCTGCTTTTGAGGTAAATGATGGGCAGCGCAAAGTACCTGCAGCCTGGCTCATTGATACCGCAGGTTTTAAGGGGCAGTGTCACGACGGTGTGTGTAGTTATCAGCATCAGCCTCTGGTATTAGTTAATCAGGCGGCTACCTCTGGCCAGGCGGTAATTGATTTTGCTTCGGCTATTATTAAGAAAGTAGAAGAAGTATTTGGCATTCGGCTTGAACCGGAAGTCAGATTAGTTGGTAAAGCAGGACTCGTGACATTATGAAACCAAAAGCGCGGGAAGTTCGTCAAACTCTATTGTGTACCCTGGCTGACGGTGAATTTCACTCTGGTGAAACGTTAGCGCAAACGCTCGGGCTATCACGCACAGCCATTGCGGGGCATATTACACAGTTAACCGACTGGGGCCTGGATGTCTTTAAAGTAAAAGGCAAGGGTTATAAATTAAACCGGCCACTGGTGTTGCTGGACGAAAGCGAGATAAGTAAAAGAATTACTATACCAGTGAAAGGCAATATCCGTGTTGAACAGGTGATTGAATCCACCAATACAGAGCTGAAGGACGGTACTACACAACGCGCAAATGGCGATGTAATCCTGGCAGAAATTCAAACTGCCGGACGAGGCCGACATGGTCGTCAATGGTTAGCACCGGTGGGTGGCAGCCTGACAATGTCTATGTACTGGAGATTTAATGATGGTTATCAGAGTATGGCAGGTCTGTCATTACTTGTGGGTATCGCATTATGTCGGGCCTTAAAAGAATGTGGGTTGGAAGACGCGCGTCTTAAATGGCCCAACGACGTGTACCTTTACGGCAAAAAGCTCGCAGGCGTGTTGATTGAAGTAGAAGGGCAGTTGGGGGCGCCAGCAGACAGTATTATTGGAATTGGACTCAATGTGACCGTGCCTGAACACGAATATGATGTGGGCCAGCCCCATATCGATATGAGTCAGGTACTTGGCTCTGATATTGACCGCAATGATATTGCAGCCCGTATTATTGAACAGCTATGGGAATTACTCCCGTCATTTACTCAACATGGGTTTGAACCTTATGTGAATGCCTGGCAGGAATTGGACTGGTTTGCAGATCGTACAGTGGTTATAAAAGCCGGAAACAAACGCATTAGTGGTGTAAACCGGGGGATCGATGCAAGTGGTGCCCTACTACTTGAGACCAGCGACGGCATTACCCGTTTCCACGGTGGAGAGGTGAGCTTACGTGCTGGCTGATACAGTTTTACTGGTTGATAACGGCAACACCTGTGTGAAATATCGTTGGCTCACAGATTCCAGTGAGGATATCCAGGTCGCCAATTCCATCACCTTACTCCTTGAGCGACTCAACACTTTCGATGTGAGTCAGCTGTTTTTATCCAATGTTGCCAATGCAGACGACGAATCTTTATTGAGTGACTATTGCCAGTCGAAAAACATCGACCTTCATGTGATTCAAACTCCCCATCAGGCTTTTGGTATCACCAATAGCTATGCAACACCCGGTAAAATGGGCGTAGACCGCTGGCTGGCGATGGTCGGTGCTGCAGGTAAAACAACATTGCCTTTTGCGGTGATTGATGCGGGCACGGCTATTACCGTCGATTTCGTGGCAGAGGGTGAACATTTAGGCGGATGGATACTTCCTGGCTATCAAACTATGAAAAATGCATTAGTGGGCGCAACCAAGCGCGTCATTCAGGATAACCACGTACCACATTTACTGTCTGTCGGTAATGACACTGAGGAATGTGTCGCACTGGGATGCCTGGCTGCTATACAAGGGGCTGTTTTTGCCGCGAATCACTTTTTACAAGACAGGTTTGATGAATATTTAGTCATTTGCACCGGTGGCGATAAAAATCTGCTGACAAGCGTCGAGGGGAGTGGTAACCTCAGCGCCGCGAATTTGGTAATAGATGGCCTAGCCCGCTATGCTGAAAAAGGTTCTTTTAATTGAAAACGCTCAATTAAACGTCTAAGTGGTAAATAAATGACCACTTAAACAAAAAAAAGAAAATTTTTCGCAAAAGCCTATTGCACCGAGTGATTCATTACTCTAGAATTCGCACCCACTTGATGAGGAGCCGACTTAGCTCAGTTGGTAGAGCAACTGACTTGTAATCAGTAGGTCGCCAGTTCGATTCCGGCAGTCGGCACCATTCATCAACTCTGGAGGGGTACCCAAGCGGTCAACGGGAGCAGACTGTAAATCTGCCGGCTCAGCCTTCGCAGGTTCGAATCCTGCCCCCTCCACCACTTTCTTCTATGAGGTGGCCAGAGAATTAGGAACGCGGGCATCGTATAATGGCTATTACCTCAGCCTTCCAAGCTGATGATGCGGGTTCGATTCCCGCTGCCCGCTCCAGTCCCGTGCTGATATAGCTCAGTTGGTAGAGCGCACCCTTGGTAAGGGTGAGGTCGGCAGTTCAAATCTGCCTATCAGCACCATTTTCTCCCCAGCTCATGTTTAAGTTTGAATGTTTATTAATTTTTAACACAACTTTGCTGGGAAACGAGAAAAATGGCAAAAGAAAAGTTTGAACGTACGAAACCCCACGTAAACGTGGGTACTATCGGCCACGTTGACCACGGTAAAACCACTCTGACTGCAGCTATCACTACTGTTCTTTCAAAGACCTACGGTGGCTCTGCAAAAGCGTTTGATCAAATCGATAACGCACCAGAAGAAAAAGCACGTGGTATCACCATCTCTACTTCACACGTAGAGTATGACACTCCTACTCGTCACTACGCACACGTAGACTGTCCTGGACACGCTGATTATGTTAAAAACATGATCACTGGTGCTGCTCAGATGGACGGTGGTATCCTAGTAGTTGCTGCGACTGATGGCCCTATGCCACAAACTCGTGAGCACATCCTACTTGGTCGTCAGGTTGGTATTCCTTACATCATCGTATTCATGAACAAGTGTGACATGGTTGACGATGAAGAGCTGTTAGAGCTGGTAGAAATGGAAGTTCGTGAACTGCTGAGCGAATATGAATTCCCAGGTGATGACCTACCAGTTATCCAAGGTTCAGCTCTTAAGGCGCTTGAAGGCGACCCAGAGTGGGAAAAGAAAATCATCGAGCTTGGTGAAGCGCTTGATTCATACATCCCAGAGCCAGAGCGTGCAATCGACAAGCCGTTCATCCTGCCAATCGAAGACGTATTCTCAATCTCAGGCCGTGGTACTGTTGTAACAGGTCGTGTTGAGCAAGGTATCGTTAAAGTAGGTGAAGAAGTAGAAATCGTTGGTATCAAAGATACAACTAAGACGACTTGTACTGGTGTTGAAATGTTCCGTAAGCTGCTTGACGAAGGTCGTGCAGGTGAGAACGTTGGTGTTCTTCTRCGTGGTACTAAGCGTGATGAAGTTGAGCGTGGTCAAGTACTGGCTAAGCCTGGTTCAATCAAGCCGCACACYAAATTTGAAGCGGAAGTATACGTACTGTCTAAAGATGAAGGCGGCCGTCACACTCCATTCTTCAAAGGTTACCGTCCACAGTTCTACTTCCGTACAACTGACGTAACAGGTGCTGTTCAATTGCCAGAAGGCGTAGAAATGGTAATGCCTGGTGACAACCTTAAATTCAAAGTTGAGCTAATTGCTCCGATCGCGATGGAAGAAGGTCTTCGTTTCGCAATCCGTGAAGGTGGTCGTACAGTAGGTGCTGGTGTTGTTGCTAAGATTATTGAATAATCTGAGACTTCACTAAGTCATCTGAAAAAGGTCGCGCAAGCGGCCTTTTTTGTGCCTGAAC
>CP051238.1:0-190209 GCA_017794925.1 Aestuariibacter sp. | reverse complement strand
GGTGAGAACGTTGGTGTTCTTCTGCGTGGTACTAAGCGTGATGAAGTTGAGCGTGGTCAAGTACTGGCTAAGCCTGGTTCAATCAAGCCGCACACTAAATTTGAAGCGGAAGTATACGTACTGTCTAAAGATGAAGGCGGCCGTCACACTCCATTCTTCAAAGGTTACCGTCCACAGTTCTACTTCCGTACAACTGACGTAACAGGTGCTGTTCAATTGCCAGAAGGCGTAGAAATGGTAATGCCTGGCGACAACCTGAAGTTCGAAGTTGAGCTGATTGCACCAATCGCGATGGACGAAGGTCTGCGCTTCGCAATCCGTGAAGGTGGTCGTACAGTAGGTGCTGGTGTTGTTGCTAAGATTATTGAATAATCTGAGACTTCACTAAGTCATCTGAAAAAGGTCGCGCAAGCGGCCTTTTTTGTGCCTGAACGATAACTCATTGACTGCATTTTCTTCATGACCTGCTTAGACTAAAAAACAAGTCGTGTTGTGACCTCCACTTTTTCCCTCCGGTAAAAAATACGCGCACCGTTTCATCTGGGTGTAACCCCCTATATCGAGCCACGCTATAGTTGTCTAAAGTTAAATCATCCTTTCGACAGTATCCGAGGTGTGAGATGAAGTCTGTTGTTTTAACGTCGCTATTATTAATGTCTGCAAGTGCTACAGCCGGAGTAATTCGCTATGACTTTAATACTCAAACATTCAGCGATGCCCATAGGATTGGCGGCTACTTTGTTTATGACGATAGTAGCAATGCATTGCTTGATATACTTGTTGCTATGGATGGGCCTACATATACGTTCAATGCTGGCATAACTGATTTTTCAAACACAAATAGTTTTTCATTCACGACTGACAATTTGATATTTGGGAATAACCAGGACGAAGGTTTTCAAGTCACTATCGGTGATGTCAGTGTGGTTACTGGTCAGTATGGTTATGGCTCTGAGGACACTTGCTACTACGACAGTGAAAACTTTTTATGTACGGGAGCGCTTTTCCAACTGACATCAACTGTCATTGAAGAAAATACGCCCGCCGTTTCCTCGCCAGGTGCATTAGGTTTATTAATGGCCGGTCTGGGCGCCATCGCAGGATTAAGACGCCGCCGGAAATAGTCTCATGAAGGAGTTCTCGTGTTCCTCTTCTTCATTTTAGCCCTCTTTTAGAGGGCTTTTTTTTGCCCGTAAAAGCGCAAGGCAGGGCGTCAAATTTTAGTAAACAGAAAAGTGTTTATAGGGGGAACTCCCCATAGAGGCAGTGCAAGAAATAGCCAATACTGAACCCGTAACCATGACAAGGGGTAAAGATCATGAAACTGTTAAATCGTAAAACTTTATTAGCTTCTGCAGTAGCGCTTGCGCTTCCTGCTTCATTCGTAAACGCAAAAACCTTCGACGCTGACCTGGCTGCAAACCTGGCTGAGTCACCGTTGGAACTGCATCAGGTAATCGTTACATTTAACGGTAACAGCGCACCAACTGCAGACCAAATCAACGCGCTCTCGGCGCTGGGTATCGAAACCGGTATCAGCATGAAAAGCATGCCAATTGTGGGTGTGCTTGCTACCAAATCACAGGTAGAAGCCCTGTATCAACGCGACGATGTAGTGTCGGTTTGGAACAACGATGAACTGACATTCGAAAACTACGAGTCTACTCAAATCACTGGTGTACAGGCCATGCGTGCTGACCAAAGTCTTCGCAACAATGGTATTCCTTTCTCAGGCCGCGGCATAGGTGTAGTGGTAAATGACTCAGGTATTGATGGTACGCATGGCGACCTGTCTTTCCCTGACCACGTTGTTCAAAACGTGCTGGCACAAACTAACCTGGCCAGCTTCAGCAGTATTTTGCCAATCACTTATCAGGAAGATGTAATCAACACTGACATCCTGGGCGGTCACGGTACTCACGTTGCTGGTACAGTAGGCGGCAATGGTGCAATGAGCTCCGGATTACACGCTGGTGTTGCGCCAGGTGCTGACATCATCGGTTATGGCTCAGGCGCTGGCTTATTTATCCTGGATACACTGGGTGGCTTTGACTATGCATTAACACATCAATTTACTTATAACATCCGTGTTATTTCCAACTCATTTGGTAACACCGGTGATGTAGGCACCGAATTTAACCCGGACGATCCTACTAACATTGCAACAAAAATGTTGGCAGATCGTGGCGTAATTACGGTTTTCTCTGCAGGTAACTCTGGTTCAGGTGAATCCACTATTACCGGTAACTTCAAGAAAGCGCCATGGGTCATTACCGTTGCTGCTGGTGACAAAAACGGCGAGCTGGCTGATTTCAGTTCACGTGGTGTTAGTGGCAAAGGGGGAGAAGTCGTTGTCGATGGTGAGGTCTATACATGGGAAGATCGCCCAACAGTTACCGCACCTGGTGTAGATGTCATCTCGGCACGCGATTCTCTGTCAAGTTTAGGGGCATTAAGCGCCACAGATGACGCAGAAATGATTGAGCCTCAGCACTTACCTTACTATACCGTATCAAGTGGTACATCGATGGCTGCGCCGCACGTATCGGGTATTGTGGCACTGATGTTGGAAGCTGATCCAACAATGAACTGGCGTGAAGTAAAAAATATTGTTCAGGAAACGGCAACACCAATGGCAGCGCGTGAAGCCTGGGAAGTTGGTGCAGGCTATATCAATGCACATGCGGCAGTTCGTGCAGTGGTAGATGGTGTCGAAGTGTTCGGCGATACCGTGAAGAAAGATCGTGAATTCAATGGCTTTGCGAATGTGTCTGAAGGTGATTCGTTCACGTTGCAAGCGACTTATCTTCCAGTGGGTGAGTCTCCGGTTGAAACCTTTGAAGTTGGAGGGGATGTCTCTCTGGTCGTTGCAAGTGCTTCCATTGAAACCGCGACTGCCTTTGTACTGGAAGACCCGGCAGGCAACCGCTATGGTTCGGGAATTGGCTTGCCTGTACTTGGCTCTGCAGTGGGTACTTCAGCACCAGGCATGGCGGGTACGTGGAAGCTTTATGCACGCGGTATCGGTAGCATCAGTGGTGTATCAGTTGACCCGCTTGGCGTAACAAATGGTATAGGTGTACCTGGTACCGTTGACGTGAATGTACGCCTGCTAGTGACATCTGGTTTCTCTGGTATTGATGATGCTGTGGGCCACCCAGCACAGTCCTTTATTGAAAATGTAGTAAGCAAGCAGCTCATGGATGCACGCGGTGACGGATTCGCACCAGATGCACTGATGACTCGCGAAGAGCTGGCTGACACTTTGACATTGGCTGCGAACCTTCGCCAGGCGCAGGACGGTAACGTTGCACAGTTTACTGATACAGGAAGCAGCCACTTTAATGCAGCCATTAATTCAGCGACTACCTCTGGTAGCGTGCTGTCTGACCTGGAAATGACTGACGCTGCAGTAATGACTGACGCAGGTTCTGGTAGCTTTAATCCTCACGGTACTGTGAGCAAGGAAAGCCTGGCGTACTCACTGGTGCAAGCATTGGGCCTGCAAGGTGAAGCGGAAGCCTTTAATCCTGCAGACACAGTGACTGCCATTGTGTTCGGTGAAGCCATCGAGCTTGAAGATTCACACATGATTGCGCCAGAGTTGCGTGGCCATGTGCAACAAGCGCTGGCGGCTGGCCTGATGACTGTTGAGGTTTATACCACTCAGGGACCATTCGACTTCGAGCCAACACTTCATGCCCGCTTTAACCCGGCAACAGAAGTGACTCGTGGTGAAGCTGCGTTCTCAGTGACCAACTTCAGCAATCTGTAATACCCGCTCCTCAACGATGATTCATTCTTGCACAATATTTCATCGTATACCCAAAGGGCCAGCTTAGCTGGCCCTCCTCATTATTAAACTGATAGCAAAGCTCAACAGCCCCTGGTTAGTACAGAAAAATCAGCACTTTATTCCAATAAGCCCGCTTTACCCGCCAACCGAATTAATTCTGCCGAACTGCTGACATTGAGTTTTTTATAAATGTTACTGCGATGGTTTTCCGCTGTTTTTAAACTCATAGTGAGCAGTTCAGCGATTTGTTTACTGGTGTTACCGGCAGCTACCAGGAAAAAGACTTCCCGCTCCCGGCGAGTCAGCGCTGCAATCGGACTTGTTCTGGCAGGTTTGTCATTGTTCCCATCTGATTGTGAGGCGATGAAGGCGGTGCGGCCATGAAAGATGCTGCGAATAGCGTCAATTAACACTTCACTTGATGATTCTTTTAGCACATAGCCTTTTGCGCCGGCATCCTGCATCGCTTCAATGTATTCCAGTTCATTGTGCATAGAGAGAACCAGAATCTTGCAGTCCGGGCGCTGACTGAGTAATTTATCTATTGCGACCAGCCCACTCATTTTCGGCATGGAGATATCCATTACCACCACATCGGGCCGTAATTTAATCACCTGCTCAATAAGTTCTACACCATCGCCGCATTCACCAATTACATCAATGCCCGGATCGGCATTTAATACCTGGCTAAGCCCTTGCCGCATGAGAACATGGTCATCTGCCAGCACTATTTTTATCGTCATAACGCTACCGTCAATGTAATGTGGGTCCCTTGTTGTGGTCGCGCCACAATGGTAAGTTCCGCATCGAACGCGCTGGCTCTGTCCAGCATACTCGACATGCCTATGCCCTTTTCCACTTTATCATCCTCAAATCCAACACCGTTATCAATGATGTCTAATCGGATAACCTGATGGTGCTGAGCAAGATTTAAGGTAATAGTATCAGCCTGACTGTGTTTAAGGGCATTCACTAACGCTTCCTGAGCGATACGAAACACCAAGATGGCCTGCTCTTTAGGAATATCACTTTTTAGTGTGATATCACAAGCGTAATTCAATGATTCTGCTTCAAACAGATTGCGACATAGCCATTTAAGGGCCGGCTTCAGTCCGAGATCGTCCAGTATAGTGGGGCTCATCATGCGGGATAGCTGGCGAACATCAGCCAGTGCCATTTCCGCTATATCGTGCAGCTCCTGAAATTCGGGGTTGTCTCCAGCGATGCCTTGCAGTCGACGCGTCAGGCCGGTAAGGAGCTGACCAACACCGTCGTGTAATTCTCTTGATAGGCGGGCTTTTTCACTTTCTTGTTGAGCCCATAAGCGGCGGGCTAATTCGCGCAGGTTTATTTGCTCTTCATCCAGACGGCGCTTGAGTTCTTCTTGTTGTTGCTGAATCTGTTCTATTAATGCTGCCTGATCGTCATCACTGCGTTTCAAAAGTACTTGGCCTCGTATTGTTGTACCTGTGTAGGACTAAGTTGACTGAGCCATTGTTGCAACGCCAACTGCTGTTGCTGCTGTGAATACTCATCGGTAAACCGAGTGAGGTACAGGTGATTCCGCCAGTGATCCGGATGACCCTGTAACTGCGTCTTCAGCTTCCTCAGCGCATCTTCGTCCTGTTCGCTGTTTAAGTATAGCCACTGCATATAGGACTGGTAGTAAATTGGCTTAGCCAATTGATTGGCCCGAACCATTAGCGGGCTGTCCAGTGGCAGTTTCAGCCTTTCCTGTAAGTCGAGTAACACTTTTAATTCAACGGTCAGGGGGATTTGTCCTAGTGGCAGGTTTTCAATGAAGGGCTGCATTACTTCCGGGTCCAGGACCTCCATTTCGAGTGCATAGGCATTGTTTAACCAACCAAACAGTGTCGTGTATTCAAGCATATCATCAGTGATTAATGGCTCCGCAAAGCTGAGTTGCTCCGCCACACATTGCCAGTCTGCAACGCGTAAACACATTTCGCCATGCCACAGGTAGACTTCTGTAAGTGCGCGGCTGTCGCTAGATTTCTCTGCCAGCGTTCTGGCGACTCCTACATTGCGAGTCGCTTCAATAAACTTGCCCTGTGCAAAATTCAGATAACTGTAGAACAGCTGGTTGATCATCTGTTCTTGCGTTTGATTCGGTGAAATATGGGTGTCGACCTTAATTAAATATTTGGCAGCGGCGCGCCGGTCGCCTTTGACCATACTCATCAGGGCGAGATTCTGATGGGTTCTCATCAGGTGAATCTGATCGTTAATTCGTTCAAACTGATTGAGCGCCTGATTCCAATAAATGTCAGCCAGTGAGTAATCGCCCAGTAAAAAGTGCATATAAGCAACATTAGACATGCTTTCTGCTTGTTTGGCGGTATCGTCCAGCTGCGTGCGCAAGTCCAGCCCTTGTTTGTAGTAACCCAGTGCTTTCTGATAACGCCCTTTTTCTTCATACATAAAGCCGAGGGTATCGAGAATATGTGCTTGTTTGGCGATGTTGCCTACCTTGCTCAACAACATCGACGCTTCTTGCAGCGCGTCTTCGGCCTTTTCGAAGTGCCCGTTTATTGCAGCAACATTGGCCAGATTGGCAAGTGTTGTTGCTCTGTCTTCAGGCACGCTGTCGGCATCGCGCAGCACCAGGGCATCAGCAAAATATCGCTCTGCTTGTGGGTAATCGGCCAATCGCAAATGCGCTACGCCAAACGCGTTCAGAATGAGACTCTCAGCCTGCGTATCGCCTAGCCGCCGCGCGGCGACCAGTGCCTGAGTTAATTCTTCTGTTACGGCGTGATTTATCTCACCCTGAATGATTTTAAGCCTGCCGAGTTCAAACCAAAGCTGGGGATTATTCTGATTTATCGCCAGTGCCTGTTGATAAAGTCTCATGGCCTTAGTGGGATCGTCCGCCCACTGTGCTATTTGAGCGCCAAGGTACAAGACTTCAACATGCTCAGGGTAAAGAGAAAGTAGGCGCTCACTTGCTTGCAGGGCGAGGTCAAGGTCGTCGGTGATTTCAGCTTGTAGTACCTTACCGCGTAGCTGCCAGTATTCACTGCTGTCTTTAAGGGAAAATAAAGCCGTTAATTGTTGTTGGGCTGCACTGTAATCGCCGTTTTGAAGTGCGAGCTCAGCGCCCTTTAACCATCCTCCAGGATACTCTGGTGATTGTTTTTGTAGTTGCGCAATTCGCATTTTAGGCGTTAGGCCAGTATCGCTCTCAATGACAGTGGCAATCTCCTGAAGATAACTTAAATCGGGCGCGGCGCCGGGCTGGTCGATCGTGTCCAGTAACTGCTCGGTGATACTTTTTCCCATTGTCGCGATGCCTTCACCCAACGCGGCATTACTAATGGTATTACTGACTTCAAACAGGTACTGGTTTGATGGCATAAGGACGGCGGCTACCGATACCTGATACTGAGAATCTGATAACGGCGCGGCGTCCAGCAGAAGCAAAATATCAATACCCAGGGTGGTACTTAATGTATTGCGATCTTCAGCAGATTGCTCCGGGTTGAGGCCAAGATTAGTGATCAGTTGCGAGATGGGTGAGCGTTTCGCCAATGAAATTCGATCTGAAGCCTCTATGGGGTACTCAAGCAGATTAGCCAGTAGATTCGTCGGCGCATAATCCTGTTTGGTTACCAGGCCAACCCTGAGAGTTTTGTCCGGAATACTGACTGACGAGGGCCAAAATAGGCTGGCTGCGACAACGACCAGTGTAACTAGCGCCGCGCCGGCGACTAATGGCCACGTTGCCCGATTGTGATGCCGGTTGGAACTGGCGTTAGGCGAGACCATCGAATGCCAGGTGGTTAGTGCCTCTTCCGGAGAGGGGCGTTGACTGGCGTGTTGGTGAGTCAGTGAAGCAAGAAAATGGGTTTGCGATTCATACCAACGTTTCGTTTTCTTGTCGTCAGCGTCTGGTTTTACACTATCCAGAATGTGTTTAAGTACAATACCTACGCTATACAGGTCTGCCGTTTGGCTGGTGATCCCGCTATGTAAAACTTCCGGAGCGGCATAATCACTATGGCCGCTGGTTTGCGGTTTGGCATCGCTGGCTTGCTGGCCTATACCAAAATCGATTAATACCAGATCATTGTGTTTGTTAATCAGCAGATTGTCGGGTTTGATATCGCCATGAAAAATACCCTGTTGCTGACATACCGCAATAGCGTCGAGCAATTGCCCTGCCCAGCGTTGATATTCCGCTGTGGTTACCGGGCGCTGTATTCTGGCAAGTAAGGGTTCGCCATCTATCAGAGACATGGTGAAAAACAGCGAGTCATTGTCACTGAAAACGTCGTGCACACGCACAATATTCGGGTGTTGAAGCTGACGGGCAAGATTGACTTCGTGGCGGATTTGGTCGAGTTGTTGTGGCCCGCTTAACTGCGTCGGCAGAAGCTTGATGGCGACATCAACTTCCAGAAGTTCATCGTAGACTTCATAGACATGACCTTGTGCACCACCGCCAAGCTGCTTTTTTATCGTGAAACGATTGACCAGCTGTAAGCCGCTGGGCAATACACGAGAGTCATGCAACTGCTGGGTAGCAAGATCCTGATCGTTCGTAACATCCGAACCCGACACGTATCCACTCCTACTTTGCGCCAGTGGCGCATCGCTATATTTCTGTCACTAAAGAAATATTATGTTCTATGGAGTGGAATAACAAACGTAACGACAACATATTTGCAAGTAACTGTGTCAACTTGACGTCTGTGTGGGTGAAATACTGCCTGCCTTGGGTATTATCGCCGTATAAAACACCGATAACCCTGTTTTCTGCGATAACGGGTACACACAGGGCAGCTTTGAGGCCGAAGCGAATCACGCTTTGTTGCGCGTTAAACTGACTATCTGCCTGAAGATCACCAATCGCAACCGGCTTCAGGGTCTCAATGGCGTGTTTTATAACTGTTCTGCTGCCACTAAACTGAGTGGTGTCCATCCAGTCCTCATGACCAATCGCAGAGCCAATATCCTGATGCTCGTCAAACAGCAGCAATGCAGCGCGTTCACAGCCCAGTGTTTGGGTCATTGAGTGGCGTGCCACATCCAGCATGGAAGCGGTATCGCGGGATTGATAAATGGTTTTTTCGAACTGACGAAGCTGTTGTTTTCGCCAGAAATACAGACTGTCCTGTTGAGCCAGGTCGGTCATGCTCAGTCGTTTTAGCTGGCAGGGAACCGGACCCAGGAACATTAATGTATTGTCAGGTAGTGTTTCGTGCTTAATGGCGCGACCACCAACAAAGCAACCAGTACTGCTTGAATCGTCAATGGTCCAACTCGTTTCTTCGTTGGCGGCATCCGTTTTTATCGTGGCGTGAATACGCGAGATTTGCGGATGCTTAATAACGATATCAGCCTTAGTAGAACGCCCTAATTTGTAGGCTGTTCCCTCAAACATAAGGTGTTCTGTGATGACACCTTGTTCGTTGGCATAAGCGAGTTGTAACGGCATAACGGTTTACCTGATATTACAACGTACGGAGGCTGAAACGCAGGGTATGAAGCTTGGTTAACAGCTCACCTTTAACGTTTACTAAGTCGTCTGACGAACGCCAGACATCGGCCATGAAATCACCGCTGCAACTTTCAACCAGGTCGATAAGGGTGTCCACTACGCCCAGTGCTGCTGTGTAGTCGGCGTTAGAAATGTCGTCGTGCAGAAAATTAAGCTGTGCGTTTAACGCTGACATAATCACCGGTGAAATGTGCGATGACTGGTCTGCGACAAACTGGTCGATTCTGCTTAATTTAGTGGCAATGACATCTTCTGGTACACGTAAATCCATCAGGATCATGAAATCAGAAAAGCTACCGGTGTTGCCTCGAGAGCGAATACTGCCCGCTGCAGTGAGTTGTGTAATATCCTCAAACTCGCCATTGGCATGAGAACGGAAAATACGCAGAGCGGGATTGAAATGTAATGCCTTGGTGTAAATCTCTACCATCGCCATGCCTTCGAAGGCAAAGCCTGCATCTGGTTTTGGTGAGATTGAAATAACAACCGGGAACCCACTGGTGGCTGTTACCAGCGAAGAGGGGAGACGGTCGACAATAGATAAATCGGTGGGTAGCAGGAGCTCTGCGCTGATATCTATATTGCTTGCATTCATACCTACTGCGTTATCAAACTCAACTTTAATGTCGAGTTCAATGGCATTGGTGACGGCAATCGTGGCTTCGATTTCGTTATCATCAAACGAAATTTGCTGCGGTAAAACTACCTGTGCGAAGCTTACTGGCGTGAACAGCACAAGCGCTGCAACAATGCCTTTTATTGCGCGGGGTAGGGTAGAGTACTTCATAATATTTACCTCTCTTGACTGTTCAAAAATACACCAATATTTCCACTCCTTCAAGAAAAGGAGTGGAAATACTTTACACTTTAGTTGTAATAGTAGTCGAACATACGACCGGCTAACAGTGCGTAGTGTGCTCTGGTAATTTTAGTATCAGGCGCGAAGCTCGCGGTGATAGTCGGTTCCAGGGCAAACGGGCTCTGAGTAACGTCGAAGTGAACGTTTATCAGTGACAAGTTAATTGCCAGTTGTACGTAGCCTTTCAGTTCGTCAGGGATCATGTGTTGATCTTCCAGGACAATGGTCTGGCCTTTGTAATCCACTACAATGTCGTTAGCAGGGTCGAATGCGTCGGCAGCGCTCTGTAAACCCAGCATTTGTACCATCGCATAGCTCAGGTCCACCTTGTCCATCGTTGCGAATGCATTAACATGACCTTGAGCCGCATCCAGCAATACCGGGTTTTGAGTGCGAACATCGTCTTTCAGAGCGCCACCGCTTACTGATACAGACTCTACGAACGGCTTATCAGCACCTGGTGCAGATATCATCGGCGTGGGCTCATTAAGCAGGTCTCGATACTGACGTACGGCACCGCCCATCACTGCATAGCGGGAGAAGTCTTTCACCCGAAGATTTGAGTTAGGTGCAAAGTTTCTGCCCAGTGAGTCCATCAGACGATTGCTTACAGCAAACTCAATGGCACCTTGCTGTGGGTGGCCGTCGATATCGTCAAGGCCGTCATAACCACCGCTGATTTCAAAGCTCACGGTAACATCAAAGTTTTCAGGTAAACCCGGGCCGTTTGTTACGCCCAGTGGATCGGCTTCTACGCCAGACAGTGAAGTCAGACCGTAAACATAAACACCCCAGGTGCCTGCCATACCCGGCGCTGAAACACGCATGTTTTCAGACAGAACCGGCGTAGTCAGGTTACCGAAGTATTCGGTGCCATCCGGTGCAACCAAAACCAGTTTGGTCAGGTTCGCCAGTGTACTCGCTGCCGCTTTAACCACCGCTACATCGCTACCTACTTCAAAGGTTTGTACTTCAGGTGTACCCACTGGCGAGTAGAACAGTTCTACATTCACTTCCTCGTCAGAGGTTGCAACCAGCGCGTTAGCGTTGAATGTTTTATCTTCCAGGTTGTTGACTGTCACTCTGTGATTCATGTCATAGTTCAGTGCAGCAGCAACAGCAGAGCGTGCATTTACATAACCGCCACCGACTTCCCAGCGCTCGTAACCAGGCATGTTGGTTGCTGTTTCCTGAAGTAATTTCTTGATGGTCAGGTTATCCAGATCCGGGTTTGCTTCCAACATCAGGGCAATGATGCCAGACACGTGAGGTGTGGCCATACTGGTGCCTGAAATCATGGTGTAGAAAGGGACATATTCGGTTTCGATAGCGTCGATATCGGCATCACCACCGTTCGCTGCCAGGTTGGTTACTGCGCGGGTAGAGATAATATCTACGCCGGGAGCAACAATGCTAACTTCGTTGTTATAGGTCCACTCAGTGCCATCTGGCATTGTGAAATCACCCGACTCGCTTTTCAGGCCGCGAGAAGAGAAGCCAGCCAGCTTGCCGAACTTGTCACCGGCACCAACTGAGATACCCCATGGGATTTGAGCATAAGGGTTGTGAGAGTCTTCACCCGGACCATCGTTACCGGCGGCAAACACACTCAGGATACCTAATTTGTGCGCTTTATAAGTCGCCAGAGATACCGGACCCAGTGGCTCGTATTTACCGCTTGAACCCCAAGAGTTGCTGACAATGCGGATTGGGCTGTCGTAGGAATACAGGTTGTTGATGGCAAAATCAAAGCCACCAATGGTGTCCAGTAGCAATACTGCACCACCTGAGCCGTAGCCAATCAGGTCAGCATCTGGTGCTGCGCCAACATACTTACCACCAGACATCGCGCCGTTACCTGCAATGGTGCCGGCTACGTGGGTACCGTGACCTGAGTTAGTATCGGTGTTTACCTGACCGGTCAGAACGAATCCGTCAGTCATGCCGGTAATGCTGATCGCCGAAGCATGGGTCAGAGCCTGAACGTTTTCAACCACAGTATCGCCGAAGAAGTGGTCCTGGTGAGAAGCGTCAACGCCAGAGTCGTTCACCATAATAGTGACGCCTTTACCGGTGTAATTTACGCCATTGCGCTGCTCAAAATCGGTGGTTTGTAGGTCAGCTACACCAGTGATTTGACGCGCATCGGCATTGTATAATTTCATTTCGCGGTTTGCGAAAACAGAACGTACGCCGTCCAGCGATGCGATTTGCGCAATTTGCGCTTTATTGGCGACAACGCCAATGATAGGCAGTGATTTAAACTGGACACCTTCAGTAATGCCCAACCCCAGTAACTGGGTCAGTTGCGCTTCTGACAGCGGTTCCATTTGATCATAAGTCACCACCGCCATGACTGAACTTACTGCATCCAGTGTGGCCAGTTTACTTTGCATTTGCTCGCCAATGTATGCATCTGCAATCGCTTGGCTGGTTGGGGCTGCCAGCATTGCTGCGGCCAGTGTAGTTAGTGCGAACTTCTTCATAACGTACTCCTGCTTGGGAATTTTTTGGTCACAACGATTTGCGACGACACAGGGTTAGTTTGACTGGGTAAGTTTTAATCGGATATAGGGGTTTCACCCTAGATCGTTTTTTAAGTATTTTTCGGATAGTTGCGGTTAAAAATACATCGGGCTTTTATTGTGCCAGAAGCAGGATGATTACCAGCAGTGATAGTGGTGACAGCAGTGTGGAAAGCAGAATACTTTGGGAGGTCATTGACGCGTTTCTGCCACTGTGTTCCGCCAGCATAAAAGGGCCCGTTCCGACAGGCAGAGCTGCAAGGGTAACTGCGCATAGTAATGAAACAGAATCGAGCTCGAATATATAAAATGCCAGTAAGAAAACGATGAGTGGGTGTACAACCAGTTTTGTTAATACAAGCCGGATACTCCAGAGGGAAACGCGTCGAACAGCGCTGTGTTTGTCGTTTAGAAACATGCCTATCGTGATCAGCGCGCAGGGTGCTGCTGACGCGCCAAGCAGATGAATCGACGAGTTAAGAGGTGTAAATAGCGATATATCGGTTGCTACAAAGAAGCTCGCACATAAAGGAGCAACAATTATCGGTTTTTTGAATATCTGAACAAATGTCCGACGATTGCTTTTTGATATTTCTTCTGAGCTACATTCTAGTAATACGACGGCAAGTGCAAACAATATGCAGACAGTAAATAATGTTGCAATCAAGACCAATTGACGGGATTCCTCACCAATCACGCTAAGTAGTAACGGAAATCCCATGAAGCCGGTATTGGCGTAACTTGCACTCAAGCTGTCAATTACTGCATCGGACCATGGATTTCCTGAGCGGATACTGATCAGGAGGGAAATGGCAAACAGTAAGAGCGTAGCGATAGAGAATACGCTAATAAAACCCCAGTGCCACCCATGTCTCCAGGATGAATTAATGATGATATCGGCTAGCAGTGCTGGTAATGCCAGATTTACAACAAATTTATTCAATTCAGATGTACAGGATTGCCCAACCCATCGCTGGCTTCTCGCAAACCAGCCACAAAAAATTAGCGTGAAAACTGGAAATATAGCCGACAGCACATCCGCCACAAAAGGCACCTGTAAACGTTGAAAAGGTTTACATTAAAGTGTCAGGTCGATACATTCCAATTTATAATAAGGTACATCCTGATACATTTATTGAATCATGTTTCATCTCAAGCACCTGTACAACTTTATCGTCGTAGCGGAAACAGAGCATGTGGGTAGAGCTGCCGAGCGATTGCATTTAACACAACCCCCACTTAGTCGCCAGCTAGCACTTTTGGAAGACGAACTTGGTGTCCCTTTGTTTGTTCGGCATCCCAAAGGCGTTTCACTGACATTGGCGGGGCAGCAGTTCTATGACGATGCAAAGCGAATACTGAATCACGTTGAGCAGGCCCGAAACAATGCCCGGCAAGTTGCCGCAGGCAAAGAGGGTAAGTTGTCTATCGGCTTTATGATGCACGCGGCCTACAACATTGTACCGTCAATGGCTAAAGCATTTATGTCGTCAAATCCGAAGGTGTCACTGAGGTTACAGGAGGTTATTCCGAGCGAACTGGTCACAAAAATTCAGCAAGGGCAGTTGGATGGGGCTATTACGCTGAAAACGCCGCTTCCCAACGGTGCTAACTCCCTACATTTGTGCTCTGAAAAGCTGTGTCTGGCAATACCAAAAGGGCATGAATTGGAAAGCTGTGCATCGATAACGGCTGACATGCTGGCGTCATTTGAGTTGATTACTGTTCCAATGGAGGTGGCTCCGGAATTGAGGCGAGCTATAGACGGATACTGTAACCAGGCTGGGTTCCAGCCGCGAGTCATACTGGAAACGCAGTTGCAGCAGACCATTATTAGTTTGGTTGCTGAAGATTTAGGTATAGCGTTGGTCCCTGCACCGGTACAGAAGTTGATGCACGAAAATGTCGTGTTTAAACCAATTACTAACAGTCCATTGGTTGATTACGCGTTTATATGGCGTGATGATAATCTTAATCCCGTGTTACCTGCTTTTCTGAAAGCGATACTTCGTCATTAATCCAGTCAAGAATAACCACTAAAGGGCCAAACCATCATGAACATTGTAGTCTCGGATTTCGTCAAGGGCGCACAAAGTGCAGAAGGCATCGTTGTGATTATTGATGTCTTTCGCGCATTTTCGGTGGCGTGTTACTGCCTTGCCAGAGCTCCTAAGCAAATCATTGCAGTGGGGGAAGTGGAACAGGCTCTGGCACTTAAAACTACCCGGCCAGAGACATTGCTGATTGGCGAACGCGAAGGGAAAAAACTACCAGGTTTTGATTTTGGCAATTCGCCCACGGAACTGGCTTCGCAGGCTCTGGCCGACAAGTACATCGCTCACACCACACATGCGGGTACGCAAGGATTAGTGAACGCGCACAAGGCCGATAAGGTGCTGACGGGGGCGCTGGTCAATGCTAGAGCCACGGCTGACTACATCCGCAGTTTGAACCCCGAAGTGGTGACGTTGGTGAGAATGGGGTGGAAGGCAGAAGAAAATACCGATGAAGATGATGTCTGTGCGCAGTATCTGAGGTGCTTGCTGCAGGATGAGCCTTGTGAGCCAGCGGCAATCAAACCACAATTGCTGGCTTCGCCCTGCGCGGAACGCTTTCTGGACCCGGAACAACCCTGGAATCCCGAGTCTGACCTGCATCTTTGCCTGGATATCGATCGGTTCGATTTTCCTGTAGAAGCGATAATCAGACAAGACGGTAGTGCGGAACTACGCCGGGCAGTATAAAGTCTTGCCTGAGTGTTCAGCGTTGCCTGCTTTGGTGTCATGGAAATGACATCTTTGTGAGATAGCGTCGGTCCACTGCGCAACACATTAGGGCCGGCTATGAAATGGGATTCGATTAAGTTTCGCTTATTGTTTATGACAACAGTTTGCGTCCTCGGTATGACGCTGTTGGTGGTGAGTCAGCATTATTTTAACCGGACGTTGATTGGCTTAAGTGAACAGCGTGAGGAACTACTGGCTTTACAGCAGGACTTGCTGCAGCTACGCCGTCATGAAAAAGACTTTCTGTTACGTAAGCACACCGATTATTTATCTCACTTTCGCACCCAGCACACAGAGTTCGTTATTGCTTTAAAAGGCCTGGACGATATCGCAAAGTCGTATCACTTACCCTCAACCCTGGTGGGTGAAATAGCAGAAAGTACCCAGGCCTATACCGAGACGTTCTTTCAACTGGTAACGGTAATGAAGCAGATTGGTCTGACGCCCGAAGACGGATTAAACAGAACCTTGTACCAGCATGCTGAGCGGCTCTTTATTCAAAGTCAGCGTTATGAACCACAATTGCAGGCGGATTTGTCGCGGCTTCAGTTTCTGGTAGTCGACTATCAACACACCTTACGGGGTGAGTCTATCAGCGAGCTGACGCAGCTTTCACAGGCGATTTCCCATGCTCAGCAGTTGCTGCCTGAAGATCAGGGGATTTTAAGTGACTACATCAATACATTGTCTAAATGGATGTCTTTGCGTCAGCAAATAGGGTTGACTGAATCCCAAGGCTTAAGAGGCGCGTTCCGGGAGCAGGCTCATCATGTTGAGGCGGCACTTCATCGATTGGATGAAGCCTTGTTACCGGTGATTGATGAACAAAAGCAGCGTGCAACCTTGTTTGGTTCAGGTATTGCCATAGTGACATCAGTCGCACTGATTTTGCTGTTAGTCAAAAGTTTCGCGACCTTTCACCGGGCATTTGCTAACTTTATGTTGTTCTTTTATCGCTGTAAGCGACAATACCAACATATTGATTCCCGCAAACTGGGATTTTCAGAGTTTCGGTCGTTAGCCGAACTGGCAAATGAAATGGTCGAGTCTCGTCGTCAGATTGAACGACGTCTCGCCAAGGCGGAGCAACACACAGCCACTTCGCCACCTGATTAAACAGAGGTTAAATATGCAATACGCGTTATTGGGTAGCAGTGATTTACGCGTTTCCCGCGTTTGTCTGGGTACCATGACATTCGGTATTCAAAATACACAACAAGACGCCAACGAACAGCTGGACTGGGCGTTGAGTGAGGGCATCAACTTCATTGATACCGCGGAAATGTATCCCATTCCTCCGAACGAACAAACCTACGCCGATACCGAGCGCTTTATTGGGAACTGGCTGGCAGCCAACCCTGAGAAACGTCAGGATATCGTGCTGATGACTAAAATTGCCGGCAGTGGTATCCGCTATATTCGTGAAGGCTCTGAGATATCGGCAGCGACTATTGAGCAAGCCGTTGATGCCTCCCTGACGCGTTTGCAGACCGATTATATCGACGTTTATCAATTACACTGGCCAAATCGAACGTCACCTCACTTCGCGAAACACTGGCCGTGGCGAACCAATCCCAATGATACGGATGTTGCCAAGGAGCGTGCCGGTATGCGTGACATTGTGATGGGGATAGGTAAAGCCATTGAGAGCGGTAAGATTCGTCATTGGGGGCTGTCTGATGATACGCCATGGGGTATTCATACTTACCTGAACTTATGTGAGGAACTGGGTGTACCCAAGCCGGTATCGATTCAGAATGAATTCAGTCTGCTTCATGCCAAAGACTGGCCTTATTTAATTGAAACCTGCGCGTTTGAAAATGTAGCTTATTTGCCGTGGTCACCACTGGCGACTGGAATGTTATCGGGTAAATATCTGAACGGTGAGCGCCCTAAAGGCAGCCGCTGGACATTCGTGCAACGTCAGGGGCTGTTCCGTAATACCGAAACTGCCCATGAGGCGACTGCGCGCTACCTTGAAGTGGCTCAGCGTGCGCGCATCACGCCATCACAGCTGGCGCTTGCCTGGGTAAATCAGGTACCAGGGGTTACCTCCACGATCATTGGGGGAACAACTATCGAACAATTAAAGGAAAATGTGCAGGCGTTCGACATGACCTTGTCTGACGATACGCTTCGTCAGATACAGCAGGTGATGAAGCGTTACCCGATGCCCTTCTAAGTTTTACCTTTCTCATCATAATGCCTGGTCAGATGGCCAGGCATGTTCACGTCACTGTCACAAAGTTTGCGTAGGCTGAGTCCAAATTAGCCGGATTGTTTGTCTATGACTACGCCTTCACTTTCGCCCACAGCTGACATTGCTGTTGCCCCAGAACCACAGCGCTCACAGTGGTTAGTCCTGTGTGTCCTGATCTATTTTATGCTATTGGCAGTGTCCATCATTGGCAGCGGTTTCAGTACCATGACGGCCGGTCACGCAGAGGGGTTATTTGAATTTGCCAGTAATCCTATCACTGGCCTGATCATTGGTATTCTGGCCACGGCACTTATTCAATCATCCAGCACAGTCACGTCGATTATTGTCGCCATGGTCGCTGGTGGGCTGCCTATTACGCTGGCGGTACCTATGATGATGGGCGCGAATGTGGGTACCAGCATTACAAATACCATCGTTAGTATGGGCCATATTCACGACAAGCGGGAATATGAAAAGGCGTTTCAGGCCGCCACCATTCATGATGTCTTCAACCTGATGGCCGTGATCATCTTTCTTCCTCTGGAAATTATGTTTAACCTGTTAGAGCGTATTAGTAGCGTGCTGGTAAGCTGGATGCACAGTGATACAGCTGTTGCGGTAGGCGGGTTTAACCCAATCAAAGCCATGACGAAACCCATTAATGAGCAGTTGCAGTGGTTATTAGGTGATCTCTCTAATGGCTATGCTGGTGCGATAATGATTGTGCTGGGCGTTGGGTTAATTGTGGCGTCGATAACCTTTTTGGGCCGCATCATGAAAGCCCTGATGGTGGGACGTGCCAGAACTTTGCTGTACAAGAGTATTGGTCGTGGGCCGGTATCCGGCATTGCATCCGGTACGGCAGTCACGGTGCTGGTGCAGTCGTCGTCTACCACCACGTCCCTGATGGTACCGCTTGTAGGTAGTGGTGTGTTAACAGCCCGGGATATTTATCCGTTCACATTGGGGGCAAATATAGGTACCTGCATCACGGCGCTGATTGCCGCAATGGGGATTACGGGTGTAATGGCCGAGCCCGCTCTCCAAATCGCGCTGGTACATTTGGTCTATAACGTACTGGCTGTAGTCATTATTTTTGGCATTCCCTGGTTACGTGAAATCCCGCCGTCATTTTCCGGCGCGTTGGCGAAGCAGGTTGCCAAGCGGAAAATCATGGGCGTAATGTATATTCTGGGGGTATTTTTTGTTGCGCCTTTTGGTTTATTGATGTTGTCTGGCTTTCGTCTGTAATTGATTGCCTGGCAATAAAAAAGGCCACGAAATTCGTGGCCAACTTGGGAACAACAGAACATAACTAGACAGCCCGAATCGAAGGAAGGAGGCTGTCTAATTAAGCGTAGTACTAAAATGCGTATTTTGCAGAAAATTGTACGCGACTCATGTCACCTTCCAATCCTGCATCTGTTTCGCGCTTCGCATAAGCGTATTCTGCACCAACCGTCATGGTTTTGGTTACGGAGTGAATATAGTTAATGCGAGCACTATAGGTTTTATCGGTATAGTCGCCCATTGTTATATTGGTAATCTGCTCAGCATCGACGTCGAATGCAGAAAACATGACGCTGGTACGCGCTTTGTCATTCCACATGTGACGGTAAGCAATGCCATAACCCGTTGAGTCAACAGACGATAATTCGCCGTTCTGGTCATTGTACACTGCACCTTGTGCGGCATTTAATGCGGCGTAACGACCCAGGCCAGAGCCGGTGAAGAAGGTAAAGCGTATGTCATCGGTGTCACCTAATTTTACTTTACCGGTAATTGAGACACCTGCCGCAGAGTCAGAGGCATCGACATCACCCACGTTGTACGCCAACTGACGGAACATACCGGCTACTTTTACATGGCCCCAGTCCTGCTTCATTGTGTATGCCGCAATAATGTCCGGTACAGAGTTATCGTCAGTCGCACCTACACCTACTACGGTGGTTTCAGGGTTTTCTAATGCGACTTCAAGGCCGCCGTGGGTATAGCGAACCATGACCTGACGGCCAAAGGTGATGCCGTCTGTGGTACCAATAAAGTCCAGTGACTCTGGTAACGCACCCACGTCCATGAACGTGGTCCAGGTTTGACCTACCAACCAGTTTTTGTATTTCAAAAAGGCATGACGAAGACGCGGTAAATAAGAGTTACTGATACGCTCGTTGTCGTAGTCACCTTTGGTTACCATGAAGTCGAATTCCAGCACACCTGTGATGCTGTCACCACCATCTACTGGCGTATTGGTGGTCAGGCGAAAACGAGATTGTCTGGCGTGGCCGTCGAAGCGACCGCTGATATCATCGTCAGCACTGCCTACAGCAATCGTCGACGGGACGTAAAAATCACGATTCAGTGGGTGGCCTTCTCCGTTCGAGTAATCGCTGTAGATACCGTCTACTTTGATGTAGCCTGTATATTTAACCTCAGTAGAGCCCAATGAAGCAGCGTTCGCTGACGCCATGGTTAAACCGGTTAATGCCAGGGTAACGGCGCCGGTAACTTTTTTTAATGTGTGTTTCATGTTTTCTCGTCCCATTTGTTCAGGAATTGGATGATTAGTAAAAAAAGTGTAAAAATGCAGTTAACGATTCTTAATTTGGATGAGTTTAGAACAATTGCAAATAAGCGGATGGTCTATAAGACGAAAGTCGTAACAAGGAAGGAGTAGTTCCTCTTAACTAAATAGAAATTTAGCGCTCGCTAAGACCAAAGTCTCATTTTGCTTTGGTCAGGAAAAGCTACATTGATCTACCAATACATATCACTGTAATTTATTTGAAAATTGGAGGCAATTCATATGACTGCCAGCAAGATTTATCCGGTTCCGGAAAGTATCAAAGCGTCGACTCATTTGACTCAGGAGCAATACGATCAAATGTATAAGCAGTCTGTCGACGACCCAGAAGGGTTCTGGGGTGAATATGCCAGTACGCTGGATTGGTACACAAAACCAACAAAAGTTAAAAACACCACCTTTGACCCCAGCACTGTGTCGATTAAATGGTTTGAAGATGGCGAAATTAATGCCAGCTATAACTGTATCGACAGGCATCTGGCTGAAAATGCAAAGAAAACGGCGTTGTTCTGGGAAGGTGATTCGCCAGAGGACAGTGAGGAAATCAGCTATCAGCAACTCCATTATGAAGTATGTAAGTTAGCAAATGGCCTGAAAAAACTGGGTGTTGGCAAAGGCGACCGTGTGGCGGTGTACATGCCAATGGTACCCCAGGCCGCTTATGCCATGCTGGCATGTGCTCGCATCGGTGCAGTTCATTCAGTTATTTTCGGCGGCTTCTCACCAAATGCGATTGCTGATCGTATTAACGACAGTGCAGCCAAGGTGGTCATTACCTGTGATGAAGGTCGTCGTGCCGGACGTAGTGTTCCACTTAAGGCAAATGTTGATCGTGCATTAGCTAACGGCGCATGCCCATCTATTACAAATGTTATCGTACACAAGCTTACTGGCGGTGACGTTGCCTTCAACGACGACGTTGATGTTTATTGGGATGCATTGGTAGAAGACTGTTCTGCTCAGTGCGAACCAGAAGTGATGAATGCAGAAGACCCGTTATTCATCCTGTATACATCAGGCTCAACCGGCACACCAAAAGGTGTTGTACATACTACCGGTGGTTACCTGCTTTATACCGCAATGACCTTCAAGTATGCGTTTGATTACCGCGAAGATGACATCTACTGGTGTACTGCTGATGTGGGCTGGATCACAGGCCACAGCTACATGGTGTATGGCCCGTTAATTAACGGCGCAACGCAGGTCTTCTTCGAAGGTGTACCGACTTATCCGGATGTACGTCGTATTGCTCAGGTTGTTGAAAAGTATAAAGTGAACTCGCTTTACACCGCGCCGACGGCGATTCGTGCATTAATGGCTCATGGTGATGCGCCTGTAGAAGGCTGTGATTTATCATCATTGCGCCTGTTGGGCTCCGTGGGTGAGCCAATTAACCCTGAAGCGTGGGAATGGTATTACCGTGTTATTGGTGAAAGCCGTTGTCCTATTATGGATACCTGGTGGCAAACTGAAACCGGCGGCATGATGATCACACCTCTGCCAGGTGCTACGCCACTGAAACCAGGCTCTGCATCACGCCCTATGTTTGGTATTCAGCCTGCACTGTTTGACGCCGAAGGCAATGAGCTTGAAGGTGCAAGCGAAGGTAACCTGGTTATTAAAGACAGCTGGCCAAGTCAGGCTCGTACGGTTTATGGTGACCATGAACGTTTCATTAATACGTACTTCAGTGCTTATAAAGGCGTTTACTTCACTGGCGACGGTGCGCGTCGCGACGAAGACGGTTACTACTGGATCACGGGTCGGGTTGATGACGTGCTGAACGTATCTGGTCACCGTCTGGGTACCGCTGAAATCGAGAGTGCGCTGGTTGCTCATCCTAAAGTGGCTGAAGCGGCGGTTGTGGGTTATCCGCATGACATTAAAGGTCAGGGTATCTATGTGTACATCACGCCTAACGAAGGTGTTGAACCTGATGAAGCGTTAACCAAAGAAATCCGTGCGTGGGTGCGTACTGAGTTAAGCCCAATCGCTACGCCCGATATGATTCAGTGGTCACGTGGACTGCCTAAAACGCGCTCTGGTAAAATCATGCGCCGCATTCTGCGTAAGATTGCCGCCAACGAGCACGAGCAACTGGGTGATACCTCAACATTGGCGGATCCGTCGGTTGTTGATACACTCATCGAGGAGCGTCTTAACAAGTAAAACGGAGAGATAATGATAACGCTGCTAATTGCCGATGATCACCCTTTATACCGCGATGCGTTAAAGGGCGCGTTATCGTTATCATTACCCGACCTCACGATACTCGAGGCCGGGGACCTCACTGCGACAGCCGACATCCTGCAGAAGCAGGATGTCGATCTGTTGTTGCTTGATTTGCACATGCCGGGCAGTAACGATTTGTTTGGCTTGCTGCACATCCGGAAGTTGTATCCTGACTTACCGGTTGCGGTGGTGTCAGGTACCGAAGATGCCACTATCATTTCTAAAATCGTGGGTGTGGGTGCCCTCGGGTTTATTCCTAAGACAACCAGTGCAGACGATATTGCCAAAGCCGTTCAGTCCATTCTTGATGGTGATATTTGGTTACCTGAGTCAATCAGCGAAAAGATTGAGGACATAGACGAAGAGTTTTCAGAACTGGCTGATAAAGTCTCCAGTCTCACGCCCTCTCAGTATAAAGTACTGTGTTATATGCGGGATGGTTTGCTGAATAAGCAGATTGGCTACAATCTTGATATTGCTGAAGCGACCGTAAAAGCACACGTCACGGCAATTTTCAAAAAGCTCGGCATTAATAACCGCACCCAGGCGGTTTTAATCGCGTCACAACTGGAACTGGAGCCACCGGTTCAGTAATCTGGCATCCTCGCTAAAAGGGGGATGGTAGTGATTAGAAACGCCGACATTTCAGATGCCAGAGCGATAGCTGATATTTATAACTACTATGTTACTCATACGACGGCCACTTTTGAGGAAACGCCGGTTTCGGCAGAGGTTATAGCCACGCGAATGGCGGATGTGAAGGCTGCATCGTTGCCATGGATCGTTTTTGAACAGGATGGGACCGTCCTCGGTTATGCTTACGCCACCAAGTGGAAAGCACGCAGCGCTTATCGATATTCAGTTGAGTCAACCGTTTATCTGGCCAACGGTGTCCGGGGCTCAGGTTATGGTACAGCGCTCTATCACACACTTTTCCACCAGCTCAAGGAATTAGGAATCAATGCTGTTATTGGCGGCATTACACTGCCAAATCCGTCCAGTATTGCGTTACATGAAAAACTGGGTATGCGTAAGGTGGCGCATTTTGAAAAGGTGGGCTTTAAATTCTCAAAATGGCTTGATGTGGGCTACTGGCAGCGTTGTTTAAAAGATCTGGAAAATTAATAATCCATGCTAGTGCTATAATGCGCTTGTGAGTGGGGAGGGGTAACGCTCAAGGGCTTGCTGGGTCTCTTTTGTTAACAACGGATTCGTCATCGGGTATATCGTCCGGCCTTTTAACAGGTTTCTGGCTCGGATAAAGAAATGCTGAGAGGTCAGAAGGCGTTGCAGGTCACCGTTTTCCAACAGTTGACTTAAACCAGTTTCCAGGCGCTTTGCGAGTTCTGGCCGGTGCTCACTGACAAAAAAGAACATCGGGTTGTTATATTGCAACGCGACATAGCGCTCTGTTGAGATGGCCAGAGTCCGATGTGTATGCAGCTCCTCGAACACCTCGTGAACCGCGCGGGGAAAGTAATCAACCTCGCCTTTGCTCAGTAGTTGAAAACTGCGGCTATACACACTGGGTGTAACACTGAAGCCGTGATGTTTCAAGATATCAGTATCGGGCCAATCGCTGCCTTGCACGGCATTGTATTGTTTCAACTGCTCCAGGCTAATCACAGATCCAAATCGCTCGTCGTTATCTCTCACCAGTAATACCCGATAGCCGAACATGCCGCCAGTTAGAGGAATACGAACCACGTTGTTGTTTTGTTCCCGTTCAAGGTTAGTCACCGACCACATAATGTCAGTGTGACCGCTTCGCAAATTCAGAAGCTGTTGTTGCTGAGACGTTGCTTTTGGATTTGCAATGATTTGCACCGGGCCAAACTCTGTCTCGGTTTGCGCCAAGGCTAAATTGAGCAATGTGACGACATAATGATATATGTCCGTAGTGCCTGGCTCGTAGTTTGGAATGTAAACGATATCTTTGCGATCAGGCTCGTCTGCCATCGCTTTGGCAGGCAACAAAGCAAAAATGCAAAATAACAATATAAACATATGTTTATACATGAAAAAAATGAGCCTTTAACCTAGCTGTCTTGTTTGAGTATAGCGAAGGATACACAATTAGCTATATAGGCCTCAGACAAAATGCTATTCATTGAAAGTGAGCCAGTGCGTCCGCTGTTTGTTGCGATAACAGCGGGTTACGCAAAACGTGTATCTCTCTGCCCGAAAGGGAGCCCTCTGCAGCATCATAGAAGGGTTGTTGGCTTAATAGCAAGGCTAACTGGCCCGTGTTATATAATGTTGTTAAGCCTTTAGTCAGTCGTTCAGCCAAATCTACACTGTCTTTACTGACAAAAAAGAACATAGGATTGTCGTATTTTAAGGCAATCCTAGGGGCTATTTTCAGTTGGTACTCAGGGTTTTCCGAGAGTTCTTGCCGGACTTCGTGAATGGCTCTCGGGTAGTAATCCACCATGCTCTTACTCAGCAGTTTCAGACCATTTCCATAGGTCCCCAATACACTAAATTCATTGAATTCCAGAATCTTCGTGTCGGGCCAGGTTGCACCCTGAATAGCGGTCATTGCTTTTAATTCAGTTAACGTGGGCGCATAGTCAAACCGGTGGTCAGAATCCTTAATAAGTAATACCCGGTAACCGAAAAGGCCGCCAATAATAGGCACCCGTATGGCGGTATGGTGGGTTTCACGCTCAAGACTGGTAACAGACCAGGCTATGTCGGTGTTGCCATTCGACAAGTTCATCAATTGACGTTGCTGGGGCGTGGTCTCAGGATTACTGGCAATACTTAGCTTGCCATATTCCGGCTCAGTGGCCTCAAGGGCTAATGCTAAAACCTGGACAACATAATTGTAAATGTCGGTGGTACCGGGCGCGGGACTGGGGACGCGGACATTTTCGCGTAATGGCACCTTGGCGTCCTGAGCAAATACCGAGGAAGCCTGCAGTAAAAATGTCAAAGTAACTGTTAACACCCTTAACATCATTAAGGTTACTTCTCAGTAGTTAATACTTTTTAAGTCAGTATAGTCAGTACTCGCCAATTTGCAGGGTCCATATAGTAAACCGGGCGTACTTTCTATCCAATAGGGCTGGACACGCAAAACTCCAAACCCGGATCAACAATGCATTTGCCCGCCATAGCCTGACGTCCTAATAGCATCAGATAGGTCATTTCCGAACGGTCAGTAAGCGTAAGCTTAATTTTCCAGGCGCGCTTACCCAGTTCGAAACGGGTTTTTATAACGTAGCGCTTTTCACGTGTTGCCGTCGAGCTTTTTATTTTCTTTTGACTTAACACTTTGTATTCACAGCGAACGGTCTTCGCTACATCATGAATGTCCGGGTGGATGTCAAAACGAATCCAACGTTCGTCATCACGTTTGAACTCTTCAATGTTGTCCACGTGCAATGACGACGTCGTTGCACCTGTATCTACACGCATAGTGAGGTTATATATGCCCAGCTCAGGCAAATTTGCACACTCCAGCGCGCCGATGAGTTGCTTTGGTTTTTTCGTGCCAGCCATGTTTACAGTACCAATGTTGATTCAGTTGAAACCAGATTGTCTTGTAATAATTCCACTTGCTCCGCCACCGTATCCGGGGCTTTAAAGTAGGCGATGTGATAAATCGCTTCACCTTCCTGAGTAAGCGGGATATTTTGTTTTCCGATCACTACACCTTCTGCCGGGCTAATAATATTGGCCTGAAATGCCCCAAAAGAGTCAGCGATAACCGCAAGCTTATCGCCTTTTTCTACGTGATCACCAAGTTGTGCAGAGTGATTAATAAAGCCACTTTCAGGTGCTCTCACCCAACCACTGGCACGGGCAATAAACGGCGTAATCGCAACGGCTTTTTTGCTACGGCTTTTGTTCAGCATACCCATGTGGCGCATGGTATTGATAATGCCTTTAACACCAGCCCGAATTGAAAACTCGTCATAACGCAGGGCCTGGCCTGCTTCGTAAAGCAGAATTTTAATCCCATCTTCGCTGGCAGTCTGGCGAAGGGAGCCATCGCGGATATCTGCGTTCAACAGTACGGGAACACCAAATGCCTTTGCCATTTCCAGTACGTCCGGGTCGTCCAGGTTGGCGCGAATTTGCGGCAAGTTGCTACGATGGATTGCCCCGGTGTGCAAGTCGATACCAAAATCACATTTGCTAACCACTTCTTTATAAAATAAATACGCAAGACGACCTGCAAGGCTGCCTTTCCGGCTACCGGGAAAACTACGGTTAAGATCCCGGCGGTCGGGCAGGTAACGGGATTGGTTTAATACACCGTAAACGTTCACCATTGGAACAGCAATGAGCGTACCTTTCAGGTTCGCTATCGTCTTGGAACGGATTAACCGCGAGACAATTTCGATACCGTTCAGTTCGTCACCGTGAATAGCGGCACTGACAAACATCGTCGGGCCGGCGCGTTTTCCGCGCTTCACGTATACCGGAATGCTCATACTGGTGGCGGTATACAACGGCGGCATGTCCAGGGCAATTTTTTTCGTTTCCCCTGGTGCGATTGTTTCGCCGCCAATTTCCAATGGTGCTATGGCCATTAGCCTTTCCCTTTCGTTCTGGTATTGTTCGGTTTAGCCGAACCTTCGATAAATTCAATAATCATGCCTGCTACGTCTTTGTTGGTAGCGGCTTCTATGCCTTCCAGGCCTGGTGATGAGTTTACTTCCATGACAACCGGGCCATTGTTTGAGCGCAGAATGTCTACACCACAACAGTTGAGCCCCAGCGTTCGGGCTGCGTCAACGGCAGTTTTGCGTTCAGCAGGAGACAAACGTACCAAGCTGGCAGAGCCTCCACGGTGCAGGTTTGAACGGAATTCACCTGGCGCTGCCTGACGCTTCATCGCGGCAATAACCTTTCCACCCACTACAAAACAGCGAATGTCTGAGCCGCCGGCTTCCTTAATGTATTCCTGCACCAAAATACTGGCGTTGAGACCCATAAAGGCTTCAATAATGGCTTCTGCGGTTTTCTGTGTTTCAGCAAGCACGACGCCAATACCCTGAGTACCTTCCAGCAGTTTGATAACAACAGGAGCACCGCCTACATTCTTAATAACGTCGTCTACTTTGTCAGGATGGTGAGCAAAGCCTGTACGCGGCAAACCAATGCCTTTGCGCGACAGCAATTGCAATGAACGCAATTTATCGCGCGAGCGACTAATTGCGACCGATTCATTAATGCTGTATGTACCCATCATTTCGAACTGGCGAACAACAGAGGTGCCGTAAAAGCTCACCGACGCACCAATGCGCGGGATAACTGCATCGTATTTGGGTAACTTTTTACCATTGTAGCGAACAGACGGATTACTACTGGTGATATCCATGTAACAATGCATGGTATCAATAATGTCTACGGTGTGACCGCGCTGTTCACCCGCTTCTTTCAGGCGTCGTGTGGAATAGAGTTTTGGGTTACGGGATAGGATTGCAATACGCATAATCTGGCCTGTTCGCAGGGGGTTAAAAACGGTGTACTTTGCCTGCATACTCAAGAATGTAAACCGAATAATATTTGTCGTGACGGTGAGGGATTTTGATAACGCTAAAACACGTCCCTCATTTTTTGTCTATTCTAAACCTAACCTAAAATCAGCAAATAACAAACGATATTTCAGAGGATTAAGTCAAGTTGTCAGTCTGGGTAGACAAGGTACAGCACACTGAAATGATCAGTGTGCTGCTTTGATGTGACGTGTCATGCTTTTTAACAAGGCGCGCAATTTAGCGGGTTTAAGGGGCTTACTGAGATAATTAACGCCTTGCTCTTTACAGCGCTTAACCAGATCTTCGTCGTGGGTAGCGGTGACCAGTGAAGCAGGCAGGACTACATCAAGGTGTTGCCTGATCGCGTCTATGAGGTCCAGGCCATTGACGCCATGCCCTAACTGGTAGTCCATCAATAGTATTTGCGGCGAGAAGATATCAGCTTGCTTTATGGCATCATCCCAGTTATCGGCCAATACAACACTAATGCCCCAGCGTTCAAGTAGCGTTTGCATAGCATCCAGATTTTCCTGCTGGTCATCCACGCAAAGTATACGCAAGCTGCCAAATGAAGCCGTCGGATTGCCCTGAATTTGTGGTTGTCCAATTCGCGGCTGCGCGGTTGGAAAGCTCAGAGAGAAACAACTGCCACGACCCACTTCAGAATCAACGTGGATTTTACACTGCATTTGGTGGCTCAAGCGCCGAACCACACCCAGGCCCAATCCAATGCCATGTTCTGCGCTTTCGTTGGTGCGGTAAAAATCACTAAAAATCAGTGCTTGTTGTTCTTGCGAGATACCGATACCCGTATCACGTACCTGCAATAATATTTTGCCGTCCCGTTTGCGCGCCGAGAGTAACACTTTGCCGCTATCGGTGTATTTAACAGCATTAGACAGCAAGTTTTGCAATATTCGATACAAAAACGTTTTATCAGCATAAACCCAGTACGCCGGCAGGCGAGTTTTTAGTTCGATGCCTTTTTCCTTGGCGCGCATAGCTGTTTCATCAACAATGGGCCCGCACAGTTCTCTGATATCAATGGGTTCAGGGTTTGGTTTAAGTTCGCCCTGATCAAGCCGGGCAATATCCAATAGGGTGGCAATCAATGCTTCACTCGACGTTACCGAATGACTGAGCTTATTGACAATATTCACGACATTTTCAGGCAAATACGCCTCTTGTAGCGCAGAAACGTAGAGCTTCGCCGCGTTAAGGGGTTGCAATACGTCGTGACTGGCCAGCGCCAGAAAACGGGTTTTGCTGGCATTGGCGTCTTCCGCGGCTTTACGTGCGCGAATAAGTTCTTTTTCGATATCGCGTCTGCGTTCAATCTCTAATCGCAGCTCGGCATTAATAGAGTGAACCTCTTCAGTCCGCTTTTTAATTCGGTGCTCAAGGTCTATATTCGACTCTTCCAGCGCTTGCTGTATTTCAACGTGGCCGGTAATGTCGTTGAAGCTGGTTACAAAGCCACCTCCCGGTAACGGATTACCCACCATTTCAATCACACGGCCATCACTGCGCTGACGGGTAAATCGATGCGGTGTGCCAGACTTAAGATGTTCAAGACGCTTCTCTACTTCCGCTTCAGTATCTTCCCGCCCAAATTCACCTTGTTGCGCGTTGTAGCGCATCAGCTTTTCTATTGGTGTGCCGACGACAAGTAATTCTTCCGGGTAGGTATACAGCGCGGCGTATTGCTTGTTCCACGCCACCAGATTCAGGTGCTTGTCGATAACACTAATCCCCTGATCCATATTTTCCAGCGAGGTCAGCAGGGCAGTCATATTGAACTGCATGGCCTGAGTAGTATCGTCAAAGAAATTAATGACCTCGGTAAAGTCGAGCTTTTTACCGCGCAGCACCGAATCTATTAATGCCTTGGCACTGGAGGCGCCAATTACCCCACCCAGCGCACGCTCGCAAAAGGCCATGAAGGCTTCGTCGGGTGGCTCGGTGCGCTCTACGGTGCAGTGGTGTAGTTGTTGATATTCGTTTACCAATTGCTGGCAACGCCCGGACCCCATAAACGTGGAAAGTAACGTGATAAGGTCTGCGATAGTGACATTAATACTTTGGTTTTTTACCGGGGTGTTGCGCACGTCGGCCGGGGATACAAACGCTTCTGCCTGAATACGGTCGATCAATCGGGCAGGGGCAAACCAGGAAAACAACACATAGGCGAGCAAATTCGTGATCAAGCTGATAATGGCGCCCTGACTAAGTAACTCACTTTGCTCATATTCCGACATGGTACTGTTAACGATGGGCAGCACCAGCCACAGTACCCAGGTTATCAATCCTACCATCAGGCCTGCATAGACACCGTGGGCATGTCCGCGTTTCCAGTACAACCCGCCAATTACCGCTGGCAACAGCTGAATAACCAGTGAAAAGGCAATCAAACCGATGGAATGCAGTGAGCGACTACCGGTCATCTGCTGATGGTAGAAAAACGCCAATAATAAAATGACGCCGATAATCACCCGACGAATGAGCCTTATCCGTTTTCCATAGTCGCCATATGTGGCTGAATGCTGTTTGACCGCCAGAAGACGAGGTAACACTACGTCATTGGTCAACATAGTACTCAGTGTCAGGGTGGCAACGATGATCATCGCTGTCGCAGCCGACAGACCGCCCACAAACACAATAATTTGCAGCAGTAGTGAGTCAGAATACATAGCCAGCGACAGGACGTAAGTATCGGGCTCTACATTCTGTCCACTAAAAACGGCCTGACCGGCCATGGCAATAATGGGGATAACGGCTGCTGTTATCAGTAAGTACACAGGAAATAACCAGCGAGCTGTTTTTAAATGGTTCAGACTCAGGTTATCGACAATCGCGACGTGGAACTGGCGGGGTAAGCAAATAATGGCCGCGGCCGCCATGATGGTTTGCGCAAAAAAAGTAAAAGACGAAAACTGAGACAGCGCTTCGTCACTGACAAACCGTTCGAGAATCGGCGTCGCTTCCAGGTTATACCACGCCTGATACCCTACATACGCTACCAGTACGAGTGCAACAAGCTTAATGGTGGATTCAAATGAAATGGCCAGGATAAGCCCTCGGCGGTACTCTGTTACATCGGTCTGCTTGGTACCAAAATAAATAGCAAACAAGGCAATAAACGCCGTAGACAACACAATGATGAATTGACTGTTGGGCTGGTTTGTCAGCAATTTGAATGTCGCGCCAATCGCCTTTAACTGCAGTGCGATATAAGGGATAGTCGCGAGAAGCGCAATAATGGTAACCAGTAGTGCAACGGCCTGACGCTTGCCGTATCGCGAAGCAATAAAGTCGGCAATGGTATTGATATGCTGCTTCTTACTGACCAGAGTAAGTTTATATATGAAACGATATCCCAAAATATAGACCAACACTGGACCCAGTAATATAGGCAGGTATATCCAGGTGTCCCGGGATGCCTGACCTACCGCACCAAAAAATGTCCACGCGGTACAGTAAATCGCCAGCGCCAGGGAGTAGATTACCGGGTGAGACGTTATCCACCGTGCGGTAGGGGAGTTCTTATCGCCCCAGCTGGCAATATTAAACAGCAAAAATAAATACAGAAGTGCCAGAGTAACCCAACCGAACGTCATGCCTTGTCCTAACAGGTTTTTAACAATATTGATGACATTATACGCAACCCTCTAATGCCTGACCTACGACCATGGTCTCATTCCTAGATTGAATTTGCGCGTCTAGAGTATATCCGAAGCTCCTAATTATGCGGTTTTTAGGCGATTTTGGCGATTCTAAACAGAAGTCTAAAACGCTAAAGTCGCCTGAGAAGCTTGTCGTTAGGAAAATGTAAAAATAATACATCGAGTTAACCTATTTACGAGGACGGAAAGATGGCATTTAAGAGTGATGACGACAAAACGGCGTACTGGAAGGAGAATCTCTCCCTCCTCGCCAAATTGTTAGTAGTCTGGTTTGTCGTGTCGTTTGGCTGCGGCATCCTTTTTGTTGATGTGCTGGACGAAATCCAATTCTTTGGCTTCAAGCTGGGATTCTGGTTTGCACAGCAAGGTGCAATATACGTATTTGTCGCGCTCATTTTTGTCTACATGGCCAAAATGAATGCGTTGGACAAGAAATACGGCGTAGACGAGGAGTAGTCCAATGGATGTTCAATTATTAACCTTTATCATCGTTGGCGCTTCCTTTGCTCTGTATATCGCTATTGCGATTTGGGCTCGCGCTGGCTCAACCACTGACTTCTATGTAGCCGGTGGCGGTGTTCCACCTGTCATGAACGGTATGGCAACCGCAGCGGACTGGATGTCAGCCGCATCGTTTATTTCCATGGCCGGTCTGATTTCCTTTATGGGTTACGACGGCGCGGTTTACCTGATGGGCTGGACCGGTGGTTACGTACTGTTGGCACTGTGTCTTGCACCTTACCTGCGTAAATTCGGTAAATTTACTGTACCGGATTTCATTGGTGATCGCTACTACTCACAAACAGCACGAACTGTAGCTGTATTCTGTGCCATCTTCGTATGTTTTACTTACGTTGCAGGTCAGATGCGTGGTGTGGGCGTGGTATTCAGCCGCTTCCTGGAAGTTGATATTGTAACCGGTGTGGTTATCGGTATGGCAATTGTATTCTTCTACACCGTGCTAGGTGGTATGAAAGGGATTACCTATACACAGGTTGCCCAGTACTGCGTACTGATTTTTGCTTACATCGTACCTGTTGTGTTCATCTCAATGATGGTAACAGGTCACATTCTGCCTCAAACCGCTTTCGGTGCGACACTGGCTGATGGTTCCGGGATGTACATGCTTGAGAAACTCGACAACCTCTCCGTCGAACTTGGCTTTAATGAATATACGTCTGGTACGAAGAGCACCATTGACGTCTTCTTCATTACCTTCGCTCTGATGGTAGGTACTGCGGGTCTGCCTCACGTAATCGTACGCTTCTTCACGGTACCGAAAGTACGTGATGCGCGTAAGAGTGCGGGTTGGGCGCTGGTATTCATCGCTATCCTTTATACAACTGCACCGGCGCTGGCTTCATTCGGTCGTGTAAACATGATTGAAACCATCAATGGTACAGACATGCAGGGTACGTCTTACGCCGAAGCCCCAAGTTGGATTAAGAACTGGGAGCAAACCGGCCTGATTACCTTTAAGGATAAGAATGGCGACGGCAAAATGTTCTATGCTGCGGGTAGCATTGACGACCCGGCTAGCAAAAACGAAGTAAAAGTTGACCGTGACATCATGGTACTGGCCAACCCTGAGATTGCGAATCTGCCTGCATGGGTAATCGCGCTGGTAGCTGCTGGTGGTGTAGCTGCGGCACTGTCTACGTCGGCTGGTCTGCTACTGGTAATCTCTACCTCGGTATCGCACGACTTACTGAAACGTAACTTTGCGCCAAACATTACCGATAAGGCAGAGCTATTCTATGCACGACTCGCAGCAGGTGTGGCAATTGTTATCGCAGGTTACTTTGGTATTAACCCGCCAGGATTCGTTGCGCAGGTGGTCGCCTTCGCGTTCGGTCTCGCGGCATCCAGTTTCTTCCCGGCAATTATCATGGGTATCTTCAGCAAACGTATGAATGATAAAGGTGCTATTGCGGGGATGGTTGCGGGTATCGCGTTCACAGCGGCGTACATCATTTACTTCAAGTTTATCAATCCGGCAGCCAACGTGCCTGCTAACTGGTGGTTCGGTATTTCGCCAGAAGGTATTGGTACACTGGGTATGTGTGTGAACTTTGCAGTAGCCTATGGCGTGTTCAAGATGACTGACGAAGCGCCTCAGGAAATTCAGGACCTGGTAGAAAGCATCCGCTTCCCGAAAGGTGCTGGTGAAGCTTCAGCTCACTAATCTGATATAGCATTACGAACAAAGGCTCATCCACGGATGGGCCTTTTTACGCTTAGGCCTTGAATTATCAATTCAAGGGTTTACACCAGGGAATATTCTAGAGTGAGTCCTGGTGTGAGTAGCTGATACGTCTTTGATCTGGTTCATCCGTTAAAAACAGCAAAAGCGCTACACTGAAATGCGACAACGACATTTTCTTAGGTGTGATGGGAGGCAACAATGAGTGCGACGCCCCAACAGGTATTAGATTTTCTAAAGACATCGGCGCCGTTTGATGTGCTGGCAGACGACGTTTTACACGATCTGGCAAGGCATGCCCGGCTCATTTACCTTGCAGCGGAAAATCAGAAGCAGTTATTGCAAGAGAATGCAGACAGGCTGTTTTTGATTCAAAGCGGCCAGTTTTCGGTAAAAGATTCCGACGGACCAGAGCGCCATTTAAGTGAAGGTGACTACTTCGGGTTTCACAGTATTATCGATAGTGTATCGCACCCTGTTGAAGTGAAAATTGATAGCCCTGGCCTGGTGTATTGCTTTGAGCCAGATGCGTTTAAAGCGCTATTAACTATACCGGAAGTGGCCAATTTTTTCGAAGGAACCAAAAGCGACGCGCTGCAAAACCAGGCAGTGCAGGATTCGAATTCCATGTGGCTGTATAAATCACTAAGTGAAGTGATTGAACGCCCGCCTGTTAGCGCGGATATTGGCCTGTCTGTGCAGCAGGCCGCTGCATTGATGAGCGAGAACAATGTTTCGTCGTTGCTGATCACCGAAAGTGAAAAACTGGCAGGTATTGTGACTGACCGCGATCTAAGAAACCGCGTGGTGGCAACAGCGCTTAATACCCAATTGCCGGTGTCAGCAATCATGACCGATAAGCCAGCGATGATTACGCATAATCGCACCATGTTCGATGCAATGGCATTAATGAGTGAACGTAATATTCACCACCTGCCGGTTGTTGACAGGGTCACGCGTCAGCCTGTGGGTATGGTCACAGCGTCCGATATTATTCGTCACCAGAAAGGCAATGTGCTGTTCATTATTGGCGAACTTTCTAAAGCACAGAACCTGTACGAACTGACCCGGTTGTCCTGGCAGATGCCGCATTATTTGGCGACCCACGCTAAGCGCCCTGGAGATTATGATATCGCAGGCAAGGTGTTGGCGCAGGCAACAGATATTATGACCCGTAAGCTGATTACGTTCTATCAGCAACAACATGGCGCCGCGCCAATGCCTTACACGTGGATTGTGTACGGCTCCCAGGCGCGTGAAGACCAAACCATGGGCTCAGATCAGGATAATGGTTTGTTATTGGCCCGCACACCAAATGAGCTGGAAGCAGAATATTTCGCCGGCATGGCCGAGTACGTGTGTAACGGGCTGGGTAAATGCGGGATTAAACTGTGCCCGGGCAACATTATGGCCAGTAATCCGGAATTGCGCGTGTCACTGGATGAGGCGATTAAAGAAGCTCAGCAGTGGGTGAAGCAACCGACCAGTAAAGCAATTATGTACTTTAATATCTTTTTGGATGCGCGAGCCGCCGCAGGTGACGTTGAGTTATTCAGAAAGATGCAAATGGCACGGGCACCTTTGTTGAAACAAAAGATGTTTTTAGCTGCATTGGCCCGGCAAGCAAACAGCGATTCAGTGCCTTTGTCGATGTTTCAAAAGTTTGTGTTTGAAAAGGGGCATACCGTGAAGGATGCCATTGATCTTAAAATTAAAGCGATAGCCATTATCAACAATCTGGTCAGACTCTATGCGCTGGATAACGGCCTGACGATGCCCTCAACATTAGCGCGCTTAGCGAGTTTACCGGCTGGGGCTGGGTTGTCGTCCAGAGATGCAAACAACCTGCGGGATATCTGGTTGTTCTTAACCCGTTTGCGCTGGCGGCATCAGTTACACAATAAAGTGACTGATAATCTGGTCTCCATCAGCGATTTATCTTCGATTGAAAAACACCAGCTTAAAGCCGCGTTTAAAGCCATCGACCGTGCCCAACAGGCGGCAGTCATGAAGTTTTCCGGAGGGATGTCGTGAGTAATGCATCTGCGCCCTCGTTGTCGTGGTGGGGGCGTATTCAGCGCTGGATGTCGGGTGGCACGTTATTACCCGAGGACCGCAAGCACCAAATGTTGCGTGATTTGCCATTGCTGGCAATTGATTTAGAGTTGACATCCCTGGACGCCAAAAAGTCGAAGGTCACCTCTATTGGCTGGGTCGAAGGTAAGGCAGGCAGTATTGATGTGTCGTCCTGTTACTACGAGGTCGTGCGTGCGACGGGGGATTTGGAACAGAGTCCGGTCATTCACGGACTCACTGCAGAGACAATTGCGCAGGGTGTACACGTAAAGGAAGCGCTGGAAAAACTAATACCGTATGCACAATCTCATGTGTGGGTGTTGCATAACGCCGGCTTGGATTTGGCAGTGCTGGATCGCGTAATGGCGGCAAATAAACTGCACATAGACAATGTGATCACACTGGATACCCTCAAACTCGCTGTGTATCAGTTGCAGAAGCAACATGAGGTGTTACCGCCAAATAGCGCGACACTTACCGTATGCCGGCAACGTCATCACCTACCCCTTGCTCCGGCTCATAACGCGCTCGATGACGCAATGGCAACATTACAGCTCTGGTTTGCACAATATTACTCGTTAGATCCCAAAGGCACGATGTCTATTCAGGACTTTACCCATACTCAGGCAGTGGGCTGCAGAAATTTAGGAAAAATCGATAATTAATGATTGACAATATTACGCCAACCGCGTATCTTCTCGCCCGCGCTGAACGAGAGCTTAGCGCGATATGCCCAGGTGGTGGAATTGGTAGACACGCTAGCTTCAGGTGCTAGTGGCCTTACGGCCGTGGAGGTTCAAGTCCTCTCCTGGGCACCAATCCTTTCAAAGATACACACTCCCTCTATATATTTTCAACGTGCCTTAACATGGTTTATGTATCGACACGTCCGAACCTTACTCGTCGAGTTCAGGTTGCAACTAAGATATAGCCCGTATATTACTGATATCGGAAGTTTTCCATCGTCTTTGCAAGAACCGAGTTATTAGCTTGCAGATCCAGGGTCACTTTTTGTAAGTCTTCAGCTACTTTCACTTCCTCGGTGGCTGCTTCCTGCACACTGACTACGTCTGAGGCAATTTGCTCAGAGGTCATGGACTGTTCCTCTGCGGCTGCCGACATGGAGTTAGCCTGGGCTTCTAACTGACTCGCACTGGCTTTAACTTTTGCTGCGGTATTTTCCCCTTGGTTTGTCAGTTCCAGTGACGCTCTGGCGCCATCAGCACTTTTGGTGATCCCTTTAATCACGTTTAAGCTGACTTGTTGTAATGAGTCCAGTAGCGACGAGATTTTATCTGATGAGTTACGACTGGCATTCGCAAGTTGGCGAACTTCGTCGGCAACAACAGCAAACCCTCTGCCGTGTTCACCTGCCCGGGCCGCTTCAATGGCGGCATTAAGCGCCAGTAAGTTGGTTTGGTCAGACAAGGAATTAATAGTGTCCAGAATACTGCTGATCTCGGTTAGCTGTTCTCCCATATTTTTGGCTTCTGATTCCATTGCCGCCATTTGATCGGTTAACGAAGATATCGAGGTTTGTATTGACTGGTTCGCCTGCATGGAGTCATCTGCCAGCGAGTCCAGATTCCTGCTGGCCTCAAGGGTTTCAATCGCGGACCGGGCGATTTCCTTACTGGTTTCGGTCATTTGTTCAATCGCCGCAGCGATGTTGACAGCGCGCTGTTGCGTATTTTCCGATTCTTCGTTAATTGTTTTGGCAGATCCTGCGACTAAATCGCCCAGGCGGGTGCTGGCTTGTACCGATTGGGCCAGACCGGTAATTAAGTCGCGAATGGCTTGTAGTGTATGGTTCATCGCGCCGGCAATACTACCCAGTTCATTGGTTGAAGGCAGTGAGACGTCAATGGTCAGGTCTCCGTTTCTGGCTACGCTGTCAAGGCTGCGGGTCAAGCGCACCAACTGGCTTCTCAGGGTCTGCAGCAAGCCTATGATAACAATCGCAGCGCACGTCAGGGCAACGAATGCGATGACTGCAACCGTTGCCAATTGAAACTCTGTGGCCTCGGTCTTGTGATTTGATTGCAGCTGGGCAGTTTTCCAGGTTTCGTCTAACAAGCCTTTTACCTGACCGATTTGCGAGGTGGCAGTGCTAAACCAGTCAGACGAAGCGGGAAGTTGACTGAAGTCGACATTGCCGGCTTGTAGAGCCTTATACACAGAACGCATAGATTGCATGGCAGGTGACTGGTTAATACTGCGAAATTGAGCCAGAGCGGTGTCATCCAGTGCATCCTCTAGTGTACCGCTTAGGTGCTCGATCCCTTCATTAAAGATATCGAGTTCCATGAGTGTCTGACTGCTAATCGACTGGCGGGCCAGTACGCCATTTACTTTGCCTCGTAATTGGCCCAAGCGCTCTTTCAGCCATGCCAGGGTAAGTGCATGCGAGATAGTGCCGGAGACTTCGCGGTTTGTAATACCCAGAAGCAACAGGTTGGATGTGTCTAAAGCCACTTTATTGACGTAACTGTAGTAAGCGAAGGCTCGCTTGCCATTTAATGCATCAACTTCACGTCTAACCGAAGGCTTTTCTTTTAATAAGCTAAAAAGCCCGTTTAACTTTCGGTTTACTCTTAATTCATCTGGCCAGGTATCGTTTGCCAGATTCTGCAGTGTCATTACAGCCTGATCGGCAACCAGACGTTGCTTATCTACCTTTGCTTTGGCGGCTTCCGTTTTTGCTCCCAAAAAGCCAGCAGTCAACCCACGCTCTACGGCGTGCTGATGGGCAATCTTTTCAACGGCGTCAACCAGTGAAACCAGCCGCCGCTCGGTGTTGGCATGCTCCAGATTTTCAATGTCATCCATTAACACAAAAATTGTCAGAGCAGCACAAAATACACCCAGTAATCCTGTTGCCAGCAGGGTCATTTGAATAATCGTTAATCGCTTCAACCAGAACATACTCTCTCCGTTTAATGAATAGGTCGAACCGCAGCCTAAGCGTTGTAAGTGTTACGCAATGAAGTATAGTCAAAGTCCTAACTTTCGCGAATTGGCGAGCCTTACCAGAGATAAGTGCAATGAAGATACAAAAAGTCGCAGTAATATTGTTGATATTGGGATTGTTTGGGTGTTCGAATAAGCAACTTTATAACGGCATGATGCACAATCGTCAGCATGACTGTTTAGCGCAATTACCTCAGGAGCAGGAAGCTTGCATGAGGCGCTACGAAACAAGCTATGAAGACTATGAACGTGAAAGGCGTAAAACGATATCGGGGAAAACGGAAGAGCCCTGATTTTTCTAAAGCATATAAATCAATTCGCGCATTTACAGTACACGCAAATACGTAAGAAAAGAGGCTGTAAAAACAGCCTCTGGAACATTAAACGGCCTGATCGTTGTATAAATGCACGTTGGTCAGCGATGCCACTTCCACTACATAATTCAATACGGCCTCCGGCCAGGCTAATCCTTTCACCATGGTAAGGTTTCTTAATGTGGGGAAGATATATACATCATCCCAACTCAGTTGATTACCACGCGTAGATGGCAAGGTCAGCGTAGGCATACCCGCCAGCATGCCGTTCACTTGTTCCAGGTAAGTATCTGAATTTTCGAAAGACGTATCAAAGCTGTTTCCCAGCATTTTTTCTTTTTTATGCTGGAAGTAATCCCGTGCAGACTGCGTGTCGAACTCGGGTTGCTCAATCATGATGTTGCGCGGATACAACAAGTGATTGATCGCGCTGCCATACTCACCCATGTACTCTGTAACGCTGCCCGCGTCGCTTTGCGGTAACAGTTGTTTGTCCTGGGGGGCCATGGCCAGAATTTTCGCCACGATATCCAGACTTTCTCCCATGGCATCGCCATTTTCTGTTTGTAGAATGGGTACCATCTTCACCCCCACTAAATCGATACAGGTCTTCTCATCGTCATTGAGCAGCATCACTTTCTTGTGCGCTAACCCTGAATAATTGGCCACCATGTCGGCGCGAACACAGTAGGGGCAATGCAGATATTGATACAAGGTAAACATGTGAGGGTCCTTTTTATACATCTAAACAGCCAATGAAAACCACGCTAATCAAATGTTATTGCAGATGCTGTTTAGTTTGAGACAAAAACAAATGAAAACTATACACTATTCGCGGTGAGTAAGGCCAAGTCTCTCACCTTTGAACTTAATACGCTAATCCCTAACTAAGACCAAGCAGTGATCACCTTAACGTTTGAAACCATTATGACTTTTACCCTGGCGACTCTGATGATCAGTTTGTCACCCGGGCCCTCAAACCTGTATATCATGGCGTGCACCCTGGGTTCAGGAAAGCAGGGAGGAACTGCTGCTGCAATGGGGATGGCAGTGGGGTCATCCAGTTATGCTATCGGCACGGCGTTTGGATTGGCGGCGTTGATATTTTACGTGCCTGTGTTGTTTACGCTTATTAAAGTGTTGGGGGCGGCCTACTTAATCTTTTTAGGCGTCAGTGCCCTGCGCTATGCCAAGGCACCGCATTTAAGAAAACCAGTGCAGGCCTCGACCAGTAGAATTGTAAAGCGCAGTTTGTTGGTTGAATTAAGTAACCCCAAAACCGCACTGTTCTTTATTGCCTTTCTACCGCAATTTACCCAGGCCACAGGCGATGTGCTGGTAAATGATTTACTGGTATTGGGGCTGATGTTCAGTGCCATAGCCCTGTGCTGTGATTTACTGGTAGTGCAGTTATCTCACCAACTGGGCCTGTGGATGGCGAAAAGCCCGGCCATTGCAGTAAGACAAGAGCAATTGGTGGGGCTTATATTTGTTGGCCTGGGCCTGACACTGATTTGGGATTTGTGGCAGGGCTAATAGCCGTCTGGTTAAATCTGATATTATCTATTCACCCTCCACTTCATCATACAGAGCCATCAGTTGTTTCGTCACTTTATGGCTTGGCATGAAGAAAGGAAGTGGCATACGCGCTGAGTGAGACTCCTTGACCTTTACCGAACTACTCAGGCGAGTTTCAAACAAAGGTAACCCTTTATCTTCCAGTTCACCGATGAGGGCAGAGGGCAACTTAGCTTGGGGATTGTACTGATTGATAATGACGCCGGCAAAGTCCAGCTCCTGATTGTGATCTTCCTTAATCTCCATCACATTCTCTAATAACCTTTCTATCGCCTGCGCAGAGAAATGGTCACAATCAAATGGCACCAAAAAGGCATCTGCTGCTATTAATGCCGCTTTTGAATAGAAATTGAAGTTCGGTGGTGTATCGATATAGATGCGATCGAATTCTTTACTCAGCGCATCGAGGGTTTCGCGCAGCTTGAACATTTTATAACGAGACTCAAGCTCTCGCTCAATGGTTGCCAGTGCCGGATCTGCAGGCAATACAAAGAGGTTTTCAAAGGCCGTGGGTTGCACAAATGCCGTCGCTGGCTGAGGTTTACTGAACCAGCCCACAATCTGTTTAAACATATCGGCTACGGTTAACGTGTCCTCGTTGATATCAACGCCTGCATAGTGGGTGGAATTGCCCTGGGCATCCAGGTCAACCAACAGGGTTTTCAGTCCACGACGTGCACTTTCAGCTGCCAGATTAGTGCTAATTGTGGATTTCCCCACGCCGCCTTTTTGGTTAAACACAACCCGCTTCATGTTGTCCTTTCCTTATGCCGCTCAATGTAGGTGATTGATTATTTTGTGATCAATATCAGCATAAGATATCCAGATCGAAAAGCAACGATATAAATTGTTCTTATAATGTTAAAAATATGTAAATTGAGCTAAAATAACCTTACGTGTTATCACCAGGAGACGCGTAATGAAAGGGTTCATTTTGTTAGTTATCCTTGTAATCGGTGCGAGTTTGCAAGGATGCAAGTCAACGTCGAAATCGCAGGCTTCTGCGCCACACCCTGTTTATTGGCAGTCTTTTCCCGGCGCAAAGCATATAAAGGTGGAATCACCAACGCAAATTCTGGCGTTATCCGAAGCAGCAGAGCGTTTCATTGTTGATTTATCATTGCTTGAACGACCTGATGATCCCCGCATGCTGGATACATTTATTGATGCGGTTTTTCACCATCAACAGCAGGGATTGAGCTATCACAGCGACGCTAATTACTCTGTGGCGACAACCTTTCGACTTCGCGAAGCCAATTGCTTGTCTTTAACACTGATGACCTACGCGCTCGCAACACGTGCTGGTTTCGAAGCAACATTGAACACGGTGGACATCCCCGAATACTGGTCGCGAAAAGAAGGGTATAGCGTATTAAACGGGCATATTAATTTAACCTTGTCACAAACTTACAAGGGCAAAGTCATCGCCAGCCGTGTTGTTGACTTCGACCAGCGTATCGAGTCTCAGCAGTTTCCTGCTACTGAGGTGTCGCTAACCAGTGTACTGGGTATGTTTTACAACAACAAAGCTGCTATTGGACTAATCACCGGGCAGTTTGATTACGCCTTTGCCTACATGGCTAAAGGGCTGGAATTAGATCCCACACTGCGGGAAGGCTGGGTAAACCTCGGAGTGCTATACCGCTTTACCAATCACTATACTTCGGCTGAACAGGCTTACTTGCGTGCCATCGCGTTGGATGACACCGATCTTACCGCCAAAGAGAACCTGGCAGTGCTTTACCGGCATACCAACAGAGACCTCAAAGCTGCGGTACTTGAATCTGAAGTCAAAGCGCAGCGCGAGGGCAATCCTTACTATCATTTAATTTTGGGCGACGAGGCTTACGACAATGGCTTTTATGCGATTGCCCACTCGCATTACCGCCGAGCTTACCGATTAGACAGAAAAAATCATCTGGTGCTCTCTGCACTGGGCAAATCTGCCTTTAGTAAAGGCAACCTTACCGATGCCAAGGGATACCTGGAACGTGCCATTGATAATGCCAGCCACGAACAGGACATCAATCGATATACCTCCAAGCTGGCTGTGGTGGCCTCTATACAAAACATAAACCAAGGTGACTTTGAATGACAACACGTCTGGTAGTTCTAATAGGGACGTTATTTATACTCAGCAGTACGGCTATTTATGCGGAAGAAAATCCGCGCTGGATGCAGGATGTGATCTATCTGGCCTCAGATGAACTGGAAGGGCGCCAGACAGGCTCGGAAGGGGCAAAACGAAGCCGACACTTTATTATTGAACGATTCAGAGAACTGGATATTGCTCCATTGGCAGCATTACCCTCTTATACTCAGCCTTTTACGCTGAACAATCGACGCGACAAGCCGGTCAGTGGGGTGAATGTGGTGGGGGTAAATGCAGGGCGGGAGGCGCCTTTTATTGTATTGACTGCGCATTATGATCATTTGGGGCGTAAGGGGCGGCGCATTTTTAATGGCGCAGACGATAACGCCAGTGGTGTGGCTGCGATGTTAGAGATCGCCGCCAGAACAACGCAACAGGACATGCAGTGTAACTGGGCATTCCTGGCATCTGATGCTGAAGAGCATGGTTTATTGGGTGCTAAAGCGTTTGTAAGTGGTCACTACATTGGCGTCGAGAGTATATTCGGGAATTTAAATTTAGACATGCTGTCGCAGCCGGGCGGGCGACATGAGTTACTGGTAAGTGGCGTTAATAGTCATACGCAATTTGGCGTCCTCGCGCAAAATATTGAGTCTGCAACTGGTGTTCGCATGACCAATACTGATGAAAAGCAGCGCGTAGGGCGTTATCCCGGTGGTAAAGACCGGACTAAAGTAAGCGACCACGCCGTATTTGCTGAAGAGGGGATCCCATTTTTGTTTCTAGGGGTTGGCAGGCACAATTATTACCATACACCGAGAGATACAGCGTCGCGAATAAACGTTGGATTTTATACGCAGATGGTAGAAGCGTCATGGCAGTATGCAAAAGGGCTTGACGCATTATGCGGGGCAAACTTGCAGGCCAATATCAGCGATCAGCCTGCGAGTGTTTCAGACGATTATACAACGCCTAGTTCACGCAGACGTTCTTTGAGGTAAGAGTCTGCAGTATAACGCTCAGATAACACCACGTCAGGACGAGGGTGCAAAAACAGGGGCAGTGAGATCCGTGAACGCGTCATATCTGCCCCTTCCGGGTTGATAACACGGTGGATAGTTGACGGGTAGTAACCACCACTGGCTTCCTGCAACATATCACCAATGTTCACGATCAGCGTACCGAAATCACAAGGTACGTCCATCCACGAACCGTCTTTGCGCTGAACCTGCAAGCCGGGTTCGTTTGCTGCAGGTAAAACGGTAAGCAGGTTAATATCGCCGTGCGCGGCTGCACGAATTGCGTCCGGCTCTTCTTCGCCCTTCAGCGGCGGATAGTGCAATACGCGTAACAGTGTCTGTCCACTGTCTTTAATCATGTTCGGTAGCGGCTGGCTGAAGTTCGCTTTCACGTCGTCAGGCGCGTTTGCCTCAACCCAGCTGAGTAGCTCAGATGCAAGGCTGGTGGCTTTTTCGTAATAGTCCGCGAGCTGTGCTTTTAAATCCGGCGGGCAGATACCCCACGGGTAATAGTGGAAGTACTCTTTGATGTCTTTCTTGGTAAAGCCCTTGGCAACTTCCGATACGGATTGCGGGAAATAACCGTCCTGGGTACCTTTATTGTACTCATAGTCAAACTTGGCTTCACTGTCGAAAAAGGTCTGCCAGGTTTTGTAAATATCGGTTACAACATGCTGCTCGATGGGGTGGTTCTTAAGTACACCAAATCCGGTCTCGTGCAGCGACTTGGCAAATAACTCCGCAGCGTTATCCGCCTGGTAATCAACGGCGACTAAATTCATTCTGTCTTCCTATCGTTATTTTTTTACAGCCGAATTATAAATCGGCCGGGGAGAGCGGCAATGCCCTCCTGTTGATGCAAATCAAGCCTTCCGGGTTTTTACAACGACAGGTAAAAACCAGCCAATGCTGCACTCATCAGATTGGATAGAGTGGCAGCTAAAACAGCTTTCAGGCCGAGTTGCGCAATTTCTTTTCGTCGGGTTGGGGCCATCGCACCGATGCCGCCCATCAGGATGGCAATAGAGGATAGATTTGCAAATCCACACAGCGCAAACGTAATGATGGCCTGACTAAGGGGCGACATTGCTTCTTTGGCATCAATAAAGTCCAGGTATGCGATAAATTCGTTTACGACCAGTTTTTGACCAATAAAGCTACCTGCTTGCTGTGCTTCTGCCCAAGGTACGCCCAGTGCCCAGGCGAGTGGTTGCAGGATAAAGCCAAGAATTTGTTGAATGGTGAGGGATTCGATACCGAATAACTCTCCCGCCCAACCGATTACTCCGTTTAGCATGGCAATTAATGCTACAAAGGCCAGTAACATAGCGCCTACGTTCAGCGCCAGTTGTAAACCTGATGCAGCGCCACTCGCCGCCGCATCGAATACATTGGCGTAATGGTTTTCCTGTTCCTGCGACTCAGTTAACTCGTTGTTAGGCGTTTCGGTTTCGGGTTGCATAATTTTTGCCATCAACAACCCGCCAGGGGCTGCCATAAAACTTGCTGCCAACAGGTATTTCAGTTCAACACCCATGCCCGCATAGCCCGCCATCACTGAACCGGCAATCGAGGCTAAGCCACCTACCATAATGGCAAACAGTTCTGAACGGGTCATGGTTGGGATGAATGGACGAACCACCAGAGGCGCCTCGGTTTGGCCCACAAAGATATTGGCCGCTGCAGACATAGACTCCGGGCGGCTGGTATTCAGGGCTTTTTGAAGCGCACCGCCAATGATTCGGATAATCCAGCTCATGATTTTCAGGTGATAGAGCACAGCAATTAACGAAGAAAAGAAGATAATGACGGGCAACACGTTAAACGCAAAAATGAAGCCCAGTGATTTGTCGCCAATCGGGCCAAATACAAAGTTAATGCCGTCCTGACTGTAATCAATAATGTTCTGAACAAACACAGTGGTTTTCAGAAGTAGCTGAATACCGGGTTCAAAATACAGAATAAATGCGCCAATAATGGCCTGGATGGCAAATGCCCCCCCCACAGTTCGCCAATTTATTGAGCGGCGGTTGCTGGAGAACGCAAAAGCAATGGCTAACAACAGGGCGACGCCCAATAAACTGATCATGTGTATTCCCTTACAGAAGTGCTTGTTGGATGTGTGATTTGATCACATCCAGTGCGATTTGGTTTTTGCCGCCCTGAGTAACCACGACGTCAGCCGTAAAGCGACTGGGCTCGATAAACTGATGGTACATGGGTTTAACCGTTGCTTCATACTGTTTGGCAACCGACTCAATGCTTCTTCCACGCTCTTTAATATCGCGCATCATGCGACGCATCAGACAAATATCCAGCGGTGTATCGATGAAGATTTTTACATCGTAAAGTGGCAATAACTCCGCTCGCGCCAACAACATAATCCCTTCCAGAATAATTACCGGGGCAGGTTGCAGGCGTTCTGTCTGTGGTAAGCGTGTATGCGTTTTAAAACAGTAATGTGGGTAATCAATGGGTTCGCCGTTGCGCAGCGCTCGCAGGTGGGCTTTTAACAACTCGTGTTCGAAGGCATTGGGGTGATCGTAATTGTTCTTTTCCCTGTCTTCCATGGCCAGGTGATCCTGAGCGCGATAGTAATGATCTTCGCGCAAAATTTGCACCGGGCGGCCTTGTTCCGAAAATGCGTTAATAAGATTTTCTGTGAAAAGTGACTTTCCAGAGCCGGAAGCACCAGAAATAGCAATAATTAAAGGTTGTTGCATCGTTTTTACTGTCGTTTATGAGTAATTGAAAACACGCTGGTTTTTCGGCAACTGTCCAAAAGGAAGTGGGATGCCCGACCGGCCAGTTTTGATTTTATTTAATTCGAGAGGCTAGTTTACCTCTAATATCGCTGATTCACCACTTTCTGTCGAGCTATAAAAGCTGACCATTTGTTCAGGTTATCATTAAAGCAGGTTGATTAAAATATACGTAAACAAGCCCGGGAAGAATAATTTGCGTAGCACCACGAATTTTAATAAATCGCCATTCAGACTTCTTTTAATAAATCGCCCTTCAGACTTCGAAATTTCGTCTATTATTATCTTAGATAGAAAATAAAATAATTATGCCTATGAATTAATTTATAAAAATAAATGCAGGGTGTGGTGTTAGTAACCTATTTATGACAGCAAGCGTGTACTGATACAATGACCAATATACAAACTAAAGCGTTGGTGACCATGGATGATAACCCGCTTTCTGTCAGTAAACTGCTGACAGATGCAAACTCAGAAATAGTGTATTACGACAGCAGTGGTGCCATCCTTTCAGGTTTGAAAGAACGAAGCGTCGTATCCTCGCTGTACCCGGAATCCATTGCTGAACAGCTCGCCTTTTGTCTTAAGACCGATATCAACGTTATTACAGTTAAAAACCTCTTTGTGCATACGGCATTAATTGGTTGGGTTGATGTGTTACCCAATTGTCGGACTGACTCAGGGGGAGGTTGGGCCGCGTTGTTTATAGCATCAGACAGCCTCATTTCTGAAGTATCAAGGTTTATGCCTTTTGGGTTTATTCATGTAGATAAAAATTTAAACGCAACATTCTGCAATGAAACGGCACATCGCATTTTAGGCACTCAGGACAGTGACGTATTACATCGTGGCTGGCTGGAACAGTTTGGTGATTCCGTTATACCTTCGTTGAAATCGTATCTTGACGATGTCGCAACGCATGGCGTGCCATTGTCTATGTCGCTTAAACTAACATCACCGTTAGGCAGAGTGACGCCTGTGACCCTGCAGGTTCATTTATGTCCACACTCCGGGCCGGGCCAGTTTTCGCTGTATTTGCTGATCTATGACTTGTCGGAAACAGGCTTAATGAAGGCTGATTTAGCCCGAGCCATTGAGCAGGATAACCTGACGGGGTTACTAAATCGGTCTGCCTTTTTGAAAAAAGTAAAAGGCCTGACCAGGCTGGAGTTCGAGAATGCCGCGTTCATATTTATAGATGTGAATGAATTTAAGGGGATTAACGATACATTTGGTCACAAGTTTGGAGACAAAGTGCTTGCTACTGTAGCGCGCAGGTTGTCGTCGATGATGCAGGGACGCGAAGTAATCTCGCGCTTTGGTGGTGATGAGTTTGTGCTGTGTTTTCCCGATCAAAAAGACCTTACTACGGTGTACAACCTGGCCAGAAAGCTGGTTAGTGTGGTAAACGCCAGTACCTATATTCTAGGGCAGAAACTGGATATTCGATGCAGTATTGGTATTTGCTGGATGCCTGCATTATCAGAATTCCGTAATCAGAACACCGATGCAAGAATAGAGCGGGCCTTGGATGCGGCAGATCAATGCATGTATCTGGTGAAAAAAAACAGGTCTTCGCAAAAGGCATTCAAAGTCTACGATCCTTCAATGAAAAACGCTCTCTTTATACAAAAGCAAAAACAGATAGAGTTCCAGAGAATACTGGATGAGGAATGTTTGTGTATTGCGTTTCAGCCTATATTTGATACAGAGGGTCACGTGACGTCCATTGAGGCGCTAGCACGATTAACCAGGGATCTAACATTACATACGCATATTGGTGATGTGATTGATTCTGCCAATGAATGTGGTGAGGAACTGCCGCTATTTTCAATGACAACATTAAAGACGCTTGAAGCGTTCGGTAAAATCAGACATCAACTGGATACAATAAAGTTAAATATAAACATCGATATTAGTCAGTTAGAGCAACCCAACTTCGCTTCATGGCTGTCGGAAAAGTGTTTGGAGTGCCGGATACCTTTTTCCGATGTCAGTATTGAAATTACAGAGCTTTTGTTAGAATCTGACAGCGTACAAGTGGCAAAAAACCTCAATCATTTGCTGGAAATGGGGTTTTCCATATCAATGGATGATTTTGGAACGGGTTATAGTTCGCTTAAACGGTTATTGGAATATCAGTTTCACGAGCTGAAAGTCGACAGATATTTTATTGATAATTTAATTGGCTCCGACAAATATTCAAAGATGGTCTCCGCCATGGTCGGTATGGGGAAGGCGTTAGAGCTAAACTTGCTGGCCGAAGGTATTGAGACAGAAGCGCAAATGGACTTGTGTAAAGAAGTCGGTTTTACCCTGTTTCAGGGGTTTTATTTGGCAAAACCGATGACACCAAACGCATTGATTGCGTTTATGAATAAACATAAAACGGAACACTAAAGCATGTACAGCGAAAATGAGGCAAACAATAAACCTACCTATGTCGTGGGTGTAGGGGCATCAGCAGGGGGCCTCGAGGCGCTGCAGCAGTTATTCGAAAAATTACCCGGTGATTTGGGGGCTGCCTATATTATTGTTCAGCATTTGTCCCCGGATTTTAAAAGCATGATGGACGAATTGTTGAGTAAGCACACGTCTATGCCGGTGCACCAGGCAAACGAAGGCGAGCTACTCAAAAAGGACACCGTGTATCTTATTCCTGCCGGTAAGCTTATGCGAGTTGCTGAAGGTACCGTGTATCTATCTGATCTGCCACCGGACAACAGAATTAATCTGCCCATTAACGAGTTGTTCCGTTCGCTGTCTGAAGATTTTCAAAATAAGGCGGTCGGCATTATTTTGTCGGGTACGGGGTCTGATGGTAGCCGGGGCGCTCAGGCTCTCAAAGAGATGGGGGCATTAGTGTTAGCCCAATCTCCCGATGAAGCGCAATTTAATGGTATGCCACTGAATGCGATAAACACCGGTACAGTTGATTTTGTGCTGAATGTGAAGGATATGCCTGCCAGCATTCAGCGCTTTATTAATCACCCCCTCGCGCTTGCACCACAAAGTAAGTTCCGGGAGCACTTGCAAAAGAACACCAAAATCGTTGATGACATACTCCAGTTGATCAACGAAAAAACCGAACTGGACTTCAAAGCCTACAAAGAGTCGACGGTTTCCCGCCGAATTGAACATCGTATGAGCATAAACAACAAACATACTCTCATGGAGTATTGGGAGTTTATGAATACGAATATGGACGAGATTGAACAGCTCAAACAGGATCTATTAATAGGCGTTACTCAGTTCTTTCGCGACAATGAAGTCTGGGAACAAATGTATCAGAATGCAGTCAAGCCACTGGTTAGTGCCAGTCAACCTGATGCGCATTTGCGTATTTGGTGCCCGGGATGCTCCACGGGGGAGGAGCCCTATTCGTTCGCCATTCTGTTTGCAGAAGCATTAAGAGAACTGGGGCTGGACAGAAAAGTAACAGTATTTGCAAGTGACATCGATCAATCTGCTATAGCCTATGCTGCAAGCGGACTATACCCGCCCAGCATCAAGTCAGAAGTCCCTCAAGACTACCTGTCTCGTTATTTTAACCAGTTATTCGACAACAGTTATCAGGTAACCAAGCAATTGCGTTCAATGGTGGTGTTCGCTACCCATAATCTGATCCAGGACCCTCCATTTTCAAATATGGACGTAGTAAGTTGCCGTAATACATTGATTTATTTACAGAATCCGGCACAGCAGAAAGTCATGGCGTTTTTCCATTTTGCCCTTAAGAAAGGCGGATATCTGTTACTTGGCTCTGCAGAAACGCCTGGAAGTTTTACGGTGTATTTTGACAGCGTCGATCAGCGTTCACGCATCTATCAGAAAAACAGCGATGTTAAAGTACCTTCGTCTACGTTGTCACACCCTCCGTCATTGAAGGCGAGATACAATAGACCTGCAACTATCGGGCAGTACATAGCGTCCAACAAAGTTATTGAGCCAGACAAGCGAAACATGGCGATCGGGCGTAACGAAATTATCGACGAATTTGTGCCACCTTCGTTAGTGGTCAATAACAAGCTTCAGGTTGTTTATAGCTATGGTGATACCTCCACGTTCACGACTAAACTGAAGCCAGGCATGGTAACCAATGACCTGTCTGATATATTGAGTGAGGCAGTAGCAGGCGCGGCGATTAGCGCAGTTCATCAGTGCATAAGAGAAAGAAAATCACTGTTATTTAGTGATGTATGTAGTTTCGACGATGAAAGGTATTCACTGAAGTGTTTCAGTTTCATTGAAGGTAAAGACGATTCGCCTTTTGTAGTGCTGTCTTTCTTTAAATCGTCATTTACGTCTGAAAATTCGGAAGTGATTTATCAACCTGATGAGCAAAATGAAAAGCGAATTCATGAGTTAGACGATGCACTGATCGAGTGTCAGAAACTGTATCGTGAAGCGTTGGAAGAATTAGATTCTACTCGTGAAGAGCTACAATCGAGTAACGAAGAACTAATGGCAGCGAACGAGGAGCTGCAGTCTACGAACGAAGAGCTGCAATCGGTGAACGAGGAGCTCTATACGGTTAATAGCGAGTATCAGCAAAAGATCAGCGAGCTAACCGACATTAATAACGACCTTGAAAACTTATTGATAGCTACTAAATTGGCGGTCTTGTTTCTGGGCAGCGATCTTCGCATTCGCCGATATACCAATGCCATCCGCCGTTTCGTGAATATTATTGATTTTGATATTAACAGGGACTTCAGGGATCTTTCCTATAAGATTCCGATTAAAGAATTTGAATCAATGGTGATTGATGTTGCCAATGGTAAAACTGATTCTGCAGAGCATCAGATGGATTTAGGTAGCGCCAAAGTGCGTGTATCTGTTAATGCCTATAAAGTCAGAGACCAAAATACGGGTGTTATCATTTCTTTTGACGAGGTGAAATAGCATGGACTCTCAGGAGAAGGACGTACAGCCTTATCCCAATGACAGCAGTGATGCAGGGATAATGAATTACCTGGAAGGGGAGCTTCACGAGTTGTTGCACTCCGATGTGCTGATGTTCGATTTTTTTCAGGAAGCGGCCAGTGATGGGTTGTGGTACTGGGACTTGATTGATCAGGAAAACGAATGGATGAGCCCTAAGTTCTGGAAAACATTAGGGATTGATCCCGCTACTAAAAAACATTTGTCATCTGAATGGCAGGACCTGATATATAAAGAGGATTTGGAAATTGCCAAGCGCAATCTCACGTTACACCTGTCTGACCCTGATTTCCCCTATGATCAAATAGTCAGATACCATCATCAGGATGGGTCAACGGTATGGATTCGGTGCAGAGGGATTGCCATTTATAATAATAATGGCGAGGCTATTCGGTTACTGGGTTCACACACAGACCTTACGCCTGTTATAGAGAAGCAACAAGCGCTGATTTCGTCTCAAAATCAGGTTGAACAACTACAACGTTATGTTGGTGAATTGGAGCATGAACTCAACATAGCTAAATCACATTTAGGCTTTGTGGAACAGCGCTTAAATGATTTGAAACCTGAAGATGACTTTGGGTATACAACGAGTTCTACATTCGTTGAAACCATGAATACACTGGCGAGAAACGCGTCTGCGATTGGTGTACAGCTAGTTGCGCTAAGAATTGATATTAGTTCTCGCAATGCGGTCGAGCAAGTTGCCGAGTTCTCGACGAAAATAAATCACGTAATTAAAGATCTGGCACCTCATTTATGTTTGACCAGAGTGAATGAACATGTATTGGCGGCGATTGGACTCAATTCAACAGGTGATGAAGTACCTTTGCTTATAGAAAACATCAATAAAAAGCTCCACGAATTAAAATGGTTGACGGTCAAGCCCAGATTGGATGTTACTTATAAAGTACTCGAGCCTGATGGCATCGGGTGTAAGAACTTTGAGCAATGTTGTGAGTTAATTTTGTAGGTTAACTGACTGCTTTAGTCGCCAATGATCACAATATCTGACAGTAACAGACCGCTAATGGCATAAGAGTGCTGTTTCGAGCGTGAACCCTCACCTTGTGCTCGTGGGGGGTAATACTTGGCCTTTTCTTCACTGTATCCCGCGAACACTTCATCCAGCGCTGCACGGATTTCACTGAGTGTCTTATCCAGGTTGGCATTAAAGTCTGGCCGTTTTCGCTTGGTATGCCCCAGATCCATTAACCTCCCAAACGCTTTATTTGCCTGAGTGGTGAGTTCTGCCGGGATGTCTTTGTGGTGTAATAGCATGGCGTCGGGATTGTCTACACAGTAGTGCAATAAGGCAGTGTAAAAACACAGTGGCTTATTTTGCAGTTGTACCGTGACAGTATTTACGCTGTTACCAATGGTTTTATCCGTTAAGTTTATGACCAGCTTGGGTACAGGCGCTTCTTTCGGTTCTTCAACCACGATTGGCTCTGGTTTGGGTATCTTACGGGCCGGTTTTAAGTTCATTAATACCGGCACAATCAACACGGCGGCAAAAAATGCTAACGGGCTGAATGCAAGGTAACGATATAAAGGTAATGAAGCGACCTGAATCTGTACGGTTTGTTCGGAATTTTGCAGTGTAATCGGGGTTAACCTGGCATTCTCAAAATCCGCAGCCGTGTTGTCTGCGCTTACCGATTGAATAGACACCAGGCCGATGCCAGTGTTAGGTTCAGCAAGGGCCTTATTAACTCGTGCAAGGTAATCCTTTAACGTATATTGATTCGGTGGTGTATTTAGTGTGCTGTTCCCCACATCAAGGAACTGAAGGTCTAAACTGATGCGGCTCTGCAGTCTGTCGATAGTTTCATGTTCTGAGTACAATCGGGCTGAAGCCTGACCCACAAAGGCGCCGATTTGGAACACAACAAAGAGTACGGCAAATAAAGCTGCTGCTTTTGTCCAGTCTGCCGGCGTTAAGTTATAAGCCCTCATGATGTGGTGCAATCCCCTATTAACTCAACATCCCGGTAGTATTTACGTGGGTGATTGGCAGATATATCTGCAATAACCTTCTGTAAGGCACATCGCAGATCGGTGTTTCGAGTCTGCATTTTCAGGTACCAGCGCATCCCTGGAACACTATTTTCCAGCGACGTAATATAATTTCTGGAAAGAATCTCCTCGTCGCCTTTACCCCAGTAACTGGAGATAATATCGACTTCCCCGGCCAGCAATGCGCCACGTAGCTCCTGATGGGAGTTATAATAAAACAACTTTATATTCCCGTCGTTCAGGCCTAACTGCTGCAGAATAGTCTTAGGCACAATATGGCCGGAGCGGCTGCTCGGGTAATCCAGAATACCGATACGTTTACCCAGCAGGTATTCCTTATTAAGGCGGGGCTTTTCTCTTAATGCGATGAAATAGGCGCTATAGTCGGGGTGTGCTGCTATATCGTCATAGTGATAAATCTGGTCGGCACCAAACGCCAGTACCACGTTACTTTTTACCAGTGTGAGTTCCGGTACCCCATGGTTGATATACCGGAACGTGTCAAAGTCATTGCGGCCGATGGTGATATTTACGTTACCAAACTGACGTTGAACTACCTTATTGCCACACAACAATGGCAACGCCATTTCTGCAATTGAGCTTTCTGTAAGATACACATTAAAGGCTTCCTGATTTCCGGAAAGCGGGCTTTCACACGAAAGCAGGCTGGCTGTTTGAGGAGGAATGTCAGGCGATGACTGAAAGTTCTGAATAAAACCAACCAGCGCGCAGCATATAAAAATGAGCACGATCAACAAGGTTCGAATTGTTCTGTTCAGTCGTAGTGAGTGCAAAAGAATTTTCGCTTAGTTTTACTTGTTGGTCCAATTTCACCAGTTAATGTTATTTAATGCAACAAATAAGTTTACTTTAAAAGCGTAAATTTATGTTTTTAATGGGTTTTGTATAAATAACTTTGAATTGGATTAACCGCTGTTTATTCATTGTGGTTGTGCGAAAAATATACCCGGGCTTGTGAGCAGGGCCGAGGGTTCCTATAAGCTCAGCAAAACTTTGACCGTTTGTTCAGGAAAAAATAAAAATACTAAGCGTTGTCAGCTCATTGAGTCGTGCAACCGGAACAGATTTGTCATATTGCTGAAACAATAATAATGAACAATCTCGGCCCGATTTACGCTTTTACGGATAACTTAAAATCACTGTCGATTTGCTGACAGTGAGAAAAACAAAATTGACTTTATACGTAGACCGCTTTTTACGACAGTAGTTCCGGCGATGCGGGTAAAGACAAACGCCTAATGAATATATAATGCATGGGAAACACACTAATGATGACAAAATCTAAGTTTAATCGCGTCGCGATTGCGGTGGCGATGTCTGTTGGTTTGTCTACTGCAGCTATGGCTCAGGAGACATCATCAGGTATCAACGGTCGCGTAGTTGGCCCTCAGGGTGCACCAGCTGCCGGCACGGTAATCACTGTTAAGCACGTTCCAACCGGAAGTGTTAAAACTATCACTGCAAACGCAAACGGTCAGTTCAGCCTGTCTGGTTTACGTGTTGGTGGTCCATACGAAATCACAATGGACTCAGACAAGTTCGAAGATGCCACTATTACTGACGTGTATTTGTCACTGAGTGAGCCTCTGAACCTGAGTAACTTCCAGCTTTCTTCTGAAGCTGATGTAGAGCGCATCGAAGTTACGGCTTCTCAAATCGCTTCTATCGCGTTTGGTCAGAAAGGGCCTTCTTCAAACTTTAGTCTGGAAGACCTGCAAAACGCACCGGCAATTAACCGTGACATCAAGGATTTGGTTCGTGCCGACCCACGTGTTTATATCGATGAGTCTTTCTCAGACGGTATCCAGTGTGCTGGTGCATCGCCTCGTTTTAACAGCTTAACGCTGGACGGTATGCGTTTGAACGATAACTTCGGTCTGAACTCAAACGGTTACCCAACTGAAAGTATTCCTTTCTCTTATGACGCAATCGAGCAGGTTGCTGTAGAGTTAGCACCTTTCGACGTAGAGTATGGCGGTTTCACAGCGTGTAACATCAATGCGGTAACGAAAGCCGGTACTAACGAAATTCACGGTAGTGCGTTCTATGACTTTACGTCTGATTCACTGAAAGGTGATTCAATCGACGGCGTAGACATCGACAACGGTAACTACACTGAAAAACGTTATGGTTTCACTGTGGGTATGCCTCTGATCAAAGACAACCTGTTCTTGTTCGGTGCTTACGAGAAGAAAGAAGGTGTGCGTCTTCACGAGTACGCCGGCCTGAGCCGTGCGACAGACGAAGAGTTAGCTGAGATTTCTCGTATTTCTCAGGAAGTTTACGGTTATAACCCAGGTGGTTTCAAAGGTTCATCGCCTGTAACAGATGAAAAACTGTTGCTGAAACTGGACTGGAACATCAACGAAGATCACCGTGCGACCTTAGTATATAACTGGAATGACGGTTTCACTATCTCTGAGTCAGACACAGGTACTACTCGTCTTTCTTATGACGGTCACTTCTATGAGCGCGGCGCTGAAATCGAAACTATCGTAGCGTCTGTATACTCAGACTGGACACCTGACTTCTCAACTGAATTCCGTATTGGTCAAACCAAACTGGATAACCGTCAGATTTCTGTTGATGCAGCAACTGGCTTCGGTGAAGTACAGGTTCGTACTGATAGCGGTGTTACTGTTTACCTTGGTCCGGATGATTCTCGTCAGGCAAACGACCTGAACTGGGACAACCTGACGTTTAAATTCGCAGGTACTTACCTGTTAGGTGATCACACCATCACTGCAGGTATTGAATACGAAGATCTGGACGTATTTAACTTGTTCATGCAGCACCGTATTGGTGAGTATCGCTTCAACTCTATTTCAGACTTCGAAGCTGGTCTTGCAGATCGTATTTATTACAACAACGCTGCTGGTACTAACGATCCGAACGACGTAGCGGCGAGCTTTAGCTTCGCAACGACTACTTTGTATGTACAAGACGAGTTCTACGCGACAGACGACCTGACCTTGTTACTGGGTTTACGTTATGACAAGTGGTCATCTGACGATCGTCCAAACTACAACCAGGCGTTTGATAATTTCTACGGCTTTGCTAACACCGGTAACCTTGATGGTAAAGACTTGCTGCAACCACGTGTTGGATTCAACTACGTAGTTAGCGATGATATGGAACTTCACGGTGGTTTCGGTCTGTACTCAGGTGGTAACCCGAACGTGTGGGTTTCAAATGCTTACTCAAATGACGGTGTTACGCAGGTATTCGCTCGTGAATTCCGTATCGACGGATGGGAAAGCGGTACTACCAGCATCCTTGATCTGGAACGTGTAGGCGGCGGTGACGCAATTTACGCTCCACCACAAGGCCTGTATGACTATGTAGCGGATTACCCAACTAACGGCTTCCAGGGCTTCGTAGTGGCTATGGACCCAGCGTTTGAAATCCCAACTGAGTGGAAGTATGCGTTAGGTTTAACTTACCTTGCACCTGGCGACTACCTGGTTCAGGCTGACTTGTTGTACACCGACAAGAAAGACGCTGCGACCTATATTGAGCCTTCTCGTGAAATTACCGGTTACGGCCCGGATGGTCGCCCTGTATACACTGGTTCAAACAGTACATTCCTGTTGACCAATGTTAAAGGTGATTCCGGCGACGCGACTACGCTGTCACTGGCAGTGTCTAAAGAGTACGACTTCGGTCTGGACGTAAGCTTCGCGTATGCTTACAACGACTCTACCGACGTTAACCCAATGACCAGCTCTGTTGCAGGTTCTAACTATGCTAACTTTGCAACCAGTGATCCAAATGACCCGGGTGTTGCAACGTCAAACTACAACATTCCGCATCGTTTCACTATGCGCTTAGGTTATAAGCAAGAGTTCATCGATGGCTATGCAACACGTTTCAGCGTATTTGCCTCTGCTAACGAAGGTCGTGGCATGAGCTACACCTTTAGCGACGACATCGATGCGTACTACGGTGATGACGACACAGGTGGTGGCCGTCAGTTACTGTACGTACCAACTGCTAACGACGCTAACGTTGTTTACGGCGACGGATTTGACCTGGATGCCTTCAATGCATTCATCGCTTCTGAAGGTCTGAGCCGCGGTAAAATCGCTGGTCGTAACGCGACTAATGGCGACTGGTGGACAAAAGTTGACGTTCGCATCAGCCAGGAACTTCCAGCATTTGCTGAAGGTCACCGCGCGTCTGCATTCTTCGTTATCGAAAACCTGGGTAACCTGTTGAACGATGACTGGGGTGTGCTGAGACAAGGTAACTTCGTTTCTGAATCTGTTGTTGAAGCTTCAGTTAACGACGCAGGCCAGTACGTATATGAAACCTTCTACGGTGCAGACCAACGTGAAAGCTTCTCTACAGCGGCATCGCTGTGGGAAATCCGCGTAGGTGTTAACTACCGTTTCTAAGTGATTAGCACTTAAAATAAAAACCCCGCTTATGCGGGGTTTTTTGTTTTTTACTTACGACGAAGAGACTGACAAGCGGTCTGTCATCTGTCGCGTCAGAATCAAACGTTCTCGAATAAGTCTTCTACGCGCTGGCGTAAGTCTTCAATTTTGGTGACATCCGCAGGTGCGATAAAGATAGTGTCGTCACCCGCTATGGTGCCCAGTACGCCATCTTTTTTACTCAACGAGTCTAACAAACGTGCAATGAGTTGTGCTGCGCCCGGGCTGGTGCGAATAATGACCATGACATTATTATGTACGATGTCTAACACGAGCTGTTTGAGAGGGCTCTTGGCCGTAGGCATCCCCAATTCTGGCGGCAAACAATACACCATATCACCGCGAGCGTTGCGGGTTCTTACCGCGCCAAACTTGCTAAGCATACGGGATATTTTGCTTTGGCTGATGTTGCTAAAGCCCTGATGCTTTAATCCGTCGACAATCTCGCCCTGGGAGCCGTAACTTTCGGCTTTTAAAATTTCTTTGAATGCTCTTATAAGTTCTTCTTGTTTTTGATTAGCCATATTCACCTGTCGTTTCTTCATTAGGCTCACTGGCGTGGGAATTATTTTTCGGCTTGCCAGTTAGCTTGGTGTATACTCTTGCAGGCGAAATTGCATTGCGATTCATTTGCGCCGTCGCCCGGTATAGTGATAACCCTGTATCGTGCCATATCGCGCATGAAATTACAAATAAAATGCATATTTATGCAGTTATTTTGAATATAACTCTGAGATTCACCCTATCCTCTTCCATAAGACCAATAGGTGATTGAGTTTTTTGTCGACATGAATTAGTGTGTCGAGCCGTTATTAAACGTGATTCTTTCCATGAGGAGAAATGGTATGAAAGTAGCCGTGTTAGGTGCTGCCGGTGGTATTGGTCAGGCGCTGTCATTATTGTTAAAAACACAATTGCCAGCAGGTTCTGAACTGTCTTTGTATGACGTTGCGCCAGTTGTTCCTGGTGTTGCTGTTGATTTAAGCCACATCCCTACTGCAGTTAAAGTAACCGGTCACGGTAAAGACGACCTGGCAGAAGCGCTGACTGGTTGTGACGTCGTGTTGATTCCTGCGGGCGTACCTCGTAAGCCTGGTATGGATCGTTCAGACCTGTTTAATATCAACGCAGGCATCGTTAAAGGTTTGGTTGAAGCTATTGCTGACAACTGTCCGGAAGCATGTACTTGTATCATCACCAACCCTGTTAACACCACAGTAGCGATTGCTGCTGAGACGCTGAAAGCGAAGGGCGTGTACAACAAGAACAAGCTGTTCGGTGTGACTACACTTGACGTGATCCGTGCTGAAACATTTGTTGCTGAGCTGAAAGGTCTTGATCCAGCAAATACGCACGTACCTGTAATTGGTGGTCACTCTGGTACGACTATCCTGCCTCTGCTGTCTCAGGTTGAAGGCGTAGAGTTCTCTGATGAAGAAGTTGCTTCACTGACTACGCGTATTCAGAACGCGGGTACTGAAGTAGTTGAAGCCAAGGCGGGTGGCGGTTCTGCTACATTGTCTATGGGTCAGGCTGCAGCGCGCTTCTGTCTGTCTTTAGTTGCTGCTATGCAAGGTGACAACGTGGTTGAGTACACGTATGTACAAACTGACGACAGCGACGACGCAGCATTCTTCTCTCACCCTGTTCGTTTAGGTGCGAACGGTGTTGAAGAAATCCTGCCTTACGGCGAGCTGAGCGCTTTCGAACAGAAAGCCAAAGACGACATGCTGGAAGGTCTGCGTGGCGATATCAAAATTGGTGTTGAGTTCGTAAACGGTTAAATACCGACTCGAAATCTTATCCATTAAAAAAGCCGGCAATGCCGGCTTTTTTGTATCTTATGGCCAGGTAACTGGCCCGTGAAACACAGGTTAACCTGTGTTTCGCATACCAATAGCAATACCGCTGATAGCAACCATCATGGCTTTGTCCAGATTCGCGTCATGCTCATCTTCGTCTAACTGACGAATGCGCGACAACAGCTCAATCTGCAGGTAATGCAGTGGCTCAAGATAAGCGGCGCGGATATTCATAGATTCACGACCCTGAGGATCTGATTCCATGATAGTCTCCTGACCGTTAATCTCTAACAGCAGTGCAATCGCTTCCTTCAGCTCGGCGCGCAAGGCTGCACCAAAGTGTTTAAGCTCTTCTGGCACAAGGCGATCATCGTATTCTTCACTGATCCGCGGGTCTGCTTTCTGAAATACCATGTCCAGCATAGACAAGCGCGACTTGAAGAACGGCCAGTTTTCCAGCATTTCTTTCAGTGCTTCTTCGTTGCCGTCTTTGCGAACAGCATCAATAGCACGCATGCTGCCTAACCAGGCAGGTAGTACCAGGCGTGTTTGGGCCCAGGCGAAAATCCATGGGATAGCACGCAGGCTCTCAATGCCACCCGTAGGCTTACGTTTGGCTGGACGGCTACCTAATGGCAGTTTACCCAGTTCCTGTTCCGGTGTTGCTACGCGGAAATACGGCACAAACTCCGGATCCTGACGCACCACACCGCGATAGAAATCACGGCCCTGAGCAGCCATTGCTTTCATCAGTTCACGCCATTCATCTTTCGGCGCCGGTGGCGGGAACAACATGGCTTCAATAATTGCACTGGTGTAAATACCCAGGCTGCGCTTGGCAAGTAATGGCATACCAAATTTATAACGGATGGTCTCACCTTGCTCAGTAACACGGAAACCGCCGTCTAATGATCCCGGAGGCTGAGAGTGGATAGCAGCGTGAGCGGGTAAGCCACCACGACCAATCGTACCACCACGACCGTGGAACAGAGTCAGAGTAACGTCGAATTCTTCAGCCAGCGCAACCAACGCTTCCTGAGACTCGTACTGCGCCCAACCTGCGGCAATGGCACCGGCGTCTTTGGCCGAGTCTGAGTAGCCAATCATGACAAACTGTTTGCCCTGAATATAACCGCGATACCAGTCCACACTAAGCAATTTACGCATAACGGTGGGTGAGTTGTTCAGGTCGTCCAGTGTTTCAAACAGAGGTGCAACCGGCATTGGCCAGTCGACGCCCATCTCCTGCAACAACAGCTGAACAGCCATGACGTCAGACGCTTCGCTTGCCATTGAGATAATGTATATACCAAAGCCATGACGACTGTGATTTGCGATGACCTTACAGGTATCCAGCACTTCCTGAACGTCTTCAGACGGTTGCCACGCTCGTGGGAATAGTGGGCGCTTAGAACTTAATTCTCGTAACAGGAACGCTTGCTTGTCGGCTTCGCTCCACTGACCGTAATCGCCCAGACCCAGATAACGGGTAAGTTCTGCTAATACGTCTGCGTGACGTTGAGAATCCTGACGTACATCCAAACGCAACAGGTGAATACCAAAACATTTAACGCGGCGAATGGTGTCCAGCAACATACCGTTTGCTGTGGTTTCCAGCCCGCTGTCACACAGCGACTGATAACACAGCATTAATGGCTCGAGCAACTCGTCGTTGTCCTGAATCCAGGTACTCGCGTCGTAGGGACGGCCATTGAAGAAATCTGCAATACCATCGCGGGTGTCGGCGCAGCGCTTCACCAATGGACGCAAAATGGCGCGATAAGGCTCTAATTGCTCACCCGCACGGGCTTTTAACTCGTCGTTACACAAGTTCATCGACAGCTCGACCTGCAAGCGGTCAAGGTCGATGGTGAGCAGCTTGGCGGCGCGACGGCGAGCCAGTAACAGGACTTCTTCGGTAACCTTAGCGGTAACAAACGGGTTACCGTCACGGTCTCCACCCATCCACGAACTAAAGTGAATAGGCGCCGCATCAATAGGTAATGCCACGTTGTAGTCTTGTTGGAGACGTTCGTCCAGGTCACGCAGAAACTCGGGTACGGCTTCCCACAGTGAGTTTTCGATAACCGAGAACCCCCAACGGGCTTCGTCGACCGGCGTGGGACGTACAGAGCGAATTTCTTCGGTGTGCCAGGCCTGACTGATCAAATCGGCAATACGCGTTTCCAGACGCTTGCGCTCGGTGTCACTGAGTTGCTCGTGGTGAATGCTCTTTAAGCAAACCGCCAGCTCCTTATGTTTGTGGATAAGAGTGCGTCGGAATACCTCGGTAGGGTGAGCGGTAAGTACCAGATCAATATCCAGTTTTGCTACCGCCTCTTCTACCTCTAACGCTGACAGCTCGGCTTTGTCCAGGTGCTCAAACAGTGAGTCAATCGATGCTTCCACATCCAGGCCAGCGTTGTATTCCTGCTCTGCAATATTACCCAGATTCAGGAATTGCGCGAATGCTCTGGCAACGACCAGTAATTCGCTGTCTGACATGGTTTTGAAAGTTTCTTTCAGACTGCCGCTGCAATCTGTATCGCCTTGATACGACGCGCGGCCGTCAAGGCGAATCTTTTCAATTTTCTCTAACCAATCGTTACCCAATTGGGCCTTGATGGTTTCACCTAAAGTCTTTCCTAAATAACGAACAGTGTCTTTTAACTGTGCATCGTAATGTGATTGCATGGTGCCCTCCATAAAACAATGCAGATCACATTACTGTTTCCCGGGGCGCTTGTCTAATGACATTTTGCAGCAAAAGCCGGTTCAAGCCCTCATTCTGAAGCACTAAACCAAAGGCACGGGCAGGTAAGTTAAGGGTGTGTTACACTATCGGCCCTATTAAAATGAACGTGTTATAATTTTTCAGAATAATTCATGAATTGTTTAAATTTTGCGCGTTTTGTGTAATTTACTTACAGGAGTGACTGTGTCAGATCAATTTAAGACAGTAGAAACCCAAGCGAGCTACGGCATTGGTTTTCAAATGGGTCAGCAACTGCAATCGAATCCTTTTGAAGGCCTGGACCTGGATTCTGTTGTTGCTGGTTTAAAAGACGCGTTTACCGGTCAAGCACCGCAAGTAGACAACGACACCCTGCGCGACGCGTTCGGTGAAATTCATCAGCGCATGCAGGCTGCAAAAGCAGAACAGCATAAAGAAGCGATTGCCGAAGGCGAAAACTTCCTGGCTGAAAACGCTAAGCGTGACGGCGTGGTAACCACTGAGTCTGGCCTGCAGTACGAAGTACTGACTGCTGGCGAAGGTGCGAAGCCTACTGCTGACAGTACTGTTCGTACTCACTACCACGGTACACTGATCAATGGTTCAGTGTTTGATAGCTCATACGACCGCGGTCAACCGGCTGAATTCCCGGTAGGCGGCGTTATTAAAGGCTGGACTGAAGCACTTCAGATGATGCCTGTTGGTTCTAAGTGGCGTTTATACGTACCTCACAACCTGGCTTACGGTGAGCAAGGTGCGGGTGGTGCGATTGCCCCTTACAGCACATTAGTGTTTGATGTCGAACTGTTAGACATCCTGGGCTAAGCCCACGTTGTTAAAGCCTGCTTGTTACGGGCGGGCTTTACAAATCGTCTTTATCACTGCTACACCGTTTGCCATGTCGCAATAAATGGCATCACTTATTTCCTAAAATTATCCATCTGTCCCGCTATAACCCATTGGCAAAGCAGCCAAATACCTTTAGTCTAGCCGTCAATTAACAAGTTTTTTTCAATTGCTGCGTTTTTATTCGATATGGCTTTATCTTCTTCAACGCTCAAGCCTGTTATTCAGGCACTGGATACACTCAGTCGCCGCGTATGTCAGGCATGCAGTGCGCTATCGTTGGTTATGGTCGTGGTGATGCTGGTTATTGTGGTGCTCAGGTATGGCTTTCAAATGGGCTGGATTGCGCTGCAGGAGTCAGTGACCTACCTACATGCCGCCGTTTTCCTGCTGGCATTAGGCTATACCTTGCAGTGCGATGGTCATGTTCGTGTAGATGTGTTCTACCGTCGGTTCTCCCCGCGCAAACAAGCCATGGTGAACTTTTGGGGCACGCTATTGCTACTGATGCCTGTTTGCGGTTTTTTACTCTACTATGCAGTGCCTTATGCCGCCGACTCATGGGCCTTGATGGAGTCATCTAAAGAACCCGGCGGTCTGCCCTTGGTATTTGTTCTGAAGTCACTCATTCCATTGGGCATTGGTATTTTGTTGCTGCAAGGTGTAAGCGAACTGTGCCGCAGTTTCCTGAACTGGCGTTATAACACGGAGGCGCAATAACGATGGAGTGGATGGCATTAGTTTTGTTCGCCTGTGTGTGCGGTGTGTTGTTATTTGGCTATCCGGTTGCATTAACGTTGGCCGGCGTATCGTTGATTTTTGCTGCTATTGGTTCATTGGTTGGCGGTTTTGACGCTTCCTACCTCACTGCCATGCCTAACCGGTTGTTTGGCATTGTGTCTAACGAGACGCTGATCGCGGTACCGCTGTTTGTGTTTATGGGCGTCATGTTGGAAAAGTCCAAAGTCGCCGAGTCCTTACTGGTTGCTATGGCTGCGCTGTTGGGCAGGTATCGCAGCGGCATGGCGGTGTCTGTGGTGTTGGTCGGTATGTTGCTGGCAGCAAGTACCGGTATCGTCGGGGCGACGGTGGTTACCATGGGGCTGCTGTCCTTACCCTCAATGCTAAAGCGGGGATATTCACCCGCGTTTGCCACGGGGGCGATTTGTGCGACAGGTACGTTAGGCCAGATTATTCCTCCCTCCATCGCGCTAATATTATTGGGTGATGTGCTCTCCAGCGCTTATCAGAAAGCCCAGCTTTCCATGGGGATTTTTTCCCCGGATTCAGTGTCAGTGGGCGACTTGTTTGTTGGTGCAATAATCCCTGGCCTGTTGCTGGTTGTGTTGTATTTGATTTACGTGATGGTGGTGGGCGTATCGTCAGGTAAATCTGAAGCCAGTGCGGTTGTGGATGGTGCGGGCGCAGAAACGCGCGAATCACCAAAACCTGAGCAGGGTTTGTTCGCTGCGCTGGTACCGCCGCTATTGCTTATTATTGTTGTATTGGGCTCAATACTGGCGGGGTTTGCAACACCAACTGAAGCGGCTGGTGTTGGTGCCAGTGGTGCTTTATTGTTAGCGGCATTGAAAAAGCAATTGTCTCTTGCGCAGTTAAAAGTGGTGACCATGGACACCACGCGCATGACCGCCATGGTGTTCATGATCCTAATCGGCGCCTCGGTTTTCTCACTGGTGTTCCGTGGGTTCGGCGGTGAAGAACTGATTCATGGCTTCTTAACAGAATTACCTGGTGGTGTATTTGGCGCCATGCTGGTGGTAATGCTGGTGGTATTTGCGCTGGGCTTTATTCTGGACTTTATCGAGATCACCTTTGTGGTGGTGCCCATCGTCGCGCCTGTTTTACTGGCAATGGGCGTCGACCCTGTCTGGTTAGGCATTATGCTGGCACTCAATCTGCAAACTTCGTTTTTAACCCCGCCCTTCGGCTTTGCATTGTTTTATCTGCGTGGTGTAGCGCCACCGTCGATACTAACGTCTGATATATATCGCGGTGTTGTGCCCTTCATCATTATTCAGATTGTGCTATTAATAGGGTTAGCCATTTGGCCTGAGCTGGCCACCTGGTTGCCTGAAACGCTCTACAGCTAAGGATACAATAATGAAAAAAATGCTATTGGCAGTAATGGGACTGGGTATGGCTTTAGGCCTGAGTGGTTGCCAGGACAATACTCAATCAAATACAACCGCAGCGCAGGCTGCACCACAACAAACCTATGAATGGAAATTAGTGACATCGTGGCCGAAGAATTTTCCCGGCTTAGGACAAGCGCCGGAAACCTTCGCCGAGTACGTCAACGAGATGTCGGGCGGCAGATTAACCGTAAAAGTGTTTGGTGCCGGTGAACTGGTGCCCGGTTTTGAAGTGTTTGATGCTGTTGCCCAGGGGACAGCACAAATGGGCCACGCTGGCGCGTACTACTGGAAAGGTAAAATGCCTGCGGCACCGATTTTTTCAGCGATCCCATTTGGTATGAATGCCCAGGAAATGAACGGTTGGCTGCACTATGGCGGCGGTTTGAAGCTCTGGCAGGACTTGTACAAGCCATTCGGCGTTGTGCCCTTTGCCGGCGGTAACACCGGTGTACAAATGGCGGGCTGGTTTAAGAAAGAAATCAATAGCCTCGACGATTTTCAGGGCTTAAAAATGCGTATTCCGGGTCTGGGTGGCGAAGTGCTCAAAGCGGTGGGCGGGATTCCGGTAACCCTGACCGGCGGTGAAATATTTACGTCATTACAAACTAGCGCAATTGACGCGACTGAGTGGGTAGGCCCTTACAATGATTTGGCGTTTGGTTTGTTCCGTGCGGCTGACTATTACTACACTAGTGGCTGGCACGAACCTGGCACGCAACTAGAGTTCCTGGTAAACGAGCAGGCACTCAACAGCCTACCTGCAGATTTACAAGCCATTGTGAAAGTTGCTATGCGTGCGGCGAACCAGGATATGCTGGACGAATATACTGCGCGTAATAATGCAGCCATGAACAAGTTGATCAGCGAACACGGTGTAACGGTGCGTGAATTGCCCCAGGATGTCATTGATGCACTTCGCGATGCCTCAGCTAAGGTTATGGCGCAACAAGCGGCAGCCGATCCGGACTTTAAGCGTATCTACGATGCCTACCAATCTTTCTTTGCCGGTGCGAAAACCTTCCACGGCATGTCAGAACAAGCGTATTACAATAATCGCTAAACCGATTGTGTGATAAGCCGGGTGATAGCTGCTCAGAGTTGTTATCATCCGGTGGTTTATTACAATACGCGCTCAAATTATAAAGGATAGTGTGACTATGGTTATTCAGCCCAAAATACGTGGCTTTATTTGTACGAATGCTCACCCAGTGGGTTGTGCAGCAGTTGTGTCTGAACAAATTGATTATATTCAAGGGCTTGGCGATTTAGGTGACGGACCTAAAAAGGTGTTGGTTCTGGGTTGTTCTACCGGTTACGGACTGGCTTCGCGTATTACTTCGGCGTTTGGCTATGGTGCAGCAACGTTGGGCGTCTGTTTTGAAAAAGCCCCGACAGAGCGTAAAACCGGTACAGCCGGTTGGTACAACACGGCGGCGTTCCATCATAAAGCGAAAGCGGCAGACCTGTATGCAGAAACGTTAAATGGTGATGCATTCTCTGCTGGCATGAAGCAGGAAGTCATCGACAAAATTAAAGCCGATCTGGGCCAGGTTGATCTGGTCATTTATAGCCTGGCAGCACCTCGTCGTACTGACCCGGTCACGGGTGATGTGTACAAATCAACGCTGAAGCCGGTAGGCCAGGCGTACACCACGAAGACTTACGATACGGACAAGGATCTGGTACACGATATCAGCCTGGAACCTGCCAACGAAGATGAAATTTTTAATACCGTTAAGGTAATGGGCGGCGAAGACTGGGAACTGTGGCTGGATGCATTGTCTGAAGCTGGTGTGTTGGCTGAAGGCTGTAAAACGACGGCTTATACTTACATTGGTAAAGAACTGACTTGGCCAATTTATGGGCAGGCTACCATTGGTAAGGCGAAAGAAGACCTGGATCGCGCGGCAAGTGCAATCAACGAAAAATTGTCTGCACTGAGTGTTGATGCCCACGTTTCTTCTTTAAAAGCGCTGGTTACACAAGCCAGTTCAGCGATTCCGGTTATGCCGTTATATATTTCGCTGTTGTATCGTGTAATGAAAAACGAAGGTACGCATGAAGGTTGTATTGAGCAAATAGCTGGATTATATAAAGATTGTTTGTACGGCAGCGAGCCGACACTGGACGAGCAAAATCGCTATCGCATGGACGGTAAGGAAACCAATGATAACACCCAGGCAGTGATCAAGGGTCTTTGGGATCAGGTGACGCAGGATAACTTCCACGAGTTAAGTGATTACGCTGGTTACCATCACGAATTCCTGCGCCTATTTGGTTTCGATGTTTCCGGTGTGGATTATGACGCTGATGTCGACCCGTTGGTTAATTGGTAAAACCATTGCATAATTGATATAAGCCGTCTTTATGACGGCTTATTTGTATGACTTATACATAAAAAGGTGCAGTTTTGTTGGTATTTTGACCGTATGGTTCAATTTGCGACCAAGGTGGTAGGTTGATTGTACAGATTAATCCGATAAAAATAGTGCATAATCTGCGAATTGCGTAGCGCAAGTCGTCTGGTTGATGCTAAAATTCCGAAATTAAGTAGAAAGGCATTTCTGTTTTTCTCTTTCGCCTTGTTAACGGGCGGTAAAACCATGCGCTAATAACAACAATAAAATTGTTAACGTCGGCAAATTCTAACAATAACAATTCAGCTTGATTGCGAAGTAAAGATTAGCTTTGAGGGTTTCTTACGACCTTCAGTAGCATAATAGTGGTGAGCTCAGTACGTTTTTGAATCGTATTTTTGACCTGCAGGTAAAGATACTGGCTATTCAAAAGGGTATTTCTATTAGAGTAGTGCGATTACGTATGATAAAAATCAAAAAAGGTCTCGACCTCCCTATATCGGGAGCGCCGACACAGCAGATCCAGGATGGACTGTCTGTGACGCGTGCTGCCATTCTGGGAGAAGAATATGTGGGTATGCGTCCTACCATGCACGTGCAGGTTGGAGACAAAGTGAAGAAAGGTCAGGTTCTTTTCGAAGATAAAAAGAACCCAGGCGTTAAATTCACTGCTCCGGTTGCGGGTGAAGTGGTAGAAGTAAACCGTGGTGCTAAACGTGTTTTGCAATCTGTCGTGGTAAAAGCAGACGGTGATGAAGCGGAAGCTTTCACTGCCATCGCTGCTGACCAGATTGCTGGCAGCAGTCGCGAAACCATTGAGCAACTGTTAAACGACAGTGGCTTGTGGTCTGCATTACGTACGCGTCCTTTCAGTAAATCACCTGCACTTGGTTCTACGCCAAGTTCAATCTTTGTCACAGCCATTGACACTAACCCATTAGCTGCCGATCCGGCGGTTGTTATTGCAGAACGTCAGGACGACTTTGCAAACGGGTTGAAAGCTTTGAAAGTGCTGTCTGGCGGCAAAGTGTATGTGTGTAAGAAAGCAGGCAGCGCAGTATCAGCTGGCGACAGCGGTGCAGACGTTGCTGAGTTTGACGGCCCACACCCAGCAGGGTTGGCTGGTACGCACATTCACTACCTCGATCCGGTAGGTGCTAAGAAAACAGTATGGTCTGTAAACTATCAGGACGTGATTGCCATTGGTGCAACGCTTACGTCTGGTCAGTTAGACAACAGCCGTGTTGTTGCCTTAGGTGGCCCTGCTGCTAAGAATCCTCGCCTGGTTCGCACTGTAATTGGTGCTGATTTGGCAGAACTTACCGCTGGTGAAGTGACTGACGGTGAAGTTCGCATCGTGTCTGGTTCAGTACTGAATGGTACGACTGCACAGGGTGTTCACGGTTTCCTTGGACGTTTCCATACTCAGGTTTCGTTGTTGAAAGAAGGCCGTGAAAAGGTACTGTTTGGCTGGATTACTCCAGGTTCTGACAAGCATTCAATTACGCGTGCATACACTGGTCACTTCAGTGGAAGCAAGCAGTTTGATATGACTACAACTACAAATGGTTCAGAACGTTCCATGGTACCAATTGGTAATTACGAACGCGTTATGCCTCTGGATATCCTTCCCACGCTGCTACTGCGTGATTTGATTTCTGGTGATACTGACAGTGCTCAGACGTTGGGTTGTCTGGAACTGGACGAAGAAGATTTGGCACTGTGCACCTACGTGTGCCCAGGCAAATACACTTACGGTCCGATCCTGCGCAACTGTTTGGCCACGATCGAGAAAGAGGGTTAATTCATGGGCTTAAAAGCGTATTTAGAGAAGATCGAACCGAACTTCGAACCAGGTGGTAAATACGAAAAATGGTACGCGCTGTACGAAGCGGCTGCGACCATCTTCTATACCCCGGGTAAAGTCAACAAGGCTGGTACTCACGTTCGTGACAGTATCGACCTGAAACGTATTATGATCATGGTGTGGATGGCAACATTCCCGGCTATGTTCTTTGGTATGTACAACATTGGTTTCCAAGCGCAGGAAGCAATTGCTGCGGGCGCGGGTACCTTACCTGATACCTGGCAGGCTGGCCTGTTCTCGGCATTAGGTGGTGACATCTCAAATGCAGGCACATTAGGCCTGATGTTCTACGGCGCATGCTTCTGGCTGCCAATTTACGCGGTGACCTTCATCGTAGGTGGCTTCTGGGAAGTATTGTTTGCTTCAGTACGTAAGCACGAAGTTAACGAAGGTTTCTTCGTAACATCGGTATTGTTCGCATTAACGTTGCCTGCAACTATCCCATTGTGGCAGGTTGCGTTGGGTATCACGTTCGGTGTGGTCATCGCTAAAGAAATCTTTGGTGGTACCGGCCGTAACTTCCTTAACCCGGCACTGTCTGGCCGTGCATTCCTGTACTTTGCTTATCCTGCACAAATCTCGGGTGACCGTGTTTGGGTAGCCGCTGACGGTTATTCAGGTGCAACGTCTCTGAGTCAGGGTGCAAGTGGTGCATTGGATTACAGCAACTCTGACTTGTGGATGAACCACTTCCTGGGTCTAATCCCTGGTTCTGCGGGTGAAGTGTCTGCACTGGCAATTATGCTGGGTGGCCTGTTCATTATCTACATGCGAATCGCCAGCTGGCGCATCGTAGCAGGTGTTGCACTGGGCGTCGCTTTCTTCGCTACACTGTTGAATCTGATTGGTAGTGACACGAACGCAATGTTCGCTATGCCTGCACACTGGCACTTTGTAGTAGGTGGTCTGGCGTTTGGTATGTTCTTTATGGCAACAGACCCAGTGTCTGCGTCATTTACGAACCAGGGCAAATGGGCATACGGTTTCTTTATCGGCTTTATGACCGTACTGATTCGCGTACTGAACCCAGCATTCCCTGAAGGTGTTATGTTGGCAATTCTGTTTGCTAACCTGTGGGCACCCCTGTTCGACTACTTTGTCGCTCAAAGCAATATCAAGCGGAGGATAGCTCGTGTCGGCTAATAAAGAATCTTTTGGAAAAACAGTCGGCGTAGTTCTGGCGGTTTGTTTAGTGTGTTCAATCATTGTATCAGGCGCGGCTGTTGGCCTGCGTGATATTCAGCAAAGTAATGCAGCGAAAGACAAAATGTCTAACATCCTGCATGCTGCTGGTCTGCTTGAACAAGCTAAGGGTAACATCGAAGGAACGTATAACGAGTTTGTTGAAGCGCGTTATGTAGACCTGAACACCGGTGAATTCGTTGAAGCACCTTCTGCTGATTACGATATGTATAAAGCAGCGAAAGTAGACGACACCAGCGTAAAAGTGGAAAACAGCAATGTGGGTTTCCAACGTCGCGCGAAAGTGGCCTCGGTATATCTGGTTTACGAATCAGCAGCGAAAGAAACCGTTAGTCGCGTCATCCTGCCAGTACATGGCAGCGGCCTTTGGGACCTGATGTATGGTTTCCTGGCACTGGATGCAGACGGCGAAACAGTTCGCGAACTGATTTACTATCAGCAAAAAGAAACGCCAGGACTGGGTGGTGAAGTACAAAACCCAGCGTGGCAGGCAAAATGGGACGGCAAGCAACTTTACAAGAACGGCGACGTAGCCCTTGAAGTGAAGAAAGCGGCTGGTGAAGAAAACCCATATGCGGTTGATGCACTGTCTGGTGCAACGTTAACCAGTAACGGTGTGAACAACACGGTTCAGTACTGGGTAGGCGACAACGGCTTTGGTCCTTTCCTGAAAAAACAAGCCTGGCGTTCGTAAGGGGTTATTATCATGGCTGATTCTAAAGAAATGAAAAAGGTCCTCTTTGGACCCATTCTGGACAGTAACCCAATTGCATTACAAATCCTGGGTATTTGTTCTGCACTGGCAATTACTACAAAACTGGAAACCGCATTAGTAATGTCTCTGGCTCTGACCAGCGTTACCGCGTTTTCAAACCTGTTTATTTCGATTATTCGAAACCAGATCCCCAGCAGTGTGCGGATCATCATTCAGATGACCATCATCGCCTCGCTGGTAATTGTTGTTGACCAAATTCTGAAAGCGTACTCGTACGAGATTTCCAAGCAGCTGTCGGTATTCGTTGGTTTGATCATTACCAACTGTATCGTAATGGGCCGCGCAGAAGCATACGCGATGAAGAGTCCACCTCTGATGAGCTTCCTGGACGGTATTGGTAACGGCCTTGGCTACTCTATGGTACTGATTGTGGTTGGTATCATTAAAGAGCTGTTCGGCTTCGGTACTATCCTGGGCTTTGAAATCCTGCCTCTGATTCAAAACGGCGGTTGGTATCAAGCGAATGGTTTGTTAATTCTGCCATTCAGTTCATTCTTCCTGATCGGCGGTCTGATATGGGTAATCCGTACTATCCGTCCGGAACAAGTCGAGCCTAAGGAGTAAGTTGTGGAACATTATTTATCATTATTTGTTCGCTCGATCTTTATCGAAAACATGGCGCTGTCTTTGTTCCTGGGGATGTGTACATTCCTGGCGGTATCAAAGAAAGTTAAAACGGCCATGGGTCTGGGTATTGCCGTAGTGGTAGTACTGGGTATCTCTGTACCGGTTAACCAGGTAATTTACGTGAACATTCTGGCGCCTGGTGCACTGGCATGGGCGGGTTTCCCTGACGCTGACCTGAGCTTCCTGAACTTCCTGACCTTTATCGGTGTTATTGCAGCACTGGTACAGATTCTGGAAATGAGTCTGGATAAGTTCTTCCCTGCGCTATACAACGCACTGGGTATCTTCCTGCCATTGATTACCGTTAACTGCGCCATCTTTGGTGGTGTATCGTTCGCAGTACAACGTGAATACAACTTCACAGAAAGTATTGTTTACGGTGTCGGTAGTGGTATGGGCTGGGCACTGGCTATCGTATTGCTTGCTGCAGTGCGTGAAAAGCTGAAGTACGCGGACATGCCTGATGGTATTCGCGGCCTGGGCTCTGTGTTCATGATTGCTGGCCTGATGGCACTGGGCTTCCAGTCCTTCACTGGCGTTCAGCTGTAATTAACGCTAAGGAGCAGAATTTATGAATCAAATCGAAATTTTTCTTGGCGTTGGAATGTTCATTGTTATCGTTCTTGCGCTTGTATTTATCATCCTGTTCGCAAAATCGAAGCTGGTTCCATCTGGCGACGTAACGATTTTAATCAATGGCGATCCGGAAAAAGCCATTACCACTGCACCAGGCGGCAAGCTGCTGGGTGCTTTGGCTAACGCAGGTATCTTTGTATCTTCAGCCTGTGGTGGCGGTGGCTCTTGTGGCCAGTGTCGTGTAGACGTTAAGACTGGTGGCGGTGAAATCCTGCCAACTGAGCTTGACCACATCACCAAGCGTGAAGCGCGTGAAGGCTGCCGTCTGTCTTGTCAGGTATCTGTTAAGCAAGACATGGAAATCGAGCTGGAAGAAGAAATCTTTGGTATCAAGAAGTGGGATTGTGAAGTTATTTCTAACGACAACAAAGCCACTTTCATCAAAGAGCTAAAGCTTAAAATTCCAAACGGCGAGAGCGTACCGTTCCGTGCCGGTGGTTATATTCAGATCGAAGCCCCTGCTCACCACGTTAAATACAAGGAATTCGACATTCCTGAAGAGTATCGTGCTGACTGGGAACGCTTTGGGTTCTTCGATATCGAATCTAAGGTAGATGAAGAAACTATCCGTGCTTACTCAATGGCAAACTACCCGGAAGAAGAAGGGATTATTATGCTGAACGTGCGTATCGCTACGCCGCCGCCTAATAACCTGAGCCTGCCGGCTGGTAAAATGTCATCGTACATCTGGAGCCTTAAAGAAGGCGACAAAGCGACTATCTCTGGTCCATTTGGTGAGTTCTTCGCGAAAGAAACTGACGCCGAAATGGTATTCATTGGTGGTGGTGCGGGTATGGCACCGATGCGTTCACACATCTTTGACCAGCTTCGTCGTATTAAGACTGACCGTAAGATCAGCTTCTGGTACGGTGCCCGTTCACTGCGCGAAATGTTCTATGTAGAAGATTTCGATATGCTGCAGGAAGAGAATGAAAACTTTAAGTGGCATGTTGCACTGTCTGATCCACAACCTGAAGACAACTGGGAAGGTTACACCGGGTTTATCCACAACGTATTGTTGGAAAACTACCTGAAAGACCACCCTGCACCAGAAGATTGTGAGTTCTACATGTGTGGACCACCTATGATGAACGCTGCCGTTATCAACATGCTGAAAGATTTAGGTGTTGAAGACGAAAACATCCTGTTGGATGACTTCGGCGGCTAAGACACAAGTTCGAAGTATAAAGGGGGCTCTATGCCCCCTTTTTTACTAAGTTGAAGGGAATATCCCATTGCAGTGCTGCTGCAATCAGTAATCCCATGGAGGCAATGTGAGTAAATTTAGGTATGTAGTTGGACTGCTAGTGCTGTTATTGGTGGGCTGCAGCCAGCCACCGGTAGAAGTAGAGCATATCTATGGTCACACAATGGGCACCACGTACAACGTGAAGTTCCCTAAAGCAGCGGTTGTTGATAAAGCAAAAGTAAAGCAACTGATAGACGAACGCTTAATCCACGTGAATAAGCTAATGTCGACCTACGACCCTACATCAGAATTATCGCGCTTTAATCAGTACCGGTTTGAGCAGCCTTACGCAATCTCACCAGAAACCCGTAAGGTCGTGCTGGAAGCAATGCGTCTTGGTGAGCTCAGTGATGGCGTGCTTGATGTTACCGTCGGGCCATTGGTTAATTTGTGGGGCTTCGGGCCAACAATGCGACCAGAATCGATCCCAACTCAACAAGAAGTAGAAGACGTCAGGTCTTATACTGGTCTGGATAAATTAACGGTTGTTAAAGACGGATTGGTAAAATCTCATCCTCAGTTGTATGTAGACTTGTCTACAATAGCTAAAGGGTACGGTGTTGATGTTGTTGCTGACTTGCTGGAAGGCGAGGGAGTAGAAAGCTACCTGGTTGAGATTGGCGGCGAAATGCGTGTGAAGGGAGAAAAAGGGGATGGCAGTGAGTGGCTGATTGCCATTGAAAAGCCTGTTTCTGAAGCCCGTGCGGTGCAGAAGATCATATCGATAGGCGATAATGCAATTGCGACGTCAGGAGACTACCGCAATTATTACGAACAGGATGGTGTGAGATATTCGCATTTGATCGATCCTCGGACCGGGAAGCCCATTCAGCACAACACAGTATCTGTCACCGTTGTTCATCCTTCATCCATGACAGCAGATGGAATGGCCACTGCGTTTAACGTAATGGGATGGGAAAGCGCTATTGCGTTAGCCGAGCAAAACGACTTTGCGGTGTTTATAGTGAAGCGCGAAGGTGATAGTTTTGTAGAATACAGTAGTCCGGCTTTCGAATCGATGGTCACTGTTTACGAAGAGTAAGAGATATGAGTACGTTTATACTAGCGTTTGTGTTTTTTCTGGTGATGGTAGCGGCCATGGCAATTGGCTATCTACTGCAGAAGAAAACCATTTCAGGTAGCTGTGGTGGCCTTGGCGCACTGGGTATTGATAAAGCCTGTGATTGCCCTGAGCCTTGTGATCGAAAGAAAGCGCGTCAGGAAAAAGAAGCGCTGCGCCAGGAAAAATTAAAAGCCTGGGACAAGGACCGTATTATCTAATTCACCCTTCAGTTAGCTGGTGGTAAACATCACCAGCTAACTATTTCTCATTTGATTGTCTTACGGAAGAAAGAGCCGTCGCGATGATACCTGTTGGTACCGCGATCATGCCCAGGCCTACCATTAACACTAAAAACGTAAATAGTTTTCCGCCCAGAGTAATGGGATAGATATCGCCATAACCGACCGTTGTCAGCGTCGCCGCAGCCCACCATAAACAGTCAAAAATAGTAGCAAAAACCTCTGGCTGTGCAGCATGTTCAAAATGGTAAATACCAACTGAAGCCAAAAACAGGATAATCAGACTGGCAAAACTGAATACGACCAACTCTTCCTTAACGGTATACAGTGCTTTGCTGAAACGTTTGATGGCTTTGCTGTATCGAGTAAGTTTTAACAACCGGGCCAGTCGTAGCAAACGGAACAAACGAAGTGCCCTTAAATCAATCGCAAGAGTTAGATAAAACGGCAAAATAGCCAGCAGATCGATCATCCCGTAAAAGCTAAACACGAACCGCATGCGTTGGCGTGCTCTATAGAGACGTGTTAAGTATTCCAGAGTAAATATAAAAACAACGACAAACTCAGAATAACGCAAAAAGGTTTTAACAGGCGGAGACAGGCTCGGAATGGTTTCCAAGGAAAACGTCAGTACAGAATAAAGGATTAACGCGATAATTACCCAGGTCGGGCCGGGTTTATCCCAGAAGCAATCCTGCTTTTTGTTCATGACTCGTCCCTGGCCGGTTATTGCTGGTGAAAGGGGAATGACGTCAGCGACGCAAGAGGCATGTTGGTAACGGTCAAGCGTCGCCCGTCAAAAATACACTACTCCTTTGTGGTTAATGTATCAACCAGCATTAGCAGTGAACCCAACATAAACAGGTACACGCCTACCGTGGCATAACTGGCCAATTGGGGTAAAAAAAGAGTGCTTCCAAATAAAAAGCACAGGCTGGCTATAATGAGTTTTTTATTTTTATTTTGTAGCACAGGCTTCCTCCACTTCAGGGGTAAAATTAAAGCTAACAGCAATACGGTTCCAGCTGTTGATTTCCAGAATGACGGTGGTGAGCTCAATCAGCGCCTGATTGCTAAACTGACCGGACGCCTGTGTGAACGCATCAGACACATCCGGTTGTGTGGCAATCCGGGTAATCGCTTCTGCCCATATCAACGCTGCACGTTCCTCAGCACTAAAGCAAGGGGCTTCTTTCCACGCTGGCAGTACGTCCAGGCGGGTTTGTAACTCACCGTCTGCACGGGCTTCTGCAGCGTGCATAACCTGGCAGAAACCACAATGGTTGATCTGTGAAACCCGAAGTTTAACCAAATGTTTAATCGATGCAGATACGACGTCATCATTCACTTTACCCAATCCGAGTAGGTGAGGTGTGATTCGGGGACAACGTGCAAAGAGTTCGTCGGGTGCTATACGAGCAGTCATACTCTGTTCCTCATTCATTAAATTATTGATGAAGAGGATAAGTCGTCACAATGACGGGGTATTGGAAATTTGCGACAACTTTCTTCGTCGGTACTGAGCGGGAGACTCCAAGGTCGCCTGATGAAACAAATTAGTGAAATGCGCCTGATCATAATAACCGGCAAGCAGCGCGATATCGGATAGCGATTCCTTGCCTTCAAGTAATAATTCCCGGGAAATGCGTATCCGGTTAAAGCTGAGCATTTGGTTAGGTGTGACACCTAATTCATTGCGCATACGCCTTTCAAGCGTGCGTCGGGACATGCCCAATGCTTCTGCAAGCCGTTCTGGCTTTGTATCTATCGATTGCAGAACGTTAATTAGTCCTTGATTCTGTCTCATTTTGCTAAGACGCAGTCGGCTCACTAACCATGACTGAACGGACGTGACACGTTGCTCCAGCGTTTGTAGCGGCAGCGACTCCAGGAGTTCATTCACCCCTGGCAAATCATACTCATCGATAACCTGAGCATGGTTTATGGTGGTTACAAATGACCTGCCTAACAATACTGTCGTTGCGCCGGGCTTAAGCCGAATGCTCAAATGAGTGGCCTCTGGCGACCAACGGTGTTGAAGGGTTGCGGTGTTAAAACAGTAACGGCATATAACCCGGTTATGGCTAAATTCAAATATCAGGCTTGCCCCCGCATCCGGGTAGAGCTTTTCTGCCGGCCTGTTTACTCCTGATTCTCCCTGTTGCATAGGCATGCTCCAGATACACTGGACGTAATTGACCAGGGCCGGAACAGGTGGATACCAGCTAGGTTTGTGCAGCGATAAAGACGCCGGAACAATGATACCGAGTGATTCGAGTTTCATACAAAGTGGTTGTTATTTACACGTATTCGATATTACACATAAACGGTTGCGGTATATACCGTCTTCGCATAGTTGCTAGTTTGTGGATGTAAATGCTGTAAACTGGATATATGTACAAGTATACAGTATTATGGTCGAGTGCTTTGTTGCCTCGTGCTGGAATATTGGTTGTGCGTAAAATAATCCACGTAGATATGGACTGCTTTTATGCCGCAGTGGAAATGCGGGATAACCCTGCGTTGCAAAATATCCCTATTGCCATAGGCGGTAGCTCCGACCGACGCGGCGTAATAGCAACATGTAATTACCCGGCAAGACAGTTTGGAGTCAGGTCTGCAATGGCTTCCGCGTATGCGTTGAAGTTGTGCCCTGATTTAAAATTAATTCCCGGCCGGATGTCGGTGTATCAGGAAGAGTCCCGAAAGATTCGGGAGATATTTGCTGACTACGCAACCAAAATTGAGCCATTGTCGCTGGATGAAGCGTATTTGGATGTCACAGACAGCCAGCTTTACAAAGGCAGTGCAACTCGCATTGCTGAGGCAATTCGTTACCGTATCCAGAGCGAGTTAAATCTGACCGCATCAGCAGGCGTTGCACCTTGTAAGTTTGTTGCCAAAATTGCCAGTGATGAGAATAAGCCGAATGGACTATGTGTGGTAGCACCAGATGAACTCGACAGCTTTGTGCGCAGGTTACCGCTGAAAAAGATTCCGGGGGTGGGTGAGGTTACGTTGCAGAAGCTGCACCAATTGGGTTTGTATACTTGTGAAGACGTCAGGCAATACCCGTATGAACAAATACAAAAACGCTTTGGTAAGTTTGGGCATATTTTGTGGCAACGAGCACATGGTATTGACGATCGAGACATTCAGACTAACCGGGTACGCAAGTCCGTGGGTGTAGAAAGAACACTCAGTGCCGATATACATACAGAAGCCGAGTGTCTTGAGGTGATCGATTATTTATACGATACCCTGGTCACGCGACTAGCGTTACATCAAAAAAAATACCATGCCAGCAGACCTATGCTTATTAAGTCACTGGGCGTAAAGCTAAAGTTTCAGGATTTTCAGTTAACCACGGTTGAGCACCGCCACTCAGATGTCGAAAAAGTGGTTTTTCAGCGTTTGTTAAAAGAAGCATTTTTACGCGCAAGAGAGAGAGGGATTCGCTTGGTGGGCTTACACGTTGGCCTGGATGAACCAAAGGATGCGCAGCAATTAATCCTGCCGTTGGAAGAGAATTAGCAGAAAGTATCATCTTCTACTAAACTTGCATACTCATGCTTCTGGTGACGCAAAGTTATTAGCCAACTGCATGACTATGCAGAATGATAGCGACGCTATCATTGTAACGAAAAGGAACAGGAAATAAGCTGAACACGAATTTAATTTTAATCTCAGTAAACACAGACAACATCGACATTCAGGACTTAACGCTTTTGCCACCACAAGGAGACAAAACCATGATTAAACCCGGCGTTTACCAGCATTACAAAGGGAACAATTACGAAGTAATTGGTGTTGCCAGACATTCAGAAGATGAAAGCCACGTGGTGGTCTATCGTCCTTTGTACGGTGAGGGCGCATTGTGGGTCCGTCCGTTGGATATGTTTACAGAGCAGGTTAAAGTGAATGGACGTTCGGTCGATCGTTTCCGGTTTCTTGGACATACTGAGCATCATGCTGAAAGCAGTATGGCGGTGTAATTGCCATAGTTAGTAAAAATAACTTTTGGATTGAACCATTTCGTAGCCAGTGACATATTAATAGCTTAATTGTGTCCAGGTAGGAATGGTTCATGAAATACTTGTTCAAAGGCGGTTTGGCGCTTTCTGCGCTTTTTACTGCAACGTTATTGCATGCAGACGACCGCTTTGCTTCCGTCGAAATTAAATCCAATCACTTAGCAGGTTCAGTGCATATGCTCACTGGTGCTGGCGGTAATATTGGTGTGTCAGCGGGGGAAGATGGCGTACTTATCATTGATGATCAGTTTGCGCCACTGGCCCCAAAAATCGCTTCAGCTCTGGGTGAGCTTGGCAGTGATGCCCCAAGTTTCGTTATTAATACGCACTATCATGGCGACCATACCGGCAGCAACGCGTTTTTCCATGACCACAAAGACGCAACAATATTTGCTCATGACAACGTTCGGGTTCGACTGGCAAATGACGAATCCGTTGCTAAAAGTGCGCTGCCTGTTGTGACCTATGAACAAGGGGTAAAGATTCATTTTAACGGTGAAACGCTGCACGTGTTTCACTTACCAGCCAGCCACACTGATGGCGATAGCGTCGTCTGGTTTGAACAGCCCAATGTACTGCATACCGGTGACTTGTTTTTTAACGGACTGTTTCCTTACATTGATCTGGGAGCGGGCGGTACGGTAGCGGGTTACATCAACTCAGTTGAAGTGCTGCTGGGTAAAATCAACGACGATACACAGATTATTCCTGGCCATGGCCCCCTTGCTACTAAGCAGGACTATCAGGCGGCGTTAGACATGATGAAAGCGACACTGGCCTTTGTGAATGCGCAAAAAGCAAAGGGGATGTCAGTGGATGAGGTGGTTGAAGCAGGTTTACCGGAAAAATGGCAATCCTGGGACTGGAGCTTTATTACCGAAGAGAAGTGGATTCGAACGCTGTATTAATCTGTTCATTGTGCATAAAAAAGCCACGCAATTGCGTGGCTTTTTATCACTGTTTCGATTCTCTTAGCTATAGAAACACAGGTAAGCAGTGGTTGTTTCTACCTTTACATCAAATGACTGGTTTGCCGCAACACGGAACTCAGAACCTGTTGCGAACGTTTGCCACTCAGTTTCGCCTGGTAATTTTACCGTGAGTGCGCCTTCTACTACTTTCATTAACTCGTCCTGGCTGGTACCAAACACATAGTCACCCGGTAACATTACACCAGAGGTGCAAGGGCCGTTGGCAGATTCAAAGGCAATCGATTTTACGGCATCGTCAAAGTAGCTGTTTACGCTTAAAGTCATGTCTGTGTTCCCATAGAAAAAAGCGCATTGTGCATGAGCCGATGCCATGACTCCAGTTAATTCTGACGATTTGCGTCGAATACTTTTTCGCCGGCTAACCAGGTTTGCATCACTTTGGTTTTCCATATGTCTTGTGGGGCAACGCTGAAAATGTCCTGGTCAACCAGAATGAAATCAGCCCACTTTCCTGGCGTTAGTGTACCCAGCGAGTCTTCCATATGGGCGGCGTAAGCTGCGTCCAGGGTAAAGCCCTTGAACGCTTGCTTTACCGTCAGCGCTTGTTCGGGGTACCAGCCTTTCAGTGGTTGGTTATTGCGATCCTGACGAGTGACTGCGGCATGTAACCCATAAAAGGGATTTGCCAGCTCAACCGGGAAGTCAGAACCGAGCGGCATAGCAATACCACTGTCGATCAATGTTTTCCAGGCATACGCGCCTGCCATGCGTGCCTTACCGATTCGAGCTTCTGCCATGTTCATATCACTGGTCGCGTGAGTCGGTTGCATCGAAGGCAGCACCTTTAACTGAGCAAACCGTGGCAAGTCATTTACGTCAATCACTTGGGCATGTTCCACGCGGTTTCTAAGTGACTGGCCGCCGACACTGGCAAAGGTTTTCTCAAACTCATCCAGCACCATGCGGTTGGCTTTATCGCCAATCGCGTGGAAGTTTAACTGAAAGCCTGCGCCCAGTACTTTTTGAAAAATCTTCGGGAAGTCTTCGGGTTGGGTTAGCAGCAAACCGTGCTGATGCGGGGCATCACTGTAGGGTTTTAGCAGGGCTGCTCCACGGCTTCCCAATGCGCCATCGCCGTAGGCTTTAACGGAGCGAATCGACAGAAAGTCATCGGCGCTGCGGATCATACCGGTATCCAGCATGTCGTCCAACTGGGGATCCGTTGCACTTAACATGGCATAAATGCGAACAGGTAATGTTTGCGCTGCGGCGCGAGCCAAATAGAAGTCATAGACGTGATGACCGACGCCGGCGTCGTGCATAGCGGTAATGCCAACAGACAACAAGTGCTCACCAGCAGCATTTAATTGTGCCTGATACTGTTTGGTACTTTCACTAGGCATCACATCGGCGACTAAGTCCATCGCGTTATCGATTAGTACACCGGTTGGGTTGCCCTGAGGGTCCCGCAAAATCTGGCCGCCTACCGGGTCTTTTGTGTCACGGGTAATCCCCGCCAGTTGCAGTGCTTTAGTATTCACCCAGGCGGCATGGCCATCAACACGACTTAGCCAGACTGGCTTTTGTGAAATGACGTTGTCGAGTGCTTTTGCAGTGGGAAATGAACGATCGCTCCACAGTTCCTGATTCCATCCCCGGCCTTTAATCCAGTCCTGATCTATGTGTGCAAACGCATAGTCAGCAACCCATTGTGCCGCTTCGCTCATGGTTTTGCTATCGCGTAAATCCACTTCAAGCAGATTGCCGCCTAATCCAAGTAAATGGCCATGGGCGTCAATCAGGCCGGGCATCATTACCGCGTTATGCGCGTTGATGACGTCAGCTTTGTTGGGTACTGAGGCAGGGTCAAGACTGATGACTTTACCGTGATTAACTAAAATGCGTTTAAAACGAATGAGTTCGCCTTTTTCATTGAGCGTATAACCGCGTACATTGTCGATGAGGGTACTGGCTGATGCCACGCTCATAACAGTGGTGCATAAAACGAGTAGGGTAGCTGACACTAATCTGCGCATCGTTAGGTTCTCAGGTTATTGTGGGTGGTTGTAATAAGTAGTCGGTTTGCCAGATACTCGCCATCGTTGCCTGGCTAATGTTTCCGCCAGTAAGCAGTACCATTGCAGTTTGTCCCGGCGGTGTGTTTACCGCCCAGGCAGCCACCGCGGCCATGCTCATTGCGCTGGTGGGTTCTACGTGAATCTTTAACAGGTGCTGTAGCCACTGAGTCCAGTAAGCAATTTGTTGTTCGTTGACTTCGTAGAAGTCGTCTAACTCCTGCAAAATCGGAAACGTAAACTCACCTACTGAAGGTGTCGCTGCGCCATCAGCCAGCGTATTGACCGGACCTGACAGCGATTCGATTTGCCCGGATTGTAATGAGCGGGACGCGTCGTTAGCTACTTGTGGTTCCGATCCAATAACTAAGGCTTCAGGTGCCAGTTCTCTGGCCGCCAGTAATGTGCCGCTGAGTAAACCTCCTCCGCCACAGGGGGCAAAAATCGCATTGACTTCAGGGTGGTCCTGCAGGGCTTCCATAGCCGCAGTACCCTGACCCGCGATGATCAATGGATGATTGAAGGGCGGGATCCAGACTGTTCCGTCGGCTTCTGCTGCATCGGCGACAGCCCGGTCAGCTTCAACACGGGTTGGATACAGTTTAAGTTCTGCGCCATAGGCCTGAGTCGCCGCGGCCTTTACCGGTGAAATGGTTTCTGTAGCATAAATCGTAACCGGAATACCTGCTTGTGAGGCTGCATAAGCAACTGCCTGTGCATGGTTGCCTGAACTGTTCGCGACGATGTGTTTTGGGATATTGCCAGATGCTTGCAAGGCGGAAATAAAATTCGTCGCACCACGCAATTTAAATGCACCGGTGGGTTGCAAGCATTCTGCTTTAAAAAGCACTCTGTGCCCCAGCCAGCGATTCAATAAAGACGATTCTAAAATCGGAGTGCGTTGTACCTTGCCTATCAGCCGAAGTGACGCATCGTGTACGTCCTGATAAGTGGTGCCGGTATAGTCTTGCGTCACAGAGTTTCCTTTCGATGTATCGCATAAAACGAAAATAGTACAACGGCCATTGTGTCACTGCTGCATGGCAAAGGCGAGCTTTACTCAGAAAACGACAAATGGCAGTTGTAAACCGTTTATCCTGCGTCATGTTACCTTCATAAACCTCAGGTATTGTCGGCAACTGCACGGTTTCTGAGTGTTGATTAACTATGTCGCAACAAGCCCAAAAACGGATTTATTTTACTCCCATCATTTTATTTGCATTACTCACCGTTTTCTTTGTGAGTGTTGGTGCTTATTTACAGGAGCAGGAGTTAGCGGTCGAGCGAAAAAAGGCCGAAAACTTGTCAGTGCAGGTAGTGGCAAATTTGCAAACCATGGCAGCAGAGCGACATCAGGCGTTAGAGTCACTTACCCAAAACTGGCCAACCCAGGAGCCCAACTACCTGGATTGGTTTAATGTGCAGGCTATTACTTTGCTTGGTATTCAGCGTGGCTACAGTAGCCTGATGTTTATTGATAGTCATGGCATTGTGCAGTGGTTAGTTCGGCCCCGTTATTCCTCAGCATCATACTGGCAGGATGATGTTATTGCGCAGCCGCTTTACTTGCCTGGCTTTCTGAATCATGCAAATGGCGAGCAGTATTTCAGTAAGTTGGTTAGTAATGATAGTAGCGAGCAGTTTTTGTTGTATGGTCGATTGATCAGTCCCCAGGAGCCGCATTTAGGGTATGTTCTGGCAACGTTCGACTTGCAGGCATGGCTGGGAATGTCCAATGGGCAACTGGTAGAACAGCATTATCACTTTTTAGTTACTGATTCGACATTTGATGCGATGACCGTTGGTACTAATGCGCCAGCAGATGTGACTACGTTTCCTGTTCAAAGTGCGCTCTTCGACGTTTTGGGCAGACAATGGCAGTTACAGCTGGCTTTACCCGCGCCAGTCTTTAGTGGCGGGTTATTGGTCTCCGTGGTGGGGTTAGTAATGTCGCTACTCGCCACGGTTGTACTGTATAAATTGCTCAAAAGTGCAATGAACCTCGACCAAAGCCAACTGCGTTATAAGACGGCCAGCGAAGCTGCACTGGATGCTTTACTGATTTATAAAAAAGAAGGCAGCGAATACTATTTGGTAGAAGCCAATAAGATTGCGAATCAAATCTTTCAGGGAGATGTGTGCCTGTTAAAGGATAAGCCACTGTCTGCACAGCTAAAAACCTTTAAGCAGGATCATATTGTGCACCGCATAGAAGACGTCGTGCAAACCGATGCGCCATTTGACGATTACATCGAAATTAAAAGCCGCCTGATTAAACCGCAGTGGCTCAAGGTGCAAATAGTGCGGGCAGGCAGGGATATTGCCATTACCTTGCGGGATGTAACAGAACGGTTTAACGCCCAGCGAGCGTTGTTGAAAAGCGAAGAAAAGTACCGCCGTTTGATAGACGGTTTGTACCGCCATTTTGTGTATACCAAAACTCTTGAACAATCGTTTGTATATGTGAGTCATGGGGTGCGTTCTATATTAGGGATCAATGCTGAGCAATTCTGTGCGGCACAGCGGCGTATTATGATTGAGTCACAGCCGGATTTCAGAAAGATCGCAATGTCGATTCAAGCTGGGCAGAATCCTCAGCCTTACCGGTTAAAAATACGAGCAGAGCGCGGCGAAACAAAGGTCATTGAATTTGCCGACACGGGGGTATTTGACGAACGTGGCAAACTCATTGCCATCGAAGGTATCGCCAGAGATGTGACCGAAGAGTTCGCGCTGCAGGAAGAGGTGCGCTATCAGGCGAGCCATGATCAGCTGACAGGGTTGATGAACCGCTATGCATTCGACCACTATCTCACCAAGCTAATTAAAAAAGTCAACGCGGGTGAAGCGAGTGCGGTCATGTGTTTTATCGATATGGATCGATTTAAGTTGGTTAATGACAGTTGTGGTCACCCTGCTGGTGATCGATTGCTGAAGGAAGTCGCTAATCTGTTTGGGGAGTTTGTTAGCGAAAAAGACTTGTTAGCCCGTATTGGTGGCGATGAGTTTTGCATGATATTCCGTAATCTGACGCTGGAACAGGTACTCGACAAGCTTGACCGGTTGCTACAACAAATCGCAGCTTACCGGTTTATTGTCGATGAGAAAGTCTTTTTTGTAGGGGCGAGTATAGGTGTAATCGATATTCAGCAGCCCGGCTACAGTGCCGCAGACCTCATTAAGGCTGCAGACAATGCGTGTTATAAGGCTAAGTCGATGGGCCGCAATCGCTACTTCGTATACACGCCGACGGAAGAGCAGCAAGCGTTGGATCAAGTTGAAAGTAAGGTGTTACAGCATTTTCAGATGGCGTTGGAAAATAATGGCTTTGAACTATTTTTCCAGCCTATTCTTGACTTGCAAAATGACCAGCAGCGTACCCACGGTGAAGTGTTGTTGCGACTCATTGGTGAAGACGGTCAGTATATTAGTCCTGGCGTGTTCATCCCCTTAGCGGAACAACACGGGATCATGAATAAGATAGACTGGTGGGTTGTAGATAATACATTGAAATTTCTGCAGCAAAACAACGCTTTCTGCCGTCAGCTCGACAAAATTGCAATAAACCTGTCGGGCATTACATTAAGTGATGAAAAGCTACTGAAGCAAATAGTACATCAAATTCAGCGCAGTAATATCCCCACCGAGAAATTGTGTTTTGAAATTACTGAAACCTCAGCGGTCACTAACTTGTCTTCTGCAAAATGGTTTATTGATGAATTACGCGCGTTGGGGTGTCGCTTTGCCTTGGATGATTTTGGCGCCGGCATGTCGTCGTTTACTTACCTGAAAAATCTGGATGTCGATTACGTAAAAATCGACGGTTCATTTGTACGCAACATGGTGCGGGACAAAATAGATTACGAAACCGTTAAGGCCATCAATAACATTGCGCAAAGTATGGGTAAACAAACTATCGCGGAATTTGTGGTTGACGATGCGACCCGTTCAGCACTGGTCGATCTGGGTATAGACTATGGACAAGGCTATGCATTGGGTTATCCTGAACCTTTGGTCAACCGCTGTAACGCACTGCAGTTGGTTAGTTAATATTAGGTCACCGCCAGTTAACAGTGAGGCTGGCAAGTAAGGAGATTCCATGGGATTACTTGATGCATTAATGGGCAACGCCAGTGAAGTCGACGTAGCTGAGGTACAGGAAGAATTGCAACCTATTTTAGGGAATGCTGAAACTGTTGTAAGTGCTTACAAACTGGTTAGGGACCTGATTGTCTTTACTAACCACCGTTTTATGTTTATTGATAAACAAGGGATGACAGGCAGAAAGGTGGACTATCACTCAGTCCCCTATAAAGCGATTACCCAGTTTAAGGTTGAAACGGCAGGTCACTTCGATATGGACGCAGAGCTGCGCATATTTGTATCAGGGCAGTCGGAAGCAATGAAGTTTGAATTGAAAAAGGACACGGCTATTGGTGTGCAGAAGTCCCTCGCGAACGCGATGTTTGGATAGTATTCGCCTGCGCAATAAAGCAAAAAGCCCACATCAGATAGTGGGCTTTTTCGTTTCAGTGTGTCGTTTGATTTAGAACACAACCGTGACGACAGCAGAGCAGGTAGACGTACCTGACTCACATACCTGGTAATCGTAAACACCGCCGCCTTTCACGTTCAAGGCGTCTGTGTAGCTGGTTGTACCGCTTACCATAGTAATCGTGCTGCCATTGCGATAAATATCCATATCTGCACTGCTGTTTACCCAACTCAGGTCAACTTGCTGTGTGCCTTTTACCTTGTAACCGTTAGCCGTCAGCGTCAGATCTGTGCCGGTATCACCGCCACCACCATTATCACCACCGCCGCCATTGCCACCAGCACAGCCATTGGCTGTCAGGTATGCATCGGCTGCTGCAGCCTGAACAATACCGTAACCGAAGTATACGTCTTTGCCAGCTGCACCAGCATCCATCGCTGTGGCTTTTAAGGCGTCGCGAATTTCAGTACCTGTACAGGTCTCATGATTTGACCATACCAGTGCAGCAACACCTGAAACGGCAGGCGTCGCCATGGACGTTCCGCTTAGATAGCCATAATCACTAGCGCCAACCGTAATGTCAGCCGTGCCGGCCGCCAGAATGGCGGAGCGGTCTTCCAATGCTGCACCTACTGCGGGAATTGAGGTGCTGTTCGGGTCACCTAATGTACCGTACAGCATACCCTCTACGTTGTTGATAACGATCGCACCAACACCACCAGAGGCTTCGCAGTTTGCGACTTTGTCGTGGAACGAGATAACACCGCGGTCTATAACGCATACTTTACCCGCTGCGCCTGCATCGATGCTTTCAGCCGTGCCCATAAAGAACGTTTGACCACTGGCACTGCCGGTGTTTTCCATCGCGCTGGAGGCGAAGCCAGCGCCATCCATGCTCAGACCAGACAGTACTGCTGTGCCCGCGGGGACTGTTGAAAGGGTATCTACACCGCCTGCGGTGACTTCAACACAAATTGTTTCGTCGGTTGTCGTGCGCTTTCCTCGACCTGTTGTACAACTTGGATATTGAGAGAAATCAGCGATGGCGTTATTCCCATCGTTGGCACCAATCATCATGACAGACGAGTAACCAGCAGGGTACATACGTGAAGAGTTACCATCGTTACCCGCTGCGGCAACCACTAAACCACCCGCGGCAGTGAAATCTTTAAACGCGTTTTCTTCGGTGTTGTTTGCAGCCCCCCCACCCAGACTCATGTTGATGATGTTTGCACCGGCCTGTCCACACAATTGTGCTGCCTGGGCCAGATCAGAGGAATAACCCCAACCTTCTGCGTTGAATACCTTGATGATATGCATGTCGACGCCCGGCGCCATACCAACAACACCGTAGCTGTTGTCTGCAGCACCAATGGTGCCCGCTACGTGCGTACCGTGCTCACCACCTGCGTTAAACCAGTTACCCGTACCCGGGTCGTTGTCGCCGGTAATATTCCCCCAGTCAAAATCAGGGTTGGTGCTGTCTAAACCCGAGTCGATCACACACACTTTCATGCCGGCACTGGCGTTAAAGGCAACCTGATCCGCCTGAGCCTGATACACTGCATAAGGGGTGATTTGGGTTTGCATCGGGCTGCCAGCGTCATCGTTGAATAGCGCCATAGCGGAACGCAACGCATCTTCTTCTACCAGCTTTACGTGAGGATTGTTCAGCAGGCCTTTGACTTCATCCAGTGATTTACCAGAAAAGGTCGCTGCAATGAAGCCGTCTGCATCAACGTGAACTTGTCCGCCGAGTTGTTTGGTTAGGGCTTTAACAACGCCTTTTGATGGGTTGTCTACCTGAATAATGTATCTGTCGTTTGCTGCAACAGCTGAAGCACTCATGGCCAGCAACACGGCTGCCATGGTCGGTCTTAGGGTAATTTTTATCATTTTATACTTCTTCACTTGTGTATTTGATTTGATTGCCGAATTTAATTCGGTCTAATTGATATATGCATATGTTGGGGTAACCCCCTATTGAAGCTATGCAATAAAAATCAGATTGGCAATAAGAAGAAGTAAATAATAGGTATGGAATTACATTCGTTATTAGGGATCAAAAATAATTGCGCGACAGGAAGTCCCTGTCACGCAAAGCATTTTGTTAGAGCTTATTTCACGCCGAAGTGACGATCAAAAAAGTTAGTGATGGTGTGGTATAAGTGAATACCGGTTTGTTTTCCGCGGATACTGTGTTTTTTACCGGGGTAATCCATGACTTCGAACGGCTTACCCATATCCTGCAGGTGTTTGTACAGCTTGGTACTGTGGGTAAACAACACGTTGTCATCGGCCATTCCGTGATAAATCAGCAGTGGGCCTTTCAGATCCTGGGCGTAAGGGAATACCGATGAGGCGTCGTAGACGTCGCTATCCGTATTCGGGTTACCCATGTAACGCTCGGTATAGTGGGTGTCATACAAACGCCAGGTCGTAACAGGTGCACCTGACACGCCGGCTTTGAAGTAATCGCCCGCTTTGAACATGCTCATCAGTGTCATGTAGCCACCGTAGCTGTGGCCGTAAACGCCAATACGTTCTTTGTCTACGTAGGGCAGGGTATGCAAAAACTTCACGCCGGTGACCTGATCATCTACCTCAACGCTACCCATGGCTTTGTAGATTGGCTCTTCAAACGCTTTGCCGCGGTAGTTTGAGCCACGGTTATCAATACTGAATACCACATAGCCTTTGCTTACCCAATGTTGCATAAGCAAGCCGCGGTTGCCGCCCCACTGGTTGTTGACGACCTGGGCATGTGGACCACCGTACAGGTAAACAATAACAGGGTGCTTGCCTTCCAGCTTGGCTGGCTTGTATAAGCGGTAGTAAAGTTCGATGCCTTCATCGTTGGTAATAGTGCCAAACTCTGGCTTAATCCAATCTTTTACATAAGGTGTCAGCGGGTGGTTGGCATCCAGTTTATTTTCTTCCAGCCAGGTAATTTGCTTGCCCGATGCTTGATGCAGGCTGACCTGGAAGGGCGTGTTGGCTGTGGATGACATATCAATATAAATGGAAGCATCGCCACTAAAGGTAATGTGGTGATAGCCTTCACGTGCAGTCAGTTTGCTAACGTCTCCGCCTTTCAGATTGACGCTGTATAGATGACTTTCAAGAGGCGTGTCCTTGCGGCCGGTGAAATACACTTTTCCTGCTTTTTCATCGACGGCTTCGAGCTGATCAACCACCCACTTACCTTTGGTCAACTGACGCACCAGCGTACCGTCGCTGTTAAACAGATACAGGTGTTTAAAACCATCGCGCTCTGACGCCCAGATAAACTGCTTGCCCTGGTTGATAAAGGTAAAGTCGTCATGCAGGTTCACCCAGGTGTTGGATGACTCGCTAAGTAACACTTCCTGCGAGTGAGCTTTCACATTAACGCTGCGCAGTTCTAATTCTTGCTGCGTACGGTTCTGCCATTGATAGGTAAAGTGTTCACTGTCTGGCATCCACTTGCCGCGCGCCAGATAAATGTCTTCGTCTTTACCTAAGTCAACCCAGTTACGTTGCTGGGTTTTCAGGTGCTGGATAGCCAGGCGGATTTTGACGTTGGGCGTACCAGCAGAGGGGTACTTTTGCTCAATCATCTTGATTTCATCGGCGTAGATTTCCGAACGGGTAATGATGTCTACCGGCGTTTCATCTACTTCCGTAAAGGCGATGTACTGCTCGTCAGGTGACCACCAGTAGCCGGTCATGCGGCCCATTTCTTCCTGCGCTACAAATTCAGCCATGCCGTACTTCAGATTGCCGCCACCGTTGGTGGTAATGGCGCTTTCTTCGCCACTGGCAATATGCTTCACATACAAGTTCTGATCGCGAATAAAGGAGATGTAGTTTCCTTTTGGCGAGAGCTTGATGTCGGTCTCGAATGCGTCGGTATTCAGCAGCTGTTTTGCACCTGACTCGCCGAGTTTGTGGTAGAACACATCGCCGCCCATTGGGAACAGCAAAGCGGTGCCGTCGGCCGACCACTGATAACTGACGATCCCGGTGCCGGACAGTCGCATCCGCTCACGGCGGGCCTTTTCTTCATCTGACAGGGTTTCTTCTCCCGACGACAGCTCGTCAGAGTCGAATAGCAGGCGCGATTCGCCTGACGCAATGTTATATTCCCACAGGTCCAGGCGTTCGTAGTCAGACTGTTTGCCCTGCAGGTAGGTGACGCGTTTGCCGTCAGGGGCTACCTTAAGGCTGCGTGGCGAACTGCCTGCGAGCGATGGGGATTCATAAATACGTTCAATGGTTAACGTGTCAGCCATTACCGTATGATTGAGCATAAGGGCTCCAAGTATTAAAGCTTTTTTCATGAATAGGCTACTATCTGTCGTTTGAAATGATCCCAAACAGGGGGATGTCTTCCAGGTCCTGTTGCTCTTTACTGTGCACTTTTGCAGCAGTTCGTAAGTTATTTAGACACGGCGACTGTTTGCAGGTCTAGTGGGCTAAACCAAAAACAGTCAACACAGTATAAATGACTTATGCTAGCCGGTTACCGGGCGCTGCCCGACGGGGTCGTCATGAAAGCATTTTACTCTTTGTCACCGCCCTATGACGCAGAAGAACTATGCCTGCAGGGTTGTTTCGCGATTAAAATGCTTTCATATAGACCAAAAATCGTACAGTAAAGAGCAACAGGCCCTTATTATAGGTACTTACAACGCGGAAGGATGACACACTTTGAGTTCGATAAAAAGCGCACTTATCTTAGGTGCCAGTGGGTTGGTGGGAAGGCAGTTGTTGCAGCAGCTACTCGATGACCCTCGCTATACATCCGTCACCTGTTTAGTGAGACGACCATTGGTAAAGCAACAATACCGTGATCCGCACAACAAGTTAAAACCTGTGGTGATCGACTTTGAGGATCCGGAGTCCTACCAGGGCTATTTTACCGTTGATCATGTGTATTGCTGTTTGGGTACAACGCTTAAGCGTGCTGGTAGCAAACAGGCATTTAGAAAGGTCGACTTTGAATATGTACATGTAGCTGCTCAATTGGCCCGGGCCCAGCGTGCCAAAGGTTTCGTGTGGATCTCTGCGGTGGGCGCCAATGCCAAAAGTAAGCACTTTTACTTACGGGTGAAAGGCGAATTGGAAAACGCGATCCTGCGCATACCCCAGTTAGCGCATGCCGCAGCAGTGAGACCCGGCGTGTTGATTGGTGAGCGAGAAGGTGACGAGCGCATGCTGGAACGGGTCACAGCGAATACCCTCAAGTTACTTAAGCCATTAATGCTTGGTCCCCTTAAAAAATACCGGGCAGTGTATCCTGAGCAGGTGGCGCGGGAAATGATAAGATTGCAGCCGTTTTCATAACGTAAAAGGTGGACACTGCGTTGACCAAACCGGCAGGATTTCAATGTAAGCAATTTTTTGTAGCGCATGATCAGTGCGCGATGAAAGTCGGTACTGATAGCCTGATATTGGGGAGTCTTGCCGAGCCGGTTCATGCTAGGCGTATTCTGGATATTGGTGCAGGCAGCGGCTTACTGGCCCTGATGATGGCGCAAAAATCCGATGCCAACTGCACAGTGGATGCGGTCGAACTTGATGAACGTGCGGCAACACAAGCTGAGATTAACTTTGGTCAAAGTCCTTGGGCCGAGCGGTTATGTGTTAAGCGAGCGGATATTGCCCGCTTCGAGCCCGACGCACCTTATGAGCTGATCATTTCAAACCCGCCCTATTTTGCCGGGCATGATGACAGAACCCGTGCGTATGACACCATGGACGAGCAGAGAAAACTCGCACGCCTCGAACATGGCTTGAGTATTGAGGATTTCTTCAGGCACTGCGCCAGGTTACTGGCTAGCGAGGGTAGTGTTTATTGCGTCTATCCTCATCAACGGCATAACGATGTGGTTAATGCCGCAAGTGATGCTGGCTTCGTCGTTGATCAGCGCTGGGATGTTCACAATAAGGCAGGCAGTATGCCAAAGGTCAGTGTCTATCGGTTGTCTGCTAGGGCCTCAGTTATACAGATTCACTCGCTAACGATAAGGAACGAAGACAACAGCTACACCGATGAATTTAAGACTTTGTGTCAGGCGTTTTATCTGAATTTCTGACAGGCACAAAAAAAGCGCGATAAACGCGCTTTTTTCAAATCGATTCTGGTTTAAGACTTAACCAGTACAGATACCTTGTTGATACCCGCTTCTTTCGCCTGGTTCATAACCTCAACCACAACACCGTGCTCAGTGTTCTCGTGGGCCTGGATAGCCGCAGAGTCAGTTGGGTTTTCAGCCAGGTAAGTCTGAATGTTTGCGATAACGCGACGGATGTCAACTTCGCGGCCATTCATGATAATGGTACCCATCTCGTCGATGCGAATAGACAGCGACTTAGAAGGATTGTTTGACTGATTTTTGTTCTCAGGACGATTTACATCTAACCCTTTCTCTTTAACGAAAGACGTGGTTACGATGAAGAAAATCAACATGATGAACACGATGTCCAACATGGGAGTCATGTCGACCTGTGCTTCATCATCACCGGATGTATGCTTTTTTCTTTTCATTTGGTTTTCTAATCTCTAACACTTGTGCGCCTAGTATACTGTTTGTAACAAAAAACTGTAGTGATTTGTACAAAGAAATTACCAAGGTGCGATGGATTTAATGCATTTGTCGATAACTTTCGTTAGAAAACGACACTATTTAGCAGACAGCGCCATACCAAGTTGGTAAAAGTAAACCCTGAAGGCATCGTTTAGCTGTGATCTCAAGGTACCATGAGGATAAATGCCAAGTCTAGCCTCTGCCGACATTTTTGTACCCTGAACCAGGAAGGCGTTCTTAATGGTTTGGTCTTGAATACAGGCTTCAAATGCGCGCGCCGCAAGCTCTTGAGGAGTCGCAAAATAGAAGCATTTCAATGCCTTATCAGCTTCAACTGACCGCAATACGTACTCGTTGGGTGAATGGCCGTTGGCCGACAGAAACAGGATCTGAAAACAGGCTGCAAGCTTGTGATTTAGCGGGTGATCCACCAGATCCGCGTCGTCCAGCCAACCCTGAGAGGCAAACGCAGTGGGATGAGGTCTTACCAGAAATTTTTGGCTGATATAATGGTCAAACGCATGGAACCATTCATGGGCAAGGGCGCCGCCGCCCGCGTTTTTCGCCAGTGCCAGCTGACGTTTAGCGGGATGATAATGGGCGTTGGCGTTTTTTTGACCGCCGGTGCCAAAGGCCAACGACAGCGATCCGTTCAAGGAGACCACCTGTTCGTTGATCTGTAAAATATCGATCAGATCGTACAGTGCATCAAAAAACAGGTTGGCCGCGATCTGTTGTTCCTGTGCAGTGACCCACCTGCCAATAGTGATGGATTGAAAGCCAAAGAGCCGGCGGATGTCGTGAAAGCTGACATCCGCGCCATCCCGATGACTTTGGCCATTGCGATAATAGTGCTGGTGTAAACGTCCGGGTGGGGTGTTAGAGCTCACTGAGTTCAGTGACGAGTTGTTCACACCAACGCGCAATGCGCTCGTCGGTGAGTTGAAACTGGTTTTCGTCATCCAGTGACAGGCCCACAAATATACTGTCGTTCTCGATAAGCGCTTTGGACTTAGCAAATTCGTACCCTTCATTCGCCGTGTAGCCAATGAACTGACAACCTGAAGGTGCAATTGCATCGTGTAGCATGCCCAGCGCGTCCTGGAACCAGTCGGCATAGCCGTACTGGTCACCCAAACCAAATAACGCAATGACTTTGCCATCCAGCGGGAGCTGATGTACCTCATCCCAACTGGATTCCCAGTCTTCCTGCAATTCGCCGAAATCCCATGTGGAGATACCCAGAATTAAAATATCGTACTGGGCGGTTTGACTGAGTGACACATCCTTGATGTTGTGTAAATCCACAACCTGCTCATCAAACATGCTATTTAACTGTGCCTGAATTTTTTCTGCGGCCATTTCGGTGTAGCAGGTGGTAGAACCGTAAAACAGGCCAATTTTCAGTGCGGGATCACTCATTGCCTTGCATTGCCTCGCTGGTTAGTTATCGACATCGGACTCAGGCGGGAATTCTACCGTTTCTCCGTCACTACACAATGCTAAACAACGTACTTCCTCGCAATCCGGATCGATCAGCAGCTGTCCAATGGCGGCACGATTAAGCAACGCCTGATTTGGCGCGCAGTCAGGATGGCGGTCGTGGACCGACATATTGCGCCGACGGGTGAAGATATTCAGCGGTGAACGGGCACTGTAAAACCATTGGTTCAGCGTGTCCAGACAGCGGATAAGCGTATTCGGAAAGGTATTTTTAATACCGCTGCAGGTGAACTGTGTGATTTTGGGGCTGTTACGGCGAAACCGCAGTCGCACATCGTACACGAAAGAATAGTGCACATCGCCAGACAAAATTATAAAGTGCGGCGGTGTTTTGTAGTGTCGGAAAATATTCAGGATCACACTGGCGGTGCCTTTGTGTGCCATCCAGTTTTCGGCATCTACGGTTAATGCTTTGCCCGCCAGGGTAAACAGCTTCTGTATAACTTCGATAAATTTAACCCCATAAATGGGCGCTGCCGACACAACAATCACCGCGTCTTTGCCGAACGTTTGCTGCTGAAATTCACACAGGGCTTCCCAGTCCATCAAGCCTGAAGGTTTGTTCAGGCTGGACTCGCTGCGCCAGCGGCGGGTGCGGGTATCCAGTACCTGTACCGGTGGCTGGGTGTTTAATCCATAATCCCATTCCTCCCAGTCAAACAGGGCATCAATTAGATCTTCGTGCCTTGTTAAACCGCCAGGAGTAAAGCTGTCTGATGCTAACTTGTATAGCGCATCGAACTTTTGAGGTGCATTGCCCCAGCCCTGACACAACCAGTAGCCTGCCAGTGCGTTACCCACCATTCGGCGCGATAACGGATGCCCATAGACTTCCTGCTCCCAGCCCCGGGTCAGGTTCCAGTCGTCGGTCACATCGTGATCGTCGAAAATCATGTAGCTTGGCATGTGTGCGAAGGCGCGTCGAACCTCTTTTAACCGACTTGCAAATGACCTGATGATATCGCGTTCTTGTAGGAATCGTTTGCGGAATGACGGCGGGACTTCTTCAGGGTTAAATTCAATTTCTTCCCACGGCGAATCAGACCAAACCAGCAAGTACATGGCCAACACTTCCGCCAGGCCAATCAGATGATTTTGGGCGTTTACTGAGGTGAATACCGGTTTTTTCTTTGCGCCGAAAAAGAGTTTGGACAGTGCGGTATTCGTGGCGACCTGAGGCAGTATTTGCTGTCGATGGTAATAGCAATACGGGTGGCCAATTAAATCTTCTGTGTTAGCGACAACGGCCTGCTCGAGCCTTTCGTGGAATAATCCGTACTGACCAATGGTTTGTAAGACGGCTTGTAGCATGGGACCGGCCACGTCATCGGCATAAATTTGGTCGCCCGTCATGATCATCATGTCAGGGCGTTTTTGTCCGCCCGCAATTTCTTGCGCTATGAGCCCATCCACACGAAGTAAACTGTCATCGGCATGATGATGCGGTTTTCGACAGGAACCATGAAGTACATTCGACAGTGTCTCCGGTACCCAAAAATTAAGTGTATTTTGACCCGGATAGAGCAGGGTTGACAGGGTGTCTTGCCAGCTTGCTTGTTGCATTGCGTCGCTAAACCGAAGGTCATAATTGATTAGTTGCTCGGTACTCAGTGGCTGTTGAGGCGTAAACGTGACAAGGTTAATAAACGCGCGTTCTCCAATTTGGATTTGTTCTCGCGTTGTGTCGCCCGCGCATACCTGCTCCTGCATGTGCACGATTAATTCAGGGGATACCGATTCTGTGGTCACCAGCCAAACCGTAAACGACTGCCTGGTAGTATGTCTGAGAATGGGACCAGCAATGACTAAAGGGCGAGAAGCAGAAATAACCAAAACTCCTTGGGTTTATTCAATAATGAAAAATGCATGACAGGGACTGTGTACAGTGCGCTACAGAAAGTATACGGACTCTGTTGAGCGTGGTCACGTACGTTTGACTTACTCTTAGCCCGGTTCAACAGCCTTGACCCACCGCTTTTCATCGGCGAGGATACTGCCATTATCAACCCTATGATTGGGAAAGAAAAGATGAAATCAACATGGTTGTTGGCGGGTGTTGCATTAAGTGTACTGGTTGCCTGCGGTGAAGCACCAGCTGAAGCCTCAATACCAGAGGCGCCGAAGGCGGATCCTTTATTAGCCGGAAAATGGATTATAGAGGCCGACGGCGGCGTGATGTTAGACCCGCAAACATCAGGGTTAACGCACCGAAATGGCAAGCTTTACAGTATTTCCGACGGCAGTGCGCTGAAGTCGCAACGTCTGCAGATTCACGAAATTGATCCTGCTAGTGCCATGTTATCACCCAAGGTTGATGCTATGTCGATGGCGGGCCGCGTGCGTCGCAGTTGTTTTGCTCAGTACTTGTCAGACGAACCGGACCTTGAAGCACTGGTCGCAGACCCGAATGACGACAATGTGTTTTACACCGTGACGGAAGATGCGACTCGTTCCGGGGCGCTGTCAGATAATTGCCAGAAGCGTTTCGAGAATACAGGGTCTACGGACTATCCCACTTTGTTGGTAAGAGTGGAAGGCTCAGATGATGGGCGCTATCGCATGACGCATGTGCGTCCGCTGCAATTCCCGCTTGAGTTCGCTGTGGGGGATTTTCCTAATGACGGTATCGAAGGCATGGCGTTAAGTCAGGACGGTACCCTGTATCTGGGACTCGAACGCGACAATGCCGGCAATCCTCGTATTTTTACCGTGCAACTGAATGACGCATTCTGGCAGCAAACGGATTTTGCAGCCGTGACTGATCCTAACCTGTTAGTCCCCGCTTTTGACAGCGGCAGACATCCCATCAATGGGTTGGAATACTATTCACCCGCCGAAGGAAAAGGCTTTTTGCTAGCAGCGGCGAGAAACGACAACGAACTCTGGGTTATTGATACGTCAGGCGCATTGCCGACGAAAAAGATCAGCCTGCAATTCAGTGCGCCATCGGGCGATCCGGTGAACTGTGCAGAACAGGAAATCATGGATAACGCCTCTATTGAAGGTCTGGCAGTGATTGGTGATACGCTGTGGCTGGTGAACGACCCGTGGAAAGTCAATTACATGAAGAATCTGCAATGCGAAGCTAATCGCGCGCGTTACGAGGGCATGGCGCCGTTATTGTTTAATATGCCCATTGATGACGCCTGGTTTAACTAGGTGTTAATCAGCTGCGCAGGTGGCTTATTGCCGACCTGCGTTGCCTGCCTACTCTGCAATTTTTCGGGTTGAACCGGATACTAACACCGGTGCGCCGGGTTCATCAGTAAGCGTGACAGTAATCACTGACGGTGCGCCCATATCCTCACCCTGATACAGTGTAATCTTACCGCTATGTGGCCATTGCTTATCGCGCAGGTAACCCGCAAAGGCTGCCGATGCTGCGCCAGTAGCGGGATCTTCAAGCACGCCACCCGAAGCAAACGCATTGCGGGAGTGGAAGGTTTGCGCATCTTCAATGTACACCAGCATAATAGTCACCAGGCCATGGCGATTCATTAACTCGCGACCCGCGTCCAAATCATAATGCATGGCAGACAAGGTTTCGCGACGTTTGAGTGGCAGTACAATGTGATCGGCACCGCCGTGAATTTTCGCTGGTGGAAGCTGCTCATCCAAATCTGTGACTTGCAGGCTGAGCAACGCCAACGTTTCGCTGAGTTCTTTTTCAGACAGCGCTCTGCTGTGGGTTTGCGGCGATGTGAGTTCGGCCGCAATCCCTGCGTCGGTCTGCGATGCGGTGACTTCAATATCCGCCTGATTAATTTTCAGCGCATAGGTACTTAAACCATGGATTTCACCGAGTACCGAGCCAAGTGCAACGGTGGCGTGACCACAAAACGGCACCTCGGATTCAGGTGAAAAATAGCGTACCCGCCAGTGTTTTCGGTCGGCAGACAAAGGGTATGCAAAGGCGGTTTCTGAATACCCCACTTCCGCTGCAATGCGCGCCATATCCTTGTCACTCAGCGGTTCTGTAAGTAATGCTACGCCAGCGGGGTTACCACCTTGTTCACCGCGGCTAAACGCGGCTACACGTTGTAAATTCATATGTTATGTCTCCTAAAAAATAACAAGCCGTCATGACGTTATGCAAAGGGTTGAGTGAATATTCGTTACATAGTGTAGCAAGGCGAATGCGCTGGATTCACTGTGATTTTACGGGCCAATCCACTATATTGCTTTTGATATAGCAGTAAATTAGTACTTTTACTTTTCATGCTTAACTAAGTTAGGAGCACGAAGACATGAAGACGATCGATCATCTGGATCGCGCCATTCTTGAACACCTGAATCTGGATGCGAGATTGAGCTTCGCCGATATTGGCAAGCAGGTGGGCATTTCCGGTCCGGCGGTAGGGGAGCGGGTACGTCGCTTAAAAGACAGCGGTGTTATCGACGGATTTGGCGTACGTATTAACTTACGAGCGTTGGGTTATACACTGCAGGCATTAGTGCGGATAAAACCGCGTAGCGGTGAACTACAAAAAGTTGAAAAGCTGATAGCCCAACAGCCGCGGTTTATGAGCTGCGAGCGGGTAACCGGGGATGATTGCTTCGTAGCTAAACTGGCACTCACCGACGTCGCTGAGTTAGACGATGTGCTGCTACCGCTGCACGATTGCGCTGAGACCCATACGTCGATTATTAAATCTCATGTTATAGAACCGCGGTTACCACCGCTTATTCCAGATTAAATAAATAAAAACAGGATAAGGAACGCCAATGAAATTATTACTCCGGACTTTGCTGTTAATCGCCTTGTTACCGTTAGAGTTCGCCGTGGCTGACGAGGAAGCATCGGGCAACGTCATTACCTACCCATCTCGTTGCGGGATACCTGAACGGACTAAAGAAGAAAATCTCGCCAGTTCGGTAGAGGAGCGATTAGTTTCTACTGGCGCACCCCGTTATCCCGCTAAAGCGGCACGAGACGGTATCGAAGGGTATGCCGTGCTTGAATATGATCTGTCCGCCGAAGGTAAACCTGTCAACATCAATGTGATTGAAGTCTCGCCATCGGATATTTTTGTGGTGACGTCGGTACAGGCGCTGTCAACGTGGCAGTATACGCCGGGTGATAGGGCCTGTTGATACTTGCTGTACGCCTTTTGGTCTATATGAAAGCATTTTAATCGCGAAACAGCCCTGCAGGCATAGTTGCTCTACGTCAAAGGGCTGTGACAAAGAGTAAAATGCTTTCATGACGACCCCTTCGGGCAGCGCCTGTGTGTCATTTATACTGTGTTGACTGTTTTTGATTTAGCACACTAGACCTGCAAACAGTCGCCGTGTCTAAATGACACACAGACTGCTGCAAAAGTGTACAGCAAGTATCAACAGGCCCTAGTACCTGCCATGTAGTCAGATTGGATTATCAGTTCGAGTAACCGGTAGCCGCCCCCGGTTTGTCGGGGGCAACTAACCATTAGCGCAGACGCTGAGCGAAGGTCTTTTTAAACTTCGCCAGTTTTGGGGCCACCACCATGGCACAGTACTGATTTTGCGGGTTGTTTTTAAAGTAAGACTGATGATAGTCCTCTGCTGCAAAGTAATTGTTCAGCGGGGTTACTTCAGTGACTACCGGGTTTGGCCAAATCTGTTCTTCGGTTATTTCTGCAATGATTTTTTCGGCTTCAGCCTTCTGTTCTTCGTCGTGATAGAAGATTGCGCTGCGGTATTGGGTGCCCACATCGTTACCCTGACGGTTTAATTGCGTTGGGTCGTGTAGCGCGAAAAAAATCTCCAGAATCTCACGGTAGCTGATTTGGTCGGGATAATAAGTAAGCCTGACCACTTCTGCGTGGCCCGTATCACCCTTACAAACCTGTTCGTAAGTGGGTGAATCCACCTCGCCTCCGGCATAACCAGACGTAGCCAGTTCAATACCTTGTACCTGATTGAATGCGGATTCGATACACCAAAAACACCCTCCGGCCAGGGTGGCTGACGCCGTGTTAGACATAATATTGCTCCAAAAGTGCTAATGCTTGCAGTGTGGTGGCGAAAAGTGGTTTCTTCAAGTCATCCAACCCATAAATTCCACCGTAGTAGTGGTATGAATACGACACATACACCCAAATTGACCGTTTTTTATGACGGTGCTTGTCCGCTTTGCTTGTTTGAAATGCGCCACCTGATGCGCTTGAACAAAGCAGGCAAGCTGGCCTTTGAAGACATTACTGCAGCAGATTTCAGCTCGCGTTATCCAACATTGGACTGGCATGCGCTGAATAACCGCATTCACGCCATGCGCGACGATGGCAGCATGATTGATGGCCTTGATGTCACTTACCAGGCCTGGAAGCTGGTGGGAAAAGGCTGGTTGTATGCACCTACACGCTGGCCGCTGTTGAAGCCTATTGCCGACTGGTGCTACACGCGGTTTGCCCGGCATCGCTATAAAGTGTCGTATTGGCTAACCGGGCAAAAGCGCTGCGAACAATGTGAGCTGAAAAAACGATGAATATATTGGTGGTTGGCGCAAATGGCGCAATTGGTCAGGCTGTGATTGAGGCATTTTGCGAACAATACAGCAGTGCAGTGGTGTATGCCGTATCTCGAAGTCACTACACAGGCGCCAAGCGAAAGCAAGTTGTGCCTGTGCAGCTGGACACAGTAAACGAAACCGCAATTACGAACTGGTTATCAGCCTGCAAGGCTAAAGGCACGGCTTTTACCCACGCAGTCATTGCTACCGGCGTTCTGCACGATGACAACGTTACGCCGGAAAAACGCCTGGAAGATGTGTCTGCCGAGGCCATACAGCATTACTTCCTGGTGAACACTATCGGCCCCTCTCTTTGGGTTAAGTTACTGGTAGGGCATATGGCACAAGGCGACTCGACCGTGAGTGTATTGAGCGCCAGGGTTGGCAGCATTAGCGACAACCGGTTAGGCGGGTGGTATGGCTATCGCGCCTCCAAAGCCGCTTTGAATATGTTTGTGAAGACGGCGAGCGTCGAATATGCACGCAGAGCAAAGCACACGAGCTTGATTTGTTATCACCCCGGAACAGTAGACTCATCGTTGTCGAAACCTTTCCAGCGCAATGTGAAGCCGGAAAAACTGTTCACGCCTGCTTACAGTGCAACTCAATTGCTGTCTGTTATTAAGCAGGCAAACCCCGCTGAAAGCCCTTATTTTATTGACTGGGCAGGAAAATCCATTCCGTGGTAGTAAAAATCGCGTCAGGCAGTCAGCCTGACGCGCCTAAATTCAAGACATTTGGCAAAGGTATTGATACCATGACCCATTCGGATCCAGGGACCAGGTAAGCTAAACGACAATAACAAAGCTACCAATCACGGTTTCCCGAAGTTAAAGCAAAAATAAAAATCACTATGAGGAAATGGGTATGAGCGGGGCCAGAGAACAGTTCGGATCGCGCATTGGATTTATTCTGGCTGCAGCAGGGTCTGCAGTAGGGATCGGTAACCTGGTTGGTTTTCCGGTCGGTGCAGCAAAAAATGGCGGCGGTGCATTTTTGTTAATGTACGCTATTTTTGTTGCGGCAATATGTTTGCCCGTCATGATGGCGGAAATGTCAGTGGGTCGATATGCGAAGAAAGACCCTTTGGGCGCTTATTCAAAGCTGACAGACAACTCACCACAATGGAAAGTGGCAGGTTGGTTGTCTATTATCACTCCGTTTATGATCGCAGTGTTCTATCTGGTGATCACGGTGTGGATTTTTGGGTATTTGTTTGAGGCCGTCACTGGCAACCTCGAAGTACTGGCAAACCCGGACACCTTCGGTTCGTTTATAAACTCCCCCACCATATTCATCTATATGGCGCTGGTGCTGGCCATTGTATACCTGATTTTGCAAGGCGGGGTAAAGCAAGGTATCGAGAAAGCAGCGAAACTGCTAATGCCAGCGTTATTTGTGATGCTGGTGCTACTGGTGATTTTTGTGCTTACTCAGGACAACGCCATGGCCGGTGTGAGTTTCTATCTGGTGCCCGATTTCAGTAAAATTAACGCGTCGGTCATCAATGGTGCATTGTCTCAGGCTTTCTTCTCACTAAGCCTTGGTATGGGCATTATGATCACCTACGGTAGTTACATAGACCAGAGCTCAGATGTGCCTCAGTCAGCCAAGCTGGTGGCGTTAACAGATACTGCGGTGGCGTTTACTGCGGGTTTGATGATTCTGCCTGCGATCTTCTCATTCAACCCGCAAACGAATCCAGCGGAATTAAGTGAATCGTCGATCGGTATGATTTTCACCTTCCTGCCGAAGATCTTCCTGGCATTGCAAACCAGCATTGGTTTCTTCGGCGCATCGCTGGTGGCCAGTATTTTCTTCCTGTTGGTGTTCTTTGCGGCGATAACCTCATTGGTGTCAATCTTTGAAGTACCGGTTGCAGCACTGATGGATGAGAAGGACTACAGTCGCCCACGCGCGCTGGTGGTGCTGGGCATTTTGCTGGTGGTCTTTTCGGTGTTCTGTGCACTCTCGTTTGGTTTTGTGGCTTTCTTTACCGAATTCACCACCTATGCGGGCGCGCCTAAATCGTTCTTCGATATCGTGTACGATGTGTTTTACGACACCATTCTGCCTCTGAACGGACTGCTGATTTGTTTGTTTGTTAGCTACCGTTGGAAGCGCCACAACCTGCATAAAGCACTGGAAACAGGCTCACCCAACTACAAGGGCAGCTGGTTTGAACGTTATGTTGATATTTCAGTTGGCACCTTTATTCCGCTTATTCTGGCGTTGATTTTCATTAACACCGTCGCGGTGAAGTACTTCGGCATCACCCTGTTTGGGTAATACCTCAATGACATAACAGAATTGGGCAAGGGTTAGTCCTTGCCCAATGTTACATGTCCCAGGGGCTTGGGTATTTAAGCTTTACCTTCAGCTTCTCAATCGTTGCACTTGCATCAATCTGTTTACCGTCTCCGGTATTTTCATCGTCCACCGAATCAGTAAAGTCGATATTTTCCCGTCCTCGTTGCTCTGCCATTGTGGGGTAAAAAGTACCGCGTTTGGGATGCTCTGCGCTGCATAAATGCCATATCTGCTCAGCAGGACGCTGTTGAATCAGTGCCTCCAGAACCTGCATGACGTCGGCGATGTGAATCAGGTTCACTCGCTGGTTTGCACCGCTTAAGGTTCGTCCTGCCAGCGTATTTGCAGGGTGTCTGTCGGGCCCGACTAAACCTGCCAGTCGCAGCACATAACTGCCTTGTGGAGCCGTTTGAATAAGATGCTGTTCTATTGTGACATGGGCCTTGCCGGAAGCCGTTACGGGGTCAACGGGAGACGATTCTGATATTATCCCGGTGCTGTCTCCATAAACTGATGTGGTACTGACGAAAATCACTAATTCTGGTGAAGCCTTAGTAAACAACGCGGTGATCAATTCACACATCGCGCGGGTAAAGTCGGTGAGATCCGGGTTGCGTCTACCCGGGGGGATATTAAGTATAACCACACTGTTGTTGGCAGCCTCTATGAGGCCATCCAGTGGTTCACCCAGGCTGAACAATAGCGGCTGAATACCCTGACTATCGAGCTGTTGGGCTTTGGATTCGCTGCGCGTGGTGCCGGTTATGGCAAAGTCTGGTTTGAAATGTTCGGCAGCATAACCGCCCAGCCAGCCACAGCCGCACAGTAAGAGCTTGTTTTGCATGATAGCGCTCGTAAAACTAAGTAATAACGTAGTTTACGAGTCTATCATGCATTCGGGTTTACAAGGGGACGATTACTCTTGCATGCTGTAGTCGCTGCTGATTTCCAGCAAATCTAATCCATCCAGACCAGGAATGTTCTTCTGCATGCGGGTTTCCGCATAGTCGGCTTTAGCCAGCACAGAGCAAAGTTCATCTGCCTTTTGCTCCAACACTTCAGCTTTGTCGCCCACTCGCTGTTCTATGGTTGCGCCAAAGTTTTCCATCCGCGCTGTAAAACCTTCCATGTCGCCATCTTCAAACAGCATCTGACGACCAATGGCCATTAACATGTGGCCCATGGATTTTTCGACCAGGCTTTCCACGCGGGACTCAAATTCTTCTTCCCAGGCGTCGTCAATCCAGTTGTTGCCGTCAAGGCCTTCGGAATTAAACTGATAGCTGCCGTCTGCAGCATAGAAGCGCGTGTCGAGTTCTGCTTTTAGATCGGTAAAGAAAACGTCAAACTCCTGCACCATTTCATTGTCTGCGCCCAGCATTTCAGAAAACACTTCCGTGACCGCATAGCTTGCAACGTGCAGGCCTTCAGTGGCAATTTGCACTGTCATCGGGATAGCGGTTTCAATACTTGTGTAGTAGTCACTGACCCAACGCTGTTCTTCGTCTGAAAGATCAATTTTTTCGCCATCAATAAACAATTCGTGGTTTGGATTTATTAGCACTGCATCGCCATCTTTGGTTGTGACAGTGAGTTTACCGTGCTGGTAATTAATGGACCCATGTAGCTGCGTATTGCATTGATTATCGACCTCAACATGTGCCATGGCAGGCAGCGTACACAGACTTGCGGCAAACAGAGTAGAAAGTGCTATTGTCTTCATTGCGATCCTCTTCATGCAATTGATATAACTGTTGTTACAGTAAACAGGCTTTGATAACGCTATTGCAGTAGCCGGGCCAATATTTAATTTTATTAAATATCAATTGGTTATGTTTTTTCGATGCAGGGTGATAGCGTGGTTGTCACTAGGATTATGGTGTATTGACTAATTGTTGGTGTTTTTGACCATAATCAATATTCATTGGATTATTGAGATTCTGCATGTTCATTTTTCTTTGGTTAGTGCATAATACGCGCAGATTTTGGTTAAGGTACATAAGATTATGAGTGAATGGATTGATGCAATTTTATTTGGTGTTGCGTTAGTAGCTTTTACTTTGGGTTTAAGCAGCATCGTAATGGGCTTCATGAGCAGCAAAGAAGGCAGTGAAGCGTTGCACGAGAGAATCGAAATGGGCTACCTGGGTGTATCTGGCCTGGTAGTGTGTTTGGTGCTGGGTTACCTCATAGTATAGCCACGCAAACCAAACAAAAAAGCGCGATATTTCAAATATCGCGCTTTTTTATGTCTACCGTTCAGCCGTAGCCGTCATCAATCGCCTTGGCGTCCACCCTGCGTTAATGTCGGAGAGTAATAGAATTTCCTACAAAGTATTAAAGCATCATACTGTTCAAGAAGGCATTGAGCGATTTGCTGACATTATTCTTGTTTCGCTAAATTCACAGATGACATGATGTACTGAATGACGAGATCAGGTCTGTCGGCAGGAACATTATGCGTAGCGCCTTCGGCGACTATTAATTCAGAGTTATCGGAAAGAGCAGCAATACTTTGCTGCATTTGAGACCATTGTGGTCCGGCCTCGTAAAAGCGCTTATTATTGATATAAGCCTGATCATCATGTGCTATTACAACAAGCTTCAAATCGTCAAAATCATAGTTTAACGCTTCCAAAGGGGTGAAAAAACCCTCTTCATTCGTATAGGTCGAGAGCACATGTGCCCATTTAATGCTCCCGTAATAATAGGCTAAACGTTCAGACAAAGCTGAGTCGAAATTGATAAACATATTGCGAATATCTGATAGCCCGAATATAGCGTTAGCGTACGCGTGCATTTCTACGGATGATGGAATCGGTTCGAGCTTACCTTGCAGTATCCCATGTTGATTTTCATGAGCTGAATCCAGGAAAATAACCGAGTGTATGTTAAGTGTATTTCTTGAAACCGACCTTCTGGAAATTATCCCGCCGTAAGAATGTGCCACAAGAATGACTGGCCGATCACCGGCTATGTGCCTGATTAGTGACTCCTGAAGCAGAGCCTTGTCAATGGTTGTAAAATTGGTGGGCACATCATCGCTTCCACCATAGCCCAATCTGTCGTAAAAACAGCTGGTAAAGGTGTCCGGCAATTCAGAAGTTATACCAGACCATGTGGCTTCAGAGTCTGAGCCGAAACCCGTTTCGAAAAAGACAACAGGCTCTCCAGAACCTTTGCATTCATAACGAATATCATAACCTGAATAGGAAAAAGTAGAACCGGTGAAAGTCGCGCCTGGGTTATGGAGATAAGCACTCACTCGTAAGAGTATATATATCGTTAATGTGATACCAACAAGATATATTAACCAGCGCGTTATATTTTTAGGCAGTAAAAACGTCATATCAGTCCATTGAAAAATTTTTATCCGGGTTAGCTTAATTTTTTAAGGCTTGTATTACAAACTACGAATGCATTTAGGCCTGCTCCTGACCTATGTCGTCTCGGCAGTGGCTGCTTAAGGCTTAAATGAGCGAATAGCGGAAATCAACTTCTGACTTCGTTTCATTTATACTCCGCCTTGTATTTTCGATTCAAAGCCAATAGGGTTTGATTTTTAGAAATAACTGAAAAGGGACTTTTCATGAAAGTAAGGTTGTGCGTATTTCTCTCACTTCTGACCGCTTCTTTTGCTACCTACCCCAATACGAACCCAGATCTACTTGAGAAGAAGATTGATGAAATTGCGTCTGGCATGATCGATTCGAATGGACCCGGTTGTTCAGTAGGTGTGATTCAAAATGAGAAGTATCTCTTCAAGAAGAGCTATGGATTGGCTAATGTTGAACATTCAGTTGAGTTGAATTCAACAACCAAGTTCAGGATGGCGTCAGTTTCAAAGCAGTTTACTGCTTTTGCGGTACTGCTTCTCGCCGACGATGGGAAAATTAACCTGAATGACGATATCAGAAAATATTTGCCTGACCTGCATGATTACAAAGAGACTGTAACCATCAACTCCATGCTTGGTCATTTTTCCGGGATGGGAGACTACGACACGCTCAAAGAACTTTTACCAAAACCGCTGTTATCCGCTGCTGGTGGCCCGTTTCATATAGGTGATGAAGACTATTTGTCGAATAATGAATACTACACCATGCTCAAAAGCCTTCCTCTTTATACGCCACCAAGTCAGCAACAGCGCTACAGCAACTTTGCCTATAACCTTTTAACCCTGTTAGTAGAGAAAGTCAGTGGTATGTCTTTCAGGCAATTTACTCAGCAGAGAATCTTTGAGCCTCTGGGCATGCACGATACGTTCTTTGCTGATAATAAACGCGAGGTTATTTTAAACCGGGCCTATGGGTACAGAACCAATGAAGAAAACGTGCTAGAAGTTTTCATGACCAATATCTATGTAGTGGGTGATGGCGGCCTTTTCACCACACTGGATGACATGTTGCTGTGGGATATTAACTTCTCCAAACCGAAGCTGGGGAAAGATCCTAAACGTCTTATGGCGTTTATGAATACGCCTAACGGTGATTTCCCTGACGCTGACGAAAAGAAGTGGTACTACGCGAATGGTCAGTATACCGATGGTCGCTATTTCTTCCACAATGGTGGATGGTTGGGAACCGATACTAGTTACATCCGTAGACCCGATACACATACGTCTGTTATTGCAATGTGCAACAGCTCTTCGCTGGACGTTAATGCAATTACCTACCCGATGTTTCAAATCTTATCAGACCTGAAATTATGGGAAGGAGAAGACCCTTCTATTTACTAAATGGTTACTTTTATTAGAAAAGGTTATGCAGAAACGTCCACTAAAGACTATGAAACACCAGCTCAGAGATTAAATCTGTGATGCAGACATCGATTGAACTCAAAGTACAAAGCGGCCTTTAGGTTATCATCCCGTTAGTGACTGCTCCTGACCAATAAGGGATGTTTCCAGTATGAAACTCTATTCCTTTCTCGCAGTTAATGCTTCTAAATGCGAATCACGCTGATACGCCCTGAGTTCAAACAACGGCAGCATGGCCATGATGTGATCAAAGATATCAGCCTGTACTTTTTCATAATTCACCCACGCTTTATCGCTACAGAAACAATAGATCTCCAGTGGCAAGCCCAGCTCGTTGGGGGGTAATTGCCTGACCATTAATGTCATGTCGTGGTTAATCTTCGGGTGCTTGGCCAGATAAGCTTCCAGATAAGCCCGAAAGGTACCAATGTTGGTTAGCGCACGGCGGTTGAGCAAGTCATTTTCGTCAATGGAGTTGTCCTGATGATATTGCTGCAACTCTTTAATTTTGCTGTCGATATAAGCCGCAATAAAACGTATTTTGGCGACTTGCTTCAGACTTTCATTGTCGTACAGTTTTACCGAGTGCATATCGATGTAGATCGCGCGTTTGATACGGCGCCCGCCTGACTCCTGCATGCCCCGCCAGTTCTTAATAGCTTCGTTGGTCAGCGTGTATGTAGGCAATGTGGATATGGTGTTGTCCCAGTTTCGCACTTTGACGTTGGTTAAGCCCAGCTCAATGATTTCACCGTCAACATTGAATTTGTCTACCTGAATCCAGTCGCCGTTTTTGAATAAGCGGTTAGCGGTTATCTGAATACCAGCCACAAAGCCCAGTATAGTGTCACGGAAAATCAGTAATAGTACTGCCGCAATGGCGGTTAAACCAGACAACAATAGTAGTGGGCTTCGGTCGACAATCAGTGACACACTGAACAAGATAAACAAAATAGCCAGGATCAGTTTTATCACCTGAATAAAGCCGGTAATGGTGGCTTGTTGGGCAAATTCCGTGGTGTTGTACCAGTCTTCAACGGTGTTTAACAATGCACTGGTTGAGACCAACGCGACCAGCATTAAGTAAAGTAATGCGGCTTTGACTACAACGGCGTAAAGCAAACTGTCGTCAGTAAGCAAAATGGGCGTTAACAGAAATACAATCAGGGCCGGAACCAGGTGGATCAGGCGGTTAAAAAAGCCATGTTCGCGCAGCGCATTGTCCCAGTCTGTGGGGGAGCGGGTGATCCAATGTAACAGCACTGAATGCACAAACAACTTGCCACCTAAATGAAAGGTCAGCGCCACCACCGCGATAAAAGCCAGTGCCAGTGAATTGTACAGCGGGCTGTTGAGGACAATGTCAGCATCGATGTGTTGTAACATTGACACAAATTGTTCGCGAAACCTGGCGGCGGTCAGCATATGCACTTATTCTCCTGATAATAACCTGGCAATCGTTTGATCCTTACGTTGCCAAACACTGTTAACCCATTGCTGGAAACCGGTTCTGAAGGTATCGTCGTTGTAGTAATCCCCTTTCGCCTCTTGCGGCACCTCAATCACATTGACGTCAATAATGATGCGGGTCATTTGCCCTGAAATCATTGACAACATGGGGTGTTTGGCGTTGTCCGGGTACAACAGAGACACATCCAGAATATGTGTAAATAATTCTCCCATGGTGGCCAGGGTAAAGGCAATGCCACCTGCCTTAGGAGGCAGCAGATGATGGAATGGACTCTTTTTGGCGGCATGTTTTTGCGGTGTAAAACGTGTGCCCTCAACAAAGTTAATTACCGTAGTGGGTTGATGACGAAACTTCTGGCAGGAGCGCTTGGTGGTTTCAATATCGGCACCTCGTTTTTCCGGGTGCTTCTTCAGATATTGCTGAGAATAGCGCTTCATAAACGGCATTTCTAATGCCCATGCACCGAGTCCTACAAACGGCATCCAAATCAACTCTTGCTTGAGGAAAAACTTGGGGGCCGGAATGCGAAAATTGGCAAATTCTATTAGCAGAACGATATCGAGATAGCTCAGGTGGTTTGCCACTATGAGATACCAGCTCTGTTTGTTCAGCGAGCCATGGATGTTGCGGGTAATGGTAATGGGATTGAACAGACGAATCAGAAACACGCTACAGCTACCAAAACATAATAAGAATCCATTCATTACAGGGGCTAGTGCGCGTTGTATTGCCGGAATTGGCAATACAAATCTCACCAGACCAAGAGCGATAATAAGCGCTCCCCAGAAGGCTAGGTTGGTGAGTTGTAACGGTAAGTGGATACAAAATATGAGTGGTGCGAATAACCGTCTGATCATGGTTTTATACTGCTTTCCAATTGTCTAGTAGGTTGTCCTTGGCATGCCATTGCTCGTTCAGCCATTGCTGAAAACGGGCGCGTTGTTCGGCGCTGTCAAAGTATTCACTGATATTGATGTGTGCCGGAAACAGGCTTTTAATCGGCGTTACATCTACCTGCACGCGAATATCATTGACTTTACCACTGACAAAGTCCCAGAAGGTAGGGATGCCCTGGGGGTAGTGAATGGTAACGTCAACTAATTTGTGCAATTGACCGCCCATTGCATTGAGTACAAACGCAATGCCGCCGGCTTTTGGCTTGAGCAAGTGTTTAAATGGCGACTTCTGGCGCGCATGCTTTTCCGGCGTAAAACGGGTGCCTTCCACAAAGTTCATCACACTGACCGGTTTGGACTTAAACTTCTCACATGCTTTTTGTGTGGTTTCCATGTCCTTACCTTTCAGGTGTGGGTGCTTGGCCAGAAACGATTTGCTGTAACGGCGCATGAACGGAAAATCCAGGGCCCACCAGGCTAAACCCAGCACAGGGACCCAGATAAGTTCTTTCTTTAAAAAGAATTTCAGGAACGGGATTTTCTGATTAAAAATACGCTGCAGTACCAGAATATCCACCCAGGACTGATGGTTGGCGATCACTAAAAACCAGTCATTGCGGGATAACTCGCCGTTCTCGGCAACCTGCACAGACGTCCTGCTAAAAATACGCTGGTTAAAGTTATTCACACTTATCCAGCCAATGGCAAAGGCATCGAGAATGTAAGTCAGGATACGCTGTGTAAAAGGAATCGGGATGAGTTTAAACAGGGCCAGAAAAAGAACAAATGGCACCCAAAAGAAGGTGTTCAGGCCGTATAGCGCCGCAGACAATGCGCCGTTTATTGTATGAAAGAGAGATTTCACAGCAGTCATCTTACCAGTTGTAAAAGTGCGCACAGTGTAGCCTAATCCAGCGCGAATGCCGACACCTAAAGTCACGGCGTACCGTGAAAATCACGAAAAATTCACAAATTTCCCGGTGTGACGATTTTCAATATGGGCATTACTTAATTGTGTCAGGCAATTGCCGACCTAAAACAGGCTGTTTACCCTCACGTGATATTTCTATTTCACTATCGGAACTTATTATGTCTGACACTCACGCTTTGGCCGCCAATGCCATTCGAATGTTAACGGTTGATGCCGTGCAACGTGCAAAGTCGGGTCATCCTGGCGCACCTATGGGAATGGCCGATATTGCCACTGTACTTTGGCAGCAGTTTTACCAGCATAACCCCGCCAACCCTGAGTGGGTAAACCGGGACCGTTTTGTGTTGTCGAATGGGCATGGATCTATGCTTCAATATTCGCTGCTGCATTTAAGCGGTTACGCGGTCAGCATTGACGATATTAAGCAATTTCGACAACTTCATTCTAAGACGCCCGGGCATCCGGAATACGGTTACACGCCAGGCGTGGAAACGACGACAGGGCCGCTAGGTGCAGGTATTGCCAATGCGGTTGGCATGGCGATAGCTGAGAAAACCCTGGCAGCTCAATTTAATCGCGCTGATTTTAGTATTGTCGATCACTTCACGTATTGTTTCTTAGGCGATGGCTGTTTAATGGAAGGTATCTCCCATGAGGTGTGTTCACTGGCCGGTACCCTGAAGCTGGGTAAACTCATCGCTTTCTGGGATGACAATGGCATTTCTATCGATGGCCACGTAGAGGGCTGGTTCAGTGACGATACCGTGAAACGATTCGAAGCCTATGGCTGGCAGGTGATTGCCGATGTGGATGGACACGACCCGAAGACTATCGCCAATGCAATCAGTGTTGCTCAGGCAGAAACAGCCAGACCTACTCTGATTTGCTGTAAAACCACGATTGGTTTTGGTTCACCGAATAAATCAGGTAGTCATGACTGCCACGGGGCGCCATTGGGTGAGGATGAGATTGAACAGGTGCGTAAACAACTCAACTGGCCTTATGCACCCTTTGAAGTGCCGGATGCCGTCTACGAGCAATGGGATGCAAAGCCCAAGGGGCAGCAAAATGAATCGGACTGGTTAGCCCTACTTGACGACTATGCTTCGCGTTACCCTGAGTTGGCCGCAGAGTTTCGCCGCCGCGTAATCCAGCGAAAGCTACCTGCCGAATTTGTCGCTGAATCAGAACAGTATGTAAGTGCTTGCCAACAGGAATGCGTAGATATGGCGACGCGCAAAGCGTCACAAAATGCAATCGGCAAGTATGCAGGGTGGTTGCCCGAACTGATGGGGGGATCGGCAGATTTAGCTGGTTCAAACCTGACGTTATGGCCAGACGCAAAAGGGGTTCAGGATGATCCTGCGGGCAATTATGTATTCTACGGCGTGCGCGAGTTTGGCATGAGCGCGATCATGAACGGCATTGCACTGCACGGTGGGTTTATCCCCTACGGCGGTACCTTCCTTATGTTCATGGAATATGCTCGCAACGCCGTACGGATGGCTGCACTAATGAAGGTGCCGAGTATCTTTTTGTATACCCACGATTCTATCGGGCAGGGCGAGGACGGACCGACTCACCAACCCATTGAACAGTTGGCGAACCTGCGTATGACGCCTCAACTTGAAACCTGGCGACCCTGCGATGCAACGGAAACTGCAGAAGCCTGGCGGCAGGCGTTGATGCGTCAGCAAGGACCCAGCGCACTGGTATTTTCCCGTCAGTCGACCAAGGCGCAATGCCGTTCTGACGAACAGGTAAGTAACATTAAACGAGGCGGCTATGTCTTAGTGGATACTGATACTACGGCGCAGTTGGTCATCATTGCAACTGGCTCGGAAGTGTCTTTAGCCGTAACCGCCGCTGCCATGCTGGCTGAGCAGGGTATAGCGGTACGCGTTGTGTCAATGCCAGGTACCGAACGGTTCGATACCCAGGATGCGCAATACCGGGCCGGTGTGTTGCCTGCCGGTATACCAAAACTGGCTATTGAAGCGGCACATACCGATTTCTGGTACAAATACGTTGGGACAGAGGGGGCAATTATCGGGATGGACCGATTCGGAGAATCAGCACCGGGTAGCGTATTGTTAACCCACTTTGGGTTTACCCCTGACAACGTAGTGAACACGGCACAGGCGTTGTTGGCAAAAACAAACGGAGAGAACAATGAGTAATACATTGGTGAATACCCGACAGTTGGGCCGTACCGGATTAGCTGTCAGTGAAGTTGGCCTGGGCTGTTGGCAGTTAGGTGGTGATTTTGGACCAGTTTCAGCTGCGACCGCTGAGGCGGTGATAGAACAGGCTGTGAAAGACGGCATTAACTTTTTTGACACCGCCGATGTTTACGGCGATGGCATCAGCGAAACGTATCTGGGTAAACTGGTAAATCAGCTTTTACCTGAGGCGGTGATTGCCACCAAGTATGGGCGTGCAGCGGGCACCTATCCGGATGGGTACAGTTTAACGGACATGCGCGACAGTGTTTGCCGCGCCCAGGATCGTTTGCAACGGGACTGCATTGATTTGCTGCAATTGCATTGTGTACCTGAACATGTGCTGGCAGAGCAGCATATTTTTGACTGGCTCCGCGAAATACAGCAGCAAGGCCTTATCAAGGCCTTTGGTGCCAGTGTCGAAACCCACAAAGAAGCCGAGATTTGCCTGGCGCACAGCGACTTACAGTCACTGCAAATTATCTTCAACCTGCTACGACAGCGACCTATTGAAGTCTTGTTTGATAAAGCACTGGCTCAACAGGTTGGCATTATTGTGCGATTGCCCCTTGCCAGCGGCATGTTGAGCGGTAAATTCAGCAAAGATACCGCGTTTGCAGCGACCGATCACCGCAATTACAACAAAGATGGCGAAGCCTTCAGTGTGGGGGAGACCTTCAGCGGTATCGCTTTCGACAAAGGGCTGGAGATAGTGGATACCCTGAAGCAGTCCGTTCCGGAAGGCATGACAATGGCGCAATTTGCCATGCGCTGGATTTTAGATCACGACGCTGTGACCACGATCATTCCGGGCGCGAGTTCTGCGTCACAGGTAACACAAAACGCAAAAGTCAGCCAACTGCCGGTTGTCGACCAAGCTGTTCATGAGCAGTTGTTCAGCTATTACGAGTCGGATATTGAAAAGCACATTCGCTGCCGGTTGTAAGGCCGCAAGACTCACTAAAATTTATAGTTTTATCATACATTAAGGCACGCCATTCGGCGTGCCTTTTCGTTTCTTCTGTCAGAAAATATGGCGTTTTTTTACATCTTATTTACGTTTTGCCGTAGGGCAATTGTGCCTGTCCGAGGTTGAGGTATCTTGCCAACATACTTCCCAAGGTGATTCAAATATGAAACAAATGATGTTCGTACCGCCCACGGCTAATGCGGTTAAAAAGGGCCTCGCCATAACTGTTCTGCCCATTGCTCTGATGTTGTCTGGCTGTTCACAATCACAGTCTCCAGCCAGTCAGGCCGAGCAACGCGTTCAGCAGCCAGAATATATGAATACGGCACTGCCGATGGAAACCCGGGTTAAAGCCTTGATTGACAGTATGACGCTGGAAGAAAAAATTGCGCAAATGTATAACGATGCGCCCGCTATTGAGCGCCTAGGTGTACCGGCGTATGACTATTGGAATGAGGCGCTGCACGGCGTTGCTCGGGCCGGTGAAGCGACGGTATTTCCTCAAGCGATCGGTATGGCGGCAATGTGGGATCGTGAATTTCTGAATGACATTGCTACGGTGATCTCAGATGAGGGGCGCGCGAAACATCACGCGTTTAAAGCACAGGGGATTTCTTATCGCTATGCCGGGTTGACCTACTGGTCGCCCAACATCAATATTTTCCGCGATCCTCGCTGGGGTCGAGGTCAGGAAACCTATGGGGAAGATCCCTATTTAACCGGCGAATTGGGTGTGGCATTTATCAATGGCCTGCAGGGCGATGATGACACCTACCTGAAGACGGCTGCTACCGCTAAGCATTTCGCGGTGCACAATGGCCCTGAGATAACCCGACACTCTGACAACTATGTCGTGTCAGATAAAGATCTCTACGAAACCTATTTACCGGCGTTTGAAAAAGCGGTTGTTGATGCCGATGTGGAAGCGGTCATGTGCGCGTACAACCGGGTGAACGGTATGCCAGCCTGTGGTTCGGACATGCTATTGAAGGATATTTTGCGCGGTAAATATGCGTTCGATGGTCACGTGATGTCAGATTGTGGCGCAATTGCCGATTTTTACGATCGCAAAGCGCATGCTTCTACCCGCTCTCCTGCGGCGGCGGCCGCCTGGGCAGTGAAGAGCGGCACCGATCTTAACTGTGGTGTTGGCACGCTCAGTAGCTTTGCGAACTTGAGCTTTGCCGTGCAAAAAGGCTTTATAGACGAATCGCTAATTGATCAAGCGGTAACGCGACTATTCATGACGCGCTTTAAACTGGGCATGTTTGACCCTGACAGTAACGTGCCGTATTCGTCGATTCCAATGGACAATGTGGGCTCTGCTGACCATCTGGCGATGACACAAAAAGCCAGTGAAAAATCCCTGGTTCTGTTAAAAAACAATGGGGTGTTGCCGCTAAAATCGGGTATCAAGGTGGCGGTGATTGGTCCTAATGGTGACAACCAGGACGTATTGCTTGGCAACTATAATGGCTTACCGGTAAACCCGGTGACGGTACTCGACGGTATCGAACATGCAATAGGGGCCGACAACGTGACCTACGCACCAGGGAGTGCGTTGATAGCCGATATATATGGTCACTGGCAAACACTGGATAGCAGCGTGATATTCCATCGCGATGCCCACGGTACTTTGCAACCCGGCGCAACCGTAGAGTATTTTGCGGTAGAACGCGGAAAAATGACCAACTTTGCTCATCCGCACTTCCCGGCAACTATGTCTGGCAGTGCTCAGGTTTCGGAAATACTAAACGAACTAACGATTCGTAATATGCATTCACCGGTGAGCGGTAAGATGCTTGATGATTATGGCATGGTCGTTAGCGCGGAATTAGTGCCGAAGGCGACGGGAGAATATCTGTTTGACGGCAACGGTGACATCACGCTGGATGGTAAACCGGTAGACGGCCCGGTGACACTGAAGGCGGGCCAGCCCTATTCTTTGCAAATAAAACATACCTTCGCCACGGATCCCGTATCAAATACAGCAGATAACCTGCTAAGAGAGTGGCAATTGCGTTGGGTAAATACAAGTACCGAGCTATTGGCAGAAGCAAAGAAAGCCGCTAAGGACGCCGACGTGATTGTAATGGCAGTAGGTATCTCACCGCGTATTGAGGGCGAAGAAATGCCGGTTAAGCTGGATGGCTTTAACTATGGTGATCGTTCAAGCATCGCCTTGCCTGCAGAACAGCAAGCGCTCATTAAAGCCATGTACAAGCTGGGCAAACCCGTGGTACTGGTAAATTTCAGCGGTAGTGCCATGGCGTTAAACTGGGAAGACAAGCATGTGGACGCCATTGTGCAGGCGTTTTACCCCGGTGAAGCAACAGGTACCGCATTGGCTCGTGTATTGTGGGGTGACGTGAGCCCGTCGGGACGTTTACCGGTAACCTTTTATCACAACCTTGATGGTTTTGCGCAGTTTGAAGATTACGACATGACCAACCGCACCTACCGTTATTTTGAGGGAGATGTACTGTATCCATTTGGTTATGGTCTGAGCTATACCGACATGCAATATAGCGCATTACAGGCTCCGTCATCGCTGGCTACTGGTAATGATCTGTCTGTGTCGGTAACGCTTAAAAATGCCGGTGAATTTGATGCTGAACAGGTTACTCAACTTTACGTGCACATGCCCGATGTCCCCGTGCGCACACCGAATGTAAGCCTCAAGGGCTTTACCCGAAGCGCAGTCGTATCAGGCGAACAAATGTCAGTCACGTTGACTGTGCCCGCAGACGAACTGGTTTACATTGATGAGCAGGGCAATAAGGTACCTTACACGGGTAAGCTAGAGGTTTATGTCGGCGACGGTCAGCCCGGTTTTACCGAAAAAACGAAGCTTACTCAAGCCGTTGTGATGGTTAACTAAATGAAGATTTCAGTGAAAAAAAGACTGGCTTTAGGTGCAGCATTGTTATCCGTAACAACCGGTGTCGCGTCGGCGGTGCCGGAGGGCATAGCCGACCTGTACAACGAGAGCTTCCTTGTTGGTACGGCGATTAAATCCCGCGATTTGATGGGAGAGTTGCCGTCAGCCGACTCTCTATCGTGCCGGGAGTTCAATGCGTTTACGGCAGAAAACGCCATGAAATGGCAGCATATCCAACCTGCGCCTGGTCAGTTTGATTTTGCATTGGCAGATCAATTGGTCGCGTATGCACAGCAGTGTCACGCCAGGGTAATCGGGCATACATTAGTCTGGCATCAGCAAACGCCCGATTGGGTGTTCGAGGATGCACAAGGCAATCCTGTTAGCCGGGAAATATTGCTTGATCGTCTGCGCGAACACATCCATACGCTGGTAGGGCGCTACAAAGGCAAAGTGTACGGTTGGGATGTGGTGAATGAAGCGCTGAATGAAGAGGGTAGCCTGCGTGATACACCGTGGCGCCGAATTCTGGGCGACGATTTTTACGTGCACGCCTTTCGCTTTGCCAAGGAAGCGGATCCTAATGCGCAGCTGTATTACAACGACTTCAATATGTATAAGCCCGAGAAGGTGGCTGGTGCTATCAGGTTAGTCAAACAACTCGCGGCATCGGGTATTAAGGTAGACGCGGTAGGCATGCAGGCACACTATTCGTTATTTTACCCTGCGCTTGCTGATATAGAGCACAGTATCAAAACACTGCGTGACGCCGGCGTCCGCATTGCGATGACGGAACTGGATATTTCGGTGCTACCTTTGCCGGACGATGCTTTTAGCGGAGCGGACATCACGCAACGATTTACTGCACACCCGGTCTATGACCCCTACGTAAACGGACTGCCGAACGCTGAGCAGCAACAGCTTGCAGAACGTTACCAGGGGTTGTTTGCGCTGTATCTGAAATATGCAGACAGTGTCGATAGAGTCACGTTTTGGGGAACGACGGACGAAGAGTCCTGGCGAAACAACTGGCCAATTCGCGGGCGCACGGACTACCCGCTATTGTTTGACCGAAACGGCCGGCCCAAACCGGCCTATGAGGCGATTACACAGCATATTCCGTAGTTGTACTACAGCGCGCCGGTCAGCTGAAACGCTGACCACAATGCCGGATGTGGATATTGCTGTTTAGTCGCGAGTATTGCTTGCCGCAAGGCGCTGGCTTTGGGCATGGTTTTCAAATTCTGGTAAAAACCAGCCATTAAGTGCGCGGTCGCTTCGTCTGATACTGCCCACAAACTGGCGACGATGGATTTAGAACCGGCGTACAGGAAGCCCCGGGTTAACCCAACCACATCGTCGCCGCGATTCACTTCGCCCAGTGCCGTTTCGCAGGCCGATAAGGTGACTAATTCCGCATTTAACGTCAGGCCATACAGCTCAGACACGGTAAGGTTGCCGTCTTCGCCGTCACCGGGGGCAAGTAACATTCGGGATTGCAGCGGCGACTGACTGTTGAATTCGCCATGAGATGCCAAATGCAGGTATTTAAAGGACGGCGCGAACTTTTTAAAGTTAGCCTCGGAGGCAAACTGCCGTAACAGCACTTTCGAATCAGACCAGCCTTTGTCGATCAGGAGTGTTTCGGTTTGCGCGCCGGGCAAGTCGTATTGTGCATCGCCTAAATCAGGATTACCCAACGCCAGCAGATCACTTTCGCTACGGGTGTCTTTGTTCAGATAGTTCAGAATGGAAGATGACGGTAAAAAGCGCAGGTCATACTGATCGATTAAAAACCGGTTGCCGTCAGTCAGTGCTGCGAACGGGATATAATGCAGGTTGCCATGGGGAACAATGGTGAGAGTCTCTCCCGGCAGTAACGATGAGATAGGGGCGATTAACTGATTGTACACAGTACGTGCGTGGCTGCGATAATCCGAGGTGGATTCTTCAATACTAGTGCGAAATCGGCCAATAGTGGATTCCAGATCAGGAACATCGAGCTTTACCGCATCAATACCATGCTTGCTCAGCACAAACGCAAAATAGGTGTTATTGGCTCCATAGAATTCCAGTAAACTTTCGCGCTCATGCAGTTTGCCTTGAATCTCGCTTAGGCGAGTTGGTTTGACCTGTGTAAGGGAGCTCAATTCATCAGAGACCTGACTTATGGCCGCACTGACAGACTGAATTTCGATGCCGCGGTTATTGGCCGCCGGGGCGTCCAGAACGTTTACCGCCAGAGAGGCTCTTTCCAACGCCTTCAGTTCATCAAGCAGGCCGTCGGCTCGCGCATCACCGAAGCTGTTGTTGTCGGCGAGCATATCCACGAGTGCCCGGGCTTTTGCACGCTCAACATATTCAAATGCTAAGGATAAATCCTGCTGCTCATAAAGCAGGTTTACAAGCGTAAAGTAGACCGCCTGTTTGTCTCCCACAAAACCAATTTTACCGGCTTCAGTGTTGATGTTTTCGCGGTGTGACTCGATTTCGTCAATTGCCTCAATCAGGTAGTCACGAGCGGCATCAGGGTCGCCCTGAGTGAGGTTGATTCTGGCCATATCGTACAATATCGCCCACTGCAAAGAGCCAAAATTCGAGAGCTGCGGATTAGTTAGCAACGTTTCGTAATGCTCGCGGGCTTTGTCAATGTCGCCCAGTTCATAGGTGATTCTGGCTACCATGTAGCTTCGGGGAAAGGCTACAAATTCGCGATCGCCCTGACTGAATAAATCGTTGTTGTTAAAGGCCAGGTTGGTTAACATGACGCTGGGCAACACAATGTTAGTCAGTAAGCCTACAAATTCCACTTTCCCCGATTTTTTCAGTTCGACTAATGCTTTTTCGTATTGCTCCAGGGCAAAGTAGGCTTTGGCCAGATTCAAGTGGGCATTGCGCGGATTCGGATCTTCAATGTCGCCACTTAAAAAGGAATTGGCGTCCTCGACTTCATCTACCAGCGTCACAAGGTCAGACAGATAGGATTGCATATCCTGTTGTTGATTCGCTAACTTTGCTGCAATAACCGCAATAGATAAGGGTTCGTGCAATAAGTCCATTCTGAAGTCGTTATAGTCATACCAGCTGTTATCCATGTCTTTGAGCAACTCGACAGCCTGAATGGCGACATTGGCCTCCCGCAAGGCTGCGACAGGATCTCCCAGGTCAAGGTGAGCCTTTGCCATGAGCGGCGAAATGTAGGCTCGGGCCTGTTCGCTGTTGAGCGTATAGGCGCCTTGCATGGTTGTGTAAAAACCATCTTCGGCCGTCTGTTTTTCAACATTAGAGACACAGCTAAAGAAAGTCGCATAGCGTTTCAACTCCAGGTAGGCACGGCACACGTCCAGAATGATTTTTGGGTGATGGTATACTGGGTCGGCAAACAAGCCCGAACGGTTCTCGTAGTCATTGATTAACGAAGCGTACCGGCCATCCAACACCTGATTTTGATAAGTCTGAAAGTTCTGTACGTTGGCACACCCTTGGGCGAGCATAACCAAAGCGAGTAAGCCGAGGATTCGTAGTCTGCTTGTCAACATCAACCGTCACTGCCTGTTGATTGGGGATTACCAAAATATAGGTGATGAGAAGGGGGTTAACAACTTCAGCTGTTACCCCCTTTTTTAGATGAAAGTGCCGACGTTCGAATTAAATCGCGTTTACTGGCGTTTTGCCTGAGCGTTGTTGTATTCAGCCAGACCGCGTTGCCACACTACCGGCAGCTCAGCTTGTTGAGTTAATGCATCCAGAAAGGCTTTTAGGTGCGGGAACAAGGCGTTTGCGAATTCTTCACTGGATTCCTTCGGTAGCAAGGTGGGCAGGTGATCAATCGCCTGTAAATGCACCGGTAGCTCGCTGCCACTTTCAATGTCTATGAAAGGCGCGTTTAACTTTGTGATGCGGTCATAAACCGGGATAGGATTGAATGGGCTATTCGGGTCGCAGCTTACATCAGAAATGATCGACAGTTGCTGGTTTTGTTGCAGCGAGTCGCGAGTAATCATTGGCGAGTTTTCACCTTGCAACAGCACGCAGTTTACGAAGATATCGCGCTGCAGTATCTCGGCAATAGGCTTTTGTGCTGTGTCATATTCGGTCTTGTCCCATTTCAGGGTTGCTATATTCAACGCTGAGAACAGATCACTCGCTCCGGTACCGCACCGGCCAAGTGCCCCCATGACCATGGCCTTCGGGGGTGGCAGGTCAGTTAATTTCGCCTTAAGTGTATCAATGAGTTCCTGCTTTGAAGCAAAGATGGTCGCTGGCGGAAACGGTACGTTAGTGCGCTTATAGTGAGCGTAACCTAATACCCCCATTGCCGCGCCAATGAAACCGGCCCAATAGCCAAATGCCGCAATACGACGGTTATCCGGCGTCGTAAGAAACTCAAGATCGAAGATGTTTCCCTTGCCCAGCTCAAATCGCTGCAAAATGGATTCGGCTTCTTCCTGTTGCTTGTACGCATGGGCAAAATAAATGTGCGTATGGGTAAGGGGAAGCGTGTTCTCCGGCAGTTCTTTTAAACCCAGAATAATGGCGTGTTCAGGTGCCTGATAAAACGATTCAGTAGTTATTGACGCGCCCGCTTCGGCAAAAGCCTGATCGGCAAATATACGGTTGTCGCAGGCTTCAACCATCACGTCGTAACCGCTTTCTACCAGTGTTTTGCAATGTGCAGGTGTGATCGCAACACGCTTTTCACCCGCTTTAATTTCTTTACGTAACCACAATATCGGACGCATGTTTAACCTTATAGTATTGACTGAGCCCTCCCAGAATGAGGGCGAGTAAAATGACACAACAAGTGAGTACCCACCAGGCAGACACGCCCAATGAGGCCAGGATGAAGCCAGAAAAAGCGACGCCGCCAATAATGAGGGCATAGGGCAATTGGGTCTCTACATGAGAAATATGGTCAACCCCGGAGGCACCTGACGAAAGCACCGTCGTATCGGAAATGGGCGAGCAATGATCGCCGAGCAGTGCACCGCTAATGGCCGCGCCGATACACACAAAGACAGGGGCGTCGATTTGCAGGGCCAACGGCACCACAATGGGGATGAATAGCGTAAAAGTAGACCAGGAAGAACCGGTAGCAAAAGACAGCACGGCACCGAGCAGAAAGATAAAACTCGCAACCAGATAAACCGAAAATTGGCCTGATAACAAATTCGCCAACACGACTTTGGTTTCCAGTTCCTTCATTTGTGTGCCGAGGGTCCAGGCCAGGATTAGCATGGTTAAAATAGGTAAAATCCGTCCCATTCCTGCAAAAAACTGCTTTACGCTGCTGTTTACATCGCTGATTTGGTAGCGGGCCATTAGTCCAATGGTGACTAAAATGGCAAAGGTGTAGGAAATCGCCAGGGCAATGCGGATGTCAGGGCCGCCGAGCTTACCTTTAGTCACCACAAAATAGCCGAAGAAGAAAGCCAAAGATAAAAACAACGTCCCCAGTGATTTAATCACCAGAGCGGCACCATGTCGCTGGGTTTGCGGTGATAACTCAACCGCGTTAATGGCGAAGTCGCCGTAATCAATGTTGCCGTTGCTACAACGTTGCTGGGTCTTGCGCATTTTGCCAATGTTGCTCGACATCACAATGACCAGCACCACGCCAATCAGCGTAAGGATAGAATAAAGCTGATAGGGCAATACCTGAAAATACGCGCCAAGGCTGTCGATTTCGCAGCTGTTGCCACTGCTTATTGTCATGCCCTGAGCGCCTAATTGCTGGCATGACAAATCGGCATTGTTAAACCCTTCAACGATACTCGCCTGAATCGTAACGCCCCAGGATATGATAGGGATAAGCGAACACACCGGTGAGGACGTTGAATCGATGATGTACGCAAGTTTCTGACGGCAAATTTTGAATTTGTCGTAAAGAGGGCGAAATACTGGTCCAAGAATGAGTGAGTTACCCGAGTCGGTAAAGAAAATCGCGAGGCCGGATCCGAAAGTGGTTAACTGCAGACCTTTCGCGCTTTTAACCCGATTTCGGATCCAACTTGAAAATGCCAGCATGGCGTTTGAAGAATCGAGTAAAAATACGAATCCGGCAATAATCGTAATCACAATCAGCGTTTGTGAGTTTGACCCCGTGAGTTGCTTGAATATGCCGTCGCCAAACAGGGAAATAAGCGACTCTACAGGGTGAAAGTTATTCAGCAGCAGAGCGCCCGAAAAGGTGGCTAACAGCAACGACAAGATAACACGGCGTGTAGTGAACGCACTGATTATGGCTATAAGCGGTGGAATCACCGCAGCAAAATCCTGCATCAAATCGAGACCTTATGGAAAATGATCAACGCTAGCACATAACGGTTTGCGAGAAAATGTTCCTTACCTTCCGGGGAATGCCGATGAACTCTGTGCGTATTCTAATCCTGCAAGGCTGTGCGCTTAGTAAGTGTTGGTATCAAAGTCTTAATGTTTTTGTTGAAGCTGGCTTTAGGGTTGGCTTTGTGCCAGCTAACGCAGAAATGAGGTCACGGTAAAGCGACCGGTGTAAGGGTTTAAATCGGGGATAAAATTAGCCGGGATATCCCCTGAGTGCAGTAGTGCGCAGGGATAAATTACTGCACGATTAAACGCACATGGCACCTGAGCAACGCGCGAGAACAAGAGGGTGTCGCCATTCACATAACCTGGTGAGACCGGATGGTCCGCTAATTCTTTGTCCAGACTTTGCTGGTAACGATTAAGCGTTGCTTCGGTCACTGCTACCTGACCGGTTGGGTTATAACGGTAAATACTGGTGCCACCAAATGCCGGTGAACAGAGGTAATGTACAACCGCATATTCGTGGGTGTACGGGCGGTCGAAATGTGGAATGGATTGTTCTGTTGTCAGCTCTGCGGGGGGCCGCGTTACCATGGCGAAATAGGCTTCGCCATCGCTGAGGGTATCGGCTATTTTGAGCTTTTTAAATGCCAGGTTAATGGTGGCTAATGCATATCGCAGGTAGCCCGCGGGTGCAGGCATTCTTAGCCCCGGATACAGTAACTCGTCTTTAGGGGCTTTGCCGTTAGACAACGCGAAATCCACCAATTTGTTCGGGCCGGGCATAAAGTCGTCAATAATGACAACCTGAAATTCAGTGCCCGGCACGGGCAGCATCGAGATACTCGTCATGGTTTAGCCGGGCAGGTATTGGCAATAAATTCAGCGTGAGACGGCATGTAATCTACGGATTTTCTAACGACCCGCTGAATGCCTTCCAGGCGCTTGGCTAATTCGTCATCCGGGAACATATCTGCAAGTGCATGATAGCCTTCTGGTCGCAGTCCCTGGCCATACATGACCTCGAACCAACTCAAGTCATTGAATAACTCATTATTGAAGCGATTAATGCGCCCATTGGCTTTAAACTGATCGATTTTTTCCTGAAGTGTGTCTGGAATTGACATGTTCTTGCAATATCGCCAGAACGGCGTGTCTTCGCGTTCCGTTACGTGATAGTGCAGGATCAGGAAGTCGCGAATGCGTGTGAATTCAAAATCCATTTGCGCATTGTATTCGTCAATATCGCTCTCAGTGGGCGTTTGAAACGGAAAGAAGCTAAAGAATTTGGAAATGGCAACCTGTACCAGGTGCAGGCTGGTGGATTCCAGTGGCTCCATAAAGCCGCCTGCTAGCCCGATAGCCAGACAGTTCTTGTGCCAGAACTTCTTGCGCTTGCCGGTAACAAATTTAATTACCCGCGGGTCGGCAAGTAACTCTCCGTTGATATTTTCGCGCAGCGTGCGCTCAGCGTCATGGTCGCTCATAAATTCACTGGCATACACATGGCCATTGCCTACCCGGTGCTGTAACGGAATTCGCCATTGCCAACCCGCTTGCTGGGCTGCCGCACGGGTGAAAGGCCATGGTTCCTCGGTTAGTGCAGACGGCGCGGCTACAGCGCGGTCGCAGGGCAGCCAGTGACGCCAGTCTTCGTACCCGGTTTGCAGGGTTTGTTCAATTAATAACGCTCGGAAACCGGAGCAGTCTATGAAAAAGTCAGCTTCGTATTGTTCGCCGTTTTCCAGTACCAGCGAGTGAATATCGCCACTGGGGTGCTGATGAACCTGAGTGACTTTACCTTCGGTACGCACTACACCGTGGCCTTCGGCGCACTCGCGCAGGTATTTCGCATATAGCCCTGCATCGAAGTGAAAGGCATACGCGATACTGGATAGCGGAGAGTTACCAGCATCGAATGGCCGCATAAAACGCTTTTCATTACAGGCCAGCGACGACAGCGTATAGTCGTCCAGCGGTGCAGCCTTGCCTTGCTGACGCATCTTCAGCCAGTAATGGTAGAAGTGCACGCCTTCCATGTTTTTACCTACCTCGCCAAACGCGTGGTAGTAACTGTGACCGACTTTACGCCAGTCTTTAAACTGAATACCTAACTTAAACGTGCCCTGAGTGCGTTTAATAAAGGTGTCTTCGTCGAGCCCGATGAGATCGTTAAATAACAGAATTTGCGGTATGGTGGCTTCGCCTACACCGACAGTGCCAATATCCTCTGATTCAATCACTTGTATTTCACAAGGATGATGTTTCAGAATTTTGCCCAGTGCTGCAGCGGTCATCCAACCGGACGAACCGCCACCAAGAATAATAATTTTTTTAAGTGGTGACTGCATAGCGAACCCCAGAAACGAAAAAATCAGGCTGACGCAAATACGCCGGCCTGATGCAGTTTAAAGCAAACGTGCGAACTAGAAGTTGGCACGCATCACAAAGGCAACCCGACGGTCTGACTTAAACCACGAACGGCCGGTTTCCAAACCTTCGTTGTTTAACACCATAAGGGTTTCAGACTGTGAATTGGTCAGGTTTGTGCCCTGAATACCCACGGTGACGTTTTCATTCCAGTTATAGAAAATGGAACCATCAAGCTGACCGATGTCGTTGTAGAACAGGGGGGCCTTAGAGATCACATCACGCGTGGTTAACAGGTAGCGAGAACGCCAGTTATAAGCAATACGCGCACTCCAGCCGTCTTTTTCGTACATGGCAACAAAGTTAGCTGTGTGCTTGGACTGACCTTGCAGCGGCACGTTGTCCAGGCTTACACGAATACCCGTATCGGTGAAGTCATCACCCAGCCAGCTTTCGTCCTCAACATCCACTTCGTTGTTCGGTACGCCTGACGCATCAATGTAGGTATAGGTTGCCTGAATGCCCAGTCCGTCGAACGGCGCAGGCAGCATGTCGTAGAATTGTTGATACGCAATCTCGACACCATCCATTTTCCCTTTACCACCGTTGGTGGTAGAACTCACCAGCACATTTTGCGTCTGGCCTGTCGTCGGATTGGTATATTCCTGAACCGAAGCACCCTGAATGAAGTAGTTTTTCAGGTCTTTGTGGAAGTAAGTCATACTCAACTGGCCGACGTCAGCAAAATACCACTCCAGCGCTATATCGTACTGTGACGCTTCCATGGGTTTCAGGAAAGGGTTTCCGCCCGAGCCAGTCCAGGCTGGCACATAGGCAGACTGGATAAGGTTTGAACCTGGCTCTGGTGGATTTTCCGGATCCGGATTGCTGATAGGACGAACAGCCTGAATGGACTCAGTACCCAGACTAGCGCGGTTACGCACGTCACCCATATCCGGCAATGCTACTGCTTTAGAGTAGGCAAAGCGCGTAATTAAATCGTCTGCCACTTCCATTTTAAAGTTGAAGCTCGGTAGCAGCATACTGAAGCTGGTTTTGGCCGAAAGACGTTCTTCAGCGTCATTACCAAAAGCACGCTCTGAGTCAGATAAGTAGTTCAACTGGTCGCCAATCCAACGGTTTTCTTCCGCTTCCAATGCTTCTTCAATATCGGCATACGTACCGGCACTGATTTGGTCGTTAATCCAGTCGGTCACTATTTCCGCAGTTAGTGGTGCGCCTTGCAATGACTCTGGTGGCAGGAAGTCCGGATTCAAATCAGGGAATGTCACCGCGCCGTCCGCGTTGCGGTCCAGCTTCACATAACGTAAACCCACGTTACCGCTGTAGCGTAAATCTCCGGTCCCTTCAAAGTTAACCCGCAGGTAAATGGCTTTGTTGGTTTCTGAGGTGATATTGACTTCACCCGGCGTAAAAATACCGTATTTCGAATCAACACCTGCTCTGTCGGGGTAGGGTTCCCAGGTACCGCCGGCAGACATGTACGGACGCGCGCCGTTAATGATTGAGCGTACATACGCTTCTGTGGCATGAATAGTCTGGTTACCCGGAATGTTGGCTACACCACCACCGTGAAAATCAGACCAATCCACGTATTCGAAGTTGCTTGAGTCTACTGGTATTGTATCTAACCAACCGGCAGGCGCAGCACCTGTGAACTCCGGCGCCAGTGAACCCCAGTTCCAGCTGGTTGAGCGCACGGTTTGCTCGCGTTTCGCGTATCGCACACCAGCCTGAACTGAGGTAAATATACCGTCGCTTTCAAGGTGGTAAGTACCGTCTAATCGGGTGGCCAGTGAGTCACCATTGGAACGTTCCCAGTGGTCCATCGCACTGCGCAGGAAGTAGGAGGTCGGGTCCTGGAAGTAGTTGGTGTCGCCGGCCGGATCGTCGGTAAAACCAGGATAAACGCCACCCGCATACACATCAGGGTTTGCATCACGATAACCGAAGTATGGCTCCAGTAACGTCATGGTAGGAGTGCTACCCGTTACGTCGTAGTACTGACCTGCGAAGGCTGCGGTATGCACCACCACATCGTCGTCTTTGGTTTTTGCTTTGATGTACTGCACGTCACCGACCAGTTCCAGCGCATCAGTTGCCATCCATTCCAGATTGAATGATAAATCTTCAACAAGCGTATCGGTTTGTTTGACCCGAGAATCGAACTGATAAGGGTAGCCAAATTGCGGACGGCCGCCGCTTTCCCATGAGCGAATAATGCGATCATTGTTGTCGTTGGACGCACGCCATCCGTCCACACCCTGCACCATGGTGCCTGAGCCAAACAGACCGTTATCGTCAAACGTAAACTCGGTGCCATCCAGTGCGCGGGTGCGGCGGTTGTCGATGTTGTAATAGCCACCCTGATATTTCACCGCTTGTTCATGCCATGACAGTGACGCGTCAGAACGAATGTACTGCATGGTTGCCAGCAGGGTTTCGTCTTCATTTTCCCACTGCAGGGTGCTGGCGAAGCCTTCACGCTTACGGTCGTCAAACTTCTTCAACAGGTTAGACGCGTTCGGGATCCAGACAGTGCCATTATTATCGTCGCCAACAAAGGCTTCTGCGCCGGCTAAGTCTCGTGCATACACTTGTACAAAGGCGTCAGACTGAATACCGTGAGACTCACCGTATAACTGTGAATTTGCATAGTTAACCAGGAAACCCAGCTCACCATTGCCGTCAAGGTCAACGCGATCACTGTACAAGCCTGAAAATGTCGGACTGCCTTTTTCAGCAACATCGCCATAGGAATAATCGCCACCAAACGCGATTACCCGACCGTCAGAGTCAAACGGCTTACGGGTACGCAGACTCACAGTGCCGCCGATGCCGCCTTCAACCATGTCGGCTGTTTGGTTTTTATAAATATCCACACCGCCCATTAGTTCGGGGGATACATCCTGAAAAGAAAGGCCCCGGCCACTGTTTGCGGTAAAAGAGTCGCGGCCGTTAAATTCACTTCGTGTCTGGGTCATACCACGAATGATGGCACCGCTGCCCTCTACGCTAAAGTGGTCCGGGTCGTCGGGGCCGGCAAATCGTTCTATGGAAACACCCGGTAAACGCTGGATTGCTTCCAGTACACTGCGGTCAGGCAGCGTACCAATGTCATCGGCAGTAATTGCATCGACGACGGTGTCTGAAAATCGCTTTAAGTTCTGTGCATTCAGGAGGTTTCCACGAATACCTTTTACTTCAATTGTTTCGACTACTTCTTCATCTTCTGTTTCTTGCTCTTGAGCGGCAGGGGCTTCCTGGGCCCAGGATGAATGTAAAGCAGATAAAACGGTTAATGCCAGAATGGACTTATTAAATGGGTGTGCAAATCGCTTAGTGTGTGCCCGTGCTTTAGCCATTATCACGTCTCCGTTGAGATTAAATGGAATAGTTATGTCCGTTTTTCGTTCTGTCGCTGCTCCCAACAGCAGAAATGACAGAGCTGAGAAATGGTCCGAGCATAGTGATTGAGACAAAAAGAACTATCAATGGAGTGTTAAAATATCACAACATGAAAACAATAAATCGCAACAAAAAATTAACAATATACATAAAAGATACTAAATTTATGAATCGGTTCATTTTTTTTGTTTTCATGAAAATGGTGCTAAATGCAGTGTTTGTGGAGTTTTTTGGTGGTTTTTGATTGAAATTGTGTGGATATCTCCGCAGTGATTGTTTGTTCGTTTCACTGCGGAGAGAGTGGAGATAAATTAGTTTTAGTACAAATTATTCATTGCGGCTAAGGTATAGACCAGCGGGGCATTCCAGTTGATGGCAATTTCGTTTGATGCGTAACTGCACCAGTCATCTACGTAGGATTTTGCAGGCAGGTCTGAACTGTAATCACAACCATCCTGTTGCCCGCTGTGAGGGCCGCCGGCAATAAAGCCGGGAACGGGATCGGCGACGGTATCAGCCTGAGATTGGCGGTGATGTATGAAGCGGGGGGGCTTATCACCAAAACCAGTCACAAAGCTATATCCGGTGGGATTTTTACCTAACACATAATCCACCAGGTGGCTCATCGTGGTGCGGTATTTTTCGCTCTGGGTCAGCATGTAGGCCGTGGCCAGGATCATGCCGTGGTTCATGGCCACGCCATTGCTTCCCCACACAAAATCATTTTCCCGCATGGCGACATGAAATCCCGATGCTGCGTCGGTGGCAACTAACTGATCGGCATAGGCAAGGAAATCTGCCTGAATTGTATTAATCTGGTTGGCAGATAATCGGGATTGACCTTCTTTGAGCAAAGACAAATAGGCCAGCCCCATCGTGCCTCCCCAATTGGGCGTGGAAGGGGCGCCAAGGTGCGTATTGACGGCGTCGTAGTATTCCGATTTGCCGGTAGTCATTAACAGTTCACTGGCAGCCCAGGCAAACTCATCGGCAAACTGACTGTCACCGTATTCTCCGGTGGAGACATTTTCCGGGTTCCTGTATGGCATATTGGGGTGCTGTACTGCCCATTGCCAAGCACGCTCTGCTGCCGCCTGATAGGTATTGGCTGACGCAGGAAATACACGGGCTGCGGTAGCCATTACCGCTGCGAAATTCAGTGCCGCTGCGGTGCCTTTACCTACAAAGTAGCGTTGTTCATTGGCTTCATGGGGCATGACATCGGGCGCGAAATTCAATGTGGTAAGTTTGTGGAAAACGCTGCCATCGTTGTCCTGCATGGTCATCATCCAGTCCAGATTCCACAGGATTTCATCGAGCATGTCAGGTTGAAGGTTGGTCGACTCCGGTATATTCCATTTTCGGTCAGCGTAAAAGTCGCGAAAATCCATATACGCGCGTAACAGCGTGTAAGTAGAAATCCCTGAATTCACAGTGTACTTATTGTAGTCGCCAGCGTCATACCAACCTTTTGCGCTTGCTCGCACAGCAGAAGGGTTGTCTAACTCCGCTGCCAGGTCATCAGGGTGGCCAGCGGGGCGTTGCCATGATCCGGCGTAAGCCGGATCAAGGGCAAAGCTGGCTCTGTTAAAATAGTAGGCTTTAATTGCAGCATCGTGAATGTCACTGTATGCATTGTCCCGAATAGAGAAGCTGACACTGTGATCACTGCCGTTCAGTGTTAAACGGTACTGACCCGCTTCAGTGAGTGGACTCACGTCGATGAACACCGCACTTTCCCCCGCCAGTGGCCACATTTGAGGTTGGCTGGATTCGCCTGTCAGTACCACCTGATTAGTGTCTGTTCGGGTGACTTCAAACCCTTGCACCTTACCGGTAGTGACCACAACTTCCTTTTTCTGAGCCGGTAAAAATCCGACCTGATTGGTATACAGACTGACAGTCTCATTTGCACTGTCTACCGGTGTAGGCGAGACAATATGGGGTGTCTGAGTCCCATCTCCCCCAGTGCAGCCTGCAACTAATAATGCGATGGCGGTAGCAGCCGTAGCCAGCTTTATGGGGTGCCCCGATGGTGTCCGTGTATTGTTATTCATGATCCTACCTGTGTCCTGAGGTTTGTCCTGACGCTATTATCATTCAATTTTCTGACGATTACTGATGTATCGCGTGTTCAAATGGTGGAGCGGGTAATCCGGCCCGGTTGTACAGCCCTGCGGCAGGGTTATCACCCCAGGCGTAGCGTACGTTTACCGGCTGTGTAATATCCGGATGTTGCAGCATAACCTGATTGCCGTTGATTTGCGCATTGGCCCAAACATACTTACCGTCCTGACCGGCAATCGCAAAGCTTTCCCTTAGCGAGGTGTTCGCATGGAGGCCACCTTCTGCGTTGCCAAAGGTAATGATAACACGCTGGTCTTCCACTGAAATGGATGATACCTCAGGACCTTTGTATGTTACCGGCTGATGATATACCAACTGTTTCGCCGCCAGTGCCAGACGGTGACCCACTTCTTTTTTGTTGACCGGATGAATGTCATTCCACTCACCAATATCCACTGTAACAATTAACGCGGTGTTGGGTAATTCAGTGCTCTTATATTGCTGGTCTCGCAATTGTGCCCAACTACTTTCTGCAGGTTCATCACGGCGCTGCATAAAATTGGTCAGCTGAACAATAAAAAAGGGCAATGCTGGTTGCTGCCAGAGGGCACGCCAGTGGGACATCATGGTGGTCAGCTTGTCCCGGTAATCTGCCGGACGGGATGCGTTGGACTCACCCTGATACCAGAGTACACCGCTTATTGGAAACTGCGAAGCTGGCGCTATCATTGCGTTGAACAGCCCCATGGGTTTCCATCGAATAAAGGTGGTAGAAGGCGTGTTTTCCGTTTTAGCTGCGACCTTATACTGCCATTCACCGACTAAACTGATGCGCGCGTTGTCGTTGCCTAAATAGTAGCGTTTGTCAGGTACAAAGCCCGTGCTTCCTCCATTAGAAGTCACACGTAAAGCGATTACGTTATCGCCCTTTTTTAATGCAGACACAGGCACCCTGTAACTACGAGGCGGGTACTGATAGGTCGTATTCCCGACTTTGTGCCCGTTTACATAGGCTTCATCCGCATCGACGATGCGTCCCAGTCTGAGTGTGAGCGGTGTTTTGGGTAATTCAGCCAGAAAGACGTGCTTGCGCAACCACCATACGCCAGCAAACCCCTCATTGTAGCCCGGAAGATTTCCCGGAATAGCAAGGGTTTGCCAATCCGTGTCGTCAACATCGGGCGTAAACCAGGGCGTGCCCTTTAAGCCTTTGTCTTGTGCATGAAGCGCCTGATACCAGGCTTGTTGTGCGGCTTGTTCTGATTGCTGGGTGTCCTGAATGTGTTGCGGGTTCGCAAAATAGTCGCCTGCAGCAATATCGTCCGGATAGTTAGCCAGAATCTCTTTGGCCATCCAGGCTTCAATGGGCGAACCGCCTAATGACGCGTTGATAATGCCAATAGGTACGCCTTCAGAAAGATAGAGTTCACGTGCGAAGTAATGCGCAACAGCAGACAGGTTCGCGATATGTGATGGCGTTGCAGCCAACCATTGGCCTGACGAGTAATTGTGATTTTCATCATCAAACCGGTATTCGTCTGGCACTGCAAACTCTCTGATTAGCGGGTAGTTGGCGAACTCAACATCGTCAGGGTAGGCTTCTTTGACCCGTGCCATCGTCAGTTCCATGTTGGATTGCCCTGAGGTCAGAAACACATCACCAAAGTAGAGATCCTCTACCACAAGGGTGTCTTCGGCCTCTACCTTTAACGTGTAAGGACCGCCAGCTTGTTGTGCCGGTAATGTGATGCGCCATTGTTGATTGTCAGCAGACGCTTCCCCAATGAATTCATTATTGAGCCACACTTTGACATTCGGGGCCTCAGTGGTGCCAGTGAGCGGAATACTATGATGTCGTTGTAACACGGCGCCATCAGAAATAAGTCGGTGAATGGTGAGAGCTTGAGTTGGCAGGCAGTACAACAGCGCCAAAAACAAAAGACCATATCGCATGGCATACTCCTAGGATGGCACGGACATAAATGTAAAAAGCATGAAGGCTGCCGGTGTAAACCGGCAGGCTCCAAAGCGGGAGGTTATCGGCTAAACAATACCTGATTGACCTGATTTTCCAGTAACTCTTGCTTACCAGAAACCTGTTTGGGATCCAGATTGCTGCGGGTGGCCAAATCTGCCAGTGACGCCAGCGAATATTCGCCGCTCAGGATCTGTTGACCCATGGCGTCATCCCATCCAGCATAACGTTTAGCTTTAGTCTCTGCTAAAAAGTCGTTTTCGATAATCTCCGCCGCCTTTTTCAGACCCAGGGCACAGGTATCCATACCGCCAATATGGCCATGGAACAAATCGGCTGGATCGGTACTCTGACGACGCAGTTTGGTATCGAAGTTAAAGCCACCGGACGTGTACCCACCGTTTTTCAGGATTTCGTAACAAATCAGTGTCATTTCTTCTACGCTGTTTGGGAACTGGTCCGTATCCCAGCCTAATTGCGCGTCACCTCGGTTGGCGTCAATGGAACCAAACACATCCAGTGCGAACGCCGTGGCGATTTCGTGGTGGAAAGAATGGCCAGACAAAGTTGCGTGATTGGCTTCAATGTTAACCGCGAATTCTTTTTCCAGACCAAACTCTTTCAGGAAGCCATATACAGTAGCGGTGTCGTAGTCGTATTGGTGCTTGGTGGGCTCCTGGGGTTTAGGCTCAATTAATAATAAGCCATCGAAGTCAATTTTGTATTTGTGCTCAACCACCATATTCATAAAGCGGCCAAATTGCGCTCGCTCGCGCTTTAAGTCGGTATTAAGCAGGGTTTCGTAACCTTCCCGGCCACCCCATAATACGTAGTTTGCGCCGCCCAGTTTCTTGGTGGCATTCATTGCGTGGAATACCTGAGTAGCGGCACGTGCGAATACAGCTGGATCCGGATTGGTCGCTGCGCCAGACATATAACGCGGGTGACTGAATACGTTCGCGGTGCCCCACAGTAACTTCATGCCGGTTTCTTCTTGTTTGGTGCCAAGAATGTCGGTCATTTCGCTGAAGTTACGGATGTAGTCGTTAATGTTGTCACCTTCCGGCGCGACATCGATATCATGGAAGCAGTAAAAAGGTGCGCCCAGTTTACTAAAAAACTCAAACGCGACATCGGCTTTTTGCTTGGCGCGTTCCATGGCATCACCAGGTTGCAACCAGGGGCGACCGAAGGTACCTCCACCAAATACATCCGCGCCGTCCCAACAGAAGTTGTGCCAGTAGCAAGAAGCAAAGCGCAGGTGCTCTTCCATGGTCTTGCCTAACACCACTTCCTGGGGATTATAGTGTTTGAATGCCAGTGGGTTAGTTGACTCAGCACCTTCGTACTGGATGGGGCTGATGTCCTGAAAGTAGTCTGCCATAAATAGCTCCAATATGTGGCCGAATGGCCCGTTGAATAATGATTGCAAATAATGTTTGAGCGCAATCCATTCGACAATTATGTTAATTTGAACGTGTCTTGTGTTTTTTGTTAAAAATGTGATTCAAGACTGAAATACAGCTCCCGGAACTTCTGTCGTCTGTGACGGAAGTAATCCTGTAACGCCTCATCAGGCTCATAAGAACCCACTTTTTTCGGCACCGGGCAAATATCCGCTATGGCCGTTTGCGGGTTAACGGCAACTTGAGCCAGGCGAGATGCACCCAAGGCAGGGCCTACATCACCCCCCTCGCGGTAATCCATTGCAATGCCCGATACGTTAGCTAATAGTTGACGCCAGTACACACTCTTCGCACCGCCACCAATCAGACTAATGCCGTTTACGCTCACACCACTGTCGTGAACTACATCAATGCCATCAGCCAATGCCATGGATACACCTTGAATGACGGCTTGTGCCATCTGTGCACGGGTTGTGGAGGCGGTAATACCAAAGAATCCCGCTTTGGCGTTAGGGTTGTTATGTGGAGTGCGTTCACCTGTAAGGTAAGGCAGGAAGAACGGAATGTCCGGATCATCGATTCGCGTGTTGTTGACGACGTTATTGATCAGGCTGGCAACGTCCTGATAGCCAGCGTTACGGGCAAACCAATCAAGGCAACTGGCCGCACTCAATATCACTGACATCAGGTGCCAGCGATCCGGCATGGCGTGACAAAAACTATGTACCGCCGAGTCTGGCTTACTGCGAAATTCGTTTGTTACCGCAAAATACACACCCGAAGTGCCCAGTGACAACATGGCCTGACCGGGTTCAACAATGCCACAGCCAATTGCACCTGCCGCGTTGTCACCGGCACCGGCAACAATGGCGACAGACTTCATGCCCCATTTTTCCGCCAGTGAGTTATGCAAATACCCTGTGACTTCTGTACCTTCAAACAGTTTTGGCATGTGTGATTCATTTAACCCACACGCCATCAGCATGGATTTGCTCCAGCTTCGCTTGCCTACATCCAGCCAGCTTGTGCCTGCACTGTCTGACATATCAGAGGCATATTCGCCGCTGAGCTTGTAACGGAGGTAATCTTTAGGAAGCAGGACTTTGGCGACCTGTTTAAATATATCTGGTTCGTTGTCCTTAACCCATAGTAATTTAGGTGCGGTAAAACCCGGCATCACAATATTGCCGGTAATTTTACGGGCACTTGTTACGGTTTTTTCTATTGAGGTGCATTGTTGTTCACTGCGACCATCATTCCATAAAATAGCCGGGCGTAATACTTTGCCCTGATTATTCAGTAATGTTGCGCCGTGCATCTGCCCGGCAAGACCAATTGCCTTAACACTTTCCAATGGCATTTTACTGGCAAGATGGTCCAGTGTTTTGCAGGTCGCTTGCCACCAATCCTCAGGGTCTTGCTCTGACCACAAAGGCTTGGGCATCGAGACAGACAGCGGAGCGCTTGCAGATTCAATAACCTGACCACTTTCGTCAGTCACGATGGTTTTTACACCTGAAGTACCTAAATCTATTCCTATATACATATCAATTTTCTAGTAAAACGTTATACCGCGTATGCTGATTGCGAAAACACTAATTCGCAATTACGAAAACTTGTTATTATTTTGTTAATTTAATTTCGTTGTATTAGTATGCTGGCTGTAAGTAAAAAACATAAAAAATATTTACTGAATTTAGTTCAACGGGGCACAACACATGTTTGAACAAAAACACAGCATTACCTTGCTATTTAACGCGAATAAAGTTTATGACCGTCGGGTCATTGCTGGTGTGGGTGATTACCTGCAAACCTCCAAGGTGGATTGGGATCTGTATCTTGAAGAAGATTTCATGGCCCGGTTGGAGCACTTGGATGAATGGAGTGGCGATGGCATTATTGCCGATTACGACAATCCGGAGATTCAGGCCGCGCTGCAAAAAGCCAAAGTGCCTGTCGTTGGAATCGGAGGCTCTTACGCCAATCCTGCGGATTACCCCGATGTACCGTATGTAGCGACAGACAATCATGCACTGGTTCAGGCGGCGTTTGAGCATTTGCGACAAAAAGGGATTCAGCGTTTTGCGTTTTACGGTGCACCGTTAAATGAACATTCGCGCTGGGCGCAGGAGCGTGAGAATGCTGTGTTAGAAATTACCCGCTCTCAGGGCTATGAGTGCTATGTATACCGTGGGCACCCGGTGCGTCCTGAAACATGGCAATACACAACCAAGCGCTTGGCAGACTGGCTGAAGAGCCTGCCAACGCCTATTGGAATTATTGCGGTGACCGACTCGCGAGCACGGCATTTACTGCAGGTGTGCGACCACATCGGCATGATTATCCCCGACAAAATGGCGGTTATTGGCATTGATGACGATGAGTTGGCAAGATATTTAAGCCGTGTCAGCTTGAGTTCCGTACGTCAGGGCTGTTTTGAGCTGGGTGAACAGGCTGCGCGCCTGCTGCATAAAATGCTGAAAGGTCACAACCCACCGAAGAAGCCAATCTTAATCGCACCGGAATGTGTGGCTGAGCGTCAGTCTACTGACTTTAAAGCGATCAGCGATCCTCATGTTATGCAGGCGATGCACTATATTCGTCAGAATGCCTGTCGGGGTATAAAGGTAGAGCAGGTGCTGGATTACGTAGGTGTATCCCGCTCCAATCTGGAAAACCGATTCCGTGAAGAACGCGGTCACAGCATTCATACCGAAATTCATAACGAGAAACTACAGCGCGCCTGTAAGATGCTGGAAAACAGTAATGAAGCGACATCCCAGATTGCCAAAATTTGCGGCTATCCGTCGTTACAATACATGTATGCCGTGTTTAAGAAACACTTTAATCAAACACCCAAAGAATACCGGGATGCAGTGAAAAACAATGAGGAAGAGGACAGTCTGGTATTGCAGGTGTCTTAACTCTATCGCGGAAAAGTAAGTTATGAAAACGCCCGGCTCTGAATGTGTACCGGGCCTTGTTCGTTTAGTGTTAGCGTGCTTTTCGCAATAACATTTCATTCACAAAAAACGCAATTCCAAATGCTTTATTTCATAACGCGCCTGCATTGAAGCGCTTGTCGCTTTCACGTTAAATGCCTGCATACACCATGTGTTGATAAGAATAAAACGTGAAAAAACAAATCATCTCTGTGCTTTCCTTGTTTTGTATACAAGTGAACACGTCATTAGCCAGCGACGCGGTTGAAGTCGACTGGTTTCGATATGACACGCCGCCTGCACAGTATAAAGTGCCTGCAGATACGTTTTTGAATCCGGTTTTACCCGGTTATTACCCTGATCCTTCTATTACCAGGAAGGGGGACGACTACTATTTGGTAAATTCATCGTTCTCCTACACGCCAGGCTTGCCGGTGTTTCACAGTAATAACCTTACTGACTGGGAGTTAATTGGCTATGCATTGGACCGAGCTTCGCAGGCCTCATTTAAGGGATTGGGTATCTCCAGAGGACTGTTTGCGCCAACACTGCGCTATTACAATGGTGTGTTCTATTTGATCAATACCGCAGTCGACAGTGGTGGCAACTTCATTCTGACAGCGACCGATCCTGCCGGTCCCTGGTCCGAACCTGTCTGGTTGCCTGACGTCGGGGGCATCGACCCGGATATCTTTTTTGACGACGATGGTAAGGCGTACATTGCACACAATGACGCTCCGCCGGGGGAGCCATTATACAGCGGGCATAGAGCGATTTGGCTGTGGGAATTTGACCTGAACTCAATGACAGTCATTGCAGGTTCACGTAAATTACTGATCAATGGCGGCGTGGATATCAGCCAAAAACCAGTATGGATTGAAGGGCCGCACATTTATAAGAAGAACGGTTGGTATTATTTAACCTGCGCAGAAGGCGGAACCGGCCCACAGCATTCTCAGGTGGTGTTCAGAACACGCTCACTGAGTGAGCCCTTTGTCGCCTATAAGGGCAATCCGATTCTCACGCAGCGGGATTTGCCATTGCCACGGCCTGATGCTGTCGATGCTGCGGGCCACGCGGACTTTATTCAGGGCCCCGATGGCCGCTGGTGGAGCGTGTTTTTGGGTACCCGACCCTACCTGAATGACTGGTATAACACCGGCCGGGAAACCTTCCTGTTACCAATGGATTGGCAAGATGACTGGCCGACTATTTTAGCGCAGGGCAAGCCTATTCCAGTCTCGCTGCCGAAACCGTACCCAAACATTACAAGCAAACAGACTGAATTTTACAGCTGGCGTGACGATTTTACGCAGCCTGTGCTGGATTTGCGTTGGCAAGGTTTGCGTAGCTTTAACAGGGATTGGGCGAGTATAGAAAAAGGGAACCTGAAGTTACGTCCCCAGGATACGCCTCTTACCAGCAAAGACGAGGTGACCTACCTGGGTGTGCATCAATCCGCGCCGGAATATACCGTTGAAGCGTCTGTTCGCGTACCGCAGACTTCAGGCGTTAGTGGGGGCATTGCGGCCTTTCAAAGTGAAGACTACCACTATTATTTTGGTGTAAAACACACCGATACCGGTACCGTATTTTTTGTTGAACGCACGGTAAAGGGTAAGACACAGGAAGTGGCCCATTACACACTGCCTTATCAATTAACCGAAGCGGTCACCTTACGTGTTCGCGGAGACAAGGGCGTTATGTATTTTGATTTTTACGGTCAGCAAGGTTGGACGTCAATGCTGGAAAGTACAGGTGATTCGCCGACGCCGGCTATGGATGCAACCTGGCTGAGTACCAATAAAGCCGGTGGCTTTGTGGGCACTACCCTTGGCTTGCACACCAGAAAAGAGTAATGGAGTAAGACATGTTTAAGCAGTGTAGAGTAATGTTATTCGCCCTGGTGGTAAGTGCTGTTTCACCCGCCATGGCCTATGTGTCTTTCTCGACGGATAGGATGTCAGCGGACAACCCCTTTGTCGTAGCAGATAAGGCAAGCGGTCGCGTGGCGAGCATCTGGGTAGATAAGGGCGCAAGTCCGGGTATTTTATTAGCAGCGAAAAGCTTGCAGTCCGATATTGAAAAGGTCACCGGCCTTACGCCAAACATTGTTCATGATACAGAAACGTTAACCGGACATGTCATCATTGTCGGTGAGCGGGGAAGTACCGCGCCTATCGATCACCTGTTTGCCAACGGCACCCTCAACGTCGCCTCAGAGGCTGACCAATGGGAAGGGTATCAGCTTTCACATGTTGTTAAACCGTTTGGTGACGTCCAGCAGGCCTGGGTGATATCTGGCTTTGACCGTCGCGGGGTGATTTACGGTATTTACGATTTGTCTGAGAAAATCGGCGTGTCTCCCTGGTATTGGTGGGCAGATGTACCGGTTGTAAAGCAGGCAGGCATCTATCTTGACGCAGGCACGCGGATAAGTGATGCGCCAAAAGTAAAATACCGCGGCATCTTTCTGAACGATGAAGCTCCCGCACTATCAAGCTGGACTCACGAAAAGTTCGGTGGCTATAACGCGACATTTTATCGCCATGTCTTTGAACTACTGCTGCGCTTAAAAGCGAATTTTCTGTGGCCGGCTATGTGGAACAATGCCTTTGCCGACGACGATCCGCAAAACATGTACCTGGCACATGAAATGGGGATAGTGATGAGTACCTCTCACCACGAGCCCATGATGCGCGCAGACAAAGAGTGGAACCGTTATGGCTCCGGGCCCTGGGAATACTCAACAAACCCCGACAAGCTCTATGCGTTCTGGGTAGAGGGTGCCAAGCGCTATAAAGACAAGGACGCGATTTTTACCATGGGGATGCGCGGCCAGGCCGATACACCGATGAGCGAAGGTGAAAACATTGGGTTGCTGGAACGTATTGTTGCTGATCAGCGAGAAATACTGGCTAAGCATATAGACAAACCTATCGAAGACATACCGCAGGTGTGGGCGCTTTACAAAGAAGTCCAGGGATTTTATGAGCGCGGTATGCGTGTACCTGATGATGTCACTTTACTTTGGGCCGATGACAACTTTGGCAATGTGCGTCGGTTACCAACAACAAGTGAAGTGGGTCGCAAGGGCGGCGCGGGTGTATATTACCATTTCGATTACGTGGGCGGGCCGCGCTCATACCGCTGGATAAATACCGTGCCACTGGGCAAGGTATGGGAGCAAATGAATCTGGCCTGGGAATATGGTGCAGACCGTATTTGGATCACTAATGTGGGTGATTTGAAACCCATGGAATTACCCATTAGTTTTTTCCTGGCACAAGCCTGGAACCCAACCGCATTTAATGAATCTTCACCGGCCAGCTTTACCCGCCAGTGGGTTAACCAGCAGTTTAAAGGCCAGTACACCGACGAGATCACGGAACTGTTAAATACCTACACCTTACATAACGGTAAACGCAAGCCGGCTGCGATCTCACCCGATACTTACAGTGTACTGAACTACAATGAGGCAACTCGCATCAGTCATGAGTTAGCTGACGCAGCCAACCTTGCTGAGACCGTTTACAACGAGATTGATAGCGAATATCGCGATAGCTTTTTCCAGCTAGTCGGGTATCCGTTGTGGGCATCGCAAACCCTGTTTGAATTGAATCATGCCCAGGCGCTGAACCGATTATATGCCGACCAGGACCGCAGTACGACCAACCAGATGGCGGCCAACGTGAATGGCTGGTTTGCCCGTGACGAGCAACTTCGGGCGCAATATCACGCGCTGAATGACGGTAAATGGAATCACATGATGTCGCAACCGCATATCGGTTTTGTGCATTGGCGAAATCCGCCTGCCAATGTACCGCCGGTAGTGCATACGAAAGCACTGGCTACCCCGGCGGTGGCGGATATGGGGGTCGCTGTTGAGGGCAGTCGCTTGTTCTGGCCTGCCAACGAAGGCTTAGGAAAGTCATTGTCGCTGCCAGACTTTACGCGCTTTGGTAACGCATCACATTCTTTTACGGTGTATAACCGTCAGGGCAAAGTGTTTAACTGGAAAGCCAAGGCGTCTGATGATTGGATTGTCGTATCAAAAACGGGCGGCGAGTTAACGGCACAAGAACAGGTTGCGGTGAGTATTGATTGGCAAAAGCTACCGCCGGGTAAGCATGCCGGATCCGTATTGGTGACCGGCACCGGATGGGGTGGTGCGAGTATTAACGTGACTGCCGTTAAACCCGATATGGCGCAGAGCCCTCAGCCAGGCGATTTTGTTGAGGGGGATGGCTACATTGCCGCGAATGCGACAAGTGCAAAGGTACTGAATGGTCCGGCGGGTGAGTGGCGGCCCGTGTCTCTGCATGGGCGCACAGGAAAAGCCATGCGAACCGCGGTAAAACCGCATGCCCTGCTGGATACCGCGACCGCGCCAGCATTGCAGTTTCCGCTTTATTTTACCTCTGCTGGTGAGTTTGAATTGTCGCTTCAGTTATCCCCGTCATTACCCTTTGACGCAGCCACCGGCATTCAACTGGCTATTGCGTTGGACGATCGTTTTTTAGGTACAGTAAGTTTGCCTGAACAGTCAGACAAAAAAGCATGGGAGCAGGGCGTACTCAATAATGTGAAGACCTTGACGTCTGTCTTGCCTGTTGGAAAGCCGGGTCGTTATACGTTAACGGTGTACGGGCTCACGCCTGGTGCGGTGTTACAAAAACTGATCGTCGACACCGGTGATCTTAAACCCAGTTACCTGGGACCGGTCGAACGACGTTATAAGCTCTGATAATAGAAATCGGCAGGGTGTTTCATGGCGTATTGGTGTTACACCCTGCCAAATTAACTGCTGATATCACTATTTCATTGCACTCCATCCGGATAAGTTAAGCTTATTACCTATCAGGCTTAGCCATAGGCTGAAACGTTGGCTTGTTTTAATCGTGCCAGGGGGCTCTGGCGTTGTTACAGCTGCCTTGTTAATTTCAGTATTTATTACTGATTCTGCTGGATTGCTATTCACTTTTCGCTTCCTTTTTGTGTGTTGAGATGTGAATAGTGTTACTGTTCAGACTTTACATGACCAACGATAAATCCTAACATTATCTATAAGTAGAGCTTATATTTTAATGCGATGGACAAGCGACTTCGGTGGTTAAACAACCTGCTTTGTTTTGAGGTGGCGGCTCGTCACCAAAGTTACAGTAAGGCCGCGGGTGAACTGGCAATATCCCAGGCCGCAGTGAGCCAAAAAATGCGCCAGTTGGAAGACAGCCTGAATGTAAAACTGTTTAGTCGGCAGGCGCGCAGTATGACCCTGACCGCTCAGGGGAAAGTCTTGCTGGCCTCGTGCCAGCGGGGCTTTGCAGACATTGTCGAAGGGCTCAATCAGGTGCAGGAAGCGCCGGTAGCAGGTTCGCTAACCGTCAGTTCTACCCAGGCGTTCTGTGCCCTTTGGCTGGTGCCACGTTTGATAGATTTCTACTCTGAACAGTCTCACATCAATATCAACGTGCTGGGCTCCAATCGGGTAGAAGATTTGAATGACGGTAAAATTGATGTCGCTATTCGCTTTAGTACAACCAGCACACATTTACACAAACCGTCGCTGGTTGTAGAACAAATTGGTGACAACCCGGTCTTCCCGGTGTGTGCACCGGCGGTTGCTGACAAGCTGGCCGCAACACACCCCAGAGACTTATTGCACGCCCGCTTATTCAGTCTGGCCCATGAGAATAAAGTGAATTGGGAAACCTGGTTTGAAGCGGCAAACGTCGACACCTATCACACTGAACTAAATAAAACCGAAGTCACCTCCAGTGATCTTGCATTAAGCGCCGTGCTGGCCGGTCATGGTGTTATGTTGGCATCGGATATTATGGTAGGGGAATACCTGAAATCCGGACAACTCGTGTTTCCGGTCGACTTCCCGCACCCGGTAAGTTGGAAAGCGCATTTGGTGTACTTAAAAAACTCGCCCAAACATAAACGTATCAAGGTATTTTGTGAGTGGATAAAAGCGCAAATGCCGTTTGACGATCCCAGCGTAAACACAGTTATCTGAACGCGGGTGAATAAAGCTGCTCTACAATTTTCCTCTGGTTCTGAACTATAAAGGTGTGTCGCCGTACTAATTAAATAAATGATTACATTACTTATTCTGATAATGTGAACCCATAACAACTAACAGGCAGAAACATGGATAACGAAACGTCAGGGAATCAGGAGCAGAATGAAGCACATGCTATACCGGTGCAAACCAAAAACAGTCAGGTCTGGCTGCTCAAAGCGCTTCTGGTATTGGCCGCTATCTATACCTTGTTCCTTGCCAAGTCGTTATTAATTCCTTTGTTTTTCTCTGCATTTATAGCCCTGTTGTTAAGCCCGTTGGTGACGCTGGCGAAAAAATATTATGTTCCGCGCACGCTGTCGGCGGCTCTGTTAATGGCGTTGCTCGTCACGCCTTTCACGTTTTTGGGATTGGAATTAGCGGAGCCCGCCGAGCGCTGGATGCATTCCTTGCCTGAGATTGCAGGCCAAATAACCGAAGAAATCGAAGAGATCAGTGAGACACTTAAGGCTGGGGCAGAAAACACACCGCCCGAGCCAAAGCAGGAAAGTTCATCCTTCTTCAGTTGGTTTAACGATGACGAAAAGCCAGAGCCCAACCCGGAAGACGACAGTTCGGTTACTGAGCAGATAAAGCAAAATAGTATTGAAATGGGCATAGCGATGTTAGGTAGCGCCCCGTTGTTGATCGCTCAGATGTTTGCCTGCCTGATTTTGATTTTCTTCTTACTGGTATTCGGCCCCGGACTTTTCGGTGTATTCATTCGGGATTTCCCGGTGGTCACCGACCGGCAGCGCACGGTCGTGCTGGTGGGCCAAATTCAAAGTGAGCTGTCTGCTTACATCGTCACTATTAGCATGATCAATTTTCTGTTGGGGGTGAGTACGGCGGTGATATTTACATATCTGGGAATAGACGACGCTATGCTTTGGGGCGCACTCGTGGCCTTAATGAATTTTGTGCCCTACCTTGGTGGACTGGTGAGTTGCAGTATTCTGCTTGTCGCCGGTGCAGTGCAGTATGGATTGACCAGCACGGCATTCCTGCCACCTGTTGCTTTCTTCTGTCTCAACGTATTGGAGTCTCAGTTAATTACCCCTTCTGTATTGGGCAAAAGCATGCGCTTAAATCCACTCCTCATTATTCTGTGGATAGCCATTATGGGCTGGCTATGGGGCGTCGTTGGGGCGCTTCTGGCGGTACCTATTCTGATGAGTGTGAAAATAATACTGGAAAACCTCGGCGTGTTTCCCCATTGGATTAAACTGCTCGAATCAAAATAGCCACAAGTACGTGAAACTTTGTGTAGCGTGAGCTCCGAGTTTCACAGAGCATGTAGAGAGCTCGTTTTCTTAGCAGACTCAGGTATACAATACGCACTTGCTCAGTTAACAGCGTTCTACCACCCGGAGTATGTCAGATGGCAAAATGGAAGTGCTTAAACAAGGTAATTTATAAGCGAACCGTGCGGTCCTGGCTGATTATATTATTTGTGCTGCCGGGTATTCCATTTGTGGTGGTAACGCTTGGCCTGATGATATTTACTTACTTTCCCTGGCCGCCTACCTTCCACGTTGAACAACCTGCGGTGTCATCGCGCACTGAAGAGTTGATCATATTAATTCACGGTAAGGACGATAATCCGAACACCTGGCCAAACGCATTTGCTGAGGATTTAGCGCAAAAGGTGCTTACTGATACCCAGCAAGCGGTTACGGTAAACTGGTATGTTTATTCAACCAATTTGTTTCGTAGCGCCAACAATGCGCGCAGAATCGGCCATCAGTTGGGCGAGAGTCTGGCTGACAACAAACAGTTGAAAAAAGTCCACCTGATTGCCCATAGTGCTGGTTCATTTATGGCTTATGGCTTTTGCGAAACGCTGAAGGAAATTAGCCCGGACCTGTTTGTTCAAACCACCTATCTTGATCCACTTGGACCATACAGTGGTTTTCAATGGGACTACGGTACAGAGCATTTTGGTTCCTGTGCTGATATTAGTGATGCCTATATCGACATCTCCGACAATGTGCCGGGCAGCAATGTACCAGTAAAAAACACCCATACCTTTGATGTCAGTGCACTGAGAATGTTGGATAAAGCGTATCAGGGCACCGCACACATGTGGCCAATTCAGTATTATCGAAAAGCGGTGCTTAGCGGACAGTTACCTTTCTGGGCACCGGGTGAGGATGTGATAAAAGAGTTCCCGACGAAACACCACACGATTCTTGGTGTTAAAGACTAACGCTGTAGCGCGCTTGATTGTTTGTTTATGACTTTGGTGAGCCAGTATTTTTGGAAGATCCCTGATATCGCTTCGCGATTCAGGGATGACGGGAAGAGTAAGAAGGGATGACGCTAAAAGTACGAAGGGATAATGGTCAAAAGTTATAAACTAGTGGTAGAGGTGTTCACAAGTAACGGATAGGGGAGTGATCAATTTGTTGAATTGACGGGTAAAGGTTACATGCCTTCCAAAGAAAGTTGGGGAGGGCTTGCAAAAACAGTTACTATCTCCCCGAGTTTAATCAATTGCGATGAGTCACGGCCTATGAGAACAATAAAAATAATCTGGTTACTGTCGTTGTTGGCATTATCAGCCTGCAGTCCAACACTCTCTGCAGATAGTGTTCCCGCATCCCCCTATGACAACCCGTCTTACGATAAAGACAATCGCTTTGCCGAGCAGGTTCAGCCCGTTTTGGATAAACGCTGTGTGGTATGCCATGCCTGCTACGACGCGCCGTGTCAGCTAAAACTAGGCAGCTTTGAGGGCATTGCCAGAGGCGCAAACAAATCACCGGTTTACCATGGCGACCGGTTGCTTGCCGACGATCCTTCCCGTTTATTCATCGACGCCCTGACGCCGGGAGAGTGGCGGGAAAAAGACTTTTTTCCGGTGCTTGATGAAGTTAGTGTTGGCCACAATCAGCTAAATAACAGTGTACTTGCCTCTATGCTGGCATTAAAAAAGTCTCATCCCACCAATACTAATCAACCATTGGGAGACAAGTTCGAATTCGACATAAACCGGGATTTGCAGTGCCCCACTATTGACGAGTTTGGCCAGTATCAGAAGGACCATCCTGAATGGGGAATGCCATATGGTTTACCGGCGATCAGCGATTCAGAACACAACACGTTAATACAATGGCTTCAGGATGGCGCACCAGCGTCCAAACCTGTGGTGATCTCCGATGCTGACGAACGCGGTATTTCACAGTGGGAAGCGTTTTTAAATCAGGACTCGCTGAAAGGGCAACTGGTTGGACGTTACCTGTATGAGCACTTATTCATCGCGCATATTTACTTTAAGGATGAACAAGGTGACACCCGCTTTTACTCCTTGCAGCGAGCTTTAACGCCGCCTGGATATCCATTTAGACCGCTGGCTACGCGTCGCCCATTCAGCTCTCCCTATGAGGACGAAAAAGCAGATTCCCAGCGAGTGTATTACCGTTTCATGCCGGTTAAGAATACGGTGGTAAGTAAACTTCATATGCCAATTCTGCTGGATAACAAGCGTATGAAAAAGTGGCGTAACTGGTTCTTTGAAACAGACTATGCGGTAACAGAGCTGCCGGGATACGAGCCTGAAGTCGCGTCTAACCCCTTTGTTACCTTCGCTCAATTGCCGGTATCATCCCGATACCGCTTCATGATTGATGAAGCGCAGTACACCATTATGCAGTTTATTAAAGGGCCGGTGTGTCGTGGGCAAATAGCGCTGAACGTGATTAACGATCATTTTTGGGTGATGTTTTTAAACCCAACCAGTGAATTAATTGAGCAGCAGGATGCCTTCCTACGCAAGGCTAGACACCACATAAGCCTGCCGGCGGAAGCAGAAAGTAATGCCTTACCGACAAACTGGATTCAATACGCCAAGCAGGAACACGATTACCTGAAAGCGCGTAACGACTACATAAAAAATAATGCGCTGAAAGCAGTGAGCATCGACTTAAACCTGATTTGGCAAGGTGATGGCAACAATGACAATGCGGGTCTTACCATCTTTCGCCATAACGATGCGGCGAGCGTAGTGAAAGGCTTTGTAGGAGATAAGCCGCAAACCGCATGGATTCTCACCTATCCGTTGTTTGAGCGAATCCACTACCTGCTGGTGGCGGGTTACGATGTGTACGGCAATCTGGGGCATCAGTTAAACAGCCGCATGTATATGGATTTTCTGCGCATGGAAGGCGAGTTTAATTTTCTTACTCTGTTACCCCAGCAGGAGCGTCAGAAAGTCTGGAATCACTGGTACCGTGGTGATGTTAGTTCAGTAGAAAAATATGTGGCAAAAGGGCATCAGTTAATGGGCGAAACCGCGATGACGTATACAACAAATGATCCACTCAATGAGTTGTATGACCGTGTAGAAACGCACTTAAACGGCGTACTCAGTCGCACACACCGTATTGATAATGGGTTTACTGATAAGAGCTCACTTACAGCACTGACTTCCCTGAATACGCTAAGTGGCAAGTCGGCTTCTTTTTTACCCCAAAGCAGTATCGTTGTTATTGAAAGCGATAATGGTGATGAGATGCATGCGTATACCTTGCTGCGTAACAATGCCTATACCAATATTTCCCATATTCTTGCAGAGAACGAGCGCCGCTTACCAGAAGAAGATACGTTAACCGTAGCGTATGGGTTCGCTACGTCTCATCCGAATGCCATCTTCCATTTTAAGCAGGCACAACTTCCTCAGTTTCAACAGCAAGTCACCGACCTGAAAAATAAACAGGACATGCAGGCCTTGTTTGAACAATTTGGCGTAAGACGAACCTCACCGGATTTCTGGCAGGTCAGCGACGACATCCATCAATGGTATAAAGCGCGCTACCCTTTGGAGTTTGGTTATCTGGATTACAACCGATTGTTAGACTGGTAACGCGGCGGTTTCTGCCGTCTCCCCTGAATGGGTCAGTATGCCGTAGCAATCGCAATAGCAGCCGCCAGTGCATCATCAGGCAGGCTGGTTGTGTTGCTGGCAAAGCGCTGAATGGTGTTCACCCGTTCAGCTGTCGCCTTATTTTTCTCGTACGTTGCCGGTTTAATTTGCTCCCATTCGAGCGCATACAGGCTGTCGCTTTCACGTTGTAACCAGGGCTCCGCGGTGGTGAGGAGGATGTCCGGTGTCACGCCTTTTAACTGGGGGCTCGCGCCGGTGACTCTATAAAAAGTCGCAATAGTAAACTGCATACTGCCCATAGAAACGTCGCTGACATCATAAATTCTATCCAGTGCTCTGTGTTGCTGGATGGTGCCATAACCAAAGGTGGAAGTACCAAGCACAACGCCACGCTGATAATCCTGTATTGCGGCTGCAAAAATTTCGCTACCGCCTGCGGTTGCTGCATTCACTAACACCAACAGATCACCGGTAAATGCCATTTCGGTGTTTGTGCTGTTTCTTACAAACACTTTACTGGTGGGATCTTTCATTTGGAAAACCGGGCCACTACCGGTAAATAACCCGGTTAATGAGGTGGCTTCATTTAACGAACCGCCACCGTTGTTGCGAAGGTCAATGACCAAACGACTGATCCCCGCTTGTTGCAACTTGTGTAATTCGGATTCGACATACTCAGACATGCCCGCATAAAACGAAGGGATAGTAAGCACTGCAACATCCACAGTATTTGCATCGTTTGCTTTGATAATATCTACTTGCGGCGTGTTCTTTGCGGTTGGTGGCGATACCCGGTAAAACGTAATTTCCTCCACCGTATTATTTTGCTTAACCAACAGAGGTACGGCTGAATCGACGGTGCCGGCAAGCATTGCGTCTATGGCATCCAAATCCAGCCCCCACAACAACTGGGGCCTGGTATTGTCCATTATCGCCAGGATTTCCGTTCCCGGTACTACGGGACGTGTTGAGTAGGTGTTGCGCGTAACTTGCTCAACGAAAACATGCGTGTTGTTGTGAATTAGATTCAGCCCGATTCCCAGTTGGTGCTCAGGCTGGTTAGATACTGGCGCAATGGCTTGAAAATGCGTCGCACCTTCAGGCGGAATATAGCGTGAGTGCGAATCGATTGCTTGGGCAAAGGCATTCAGGATAATGTGATACCGCTGTTGAACGGACAGCGATGCCAGTCGGTTATCCAGATATTGCACGTGTTCAACGATTGCCGTGTTAATGTCTGCCTGCGAATAGCCTGCTTCAGCCAGTGCTGAAATGTACGGCTGCATTTGAGCTTGCCATTCACGGCTCAATGCAGGCGGTGCGTCTGCTGGATCAGTGAGCAGAGCGAGATTCTTTCGAAGTGCTTCAACAATGTTGTCGATTGCATCGTCTAAAGCGCCAATGTCGCCACTTTTTTGTACCGTCTGAAAGTTAAATCGGGGTTCACCTAATTGCGCTAAATCGTCTTCGGTAAGCAGAATGCCACTGGGGTCGAGTTTGCTTATGAGGCTATGAATAACACGCTGCTCGTAATCAGCAATGGACGTTGGGCTGGTGTAATGAATGCGGGCAAGCATGGTTAAAGCCCGCTTTACTGCCGTTGTGTAGTAGGTGTTGGCAAAGCGCTTACTAACAGCGGGAAGCTGTGACGTGCTAATTACAGTTTCTGACGAAATATTCTGGCTAACAACGGTAGAATCCTGCGGGGAATCTGTAGTCTGGCAAGCTCCCAGTACTAACGTAAAAAATGGCAAAAAGGCTAAGCGCATCATGAACATCCTGTCGCTAATTATTATTTGTTATCACCTGTGAGGTGTGCTGAGGGAGTCTGAAAGAGTCTTGCTGATTTGTAAAGAGGGCGGTAAGAAAAGCCTGGTGGGGGTAATTTTACGTTGTGAAGAAAATAGCCTGCCAACAGGACGTGGCAGGCTATGTCCGGTAACCCGCAGGCGGGTTACCCTTCCCAAACTGGTATTACGGGGCGGCTTGTTCACCGGCTAGTAGCGCATCTAGGGTTTGTTGGTCGAAGACGGTATTTTGATGACGGTCGAAGATACCTGAGTTCAAGTCGTCAAGGCTACCGTTGTCCCAGTAAAAAGGCAGTAGGCCGTTACGCAGCGCCGCTTCAACCACGTACTGGTGGTAATAGGCCCGACTGTCTAAATGACGTTGAAGATCGTCGCCGGTCAGGTTGGTGCGTCGCATGGCCGAAAATTCCCCCAGAATAACCGGAATGCCCATATCAACAAACTGCACTTTCATTAACGCAAACTGCTCTTCCAGCAGTGTTTCATCACCAAATGTCGCGTTGCGTTCAGGTTGAGTATCTGAATGATAAGCCTCGCCCCAGAAGTAAAATTGTGCCCCCCAGCTTTCGTCTTCGCGCATCAGGGTGAACTGATAGGGCGTGTAAAAGTGGACTTCTGCCATCAGGCGATTGGTAATGGTATCGACCGGCATATGGGTCCAGAGATCGTTCGTTTTTTCTATATCGGTAGTGGGCCCCTGAACCACTAAGGTACGGTAGGCATTCTTGCCGCCGGTTTCGCGCACTGCGTCAACAAAGGTTTGATGGTAAGTCAGTAACACTTCCATTTGTTCGGCATCTTCGACGGCGGGTTCGTTAGCGCTGGCAAACAGGAGCTTTTGGTCGAAGTCGCGAAGTTTAGTGGCAATTTGCTGCCAGAATGCGCGTTGTTTGGCATTCACATTGTCCTGTTGTTCAGTGGCGACGTTATTTTCCAGCCAACCGCCATCCCAGTGAATGTTTACCAGTACATAGAGATTTTCGTCGATACACATTTGCACGACGTCGTGAACGCGGTCTAACCAGGCGTCGTCTATTTTTGCACTGTCCTGATCGGCGTATTGATCCCACGCCAGAGGAATGCGAATGGCATTAAAACCACTGTCTTTGACCAGCTTAATGAGCGCAGCAGACACTTCCGGGTTTCCCCAGTCCGTTTCACCACCGGTGGCCTCCATGGTGTTTCCTATGTTCCAACCCAACCTGATATCAGCGGCAATTTGCTGCGCATCTTTTTCCATGCCCGTCATATCGGCTGACTGCGGTGTGGTATTGTAATCCGGATACAAGGTATCTGGCGTTCCGCTGTTGCCAGGATTGGACGGCGCCGGCGTATTAGGTGTGGGAGGCGTTTGCGTACTCGCGCCACCACCGCCGCAGGCAAACAGGAACAGGGTGATAAGTAGCACAATACCGCTGCGATATGTCATGGTTCAGGCCTCTGATTATTGTTTTGGCGAGTTGCGTTTCGTGTTTTTATGTCAACTCACTTGTTGGTATGAGGACGTCAGGGTACTCAATGTTGTTGTCTTAACATACACGTAGCTCACTGTATTTATTGTGATTTGCAAAAATTGTTAGTTTATTTGCGATTAGTGTTAGTGGCTGTTCTGTTCGCTTTGGGGAGAGCTGGCTTTATCGAAGTGTTGTTTAAAAGATTTCGGTGTGCAGCCGTATTCCTCTTTAAACAGTTTGTTGAAGTACGAGATATTTTTATAGCCAACGGCGTAGGCAATATCAGCGATATTACCGTTGTCGGTAATTGAAAGTAAGCGACTGGCTTCGGCTAAGCGAAGCTTATTCAGGTACCCCGTAAACGTCAGACCAAGTTCAGCTTTTAACAACTCATTCATTTTGGTGCGATTGATACCCAACGCATTAACAGCCATTTCCACATTGAGGTCCGGGTTTGAAAAATGTTCAGCCAGATACCGGATAATGGCATCGCTGGGTGTATTGCGGTGTGGGGCTAACGAGAGCTGCTGATAAGCAACCAACGGACGCTCGCTTAAGATTTTGTGTTGTAGCCCCGACACCAACGCGTTGCCATGGTCGCGCACAAACCAAACGATATAGCCAAGCCAAAGTAGCAACAACAGGCCTGCTGTCAGGTACAAATAGTGCCAATCCTCACCGCGCAGGGTCAGGGAATTTACCTGTAGCCGAATCGTTTCGTTGAGCGGGCTTTGTGCCGTGGTGCCTATTTGAATTTTCGCGACCTGCTCCAGTGAATATCCGTTGTCGGCAAGATTCAGGTTAAACATATGGAGCCACCACGCCGGCAGGGTCATATCGGTAAGGTCCAGGTTAACGGGTTGCCATTGGCTACTGCAGTTAAAGTAGCTATGGGGTGCCCGGTAAGTCAGATAGTTATGAGGCTGGGTAATGACCGGATCTACCGTGTACACAAGCATAGTTAGTACAGTGTTGGTGGAGCACTTTATTTGAAAGGTGATTTGTTGATAGGCGCTGAGATCACGGTGTATACGCTGGTTGTTGGCATCGTGAAAAACCATGGATACGGCGGTATACGGTCGCTCTATCGTCTCGGTTAAGCGCAATTCAGCATCCAGTAAAAAGCTGTCGTCACTGAGGAAAGCGGTTGAACTGCCGCCGTCATACTGGTCGGTATCTGTTTCACTGAACCAACCATAGGTGCTTGCTTGCCGAGGCATGAGCGGACTGCTCAGAAACGTCTGGTCGAGAGCAATCAGAACCAGAACAATACTGGTAACAAGTAATATAAGCAGGCCGTAGAGAGCTCGCTTATAAAAACCGATCATTGTGGCAGCCTCTGTTTCATATGCAGGCTATTTCGACCGAATCCGCAGTGACGTGGTGCCCAGTTCTTTATTGGTCGCGGTAAGAATGATGTCTCCACTGTCGTGGTTTTCACTCTGAATGATAACCAGTACCTTGCCACTAAACGCATTGCGCTGATGTGACACAAATGGCGTAAAGTCGGTGGAATCGCCGTTGTCGGTGGCCACAATGCGGCCAGGTCCACTAAGGGTAAAGGCAATGTTGTGGGTCGCAGTAGGAACGAAGCGGCCCGCCTCATCAACAATATCTACCGTAACGAATGACAAGTCGCGACCGTCGGCATGAATAACACTGCGGTCGGCAGATGCTGCAAGGGCTGCAGCAGGACCAGTGGTTTCAACCCGATCATGGGCCCATGGCTTCCCGTCTTTATAGGCAACCACTTCCACACTGCCAGGTGTGTAGCGAATGTCATCAAACCTTATGCGGTATTCCAGTGACGCTTTCATTTTACGTCCTTTGGACGCGCCATTGATGAACAGCTCTACTTCATCGCCTGAGGTAAATACATGAATGGGTGTGATTTCGCCCTCACGTCCCTGCCAGTTCCAATGAGGCAGAATATGCGCCATAGGGAGCTCTGGCTGCCACTGACTTTGATACAAATAAAACCGGTCTTTCTTGAAACCAGCCAGATCGATCATGCCCGAATAGGAACTGCGCGCTGAATAGTAAGGTGTGGGCTCACCGATATAATCGAATCCATTCCACACAAACTGCCCCGCAACGTATGGATGTGTATCGATATAGCGGAATACCTTGTCGGCAGATGAGCCGAAGTCGACGGCATGTAATTCATAACTACTGACCTGATGAATACGGGAGTCTCCACCGCGCCCATCGCGCACAGGCGCACTGAATTCCGGTGTCACAGGGAATAAATAAATCCCGCGGGAACTGAAAGCAGAAGCCGTTTCGCTGGACAGAATGACTTTGTCCGGATGGGCCGTGTGAAATGCCGGGTAAGAGGGGGGCGTACGAATACGATTGGTCCCCTCGAACTCAGGTGCCTGTCGTATTCCTTCGCCCTGATAGTTGAGACTGATTAAATCCATTGCTGCACTGAAAGGAAAATCTGCTTTCGCCCAGTTCATCGATGCGGTGACAGGGCGCGTCGGGTCTTCACTTTTTACAATGGCTTTTAGTGCCAGCGCTACTTTTGCGCCGTCTTCGCCAGTGTACTGCTCACCGACTTCATTGCCGATATACCACATGATCACGGAAGGATGATTTTTATCCCGGCGCACCAACGCGCGTAGATCCTGTTCGTGCCAGTCGGCAAAAATCAGATGAAAATCAAGCGGCGTCTTTTTCTTATACCAGCTGTCGAAGGATTCGTTTAATACCAGGATACCCATTTTATCGGTGAGCGTTAGCAGTTCTGGGGCGGGAGGATTGTGCGCCATGCGAATCGCGTTCACGCCCATTTCCTGCAATATTTCTAACTGACGTTCTGCGGCACGCAAGTTAAACGCCGCGCCCAAAGCGCCTAAATCGTGGTGTTGATTGACGCCTTGCAGGGGAATGTGCTCACCATTAATAAAGACCCCTTTATTCGGATCAAATTGCAAATCACGAATACCAAATGCCGAGGTGTACTGATCGAGTACGTTGCCGTTTTCTTTAAGGGTGGTGATAACGGCATAACGATGCGGCGTTTGTTGCGGGGCAGGTCCCCACAGTTTGGGGTTAGCCAGTTTAGTGAAAGAGGTTGATGTTTGAGCCCGGCCCGGCTGCACAGTGACTATTTCGGACGTCAGCGTTTGCACTGGTGTGCGGCTTAATTGGCCATCGACGGACAGTTCATAAATAGCGTGTTGCATAGTGACCGTGCGGGCAGATGAAGTATTATTTGTTAATCCGGTCTTAATGGATATATCCGCGCTTTCGGCAGTGACATGGGGCGTAATAACTTGTGTGCCCCACTGGCTAACATGTACCGGTGAGGTTTTTTCCAACCACACATTGCGGTAAATACCCGCTCCGGGGTACCAACGCGAAGACTGAGGCGGATTGTCTAAGCGAATAGCCAGTTGATTTGGGCGGGTGGTTGATACATAGGGGGTAAGATCCAAACGATACGAACTGTATCCATAAGGCCAGCCGCCCACTAATTTTCCATTTAACCACACCATGGAATAAGACATTGCGCCGTCAATATGCAGGTAAATTTGCTTGCCTTTGTCGGTATCTGAAAGGGTAAATTGTTTGCGATACCAGGCCACACCATGACTGGGTAAACGCCCCATACCCCCGCCGACTTTTGGGTTGTCGCCGGTGTAAAACGGACCTGCTATTGCCCAGTCGTGGGGTAAGGTGACTGCCTGCCAGTCGGCATCGTTAAAGTCGTGCTGAACGAACGGGAAATCCTCACCCGGGTTACCTGCCGGACGGGTGTGTCGCTTGGCTGGATCATTAATAAATGCGTTTCCGGATGGCAGTATCCAGGGCTTTAAAATATCTGCCTGACTGGAAATTGAGACGGCATCGGTGGGACGCGTATCGGCAGCCTGACTATCGTTAAATCCCTTTACAGCCGGACGGGTATCATAGATGAGCGCGTCGGCTTGCTGGTTGTCGGCATACCGGTAAAAACGCCAGTCGTTATTCAGGTCTACCCGCTCCCGGGGGGACGCTGTTAGGCTTGAACTTGTAATAATAGCGACGCAAGCAAACAGCCACTTGGTAAACGTGTAATCAGGCATGCCTTGTTCCTTGTTATCATTTGTAATACACGTAGTTGTTGCCAATATACAGGCATGGAATACATATAAAAGGCAATCGCAGATTAAGTAAATGCGATACGAAATTTCTGAAACTCACCTTTTTCATTCCCGGGAAAAGGCAAGGTAAGCTTGGTGTTTTAGTGGGTGTAAACAGAACAGGAAATTCAACATGACATGCCGTTGGGGCGTTATAGGCCCGGGTAATATTGCCCAAACATTTGCCGATGCGTTAAAGGTCTTACCGCAAGGTGAGCTGTACGCGGTGGCTAGCAGAAATACCGAGCGAGGTAAGGCTTTTGCCGACAAGAATGGCGCAAGTGTGCTGCACAGCAGTTATCAGGCGCTGGTGGACGACCCCATGGTTGATGTGGTGTATATCGCCACACCGCATAGCCATCATTATCCGGTGGCGCGACGGGTACTTGCTGCCGGCAAGCACTTATTGCTGGAGAAACCGCTTACGGTTAATGCATCCCAAACCCGAGAGCTCGTGGCGTTATCAGAACATAATAAATGCGTGTTCCAGGAAGCGTTATGGAGCCGCTTTATGCCTTGTTTCGCGACGGTGAAAACGTGGATTCAACAGGGGCGAATCGGCCAGTTGCAATACATTACCTCGCAAATTGGCTTTGAATTCAGTGGCGACGCTACGCACCGATTACTCAATCCCGCTTTGGCGGGTGGCAGTTTGCTGGACCTCGGGGTATACAGCGTCAGTATCAGTCAGTACCTGTTGGAGGAAAACCCTGTTCAGGTGAGTGCTATAACCACACCCGCAGGCGCACCCGTGGATCACAATACATTCGTGACCATGCAATATGCATCTGGTGCGGTGAGCCAGTTTGTCAGTACCATTAATGCCCAGTGCAGCAACGTCATGACTATTCACGGCAGCAAGGGATACATTCATTTGCCCGGGCCATTTTGGGAAGGCAATACCTGCAACTTGTTTGTGGATGATGAGTGTATTGATACACAACCGTTTACCCATCGAGCAAACGGATTCGAATATCAATTAGAAGCAACCATGCAACTGATTGCTGAGCAGGAGAGCAGCGATAAATGCATGTCTCACGCGGATAGTATAGGCGTTATGGATACACTGGATAGCATTCGCAACACACTGGGCCTGCAATACGGTAATGACATAGAAACGTTATAGTCGGGCGGAATGTGAAAATAAAAAAGCCCGGCGCATGGGGTCAAATCATGGCCGGGCTTTGGAAAAAGGAGAGTCGTTAACCTTCCATATGCTCCAATTCTTTGCCTTTGGTTTCGTTAACTAACTTCAACACGAAGAAAACGGATAGCAGTGCGAACAATGCATAGAAACCGTAAGCACCCGCCAAGCCAATACCTGCTAACAGCATTGGGAAAGTAATGGTGATCACAAAGTTTGAGCCCCATTGCACCAGTCCACTGACTGCCAGGCCTGAACCCCGGATCTGATTCGGGAACATCTCACCCAGCATTACCCACATCACAGGTCCCCAGGACAGGTTAAAGAAGAACACGTACATATTGGCTGCTACCAGTGCTGTGGTGCCCCAGTCGCCTAGCATGAGTTTGCCGTCAGTTGACTGGCTGGCATTCAGGAATGCAATGACCATCACCGACAAGGTAATTGCCATACCGACAGAGCCCCATTTGAGCAGTGGTTTACGGCCAATTTTATCGATGACAAGCAAGGTGATAACGCAGGCTGCAATACTAATTGCACCACTCAGCACATTGATAAGCAGAGCGTCAGATTCAGAAAAGCCCACTGCCTGCCAGAGTACCGCACCATAGTAAAACACCACGTTAATCCCCACTAATTGTTGGAACGCGGCGAGGCCAATACCTACCCATACAATCGGACGGACTTTACCCGTTGCCTTTTCTTTTAAGTCTGACAAACGCGGTTGGTGGTCGCTAGCCAGAGACTGCTTTATTTCCGCCAGTTTCAGTGTGGCAGCCTCGCTGCCCTGCAGTTTAGTCAATACCTGCGTGGCTTTATCTGTTGCACCACTGGATACCAGAAAGCGCGGGCTTTCAGGGATGAACCACAACATAAAGAAAAACAAGAATGCCGGGACAAGCTCAATCCAAAACATCCAGCGCCAGGCTTCATAATTCATCCACAGCGTGTTGGTTGAGCCAGCCGCTTCACCCGCCAGCAAGTAGTTGCTTAAAAAGGCGGCGAACAAGCCACTGATGATTGCGATCTGTTGAATGCTGGTAAGCATACCGCGATAACGGGCTGGCGAGACTTCGGAAATGTAGGCCGGCGCCATTACTGATGCAGCACCCACGGCCAGGCCACCAAGTACGCGGTATATAACAAATTCAAAGGATGAGGTTGCAATACCAGAACCCCAGGCACTCACAATAAATAATACAGCGGCTACAATTAACAGCGTGCGACGTCCGTATTTGTCGGCAAAGCGACCGGCAAAGAACGCGCCTACCGCACAACCCAGCAACATACTGGATACATTGAAACCCGTACCGGCACTTGCCGAATTAAATGCTTTTTGCAGGCCGTCGACCGTGCCGTTAATTACGCCACTATCAAAGCCAAACAAAAAACCGCCGATGGTCGCAACAATACTAATGAAGACCACAAAACCCAGGTTATCGGTGCTGGTGGTTGAATCGGTCGAATCCATAGTGCTTTCCAACATGATTATGGCTCCAGGTAAGGATCGATGGTCACGATAGTGCCATCCGGATTGTAAGTTAGTTCAGTCATTTTCACGCTGCGTAAGTGGGTTTTGCCGCCTGAAAGCGAGCTGTCGTGATAGAACAGGTACCACTTGCCTTTAAACTTGGCGATAGAGTGGTGGTTTGTCCAACCCAGAACCGGTTTTAAAATAACGCCCTGGTAAGTAAACGGACCATAAGGGTTATCACCGGTGGCATATACGATTTTATGGGTGTCGCCTGTACTGTATGAAAAATAGTATTTACCCTGATATTTATGCACCCAAGCGGCTTCAAAGAAACGTCGGTCGTTGTCACCCTGTAAAATAGGCGAGCCGTCTGTATCCAGAATTTCTACTTCCTTTGGCGATTCCGCGAACGACAACATATCGTCGGCCATTTTAGCGATACGCGGTTTTACTGCAGGCGCATCGTCAGCCGGGTAAACATCTTCCGGGTTATACGTGCCGCCTTCGTAGCGCTGTAACTGACCTCCCCAAATACCGCCGAAATACATGTAGTAGCTACCGTCATCATCTTCAAATACGGTAGGGTCCATGCTGAAGCTACCTTCAATAGGTTCAGGCTGAGGAGTAAATGGGCCGCCTGGCTTGTCGCTGGTAGCGGCGCCAATGTGAAAGACATCCTGTTTGTCTTTCAGGGGGAAATACAGGTAATAGGTACCGTCTTTGTACGCTGCGTCGGGAGCCCACAATTGGCGGCCTGCCCACGGAATATCTTTAACTGAAATGGCAACACCGTGATCGGTAACTTCGCCACCCACTTCGTCCATAGACAGAACGTGGTAATCACGCATGTCAAAGTGATCGCCGTTATCGTTCTCCGGAATACCCGCTTCAACATCGTGTGAAGGGTAAATGTACAAACGACCTTCGAATACGTGCGCTGAAGGGTCGGCAGTGTAGATATGTTCTACCAAAGGTTCGGCTAAACCGCTCTTCTCTTTACTGGCTGGCGCAGCGCTATTAGCAGCGGTGTCTGCTTGCTTGGCTGGTCCACATGCACTCAATAGCAGGGCCGATACCACAGCAGAAAAAGTCATTTTATAAGAATGTTGAAACGTCACAACACGCTCCCTGAATGTTTACTGATGACAGCTTGGCATAATGCAGGGATGCAACGCCTTGGGCAATGTTATCAGCCTGTAAAACAAGAAAAAGATAAAGTGGTATCGAATAACATAAAATTTACATGTGTGAGGTGCTGATTTTACTCTCGCTTTCAATAAATCAGGTGATGCGGTGCGGGTAGTACTTAGTTTAAGAGGAATGTGAGAGATAAACACAGTGTTTGAAGTAAAGTACAGTAAGGAAAATATCGACAGGCAAGCCATTAATCGGTGTATTTCTGTCGCGTCCATGCTCGATAGTCATGGCTAACTTACAATAGCGTTGATTTATAGGATGAGCTCAACGAAAAGTGACAGTGCTTTAGTCTAATGAAATCGACGGAAAACATCGGAAACCCACGTTAGTTTTTTTCTACATTTAATCGTTCTTTGATTATGTCAATCAGGATTTCAGCTTCCTCGAACCCTGCACGGGTGAATTTAGTGATATCAGTCTTGAGACGTTCCAATACTCGTTCGTTGTTGAGCAGTGTCTGACGGAGATAGTTTAAGGTATCGCCGTGTGCCATAGCCGCGACCTCATCAGCGAGCATCATTGCACTGGCTTTCATATCGTCATAATCCTGTAATTCCATGTAATCGCACTCATAAAGGGCTTCAAATACGTCGGGAATTTTACTGTAGTGTTTTATAACGTAATAAATATCGATAGCGTCCTTTCCCTGGTACTCGCGACCTCGTCCCGTCCAGGCAACGAGTTTTAGTAACAGGATACCAGCCGGAGAGGCTACTTTTACATGAAGTGCAGGCTCTTTGTTTAGGAGTGCGTCCCAGGCATGTTTATATACTTCATCAAAGCCAAGCACACTCATTTGAAAAGCATGTTCTGGCGGCCAGGTGATCTGGCCCTCGGTGTCACTGACGCCCCCAAATGGAATAAGGTCGATTTCCCAAGGTAAGCCGTCACGGTCAGTGGTATTGAGTTGATGTGTTTTCTTGGCGTGTGCCGTATATCCTGATTGGATCAGGGCATCTCGCATTTTTTGGTAATGTTCCCAACTCGGCACTTCCAGGCCGAAATCCACATCCCGCGTCCCTCGTTCAATCGCAGCGTTGTAACCATGAACTAAAATGATATCCCTTGCCGTAGCACCAACGATTAGTAGTGGTATGTCTAAGGCAGAGGCTGCACGCTGAATTTGGCTGTAAACCTCAACCAGTCCATTTGGTAGTTTGTTGCTGACATCAAGCGAGATAGTCATTGTAAATCCTTTTCGCGGTTTGCAGGTTACGAGGGTCGTCGCTGTTGAGCAATTCTGCATAGACAAGTAAGGGCGTAGCATAGCCTGGTAACTTACCTTTAATTTTCTCAATTGCTACAGGCGGCTCTACAACCCTGATTGGGGTAACGTTTGTTTCATTGGCATGTAGCCGACGTAGTCTGAATTTTTTTAACAGTGTTTTATGCGCCTCGGCATCTGCGTAAATTTGATAGGTTTTCGGTTTGAGGTAATAAGTATAAGCGTCTGCTGCGACCTCACCGCCCCAAAGTGCGCCGTATGGTTCAAGTGGGGTTTTACGGATTTCTGTTAAATCCTGGGCGACATAGAGAGTCTGTTTCAGCTTTGCCTCCATGTTGTGAGGGTAAGCATCCAGCCATCGCGTAAGGAGTTGGTCTCTCTCATTGATGGCATACCCTTTTTTTCCTTTATCGACAATAAAGGTAAGTTGTTTGAGATCATCCAGGACTTGCTTTACGGTGCCTAATGCAATTTCTGCCTCGTCAGCGAGCACGCGCATTGGCTGGTTGACGAGTTCTGGTCTTAACAACAGCATCATCACCAGTTTCATCCCTTTAGGCTGGAACGCTTTACCTGTTAGCTGCCGGGTTAGTTGTATCTGATGCTCAGGAGGTGGTTTACGGCCCCGAATATCTATATAAATCGGTGGATGGTTAAGGTGAGCGTTTCCCACAAGATCTAAGTAATCTATCTGCATTTCCCGACAAAGCTCCGCAAGATTCTCATTAATGTAGGGAGCGATGATGAGAACTTTTTCATCGTTTAATACCGTTTTAAATTGGGTGAGCTTTGCCAGTATTTGACGTGTAAGTCTTTTTTTTGTTTCAACGCCCCAAGTAAATTTTTGTAGTCCGTAGGTAATAGTTAAATGCCCGCTGGCTTCTTGCGTATTACCTCCAATATTATGCGTTTGGGTGACGTTTAAGTGTGTTGTTACTGCTAATAGTTCGGCTGCTTCAGCTAATAGAGTGTCCATATGTTCATTTTTTATATCTGTTCACTAATATTGAACATTGCAGCAAGTTGAACAAAATGGCAAGATTTTGTTCATTTTTTATTTTTGTTCATTTATTTTGAACGTGATATAAAAATGAATAATGCTTTCTTTCTATGACATCTGCTGAACACGAACCAGATAAACCAGCCCCTTTTTATTTTCACGTTTGGTTATCGTATAATTAGCCATCTCGATCCTATTTTTGATCCATTTTAGTGACATTTCTGATCCATCGAATGGTCAAAATAGGACAAAAAAACACTGTATTAATCGATAGCTATTACATGTCAGCTTTCGATTTTTAAATGCTAAATCACTATAAATCAGTTGGTTACATTGAATAAGTCGAAACCTTCCTTAAACCGCAAACTCTCTGTCGCTCCCATGCTGGATTGGACTGACCGCCATTGCCGCTATTTTCTGCGATTAATATCTCGTCACACACTGCTTTACACTGAAATGGTGACAACCGGTGCCATTATCTTTGGTAAAGGCGATTATCTCGGCTTTAACAACGAAGAACACCCTGTCGCCGTGCAATTGGGCGGCAGTAACCCGGATGACATGGCCCGCTGTGCAGAGAAAGCGCAGGCTTACGGCTATGACGAAGTGAATATCAACGTAGGTTGCCCGTCAGATCGCGTTAAAAATGGCAGCTTTGGTGCGTGTTTAATGGCCCAACCGGAGGTGGTTGCTGACTGTGTTAGTGCCATGCAAAAGGAAGTGGATATTCCGGTTACGGTTAAGTGCCGTATAGGTATTGACGACATGGATGAATACGAAGACTTCAGTCGCTTTATTGATGTGGTTGCCAATGCTGGTTGCGATACGTTTATTGTGCACGCGCGAAAAGCCTGGTTACAGGGTTTAAGTCCCAAAGAGAATCGCGACATTCCTCCGCTAAACTACCCGCGTGTGTATCAGCTCAAACTGGCTCGTCCGGAACTCACCATCGACATTAACGGCGGAGTCACAACGCTGGCACAAACTGACGAGCATTTGCAGCATGTCGATGGCGTCATGATTGGTCGTGAAGTCTATGCCAACCCCTATATCTTGGCAGAGGTAGACAAGCGTTATTATCAGGACGATACGCCAGGATTGACCCGCGAAGAGATTGTTGCGGCAATGCAGACGTATATTGACCGTCAGGATGCCCCGTACTTTAAGCCCTGGCACGCAGTGCGTCATATGCTCGGATTATTCCAGGGCCAACCTGGCGGACGGGTATGGCGTCGTTACCTGAGTCAAAATGGCACTGGCAAACAGCCTGATCCCCAGCTTCTCACGAACGCCTTAGCAGCAATGAAAGAAACCGCACAACGGGCTAACGACTATCAATCGTCCTCTGTTGGTTAATTTAACCACAAGGTTGGTCTATTTTACCAAAAAATGGATCGTGTGATTTTTGTACAGGCTGGGTGGTTCAGTATGGGATCCAAATTAACTAGTTAAAACAATCGGTTAAATTTTAAAGACGATCTGGCACAGGTTTCGCTATTAAGTTGGCAACATAGACATTGTTCAACTAAACGAAGAGGAAACCACCATGAAAGTTAAATCAATTGTTATGACAGCTGTTGTTGCGTTAGGTCTTGCTGTAAGTGCTCAGGCAAATGCTGAAGAATCTGCGGTACAGCGTTTAATGGGAAGCTTAATTTCTAACGCAGTAACAGCCACACAGGCTGAAATCGCGATGGAAGTTCAGCAAAATATTGCCAATACTACTTATCACTTGTCACTGAATGATATGCCGGTAGGTAAAGTGTCGGTACAGGAAATTGCCTCTGCAGAGGTGAGTAAGGAAGACAAGAATACTGCTGAGTAAAAGCTGGAAAGCGCATCATGTACGCACAGCCATTACTGATCAGTTATGTACTGTTTCTGCCGGTGTTGATATTTAGTATCTTTGCGTTTTTGCTGTCATTGGTAAATACCGTGAAGCAAAAGATAAGACCGCACCTCACCAGCAAATTAAGACAGATTCGAAGGCACAGGTAACCGTAACAACGTTACCTGTTTTTTTTGTGGCCCTAAAAACGCTACATATTTATCTTTCATTGTTTTAACCCTCTCTCTTATTTCGCACTTCTGCACAGAGTCCATTCGCTATTTACACCTGGTATTACTAAACCTGTTCTAACGTATTTAACCTGGCTTCAAGTACAGCGTTAATAGTAGTGACTGTAACGAACCAGGCATGCCGATTTTTTAGCTGTGGTTAAATTAACCAATCGAGTGGTTAATTTCACTACTCGTTGATTTTTTTGTTTGGTGAATTAGGTCTGTAAAAATAGAGAAATTAATAAATTCGAACAAAAACAGTGTTTTAAAAAACTTTTTAAAGCTGGCACAGCTTTCGCAATCAGTTATAGCGTAAGCAACTTAATTTATTATTGAAAAGGAAATTATCATGAAACTTAAATCAATCGTTGTGACTTCAGTTATCGCTTTAGGCTTAACTATGAGTGCTCAGGCAAATGCAAATGAATCAGCCCTGCAACGTTTAATGGGTAGCCTGATTTCAAGCGCAGTAAGCTCAACTCAAGCAGAGATTGCTACCAGCGTTCAACAGAATATTGCAAACGTGACTTATCATTTATCACTGTCTGATGCGCCTGTAGGTTCTGTATCAGTTCAAGACCTGGCAAAGGTAGAAGAAACAAAAGAAAGCAATACTGCTGACGAGTAAGCGTATAAGGAAGCATTATGTACGCTCAGTCCTTACTTATTAGCTATGTATTATTTTTACCGGTAGTGAGTTTCAGTGTCTTTGCCTTTGCGCTGTCACTGGTTACAACGGTAAAGCAAAAAATTAAGCCGCATTTTGCAGAACATGCAGGCAGTCCGGGATTCTCCCGAAGGTACAGGTAACCGTCAAACGTTACCTGTTTTTTTATGTGCAAAAAAACATAGCTACTTCGTTAACCCACCACTCATGGTATTCAACTACCCGCTTTCTTTGGCTGCTTTTGCGAGATCACTCCAGAACCTGGCTGCCCGAAGTCATATCACTGCTAACCCGATTGCCGAACGCTTTGGCGAAAAAGTCAGTTTGCGCACGCATGTTTACACTGAGTGAGTTCACACAAATTCGCATTAAATACTGCCTAATTCAGACGGTTGGTGAATATCGCCAATAGCTTGGTCAATTTGACTAATCTGTTTAACGATTCAACACGAAACGTAACGGCTAGAACATCGAAAATCAATAATTTCCAATAAAAACAGAAGGTTAAAAGTTGGCACGTGAATTGTAATCCCTATAGCAAGTATCAAGTAATTTTGAATTGAATCAAACTGGAGGCTACACCATGGGAATGTTCACAAGAATCAATGACATCATCCAATCTAACATCAACGCACTACTGGACAAGGCTGAAGACCCTGAAAAGATGATTCGCCTGATCATTCAGGAGATGCAGGAAACATTGGTAGAAATTCGCAGCCTGGCAGCAAAGCATCTGGCAGAGCAAAAAACGCTAAACCGTCAGGTCGAGGCGCTTGAGAAGCAAGCACAACACTGGCAGGAAAACGCCGAGCTTGCAGTGAGTAAAGGTAAAGATGATTTGGCCCGCGCTGCACTGGTAGAGAAGCAAAGTATTGAAGCGAAGAAGGCGGCCCTGGAAGAACAACTGACTCGATTAGATGAAATCCTGGGTTCTGTACAAGACGATACGGCCCGTTTGAATGAGAAGTTAAGCGAAGCCAAAGCCAAGCAAAAATCTCTGGTAATGCGTCGCGAGTCAGCCGTTGTGCGTATGCAGGCCAAGCAAGCTTCACACAGCGACAAAATGGAAGGCGTCATGGCCAAGTTCGAACATTACGAGCAACGCGTGGACGAGCTGGAAGCAAAAGTGGATGCCTATGACTTAACAGCATCAGAGCCAAAACGCTCACTTCAGGCCGAAATTGATGCGCTGAAGAAAGATGACGATATCGATAAGGCATTAGCCGAGCTGAAAGCGAAGAAAGTCGCTTAAGCAGCAGATATCAGGCCCGGCGGGGTGCTGGGCTATAACCCTGACCTATTCACTGAGGATGTAAGCCATGAAAACGATTTATGACAACGACAGAGTTACCCGGGATTTAAGCCGCGCCATGATTTCAGGTGTGTGCGCAGGTGTTGCACGTTACTTTAAAGTAGACCCTGTATGGGTTCGTGGAGGCGCCGCGCTGGGACTGATCTTCGTGCCTATGATCACGTTGCCGGCTTACATCGCAGCCGTTGTATTGTTGCCACGGAGGTCGTAATGAAAAATCTGATTATCGCAATACTCATTGCGGTGTTGTTAAGTCAGGCTCTGGGCGGTATAGGTGAAGAGTTCTTTGACTTACACATCATGATGGGAGACGACATACTGAGTGGTTCATTGGAGTGGATAGTGATGGCAGGTATTTGTGTTTTATTAGTAGTAGTGGGTTTCATTGTTGCAATTAGTGTCGCTGCAGCAGTTGGGGTTGCCATAGTTGCAACACTTGTAGGACTGCTGTTTGCCGGTGTGAGTGTGTTTTGGCCGGTATTGCTTATCATTGGTGTGGTAATGTTGGTTGGCCGGAATAAAAATTCGGTGGCTCACTAAGGCTAAAATACGCGAATTGCTGTAAAACTGTGATTAACGCGAAGCAATTTACATTGAACGCGTGAAGCAATAGCATAGTCGGCATATTTTTTAAAAGAGGCAGTTTCTGCCTCTTTGACTTTTCGGCAGGAAATAAGGATTTTTATGAAACAGTACCTCAATGCAAAGTCCGTAAGCCTGACAGCAGGCATCATCATCGTTGTTTTTTGGTTGATTGGTGTGTATTGGAGCTTCGAACCATCAACGTTCGATGTCAGAGCCAATGCAAAGGCGCAACTGAGTACTGCTAACTCGGTTGGTGCACCTGAAGATGTGCCGGGGTATACCGTGACTGCCACCTTAATTACCGTAGCTGAAACCCTAATGGAAAAACCTGGTGGCTATTTGTCAAATGATGTTACGCCCCCATCGGTATTGCTGGACAATATGCCAAGTTGGGAATTCGGTGCGCTGGAAATGGTGCGGGATATGGCACTGTCGATGCGTAAGGATTTCAGCCGTTCTCAATCTCAGTCTCTGGAAAACCCTCAGTTAATCAAAGCGCAGCCTAAATTCAATATCGATAGCCGCAGCTGGCTGTTCCCGTCGGCAGAATCGCAATACCAGGAAGCTATTGAGTTTTTGGCTGACTACCGCAATGAACTGGCCGACCCCGCTCAAGGCGACAGTCAGTTTTATACCCGGGCAGATAATTTACGCGAATGGCTAAAGCAGGTCGAAAAACGTTTGGGCAGTATGTCGCAGCGCCTGAGTGCCAGTGTTGGCAGTGAAAGGGTGAATACCGATCTTGCTGGTGATTCTGCGGCGTCAAATTCAACGCCTCGACCCAGTGCATTACAAAATAAAACCAGTTGGTGGCAGTTAGATGACGTATTTTACGAGGCAAGAGGCGCGACCTGGGCACTTTTACACTTGTTAAAAGCCGTTGAAGTCGATTTTGCCGATGTACTTGAAAAGAAGAACGCGTTAGTCAGTTTACGTCAGATAATCAGAGAGTTAGAGGCAACGCAACAGACGATTTGGAGCCCCATGATCCTCAATGGCAGTGGCTTTGGTATGTTAGCTAATCACTCGTTAGTCATGGCGAACTATATTTCTCGTGCAAATGCGGCCATAATTGAGTTGTCTGAATTACTCAATCAAGGATAAATGATGAAAAAACGTGTATTAGCCGCCGTAATGGGGAGCCTGTTTTTAGCGCCTGTTGCCAAAGCAGATATGTTGCTGGGTATTTATGCCGGGGCGCAGGGTTGGAACACTTCTACATCGGGTGGTTTTTCTGAAAGCTCGACAGGGAATGCAACGTTTAATTTTGACGATGAAACGAACACCTCGTTTTACGTAGCGTTGGAGCACTTTGTACCGTTAGTGCCAAACGTAAAACTGAACTACACCAGCCTGGACAGCAACGGTGTCACTGATTTACAAGCGTCTTTCGAATTCGACGGTAATACGTATGAAGAGAATACGTCCTTGCTAACAGAAACCAATATTGATACGACCGACATCATTCTGTACTACGAGATTTTCGATAACGATCTGGTGAGCTTTGATATCGGTCTGAACGGTAAATACATTGACGGCACGCTGTATGTGGAAGATGCAGACAGTGGCGAAAATGGTGAAGTATCCTTTAAAGGCGTCATCCCGATGGCTTACAGCCGTGTACAGGTTGGTTTACCTTTTACTGGGTTGTCTGCCTATGCAGAAGGCAGTTACTTATCGTTTGACGATCACAAGGTAAGTGATTTTCAGGTTGCAGTGACCTATTCATTCGTAGAAAACCTGGCGATCGATATGACACTGCAGGTTGGCTATCGCGATATTACCGTTGATATCGAAGATCTGGACAACGTGTACGCCGATTTAGGCTACGACGGTGTGTTTGCCGGACTGGAAATTCACTTCTAGTCCATTCAGTAATAAAAAAGCTAATTTTATTCTTTCCAGTTATCATTAAAACTCATTAGCCTTGTAGCATGCAAATAAGGCTAATGAGTTATGTCAGCAAATTCTAATCAAACAAACGGCGCACCCGGGCCGATTATCAGTGAGCCGCAATGGAATGCCATTACGCAGGCTATTGCCGGGTTAAACGCACAGCAGCTTAGCTGGGTAAGTGGCTATCTGGCCGGTTTGGCTGCATCTGGTCAGGCGTTGCCGCAATCGGCAGGTGCCGTTGCCAGCGCAGAAACTGCAGGTGATGCACCGGTTCTGACTATTCTGTATGGTTCGCAAACGGGTAATGCCAAAGGCATTGCGCAATCTTTGCAAGCCAAAGCGGAAGCGGCAGGTTACACCAGCAAACTGCTAAGCATGGCTGATTACAAGCCACGTCAAATCAAAGCAGAAACTCACGTGGCGATTGTTGCCAGTACCCACGGTGAGGGAGAGCCGCCCGATGACGCTATTGAACTGCACGAATTCCTCGGCAGCAAAAAAGCGCCTAAGAATGCCAATCTGAAATACTCGGTATTGTCACTGGGTGATTCCAGCTACGAATTCTTCTGCCAAACAGGTAAAGATTTCGACGAGCGTTTAGCAAAACTTGGTGGCACAGCAGTCGTACCTCGTGTGGACTGCGATGTTGATTATGAAAGCGAAGCGCAAGCCTGGTGCGAGAAGTTTATTGAGTCGCTGAAAAGTGACTTTACGGCACAAGCCGGTGCAGCAGTCGCTATGCAACAAGGTAGTGCGGTACAAGCGGTCGCTGCAGCGCAAACTTACACCAAAAAAGCACCTTATACTGCGACTTTGCTGACGTCACAGAAAATTACTGGTCGTGACTCGGTGAAAGATATTCGCCACATCGAAATCAGCCTCGAAGACTCTGGTATTCAGTACCAGGCGGGTGATGCGCTGGGTGTTTGGTTCAAAAACGACGCTGCGTTAGTAGAAGAGCTGATCGGTTTAATTGAAGCCAATGCTGATGAAAGTGTTGAAGTCGACGGACAGTCACTGACACTGGCCGAGGCGTTAATCAGTAAATTGGAATTAACGCTAAGCTACCCGGGATTTGTGAAGGCGTATCAGGAAGCCACAGGCTCGGAAGCGCTGGCTAAATTACTGGAAGACAAAGCGGCGTTGCGTGAATACCTGGCAGACCGGCAAATCGCTGATATCGTTCGCGATTATCCTGCAGCGGTTGCGGCACAAACTTTTGTAAACGCATGTCGCCCAATTACACCGCGATTATATTCTATTGCATCGAGCCAGTCTGAAGTAGAAGACGAAGTCCACCTGACCATTGCACACGTTGATTACGACGCGTTTGGTAAGCGTCATCAGGGTGGTGCGTCTGGTTACCTATGCGACCGTCTTGAGGAAGGCGGTGAAGTAGAAGTATTCGTTGAGCCTAACGATAACTTCCGCTTGCCAGCGAACCCGGATACACCAGTGATCATGATTGGACCCGGCACCGGTATTGCGCCGTTCCGTTCATTTATGCAGGAACGTGATGCTCAGGGCGCAGAAGGCAAAAACTGGTTGTTCTTTGGCAATCCTAACTTTACCCAGGATTTCCTGTATCAGCTGGAATGGCAGGCCTATGTGAAAAGTGGCTTGTTAAGCCGCATTAACCTGGCTTTCTCTCGCGATCAGGCTGAGAAAATTTACGTGCAGGATCGCTTGCTGGAAGAAGGCAAGGATGTATTTGCATGGTTGGAAGAAGGTGCACACGTGTACGTGTGTGGTGATGCAAACCGCATGGCAAAAGACGTAGAAAGTGCCTTGCTGGACATCATTAAAACCCACGGTAATAAAGACGATTCGGAAGCCAAAGCGTACTTGCTGGCTCTGCGTAAAGCAAAACGATATCAGAAGGATGTCTATTAATGAGTGATACTAAGTCTCCTTTTATTGTAGAAGGCAAGCTGGCTGATAACGAACGTTTGAAAGCTCAAAGCCGTCATTTGCGCGGAACCATTGAAGCCGATCTGAAAGACCCGTTAACGGGTGGTTTTACCGCCGATAACTTTCAGCTGATCCGCTTCCACGGTATGTACCAACAGGACGACCGTGATATTCGCGCAGAACGTAACAAACAAAAGCTGGAACCGCTGCACAATGTGATGCTGCGTGCCCGTTTGCCAGGTGGCATCATTACACCTGACCAATGGCTGGTTATCGACAAGTTCGCCGAAGAACACACCATGTACGGCAGTATTCGTTTAACAACGCGTCAGACATTCCAGTTTCACGGTGTATTAAAGCCAAACATTAAGCTGATGCACCAGACGCTGAACAAAGCCGGCATTGACTCTATTGCTACGGCCGGTGACGTAAACCGAAATGTGTTGTGTACCTCTAACCCTGTTGAGTCTCAAGTGCATCAACAAGCCTACGATTGGGCGCGTAAGATCAGTGAACACCTGCTTCCTAAGACTCGTGCGTATGCTGAAATCTGGTTAGATGGCGAGCGTTTGGAAACCACTGATCAAGAGCCAATTCTGGGCGACAACTACTTGCCCCGTAAGTTTAAGACAACGGTTGTGATCCCGCCGCAAAACGATGTGGACGTTCACGCAAACGATCTGAACTTTGTCGCCATTGCTGAAAACGGAGAACTGGTAGGTTTTAACGTGCTGGTTGGTGGCGGTTTGGCCATGACCCATGGTGATAAATCAACCTATCCGCGAAAAGCTGATGATTTTGGTTTTATTCCTCTGGAGCACACGCTGGCCGTAGCTGAAGCTGTGGTAACTACGCAACGTGACTGGGGTAACCGCGTAAACCGTAAAAACGCGAAGACCAAGTACACCTTGGAACGTGTGGGCGTAGATAACTTCCGTAAAGAAGTAGAACAACGTGCTGGTGTTGAATTTGCCCAAAGCCGCGCTTACGAATTTACCAGCCGTGGTGACCGTATTGGTTGGGTTGAAGGTATCGACGGTAAGTTCCACTTAACGCTATTTATCGAAAACGGCCGAATCCTGGATTACCCTGGTAAAACCCTGAAGACGGGTTGTCGTGAAATCGCGAAGATCCACCAGGGTGATATGCGAATGACAGCCAACCAGAACCTGATCATTGCGGGTGTACCGGCGGATCAGAAAGACGTGATTGAAGCATTGGCTCGCGAACATGGCCTGATTCAGCCTGATGTTACCCCTCAGCGCATGGATTCAATGGCGTGTGTTGCCTTGCCAACCTGTCCGTTGGCGATGGCTGAAGCGGAACGTTTTCTGCCAGGCGCAGTCGATCAACTGGATACGTTAATGGCCAAGCACGGTCTGAGCGATGACAGTGTTATTTTCCGCGTTACTGGTTGTCCGAATGGTTGTGGTCGCGCAATGTTGGCGGAAGTGGGCCTTGTTGGTAAAGGACCGGGTCGCTATAACCTGCACCTTGGTGGTAACCGTGAAGGTACGCGTATTCCTCGCATGTATAAGGAAAACATCACCGAGCAGGAAATTCTGGACATTCTGGATGATCTGTTAGGCCAGTGGGCGGCAAACCGTCAGACTGGTGAAGCGTTTGGTGATTACGTGGTACGCGCAGACATCATTAAACCCGTGGTAAATTCCGCTCAGGATTTTTATGACTAATCACGAACTAAGCCAGATTAGTCAGCCGCTCAGCCTCGATATATCCGAATCTGAGCTGGCTGAAATCAATCAGGAACTGGAGCAAATGGATGCGGCTAGTCGGGTACGTTGGGCCATGGCCAACCTGCCTGGCGAGCAAATTGTGTCGTCGAGCTTTGGTGCACAATCCGCGGTGATGTTGCATTTATTGACCCAGGCCAGACCTGATATTCCGGTCGTACTTACCGATACAGGCTATTTGTTCCCGGAGACCTACCAGTTTGTAGACGAACTGGTAGAAAAGCTCAATCTGAATCTGAAGGTGTACAGCGCAGGTATCTCTCCTGCCTGGCAAGAGGCGCGTTTCGGCCGCTTGTGGGAAAAGGGTATTGAAGGTATCGAGCAGTACAACAAGATGAACAAAGTTGAGCCCATGCAACGTGCCTTAAAAGAGCTCAATGTGGGAACATGGTTTGCCGGTTTGCGCCGCAGTCAGGCGGATACACGTCAGCGTTTACCGGTACTGCAAAAAGTCGGTAAACAGTTTAAGTTGTATCCCATTATTGATTGGTCAAATAAGGACTTGCACTATTACCTTAAGGACAACGGCCTGTCTTATCATCCGTTGTGGGATCAAGGTTATGTATCAATTGGTGATTGGCACACCACACAATCCCTGCAAGAAGGAATGAGTGAGCAGGACACGCGATTCTTTGGATTGAAACGCGAGTGCGGACTCCACGAATTTGGTGACGGTATTTAATCGTCACCTCTCTTCATTTTTATTCGTTACTAACGGCAAAGTAACGGCCAAATACCTGCTTAACCTCCGCTATAAACTGCTCAGACTCACTTCTAGGGATGAGTTTCGATAACTCTGTGCCGACCGAGGTAAATCGATAATAGGATATCCACAGATTAGGGCTTTTGGGGGTCAGTTGCAGACTACTGCGTGCAAATTTCAATATTTGTGGAGTACTTTTTGGTAACAAGCCGGTTTCTATCTCAGTGGCATACAATAATTTCATATTGCTCAGGGCCAGCACATCCGAATAAGATAGTCCATGTTGAGAATGCTGAACCGTGCCGTTTGAGCCTGGGGCAAATAAACTCAACAACCCCGGTTTAACATGATAGCCAGTAATGAGAACCGGCGTGGCTTCATTGTTGCGTTTACACGACAGCTGACAAGCCCGGCTGAACACGTCGGCGTCGCGTTGAGTGAGCGAGGTCAGTGTTTCCAGCGTTCTGAGTGAAAAGCTTCCTGGTCGCTGCACTTCTACCGCCAGTATTTTACCCCACAGCTCTTGCATAGCCGGCGAGTAAATATTCTCAGCCATCGCAGTAAAGGCGTGAAACCAGTCTGGATCCAACTGCTCAGAGGTGCTTTCCGAGTAGGTAACCCCCATCGCCATGGTCATAATACTTTTTAAGTTATTTAAGCGGTTTTGCTCTTTCAACCTTCTGAAATTGGCAATTTCCTGTGGTTCAAAACCTCTGTAATTCAGCGCGTGCGGGGTGACTCCAATTTGCGCAAACCAATGGGTAATGCGCTGCTGTAACGCAGAATGCGATGCGCCGCTTTGCTGTGTCCCTGCCTTTTTCCGTCCTGAAGTTTGGTCGGGTTTAACGCCTGGCTTTTGCGTCGTAATACCTCCGGCGAGATGAGGTGGCGCATTTGAGGGTATTTTCATCTATTTGAGCACTAAAAGTGGCGAAGATACGTATTTCTGTATTACTTTAGTGTATAGCGAGATTGCTTTGCAAATTAGCTTTTAAGGGGTAGGATGGGGTTAATGTGTATGAGATACCAAAGTACTGATGTCAGCGGAATATGATAACGACGAGCTCGTTTTCCTGGATGAAGACAGTCACCAGGAGCTCGATGATAAAAATAAGCGGCAGTGGAACATACTGATTGTCGATGACGATGAAGAAATTCACACTGTTACAAAACTCGCATTATCCGGGCTTGTTGTTCACGACCGTTCGCTAAACTTCCTACACGCAAATTCCGGTAAGCAAGCTAAAGCCGTTCTTGACGAACATGGTCGTGATATTGCCATTCTCCTCCTGGACGTCGTTATGGAAACGGATGATGCCGGGTTAACCGTTGTTGAATACCTCCGCGAAACACTGAAGCTGCACGAGCCCCGCATTATCTTGCGTACCGGCCAGCCTGGATTTGCCCCCGAAGAGCAAATCATTAAGACTTACGACATTAATGACTATAAGATGAAAACCGAGCTGACGCGGGCCAAGCTGCTCACTACGGTTATATCTTCTATTCGTTCTTATCAGCAAATTCTCACCATCAACCAAAGTCGGTTGGGCTTACAAAAGATCATCCATTCGTCTGCCAATTTGTTGGAAGAGCATTCAATTAAGGGCTTTTGTGAGGGCATTGTTACGCAGATAAGCTCGCTAATTGGTCTGGAAGCAGAAGGCATTGTCTGTGCCAGAGCTGGCTCGGTCCTGGATAGGGACGACGATGGTGTTTATGTATTGGGGGCCGCGGGTGACTATGCGCAGTTCATCAATGAACGCATAGAAGAGCTGCACAATGAGCTGATTGTTCAAAACGTCTCTCGCTGCCTGTTGTCTAAAACACACATCTTTGATGATGGTGTGTCTATCCTGTATTTGAATAGCTCTGGTTTTGAAGCTGCAGTGTATTTGAATTTGTCGCACAGTATCAGTGACCTGGACAAGCAGTTACTTGAGGTCTTTCTGACCAGTATTTCGGTGGGCTACGAAAACGTCTATCTGTTTCACGAATTGCGCAACGCGGCATTCCGTGACTGGCTAACAAGATTACCGAATCGAAATGAATTTATTAAAATTTTAGATACCCAAACAAAGACTGATGCGGGCAGTAATTTGTGCGCAGCGCTTGTTGATATCAATCAGTTTTCCGATATCAACGATGGGCTGGGCCAGGAAACGGGCAACGAATTATTGAAGGCCGTGGCGAACCGCCTGAACAGCGCCTTCGATGTCAGTGTGCAAAAGGGGCGAATTGCAGCCGATGTGTTTGGCTTGCTTGGGCCTGCTGATGTGGTGACGCCAGAAAGAATCAATGCCGCTTTTCAGCAATCTTTTACGGCAGATGATCACACCATGCCGTTAAATGTCACCATTGGGTTATGCGAACTGGATGCCAGTAAAAAGGTACCAGGCGTAGATTTATTAAAGCGAACCAATATTGCCCTTAACCGGGCGAAAAAAGTGCCTAATACCAATTTCGAATACTTTGCCCCCGAAATTGAAGAACAAACCACCTGGCGCTTGCACTTAATTCGACGCTTGCGTACAGATTTTGCTAATCGCAAACTCGAACTCTGGTGCCAGCCGCAAATCGAACTGGCCAGTGAAAAGGTCATTGGGATGGAAGGTTTGCTGCGCTGGCCAGACGGCAGTGGTGGTTATATTTCTCCCGCAGAGTTCGTGCCATTGGCGGAGTATTCCGGGTTGATTGTTGAGATTGGTCATTGGGTGCTGGAAGAGTCATGTCGACGCTTGCGGGAGCTGAAGAAGTTGGGTTATCCGCAGCTGCGTGTGGCGGTTAACGTATCGATACCCCAGTTCCGGGATCCGGAGTTTGTAAACAAAGTGAAGCGCTTACTTACCGAATATGCTTTGCCTCCCAGTTTACTTGAGTTGGAAATTACTGAAAGCGTGGTGATGGATGAACCACAAATCGTTATTGATGCGCTTACTGATTTAAAAGAATTTGGCGTTACCATTGCCATTGATGATTTTGGTACGGGGTTCTCGTCGATGAGTTATCTGCAAAAACTGCCTTTACACCGGCTTAAGGTGGACCGCTCCTTTGTAAAGGATATTGGTGTTGGTGAGTCTGCACTGCTCGCTGAGACAATTGTTACCCTGGGGAATAAGCTGGGTCTGGTAACTATTGCAGAAGGCATTGAGAAGCGGGAGCAAGCCAGTCATATGATCAAGTTGGGGTGTGATGAAGCGCAAGGCTATTTATTTGGTAAGCCAATGCCCTTTAATCAACTGATTGAATACTTAGCCGATCACAATACCTGATTTTTAGGGACTAAATCTACTTTACAGGACTTTGCGCAATATTGTGTTGATTGCGTGGAGTTGTTTGTTTAGCGCATCTTCATTTTGCTTTAACCACCGATTGTTACGCCCGGAGGGGTGAGGCAAAACGTAAATATCAGACTCCCCATGGTGACTTTGCACAGCCTCGGTGAGCGACTTGTATTGCGGTAAATAGTATTTTTGCGCATAACTTCCCACCAGTACTGTCACTCGGGGGGTAAGAAACCGCATGATTTTACTGTGCCATGCCGGCGCACATTCAGGTCTGGGGGGCGCATCACCCCCGTGCTTTTTACCGGGATAACAAAATCCCATTGGCATAATGGCAAAGTATTCCGGATTATAAAATTGTGCCTTTGTGACATCCAGCCAGCGTCTTAACCTGTCGCCGCTAGGATCATTCCAGGGCGTGCTGCTGTTATGTGCTTGCAGGCCGGGAGCCTGGCCAATAATAAGTACCGGTGCGTCAGGATATAACTGTACAACGGGTCGGGGAGGAAGGGGCAGAGCGTGTTTGCATAACTCGCACTGTCGAATGCTATTCAGGGTATGATGGAATGTACCTGAGTATATTTTATTATTCTTATCGACTGTCATAAAGCTGTAACAAAACTATGTTCTTAGATTGAAAAACCGGCAGCGATGCAGTAGTATTAACATATCGTTAATTATTGGAGAAGTCCCCATGCGTAAATTTTTAGTAGCTTCTGTGCTGGCCGTTAGTGCTTTTACAGTGCAAGCAAACGCGGGTAACGATAAAGCTTTTGCATGCATGGATGCCAAAACGTTTGAAATTAACAGCAGCTGCATGGTTGATACGATCAGTAACAACGTGCAATTCAAAGCCGCTCAACAATCTATCGTTGAGGCCGCCAACGCAAACTCGGCTGAATACGCCATTGCCACAATGACGTTTGACGCTAAAAAAATGACAATTGATATCGTCGCTCACCGAGATGCATTGCTAGTAAAAAATAATCTAGCACAGCCTAATCGCTAATCGCTTAAAGCATAGTAAACAAAAAACCGGAGCTAAGCTCCGGTTTTTTTGTGTTTGAGATTTAGCGCAACGCCAATTTCGCTTAGTCAGAAAATACTCTGTTCAAACCATTAAGCGCCGCAACACGGTAAGCTTCAGCCATCGTGGGGTAGTTAAACGTGGTGTTTACAAAATACTCTATGGTATTGCCGCCACCTTCCTGTTGCATGATTGCCTGTCCGATGTGAACAATTTCTGATGCACGTTCCCCAAAGCAGTGAATACCCAGCACTTCTTTGGTTTCCCGGTGGAACAGTATCTTCAAACTACCTACTTGCGTTGATGCAATCTGCGCTCTTGCAAGGTGCTTAAATTGAGCGCGGCCCACTTCATACGGCACCTTCATTTGAGTCAACTCCTGTTCGGTTTTACCCACCGAACTAATTTCCGGAATTGTGTAGATTCCAGTAGGAATGTCATCTACCAGGTGGGCATTTGCATTACCACTCAACATGGCTTCAGCCGCAAATCGGCCTTGGTTGTACGCTGCAGAAGCAAGGCTTGGATAGCCTATTACGTCACCCACGGCATAAATGTTCTCTACCTCAGTCTGGTAGTTACTGTTTACTTTAAGCTGGCCTCGGGAGTCAGCTTTTAAGCCGACATTCTTAAGGTTGAGCATATCGGTATTACCGGTTCTGCCGTTAGCAAACAATAAGCAGTCTGCACGCATTCGTTTCCCTGACTCCAGATTAAGAATAACGCTGTCATCACGTCCCTCTACCGAACTGTATGACTCAGTATGGCGAATAACTACCCCGTTATTCCATAGATGGTAACTTAGTGCGTCTGAGATCTCCGCATCAAGAAACGACAGCAGTCGGTCACGCATATTAACCAGGTCAACCTTTACGCCAAGGCCCCGGAAAATGGAAGCGTATTCGGTACCAATAACCCCTGCACCATAAATAATCACAGTTTGAGGCTCGTGATCCAAATTTAAAATGGTGTCTGAGTTGTAGATACGCGGATGAGAAAAGTCGATATCTTTCGGGCAGTACGGGCGTGAGCCTGTTGCAATCGCAATTTTCTCACCGGTAATGATTTCTTTAGAGTTATCCGCACGTAAGATTTCTACGGTGTGCTGATCAATAAAACTTGCTTCGCCGTGAATCAGTGTTACGCGGTTTCTGTCATAAAACGAAGAGCGCAGCCGGGTCTGCTTTCTAATAACACCGCTGGCATGCTTCATAATGTCTGAAAATGTCAGGTTCCGCGATACGTGATTATCGGCAAATAATGGCGTTGTATTGTATTCGATAAGCCGGCTAACCGAGTGGCGAAGCGCTTTGGAAGGAATTGTTCCCCAGTGTGTGCATCCACCGCCGACAGCGTCGTACTTCTCGATCACTGCCACGCGTTTGCCTGCTTTAGCAAGCTGCATCGCGGTGCCTTCACCCCCGGGGCCGGTACCAATTACTATGGCGTCAAACTGATATTTGGGTTTTGCGGTCTTTTTTGTCGTCATGATTCTGCGCTGCGCTTGCCTGAGGTTGTGGAGTATTTCGAATCGTTATGTTCCATATTAGCCAAAAACAACTGATATGTTTAGGGTTTTATTATCAGTCGATGGTCTGATAACTCACTAATTCGCTTTTTTATGAGAGGAGATTACCTCGCCTTGCCTTCATTGGAAGCCTGGTTGGGTATTTTGGGGAATGTTAATGTAAATTCTGTGCCGTCGTTTGATGATTGGGTGATTCTGATATCACCTTCGAAGGCCTGAAACATCCAGGCTTTGGCCATGTGCAAACCCAGGCCGGTATGTTGTTGATGACGCTTACTGGTAATGAATGGGTCAAACGCTTTTGTTTGCATCGATTCTGATATACCGACGCCATTGTCTTTAACGATAACCTCTGTTTTGTCTGTAAAAGAATTGGCCTCGAGGGTTATTTCATTCCCCTGTCTGCCATTAAATGCATGCTCCATCGCATTACTGAATAATATCTGAATAATTTGCGAAAACGCACCGGCATACCCCTGTAATTCGAGGCTGGCCGGGATCTGTATATTCACTGTTACATGACTTTCTTTGAACAGTCCCGCCATGGTGCGCTTAAGATCACTGACAGTTTGCAGCACGTTGAATGTAGAAAAGTCATCCTTAGCGCGTTCGAAAGACAGTCGCTTAAAACTTTTCACCAGACCTATCGCACGCTGATTATTGGCGTCTGCCAGTGTGATGGCTTTACTTGACTGATTAATATAGTGATTAAACTGTTCTTTTGTCAGTCCTTCACTCGCCTGTTTAGTTAGTGATTCAAGTAAGGCCTGTAGATTGGACAGTGCCATATTGGTAGCGCCTACCGGGGTATTTAGCTCATGGGCCAGTCCTGCAACCATCACACTTAGCGATGATAGCTTCTGAGATTCCGCCAGCTCGGTTATGAGAACGGTTTGTTGGTCTAAAGCAGTTTTAAGAGAATCTCTTTCATCTTTGAGTTCTTTACTTAGTCGCTTCAAACGCTGGAAATGGTTTACATAGAGCAGCAATACAATCAGGCCGAAAAAACACAAGATGAGGGCCGAAAGTAATGCATGTTTAACCGCGCTGGTTTGAAGAGAGGGGAGTAAACTGTCATGACTTTTAGTCAGCAGGTAAATTTCCTGCATCCCACCTGCGTCCTGGTGTGGCGATTCGATCCGTTGTGCGGTCACAATATGGTTCCCCATGGTTTGTGTCGTGACACTGTCATGGGCAGACAACTGGTGCCATAATTCAGGGACTTCCACTACGATATTGGCGGGTGTCGTACTTAAATCAACGCTCCACTCTCTCTCTGCAACAGGGTGTAAAATCCACTTGGCCGTACCGGCACCCACCAGCAGGAAATTGTCTGTTGTATTCAGGGCTTTCAGATTCTCAAGCAGTGGCCTGAGGTCAAAATTTATTACCAGTAAACCATCACCCAGCTCAGCCTGATGTGCTTTGGTAACAGCCCTGACGGTCGGGTAAAACGGACGTTGAACAATACCATTTTCGACGTTTAAATCGATAGGCGTAATGAATATCTCGCGCTGTTCTAATTGCAAACCAGACGCAAAATAATACCTTGATGCTTTGTTTTGTAAGGCGCTATCTTCAACGGATCTCAACGAACCATCGGGCGTAATTTCCAGTCTGACTTTTTCGTTTCCTGATAAGTCTAACCAGCGAACCTGCAACAATTCCGGGTACACATTAAACAAGGTACGGAACGCTTGGGTAATGGTACTTTTTTCTGGTTTAAGCAGTTCAAGTTCATGCTTAAACAGTCGCATGACGGTTTCGATTTCACTGACTTTCCGATTAATCAACACAGATGCGGTGTCAATTTGAGAACGCTGTGTCACGCGTAAGGGCTGTTTTAGTGTGGCTAGCCTGTCAGTGTAAGAGTAGTAACCAACAATACAGGCAACACCCACTACAAACAGAATCCATACAAAACTCCATAAATAGCGTAAATAGCCTTGTTGCTCGAATTTCCTTAGCGGCATAAACGCTACGCAGGCGGATTCGCCGCTAACCAGTCCATTAAGTCTGACAACGGCATGGGTTTGGCATACAAGTAACCCTGTGCAAAACGGAAATCGTTCTCCAGCAATAGGGCTTCTTGTTCTTTGGTTTCTATGCCTTCAACGATAACGTCAAAATTAAAACGTTGCGCGATGCGGATAATCATCTGGATGATATGAAGTGCATTTTCATTGTCTTCACCTGTCAGGTCGTGCACAAATTGCCTGTCGACCTTAATCGTTGTCGCGACCAGGTTGGTTAATTGCGACAAAGAAGAGTAGCCGGTGCCGAAGTCATCAATACTTACCTTAACACCAAGTCCGATAAATTTTGTCAGAATAGGGTTTAGCACACGGTAGTCTCTGGTTGCCTGACTTTCGGTAACTTCGATTTCAAGCATGGACGGCAAAATTTGATTGGTGTCGATGTAAGCTTCGATGGCACGATAAATTGCCGGATGAGAAACGTCGTTGTTGGCCAGGTTAAAAGACACTGGCAGATGATAGCCTGCTTTATGAATATGCTGGATTGCATCAACAGTCATTTTTAATACGAGCTCAGATAGTTCCAGGCTCATACCTGAAGCCTCGGCAACAGGAATAAAATCGCTTGGAGGGCACATGCTACCATCGTGTCTTTGCCACCTCAGTAATGCCTCAAAACCAACGGGCTTGCCGTTACTCATATCAACTTTGGGCTGCAGTGCCAAATGAAAACTATCCTGGGAAGCAATGGCGCTTTTCAGTTCGGATAAAATGTTCATCCGCGCGGTTAAGCTATTCAGCATTTGTGTGTCGAACTGCAATACGTGCAGATTTCTGAACCTTGCTTTATTCAGCGCGAGGTTAGCGACGATCACGATTTGATGGATAGCCAGCGACGGTAAATCGCTAAAGTGCAATATACCCACATTGATTTGCTGCTGTATATCGACATTATCGATTACTAGAGGGAGCCCTCTGAATTGTTCAATTTCATAAATTTTGGGTACTTGTTGTTTTGGAAACACCATGCCAATCGTATCATCATCCCAGCTTGCCATAAGCATAGATGCCGGGAAGTGTTGTTTAAGAGAGGCTACCAAAGCACGGCGAATCGCATTCGCATAGTCGCTGCCAACCATCATTTCAATGGCGTCCTGATTTTCCAGCCTAAATAGGATTAGTGTGTACTCACTTCTATTACTGCTTTTGATTTGCTTTAATTCTCTTACCAGCCAATTTCGGTTTTGTATGCCGAAACTGGCATCCAGATAGGCCAGCTGGCTAAGCCTGTCCATCAGTGCCTGATTGACAAATCCACTGCTAATGTTTTCAGCAAAAACTTGTAAGAGCGATAAATGACTATCATCCAGGTTGTGCGGCGAATCGATGAGCATCAGGTATTGTTGGTTGTCATATTGACGGGTATCGAAATAAAGAACGGAGAGGTTTTGGTGGAAAACGTGCTGGCGCAGGTCTATGCACTCAGCGACGGCTTGTTGTATGACTCGTTGTTTGTCCTTGCTATACAAAGCGTATACATTTTCCAGATCAGAATTAACCAACGGGCGAAAGTGTTGTGTTGCCGCTACAATGGCAGCTTGTGAGATGTTTTCGTGCTGTTCGTCAGTAAGCGCACAGGCTATCCCCCCTGAGTTAGGGATATTGATAACATGGGCAATTTCTTCCAACACGGTGTGTGCAAAGGCGTCTACATCCTGTTTAGCGGTTAATGCCCGTGATGCATCAACAATCATTTGTAGCCCGCGTCGCGCAACATAGAGCTCATGAGACATTTGCCAGGTGCGCAGATTACTGACTACCACACTCAACAATTTTTCTGCGTTTAAGTCTGCTTTGTTCCAGTATTCAGCAATGTCATATTCCTGCATAGCATCCTGGCGTGGATTAATACCAGGCTGACCGGTAAGCAATACAATACGTACAATCGTATCCCCAAGGATGTTGCGGACAGTATCAACCAGATAAAAACCTGCATCGTCGGTTTCCATAATGATATCAAGCAAAATTAAACTGATATCCTGCTGCTTTGAGAGGATCGTAGCAGCCTGTGCAGCGGAGTTCGCCCTGATGAGCTCGATGCCTTTGCCCATAAAGGTTAAATCAGATAAAGCCAGTGCTATCACGTCCTGATAGGATTGATCGTCTTCTACGCTCAGCACTTTCCACTTGTCTGTAGTAGAACTTATCGGTTCGCTATGCGATTCTGAAAACTCAAACAATTCATTCATGTAAGCATACCTGCCAAAGAATTAGCAAAAAACACTGCGTCCAGTTGGTGCCTAAACTGGATGGCGCTGTACGCTGAGAGTATGCACATATCCATATGTACCTGTGGTAAATGCCAAACTCTCACGTAATACAAAGAATCCGGCGCCTTCTTATACTAAAGTGTTATCTAAATTACCGAATATTCAAGTTTCAGACAATAAAAAACGGCAACGCCTGTAAAGGTGTTGCCGTTCAATGAGATGGAAATTTGGGGTAATTACGCGAACTGTACTTCGAGTTGTGAAACCTTAAGCCACTTCTCTTTTTGTAATACCAGGGACTGTTTTAATTCCTTGTATTTAAAGTCCAGTTCAAGGCGTTCCATACTGCGCATTAAATGCTTTTTGCGCAGGTTCATAATGCGTTTTTTTGTAGTGTAATAGTCTGTCATTTTTTGCATCAGTAAATCGTATTCGTTCTGCAGCGTTTGCATGACCTCTTCCGCATTCGGGAGCTTGGATACTTTTTGACTGGCACGTTTTAACTGCATCGCAACACGCGCTTTCTCAATACGTTCTTCCGGGCAGGTACGAAGGTTTTTTGTTAAACCTACAAAGGACAAGCCTTTGATTAACCACTTCGTAGGATCAAATTGGTACCAGCGAATACCGTTGCGATAGTCGTATTCAAAGATATGATGAAAATTGTGGTATCCCTCACCGAACGTAAAGAACGCCAGAATGCCATTGTCACGGGCACTATTGGTGTCGGTGTAAGGCTGGCTGCCCCAAAAGTGAGCCAGTGAATTAATGAAAAATGTAACGTGATGGACGGCAACTAAGCGAAATACGCCAGCAAGTAGAATCATGCTGAAGATGTCGCCATTTAACCAGCCCAGCAAGCCGGTTAGGCCAAAGTTAGCTATTAGCACTATTGCCAGATAGTGTTTGTGCTGCCACATCACCACCTTGTCTTTCTGTAGATCCTTACAATTGCTGTAGTCGTCGTAGCGGTGTGACTGGTATTCACGCAACATCCAGCCAATGTGTGAATACCATAATCCTTTTCCGGCTGAGTAGGGATCTTTATCATCCTGATCTACGTGACGGTGATGTATCCGATGATCCGATGACCAGTGAAGAATACTGTTTTGCAGCGCCATTGCACCGCCAATTGCCAATACGACCTTAACTACGGGGTGTGCATCGTAGGTCTTGTGTGACCACAATCGATGGTATCCCGCGGTAATAGACATGCCCGTTGCATAAAACAACACTAGGGTGGTAACGATTTCTGTGGTGTCAAATCCCTGTGTCATGGCCCAAAAAGGCACACCAACAAATGCGATGAGTCCGGTGATAACAAACACCAGGATATTGGTGATGATTAAACGTGGCTTTTTCATATAATACAACTCAGCTTACAACTGTACGCTAATTTAGCTTCAAATCGCGTGTTTCGCAAGGAAAATAGGGGTAATATTAGCCCTAAGAATAAAGAGAGGACTGCTGTTGAGTCGCCAGGAACAGAAATTAAAAACGCGTCAAAGTATAATAGATGCGGCATTTCAATTGCTTAACGAGAACCGCACGTTATCGGCTATCAGTCTGCGCGAAGTGGCACGGGAAGCGGGTATTGCACCCACGTCGTTTTATCGCCATTTTAAGGATATGGACGAATTAGGTTTAACGCTGGTAGATGAAGCTGGTCTGGCGTTGCGTCAGTTAATGCGTCAGGCGCGCCGTCGTATTGCGTCGGGTGGTGGTGTTATCGATACGTCGGTCGATACCTTTATGGAGTTCATTACGGCCAACAGTAATGTGTTTCGTTTGCTCCTGCGCGAACACACCGGCACATCAGCAGCCTATCGTCTGGCGGTCTCACGTGAAATTCAGCATTTCACTGATGAGTTAAGCGACTACATCATCGAACAGCTTAAAATCCCACATGACATTGCCGTGCTTCAGGCCGAATCAATGGTGAGATTGGTATTTAGCGCTGGCGCGGATGCACTGGAAGCTGACGCAATATTAAAAGCCGCTATTAGTGAAAGGGTGAAGAAGCAATTGCGCTTTATTCAGCTGGGTAGTTTGGCGTTCTGGCAAAAGTGGCCCGACTAAACGGGCGTGTGAATCATTTCTTGCGTTGCAAAAAGACGCCTGACTCCATGTGATCAGTAAACGGAAACTGATCGAAGAGCGCAGCGCGTTTCACTTCATGGGTTTTAGACAAGTCTGCCAGGTTATTTACCAGCGTGTTTGGGTTACATGAAATATAGATAATGTGCTCGAACTGACTGATCATTGCCAGCGTATCAGGATCCAATCCTGCCCGGGGAGGGTCGACCAGTACGGTCGTAAAATTCTTACTGGGTAAGTCTATGCCTTTCAGACGCTCAAACTCGCGTTTACCTTCCATCGCCTGAACGAACTCTTCGCTGGATAGGCGTGCAATTTGCACATTTTCAATATGATTAACCGCAATGTTGTATTGTGCCGCGTCGACGGACGGCTTGGCTATTTCTGTGCCTACTACAGAGTCAAACTCACTTGCCAAAGGAATGGAGAAGTTACCGGCACCACAGTAAAGCTCCAGTAAATCGCCAGATAAAGGCTTCGACTGCCCAATGGCCCATTCCAGCATCTTGCAGTTCACTTCAGCGTTGGGTTGCGTAAAGCTGTTTTCAATATGTTTGAATTGATAGGTTTTACCGTTTACTGGTAGTGACTCGATTATAAAGTCATTACCTATTATTTTTTTTTGCTTTCGGGCACGGCCTATTACGCTGACATTAAATGACTGATTCAGTGTCTCGCACAATTCGGTAGCGGCTTGTTCCCAAGCGTCATCAAGTTGACGATGATAGAGTAAGCTAATGACGCATTGACCAGAAAGGCCGCTTAGGTAATCAATTTGAAAAAGCTTCTTACGCAATATTTCAGAGGGAGTGATGAGCTCGAGAATGCGCGTCATCAGTGCATTTATGGTTTCTGATGCGGGGGCGAATTCATCTACCCGGTATTTTTGCTTGGTCGCCTGATCAAACATGATGTGGTAGAGGTCATCGCCTTCATGCCACACGCGAAATTCCGCGCGCATACGATAATGCTGTGGTGGCGAAGCAAACACATCAAGATCGTCGCGGTAGTAAGGAGCCAGCAAAGCAGACAACGTATGTGCTTTAATGTCGAGCTGTGCCTGATAGTCTTTCTGCATATTTGCCTGCATAGTCTTAAATTCCCCCTACAATTAAAGGCGGCATTGTAGTGAGTTTTGTCAAAACTTCCACTTTCACGCTTCTGCAATTTCACTGTAGTTTAAAAAATAAGCGAAAATAGTAAAAGGACGCTAAATAAACTCACGAACTCGCCGATAATATCTGTGAGGTGAGAGAGGGTTTTTATTATGACAGTTGATTCAATTCCAGCTGGAAAGAGCGATCCTGGGAAAGTTGAGAGTCCCAGAACAAGCTTGAACAAACAGCTTCAGCAAGAAGGCTTACGCCAGGCACGTGAGTTTCAGCAATCCACACAATCTGTACAGTTAAATGTGTCACAAACGGCGGTGTCGAATAAGGTCGTCGTGACGGCGATGGAACAGAATGTGGTGGTAAACGACCGACGTTTCGACAATAGCCAGTATGCTAACGCAGCACCAGAGGCATCCAAATCATTATTTGATTTCGAAACTGTGGCCAACAACGTACTGAAATTCGTTGGCGGTGTGGTGCGTGGGGCAGCGAAAAGTGGTGCCGACGATGAAACGTTAACCAACCTGATTGGACAAGCACGTAGCGGTGTCGCTAAAGGTATTGCCATGGCGCAAAAAGATCTTGCTGGCTTAATGAACAGCGAGATATCCCAAGGTATTGAGAAAAGCAGGGATGCAATTGGCAAAGGTATTAATGAGCTTGAAGATGAAGTCCTGGGCGAAAGCGAAGCGGCTTCAGGTATTATGGCGCAACAGCTATTCGCGCAGAACATGAATGCTGAGCAAGCAGGTCTGGTAATAAGAACCAAAGATGGTGACGAAGTGTCTTTGTATTTCGGACAGGCCAGACAGGTCAGCTACAATGCTTCCTATACATATAATGCGGCAACAAATACAGGAAACGGCGTTGACACCAACTCCGGTTCGGCTTTGACCCCACTCAGTTACAACCAGTCCCTGCAGTACACTGAATACAGTGGGATTAGTTTTGCTGTAAAAGGCGAACTAGACGAGGGCGAGCTAACAGCGATCAGTGATTTATTAAAGCAAATTACCGATGTTAGTCGTTCGTTCTTCGATGGCGATATGGAATCTGCTTTCAATAAAGCCCTTGAGCTGGGGTTTGACGAAAAAGAGCTGGCTGGATTTTCTTTACAGCTGGACCGCAAGCAAGTCAGTGAAAAAATCGCTGCCTACCAACAAAACGAGAGTGAAGTAGACAATAAAGAAGCGCTGCGTAAACAACTGGAACCGTTAAAAGCATATGTAGAGCAATTAAAGTCGATGCAGGATTTACTTGATAAGACGCTCGAAGCAGGTACTGACTATTCGAAAGTGATTAATGGCGTCATTAATCAAATGACGGATGTTCATGTGCCGGATGTGGTGTCAGCGATAAATCGCTTCCATCAATTTAATAATAAGTTGTCCAACACAGAGACGAGCTAAATAAAAAGCCCCCTGTCAGGGGGCTTGCTATATAAAGAGAGTAGTATTAACCCGGCACTTTGTCTTTTGCCGGTCTTACTTTTAATGTTCTGTCCTGGAATACCGAATCATTAAACCGACCAATAATGTCATCGACATCACCGTCGATCACTTCTATAAATCCATATCCCTTTCGCTTTCCGGTTTTCTTATCTTTCATTAAACGGACAGACTGCACCCGTATATGATTTTCAAAGTACGCCTTTACGGCATCTTCATTTGCTTTATAGGGCAGGTTGCCTACATAAAGCGTAGAGACATTGTCATCCATCACTGTGTCAGAAGAAGATGTTACTGGTTTACTGGTAGTTAACAGCGAAGCTATCCATGGTGTAACGATACCGCTAACTAATAAAGAACCCGCTACCACTGCTGGCGTGTACGCATCTAAAGGAAACTGATGAGTGAAAAGGAAACCAACAAGTGCAAGAACGAGACTGATCAAAACACATTGCATTAAGCTGACTTTCATAATGCTACCTTAATAATATTGTTATAGAGAATAGGTTTGCATCCGAAATTTTACTCATTTATAACAAAATGAACAATATTGATTCACAAATTCCTTGCGTTGTTGCTTAAATAATCGAGAATTGTTGTGAAAATAAGCGTTTAAAAAGAATTTCAATAAAAAGGCCTTAAAATTACAAATAAGTGTTGACGCTTACTCTCAGGGATGTAGAATGCGCGCCAGTTCTGAGGGGCTCCAAGGCAAACAGCCGGAACCTAAAGTGATTTAGAAAAACTCAAAAAGAGTTATGAAAAAAAAGCTTGACACTCTAAACTAACAGCGTATTATACGCACCCCGCCTCGGCAGGTTCTGAAAGAACGCTGAAGCAGCAAACAAGTGAGTTTGCACTGTTCTTTAACAATTTATAACAAGACAATCTGTGTGGGCACTCATTAAGAGTGTCAACAACGACAATTCAAAATTTCGATATATTTAATTGAAGAGTTTGATCATGGCTCAGATTGAACGCTGGCGGCAGGCCTAACACATGCAAGTCGAACGGTAGCAGAACTAGCTTGCTAGTTGCTGACGAGTGGCGGACGGGTGAGTAATGCTTGGGAACTTGCCTTTAGGTGGGGGATAACAGTTGGAAACGACTGCTAATACCGCATAATGTCTACGGACCAAAGGGGGCTTCGGCTCTTACCTAAAGAGAGGCCCAAGTGAGATTAGCTAGTTGGTAAGGTAAAGGCTTACCAAGGCGACGATCTCTAGCTGTTCTGAGAGGAAGATCAGCCACACTGGGACTGAGACACGGCCCAGACTCCTACGGGAGGCAGCAGTGGGGAATATTGCACAATGGGGGAAACCCTGATGCAGCCATGCCGCGTGTGTGAAGAAGGCCTTCGGGTTGTAAAGCACTTTCAGTTGTGAGGAAAGGTTGGTAGTTAATACCTGCCAGCTGTGACGTTAACAACAGAAGAAGCACCGGCTAACTCCGTGCCAGCAGCCGCGGTAATACGGAGGGTGCGAGCGTTAATCGGAATTACTGGGCGTAA